>JAQSDU010000014.1:243259-737522 GCA_029946065.1 Flavobacterium sp.
ACCGCTACATCCAGTTTTGGGTAATATTGGAACGCGGATAACGCAGATTTACGCTCATGACCGCAGATTGGTATGGTTAATATTAATGCGCCCAACGGGTTAATAATACTATTTTAGAATAAATTAACCGTGTAAATTTGTTAAATCCGTTTCATCTGTGTGCCATTAAATGTTTCCTGAAGTAAGTCAACAGCGGTGTAATTCAATTTGAATTGTTTTCAGCTACCTGTATTGTTTTTTTCTTTTCAAAATCCGCGTAAATCTGCGATGATCCGCATCATCCGCGTTCCAATTTCTAAATTCAGGCACCGCTACATCCAGTTTTGGGTAATATTGGAACGCGGATAACGCAGATTTACGCTGATGACCACTAGGCTGCCCAAAGTCTCCCAACTTTGAGCTACTTTTATCATCAAAAGTCTGTAAAATAATCTTCTTAATTTACGGAGTGTTTAAAAAACTTGCAATTATATTGTTGCTCAAAGTCGGGAGACTTTGCGCGGCGGTTTATACAGATGGCTGCAATTATTCCGTAACGTTTCCATTGAACGGTATTTTTTCATAAATTTGGAATATGAATGTAGTAGAAAAACATATTCTAGAATTTACCTCCCTTTGTAATATATATAAAGTAGAGAAGATATATCTTTTTGGTTCGGCTTTAAGTCCTGATTTTAAAGAAACTAGTGATATTGATTTCTTAGTTCAATTTAAGATTTCGGAAATTGGTGATTATTTTGATAATTATCTTGATTTTAAAGAAAGCTTAATTGCGCTGTTCGATAGAGAAGTTGATTTACTTGAAGAGCAATCTTTGCGAAATCCTATTTTAATAAACTCCATAAACAAATCAAAGGAACTCGTATATGGATGAACGAATTTTAAAAATGGCTTTATGACGTAAAATTATCAATAGAAGAAATTGATAGTTTTTTCGAAGGTCAAGAAAAAAATCTTTACAAATATAAAAACAGTTTAATCCTGAAACGCGCTGTTGAAAGAAATTTGGAAATTATTGGTGAAGCAATAAACAGAATTAAATTACGTGATTCGGAATTTCTAAATAATATTTCAGAAGCAAAATCAATAATTGGATTACGCAATCATGTAATTCATTCGTATGATAATATTTCTGATGAAAGCATTTGGTCAATTTTGACAAATCATCTTCCAAAGCTAAAAGTAGAAGTCGAAAATCTTATAAATAAGACATAACAGCAGCCAACATTGACGAAATTGCGGCACACTTGTAGAAATTGAACCAGTTTTTTTCATAACTTCGTTTGCGGTCACCGAAAGTACTCGGCTTCGAAATTATTTGTGCAGCTTTGTGTATGAACTGAGGTTCTTTATTATAAAAAAATCCGCCATAAAGCGGATTTAATTTTACCTATTATTTTGTTACATCTATTATTTAAGCAAAAAATTAACGCCTACATTAATACTTCCTCTTTTGTTTCGAGTATCATAACTAGTGCCTTTGAGTACATTCGACAAACCATCGGCTTCTTCAAGTTCGATAGAGATTTTTGCTTGATTTGAAACTGGAATTTTTACGCCAACACCATAAGAAATACCAAAATCTGTACTTTTAAAAGCGTATTTCAAATCTGTATCAAGTGCGGTATCTTTTGCGCTTAATAAAAATCCAACATAAGGACCAAAATTAAGGTACCAGTTTTTCTTTTTACCAAAATGCCAGTTTGCCATTACCGGAACGGTCAGATAATTGATATTGATATCTGTAGGATAGTCATTGGTGCCATCGGTAATGTAATCATTATCATAGCCTTTTTGGTCATAAATGAGCTTCCCTTTAAGACTCCAACTACTGTTAAAAAAATAATCGGCAGCAAACCCAACATTAAAACCTTCTCCAGTGTCAAAATCGCCATCATCAGTTCCAATAGTCGAAAAATTGTAACCAACATTTACGCCAAACTCGACTGCTCCCTTTGATTGTGCATTAACCGTCGTTAATCCAAAAAAGACGCCTACAGCAATAAATAACTTTTTCATTTTTGTTTTTTTTTAGTTTTAGCAAACATAATAAATTAATAAATCGATTTTGACACAAATCAGATTTTAACTAAAGTAAACTTTACAACGATTGCAATGCTGTGACCAAATCATCAATATCCTCTTTCGTATTAAAATGACTAAAGGAAATACGCAAACTCGGCTGCTTGATCGCTTCCTCAGAAAGCATCTCTGCCAAAACATGCGATGGTTTTATACTTCCGGACTGACAGGCACTTCCGCGTGAAACGGCGATACCCTTCATATCCAAGTGAAAAAGTATCATAATGGTTTTTTCTTCCGAAAAAGGCAGCAAAACATTCAGTATATTATAAAAAGTAGCTTCAAAATTACCATTGGCTGTCGTTCCCGGAAAATGGGTTTGTAATTGCGAAAAAGCATATTCTTTTAATTCAAAAATATAGTTTTTTTCTGTTGTAAGATGCCCATAAGACAATTCTAAAGCTTTCGCCATACCAACGATATTGTGCACAGATTCCGTTCCCGGACGCAAACCTTTTTCCTGTTCGCCTCCGTAAAATAAAGGATTTATTAAAAGTCCTTTTCGGATGAATGCAAATCCGATACCTTTAGGTCCATGGAATTTATGGGCACTTGCGGTTAAAAAATCAATTGGAAGTTGTTGTAAATCGAATGTCGTTTTGCCAACAGATTGTACAGTATCCGAATGAAAATAGGCATGATATTGCTTGCAAATTTTGGCTGTAGCTTGCAAATCGATTACAACACCGGTTTCATTATTGACATGCATCAGCGAAACAAGCGTCGGAATTCCATCTGAAAGTAAGGCTGTTAAATCGCTCAAATCGATGGTGCCATTTGGTTTTATGCGAAGATATTCGACTGAAAATCCATATTCTTTCTGAATTTTCTCTATCGCATGCAATACCGCATGATGCTCAATTTTTGTTGTAATGATGCGTTGTACTTTCAAATCTTTCACGGCGGTGCGCAAGATCCAATTATTGGCTTCTGTGGCTCCTGAAGTAAAGATGATTTCTTGTGCGGTGCAGTTGAGATGCTTGGCGATGGCTTTGCGGGAAAGTTCGAGATTGTTCTTGGCAGTGCGCCCAAAACTGTGTGTTGACGACGGATTTCCATAATCTTCAGTCATTATTTTGACCATTTCTTGAATGACTTCAGGGCGCATCTGTGTCGTAGCGGCGTTATCGAGGTAAACTTTTTTCATTGGTGCAAAGTTAGTAATTTTCACTTTGTGATTTCATTGTGATAGGGCAATTCTTAATTGTCATTTTTTTGATTATTTTTGCGTAAATATTATTCTGCTATGAAAAAATTCCTATTCCTTTTTCTCGTCGTTTTTGCACTTAATGGCTGTAATGACGGTGATTTAGAAGTTGAATCGTTTGATTTTAGTACTGTAAATACACAAAAGTGTAATTTAGGAAGTACTGATCCTACGCAATTTTACCTCTTTAAAGTAAATGGCAAAGAAGCCCTTATCATACAGATTCCTGAAGCTGACTTTCCTAACATCGTAACGCCTGAAGGCGCGCCAAGAAGTTATGATATCGCAGGTAGCATTAAAGTAATTTACAGGTTATATGACGCCGATATCAATACAGAAACGATTTGTTCAGCGATACCATCTTCAACGCCCAATGTAGTTTCAGAATGGAATGCCATCGGGGGCACTATTGAAGTTACTACCAGTGCCGTAAATCCAATAAATGAAACCACTGGCGCAACGGTAATTACCAAATACAGCCATACAATCACTTTTAAAAACATCGTTTTTGACCGTGGTAATGGTACTGAACAAAATAATGATTCGATTACATTTGGTACATACGAAACACCTGCTTTACAACCCGTAGCCTTTGATAATATTGATATCAACGATTGTGCGAGCAACAACTTGCTTTTCAAATACTCCGGTTTACAAGCGCTGACGCTTAATTTAGATGCTGCTACTTATGCCGATTTATTTGCCAATGAAGTAACAACAACTGATGCACCGAGAACGGCATTAATTTCAGCAACCAATAAATTGAACTACCGTGTTTTTGAAACGGGACTTACGCTCGATTATTTTTGCGCTACCACGACGCCAACTACGCCTGTTTTAAAAGAAATATGGGAAGGAGAAACCGGAGTGGATGGTGTGAGCGGCATCATCGAGGTGGAAACCACAACAAATGGCCCCAACTTTGTGCATACGATCAGGTTTAAAAACGTGACGTACAAAAATAATGCTACAACGCCATTGGAGTTTTCGTTAGGAACCAATTATTTATTTGGAGAATTTGTAACTCCGGGATAAGTAAAAAATCCAAAAAATTAATTAATTCTTCTGCTGCCTAATAAAAATCTCCGTGGCCCCCAATCCGTATTTTTGGTAGTTGGCATCATGAAAATCGATATTGTCATAGCGTCCTAACAAAAAATCAAGTTCCGATTTGAGTACGCCCTCACCTACACCATGGATAAAAACGATTTTCGGAATTCGGTTTTTTATGGCAAATTCTATGTGTCTCTTGGCAGTTTCTGTTTGTAAAGTCAATATTTCATAATTGTTCATCGAACGGAAATTCTTGACCAACTTTTCAATATGTAAGTCGAATTCGGGCGCAGGAATTTCTTTGGTTTTCTTTTCTTTGACGAAGCTTCGCGGTTTTGGAATCTCTTTTTCCTTGATGATTTGGTTTAGATTTGCACCGATATTGTAGTTGAGCTTGCTTTCCCCAATTTTCAATAGTTCTTTTGGATCGAATGCCAATTCAAAGCCATCAGTCGTCAAAACCATCACGCGATTATTGAGCACAGAGACTACAATACCGTCCATTGCTTCATCGAGCACTGTTACTTTGTCGCCTTTATTAAACATCGTTGTCGTTGTTTTCTTCGTGTTTACTTGGTAGTTTTGAACTTAACAGCATCATACAAATCATAAAAATGACAATACTGGCACAAGTAATATAAATATTTGGACGGTCTTTGCTTTGTTCATAAACGCCAAAAATACCGGAAATGAGCAATATAGGAATCAAGAGTTTTTTCATAAAAATAACATTGGATTTCAAAAGTAAAGAACTTTCAAAGAATAGTAGTAAACTTTAGCACAGATTCTATTTTTTTTGTAAAATTGTAAATCGAAATTAAACAATAGTGGCTTTAGAAAAATATATGTTGCCTTGTATGAACAAATGGCTATTCGGTCTTGATTGTCCGGGTTGTGGTACGCAACGCGCTTTTGCATTAATATTGAAAGGCGATTTTATTGATGCTTTTTATATGTTTCCGGCAATATATACCACTATTTTCTTATTTGCTTCATTAGCGCTTAACTTTATTGACCGAAAAAGAAATTACCACAAACTGATTGTTTATGGTGCTGTAGTCAATGCGTCGATAATGATTATTGCTTATATTGTAAAAATTTTCAACCTTTAACCAATAACTATTTTAATTTACAATTATGGAAAAACAAAAATTACCTAATGCCACCGCAGTCCTTGTACTCGGAATTTTATCTATTTTAACCTGCTGCTGTTATGGCGTTTTAGGTTTGATTTTCGGGATTATAGCAATTGTACTTGCTAAAAAAGACAAAGCCCTATACATGGAAAATCCTGAATTGTATTCTAATTATTCTAACCTAAATACTGGTAGAATTCTTGCAATTATCGGAATTTGCCTTAGTGCAGTATATTTACTGGTCAACGTTTATTTATTAGCGGTTGTTGGTCAAGAAGGCATAACAGAAATGCAACAAGAATGGATTCGCCAATTGCAAAACAAATAATAGATTGCTATTAAAACAGAAAATCCGCTTTACAGCGGATTTTTTTATTGCTCAAATGTTCGTAATGTTTCTATAATAATTCCAACACAATCCAGCAATTGTGCTTCATTCATAACCAAAGGCGGCGCAAAACGAATGATATTGCCGTGGGTTGGTTTTGCCAGCAAGCCATTTTCGGCAAGCTTCATACAAATATCCCAAGCTGTTGAACTGTCTTCCGTATCATTGATTACAATGGCATTCAGCAAACCTTTTCCTCTTACCAAAGTGGCAATGCTGGATGTATGCACGAATTCGCCAATCTTACTCCTAAAAATACGGCCAAGATATTCAGCATTTTCGGCAAGCGCTTCTTCTCTTACGACTTCAAGCGCTGCAACCGCTACAACCGCCGCTAATGGATTGCCTCCAAAAGTAGAACCGTGCTGTCCGGGTTTGATAACATTCATAATCGGATCATTCGCCAAAACGGCGGAAACGGGATAAACGCCTCCTGAAATCGCTTTTCCTAAAATTAGAATGTCTGGTTTTACATTTTCGTGGTCCACGGCGAGTAATTTTCCGGTTCTTGCGATTCCGGTTTGCACTTCGTCGGCAATGAATAATACATTATGCTGTTCGCACAACGCTTTTGCCTTCGCTAGATATCCTTCTGAAGGTACGTAAACACCTGCTTCACCCTGAATTGGTTCTACCAGAAAACCGGCAATATTTTTTGTTGATGCTAACGCTTTTTCTAAAGCGTCAATGTCGTCATAAGCGATTTTTATAAATCCTGCGGTATATGGTCCGAAGTTTTTGCGTGCATTTTCGTCATTGGAAAACGAAATAATTGTGGTCGTTCTTCCATGAAAATTGCCTTCACAAACGATGATTTGTGCTTGTTGTTCTTCGATACCTTTAACTTCATAAGCCCATTTTCGACAAAGTTTTAAGGCAGTTTCAACTGCTTCGGCACCAGTATTCATTGGCAAAACCTTATCAAAACCAAAATATTCGGTCAGAAATTTTTCATAAGGACCTAACTGGTCGTTGTAAAATGCACGGGAAGTAAGCGTCAACATTTGCGCCTGCTCTATAAGTGCGTTGATGATTTTTGGATGACAATGGCCTTGGTTTACGGCAGAATATGCAGAAAGAAAATCGTAATATTTTTTCCCTTCGACATCCCATACATAAACGCCTTCGCCCCTACTCAAAACTACCGGAAGCGGATGGTAATTATGTGCTCCGTATTTGTTTTCAGCAGCGATTATGGCTTCTGAACTGATTTTTTCTAAAACTGACATTGTAAATTTTTTTGAAGTATGTTTTTTTTACAATTCCTTCTTTACGGAGAGAAATCATCCAAATTTGAAGCAAAAATAACGATTTAATTGCGGATTTAATAATTTTATGCAAGAAAAAAATATAGCAATGGACACATCAATTATACCGTTTATGTGCCTTTGCAATTCTTTTGTGCCTTTTGTGGCATAATATCTCAGTTTTTGATTTTCGTCAAAATATCATTCATCATTTCAATCTGCACTTTTTGGATTTCAATGAGTTCTTTTTGCTGGTGCATGATCAAATGATCGAGTTTTTCATGCAAAATCCTGATTTCCATTTCCGATTTCAGGTTGATCATATAATCTTTTTTAGAACGTTCGCGGTCTTTTTCCTCCTGACGGTTCTGGCTCATCATGATGACCGGTGCTTGTAACGCGGCGAGACAGGATAAGATTAAATTCAATAAAATAAACGGATAAGGGTCAAATCCTTTGTTGGAAAGCAAGTAAATATTGGCAGCAATCCAAAGCAAAATAAAAACCCCAAATGTGATAATAAATGTCCAGCTTCCGCCGAAAGATGCAACTTTATCTGCGACTTTTTGTCCTAGTGTAAAATCACCATGATCTTCTTCTAAGTCTGTTGATAAAAGTGTTTCCGATTTCAATGCCTCTAGAACGGTAGATTCTAAATCTGAAAGTGCACCAACTTCTTTTGAAAGATAATCGACGATATATTTCTCCCTGTAAATATTCATTTCCGCAACAGCGATATTGGAATCCGTTGTGAAATCGGGAAAATCTTTTTGTATCAAATCCAATACTGGACAACTGATCGCACTTCCGGGAACCCTTTGTGATTCTGGATATTCTTTGCCCGATATGGTGCTTGTAAATAATTGTTTGCTTTTCATCAGTAGTATTTTTAGTAAATATACGAAGTTATAAAACCAAAAAAACCTCATCCGTTATGGTCGAATGAGGTTTTGGTGGCTTAGATTATTTTATGCCAATGTTGCTGTAGAAGTAATTTCGGTATTGAATAGTTTTGAAATCGGGCAATTCGCTTCCGCTTTTTTTACTAACGCCTGAAAAGCATCATTTGTGATTTCGGCTACTTTTGCACTGACGGTAAGATGGGAATTTGTAATGACAAAATTTTCCATTGTAATCACGCAATTGGTTTCAATCTGATCAATTGTAAAGCCTTCTTCGGTAATGAACGCCGAGAGTTGCATCGTAAAACAACCAGCATGTGCTGCCGCTACTAATTCTTCCGGGTTGGTACCGATTCCGTCTTCAAAACGTGTTTTGAAAGAATATTGTGCGTTGTCTAAAACCTTGCTTTGCGTGGTTAATTTTCCGGAACCTTCTTTAACGGAACCTTGCCAAACTGCTGTTGCATTTCTTTTCATGTAGTAAA
Source organism: Flavobacterium sp. (assembly GCA_029946065.1). Taxonomy (GTDB): domain Bacteria; phylum Bacteroidota; class Bacteroidia; order Flavobacteriales; family Flavobacteriaceae; genus Flavobacterium. The sequence continues at coordinate 251,760 of JAQSDU010000014.1, forward strand.
AATTATTTGTTAATGGTAGTAATATATAACAACTATAAATTTACTCGATAAATTTGGTAAATGAAACATTGTCCGAAAAAATTAACAAAAACAAAACATCAAGAATTGGACCTGCGGTAAATTTTAAGGCGTACGCTAAATGTGGCGCCTTTATTCTCGCCCCTACTTTCTGCCTTTATGGTACCGTCAGATTTCTTGATGATCTGGTTGCAAAGATACAGTCCGATGCCAATTGTAGATTCATTTTGAGTACCTACTCTTCGCATTTTTGTGAATTTCTGAAAAAGCTCGTTCCTTTCGCCATTATCAAAACCTATCCCACTATCTTTTACTTCAATTTCGATATGTGCATGTGTTTTTTGGATTGTAATGCAGATTTCTTTACCAGGATGCGAAAATTTGATGGCATTATCAATAAGGTTTATTACCACTTGTGTTAACATTTCCTGAGTTATCTTTAAGTGTGCTTCTTTTAAATCAGTAGCTACAATAAGTTGTAAATTCTTGCTTTGTAGCTTCTGACCAAGATCTTGATTAACAGCAGCAATAATATCTGTAAAACTGATGCTTTTAACACGAAGATGTTGTGATAAAATCTTCTCCTCTTCTTGCATCAGGTTAATGATGCTTTCAATAAACTCTGTTTGACGACTGGTGGACAACAAAATTAGTTCTGCAGATTTTTTAATTGCATCGACAGGATTTTCATCAAGGATTACTTGTGCCAAAGATGCCGGAGTGGCGGCAAAATTCCTAAGATCATGTGATAAGAGATAAACCAAATCCTGCTTCTGCTTAAGCAAATTTTCAGAATTTTTTATAGACGAAACAATATTGGCCATCAACAATCCAGCCTCATCGTCAAAATCAGTCGGCAATACAGGTAGCAACCTCTTATTTTTATAAAGATCGAGTGCCTTTGAAGCCATTTCCACAGGTTTAATCAGTTTTTTAAGTATGAATAAAGTGATTGCAGTCGCAACTAGCGTAATTATTAAAGTAAAATAAAAAATATTTTGCGGTGATATTGATCTTTCATAAAAAACCAGAAAAAAAATAATCGCTATGAGCGGAATATGTATCCCAAGAAAAGCAATAAATAAAAATTTATAAGCATAACTTTTGTTAAGAAATGGCACTTTGGATAGCTGCGTGTAGAGTTTCATCAGTTCAATTGATTTATTGGCATTTATATTTACGTTAAATTAAAGGCAATAGTTTTTAAAACACGAACTCTTACTGCTAAATTGCAATTAATCCCGATGAACAGAAAAATATTTACGCAATTCAATTTATAAATCTAATCAAAGGCTTATTTTTGCGCCATGGGAAGAAAAAATACAGACAAGATTATTTTCAGTCATATAAAAGTCCTCGATGCCGGAGCGAAAGGCGTTTCAGTTGCAAAAGCCCCTGACGGCAAGGTAATTTTCATCCCGAATGTGGTTCCGGGTGATGTAGTTGACGTACAGACTTTTAAAAAAAGAAAAGCCTATTACGAAGGAAAAGCCATCCATTTTCATGAGTTTTCAGAGCATCGAATTGAACCCGTTTGTCAGCATTTTGGTGTTTGCGGTGGCTGTAAATGGCAGAATATGAATTATGCACAGCAGCTGTTCTATAAGCAAAATGAAGTCAAAAATCACTTGCAGCGCATCGGCAAGATCGAACTTCCTGAATTTGATCCAATTTTAGGTTCTGAAAAGCAATTTTTCTACCGTAATAAAATGGAATTCGGTTTCTCCAATTCGCGTTGGCTGACCGAAAACGAAGTGCAAAGCGAAACACCAATTGACAGCCGAAATGCGCTCGGTTTCCATATCCCGAAAATGTGGGACAAAATCCTTGACATCGAAAAATGCTGGCTTCAAGAAGATCCATCAAATGCCATTCGCAATGAAATCAGACAATTTGCCAAAGACAATAATCTCGATTTTTTCGATCCAAGGAACCACGAAGGCCTTTTGCGTACTTTAATGATTAGAACTGCATCAACAGGTGAAATCATGGTTTTGATTCAGTTTTTCAAAGAAGAAAAGGAAAACCGCGAATTATTACTTGATTTTATTGCGCAACGTTTTCCGGAAATCACGTCTTTACAATATGTTATCAATGGTAAACCAAACGATACGATTTATGACCAAAATGTAAAATTATACAAAGGCCGTGATTATATTTTAGAGGAAATGGAAGGTTTGCATTTTAGCATTAATGCGAAATCTTTTTATCAAACCAATTCTGACCAAGCGTATGAATTATATAAAATCACACGTGAGTTTGCCGGATTAACGGGCAATGAAATCGTTTATGATCTATATACAGGAACAGGAACCATTGCACAATTCGTTTCAAAACAAGCAGCAAAAGTTATCGGTGTTGAAGCCGTTCCGGAAGCAATTGCAGACGCTAAAGAAAATGCCAAACGCAATAATATTACAAACTGTGAGTTTTTTGTAGGCGATATGAAAGTGGTTTTCAACGAAAGTTTTATCGCACAACACGGAAAGCCGGATGTCATCATTACCGATCCACCGCGCGACGGCATGCACAAGGATGTTATCGAGCAGATTTTAAAAATCAGCCCGGAGAAAGTGGTTTATGTAAGCTGTAATTCTGCAACGCAAGCGCGCGATTTAGCACTAATGGACGAAAAATACAAAGTCACACGCGTACGCCCGGTAGATATGTTTCCGCAGACGCATCATGTGGAAAATGTTGTACTTTTGGAGAGAAGATAAGGTAGTTTGCGGATTTTAGATTGAAATTAATTGAAATTGCCATTGAACTTGAAATTAACTATGAAAAAAATATATTTCCTACTACTGGCAGTCGTTTTCGTATTTTCCGGATGTGAAAAAGACGATATCTGCGACGGCAGCACGCCAACAACGCCACGCATTATCATAGAGTTTTATGACATCAGTAATCCGGCTGTTTTGAAAAACGTAAGAAATCTGAAAGTCATTGCTACCGGAATGGAAGAAGGCGTTGTGCTTGACGAAACTGCAAACAGCCTGACGCCATATCTTAGTAATGCCAGTAAAATTGCGCTTCCGCTAAAAACTAGTGAAGACAATACCCAATACCAGTTTATCTTGAATTTCGGAAATACAAATGAAGCTTTAATATTCACAGATGTAATCGATTTTAATTATCAGCGTACGCAAGAATATGTTTCCAGAGCTTGTGGTTTTAAGACAATGTTTAAACTCAATCTGCCTTCCGATCCACTTGCACCTATTGCGCTTAACAATAATAATTCTGGCCAATTTATTCCAGGCAACTGGATTAAGGGTATAGAAATCAACGAATCAACTATCGAATCAGAAAATGAAGTACATGTCAAAATATTGTTTTAGTATCGGTCTTTTGCTATGTATGTTTTTTGGACATGCGCAGGAAACAAAAAAAGATTCAGTACCGCAAAAAAAAGAGCGTTATGGTCTTCGTGTAGGTGTTGATTTGTTTAAATTGGCGCGTTCTGTTTACGATAAGGATTACAAAGGACTAGAACTTACTGGTGATTACAGGCTGACTAGGAAATATTATATTGCGGCCGAAATTGGTAATGAGAATAAGACTACCGACGATGACCAATTGAATTTTACAACAAAAGGCACGTACCTGAAAGCCGGATTTGACTACAACGCACACGAAAACTGGCTCGATCTAGAGAACATGATTTATATCGGATTGCGTTATGGTATCAGTTCGTTCAGTCAGGAACTTAACAGTTATAATATTTACAATCCGAATCCGTATTTCGCAGAACCTTCCGTAATCCAGTCGGGCGAAAAATTCAATGGTCTTTCGGCACAATGGATGGAAGTTGTAGTTGGATTAAAAACGCAGGTTTTCAAGAATACCTTTGTCGGATTTAGTTTCAGGATGAACAAATTGTTCTCGAACCAAAAGCCGTCAGGTTTTGACAATCTTTATATTCCGGGATTTAACCGCACTTACAATGGAGATTTTGGTGTTGGATTTAATTATACGGTTTCGTATTTTCTTCCACTTTACAAGAAAAAAGTAAAAATTGCGGAAAAAGAAGTTGGTAAAAAAACTAAGAAAAAATAATTAGATAATGTGAAAATTAGATAATGAACAAATTCATCTGTATTGTCACTAATTATCACATTTCCTAATTTTCTAATTCCCCAATTCCATCATTTTACTTCCTTCACACCTTTTACAAAAAGCCACTGCATAAATATCTTTTCTCCATTGGCAGTTTTCACCGATTGGAATTTCGGCGCAAGCAAACTTGCTACAACCGCTGCAATTACTGGTTTCAAAATTCCACCTGCATAAGTAAAAGTTGCAATCAGGAAATAGACAATTACATATAGTAAGGCGAAACCCAGGAAATTATATAAAAGTGCTTTGTTTTTTTTTGTCATTGCCATACTTAAAACTGTTTATTCTTCTAATTTGATTTGAAATTTAGTGCGCTTACTACCTTCATACATTTCATATTTTACTAATCTCGCCTCTAAACTTCCGTTAAACAATTTGATTTTTCGTGATGGTTTTAGTCCCACAAATTTCAAAGCTTCGAGATTGGCTGTGATAAACCAAGCGTTCGTTCCCGGATAATTTTGCTTCAAAGTATCCCCGATGCTTTTATAGAAACGCTCCATTTCAATATCAAGGCGTTCACCATAAGGCGGATTAAAAACCATGTGCAACGGACCTTTCGACTCTTTTTCTGTATCGAAGAAATTCTTCTCAGAAATGGTGATGTACTCGTCGAGATTGGCGTTTTTTATATTGTCTTTCGCCTTCATCACAGCCGATGGCGCTTTGTCGTAGCCTTTTATGGTGTAATGAAATTCGCGTACTTTCTTCAATAGCGAATCCACAATCATATCAAATAAGTCATTGTCCCAATCGTTCCATTTTTCAAAGGCAAATTCCTTACGGTTGATATTTGCCGGAATATTACAAGCGATCATAGCGGCTTCTGCCAAAAGCGTTCCGCTACCACACATAGGATCCAGAAAGTCGCCTTGCCCGTCCCAACCAGAAAGCAATAACATGCCTGCGCCCAAAACTTCGTTAATTGGTGCGATGTTCGTTGCCGTTCTGTAACCTCTTTGGTGCAACGAATTTCCGGAAGTATCCAAAGCTACCGAACATTGGTCTTTGTCAATATGAATATTGATGCGCAAATCTGGATGTGCTTTGTCAACACTTGGTCGTTGTCCGGTTTTATTCCGAAATTGGTCCACAATTGCATCCTTGCATTTCTGAGAAACGAATTCAGAATGGTTAAAATGATCCGAATGCACCGTCGTGTCAATCACAAAAGTCATATTCGAATTGATATAATTGGACCAGTTGATGCCGGAAATGCCTTTGTATAAACTCTCCTCGTTAAACGCACGGAAATAATAAATTGGTTTTAAAATTTTCAAAGCCGTTCTGAGTGCCAAATTCGCTTTGTACATAAATCCCTTATCACCCACAAAACTCACCATCCTTATCCCCTGCTCTACATTTTGTGCGCCTAGCATTTGCAGCTCTTTTGCCAGTATTTCTTCAAAACCGAAAAAGGTCTTGGCAATCATTTTAAAATTATTTTCCATATGCCCACTAATCCCCCAAAGGGAATGTTTTTAGAATTATTTGGCAAAAATACACTAAATTTGCAGCACTTGAATTAATCGACTTAATAAATGTCCGGAGATAAAAATCCCAAATATAATCCCGACACTTCGGGACCAAATCCCACATCCTCCAATTGGTTTGCCTCCTGGTTCGACACGCCCTATTATCATATCCTTTATAAGGATCGTAATTATCACGAAGCGCAATTGTTTATGGACAATATCACCAATTACTTGAACCTGCCTGAAGAAGCAAAAATATTGGATTTGGCGTGTGGAAAAGGCCGTCATTCGGTTTATTTAAACGAGTTGGGTTACGATGTTACTGGTGCCGATTTATCAGAAAATAGCATCGCCGAAGCTTCAAAATCAGCCAATGAAAAACTACATTTTCAAGTGCATGATATGCGCGAACCGTTTGAAGAAAAATACGATGCCATCCTAAATTTATTCACGAGTTTTGGCTATTTTGAAAATGATTCGGACAACCTCAAAACCCTGAAAGCAATCGCTCAAAGTCTTACAGAATACGGTTTCGGGGTAATCGATTTTATGAATGTAGATCACGTTGTACCGAATCTTGTTCCTGAAGAAACTAAAACGGTCGATGGTATTGACTTTAACATCAAGCGCTTTTTTATCGACGGTCATGTCTACAAGGAAATTGATTTTGAAGATGATGGTAAAAAACACCATTTCACCGAAAAAGTACGGGCTTTGAGACTAGAAGATTTTGAAAAACTGATGGAAGAAGCCGGCATTTATCTGCTCGACGTTTTTGGCGATTATAAATTGCGAAAATTCCATAAAAAAGAAAGCGAACGCTTAATCATGATTTTTAAATAATGAATTACATTTTACCGTTATTGGCAGTTTTGGCGGGCTATGCAATTGCATTATTCCTCAAACCAAACAACAAAAAAAACTTAAAATTATTGCTGGCGTTCAGCGGTTCATTCTTGCTTTCGGTAACGGTGATGCACTTATTGCCCGAAGTTTATGAAGCAAATCAGCACAACGAAACCGGAATCGGCAACAATATCGGTATTTTCATTATGGTTGGAATTCTATTCCAAATCATCCTCGAATTTTTCTCCAAAGGTGCCGAACACGGACATGTTCACGGACATGACGAAATGCATACGATTCCGTGGTTACTGTTCATCAGCCTTTGCATCCACGCATTTCTTGAAGGATTTCCCGTCAACCGCCACCAAGATCTTGCTGTAGGAATTGCTATTCATCATTTGCCGATCGCCATTATTCTGACGAGTTTTTTCGTCAACGCCAAACTCAACAAGACTGCTATTTTTATTTTCATGGTGACTTTTGCACTCATGACGCCGCTTGGCACAGCCGTTTCAGAATATTTACCTTCTTTAAACAATTATTATGCACCAATAACCGCAGTCGTCATCGGAATACTATTCCACATTTCATCGACGATAATTTTCGAAAGCAGCGAAGGACATAAATTTAACGTCGCCAAAGTTTCGATGATTATTCTCGGAATTATACTGGCGTGCTTCATCTAATTTTTAGGGCGTTCCCTTCGGTCGGGCTGTCCGCATTATCTTTTTTAATGGAAATATCTGATTCGCGGGAAAAAATCTGCAATTAAAAAAGGATACTTGCTGCCATCCCTAACGCAATCCGCGAGAAACTTTGTAACTTTGAATTTGACTTACCACCGACTTTAAAATTTGCTATCCGAACACTAATGACTTTTACAAAAACCACCGAACAATCCTCCAAATACGAGCAACTCGAAAAAATGCCGGTTGCCGAACTGCTTTTTAACATCAATAATGAAGACAAAACCGTCCCTTTCGCGGTAGAAAAAGCCTTGCCACAAATTGAAAAATTGGTTACAGCAACCGTTTCTAAAATGAAAGACGGTGGACGTTTGTTCTACATCGGTGCGGGAACTTCAGGTCGTTTGGGCATTGTTGATGCATCAGAATGCCCGCCAACTTTCGGTGTTCCGTTTGATTTGGTCAACGGAATCATTGCCGGTGGCGACAAAGCCATACGCCGCGCCGTTGAAAATGCCGAAGACGATGCTGTGCAAGCGTGGCTGGATTTATCAGCTTTTAATATCAATAAAAACGATGTTGTGATTGGAATTGCCGCTTCGGGAACGACACCTTACGTCATCGGCGGATTGGAAAAATGCAACAACAACAATATTATTACAGGATGCATCACTTGCAATGCCGGAAGTCCGTTGGCTTTGACTGCGAAATTTCCAGTTGAAGTAGTTGTCGGGCCGGAATTCGTCACCGGAAGTTCCCGAATGAAAGCCGGAACCGCACAAAAATTAGTATTGAACATGATTTCGACAGCCACAATGATCCAGCTTGGCAGAGTAAAAGGCAATAAAATGGTCGATATGCAACTCAGCAACAGCAAACTTGTGGATCGTGGTGTGAAGATGATTATGGGCGAAATTCCGGTTACTTATGAAACTGGTTTGGACTTGCTCACTACACACGGGAGCGTTCGGAAAGCTGTTGATTTTTATAACCAACAAAACCAATAAAATGGCTACAGACAAAGAAAAACTCAACAAAGGCCTCAAGACGCTATCATGGGCTTTGCCTTGCGTTTTTATTGGCCCTACGGTAATACATTTCGCGTTTATCAATCAACTACAACCTTTGTATCCGGTGATTTTAGGTATTGGAATTTTGATTGCTTTTACAGGAATTTTACTTATTTTTAAAGGAATAATCACGATTGTAAATAGTATGACCTAATAGAAATTTGTATATTTACTCAAATTTATAGTTATGAATACAGAAACCGATTTGAAGTGGATTCATGCAGAGATTGATAAAGTCAACGACGCTGCATTTATTGACAAACTCAGACGATTGCTTGAATCATTTCATAAAACTGAAAATCAGACAGACTATGATGCCGACATTGAACGCGCCCTTGGAAATATGGCAGAAAGAAATTATTTTACGGAGGAACAAGCAAAGAACAGCGCAAAAAAATGGGGAAGAAAATAATTTGGACAGCTTCCGCCTTATTACAATTAGAAGATATTCATTTTTATTTGCTATTTGAAAGCAAATCAATTAGTGTTGCGGATAAAGTTATAGATACAATTTTTAAAAGCACCGAAATCTTAAAATTAACACCCGAAATCTACGAATATGATAGCCAAATGATTAATAACGATGGTAGTTTTAGAGCCTATTTCATTTATGACTACAAAATTTCCTATCGTATTACTAATGAATTTATCCAGATCCTTCGTGTAAGACCTACTTCCAGAAAACCACAAATCTTATAATGGAACAATTTATCCACGTACACAAAACTTTCGAGAAAGTCCTTTATGCTGATCAAAAAGTGAATAACCGGGAGTTCGACGGCTGTATTTTTAAGAACTGTGATTTTTCCAACAGCAATTTCTCGTACAATACTTTTATCGACTGCGAGTTCATCGATTGCAATATGGGCATGACTAAATTAGCAGGTTCGAGCCTGAAAAGCGTACATTTTAAAACCTGTAAAATGCTTGGCATCGAATTTAATTTGTGTGAAGATTTCCTATTTAGCGTAGCTTTTCAGGATTGTATGATCGATTATTCATCGTTTGCCAATAAAAAAATGCCAAAGACAAAATTCACCAATTCGTCGATGAAGGAAGTGAGTTTTGCAGGTGCCGATTTAACCAAATCTGTTTTTGACAATGTGAATCTTGACAATGCGATTTTCAACGATACGCAGTTAAAGGAAGCCGATTTTACCACGGCTTATAACTACAAAATAGATCCCGAATTCAATCCGATGAAGAAGGCAAAATTCGCCATGAAAGGCATTCCGGGACTTTTAGAAAAATATGATATCAAAATTGAATAAAAAACAGTTGAAGCTTTAAACTTTAGACTTTAATCCTTTAAACTAAAAAACAAATGGAAACCAACGCACAATACCTCGAAAGCGCTAAAAAGCAGTTTTTATATTACAAAATGCTAGCCGAAAAATCTTTTGCGCAACTGGAACCCGAACAACTTTTTGTTTCTTTAAATGAAAACACCAACAGCATCGCCGTAATCGTAAAGCACCTATCAGGCAACATGCTATCACGATGGACGGATTTTTTGACTACTGATGGTGAGAAAGAATGGCGGCATCGCGATACAGAATTTGAAGGTACTTATACTTCAAAAGAGGAACTCATAGCTGCTTGGGAACAAGGTTGGCAATGTTTTTTCGATGCGATTAACAGCCTGCAACCAGAACAGCTTTCAGACATTATTTATATTCGCAATGAAGGCCATACTGTTTTAGAAGCTATTAACCGGCAATTGGCGCATTATCCGTACCATGTTGGGCAAATTGTTTTTTATGCGAAATTGCTGAATACTGGCGAATGGGATAGTTTGTCGATTCCGAAAAATAAATCGGGGAATTATAACGACGGAAAGTTCTCTCGTGAAAAATCGATTCGGAATTTTACGGATGATGAATTGGAAAAATTAAAGTAAATTGAAAAACACTGCCTAGCCCGGATGGCAGCAAGTATCCTTTTTAGCTGACATAAAATTTCAGGTTACCGAGATGTTTCTGCTAAAAAGATACTGTGTACAGCCGGATCATGCTTCAAACACAAAAAAAGAGGTTCTCTGAACAGATTGCTTCTTCACAATAACATATGAAAAAAATAATCCTATTACTCGCATTCACCACAATCTCTTGTTTTCAGGCTGAACGCAATTGCAAAGATTTTAAAACCGGGAAATTTAGTTTTGAAACTACCGTAAAAGGTATCAAGAAAGTGACTATTTTTGAACGCAACGACAGTCTTGAAACGGCTACATATGATGGAAAAACCGAAATTTCATCGGTGCGTTGGGTGAACGATTGCGAATATATCGTGAAGAACCTACACCCGAAAAATATGGAAGAACATAAAGCGGTTGACATAAAAATCTTGACCACCTCGAAAAATTCCTATACCTTTGAGTACGGAATTGTAGGCAGTTCAAAAACTGCTATCGGCACCGCAATCAAAATAGAATAGTCTGCAGTTAAAAATCGGAAGATATTAACTTTAAACCTTAAACTTTAAACACATAAATGGAAGTTTTTTTAAATCCAAACGCATGGATAGCCTTATTAACACTGACTTTTCTTGAAATTGTTCTTGGTATTGACAATATTATTTTTATATCTATTGCCACTGGAAAACTCCGTGCCGAAGAACGTAAAAAAGCCACCAAACTCGGAATGTTCCTTGCGATGTTCATGCGTATCGCTTTACTTTTTGGTATCAGTTGGCTTATTGCCATGAAAGAACCTTGGATTACCATTGATCAAAGTTGGGTTTCGATGAAAATCAGCGGGCAGAGCATCATTTTATTATTGGGCGGTTTGTTTCTTTTGTACAAAAGCACCAATGAAATTCGCGAAAAAGTAGAAGAAAAAGGCGAAGAGGAAAAGGAACTCAAAACAAAAGCGGCGCAAACATTTGGAAGCGTTATTGTGCAAATTATCCTTATTGATATTGTGTTTTCTTTCGACAGTATTTTGACTGCAGTCGGAATGACTAATGGCGTTGAAGGTGCGCTTTATATCATGATTACAGCGGTTGTGATCTCGGTTTTAATCATGATGCAATTCGCCGTTCCGGTTGGAACATTCGTTAATAAACATCCTTCAATACAAATTTTAGCACTTTCGTTTTTAGTTTTAATTGGCTTTATGCTGATTACAGAATCGGCTCATTTAGCGGGCGCTTCATTCTTTGGGAATCACGTAGAATCCGTGCCGAAAGGTTATTTGTATTTCGCTATAGCATTCTCGCTTTTAGTGGAAGTTTTGAACATGAAAGTGTCGAAAAAAAATAAGAAGAAAAACCACGGGTAGGGTAAATTTAAAATTCAAATCCCAAATTCCAATTGCGTAAAACTGGAATTTGGGATTTATATTTTGGAATTTATAATTTTACTCTAATGTCAATGTTATCTGTCCATCGTCATTTAAGCTAATATTGTCATCATCACCATCGGTTTCGCCGGAAACTTCCATTTCTTCCGGAATGATTTCTTCCGGAACTTCATAAGGCAACGGGTCTAACAAATTGACTTGTTTTAATTTATCGGCTGTCAGTTGATTGCCTATCGCCTTAAATCCTTTAACCGCAATAAACGCTTCTAAATCGACAACTTGATTTTCTTTCTGCACGCCTTTTACTTTCGTGAAAATGAGTTCTGCTACCGGACGATAATCCGTTGATACAATTTCCAGTTGCGAATTTGGATGCTCGGTGATGAATAAATCTTCTTTGTTTTCTGTTTCAACCAAAAAGCGCTTTACAAAATAGCGTTCTTTTTCGCCGTCATAATAGATGGCGGAGATCGGTTTCTTAGGAATCCATTTTTCGAGAATAATCATGTCTTCGTCAAAATGGCTCGTTAATTCGGGTGTTACTGCTTTTATTTTCCCGGATTGCGAAATAACAAGAATCTTATCGCTTGGGCGAAATTCTCCTAACAATTCACCACGTGCATCAACATTAAGCCTTTGTACGGTGTCGTCAAACCAGATTTTTCTTGGTAGTAAAGTCGAAATGCCTTTTTCCTTCAATTCGATTTTTTTGATTGGATATTTGGTCACGAGATTGCCTTTGGAAGCCCGCCCTTTTATCGCCAATGATGCAAAATCGATGTCGAATTTGAGTTTTTTGATCGTACCAACCTGACGCAATAAAATCGTAATGACTTCGGCTTCTCCATTTGGATTGTGTGAAAAATATAAGACTTGAGAGCCAGCGCTTTCATTCGTCAAATCATACGGTTTGTCACGTGTAACACCGGAAACATTGAACCTTTTGATATAAGAAGGCCCTGATTTTCCATCGCGGTAAATCATGTTATAAATCGTTCGTTTGTCGGTTCGGTCAAAAATGGCAACGTGGATAATGTCTTTGCCTACAAAAGTCTTGGCATCGACTTTAGTAATCATCATCTTGCCATCGCGAAGAAAAACAATCACATCGTCAATGTCCGAACAATCGGTCACATACTCGTCTTTTTTGAGGTTTGTACCAACGAAACCTTCCTCGCGATTCACATATAATTTTGTGTTGCGCAAGACTACTTTTGTCGCTTCAATATCGTCAAAAATGCGCAGTTCCGTTTGGCGTTCGCGACCTTTTCCGTATTTCTCTTTTAATTTTGCAAAATAAGCAATAGCATAATCGGTGAGATGTTCTAAATCGTGTTTTACTTGTTCGATATCGCCTTCGAGTGCCTCAATTTTATCTTGTGCTTTGTTGCTATCGTACTTAGAAATACGCATGATCCGAATGTCGAGCAATCGCAAAATATCGTCAACGGTCACTTCGCGTTTCAAATGTTGAGTATGCGGTTTCAAACCTTCGGCAACGGAGTCGATTACACCTTCGCGTGTTGTTTCCTCTTCAATTAAGCGGTAAATTTTATTTTCGATGAAAATCCGCTCCAGCGAAAGAAAATGCCATTGTTCTTCCAATTCAGAAAGTTGGATTTCTAACTCGCTTTTCAACAAATGAACGGTCCTTTCCGTAGAAATACGAAGCATCGCAGAAACGCCAATAAACAAAGGCTTATTGTCTTCAATGACACATCCCAAAGGTGCGACAGAAGTTTCACAAGCCGTAAAAGCAAACAGCGCATCGATGGTTTTGTCTGGCGAAACACCTGGATAAAGATGGATTAAAATCTCGACTTCGGCAGCTGTGTTATCTTCAATCTTTTTGATTTTTATCTTGCCTTTTTCGTTGGCTTTCAGTATGCTGTCGATTAAAGTCGTAGTATTCGTAGAAAACGGAATCTGCGTAATGACAAGCGTCGATTTATCAAGTTGCGCAATTTTTGCTCGCACGCGTACACGGCCACCACGAAGACCATCATTATAATTGGAAATATCGGCAATTCCGGCAGTTTGAAAATCCGGAAAAAGCGTGAATGGTTTTCCTTTTAATATTTTAATCGACGCATCGATGAGTTCATTGAAGTTGTGTGGCAGCACTTTCGTAGAAAGACCAACTGCGATTCCTTCTGCACCTTGCGCTAATAATAATGGAAATTTTACCGGAAGATTATTCGGCTCTGCACGGCGTCCGTCATATGAAACACCCCAATCGGTAATTTTCGGGCTGTAGATCACTTCGAGGGCAAATTTCGACAGTCGTGCTTCGATATAACGTGAAGCTGCCGCACCGTCACCAGTGAGAATATTACCCCAGTTCCCTTGACAATCAATCAATAACTCCTTCTGCCCTATTTGCACCATGGCATCTCCGATACTCGCATCTCCGTGTGGGTGGTATTGCATGGTGTGCCCGACCACATTGGCGACTTTGTTGTAACGGCCGTCGTCGAGTTCTTTGAGCGAGTGCATGATCCGACGCTGAACGGGTTTGAAGCCATCTTCAATTGCGGGAACGGCACGCTCTAAGATTACATACGAAGCGTAATCCAGGAACCAGTCTTTGTACATTCCGGTTACTTTGGTGATGGTATCGGAACTGTCCTCGTCATTTTCGTAAAAATGCGTTTTTCCCGGAGGCTTAATAGTGCCTTCGTTTTCGTTGATTGGATTTATGTTTTGTTCTTCGTCCATTTATTTGAGTCAAAAGTCAAAAGTCAAAAGTCGAAAGACCTGATATTGACGAATCTATTTTAAATATTGTATTTTTCTTTACAGATGTGCTTTACGGTGATGACCTGGTTTCCGGCTTTATCGGTCGCATATGACTTTTCAGTTCCGCACTCTTTGTGGTCGTTGGTTATCCGAACAAAATAAAAAATCGTAACAATCAGCAACAGCGAGGTTGCACTGTATATTTTAAATTTCTTGTTATTACCCTTCAACCGCATCAATCTCCACCTTCAAATTATTAATGATAAACTCCTGTCGGTCTGGTGTATTTTTACCCATATAAAACTCCAATAAAGTCTCTATAGAAGTTGCGCTATCCAACATAATTGGATCCAACCTGATGTCTTGTCCAATAAAATGCACGAACTCATCAGGCGAAATTTCACCTAAACCTTTAAATCGTGTGATTTCAGGCTTTGGTTTTAATTTTTCGATAGCGTTGCGACGTTCTTCTTCGGAATAACAGTAAATTGTTTCTTTTTTATTTCTGACACGAAATAAAGGTGTTTGCAAAATATAAAGGTGGTTTTCCTTAATTAGTTCTGGAAAAAATTGCAGGAAAAAAGTAATCAACAAAAGCCGAATGTGCATCCCATCGACATCGGCATCGGTAGCGATTACGATGTTGTTGTAACGCAGATTTTCCATGTCGTCTTCGATATCCAAAGCCGCTTGCAACAGGTTAAATTCTTCGTTTTCATAGACAATTTTCTTCGTCATGCCATAGGAATTCAAAGGCTTACCACGCAAACTAAAAACTGCTTGCGTGTTCACATCACGCGATTTGGTGATCGAACCTGAAGCCGAATCTCCCTCGGTAATAAAAAGCGTACTTTCTAAACTTTTCGGGTTTTTGATATCGGTCAAATGCACACGGCAATCACGCAATTTTTTATTGTGTAAACTTGCTTTTTTCGCCCGGTCTTTCGCTAGTTTTCTAATGCCTGATAATTCCTTGCGTTCTCTTTCTGCCTGTAATATTTTTCTCAAAAGCGCATCGGCAGTAGCAGGATTCTTATGCAGGTAACTGTCTAATTTATTTTTAACGAAATCATTGATAAAGGTGCGCACCGACGGCAAATCAGGTCCCATATCCGTCGATCCAAGTTTGGTTTTAGTCTGCGATTCAAAAACCGGCTCCATGACTTTTACGCTCACCGCACTTACAACCGATTTCCGGATATCGGAACCTTCAAAAGGCTTGTTGTAGAATTCCCGAATAGTTTTCACAAGCGCTTCGCGATAGGCTGCGAGATGCGTTCCGCCTTGGGTAGTATTTTGTCCATTGACGAATGAGTGGTATTCTTCGCTGTACTGCGTTTTCGAGTGCGTCAAGGCGATTTCGATGTCTTCGCCCTTCAAATGGATGATTGGATATTCTTGGTCTTCAACGTGAATGGTTTCGTCGAGTAAATCTTTTAAACCATTTTCAGAAAAATATTTCTCGCCGTTGTATATGATAGTCAGGCCATTATTGAGGTAACAATAATTTTTGAGCATCTTGATGATGTACTCATTCCTGTATTTATAATTCTTAAAAATCGCTTCGTCGGGCGTGAAAATTACTTTCGTTCCTTTTCGTTTCGTCGTATCGATGATATCTTCTTCTAGGACTAAATTACCACCCGAAAACTCTGCTGCTTTCTGTTTGTCATCGCGAACAGATTCCACTCGGAAATAATTGGACAAAGCATTGACAGCTTTCGTTCCAACGCCATTCAGTCCGACAGATTTCTTGAAGGCAAGCGAATCATACTTACCGCCTGTATTCATTTTAGAAACCACATCGATGACTTTCCCTAACGGAATCCCACGACCATAATCGCGCACGGAAACGGTTTTATCTTTAATCGTAACTTCGATGGTTTTCCCAGCACCCATTACGAATTCATCGATACAGTTGTCGATGACTTCTTTGAGTAAAATATAAATGCCGTCATCTGGCGAAGAACCGTCGCCGAGCTTTCCGATATACATACCTGGACGCATCCTGATGTGCTCTTTCCAGTCGAGGGAACGGATATTGTCTTCGGTGTACTGATTTTGCTCTGACATTAAAATTATGGATTTTATGCTAATATAGTGCTTCAATCGAACAAATGAAAGTACGAAAAAATAAAGTTATCAATAAGGATATTGACAAAGGAAATTCCAAAAGACAAACTATAAATTCCAAATGTTGTCGATTTTAAATTTTGAATTTAAAAACTACTTCCCTAATTTATAAGTTGCAATAGAGCGATTATTTACATAAATCGTCAAAAATCCACGGCTTCTTTTGCCCAGTAAAACGTTAAAAGTTGTTGCGTTGCCATTTCTAGTCAAATTTGCGCTTGTAAGTTTGCCTTCGCTACTGAAAAGATAACCGACTTTAGTCGCTATAGGTAAATCGAGAATTTCAAATGGAATTAAATTGTCTTTTATTGCAGTGATAATTCCCATTTCAGGTGCGACAATAGTATAAGGTGCAGTGGAATAACCGCGGGAATACAAAGGCAAATCTGCAAAATCTTTTTCTGTCTTGTCAATCAACAGCCATTTTTTATCGTCTGGAAAATGATTCAGGAAGAAAACTTCCGGGTCAGTAAAGAAATAACCACCACTAAAATCGAAGCTAAATTCTCTGGTATTTTCATCTACATAACCTGCCGCCCAAGTAACATCAATGAGTTGCCATTTGCCGTCGATGCGCACAGCATTCCATGCGTGATCACTTGCAATGGGCATTTTTCCGATATTCGTTTGTTTTGTTTTTGAAGTTCCCGAAACCAGTTCACACGAAATGCCAAGTCGCAAACAAACGTCTTTAAAAAGCATCGCATAACCTTGACAAACCGCCAATTTTGACCGTAAAGTTTTTCTAGCAAATTCATATTCGAATGCTCTTTCTTTCTGTTCTTTTTCTGACTGCGTCCGATAGGAAAAACCGGTTCTTTGGGTATTGCCAGCTGGTGCAAAATAAGTTTTCACATCATAGGCTACATTAAAGGCGATCCAAGTATAAATAGCACGTGCTTTTTCATCGTCTCGGGTGAAATCATCGTTAATTTTTATCGCCAGATCATCTGGACTGGAAAATGATTTCGGATAATTTTTTACAAGTACATCCACCTTTTTAAAATCCTGCGCGTTGGCTAAAATTCTGATAAACAAGAACAATAATAGCGCTATATTGGGTATTTTTTTCATGGATTTGGGTCGTTGATTTGAGATTTAAGATTTGAGATTTTTATAATCTTTAGTCATAATGACAAAAAATCCCACTATCGGTGGCTGTCCACAAAGCAGCTTTTTGATTGGCAGCTTTTAATGCTGTGTTTGCCCAGGTATTACAGGTTTTGAAAAGACTGTATTTGCCTTTTGCTTCATAAAAAGCATCGTTTTTACCATAACTACTTCCTGAAATCCATACGATGTTATTGGACGCATCTTTGTGAAAACTTTCGGAAATGTATGCTGCCAATTTTACATAATCTGTTTGGGAGATCATTATTTTTTTGCAGGTTTCAGATTCAGAAAGCGAATTGTAAAATTGCGTATGCATTACCGAAGTACCCAGATAAAACGCAGCGTTACAAGCTGTACTTACTTTCAAATCTGACCATTGCGGCGTATTGAGGTAAAATCCGCGATCGCCCCAACCAAACGCCAAATATTGCGCAGTGGAATCTTTTGCAATCGTGTGGCTGAATTGAATTGCTTTTGTCCAATCGATAATTTCATTTTTTACCGGAACGACAATATCAGTATGAACGCCATTGGTTTTGATATAGATGGCGACCTCATTTCCGGATTCAACTTCGGAATTTACTGTAATCCGCGAAAGCGCAAAAGCTGAAATCAAGTAAAGCAGCAAGATTGCGGAAAATACGAAGAAAATACGAAGGACAAATTTCAGGGTTCTTTTGAGGAAAATCATCAGCAAATGGTTAACTAAAACGGATAAACCAAATTTCAAGCCATTACATCGCTTTTTGAAAATTTTCTACGATATTTTTAATGGCATCCGAAAATTCAGGATTGGAAATCTGTCCGTTCTCAACATCAAAATTTTTGTAAAAAGCTGGTAATGAATAGACAAATTTAACATCAGCGCCATATCTCGGCAGATTGCTTTGGGCAATTTCGAGTACACTTTTCCCACCTCTTTCTCCCGGAGAAGTTGCCATTAACAGCATCGGCTTGTTTTGAAAAACGTCTTTTTGGATGCGCGAACACCAATCGAATAAATTCTTAAAAGCGGCAGAATAATTTCCGTTATTTTCAGCCAAAGACAATACGATTAAATCTGCAGAAGCGAGTTTTGAAAGAAAAGCAACTGCCTTTTCGGCTTGACCGATTTCTTTCTCGAAATCAACGCTAAACAATGGAATTGAATAGTCATTGAGGTCTAAAATTTCTACTTCTGCATTTTCGAAAAGGTGCGAAACATGTGTAGCGAGTTTTTTATTGATAGAATTTTGGCTGTTGCTGCCTGCGAAAGCGATGATTTTCATGGTAATTGATTTTTGTTAAAAGTAAATAAAAAAGGTGGCACTTACGATACCACCTTTTCTTAAGAAATATTATTTCCAGTCGAAAGACCAACCAACTGATAAATTCAACGCGTTGGTCCTAAAATCAAGATTACCCTTACTTATGTTAGACAATCCAAGATTTTCACGGATTTCAATTATAAGATCATTCTTTTCATCTAGTTTAATTGCTTTACCAAAACCAACCGCAATTCCTGTATTTACTTTTTTGTAACTATCTATTAAATCCTGATCATCAACCGGAAAGTCTTCCGGAATATCACCATTAATACTAGCTTTTGCTTTAACCAGATAATTAAAAAACAAGCCTCCATTCAAGAACCACGAACTATTTTTCAAATCGTATTTCAGCATTATTGGGAGTGAAATAAAATCATAACTCAATCTGATTTTCGGATCGCCTATGAAAGTTTCACCAGTAACGCCATCAATAAGTACAACAGGGCCGTGATTTATGACACTATTTCTTTCGAATGCAGGATTGACCCGCAATTATAGATTTTCTTTAATTTTATATTCTAAATCAACCCCGACAAGAAATCCAAAACCCGCATCGTAATTTTCGATATTTTCATATCCACGAAACTTTGAATAAGTTGCTCCTGCATTGGCGCCAATTTTTATTTTTTGTGCTGCTACCTGAAAAGTAATTAATACAAAAACAAAAAATAGTATACTTTTTTTCATTTGAAATATTATACGTTAAACCTAAAGTGCATCACATCGCCATCTTTAACGATATATTCTTTTCCTTCAACACGCAATTTTCCGGCTTCTTTGACTTTGGATTCTGAGCCAAAAGCCACATAATCATCAAAAGCAATAACTTCTGCGCGGATAAATCCTTTTTCAAAATCGGTATGGATTACACCAGCGGCTTGTGGTGCAGTGGCGCCGATATTAATCGTCCAGGCACGTACTTCCTTAACGCCTGCGGTGAAATAGGTTTGTTGTTTCAATAATTTGTATGCAGCACGGATTAAAACAGATGCACCCGGTTCTGTAAGTCCCATATCTTCAAGAAAAACCTGGCGTTCTTCGTAACTTTCTAGTTCTGTGATATCGGCTTCCGCACCAACCGAGAGTATAATTACTTCCGCATCTTCATCTTTCACCAATTCGCGAACCTGATCGACGTATTTATTTCCTGAAACGGCAGCACTTTCGTCAACGTTGCAAACATATAGCACCGGTTTTGCAGTAATTAACTGGAAAGATTCCATTAATTCTTCTTCGTCAAAATTTTTCGGTTCTACCGTTCTTGCAGATTTTGCTTGTAATAACGCTTCGCGGATTCTGGTCAGAAAGGCTTCCTCAACTTGCGCTTCTTTGTTACCGGTTTTGGCTGCACGTTTAACTTTTTCAAGACGTTTTTCAACGGTTTCAAGGTCTTTTAATTGTAATTCTATGTCGATGGTTTCCTTGTCGCGGATCGGATTTACATTCCCATCAACGTGAATGATATTGTCATTGTCAAAGCAGCGTAAAACGTGGATAATGGCGTTGCATTCGCGGATATTACCAAGGAATTGGTTCCCTAAACCTTCGCCTTTACTGGCGCCTTTTACGAGTCCTGCAATATCAACAATATCAACAGTTGCCATTTGAACGCGCTCCGGTTTTACCAAAGCTTCGAGCTTTTCAATTCTCGGATCGGGAACGTTGACCACGCCGATGTTAGGTTCAATTGTACAAAATGGAAAATTCGCACTTTGTGCTTTGGCATTTGACAAACAATTGAATAAGGTTGATTTTCCAACATTCGGTAATCCTACAATTCCTGCTTTCATTATATAGTATATTATTTTCGGGTGCAAATATAAGGTTTATATCTATTAATAAATAGTTGATAACATTTTGCAATTGTCGTTAAAATACTGTTAATTTAAAGTAAACTTGTTTACAAAATAACTCAAACTCAAACAAAACCAATTAAAAAAATGAAAAAAACACTATTATTCTTATTACTAATGGGTTTCGGAACTCTTTTTGCCCAAAAAGAAATCAGCGGAACCGTTACAGACAATTCCGGCAAAGCGCTTATTGGCGTTAATATTGCCGAAAAAGGAACCACAAATGGCACGACTACGGATATGGAAGGCAAGTTTAAAATCCGAACGACCGCGAACGCAACACTTATTTTCAGTTATGTAGGCTTTCCGACCATCGAAAAAAGCACCGCCAATCTTTCGGTTATCAACATCACAATGTCCGAAGGTCAGGAACTTAACGAAATTCAGATTGTAGGTTCCCGAAATTCAAAAAGGACAAATGTAAATTCCGCCGTTCCAATCGACATCATCAACGTGAAAGATGTGACTACGCAAAGCGGAAAACTCGAAATCAATGAAATGCTTCAATATGTGGCACCTTCATTCAATGCCAATAAACAATCGGGCTCAGACGGTGCCGATCACGTAGATCCTGCCTCACTGCGCGGATTAGGACCCGATCAAACATTGGTTTTAATCAACGGAAAAAGAAGGCATCAATCATCTCTCGTCAATCTTTTCGGAACAAGAGGCCGTGGCAATACAGGAACAGATTTGAATGCCATTCCGGCTTCGGCAATCAAAAGAATAGAAATTCTTCGCGACGGTGCTGCTGCGCAATATGGATCTGATGCGATTGCGGGTGTCATCAATCTTGTCCTCAACGACAACGTAGACGCGCTTACCGGATCGGTTACTTATGGCGCATACAATACAAATGCCAAAGGTGATTTTCTTCCGGGAACTGCTAATACAGATGGGAATCGCCTTAATGAAAACTGGTATGGAAATTCTCCTGGAAAAGACAAAACCTTTGACGGTGAGTCGGTTAAAGTAGCCGCTAATTACGGCGTTGCAATAGGAGAAAAAGGCGGATTTGCCAATTTTACAACAGAATACATCAATAAGAAGAAAACGTTGCGTCCGGGTTATGATTTCCGTAAGGGTTTTGGAGAAGCGTCTATTGAAGGCTTTAACTTCTTTGGAAATGTAGCTGTTCCAGTTTCTGATAAAACAGAATTTTATGCCTTTGGCGGCAAAAACGTAAGGAACACAGATGCTTATGCATTTACCAGAAATGACGGCGCTAGGGTTGTAGAAAGCATTTATCCTGGTGGATATACACCTCGAATTACTTCCGATATTACCGATAACTCGTTTGCAGCCGGCTTCAGGACCACAACTTCTAGCGGTTGGAAAGTTGATTTCAGCAATACCTATGGGAAAAACCTTTTTCATTATTATATTAAAGGAACAATCAATGCATCGCTTGAAGAAGCTTCTCCTACAGAATTTGATGCTGGCGGACACAGTCTTTCGCAAAACACAACCAATATTGACTTATCAAAAAACTATGACAGCGTTTTGAAAGGTATGAATTTGGCATTCGGTGCTGAGTTTCGTACAGAAGAATTCAACATTTTCGCGGGTGAAGAAGGTTCGTATGCGACTTATGACACCAACGGCATCGCTATAACCGACCCTACAACGCAAACAGCACCAATCGATCCAATTTCAGGCGATCCGAGACCTGGAGGTTCACAAGGATTTCCTGGTTACAGTCCTAAAAATGTTGTTGATAAAAGCCGTACAAATTTATCTGTTTATGCCGATACAGAATTTGACATCACCGATAGTTTTATGACCAGTGGCGCATTGCGATATGAAAATTACAGCGATTTTGGAAGTACAGTTAACGGAAAAATAGCCGCCAGATTAAAAGCCACAGATCACTTCAATATTCGTGGCTCTGTGAGCACAGGCTTTAGAGCGCCATCATTGGCACAGATTTATTACAATTTGCATTTTACCAATTTCAACAGCGGCGGTGCTACCGAAGTTTTGCTTTCGCCAAATAATAGTCCGGTTACAAGAGCTTTTGGTATTCAGAAACTCAACGAAGAAAAAGCCGTAAACGGCTCTTTGGGCTTCACTTCGACTTTTGGCGACTTCACAGCAACAGTTGATGGTTATATGATCAACGTAAAAGACAGAATCGTACTAACGGGCTATTTTGATGCCAGTGCCTTGAATATCGGTGTTTCCGAAGCACAATTTTTTGCCAATGGTGTGGATACTAAAACTACAGGTTTAGATGTTGTTGTTGCCTGGAAAAGCACTTTTGGCGATTCGAAAGTCGGCGCTACATTGGTCGGAAACATCAATGACATGAAAATCGAAAATGTAAAAACAAACAGCATTATTAACACAGACGAAGAAAAGGAAATCTTTTTCGGAAAACGTGAAAAAGCATTTCTACTGGCTTCGGCGCCACGTAATAAATTCAATTTGAATCTGACTTATGCTTATAAAAAATTTGATTCAGGGTTGGCTTTTACGAGATTCAGTAAAGTAGTACTTGTGGACTATTCTGACCAAGACGATGTTTATAATGCTAAAATCGTGACCGACCTGACTTTCGGTTATCAACTGACCAAACAACTAAAACTTTCTGTGGGCGGCAATAACATCCTGAATGTATATCCGGACAAACAAGACGAAGTTGGCGATACAGAAGCCGGCGGCTATTGGGATGCGGTTCAAATGGGTTTCAGCGGTGCTTATTACTACGCAAGACTGGGCTTTAACTTCTAATGCGTTTTATTAAAAAAATTAACCTGCCAGCAACGGCAGGTTTTTTTTATGGGAATTTGTAATGTTTTTGTACCTAATTGTATAAATATATCGTTGAATCTTATAATTCTTCTGAGCCAATCTTGCCTTAATTTTGTAATTATAAAACCATAAAAATTCCTATTATGAAAACTATATTTTTTTCCACAGCCTTATTGCTTTTTGCATTTGGAACACAAGCACAAAATAAGAATGTGACCAATGTGACCAAAACTACAGTCACAACGGTAAAAGATTCCGACGGTAAGAAACAAACCATAAAAAAACAAAATGTCCAGGAAGTACAGAATATTGAACTTAAAGATGCCAACTCAAACTCGCTAAACAAAGAAATGAAGGAAACACCAACACAGGTAACTTCGGTAACGCAAATTACCAATCCTGATGGCAGCACAAGAACTGTTGACGTTGACCGATCTTCTGTTTATACCGCAACAGACGGTAAAAATTATAAAGTGGCGTTGGATCCATACGGTTATACCATGTATTCCGACGGTATGGCAAAACCGGCATTACTCAGAAAAACTTCAACAAACAGCTACATTTTCCGATCTTCTGATAAAACTGCAATTGGATATTTTGACAGTCAAGGCAATCTTGTAATTGAAACTTATGATGACAATTCTGATAAAGTTTCAATTGAAAAATACAGTGTTGTAAAAGAGTGATTGCAGATATAAAAAAACAGATTGTACAAAAAATCCCGGGGTGAACTCTACCGTGTACCCACAAGTATAAAAATTGGTACACAGATGAAACAGATTGAACTTATTTAAAAAAAATAGCCACTAATTTCACAAATTTGCACGAATTTAATTTGTGGAAATTTGTGAAATTAGTGGCCAAAATTTTATCTAAACATTTGTGAGTACACTGTAGAGGCGAACTCAGGATTTTTTGTTTTTATAGTAGTTTATTCATTATGAAGAAAAGCCTGTCGGTTCAGCAACGTCTCTTCGCTTTCCACATGGTTGTCATCTGGAACACAGCAGTCCACAGGGCAAACGGCAGCGCATTGCGGTTCATCGTGAAAACCTTTACATTCCGTACACTTTCCGGGAACGATGTAATAAATATCGTCGGAAATCGGCGTGTTCGGTGCTTCAGAATCGATTGTCTCACCAGAAGGTAAAATTACTTTTCCTTTTAAAGCTGTTCCGTCTTTGTAACGCCAATCATCGGCGCCTTCATATATGGCAGTGTTCGGGCATTCCGGCTCGCAGGCACCGCAGTTGATACATTCGTCTGTAATAATTATGGCCATTTTATTCGGGTTTAGGGCGCTGGGTATTGGGTATTGGGTTCTACCTTGAACCTTGTACCTTGTACCATACACCTAAATACATTATTTTTGCACAAAATTACATCCAAAACAATTCATAAGCAAATCAATATGACATTAGCCGATAAAAAAAATATTTTCGTTGCACTGGGAAAATTTCTCAACCAGTTTTCTGAAAATGGCAACACCAAAAATGCTGATTTACTGCACAATGACTTGTTTTTTAGCGCATTCGAAGATTTAATTAGACTATCGCAATCCCACAATGGCTGGTACACGCCCGAACAAGTTTATTTTGCAGTAAAATCGTGGGCAAAAGCACTTACAAAAGAAAATATCGACCAATGGCTATCGGATTATGATTTAAAAGACCACGAACCAAAGGCAATCGGTTTAATATTAGCGGGTAATATTCCGCTCGTTGGTTTCCATGATTTCTTATCGGTATTGATTACGGGCAATAAAGTTTTAGTAAAAACATCCTCCAACGATCAGCATTTATTGCCTTTTTTAGCGAAGTATATTATTAACATTGCGCCTGAAATGAATAATTATATCACTTTCGTGGATGGTAAGCTCGAAAATTTCGACGCAGTCATCGCTACCGGAAGCAACAATACTTCGCGTTATTTTGACTATTATTTTAGAGATAAACCATCGATTATCCGTAAAAGTCGTAATTCTGTTGCTGTTTTAAACGGAAATGAAAGCAAAGAACAATTGGTTGCTTTAGGCGAAGATATTTTTAGGTATTTTGGTTTGGGATGCCGTAATGTTTCGAAATTATTTGTACCGAAAGGATATGTTTTCGATGGTTTTTTTGAAGCGATTTTCGAATACCAAGACATCATCAAATACGAAAAATACGCCAATAATTATGATTACAACAAAGCGGTCTTTTTAATGAGTAACTTCCAATTATTAGACAATGGATTTCTGACGATCAAAGAAGATGAAAGCCACGCCTCGCCTATTTCGAGTGTTTTTTATGAATTTTACGAAAATCTTGACGATGTAAAAATCAAACTCGAAAACGAAGCCGAAAAAATTCAATGTGTTGTTAGCGATAACCTGATTGAAAATTCAGTTCCTTTCGGAAAAACACAGCAACCGGAACTTTGGGATTATGCGGATAATGTAGATACGATTGCATTTTTAGTCGAAATTCAGCACTCGTAAAGTCGAAACAAACGCTTATAACGACTTTAAACTTTTGACTTTCACCTTTCGACAAATTCCAACTACAACGTTTTTGTTAATAACCTTATGAAATTATCGCAAAAACCGAAACGCAATTTCAAATCCATTTTAAGAAATTTGCCGTTGAATTTTATTTCTGTAAAAATGAAGAAACACAATTATAGCGCAGGCCCATGTATTTTGCCTCAGGAAGTTTTTGAAAAATCGGCAGCAGCCATTTTAGATTTCAATAATTCAGGTTTGTCGATACTCGAAATATCGCACCGAAGCAAAGATTTTGTTGCTGTGATGGACGAAGCGCGTGCTTTGGTTTTAGAACTTTTAGGTTTGGAAGGCAAAGGTTATCAGGCATTATTTCTACACGGAGGTGCGAGCTTGGAGTTCCTAATGGTTCCTTATAATCTGATGAAAGAAAATGGAAAAGCCGCCTATCTTGATACAGGAACTTGGGCAAATTCTGCCATAAAAGAAGCCAAAGCATTTGGCGAAACAGTAGTCGTTGGTTCATCCAAAGCAGACAATTATGCTTTTATTCCGAAAGGATTTGAAATTCCAGCAGATGCTAATTATTTTCACTGCACGAGCAACAACACTATTTTTGGAACGCAGATGAAATCTTTTCCGGAAACTGCTATTCCAGTGGTTTGCGATATGAGTTCCGACATTTTTTCACGGGTTTTGGATTTTTCAAAATTTGATTTGATTTACGCCGGTGCACAGAAAAATATGGGACCAGCGGGAGCGACTCTAGTGGTTGTAAAAGAAGAAATTCTTGGCAAAAGCGGCAGACATATTCCAAATATGTTAAGTTATGCGCAGCATATCGAAAAAGAAAGCATGTACAATACACCGCCAGTATTTGCGATTTACGCATCACTTTTAACATTGCAATGGCTGAAAGATAAAGGCGGAATTGCTGCCATCGAAAAAATAAACAATCAAAAAGCCGCTTTGCTTTACGCAGAAATCGACAGAAATCCGTTTTTCAAAGGAACGGCAAACAAAGAAGACCGAAGCAATATGAATGCTACTTTCTTGTTGGAAGACGAGTCACACGCACCGATTTTTGATGCAATGTGGAAAGCAGCCGGAATCTCAGGAATTCCCGGACACCGTTCTGTTGGAGGTTACCGTGCATCGATGTATAACGCGTTGCCGTTGGAAAGCGTTCAGGTTTTGGTGGATGTGATGAAAGCTTTTGAAAATAAGGTAAAACTCGTGGAAGTAACCGAAGCCTAGCCCCGATAGCAGCGGAAATCCTTTTTATTTTTTTCTTTAAAAAAAGAAAAAGATTGGAACGGATAGCGGGATTATGCTCCTAAAAAAATAATAAATCAGCTTTTGGAAAATCAAAATTCTGAAATCTAAAAACTACAATCTAAATGAAAGTATTAGCCAACGACGGCATTTCTAAAAGCGGAATTGTCGCTTTAGAAAAAGGCGGATTTGAAGTGATTACCACTAAAGTCGCACAAGAACAAGTTGCCAATTTTATCAACGAAAATAATGTTTCTGTAATTTTGGTGAGAAGCGCCACTAAAGTAAGAAAAGACATTATTGACGCTTGTCCGGATTTAAAAATCATCGGTCGCGGCGGTGTCGGGATGGACAATATTGATGTAGAATATGCACGCGCCAACGGAAAACATGTCATCAATACACCAGCTTCTTCCTCAGAATCTGTAGCGGAATTGGTGTTTGCACATTTGTTTTCGGGTGTGCGATTTTTGCACGATTCTAACAGAAGCATGCCTTTGGAAGGCGATACCCATTTTGAAGGTTTGAAAAAAGCTTATGCAAATGGTATTGAATTGCGTGGCAAAACATTAGGAATCATCGGTTTCGGAAGAATCGGGCAAGCCGTTGCAAAAATGGCACTCGGACTCGGAATGAAAGTTATTGCTGCCGATAAATTCATTGGAAAGGCTGAAATTAAAGTCGATTTTTATAATGGACAGTTCATCAATGTTGAAATCGAAACAGAACCGCAGGAAGATTTGTTCCAACATGCCGATTTTATTACACTTCATGTTCCTGCGCAAGACGGTTATGTGATTGGAGCAGCCGAAATTAAAGCGATGAAAGATAATGTCGGCATCATTAATTGTGCCCGTGGCGGTGTGATTGATGAAGTTGCGCTCGTTGAAGCTTTGGATCAAGGAAAAGTTTTATTTGCCGGTCTTGACGTTTATGAAAATGAACCAACTCCGGAAATTAAAATCTTAATGCATCCTAAAATTTCATTGACACCACATATTGGTGCTGCGACTGAAGAAGCACAAGATCGTATTGGCACCGAATTGGCAGAGCAGATCATTAGTTTATTGAAAACTGAAAAGGCGTAGTTAAATTGCAAAAATCAATATCAATTTCAAGCTTCAAATTTAATTTGATAAAATTAAAAATTATTCCCATTGATATTTGATATTGACATTGATATTTGATATTGACATTGATATTGATACTGTCACGTTAAAAAATACCCAAGCATCGGACATACCGGTGCTTTTTTTATTAATTTTATAAGATGAAAATTACGGCTATGAAAAAGATTTTAATGTTGTTGTTTGCCGTTTTTGTTGTGATTCCATCCGCAAAAGCACAAGACAAAAAGGTGCTAAAAGAAGACAAACCGGTCTTGAAGGACACCATTCATATCGAAAATGAAAAACTAGAATACGATATTATTATCATCGATTCAGGTTTCAGTTCATGGTTCAATTCGTATGCTAAACCTCGTAATTATTACTCGCAAAGCTATTTGGAAGCGCGCAACATTATCTGGGTAACCGAATGGAATATTCGCGCGCGAAATCCGCTGCAATACAAAAGTAGTTTATACGAAATGCAAATCGATTATGACCAACATACCGATTATGGTTACGAAGTGAATTATATGCTGTTCAATTATCTGAATTATTTCCAAATTACCAATAAAACCAGTCTTGGCGGTTTTGCGGCGCGGATATAAAATTGTATTTTTGAGGTATTATTGCAATTTAATCCATGAGCAAACTCAAGAAACGCTGGGGCATTACATCCAATTTTCAATTGGTGGTTATTTTTGTCGTTTTTGCGATTAACGGCTCGCTTTCGGCAAAAATTTCGGCTTTTTGCCTTGATTTTCTTATGATTACGAAAGAAAATACGAACATTTTTCTTTACTACATTATCTTACTAATTTTGGTTTTGCCGCTTTATCCGTTTATGATTATTGTAATTGGATGGATTTTCGGGCAGTACAAATTCTTTTTCCCTTTTGCAAAGAAAATGCTTAGCAGTATTGGATTGGGATTTGTGTTTGGGTAGTATTTACCACAAAGGCACTAATGCGCAAAGTTTATAATCATTTGCCTATTAGTGCCTTTGCGGCAATTCTTATCTTTTTATTACATACTTATAAAACCACATCAGCGTAAATGACGGAATCACATCAGTAAAAGGTAAAATTTCTTCAAGAAAATCAAATGCTCCTGCAATTTTCCCAGCAGTTCCTTTATACATAATTATCATGAGTATAGCAGAAACCGGTGCCCAAATTACATCTTCAAATTCCCCAAAAATTGGAATTGTAAATGAAACATATCCCAACGCATCGAAAACCAATCCTAGAATTAAATCGCGACCTTTATTGTCTTTGACGGCTATTTTTGTTTGCTGTGTCATTAAAAAAAGTTTAAGGTTAATCTGTTGATTGCTAAAATCGAGCCAAAACCCAAACCCTAAACCCTAAAAAAATTTACTTTTTCAATTTATCCTCAAACAAATGTCTAGCCTTTTCCACTTTTGGTGTGATCACATAATGGCAATACGACTGGTTCTGGTTCCTATTGTAATAATTTTGATGGTAATCTTCTGCGACATAAAAAGTCGGTGCCGGGGAAACTTTCGTCACAATCGGATCTTTAAAAGTGCCTTCAAGCGCCATTTGTGCGATATAATCTTCGGTAGTTTTTTGCTGCGCCGCACTGTGGTAAAAAACTTCGCTGCGATATTGTGTTCCAACATCTGCACCTTGGCGGTTTAGGGTTGTCGGGTCGTGCGTGGCGAAGAAAACCTGCAGCAATTCTGCATACGAAATCTTTTTTGGATCGAAAGTAATTTGTGTGGCTTCGGCATGTCCGGTGTTTCCAGTGCTCACTTCTTCATAAGTCGGATTGGCGATTTTTCCGCCGATATATCCTGAAACGACTGATTTTACGCCGTCCAATTCTAAAAAAATCGCTTCTGTACACCAGAAACATCCGCCAGCAAATGTGGCTACTTCCAAATCTTTTGATACTTCCATTTTTACGGGTTCTTTTACGGGCTTAATAATTCGTTTTTCCTGCGATTGACAAGAAATTACGCCCAGTGCTATTATTATTGCAAATAATCTTTTCATCGCATTATTTTGTTTCACAAATTTACGAAACAACCGATGCAGCGGATTTTTCTTTAACTAAAGTTTATCAAACGTTCGAGAAAATTAATTGACAAACAGAAAGTTGTTGCCGAAATTTGGTATTTGAAAAATTCATAAAACGCTTATTTATTAACCAACTCACTAAAACTTTAATAAACTGACACAAATTAAAGACTAAGTAAACGTTTCAAAATCCTCAAAATCTTTGTTTCTTTGTGAAAATTGTTTTGCATGATACAAGCGAAAAACATCCATAAATTTTACGACAACCTACACGTTCTAAAAGGTGTGGATTTGCACATACAAAAAGGAGAAATTGTTTCTATCGTTGGCGCTTCCGGAGCTGGAAAAACGACACTCTTGCAAATTATAGGAACATTAGACCGTCCACTAGCGCCAAAAGGAGAAAATCTGGTTGCCGAGGGAACCTTATTTATCAATGGCGAAGACGTTCTGAAAATGAACGACAAATCACTTTCCAAATTTCGCAACAGCAATTTGGGATTTATCTTCCAGTTTCACCAGCTTTTGCCTGAGTTTACAGCGCTGGAGAACGTTTGTATTCCTGCATTTATCAAAGGAAGTTCAAAATCAGAAACCGAAACCGAAGCCAAAAGACTACTCGACTATTTAGGACTTTCGCACCGCATAAACCACAAACCGAGTGAACTTTCCGGCGGGGAACAACAAAGAGTAGCCGTTGCAAGAGCTTTAATCAATAAACCAGCAGTGATTTTTGCCGATGAGCCTTCGGGAAATCTTGATACAGCTGCAGCGGAAAACCTACACCAGTTATTTTTTAAGCTTCGGGACGAATTCGGACAGACATTTGTCATCGTAACACACAACGAGGAACTCGCCAATATGGCCGATCGTAAACTGGTCATGTCCGACGGAAAAATCATCAGTTAAGATGATTGTAATTTTCATCAGTTGGCTGATTTTGCTGGGTTGCTTCATGATAACCGGCAGCGCAACTGACGCTTTTCTGAAAATCCACACTACAAATCCGGTTTTTAAAATCATGATCGGAATGATGGCACAGACGGTTTTATTGACCATCTGCGCTTTTTTCGTGCCAATTGGATTAGGATTATTTGCTGGTAATATGCTTTTGACTATTTTTCTAGCTTTAATTTTTAGAAAAAAAATCACAAATGAATTCCTGGCTTTAAGCACATCATTTCGAACTTTTTCTATTTATGCGAAAGCGATATTCGGCATTATTTTATTGTCAGCTCTGTTCAAATGTGCGCAATCGCCGTTCATTCTCGACAACGAAAGTTATTATGTACAAACGATAAAATGGCTCAACGAGTACGGATTCGTAAAAGGATTGGCGAACTTGAATGTGGCTTTTGGACAAACTTCTGCGTGGCATGTGCTACAAGCTGGATTTAATTTTAGTTTTTTGACAGAAAGGATTAACGACCTTAATGGCTTTTTAATTGTAATCTGTTCTTTCTTTTTTATTGACGAATGGAACAAAAAATCGGCTTCAGGCAATATAAATTGGCTTGGTCTGATTGTAACTTTTAATGTGTTGCTTTTCCAGTTTATCAATGCGCCGTCGCCAGATTTTCCTTTGATAATAATCAGTCAACTGCTATTTTATATTTTTCTGAAAAGGGGAAAAACAGCATCAGATTTAAAAATGATGGCACTTTTGACGCTATTTTTAATTTTCATAAAAATCACCATTGCGCCGATTGCAGTTTTGGTTCTTTATGAATTGTATAAACAAAAAAAAGGCTTTCAATTTTTCATGATAACCGGATTTCTATTTGGCTTTTTATGGCTTTTGAAAAACATAATTTTGTTTGGATATCCGCTATTTCCATTGCCTTTTTTACGAATAGATGCAGATTGGACGATTCCGAATGCGCTTTTGCAAAACCTCAATAACATGATTAAAAACCATGAATTCATGACGATAAAAGGTTATAAATCATTTTCTATCGTTGATAAATTTTTAATATGGATCCGGTTTGGCGGTATTAACTCAATTTTTAATAAGGGAATTTTGATGCTGTTTCTTCTCGTTCTTTTCACGAAGCAAATGCAGACCAGTATGCAATTCAGGATTTTGTATTTTGCACTGCTTTTGCATTTTATAATTGTATTTTTGGTGTCGCCACAGTTTAGATTTTTCCTGCCTGAATTTATTTTTCTTAGTGTCATTTTAATTGCTGATATATTCAATCGGATTAAAATTGCACCGAAATTTGTCAATCTATTTTTAGTTTCAAGTGTAATTTTGCCATTAGTAATTTCCCTTTTAATTGATTTTAAAACACTTACTTCCAATAAATTAAATCAAAAAGAAGCTGCCATAAAACCATCACAATTATATCTTCCGGAATTGAATTCACGTTACGGTAATATCGATTTTGAAACTTTCACAGAAGGCAACCTAAAATTTTATTCACCAAAGCAAAATTTCTTCTTTTACGGTACTGCCAACGGGCCTCTACCCAGCACAAATATTAAAATCATACAGCGTTTTAAAAAGCGGTACCATATTATTCCGCAACTCAGAACGGGTGAATTAAAAGACGGCTTTTATTCTAAAAAAATCGAATAATGAATGCTATTGAACTCAAAGATTTTCTCGATGAAAAAGTCGAATTATACAATAACCCAGATTTCATCGAAAGTGATCCGGTTCAAATTCCGCATCTATTTTCATCAAAGGAAGATATTGAAATTGCTGGTTTCCTGGCTGCTACAATCGCTTGGGGAAATCGCAAAATGATTATCAAAAATGCCTATAAAATGATAGATTTGATGGGTAACGCACCTTATGATTTTGTAATGTCGCATTCGGGAAATGATATAGAAAAGTTTGAAAATTTCGTTCATCGAACGTTTAACGGGCAGGATTTTTCTACCTTCATAAAAGGATTACAGCATATTTATAGCAATCATGGCGGAATGGAAAAAGCATTTGAAAACAACAATTCCGGTAACATCCAACAAAATATTTCTAATTTTAAAAAGCTTTTTTTTGAGGTCGAACACCAAAGTCGTACGCAAAAACACATTTCGGATCCGCTCAATAATTCTGCTGCCAAACGACTCAACATGTACCTGCGCTGGATGGTACGAAATGACAATAAAGGTGTCGATTTAGGCATTTGGAAAACAATTTCGCCAGCGTTGCTATCTTGTCCGCTAGACATTCATTCTGGAAACGTGGCGCGCAAATTAGGTTTGCTTACGCGAAAGCAAAATGATGGAAAAGCCTTGGCAGAATTGGATAAAAAACTGCGAGAGTTCGATCCAAACGATCCTGTAAAATATGATTTCGCCTTATTTGGATTGGGCGTTTTTGAAGGCTTTTGATTTTATCCTTAAATAGTGTATCTTTAAAATTAAATTTACGCTAAACATTTCTAAGTGGGACAGAACATTCTTTCTGAAGATAATTTTAAAAAAGATATCCATAACATCGATTCTAATCCGATTGTTAAAAATCTACTTGACGTTATATGCAGCACAACCGGAATGGGTTTCGCCGCCATCGCCCGCGTTACTGAAGACCGGTGGATTGCCTGCAGCGTTAAGGATACAATTGAATTCGGCATGAAACCCGGCGATGAGTTGCAAATCAGAACTACCATTTGTGATGAAGTTCGCCATGACAATCAGGCTGTGGTCATTAATAATGTTGCAAAAGATCCCCATTTTCGCGATCATCATACTCCGAAAATGTATGGTTTCCAAAGCTATATTTCCATTCCGATTATTCGAAAAGACGGTAGCTTTTTTGGGACTTTGTGCGCTATCGACCCAAAACCGCACTTATTGGATACCCCAGCAGTTATAGGCATGTTTAATCTTTTTTCTGATTTGATATCGTTTCACCTTGAAGCCCTCGAACAAATTACCATAGGTAAAACGGAATTAGAAGAAGAGCGCGCCGTAAACCGCATTAACGAGGAAAATGAAGAGCGCCTTGGCATCATCATCGAAGCCAGTGAACTCGGTACATGGGAACTCAATGTAAAAACACGTGATTTTGAGTATTCAGATCGGTATTTTGAAATTTTGGGCTACAAAGAACGAAAAGGACTTTCTCACTTCGATTTTAGCAAACAATTGTATCCCGACGACGTTCCAATTAGAGAAAATGCATTTGCCGAAGCCTATAAAACCGGAATCCTACATTATGAAACCCGTATTATTTGGAATGACGGAACCATTCATTGGGTCGAAGCACGTGGAAAAGTTTTTTATGATACCGACCACACGCCTTTAAAATTAATAGGAACCATAAGGGATATTACCGATGAAAAAAATTACCAACAAGAGCTTGAGGAAAGTGAAGAAAAATTCCGTATGCTTGCAGATTCGATGCCACAACATATTTGGACATCTGATCCCGATGGCAACCTAAATTATTACAATAAATCTGTCTTTGAATATGCCGGATTGACACCCGAAGAACTAAAAACTGTTGGTTGGGTAGACATTGTTCATCCAGACGATCGTGAAAAGAATATCCAATCATGGATTGAGAGCATTTCTAGTGGGAAACCGTTTTTATTAGAACACCGTTTTCGCCGTTATGATGGGGTGTACCGATGGCAATTGAGTCGTGCGATTCCGCAACGCGATACCGATGGAAACATCCGAATGTGGGTGGGCACCAGCACCGATATTCAGGACCAAAAGGATTTTACGTACCAATTAGAGAAAAAAGTCCAAGAACGCACAAGCGAGCTGGAGGAAAAAAATATCACACTCGAAAAACTCAACAAGGAACTGGAATCATTCGCCTATATTTCGAGTCATGATTTACAAGAACCACTCCGAAAAATACAAACTTTTTCTAATATAATAGCCGAAAGAGAATACGATAAATTATCCGAAAGCGGTAAGGATTATTTTAAACGAATGCGAAATGCTGCGGAGCGGATGCAAATACTGATCAACGATTTACTGTCCTATTCGCGTACCAATAACCAAAAACAAAAATTTGAAATTACCAACCTGAATGACATTCTCGAAGAAGTTAAAACCGATTTGAGTGAAGAATTGATTCAGAAAAATGTCGTCATTGAAGTTGGTGAAATGTGCACTGTTCGCATTATTCCGTTTCAGTTTCGACAAATACTTTATAATCTTTTCAGCAATGCAATCAAATTTGTAAAGCCCGGTGTTGCATCACATATTATTATAAATTCAGAAATCAATACAGGGGAAAATCTCCAAAATTCCAAATTATTACCAGATGTCAGCTATTGTCATATCCATGTTTCCGACAACGGTATTGGTTTTGAAGCGGCATACAGCGAAAAGATTTTTGAATTATTCCAAAGACTTCATGGGCGCGAAACTTATAACGGAACCGGTATTGGACTTGCCATTGTAAAGAAAATTGTGGACAACCACCATGGTTTTATTACGGCTGATGGCGAAAATGGCGGTGCAAAGTTTGATATTTATATTCCTGCCTAGAAAGTTGCAACACTTTCAATTCCTTGTAACCTCCACCAAATTACCGTACCTTTGCCGAAAATAAACAGCAATGGCTACTTTCGAACAATTCAACCTCCCAAAATCACTGCAAAAAGCGGTGGACGATTTAGGATTTGAAACCCCTACTCCAATCCAGGAAAAATCTTTTTCCGTGATCATGTCGGGTCGCGATATGATGGGTATTGCACAAACAGGAACAGGAAAAACTTTCGCGTACCTTTTGCCATTATTGAAATTATACAAATTTACGCCAAGCCATATTCCAAAAATCGTCATCCTTGTACCAACACGTGAACTCGTTGTGCAGGTTGTCGAAGAAGTAGAAAAACTGACCAAATACATGTCGGTTCGTACCCTTGGGATTTATGGCGGTGTGAACATCAATACGCAAAAAACAGCCGTTTATACTGGAATCGATATCCTTGTCGGAACGCCAGGACGCGTGATGGATTTAGCTTTGGACAATGTACTTCGATTTGAAGACACCTACAAACTCGTGATTGACGAATTTGATGAAATGCTGAATTTAGGTTTCCGTCCGCAACTTACTGCTATTTTAGCGATGATGCGCACGAAACGCCAAAACATACTTTTTTCGGCTACCATGACCGAAGAAGTCGATGCTGTTTTAAATGATTATTTTGATTTTCCGGAAGAAGTCAGCCTCGCTGCATCGGGAACGCCGTTGGAAAAAATCACGCAATTAAGCTATCCTGTACAAAATTTTAATACGAAAATCAACCTGCTCAAGCATTTGCTCGTGAATGATGAAAGCATGAGCCGGATCCTGATTTTTGTCAACAACAAGAAAATTTCCGACATGCTGCACGAAAGTATCGATGAAGCTTTTGAAGGACAGTTTGGTGTTATCCACTCCAATAAATCACAAAATTACCGGTTGAATACGATGGCATCGTTCCAGCAAGGCGAATTGCGCGGATTGATTACCACCGACGTAATGGCGAGAGGTTTGGATATTTCCGATATTACACACGTTTTCAATTTTGAAATGCCCGAATATCCTGAATTGTACATGCACCGTATTGGTAGAACCGGACGTGCAGATGCGACAGGAACGGCAATAAGTTTCTTTACGCCACGTGAAGAAGAAATGCGTATCGAGATCGAAATGCTGATGGATATGGAATTGGAAGTATTGCCATTCCCGGAAGAAGTAGAAGTTTCGATGAAATTAATCGGTCCGGAAAAAGACAAGCAACCGGTAAAATTCATGATGAAAAAAGTCAAGCTCGAAGGTGACGGCGCTTTTCACGAAAAATCCAAAAAGAACACAAAAGTCAACCTTGGTGGTCCGTCTAAAACCAAAAAGAAAACGCATGGTTCATTGAACCGCAATATGTTGAAAGAACAAGCTAAAAAGCGGAATAAGAAAAAGTAGTGCCTGAGTGCCTGAGTTCAAAATTAAAATTTAAAAAAAATCCGCTAATTCAATTGCGGATTTTTATTTTTTTAGGTGAACAGAAAAACTCAAGTACATAGCAGCGTAGCGTCTCATCTGCCCAGAAACTACTCCGTAAAAACCAAACAAACTGGTGCACAAACATCAATGCGTTTTTCTGTATCTGTGAGTTCTCCCGTAGCTTTATTGATGCTAAAAATCACCACTTCGTTAGTTTCCTGATTCGCTACCAAAAGAAAATTTCCATTTGGATCGATCGCAAAATTTCGTGGCGTTTTTCCTTTCGTACTGTAATTTCCTTTGAATTTCAGGCTTCCGTCGGGTGCGATTCTAAAGCAGGTAATGTCATTGGCAGTACCGCGATTGGTGGCATATAAAAACTTTCCGTCGGGCGTAATGTGGATATCGGCTGCACCCACTTTTCCGGTAAAACCATTAATAACCACTTGTTGTTCCTGCAAAATTTTAAAGCTGCCGCTTTCATAACGAAAAACCGTCAATGTAGCATCTAATTCTTGTAAAAGATAAGCGAATTTCCCATCAGCACTAAACGTCAAATGTCTTGGTCCGCTGCCCCTTTTTACGGCAAGACTGTCTTTTATGACAAGTGTCTTTTCGCCTCCCCTCGCGTTATAACTATAAGTATAAATTTTATCGGTTCCCAAATCATTGGCAATTACAAATTTCTTATCCGGTGTAAACTGCACCATGTGTACGTGAGCGCTTTCCTGGCGTTTCAAATTTTTACTCTTTCCTTTGTGCTGAATGAGTTGTTTTACGTCTGTCAGGCTTCCGTCATCATTTTTGCCAAAAACAGCAATACTTCCGCCAGAATAATTGGCAACCAGAACATTATTGGCATCGTTGATGATATAACACGGATCGGCGCCTTTTGAATCTACAATATTTATTGCTTTCAGTCCGCCACTCGGAGCATCAAAAGAAAATGCAGTTACTTTGCTGTTTGCACCATCTTCATTGACGCTATAGATATGTCTGTTATCCGCTGAAACGGTCAGAAAACTTGGGTTTACAACTTTTTCGGTGTTGAATTTCGGCTTAAAACTTGCCGTTCCCAAATCAAAATCATACACATAAATGCCACCACTTTCGCAATTATTGGTATAAGTGCCTATGATCAAGTTACGGCTTTGTTGTTGTGAAATGGCATTTACAAAGGAAAACACACTTAACGCAATCAGGAAATATTTTTTCATCAGAAGTAAATTTGATTGGCAAAAGTAGTTTTTTTGACGTTTGGTTTGTCCATAGATTCGCAGATTTTAATAAAACATTATCCTATACTATTCGATTTTAGCAGATATAGCACCAACTATTTTTCTATATTAAACAGTTCTTTACGACAAGAAAAAAATCTGTGCATCTGTGCTGATATTTTACCAATTTAAAATTTAAAATTCCGTATTTATAATACCAAAAAAGTAGTATTTTTGGCAAACGATTCGCGAACCGCTACTGCAATTAGGTTGGTGAAATAAACTAAAAATTAGAATGCAGTTCAAACATCCGGAAATTCTCTACTTTCTTTTCTTACTGGTCATTCCAATTTTGGTGCATTTGTTCCAATTGCGAAGGTTTAAAAAAGAATATTTTACGAATGTAAGCTTCCTCAAAGAACTTTCCATACAAACCCGAAAAAGCTCCAAAATCAAAAAATGGCTGCTACTCACAACGCGTTTACTTTTGTTATCCGCTATGATTATTGCTTTCGCGCAACCATTTTTCCAAGCGAAAGACAGCAATAATGTTACTAATGAAATGTACATTTTGCTCGACAATTCCTTCAGCATGCAAGCAAAAGGCCAAAAAGGCGAACTGCTCAAACGCGCTATTGAAGATTTGCTCGAACACACGCCAGAAAACCAGCAATTTTCGCTGTTGACGAATTCGGAGACATTTTGGAATACCGATATCAAATCCATCCAAGCAGCATTACAAAACCTAAAATACAGCGCAACGCCGTTCAATTTGGAAAGCCTGATGGCGAAAGTAAAATCGCGCAAATCGCCTTTCAATAAAGATATTGTGGTGATTACAGATGCGATTGGATTGGAGCAAAAACAGCTCAAAAGCATCGATAAAGATTTCAATACATACTTCATTATCCCAAAAGCGGAACAGAAAAACAATATTGC
The DNA here is from genome assembly GCA_029946065.1 of Flavobacterium sp. Lineage (GTDB taxonomy): Bacteria > Bacteroidota > Bacteroidia > Flavobacteriales > Flavobacteriaceae > Flavobacterium. The sequence goes on from JAQSDU010000014.1 coordinate 291,140, forward strand.
CGTTGATAGCGTTTTCATCGCCCAAACATTGGACAATTTTTATGAAATTGGTGTAAAATTATCTGCGTATGGTGAAGATTTAGCCGAATCGCCAATCGCTTTATACAACAACAACAAATTGATTGCGAAAACACAAATCAAATTTGACGCGGCTTCAAAAACCATGAATTTCACAATTCCGAAAGCCGATTTCAACGGTTATGTTGCTGTCGAAGACAACGGGATTTCTTATGACAATACTTTATATTTCAATATTTCTAAACCTGAAAAATTAAATGTTGTCAGTATTGGTGATGCCGAAAGAAGCGAATTTCTTGCTAAGATTTACACGGAAACAGAATTCAACTACAGCAATTTTCCGCTGGCAAATCTCGATTATAACATCCTTGAAAAGCAAGATGCGATTGTGCTCAATGAACTCAAAGATATTCCGCAAGCGTTACAAACTACTTTGAAAACTTTTGTGGAAAAAGGCGGTAATCTGATCGTGATTCCATCATCTGAAACTTCAACGGTAACAATGAATACTTTTCTTGCCAATTTTGGCAGTATCAAATTCGGAAACCCAGTGATTGCTGAGAAACTGATTACGAAAATCGCTTTCAGCCATCCTTTGTACAGTGCTGTTTTTGAAAAGAAAATCGACAATTTTCAATACCCAAATACGAAAAATTCATTTGCTGTAACTAGCACCAATCCTGCGATTTTGAGTTATGAAGACCAAAGCGTTTTCCTGACATCTTTATCTGCTGCCGTTTCTTCTGTTTATGTTTTCGCTGCGCCGATTAACAAGATGAATTCGAATTTTCAGAATTCACCCCTGATTGTTCCAACTTTTTATAATATGGCGCAAGTGGCCCAAAAAACCGGCGTTACTGCAATTACAATTGGTGAAAATCAACCGTTTTTACTCGATGCAAATCTTTCAAAAGATGAGATTGTTGAAATAAAAAGTAATGAGAATTCCAGCGAAAAATTCATTCCGGTACAGCAGATTTTAAACAATAAAGTAAAACTGACATTTAACGATTATCCACAAGTAGCAGGCAATTACGGCGTTTTTAAACAAAACGAATTGCTGCGCAACATTAGCTTTAATTATAACCGCACCGAAGGCAATATTACGCCTGCCAACGAAGATATGTTCTCCGATTTTAAGACAATCGACAATATAGAAACTGTTTTTGACACTTTACAGACAGACCGGACAAACAACGAAATCTGGAAATGGTTTGTGCTGCTGACGCTTTTATTTTTAGTTACCGAACTGTTCATCCAAAAATTCGTAAAATGAATCTAATCATCAGAGAAGCAACAATTATCGACCCGAAAAGTGCATTCCACAATCAGGTTGCAGATTTGCAGATTGAAAATGGTACCATTAAAAAAATTGGCAAGAAGCTTTCCAATTCATCCAAATTTAAAGAAATTAAACTGGATAATCTTTACGTTTCCGAAGGTTGGTTCGACAGTAGTGTTTCGCTTGGAGAACCGGGTTTTGAAGACCGTGAAACCATTGCCAACGGATTAAATGTCGCCGCAAAAAGTGGTTTCACTGCCGTAGCTTTACAACCCAATTCCGATCCAATAATAGACAACCAATCACAAGTTAATTTCGTACTTTCCAGAGCCAACGGATGCGCAACCCAACTTTACCCAATTGGCGCTTTGACCAAAGGCAGCGACGCAAAAGATTTGGCCGAATTATTCGATATGAAAAATGCTGGCGCCATAGCTTTTGGTGATTATGGCAAAAGTTTGGAGAACGCAAATCTGCTCAAAATTGCATTGCAATACACGCAAGATTTCGACGGATTGGTCATTGCTTTTTCACAAGATGCCAATATCAAAGGAAATGGCGTCGCAAATGAAGGCATCGTCTCGACAAGATTGGGATTGAAAGGGATCCCGGCACTTGCAGAAGAGTTGCACATTGCCCGTAATTTATTTTTACTCGAATATACCGGCGGAAAATTACATATTCCAACCATTTCGACGGCAAAATCAGTCGAATTGATTAAAGCCGCTAAAGCAAAAGGACTCAACGTTACCTGTAGCGTAGCAGTTCACAATCTGGTTTTGAATGATGAAAAACTCGATGGTTTTGACACGAGATTTAAAGTCGCGCCACCATTGCGAAGCGAATCCGACAGAAAAGCATTGATAAAGGCGGTTAATAATGGCATTATTGATTGCATCACTTCCGACCATAATCCAATCGATATTGAACACAAGAAAATGGAATTCGATCTGGCAAAAAACGGCACAATCGGTCTTGAAAGCACATTTGGGGCATTAATGACCATACTTTCACCGGATGTAATCGTTGAAAAGCTGATTGCTGCGAAAGCGATATTCGGAATTGAAAGCGACGGTATTTCAGAAGGAAAAACAGCTAATCTTACTTTCTTTAATCCCGAAGGAAAATCGAAATTTACGAAAGAAAATATACTGTCAAAATCTAAAAATTCCGCTTTTCTCGAAAGTGAATGTAAAGGAAAAGTGTATGGGATTTTCAATAACGGACAATTGATCTTAAATTAAAATGGACCAGCAAACAATCGAAAAAGGCAAAACCGCCGCAATCTCAAGTTATATCTTACTCGTCGGCGTATTGATCGCTTTGTCAATCAACAGCGAAGACAAAAATCCGTATGCATCATTTCACATCCGTCAGGGTTTGGGATTGTCAATCACTTTTGTTTCATTGGGCTTAATTATTGCTAATTTTGAAAGTATCATGATTGCCGCACCAATGTGGATTTTCATTTCGGTATTGATGATTTTTGGTATTTTTAACGCTGCACAAGGCAGTACAAGACCATTGCCTCTGGTTGGTAATTTATTCCAAAAATGGTTCAAAAATATATAAAAATGCAAGATCTACACTACCTAGTTCGAGAACCAAAAATAAAGTCAGAAAAAAAACCATTGTTGCTTTTGCTCCACGGATATGGCAGCAACGAAGAAGATTTATTTTCGTTTGCAAATGAACTTCCGGAAGAATATTATGTGATTTCCGTGCGCGCACCTTATGATTTACAACATGGAAGCTACGCTTGGTATGCAATTAATTTTGATGCTGATGAAAACAAATTTTCCGATCATGATCAAGCAAGAAAATCCCGCGATTTAATAGCTGATTTTGTGGATGGAATTACGGCGAAATATGACATTGATGCTTCAAATGTTACGCTAATTGGTTTTAGCCAAGGTAGTATTTTGAGTTATGCCGTTGCATTGTCATACCCACAAAAAATACAACGTGTCGTTGCCATGAGTGGTTATTTAAACCAAGAAATTCTAACTGAAAATTACGCGAAAAATGATTTTTCCACTCTGAAATTCTTTATTTCACATGGTACGGTTGACCAAGTTGTTCCAGTTGATTGGGACAGAAAATCAAAACCTTTTCTAGATAATTTAAATATCGAATCTGTTTATAAGGAATACCCAATCGGCCATGGCGTTTCGCCCCAGAATTTCTTTGATTTACGGGATTGGCTGAACAAAAAATAAGTTATTTTTACAATTATTCAAGTAAAACAACTTTGTGTCTTTGCGAGATTTAAATGACTTACGATGCGCAAAGCAAGAAATAATTACTCAGCAACTTTATTATTGTAAATCAACGTTTCAGCAGTTTCAAAGTCAATCGTGCCATTAGTATTGACAAAATATTTCAGGATGACTTCGCCCCAAAGTTTACCGTTACTAAAATCGGCAATAATCCAACGGTGGTTCAAGATTTTGACTTTATTGATAACGAATTTTTGTTCACCCATTTTTTCAAAACCTACATATTTATTCCCTTTCGGATCATCATTGAATGCTATCAGTGCTTCTTTTACCTGCGGCATGAGTTTATCATACGCTATATTTTCGTTTTCAAAATATTCCTGCGCATTTTGATTGGTTTCTAACGAAAAATAATTGGCATCATCCAATTTTGAAGTAACCAATGTAAGACTGTCTTTCAAATGTTTAAATCCTTTTTCTGATTCTTTTTGATCAAAATCAGATTTTTTGCTATAATAAGCATAAGTGAAAACATTAAAAAGCAGCGCGAGAATAAAAAGGTAAAGTAAAATGGACTTTTTCATAAATATTAAATAGTGATTTCTAGATTATCATAAGCCAAAAAAACATTGGACGGCAAATTTTTCTGTATATCTGCATGAAAACCAAACACATGACTAATGTGCGTTAAATAGGTTGCTTTGGGTTGTATCAAAGCAATAAAATCCAAAGCTTCCGAGAGATTAAAATGCGTGTCGTGTGGTTCGATGCGAAGTGCATTCACGACAAGTACTTTCAAGCCTTTGAGTTTTTCGATTTCTTCTGGTTGTATGGTTTTTACATCCGTCAAATACGCAAAATCATCAATTCTATAACCGAAAACCTGTAAACTTCCATGAAAAATATTGATCGGAATGATATTTTTTCCACTCAGTTGAAAGGGATAATTGTTAACCACTTCAATAGTTTTTACTGAAGGTGCGCCTGGATAACGGTTTTCTGTCTCAAAAATATAGTCAAAACGACGCGTCAGATTTTTGATTACGCGTTCATGCGCATAAACCGGCATCGCACCTTGCTTGAAGTTATAAGGCCTGATGTCATCCAATCCGGCAGTATGGTCGGCATGTTCATGTGTAAACAAAAGCGCATCTATTTTTTTGCAATCGGATGTAAGCATCTGCTGGCGAAAATCCGGACCGCAATCCACAACTATCGAAAAATTTTCATCGTAGATCCAAACTGAAACGCGCAATCTTTTGTCTTTACGGTCGTTACTTTTACATACAGGATGATCGCTTCCAATAACCGGAATGCCCTGTGAAGTTCCTGTACCCAAAAAATAGACTTTCAACGCTGTTATTTTTTTTACAAAAATAAGACATTTATCTTTCGTGAAAGCCCTATTTTGTTAACTTTGTAATGTAAATAGCGATTTTTATAAAAAATGGATATTAGAATAAAATTAAAAGGTGACAAGGTCATCGAACAGATTCCCTCCATTAAGGACAAAGCGCTGCGCATCAACCTAAATGACAACATTTATGGAACTTTTGCAGAAATCGGCGCTGGACAAGAAACCGTAAGACACTTTTTTAGAAGTGGCGGTTCATCGGGAACGATAGCGAAGGCAATGTCGGCTTATGATAAGGATTTTAGCGACGCTATTTACGGCATCGAGGAAGACGGCCGCTACGTTACCGAAAGTCGTTTAAAAAAAATGCTTTCGCATGAAGTTAGCCTTATCGAAAAACGCCTCAGCCGTGAAAAACATCCAACAAAAATGTTCTTCAGTTATGCCAATACAGTTGCTACAATCGATTTTGCAAAGCAATTTAAAGGACACGGTTGGGTTGGAATTCGTTACCAAATAGAGCCTGACGAAGATTATAACGAAATTATTATCCATATTCGTTTTAAGGAAACCGATGCAAGACTGCAACAGGAAACGCTCGGAATTTTGGGTGTCAACCTGATTTACGGCGCTTATTACAAATACAACGATCCAAAAAAACTGCTTCGTTATTTGTACGATCACTTAGACAAAGACCAACTGGAAATTGATACCATAAATTTTTCAGGCCCACGTTTCGCCAATGTTGACAACCGCTTGATGAGTTTACAGCTCGTTAAAAACGGCATGACAGATGCGGTAATGTTCGGTCCTGATGGGCAGAATGTTTTACCGGCTGCGATTCTTTATAAAAAAAACATCCTTGCCTTAAGAGGAAGTTTCCGTCCGGTGACCAAAGTAAATATCGACATGTATGAGAAATCGTATAAGATGTTTTTGGAAGAAAATCGAGTCGAAAAAGACAACACGCTCGTCGTTTTTGAAATTACGCTTTCCAACCTGCGCTCCGACGGCGAAATTGATGAACGCGATTTTATGGATCGTGCCGAATTGCTTTGTTCTTTAGGACAAACCGTAATGATCTCGAATTTTCAAGAATATTATAAAGTGGTTGAATATTTCTCTAACTACACCAAAGCCCGCATGGGATTGGCGATGGGTGTCAACAATTTAGTTGATATTTTTGATGAGAAATATTACCGTCATTTAAGTGGTGGTATTTTGGAAGCTTTCGGAAAATTATTCTACCGCGATTTAAAAGTTCTATTATATCCGATGATTGGCGAGGAAGGCGAAATCATCAATTCTGAAAACCTGAAAGTACATCCTCGAATGAAAGAGTTGTATAAATTCTTCAAATTCAACGGAAAAGTAGTTGATATCGACGATTTTGACCCGCATACTTTAGAAATTTTCTCCCGCGAAGTCCTCAAAATGATCAGCAATGGAAAACCTGGTTGGGAAGAAATGCTACCAAGTGGTATTGCCGATATTATCAAGCAACATCATTTGTTTGGCTATGATCCGAATATCGTTTTGGAGGAAAGTAAGTAGTTTCAAGTCGCAGTCTTCAGTTGCAGTAATGAACACTGCGGCTGTAAAGTGAAGACTGCGACTGCAACCTATTTCAAAATCTGCGCCGCGTGCGCCTTCGTTTTTACATCCGAAATCACGTCTTCAAGAATTCCATTTTCATCGATTACGAAAGTCGTTCGATTGATCCCGTCGTATTCTCTGCCCATGAATTTTTTCGGTCCCCAAACGCCAAAAGCTTCAATTACAGATTTGTCTTCATCTGCCAATAAAGGAAACGGGAATTTATATTTGTCCTTAAATTTTGATTGTGCTTTCGCAGAATCGGCACTTACGCCTAAAAGTTCGTAATTATTAGCTTGAAATCTTTCAAAATTATCGCGCAAATCACAAGCTTCCGCCGTACAACCTGGCGTATCGGCTTTCGGATAAAAGAAAACCACGAGCTTTTTGCCTTTATAATCTGATAATTGGTGGGATTTTCCTTCTTGATCGGTTCCCGAAAAGTTTGGCGCTTTATCGCCTTTTTTAAATGTTGTCATATTTTTTTGGCTATTTTTGTTTAAAGTCTAAAGTTTAAGGTTGGCAGCAACTCAACTAGAAACTTTTTACCTTAAACTTCCTAAATTTACAACAAAATGACCCAAGCCGAACGTGCAACATTTGTTATTAATACGTTAAAAGAAGCCTATCCCACAATTCCGATTCCGCTTGATCATAAAGACCCATATACATTATTGATTGCCGTTTTGCTTTCAGCACAATGTACCGATGTGCGCGTGAACCAGATAACGCCTATTTTATTTGCGAAAGCAGACAATCCGTATGATATGGTAAAAATGTCTGTGGAAGAAATCAAGGAAATCATTCGTCCGTGTGGGCTGTCGCCAATGAAATCAAAAGGTATTCACGGGCTATCAGAAATTCTAATTGAAAAATATAATGGCGAAGTACCACAAAGTTTTGAGGCTTTGGAAGCACTTCCGGCGGTTGGTCATAAAACGGCAAGTGTCGTTATGTCGCAAGCATTTGGCGTTCCGGCTTTTCCCGTTGACACACACATTCACCGATTGATGTACCGTTGGAATCTATCTGATGGCAAAAACGTTGTGCAAACCGAAAAAGATGCAAAAAATATTTTTCCGGAAAATTTGTGGAACGAACTGCATTTGCAAATCATTTGGTACGGACGTGAATATTCTCCTGCTCGCGGTTGGGATTTGGACAAGGATATTATTACGAAAGAAATTGGGCGAAAAGAGGTTTTGGAAGAATACTATAAAAATCAGGAAAGTAAAACCTCCCGTAAATTTTAATTTTATTTCATTCCGAGCACTCGCGAAATTTCTGGAGCGAAAAAAAATCCTGCTAAACGATTAGCAGGATTTTTCTTAATTAGCAATATTCTCAATTTTAGTCTTACCCACTTTCAAGAAGCTTAACGCTTTGGAGTAATTTAACAAAAAGGAAACCGTTTCTTTTTTAGGTTGCATTTTAGGGGTTGCTAATGTTTTCTTAGAGTAAATTTTTGCCATATTGTATTGGTTTGTTTTTTATTACAACGTAGCAATTTACAAAATAGTATCAATTCGTTAAAATAATTTGATGCTTTTCTATAATTTTTCTAAGGTTCATTAGTGCATAACGCATTCTACCTAAGGCAGTATTGATGCTAACGCCTGTTTGTTCTGATATTTCTTTGAAACTCAAATCTTGATAGATACGCATCATCAGCACTTCACGTTGATCAGCAGGAAGTTCAAGAATTAATTTTTGTAAATCATTTTCAACTTGTGCTGCAATCATTTTAGCTTCAATGTTCGGAACATTGTCCGACATGATCGAGAATATCGAAAATTCTTCAGTTTCGCGAAACATGGGCATCTTTTTGTTCCTGCGGAAGTGATCTACAATCAGGTTGTGCGCTATTCGCATTACCCAAGGAAGAAATTTACCCTCTTCGTTATACGAATGTGATTTCAACGTTTTAATGACCTTGATGAAAGTGTCTTGAAAAATGTCGTCTGAAGTATCACGATCATTTACTTTAGAATAAATGAAACCGTAAATTTTCGATTGGTGCCTGTTGATTAGTGTAGCCAAAGCGTTTTCGTCTCCGGCAACATAGCTTTTTACCAATAAAGCGTCTGGGATTTGAACATTAGCCATAAAATTACCTTTTAGTGTTTTGATTGAATGTTGGGATTATTCCCTAAAAAGTAGTTTTATTGTATAGGCTGCTGTTAATTAAAGATTAAATATTACCCAAATATAACATAATAGATTTTTCATTTCCAAATATAAATGCAAAATTTAACAGTAATTGCACAATAATCGTTCAAACTGCTTTCATTTATCACTAAAATAAAGCTTTTACAGAAAAATCTGTAATTTATTAAATCCATTTTACTTTTAAAAGTTCCAAATAGCAAATTAAAAATTCCAATTAAATACCAATTCGAAAATTTCAAATGCATGTTTTTCAAAATTGAAAATTAGTATTTATTTGTTTTTTGGATATTGTTTTTGGAATTTATTAAGAACCACCTGTATATGTTCTCAACATTGAAATGATTACCTTTGCAAAAAACCATTTTGTTGCTATGCAAATTGACATTACTACCCTAGAACCGAAGAAAAATATCATCATCAAAGGCGCACAGGTACACAACCTAAAAAACCTCGATGTCGCCATTCCGCGCAATAAACTTGTAGTGATTACGGGCCTTTCGGGCTCGGGAAAATCGAGTTTGGCATTTGACACTTTATATGCCGAAGGACAACGCCGTTATGTAGAAAGTTTGTCTTCGTATGCAAGACAATTCCTTGGTCGCCTCGACAAACCAAAAGTAGAATACATCAAAGGAATCGCGCCTGCCATCGCCATCGAACAAAAAGTAAATACTACCAATGCGCGTTCAACGGTGGGCACTTCGACAGAAATCTACGATTATATGAAGCTGCTTTTCGCCAGAATCGGGAAAACCTATTCTCCGGTTTCAGGGCGTGAAGTAAAAAAAGATACGGTCTCCGATGTTATCAACGATGTGAAAAAATTTGAGATCGACAGCAAATGGCTGTTATTATCGCCAGTTCATAAAGAAAAAGACAGGACCATTGAAGAAAAACTCGGCGTTCTTTTGCAGCAAGGTTTCGCAAGAATCTTTGTCGACGGCGAAACGCTGCGTTTGGACGAATTACAAGGACAAAAACTAACTAAAAAAGAAATTTTTCTGATCATCGACAGGATCGTGGTGAAAGAAGAAGAAGAATTTTATAATCGGCTTTCTGACGCGATCCAAACCGCTTTTTTTGAAGGTAAAGGCACTTGCTATTTGCAGGAAGTCAATACTGAAAAACGCTTCCCGTACAGCAATAATTTCGAATTGGATGACATTCTGTTTCTAGAACCAAACGTACATTTATTCAGTTTTAATAATCCTTATGGAGCGTGTCCGGTTTGTGAAGGTTATGGCAATGTAATAGGTGTTGATGAAGAATTGGTAGTTCCAAATACCGCTTTATCCATATTTGAAAATGCCATTTATGCCTGGCGTGGCGAAAGCATGAGCTGGTATAAAGACCAACTTGTGAACACAGCTTATTTGTTCGACTTTCCAATACACAAACCTTACTATCAACTGTCGGATGCGCAGAAAGATATTCTTTGGAAAGGCAATAAACACTTCACAGGATTGCACGATTTTTTTAAAGAATTAGAAGAAAAAAACTATAAAATCCAAAACCGCGTGATGTTGTCACGCTACCGTGGAAAGACAAAATGCTATGCCTGTAAAGGAAAAAGATTGCGTCCGGAAGCTTCTTATGTAAAAATTGATGGCAAGACGATTTCTGATTTGGTTGATATGCCTATTAAGAATCTCGTCGCTTTCTTCAAAGCAATACAGCTTTCAGAATTTGATATTAAAGTTGCCAAGCGACTTTTGACAGAGATCAACAACCGATTGGATTTCCTTACGGAAGTCGGGTTGGATTATCTGACCTTAAACAGAAATTCAGCAACGCTTTCCGGTGGAGAATCACAAAGAATAAATTTAGCAACTTCTCTAGGCAGCAGCCTTGTTGGTTCGATGTATATTTTGGATGAACCAAGTATCGGACTGCATCCAAAAGACACAGAAAGATTGATCAAAGTCTTGATTTCTTTGCGGGATTTGGGGAATACGGTAATCGTTGTCGAACACGACGAAGACATCATGAAAGCCGCCGATATGATTATCGATATCGGCCCCGAAGCAGGAACGCACGGCGGAAAACTCGTCGCACAAGGTGATTATCAGGAGATCCTAAAATCTTCATCGCTTACAGCAAAATACTTAAATGGCGAACTTGAAATCAGAGTACCAAGAACCAGAAGAAAGTCAGGTACTTATATAGAAATATTAGGCGCTCGCGAAAACAATCTACGCAATGTTGATGTGAAATTTCCGTTAGAAGTTTTAACGGTTATCACTGGCGTTTCTGGAAGCGGAAAAAGTACATTGGTAAAAAAAATCCTATTTCCGGCGATGCAGAAAAAACTCGACGGTGTTGGAGAAAAAGCCGGACAGTATACAGAAATGCGCGGTTATTACCACAAAATACAACATATTGAGTATGTCGATCAGAATCCGATTGGAAGAAGTTCGCGTTCCAATCCGGTGACTTATATCAAAGCTTACGACGATATTCGGGATTTGTATTCAAAAGAAAAACTATCCAAAATCCGTGGTTATCTGCCCAAACATTTTTCTTTTAACGTTGATGGCGGAAGATGTGAAACCTGCAAAGGCGAAGGTTCCATTAATGTGGAAATGGTTTTTATGGCCGACGTACAATTGCCTTGTGATACCTGTAATGGAAAACGTTTCAAGAAAGAAATCCTTGAAGTGTATTTTGAAGGCAAAAACATCGACGATATTTTAACGATGACCATTGACGATGCTGTTGAATTCTTTGCCAAAACAAAACAGACGAAAATTGGACAGAAATTACAGCCTTTGCAAGATGTAGGTTTGGGTTATGTGCAATTGGGACAATCCTCTTCTACTCTTTCGGGCGGCGAGGCACAGCGCATCAAACTGGCTTCATTTCTTGTAAAAGGCGCTACGAAAGACAAAGCGCTATTCGTTTTTGACGAACCAACAACCGGATTGCATTTTCACGATATTAAGAAATTACTGGCTTCATTCGATGCGTTAATTGACAAAGGCCATTCCATAATCGTAATTGAACACAACCTCGATTTGATCAAATGTGCCGATTGGGTGATTGATTTAGGTCCCGAAGGTGGCGAAAATGGCGGACATATTCTCGCTATTGGAACGCCTGAAGATATTGTAAAGAATAAAGATTCTGTCACCGGAAAATACCTCAAGGAGAAACTTTAATTCCGAATTAGGATATTTTGGAAACCTGCTGTCATTAGCAGGTTTTTTCATGCCATAATAAAAAAATCGCAATTAATCAATATCCTAATTAACAATAGATTGGAATACATTTACAAAAATTTAAGTTATGTATAAAAATCTACGCTCCAAAAATTCCTTCTTTTTATTTTTTGCTTTGCTGCTGTCATTGGCTGTCTTTTCACAAACGCCTCCTCATATTACAGCAACTGCGTCAATAACGACATATTCACAGTGCGCGGCTTCGGGTCAGACATTTGGTGTTACATTCACGTTTACAAATACCGGAGAAACACCTGCTACGGGCTATAGCATAATCATAGACAATGCGACGGGATATGAACGGGGCGATTTTAGCGAATGGTCGGCAACCGACCTGCCCCCCGGCGGCACAATACAAAAAAGTTGCAGCTATTTTCCGACTAATCAGGTTTCCGATCAACAGATTAATTTTCGGTTGACGTGTGCTGAGCCCGGTGCGACATTTGAATCCGGAACTATGCACTTTATCAGTCTGCCATATGTACAGAGAAGTGTGAGTACTCAGGGGGTAATAAACATTACAGCTTCGAGTGCCACGTTATTGGGCAATGTAAATTCTTACGGACAGTGCACTTCAACGTCACAAGGAAAATTTTTCAGGATTTATAATCTTGACGATCAAATTGAGTATTTGGATACCCCGCTTGTTGTCAGTACTGTTACGGGCCCTTATAGTTATACGTTGGAGGGATTGATGCCCGGAACACATTATGGGTTCCAGGCAAGTGTAGGTGATGTTGATAATGAGGGCAGCCTGTTAGACTTCACCACAGCTGCTGCCGTTGCTAATGACATTTGCGCTAATGCTGCACCGCTTTCTGTATCAGCGCCGCCCGTTCAGGGGAGTTTGGCAAATGCCACTAACGGCGATGTTTTTTACAGTTTTACACCGACAGTTACCGGAACGCATTATATTACCATTGATAATTTCGGTACTGCCGGAAACAAGAATTTATATATTTTGAACGGATGTGGGGGCAGCACAGTCGGGAGTGGAACTTCAGCTTCTTTGAGTTCAGAAACAGCAGCGGCGAGTCTTGTTGCAGGAACTACCTACATTGTACAAGTCGTTGATGCCGATTTGCACCGCGATACTTTTGACATTCGCATAGACCCGCCACATCCTGCGCTTTCAACAAATGGGACCAGCGCCATTACCTTCGCAGATTATTATAATGACATAACCTCTGCCGTAAAAAGCTTTACGATCTCGGCAATAGATCTCAACGGTGCTCCGGGTATTATTACGGCTAGTTCAACGAACTCGCTGTTCCAGCTCTCACTAGACAACACCAACTGGAGCGGCAGTGTCCCTATGAATTACAACAGTAACAACCTGGCGAATACTACCATTTATGTACGCATGCCGCCGCAGTCACTCGGCTCCAAAACAGGAAGTATTGTGTTTTCAGGTGGTGGTTTGGCAGCTCCGCCAACTGTATCCCTTAGCGGGAACGCTGTTTTAAGGCCTCCAACAGTCTATACCAATAAAACGGTAATAAATTTTGGCAGTATCAACTATTCCGACAATACAACAATAACATTCTCGTTGTCGGGAATAAAATTGATTGATTTTCCTGCCGTCGTAACGGTGGCTGCAACGAATCCTAATTTTGAGTTGTCTACAGATGCCAGCAATTGGGGCATAACGACCACCGTTGCCTATACGACGGAGACATTAGACGCAACTACGATTTATGTGCGTTATAATCCGCAGTCATTAGGAAGCGCAACTGACTTGATTTCGTTTTCGGCTCCCGGACTTTCGGGCGCGCCTACTATTGCAATATCCGGAAACAGTACTATAAAAATCCCTTTCGGTCTGGATCCCACAAATGCAGAAAACACATCTTTTACAGCGAATTGGATTGCCGTTCCCGGAGCCACTTCTTATTTACTCGATGTTGACGGAAATCCTGCATTCACTACATCTAACTCTACAAATGTAGCCACGTGGAACCTTACTTCTAATTATAATGCTACCAGCGGTACTTCTGGAAATACCGCTGGTGGCAATTCTATTACCGTTGTCGGCGCGACACTTTTCAATATAAATTCAAATGGTGCCGGAGCAATCGCCTGGACAAACGGAAGTGGTACAAAATATTGGCAGGTATTAGTTGCTACAACGGGCTATTCACAAATAAAAGTTTCTTCTTTTCAAAGGGCTCCAAACACCGGTCCCAGAGACTTTAAGCTGCAGTATAGAGTAGCGGTAGACGGTGTATGGACAGACGTTGCCGGGGGTAATGTTACCGCAGCCAATAACAACACAACAGGCCAATTGACAAATGTACCGTTGCCGTCCGAATGCAGCAATAAACCGGCAGTTTACCTGCGATGGATCATGACCTCAAATATATCGGTCGCCGGAGGTGCCATAGCGTCCAATCAGGGTACTTTTATCAGGGCTATAAGTGTGTCAGGCAATAGTGACAATTATTTGCCGTACCACAATTATGTGGTTAACGGCACTTCACAAATTATTACCGGATTGCTTCCTGCACACACTTACTATTATAGGGTAAGGGCCGTGGGTTCCGGACAGACTTCGGGATATTCCTCTAACGGAACTGCAATGACAACCGCTGTTACGACATGGAACGGAACGCAATGGACGCCAAGTGTTCCGGATGAAGCACTTAATGCGTTTTTAACAGGCCCTTACAATACCAATACTAATGGCGCTTTTACAAGTAACAATCTTATTATAGATGCCGGCGGAAGCATTACTGTTGCTTCGGGAACAAACGTTACTGTTGCCGGAACCATACATAATTACCAAGCGGAAACCGCTTTCATTGTAGAAGATAACGCCAACATTCTGCAACAGATTGCTTTCAATGATAATACCGGCAATATTACGGTTAGAAGAAGTGCAGCGATGCGCCGTCTTGATTATGTATATTGGTCATCACCAGTTGCCGATCAGAATCTTTTTGCTTTTTCACCTCAAACGCTGACCAATCGTTTTTATGAAATCAATGAAAACACAAATACATTTGTAACTGCTGCTGCAACCACTTTTGTGGCGGCCAAAGGTTATGCCATCCGGGCCCCGAATAATTTTTTAAATGCTCCGGCCGCGCCGCAAACTTTCAATGGGGTATTTACCGGAACTCCAAATAATGGTACAATTACAATTCCTATAACCAATATAGGTCAGGGGTTTAATCTAATTGGAAACCCGTATCCTTCGACAATCAGCGCAGCTGCATTTTTAGCCGCCAATCCTACCATCGGAACATTGTATTTCTGGACGCACAACTCTCAAGTTTCTGGCGCCACCAATTATTCAACCGTTAACGGAACAGGAACTACGACTGCCCCGGGTACCGTAACACCAAATGGCACAATCCAAACCGGACAAGCTTTTATGGTAAAAACCAGTGCTGCCACGAATGCTACATTCCTCAATACAATGCGCGTGGGCAATAATGCCGGCCAATTTTTCAGGAATGCAGTAAACGAGAATACTGCAGATGTTAACAGGATCTGGCTCAATATTTCAGATGCAGATTCGGTTACAGGTCAAATGCTGACAGGTTACGTATTAAATGCCACGAATGATTTAGACCTTTTTTTTGACGGAAAAGCGATTGAAACTTCCGGAACAAAGTTGTATAATGTAATCAATGATGGCGCTTTTGCCATTCAGGGACGGGCACTTCCGTTTGACCAGAATGACAGCGTTGCATTGGGTTTTAAAACAGAATCTGCCGGGAATTTCACCATTGCAATCGACCATGTTGACGGGTTGTTTTCAGGAGATCAGGATATATTTTTAAAAGACGAATTGACTGGAATAACCTCAAGCATCAAAAACGAACCTTACACATTCGTTTCAGAAACCGGCACATTTAACAGCCGTTTTAAGTTGGTATATCAAAATACAACACTCGGAACAGAATTACCTTCTGTACAATCCCAAAATATAATTGTATACAAAAATGCGGGTCAATTGACCATTAACTCGGGAACAAACATAATGCAGGAAGTGAAAATTTACGACATCCGAGGCCGTTTACTTTTTGAAAATAACGAAGTCAATGCTGGCATCACATCTATTAAAAATTTAAATATCGCCAATGAAGTTGTCATTGTAAAAATCAGAACTAACTCGGGCACTGTTACCAAAAAAGTAATTTTATAAATTTTAAATGGATTTGGTTATTTCTCTTTCTTAAAATCAGATTAAGAAAAATAACAAAACCTTAATGTTTTCAAGCCTTATTTCAAATCGAAGTAAGGCTTTTTCATTTATTATCTTAAAAGACAAATGCTACTTTTAAAACTTTGGCACGCAAATTGGAATTAGCTCAATAACTTTAAAATTTAAAGTCCGCGGAAGCCGAAAAGCGAAAGAGTAGGCAAACTTAATTTTTATTGATTATGAAAAAAATTACCCTTTTAGCCGCTGCTATCCTTTTTGGTTTTCAGGCAGCAAATGCGTCAGCAATAATCAATTTTTCTGGCGATTACAGAACTGGTGTTAGCATTTATAATGCGGAGCCGATTTCGTTTACAGAACGAGGAATTGAGTTTTATGTCTTTGCTGACGGACAATTTGATTTTAATACGGTGCCATCTGCGGGAGAGAATTATCACCGAGGCCAACAACATGGTGTGAACCAGACTTATGGTGCTCCTGGCAACTATTCAGATTCAGGAGTTCGCGTCGAACACGACAGTGAGGGTCGTGTAAGAAGAGTCGGAAACGTTTTCATTAATTACGACGCGAACGACAGAATCAAAAGAATTGGTTCTGTGTATATGAGTTACAACCGCTATGCCCTTTCACAAGTGGGCGGATTGAAAATTTTATACAACAGAAGAGGTGAAATCACAGGTTACTCTGGAACTGTAAACGGAAGAACTTACACTACTTATAATAGTAGCTACAACAACGATTACTATAATGATGATAACACGTCGCCTGCTCAAAACGACAACGACTATTATTACTACAGAAAAGATGGCACGAAAGCTAGGATTGAAGAAAAAACAGCTTCTAAAAAAGAAGCAAAACGATAGTTGGTTGGTTAATAATGGTTAGGTTTGTTTGTCCCGTCGGGTGGTTCCGGCGGGATTTTTTTATGCTGTGATATAACCTTTCAAGCGAATGATAATTTGGTCAATCAGCGTATTTATTTCTACAGAAATTTTCAACTTATAATTCGCCCAAACATACAAAACACCTATCAATACTGATTTTAAAATGATATTGATAATCGGATGAAAAGTAAAATCCCAAAAATAAAATCCCAAAAATATTGTCGCAATAATGCCTAAGGATTTGACTGTATTTAACGAAAACGGATATAAGTCCATCTTTTTCACCACAAATAAAAGCTTCACCGTATTGTAAACTATAACCGTTATTAATGTTGCAAATGCAGCACCATCAATACCATAAAGCGGCAATAGCAGTTTTAGAAGTGCAAACATCAAAAAAATCGTCAATACACCAAAACACATTACCCATTTGTAATATTTAGTATTGAGGATAATCGCATTGTTATTTCCCAAAATCACATCGCAAAATTTAGACAAGCCAATCACAAAAACCACTAAAGTCCCAGAAGCATAATTGCCCGGAATAATTCGGTACATCTGGTCAATATTTAGAAAAATTCCTAACATTATAAACCCGCCGATGACTTGAAGTGTAATGGCGCTTTTTTGATACAAATCGTTTAACTCTTCATATTTGTTTTCGCTCATCAGCTTCGCCGTAATCGGATAAATAATCTGTAACATGGCACGACTTGGCACTGCAATTACTGTTGCTATAAAAATGGCGACAGAATAAATGGCGTTTTCCGTAATTGCTTTGTATGCAGGAATCATCACTTTATCAAAATCAATAAGCAAAGTAGCGACACTTCCCGAAAGGATGATAAACAAACCGTAAGCCATTAATTCCTTAGTATTATCTGGCAATTTGAAAATCAATTTTGGGGCTTTAACATAAATTGCATACAAGTTCATGGCGAGAAATTGCAACCCATAAGCACCGGAAAGGCAATAAATAAAATCGCTTTTGCTAATGTAATGCAAGTGAACAGCGAGAAGCAGTAACATTATTATAATGCGCACAAGTACTTCGCTGATGAAGTTCCCAAATACCGATTTCATGTGGACTTTCACCCATGCGTAGAAAATTTCGAAATAGGCCATACAAATCCCAATCACCGGAATCAGCCATAAAAAAGGACCTACAGACGGATTTTTGAGCACTATTGCTGCTACAATCCAATCATAAAAAAAATAAATGACCAGCCCTAATGGCACAATGAGGAGTATTGGCATCAATAACATAAAACTCATGAATTGCTCGCGTTCTTCTTCTGATTTACATCTTGAAAAGAAACGAATCATTGTGTTATGTACACCAAAAGCCATCAGTGGCATTAGGATATTGGCACCCGAAAGGAGAAAACCAACGATTCCATAATGTTCCTTACCGAGAAAATTCGTGTATAAAAATAGGGCATTCACCGCACCGATGCCAAACCCAAAATAGGTAATTACGATGTTTTTGGCGGATTGTTTGATTACGATTCCCATGGTTATTTTTGATCAGTACAGAAATCATTATAAAACTCAACTATATCTGAAACGTTGTCTTTGGTGAAAAAATCTTCATCTACTTTTTTAATTAATGCTTCACAGTCTGAAAAATAGTATTTCACTTCCTTCTTCCAACCTTTTAAAGTAGTTAATTTTGTCGGAAACTGTTCTGACGAACGCTTAATATACAGCACAATTTTCTTAGGATATACAGTGTGGGATTCGATACCGTTGGCATCTGCTGTTGTGTAGGTGTATGGTTCTGCTTTGGAAGCAGCTACATTTTTACCGTACAGCGTGACTTCCCCTTCACTTATTATTTCCAGCAATTGCGGATGCGATGTACCTTTATCCATTGTTACATAGCGAAATTCTGTTTCTTTGTCATTTGTAATCAAGGTAATACCGGTGATTTGCGTTTCATCCCATTCTTTCAATACCTTTTCACTCTCCTTACGAAAAAGCACAATTTCATGATCGCCAAGTATTCTAGTAGCAGATAGCATACCATAGCCATCAAGAGAATTACCAGTTTTGAGATGAAGTACAGCCTCCGTTCCCTGAGCTAGAATAAATCCTGAAAAGAATAATAAAATGATAAGTGATAGATTCCGCATAATTTTAATTTTTGCTGAGTAAGCTGGCCAAATGCTGTGCAAGATTTTTTCTTGAATATTGCTGTAAATTTACAGGATTCGATTTTAAGTTTGCTTGTTTATACGATTCATAATAGTCAAGAATTGTATTTTTTAGTGCCTCTTTTTCATTATAAAGAAAGAAATTCCCGGTATTGGTTTCTTTCAGAATAGAAGCAAAATCCGAGCCTTCCGGACCAATGCCGATAATCGGTCTTTCGGACACGATATATTCAAAAAGTTTTCCGGGAATAATACTTTTCGTGTCTTCCGAATTGATTTCAATTAGCAATAAAACTTGAGATTTTTTTTGATGCTCAATAGATTCTAAATGAGAAACATACCCCATGTTATTGACAAATTTACTCAAATTAAATTTTGCGATATTATCAAGCACATCTTTGCTTACGGCACCGATTAATTTTAGCTCAAAATCACTCGCAAAATCGCTGTTTACATTTGTCAATTCCTGTAAGACTTCCCACAAAATCAACGGATTTCTCTCTGATAGAAAAGAACCGATATGCGCCATTGTAAATTTTTCATCTAATGTTTGCTTGCCTATTTTTTCAACATCATAGCCATTGGTTATGACTTCTATTGGCTTAGACGTCAAAGTTGAAAATTCTGTTTTTGTAGTGGCACTTGTCACTATAATCGTGTCGGCAGATTGCAGCACTTTTTGTTCTAAAATCTTATGCTTTTTTGCAGCGTAATGCGACAATTTTAGCGATTTATGATAACCGATTGTTGTCCATGGGTCACGGAAATCGGCAAACCACTTGAGATTGAATTTGGCTTGCAATTCCAATCCAATCAAATGCAAACTGTGTGGCGGACCGGAAGTAATAATGGTATCTATGTCATTTTGCTGAATGTATTCCGATAGGAATTTGACAGATGGTTTTACCCACAAAATGCGTGCATCCGGAATAAAAATATTGCCCCGTATCCAAAGTAGCATTTTATCTAAAAACGATTGCTTTTTTTGATTGGGAATGATCCCAGCGCTGATTTTTTTAGTTCTATTTCTCGAAAAAAAAGATGCAAAACCGTAAGGCTCGATAATTTTATTTTTTAAGATAATGGCGCGCTCCGAAACTTCCGAAACCAGTTCATTATCAATAATTGGATATGTTGGATTTTCCGGAATATAAACAATCGGCTGGATGCAAAAATCAGGCAGGTATTTCACGAATTTTAACCAACGCTGCACACCCGGACCTCCGGCTGGCGGCCAGTAATAGGTGATGATGAGTACTTTTTTAGTTTCAGGTTTCATTTTTGCGGATGGCAGGTTTCAGGTGGCAGATTTTAGAACTTACAATGTATGCACAGTGACCTTTGTATTACAGTTACATAATACAAACTGCAGTCGGTAATCCGCTTCCTGCAATCTGAAATCTGCTACTTACTATATGAATTATAATCTTTCTTCTTACTTTCAAAATAAACACCACCACCAATCAGCAAAATCATTCCAATAGAACTTATTAAAGCAATAGTTCCGCCGGTTTTCACAATAGAAGGTTCAAATTTGAATTCGATCTTGTGTTTTCCTGCCGGTAAAGTCATGCCACGAAGTACATAATCCACTCGAAAATGACTGTCGTTTTTTCCGTCAACATAAACATTCCATCCGTTTGGATAATAGACTTCTGAAAATACGGCAAGTCCCGGATTGGTATTATTGCTTGTATATTTGATGTAATTTGGTTTGTAAACATCGAGTTTTATAGTGGCAAGGCTGTCGGTTTTGAATACAGGAAGGATTCCAGATTTTTTAAAATCTTCGCTGTTTCTGACCGCAATGTTTTTAGTATCCAAAGTATCAAGCGCTTTCATCTCTGCATCGGCAGAATTGACCGTTTTAAGTTCTTTTACAAACCAAGCATTACCATTGATATAAGGATTGGTAATCGGCACACTCTGCCCATCTCCAACTTCCAAAATCAGGTATTTTATGTTAAGCATATCCAGCACATTGACATTTTGGGTTAGCTTAAAAGTTTTAGGGTCAATTGATTTTCCGATGTTCGCCAGTTTTCTGTCTACTTGATAATCAAATAATTGGTCGTATCGTCTTGGTCTTACGGCGCTGTAACCTCCCACCGATTTGTGGAAATAAGAAGTACGTGCCTGCAACCTTCCTGAGAATTCATAAACGCGGTAAACGCTGGTATCTTTTAAAATTTCGAGATCGGCTTCGGTCGGTGAGAATGGCTCTTTCATTTCTCTTTTACTCACAAAACCAATCGGATTATCTTGCGATTTGTCTTTTGTATTGACATAATTTTTATCAACAAGTACCAAATCAGCAATCATCAATGAGCCAACAAGAACTACTGCGAAAGTCTGTGAAAGTTTATTTTTGGTATACAACCATAAAAGCAATGCCGCAATTAGTATGAAAATTCCCGAACGCAATAAATCTGCGGTAAACATTGCTTTTCTGTCTTCAATCAATGCTGTTAAAAACGCTGGATCCATTTGCTTGCCGAGTGCGGCATCGTGTAAACCTTCAAAACTAAAAAGTCCTTTGAATAGGAATAAAAATAGTAGTAATCCTAATGCAACAATTCCGGTGTTTTTTAAGGCTTTCCATTGTGCGTCTTTATCCGATTTGAAAAAACTATACAATCCCATCACCGCAAGTACCGGAAGGCATAATTCCAGAATCACTTGAATTGAAGAAACCGCGCGGAATTTATCGTACATCGGCGCATAATCGATAAAAAAGTCTGTCAGTATTGAAAAGTTCTTTCCCCAAGAAAGCAGTAACGACAAAATTGCACCAGCTAAAAATGCCCATTTTATTTTTCGCTTGTCATTAAACAAAGCCAAAATCGCAAGGAAAAATACAATAGCACCAATATATGCAGGAGCGGCTACAATCGGTTGGTCACCCCAATAAGTAGGAAGTCCGGCTTTAGCATATTCGATGGCTTGTGCTTCAGAAATATATTCATTTTCAGCCACTTGTTGTGTTTGCAAAAAGGCGACTACTTTTGAATCTTTCCCTAAAGGTTCGTTGGCACCACCGAATAATCTGGGTGCGATTAAGTTAAAACTTTCGGCAATTCCATAGCTGTATTCGGTGATGTAATCGTACGACATCGAAGCTTTTTCGGTATTTTTAGAACCGTCTGCGTTAAAAGTCAGTTCGCTTTTTCCGCGCATACTGAAATTTGTGTATTCTGCTGTTGCCATTAAATTGGCGGCATTCGCACCGATGGCAAAAATTCCGGCGATGGCAAAAACGCCAATTATTTTTGCCAATCCTTTAAAGTCTTTTTCTTTTACCAATAAATAGATGAAATAAACCGACATTACTAAAAGTAAAATTAGCAAATAATACGTCATTTGGAAGTGATTCGCATTGATTTCTAAAGCTGTAGCGAGCATCAAAATTATTCCGCCCAAGATATATTTCTTCCTGAAAACGAGAATAAATCCGGCAATAACCAGCGGCATATATGCAATTGCGTGGGCTTTTGCGTTGTGCCCGACACCGAGAATAATAATCATATACGTCGAAAATCCGAACGCCAATGCTCCAAAAAAAGCCTTTAATGGATCGGTTTTCAAAACCAATAACAGCGCATAAAATCCCAGAAAATAAAGGAAGAGATAATCTGCCGGACGCGGCAAAAATCGCAATAAATCATCTAAATGTCCAATCCAATCGTTAGGATATTTGGCACCTAGTTGGTACGTTGGCATACCTCCAAAAGCGGAATTTGTCCAGAATGGCTCTGTCTTCTCAACAGTACGAAAGTCGTTCTGCTCTTTCGCCATTCCGGTATATTGTGCAATATCGGACTGATAAAGTTGTTTGCCTTGAAGGACTGGATAAAAATAAATAACGGCGATTAAAACAAAGCCAAGAACGGCCAATAAGTGCGGATAAAACTTGTTGAGAATCTTCATTTTCCGGTTTAAAGTTTAAAATTCAGTGTTCAGGTTAAGACGCAAAAATTGTAAACTATAGACTGAACTATGCAAACTTACTCAATTTCTTCATAATCCACATATTCACCGACCTTTTTGGTTTCGCGTGGTTTTGATGATTTAGAAGTATTGACGATGATTTCGTCCTGAGTAGATTGTCTTTGCTGTTGAAATCCGCCATATTGCTGTTGAAAGCTTTGTTCTGCCTTTTGCACGACTTTTTTAACTACAACAGGCAAAAGCAATCGCGCAAGGAACTTAAAAACATAGAAAAAAACCAATATATAAAAAATGATTTTTATAAGACTCTCGAAATTCGCTTCCTGCATGATAAATAAAATTTGTCAAATTTAACAAATCCTGACTTTAAAATTAAATTATCATTCTTAAATAAATAATAAATATTGGTTTCGCGTCAATCCATTTATTTGGTTATTGTTCATCATCCTTAGGTTTTTGACTTTTGGCTTTCGGCTTTTGGCTTTCGATAAATTATAGTACATTTGGAAAGCTTTAATCCGAGCTGTTGGTTAGCAGCCGAAGTAAACCCATGAAAAAAACCGAATTATGTTCGCAATAAAATACTCCATTTTTCTGCTTGCGCTACTCGCGGGAACTGCCGCTTCTGCGCAATTTACTGATGAAATTAACTCGAACCGTCCCGGAGAGTCACAGTCTGCATTCTCGGTCGGGAAAAGCGTGCTACAACTCGAGACCGGCATTTACGGTATTCGTGAAAAGCACAATCTGTTAGGTACAGAAGCTGCAGGAATAGGTGCAGAATTTGACCTCAGATGGGGATTATTTTATGAACAGTTAGAGCTCAGCCTCAATACCCAATACCAGACAGACTCCTATACAACTGCTTTAGGATCAGAAAGAAGAAATGGTTTTCGTCAGGTTACCCTTGGCGGAAAATACCTCATCTATGATCCCTTCAAAAACCGTGAAGAGAAGGTAAACATTTACAGTTGGAAGGCGAACCACAAATTTAGTTGGAAGCAATTTATTCCAGCAGTTGGTGTTTATGCCGGCTTTAATCTCAATTTCAGCAATCCTTACACTTTTGAAACAGATCCCAATATCAGCCCAAAATTGATGGTCATTACCCAAAACCAATTCAACGGCGGTTATGTCGTTGTGACCAATATTATTGCAGATAAAATTACTTCAGATTTTCCAAGTTATGGACTGATTCTTACTGTTACAAAAGGGATCAACGAAAAATGGTCGGCTTTTTTGGAAACACAAGGCTACAAAAGCGATTATTATGCCGATATGCTACTTCGTGGAGGCGCCGCGTATCTGCTTCGAGAAAACTTTCAGATCGATGGTTCATTGGCTTTTAACATGAAAGATACGCCTTCAATATTTTATGGTGGTGTAGGAATCTCTTGGCGTTTCGACAAAAATTATAAGCCGGTATTAATCCGAAGCGGAAAAGACAAGGACAAGGATAAAAAAGGCAAGAAAGACAAAAAGAAAAAGAAAAAAAGAAAAGACGAAGTAACACCGGAAGTTGGACCAACAACAAAACCATAAATGATTACGATTAAAGAAGCAATAAGTAAAAAGGAACTTTCGCAGTTTGTGAAATTTCCTTTTTCTTTATACAAAGACCATCCTTACTGGGTTCCGCCGATCATTAGTGAAGAGCTCGAAGGGTTTGATAAAACCAAAAATCCGGCTTTTGAAACTGCCGAAGCCCATTTTTATATTGCCTATGACAACGATAAAATTGTTGGGCGCATTGCTGCCATCATCAATTGGGATGAAGTAAACAAGCAGCAAAAACGAAAAGTCCGTTTTGGCTGGTGGGATGTCATCAACGATATTGAAGTAACAAAGGCCTTGCTTAACAAAGTATATGAATTCGGCAATAGCCATGGTTTAGAATATATTGAGGGTCCGATGGGATTTTCAAATCTTGATAAAGTGGGTGTTATCACTGAAGGTTTTGACGAAATTGGTTCGATGATTACGTGGTATAATTATCCATATTACAAAACACATTTGGAACAATTGGGCTATACAATGGAAAAAGAATATGTAGAAAATAAATTTCCTTTTGAAAATGTAAAACCTGAATTTTTCTTCAAAATCCAAGAATTGATAAAAAAACGCTACCAGTTACAACCAGTCAATTTTAAGAATACAAAAGACATTATGCCGCATGTCGACAAGATGTTCGATTTGTTTAACTCGTCTTATGCCGAATTGTCGTCGTTTGTTGCCATTAACGAAAGTCAAAAAGCCTATTTTAAGCGCAAATACATCAGTTTCATCAATCCGGAATATATTAAGTTTGTAGAAGACAAAGACCACAACTTGGTGGCTTTTAGCATTGTAATGCCATCCTTTTCAGAAGCGTTACAAAAAATGAACGGGAAGCTCTTCCCTTTCGGATTTATGCATTTATTAAAGGCGAAAAAACAAAGTGACACCGTATTATTTTACCTGATTGGAGTGGCTCCTGAATACCAAAACAAAGGCGTCACAGCAATAATTTTCAACGAATATTACAATACTTTTACAGAAAAAGGTATTAAGAATTGCATCCGAACTCCAGAACTTTCAGACAATCTCGCCATACAGCAATTGTGGAAACATTTTGATCCGGTAATTTTTAGAAAACGTGCGACTTTTAGAAAAGATTTGTAGAAGCAAGATCGCTGCGCTGAAAGAAGCAAGAACATTTAACCAATTTTTTTTCTATTGTAGCGCAGCGTTCTTTCCTCCTCTAATTGCAATCGGCTTTTTTTAAAACAATTTTACTGTCGAAAAATAACTTTTTTCGGTCTTTAAAAACGGTTTTTCCATCTTTTTCTTCTACATCGCCATAGCCTTCAATATAGATATTTCCTTTTTTCAGGAAGGCAATTTCACGAACAGACGATTTTCCTTCAGACATAAAAGTATAATCTGCAAAAAGGGTGTCACCGTTAATTTGTCCGGTAAAAGTACCATCGTTTTTATCTTTTTCGAAAAACTTATAGCTTAACTTCCCGTCTATAATTTCTGCACCTTTGATAGACAACTGCATCGCTACAGTGTCATTTTTTAAAATCCCCAAATAACATTCGTGCGTCGTAGGGATTTCCATCGACATTTCTTTTTCGGGCGATGGCGCCGGAATGGTTGGTTCTTTTTTACAGCCAACGATTGCTGTAATTGTACAAACGCCAATTAGTATTTTTTTCATAGTAGGTAATATTGGTTTCCTATAAATATACAAAACTAATTAATAATGAATAGTTAATAATTGTCAAACATGGCGTTCCAAGAAAATTGAATCAATTTATCACCTATAAAAAAACCGTTTCAAGATTGAAACGGTTCATTATTAATTATTCTTTGTTAATTATTAATTAGCTTATCTCTCATCACTAACGTCAACTGTATGCACTTCTGCTAATCTAGCATAAGTACCATTTTCAAGTTTTTCCCTAATTGCTTCAAAAGCAACCAAAGTTTCTTCGATGTCAGCAAGTGTATGCGCAGCTGTTGGAATCATACGCAAAAGGATAATGCCTTTCGGAATCACCGGATAAATCACGATAGAAAGGAAGATATGATAGTTTTCTCTCAAGTCATTGATCAGCATCATTGCAGTCGGAACGCTTCCTTCCAAATAAACTGGCGTTACACAAGTATTTGTATCACCAATATTGAATCCTCTGTCGCGCAATCCGTTTTGTAATGCGTTCACATTTTCCCACAGCTTGTCTTTTAATTCGGGCATAGAACGCAACATTTGTAACCTTTTTAATGAACCGATTGTTTGTATCATCGGTAATGCTTTTGCAAACATTTGGGAACGCAGGTTGTATTTTAAATAATCGATGATTGCTTTATCAGCCGCTACAAACGCACCGATATTCGCCATTGATTTCGCAAAAGTCGAAAAATAAACGTCAATTCCATCCTGAACACCTTGCTCCTCACCTGCTCCGGCTCCTGTTTTTCCAAGTGTTCCGAAACCGTGCGCATCGTCAACGAGCAAACGGAAATTGTATTTTTTCTTGAATTCCACAATTTCTTTCAGTTTGCCTTGCTGACCGCGCATTCCGAAAACACCCTCAGTAATGAACAAAATTCCACCGCCAGTTTCTTCGGCCATTTTCGTGGCACGCTGCAGGTTTTTCTCCATACTTTCCAGGTCATTGTGCCTATAGGTGAAACGTTTCCCCATGTGAAGGCGCACACCGTCTATGATACAAGCGTGAGAATCTACATCGTAAACGATAATATCATTTTTGGTCACCAATGCATCAATGATCGATACCATTCCTTGGTAACCGAAATTGAGCAGGTAAGCCGATTCTTTCATTACAAATGCCGCCAACTCATTTTCAAGTTGCACGTGCGCATCGGTTTGTCCACTCATCATCCTAGCACCCATTGGGTAAGCTGCGCCGTATTGCATAGCAGCATCGGCATCTGCTTTTCTAACTTCAGGATGGTTGGCTAATCCTAAATAATCGTTAATGCTCCAGTTCAGGATTTCCTTGCCGTGAAAAGTCATTCGCGGTCCCAAATCGCCTTCGAGTTTCGGAAATACATAGTAACCTTCTGCCTGTGAAGCCCATTTCCCTAATGGGCCTTTATTGTTCTGGATTCTTTCGAATAAATCTTTTACCATAATATGTGTTCGTAATAACAGTTTTGCCCTGTCGTTTCGGGTGCAAAAATAAATATTTTAAAATAATTATCTTGTTGAAAGCTGATTTATTTTTAGGAGCATGATCCGGCTATTCGCAGTATCTTTTTTCTAAACATAACAAGCTCTAAAAACCTGTTATGTTTAGAAAAAAGGATACTTGCTGCAAATGCGAAGTATTCACCGACTCCACTAAAATATAAACCGGAGGTAATCCGGACTAGGCAGT
The DNA here is from genome assembly GCA_029946065.1 of Flavobacterium sp. Lineage (GTDB taxonomy): Bacteria > Bacteroidota > Bacteroidia > Flavobacteriales > Flavobacteriaceae > Flavobacterium. The sequence goes on from JAQSDU010000014.1 coordinate 319,044, forward strand.
CGTTTTCAAATAAGAAACTTTGTATCTTTGAATAACTAAAGCCTTCGCTGCAAAATTATGTTACTATGAGCAACAACTCAAAAATTATAACCGTTGATGACCGTTCCGGAAAAGATCTTTCCATTGCCGGAAACGCATACCAAATTATAATATCCGGTTCCGAAACCGACGGAAAATTTGCCATCATCGATATGCTTGTTCCTCCGGGCGGTGGTCCGGTTCCTCATGCACATCCCGATTTTCAAGAATCTTTTTTTGTGTTGGAAGGTGAAGTCGAATTCAAATCTGAAACCGAAAAATATACCGCTAAAAAAGGTGCTTTTATAAGTATTCCGCTAAACGGCCCAATTCATTGTTTCAAAAACACAAGCAATGAAAACGCACGCTTGTTGTGTACTGTCGTACCTTCAGGATTGGAAGAATTTTTCACCAAAGTGGCAGCCGTTACCGCCAACCTTTCCGGACCGCCAGACGACAATATAAAACAAAAATTAAGCAGTTTAAGCGAAAAATACGGACAAACGATTTATCCGCCGGACTTTTTGGATTAACAAATCTATTATCTTTACATAAACACATTAGCAATATGTCCCAACCCAATAATAAAGAATTAAAACTCGCCGTGCTCATTGATGCCGACAATGTTCCTTATGCCAATGTAAAAGGAATGATGGAAGAAATCGCCAAATACGGAACACCTACAACCAAAAGAATCTACGCCGACTGGACGCGCCCAAACGCCAATGGTTGGAAAAACGTTTTGCTTGAACACGCGATAACGCCTGTACAACAATACAGTTATACGCAAGGAAAAAATTCCTCAGATTCTGCATTAATCATCGACGCAATGGATTTGTTATACTCCGGTAAACTCGACGGATTTTGCATCGTTTCCAGCGACAGCGATTTTACGCGACTGGCTATCAGATTGCGTGAATCCGGTATGAAAGTCATCGGCATCGGCCAGAAAAAAACGCCCACTTCGCTCATTTCTGCTTGCGACAGGTTTATCTTTTTAGAGGTACTTGACGAAGCAATTGTTCAGAAAAAATTACCAAAACCAAAAGCCGGAGAGCCAAAAAAACCAGTTGAAAAATCAACTATAAAAGTAGATAACCAAACCATTGAGTTGATAGAATCTACCATTGAAGATATTGGCGACGACGACGGCTGGGCCTTCCTTGGCGATGTAGGTAACTTGATTGTACGGAAAAAACCTGATTTCGATCCGCGAAATTATGGTTATAATAAACTCACCCCTTTTCTCAAATCAATGACCGATATTCTTGAAATTGACGAACGTGATTCTGATAAAAAAGGTATTAAACATGTTTATGTGAGGTTACGATATAGTTGATTGGAAGATATAAAACATTGTTTGTCTTAATTTTAACGAAAACCCAAAATGAAAATCTATTTTTCGCTTTTTTTATTGCTTTTTTTGAGTTGTCAAAATGATTCAAAACAGCGTAAAAAAAATATTTTGCCTTCAAAAAAACAAGACTCTTCTGTTGGATTTTCAAAAAAGAACTACATAAAATCTGATGAAAAATTTTTAGATAGTATTTATAACTGTGAGAATAGTAATTTTACTTCGGTACTTGAAGAAATACCAAATCGAAGCTCAAATGCATACAAAATAACAATAACTTCAAAAAAAGGGGAAAAAAAAATAACAAAAATTTTGGACACGCGGCCTACTATGTCACAAATTAATTATTGCAATGATTTATACACGGTGGTGGGTTTTCCTTGTGGTGGCCCTTGCTATTCCCAAGTTTTTATTTTTACTGATAAAAATAGACCTGTCGAACAATACGATTATGCGCAAGAAGTAAAAAACAATCAGAACATTATTGCCCATATAAAAAATGAAGAATTTGAAAAATTAATTATTCATAACTTTTTAAATAGTAAAGAACTAATTGTTGATATTCCTGATAGCAATTTTTGGAATTACGGACAAATGGACTCAATGCTTGTTAGGAAAGATAATCTAGTTCTTTATTATGTATCTGTCAAAAAAAAGAATAAAACAAAAACAATAAATTTGAAAACTATATTGTAAAAATAAAATTAATTTTTCCAAAACTTATCTTGTCCTGCGGTCTAGAGTACCCAGTTCTATAAGCAACGCTTGGCCTCAATCACTATTCTCTATTATTTCTTAATCACTTTCTCCATATAGTTTTCATTTGCAGTGTCAATTTTTATCAAATACATCCCTATTGGTAGGTTTTCAACATTCAATTGCGTTGACACCAAACGCCCGTAAATATCATAAATGGCAATTTTAACAATTTCATTTTGGTCGATTGTGGTATGAATAATTCCAGTTGTCGGATTTGGATACAATACTATTTTGTTTGTCGTGAAAGGATTATTTGCAAGCGTACTAACCGCATAGCATTGTGAGGTGTCTTGGCAACCGTTGGTCGTCAGTTCAACCGCATAATTACCGTTTTCAGTTGGTGTAAAACTTTGGTTTGTTGCATCGGCAATTGGAACATTCGTATCACAATTGATCCATTGGTAGGTTGTGCCTGATAAATTTCTATCAGCAGTTAGCACTGTATCCGCAACAGTAACATTGACGGTAAACGCATTTTGAGTATCTGTAATCACGATGGGCAAAGTAATCGTATCGATTAAATCCGGCTCGCAAAAAATATTGGTCACCGTAAGCGTCACTAATTTTGTTCCAGGACAAGTATAGCTGTGGGTCGGATTATCACTTGTAGATGTATTGCCATCGCCAAAATCCCAATTTGAAATGTCATAATTGGCACTGCCATTAATAAACGAAATACTTACAGCTTGGGATATTGAATCATAATCTGGCACCAAAGGCAAGTAACCAAACAAAGCCGTCGGCTGCAAACATTGTTGGTTGTCGATATAGGATGCTTTTCCGGGAATCCACACGCCCGCAATAACATCGCCACTTACTTCCAATACCGGAATGCCATAATTTGGATCAAACCATTTATAGGAAACCGTAGTAAGTGTAGTTGGAACTGACCCCGAAGCTGTTGTAACGGTATAATTAGTAACCAAGGTCGTCTTCATCTTTAAAACATCAGGAAAATTACCATAAGGCGTTGTTAATGAACCCCAACCTTCAACCAAATTGGTACGCTGTCCTTCAGAACTATACTGCAACGGAACACCCAAACTATTCAAATCGATGCTCAAGGCACTGGTCGAAACATAATTATCATTGTAGTTGATCGGGAAATGATAAATTGCATCAGGCGTTTCGTATTGCGCTACAAAAGGAACCGAAACACCTGAAACGGTAATGGCGGCTCCAATCATTTTATTTTCTAAAGACGACGACGATAGCTTTAAATGATCTACAATATTCGTGAGTCCAATGCTCTGCAGCTCAATACCATCGGAAACTTTAGTGGCCAGATTAAATGCATTATTGAACTGGGTATTGCAATTAAACGTAAAACCACTGGTCAAACACCAAGCAATTTTGTAACCTGAATTATTGGGATTTTCCCAAAGTATGTTTTCTTGTGTATTGGGTGTTAGCAAGTTATAATTCCAAGCATAATTAGCTCCGGTAAGTGTAAAATCGTAACCCGATAAACCTGCAGTTGCATTGCTGACTGTGAATTGCTCGTCTTGCACTGCAAAATCGGTAGCATTATAAGTGGTTTGTCCGTAGCCAATCACAGACAACAACACCATCAAAAAGAGTGTAATTTTTCGCATAATGTCTTATTTAAATTATAAACAAAAGAAGCTAATTTTTTTATTGCGCCTAAAAATATCATTGTGAAATGGACAAATTCACAATTGAAGCGTCCATTAGGGGATTCGCGTCCAAATTCTGGTTTTATTGAACAAACCAAAAGAAGCTTTAATATTCAATTTATCGATAGTTGGCATCGTGATTTCCATATCAAAGGTATTGTCTTTTGCCGGAACTTTTATTTTTCCAATCCATTTGTTATTAGCGAATCGAATATCAAACATCACGATATCGCCTTTTTTAACTTTGACGTTTTTGGTGTCTTTTAACGCCAGTATTTTGCCATAATACATTTCGCCTTTTTTAAAGATTTCTACTTGCCTGGTTTTATCCGGATTTTCCCATTGCCCAATGATTTGATCCTTCGTATCGGTCGGATTTCCATGCAGCAATACTATAAAAATAGTGGTTAGTTGCAATAAAAATAGTTTCATAATTATAATTGAGTAGCAAAGCATCCTTATAAAATCATAAAGATGCTTTTGGTTAATAATTGCTGTTTTGTTGCCTAACTATAGGTTAATCGTATATGAATTTCCATTAATAACAAGCGTTGCCGTAGTATCACCATTGAAAGTGATGGCACCGTTATAGGTATATTGGTTTCCAGTTGAAGATACGCCAGTAAAAACCACTGTTGCTGTACCCGACACAATTTGATGTGTGGTTTTGTTCACAACGATATCATTTAACGAATACGTGAGCGTACTGCTAAAAGTATTTTGATTCCGCACTTTCGATACTTGCGTTCCTGTTCGTACATAGCTTCCGTTGAAAAGCGTATTGGCAGCAGCATCTAAATCTGAAATGGTCCATTGCGCAGCAGCGTTATCATCCGAAGACATTCTCGGCGTATCATAGTCGCCAGTACGATTGGCTTGATAACTAAAACTTTGCGCAGCACCATCAGCATTACAGCTCAATTGATAGCTACAAGTGGCACTATAATTATAATCATAGCTGGTTGAACTGTAATTTTCTGCATAAGCAACTGAATACGATTGCCCACAATTTAAGTTTGGCGTAGCGGTGTAAAGATTTTCGTCTCTAGCATAATCTATGACAGTATTCATCGTTTTTGTCATACCGTTGGCATCTTCAGATAACGTGTTGTCAATTGCATCAACAACTTCCGATTCCTGAATAGATGAACCGTTATCATCGTTGCTGTTACAAGAATTTAATGACAAAGCACTTACCAATAAAAAGGCAACCATTTTTGTTCCTTTTTGAAATACATTTTTTCTTTTCATGATGTTATATTTTTTAAAGTTTATACTTCAAAAGTAGCAGCAATGTTTTTTGGTATTCTTAAAAAATATCTGAAAGTGACAAAAGAATAAATGAATGGTAAAATACTGAATTTAAACGTTTTCAATCCATTTTAAAAATAATGGCGATTTGGTTTTACTAACAATTATATCCTCAGAAGTAGGCATGAGCAATCGCACCAATAACCTTCTGGTGTAATAGTTTTCTATGGTATGTATGGCAGTTCGATTGATGATGAATTGTCTGTTTGCTTTAAAAAATAATTGCGGATTAACGCCTTGTTCAATTTCGTCTAATGCCTGATTGATGAAGTGTTTTTTTCCTTCAAATGTGTGCAGATAAACAGTGCCTAATTCATAATGAAAGTAGGCGATATTGTCTGTTTTAATAGGAATTATTTTTTCTTGATGGTGTATGAGTATTGTCTTTTTATACTGCTGCTTCAAATCATTCATCAAAAATTTTTTGATATTCTCATTACCGTTTGATGTCGTAAAAGTTTGCTTTAACAGCTTATATTTATTGATGCTTTGTATCAGTTTTTCTTCATCGATGGGTTTTAGCAAATAATCGATGCTAAAGGTTTTAAAAGCCTCAATGGCATATTCATCAAAAGCGGTGCAAAATATTATGGGCGATTTTACCGCTACCCGTTTATAAATTTCAAAACTCAATCCGTCGGCCAATTGGATATCCGAAAAAATAATATCAGGCTCTGCATTTTCCTTTAACCAACGAACAGCTTCGGTTATAGTAGCTAAAATGGCAACAACAACAACATCATCAAAAGTTTTCTCTATGTCTTTTTGAAGTTCTCTAGCAGTTTTTATTTCGTCTTCAATAAGGAGTATCGTGATCATTTGTCCGAATTTATTTTTCTAAAGTATTGAATAATCTGTCCCAGAAAGTAAAATACAAACCATAGTTGTTTTTAGCTTTTTCATGGTGCAAGTTATGGTTTGTCGCCGTATTAATCCACTTGCCAAAAGTTGAGTTGGCGAATCGCTTCGGAATTAATTCATAGCCCAAATGCCCATAAATATTGAACAAAATCATAAAAAGCATAAAGATGGCAATGGCAATTTTATGCATCGGAATGGTAAATACAATAATCAATATGACAGCACCTTCAAAAATAGCTTCGGAAGGATGGAAAGAATAAGCTGAAAACGGATTGGGATTGGTTGATTTATGATGAACCAAATGCATATACCTAAAAAACTTTTTGTGGTGCATTATTCGGTGCATAAAATAAAAATAGGCATCGTGAATTAAAATCGCCAAAACAACACTAAACAACATATACACAAGACTATGATCTTGAACATTGTCGTATATTTTTGTCCATTTTTTAATATCAGCATCAAAAATCAAAAAACCATAACCGGCAAAAATCAATATCGTAAATAGGGAATGTTTTAGTTCTCTAACATAGTCTTTATGTTTTGGAAATTTTTGCTGGATTTTGAGTTGTACTACTTTTAATCGAAATATTTTATAAAATAACAAATAGGCCAAACCTGTAAGGATAAAATACCTTAAACTAATTAAAAGCGCAAAAACGATATAATTATTTCCTGAAATCATGATTATAAAATTGGGATTATAACGGTAAAAACGCCATCGATACTGGCTACAACAATATTTTGTTCGGAAAGAATTTGATAGCGGTACCGTATGTTTTCCAATCCTTTTCCGGTTGAAATTTCGGTGGTTAGTTTTGGCTGAATCGTATTGCTAATAATAATGTTATCATCATTGTAGCGCGCTATCGTTATTTTCAACGGGTTTTTAACCGACGTTACGTTGTGTTTGATGGCATTTTCGATTAAAAGTTGCAAAACCAACGGCGGAATTTTCTTGTCGACAATAGCCATCGGAAGGTTATTTTCTACTTGCAATGCGTCCTCAAATCGCTCTTTCAGGATATACAGATAGGATTCGGTAAACTCTAATTCTTCTTGAAGCGAAACCAGATCGTTTTCATTCAAATTCAATAAATAGCGGTAAACATTGGATAATTTATTGATGTATTTTTTAGCGCTTTCATCTGCAACCATTGTGCGAAGCGTACTCAATGAATTAAAAAGAAAATGCGGACTGATTTGTTGCTTTAACGATGCCAATTGCGCTTCTAGTTTTTCTTTTCGCAATTGGGCTATTTCTAATTGATTTTTTTGTTTCTCAAGAAGCAATTTCAGATAAAAAACAACAAAATAAATGATGCCGCTAAAAAGAACACCACGCACGAACAATATAAGATTTTCATTCTGTTTATTCAATGCTTCCATCAACGGAAAATCGTTGTTGAGCAGCTTGAAATGAAAAACAAAATGATTGATAACAATATGGTATCCAATTGAAAAAACACCCGTAATCGTTAAATAAAGTGAAAAACTTCTTGCCAATTTCCAATTTTTTGCGACCATGTATTGTGCAAAATACCAGTAGATAAAATTTAGCAGGAATATATAAATGAAGTGCGCGGTTAAATTCCAAATATCACTTTGTTCAAAGCGTATGAATCTTGGAATGGTAATCAAAATGCTAATGATTAGCGTGATGATTAAACCTTTTTTTAGACTATCTCTTTCCATTTCAGTAAAATATAAACAAAGATAGTTTAATGCTACCGCTCCGCTAAAAACCAAGTGAATGAAATGGGCAAAATACAGTTTGAATGGACAAAACCAATAGCGCTGCAGTATGTTGGAGATTAATTTTTGATTTAATTCACCAATTCTTCTATCGTTGCGAACAATTGTTCTTTGTTAATCGGTTTGGTCAAATAATCGTTCATGCCAATTTCTTTGATGCGCAGTTTTGTAGCTTCCATCGCATCGGCAGTCACCGCAACAATCGGAATTTGCGTATTTATTGTTCCGGCTTCGCCATTTCTTATTGCAATTGTCGCTTCATATCCATCCATAATTGGCATTTGCAAATCCATCAAAATGATGTCAAATGCACCGGCTTTTAGCGCATCAAGACATTCTTGTCCATTATTCACATAAACCAATGATGCATTTTCCCAGCTTTTCGTAATCATCTTAATCACGATTTGGTTGATGGCATTGTCTTCTACCACAAGAATACTTTTGTTGTTCATATTGAAAGTTGGCATCGTATTCAAAACCGCCGCTTTCATCTGCACAACGGCAATTGGAAAGTCTAAAGTAATTTTGCACACTGTTCCTTTGTTCACTTCACTATTCATTTCAATAGTGCCATGTTGCATGTCCACAAGCGTTTTTACAATAAATAAACCCAATCCGAGTCCGCCAAATTTTCGCTTATTATTGATGCTTTCTTGTGTAAAAGAATCAAAAATTCGATTCATTTTTTCTTTTGGAATTCCAACTCCCGAATCCGTTACCGTCATGACAAGACTGGCTTTTGTGCCTGGAATAAGCTGCGCGCCAACTTCTAATTTCACGAAACCTTCAGAAGTAAATTTCACTGCATTGCTAATAACGTTATTGACAATTTGCGTGAGTCGCATGGCATCGCCAATCAAGACTTCCGGAATATTATCTGCAAACGAATATTCAAAACCAATACCGTTGTCTTTGGCAATGATTTCGGCATTGTGACGCACTTGTTCCAGTATTTTTAAAGGTTCAAAGTTAACTTCCTCTAACTTAATTTCATTTTTTTGTATGCGGGAAAAATCCAAAATATCGTTAATGGAACTCAAAAGGCTATTCGATGAATATTTGATGATCTGGCAGTTTTTCCGAATTTTCTCATCAATTACTTCTTTAGAAATCGAGTCAATCAAATTCATAATTGCATTTAACGGTGTACGCAATTCGTGGCTGATATTGGAAAGGAAATAGGACTTCAGTTCACTCAACTCTTCCGCCCTAACAAGTGCTAATCTTGTGAGCTCCTCGCGTTCCCGTTTGATGGTACTGATGAAATTCGCCATCGCAAGTGAAAGGAATAATATTTCTGCTCCAGTGCCGAATTTCGTACTGTTTTCGGTAAAAAAAGAATTCGGCAACAGACTGAAATTGTTCATGATAAAGATAACAAAACCCAAGATCAGACATAATACACCGGCAGTGAAAAACCCATCAATGGGTCCTTTTTTCATATATAAAGTGATCACTGATGATACAATCAAAATCAGTACAATCAAACCAAACAAATTGGCCAAACGGTAGGAGTACTCTAAAAAAGAAGGCACAAATAATACGGTCAAAAACATAATCGCCACGCAAATATAAAGCGCATTGAAAGCCTTGCTGATCCATTTGCTGTACAGTCGGATTCGCAGGAATTCCTGTGCATACTTACCCAGGAAAAAAGTAGAAATACAAGCGAAAATAATCACTGCACGATTCGAGAAATAGCCACCGCTTGGTACAAAATACTGATAAAAATAACCGTCAAGCGACAATTGCATAAATCCAATAAAAATCACATAAAGGCTGTAATACAAGAAACTTTTTTCTTTTAATCCGAAAAAGAAAAACATATAAATCAACGAAACAATAATCAAAACGCCATAAAAATTACCAAAAACAAGTTGCTCGAGCGTACTGGTTTGCATAAAATTTTGTTCAGAACGCAGTAATATTGGCATGTTAATGACTTCTCCGTCACTTTTGAGGTGCAAGTAAAAATCTTTTTTATCGTTAGGAGCAATGTCAATTCTAAAAACCGGCTTCCGATAGCCAAAACTGCGTGCTGCAAAAGGCATGTCGTCGCCACTTTTGAAAGAAGTGATGGAATCATTTGCGCCAACAATATACAAATGCACCAAATCTGTTACAGGACGTGCCGTTTCGAGATAATAAATAATATGGGAACTGCTTTCATTGCGCAAACTAAACTTTACCCAATAATTATCTTTTGTAAAACCGATATTGGTATTCTCGCCTTTTACCTTAAAGAATTTTAAATTAGAACTGCCGTCGATAACTTGATTGATGCTGAAATTATTTTGTCCGGCATCGGCAATGGAAGCATAATTATGAAGTGAGATTTTTTCGGGAAAAGTGCTGTTGGTACTTTTTTCGTGAAAAATATATTGGGCATTTACACCTATAAAACCCATAAGGCACATTAAAACAAGAAGCCCTTTTTTACGGGAAGCTAAAAAGTAGTGGTTCAACATGGGTAAATGTTTGTTATTTGGTTTTGTTATTTACGACGAAAAAAGAATGTCGGATTTACTGTCGTTAAAAATACCTAAAAACACTATTATTTTTAACGGAATATAAATAGAATTGCTGCTTTTTCTTACTAATTTAGTCGGCAAACAAACTGCCCACATGAGAAAACAATTTTTTATTTTCGGCATTACCGTGTTGCTTATTGCTTCAATTACAGCCTATTATTATAAGTATAGTATATTTTTTCCACTGACGATTCTATTGATTATCGTTGTCGGGATTACGAATACCTTTCAGAAGAAGCATGCCATTCTGCGGAATTTTCCGGTTTTGGGTTATTTTAGGTATCTATTCGAATTCATTTCGCCGGAAATTCAGCAATATTTTATTGAACGAAGCACCGACGGAAAACCGTTTTCGCGAAACCAGCGTTCCCTCGCCTACCAGCGTGCCAAGAACATTGATGCTACTACGCCTTTTGGTACGCAACTCGATATCAATACTTCTAGCTATGAAGGCATCAAACATTCTATTTATCCTGCAAAAGTCAATTCAGCATTACCACGTATTGTCGTTGGTGGTCCAGATTGTAAGCAACCTTATTCTGCTTCATTGCTCAATATTTCGGCGATGAGTTTTGGTTCCCTTAGCGAAAATGCCATCGTTGCCTTGAACAAAGGTGCTGCAAAAGGCAGTTTTTATCACAATACTGGCGAAGGCGGATTGACGGAATTTCACCTGCAAGGCGGCGATGTTACTTGGCAAATTGGTACAGGCTATTTCGGCTGCCGCGATGATGAAGGCAATTTTAGCGCGGAAAAATTCGAAATAAAAGCCAACAATCCATTGGTAAAAATGATCGAAATAAAATTATCCCAAGGTGCAAAACCCGGACATGGCGGCGTTTTACCGGCAGCTAAAAATACCGAACTGATTGCGAAAATCCGTGATGTAAAACCTTTTGTAACCATACTTTCGCCACCTGGGCATTCCGCTTTTTCTGATGCCAAAGGATTGGTGAATTTTGTGGCAAAATTAAGAGAATTATCTAAAGGTAAGCCAATTGGATTTAAACTATGCATTGGGCAAACACAAGAATTTGAAGCCATTTGCCAGGAAATGATTGCGCAAAATTGCTTTCCGGATTTCATTACCGTTGACGGTGCGGAAGGCGGAACAGGAGCTGCACCACTCGAGTTTTCTGACGGTGTCGGAATGCCATTGGAACCAGCACTAATATTCGTCAATAAAACATTAGTGAATTTTAATATCCGTAATAAAATTAGGGTAATTGCAAGTGGAAAAATAATTTCGGGTTACTCCATTTTAAGGGCGATTGCATTGGGTGCCGATATGTGCAACAGTGCCCGTGGATTTATGTTTTCGCTGGGCTGCATTCAGGCTCTGCGTTGCAACAACAACCAATGTCCGACCGGCGTAGCAACACAGGATAAAATGCTGATGAAAGGACTAGCGGTTACTGATAAATCGGAGCGCGTTTACCATTTTCATAAAAATACGCTTCATGCTGCAAACGAACTTTTAGCGGCAGCGGGAAAAAATAGTTTTAGCGAAGTCGATATCAATATCTTCATGCGTGGCGATGAATTTACGAAGCTTTCTGATTTGTATTTTCCCGATATTCTACAAAATGTAACCCGTGAATAGCCGTTTTCGGTATTTCATAGTTGTTCTTTTTGTCGTCGGATGTGGTATACTTTCGAGACAAATCGACTATATTCCTTTTTGCGTCGGCGATATGCTTTATGCGGTGATGATTTATTTCGGATGCTGCTTTATTTTTCCTAAAATAAGACCTGAAAAAATAGCTATTGTGGCTTTGGCGATTTGCTTTTTTATCGAAATTTCACAACTGTACCAACCCGAATGGCTGACTACCATACGTAAAACCAAGTTAGGACATTATGCATTGGGCGAAGGTTTTTTGTGGAGTGATTTATTGGCTTATGCTATTGGTATCGCAACTGCCGGATTTTTAGATCTATTTCTTTTGCGAAAGGCAGCTTCCTCTATATGATAGCGATTAGTCACTACATATAAAAAAGCACCGTGTTTGTTAAAACTGCTGTTAAAAAAAAATCAAATGCCATAGTATGTCGTGAAAAACAATTCAAATCGAATTACAACCAATGGTATCAATAGTTCAAATTTATCCCAAGACCGAATCCCATATCACTATCGTAATGTGTTGTTAAGCCAAGATTTCGCTTAATGATGTATCGCAATCCTACCATATATTCTTTGTCGGTATTCCACATTAAACTCATTCGAAGCCTTTTGGCAACAGGAATATCCATTCTTTCAAATTGCAATCTAAAATTCCCATCAGTAAATAATTCGGCTTGCGCTTTTATGAGCATTGGCAAAGTATATTCTAATCCTGCACTAAAAACAGAACGATTGTGTTTCGTATTGGTTTGATTGAAAAGATTCCTTTCCATTTCTCCTTCTTCCATTTTACGATAACGCCAATCAAAACCTATGAATGGCATGATCCATTGCATTTTACCAATGAAACGTCCAATGTGCGTTTCGGTTTCATACCCGTGCATATCATTATAGCCCAATCGCCATTCTGTTCCAATGCTCCAACGAGTATTGGCGAACATAAAATGACCATCATTACCATTAGTAGCAAAATCGTTTTCTGCCATAAAATGAAATTTTCTATCATCTGCAAATAATTTGCGTTGTGCTAATTTAGGATTTGGAATTAATGGATTGGTGGCTTGGTTTTCATAGGTAAAAACTCTGCCCATCCCTGCCATCATGTGATAAAGAATATGACAGTGAAAAAACCAATCACCATCTACATTAGCGTTGAATTCTATAGTATCCGTTTCCATCGGCATAATATCAATGGTATTTTTTAGCGGTGCATAATCGCCCTGACCATTTAGTACCCTAAAATCATGTCCATGCAAATGCATTGGGTGTCGCATCATGGAACCATTGTAAAGTGTAATTCGAACATTTTCGCCTTTTTTGATTAGGATTTTGTCGGTTTCTGAAACCACTTTGTTGTCTAAACTCCAAACGTAACGGTTCATGTTTCCCGAAAGTTCAAATTTTAATTCCTTTACTGGAGCATTTTTTGGAAGATTGGTTTTTGTGGGTGATTTTAGCATCGCATAATTTAAAGTAACTATGTCTGAAAGTTCGTTACTGTTATAATCGTTTTCTGTCATTTTCATATTGTCCATTTTACCGCTAACTTTCTTTTCATCGCCAGTAATTTCAGGATACATTACCACATTCATGTCCATTTGATTATAAGACATTTGCATTCCCATATCATCTAAATCGCCGTTCATTTTCATCATGGCATTCATCATTTTCATACCTTCAAAATATTTCAATTTTGGCAACGGACTAACCAACTGCTTAATACCTTCGCCAATATATATTGAGGTTGATTTTGTTCTGTCTTCTGGAGTGGCCAGTAATTCATAAGATGTTTTATCGGCAGGAATAGTTACAATGATGTCATAGGTTTCAGAAACTGCAATTATTAATCGATCTACATCAATAGGCGCTACATCGTTCCCATCATTGGCGACTACCGTAATTTTTCCGCCTGCATATGTTAACCAAAAATAAGAGGATGCGCCTCCATTTGAAATTCGCAAACGAACTTTATCGCCGCCTTTGAATTGTGATAATTGGCTTTCGCATTTACCATTAATTAGAAATTTTTCATAATATACATCGCTAACATCCATCGCGTTCATTCGCTTCCATTCATTGGTCACTTTGGTTTTGAAATGTCTGCTTCTTATGGCTTCGGCATAACTTTGTGTTGTTCCTTTTTTAATAGCAAACCAATCGGTCGCATTGTGAAGCATACGATGTATGTTTTCAGGTTTTAAATCTGTCCACTCGCTTAAAATAATAGGAACCGTTGGCAGATCGTCAATGCCTTTTCGGAACGTTGGATCTTCATTTCTCTTGTTCATAATAAATGAACCATACATTCCTATTTGCTCTTGTAACCCGGAATGACTATGATACCAATGTGTACCGCTTTGAATTATTGGAAATGTGTATTTGTGCGTTGTGTGCGGCTTGATGGGCATTTGCGTTAAATTAGGCACGCCATCTTCTTTATTTGGTAAAAACAAACCGTGCCAGTGCATGGAAGTTGCTTCTTTTAATTCGTTGTGTACATAAATTTCGGCAATATCGCCTTCGGTGAATGTTAATGTAGGCATTGGAATTTGCCCATTTACGGCAATAGCCCTTCTCGCTTTGCCCGAGAAACTGACAATAGTATCACGAACATAAAGGTCATAACGAACAGTTTTAGGAGGTTCACTTTTTTGTATCACAGTGCTTACTTTTGCTGCTTGAATTTTCACTTTTTTTGGATCGGAAATACTATCGTTAGGAGAAGTTACGGTATTGTTTATAGTAGTCTTTTTCTTTGGAGTCTTTTCTATTGAATATTGAATTTTATCCTGCTTTAGAAGTGCCTCTTTTTTTGTAGCTTTTGGCTTTTCTTTTATTAATGTCATACCACACTTAGGGCAATTGCCCGGTTTGGTCGCATGAATTTCGGGATGCATAACACAGGTATACGTTATAAGCTGTGATTGCTGCAATACTTTGGCATCAGCAAAAGAAAATATCGATAAAGCAAATAGTAGAAAGAGTAGTTTTTTCATTTCTAATTAAAGTTTTAAATTTCGCAATCGCAACGCATTGACAATTACAGACACGGAACTAAATGACATTGCTAAAGCGGCAATCATTGGCGACAATAACATGCCAAAAAATGGATATAAAACCCCTGCTGCAATTGGAACACCAAGCACATTATAGAAAAAGGCAAAAAATAGATTTTGCTTGATGTTTTTCATGACTGCATGGCTTAAATGCTTAGCTTTTACGATGCCTTGTAAATCGCCTTTTACTAAAGTTATTTTGGCACTTTCTATAGCCACATCTGTTCCAGTTCCCATTGCAATACCGATGTTGGCTTGTGCTAATGCAGGTGCGTCATTTATACCATCGCCTGCCATTGCTACAATTTTTCCTTCGGATTGCAGACGCTTTATTTCGTTTAATTTATCTTCTGGTAAACAGCCTGCTTTATAGTAGGATAAATTTAATTCATCTGCAACAGCTTTGGCAGTATTCAAATTGTCGCCAGTTAACATAATTACTTCAACGCCTTGACGCATTAATTCTTTTATGGCTGCTGCACTTGAAATTTTAATAGCATCGGTAATTGATACAAAACCAACGGTAACACCATCAACGGCAATATAAGAAACTGTTTTTCCTAATTTTTGTTCGGCAATAATTTTGCTTTCCAAATCGTCTGAAATAGTTGCCTTTGCTTGTTCCATTAGTTTTTTATTGCCTAATGCTACTTTTTTATTGTTTGCTGTTCCTGTAACTCCTTTTCCAGTAACGGCTTCAAAATCTTTAACTTCAAGTAATGAAATGGATTTCGTTTTTGCATAATTGACTACTGCTTGTGCCAATGGATGTCCACTATATTGGTTTAATGAAGCAATGTTTTGAAGCAAATTATCCTCATCATTATTGATGGAAAATATTCTTTCTACTGACGGTTTGCCTTCGGTTATTGTTCCTGTTTTATCAGTAATAAGCACATTTACCTTATTCATATTTTCCAAAGCTTCCGCATTTTTTATCAAAACACCAGATTGTGCGCCTTTACCCACACCAACCATTACTGACATAGGAGTTGCCAAACCTAATGCGCATGGACACGCAATAATTAAAACGGCAATAGCATTAATAAATCCGTAAACCAATGCAGGTTCGGGACCAAACTTTGCCCAAATGAAAAAAGTAATTACCGAAATGATTACTACAGTTGGCACAAAATATTTGGCGATGCTGTCGGCTAATTTTTGGATAGGTGCTCTTGAACGACTTGCATCGTTTACCATTTGCACTATTTGAGAAAGTAAGGTTGCTGCACCTACTTTTTCAGCTACCATCACAAATGATTTATTACCGTTGATGGTTCCCGCAATTACATTATCATCTTTCTTTTTGTCAACAGGAATTGGTTCTCCCGTAATCATTGCTTCATCAATACTACTTTCTCCGTCGGTTATTTTTCCATCTACAGGAATTTTTTCTCCGGGTTTTACTCTTAATAAATCGCCTTTTTTGATGTCGTGAATGGAAATTACTTTATCATTTCCGGCTATAACCAAAGTAGCTTCAGTTGGTGCGAGTTTTAATAATTCTTTTATCGCTCCACTAGTTTTGCTATGCGCCCGTGCTTCTAACAATTGCCCCAATAACACCAAAGTTAGAATAACGGTTGTCGCTTCAAAGTATAAAAGTACCACACCGTGTTCTGTCTTAAATTCACTTGGGAAAATATCAGGAAAAAACATTCCGACCAAACTAAATAGAAAGGCTATTCCGGTGCCAATTCCGACAAGCGTGAACATATTCAAATTCCATGTAATTATTGATTTCCAGGCCCGAACAAAAAATATCCAACCGGCATAAAAAACCACAGGAAGCGAAAGTAGTAATTGTATCCAATTCCATTTTGAGGCATCCATTATTTGAAGTAATGGATTGTTATGTGCCATTTCTATCATAGCAATAGCGAAAATGGGAATCGTAAATGCGACCGCTATTTTCATTTTTTTGACCAAATCTTTATAAGTCTTTTGGTCTTCGGTATCACTAGGATCCATCGGTACTAAATCCATACCGCAAATAGGACACGAACCCAGAGTTTCACTAATTACTTCGGGGTGCATCGGACATGTATATTGTGTTTTACTCAATGTCAAATCAGGTGTTTTGACTAAATCCATTCCGCACACGGGACAGTCTCCCGCTTTATCATAGCCTTTTTTGCCTTCGCAATGCATCGGACAATAGTATTTACCATTGGCATTATCAGTTACATTGAATTCCTCTTTACGACCATGAGAATGTAAGGAACAACAAGCTTTTGCTGAAGCCTTAGTTTTTATTGTCTGTTGTGGATTTTTACTATTGGTCATTTCTATAGTATATTTTCCAATGGCAGTTAATGCTGCTTGGAGCTTTGTTGTTGGAATATGCGTTTGCATATTTATCGTTGCGATAGGCGGACTTAATGTAACTTTTGCCTCAACGCCATCAATCGCATTCAATGTTTTTTCGACTTTGATGCGACAACCACCACAAGTCATTCCGGAAATACTGTAAGTATGTATCATGTTTTTGTTATTTTAATACAAATTTCCAGTTTAACACTTTTTTGGAGTTGCACAATTTTGGGTTTGATTTGCAAGATTTATAAATCTTCTATTTGCCTTCTTTTTAGCGATTTTAAGTTTTTGAAATAAGTTGGTGAAAAGCCAGTTACCTTTTTGAACTGGTTGCTTAAATGAGAAACACTACTGTAATTTAAAGAATAAGCAATCTCGCTTAATGACAATTCATCATAGATGATTAATTCTTTTACTTTTTCAATTCTCTGATTGATGAAATATTTCTCAATAGTAGTATTTTCGACTTCTGAAAAAAGATTACTCAAGGTATTATAGTCTTGATGCAATTCTTGTGCAATATAATCGGATAAGTTATTTTTCAAATCGTTGCTTTTATGCTGAACCAAATCAATTATAAGTGTTTTAATCCTATCGATGGTTTTACTTTTCTTGTCATCAATTAAATCAAAACCAATAAGACGAAGTCTTTTTAGTAGTTCTTGTTTTTGATTTTCTTGGATTTCATTTTTCAATTCGATTTCACCCAATTCGACAGTAATTGGGGTAATTCCGATACTTTCAAATACAGTCTTCACAACCATTTTACAGCGGCTGCATACCATATTTTTAATATAGAGTTTCATAATAAACAATTTTAATTAAAGAATATAAACTAACCTCGCCATGCACGTAGCGAGGTTAATTTAAGTTTCCTACCCAATATTAGATATTATTTGCCTTCTTCCGCTTTCTCAGGAACAAGCTCGGTTAATTTCATACCGCATTTAGCACATTTGTCATTCATTTTTCCTTGTACTTCAGGGTGCATAGGGCAAGCATACATTTTTTCGTGATTTTCCATCGTTTGGGTTTTGTCGTTCATCATTATAGTATCATTATCCATCATGTGGGAACGATCAGTTGAATCTGATTTGTTTTTTTGGTTACAAGAAATTAATACGAATGCCACTACTAGGGCTGAAAAGACTATTTTTTTCATTTTTACTAGATTTTAATTTACAGATTATTTTCTGTTAGATCAGTATACCATTCATTATTTTAGAAATAGTTATATAATTAATTCTAAAATTTACATTATTCAAACAAAATTATTTTATGGTTTCTACTGTTTTACCACATGTCAACATTTGAGCACCGTAGTACGGATTCTTGATGGCATTTTCCTTGCTCAACCAATTGGCACCTTTACCATCATTTGCCATTGGACAAAACTGATAGTAAGTAGGTGTTTCAGGTATTGAAACTTTAATAAGTTCATATATTTCTTTTGATAAATCCATGAAATGGTCACGTTGTTGCACGATGTCTTTGGTATCCGCAATATGTTCAGAATGCTCTTTTAATTCATTTAAGACTTTCATCCATACCACATGAGTATTGTCTTCTAGTTTATCCATTTCCATATTATTTATAGCTGTTAATAGTGCTTTAGCTTTTACAGAGGCACTATTGCCATCACCCTTTACTAAGGCATCTTTTATTTCAAAATAACTATCAAATACTGGTTGGAGTTGGTTGGTAACTTGTGTTTTTGTTGCAATAATCGTGTTTGAATTTTCCATTTTATGGTCTTCCAATTTTGCTGTCACTTTTGCTTCACGCTCGTAATGACAACAGCTTGGAAGTTTTAAATAGGCTTTATCAGGAGCAAGAAACTTTTCACTGTCATAACCCGCTAATGCAATACGTTTTAGTATTTCATCTTGATTGGTTTGCTTGGCATCATAAGTCAATGTAGCCATACTAGTATCTTTGTTCCAATCTACTTTCGCTATTTTATCGATGGAACCAGCCTTTTCTATGGCTGTTTCGCACATTCCACAATTGCCAAATATTTTTACTGTGTCGGTAATGACATTCTTGATTTGTGCATTTGATACTGCAATTGACAACAATACTACTATTGCCATCATTGTTTTTTTTAATGAGTTCATTATTTGTAAATTTTTAAAATTAAAGTTGTCAATCTATTGCAAAGTATACTATTGAAAAGCTACTTCTTTACAATTAAGATCAATCGAGAAATGAGTTTTTAAAGCAGGTTTTGCTTATTGATTTGACACACTTAAGGCTGTCAAAAATTAGTTTTAGCTTATTTTTGGTATCAACCAAAGGGAATAAAAACCGGAAGAAATAAAGGTTTCTGTATAAGAAAATCTTTGCTTTTTATAAGAAAAATCAAAGTTAGTATTCTTACAGTTTGATGCTATAGCTACTGCAAAAGCGTTAGAAACTGTTGTGCAACCACATTTTGAATGCCCACATTTTCCGCCACAACCCTCGTGTTTTTTTGATTTGGAATTGTTATTACTGCAACAATTGTCCTTGTCTTGTTTTGACGAAGGTGATTTTTTAGATAAATGCTTTTCAGTTTTGCTTCCACATGAATTTCCGCACGCAAAAGCATTGCTTGGCATCAGTAAGAAACCAAATAACACCAATAGCAAAATGTGGATTTTTTTCATAGGTTTTGCAATAACATATCAAAATTAATTAAAATTCCAGTCATTTAGTATAAATAAATACTAAACTTCTAAAAATCAGTTTTCATGAAAAAATTAAGGTTAATTTACTGGATTTATGTTACAAGCTTGCTTTTCTCCATTTAAATAGAATATTGCGCCTTCTATTATCAACATCATCTAATTGAATACTTGTAATATCTTCAATTTTGAAAAGAGACATTCCTAAATCTTCTCCGCTTTTTCCAACACAATTAATAACGAAATCTATTTCAGAAACTTCTATTATATATCCTGAGTAATAATCATCATTCGAAATTTCAAAACTCGCAATTAAATCTTTGCTTCCAGTAAGTTGTCTCAATACACTATTATAGAAATTTTCGTCTTGTGAAAACGCTAGATTCATTTTGTGGGGTTTGTAAATTTGATCACTGTAATCTATTACACATTCCATTGCTTTTACATAATCATCATTAAAATCAATTCTCTCAAAGTGTTCAATTGGATGTACAATTATTCCATCTTTTTTTCCAAACTTCGTAAAATGTTGTATTGCAGCGAAATCTTCAGAATAATCAACTACATATCCGCACCAAAATTTCTCATCCTCGCCATAAACGGTAAAACTTAAAAGTTCTTTATTCTGTTTTGATTTTTCTAACTGTTCGATTAATAAGCTCATATGCTATTTTTCAGGTTTTCGTCAGGTTTGTATAAGCTTGCCACTTACACTCAAATATATACAATAACCAATTCCCAACAAAGCCTCCAACAAGAAAATTAATCTTCGTGCTTCAAAACAAACATTATCTTTATCCTTAATTTTTGAAAAATCATAAATCCCAAATCCGCATGACCCTTGTATTTGCCTCGAATAACCAGAACAAAATCCTCGAAATCAAAAATATGCTTCCGCAAAGCATCGATTTATTAAGCCTCGAAGATATCGGCTGCCACGAAGATATTCCCGAAACCGCCGATACCATCGAAGGCAATGCAAAACTAAAAGCCAATTATGTCACAGCAAAATACGGCTACGATTGCTTTGCGGATGATACCGGTTTGGAAGTCAACGCACTTTTTGGAGCACCGGGCGTTTATTCTGCAAGATACGCCGGAGAACAACGCAATGCCGATGATAATATGAATAAACTACTCGAAGCTTTGGCTACTGAAACAGACCGAAGCGCACAGTTCAAAACAGTTATTGCTATAAATATTAACAGCGAACAGTATCTTTTTACAGGTATTGTCAAAGGCGATATTATTGATGAAAAGAAAGGCGAAATGGGATTTGGTTATGATCCAATTTTTGTAAGCGATGGTTTCGATCGGACTTTTGCAGAACTATCGCTTGACGAAAAAGCTAAAATTTCACATCGCGGTTTGGCTGTGAAACAACTTGTCGAATTCCTTTCTGACACCAACAACCTTTAGTTTTTTTATGATTTTGTTCCGTTTAAGATATCCAAATGCAAAATCTCAATTCTAAAATCTAATATCCAAATTCTATTTCATTGAAAATCAACAAATAATAAATGTTCTATAATCAAATTACCATTAGTTATTCACAAATATTAGCCGTACTTTTGCAAAATATTTAAAATACTATATGAATAAATTTGAACAATTAGGATTGAGTGAATCGTTACTGAAGGCGATTTTAGATCTAGGATTTGAGAATCCGACCGAAGTACAGGAGAAAGCGATTCCCCTATTATTGGAAAAAGACACAGATTTAGTTGCGTTGGCTCAGACAGGGACAGGGAAAACGGCAGCTTTTGGTTTTCCGCTGATTCAGAAAATTGATGCCGACAACAGAAATACACAGGCGTTAATCTTATCACCTACCCGCGAACTATGTTTGCAGATTACAAACGAAATTAAAAACTACTCAAAATACGAAAAAGGTATTAATGTAGTAGCCGTTTACGGTGGGGCGAGCATTACAGAACAAGCAAGAGACATCAAAAGAGGCGCGCAAATTATTGTGGCTACTCCAGGTAGAATGCAGGACATGATCAACAGAGGTTTGGTCAACATCAAGAACATCGACTACTGTATTCTTGACGAAGCAGATGAAATGCTAAACATGGGCTTCTATGAAGACATCGTTTCCATTTTATCAGACACTCCAGAAGAAAAAAGCACTTGGCTTTTCTCTGCGACAATGCCTGCTGAAGTAGCGCGCATCGCAAAAAAATTCATGTCAGATCCATTAGAAATTACCGTTGGTGCTAAGAACTCAGGTTCTGCTACAGTTTCCCACGAGTTCTATCTTGTGAATGCACGTGACCGTTATGAAGCTTTGAAGCGTTTGGCAGATGCGAATCCGGATATCTTTTCCGTAGTTTTCTGTCGTACGAAAAGAGATACACAAGCTGTCGCTGAAAAACTAATCGAAGATGGCTACAGCGCTGCGGCTTTACACGGCGATTTGTCTCAGGCACAACGTGATTCTGTTATGAAATCGTTCCGTGGTCGCCAGATTCAAATGCTCGTTGCGACAGATGTTGCGGCACGTGGAATCGACGTTGACAACATCACACACGTTGTGAATTACCAGCTTCCTGACGAAATCGAAACCTACAACCACCGTTCAGGCCGTACAGGTCGCGCTGGGAAATTGGGAACTTCGATTGTAATCGTTACGAAAAGTGAACTGCGTAAGATCTCTTCCATTGAAAGAATCATCAAACAGAAATTCGAAGAAAAAACCATTCCAAGTGGCATCGAAATCTGCGAAATCCAATTATTACACCTTGCCACGAAAATTAAAGATACAGAAGTAGATCACGACATCGACAATTATCTTCCGGCCATCAACAATGTTTTGGAAGATTTGACAAAAGAAGAACTGATCAAGAAAATGGTATCGGTAGAATTCAACCGTTTTATCAATTACTACAAAAAAACACGCGATTTGTCTTCTCAATCTGGTGGCGAAAGACGCGAAAGCAGTGATCGTGAACCAAGAGAAAGTAATGGCGGTGCCGTTCGTTATTTCGTAAACATCGGTTCAAGAGATAATTTCGATTGGATGCAACTGAAAGATTTCTTAAAAGAAACACTTGATTTAGGTCGTGACGACGTTTATAAAGTCGATGTTAAAGAAGGTTTCTCTTTCTTCAACACCGATCCGGAACATACCGATAAAGTAATGGAAATCCTAAACAACGTACAGTTGGAAGGACGCAGAATCAACGTAGAAATCTCCAAAAACGATGGTGGCGGAAGACGTGACCACAACGGAAGAAGTTCAGGTGGCGGTTTCGGCGGAGGCTTTAAAGGCGGCGATCGTGGCGGAAGAAGTTTTGGCGGCAACAGCGGCGGTGGCGGATTCAGAAGTGATCGTGGCAGCGCTCCAAGACGTGAAGGCGGATTTGGTTCATCAGAACGTGCACCAAGAGAAGGTGGTTTTGGCAGCCCGAGACCGGAAAGAAGCGGTTCTCCGAGAAGAGAAGCTTTTACACCAAAAACACCGGGTTCAGACAGAGCACCAAGACGTTCAGAAAGCTTCGGTGATGCAGACAGACCGAAACGTCCTAGAAAAAGCTAACCCATTCTGTTAATTTTCTAATAATTTATGGAGTGACTACAAATTATCTTAGGAGTTTTATTACTTTTAACCTTTCAAACAAGGACATGAGATATTTTGTAGTCATTCTTTTTTTATGCCTTTCAGCAAGCGGATTTGCTCAGGAAACTATTGATACACCAACTTCGGTTACTGCCACGATTGTCAACGACAATACGTCAGCTCCGATGGCAAACGTCAATATCATCAATGTGAATAGCGTAAAAGGTACGACTACAGATGAATTTGGTAAATTTACCATTGAAGCAAAAGCGACAGACACACTCCATATTTCCATGATTGGCTACAAATCACTTAAAGTAAAAGTGACCAACGACTGGATCAAAAATAAAACCACCGTCATTCATCTTACCGAAAAAGCTTATGCGCTTGAAGAAGTCGTAGTGCATCCTTATGTCTTGACCGGCTACCTCGAAGTAGATGCAAAACTTATTCCGAATCCGGAAAATTACCGCTATAGTATTTCAGGGCTCAAACAAGGTTATGAAGCTGGTGATGCATATTCTCCAAACGCTTTTGGAAGGGTTTTAGGTTCCATTTTTAATCCGGCAGATGCCCTTTATAATTTCTTTGGTAAGAAGCCAAAAGAGCTCAAAAGGCTCAAGGAAATGAAAAAAGACGACAACGTTAAAAATCTCCTTGAATCCAAATACGACCGTGAAACCGTTGCGGCACTATTAGGTGTCGATAAAAGCGAAATCCCTGAGATCATGGCACGCTGCAATTATTCAGAAGCTTTTGTTAAAACAGCCAACGACTTGCAGATTCTTGATGCCATAAGTGCTTGTTATGAGGAATATAAAATCCTCAAGAAAAAATAATTATCGATGATATGAAAAACGGAAATGGTACCGTAAAAATCCAGACTTGGTTTTGGTTGGTCATTTTTTCCTTTTTCTTTATCCTCATGCTCAACATTACGCTGCATTATATCCCGTTCGATGCTACCGCTTCATTTTTACAAATAAAACAAACCGAGGTTACAACAATTTCTGGTTATCTTCCCATATTTTACATACATGTTTACAGTGCAATTTTCGCGCTTTTAGCGGGTTTTACGCAATTCAACAGCCGGATATTGAAAAAATATCCGAAAACACATCGTGCTATCGGGCAAATTTATGTTTATACAGTGCTCTTTCTCGCTGCGCCATCCGGGATTTATATCGGTTATTATGCCAATGGTGGTTTGCTAGCCAAAATATCTTTTATGCTTTTGGGCACTTTATGGTACACTTTTACCGTTATAGGATTAATATCTGCAAAGAAGAGATTCATTTTACGCCATAAAAATTTTATGTTAAGAAGCTTTGCGTTAGCATTTTCCGCGATAACTTTACGGCTTTGGAAGGTTATTTTAGTTTTTGCGTTTCACCCAAATCCGATGGAAGTTTATAAAATCATTGCGTGGCTAGGATGGGTTCCTAACATTATATTGATCGAATGGTATATCTATAAAAAACAGAAAAAATGAAAAATACTTTGATTTTCTTGCTTGCCCTGGTCTTTTTCTCATGTAATACCAAAGCACCTTCTGAAAAATTGCTAGCTGTAGCCGATGTAAAAGATGTGCATCCTGAATTATATGGTTCTTGGGTTGGTAACTTTGCGGCCGAACAATCTGATGAAGATGAAGAAAGTGATATCGACTATTCTACCCGAAAAATTAATCTTATTATCAAAAAAATCACTGACACAGAAGTCATAGGGCAAAGCATTGTTTCTGGGAATATCAGACCGCTAAAAGGAATTATGGTGCAATCTGGCAATACCATGACATTTATCCTCAAAGAGCCAGGTGACAATAAATTTGACGGCGAATTTACTTTTCAAATCAAAAACGACACGCTTTCTGGAGATTGGCTGAGTTTCAATAAAACCATTCCAGTGCCAAAGCGATCTTATTCGCTGGAGAAAAAAACATTTGTTTATGACCCAAAACTGATGCTTTCAAGTGAGTATAATGGTGGATATATCGATTATACCCATCCAAAAAAAGTACAGCAAAAAGATGAGAACGGAAAGGTTGTTTACGAAGAAGATACCTACCGATTTTCTTCTACAAAAATACACACGCTCAATGCATCGACCCAAAAAATGGTAGAAGACACGCTCAAAAACCTTAAAAAACTAGATTTGGAAATCATCCGAAATACAATTTATGCACGCCACGGCTACAGCTTTAAGAAAAGAGATATACGTCAGTTTTTTGATCATACAGACTGGTACATTCCAGTTTCGAATAATGTTGATAAGCAGTTAACACCTTTAGAAAAACAAAATATCGCCATGCTGGAGCGTTTTGAAAAATATGCGACAGATAATTATGAAACATTTGGAAGATAATCAAATGCTAAATTCCGAATAATACCGCGCTTCAATACGCTTGATGTCTTTGATAGAATTGCGCGCCCAATCCAATCTTTTCTCTAACATTTCTGCTTCCGATAAATGCCAATCAATATCCGACTTGTGCAGACGCGCCATTAGATTTTGTATGATAATAGCCGCCGAAACAGAAATATTAAGGCTTTCTGTAAAACCTGCCATTGGAATTTTAAGAAAACCGTCTGCATTTTTAAGTACTTCTTCCGAAAGCCCGTTGCGTTCTGTTCCAAAGAAAAAAGCACTCGGCTGTGATATATCGAAATCATCCAATAAACAGTCATTTTCATGTGGTGTTGTGGCAATAATGCGATATCCTTTGGATTTTATGCTTTGTATGCATTCTGAGATACTGTCAAAACGGTTTACATCGACCCATTTCTGGGCATCCATAGCAATTTCCTTATCGATTTTCTTGCCGTATTTTTCTTCGATGACATTTACCTGTTGGATTCCAAAAACCTCGCAACTGCGCATCACGGCACTAGTATTGTGCAATTGAAAAACATCTTCAATCGCCACCGTAAAATGGTTGGTGCGGTTGGCGAGCACTTTCAGGAATTTACCTTTGCGGTTTTCCGTTAAAATGCCTTCAAGGTAATTCAGGTAAACGCTATCAATCATTGTATTTTATTTTTGGTAAAAATACTAAAAATGCGTAGCTTTAGTAACTGAACTTTCTAACTCATGAAAAAGAAAAAACTAATAGTGCTTACCGGCGCAGGAATTTCTGCAGAAAGTGGCATCAAGACTTTCCGAGACAGCGACGGGCTTTGGGAAGGCCATAGCATCAATGATGTGGCGACACCGGAAGGCTGGCATAAAAATCCGCTATTGGTTTTAGACTTTTATAACCAACGTCGTAAGCAGTTGCATTTGGTAAAACCCAACGCCGCACATACCATTTTGGCAGAACTAGAAAAGGATTTCGATGTGCATATTATTACGCAAAATGTCGATAACTTGCACGAAAAAGCCGGAAGCACTAATGTTTTGCACCTTCACGGCGAATTGCTGAAAGTGCGCAGTACCCGGAACAACGCTCACATTCTTGATTGGAATGAGGACCTTAATTTTGGCGATAACGATGACCACGGGCATCAGTTGCGACCACATATTGTTTGGTTTGGCGAGGAAGTTCCGGCATTGGAAGAAGCGGTGCATCTCGCGCAGCAAGCCGATATTTTTGTGGTAATCGGAACTTCACTACAGGTTTATCCCGCCGCCGGGCTAATAGAATTCACGACCGAGAAAATTCCACACTATTATATCGATCCAAAACCTGCACGGATTAGCAACATGCGCAATCATTTGGAAGTGATTCCGTATGTCGCCTCGGAGGGGATGGTTGTTTTGAAGGAGAAATTGAGCGTTTTTTTATAGTTTAAGAGCGATACGCAAAGTTGCTTTTAATCGTAGTATTTCTTCTTTGAGAATCTTAGTTTATCTTTCGCACAACACTGCGCAATACATATCTTCCCTACAAAACAAATCAACTTTAAACTTTAAACCTTAAACTTTAAACACCCTTTTTCCTATATTTGCACTTCTGCAAAAACAACACAAATGCAACAACTAACTGAACTCAACGCTATTTCCCCAATCGATGGGAGGTACCGCAACAAAACCATTTCATTATCCCAATATTTTTCTGAAGAAGCACTCATCAAATACCGCGTGCTTGTTGAGATTGAGTATTTTATTGCACTTTGCGAAGTGCCGCTGCCGCAACTAAAAAATGTAAACGGCAATCTGTTTGAAAGTCTGAGAAATATCTACAAAAACTTCTCTTCAGCCGATGCGCAAGCGATAAAAGACATTGAAAAAACCACCAATCACGACGTAAAAGCCGTAGAATATTTCATCAAAACTGCTTTTGACAACTTAGGTTTGTCGGAATATAAGGAGTTCATACACTTCGGATTAACATCACAAGACATTAACAATACCGCGATTCCGCTTTCGACAAAAGAAGCTTTTCAGGAAGTTTACTTAAAACTGCTGATAGAAGTTGTTGCCAAATTAAAAGATTTAAGCATCGAATGGAAGGACATTCCGATGCTCGCAAGAACCCATGGTCAACCCGCTTCCCCTACCCGTTTGGGCAAAGAAATCGGCGTTTTTGTAGAAAGATTGGAAGAACAAATGCGCTTGTTATTCAACATTCCGTTTGCCGCAAAATTTGGTGGTGCAACTGGAAATTACAACGCACATCATGTAGCATATCCACAAATTGACTGGCGTAAATTTGGAGCTGATTTTGTAGAAAGCACTTTAGGTTTACAACATTCATTTCCAACTACACAAATCGAGCATTACGATCATTTTGCTGCATTTTTTGATGCTTTAAAACGAATCAATACCATTATCATCGATTTAGACCGCGATATTTGGACGTATGTTTCAATGGATTATTTCAAGCAAAAAATAAAAGAAGGCGAAGTTGGCTCTTCAGCGATGCCGCATAAAGTAAACCCAATTGATTTTGAAAATTCAGAAGGAAATTTAGGCATCGCCAATGCTATTTTCGAACATTTATCTGCAAAATTACCTTTATCGAGATTACAGCGCGATTTGACAGACAGTACAGTTTTGCGCAACATTGGCGTACCAATCGGACATACATTAATAGGATTTGAAGCCACTTTAAAAGGTTTGAATAAATTGCTTTTAAACGCCGATAAATTCGCAGAAGATTTGGAAAGAAATTGGGCGGTCGTAGCCGAAGCAATCCAAACGATTCTGCGCCGTGAAGGTTATCCAAATCCTTATGAAGCCTTAAAAGGACTAACCAGAACAAACACAACAATTGATAAAAAAGCAATCCACGATTTTATTGGAACATTAGCTGTTTCGGAAGCGATTAAAAACGAATTATTAAAAATTACACCAAGTAATTATTTGGGAATTTAAACATAAACAATTACTTTTTTATACGCCTTATCGGCTTTTCCAGGAAATTAAATCCTTGAAAAGCCGATAAGGCGTAATTTTTTTAAGCTGTTTTATTTTTAATTTGCATTTTTTCATATCTTCCCATTAATAAAAAATTCTATGAACGAATTAATATTTTGCGCCTGATAAACCTTTTCAGACGTTATCGGGATCTAATGGTCAAAAAGTAAAAGCCTTAATTTTAACTTTATGTCTGAAGAAAAACATACTTGGAATAAAATCAACGGTTGGGAAGAAGAACTCGATTTGCTGCACAGCATTATTGCCAAAACAGAATTAGTCGTGACCACAAAATGGGGCGGTCCGGTTTATACTTACAATAAAAAAAATGTTATAGGCGTTGGGGGTTTTAAAAATTATTTCACAGTTTGGTTCTGGAATGGTGTTTTCCTTAAAGACGAAAAAAAAATGCTCGTCAACGCACAAGAAGGCGTAACAAAAGGCTTGCGGCAATGGCGGTTTTCATCGAAAGATGAAATTGACGAAAAATTATTAATAGCATATATTCATGAAGCGATTGAAAACGAAAAAGCAGGAAAAACAATCGAAAAAGTAAAAAAAGAATTTGCAACTGATCCACTTTTTAAACAAGTACTCGAGGAAAATAGTGATTTAAAAGAGGCTTTCGAAAATTTTTCCCCTTATAAACAGAAAGAATTTCTCGAATACATAAACACCGCAAAAAGAGAAGAAACAAAACTTGCTCGGATTGAAAAAATAAAGTCAATGGTACTGGCCAACATTGGACTTAATGATAAATATAGGTGAGAAATCCCAGATGGAAAATTCATAATAAAAATAACAAATTCCAAAAAAATCCCAAATTCCAGTCTATAAAAGTTGGCATTTGGGATTTTCCACGTAGCTTTCAGGATTGGAATTTGACTATTTCTTCACTGCAGTATTCAGTTTTGAAGACAATTCCATAGAAATTGCAGAACGCTCAATTTTTAATTTCCCCGACATGGTTTCGATAACGATTGTCGTTTCTGCCATTTCGGCGATTTTTGCGTGAATACCGCTTTTGGTGATAATTTTGTCGCCAACTTTAAGGCCACTTTCGAATGCTTTTTCTGTCTTAGCGCGTTTTTGCTGCGGACGGATCATGAAAAAATACAGTACGACAAACATTAAAATAAACGGGAGAAAATTTTGAATATTATCCATTATTGAAGTTATTTAGTAATTGGTGTTTTTTGTGATGGTGTAATTGCCGGAACAGAAGCAGAAATTCCACTTACAGCTGCCGGAGTTACATCGGCGATTATGTTTAAAATCTCAACTTTCTTTTTAGAATTCGTTACTAGCGTAACAGTTTTCTGCTGTTTACCGTGCTTGTGAGCAGAATTAAAAGATACTTTTATACTGCTTTCTTCGCCTGGTTTGATAGCTTCTTTCGGATATTCCGGCACCGTACAACCGCATGAACCTTTAGCATCGGTAATCAGCAAATCTGCAGTCCCTTCGTTTTTGAAAGTAAAAATATGCGTTACTTTTTCGCCTTCGTTGATGGTTCCAAAATTGAATTCTTTTTCAGGAAACGTTATTTTTGCTTCTTTTTTATCGCAAGAAACTGTTAACATAAATGCAGCGATAGCCACTAAACTGAATGCTTTTTTCATCATGATTATAAATATATTTGTTTTACATAAGGCCACGTCCGACCTTGGTTAATTTATTATTGGCTTGGAACTCCTTCACAAGATTATCCAAAATTCCGTTGATAAAAATACTGCTTTTTGGAGTGGAATATTCCTTTGCGATTTCTAAATATTCGTTAATTGTAACCTTTACAGGAATTGATGGAAATTTCAGGAATTCACAAATCGCCATTTTCAAAATGATGGTATCGATTTCTGCAATTCTCTCCGTATCCCAATTCGGTGTTTTATCGATATATTCTTTCGCCAATTCACTTTCATTCAAAACCGTTTTGCGGAATAAATCACGAGCATAATCGCGGTCTTCGGCATCTTTGAATAATTTTGGTACTTTGATGTCGTCGGATGCGTCTTTTAAAGCTTTTAATTGCTTAACAATATGCGTGTTGACAAGTGGAATATCGTCAATCCACGTTAGTTTGTTGTCTTCGAGGTATTCATATAATTTTTCGTTTGGTGCAACGATTTCAACGAAAACATCCATAATAAACTGCTTATCTTCCTCGAAATTATTTTTGCGATTGCTCATGTATTTTTCATACATATCGCTTTGCTTGATTTCATTCAGCAAAATAAAAATATAATCGTCGTGCAACTCCCAGTTGTTGATTTTACGGTTTTCCAAAGCGATGGAAACACTGCTACTTTCTGCAAGCAATTGCAAAACCTGGTTGTTAATGAATTTATTATTAGGATTGCGCTCTTCCGCAGTAACCAAATGCTTTTGGCTTGATTTTTCTAAAAATACGGCTTCTGCCTTTTGAATTTCTATCAAAGAAGACAACATGATCAGGTATAAATCCTGGATATTATCGATGCTGTAGTTGAGGAATTTCTCCTGCCCTTCAAGGTTATCGGAGTGGTTTTGGTGCATCGCATAGATACTTTGCATCACTTTAACACGGATATGTCGTCTGTTTAACACGGATAAGAACTTTATAAAATTAACGAAGCGAAAGAAATTCTTTCGCTCCGCAAAAATAGTAATAATATTGAAAACGCTTCTTATTTAGTTGCGTTTTCTTTTTTTCTGGCTTCAATTCTTGCTTGCGCAATGGTCATAGCAGCTTGTTGTGTAGTGATATTTTTTTCATCGGCAAGTCCGAAAATTTCTAATGTTGTATTGTAAATGTTTTCAGTTCTTTTCTTTGCTTCTGCTTTGTCATAACCGACTATTTCAGCATAAACATTGATGATACCTCCCGCATTTATTAAGAAATCTGGTGCATAAGCAATCCCTTTATCTCTTAAAATCTGCCCGTGAATCTTGTCGTTTGCCAATTGGTTGTTCGCAGCTCCGGCTATAACTTTGGCTTTAATTCTGTTAATCGTTTCGTCGTTGATGGTAGCTCCTAATGCACAAGGCGAGTAAATATCAACATCGGCACTATACAAATCAGCGCCCATGAAAATTTTAGCACCATATTTTTTGCTCACATCCTCCAATCTCGATTCATTAATATCTGCAATTTGCACTAATGCGCCTTCTTGCGTAAGCAAATCAACCAAGGTTTCGCCAACGTGGCCAATGCCTTGAACAAGTACTTTTTTCCCATCAAGTTTATCGGTTCCGAATTTGTAAATCGCAGCCGCTTTCATTCCCATATAAACACCGTAAGCAGTTACAGGAGAGGGATTTCCAGATCCACCTTTGCTTTCAGAAACGCCCGTTACGAATTTAGTTACGTCGCGAATCGCATCCATATCTTGTGTCGTTGTACCTACATCTTCCGCAGTAATATATTTTCCGCTAAGCGAATTTACATATTCTCCAAACTTTCGGATCATTTCTGGCGTTTTATCAATTTTTGAATCGCCAATGATGACAGCTTTTCCGCCACCAAGGTTCAAACCTGTGATAGCCGACTTATAGGTCATCCCACGTGAAAGCCTTAAAACGTCGTTCAACGCTTCCCATTCATTGTTGTATTTCCACATTCTCGTGCCTCCTAAAGCAGGTCCCAAAACTGTGTTGTGAATTCCAATTATTGCCTTTAAACCTGTATCTTTGTCGTTGCAAAAAACAATTTGCTCGTGATTATCGAATGACAATTGACCAAAAACAGGATCTACTTTGTGAAGTTCACTTGCGCTTATTACTTCTGTTACCATAGCATTATTTTTTAGGAGTGAATTATGACTTTATCAAAAAGACACTACAAAATTATGATTTAAATCAATACTTTTTAATAAAATTGATTTTTTTTGGCAATATGTTAATAAATATATCTTTTAAAGCGGAATGCAAAAAAGTCATGTTTGCGATAATTTTAACACAAATACAAAATAAAAAAAGCCATTTATCAAAATATAATGAAGGAATTACAATATTTAAATAAATATTTCATCAAATATAAATACCACTTTTTGTTTGGAATATTGACAACTATAGCTGCTCAGTTTTTCAATCTTGTGACACCAAAACTAATCAGCGAATCCATAAAGGTTATCGAAGACGCTTTAAACGGGATGTATACGCACGATGCCGCAAAAAGCGAATTACTCATTCGATTGTTAAAAATCATTGGTGCCACGATGGTTGGCGGTTTCCTAACGTTTTTAATGCGCCAGACACTTATCGTGATGTCGCGTCATATTGAATTTGACTTAAAAAATGAAGTTTTCCGTCAATATGAAAACCTAACGCAGCGCTTCTACAAGGAAAACCGAACTGGCGATTTGATGAATCGCATTAGCGAAGATGTCAGTAAAACCCGCATGTATGTTGGCCCGGCGGTGATGTACACCATCAATACATTTATCCGTTTCGCGATTGTAATTGTATATATGTATGGCGCATCGCCTAAACTTACTTTATATGCATTGCTGCCGTTACCCGTTCTGTCGTATGCGATTTTCAGGCTGAGTACGGCAATCAACAAACGCAGTACGATTTTCCAACAGCATTTATCGGGATTGTACAGCTTTACTCAAGAAATATTCTCGGGAATCCGCGTTGTAAAAGCCTATTCACTCGAAGAACAGCAACAGCAGAACATGGAAAAACTGTCTGAAGAAAACAAAAAGAAAAGCATGGATCTGGCATGGGTAAATGCCTTTTTTGGGCCTTTGATGTTGGCTTTGATTGGCATTAGCAACTTAATCGTCATTTATTTCGGTGGTATGATGTACATTGACGGTACGATTAAAAGTCTAGGCACGATTGCAGAATTTATCCTATATGTAAATATGCTGACTTGGCCGGTGGCATCTTTGGGCTGGGTTTCGTCGATGGTACAAGAAGCCGAAGCGTCTCAAAAGCGCATCAATGAATTCTTGAAAATCCAACCTGAAATTCGCAATACTTCCAAAGGAAATGATGTCGTTGAAGGAAAAATTGTTTTCGAAAATGTCAATTTTACTTATGATGATACAAATATAAAAGCCTTACAGAACCTAAGTTTTACTATTGATAAAGGACAAACGCTCGCCATTTTAGGGAAAACCGGTTCCGGGAAATCAAGCATTTTATCTTTGATCAGTCGCCTTTATGATGTGACCGAAGGAAAAATCACTGTTGACGGAAAAGCCATCGATCAACTCAATTTATTCGATTTAAGAAACAGCATCGGATTTGTACCGCAAGACGCATTTTTATTTTCTGATACTATCAAAAACAATATCAAATTTGGGAAAGAAAATGCGACTGAAGAAGAAGTAATCCATGCTGCAAAACAAGCCGTCGTTCACGACAATATCGACAGTTTCAACCAACAATATGAAACCATTTTAGGAGAACGCGGCATCACACTTTCGGGCGGACAAAAACAGCGTGTTTCTATTGCCAGAGCGTTTATCAAGGACCCGAAGATCCTATTACTCGACGACTGTCTTTCTGCCGTTGATACCGAAACCGAAGAAGCGATTTTGAACAATCTGTTGGAGTTCTGCAAACACAAAACCACCATTTTGGTGAGCCATCGCGTGTCGTCGGCGAAAAATGCCGATAAGATCATTATCCTTGACCAAGGCCGTATTATTCAGCAAGGTTCTCATAATCAATTGGTAAATCAGGAAGGGTATTACAAGGAACTTTACTTGAAACAACTTTCGGAAAAAGAATTGATGTAAATCTCGTTCCGTTTCTTTTTTTTTC
The DNA here is from genome assembly GCA_029946065.1 of Flavobacterium sp. Lineage (GTDB taxonomy): Bacteria > Bacteroidota > Bacteroidia > Flavobacteriales > Flavobacteriaceae > Flavobacterium. The sequence continues at coordinate 353,609 of JAQSDU010000014.1, forward strand.
TATTTTTGATTACTACTTAACACACCAAAATTAATTGAAAGCAGGATTATGAGAGAAAACGACATGTTAGAAAAAGAGGAAATCTTTTCTAAAGTTTTAAGAGCCGGAAGAAGAACTTATTTCTTTGATGTAAGGGCAACGAAGGCCGACGATTATTATATTACGATTACCGAAAGTAAAAAATTTACCGAAGAAGACGGTTCCTTTCACTTCAAAAAACACAAAATTTACCTTTATAAAGAAGATTTCGCCGCATTTTCTGAAATCTTAGAAGACATGACTTCCTACGTTTTGAACCACAAAGGCGAAGAAGTAATTTCTGAAAGACACCAAAAAGATTTCAAAAAAGAATATTTTTCTGAAACTGTTACCGAAGAAAATGTTACAGAAAAAAGCTTTACCGATATTGACTTTGACGATATATAGCCCTTAAGCAGATAGCTTTAGACAAAAAGAAAATCCGGGAATTAAAAGATTTCCGGATTTTAAACTTTAAAAATTTATAGCTATGAGTGTAAATTTTTCTTCAAGCAAGTATGACATAATTTTACATCCAGTAAGCATCGCCTTATGGATTTGGGTCATTTATGCCAATTATGAAAAGTATGAAGCGCATTCCAAAACTATTAATCTGATTGGCCTTCTGATAGGTATTTTTTTGTTGGGTGTGTCAATTTTTAATTTGGTGCGAACGATTAAAAAGATGAAACAAAAACTGGAATAATCACCCAATCCGCAACCCTTTTTCCACCACAAAATCCGGTGCCAGTAAAATCACATCGCCCTCCTCACCTACTGCGCCGAGCACTAAACATTCACTCATGAATTTGCCGATTTGTTTCTTCGGAAAATTCACAACGGCAACAATCTGACGGTTTAGCAAAACTTCTTTAGTATAGCGTTTCGTAATTTGTGCAGATGATCTCCTAATCCCAATTACATCCCCAAAATCAATTGTCAATTGAAATGCAGGCTTTCTCGCTTCGGGAAAGTCATCTATTTTAATTATGGTGCCGACGCGCATTTCGGTACGTTCAAATTCTGCCCAAGATAAATCCATGCCTATTCAATTTTAATTCAAATATAAATATCTTTAATCATTACCTGCAAAAATAAATCAAATACTATAATTATAAAGAAATAATGGTAATGTAATATAATTTATTGTCTTCAAATTACTTTTTATTATCATCTAAAAATATTTATAATCTTCAAATAAATTTTTATTATTATCATATAAAGATTTTTATAGTTCAAATTATAATTAAAGACGTTTAAATTAAAATTTATTTTCTTCAAATAAATTTTAAAACATTCTGTCTTTATTTATAGGGATTAATACCGCCATAGCGAATTAAACGCCAGATAAAAACAATTTCCGTCTAAAACGATAAAGATGCTGTTTTTTTTAACCAATTTTTATTGTAATTTGGTGGAACGAAATTCCGAATCAAAAAATGGCACAAACCGCTTCCAATATGTTACCGCTCGAAACTGCCGCACCGCATTTTTTGCTGAAAGCCACGAATTTCAATTATTCCTATGCCTACGAAGATATAAAAGGCACAAAAGGAACACTAGTAATGTTCATCTGCAACCACTGCCCTTTTGTGCTGCATGTAATTGAAGAAGTCGTAATGATTGCCAATGATTATCGCGTTCAAGGTCTAGGCATTGTAGCCATTTCAAGTAATGACATCGTAAAATATCCGCAGGACGGTCCGGCACAAATGACGGAATTCGCTTTCAAAAATAAAATCGATTTTCCTTATCTATATGACGAAAGTCAGGACATCGCCAAAGCTTTCGATGCTGCATGTACCCCCGATTTTTTTCTTTTTGACAGCAATGACAAACTCTTTTATCGAGGTCAATTAGACGATTCTCGTCCGGGAAATGGCATACCGTCAAGCGGAAATGACCTCCGCAGTGCAATAGACGCTGTAATTTACAACCGCACACTCAAGATGCCACAAAAACCAAGCATTGGTTGCAATATCAAATGGAAATAATTTAACCTTACCAAGATGGAAATTTTTCATATTAGTGCCGAATGTTACCCAGTTGCCAAAGTTGGCGGCTTGGCTGACGTTGTAGGCGCTTTGCCAAAATACCAGCGACAGCTCGGTCACAATGCAAAAGTTGTCGTGCCGGGTTATGACAATAAATTCACGAATGAAAACGAGTTCGAGAACGTCCATAATGGGCAATTGAAACTCGGATATTTTCAGTTTTCTTATTCCGTTTTAAGAGAAAAAACCAACAAACTTGGCTTTGAATTGTACTTGATTGCGATTCCTGAATTGTTTGACCGACCAAATGTCTATTCTTATGAAGATGATACCGAACGCTTCACCGCTTTCCAAATTGCATTTTTAAACTGGCTAACGGAAACCAACCAACATCCAGATATTTTGCATTGCCACGACCACCACACCGGATTGATCCCGTTTATGGTGCAATTTTGCTATAATTATGATCGTTTTAAAACTGTTCCGACCGTTTTAACGATCCACAACGGTCAATATCAAGGTTGGTTTGGCTTCGACCGAATTCATTATTTACCGGAATTCCACCAATCAAAAATGGGATTTTTGGAATGGGGCGGCATGGTCAATCCACTGGCAGCAGCAATCAAATGTGCGTGGAAAGTCACCACTGTTTCTCCAAGTTATTTAGATGAAATTAGTTACAACGCAAATGGATTAGAAAATTTATTGCGCTTCGAAAGACCAAAATCTATCGGAATCCTAAACGGCATCGACAACCAAGTCTGGAATCCTGCGGATGATGAGATGATCGCGAAAAATTACACCTTAAAAACAGCCAAAGCTGGTAAGAAAAAAAATAAAGAATTCCTATGTGAGCAATTCAACCTCGACCCAACAAAGCCACTTTTTACCTTTATTGGTAGGCTTGTCGGAGAAAAAGGTGCCGATTTATTGCCGCAGATATGCAGTATCGCTTTAAGCGAATATCATCAAAATATCAATATTCTGATTTTAGGTTCCGGCGATTCCAATGTTGAAGTAAATTTGGATGGATTAAAGCACTTTTTCGGTGGCAATTACAACGCTTACATCGGTTATAATGAAAAACTTTCGCATATTATCTATGCAGGAGCCGATTTCCTTTTGATGCCTTCAAGAGTCGAACCTTGCGGACTAAATCAAATGTATGCCTTGCGTTATGGCACCATTCCAATTGTAAGACGTACCGGAGGATTGAAAGATACGATTGTTGACATTGGCGATGGTGGGTTCGGAATTTGTCATGACCAAGCAACGGTTCAGGATGTAATCCATTCTATAGGAAGGGCCGGGCTTTTATATGAAGACCAGCCGAGATTTAACGAAATAGTAAAGACCATCATGCATATTGACCATTCTTGGGACAGCGTGGCGGCTGAATATATCAGTGTTTACGAATCAATAACGAATTAAATATATGAACAAAACAACTTTAGCCATCATCCTTGGTGGCGGACAAGGTTCAAGATTAGCACCTTTAACAGAAAGCCGTTCGAAACCCGCTGTTCCAATTGCCGGAAAATACCGTTTGGTGGATATTCCGATTTCCAATTGCATCAATTCCGACATCAAAAGAATGTTCGTTTTGACACAATTCAACTCGGCTTCGCTGAACCAGCACATTAAAAACACTTATCATTTTAGTCATTTCAGCACCGCTTTCGTGGACATTTTGGCTGCGGAACAAACGCCCGAAAATCCAACTTGGTTCCAAGGTACTGCAGATGCCGTACGCCAGTGCATGCAGCATTTTATGAACCACGAATTTGATTATGCTTTGATTTTATCCGGGGATCAATTGTACCAAATGGACTTCAATCACATGATCAAAGCGCATCACGATAGCGGCGCGACGATTTCTATTGCAACCTTGCCGGTTTCTGCAAAAGAAGCACCAGAATTTGGAATTTTAAAAACGAATTCTGAAAATTTTATTACGTCGTTTATCGAAAAACCGCACCAAAGTTTACTGCAAGATTGGACTTCTGAGGTCAGCGATGAAATGAAAGACGAAGGCAAGATTTACTTGGCTTCTATGGGTATTTATATCTTCAATCGTGAGCTTTTGGTTGAATTGATGTCGAATCCGGACACGAAAGATTTTGGAAAAGAAATCATTCCGCAATCCATTGGAAAGGAACGTATTTTGAGTTACCAATATGAAGGTTATTGGACCGATATTGGAAACATCGATTCGTTTTTTGAAGCCAATTTAGGACTGACAGACGAGATCCCAAAATTCAATTTATTTGACAATTCGAGTAAGATTTATACACGAGCACGTGTTTTGCCTCCTTCAAAAATGAATGGGGGAACTAGTTTTGACCGTTCGGTTGTTGCTGAAGGCTGTATTATTGAAGGTACGGAAATCGTACATTCTGTAATCGGAATTCGAAGTCGAATTGGCAAAGGTTCAACGATTTTGAACTCCTATCTGATGGGAAATGATTACTACCAAAATCTTGAGGAGATCAGTACGAACGTAGAAAGAAACATTATTAATGTTGGCATTGGCGAACGTTGTTACATCAACAATACGATTGTTGACAAAAATTGCCGAATTGGAAATGATGTACGGTTGAATGGCGGAAATCATCTTGAAAATGAAAACACACCGCTTTACACGGTAAAAGATGGTATTATCGTTGTGAAAAAAGGAGCGATTCTGGAGGACGGATTTTCCGTAGGATAAAAAAATAAAACCATTAAGGATTAAGCGCATCTTAAATTACTTAATGGTTTTAACATCTTAATATTTCAAAAAAAAAAGCACTAATAAAAGTGCTTTTTTTTATTTTGAATTATAACTCAAATAGGCATAAATCTTACCTGTTTCAACATCGTCAAGTCTAGCTTTTTTTGCCATTCGGTTCAAAATTGGCATCCAGTCGTCTTTTGAATAATCGCTCGGTGCATACAATTTATGACATTTCGCGCAATTGTTTTCGTATGACGTTTTTCCTTCAGTAACTTCTGCAGTAGCTACGGAAGTTGTTGCTTTTGCTTGCTCAACAGTCGCTACAGGACTTGCTGGCGGTGGCGGTGGCGGAACTTCTGGTTTTGGTCCGCAGGCAAAAATTGTCGTTGCCAATAACGCCGTAAATAAGATTTTTGTGTTCATAAGTATTGGTTTTAATATCGTAAATAACGAAAATTAATTTGATTTGAACAACTAAACTGATTAAGGCTTGTGCTTTTTAAGCAAATATTAAAAAACCATTAAGGGAATAAGTTACATTAAATCTTAATGTTTCTTATTCCCTTAATAGATCAAAAATCTTATTGTAATTATTTCACGTCCATTAATTCAACATCGAAAATAAGCGTCGCATTAGGCGGAATCGCACCACCGGCACCGCGCGAACCGTAACCCAAATGCGATGGAATCACAAATCGTGCCTTGTCACCAACTTGCAACAGTGCTATACCTTCATCCCAACCTTCGATGACATTACCTCTCCCTAATGGAAATTCGATTGGTTTTTTTCTTGGATAAGAACTGTCGAAAACTTTTCCATCTTCTAATTGCCCCGTATAATGCACGGATACTGTTTTACCAGCTTCGGCTTTTTTACCACTTCCTTTTTGAATCATTTTATAACGCAATCCGCTTTCTGTTTTGTCGAAACCTGCAGCAAGTTTTTCCATTTTGGCTTCGGCTTCTGCTTTTACAGCAGCTTCGCGTTTGGCACGTGATCCTTCAAACGTGCGAAAAGCTTCAACGGCATTCCATTTTTTCGCTTCGTCGCCTTCACGGATGATTTCAATGCTTTGTATTTCATCACCTTGTGCTACTTCATCAACAACGTCTTGACCTTCTACTACGTGACCAAAAACAGTGTGTTTGTTATCCAACCAATCTGTTGGAATGTGCGTGATGAAAAACTGTGAACCGTTAGAACCAGGACCAGAATTTGCCATAGACAATACACCCGGGCGGTTGTGTTTTAAAGTTGGGTGAAATTCATCATCAAATTGGTAACCTGGGCCGCCAGTTCCTGTTCCTTGTGGGCAACCACCTTGGATCATGAAATCGGGAATGACACGGTGGAATTTTAATCCGTTATAAAATGGTGTGCCTTGTGGCTTTGCTTTGTTTTCGAGATTGCCTTCTGATAATGCTACGAAGTTACCTACTGTTCCCGGCGTTAAATCGTGGGTGAGTTTTACTAAAATCGCACCTTTTGGGGTGTTAAATTTAGCGTATATTCCATTTTCCATTGTTTGTGTATTTTGTTTTAAAGGGCAAAATTACGGAATTATTTAGAAAATTTGAGAATTAGATAATGAGATAATTATGGATTAGCGAATTGGACCTCGAAAGTTGATTAGAATTTTGGAATTCCTCTTCTTTGAAGGGGTGCCCGAAGGGCGGGGTGGCAAAATTGGAACACAGATTGGAAGCTGATCGCCGCATATAATCGAAGATTTTATCGAAATTAAATCAAATAGTATTATGAAAACAACTGCCCTAGCCCGGATAGAAACGGTTATCCTTTTGCCGCCTGCTGTCAGGCGGAAAAAGATATTAGTGGATAGCCGGATCAGCTTCAAAAAACTTTATTGTATTTCATCTTTTAAACTTTGTAACTTTGCAGCTTTGCAACTTTTTATGAGAATAGACATTATCACCGTTTTACCCGAATTACTGCGGAGTCCGTTTGAGGCTTCGATTATGAAACGCGCAATAGACAAGGGTTTGGTAGAAGTACATTTTCACAACCTGCGCGATTATACGACCAACAAGCAAAAAAGCGTTGATGATTATCAGTTTGGCGGAGGTGCGGGCATGGTGATGATGGTACAGCCTATCGACGATTGTATTGCAAAACTCAAAAGCGAACGCAACTACGACGAGGTGATTTATATGACACCCGATGGCGAAACTTTGAATCAGAAAATGGCCAATACAATGTCGATGCTCGAGAATATTATTATTTTGTGCGGTCATTATAAAGGCGTTGACCAGCGTGTGCGCGATCATTTTATTACAAAAGAAATTTCGATAGGCGATTATGTTTTGAGTGGCGGAGAATTGGGCGCTTTAGTACTTTCTGACGCTTTGATTCGTTTGATTCCGGGGGTTTTGAGTGATGAAACTTCGGCATTGACGGATAGTTTTCAGGATAATTTGTTGTCGGGACCAATCTATACGCGTCCGGCAGAATATAAAGGATGGAAAGTTCCTGAAGTTTTGACCAGTGGTCACTTCGCAAAAATTGATAAATGGCGCGAGGATATGGCTTATGAACATACAAAGAACAGGCGACCTGATTTACTGGAAGATTGATTTTTATTTTAAATGATGACCCGAGCGAAAGCGAACTGGCGTAGCGATTTTAGATTTTAAATGACAGTACTAGAAATAATTCAAAATTTATCATTTAAAATTCAAAATATTTTTTTACTTTTGCGCCCACATTGGACCAACCTCTGGCGATAACCGCGAATGTTGCTCTAGTTTCAACCATATTAAATAAAATTATCATGGCAGATTTAATGAAATTCGTTAATGACGAATTAGTTGCTAAAAAAGATTTCCCAGTTTTCGGAGCAGGAGATACTATCACTGTTTATTACGAAATTAAAGAGGGCGAAAAAACTAGAACGCAGTTTTTCAAAGGCGTTGTAATCCAAAGAAGAGGTTCAGGTGCTACTGAAACTTTTACAATCCGCAAAATGTCTGGTGCTATCGGAGTAGAGCGTATCTTTCCGGTAAACTTACCTGCTTTGCAAAAAATCGAAATCAACAAAAAAGGTGCTGTTCGTAGAGCGAGAATTTTCTACTTCCGTGAACTTACTGGTAAAAAAGCAAAAATTAGAGACAAAAGAAGATAGTCTTCAATTTGAGTTATATGAGATCCCGTTCTATTTATTTAGGACGGGATTTTTTTATGCCTATACACAGTATTTCTGATAAGTATATTTTTTACTTTGCGCCTTTGCACCTTTGCGGGCGCTAAACCAATTCTCGCAAAGGCGCAAAGTTTAACAAGAGTGGTAATTTATGTGGTAAAAAAATACTTTGAAAACTGCATATTTTACGAATTGCTCATTTTTTTAAACTGATTTTGACAATTCAATAATTCAAACGTTTTCGCTTGCCAATTCTGCGAAAGTGTTCCCGATTTCTTATATTTGCAGTCCTTATTAATGAACAAACAAACTACCACAATGTCAGACAAAGCCAAGATTTTATATACGATTACTGATGAAGCGCCAATGTTGGCGACACATTCTTTTTTGCCAATCGTACAATCGTTTACCGCTCCAGCCGGAATTGCCGTTGAAACACGTGATATTTCGCTCGCCGGGAGAATTATCACCAACCTCGCCGATTATTTGACAGAAGACCAGAAAATAAAAGACGATTTGTCGGAATTGGGCAAACTCGCCACTACTCCCGAAGCCAATATCATCAAATTACCCAATATCTCCGCTTCCGTACCCCAATTAAAGGATGCGATAAAAGAATTACAATCCTTGGGTTACAAGCTTCCTGAATTTGAAGACAACCCGCAAACCGAAGCAGGAAAAGCTGTCAAGGCAAAATATGCAAAAGTACTTGGTTCTGCCGTAAATCCGGTTTTGCGCGAAGGGAATTCTGACCGACGTGCCCCAAAAGCCGTGAAAAATTACGCCAAAAAGCATCCGCATAGCATGGGCGCTTGGAGCGCAGATTCGAAAACACACGTGGCTAGCATGAGCGAAGGCGATTTTTATGGAAGTGAAAAATCAATTACTGTTCCTGCGGCGACAACTTTTACCATTGAATTTATAGGAAACGATGGCGCTTCAAAAACCTTGAAAGCTGCTGCACCACTTTTGGCAGATGAAGTTATCGATAGTGCAGTTTTGAGTGTAAAATCTTTAAAAAATTTCATTTCAAAAGAAATTGAAGACGCAAAAGCCAAAGGCGTTTTGTTCTCCGTACATTTAAAAGCCACGATGATGAAAGTATCCGATCCGATTATTTTCGGTGCTATTGTGGATGTTTTCTTCGCTCCTGTTTTTGAAAAATATACAACTTTATTTACTGAATTGGGTGTCAATACTAAAAATGGTTTCGGCGATGTTTACTCCAAAATTGCAGGCCATCCAAAGCAAGCGGAAATCGAAGCTGCGATTAACGAAGTTTACCAAAACCGTCCAGCCGTTGCGATGGTCAATTCTGACAAAGGCATCACCAATCTTCATGTTCCTTCTGACGTAATCGTTGATGCTTCAATGCCGGCAATGATACGTACTTCTGGACAAATGTGGAATGCCGCCGGAAAAGGACAAGACACAAAAGCAATCATTCCGGATCGTTCGTATGCAGGTGTTTATGTCGCTACGATTGATTTCTGTAAAAAACACGGTGCTTTCGACCCAACAACAATGGGAAGCGTTCCAAACGTTGGTTTGATGGCGCAAGCCGCTGAAGAATACGGCTCTCATGACAAAACTTTCCAAATGGACGCTGATGGTAAGGTAAAAGTCGTTAGCGGCGATGGCGCAACTTTGATGGAGCAAAAAGTAGAAAAAGGTGATATCTTCAGAATGTGCCAAGTAAAAGATGCACCAATCCAAGATTGGGTAAAACTCGCTGTCAACCGCGCCAGATTGTCGGATACGCCTGCGGTTTTTTGGTTAGATGAGAACAGAGCGCACGACCGACAACTGATTGAAAAAGTACAAAAATACCTGAAAGACCATGATACAACTGGATTAAACATTCAGATCATGAATCCGATTGCCGCAACAAATTTTTCTTTGGAAAGGATCAAAGATGGAAAAGACACGATTTCGGTAACCGGAAACGTATTGCGTGATTACCTGACCGATTTATTCCCAATTCTGGAATTAGGCACTTCTGCGAAAATGCTTTCCATCGTTCCTTTGATGAACGGAGGCGGATTATTTGAAACAGGTGCCGGAGGTTCCGCTCCAAAACACGTCGAGCAGTTTATTGAAGAAGGCTATTTGCGTTGGGATTCTTTAGGAGAATTCCTCGCATTGGGTGTTTCTTTGGAACATTTAGGGCAAACTTTAAACAATCCAAAAGCGTTAGTGCTTTCTGAAACTTTGGACAATGCCACCGAGAAATTCCTCGAAAATGACAAATCTCCAGCCAGAAAAGTAGGTCAAATTGACAACCGCGGCTCTCATTTTTATCTCGCTTTATATTGGGCACAAGCTTTGGCAGCACAAAATAAAGATGCTGAATTAAAAGCAACTTTCACCGAAATCGCAGCAGAGCTGACAGCAAACGAAGCGAAAATCAACAGCGAGTTAATTGAATCGCAAGGCAAAAAGCAAGAAATCGGCGGTTATTATAAACCTGATTTTGAACTGACAGACAAAGCAATGCGCCCAAGTGCAACATTAAATGCTGCTTTGGCGAAGTTAAAATAGTTAAATAAAACACGGATAACGCAGATTTTTTAATAAGAATTAAATACTTTTTGTTTAAATCTTTACATTCTGTGGGTTAATATTATTTTAAAGGCAATCTTAACAGGTTGCCTTTTTTTTGTAATAATAGCACGCAGATCGCACCGATTAGACTGATTGACGCAGCTTTTTTATGTGCCTAACTAATACCGTAAAAGTAAAAATTATTACAAATCGGCAAAAATTCGTACCATCTGTGTGCCATTATTTTTTTTGATTCCAACCATTTCCAACCACAACCGCATCTTTCTATTATAAACCGGATTTAATGTTTAACCCGTAACCTTATAATTATGAAAAAATGCCTAATCTTCATCTGCCTGATTGCCATTTCCTTTGCAAAAGCGCAACGCACGCAAGCGTTCGAAGTCAATTTTGAAACCGCTTCCTATCACCTTTCTGATGCTGAAGTAGCTACAATAAATAGCTATATTGCTTCACTAACAAAAGGAAAACAGTCTTATAAAGTCACAATCATCGGACATACAGACAATGTCGGTAACTTAGAATACAATACAATTTTATCCTATAATCGTGCTAAGGAAATTGCCGGCTTTTTCCAGAAAAAAGGGTTTTCAGAAAGCAACATTTCGACAATTGGAAAAGCCTATTCCGAGCCAATTGCAGCCAACTCAACCGAAATCGGAAAATCCAAAAACAGACGTGTAACCGTTTTTATCACGGCAGAAGTTCCTAAGGTCACTGATTTGGGTGGACTCAAACTCGAAGAGGATTCGTTTACTATCAACGCGCAAAAAAAAGAAATCGTAAATTATAAATCCGGCAGCAGCATCACCATTCCAGCCGATGCTTTTATCGATGAAAACGGAAATACGATAAAAGGCGAAGTCGATTTAAGTTATGTAGAATACCGTAATCCAATAGATTTCATCCTTGGAAACATCCCGATGGATTACGAAAAAGAGCATTTCAATTCTGCCGGAATGTATAAAATTCTAGCATCCAAAGATGGAAAACCCGTATCCCTGCGTGAAGGAAAAACCATAGACATTGATTTTCCTTTGGAATCAAAATTACCAAATCTGAATTTTTATCAATTTGATACAATTGCCAATAAATGGACTGAACTTTCGAAACTCACCGTAGCAAAAAGTGAAATAAAAGAAGAAGATTTATCGGATATAACGACAGAATGGGATACCATAACCACCACCGTTAGATACATCTCAACCGGACAACTCATTGCGTCGAATACTTATACAAAACCAAATTGTTGGACTTTCAACAATGTAATCAAAGACGGAATCGCACTGGCATCAAGCGATACCTCGATCATTCCAGATTACTTGGCAGAAAAAGAAAAAAGAGCAGAAAATCGCATAAAAATGCAGCAAAATTATCTGAATAATAAAATTAATAATGCCAAACAAAACATCGAAATCAAAAAATACCTCAAATCACTAGAAGCCAAAATTAAACGCAACAACCTAAAAGTAAAACGTATCAAACAACTCATACAAACTGCAGGTTTTCATTATAACGGAGATTCTAAAAACAGATACATCGAGCGCCAAACCAGGGTTAATGACTCCATTTTGGCAAGAAATAAAATTTTCGAAGACAAAATGTACAAACTGAAAAACCCTTCCGTTGATTCTTTAACAATCAATCCCGACCAACTTTATCCTTATCGCTTCTATGCGTTCTGGAAATCCGGTTCAGAATTTATGTCTGATAATGAAAAACTTATGAATATTGACCAATGGTTCCAATACTTCGATACCCACAAACCCGAAATGCTAAACCGTTACAAGTCGATTGACATTGAAAAATATTGCACCAAATTAGAACTCGAAGCTGCAGCCAGACAGCAAAAAGTGACTAAAGCCAATCAGAATGCCAGTGCTGTTACCCAGAAATTACAAATTGCACAACTCGGTATTTTTAACTGTGACCAGATTGCGCGTTTGTTAGAACCAATTACGGTCAACGCCACTTATCGAGACGAAAAAGGCGCATCCATAAAACCGCTTTTCATTTACCTCGTAGACAGCCGGATCAACGGAATACTGCGATATGACGGCTACAATAATTATAGCCCGGAACATTTTGCTTATAGCCCAACATCAAAAAATACTTTGCTCGCTTTCGACGGAAATGGTAATTCTTACATCCTAAATTCAGCAGCTTTCAGCAAAGCCTTTACCGGAAAGACATCGGTAATTTTAACCATGAAAAAAATCGAAAATATCGACAACCGTGATGAATTGACCGCGTTATTTTAGAAGCTAATCCGGCCATCCATTCCAAAAAAACCGCGCCATAAACAGTTTTGTAAGCGCCGCAAAAGCTTCCGTTGGTCGCTCATGCAGCACAACAAAACTAACGTTTATGGTGCGGTTTTGTTTTCCATTCCTGTCCGGGCTAGGCATTAGTGCATTTTAGAAACCGATGTCTGGTCGAAATCTTTTTGGTATCTTTACCGCTATAATGGATTGCAGATTTTAGATTTCAGATTGGAGCTAAAAATCTAAAATCTAAAATCTAAAATCTAAATGTCCTCTCACCACATTGTCCGCGACGACCAAGAACCCGCTTTAATCATCGCCAACGGCGCCGCCTGTTCCGAAGAATTGTTAGGCCAATTGCTCGAATGGTCGCCACTGGTAGTTGTTCTCGATTCAGCCATTGAAAGGGTTATAAAATTGGGCATAAAAGTCGATGTATTGCTCGGCGATTTCGATCGCGGTTTCGACCCCCATGAATTCGTAAAATCGCAACATCCCATCGAAATTGTGCATACGCCAGATCAAGAAAAAACAGATCTCGAAAAAGCTTTTGATTATTTAATCGAACGGAAAATTCCCGCAGCAAACGTCGTTTGGGCCACCGGAAAACGCGCCGATCATACGATTACAAATCTCACCAATATCATCCGATACCGCAATAAATTGCAGATTGTAATCCTCGACGACCATTCAAAAGTATTTATGCTGCCGCGCAATTTCCAGAAATGGTATCCTGCAAAAACCAATATTTCTTTGATTCCAATTGGCATCGCCAGCGGCATCACTTCCAAAAATCTGGTTTACGAATTGGCAAACGATACGCTCACCATCGGCTACAGAACTGGAAGCAGCAATGAAGTAAAAGAAGACGGCATCGTCACCGTTAATCACACCGACGGCGATTTGCTGCTAATGGAATGTATAGATTAGATTGCTGCGCTGTATGATTTTTAGTGATTGTTAAATCTTTCAGCGAAGCGATTTTGCTTCTTGCAGCGCAGCGGTATTTATTCTAATTTAATATCCAGCAACGCATCCCGAATCTCATCAAAATGCTCCCACGGAATAAAATGATTGGCATTTTCAATCGCAATCACTTGAATGCTCTTCGCATTTACAAATTCCTTTTGCATAAAAAACACATTGCTATAAGGCACCAACGGATCTTTTGTGCCATGAATAATCGTCACATCTGAAGTGATTTTTTTCAGATTCGGCTGCATTGCAATCAAATCAGACTTCAGCCACCACAATTCGTCATTCGAAGGTCGCAGCGCTCCCGGAATCAGATACCGAAACGGGATTGTCATTAAAATGGGCCGCCAGCTTTCTGGAGTTTCCGCTTTTGGGTCAACTGCACCTGCTAAAATAAAAATATGCTTATACTTATCCGGATTTTCAGTCGCCAATTTCACCACTACCGGTCCGCCTAACGAATGTCCAATTAACACTATCGGTTTGTGGTTGTCAATCGTTTTTATAAAACTGTAAATTCGTGACGATTGCGTGCCCAAATCCTGCGCATCTCCAAAATTACTATAACCAAAACCTGGTCGGTCGATGGCAATCATACGGTATTTTTTTAGCAATAAGGTATCCGAAAGATAGGTCTTATAAGCGTCCCAACTTCCCGGCGAACCATGTATGAAAAATAAAGTTGGGTTTTCTGCGTTTCCGGTTGCTATATAATGGATTTTATAATCTCCGAAATCAGCGGTTTTATCAATATAAACCGTCTTTTCCTTTTCAAAATAGACCTTTGTTGCTTTCGAAGAAGTTCGCATTGTCATACATGCTTGACACATGATGATATAGGAAAATAACAATCCGTAAGCGATATACCGTTTTTTAAACCGACGTTTTTTTTCTTTTTCCATGACTACAATTATTCCATAAATGTAACTATTTTTTAAATTCGCAAATAACACGTCGGCACAAATAAATATCTTGCATGCTAACTTTAGCATTCCTAGCTTCGTGGCAAAAATCAGCTCACAAACACCCAAAGCAATAATTCTCAAAATAAACAGTTTTAACTACTTTTAAAAACCAATAAAATAATCATGTACAATCCACAAATCAAAATCAAAAGCAACACATTACTTTCTGACAACTGGTATATTCTTCGAAAATACGTATATGATTTTCTCAAAAAAGACGGTTCATGGGAAGAACAATCTCGTGAAGTATACGATCGTGGCAATGGCGCAACGATTTTACTATATAATCTGGAATACCAATCAATAGTTTTAATCCGACAATTCAGAATGCCGACTTATGTTAACGGCAACACAAGCGGTATGGTCATCGAAGCCTGCGCAGGATTATTAGAAAAAGAAAACCCTGAAGACTGCATCAGACGTGAAACCGAAGAAGAAACCGGTTATGATATCAAAGATGTGCGAAAAATTTTCGAAGCCTATATGTCTCCGGGTTCTGTAACCGAAATCATTCACTTTTTCGTGGCGGAATATTCTAAAGAAATGAAAGTCAATGAAGGTGGCGGACTCGCTACCGAACACGAAAATATCGAAGTGTTAGAATTGCCTTTTTTGAAAGCAATGCAAATGATTGAGACCGGCGAAATCAAGGATGCAAAGACCATTATGCTGCTGCAATATGCTAAAACAAACCTGTTTTAAACATCTGAAAGTCAGTTATTCTCGTTTCTATTTTTAGATTGCGTACCTTTGCACCCAATTTCAAAAAATGAAACCAAAAGCGATTTTAGAAAAAACAAACCTGCATCCGCGCAATACGCACCGTTCGGGTTATGACTTTGCATTATTAACACGTGTTTCATCCGAGCTGGAAAAGTATGTCAATGTCAATGAATTCAATCGAGAAACGATCGATTTCAGCAATCCTGAAGCCGTAAAAGCATTGAATAAAGCGTTACTGCTAGCTGATTATGATATCCACGATTGGGATATTCCGCAAAATTACCTCTGCCCTCCTATTCCGGGACGCGCCGATTATATCCATTATATCGCCGATTTGCTGGCTGCAAATAATAATGGTATAATCCCTGAAGGCGATTCGGTTTTGGGATTGGACATCGGCGTCGGTGCCAATTGCATTTATCCAATTATCGGAAATGCAGTTTATGGATGGAATTTTGTTGGCACTGATATCGATGCGGTCGCTTTGCAAAATTGTGTTAAAATCATCGAGGATAATCCGAAACTCAACGAAGCCATCAGCCTGCAATTGCAAGCCAATTCGCGTTTTATATTCAAAGACATTATTCTTCCGGAGGACAAATTTGCATTTACGATTTGTAATCCGCCATTTCATACTTCAGAAGAAGAAGCCACTAAAGGTACTTTAAGAAAACTCAGTAATCTTGAAAATAAAAAAGCAACCAATGCAGTCCTTAATTTCGGTGGAAAGAATACTGAATTATGGTGCGAAGGCGGTGAACTCGCTTTCATTACCCAAATGATTTTCGAAAGCGCCAAATACCCAATGCAATGCCTTTGGTTTACGACTTTAGTTTCCAAAAATGCGCATCTTTCAAGCATTGAAAAAACGCTTAGTAAAGTCAATGCAGCGTCTGTAAAAATCATCGAAATGGCGCAAGGACAAAAAAACAGCCGTTTTGTAGCCTGGACATTTTTGTCGGAAGTGCAACAACAGAATTGGAAGTTTGGAATGTAAAGGAGTCTGGAAGACGGGAAGTCAGAGCGTCTGGAAGACATACCTGAGACCGCTTCGCTGTAAGATTATCAGCTTTTATAATTAAACCTTAAATTCTCACCGACTTACTGACTTCCAACTTACAGTCTTAGTAATAATTTCGTGAACGTTCTTTTTACAAACCCCGAAACTTTGTAACTTAGCAACTCTGAAACTACTCCAATGAAATTCCAAGTTGTATCCGATTACCAACCCAAAGGCGACCAGCCACAAGCCATAGAAAAGTTGTCGCAAGGCATTTTTGATGGTGAAAAATTCCAAACTTTATTGGGTGTTACCGGTTCCGGAAAAACTTTTACGATGGCAAATGTAATCCAAGAAGTGCAACGACCAACTTTGGTTTTGGCACACAACAAGACTTTGGCTGCGCAATTGTATTCAGAATTCAAGCAATTCTTTCCTGAAAATGCTGTGGAATATTTCGTTTCTTACTACGATTATTACCAACCGGAAGCATTTATGCCAGTGACCGGCGTTTACATCGAAAAAGATTTAGCGATTAACGAAGAATTGGAAAAAATGCGTCTTAGTACAACTTCTTCGCTACTTTCAGGGCGGCGTGATGTATTGGTAGTCGCTTCTGTTTCGTGTTTATATGGTATCGGGAATCCCGTTGAATTTCAGAAAAACGTTATTTCAATTGCAAAAGATCAGGTGATTTCAAGGACGAAATTACTGCACAGTTTAGTCCAAAGTTTATACGCAAGAACGGAAGCCGATTTTACGCCCGGCACTTTTCGCATAAAAGGCGATACCGTTGAAGTTTTCCCGAGCTATGGCGATGAACCGTTTCGCATTCACTTCTTCGGTGATGAAATTGAAGAAATAGAAGCTTTCGATGCGAAGACTTCACTCGTGCTAGAAAAATACAACAAACTCAATATTTATCCTGCGAATATGTTCGTGACTTCGCCCGACGTTTTGCACAATGCAATATGGGAAATCCAACAGGATTTGGTCAAACAAGTGACTTATTTCAATGAAATTGGAAAACATTTAGAGGCGAAACGATTGGAAGAACGCACGAATTTCGATTTAGAGATGATCCGTGAATTGGGTTATTGCTCCGGAATCGAAAATTATTCGCGTTACCTTGACGGAAGATTGCCAGGAACGCGTCCGTTTTGCCTTTTGGATTATTTCCCGAAAGATTATTTAATGGTCGTTGATGAAAGTCACGTAACGCTTTCACAAGTCCATGCGATGTATGGCGGCGACCGTTCGCGCAAAGAAAATCTCGTGGAATATGGTTTCCGTTTGCCGGCAGCAATGGACAACCGTCCCTTAAAATTCGAGGAATTTGAAGGCATGCAGCACCAAGTCGTTTATGTTTCGGCAACACCCGCAGATTATGAATTGCAAAAATCTGATGGTGTTTATGTGGAGCAAATCATTCGCCCAACGGGATTATTGGATCCTGTTATTGAAATTCGGCCAAGCCTGAACCAGATTGACGATTTGATTGAGGAAATACAATTGCGTGCTGAAATTGACGAACGTGTTTTAGTAACAACGTTGACCAAAAGAATGGCGGAAGAATTGGCAAAATACCTTACCAAAGTCAACATTCGCTGTCGTTATATCCATTCTGAAGTTGATACTTTGGAAAGAATTGAAATCATGCAGGATTTGCGAAAAGGCATTTTTGACGTATTAATTGGCGTTAATTTATTGCGGGAAGGCTTGGATTTACCAGAAGTTTCGTTGGTGGCAATTCTCGATGCTGACAAAGAAGGATTTCTGCGAAGCAACCGTTCGCTTACTCAGACGATTGGTCGTGCAGCGCGTAACCTCAATGGAAAAGCGATTATGTATGCGGATAAAATTACCGATAGTATGCAAAAAACAATTGACCAGACGAACTACCGCCGCACAAAACAAATCAACCACAATCTCGAAAATAACATTACACCACAGGCTTTGAACAAGAGAATTGAAAGTGCGTTTACTAAAAATGCTTTGGTGGATTATGAATTGGGCAATATTTCAACCCGTGAAGCCGCCGAACCTGATCTGACTTACTTACCGAAAAGTGATATTGAAAAAATGATCCGTGAGAAGCGAAAATCGATGGAGAAAGCGGCGAAGGATTTAGATTTTATGCAAGCTGCGAAATTGCGTGATGACATTAAGAGGTTGCAGGAACAACTTGATTAGTGTAAAATTTTTCGATTTTGCACAAAAACCTAGCCCGGATAGCAGTGAAAATCCTTTTATTTTTTTCTTTAAAAAATAAAAGATTGAAACGTATAGCCGGATTATGCTTCAAAAAACGCTGAAACTTTGTAACTTCGCCACTTAATTATACTGCTCTCTAAACGTCTCCATCAAAAACTTAGGATCAATCATTTTATTCGGCGTTTCCTTCATCAGGTTCAGGAGTTTTTTTGTTGCTGCAGGATTCAATCCCATATTGATGGACATTTGTTTGATGGCAACTTCTTCTTTTTCGTGCAAAACGCCGTCAACGTGCATCAATAAAGCCAAGCGATAAAATTGGTGGATGCGCTGGGTTTCAGATTTGATAACTTTTACTGGTATTTCTTGATGAAACAAATCGTCAAAAACTTCTTTGTCAATACACAGTTCGCGGGCTACGATCGAAAGAAATTCATATTCCCTTTGGTGCAATCGCCCATCGATGACTGAAAATGCAATCATTTCGGTTAATAAACTTATTTTTTCTTCGTAGGTGTTCATCAAATTATTATTTTTAGCTAAATTATTATTTTTAT
Source organism: Flavobacterium sp. (assembly GCA_029946065.1). GTDB lineage: Bacteria > Bacteroidota > Bacteroidia > Flavobacteriales > Flavobacteriaceae > Flavobacterium. The sequence continues at coordinate 372,758 of JAQSDU010000014.1, forward strand.
TAATAAAACACCAAAATATGCTCAGAATACTTTTGACCGTTGCACTGTTTCTCTTTGTAACTTATCACCTTTCTGCCCAAGAAAGTACGGCTTCCAAGCAAGTTACTACCTTTACAATAAAAGCGCCACAACTCAAAACTACCAAGAAAATTTGGGTGTATCTGCCGAAATCTTACGCCGAAAATCCAGAAAAAAAATATCCGGTGATTTACATGCACGACGCACAGAACTTATTCGATAAAAAAACTTCGTATGCCGGAGAATGGGAAATTGATGAAACGTTGGACCGGCTGAATGCGAACGTAATCGTCATCGGAATCGAGCATGGAAACGAAAAGCGTATGGACGAACTCACGCCTTATAAAAACGAAAAATATGGCGGCGGAAAAGCAGATGAATACCTCGATTTTATCGTAAACACCTTAAAACCGCACGTTGATTCAATCTATCGGACGAAAACAAAAGCCAAAAACACCACAATTTTCGGAAGTTCTTTGGGTGGATTGGTTTCTTTTTACGCCGTTTTAAAATACCCGAAAGTGTTTGGGAAAGCTGGTGTTTTTTCGCCTTCATTCTGGTTCACAAAAGACATTTATGATTTGGTTGAAAAAAGTCCTAAAATAAAAGCTAAATTCTATTTCCTTTGCGGAGATAGCGAAAGTAAGGATATTGATGTAGTTGCCGACATGAATAAAATGTACAAACTACTAGACGAAAACCGCTGTTATTGCCTCAAACTTCAAGAAAAAGTAGTAGTAAAAGGCGGTGAACACAATGAGAAATTATGGCGTGAAGGTTTTGAAAAAGCGTATATTTGGCTAAAATAAACGGAGGCTTGGTTTTGGTAAAAACTATATCCTTCACCACAGTAAAAGACTAACACCCAATACATTTAAAAATGAACAACAACGATATCCTCAAAAAATTAAGAGTAGCATTACAATTGCGCGACGAACAAATCATCGAAATCCTCGAATTGGTTGACTTTCGAATGTCAAAAGCTGAATTAGGCGGGGTTTTCCGCAAAGACGACCATCCTAATTATATGGAATGTGGCGACCAACTGTTGCGTAATTTCCTCAATGGATTAGTAATTCACTTGCGTGGTACGAAAGAAAATCCGAAAAACGCCAATGACGTTTTGAATGCCAACCGTGCGCAAATTAAAGCAGCTCCGAAAACAACTGCACCTAACGAGAATTTCAAAAAACCTGCGGCAAAACCTTCGGGAAAGAACTTCAAACCAAAAAAAGTAGCACCGAAACCTTCGGTTGTCGAAAAAGTGAAATACAGCAACGGCAAGAAATAATTAATAATTTACAAAAGACAATTTGAATCAGAAATAAACCTAAAATCTTAATCAAATGGCAACAATCAACCCATACCTAATATTCAAAGGTAATTGTGAAGCTGCATTCTTATTTTACAAATCCATATTTGGTGGCGAATTCCAACAAATTGCGCGTTTTGGCGAAATGCCACCTGCTGAAGATTGCCCACCAATATCTCCCGAAGAGGCCAATTTAATCATGCATGTTTCGTTACCCATCGGAAAAGAAACTTTTTTATTTGGAAGTGACGCTTCAGAAGCATTTGGGGTAGCTACCGTAATTGGAAACAATTTTTCGATTTCCATCAATGCAGATAGCCGCGAGGAAGCTGACCGACTTTTTAACGGACTGTCATCTGGCGGAACTGTTACTATGCCGATGGAAAATACCTTTTGGGGCGCTTATTTCGGAATGTTTGCAGACAAATTTGGCATCAACTGGATGGTGAATTTTGATGAAGCACCGGAGAAAATGTAATGTTATAATTTTAGGAAATTTGGTAGGAATTAATGAAAAATCTTGACCCTACGGGATTCTTCATGAATCTTCATATAACAAAAAACGACAATCGAACAGCTAAACTATTATCAATGAAAAAAGCACATTTCCTGTTCTTACTGTTAATTTTAAGCTTTACCATTTCCGCTCAAGATATTGGTTACATTACAAAAACCAACATCCATTATTATGCTGATTCCATTAATAAAACGAATCAGTATATCAATGAGCGTTGTGTTTTGGACTTGTATTACCCCAAAAATCAAAAAAACTTCGCTACCATCGTTTGGTTTCATGGCGGCGGACTTACAGAAGGACAGAAAGAAATTCCGGAAGCGCTCATGAAAAAAGGCATTGCGGTTATTGGCGTGAATTATCGGTTGAGTCCAAAAGTAAAATCGCCCGCATTTATAGAAGATGCCGCTGCCGCAGTAGCGTGGACATTCAAAAATATCAAAGATTTTGGTGGTAGTTCAGAGCTGATTTTCCTATCAGGACATTCTGCCGGCGGTTATCTCGTGGCAATGATTGGCCTTGACAAAAAATGGCTCAAAGCCGACGGAATTGATGCAAACAACATTGCGGGAATTATCCCGTTGAGCTGCCAAGCAATTACCCATTTCACCATCAGAAAAGAAAACGGCATACCCGATACGCAACCTGTCATAGACGATTTGGCACCATTATCGCATGTTCGTTCAGATGCGCCGCCTTTGTTACTCATAACCGGCGATCGTGAAATGGAAATGTTGGGCCGATACGAAGAAAACGCCTACCTGATGCGAATGATGAAAGTTGTTGGCCATAAACACACAAAACTTTATGAAATGCAAGGTTACGGACATAACATGATAGCGCCGGCTTTTCCTATAGTACTGAAAGAAATAGCTGCGATAATTGCAGAGAAAACATCCAAATAACAATATTTAACCGCAATGAGAAAAACTGTATTTTACTTCAACTTATTTTTAATTCTGTTTATGGCTAAAAGTTCCTATGCACAAGATTGGCAAAATCTTGGTCGTTACAAAGATGAAAATAAGCAACTCGCACCACCAGCAAAAGATGAAAAACGTGTGGTATTTATGGGCAATTCTATCACCGAAGGCTGGCTTAAAGAAATGCCAGATTTCTTTGCCGGAAAACCATATATTGATCGCGGCATCAGCGGACAAACGACGCCACAAATGTTACTGCGCTTTCGTGCCGACGTTATTGCGCTAAAACCCGCAGTGGTTGTAATTCTTGGCGGAACCAACGATATTGCAGGCAATACAGGACCATCAACTTTGGAAATGATTCTGGATAATATCGCTTCAATGGCAGAACTTGCGCGCGAAAATAAAATTAAGGTCGTGCTTTGTTCTGTTGTTCCGGCTTATGATTATTGGTGGAAAACTGGCGTTGAACCAGCCGAAAAAATCGTTGCATTGAATAAAATGATTAAAGCTTATGCTGAAAAAAACCACTTCGTTTACATCGATTACCATACGCCAATGAAAGACGAAAAGAACGGTCTAAAGAAAGAATATGGAGAAGATGGTGTTCATCCAAATAAAACAGGTTATGCTATTATGGGACCGATTGCTGAAAAAGGAATTGCAGAGGCTTTGAAAAAGAAGTGATTTTTTTAAACAATAATTCGCTAAGTTTAAAAAAAAGATTTTTTTAATTTTTAGGGAATCTGTAAGTACTGTGCTAAAAGTCCCGTCGACATTGTGATTCTGAAACTCAAAAATGTTCCGATCAATACATATTCTGTCAGCTTTCGCTCTTTCGCTTCCATCAAATCACCAAAACGAAATATTGATTTCGCACCCAAAAGAAAACCAATCGCTTCGAAATGTCACGTAAGGATGAGACAAAAAACAAAAAGACGCTCCAAAACACCAATATAATTTCTGGCATTTTGCAAAGAACTTTCGCCTCCCGATTTATTTTAAGGCGTCCATACTGAAATCAGATTTTAACAAGAATGGAAGTGGGTTTTGTGAGCAGTATTATGCCTGTAATGGGTATCTAATATTCACTTCGTATTCTTGTAAATTCAAATTCCCAATGCGCATAATATACCGTAATTCCTATTAAAGACAGTAGGTGCAATATTTGACCTGCGATAAACCAACTGTGTTTTGTTTTGGCTTCTTGATAGTAAAGTTTTAAAAAATCGATGGTGCCTCAGGATTCTTTATTTCTAACTGGATGCATCGCCGCGATAGATTTCCCATGCTTTAGAAGATTTCTCCATGGTGCCTAAAATTTGTTTAAGTCTGTCAATCCATACCCTAGTGACTGATTTTCGCGATTTTGTGATGTCGCCTGTAATGATACCTGTCATAATTAAATATAAATTGAAATATACTATTAAATATATATTACCAAATTGTGTAATATTTTTGTTTATAGACACTAAAAACAATAGTTTTTATTATTGCAAACGATTTCGCTAAAATCTAATACTTTCCTATATTTGAACTTGCTATGGAGCCAATAAAAATTATAGAATGTCCGCGAGATGCTATGCAAGGTATAAAGCCATTTATTCCGACGGAAAGAAAGGCTGCATATATACAATCGCTGTTGCGCGTCGGTTTTGACACCCTAGACTTTGGTAGTTTTGTTTCGCCGAAAGCCATTCCGCAAATGCAGGATACTGCCGAATTGTTGGCACAACTCGATTTGTCACAAACTAAAAGTAAATTACTAGCGATAATCGCCAATACACAAGGTGCAATAACGGCTTCAGTACACAAAGAAATTCAATATTTGGGCTTTCCCTTTTCTATTTCCGAGAATTTTCAAATGCGAAATACCCATAAAACCATTGCCGAATCGCTAATTACATTGGAAGAAATTCTTGAAATTGCCGATAAGACCAATAAAGAAGTCGTTGCTTATCTTTCAATGGGTTTCGGAAATCCGTATGGTGATCCATGGAATGTAGCCATCGTTGGCGAATGGACCGAAAAATTATCAGATATGGGCGTAAAAATACTTTCATTGTCAGATACCATCGGAAGTTCAACACCGGATGTCATCGATTATCTATTTTCTAATTTAATTCCGAAATACCCAAAAATCGAATTCGGGGCGCATTTGCATACCACAGCCGAACAATGGTTCGAAAAAACAGATGCCGCGTATAAAGCAGGCTGTCGCAGGTTCGACGGTGCTATTCAAGGATTTGGTGGCTGCCCAATGGCGAAAGATGAATTGACAGGAAACATGCCTACGGAAAAATTACTATCCTATTTCACTGCACAAAAAGAAAGCACGGGCACCAGCCCAATGAGTTTTGAAAGCGCTTATAACGAAGCGACGAAATTATTTAGTGAATTTCATTAATTAACCGTCAACCACCAACTTTCAGATTTTGGAAGACCATCAAGATTTGCTTTTTCACCGATCATAGGCGTAAGCAAAGGCAAATTTTCTCTTTTGGCAGCTTCCGTAACATTTTTTATAGGTTCATCCCAGTCGTGGTTTGCCAATGCAAATTTACCCCAATGCACCGGCATCAGGTTTTTTGCATTCAGGTTTTTCGCAGCAGAAAGCATTTCGTTAGGCATCAAATGAATGTATTTCCAACTTTCATTGTATTGTCCACATTCTAAAATGGCAAGGTCAAAAGGGCCAAATTCTTTCCCGATGGCTTCAAAATGAGAATCAAAGCCACTGTCGCCACCTAAAAACAGTTTTCTGTTTGGTGTTTGAAGCACAAATGAAAGCCAAATCGCCTTATTTCTTTTGAATCCTCTTCCCGAAAAATGTCTTGCCGGTGTAGTGTTTACCAAAAATCCATCTCCTAAATCAAGTGATTCATTCCAGTCTTTCTCGAAGATAATCGCTGCCTCATAACCCCAAAATTCCAAATGCGCACCAGTCCCCAAACCGGTGATAACTTTTTTGATTTTCGGTTTTAATTGTAAAACGGTTTCATAGTCCAAATGATCCCAATGGTCGTGCGAAAGGAACAGAAAATCAATTTCGGGAATATCGGAAGCGGCGTAAACATCACTTCCCGGAAAACTGCGCGTAGTAGCTTTTATAGGCGATGCAGCACCACTAAAAACGGGGTCAACCAATATTTTCTTTCCATCAACTTGCATAAAATAGGACGAATGTCCGAACCAAACCAATACATTTTCATCAGGCAGTAAAGCGTGTAAATTGGCTTTCTGAGAAGGCAACACGGCTGCAGGTTTATTGCGTTTGCTTTTTTCAAACAGCACTTTTTTAATGACTTTTAAATACGTTTCTCCTTCTGTCAAATCAGGTGTAAAGCTCAGGTTTTGAAATTTTTCATCGCGATAATTAGGTGATTTTCTTATGATTTCAAGCCTTTCACCTGAAGGCATCTTTCCAAATTTAGGCTGGTTTATAAACAGAAAGACAGCTACAATAAAAAGCAGCAAAATGGATAATGCAATGATCATGTGTAACTATTTTTTGATTAAGCAAAAGTAACTCATTGCTAAATTCACAATTTGTTTTTAACTTAATTTTTTGAAGCTTTCGGGTTTTTCGCTATCATATCTTTATAACTAATGAGTTATTTTTTTCGCCACAGATTCACAGATTTAGGAAATTATATTATTTTTTATTAGCTGTTGGGTCTAATTCAATTCAAATTGTTTTAACGTTTATTCTTTTCAAAATCCGTGCAAATCTGCGATTATCCGCAGCATCTGCGTCCCAATCTTTTGTAGTAATTGGAACGCGGATTATACAGATTTACACGGATGACCGCCGATTGATATGGTCAATATTAATTATATTCAATGGTTTAATTAACCACCTCGAACGGGATTTTCAAAGGTTTAGGTCTAGTAATAATAGAAAATCAGCTTTTCGTGAGAAAAATCTGTGAATTGGTGGTTTTTTAAACTCGTTCTTCTCCTACTTTATATTCCCTAATCTTTGAATTTTTCAATCCAATTCATTATATTTGCACGCAATTTAACTACAACTACAAATTGCAATGATCGCACACAACTCCAAGATTATCGGTGAAGGATTAACTTACGATGATGTACTCCTGGTTCCCAATTATTCAAATGTGTTGCCACGGGAAGTTAGCATTCAATCAAAATTTTCTAGAAACATTACTTTAAACGTTCCAATCGTTTCTGCGGCCATGGATACTGTTACCGAAAGTGCTATGGCAATTGCAATGGCGCAGGAAGGCGGCATCGGCGTTTTGCATAAGAACATGACCATCGAGCAGCAAGCAGCAAAAGTACGCAAGGTGAAACGCGCCGAATCAGGCATGATAATCGATCCAGTAACTTTGCCCATGACTTCAAAAGTGTCTGATGCGAAAGCGGCGATGAAAGAATTTGGCATCGGCGGAATTCCAATTGTTGATGAAAATAGAATTTTAAAAGGCATCGTTACGAATCGTGATTTGCGCTTTGAAAAAAACAATTCTCGTCCGATAATCGAAGTCATGACAAGCCAAAATCTTGTGACTGTTGCTGAAGGTACTTCACTTGAAGAAGCGGAAGTAATTTTACAAGGTCATAAAATCGAAAAATTACCGGTTGTAAATGCTAGTTATGAACTTGTCGGGCTTATTACTTTCCGCGATATTACTAAGCTTACACAAAAACCAATTGCAAACAAAGACGTTTACGGACGTTTGCGTGTCGCAGCAGCCATTGGCGTTACAGGAGATGCTGTACAAAGAGCAGAAGCGCTTGTGAATGCTGGTGTTGATGCAATTATAATCGATACGGCACACGGACATACGGAAGGTGTTGTCAATGTATTAAAAGAAGTAAAAAATAAATTCCCGCAAATCGATGTGATTGTTGGCAATATCGCCACTGCCGAAGCTGCTAAGTTTTTAGTTGCCAATGGTGCTGATGGTGTAAAAGTCGGAATCGGCCCAGGTTCAATCTGTACAACACGTATTGTTGCCGGCGTTGGTTTTCCTCAATTTTCTGCTGTTCTCGAAGTAGCGGCGGCTATAAAAGGAACCGGAGTTCCTGTAATTGCAGATGGTGGAATCCGATATACGGGCGATATTCCGAAAGCGATTGCTGCCGGAGCAGATTCAGTCATGATGGGATCTTTGCTTGCTGGAACCAAAGAATCTCCGGGTGAAACCATCATTTTTGAGGGCAGAAAGTTCAAATCTTATCGTGGAATGGGTTCTGTAGAAGCCATGCAAGAAGGTTCCAAAGACCGCTATTTTCAGGATGTAGAAGATGACATCAAAAAACTCGTACCGGAAGGAATTGTTGGCCGTGTTCCTTATAAGGGCGAACTCAACGAAAGTATGCAACAATTCATCGGCGGTTTACGCGCTGGAATGGGCTATTGTGGTTCAAAAGATATTCCGACTTTACAAGAAACCGGACGTTTTGTTAGAATTACGTCGAGTGGGATTACCGAAAGCCATCCGCATAATGTAACGATTACAAAGGAAGCACCGAATTATTCTAGGTAGTCTTTGAGAACGCTTCGCTGTAAGATTATAAGAAATAGATTTCTATTTAATAGTCTTTCCGCGAAGCAGTTTTATTTTTTACAGCTTCGCCAACAACTTCTTATCGCCAACAATCCATAGCGTATCGTCTTTTTCAAGAATCATTTGTGAATCAGGATTCAGGATACGTTTGCCTCTTCGTTCAATTCCGACGACCAAACCACTTGTTTTTTCCCGTAGTTGCGATTCACGGATGCTTTTCCCTATATATTCGTCGTTATTAAGGTCGAGTTGCTGTAAGACGATTTGTGGTTCGGCAGTTTTTGGCGGTACCGCCACTTCATGTTGGTGCAGATAGGCTTTAAATTCCTTGACTTGCGCATCGGTTCCAATCACGCAGATCTCATCCCCCGGAAATAATCTTTCGTTGCGGCTCGGAATATTGATCGTGATTTCGCCTCTTTTTATAAATGCAATATTGATGCCCATTGTTTCTCGAATTTTCAATTCTTCAAGCGTTTGTCCGGCAATATTCGATTCTTTCGCAATGTCAAAAATACTCATGTGCCCTTCCCATGGCGTGAGGTCGCTACGACGTCTTTTGGCTTTTATGATTTCGCGTGCATTGAGATTTTTAAGAAAATGACTTTCGATTTTATGGTATTGGGCGTTGAGTCTTTTCGGAAAAATAATATAAACCGCAACTGCAATAATCAATGCGACAAAAGCGATTAATGGCGAGAAGAAACTGTTCAGTAAAAAACCGATGAATACCAAAGCTAGTAGCATTCTGAGCAAAATCATCATGATAATTGGACCGCGGTATTTGCGTTCCGACATTAAAATTTCCACTTGCTGCATCGCAACACGGCGGAGCGATAGTGCCCAAAGAAACGGAGAGATAATCACGAGTGTAATCAAGGCAGCCAATCCGTGACCAAATTTTGAGCCTTCTACAAGTGGTAAAATGTATTTTGAGGAAAGTAAAATCAATGCGGAAATAATGACAGCATGTATCACAATCTGAATCAAATAAGCCCGTAAAACGATTTGCCAATTACTGACTGATTTTATCGCCTGTGCATTGGCGGCAAAACGTTCGATTTTTTTTACCCATTTTCTGGGCAATTTCTTTTCGAGATAAATCGAAAATGGCGTTGACATTTTGACCATAAACGGGGTTGTAAACGTTGTCACAGCCGAAACCGCCACCACAATCGGATAAAGAAAATCGCTGGTGACATTAAGCGTCATTCCCAAAGTTGCAATAATAAATGAAAATTCTCCAATTTGTGACAAACTCATTCCGGTTTGCACCGATTGCCGAAGCGGTTGTCCCGAAAGCAACGCACCGCCCGTGGCACTTACGGATTGTCCGATGATTGTTATCAAGGTCAAAATAGCGACAGGAATCGCATATACATATAAAGTATGCGGATTAATCAACATACCAACAGACACAAAAAATACAGCACCAAACAAGTCTTTTACGGGTTTTACGAGGTGTTCGATATGCTCCGCCTGTGTCGTTTCGGCAATAATAGAACCCATGATAAAAGCACCTAAAGCCGGAGAAAACCCAACATTTGAAGCCAAGATTACCATCAATAAGCACAATGCTATTGAGATAATCAGCATCATTTCGTCGGTAAGTAAATTTTTAGCTCTTTTGAGTAATGTTGGAATAAAAAAGATCCCACCGACAAACCAAATGGTTAAGAAAAAAACCAGTTTCAGTACTGACATTACCAAATCGGTACCTGAAAATTGCTGGCTTACGGCAATTGTTGATAATAAAACCATCATCAAAATGGCCATAATATCCTGAACGATAAGCGCACCGATAACATTCCCAGCAAATTTTTGCGCCTTGACACCGAGTTCGTCAAAAGTTTTAAGAATGATTGTCGTGGAAGAAATAGAGAGGATTACACCCAAAAAAATGCAATCCATATTCTCCCAACCCAAGCATTTTCCGGCGATAAAACCGAGAAAAACCATAACAACAATTTGTGTGAAAGCGGTTATTGATGCGGTGCCACCCACCTTCATTAACTTTTTGAAGCTGAATTCGAGTCCAAGACTGAATAGCAAAAATATGACGCCAATTTCTGCCCAGACTTCCACACTTTTTATGTCTTTCACCGACGGAAAAAAATAAAAATGGTTACCCGCTAAAAAACCTGCAATAAGATAACCTAAAACCAGTGGTTGCTTGATTTTCTTAAATAACAATACGGCAACGCCTGCTGTTAACAAGATCAATCCCAAATCGCTGATCAAAGGTTCCAGATGATGTGCGGCTGCTGTTGCTGTTGTTTCGACACTCATAAATTTTTCTCATTTGTGGGAAGATAAGAAAAAATGATGGAATTTAAAATCAAAAGACAACGTGACTGCCCATTTTAACCTTTAATTAATAGTATCTGAGAAGTATTTTCTTCAAATAAACAAACCTTTAAAAGTAAGGCTCATTGCGTAATTATACACAATAGGCCTTAGTCTTGAAGGTTTAATGCTACCCTTATTTTTTTTTATGCTTGCTTTCTTTTTTGGAAAAATCGGTTGTAGCTGTCAATTCCGCAATTTTCACAATCACATCAATTGCTTTTTTCATACTTTCAACAGGAACATATTCATATTTCCCATGGAAATTATGCCCACCCGCAAAAATATTCGGACAAGGCAACCCCATATACGACAATCTGCATCCATCAGTACCACCGCGAATAGGCTTTATCAATGGCTTAATACCCAATTCTTTCATCGCTGTTTCCGCCAAATCAACAATATATTTAACCGGCTCTACCATTTCCTTCATATTGTAATATTGGTCTTTTATCTCCGCAATCACAATGTCTTCGCCAAATTGTTTCGCAAATTTCTTGTTGATTTTTTTGGTAATTTTATGTAGTAATTCTTTGCGCTCCTTGAATTTCTTCGCACTGTGATCGCGAACAATCAGTTCCAAAACTGTTTCTTCGAGGCTTCCTTTTAAGCCCGTTACATGAAAAAATCCTTCGTAACCTTTGGTTTCTTGCGGAATTTCGTGCTTCGGTAATTCGTTGATAAAATCGTTCGCAATCAACATCGAGTTAATCATTTTGCCTTTCGCATAACCAGGATGCACGCTTTTTCCTTTGAACGTAATTTTCGCCCCTGCAGCATTGAAATTCTCATATTCAAGCTCGCCAATTTGACTTCCATCCATCGTATAAGCCCATTGTGCTCCAAATTTTTCCACATCAAATAAATCGGCACCACGACCAATTTCTTCGTCAGGCGTAAAACCCACGCGTATTTTTCCGTGTTTGATATCGGGATTTTTAACTAAGAATTCCATCGCCGAAACGATTTCAGTCAATCCAGCTTTGTCATCGGCACCGAGCAAAGTCGTTCCGTCGGTAACGATTAAAGTTTGGCCTTCATACAAAAGCAAATCTTTGAAATAATTCGGAGAAAGGATGATGTTTTTCTCGGCATTGAGCATAATATCGCCACCGTCATAATTGGAAACGACTCTTGGTTTCACGTCAGCACCTTTAAAATCTGGCGATGTATCATAATGAGAAACAAATCCAATAGTCGGAACTTCGTGGTTGATATTCGATGCCAAAGTGCCCATTACGTAACCATTTTTATCTATGGTCACTTCGGTCAGCCCAATAGATGTGAGCTCCTTTACCAGTAATTTGGCTAATACGAGTTGTTTTTTAGTACTTGGCGTTGTCGTTGAATTTGCATCAGATTCGGTGTCAATAGTGACATAACTGATGAAGCGGTCTATAATGTGTTGCATGGCTTTAGTTTTCACAAATGTACAAATTCAGTCGGTTTTCGCTTGTTTTTTCGCGCTTTTTATGAAGCTATTCCCGCTGTCCATTCCAAGTCCTCACCAATAAATGTGTTTTTTCAGGCACAAAAAGAGCTTCCGTTGGTCGCTTTTTTCCGCTAGCAAAAACTACATTTATTGCTTCCGGGCTTTCCATTGCCATCGTGGCTAAAAATCGGTCATCTATAACAATATCAGAGCATTTGGTTGACTAATAAATTACGATTTTGCTTTTTTTGATAAGTCTTCCAGAACTTTAGTAAGCTCGGCTTTCCATTCTTGTGTTTCATCATTCAGGATTTTATAGAATTCATCTGTAAATTCAATCATAGATGCAAACAAGAGTCTACAGGATTCGTTTTCATTATGTGTCCCCATTTCAAAGTATATGTTTTGCCATTTTAAATTGAAGGATGTCAGAAGTTTTTCAAGTTTGATTTGGGTTACAACGTATCGCATATGCCCACTTGACCCGGTGAAAGTCTTATCTATTGTAAAGCAAATACCAGCGATGGCAAAAAAGACATAACCCCATGTGTCAATGCTTTCAATAAACTGCCCTGTATTTTTAAGCAGCGGAAGCAAAATGGAAATGCTAAAAAAAAGCAACATCAAAATTTTGAGCCATCCAGTCAGGCGTCTTTTGTAAACCCTTTTGGTATAGTAATATCTGATTTCTGCGTCTGCGAGCAAATTTACCTCATTATGAATGTTTTTTATTGCAGCAGATTTGTCTGTCCATTCAATCGAGTTCATTGCTGTAAGAAATTTTTGGATCCGTTCCGGAGATTCTACTCTTGCCATGATTATAAATTTAGATTGGTTATGAATTCGAAGATAGGAATTTTATGATGATATGTGTTTTGTATTGCTCGATTGTAATCTGTATTTTTGCAGCACAACAACGCAACCATGTACAAACTGCTCATACGTCCTATCCTCTTTTGGTTTGATCCTGAAGAAGTCCATTATTTCACCTTTTCATTAATTCGTTTTTTGTCGAAAATCCCTGGATTTCCCGCCATTTTCCGTTCGCTTTACGAAGTCAATGACAAAAGTTTGGAAAAAGAAGTTTTCGGGTTGAAGTTCAAAAATCCGGTTGGATTAGCAGCTGGCTTCGACAAAGATGCTAAACTGTACAGTGAATTATCAAATTTCGGTTTCGGATTTATAGAAATCGGAACGCTTACACCAAAGCCACAAGAAGGCAATCCCAAGAAAAGATTGTTCCGTTTGCGCGAAGATTCGGCTATTATCAACCGAATGGGCTTTAACAACGGCGGCGTTCAGGAAGCGGTCAAACGTCTGAAAAAAAATAAAGACGTGCTGATAGGCGGTAACATCGGTAAAAATAAACATACTCCGAATGAAGATGCTGTTTCCGACTATGAAATCTGTTTCAATGCTTTATATGATTATGTAGATTATTTTGTTGTGAATGTAAGCTCGCCCAACACCCCGAATCTGCGTGCGCTGCAGGAAAAAGAACCTTTGACGGCACTTTTATCGACTTTGCAAAACCTAAATAACCAAAAACCAAAAGCCAAACCGATATTGCTCAAAATTGCACCAGACTTGACCAATGAGCAATTATTAGATATTATTGATATTGTTAACGAAACGAAAATTGCGGGCGTAATCGCAACCAATACGACACTTTCACGCGACGGATTACAATCTGAAAACAAAACCGAAACCGGCGGATTATCCGGAAAACCATTGGCGAATCGTGCCACAGAAGTGATTCGATTTCTTTCTGAAAAAAGCAATAAATCTTTCCCGATTATTGGCGTTGGCGGTATTCACTCTGCCGAAGATGCGCTTGAAAAAATCGAGGCCGGTGCCAGTCTTGTCCAATTATATACCGGATTTATTTATGAAGGGCCGGCGTTAGTAAAAGCAATAAACATAAAGGTTTTACAGCATTTGAAAAAATAAGAAGCATTCCTATTTGGATATACCGCAAAGAAAATTATAGCATAGTTTTTTTAACGCATTTTATTTGAACCTTTAAAAATTAAATATTTGCGCCTTAGTAATTTCCAAAATGTACCAATAAAAAAATCCCAAGCTTTCACTCAGGATTTCATTATTTATTATTAATTGTTAATTAACTCAAAGCTGCTTTCACTTGATCTGCAGCTTCTTGAAATTGTACCGCAGATAAAATCGGCATTCCTGAATTGTCAATTAGTTCTTTTGCGATTTCAGCATTGGTACCTTGTAAACGTACGATAATCGGCACTTTAATAGCGTCTCCCATATTTTTGTAGGCATCAACAACTCCTTGCGCTACACGGTCACAACGCACAATTCCACCAAAAATATTGATTAAAATTGCTTTTACGTTCGGATCTTTCAAAATGATACGGAAAGCCAATTCAACACGTTTTGCATCAGCAGTTCCACCAACGTCCAAGAAGTTTGCCGGCTCATAACCTGCATATTTAATCAAATCCATTGTTGCCATTGCCAATCCGGCACCGTTCACCATACAACCAACAGTTCCGTCAAGGTCAACATAATTCAATCCTGCTGCTTTCGCTTCCACTTCAATGGCATTTTCCTCACGGATGTCGCGCATTTCCGCCAATTTTGGATGACGGTACAAAGCATTGTCATCTAAATTTACTTTCGCATCAACAGCGATAATTTTATTGTCAGATGTTTTTAAAACCGGATTGATCTCAAACATCGAAGCATCAGAGCCTACATAAGCAGCATACAAAGCAGCCACAAATTGCGTCATTTCTTTAAAAGCATTTCCTGAAAGTCCTAAATTAAAAGCGATCCTTCTTGCTTGAAAAGCTTGTAAACCCACAGACGGATCAATTTCTTCTGTAAAAATCAAATGTGGCGTGTGCTCTGCAACTTCCTCGATATCCATACCGCCTTCGGTAGAATACATAATCATGTTGCGACCTTTACCCCTATTCAATAAAACCGACATATAGAATTCAGAAGTTTCACTTTCACCAGGATAATAAACATCTTCGGCTACCAAAACTTTGTGTACTTTTTTACCTTCGGCAGAAGTTTGCGGCGTAATCAATTGCATTCCAATGATTTGCTCAGCAATTTCCTCAACCTGTTGTAGGTTTTTGGCCAACTTCACACCACCGCCTTTTCCACGACCACCAGCGTGAACTTGTGCTTTGATCACGTGCCATCCTGTGCCGGTTTCTGCAGTCAATTGTTTGGCAGCAGCAACAGCTTCTTGTGGATTGTTGGCAACATAACCGCGTTGTACTTTTACGCCATAACTGGCTAATATTTGCTTTCCTTGGTATTCGTGTATGTCCATATTGATTTTTTTGACTTTAAAAGTGGCACAAAAATAACTAAATTTCATCGATTGAAGAAACGATTTTTAGTTTTTATTTGCTGCGCCAGTTCGCTTTTACAAAGCTCGGGTGAAGCTGATCCGGCTATCCGCAATATCTTTTTTGTTTAATAAAATTGATGCTTTCAAACGGCAGTTTACAAAACAAAAAAGGATATTTACTTCCTATCCGGGCTAAGGCAGTCAATTTCATAAGCAACCTTTTTATAACTTTCACATCTAAATTACATAACCACAAAAACAAAAGCTATGAAAATTTTAAAATCGATCGCTGCATTACTTTTAGTAGCGTCAATCTGGAGTTGTCACCGAGATGACGACAACAATAACGTTCCTGAAAACTTAATTGGACATTGGAAATTAGTCAACGTTTCGGGCGGTATAGCCGGAATCAACCAACCTATTACCGATGGCGCTGTGACATGGGAATTCAATTCCAACAACACCGTCACAATCGTAAATGCAGGCGACGATGATTATACTGGATTAGCATCTGGTACTTATCCTTATGCATTTGTGAACAGCGATGTTCCTGAATCTTGTGCCGAAAAATTAGCCATCAATAACACCCAATCTGGAGGCTGTCTCACCTTTACTACCGACGGCAAAATGTTGATTAGTGACAATTATGCCGATGGCTTTACTCTTGAATTTGAGCACGGATTTTCAATAAACCAATAGGCCATGAAAAAACTTCAATTCCTGGTTTGCTTTTTTAGCCTTGCCGTATTAAGCTGCAATGATTCCGATGACGAAAATTACAGTGCACTCGAAGGGCAATGGAGTCTTGTGAAAATAACTGCTGAACTTGGCGCCAGTGAAATCTCCGAAGGTTTAATCACGTATGATTTTAATACACAACAACACACCGTAACCATACACAACAATACCGAATTACTATCGCCAGTTTCAGGCATTTATACCTATGATATTGATGCTAATCCGGATTCAGAAATGTGCGAAAAGACTATCGAAATTAATAGCGAAGGGAAATATTGCTTCCTATTAGAGGGCAGCAATATGTCTTTTGATTTGTCTGCCGTTGACGGGCAAAAACTTGATTTTAGCCGATAAAAAATCAACAAAAATCAATATTTAAGTTACATTTATAACTTTTTGTTATATTTTGTTATTATTCTAGGTTCTTTTGGTTATATGCATTTTGTAAAATAGTTTTGCATAAAAATAAATTACAAAATGCAGCCAAAAGAATTAGTTCAATTAGCCGAGGAATTCGGGAGTCCATTATACGTTTACGATGCCGAAAAAATCGAATCTCAATACAATCGTTTATCCAACGCTTTTTCAAAAGTAGAAAGACTTCGCATTAATTATGCCGCAAAAGCGCTTTCCAATATTACCATTCTTCAGTTGCTCAAAAAAATCGGTTCATGCCTTGATACCGTTTCCATCCAAGAAGTGCAACTCGGACTTCATTCCGGTTTTGAACCACACCATATCATTTACACTCCTAACGGCGTTTCCTTTGAAGAAATAGAAGAAGCCGCGCAATTGGGCGTACAAATCAACATCGATAATCTGTCTGTTTTGGAACATTTTGGCGCCAAACATCCAACGGTTCCGGTTTGCATTCGCATCAATCCGCATGTCATGGCGGGCGGGAATTCCAACATTTCGGTAGGCCACATCGATAGTAAATTCGGCATTTCAATCCACCAAATGCCGCATATATTGCGCATTGTCGAAAATACTGGCATGCATATCAACGGCATCCACATGCATACAGGTTCTGATATTTTGGACATCGAAGTGTTTTTATATGCCGCAGAAATTCTATTTGAAGCCGCTAAAAACTTCAAAGAATTGGATTTCCTTGATTTTGGAAGCGGATTTAAAGTACCTTACAACAAAGGCGACATCGAAACCAACATCGAAGAATTCGGAAAAAAACTCACCAAAAGGTTCAATGCTTTTGAAAAAGAATACGGTCGCGATTTGACTTTGGCTTTTGAGCCCGGAAAATTCCTCGTTAGCGAGGCCGGATTTTTTATCGCAAAAGTGAATGTCGTAAAACAAACAACTTCGACTGTTTTTGCCGGAATTGATAGCGGTTTCAACCACTTGATTCGTCCAATGCTGTATGGATCGCAACACCATATCGAAAATATTTCCAATCCGAAAGGGAAAGAAAGATTTTATACCGTGGTGGGTTACATCTGTGAAACCGACACTTTTGCGAACAACCGCCGCATCACAGAAATTAAAGAAGGCGATCTTTTGTGTTTTAGAAATGCCGGCGCTTACTGCTTTTCGATGTCATCTAATTACAATTCCCGTTACAAACCAGCAGAAGTTTTGTGGAAAGACGGCAAAGGCATTCTCATCCGCGAACGCGAAACTTTTGAAGATTTGCTTAAAAACCAGATAATGGTTGAAGTTTAAGTTTTAATAAATTTTCGGCTGAAAGTTTTTCCATTTTCAGAAATTTGAAAAAGATAAATTCCTGATTTCCAATTGTCAGTATTAATTACTAGCGTAGTATCTATTGTATTTTTTTCGGTTATTTGCTGTCCTAAACTGTTGTAAATTTTTATATTTTTGTAGCTCGCTTTCGCAAAAGTAATGCTGGTTTGTTCCACACCGGGATTTGGAAAAATGCTGGGATTTTCATCGATAGTAAGATTTCCAGTTGACAGATTTTCGCAATTTCCATCCGCAACAAACGGACTGAACCAACGCAGCACATCTTGTTGCACGGTTGCACTTTCATTACTTTCAACGTCGCGGCACAAAAAAACCTTTACGGTATTCGATTCTGAAGGGCATTTTGGCGTAATTGCAAAACCTTCAATATTATCATTGGAAGCGGGTGTCGGAAGGAAATATTCGCTTACCACATTAAATTTCAAAGCACCATTTACCATTGATGTAGCCAAGTCAGTAACCTCCAGTCGGTTGTTTCCTGGAACATTATGCAAAATATATAGCATTCCCGTTGTCCTATCAAACGAAAGATCACAACTTTCGATGCGATTGGTTTTGTATTTTCCAACATACACAAAATCGTTATTGACATTGGGATTTACGTCAAAAACCCAAATATAACCACCGTCTTGATGCGCAATAAACAATAAGCCACCCATGCCTTTCACAGAAGTGTATGCTGTTCCTGTAAGCTGGCTTACGAATCCAATTGATGACAAAGCGCTGTCGGGAATAAAAGCAATGCCTTCGGGGCCATCATTTCCTGTATCGGTCATCGGCGATGGAGCCGCAAGCAGATTCCAATGCTTCAATTCTGTTATTGAAGAAAAAGAAGCGGTGTTGCTGTACCGGCGAATTTCATATGCATTTTCGGCGATGGTGTAAAATTCATTTGCTGCGAAATCAACCTGCGTGATACCTTCCGGACCACCGTCAATGCTTTTGTTGCCGATTTGCGTAAATGTATTATTGACTGTATTGAGTTGCAAAACCCTAACGCGACCACTTCCTTGAACTAAATACAATCTGTTCAAATCAGGATTCCAATGCAAACCGCTTAAATCCAATACTCCAAAAGCATCCATAACCGAAGTTAATGATGCTGCTTGTGTCCATGTTTGTGAAGGCCAGGCTGATTGTGCGCTAACAGTAAAAAAAGGTGTAAAAAGCAGTACGAGAAAATATCTAATCATGATTCAATTATTGGCCAAATATAATCGAAAATCACAGTATATAATTCTGCTATTTATTTAATACTGCTATTTCTGCAGGATTTCCTGCAAAACATTGGCTTCTGTACCGTTAGGAAAAGTAATTTTGATTTTCTGAGCAATTGTCGGTGCGATTTGCGTAATGACTTTTTTGTCAAAACTCTCGCCGTGTTTGATGTGCCAGCCGTAAAAAAGCAAAGGCACATGCGTATCATAAGAATAAGGAGAACCGTGCGAAGTTCCCGTTGTTCCATACTCGATATAAGCTGGTTTATTGAGCACAACCAAATCTCCAGATTGCGTTACATCATAGCCTTTTGCAATAAAATTCAGGTAATAATCGTTGCCTGTTGCGGCAAGGATTTCTTCTTCGGTATAAACTCTTTTTACCGATTCCTGCGTCAAAAGAAAATCTTTGAAAGACTGTTTTATTTTTGCCAAATCCAATCCTTTTGTTTTGATGATTTCTTTGTTAAAAAAGACATTAAAATTCGAAAAATCTAAAATCAAATCTTCGCCAAAAGTATCCGTTGAGAATTTTTTGAGTATTTTCTTAAAATCGCCATAAGGCAAATTGGTTACATTGTATTTATTGTCTTTGAGGTAAGTCACATTTTCGGCACCTGCGTGATCGGCAGTTAAAAAAAGTAAGTAATTGTCTTTTCCAACGGTTGCATCGAGATAATTCAGAAAGTCAGCAATCGTTTGGTCGAGTCTCAAATAAGTGTCCTGAAGTTCCATAGAACGTGGCCCAATGATGTGCCCGACATAATCCGGAGATGAAAAACTGACGGTCAGAAAATCGGTAATATTGTCTTTTCCCAGTTCCTCTTTTTCGATGGCTTTTTTCGCAAATTCTGCCAAAAGGTCATTCCCAAAAGGTGTTGCGCGCAAAACACCGGCGTCATTTTTTTCGAACATTTCCTTTAAATTGTATGGAAATACCGGTGCTTTACTGCCATATAATTTTCCTTCATACGGGTTGTCATCTGCGAGACTTTCGTTGTACGTAGCAACTGGTTTCAGCAAATCCCAACCTTTGTTGATGTAAGGCATGAAATGTTTTTCGTTATTAAATTCCGTTACCCACGAAGGCAATTGGTTTCCGTAAAATGTACTAGAAATAAAAGCGCCAGTTTTAGAATACCAAAATGCCCAGTTAGCGAAATGTCCGGCAGGTAAAATAGCACCACGGTCTTTTAAACTCATGCCAATGACTTTACCTTTAAAATTTGTTGCAAGCCTTAATTCATCTGTGATTGTTGTAGACAGAAGATTTTTCGGAGACATTGCGCCTTCTTCGGCAGTTCCGTCGCCAATTGTTGTTACTAAAGCGTCATCGGTACAATAACGACTTTTGCCCAAACTCCTGCTGAACCAGTCGTTGCCAACGATGCCGTGAACAGACGGCGTAGTTCCTGTATAAATAGAAGCATGTCCAGGCGCAGTGTAGGTTGGCATATAATTGTAATGCATGTTCTGGAAAGTATATCCCTTGTTCATCAATCTTTTGAAACCATTTTCGGAAAAATCATCGGCGAAACGGTACAAATATTCCATTTTCATTTGATCGACAACAATACCGACGACGAGTTTAGGGCGTTGTTGCGCGTTGGCTGTAATGGCGAAAGTTAGAAGCAAAATCAGTTTTTTCATAATTTAATTTTAAAGTGCGGCGACCTCTTTTTTAGCCGATTCAAATTCGGTGATGATGTCGGTGATGATTTCTTGCGCAGGCTTAATTTCATTGATCAATCCGGCGATTTGACCAATTTCAAGTTCGCCTTCAACAAGATCGCCTTCAAACATACCACGTTTGGCCCTCGCCCTACCTAAAAGTGTTTTCAGATCATCGACAGTTGGCGATTTGGTGTATAATTCTTGTATGTCATGGAAAAATTTATTTTTGATTAGCCTCACCGGGGCGAGTTCTTTTAGAGTAACGTGCGTTTCGCCTTCTTCCATTTCGACGATTTTTTGCTTGAAACTGTCGTGTGCTGAACTTTCTACAGAAGCGGCAAATCGACTGCCTAATTGCACACCATCGGCACCTAAAACCATAGCGGCGAGCATGCCTTTTCCTGTTGCGATGCCACCTGCGGCGATTAACGGAATTGCTATTGCACTTTTCACCATTGGAATCAATGTCAAAGTTGTGGTTTCTTCACGTCCGTTGTGTCCTCCGGCTTCAAACCCTTCAGCGACAACCGCGTCAACTCCGGCTTCTTGCGCTCTTAATGCGAATTTGGAGCTGCTCACAACGTGTACGACCGTGATGCCTTTTTCTTTCAAAAATGACGTCCATATTTTCGGATTTCCGGCAGAAGTGAATACGATTTTCACGCCTTCTTCGACAATGATCTTCATAATTTCCTCGATATTCGGATAGAGCATCGGTACATTTACACCAAAAGGTTTGTCAGTGGTTTTTTGGCATTTTTGGATGTGTTCGCGCAAAACATCTGGGTACATCGATCCGGCACCAATCAAGCCCAAACCACCTGCGTTGCTTACGGCACTTGCGAGTTTATAGCCGCTGTTCCAAATCATTCCTCCCTGAATTATCGGGTATTGGATTTTAAAAAGGCTTGTGATTTTATTCATTTAATAAAGAAAGTGAATTTATTTTTTAAGAAGTTTACCCGATTGCGAGAAATTCAGAGCGTTAATTTTATACCAATAAATACCTGCATTCAATCCGCTAACCGAAATGGATGGGTTTTGGACAGAAACCGATTTTATCATTATTTCCTGTCCTAAAACATTGTAAAAAGTAATTTCAGCATTCAAAATCGCCGAAGGAAAAATAAACGAAAGTTGGCTTTCAACCGGATTCGGATAAATTAAAAATTCGTTTTTGTCATTATCTTTAACAGATAATCCGTTGGATAATGCAAGACTGAAATCTGGAATTCCATAGCCATATTGTGCATTTGGATTCGCATAAAAATTAGCCGATTGCTTGATTAACTCTACGATTTCGCTATTGGTTTTTTCCGGTAAAGCTTGCCATAATGAGGCCACCATTCCCGCCATAATTGGCGATGCAAAAGAAGTGCCGTTGGCCGTCGTAATCGTTCCAGAAGAATCCGAAAGTGTCGCCGCCAATCCTTTTGCCATGACATCCGGTTTTATTCTACCGTCAAACGATGGACCTATAGAACTAAAACTCACATATTGCTCTGTCGCATCGACGGCGCCAACAGTGAGCACATTTATAGCATCTCCAGGCGATCCGACATAAGGATTAACAGTGTCTCCAGAATTTCCCGCTGCGACAACCACAACCATTCCGCGGCTAAAGGCAATATCTGCACCACGAGAAATAAACGATTTGGTACCGGTCATATCTTCATAAGTATAACTGTATGCGGGATTGTCATATAAAAAATAACCCAATGACGTATTAATAACGTCCACGCCAAGACTGTCTGCGGTTTCTGCAGCTTCGACCCAAAGTGATTCTTCGACCGGATTTTCTGCCGCCGAATCTTCTGTAATAAATAAATAGTAAGCAGCATCAGGCGCCGTTCCAACCAATGCATTGTTGGTATAGCCTCCCATAGTTGACAAAACTGCTGTTCCATGTGGATTAGCGGAATAGAAATCGTTATTGCGGCTTACAAAATTATAACCGCCTAAAATGAGGTTATTGTCGAATAATCTTTGAAAAGGTTGAACTGTATTTACCGAAGGAAAACCTGCATCAATAACGGCTATTATTTTTCCTGCGCCTGTATAATCTTGTTGGTGCAGCAAATGTCCGTTGAGCATTTCGATTTGGTTATTGGAATTGCCGTAATTGAAATTCGCCTGAATATCAAGGTTTTTATTGACAGCCGTATTTCTGTTTTGGTATGCAGATCTACCTCCTGAACTGCTATCGAGACTATCATCTGCAAAATCCAACGAAGCTACAAACGCCAATGCTGACAAGGCTTGAATATCGGCAACGGCACCACGAACATGAATAGCATTTAGCCATTTTGATTTCGCCATTACGGTAATTCCGGGTTGGTTTCCAACTAATGTAATATAAGATTCATCAATCGGAACATCCTTGAAATCTAGCCCAATATTTTGGTTGGTACGTCGATCCAATGCGCGTTGCGACAACATCGTTAGCGGATTGGCGAGATAGGTTTCCACATCGGCTTTCGCATTAAAATAAACCCAAGCATCTTCTTGTGAAAATGCTGCTGCGGAGATAAAAAGCAAGGTAAAAAGTAGGATTCTTTTCATGTCGATTGCAAATATTTTCAAAATTACGAAAATGAAGTGGTTTGTTTAAAGTTTATAGTTTAAAGTTT
The DNA here is from genome assembly GCA_029946065.1 of Flavobacterium sp. Lineage (GTDB taxonomy): Bacteria > Bacteroidota > Bacteroidia > Flavobacteriales > Flavobacteriaceae > Flavobacterium. The sequence continues at coordinate 396,161 of JAQSDU010000014.1, forward strand.
AGGGTTGACGCTACAATAATTTCGAACATTAAATTTTAAATATTTAAAAAACAAACACTTACAACTTTTTTAAAAATAAATTTGGAAATACAAAAACTTATCCCATATCTTTGCTGCAAGTTCTTTAAAATTATTATTCTTATCCAGAAAGACCGAGGGAATTGACCCGATGACGTCTTGGCAACCTGTTCAGCAATGAATAAGGTGCCACCTTCAACCCTTGTGTAAACAGGGAAAGATAAGCTTAGAAAACAGCAATTAATAGTTCGAAATATTATATGCTCTTCTGACTTATCGGGAGAGCATTTTTTTATGCCCTTTCGATATCTGGATGGATATTTTTTTACAGAAAAAATATTACAAATCTTAAAAACCATCAAAAGATGAAAGAGCAAACGAACATTTTACACTACATTCCAGTTGACGAACTTACAGGCTCGATTTCCGTGCCGATTTACCAAACTTCTACATTTGTACAGGACGCGCCAGGCGTTCATAAAGGCTTTGATTATGCCAGAAGCAACAATCCGACCCGAAAAGTTCTTGAAGATATTGCCGCTAAATTAGAAAATGGCAGCAATGGTTACGCTTTTGCCAGCGGATTAGCGGCCATTGATGCGGTTGTGAAACTGCTTTCAGCCGGAGACGAAATTATTGCCGTTGATGATATTTACGGTGGCGCTTTCAGATTGTTTACGCACGTTTACGAGAAATTTGGGATTAAAGTGACCTATGTAGATGCGACAAATGCTGAAAACGTAGCCAATGCGATAACTGATAAAACGGCATTGATCTGGATTGAATCGCCGACAAACCCAACTTTGAAGATTGCCGATTTGCGTGCCATTGGAAAAATTGCCAAAGAAAACAACGTGCTTTTTTGTGTCGACAATACTTTTGCGTCTCCAATTGCACAAAAACCAATTGATTTTGGTGCCGATTTGGTTGTGCACAGTGCTACCAAATACATTTCAGGACATAGTGATTTGATAGCCGGTTTGGTGATTACCGCAAATGAAGCACTGGGTGCAAAAATCAAATTTATACAAAATGCTTCGGGTGCAATTTTAGGACCATTTGATTCGTGGTTGGTCATCCGTGGCATTGAAACTTTGTCGTTAAGAATCAGACAACATGCAAACACCGCACAGAAAATCGCTGAATACCTAACGACTGAAAAACTCGTGAAAAACGTATATTATCCGGGATTGAAAACCCACCAAAACCATGAGATTGCGAAAAGTCAGCAAAAATATTTTGGTGGCGTAGTGACTTTTGATTTGGTGATTGACGATAAAGCATTGGCTTCAAAAATTGTTTCCTCAACAAAATTATTCAAGTTGGCAGAAAGTCTTGGCGGCGTGAAAAGTTTGTGTTGCCTACCATGCGAAATGACACATAAATCAATTCCAATAGAAAAGCGATATGCTTCGGGTGTTACGGATAGCTTGATTCGTTTGTCTGTTGGTTTGGAAGACGTGGACGATTTGATTGCCGATTTGAAAATTGCTATTGCTAGTGCGGTGAAAACGAATGTGGAATTGACTTCGGAAGTTGTATAAGACACAACTTTCCTAGCCCCGATTGAAGGGAAAATCCTTTTGCTTTTTTCTTTAAAAAGCAAAAGATTGGAATGAAAGCGGGATTAGCTGCTAAAAAAAAATAGTAAGAATTAACACAAATTGTCACCAATTAATTCGTGTTAAAAAAACAAAAATATGTCAGGAAAAAAATTAAATATAGGATTGTTCGGTTTTGGGTGCGTGGGTTTCGGCCTGTATGAAGTGCTGCAAAAAACCCCCGGACTGAAAGCAGACATCAAGAAAATATGTGTGCGAGACCGCCTAAAAAAACGGGAAATAGGTGCCGAAAACTTCACTTTTGAAGCATCGGATATTTTTAATGATGCGGAAATTAATGTCGTTGTCGAACTGATTGACGATGCGGATGCGGCTTTTGAAATTGTATCTGCAGCGTTAAAAAGTGGGAAAGCCGTGGTTTCTGCGAATAAAAAAATGATTGCAGAACATTTCACGGAACTGCTGGAATTGCAACGTGAATATAATGTACCGCTGCTGTATGAAGCCGCTTGCTGCGCTAGTATGCCGATTATACGGAATCTCGAGGAATATTACGACAATGATCTTTTGGAATCGATTGAAGGAATAGTGAATGGCTCGACGAATTATATTTTGACGAAGACTTTCAAGGAAAATCTGACGTATGAAGCAGCATTGAAAGAAGCGCAGGAAAAAGGTTTTGCCGAGAGCAATCCGATTTTGGATACTGGAGGATTTGATGCAAAATACAAACTGCTGATTTTACTGGCGCACTCATTTGGTTATATTGCAAAACCGGCAGATTTGTTCAATATTGGGATTGATAAAATTGGGCAGCTTGAATTGAAATATGCGAAGGAAAAAGGATTAAAAATTAAACTTGTTGCGAAAGCTTTTAAGAATATTAACGGCGACATTTCTGCTTTTGTGTTACCGAAGTTTGTCTCCCCTGAAGACCGTTTGTTTAATGTTGACGATGTTTTTAACGGTGTGATTACGAAAACGAGTTTTGCCGACGAGCAGTTTTTTGTTGGAAAAGGTGCAGGCGCGCATCCGACGGCATCGGCGGTTTTATCGGATATTTCGGCTTTGGGTTATGGATATAAATATGAGTATAAAAAGATTAGTCAACAGGAAGGCGAAGCTAGTCTAAATGCGGTTTTGTCTGATGATGTAATGCTGAAAGTCCTACTGCGTCATGAGACCGCTGACGGCGAAACCTTGAAAAAACATTTCATTTCGATTGACGAATCTTATTTGAATCACGAATCGGGTTATATTACCGGGACGATTTCTTTGGAGCAATTGCGGGAAGTTGAAGGCGGCGATTTGAAGCAGTCGTTTATACTGTTGTAGGAATTTAAAGCTTCCAGTCTTCAATAAGGTTGGAAGCTTTAACAACAATAATTTATGAAATCACACCAGAACCCAAACATTCATCACCATCATACCAAGCCACAAATTGTCCTTCGGTGATAGCAGATTGCGGGTCTTCAAATGAAACGTACATGCCGTTATCGAATTGGTGCAGCGTTGCTTTTTGTAATGGTTGACGGTAGCGGATTCTTGCCATGACCTCCATAGTTTGCCCGTTGGATATTGCTAAATCTTCTCGAATCCAGTGGATTTCAGATTGCTCTACGAACAATGCTTTTTTGAATAATCCAGGATGCTCGTTGCCTAAACCGGTATAAATAGTATTGGTTTCGACATCCGTGGCGATTACGAATAACGGTTCGGTTGTGCCGCCAACGTTAAGCCCTTTTCGTTGTCCGTTGGTAAAATAGTGCGCCCCTTGGTGTTTGCCTACGATTTTGCCCATTTCGGGAGCATACGATTTTGGATGACTTTCGAATTCCAAGGCTTCTTTTTCTGAAATAGTTTTGGGTTGCTCTGGATTATAAACCGGATTATTTTTATCAATTTGGACGATAAGCCCTTCTTTGGGTTGTAATTTTTGTTGAAGAAATTCGGGTAAACGGACTTTCCCAATAAAGCACAATCCTTGTGAATCTTTCTTTTCGGCGGTTACGAGTTCCATTTGTGTGGCGATTTCTCGCACTTCCGGTTTCAATAATTCACCAATCGGAAAAAGGGATTTTGCAAGCTGTTCTTGAGACAACTGGCATAAAAAATACGATTGGTCCTTATTGCCATCGGCACCAGCCAACAATTGATAAACGGTTTTGCCATCGATTTCCGTTTCGCTTTTGCGACAATAGTGACCTGTTGCGACATAATCGGCACCAAGGCTCAATGCTATTTTCATGAAAACGTCAAACTTGATTTCGCGGTTGCACAAAACGTCCGGATTAGGCGTACGGCCTTTTTCATATTCGCTGAACATATAATCGACGATTTTTTCCTGATATTGTTCGCTTAAATCTACTGTTTGGAAAGGAATTCCGAGTTTTTCGGCGACCAAAAGTGCGTCATTGCTGTCTTCCAACCACGGACATTCATTGGATATCGTAACAGAATCATCGTGCCAGTTTTTCATGAACAAGCCGATAACTTCATAGCCTTGCTGTTGCAACAAATAAGCCGCAACGCTAGAATCTACACCGCCCGAAAGTCCGACAACTACACGTTTCATAGGAAATGGAATTGAAATTGGCTGCAAAATTACGAATTAAATGCCGGGAAGTGCTACAATGGTATTGGTTAAAGTTATGACGCTGTAGCTTAAATCGATTGACCTAAAAAAATATTATTCAATAAAATATTTTTTAATTAATCACGTTAAAAATTTAACATTTAACATTTCCTAACCTAAACAATTCATTATGAGTGTATTTATCCTACCAGACCCAACAACGCTTCCATCAGGCGCTAACCCTAAATTTAATCTGGCAATTGCAAGTTTGCCAGCGAATTCTACTTGGATAATTAATCATCAATACGACAATAATGGTGCAGACATTAACTTGTTAACATTATCTCAAGCAAATGTAGTTTTACAATTTGAAGGAGGAAGTATTACAAACTTTGCGTCGTTTTTAGGCAATAACACACATATCGATTGTCCATATGAAGTGGAGTGTTTTAGTAAAATTGGTTCTGGTGGTTTTGTTGGTACTTGGAAGAACTCAACGGTTTCACCAGTGTGGTTTGAAGCAAAACCTAACGGACTGACTGATGCTACTTTAGCATTTAATCTTGCCATTACTTTTCTTAATCGGACTTCCCCTCCAGGGTTCCCTGGATATGGTCAAGGCACTGTATTTGTGCCAAAGGGCATCTTCCTAGTAAACGGAACAATCGGGTCGAGCACAGCAAATTCAATAGGATTGAATTTTGAAGGAGCAGGACAATTTGCTACATCTATAATTACAAATGTTGATAATGTATCAATGTTTAGCTTTCAGCTTAATGTAAGCCTAAAGTTTTCAGATATTTCTTTTATACATGTGACTTCTACTTCAGGCTCATCATGGACGAATGCTTTGTTTACACTAAGTGGAGTTAATGGAGGCAGGAATCTAAGGCTTGAAAGAATTACCACACAGAAATTTGGGTGGATTATTAAGCAAACAGGTTCTACAAATTCAGATACTAATGTTGTCGAACATTGTACTTTCTATGATTGTAATATATTCTTAGAATCTGAAAACCCCCAAGCAATACTTAACGAGTTCAATAATTGTACATGGGGCGGAGCAATAAGTAAAGCATTCTTCATTGCCGGCTTTTCTAAAACATATATCAAGACTGGCAATATAGTTATGGATGGTACATTTTTAGAATTTAAAGATACGGCGGGCAAATACGGTCCGGGAGCACATTACACCATGGAAAATTGCAAATTGGAATGGCAACCGATCAATAATGACCCAGAGGTAACAGCTCCTCCTAAATTATTTTTAGCTACGGGTAATAATGTGTCAGGAACACTAACAATAATTGGAGGCGGACTCACAGGCGGGAGTCACTTGCCCAATTCAAGACTTTTCTCTTATGGTTGCCCTATGAGAGTTGTATTCCAAGGCGGTAGCTATGAAGGAGTTCCCGAATTAGTCGCAAAATCATCCTATTTGAGACACCGAAATATTGGCCTGATTATGGAAAATACAGATATCATTGCGCCAAAAGTATTATCCACAAATGAAATTGGTGAACAATCATGGATTTGGAACTGGATATTATCTCCACTTCCGGGATCCTGGCCAATTGACGGAAGAGTATTTCCAAACGTTTCTTTAGATAATTGCTATCAAGTTACTGGTCCACCTCAAGACCAAATGCGCTTAACCGACATTAATTTATCTTGGAATAAAGGTCAGCCGGAATTAAAGCCTAACAGAATCATGAGTTTCGGCCCCGATAATGCGCGTGGAGAAATTGTGACGGCACCTGGTACCGATACGTACTCCCTTCCATTCTATAACCAACAGGTCCTAATTAATTCAGTAAAATTCGTACTTTACGCTAAATATACTGCTGGTACAGCTGCAACCATAAATATTTATTCCAATTTCACAAAAAATCCTGCCTCTCTTATTGGTACTGCCGAAATACCCGCAGCTGCTTACCCAAATTCCAATAACAATAAGGTAATTGAAATACCTATTACCCAAACTGTGACTACGGACGGTATTTATTGCGAAATTTTAAAAACTGATTCGGCAATAACAAGAGGGAATTTTATAGCAGATTATACGTCGATATAGGTTATTATGAATATAAAAATTTGGTTATTGTTGGGTTTTTGTTTCAAATTAATACCAATAACGAATTAATAAAAAATCTAATTTAACTTCCTTTTTCTAACGCATTTACAGCAATAATCTTAAACTTAAATTTTCGTATTGATTATTGCTGTTATGCATTTTTTTATCTTTTCATCATCAATATTTGGGAATTCTTAGGTTTCGAGCGTCGATTAAAGACTACTGAGATTTTTTACATCCACTTTGAGTTTGAGGCGGTACAAAGAAAAGATGGTAAGGAGCCCCAAACCGATTTCCACTCTTGTTGCTGCTTTCATGAAAAATTATAATATGATGAAATTCAAGCAACTACACGTTTCATGGTAAATGGAATTGAAATTGGCTGCAAGTTTACGAATTAAATGCCGTGAAGTGATACAATGGCATTGGTTAAAGTTATACTCATGTAGTGTAAATTGATGGTAGTGAAAATACCACAAAAGGCACATAAGCGATATACTTTGTGCCTTTTATGTTCTATTATGATGAACTTATTATTCAATAACTTTCTTCTTTCTATCGCTCCCTTTTATCATATTTTTCACAATAGGTAGTACTTCTTCACTTTTGAGTTTTCCATTGACAAAAAATTGCCATTTGCCTTTTTTAATTCCGTTGACATAAGGTCCTTTAGAAACAATATTACCTGCTTGATCTCTATAAATCGCCTGACCTTCATACTTTCCGTTTTTGTAGCTGACTTCTTCAAGAACAATTCCGTTCTCGGAATATTTCTTGTATGATCCGTTTTTTACATCATTCAGATAAGTCGCTTCTTCTGCGATGCTGTGGTCTTTGTAGAAAACTTTTCGCACACCATTTAATTTTCCTTTGGTATAATTCTCAAGGGTCATAATATCTTTTGAAGCTTCGTGGTAATATTTCCATTCGCCTTCGTTAAGCCTATTGACAGTCTTTCCTTCGCTAACGGTATTTCCTTTTTGGTCGAAAAATGTTGTGTAAGAAACGGTTCCGTTTTCAGAAAAAACTCTTGTTGCAATTACTGACTTTGCTTTCGTATCATCAAAATATTTGAAAGTCCCTGTTTCCACGCCATGTTCAAAAGCACCTTCATAACGCGGTCTTTTGGATTCTTCGTAGGTACCTTTCCACAAACCGTTTTTCTTTCCGGAAGCATCGATTTTGTTGAATTCTTGCGCATAGAAATTCTGACAAAACGCCGTTAAGAAAAAGATTAAGGTTAAAAATTTGAGGTTTCTCATAATTGTATTTTGTGCTGCAAATTTAAGTTTAAAACTTCACTTTTTTGTTCCGACTCTTCTAAAAACGAAAAAAGATGTGATTTATTTTAGTAATACCATCAAACGTCTGAACATTTACAGAGAATAAAACAGGACAGATGAGACATTGAATTATATTAGTATAATCAGTTACTTGTGTTTATTTCTCTAAAACTACCTTATTAAAAAAACATCCATAGACCAACAAAAAAGCCGAAATCATTACGACTTCGGCTTTTTAAAATTATTAAATATTCATTGAGAATTACTTTTTACCAGCCTTTTTCTGAGCCTCAGCTTGTTCCATCATTTCTGAAAGTTTGCGCTGAAATTTGCCTTGTTGTTTCGGTTCTTTTAATTTATTCTGTTGTATTTGTGCGTGGATTTTATCATTGTCAACAATATAATTCTTGATAACGAGCATGATTCCGATGGTAATCGCATTTGAAACAAAATAATATAAACTCAATCCTGAAGCATAATTGTTGAAGAAAATCAACATCATCAACGGCGAAATGTAAATCATTACTTTCATTATTTTACCCATATCCGGCATACCTTCCTGTGCCGGCGCTTGCATTGGTTGGTCGCCAGTGGTCATTCTCATATAAAAGAATATCGCAATCGAAGCCAAAATCGGAAAAATACTGATGTGGTTGCCATAAACACTCGAAATTACAGGAATGTGTTGTTTCCATGTAAAAACGGCATCAAAGGACGAAAGGTCATTAGCCCAAAGAAAACTTTTCTGCCTTAATTCTATCGCCGATGGGAAAAATTGAAAAAGGGCATAGAACACTGGAATCTGCATGATGGCCGGCAAACAACCCGCCATCGGATTAACGCCAGCTTTGTTATATAGCTTCATGGTTTCCTGTTGTTTTTTCAGCGCGTCGTTCTTGAATTTTTCGTTCAATTCGGCGATTTCCGGACGCAAAACCTTCATTTTTGCTTGTGACAAATAGGATTTATACGTTACCGGCGACATTACAATTCTTACCAAAATGGTAAAAACAATGATGGCAATTCCGTAAGATATAAAACCACTCAAAAATCCGTAAAGCGGAATAAAAAGATGACGATTGATCCATCCGAAAATACCCCAGCCCAAAGGCACGATGTCTTCGATATTTCTATTGTAGCGTTCTAGCAATTTATAATCTGTTGGTCCATAGTACCAATTCATTTTCTGGTTGACTTCGCCGTTTTCGAACGCCAAAGGTACTTTAGCACGGAATTGCTTGGTAAAAATCGTGTCTTTTTTATCGTCTAAAACCAAATTGGTAGAATACAAATCAGCCTTTTTGAACGGTTTATCAGTTAATAAAATAGACGTAAAAAAATGCTGTTTGAAAGCGACATAAGACACTTCATCCAAGATTTCAGATTTGTCTTTTCCTTGTCCTAAATCGTTCTTTTTGCCTTCTGATTCGTAACGAACATCGGCATAACGGTTTTCGTAAGAAACGCTTTTTTCATTTCTATACGATTTCAAACTCCATTCTAAATCCAATGGTTTTGAAGTGTTGATGACTTTGCTCAGCCCTTGCGAACGCACTACGAAATCCATCATATAGTCTTTCGCTTTTAATACATATTTGTATTCAAGGTATGCTTCTGGACCAGCTTTAAGACGCATTGTTACAATTTGATCTTCGCCAGATTTTGTGACTGTTGGTTCGAAATATAGGTTTTTCGTATCAAGCGTTCGGTTGTCTTGTGTTTGCAACTTGACATTCAGACTGGCGTTGTTGTCTTTGATCAATTCAACCAGTTGCCCTGAACCTTTTTTGAACCGTTCGAATTTTTTGAGTTTCGCTTCAACAATATAACCGCCTTTGTTGGCAATTTTTATTGAAACAAGGTCATTTTCAATCGTCGTAAAAGCGTCTTTAGCAGATGGAATTGTTGCAGAATAAGCAAAACTTCCCAACGCGCCTTGCAATTTTTTTAATTGTAGAGAATCTTTGACAACTGAATCATTTAGTGGCATTGCAGCAACAGTTTCTGCTGGTTTCACTTCGTTTGCCTTAGCTTTTTCAACCTGTTCTTGTTTGGCTTTCTTGTCCAATTCTGCCTTAGAAGGCTGATTATTGTACATGATCCAAATCAAAATTCCAAAAATCAATACAAAACCAATAATGGTATTTAGGTCTAACTTTTTTTCTTCCATTTTACATACAGCTTGCGCTGAATCAATTATTATTTAAACTATTTTCTTTGCTTTTACCGCAGCGGCTACAAAATTAACAAATAATGGGTGCGGATTGGCAACCGTACTTTTATATTCTGGGTGGTATTGTACGCCGATAAAAAACGGGTGTTTTTCAATTTCGACAACCTCAACCAAACCTGTATCCGGATTGATTCCTGACGCTTTTAGCCCGGCATTTTCTAATTTTTGCAAATATTCGCCGTTGAATTCATAACGGTGGCGGTGTCTTTCCAAAATTGTGCTTTTCCCGTAAATTTTGTGCGCTAAAGTGTTTTCTTTCAAATCGCATTTCCAAGCACCAAGACGCATCGTGCCACCTTTGTCGGTAATGGTTTTTTGCTCTTCCATCAAGTCGATTACCGGATGGGAAGTACCTATGTTCATTTCTGTCGAATTCGCATCTTTCAATCCAAGTACATTTCTTGAATATTCTATGACTGCCATTTGCATTCCAAGACAGATTCCAAAAAACGGAATGTTATTTTCACGTGCAAAACGCACTGCTTCAATTTTTCCCTCGATGCCTCTTTCGCCAAAACCTGGCGCTACGACGATGCCGTCAAGGCCTTCAAATTTTCCAGCTACATTTTGATTGTCAATATATTCTGAATGCACTGAAACCACATTCACTTTTGTCTCATTGGTTGCTCCTGCGTGAATGAATGCTTCGAGGATTGACTTATAGGAATCCTGTAATTCTACATATTTCCCTACAAGACCGATGTTGACCACGTGTTTTGGATTTTTAAGTCTTTGCAAGAATACATTCCAGTTTTTCATATCTGGTGTATTCTTTTGCGGAAGATCGAGTTTCTTTAAAGCGACTACGTCTAATCCTTCTTCAAGCATTAAATTAGGTACTTCGTATATGGTTGAAGCGTCAATCGATTGGATGACGGCTTCTCTTTTTACGTTACAAAACAAAGCGAGTTTGTTGCGCAATTCGTCAGACAATTCGTGTTCTGTACGACAAACCAAAATATCGGCTTTGATTCCGCTTTCCATCAAAGTTTTAACGGAATGCTGCGTTGGCTTTGTCTTTAACTCTCCTGCAGCGGCGAGATATGGCACTAAAGTCAGATGAATTACGATGCCATTATTTTCGCCCAATTCCCAAACCAGTTGGCGAACAGATTCGATATAAGGAAGTGACTCGATATCGCCGACAGTACCTCCGATTTCGGTAATGACAATATCAAAATCGCCTGAATTCCCAAGCAATTGCATTCTTTCCTTGATTTCATTGGTAATATGCGGTACAACCTGAACAGTTTTGCCAAGAAATTCGCCTCTTCTTTCTTTCTCAATAACCGAAAGATAAACGCGGCCTGTGGTTACATTGTTTGCTTGTGAAGTCGGCACATTCAGGAAACGCTCGTAGTGGCCTAAATCAAGATCCGTTTCAGCGCCGTCATCGGTTACATAGCATTCACCGTGTTCATAAGGATTTAGCGTTCCCGGATCTACATTGATATAAGGATCAAATTTTTGTATGGTCGCGCGATAACCCCTCGCCTGAAGCAATTTCGCAAGTGATGCCGCTATGATTCCCTTCCCTAAAGAGGAAGTCACACCGCCTGTAACAAAAATATATTTTGTCTGATTCATTTTGTTGTTGTTTGTGTTGTTGCGTTAATGATGTAGTTAGGTCAAAAACGTGGCAAAAGTAGTGAAATTAATTAGAAAATTAGATAATTTGGCAATTAGATAATCACCGAATTCGTGAAGATATAATAATTGAACACTTACCAACTTAGACCAGAATTCACAATAGGTTTCAACATGAAGCCTGTCGTTCTGGGCAAAAATTGTCATTATCTAATTTTCTAATTGCCGAATTATCTAATTCCTTTTTGGGTAGCGCTTCTTGATATTATAGATAAGTTCCTCAAGCCCATTTAATTTGATTTCGTAAATTAACTGAAGTTGTAGTCCCAATTCCCCTTTCGGAAAACCTTTATTGTGGTACCAAACCACATAATATTCGGGCAAGTCGATAAGAAAACGCCCCTCGTATTTTCCGAAGGGCATTTTTGTATGGGCGAGTTTTATAAGTTGTTTTGGGTCTTGTTCCAAGTTGGAAGTTTGAATTTAAAAGTTTAAGGTTTAACAACCTGAAGACTACAGTTTACTATCTGCCTCCTGAATAGTGAACTTATTTCCAATTGAAAGTTACCACTTTCTCAATATCCGGATGCAGGCTCAAATGCACAGGACAAGTCAAAGCTGTTCTTTCAAGAATCGTTTTTGTTTTTTCATCCACAGCAATGCTCATATCAAAAACCACTTCTATCTTAGAAATTCTTCTTGGTTCTGCTTGCATGTGCTTGGTTACAGAAGCTGTCGAACCGGTAAAATCGACATCTATTGTATTTGCTTTGATGCCCATAACAGTAAACATACAACTACCCAATGCATTGGCGACTGTATCTGTAGGCGAAAAAGCCTCTCCTCTCCCATGATTGTCTGTTGGCGCATCTGAAATAATTTCAGCGCCCGATTGCAAATGTACAGATGACGTTCTTAATTCGCCAAGATAAGTTACTTTTGAAGTCATAATTTAATTTTTAATTAGCCTCTTTTACAGATAAATCGGTATCGTAATATAAAATATAAAATGCTTTATTGGCATAGCCACCCGCCGCCCTTTTTTCGTATTCGAATTTGTTTTCTACCTGCTCTGACGCAATTGTATCAATCGTTTCTGAGAAGCTTTTTTCCTGAGAAAGGCGCAACATCGCATCCAAAACAACATCAAATCCACGCGTAGCGTATTGGTTTGGGAAAATTTTATTGTGCTCTTTATATTCCCTTTCAAAAATCAACGCTTCCGGTGTGTCGTTGTCGCGGGTAATTGATGGATAAAGCAACTTTAATTGTGCTAGTTTGGAAAGTGGAATTTCTTCAAAGTCGAGCGTTTCGTTTTTTTCAAGGATCACGAGTTGGACTTCGAAATCTTTCGACAACGCAATCAAAACATTCAACGTATTTAATATGGTGCCAGTTTTTTCAGAATCAAGAATCACGAAGTTTTTCTTTCCTTTGACCATTTTTTTAGAAAGACTGTCACTGATTACCTGATTTTTCTCGTTCAACCCAATCAATTTTACATCTTTATGGTTTTGAAGGAATTGTTTCGTTGACAATTTCTTAGGATCTACAATCGCCAACATATTGCCGTCTTTCGAACGCATATAATCGAGCATACCATTCTTTACCAATTCAGCAGATGGCATCGATTGGAATAGGTTTGGAAAAGATTTGCCTGGTTCTTTTGACAACGGTGAAATTACCGGAACTTTAGTTTTTCCAAGTAATTCTGCTGTTTTTTCGACATTTGCCTGATAAAACGGCCCGATGATTACATCTGCTTTTTGTAAATTATTATTCTGAATAAGACTTGCCACGCCCGATGAATTTTTGGTTTCTTGAGAATCTAAAATCTTGATATCGATATTAAGGTTCAGCGTTTTGGCAGAATCAATAGCCATCAATGCACCGGAATAAAAATCGAGCGTCATGTTCAGGAATTTATCTGTTTTTAAACGAGCAGCGGTTGAATTAAGCGTGTCACCTTCAATTTTTGAAATATTAAAAGGCAACAATAATACGAGTTGTTTCTTTTCACCTTGCAATTTGATCGTTTTGGCCAAGCCAACCACTTCTTTTTCAGCATTTTCTACAAGTGTGATATTCGCCGGGAGTTTTATCGTCATGCCATCTTTCAGTCCGTCTTTTAACTCCGGATTGATTTTCGCCAATTCCTCTTGGGACAATCCTGTTTTTTTTGTAAGGCTGTAAAGTGTTTCTTTGGGCTTGACTTCATAATCAACAAATTCCGCTTTTTTCACAATCGGCTTAATGACAACTGGCGTATCTTCTGCAGTTACGATAGTTTCTGTTTTTGGTTCGCCTTGAATAATTTTTAGCCGAAAGCCTATCTGCAATCCGTTTTTCACTTCCGGATTTAAAACATCAATAGCTTCAACTGTTGTATTGTATTGCTTTGCGATGGAATATTTGGTTTCCTTAGCTTCAACAGTATGAAAAATAGGATCAGGCTTTTTCTTGCTGTCCTTTTTATCTTTTGAAGCCGTTTTTTCACCTTTCCCATTGGACGGAATTTTGATGGTTGCACCCACTTGCAATCCGTTTTCAATGCCCGGATTCGCTTTCTGTAATGCTTCAACAGTTACATTATAGGTTTTTGAAAGTCCATATAACGTTTCTTTTGCCGCTACAACGTGGATTTGCTCAGCAGAAGCGGTTTCTTTTTTTGGTGCTGTTTTTACTTCAGTTTTCTCTTTTGATGCTTTTCCGCCTTGTATAAGCAAAATCATATCCGGTTTTACGCCATTTTGGGAGTCCGGATTCAAACGATAAATATCTGCAGGTTTTACCTTATATTTTTCAGCGATTTGCGTAATGGTTTCGCCTTTCGCGACGGTATGCTTGATGATTTTGTCTTGTGCCTGACCTGAAAAAGCCATTAATAAGACCGAGAAAAATATCAAAAACTGTTTCATTTGTGTTTATTTTATTAAGTTCAGGAAAGGACGAGCAATAATTATTCCCATTCTATCGTTGCCGGTGGTTTTGAGCTTATATCATAAACAACTCTGTTCACGCCTTTCACTTTATTGATAATATCGTTGGACACTTTCATCAGGAAATCATAAGGCAAATGTACCCAATCTGCAGTCATTCCATCAGTTGATTCCACAGCTCTTAGCGCCACTACTTTTTCATAAGTACGCTCATCGCCCATGACTCCAACGCTGTTTACCGGAAGCAAGATCGCTCCTGCCTGCCATACTTTGTCATACAATCCCCAAGATTTTAATCCGTCAATAAAAACAGCATCCACTTCTTGCAAGATACGTACTTTTTCCGGCGTAATATCACCTAAAATCCTAATCGATAGCCCCGGTCCTGGAAAAGGATGTCTTCCCAATAATGCTGCATCAATACCTAATGTTGCGCCTACCCTTCTCACCTCATCTTTAAAAAGCATGCGAAGTGGCTCAACAATTTTGAGTTTCATATAATCGGGTAATCCGCCAACATTGTGATGCGATTTTATGGTTGCCGAAGGTCCTTTTACCGAAACCGATTCGATGACGTCAGGATAAATCGTGCCTTGTGCTAGGAATTTCACGTCTTCTATTTGGTGTGCTTCGTCATCAAAAACTTCAATAAAGACACGTCCTATGGCTTTTCTTTTTAATTCCGGTTCTTCAATTCCGGCGAGTGCGTCGAGGAAACGTTCCGAGGCATCAACGCCTTTTACGTTCAATCCCATGCCTTTGTATTGGTCAAGTACGCTTTGGTATTCATTCTTACGCAGCAAACCATTATTCACGAAAATGCAATATAAATTTTTGCCAATGGCTTTGTGCAAAAGTACCGCCGCTACGGTTGAATCAACGCCGCCAGACAATCCGAGAACGACTTTGTCTTCTTGGATCTTTTCTTTCATTTCAGCAACGATTTCCTCAACGAAAGCGTTTGGTGTAAAATTTTGCGGTACGTGTGCGATTTTCACTAAGAAATTTTCGAGCATTTGTTTCCCATCTGTCGAGTGATATACTTCGGGATGGAATTGTATGGCGTAAGTCGTTTCACCTTCTATTTTATACGCGGCATTTTCAACATCATGCGTACTAGCAAGCTTAACACCATTGGTTGGTAAATACTTGATCGTATCGCTATGACTCATCCAAACTTGGGAATTTAGGTTTACATTTTCAAAGAAAAGTTCATTTTCTTTAATGTAAGACAAATTCGCCCGACCATACTCTCTGGTGTTAGAAGCCGCAACCTCGCCACCGGAAAAATGAGCCAAATATTGCGCACCGTAACAAACAGCAAGCAGCGGCAATTGACCACGGATTTGCGACAAATCGATTTGCAAAGCATCATCAGCGCGAACCGAGTAAGGGCTTCCGCCAAGGATTACCGCTTTGTAAGACGATAAATCAGTTGGATAATTGTTGAAGGGAAAAATTTCGCAGAATATATTTAATTCGCGAACGCGGCGTGCAATGAGTTGTGTGTATTGCGAGCCGAAATCTAAAATAAGTACGTTGTGTTGCATGTGCAAAAATAACTTTTATAATTGGAATGTGAAAAAGGTATTTTACTTTTTTAGGTGTTGGGTATTGGGTGTTGGGTTTTAGAAAAATTATAACTAGAATATTTTTTCAGCAAAGTTTTTTCATAGATTAGCATACCAAACCAAACAACATGTCAGACTACGTCATTGAGACCGATAATTTATCGTTTCGGTATTCCAAACAAAAAAATGTACTTGAAAATATGTCTATAAAAGTGCCTAAAGGTTCCATTTACGGCTTTCTCGGACCCAATGGCGCCGGAAAATCGACTACCATGCGGCTCTTAACAGGCATTATTCCCGAGCAAGGCAACGCTATAAAATTATTCGGTGAACCGCTGCAATCGCAATTACCAGAAGTATTCTCCCGCATTGGTTCTTTGGTTGAAGCCCCAGCGCTTTACTTACATCTTAGCGGTATTGATAACTTAAAATATTTAGCGAAACTGCGCAATATCCCAGCGCAGCGCATCGCTGAAGTGTTAGAACTCGTTAATTTGACAAAAGATGGAAACCGTAAAGCTAAACAATACTCGCTTGGGATGAAACAGCGACTTGCTATTGCGATGTCATTGCTTAGCGAGCCAGAGCTGCTATTGCTTGACGAGCCTGTAAACGGTCTTGACCCGAATGGCATACTCGACATCAGGACACTTCTAGTTCGGCTGAATCATGAAAAAGGCGTGACAATTTTTGTTTCAAGCCATTTGCTCAGCGAAATCGAGAAAATGTGTACACACATCGCCATCATCAACCGTGGAAAACTCCGTTTTGAAGGAACAATGCAAGAACTGGCAAACAAAACCGGACGTTGCAAAGTACAGCTTACGCTCGACAATGCCGCCCAATGGCTACCTCAGCTTGAAATGGCCTATAAAAATGTGTTGCTGCTTAACGAATCACAGCTTTCGCTTGAAATGGGACAACGGGAACTCATTCCGGACTTCATAAAAAGCCTGACAGCCAAAAATGCCAATATTTATGAAGTAAAAATCCTTGACGGCCTTGAAGAATGGTTTATGACAATAACGAACGAAAAATAATATGAAAAATACTATCTCCAATTTTTTTACAGCGGTCAAAGCCGAACAGATTAAGAAAAAAGGCACGGGTTTTTATTTTAACAGTGCCATTTTTGGACTATTGTCGCCACTTTTATTTTTTACCGTTCTCGTAGTTCAGGACACCGAAGAGATTAAAGATGTGCTGCCGTTTAATTTCGTGATGAAATTTGTTGAAAATGCCGTAAATCCGTTTTCATACTTCTTTTTCCCGTTGACGATTATCATTGTAATAAGCAGGATTACGCAAATCGACCACAGAAATGGAGGTTGGCAATTGATGGAGACGCAGCCACTCCAAAAATTCTCGATTTACTTTTCAAAGTTTACGATCGTATTGCTGGCGAATCTGTTAGCGATGGTTTCATTTTTATTGTTCTCGATACTTGCGGCTTATCTATTGCCCTATTTTTCTACGGTTCCCGAGAATGTATCTATGTCATTTCCTTTTGTAGACATTATCCATTTGATGACGCGCGTTTTCGTCGCTTCTTTACTGATTAGTACCGTGCAATATTTCGTTTCTGTGCTGATTCCGAGCTTTATCTGGTCGATTGTAATCGGTTTTTTCGGATTATTGCTGATGGTATTTTTAACGCCCTTCAATTTAGTACCGACATGGTATCCTTACCAGATATTGGGACAAACCGCGGCCAATACTAAAGGCAGTGATTTAGGCCATTGGTTCAATTATATTGAATATTTCGGAATGATCTGCAGCGTTTTGCTGTTGTATATCGGCTACCAATGGTACAAATGGAAGACATTAAAAACGGCATTCGTAAGTAAATCCCGAACATTGCCACTTGTTGTCGTTTTGGCGGTAACCGGCGGTATGATGTTTTGGTTGCTGCAACCGAATCGCATGCCTGCATACAAAAGCACGGTCATTGCAGGGAAGATTGAAAGCAAAGAACAGCTTCATTTTGTCGTAATAACCGATACTTACATTGGCGATACACTTGCCGTGATTCCGATAAAAAACAACACTTTTCAATACAAATTTGATAAAGACGTGATTACCGATACCTACTCAATGGTCATCGACAAAAGATATGGTGCGAAATTTTTCTTCGGCAAAGGTGACAGCATTTTCGTCGACGTGAAATCCTATAAAAATAATTCCGATATTAAATTAACTGGCACCCGACTGGCAGAAAACCAAATACAAAAATCTAGCGCTGAAAGCTGGAGCATGGTAAGTTACTACATCCAGCAAAACGAAATGATGGACAAGCCCGATTTCATTCAAAAGCAACTGTATGACGAATGGAAAGAAGAAATGGCGGCTCCTGGGAAATTTGCAACTGTCGATAATTATATTCCGAAGGAGGATTATACAACGCGTACCCAAAAGATCACGACTGTAAAATACCTCAATCTTTGGGAAATTTACCTTAAGAAACGCACGGCGCTGTATCCGGAAAAGAAAACTGTTGAAACTGCCGATTTGAAGTCGATTCGGAATAGCCTTCCGATGAATGACGAGTCATTGCTAAGCGCCAACGAATATTTTGTTTACGTAGCCTCCCAACTATCAAAGACTGTCAAAGGCGATTTAGACGATAACACCAAAGCGATTATGGCAATATCGGCGATGCCAAAAAGCACTTTCAGGGATAAGATGCTGTTTTGCATTTTGCGCCAGAGCATAGACGAAATACCATCTTCTAAAGACCGTAGCCAATTGCTTGCCACTTATAACAATACCTTTGACAATCCGGATTACGGTAAAAAGATTACGGCCATCAACAAGATGACGGAAAGCCTTGGCAAAGGAAAAACAGCACCTCTATTTGAAGCCATGACACTTGATGGCAAACGAGTACAGCTAGCAGATTTAAAAGGCAAGCCTGTGATTATTGACGTTTGGGCAACCTGGTGCGGACCTTGTAAACAAGTTTCTCCGTACTTTGAAAAGTTCGCACTCAAATACCAGGACCAAAAAATACAGTTTCTGGCATTGAGTATAGACGAGAAACCACAAGCCTGGTACGTTGATGCCAAAAGCAAATCTAAAGCGGTAAAACAACTCCACATTACAGATATAAATAGCTTTAGTGCCGCTTATGCTGTAGAAAGCATTCCGAGATTTATATTGATTGATGCGAACGGTAATTTCATCAATGCTAAATTGCCTTATCCAGACGAGTTGGCATTTGAGACGGCTTTGCGCAAAGCGATTGGATTGCCTGAGGAAGAATAGGCTATTCTGAATGATTTTTTGATCTTTTATTTAAAGATTTCTGTTAGAGCAAAATGATAACAATTTTGAATTTTAACGCCTATTTTTTCAACCACAAATTCCTAAACACCTTAAATTTGTCATAATCACTGGCTTGTTTTTCGATATTAAAATACCTGTTACCTCTTGGATCATTGCCAACACCCGCCAAATAAGCCCAGTTGCCCCAATTGCTGCTTACATCATAATCGATGAGTTGTTGTTCAAAATAAGCGGCGCCGTAACGCCAATCCAATTTTAAATCGTTGCACAAATAACTGGCAACATTTTGACGACCACGATTGCTCATAAATCCGGTTAATTGGAGTTCGATCATATTGGCATCAATAAAATCGACTCCGGTTTTGCCCGCAATCCATTTTTGAAGTTGGTTCGTGTTTTGATTGTTCGCAGTAATTTCTTTATCTTGAATTCCTGCTTTATGGAAAAATTTATTTTGATATTTTTTTATCATAAACCTAAAATAATCACGCCATAGCAATTCGAAAACCAACCAATAAGTCGACTCATTTGCCGTATTAAGCGCTTCATATTTTTTAAGCGCATCATAAATAAATCGCGGCGAAATACACCCTAAAGCCAACCATGCGGAAAATTTTGAAGAATAATTTTCTCCAACCATTTCATTTCTGGTAAGTTTGTAATTAGAAATCAATTTCGATTCAAAAAAATAATGGTTCAGTCTTTTTACCGCTTCTGATTCGCCGCCTTTAAACTGAATGGCCGCCCGAGTATCGATTTTTATAGGAATTAAACCCAAATCTTTTAAAGTAGGCAGTATTAACGCTGGAATTTCTGGTGATTTTATCGCTGTAGGTTTATCAAATATCGGTCTGACAACGGCATCTTGTTCCGTTTTTCTTCTGAATTGGGTAAATACATCCGGAATGTCTTTTATCGAAAATGGTAGATCCTCGGCGTGATACAAAGTGCTTGTGCTGACAGTGACCATTTCGCATTGCAGTTTCCAAATGGTATTTTGCACTAATTCTTCTGTTTGCTTCTCTTCAAAGGCTACTTCCCGTTTGGCATATATTTTTTTAGCTTTGTATTGCTTGATGATTATAGGTATTTCGACTTCGGGTTTTCCTTTTACAATGAGTAAACCACTGCCCAATTTTCTCAGGTTTCTATCCAAATCCAGCAGCGATTCAAGTAAAAATTGCGCTCTAAAATTGCCTGTTTTTTTAAATCCATATTGGGTTGTTTCAAAATGGGAATCATCAAAACAATAAATTGGAATGATTTCATCATTTTGTGTAATTGCTTTGATTAATGTTTCGTTATCATTCAATCGCAAATCGGTTTTAAACCAAACAATTGCTGTTTTCATAAGGCATTTTTGTTTTTTATCAACTAAGCGTCATTATTTTTTTGCTTCCGGCACCTGTCGCTGCAATATTTTACTGCGTCCCAAACTCTTTCCCATTTCTTTCGCCACGAAAATGGTCTATGGCACACTTCACAAATCTTATATGGCAAGTTTTGTTTCTTAACAGCTTTCATGCGTTGTCTTGCTTTATTTTCTAGTTTTCTTTTTTATATTTTTCCGAACATTCGGATTGCTGACATGTTTGTTTAAGATGCGCTTTCCTTCGGCATTCACGGCATCTTGTTTTCTAAAACTCCATATCGTATCACTTGCAAATTTTCGTGTTTTTTCAAGATCGATTATAGGAAATGGGTAGTCTTTTCCTATTTCGCATCCATACAGTTGTTGGTCAATTAATCCCAATTTCCATGGTTCGTGAATAAGATGCGGCGGAATATTGGCCAACTCAGGCAACCATTTTTTTATAAAAATACCTTCCGGATCGTGTTCTTCTGAATTTTTTACCGGATTGTAAATTCTAATCGTATTGATACCCGTTACGCCGGCTTGCATTTGCAATTGTGGATAGTGAATGCCGGGTTCGTAATCTAAAAACTGTCGGGCTAAAAAATGCAATTCCCGCCAATCCTGCCAAAGGTTGAATACGAAAAAAGACACCACCATAGCGCGCATTCTAAAATTGATGTAGCCTGTTGCCACTACACAACGCATACATGCATCAACGATAGGAACGCCGGTCTTGGCTTCTTGCCACGCTTTGATGTAAATTTCATTTTTGGGCTTCACAATGGCGTCAAAGGCGCGATTAATATTTTCAAATTCCATTCGGCACTCATCTTCAAATTTTTGAATAAAATGACAGTGCCAATGCAATCTTGATATAAAATTCAGCAACGCTCTTTTGTTAAGCGCGGTGTCATAATGTTGCATCGTATATTGATAAACCATTCGCATGCTGATGTTTCCATAAGCCAAATAAGGTGACAATCGGCTGCATCCTTTTCTGCTCAAATTAGGTTTAGAAATATGCTTGCTGTAATTGACATAACGTTCTTTTATAAAACTATCCATGTAGCGCCAAGCCCAGTATTCTCCGCCTTGTTGAAAATTTCCATTACTAGTTGTTATGGCAATTGGCAAATCCTGACCTTTAATTTCATCGTACAAATCAGTTGTCAACTTTAGAAATATTCCTTTTTTTTGGTCAAATAATTTTGGTATTTCCAGCATTTTTATGCGCCAGCGTTCTTCCCATTTATTTCGGTTTTTCAGCTTTCTGATGATGCCATTGGTTTGAAATTCTTGCCAAATTATATGTTGCTGTTCAAAGAACTTTTGCATTGCAATATCCGTGTCGTAAGTGATTTTATTGCCAATTTCTTGATAAGAAAAAACAGTATTTATTTGATATTCTGCCGCTAATTTTTCAAAAACCAAACCCGCTTCATTGTAAAAAATGTGCAATCGAACAGTTATTTTATCGAGTGTTTTTTGTAATTTATTAAGAGATTCATAAACAAACCGCCAATGTCTGATATCCGAATCATCATAAGCCATCACCGAAGGTTCAAAACAATACAGCAATACAATTGGTAAGTTTTCTTGCTGCGCTGCATAGAGTGCCTCGTTGTCTATCAGGCGCAAATCTCTTTTAAACCAAACAATATTGATAGCTTGTTTTTCCAATTGATATTAATAATTGCTTAATATGAAATAAAAAAGTTAAATGAAATTTGATGCAATTAAAAAGAAAATAATCAATGATGTATTATCGTCTTTTTGATATTTTATTGTTGGTTATAGTGCGCTGTAACTGACATTTAAACCGTGTTATACCATCAATTCGCTTGGCTAAATGTTTGGTTTTACAATTTTCCACCCTTTCACGCCACAATTTATAGCTGCTAAACTTTAACTCTTTTTTCATCAAGACTTTTACTTCAGCTTCAGACAAACCGAATTGAAATTTTATGGCATCAAAAGTAGTACGGTCTTCCCAAGCCATTTCAATGATCCTGTCTATTGCGGCTTCAGATAAATTATTATTTTGAAATACAATATTGTTTTGTTTAATCATTTTATATAAATATTAAACAAAAATAATCATATTTTCGATTAGTTAATCTATTAGAGCCAAATAAATAATCTGATTTCTAATTTATTGTTTTAGAAAGTCTTAAAAACAATTATGTACCATACAAAATTGACTTTCAAGCGCGATCATGGAAAACAAAAAAGCAGCTCTTAAAGCCGCTTTATATTTGAAAACCATAAATCCAATCTTCACATTTTATTATTGAATTTT
Source organism: Flavobacterium sp. (assembly GCA_029946065.1). Lineage (GTDB taxonomy): Bacteria > Bacteroidota > Bacteroidia > Flavobacteriales > Flavobacteriaceae > Flavobacterium. Next base: position 418,944 of record JAQSDU010000014.1, read on the forward strand.
GATATTGACCGTGATTTTTAACATCAAACCTCTTCCTCATCCGCAGTATGGGTTTTAGAATAATTGCGCCATTTTTCAATAACATCCTGCATATCTTGGGGAAGTTCAGTATTAAAACGCATCATTTCGCCAGTAGTTGGGTGTACAAAACCCAGGGTCTTCGCGTGAAGCGCTTGTCTTGGTAGCGTTTTGAAACAATTGTCTATAAATTGTTTGTATTTGGTAAAAGTCGTTCCTTTCAAAATCAGATGTCCACCATAACGCTCATCGTTGAACAGCGGATGCCCGATGTGCTTCATGTGTACACGAATTTGATGCGTTCTACCGGTTTCTAATATACAAGAAACCAAAGTCACATAACCAAAACGCTCCAAAACCTTATAATGGGTTATGGCAGGTTTTCCGATTTCTGGATCTGCAAAAACAGCCATCTGCATGCGGTCTTTTACGTGGCGTGCTATATTACCTTCGATTGTACCTTCATCTTCTTTTACGTTGCCCCAAACGAGTGCAACATATTCACGTTCAGAAGTTTTGGCTTCGAATTGCTTGGCGAGATGGGTCATAGCAGCTTCGGTCTTGGCGATGACCAAAAGTCCGGAAGTATCTTTATCGATGCGGTGCACGAGTCCGGGGCGTTCGCTGCTGTTCATCGGTAAATTTTCAAAATGAAATGCTAGTGCATTGACTAATGTACCAGTATAATTGCCGTGTCCTGGATGCACCACCAATCCGGGTGGCTTGTTGATGAGCAGCAAAGCAGCATCTTCATAAACAATCTCTAGGGGAATATCCTCTGGAAGTACATGATTTTCAAATGGCGGATGCGACAGCAAAATCCGGATCACATCCATCGGTTTGACCTTATAATTCGATTTTACGGGAATATCATTCACATAAATATCACCATTTTCGGCAGCATTCTGGATTTTATTGCGCGTTGCATTGGCAATTTGGCTCATCAAATATTTATCGATGCGCAAAAATGCTTGTCCTTTTGGGACTTCAAAACGGAAATGTTCAAAGAGATCGTCTTCTGAATCTAGGTCGGGCGTGTATTCGGTGTTCATTTAGAATTGAAGATTGAAGATTGAAGATTCTAGGATTTAAGGTACAACAATCTTAAATCAGATCTTTATTTATTTTGTATCTGTAGAATCAACCGGCTCGTCGTCATACCCCACTTTTCCGTCACCTAAAACCAAATCAATTGTAGAAGATTTTAGTACTTTATCTCCGGCTTTCAAGTTTTTGCCGTTTTGTTTCATCTCTAGCACCATATCCTTTCCTAGATAAGGTTTGTAGGTAATTTTTCCGAGTACCAATCCTACCGATTGCAATGTAGGTTCTGCTTGGCGTAATGTTTGTTCTATTAGATTCGGAACGTGTACAGATGAAAATCCTGACGAATTGATTTTGAGGTAGATCTTACGGTTTTTCTTCACTTTTGCACCTGCCAATGGATCTTGTTTTACGATAGAAAATTTAGGAAAATCGGCTACATAATCAACCGTATCAAGCAAAACGTAATCTAAATCGGCATCATCGAGTTTTTCTTCGGCTTGTTCAACAGTCATTTTTGCCAAGTTCGGTACCGTGATTTCTTCGCCATGATTGGTTGAAAAACTGATCCATTGCAGCAAAAGAAATCCTAAAACCAGAACAATACCAAAAGCGATTGCCAGTTGGGTAAAAAACACTTTGCTCTTTAGATAATTGCGTAAACTCATAATTGCGTTATTTCTCGCAAAGATATAAAATAGTAAAAGCAATCGGTTTCAAAAAAAATGATAATTTTGTTGGGAGAAGTGAGATGTTAGTATTGCGTATTGAGATGCCCAATGCCGTCTGAAGATTTCTCAATAAGCAATACTAATATCTCAATACTACAAAATGAAAAAAATTGCCATCATAATGGGCGGTTATTCCAGCGAATACAAAATCTCGCTTATCAGCGGAAATGTCGTATACCAGTTTCTTGACACAACCAAATTCAAAGGTTACCGCATTCATATTTTTAAAGAAAAATGGGTCTATGTTGATGAGAATGAAACTGAATTTCCTATCGATAAAAATGATTTTTCGGTGACTGTTGCCGGAACAAAAACTACTTTCGACGCTGTTTTCAATGCTATTCACGGTACGCCGGGCGAAGATGGATTGATGCAAGCTTACTTCGAATTGCTCGGCATTCCGCAAACTTCTTGCGATTATTACCAAGCGGCACTTACATTCAACAAACGCGATTTGCTTTCTGTTTTAAAACCTTATGGCATCAAAACCGCTACTTCTTACTACCTTAATAAAGGCGATGTTATCAACGAAGCCGAAATTGTGAATAAAGTTGGATTGCCTTGTTTTGTAAAACCCAATAAATCGGGATCGAGTTTTGGAATTTCCAAAGTCAAAGCGGCAGATGAATTACCAATTGCCATTGAAGTTGCCTACAAAGAAGACAACGAAATCATCATCGAAAGTTTCCTCGACGGCACCGAAGTGTCTGTGGGTGTTATCAATTATAAAGGCACCGTAACGGTTTTACCGATAACGGAAATCGTCTCAGAAAACGACTTTTTTGATTATGAAGCCAAATATCTTGGAAAATCACAAGAAATAACACCCGCCAGAATTTCATCCGAAATGACGGCAAAAGTTAGTGCTGTTGCCAAACGTGCTTATGAAATCTTGAAGATGAAAGGTTTTTCTCGCAGTGAATTCATCATTGTTGATGGTGAACCACACATGCTCGAAATGAACACGATTCCGGGATTAACAACAGAAAGTTTAATTCCACAGCAGGCAAAAGCGGCTGGAATTTCGTTAGAGGATTTGTTTACGAATGCGATTGAACTCGCCCTCAAAAAATAAACATGAAAGAAATCTTTGAATGGGAACGCGTATTATTTAACGAACTGCCGCTAAATTTCCTATGGGAAGTCCTTTTCAGGACTTCGATAATGTTTACGGTTTTACTGCTGACAATGAAACTCACGGGTAAACGTGGCGTCAAGCAGCTATCTGTATTTGAAACGGTAATAATTATTGCGTTGGGCTCAGCAGCTGGTGACCCAATGTTTTATGAAGACGTCGGCATCATTCCCGCAATAACAGTTTTTACGGTCGTTATAATAATGTACCGCGCTGTGACATGGCTCACTGGAAAAAGCACGCGTTTCGAAGAATTCATAGAAGGGAAAACAGAATGTCTGGTGCACGAAGGGAAATTCTCGATCACCACTTTCAAAAAAGAAAGTTTAGCTCAGGATGAGTTTTTCACTGAATTGCGCATCAAATCTGTCGAACATCTCGGGCAGATCAGAAATGCCTATCTGGAAACAACTGGTGAGGTCAGTGTGTTTTATTATGAAGATCAGGACGTAAAATTCGGACTGCCGATCGTGCCGCATTTATTTAACAGAAAAAATCAAGCAATTGCAGAAAACGGCGTTTACGCCTGTACTTTTTGTGGTCATGTCGAAACACTACAGCCGGGAAATGCTACTTGCGAAATCTGTAAAAAAAACGAATGGGTGGCAGCAATTAAAACACTTCGCATCACATAATATTAAATTTTGATACTATTCATAATATGAAAAAAGCTGTCTTTCCAGGATCCTTCGACCCAATAACATTAGGGCATTACGATATCATCAAACGAAGCATTCCGCTTTTTGATGAAATTATTGTCGCCATTGGCATTAATGCCGAAAAAAAATACATGTTCTCACTTGAAGAAAGAAAGCGTTTTCTGGAAGAATCTTTCGCCGATGAGCCATCCGTTTCTGTGGTTACATATGAAGGACTTACGATTGATTTTTGTAAAAAAGTAAAGGCGAAATTCATCCTGCGTGGCTTGCGAAATCCAGCCGATTTTGAATTCGAAAAAGCAATCGCACATACCAATAGAAGACTTTCTAAAATCGAAACCGTGTTTTTGCTAACTGCCGCCAATACTTCTTATATCAGTTCGAGTATTGTTCGCGATGTTATTAGAAATGGCGGTGAATATGAAATGTTGGTTCCTGATGCTGTGCGAGTAAAGTAATTCCGTCAGTTCGAGTTGAGCAAAAGATTTGCAACAGCTAATCTTTGCGAAGTATCGAGAACCTTTTGAATTTGATAGCTCGATACAATTTCATGAAAAAACTGTCGCATTTTCATGATATCACTCGAAATTACGTAGCATTATACGTTTTATTCTACCTCTTTCTTCACCACCTTGCGCGCCACTTCAATCTTAAATTTCTTCCCTTTCATTTTTTCGTCGCGGATGTTTTTTAGTAAAGGCAATACTTTATCGTATTTTACGGCGGCGAATGATATAAAATCCTTGACTTCAATTAATCCCAAATCACCTTTTTCCAGTTTTCCTTTCTGAGAAAAGAATCCGACAATATCAATCTTATTGAGCTTATTTTTCTTGCCTCCGCTGATATAAATTGTTTGGAATTGTGGTGGTTTTGGCAACGTATTTTTTCCATCGGCATTCAAAACCTGCATCGTATAATCAATATAATCCATTTTTTTTTCGGCATCGTTTACAATGATGTAAGCCGTTCCCGAAGCCGACATTCTTGCTGTACGCCCATTTCGATGTGTAAATTCATCTTCTTTTGATGGCAAATGATAGTGGATAACGTGGTTCATTTCGGGAATATCGAGTCCACGTGCCGCCAAGTCGGTTGTGATGAGATAAGAAACACTGCCGTTGCGGAATTGTATCAAAGCCCGTTCGCGTTCATCTTGGTCCATTCCGCCGTGGTAATAAACGGAATAAATGCCTTTTTCATTCAACGTATCACTGATGCGTTCTGCAGCGTCGCGGTGGTTGCAAAAGATAATTGCAGCTTCTGATTTCAGGGAACAAATCAAATTGAAAAGGCTTCCAATTTTGTCTTTTTCTTTCGAAACGACCATTTTCAGGGAAAGATTCGTATTCTTTTCTTCTTCATCAATAAAATCCAAAACTGTTGGATTGACGACTTTGGTATATCTCGGAATTTCGATTCCGGAAGTGGCAGAAACCAAAACGCGTTTGTTCAATTTCGGTAATCTGGCAATGATAAACGACATCTGCTCATGAAAACCTAGTTGCAGCGATTTGTCAAATTCGTCTAAAATCAGGGTTTGTATTTTATCCACACGAAAAGTGCCACGGTCGATATGATCGGCGATCCTGCCGGGTGTTCCAATTAAAACTGCGGGCGGATTGCTCAAATTCTTAATTTCGGTATCTATGGCATGGCCGCCATAGCAAACATTTACTTTATAATCGGTGCCCATTTTCTTCCAGACTTGCTCTATTTGAAGCCCCAATTCCCTTGAAGGCACTAAGATTAGACATTGTACTGAAAGTAATTCGGGTTGCAGCATTTCGAAAATCGGCAATAAAAAAGCCAACGTTTTTCCGGAGCCTGTTGGCGATAATAGCAAAACATTATTATCATTTAAAATGGCTTCGCTGGCGGCTTCTTGCATTTCATTCAGGCTTTCGATGCCCAAATTGTCGAGGATATTGTTGGAATGGTGGTGCTTATTCATGTTGCAAAGGTAAGATTGAATTATGAATTATGAGTTATGAATTATGAGTTGATGCAGCAAACGCCTAAATCCTTACATTTGAATTTACTTTGAAAAAATAAAAAATGAGAATTTTTACACTTTTATGCTGTTTTATTTCAGCTGTTCTTGTGGCGCAGAAAACCAACAAATACGACACTTATTTCGAAAAAGGAAACGGCAATCAATCGGCTGATTACGCTGAAACGATTTCGTATTTTAAAATGCTTGACGCTGATTTTGCTTCCATCGAAATGAAGGAAATGGGTTTAACTGATAGTGGCGAGCCTTTACATATTGTAGTTTTTAACGCTGATAAGAATTTTGATTTTGTACAGATCCAAAAAGAAAACAAAGCGATTATTTTAATCAATAACGGTATTCACGCCGGTGAACCTGACGGCATTGATGCGACAATGCTGCTTTTTCGTGATTTGGCTTTAGGGAAAATAAATATTCCAAAAAACACTGTCATAGTGACTATTCCAATTTATAACATTGGTGGTGCTTTGAACCGAAATGCTACTTCACGTGTGAATCAAAATGGGCCGGAACGATATGGTTTTCGTGGCAACGCACGCAATTATGACCTGAACCGCGATTTCATCAAATCGGATACAAGAAATACCAAGAGTTTTGTCGAAATATTTCAAAAAACCAATCCCGACATTTTTATCGACAATCATGTGAGCGACGGCGCAGATTATCAATATACGCTCACTTATATCATGACACAGCACAACAAACTCGGCGAAAGTTTAGGCGATTACCTTAATTTAGAAATGATGCCGTATTTGATCGACGACATGAAGCAAAAGAAAATCGAGACAACGCCTTATGTGAATGCCTGGAGCGAAACGCCGGAAAAAGGTTTCCAGCAATTTTTCGAAAGTCCGCGTTTTGCTACAGGTTATACCTCGCTGTTCAACACCATCGGATTTGTGGTTGAAACGCACATGCTTAAAAAGTACGATGCACGTGTAAAAGCGACGTATGAATACATGGTCTCGGCAATCAATTTCACAGATAAATATTACGAGCGCGTCAAACAAAAGCGGCTTGAAAATGAACGGCAGTATGCGCCCGGAAACAATTATACGTTGCTTTGGGAAGTCGATAGCACAAAAGTCAGCAGAATTCCTTTTATGGGTTTTGAAGGTTTGCGCAAAAAAAGCGATGTAACCACAGGCGACCGTTTGTTTTACGACAGAAAAAAACCTTTTACCAAAAGCATCCCGTTTTACAAAGAATTCAAGGCTTCCAAAGAAATTGTTATTCCCGAAGCGTATATTATTCCACGTAGTTTTTGGGATGTGATCGACTTGCTGAAAAGCAATGGAATCGCCTATTTCCAACTTCAAAAAGACACGATTATTGAAGTCGAAAGTTATAAGATTGCCGATTATAATACGGTTACATCTGCTTATGAAGGGCATTATTTACATCGCAATACAAAAACGACTTCATCAACGCAAAAAATCGTTTTCCACAAGGGCGATTACGTTTTTTCTACGCGACAAAAAGGCGTGAAATATTTGTTGGAAACACTGGAACCGGAAGGCATCGATTCGTTTTTTAACTGGAATTTTTTCGATACTATGCTACAGCAGAAGGAAGGCTATTCTGATTATGTTTTTGAGGATTTGGCAGCTGAATTATTACGGAATGAACCAAAATTAAAATCAGAATTAGCGCAAAAAATCAAAGATGACAAAGCTTTTGCAGAAAATCCTGATGCACAATTGGATTGGGTTTATAAGCATTCTGTGTATTATGAAAAAGCGCATTTGCAATATCCAGTGTATCGGATGATGAAATAGTCCATTGGCAGTCAACAAATTATTTCGTAACATTGCGCAAAATTAAAATCTTTTGAAAAATGAATAAAATACTACTTACAATTGCTTTAATTACAATATTCCCAAGCATAATTCAGGCCCAAAATTCAGGCGATTTTGATCTCACTTTTGGGAATGGCGGAAAAGTAATCAACAATATTGCCATAGCAACTTTTGATGTTCAAGCGCAAGCAATACAAACAGACGGAAAAATAGTGGTCGTAGGACTTTGCAAAACAGATCGGTTTGATACTGCAAAAGGCTTTATCGTTCGCACCAATGCCGACGGCACATTAGACACCACTTTTAGCGATGACGGCAAAGTGCAATATGAAGGATTACCACAATTAAGCGCAGTTGAAATACAATCAGACGGCAAAATAGTTGTTGGAGGAGACTATGGAAGCCTATTCAGATTCAATGCAGATGGCACGAATGATGTCTCTTTTGCAGACTCAAATATTGACGGAATTAGCCGAATTGCAGCAGATATTGCGATTCAGGCTGATAATAAAATCCTTGCTATTTATAGGAAATTAGATAATAATTTGGGGAGTGGAGATGTCGAAATAATCCGATACAATATAAATGGTACGCTTGATACAACTTTTAACACGACTGGAAGTAGTGTAACTAATTTTGGCTTTGATGAAGATCCAAGGTCGGTTATAGTCCTGTCTGACGGAAAAATCCTTATTTCGGGCGACTATTATCAATCCTCAACCAATAATAAGTTTTTTTACATCCGTTACAATGCTAATGGCAGCTATGATACTACACTAAACAGTACCGGAAAAGTGGCCTATGGCTATACCTCTGTGACCTACATACAATCTTTTGGGACAATTGTGCAGTCTGACGGAAAAATGATCAGTGCAGGTGTACTTACATTTGGAACAAATGGAGATGCAATCTACGCTGCAAGAATTAACACAAATGGTACGTTCGATACCACTTTTTCAAATAATGCTGGAACATATACTGCTAATATTCCAACTTGCGCCATGTACAATCACAATGGTCGAGTAAAAATGAGGTCTGATGGTAAATTTATAATAAGTGATATCGAAGATACCAACAATGATGGTAAACTCAATATTGTATTGCACAGCGTAAATGCCAATGGAACTACCGACACGACTTTTGGCACATCCGGAGCTGTAACTTTAGATTTTTTCGGGAATGATGATACTATAGCCGATTTTAATTTTTCAGGAAACACAATTTATCTTTCGGGAAATACTCTTGAAACGTTTAAGAAAAATAATATTGTACTTGCAAAACTTACCACTACTGGTGCATTAGATCCTACTTTTAGTGCAGATGGAACAGCAATGATTAACATCACTGACCGTAAAGCCAACGATACTGCAAAATGTATTGTACGCCAGTCTGACGGAAAAATTCTGGTTGGTGGCGCTTCATTCTTTGCACTACAGGATTATTTTTCAGTTGTTCGTTACAATACCGACGGCACTATCGACACGACTTTCGGAGAAAATGGTAAAGCAATCATAAATGCGCCTGGCCATGTCAATTCGATTGCAATCGATGCTAGTGGTAGAATTGTTGTAACCGGCGGTGATTACGTCATTGCCGTGGCAAGATTAACTAATAATGGCACGATAGATACCTCATTCGGTACCAATGGTATTTATGATTTCGGAAGTTTGAGTTTTGCTGCAGAAGCTAATTCCGTTGCAATACAAGCTAATGGTAAAATTATTGTAGCGGGTTCACTTCCCGACTTTAATAATGGCGATAGTAATTATATGTTGGCGCGATTCAATTCCAATGGCACTTTAGACAGCAGTTTTGGCTCGAGCGGGATCAGTACTTTAGGATCGGTCACTTCACAGAGTGAAACTTATAATGATGTAAAGGTTCAAACAGACGGAAAAATTGTTGCTGCCGGAAGTTTATACAACGGACAGGATTATGATATGGTGGTCGGTAGGTATAATTCTAATGGTTCTCTAGATACTACATTCAACGGAAATGGTCTCAGCACTTATAGTAGTGCAGGCGGTGATTATTATGATGGGATGGCGTTACAAGCGGATGGAAAAATACTAATAACAGGCGCCGTTAATGATGAGGATGGTGGAATTGGCGTAATTCGATTTACAACAACGGGTGCATTAGATACAACTTTTGGAAACAATGGTTTCGCTACCAATATTATTTCAGCAGCCCCAAGCGCAGGTGTCTCCATCATTGTAATGGACAATCAAAAAATAGTAGTGACCGGATCGATTGGTGGTGAAGACATCAATCTTGCTGTAACAAGGTTTAACAATGATGGTACAATTGACACCACTTTTGGAAACAATGGAAGCTTTACTTCACAAATTGCCGATCCTGGATATGAATTCCCAATCGGAAGTTTTATTTTCGGTAATAATATTTACGTTGGAAGTAGTGTTTATAATGATGTAAGTGACCTATCAGCCGGTGATTTTGGTGTTGCAAAGTATTATCTTGATAGTCAGCTTTCAACTGGTACAAGCGCCATCGAGGCAACCAATGCATTTTATCCGAACCCGGCCATTAACAATATTACTTTTGACGAAAAAATAGTTTCGGCAGAAGTGTATGATATTCGTGGAAGAAGAATGAATCTTGTAATTTCAGAAAGCAATATGAATGTAGCTAATTTACCATCAGGTACTTATCTCTTAAAACTTACTACAGAAAATGGCGATGTAATTAATACTAAGTTATTAAAACAATAATCCGACTCTGATAAATCAACCAAAACCGCCTCAAAATTTAAGGCGGTTTTTTTTTTGCTTACAACTATGAATTGCAATCGTTGTAAGCACATTTAACGTTAATATACATTATTCAAAAAGCAGTTTTATATTCTCATAGGAATTCTCCAAAGCGGTTTTAATCTCGGTTGGATTCAGCCACGCAACTTTCTCAATTCCTTCTTCCAATTGCCCAATAGGCGTGCCTTCAAAATCGGTGCGCATTTCAAACCAATGGGTGATTTTGAGCTTATAACGGCCGTTTCGCTTGAAAATATGGTAGGTTTTTTGGAGTTTCTCAGTAATTACGAGATTATTGACACCGGTTTCTTCCTCTACTTCGCGCAAGGCAGTTTGATCAATTTCTTCTCCTTTTTCTATGCCGCCTTTCGGAAGATCCCATTTCCCTTGACGAAAGATAAAAAGTACTTCGTTGTTTTTGTTGTAAACGAGGCCGCCACCGCCTTTCTGCACGGGCATTTTGGATTTCAACGTTTTGAGTATCTCCTTTTCGTCCGGATGATACAGATACGCTTTTGCAATTTTATTTTGGAATATTTTTGTTATAATTTGTTTTATATCAGCACTTTCCAGTAAAAACAATTGAAAATCTGTTTCTTTAAAGATTTCATTGGTTAAAAAAAGTGGTTTGTCGTTCACAAAAACTTTATACATTTGTACTATGATTTTTAATAAAGATACAGCCAGCAAAACAGCAGAGTTGCTTTTACAAATAAACGCAATTAAATTGAATCCGGGAAATCCTTTTACATGGGCTTCCGGATGGAAATCGCCTATTTATTGTGACAACAGGATAACGCTCTCATTTCCACCGATTCGCAATTACCTCAAAGAAGAATTCGCGAAAAATATCGAAAAACAATTCGGAAAACCCGACGTAATCGCAGGTGTTGCAACCGGTGCCATAGGAATCGGGCTTTTGGTAGCAGAAGCTTTGGCGTTGCCGTTTGTGTATGTGCGCCCTGAACCTAAAAAACACGGAAGATTAAACCAAATCGAAGGTTTTTTACAAAAAGGGCAAAACGTAGTCGTTATTGAAGATTTGATAAGCACCGGAAATAGTAGCCTTATGGCTGTTGAGGCTTTGAAGGAGGCCGGCGCAAATGTCAAAGGAATGGCGGCAATTTTCAGTTATGGATTTGATGTTGCTAAAGAAAACTTCAAGAAAGCCAACGTCGATTTATACACTTTGAGTAATTACGAAAGCTTGTTGCCATTGGCAGTTGCAAAAAAATACATTACCGAAGAAGAAGAGCATACGCTCGTAGAATGGCGCGTTAGTCCATCAACTTGGGGCGTTGAAATATAACTCAAAGTTATCAAAACTTAAATAACAACAAAGCTTAGTGCCATTGCGCCTTTGCGGCAAAAAATAAAATATGAATTTAGAAAGCCCAAAAACAACCGTACAAAAATCTGCTCAATATGTTTTCGAATCATTAACGAAAGTTGATAATTTTGAGAAATTAATGCCGGAAAGCATCGCGAAATTTGAGGTTTTGGGCGACGATGCGTTTATATTCGGATTAAAAGGAATGCCGGAAATCAAACTGAAACTAAAAGAACTTACACCAAATTCAAAAGTAGTTTTGGGAGCAGCTTCAGACAAATTACCTTTCACTTTAACCGCAAATATTGAAGAAATTTCAGAAAATTCAAGCGCCGTACAATTGTTCTTTGAAGGCGAATTCAACGCTATGATGGCAATGATGATCAAAGGGCCAATTAGTAAGTTTATCGAGACGCTTTCTCAGAATATGGAGAAGTTATAACAGACGAAAGTCAAAAGTCAAAAAATTAAAGAAGCCGCAAACGTTAATTTGTGGCTTCTTTAATTTTTTGACTTCTTCAACGTGTTTCTTTCGGCATTTGACTTTTTACTTTCAACTAATACAGCATCTGAATTTCTTTAATCGCAAAGGATTTTATACTGTCGTCTTCCAACATCAAGAGTAATTTTCCTTCGGGCGAAACATCGCTTATAATTCCCATTATTTTTTCACCTGAAGCTGTAATTTCAAACGGCATAGGAATTCCTTTCTTGAATAAAAGCGAAACGTATTTTTTCCATAACGCATCTGAATTTTTATTTAAGATTTGTACGGTATTTTGTTTGATGCTTTCAGTAATTTTTACAAGCAACACTTCTTTATCGAAGTTGCTTCCTGTTACTGCAAATAGTGATGCCGCTTTTGGAAGATCTTCAAAATTTTCTTGATTAACATTCAAACCTATACCAACAATTGAAAAAATCTCACCATTGCTTCTGATGCTATTTTCAATGAGTATGCCACCAATTTTCTTGTGGTCTGACATAATGTCGTTCGGCCATTTGATGGAAAGTTTCGGGATGTTGTAGTTTTCCAACACAGTAACTATACTAACCGCAATGGCAACATTGAGATTGTAAATCTCATTGATATCCGTTAGCAAATCCTTAATCAAAACACTCATTATAAGGTTTTTGCCGATTTCAGATACCCATTTTGAACCCATTTGCCCCTTCCCTTTTGTTTGATTTTCAGCACTTATTACCGTGAAATTTTCAAGGTGTTGGCTGCCTGTTAGTCCTTTAAGGAAGTCATTTGTAGAATCTATGGCATCGAGTTTGATTACTTGCATAAGGCGAATTTAATACAACAAAATTTAATCTTCTGTTAAGGTTCAAAATTAATGACAAATTTTGGTAACTTTGCAAACTTATACATAAACAATAAATGGCGAAAAAGACTGTAAATAATGATATTTTGTTGGCTAATATCATCAAGGGAATTGAAGAAGTAAAAGGAAATGATATTGATATTCTGGATTTAAGAGAAATAGACAACTCCGCCTGTGACTATTTCATCATCTGTAACGGGAACTCCAACACACAGGTAAACGCCATTGTGACTTCCGTACAAAAAACAGTCTCCAAAGAATTAAAAGACAAACCTTGGCACGTTGAAGGCGCAGAAAACGCAGAATGGGTGCTCATGGATTATGTTAACATCGTCGTACACGTTTTCCAAAAACACATTCGCGAATACTACAACATTGAAAGCCTTTGGGGCGACGCGAAAATCACTACCATCCAAAATAAATACTAAAAGAAGCAATTTAAATGGCTAACGATAATATTCCAAGTCCAAAAAAAATAAAATTCAATCCATTATGGATTTACGGTGCAGTTGCCGCAGTACTACTAGCAGTATGGCTTAGCGGAGGAAGTGTCTTCCAAAAACCAGAAAGCATCACTTCGTCTGTTTTTAACGATTACCTCGAAAAAGGCTATTTTGAAAAAGTAGTTATTTATGACAAATCGGGCTCTGATGCCTACTTAACCAAGGAAGCACTTAAATTACCTGCGTTTGCAAAAATGTCTAAAAGCAATTTTAATAGCGCTGCAACAAGTCCAAATTTTTATCTTGATGCCAATGGTGACGAGAAAAGTTTTCAGGAAAAATTAGAAAAAGCACAAAAAGAAGGAAAACTTAAAGCTTTTAATTTTCAGCCAAAAAGTAACGTTTCAGACATTGTTCAAATTATATTTCCAATTATTATTATCGTTGTTTTTTGGATATTGATTATGCGCAGAATGTCAGGCGGCGGTGCCGGTGGCGGTGGCGGACAGATTTTCAATATCGGAAAATCGAAAGCCAAACTTTTCGACGAAAAAAACGACATCAAAACAACTTTTAAAGATGTAGCCGGTTTAGAAGGTGCGAAAGAAGAAATACAAGAAATTGTAGAATTTCTAAAAAATCCTGAAAAATATACCAATCTCGGTGGTAAAATCCCTAAAGGTGCTTTGTTGGTTGGACCTCCGGGAACTGGAAAAACATTACTAGCAAAAGCCGTTGCAGGCGAAGCAAAAGTGCCCTTTTTCTCTTTATCAGGCTCTGATTTTGTTGAAATGTTCGTTGGCGTTGGTGCTTCACGTGTTCGTGATTTGTTCAAACAGGCGAAAGAAAAATCTCCTGCGATTATTTTTATTGATGAAATTGATGCTGTCGGAAGAGCCCGTGGCAAAAACAACATGTCGGGCGGTAACGACGAACGAGAAAATACGCTAAACCAATTATTGACAGAAATGGATGGTTTCGGAACCAATTCAAATGTAATTGTTCTCGCAGCAACCAACCGCGCTGATGTTTTAGACAAAGCTTTGATGCGTGCAGGTCGCTTTGACAGACAGATTTATGTTGATCTGCCAGACATCCGCGAACGAAAAGAAATTTTCGAAGTGCATTTGACACCGCTTAAAAAAGTAGAAAATTTAGATACCGATTTCCTTGCCAAACAAACACCAGGATTTTCAGGTGCCGATATTGCCAACGTATGTAACGAAGCTGCCTTAATCGCCGCTAGAAATAACAAAACGGCAGTGGACAAACAAGATTTCCTTGATGCTGTTGACAGAATCGTTGGTGGATTAGAAAAGAAAAATAAAATCGTAACTCCCGAAGAAAAACGTGCAATCGCCATTCACGAAGCAGGTCACGCTACCGTGAGCTGGATGCTAGAACACGCTGCGCCACTTGTTAAAGTTACGATCGTACCACGTGGTCAAAGTTTAGGTGCCGCTTGGTATTTACCCGAAGAAAGATTAATCGTTCGCCCAGACCAAATGTTGGACGAAATGTGCGCCACAATGGGCGGTCGTGCAGCAGAAAAAGTAACTTTCGGAAGAATTTCTACTGGCGCGTTGAGCGATTTGGAGAAAGTAACACGTCAAGCACGTGCGATGGTGACCATTTATGGCCTGAACGATAAAATCGGAAACGTAACCTATTACGATTCAACAGGACAAAGCGAATACAGTTTCTCAAAACCTTATTCTGAAGAAACGGCACGGGTGATCGACAAAGAAATATCATTGCTAATTGAAAGCCAATATGAAAGAGCGATTCATTTGCTTGAAACCAATAAAAACAAGCTGAACCAATTGGCGGATATATTAATTGAAAAAGAAGTGATTTTTAAAGATGATCTTGAAGCTATTTTTGGTAAAAGGTCTTTCGATGAGAATTTGCAGGAAGAAACATCCCTATAAAACTAATTTTATCCCTTTTTTAGAAAAATCTTAATTCAAAAAAACTTTTGAATTAAGATTTTTTTATCTTTGAAGGATTTCAGATTTTAATCTGGCACTTGAACAACATATATGAGTCTTTTTAGAAAATTTTTTGGCACCGGTAATGATTCTTCCGACGAAGAAAAAGAAAATGAACTACACTCATTTTCAACCGAAAATATGCCTGCTGACGAGCTTTTTACTTTAAATTTCAGAAAGAACGGCGGCAAATTCCTCTATTGTGAGAATCTTACAGAAGTAAAAAATCATTTCGAAGACATTCTCGAAGAAAATGACTGGTTCGAAAGTGAAGCCATTTGTTATGAGCCGAAACTTTTCAGCATGCTCGAAGAAAACAAACTCAATTATACCAAACCTGAAAATCCAAAATTTTTGTTGGCAAGTTGTGAAAATCTTATTGCGGATGAAGGTTCCATCCTATTTTCGTCCAATCAAATCAAGCAAAACAAACCACAAGAACTCCCTGGAAATATCGTGATTATTGCTACCACAAGCCAAATCATAGAAAATAAAAGTGACGGACTGCGCGAAATTAAAAAGCGTTACGAAAAAGACTATCCTACCAATATTACTACAATCAAATATTTTGAAAAAGCGAAAGAAGAAGATTTTTTACACTACGGAAGCGTAGCCAAGAACCTTTATTTATTGCTTTTAGAAGATCTTTAAGATGAATGAAACGCTTAAAAGGTCAATATCGGGTGCCGTTTATATTATTTTATTAGTCACATCGATATTATATAGTACAGAAAGTTTTTTTATTCTTTTCGGCATTTTTCTTCTGATTGCCGTAGTGGAATTTTCTTCACTTACTACCATCAATAAAATTATTCCTATACTCTCTGCATTATTGCTTTTTTCGGCTTTCAGTTGTCTTGTGATTTATAAAACGGCTTTAAAAGACAACATTCATTTTACGTTTTCAGGCAAAAATTACGACATTAACGCGGTTATTGACATCACCACGAAAGTGAGCCTTTTCATTTCGCTTTTGGCCGCCATTAAAGCGATTCTATTTCTGTTCAGCCATGCTATAACCAAACTGAGTACTTTTTCAAAGTATATATTTTTATTTGGTTACGTAATTTTTCCGTTCGTGATGATTACAAAAATTCCTTTCGGAGAAAAAGGTTATAACCCGAAAATTATTATCAGCATTTTTATTTTGATTTGGACAAATGATACTTTTGCCTATATCGTCGGGAAATCCATTGGCAGACACAAACTTTTTGAGCGAATTTCTCCTAAGAAAACGATTGAAGGTTTCATCGGAGGTGTTATCTTTGCAATTATTGCCGGATTCCTTATTTCGAAATATTATTTCAATCCGAGCCCAAAGCATTTTGACAAATCGGTTTTAATCTGGACGATTACCGCATTTATCGTGAGTTTCTTTGGAACGATTGGCGATTTAATCGAATCAAAATTCAAACGCGTCGCAGGCGTTAAAGACAGCGGAAAGATCATGCCAGGACACGGAGGCGTTTTAGACAGGCTTGACAGTATTATATTTGCAGCACCATTTGTATTTTTATTTTATCAAATTTTAAACTATGTTACATTTTCATAAAGAAGGCGGAAAAATTATTTTAATTGCATGTGTAATTACGGTTGGAGTTGTACTCTTAACCGACAAATTCATTGATAATTTATGGATTTTAAAGACCATTCAAATATTGGCTTTGTTCTTTTTAATCATGATTTTACAGTTTTTCCGGAATCCGAACCGACAGATTGCAGCCAACAATAACAACATTACAGCACCCGTTGATGGAAAAGTTGTTGTCATTGAAGAAGTTTTCGAAAGCGAATATTTTAAAGACAAAAGACTTCAGGTTTCGATATTTATGTCGCCAATCAATGTACACGTTACCCGCTTTCCCGTTAGTGGAAAAGTCAATTTCAGTAAATACCATCCAGGAAAATTCCTCGTTGCATGGCATCCGAAAGCGAGTACTGAAAATGAAAGAACAACTATTGTAGTTGAAAATAAAGTTTTTGGCGAAATCTTATACCGCCAGATTGCAGGAGCACTCGCTAAAAGAATCGTCAATTATGCCGAAGAAGGCATGCAAGTTGTTCAAGGAGAAGATGCCGGGTTCATTAAATTTGGTTCGCGCGTTGACTTGTTCCTACCGATTGGAACGGAACTCAATGTGAAATTAGGCGAAAAAGCCATCGGAAACAAAACCATAATCGCATTAAAATCTTAAATGTCTGAAAAAGATTTAGATACCCGATTTAGAGAAGCGGTCGAAATTGCTTCGAACATGACACAAGCGGAATTGCCGCAGGATGTGCAACTGCGCTTGTATGCCTATTACAAACAAGCGACAGCGGGAAATGTCGAATATAATAATACCAATTTCGATTTAAGAAATGCTTTTAAGACGAATGCGTGGATGCAAATCAGCCATTTATCAGCCGATGAAGCTAAGGAATTTTATATCGATATCATCAATTCATTGCATAAACAATAAATTATTTTCATGAAAAAAATGCGACAGATTTCAGCTTTTGTTTTGCTAATCGCCTTGGCTTCATGCAACGACAAAAAATTGACTGAAGTGGTTGAGGTACCGCTTCCTGCAAAAGAAGAAAAAATCACTATCGGAAATCCTGATGACGTTAGCGCCAATGAAGGCACTTTCGAAATGATGAAATTACCTTATAAATACGATGCGCTAACGCCAAGTATCGATGCACTGACGATGGAAATGCATTATTCCAAACATTATCTCACTTATACCAATAACCTTAATAAAGTTATTATTGGCACAGAATATGAAAAATTGCCAATCCTGGAAATTCTTAAAAAAGCAGGAAATGATAATCCGTCTTTGCGCAACAATGTTGGTGGCTATTATAACCATGGTATTTTTTGGGAATCGATGGCTACAAAGGCCGGCGGACAACCGAAAGACACTTTGGCTGCTGCGATTACGGCGAATTTTGGGTCGTTTGAAATTTTTAAAAATCAATTTTCCGATGCTGCCGAAAAACAATTTGGTTCCGGTTGGGCATGGTTGGTGGTTGATAAAACCGGAAAATTACAAGTGACTTCTACGCCAAATCAAGACAATCCATTGATGCCAGGAGTACCGGTTCAAGGAACGCCGATTTTGGCTTTAGATGTTTGGGAACACGCTTATTATCTTAATTACCAATACAAGCGTAAAAATTATATCAATGCGTTCTTTAATATCATCAACTGGAAGAAGGTTGGGAAACGCTACGAAGAAGCAATAAAAAATAACTAAACCACTATGGACTGAAATTCCATAGGTTTGGTTAGCAGACTAAAAGTCCGCAAGGTTGCAAAACTTAATTTTCGACACGAATTTCACAAATTTGCACGAATTTAATTTGTGGAAATTTGTGAAATTCGTGGCAAAGTTTTTAGAACCTGAAAGGGAAATGCACTAAAAGTGCATAGTTTTAAACTATTTTTGAGACCATAAAAATCCTGAGCAAACACTCAGGATTTTTTGTTTTTGAACCATTAAGGCATTAAGAAAATTAAGCCAAAAAACTTAATAGCCTAATTTCCTTAATGGTTTAAATTCTTATTTTAAACTCGCCAAACTTTGCTCAATCGTAGCAATTTTAGACTGTGCATCTGCTTCTTTCTTGCGTTCGATTTCAATTACTTTTTCCGGCGCGCCGCTGACAAATTTTTCGTTGGAAAGCTTGGCTTGTACCGATTTCAAGAAACCTTTGTTGTATTCGAGTTCTTCGGTCAGCTTTTTGATTTCGGCTTCAACGTCTATATTTCCGGTGATTGGAACAAAATATTCATTAGAATTCACGCGGAAAGAAAGTGCGCCATCAACTTTTTCGGTTACATAATCATACGAAGTGATATTGCCTAATTTCGTTACGACGGCATCAAAATAAGTTGATGCTTTGTCGTTGTTAACCGCTTTTAATTCAATAGTGTCCTTGAACGGAATATTTTTGTCTTTTCTGATGCTTCTTACACCAGAAATAACTTCCATGATGTTTTCGAAATCGGTGATTAGATTTTTATTAAAAGATTTCATTTCCGGCCATTGCGCAATAATCAAAGCTTTTTTAGGATCACTTGTTCTCGTTTCATCAATCAATTGCCATATTTCTTCGGTTAAAAATGGCATAAACGGATGTAACAATTTGAGGTTGGATTCCAGCATTGCAATGGCTTTCGCAAAAGTAATGCTGTCAATTGGCTGTTGGTACGCCGGCTTGATCATTTCTAGGAACCAAGAGCAGAAATCGTCCCAAACGAGTTTGTATATCGCCATTAAAGCGTCGGAAATCCTGTATTTTTCAAAATGATCTTCGATTTCAATAAGTGTTTGCTGTAGTTTGGCTTCGTACCATTCAATAGCCACTTTTGAAGATTCTGGTTGTGGAATTTCAGCTACTTCCCAACCTTTAATTAAGCGGAAAGCATTCCATATTTTATTGGTGAACGATCTTCCTTGGTTGCACAATTCTTCGTCAAAAAGAATGTCATTTCCTGCCGAAGCGCTCAATAACAATCCAACACGAACGCCATCAGCACCGAATTTTTCAATTAAATCCAATGGATCTGGTGAATTTCCGAGTGATTTTGACATTTTTCGGCGTTGGCTATCTCGTACTAGTCCTGTTAAATAAACGTTTGTGAATGGTTTTTCGCCGGCATATTCATAACCTGCGATAATCATCCTCGCCACCCAGAAAAATAAAATATCCGGTCCTGTTACCAAATCATTGGTTGGATAATAATATTTAAAATCTTCGTTTTCCGGTTCCATGATACCGCCAAAAACTGCTATTGGCCATAGCCACGAGGAAAACCATGTATCCAGTGCATCTGCATCCTGACGCAAATCTGAAATTTGCAGGTTTGGATTGGATAGTTTTTCTTGTGCTAATTTTAAAGCTGCTTCTTTGGTTTCAGCAACTACGAAATCTTCTTTTCCGTCGCCATAAAAATAAGCCGGAATTTGTTGTCCCCACCAAAGCTGGCGCGAAATATTCCAGTCGCGGATGTTTTCCAGCCAATGGCGATAGGTATTATTGAATCGGCTTGGGTATAATTTAATTTCCTCTGTCTCTAAAACTGCTTTTATTGCCGGTTTTACCAAATCTTCCATTCTGAGGAACCATTGATCGGATAATCTCGGTTCAATTACGGCTTTTGTCCTTTCGGAGGTGCCTACTTTATTTAAATGGGTTTCGGTTTTTGCAAGACTTCCGTTAGCTTCGAGTTCTTTGGCGATTTCTGTGCGCACTACGAAACGATCTTTGCCTTCATAATGCAATCCAAAGGAATTTAAGGTTGCGTCGTCATTAAAAATATCGATAATTTCGAGGTTGTGCTTCTCCCCTAACGTTTTGTCGTTCATATCGTGTGCAGGCGTAACCTTTAAACATCCTGTCCCGAATTCCACATCAACATATTCGTCTTCAATGATTGGGATAATGCGACCGGCGATTGGCACGATGGCTTTTTTGCCTTTAAGGTGTCTAAAACGCTCGTCGTTCGGGTTGATACAAATGGCGGTGTCGCCAAAGATTGTTTCTGGACGCGTGGTTGCTACAGTCAAATAGTCGCTGCTACCTTCTATTTTATAGTTTATGAAATATAGTTTCCCTTGTTGTTCTTCGTAGATTACTTCTTCGTCAGACAAAGTAGTTTTGGCTTCCGGATCCCAGTTGACCATTCGGTAGCCGCGGTAAATTTGTCCTTTATTGTATAAATCGACAAATGATCGGATTACAGATGCTGACATTTCAGGATCCATGGTAAATTTAGTGCGTTCCCAGTCACACGAAGCACCGAGTTTTTTTAATTGGTCGAGGATTACACCGCCGTATTTGTCGGTCCATTCCCAGGCGTGTGCGAGGAATTCTTCGCGGGTCAGATCGTTTTTGTTGATGCCTTCTGCTTTGAGCTTGGCTACAACTTTTGCCTCTGTAGCAATGGAAGCGTGATCGGTTCCCGGAACCCAGCAAGCATTGAAACCTTTTAGTCGCGCACGACGGATCAAAACATCCTGAATGGTATTGTTGAGCATGTGCCCCATGTGCAAAACACCTGTTACATTGGGAGGCGGAATGGTAATCGTGTAAGGCGTACGTTGGTCTGGCGTTGAATGAAAATAGTTATTTTTCATCCAGTAGTCGTACCATTTTTGTTCAATGGTTTTGGCGTCGAATTGTGATGGGATCATATTTTTTTATTTTGCCACGAAGGCGGTAAGGCACAAAGTTTTTATGTATCGTAAGTTTCAATGTTTGCAGATTGCCTAGCCCGGATAGCAGCAAGTATCCTTTTTCTGGCTGCTGCAAGCCAGGAAAAGATACTGTGGATAGCCGGATCATGCTCCTGAAAAAACAACAAAAATTGTTTGGTCTGGTTTTTGCAACTGGGTACAAAAGTAAATAATTAGAAGCGTATAAAAAATTAAGAACTAATTATTTGCACATTGGACAAAACAAATTAAATTTACGCAACCAAATTAAAATTTAGACCATGAAAAAAGCTTTACTTTTATTAGCGTTTGTTGTTTCGGGAACTGCGGCTTTTGCACAAACGGGACCAAAAATCGAGTTTACAGCTAAGGACAATACGATAGATTATGGTACGGTTTCAAAAGAAACGGATAGCGGTATTAGGAGTTTTGAATTTAAGAATACCGGCGATGCGCCACTGATTATTACGAATGTGAAATCGACTTGCGGTTGTACGGTTCCATCAAAGCCAGATGCGCCAATTGCTCCGGGAAAAACCGGGAAGATTGATGTTAAATACAATATGAATACGGGTACGATTCGTAAAACCATTACGGTGGAATCGAATGCGGTAAATTATGAAGATGGGATTATTGCTTTGAAAATTAAGGGAGAAGTGATTGTGAAGAAAGAGGAAAATTTGCTGGAGAAGAAAAAATCGATTTTGGAGAAGAGTTAATACTGACAACCATATATTTTAAAAACCGTTCTTTGAGCGGTTTTTTTTGTTATTAAATCAGTGGTTTGATAAAGCTTCCAGACTTTGAAAGGTTGGAAGCTTTCTTGGAGCATACTATTTTTCTATAATCTTAATTTCTACACGGCGATTTTCTTCTTCCTCTTCTTCACTTTTTTCGGGAATTGGAAATTTTGGTCTGGAAATGCCATAACCTTTAAAGAAAAGTCGGTTACGTGCAATGCGGTTTCGGAGCAGAAAAGTATAAACGGTTTTGGCGCGACTGGTGGAAAGATCTTTGAGGTCGCCTTCGACACGGCAGCAAATATGGCCTTGGATTTCTATTTTGAGTGTTGGATTTTCATTCATTACACACAACAAACTGTCTAAGACTGGCTTTGATTTCGGGACAAGTACTGCGGAATTATTGAGGAAATTGATCTGCTGTAGTTTAATGATATCGCCTTTTTTCGCAGCTTTGACTTGCTGAGAAAGTTTTTGCGGTGCTTCGATTTTTTTAACGGCGATAGGTATTTGTATCAATTCGGCATTGATGGTGACTTTGCGGTTTTCGGCTTGGATCTTTGACCGTTTGAAATCTTTTCCCACTGGGATTAATTCGATTTTTGGGCTTATTTCAAATTCATTTTCCTTTAATATACTGAGAACGGAGCTGATTCTTCTTGCCGCCAGTTCTTTGTTATACGAGCTATTGTCAACGCTGTCGCAATAGCCGGATAATTTGACTACAACATAACCTTTGTGTGCCGACATCCAGTTTTTAAGGGTGAGCATGGCTGTTTGGTTGGGCACATCTTTATTGAAATCGAAAAACACATCAAAATTATTTTGTGCGGCTATTGTAGTGCAGCAAAATAATAGCAATAAAGATAGTTTTATGTGCATTGTTAAGGATTTTCGATGATTTCTATTTCGACACGGCGGTTGGCGGCGCGTTGTTCTTCGGTTTGTTCCGGAACTGGGTAAAGTGCGTTTTTGCTGCCGAAACCTTTGTATGATAATCTTTCTTTGTCAATTCCGTATGCAATTAAAAAACTATAAATCGCTTTGGCACGTTTGGTGGATAAATCCTGTTTGTCATTTGGCATGCAACAAATATGACCTTGTATGTCGATTTTGAGACCGGGATTGTTTTGCATGACCAACAACAATTCATATAATTTTCCACGGGAAGCAGGAATAATCGCAAAAGTATTGATGATAAAATTGAGGTTTTGAAGTGTTAGTTTATCGCCTTTTTTGCTTTGACCGATTTGCTTCATAAATTCGCGATCTAATATGAAAGTCGATTTTGTGCGATCTGGATTGTCAAAGGAGAGTTTTTCTGGATAGGAAACTTCGGGTTTGGGATTTGGGTTGATTGGTTCTGGTTGATGGGTATTGGGTTCGGGATTTTTAATGCCTAAAATTTCATTTTCGCGTGGTAAATCTTTTTCTTCGATGTAGTAGATGATGACTTTTCGATTTTCGGATTTTACTTTGGAGAATTGCTGGCTTTCGCCGAAACTACGTGACTTGAAATCATCGCGAATTTTAACTTTAGATTGTATGCAATTGAAGATATAATCTACCCTTTTTTGGGCTAAAGAATCGTTGAATAAATTGCTACCATCTTCATCTGTGAATCCATGAATGGCGACGATTTTGGAAGTTTTATTGGTAAAAAACCATTGGTCAAGATTTTTCTTTTCTTTTGTGGAAAGTTCAAATTTATTACTGTCGAAATACAAAGAAAACTGCTGTTGTGACCATACAACATTTGAAAAAATAAAAAAGAAAATTATTACAAAACGTTGATACATGTTAAAAGCTTTATTATGCATAACGAAGTTACTGAAAAATTAATTGCCGAAATCGCAAAAAGTATTTTGACCAGCTGTTTTAAATGATATATTTGCTTTTCCAAAAATCTAAATATGAAACAATTATTACTTATTACTTTTCTTGGAATTTCCATTTTCGGGAATGCCCAGTCTGTGATTCAAACGATTAACTCAGGAAGCATTATTGGGACAAATAGTTCCGTTTCTGTGGGTGAAATAATTATCGTTCCACAGACTCAAAACCAATCTTCTAGTGGACTTGTCGGAATTTTAGCCCAAGTGAACCAGCAATTTCTTGAAGTCGCCGAATTCGAACTGACCGCAAACATCAAAGTTTATCCAAATCCGACAGTGGCGAAAATCTTCTTTGAAAGCAAGGAAAATCTTGCTTCACAAAAGGTTTCTGTTTTCAACACCGCCGGACAACTGGTGTTACAAAAGCTGGTCGCTGCTGACAATTCCGTTGACATGACTGATTTGAGTGCTGGTATTTACCTGGTGCAGCTTACTGACAAAAAACAAAATTCATTTAAAATTATCAAACACTAATTATGAAGAAAATTATACTTTTATTATTGCTATCAATTTCGGCTTTTGCGCAAGTACCACAAGGTATTTCTTATCAGGCGATTGCATTAAACGGATCGGGAAATCCTGTCGTTAGCGGAAATGTAGGTGTGCGCCTTACGATATTAGACAACGCAGCGACCGGAACTGCTATATATACAGAAACACAAACCAAAACTACTAATGCTAACGGACTTTTCAATTTAGTGATTGGACAGGGAACAGTGGTTGCAGGAACGTTTGCCGGTATTAACTGGAAAACCAACCTTAAATTTCTTAAAGTAGAACTCGATGCTGCAGGTGGCACTAATTATGTTTTGGTTGGTACAACACAATTGCTTTCTGTTCCTTATGCATTGGCTGCGAAAAGTCTTGTTTTGGCGCCAGGTGAAGGTATTACGCTGACTTCTCCAAATGGAACAGCTTATCAATTGGCTGTAGACAATAGCGGCAACCTGACTTTGCCTACTTCGGGAAATTCTTCAGCGTTACCAGATACTTTTTACTTATATGGCACCTTCAACAGTTTTAATCCGGCTACCGCCTTGTTAATGTATAGTGTCCCTAACTCTTTCACAGCTTATAAATATTTTACCGCGGGAACGCAAATCAAATTTGTCAGTTCAAATACTGCCAATGCTGCTGTGTATGGATTTAACGGTTTTGGGGACATCGTACTGAATGGCGGTGCTTACAGCGTTCCTTCAAACGGACTTTATTTTGTAGGAATCGACGCTTACGAAACCTATTATGGTGAAGTATCCCAGTTTATCCCTAAAGTTTTGGTGTCTTATACAGACCAGTCTGCGGTGGATTATAATATGAGTTATAATGTTGCAACAAACACTTTAAGCGCGACCATTAACAGTGTGATAAACTCCAGCAAATTTAGTTTTATCCTTCCAAGAACTGGAGGAAGCTATTATTCTCTGGGAGATTTTACAATGGATGGCGTAAGTGATTATGACGGCACGGAGATTTCATTTCCGGGAGCAAGTGCGACGACTCCAAAAAATTATAAAATCGACTTTGTAATGTCGTTTAACGGAACCGGAACTTACACCGTTACGCAGGTACCTTAATTCAATACATTATGAAAAAAATTCTCTTCTTACTATTATCAATATCGGCTTTTGCACAAGTCCCACAAGGTATTTCTTATCAAGCAATTGCCCTTAACGGATCAGGAAATCCTGTTGTAAGCGGCAATGTTGGTATTCGTCTTTCGCTGATGGACAATGCTGCAACCGGAACTGTTATTTACAAAGAAACCCATACAAAAACTACTAATGCACAGGGTTTATTTAACCTTGTAATCGGTCAGGGAACTGCGATAACCGGAACTTTTGCTGCGGTTAATTGGGGCACGAATTCAAAATTCCTGAAAGTTGAATTAGACGCTGCCGGTGGGACCAATTATGTAGCTGTTGGAACAACGCAATTATTGTCTGTGCCTTACGCAATGTACGCGGCAAGTACATCATCAGTTCCAGCTTCATCGCTAAACGGAATCGGTACAACCGGATTGAAAAGCAGCGCATTTATCGTACTGGACAACAGCATCGTTAAAGGATATGCCAACGGCGCGTGGAGTTCACAGAGTTTCAGCCAGGTGATCTATAACAGCGATGTAATAGCCGATGGAGGTAACTTTTTAATATTGGATAATAACAGTGCTAAAGTTTTCTCAAACGGAAATTGGACTTCACAAACATTCAACCAGATTATATATACTTCAGACGTAGTGTATGCGAACGGATCTTACCTGGTTGTGGACAATAGTTCTGTAAAAGCATTCGGCAACGGAGCATGGTCAACGCAGAGTTTCAGTCAGGTTGTTTATCCTTCCGATATTATAGCCTCCGGTGATACTTTTATCGTGTTAGACAACAGCACCGTCAAAGCATATTACAACGGCGTGTGGACATCGCAAGCCTTCAATCAGGTTATCTATAATAGTATGGTGACTTCGGCAAACGGCACGATCCTGATTACTGATAATAACAGCGTTAAATCTTTTTATAAAGGTGTATGGACAACACAGAGTTTTAGCCAAACCATCTACACTTCCGATATAATCAATTCGGATAAGAATTAAGTTGCGAAACTTTTACAAAACAAAAAACCTGCTCAAAAAATCGAGCAGGTTTTTTTATACAAATTAAATTAAAAAACTATCGTGTAAACAACAATTCGCGGTATTTGGTCAATGTCCAAGTTTCATCATCGACCAAAAGCTCAAGCTTATCGCAGTGCTCTCTGATTACTTCAAAGAAAGGTTTTACCAAGTCACAATATTGTTCTGCCATTTGTTGTCCGTCGGTCAAAGCGTTGGCTTTTTTGCGGGCTTCTGTCATTTCTTCAACTTTCGTATTAATGCCTTCGATATGCGCAGAAATCTCACGGATTAAAACGATTTGCTCTTTTCCGATTTTTTCGAACTCGGCACCGAAGATTTCTTTTAATCCACGTACGTTTTCAATCAAAGTATTTTGGTAACGGATTGCGGTTGGAATCACGTGATTTCTTGCAATATCTCCCAATACACGGCCTTCAATTTGGATTTTTTTGGTGTATTCTTCCAATTCGATTTCGTAGCGCGCTTCCACCTCAACGTGATTCATTACGCTTAATTCTGAAAATAAATCCAATGCCTTTTGAGAAACTTTTGCTTTCAAAGCCGCCGGTGTCGTTTTAAAATTACTCAAACCTCTTTTTGCAGCTTCTTGTTCCCACGCATCGCTATAACCGTCGCCTTCAAAAAGGATATTTTTAGATTGCTTGATGTATTCTCTCAAAACGTTAAAAATCGCTTCGTCTTTCTTTAAGTCTTTGGTATCAATTAAAGCATCTACTTCTTTCTTGAAATCTTTTAGTTGTTTAGCAACGATTGAATTTAAAGTTGTCATCGCATTGGCACAGTTTGCAGAAGAACCAACAGCGCGGAACTCGAATTTATTTCCGGTGAAAGCAAAAGGCGAAGTTCTGTTACGATCTGTATTGTCCAACAATACATCCGGAATTTTTCCAACAACGTTCAGTTTCAAGTCGGTTTTTTCTTCAGGTGATAATTTTCCGGTAGAAACACCTTCTAATTCAGCCAAAACTTTCGTCAATTGCTGTCCTATAAAAACAGAAATGATTGCCGGCGGCGCTTCATTCGCTCCCAACCTATGGTCGTTGCTCGCAGTAGCGATAGACGCTCTTAGCAATTCCTCATAATTATTGACCGCTTTAATTGTATTGATGAAAAAAGTCAAAAATTGCAAGTTGCTCATCGGGGTTTTTCCAGGTCCAAGCAGGTTTACGCCAGTGTCAGTTGCCATCGACCAGTTGTTATGTTTTCCAGAACCATTCACACCTTTGAATGGCTTTTCGTGAAAAAGAACTTTAAAATCATGTCTTTCGCCTACTTTCTGCATCACATCCATCAACAAAGAGTTGTGATCAACTGCAAGATTGGTTTCTTCGAAGATTGGCGCCAATTCAAATTGGTTTGGTGCTACTTCGTTGTGGCGCGTTTTTACCGGAATCCCAAGATACATACATTCTTGCTCCAATTCACGCATATAGTTCAATGCCCTTGTTGGGATAGAACCAAAATAATGATCGTCTAATTGTTGTCCTTTTGCAGAAGTATGCCCAAGCAAAGTACGCCCCGTCATAATGATATCAGGTCTTGAATTTGCCAAAGCTAAATCTACAAGGAAATATTCTTGTTCCCATCCTAAAGTGGCGGTAACTTTCTTAACATTTTTATCGAAATATTTACAAACGTCAGTGGCGGCTTCGTCAACAGCGTTTAAAGCACGTAATAATGGTGTTTTATAATCTAACGCTTCTCCGGTATAAGAAATGAATACCGTTGGGATACACAAAGTCGTTCCGAAGATAAATGCCGGTGAAGTTGGATCCCAGGCTGTATAACCACGGGCTTCGAACGTATTTCTGATGCCGCCATTTGGAAAGCTTGACGCATCTGGTTCTTGTTGAACCAATTGTCCTCCACCGAATTTTTCTAACGGATCGCTGCCGTCATAAGAAGTTTCAAAAAAAGCATCGTGCTTTTCAGCAGTAGCGCCAGTTAGAGGCTGAAACCAGTGGGTATAATGGGTTACACCTTTTCCAAGCGCCCATTCTTTCATGCCCATTGCGATATAATCGGCTAATTTTCTATCAATTTTTGTTCCGTGTTGGACCGCATCTTTCACGCCTTTGTATGCGTCTGAAGTAAGAAATTGCTTCATCGCTCTATCATTGAACACATTGGCACCGAAAATGGCTGATTTCTTGTCGGCTTCCTCAAATTTCACCGGTTTGTGAGCCGATGCCTCTTTTAATGCTTGAAAACGTAAAGTTGACATAAAAATTAAGTTTTTAAAAATTAGACCCTATTAATTTGACGCAAAAATAGAAAAAATATAAATTAAAAATAATTTTACCCTACAAATTTTAGGGGTTAGTTAATAACTCGTCTCAAAATTAACGATTTGATAAGGATTTGTTGATAAGTAGGCATAAAAAAAGGAAGCCATTGGCTTCCTTTTTTGAAATTTTTAAAATATTATTTTTTCTTTGTAACCGGATTCAGCTTTCTTACATGGCTGTCATCGATATTAAATGCTTTAATTACCGCATCATAATCTTTAAAGTCTACGGCACTGGTTCCTTTATTAGAGAAATAACCTGGAACAATAACTACCCTGAAAATTTTATTATTCGTAAAACTTGCCGGTAATGTATTCATATCAAAATCGGCATCAGTAAGAATTGTAAACTGATCAAACGAATAATTGAAATTATACTGTGCCTGACCATTGTCAAAATAATATACTTGCGGCAACAGTGCCCAAGTATCAATGTTGTCATTGGTATTCACCAATTCATAAACCAGAAGATTATCGCTGGTATAAATTTCTGGATTCAGAGTGTAAGTTTGTGCAAATCCATTGGCGGCTGTAAATGTCGTGTTAACTTCAAAAACTTCACTTGATGGACCAGCTGGACCACGATCGCCTTCGCAACTAACAAACAAACCCGAAGCAGCAACGGCTAAAAATAGAATTATACGTTTCATAATTAAAATGTTTTTTGATTTGATAAATGTATCCCAAAAACCAAACCAAAAAAATTTTTTTAGTAAAATTTTAAGCATTTAAATCGATATTTTTGTATGCATGGAACCGACATTAAAACTTTACATGGTCATATTGGGCGCAACGCCGCCCGGCAGGCTGACCGAACAACACGATATTTTTTTTGGAATCGGTACGTCGTTAGTGGCCTTGGTTCCTGAAATGAAAGCTTCGTGGCCCGAAGCGCAAGGCAAAATACACATTGACGCATGGCGTGAAGTTACCACTATCGACAATCATGCTATTCGGATCAAAAACAAATCTGTTACGGTTACATCTGACCAGAAATTATTCTTTATCAACCTAGGCGGATACAAGCCGGGCGAATTTGAAGAATATCATTATAAAGTATTGGCAGTCGGTTCGAGTTTGTCTGAAGCAACAAAAAAATCAAAGGCGACAACGTTCTATAAACATTTTGGTTTTATAGGCGCAACTTCCCATATTGACGACAAATACGGCATCGACATTGACGATATTTATAATGTCGCCGATATTTTACCGGAATCTTTCAAACAGCAATATGGATTGGAGATTTTGCCTTCAAGAAGTGTTTTACAAGAAGATGAATTGCATATTGGTTATGTTCGAATAGAAAAACTGATAGGAAATTGATAAAACTTAATTTCTTATTATCGGCATTTCATATTGAATACCCCGTTTCCTAAAAAAGCTTCCAGGTTGGCCCAGTCTTTTTCAGAACGCAGTAAACCACTACTGAAATCAAGTGTTTTGGATCCAGTAAAACCCATACAATGAAAGCACACGTCTATTAAAAGGCATATTCCATTTTTATAAATTAATATCGATTGATGCGGTTCAAAACACATGACATTAAAACCTTTATCCGTTCCCGGATGTGACAGCATCGCAATAAGTTTAGTGACTGAATTTAGATCAAGTGTAACTATTTCCTTTATTATGACATCATTTCGTTCTCCATTGACAACAACACCCGGAGCTTTCCGAAGTTGCGGCAACTTCGTAGCCGAGTTCTTTCGGCAACCGAAAACGAATTTATGGAAAAAACTGTTACAATTTAAAAAAGTGTACCGCAATTGCATACAGCCCATGTTGTGTGATCGTGCGAGTTATTTCACATAATTTGGAGACACACATGATTCCCAGTAACTCACAATCGTTTTTATGGTTTCTTTAATAGAGCTATAACTTGTAGGTTTAACAAAAAAACCCTGAATAGACTTTGAATAAGCATCAACAACATGTTTTTGTTCTGCACTTGTAGAAAAGAATAAGTAAGGAATTGACTTTAATCTTAAATCTTCATTTTCATGGATTTTAGCTCTCAATTCCATTCCGCCTAGCTTAGGCATATTAATATCTGAGAAAATTATAAATGGCTCAACTTCAGTTGAAGTTAAATATTCTAAAGCTTGTTCACCGTCAGAAAAAAATATAATTTCATTTTTGCACTCAATATCTGTAAAAACTTCCGTCAAGATATCTTGATCATCTTTATCATCTTCGATTATAATAATTGGCCCACCTTTATTCATTTTTTTTGTAAAGGTAATCTATTTAAGAAAGGTATTTCGGTAGACGGATTTTTTTTACGCATATCACACAACTTTATAATATGCGTTACTTTTCCCGGGTATTGTATCCAACATATGCAAATCAGTATGACTGGTTATTTGTATGGAATCAGCCGTTTTTAAAACTGCTCCAAATGGCTGCTTTTGCTGTCCGTTGGCAACAATCGATACAATAAAAAGTAATATTGTCACGCAGGCCCTCATAAAATTACATATTCCGTCTATACTGCCCTCCCACCTCAAAAAGCGCACTCGTAATCTGTCCTAACGAACAAACTTTGGTTGCTTCCATTAATTTTTCAAAAATATTTTGATTGCTGATGGCCGCATCTTGAATGGCATTGAGCTGTTCGTCTTCTTTCCCTGCATGTGTTTTATGCAAATGTTCGAGCATTTCAATCTGGTATTGCTTTTCTTCTTCTGTCGCGCGAATGACTTCGGCCGGAATCACTGTTGGTGAGCCTTTTGAACTCAAGAAGGTATTGACACCTATAATAGGGAATTCGCCCGTATGCTTCAACGTTTCATAATACAAGCTTTCTTCCTGAATTTTAGAGCGTTGGTACATTGTTTCCATGGCACCTAGAACCCCACCGCGTTCTGTAATGCGGTCGAATTCCTGTAAAACGGCGTCTTCCACCAAATCTGTTAATTCTTCGATGATGAAAGAACCTTGTATCGGATTTTCGTTTTTCGCTAATCCTAATTCCTTATTGATGATGAGTTGGATTGCCATTGCACGGCGCACAGATTCTTCAGTCGGCGTTGTAATTGCTTCGTCGTAAGCATTAGTATGCAACGAATTACAATTGTCGTAAATCGCATACAAAGCTTGCAAAGTCGTACGAATATCGTTAAAATCGATTTCCTGTGCGTGTAGCGAACGGCCTGAAGTTTGAATATGGTATTTCAGCATTTGCGCGCGCTCGTTGGCGTTGTATTTATTTTTAAGTGCTTTCGCCCAAATTTTTCTGGCAACACGGCCAATTACGGCATATTCCGGATCGATGCCGTTGGAGAAAAAGAAAGACAGGTTTGGTCCGAAATCATTGATGCTCATGCCTCTGCTTAGGTAATATTCCACATAAGTGAAACCATTTGCCAATGTAAATGCCAATTGTGTAATCGGATTCGCGCCCGCTTCTGCAATATGGTAGCCTGATATGGAGACAGAATAAAAGTTCCGAACATTATTCGTAATAAAATATTCTTGTACGTCGCCCATCAATCTCAACGCAAATTCCGTAGAAAAGATACATGTGTTTTGCGCCTGGTCTTCTTTCAAAATATCCGCCTGAACAGTGCCACGTACTTGCGAAAGTGTTCTGATTTTGATTTCGTTGTAAACTGCTACCGGTAAAACCTCATCGCCGGTTACGCCTAAAAGCATCAACCCTAAACCGTTATTGCCTTCCGGTAATTCGCCTTGGTAAGTTGGTTTTTCTGTGCCTTTTTTCTTGTAAATTTCATTGATTTTCTCTGCCACCTCATCTTCTAATCCGTTGGCTTTGATATACAATTCACATTGCTGATCTATTGCCGCATTCATAAAAAACCCAAGTAACATTGGTGCCGGGCCGTTAATTGTCATACTTACGGAAGTCAATGGATGCACCAAATCAAATCCGGAATACAATTTTTTCGCATCGTCGAGACAACAAATAGAAACACCGGCATTTCCGATTTTTCCATAAATATCCGGACGAATGTGCGGATCGTTTCCATATAAAGTTACACTATCAAAAGCTGTTGAAAGCCTTTTTGCGGGCAATCCGGCGCTAACGTAATGAAAACGTTTATTGGTTCTTTCCGGGCCGCCTTCCCCTGCAAACATTCGCGATGGGTCTTCCCCTTCCCTCTTGAAAGGATATAAACCAGAAGCAAAAGGAAATTCTCCGGGCACATTTTCCTGCAAACACCAACGCAAAATATCACCCCAAGCTTCGTATTTTGGCAACGCGACTTTTGGGATTTGCGAATGCGAAAGTGATTCGGTGTGTGTTGCAATTTTTATCTCTTTGTCCCTTACCTTAAAGGAATAAACCGGACTTTTATATTTGTTGACTTTGTCGTTCCATGTTAAGATCATTTCCCAATTGTAGGGGTCGAGATCCATTTTTACTTTGTCGAATTGATTGAGTAAAAGATTGATGAAAATACGATTTTCATTATGCTCGTCTAATGCGGAAATCAAATTACTGTCTTCAATTCCTGATTTTATAATGATAGGCGCTTTTCCTGAAACCGATTCGATTGTTTTGAAAATACCGTATAATTTCTGTGCGACTTGTTGTTGCGCTAAAGCCGTGGCATCATATTTACGATTATTTTCGGCAATTTCTGAAAGGTAACGCGTTCTGTGTGGCGGAATTACGAAAATTTTCTCGCTCATTTCACGTGTGATGTGAAAATCGGATTTCAATTCAGAATCTGTTTTTTCATGAATTTTGTCCATGATGGCTTTGTAAAGCGTGTTCATTCCCGGATCGTTAAATTGCGACGCAATCGTACCGAAAACTGGCAAAGTATCTAAGTTCGCATCCCAAAGTTGGTGGTTGCGCTGGTATTGTTTTTTTACATCACGCAATGCATCAAGAGATCCGCGTTTGTCGAATTTATTGATAGCGACCAAATCGGCAAAATCTAGCATATCTATTTTTTCGAGTTGTGTTGCGGCTCCGAATTCTGGAGTCATCACATATAAAGAAACATCGGAATGGTCCATGATTTCTGTATCCGATTGTCCAATTCCCGAAGTCTCAAGAATAATCAAATCGTAGTTCGCCGCTTTGATGACCTGAATCGCATCGGCGACATATTTCGACAATGCCAAATTAGATTGACGGGTTGCCAAAGAACGCATATACACCCTTGGATTGTTGATGGCATTCATGCGAATTCGATCGCCTAAAAGTGCGCCGCCGGTTTTTCTTTTCGATGGATCGACAGAGATAAGACCAATGGTTTTTTCGGGAAAATCGATCAGGAAACGGCGAACGAGTTCATCAACAAGCGACGATTTTCCTGCACCACCGGTT
Source organism: Flavobacterium sp. (assembly GCA_029946065.1). Taxonomy (GTDB): domain Bacteria; phylum Bacteroidota; class Bacteroidia; order Flavobacteriales; family Flavobacteriaceae; genus Flavobacterium. The sequence goes on from JAQSDU010000014.1 coordinate 453,272, forward strand.
CCGGTAATTCCGAGAACAGGTGTTTTTGAAGTTGCATTTTTGATTTGTATGGTTTCCAATGTTGATTTTGCGACTTCCGGAAAATTTTCTGCTGCGGAAATGATACGCGCAATTGCCGTTGGATTTTTTTGTGCAAGATGATTAATTTCGCCATTCAAAACATCGCCCACAGGGTAATCGGAACGTTGCACCAAGTCGTTAATCATGCCTTGTAAGCCGAGCGAACGACCATCATCCGGAGAATAAATTCTTGTAATGCCATAATCTTGCAATTCCGCAATTTCAGAAGGTAAAATTACGCCGCCGCCGCCGCCGAAGATTTTGATATGTCCTGCTCCTTTTTCTTTCAGAAGGTCGTGCATATATTTGAAATATTCGTTGTGCCCGCCTTGGTAGGAGGTCATTGCGATGGCGTTTGCATCTTCCTGAATAGCTGTATTGACCACTTCTTCAACGCTTCGGTCATGGCCGAGGTGGATGACTTCAACGCCTGTTGATTGGATGATGCGGCGCATGATATTGATGGCAGCATCATGTCCGTCGAAGAGTGAAGCGGCGGTAACAATTCTTACTTTATTTATAGGAATATACGGTTTTACTTGTTCCATCTTTATTGTAATGACATTTTTGAGGGTGCAATTTACGGAATTTTCAAAAATTCGCCTATTATTTAGGATAAAACATAAAAGTTAAAGTCAAATGGGATTAGACGGAAATTAATTTTAGATTTGGATAGTTGTTCATTTACACCAAACCCTAGCCCCGATAGGAGCAAGTAGCTTTTTTGGCTGGGGTTCAGCCAAAAAACTACTGTGGATGACGGGATCATGCTTCAAAAAAATAATCATGAAAAAAATTACCATATTAATCAATTGTAAAGACCAAAAGGGAATTATTGCTGCCGTGACACAGTATATCGCTTCCATTGATGGAAACATCGTATATCTTGACCAACACGTTGACGAGGCGGAGAATGTATTCTTTATGCGCCTTGAATGTGATTTACAAAATGAAAACTGGACGGTAGCAGCCATAAAATCTGATTTTGAGATTCGGTTAGCACAAGCTTTCAGTATGTCGTGGGAAATATATACCGTTGCCGAGAAACCTCGAATGGCGTTGTTTGTATCGAAATATGACCATTGCCTTTTTGATATTTTGGGTCGTTTTAGTGCTGGTGAACTGGCTTTGGAAATTCCGATAATTATTAGCAATCATGAAGATTTAAAACCTATTGCGAAACGTTTTGGAATTCCGTTTTTTCATGTGCCGTTTACAAAAGACAATAAAATTGAAGGTGAAAAACAGCAAATTGCGCTTTTGCAGCAGCACAACATTGATTTTATTGTTTTGGCGCGTTATATGCAGATTGTCACGCCGAAATTGATTGCTTTATACAAGAACAAAATCATTAATATCCACCATTCGTTTTTGCCTGCTTTTCCGGGAGCGAAGCCTTACCATTCGGCGTTCAATCGTGGAGTAAAAATCATCGGTGCGACAAGCCATTATGTGACGGAAGAACTCGATGAAGGCCCAATAATCGAACAAGACATTACGCGTGTTTTGCACAGTCATTCCATTGATGATTTTATCATGAAAGGGCGTGATCTGGAGCGCATCGTTCTTGCAAGAGCTATACAATTACATGCTGAAAGAAAGACTATGGTTTACAGTAACAAAACCGTAATCTTCTCTTAAAACCTCAAAGTATTATCATTCATTTAACAAAACTACCTTTTAAAAAGGGTATGGTGTTTGCTATCTTTGGCTAAAATTATTGTAGATGAAAAAATTATTGTTATTACTGCTTATTGTTCCAGCCATAAGCTCGGCACAACTTAAAAGTCTTGTTAAAAAAGCCAAATCAAAAGTTACGGCAATTGCTCCTGCAAACGCTACCGGACTTGATATCGCGGCAGGTTTAAAGGAAGCCTTGAACAAAGGCGTAACCGAACAAGTCACCAAATTAACCGCCGTTGACGGGTTTTATAAAAACGAAGCCGTGAAAATTTTAATGCCTGCAGAATTGCAAAAAGTCGATAAAGCATTGCGCAGAATGGGATTGGGTAGCTTGGCCGACGATGGTATAAAATCATTGAACCGCGCTGCCGAAGATGCTGTAAAAGAAGCTACGCCAATTTTCGTGAACGCCATTACCAGCATGACCATTACCGACGCAAAAGGTATTTTAATGGGCAGCGATAATTCTGCTACGACTTATTTGCAAACGAATACGACAACGGCTTTGTATGGAAAATTCAGTCCGGTTGTACAGGAATCTATCGGAAAAGTGGGAGCAGATAAAATCTGGGCATCGATAATTACTAAATACAATTCTATTCCATTGGTGAGTAAAGTCAATCCTGATATCACAGATTATGTTACGAACAAAGCCCTTGAAGGTGTTTTTAAGATGATTACCGTAGAAGAAAAAAACATTCGGGCAAAACTGGATTCAAGAACTTCTGATTTATTGAAGAAGGTTTTTGCTTTGCAGGATAAGAAATAGTCGGCAGAAACCAGTTCATAGATGAGAGTGTTATAACCATCTATGAGAGTGCGGATGCAGCCCGCAAAATTTCAAAAAAAAATAATTATGAAAAAAACTGTTACAACATTAGCCATATTCCTATTTGTTTTCCTGTTCTCAGGTTGTGCCGAATTGCAGCAAATTGCTAGCCAATATCCGATTGCCGGAGCGCTCGGTAACGCAGATATTGCAGCAGGATTAAAGGAAGCACTCAACAACGGAATTTCAAAACAAGTAAGCAAACTTACCGCAACCGACGGATTTTATAAAAATGAAGCCGTAAAAATTTTATTGCCCGCAGAATTACAAAAAGTCGATAAAACCCTAAGGAATATCGGTTTGTCAAGTCTTGCAGACGAAGGGCTAAAAGTTTTGAATCGCGCCGCCGAAGGTGCCGTAAAAGAAGCTACGCCAATTTTTGTAGACGCCGTCAAGAACATGACTTTTACCGATGCCAAAAATATCCTTTTAGGAAGCGATAATTCTGCCACGTTATACCTTCAAAATTCTACATCTACGGCATTGTACAGCAAATTTAGTCCGGTTGTAAAAACATCTTTGGATAAGGTAGGCGCAGATAAAGTTTGGGCAAAAATCATCACAAAATACAATTCGATTCCATTGGTCAATAAAGTGAACCCTGATTTAAAAGACTATGTTACGAATGAAGCGCTAAAAGGCGTTTTCAAAATGGTTGCCGTTGAAGAAAAAGATATTCGCACGAATTTAAATGCAAGAACCTCGGATTTATTGCAACGGGTTTTTGCGTTACAAGATAATAAGTAGTAATCAGTGTTCTGTTCCTGTTTTAAATTTCAATTCCAACACTAAAAACTAATTTTACGACAATCATAACAAATAAATAACAGCACCTTAACATATTGACTTTTAAAAAATTACGATATTTGCATTATAATAATACAATATATTTGGTTTGGTTAGTTAGAGTTAAAAGAGCTAGAACATTTGTTTTGGCTCTTTTTGTTTTGTGTAAACTTTTAAACAATGGCTGTTTATAATTTAACGATAATCTTAACAAAAAATAATGATTATTTAGCTTTCGGATTTTTAAGTTTGCAAAAAAACTGCAACATGTCTGGATTATTGAATGAAAAGAAAGAAGTTGAAAAACTTCAAAATGAATATAAAAAACTAGCCGAAATTAACTTCGAAACCCTTGAAGTACCTGTTTTGCAAGAAGAACTTGTTTTAGAAGACTGCGAATCATAAACGATTGTGCAGCTTCTTGAAATAATCAAAAGCTTTTAAAATCCGACTTCCATACCACGAGAACATTTCGCCGTCCACAAAAACCATTTTGGCGTGGTGTGTATTCCTGCCAATTTCAAATGCGTCTTCTTCCTTAAAAGGATAAGGCTCCGAAGATAAAAACACAATTTCTGGATCGCCCTGGATACGCATCTTTTGAATGATGACTTCGGGATAACGGCCGGAAACACGTGGATTGTTGTCGTAGATGTTTTCGAAATGGTTCAGTTTGAGCATTTCATTAATAAAATTATCCGAACCCGCAACCATATAAGGGTTTTTCCAAATGAAATAAGCAACTTTCTTAACCGGAATCACTTTCACAAACTGTTGAAAATCTTGGTACGCAAATTCGATCTTATCGGTCCATTTTTGCGCTTCTGTTCTTTTATTAAAGAGCTTTCCGAATTGGGCAATCATCTCCAAATTATCTTCTATCGTTATGATATTGGTAACCCAAACCGTAGCAATTTCTTGTAAAGTCGCAACAATTTCGGGTGTATTTTCTTCTTTATTGCAAATGATAATATCCGGTTTCAACAACCTAATTTTCTCAAAATGGACTTTTTTTGTGCCACCAACTATTTTTTTAGTTGATTTAAAATGAAAAGGATGCACACAGAATTTGGTAATACCGATGATGCTTTCTTCCAAACCGAGTTCGTATAATAGTTCCGTTTGCGAAGGCACTAAAGAAATGATGCGTTTCGGCGTTGTTTGAAAAGCATGAGAAGCTCCGAGTTGGTCGATAAAAACAGGCATATTTAAAATTTGTCCAAAATTAAACAAACAAAGTTTAAATTTGTTCAAAGTTTACGCCCAACCAACTTTAAATATTAAACTTTTTTCATGAACATCAAACTCATCGCCATCGGCAAAACCGACAATAAAAATCTGCAATCATTGATTGATGATTACACCAAACGGCTGTCATTTTACATCAAATTTGATTTGGAAATTATTCCGGATCTCAAGAATGTCAAGAATTTATCCGAAAGCCAACAAAAGGAAAAAGAAGGCGAGTTGATTCTGTCCAAAATTACGGCAACAGACCAATTGGTTTTACTCGATGAAAATGGAAAAACCTTTTCAAGTATTGCTTTTTCGGATGAATTACAAAAGAAAATGAACTCCGGAATCAAGACTTTGGTGTTTGTAATTGGTGGTCCCTATGGTTTTTCAGAAACGGTTTATACCAAAGCCTACGGAAAGATTTCGCTTTCGCAGATGACATTCTCACATCAAATGGTCAGGTTATTTTTTATTGAACAATTGTACCGTGGATATACGATTTTGCGGAATGAACCTTATCATCATCAATGATCCGTGTTCAGTTGATCAAACAATGTAATGCATTCGACCGCTTCTTTTACATCATGAACGCGGAGGATTTTAGCCCCTTTTGACAATGCTAAAGTATTGAGCACAGTTGTGCCGTTTAAGGCATTTTCGGCATTCGTTCCAAGCGCTTTATAGATCATTGATTTTCTTGAAATACCAGCTAAAATTGGCAATTCGAGCATTTGGAATAATTCCATTTTTTGTAAAACTTCGTAATTCTGTGCTAAAGTTTTCGCAAATCCAAATCCCGGATCAATGATAATGTCATTAATTCCAAAGCTTCTGGCTAAATTTACTTTTTCCGAAAAATAAAACAACATTTCTTTTACAATATTCTCATAGTGCGCAAGCGATTGCATCGTTTTTGGCGTGCCTTTCATGTGCATCATAATATACGGAACTTTAAGTTTTGCTACCGTCTCTATCATTTTTTCATCCAGGTTTCCTGCTGAAATATCGTTGATGATTGCCGCGCCGTTTTCAATACAGGATTTTGCGATATTGCTTCGAAAAGTATCTATCGAAAGTAAAATATCAGGGAAATTTTTGAGCAATAAATCCACAACCGGTAGGATTCGTGATAATTCTTCTTGTTCCGAAACAAATTCGGCGTTCGGCTTACTCGAATAGGCACCAATATCAATAAAATGAGCACCTTCCGACAACATTTTTTCTACCCGAAGTAACAATTCTTGCGCTGATTTATATTTTCCACCATCGAAAAAAGAATCCGGAGTGGCGTTTAAAATCCCCATGACTTTCGGAATTGTCAAATCGATAAGTTGTCCTTTACAGTTGACGGTCATTGCGGGCGTTGGGTTTTAGGTTTTGGGTGTTGGTTTAGAGTTTTTGACTTTTGACTTTCCACTTTCGACTATTTAATTTTCCTTTAAGCAAACTCCAAAAAATAATTCCTATTTTTGAGGCAATTTGATACAAAGATACACTGAAATGAGCAATACTTCTCAGGAATATGATAAGGTTATCGCGATTTGTCGCCAACTTTACAGCAATAAAATGACCGATTACGGCAGTGCATGGCGCATTTTACGACTGCCATCACTAACCGACCAAATTTTCATAAAAGCGCAACGCATCCGTAGTTTGCAGGAAAATGAAATCCGTAAAGTGGATGAAGACGAAACCGGAGAATTTATCGGCATCATCAATTATTCGATCATGGCTTTGATCCAATTGGAGTTGGGCGTTGCAGACCAACCGGATTTGAGTGTTGAAAAAGCAACCGCTTTATACGACGAAAAAATCAGGATGACCAAAGAACTCATGGAAAACAAAAACCATGATTACGGTGAAGCTTGGCGCGACATGCGTGTTAGTTCCTTAACCGATTTGATTCTGCAGAAATTATTACGCGTCAAACAAATTGAAGACAACAAAGGCAAAACTTTGGTATCGGAAGGTATCGATGCCAATTATCAGGATATGATAAATTATGCTGTTTTTGCTTTGATTTTAATCGAGAAAAACGAATAAAAACGAATAAAAAATATAAAACATGAATTTTTTTTCCTGGCGACAGCGCAATCACCATGAATTAGAATGCTCTTTTGTCGGAATTACAAAATAAAAAATACAACTATGACTACCCAAACAAAAAAATATCTCGCCTGGACGATCCGAATTATAATCGCTGTTCTTTTTGTGCTTTCTGCTGTTGCGAAACTTTCAAAAGGACATTTATTGGATTCACCCTATTTTGCGATTTCTACATTCGAAATGAAGCAGCTTATTCCAATGGGATTTTCCGAAGGTTTTGCGCCCTATTTTTCGCGTATTTTAATCGGAATTGAATTGGCTTTGGGTTTTTTAATCTTACAGAATAATTTTTTAAAGAAGTTTCTTATTCCCGTTACAATTGCGCTTTTGGCTGTTTTTGTCGGGCATTTAACTTATGTAACTTTTTTAAGCGGTGGCAATAGCGGTAACTGCGGTTGTTTTGGTGAATTGCTTCCAATGACACCCATTGAAGCGATTATCAAGAATGTTGTAGCGATAATTTTGCTTGTGGTTTTGTTGTATCTGCTTCCGAAAAACAACGAACGAAACGGCAATTTCTGGGTTTTGACCACCGGATTGTTTGCATTTATACTAGTTGTTTTTATGCTGGCGCCAATACAACCAGCTGCAGAAGTGGCCGTTGAAACTCCTGAAACACAACAAACCGAATTCGAAAAACAAATCATACCGTCATCAGATACGCTCACTAACCAAGCACCAGAAATCAAAAAAGATACTGTAAAAGAGGAAGCACCAAAAGTCGTTGCCGAACCTGCCAAACACAAATCAGGAAACGCACAATATTTTGCAGATATAGATAAAGGTAAAAAAGCATTATGCTATTTCGTTCCTGGTTGCGACCATTGCCGCGAAGCTGCGAAAGAACTGACAGAAATGAAAAAGAAAGACAAAAATTTTCCAGACATCAGGATTATTTTCATGAACGAAGAATCCGATTTGATTCCGGATTTCTTCAAAGCTGCAGGGGCAGAATATCCATACAAAATCATAGAGATCATTCCGTTTTGGAAAGCTTTAGGACAGCAACGTGATACGCCTGGCGTGAAATATTTATGGAATGGCAACGAATATGTTTATTATGACGGCATTGGCGCCAATAAATTCAACGCAGAAGCTTTTCATGCGTTAACGAAGAAACCGTTTGCTGAGTTCAAAAAATAGTTATTTCTTAATATGTTTTGAGGCCTCGCACCTTTGCGAGATATAATTTTTTGTCTCGCAAGCCGCAATTTTTTTTAATGCACTACAGCAATCTTCATAATCTTCAATACCGAATTACCATCAAAAATTTTACAGGTATAAATGCCATTCGCAAAAGTAGATACTTTCAATATAGTACCATCGATAAGCGATTCTTGCTTCAAAATTGATTTGCCTGTACTATCAAAAACTTCAATATTTACTTTCTGACTAAGGCTTTTATTAGAAAAATTTAGGTAATCTTTTGTCGGATTGGGATACAATCCAATGTTGTCATAAAAATTGTCATCATTCACTACCAAAGTACAGTCCGTGAGGTCACCAGGCATATTGGTGTCCAACCATAGAACCCTTAAATGTATCCAATCTTTGAATTTTGTGATTTCTTCTGCAAATGTATCAGGATCCTGCTCTACTTCCGGCGTTCCGGTATTTAGTCCGAGGTTGCCCCATTTTTCAAAATGGCGTGCCTGTGCTGCATTCAACAATAAAGCATTCGCATCTATATAATTATTGATAGCTATATCACTGAGTATTGTTGACCGAAAATACGTCCAGCGGCATTTTAGTTTGTTACAGAATACCGGATCTTGTAGCAACCTAACATACCAACCCGGCGAATTCACGTCGGGACCACAATCGTTGATCAGATGTGCCCATCCTGAGCCATCAGTCGCAGCGAAAATACTGCACTCCGGAATATTCTTCCACGCCCAATCGAAATCCCAAACCGGACCGGCTTTTAATTTTGAAATGGCTGTTGGCGTATCGATATCTTTGTTAAAATAACTACTCTTTTTGAATCCATCGTTGTTCCGCGACAATTCATTAATAATAAAATAATCTACAAACGAATCTGTGTCGAGGTATTTGTTATAGCCCGTCAAAGGATTAGAAAAATTATTGCTATACAAAGCAGTTTCCAAATCATTAATAAAAGTTTGGACGTAGGATTTTTGTGCTACTGTGATATCTTCGGGTTTCGGATAATCATAAACCAAATGCACGTCGAGTTCAGGATGGTCTATCGGATGGTAATTGAGCAACCAACTATTATTACTGTCCCAATAATCATTCTTAATAATATAACCGCCGGTGACGTTTATTCCAGTATTTTCAGTTGTCAATAATTTTGCAATATCCACGCGGTTATTATCACGCTTGATATTTTCCATCAACATATAAACGCCTTGGTAACTTCCGTTCAAAACCACCTCACAATATTTGCTGCGTGTAGCATAGTGCCCCATCTGCTCAAACAAGGAATATGCCATCGTATTGCGCATAAAAACCTTGTCGTTATAATTGGAAATCAGCAGCCAGTCGTGTTCTTCCGGCATTCCCAACAGCGAAACATTCAGTTCTGCGAGTGCGGCATCGCGGGTTTCGAACTTGTATGGTTTTTGCGGCAATCCTTGTGAAAAATTGCCACGAAGTTCAATTCCGATATTGCCATTGAAATTATTTGGCGCATCTGTGATGTAATTGATTTGGCCTTCTCCATTGTCAATAATTCCCATTGTTCCGTCGATTTTTGGTTCATCCGGAATCGGAACATTATCGGTATCAATAATCACGATGGGAAGATTCGACGAGGTAAAAACAAATGGAACACTTGCATTGGACGCAAAATAAATACTCCAGCTATTGACAGTTCCTGTATCAGCATCTGGATATGTATCATGGATTCTGAGTTGCCATTGCCCGTTGCCATTTTGTCCATTGTTGACATTACCTATAGTTTCCTGAGGTTTGAAAGTACCTGTAAATGGTGGTGATGCATTGTTGATTGGCATTGCCGCCGACATATTAAGGCAGGTATTGAAAAAATTATGTCCTGAACCGCCAACTCCTGAAAACAAATTGATGGTTGTTCCGTCCGGAGCGATTAATTCAACATTTAAATCGGAATCGTAAGTATGTGAAATATTGAGACAAACTTGCACTAAACCAAGCGAAGCATTGAGATTTCCAGACAGTCCTGTAACGCTGGCGGTGTAATAATTATAAGCACCATCATCCGAAATACCACCAGAACTGCCATTAAAATTCTGTGACAACATCGAAAACGAACAAAAAATGACCAGTAAAAAAGTAATTTTTTTCATAGAAGAAAGATTAAAATCAGTTGCGCCTTCTGGTATTTGCAAAAATCAAATATAGATAAAAATGCATTTCGCTTAACATTGAATTAACATACGCAATTAGAAGCAAAATATTTAATAAATCTTTAGGAAACTTTGTATTTTAGCGGTGTAAATTTGTAGGATAAAATAAAATTAAAAATGAAAAATATATTCTTATCAATTATCGTAATTATGTCTTCTATTTCGTGTACAACCGCACAAAAAACTACTTTTTCTGACGCTGCCCTGAAAGAAAACCTTATCGCAGTTGATGGTTCCGAAGTCGCTTTTGCCGATATCGTCAATCAAAACAAAGGTAAAACCGTCGTAATTGAAGTTTGGGCTTCGTGGTGTAGCGATTGCGTAAAAGCGATGCCAAAACTCAAAGCCCTTCAGGCTGCAAATCCAGATGTATCGTATGTTTTTCTTTCTATGGACAAAACAGCCGAGAAATGGAAATTGGGCATTGAAAAACACGAGTTGAAAGGACAACACTATCTCGCAAAAGACGGCATGAAAGGTGCTTTTGGAGCCGCCATTGATTTGGATTGGATTCCGAGATATATCTTGATCGACAAAACCGGAAAAATCATTTTATACCGTGCCATTGAAACCGATTTTGAAAAAATAAATGCTTTACTAAAAACCCAAAAATAATGAGGACAAAAATTGTTGCCGGCAACTGGAAAATGCACAAAAATGCTGAAGAAACTGAAGATTTGCTAAATGACTTAATCGACAAATTACCCAACGACAAAGAAGTCAGAATTATCGTTGCACCAACATTTGTCAACCTCGCTTCGGCAGTAGATCATCTGGAATTCACCAATATTGATGTTGCGGCACAAAATATGCACCAAGCAGAAAGCGGTGCTTTTACCGGAGAAATTTCAGCAGATATGCTAAAAAGTATTGGTGTAAATACGGTAATACTTGGGCATTCAGAACGTCGTGCTTATTTCCATGAAAGTGATGCCTTGTTGGCTTCAAAAGTTGATACTGCGCTAAAACACGATATGGAGGTTATTTTTTGCTTTGGCGAAGAATTAAAAGACAGACAATCCGGTAATCATTTTAACATTGTTGAAAACCAACTGAACGACGGTATTTTTCACGTTGGAGAAAAAAGCTGGGAAAACATTATTTTGGCTTATGAACCCGTTTGGGCTATCGGAACTGGTGAAACTGCAAGTCCGGAACAAGCACAAGAAATGCACGAATTCATCCGCGAAACCATCCGGAAAAAATTCGGAAGCAATGTTGCCGAAGCAGTTTCCATTCTTTATGGCGGCAGTGTAAAGCCAGACAATGCTAAAGAAATTTTCGGCAAACCCGACGTTGACGGTGGTTTGATTGGCGGAGCGGCTTTAAAGGCAGTCGATTTTGCTGCAATTGTTGATGGCATTTAAAAATACCTTTTTTTATATCATAAACCCTTTCTTACCGGAAGGGTTTTTATTTTAACAACATTTTTTGTAGTATTATAAAAATATTAAAACTCAGTATAATGAAGTATTTACAAAGCATTTTACTCTATTTTGTAATTGCATTTTCAGCAAATGCACAAACTGCATTTTCACTGCAATTCAAGGATTTGGTTGTCCAAAAAGATACGATTGCGCAGTTTAAATTGCTTCAGCAATGGGAAAATGCAGATCTAAATGACGCAGAACTTTATACCGCATGGTTCAATTATTATGCGAACAAAAGCATGACAGCTGTGCTGAGCCTTGACAAAAAACAAAAAGGAAACGAATCATTTGCGGCAAAAGATGCCAATGACAGCAACGCATTTTACATCAATGAAAATACCAATTATGATCCGAAATACATAAAATCCGGCTTTGAATACATCAACAAAGGCATTGCTAAATTCCCAGAAAGACTTGATATGCGTTTCGGAAAAACCTATATGTTGGGTAAGCTTGAAGATTTTAATAATTTCACGAAAGAAATCGTAAACGCCATTGAATACGGACAAAAAATCAACAACAAATGGACATGGACTGATAGTAAACCGCTCGATGATCCTACACAATTTATGTTGGCCTCGGTTCAAGAATATAGCGTTCAATTGTACAACACCAATGATGATGCACAACTGCCCAATATGCAAAAAATTGCGGAAACCGTTTTGAAATATTATCCTGACAATATAGAAAGCCTTTCCAATTTATCTATCGTGCAAATGCTAAATAAGGAATATGACAAGGCCATTGTAACCTTAGGCAAAGCCGAACAGATCAATCCAAAAGATTATATTGTATTGAATAATTTAGCGCAAGCTTACCGCTCAAAAGGTGATACTGTAAACGCACTGAAATATTATGAACTTACCGCAAAATATGGTGATGACGATGTAAAAGCCTATGTAAAAAAGCAAATCGAAAAGCTCAAAAATTAGTCTGATGACGAATTCAATAACTGATTTTTCAATCGCAAAAATGATCTTAACGATACTAATTCCCGAAAGTCTTGCTGCGCAATGCCATCGAAAAAAAGGAAAAACCACAAAGAGAATATTACCTTAAACCGAAATAACCCTTAAATTCAATTACAATGTCAAAAGAAATCTGGCTCAATTTACCGGTAAAAAATATCGAAAAGTCTAAAAATTTCTTCAAAAATTTAGGCTATTCGTTTAATTCGCCTAAAGACAATGAAAATATGGCTTGCCTTATGATCGGCGAATGTGTTGTCATGCTCTTTGAAGAAAATACTTTAAAAACATTCATGCAGAACGAGATTACTGATACTTCCAAAAGTTCCGAAATCATGATCTCAATCGGTGCCGAAAGCCGCGAAGAAGTTGACAATTTTGCCGAAAATGCCGCCGCCGCCGGAGGAAATGTTTTCGCAAAACCTGCCGAAATACAAGGCTGGATGTATGGTTGCGCTTTTGCGGATTTAGATGGGCATCGCTGGAATGCACTTTATATGAATCAGGAGAAAATGCACTAATTTAAATTCCTATTTCTATTTGAAAACGCACATAATAATTATTTTTAGTCGAATTATTCATAAAAGTTTGCTTTTCACTGGCGAATTCAGCTTGTAATTTCAATGCGTGTTCCCAAACATATTTGTTGACACCAAAAGTAAACTGATTGGTGTTTGGAGAAAAAGCCTCGATTTCGTAGTCCACTTTTTGTATAGAATAGCGCCCAATGAACTCATATTTAGATGGAAAACAATAACTCAACTGATAATCCATTCCATAACCTGTAAAAATAGCACTTTGCAACGCAGCATCATTTGGATTTATTGTTACAGGATTATTAGCACGCCTGTTCATATAAGCTGCCATGGCCGACCAACCGTCATATTTCGCAATTACATCTAATAATAAGGCTGAAATATCACGCGTTTCATAAAGAAAATCTCCAGTCTGTCCCAACGTTTTTCTTGCCTTTTGGTTGATATTGTACGCACCAGAAACCATCAATTTTGGTTTTGGCTCTCTAAGAATATCCCCTTCAAAATAATGGCCGTCTTTTTTGAAAGTGCCCAGCGGAAGCAACTCTACTTTTCCAGTCAACGAAACGCCGTTGTTGTCTTTCAAATTAGAATTGGTGCTATTGGTCGTCCAGTTTCGGCCTTCGCCAAGCGTAACTGCACCTTTGAAATTATACGAAAATTTGTCTTTGAATTCATTCAAATTGGCCATATGAAAACCAAAATCCCGGTCGATACCAAACTTGAAATTATTAATAGAACGATCCGATAGCTGCAACGCTCCCGAAGAATTCACCGTTTGCCGTGTCCCTGGCAATTTTGTTACTCCAAAGCCAAACTGCCAGTTTTTATTAGGTTTATAATAAACCATCGCATCGCGAATAACATTTAGATTTTCGCCGGGTTTTTCAGAACCAACGTCACCGGCACCAAATGAAATCTGGATCACATATAGAAATTTCGGATTGCCAACAAATCCGTCGAAACGCAATCTTAAACGGCGTACTTGGGCTTCATAAAAGCCACCTTGCCCTTCGTTTTCAAAATAGGTCAACCTGTTTTGAATTCTGAACCTAATGTTGAATTGGAAAATACTGTCCGGACTTGTAACACCAAGGCCTTTTCCATAATTGTAATAAGGCAAAGACGATAATTTTAAATCGTTGTTTTTCTTGTTAACGATTATATCTTGCGCATTTATGGTAAATCCGCATAACAATGTTAAGAATAAATAAAGTTGTTTCATTTTTTAGTTGTGTCTGTTGGCACAAATGTAAAATAAATATCAGTTTACAAAAATGTATTGTCATCTGATGCTTACATTTGCAAAAAAAAATTATGTCAATTACTTATTTAGGATATCATTTTACGGTCGTACCAAAGGAAATTGGTTCTGAAATCCTAGTTGCCGAATTGGGCGAAAAACCCTTTGAAAGTTTTATTGAAACCGAAAGTGGCGTAACAGCTTATATTCAGAAGCAATTTTGGACAGAAAATGTGTTGGACGATATCCAGATATTGGATTCACCAGAGTTTTTAATTTCTTATCATATTGAAGAAATTGAGCAAGTCAATTGGAATGAAGAATGGGAAAAGAATTTCGAAGCGATTGAAGTGGACGGAAAATGCCATGTTCGTGCGCCATTTCACCCAAAAACGAATGCCGAATATGAAATCGTGATCGAGCCAAAAATGAGCTTCGGTACCGGACATCATGAAACCACGCACATGATGATACAGCATTTGCTCGAACTAGATGTTACCGGAATGAAAACATTAGACATGGGTTGCGGTACCGCAATTTTAGCTATTTTAGCCGAAATGAAAGGTGCTCAACCGATTGATGCTATCGACATTGACAATTGGTGTTACCTGAATTCGATTGAAAATGCCGAACGCAATAACTGCAAGCATATTTCAGTATATGAAGGCGATGCTGCTTTATTGAAAGGCAAAAAATATGACGTGATTATTGCCAATATCAACCGAAATATTCTGTTGAATGACATGCAAAAATATACTGATTGTCTCCACAAAGAAGGCATTCTATTGTTGAGTGGTTTTTATGAAGAAGATATTCCAGCGATTGATGCATCGTGTACCGAAAACGGACTTACATTCGACAAAAAATTGCAAAAGAACCAATGGGTATCATTAAAATATACCAATTAATCAACCGAATCTGAAGCTATGGAAACGATTGAAAAAGTACTCGAAGAAGTTTTAATCGAAGAAAAAACGGGAAATAACAATGAAATCGTATTGTTTAATGACGATGTGAATACGTTCGATCACGTCATCGAAACGCTGATTCGGGTTTGCCATCATGAACCTTTACAAGCAGAACAATGTGCGCTTTTGGTGCATTACAAAGGAAAATGTACTGTAAAAACCGGTTCACTTGACGAACTGAAACCACAACGCTCTCAATTGCTTGAAGCTGGTCTTAGTGCAGAAATTGTTTGATCCATTGCCTAAAATGAAATAAAAAACGCCCAATTCAGGGCGTTTAATTTTTTAAAAACCGTTTAGTTACACTTTAGTGAAGTATATGGTCGTTACTTGTGTAAGTCCTTGTGCCGTAGTGGTGGTAGTCACCCTAAGCTCAGAAGTCGTAAGTTTTGCGATGGTGTAAGTATCATCATAATCCGCGGTACCACTAACGGTAACACTATTTCCAGTTTTGGTGTAGGTCCCAGGTGTTGCAGCATCTGCTTCACAAGCATTGTCCACATTGTGAAAGTAAACTACATCATTTAATGCACCTGCCGCTGTAAATTCCAAGTAATCTTTATCACAACCTGCTTCATTATCGGCATAAGCTTCATCAAAAGCCGTTTGCCCATTAATTTTAATGATTGTCTTCGTTGGTGTCCACTTTCCAACGATTGATGCCGAAGTTCCACCTCCATCATCACTACTACTACATGATGTTAAGGCCAAACCTGCAAAAATTACAGCCGCCAATACTAATTTGATTTTTTTCATAATTTGAATTTTAAGTTTAATGTGTTTCTATTGAACTCGAAAAATAGTGAAATATTTCAGAGAAAATTGTTAAAATTGTGGTAAACCACATTTAAAATTAAAGAACCAATTCAAATTGTTACTTTCATCAATTACTTACCAATAGCTTACGATTTAAAAAATTTCATTATCCCTATTTTGGAGTAATAATTTTACGAATCTGACATTTCAGCAATCGTTTTCGTTAAAAAATCAATTACGAAAACGATTGAAATTAACTTGAAGTTCATTTTTACCATTACATTACCACAACATAATGACTAAAAATACCAATTGAAGCACCTATACAATCAAATCTAAAAACGCTTTCTACAGCAGAGCAGTCTAAAAATCTGCACTTGCAAGCTTTTCCATTTTTTTAATCGTTTGTATAGTTTTTATATAGTCTTCTAAAAAGCAATGATAGCAGTCTAATCCTAAATTTGATAAACACTAAACAAAATATTATGAAAAAAATTACATTATTGATTTTCCTTATGGTCTTCTCATTTGGATTTTCTCAGAATGCACCCATCACCTTTGAAATAGGTGGTTTTGGAGCCTCTTGGACATGGACTACTTTTGAAAATCCATCAACTCCAGCTCCTCCATTAGAAATTATTGCCAATCCTGATCCATCAGGTATCAACACTTCTGCAACGGTTGCTAAATTGACGCCGCTTGTTGGAAGCCCGCCTTACGCAGGTGTTGAAACCGCTTACAATGCTGGCATTGGTTCCTTTACACTTAATAATACAAATTGTACTGTTAAAATAATGGTATGGAAATCTGTAATCAGTGATGTCGGCATTAAGTTTGCCGTTTACTCTGCAGGTGGCGGTGCTTCTACTGGCGAAATTAAAGTCGCCAATACGCTAATCAATCAATGGGAAGAATTGACTTTTAATTTTGCGAGTAAGATTGGAGAACCAACTTCTGCAGGAATCAATCAACTTGTTGTTTTTCCGGATTTCCAAACAAGAACTACCGACAATATTTGTTACTTTGATAATATTACATTTTCAAGTGGCACAGTATCACCGGTTTCTGAACCTTTGACGGCCGCTCCTACTCCAACAGCAGCTGCAGCCGATGTGATTTCGATGTTCAGTAATGCTTATACAAATGTTCCAGTGGATACATGGCATACAAGTTGGTCTGATGCGAGTTTGGCAGACGTACAAATAGCTGGTAATGACACTAAAAAATACACTTCTCTGAATTTTGTGGGTATTGAAACCGTTGCAACAGAAATCAACGCAACCAATATGACTTACCTAAATCTCGATGTATGGTCACCGAATTTCACTGTTTTTAAAGTAAAATTGGTTGACTTTGGCGCCAATATGGCTTATGATGGTCCGGGAATGGGTGATGATAAAGAACACGAACTTACCTTTAACAGTCCCGCTCAAAGTCAATGGGTAACCCTTCATATCCCGCTGAGCGATTTTACCGGTCTAACTACGCGTGCCAACCTTGCACAAATGATTTTTGTAGCTGGCGGCATGACTGTATATGTTGACAACGTATATTTTAGCAATGATGGAGCACCTGCTGCAACAGATCCTTTGGTAGCTGCACCAAACCCTACGCTTCCGCAAACAGATGTCATTTCAATGTTCAGCAATGTATATAATAATGTTGCCGTGGATACTTGGCATACAAGCTGGTCTGACGCGACATTAGAAGATGTACAAGTAGCTGGCAATGACACCAAAAAATATACAGCATTAAATTTTGTTGGTATTGAAGCCACCACCACTACAATCGATGCTACCAATATGACTTATTTTAATCTTAATGTTTGGTCGCCTGATTTTACGGTTTTTAAAGTAAAATTAGTTGATTTTGGCGCCAATGGCGTTTACAACGGCCCTGGTTCTGATGATGTGGAGCACGAAATTACCTTTAACAGTCCAGCGCAAAGCCAATGGATTACTTACCATATTCCGCTATCAGCATTCGAAAATCTAACTACAAGAGGTCATATTGCACAACTTATCTTTGTTGGCGGTGGTGCAAAAGTATATGTTGATAACGTTTATTTCAGCAATGAAGCCATAGGCCCACCACCAGCGACTGATCCTTTGGTTGCTGCTCCAAATCCAACTATGCCACAAGCAAATGTAATATCAATGTTCAGCAACGTCTACACGAATGTTGCAGTTGACACTTGGAGAACCGACTGGTCAAGTGCTAATCTTACGGATGTTCAAGTTGCAGGAAATGATACTAAAAAATACACTTCTCTAAGCTTTGTTGGTATCGAAACTACAACTCCGGCTACACAACTTGATATTACCGCAATGGATCATTTTAATGTGGATGTTTGGTCGCCTGATTTTAGTGTTTTCAAAATAAAAATAGTTGATTTTGGTGCCAATGGCGTTTATAACGGTCCGGGTTCAGATGATGTGGAGCACGAATTGATTTTTGATGCGCCGGCACAAGGACAATGGATTACCTACAGCCTTCCTCTATCGGATTTTACCGGACTGGTAACAAAGCAACACATTTCACAGTTAATTTTTGCGTCAAGCGGAAGTAAAGTGTATGTGGACAATGTTTATTTCAGTACAGAAAATCTGGGAACACCAACACTTGCGATTTCAAAAACTGCGATGTATCCAAATCCAACAAACGGAAGCGTTAACTTCTCAAGCATCGAAAATATTCAAGAAATTGCTATCGTAAGCTTGCTTGGACAGCACGTAATGACCGTAAATCCAAATGCTACAAACGTTAAACTGAATGTTAGTACATTAGCAAAAGGCGTTTACATCGTGAACATCTCTGGAAACGGAAAATCAGAATCCAAAAAATTAATTATCCAATAAAAAACAACCCATTTTTTAAAAAGCACGAAGTCAAATTCGTGCTTTTTTATTTGATGAAAGTACCAAACCCGAAGTTTTTGCCTATTTTTATTGCACGATTATCCTAACCAAAATGCTAAGATATTTTTTACTACTGATTGCCTTCTTTACAATTTCTTCTGTTTTTGCGCAGGAATTGCCTCCTATTTTAAAATACGGCCCATCAACTTATGAAGCCGGGAACCAGAACTGGATGATCAGCCAAGATAAAAATCATTTTGTTTATTTTGCGAACAATGAAGGGCTTTTAGAGTTCAACGGTGCAGATTGGACACTTTATCCAACGCCGAACGAAACCATCATGCGCTCAGTAAAAGTTATCGGAAATCGTATTTATACCGGTTGCTATATGGAATTTGGTTATTGGAAAAAGCAACCCGATGGTCGTCTGAAATACCATTCGTTAAGCCAATCCATTAAAGCAAAAATCCTTGAAGACGAACAGTTCTGGAACATTCTGCAATATGACCAATGGGTAATTTTCCAGTCGCTGAACCAGATTTATATTTATGACACAAAAACGGAAGCTTTTCAGGTAATTCCAGCAAAAAGTGGCATCTACAGAGCATTTGTTGTCAACAACGCCATTTATTTTCAAACAGTTTCAGAAGGTTTATTCGAAATTGAAAACGGGAAAAGCCGATTGGTTTCTAACGATCCGATACTCATACAAAACAAAATCGTCGGATTGTTGCCTGACACAGAAGGATTGTTGGTGCAAACGCAATTTAATGGATTTTATAAACTTCAAAATCAAATACTTACAAAATGGACAACAGAAGCTGATGTAGCATTAAGCGTAAGCAGCGTTTATAGTTCTCAAGTGCTTTCTGACGGCGGTTTTGCATTGGGCTGTGTTTCTAATGGCATCTTTATTCTTTCACACGAAGGGAAAATCCGTTATCACATTACGCAAGACAAAGGACTCAGTAACAATACGGCTTTAACGCTTTTTGAAGATGCAGATAAAAACCTTTGGATTGGTCTCGACAACGGTATCAATTGCGTGAATTTGCTTTCGCCAGTTAAGACTTTTTCGGACGATACTGGTGTTATGGGTACCGTTTACGCTTCGATTTTATATAACAACAAATTGTATATCGGGACGAATCAGGGATTGTTTTACAAAAATTACAATTCAAATGACGCTTTTCAGTTCATCAATGGGACGAAAGGACAAGTTTGGTCATTGCATATTTATGACGGAACACTGTTTTGTGGCCACGACATCGGTACGTTTATCATCAAAGAAAATATCGCACAACGTATATTTTCGGCTTCCGGCACCTGGAAATTTGAAAGCGTTCCTTATCACAAAGACCTTTTGTTACAAGGCAATTATTATGGGATGTCGGTTTTGCAAAAGGTCAACAACCAATGGGTTTTTAGGAATAAAATTAGCGGATTTGATTACTCCGTAAAATACTTCGAAATCACCAACAATTATGATGTTTACATCAGCCATGAATACAAGGCAGTTTATAAACTTCGTATCGACAAGGATTTACAAAATGGTTCCAATTTAAAAACGTATAATTCGCCAACGAAAGGCAAAAATGCTGGATTAGTAAAATTCAACAACACCATTTATTATGCATACAAAGAAGGCGTTTTTCGCTTAAACACGAAAACTTCGGCGTTTGAAAAAGACAAATTTCTTACCAATGCGCTTCGCAAAGACGACTATATTTCTGGAAAACTCATTGTAGATCAATCCAATAAAATGTGGATTTTTACGAAAAATTATATCAATTATTTTTCATTGGGAAAACTCAGTGCGCAGTTAAAACAGAATATTATTCCGATTCCGGCCTCGTTAACCAACTCGATGTCAGGTTATGAAAATATTACACAAATTTCGAAATCTATTTATCTGATTGGTACGACGGATGGCTATTATACGCTCAATATTGATGATTTGAGTTTTAACAATTACAGTATTTCTATTACAAACGTTGTTACCAATAAACTCAACGACGTTATGCACTTCGCCGCAATTGCCGGAGACGGAAGTTTTAAATACGGCGAAAATAACATCACTTTTTCTTATACCATTCCAGAATACAACAAATATATCAACGCCGAATATCAGTATTTACTAGAAGGCAGTCAGAATGAATGGAGCCAGTGGAGCGCAAAATCGACTGTGAATTTCAAGAATTTACCGCCTGATAATTATACGTTTAAAGTACGTGCGAAAATTGGAAATTCTTATTCTGAGAATATTGGTGTATATAATTTTACCATTTTAAAGCCTTGGTACGCGACCAATCTTGCCATCATCATTTATATTATTTTGATTTGCATCATTGCACATTTCATCAATAAAGCCTATAAAAATTATTATTACAAGCAAAAGGTGAAATTGATTGAAGAAAATAATCTGCTGCTAGAAATCAAAGAACTCGAAAACGAACAACAACTGATGAAAGTCAGAAACCAACAGCTTTCGCAAGATGTGGACAGTAAGAATCGGGAATTGGCGGTTTCAACAATGAGCCTAATTCAAAAGAATGAGCTGCTGGCAATCATCAAAGAAGATTTGAAAAAAACAACCGATGACAGCGGCAGTAAGAATATTAAGTCGGTAATCTCAACAATCAATAAAAACATCAATGAGGAAGATACTTGGAATACTTTTAAGGAAGCTTTCAACAATGCCGATAAAGACTTTTTGAAGAAGGTAAAATTAGCGCATTCATCACTTACGCCAAACGATTTGAGACTTTGTGCTTACCTGAGATTGAATCTTTCTTCCAAGGAAATTGCGCCTCTATTGAACATTTCTGTTCGAAGCGTTGAGATAAAACGATATCGTTTGCGTAAGAAAATGGATTTACCGCACGAACAAGGACTTGTAGAGTATATTTTATCGATATAGTCCTATACAAATTTAATTAAAACGCCTATACAACACCACAACAAAACCGTTGTAAATGCTTCAATTCACTGTAAAAATCATTTCCTATAACTTTTCATTTTCTTGTTAATTGTCTGTTAACATTAGCCGTTTTTGACGATTTGAAAATAAAACGCTCTTTTTTTGCTTCTGTATATTTTTTGTTGTGGTTCTTTTTGTGAAATTATCATTTTACAGGACTACTTTTAAACAAAACAAAAAATAACTAACATGAAGTCAAATTATCTATTAATCTACTTTTTATTGTTATCATCGGCATTCGGTTTTGCACAAAACTATGACATCGGTGGAACAGTAAAGGAAAACGGAACTGGATTTCCACTTCCGGGTGTAAGCATTCAGGTCAAGAATTCAACAAAAGTGACTATTTCAGACCTTGATGGCAATTTCACATTAAAAAATGTGCCGTCGGGAACAACTGTAGTATTCACTTATATCGGATTCGCTAATTATGAATACACGGTTACAAGCTCAAATGCTAGTCTTGCCATTATGCTGCAAGAAGCAAAAAACAGTCTTGATGAAGTCGTTGTCATTGGCTATGGAACGCAACGAAAAAAAGACCTTACCGGCTCCGTTGCTATTGTCAGCAGCAAAACACTTGAAACGTTAAAACCTATCGATGCTACTTTAGCTTTACAAGGAACGGCTTCAGGAGTTGTAGTTAACGGAACAGGAGGTTCTCCTGGAGCAAGTTATAACATCCGTATTCGCGGAATTTCTACTAACGGGACCAATGGACCGAGAATAATTGTTGATGGTTATGATATCGGTACAGACATGAACCTACTCAATCCAAGCGATATCGAAACCATTACCGTTCTAAAAGATATTCAAGCTGCCATATATGGTGCCGTAGGATCCAATGGTATTATCTTAGTCACTACAAAAAAAGGAAAGAAAAACAGTGCCGCAACTTTTACATATAACGGCGCTACCGGATTTCAAAGTACCACAAAAAAGCTCAACCTGCTCAATGCTACCGAATATGCCTTATTGCTCAACGAAAGGTATGCAAACGGCGGCCAAGCACTGCCTTATCCAAATGTAGCTGCTATCGGTAAAGGGACAGATTGGCAAGACGAAGTTTTTTCAGATGCTGCCCCGATTGTCAGTCATGACCTTTCCGTTTCAGGTGGTGGTGATAAGTTCACGTATTCGGTGAGTGCATCCGACCTCACTCAGGAAGGTATCATCGGTGGAGAAAAATCAAGCTATAAAAGAAATAGTGCAAGAATGGCGATGACTGCCGAACTTACAAGCAAACTAAAACTTGAAAGCAATTTCATTTATACCTATGTTGATAGGGATGCATTCAACGATTTCGGACTTGGTTCCGTACTTTTTAATGCTGTCAATACGCCATCAACTTTGTCACCTTATGATGCTGATGGAAATTTTACGCTTGTACCAAGTTCCCCTGGTCTCGGAATAGAAATTATCAATCCAAAAGCACAATTGGCCAATACTTACAACGATTACGATTTAAGGAAACTCAACGGTACTTTTAGTCTTGAATACGCACTATTCAAAAGTCTGAAACTGACGGCCAGAATGGGTGCTAACAATACAAATGACAAAGGAAAAAGCTTTTCCAAACAAGTAAATTATGGCGGAAAAGTATTTGACGTAACCCGAAGCAGTGTTTCTCAATCCAGAAACAACTACAACAGCTATACCTTTGACGCTTACCTCACCTATCAGAAAACTTTCAAAGAAAACCATAATGTAACCGCCACATTTGGAAACACCATATATCGCGAATGGGGCGATGGATTGTCGGCTACTGGCTTCGACGTTCCGCAAAATTCGTGGGAATTTGCAGATATTTCATTGGCATTGGGTACAAGCGGAGGAAGAGATGTCGGTTCGTATCAATATAACGACAAAAAATTATCTTATTTCGGACGTGTACAATATGACTACAAAGGCAAATACCTCATTTCAGGTATCGGAAGAAGAGATTCATCAACAAGATTTGGCCCTAATAACAGTGCAGCTTTTTTCCCATCGATGACAGCAGGATGGGTAATTTCGGAAGAGTCATTTTTCGGAACAGACAATATGGTTAGCTTTATGAAATTACGCGGTAGCTACGGACTTACAGGCAATGACCAAATCAGACCTTACGGCTACATCGGATCCTTAAATGGAGAAGGTACTTATGTGTTCAATAACGCATTAGCTAATGGAACCGCTATCGGTGCACTGCCAAATCCTGATTTAAAATGGGAAGAGGCCAAAAAGCTAGATATTGGTATTGATCTGCAGCTTTTTAATAAAGACCTCGAGATCACTTCTGATTATTACAATAACAGGACCGACAATTTATTGATACAAAATCTACCCGTTTCCGGAATATCTGGAGTTGCAGGCCCAGGTGGCGCATCACCTACAATCAATGCTGGTTCTGTAAGGAACAAAGGATTTGAACTGGCATTAAATTACAACCACAAAGTAAGTGACAACTTCAAGTTTGGCGCAAACTATAGCCTTACGACAGTTAACAACGAGGTTTTAAAAGTAAGCAACACAACCACAACCTATCTAGAAGGTGGTTCATTTGGCGTTGGGCAATCACTTTCACCATCTAGGATGGAAGTTGGTCACCCAATCGGATATTTCTACGGTTATCAAACCGATGGTATTTTTCAAAACCAATCAGAAGTAGCAGCGCATCCATCGCAAGCCGCACTTGGTGCCGAAGCCGCTCCCGGAGATATTCGCTTCAAAGATTTAAATGGTGATGGTGTAATCAATCCTCTCGACAGAACCAATCTTGGCGACCCGATTCCTGATATGATAATGGGATTAAACATCAATTTTGCTTATAAAAACATCGATTTTGTGGCGTATGGTTATGCTTCAATCGGCAATGATATGGTAAGAAATTATGAAAGAACTTTGAGCGATGCCAACAGACTCGATTATGTGTTAGACCGTTGGACTGGAGAAGGAACAAGCAATTCTGTACCAAGAGTAACCACAGCAGCAACTGGCAATAACGTATTTTCAAGCTATTTTGTAGAAGATGCTTCATTCCTTAGAATCCAAAACGTGCAACTTGGCTATACTTTGAACAAAAAGATATCTGAACAAGTAGGCATTTCAAAATTCAGGATTTATGCCAGCGTCAATAATCTTTATACTTTCACCAAATACAAAGGATATGACCCAAGCGCATCAAGCCCGGGAGGAAATCCTATTGGCGACGGCATCGATAATGGATTCTATCCAGTTCCGAAAACTTATACTTTCGGCGTAAATATTAATTTTTAATACACCAGAAATGAAAAAGACTCATATAATAACAGTAACACTGTTGACATTTTTTGCCACTTCTTTTATTTCGTGTGGCGATGATTTTACGGTAGATAAACCGCCCTATTCCATCGATTCTGAAAACTATTTTAACTCAGAAGAAGATTATAACAAGGCTTTGATTGCCGCTTATGACTTGCTTCAAGCATCGTATGTAAACGTATTGCTAGGAGAAATTGCCTCAGACAACACCGCTTCTGGTGGCGAAAGTGCTACAGACGTAATCGGTTTCCAGCAGGTTGACGAAATGACGCACACGCCGGTAAACGCCAACCTGAAAAACCTCTGGGATTGGATGTTCGCAGGCGTAAACCGTTGCAATTATATCATCGAATTCAAAGACAAAACCGATTTCCCTAACAAAAATCAGGTTTTAGGAGAAACTTATTTCCTTCGTGCTTATTACAATTTTGAGTTATTGAAATGGTTTGGCCCGATTCCGTTGAAAGATTCGCGATTTACAACAACCGATGTGACCACGATTCCTAGATCTCCTGTCGAAGAAGTTTATGCGTCAATAGAAAATGATCTTAAATTCGCTGTTGACAACTTGAATCCCGTACCTGCACAAATCGGAAGGGCTACAAAAGGTGCCGCACAAGCCCTTTTAGGTAAGGTTTATCTTTATCAAGAAAAATATACTGATGCTGCTGCTTCACTTCAGGGCGTAATTGATTCTGGTAATTATTCTTTAGTTGCCGACTACAATGCTATCTTTGAAAATACAGGTGAAAACGGACCAGAATCTGTGTTTGAAGTACAATATACAGACATCGAAGGCGCCGGATTTGGTTGCTTACAATGCAGCGAAGGTAACGTGGCTGTAGGTTTCAATGGAATTCGTAATTATTCCGGACCATTATTCGACTCAGGATATAGTTTCAATGTACCGCGTCAGGAAGTTGTTGATGCTTTCGAAGCAGGCGATTCCAGAAAAGATGTTGCCATTCTTGACATTGCTGCGTGGGCAGCAAGCACAGGAGCCAGCTACGGAACGGGTTACAAACACACCGGATATTACAATCGCAAATATCTTGCAAGACAAGGCGATTTGAACACTGGCGATCAAAACCTTACCAATCCAAACAATTATCGCGCAATTCGTTATGCAGATGTTTTATTGATGGCTGCCGAAGCTTATAATCGTGGTGGAATTGACGATACTAAAGCTAAAGAATATTTGAATCTCGTAAGAAGACGTGCTTTTCATGATTTCAATCATGACATAACAGCTTCGGGACCGGCATTGACCGATCTGATTTTTGCTGAAAGAAGAGTAGAACTTGTCGGCGAAGGCCATCGTTTTTTCGACTTGGTAAGAACAGGAAAAGCGGCACAGGAAATAGAAGGTTTTACACCTAATAAAAATGAATTATTCCCGGTTCCTTTTGAAGAAATACAATTCTCAAGCGGCAATTGGACACAAAATCAAGGATATTAAAAAACAATCTGATATGAAAAATTTAAAATACTTCTTTAGTCTTTTGTTTGTAATGCTGATTTTAAGCTGTACAAAAGAAGATGATGGCACAGAATATCTTACTGATGCCGATGCGCCTTCAAATCTTTCGGCAATATTTACTATTTCGCAAGACAACAGTGGTAATGTTACTATCCGTCCGAATAGCGATGGCGCAACTTCTTATGCCATTGTTTTTGGTGATAGTACCGTCGAAGAGGGAATTGTCTTGCCTGGCGAAACAATCGATCACATTTATCCTGAAGGTACTTTTCAGGTTAAGATTATAGGAACAGCGGTCAACGGACTGAAAACAGAATTTGTTCAACCGTTAACCGTTTCATTCCAACAGCCACAAAACCTGAATGCGACTGTTACAGCAGGATCAAATCTTTCAGTAAACGTTTCCGCTACAGCAGATTTAGAAACTTTCTTTCAAGTGTATTATGGCGAAGATCCAAATCAAACGCCTATTGACTTTATGGAAGGCCAAACCGTTTCCCATACATATGCTGCTCCCGGATCTTATGAAGTAAGAGTGGTCGCTTTAAGTGGTGGCGCTGCTTTCGCAGAACAAACCCAGACTATTGTTATTACAAACCTTGCTCCGGCACCTGATCCAACAGCTCCAGCGTCAAGTGTGATTTCACTTTTCAGCGGTGTTTATACAAATGTACCCGTCGATACATGGAAAACTTCTTGGTCACAAGCCAATCTTGATGATGTTGATATTGCCGGAAACGCGGCGAAGAAATACACGAATTTAAATTTCGTAGGAATTGAGACTACAGCGCCAATGATCAATGCAACAACAATGACACATTTTCATACCGATGTTTGGTCGTCAGATTTCACAACGTTTAAGGTAAAATTAGTCGATTTTGGAGCTAATGCTGCTTATGGAGGTGGCGACGATGTTGAACATGAAATAACTTTTAACAACCTTGCGCACGAAACATGGGTAAGTCTTGATATTCCACTTAGTAGCTTCACCGGATTAACAACACGTGCGCACATTGCACAGCTTATTTATGCAGGTGCACCATCCGGAAACACGACTGTTTACGTAGATAATGTATATTTCTACAATCAGAACGGAACACTTACAACACCTGCACCGACACCACCTGTTTATGCGCCGGCTAATGTCATTTCGATGTTTAGTGATGCTTACACAAATGTGCCTGTAGATACCTGGAAAACAGTATGGTCAAGTGCAACTTTTGAAGACGTATTGATAGCCGGAAATGCAACGAAAAAATACAGTACGTTGAATTTTGTCGGCGTTGAAGCGACAACAACACCAATAAACGCAACTGCGATGACGTATTTTCATACTGATGTCTGGTCGTCAGATTTTACGACGTTCAAGATAAAACTTGTCGATTTTGGTGCAAATGGCACTTTTGCGGGCGGTGATGATGTCGAGCATGAAATAACATACACAGCTCCGGCGCAGAATACTTGGATCAGTCTGGACATTCCGCTGAGTAGTTTTACCGGATTGACAACAAGAGCGCATATTGCACAGCTAATCTATGTTGGCGCACCAACCGGAAATAATACAATATATATTGACAATGTATATTTTCACAATTAAAAAAAAAAAAAAATGAAAATGAAAAAATTTATTCAAAAAATTGCAATTGCATCCGCCCTTTTTGTGCTGTTTTCAGCATGCCAGGATGATGAACATACTTTTGGTGACATCAATACGCCTTCAAATCTTCAGATTACTGCAGTGCGTGTTGGTGAAGAAAACACTGATACACCCAATGGCGATGGCTCCGGAATCGTAACTTTTACAGCTACTGCCGACAATGCCATCAGTTATAAATATATTTTTAGCGATAATACGACTATGGTCGTGCCAAGTGGTACAACAGAAAAAAGATTTACCATAAATGGCGTAAATACTTATACCGTTACCGTTTTAGCCAGTGGAACTGGTGGTGTTACATCTTCCAAAACTATTGAAGTTACAGTGCTAAGCAATTTCTCGGATCCGGAAACTACACAAAAACTAACAGGTGGAAACACTAAAAAATGGTACTGGGCTGCTTCTGAAGTTGGACACCTTGGCGTTGGCCCAAACAATGCAGATGCTAATGCAAATTACTACGGTAACTATTATCAGGCTGCCCCTTTTGAAAAAGCAGGTTCACCTTCAAGTGCCTGCCTTTATGAAAATGAGCTTACATTTTATCTTGACAATGGCGCTTTGAAATATACTTTAAACAACAACGGGCATACCTTCTTCAATACCGCTTTTGAGAGTGTTGTTGGCGGTGCTGCCGGAGCTGATAATTGTTATGATTTTGATACTAGCGGTGTAAAAAATGTTCAACTAGGACCTGCCAATTCGTTCGTTGGACAAAATAATGTGGCTGGACAGACAACAGGAACACAGATGACTTTTTCAGACAATGGCTTCATGGGTTATTATATCGGTCAAAGCACTTATGAAATACTTTCGATTACAGACAATAGAATGGTTGTTAGAGCTGTTATGGGTGGCAACGAAGCATTAGCATGGTACCACACTTTCAGTACTCAACCTCCGGTACAAAGTGTTGATGAAAATTTCACCAACTTGGTTTGGTCAGACGATTTTAATGTAGATGGTGCTCCGAATCCCGCAAATTGGAATTATGACATCGGAACTGGCGGCGGATGGGGTAATAATGAAGTACAATATTATACTACTGATGCCGATAATGTTATCGTTGAAGGTGGAGTGCTAAAAATTAAAGCTAAAAAAGAAGCTTTCGGTGGTGCACAATACACTTCTGCTCGACTCAAATCTGAAAATAAATTTGATTTCAAATACGGAAAAGTCGAATTCCGCGCTAAACTGCCAACAGGCGGCGGTACGTGGCCAGCACTTTGGATGTTAGGCGCCAATTATGCCACTAATTCATGGCCGGCTTGTGGAGAAATCGACGTGATGGAACATGTAGGAAATGATCAAAATAAAATTCACGCAACATTACACTATCCAGGAAATTCAGGTGGCAACGGAAACACCGCATCAACAACAATTCCAGATGTTTCGACGCAATTCCACATATACTCTGTGATTTGGAGTTCTGCTTCGATAAAATTCTATGTTGATGGAAATTTATACCATTCCTATGCCAATATTGCAAGTTCTCCATTCAATGCTAATTTCTTCTTGATCATGAATGTGGCGATGGGTGGCAATTTTGGCGGTCAAATTGATCCCGCATTCACACAATCAACAATGGAAGTTGATTATGTAAAAGTTTACCAATAGTAAAAAAATCAAAGCCTTTTATGACCAGAAAAGTTTTGTCTAACGAAGCTTTTCTGGTTATTTTTGCCCTAACAAACTACATAATGAAAAAAAGACTTTTATACCTACCATTCGCATTATCTGCATTAATTACAATAGGATGTAATAATACGATTACGCAATCTTCAACCGCTTTCACAAAAGAAAATTCTATCGAAAGAAAAGTCGATTCGCTTCTAAAATTGATGACGCTAGAAGAAAAAATCGGTCAAATGAACCAGTACAACGGTTTTTGGGATGTTACTGGGCCCGCTCCAAAAGACGGAACCGCAGCCAAAAAATATGACCATATAAAGAAAGGCTGGGTAGGATCTATGCTGAATGTAATAGGTGTAAAAGATGTAAAAGCATTGCAAAAAATTGCCGTTGAAGATACAAGACTGCATATTCCGCTTTTGTTCGGTTATGATGTGGTTCATGGGTATCAAACGATCAGTCCAATTCCACTGGCAGAATCTGCAAGTTGGGACTTGGAGGCGATACAAAAATCAGCTGCAATTGCCGCCGAAGAAACTGCTTCAGTTGGTGTTAACTGGACATTTGCGCCAATGGTTGATATTACTCGTGATGCCCGTTGGGGACGCGTAATGGAAGGTGCCGGCGAAGATCCGTACCTCGGCAGCAAGATTGCTTATGCAAGAGTAAAAGGTTTTCAAGGAGACTATTATACAACAAAAACAATTCTTGCTTGTACAAAACATTTTGCAGCCTATGGCTTTGCGGAATCCGGACGCGATTATAACACCGTAAACATTGGGAAATCGATGCTTTATAATGAAATTCTTCCTCCATTCAAAGCGACTGTCGATGCCGGCGTGGGCTCGTTTATGAATTCTTTTAACGAAATTGACGGTATTCCTTCCACCGGAAGCGCTTTCCTGCAAAGACAAATTCTGAAAGGCGAATGGAATTTCAACGGATTTGTGGTAACCGACTGGGGTTCGATGGGTGAAATGGTCGCACACGGCTATGCTAAAGACGGCAAACAAGCCGCTGAACTAGCTGCCAATGCCGGTTCTGATATGGATATGGAGTCCTATTTATACGTTGACCATCTTGCCGATTTGGTCAGAGAGGGGAAAGTAAAGGAAGCTTATATCGATGATGCAGCAAGAAGGATTTTAAGAGTAAAATTCCAAATGGGATTGTTTGAAAACCCATACAAATACTGCGATGAAGCTAGGGAAAAAGCTACTTTAGGCAAACCAGAATTCCAAGATGGTGTTTTGGATATGGCTAAAAAATCAATCGTTTTACTAAAAAACCAAAATGATTTACTTCCGCTGAAAAAATCTGGATTAAAAATTGCCGTAATTGGTGCGTTGGCGAATGACAAAAGCAGCCCATTAGGCAGTTGGAGGGCCGCAGGAAAAGACGGTACCGCCATTTCCGTATTAGAAGGACTTCAAAAATATTCAGGCAATCAAATTGTATATGAAAAAGGTGCTGACGTAGCTATTGGAACACCGGTTTTTGGTACAGAAACTAAAATCAATAAAACTGATAAAAGTGGTTTCGACAAAGCAGTGCTCGCTGCTAAAAATGCCGATGTTGTGATTATGGTTTTAGGCGAAATTGGTTTCCAGACCGGAGAAGGTCGCAGTAGAACCGACATTAACCTTCCTGGCGTTCAACAAGAATTGCTCGAAACGGTTTTTAAAGCCAATCCGAATGTAGTTTTGGTTTTGCAAAACGGTCGTCCGTTGACCATCCCTTGGGCAGGCGCCAATATTCCAGCGATTGTTGAAGCTTGGCAATTGGGAACACAAAGTGGCAATGCAATTGCACAAGTGCTTTATGGCGATTACAATCCAAGTGGGAAATTGCCGATGTCGTTTCCGAGAAATGTGGCACAGCTTCCCATATATTATAACCACAAGAATACAGGAAGACCTAATGATGGTGGCGAAAGTGTCTTCTGGTCGCACTATGGTGATGAAAAAAACTCGCCATTGTATTCGTTCGGATATGGCTTGAGTTATTCGAAATTTGAATATTCAAATCTTAAACTGAGTGCCGATTCATTTTCGGGAGATGGCAAAATAACCGTTTCTGTTGATCTTAAAAATAGTGGAAAAGTATTAGGAAAAGAAGTTGTTCAAATGTATATTCGTGATTTATTTGGAAGCTTAACAAGACCCGTAAGGGAGTTGAAAGGTTTCGAATTAATTACATTACAACCAAATGAAACCAAAACCGTTTCGTTTCAAATTGACAGAAAAACCATTGAATTTTATACCGCTAATAACAAATGGGAGGCGGAAACAGGTGATTTTAAAGTCTTTGTTGGCGGTAATTCAGATGCCAATTTAGAAAGTAATTTTCAATATAAATAAATACAACTATGAAGCAATTATTATTACTGCTGCTAATCGGAAATTTGACCCTTGCACAAGAAAAGAGAAAACTCGTTTGGGAAGAAAATTTCACTGGCAAAACGTTGAATGAAACAAACTGGAATTTTGAAGTCGGCGGCGGCGGTTGGGGTAATAACGAAAGTCAGGTTTACACCAAAGAAAACCATCAACTTGTTGATGGAAATTTGGTTATTACAGCCAAACTTGAAGGCGAGCAATATACCTCTACTAGAATAACCACACAAGGCAAAAAAGAATTTAAATATGGACGTTTTGAAGCACGTGCCAAATTACCGGTTGGTCAAGGCATCTGGCCTGCGTTTTGGATGCTGGGTTCCAATATAAATCTTGTAGGATGGCCAAAATGTGGCGAAATTGATATTTTAGAATACATCGGTCGCGACCCGCACATGGTTTACACAACTTTGCACACAGAAGCCCGTCATGGCGAAAATGGTAACAGCAAAAAAACAGAATTGAAGGAAATTGAAGAAGGTTTCCATGTGTATGCAATCGAATGGACAAAAGATAAAATTGAGTTTTTTGTTGATGACCAATCCGTTTATATTTTCAGCCCAGAAGACAAACCAGAAGCTGTCTGGCCATTTAATCAGCCGTTCTATTTTATCATAAATATGGCTGTAGGCGGCAATTTTGGTGGACCTAAAGTCGATGACAGCATCTTTCCTCAACAATACACTATCGATTATGTGAGGGTTTATCAATAGTAATTGAACAAATCAAATCCCAAATTCCAATTATGAAATTTCATAATTGGAATTTGGGATTTGGAATTTATAACTTCATGCTAATGTGGTAACTTGTCTTTCAGCAATCCATAAATAAAAGTGCCCATTAATGCCCCAAGTAAAATCAATATCACAGGGAGAAAACCTGCGCCAATCAATATAAAAATTGGTCCTGGGCAAGCGCCAACCAAAGCCCATCCCAAGCCAAAGAACAAACCGCCGACCCAATAACGAAAAGAGCCTTTTTCTTTATCAGCAATAACAATTGGCTGCCCTTTAATATCATTCATTTTTGTTCTTTTGATGATCTGTATCCCAATCAATCCGGTCGCTATCGCAACGCAGATAATGCCGTACATGTGGAACGATTGGAATTGGAACATTTCATAAATCCGATACCAAGAAACTGCTTCGGATTTGGTGAGAACGATTCCGAAAATAAAACCTACTAATAAATATTTTAGTGCTTTCATAACTTAAAAAATTAAAGGAAACAGCCAATACGCCATAATCAAACCGCCTACAAAAAAACCAATTACCGCTTTCAACGACGGAATTTGCAAATTACTCATCCCTTGGATCGCATGACCCGAAGTACAACCGCCGGCATATCTCGAACCAAATCCAATTAAAACACCACCAATAATCAAAATCGCAATCATTTTTGGCGATTGAAATGCTTCATTGCCAAACATTGAATCAGGTGCTAATTTGCCGTTCGGTGCGTCAAAACCATATTGCGAGAGTTGTTCGATGGTTTTCGGATTGATCGCAACATTAGAAGCGTCGTGCATATAATGAACGGCAACAAATCCGCCAATCATCGCACCAAAAACTACAATCAAATTCCAGCTTTGCGCTTTCCAATCGAAACGGAAGAATTCAGCAAATTTTCCGGCACCACCAATTGTGCAAAGCGAACGCAAATTGGACGACATTCCGAAAGTATTGCCAAAATAAATCAGCGCCAGCATTACCATTCCGATTATAAAACCAGAAAAATACCACGGCCAGGTTTGGTATATTAAATCCATTTTTATCTGTTTTGTAGCAAAAGTAACAATTCAAATTTGTTTTCGTTGAAATTTCGTTTGATTAAAATAAAGCTTAATTTTGGGCAACCAATTTCTATATCAAAAATGAAAAAATTTTCCATCGAAATCAAATGGGCAATCCTATTTACTATTGTAAGTTTACTGTGGTTTGTTGGTGAAAAAATAACTGGTTTGCACGACATTCACATCAACAACCAGCCGTTTTACGCATTACTTTTTGCATTACCGGCCTTAATCATTTATATTTTGGCGTTGTTGGATAAAAAGAAAAAAATCTTTAATGGTCAAATGACTTGGACACAAGGATTTATTTCTGGTACGTTTCTTGCCTTGTTCATCACGATGCTGAATCCGTTGATGCAATATCTATGCTATGAGATCATCTCTCCAAATTTTTTCAGGCTTTCGATTTCCTATAAAATAGCACATAAAGTTTCCGTTGAAAATGCCGAAACCTATTATAATATGAAAAATACTATTTTCCGTGGCATCATGGATTGTATGTCGTACGGCATCATCACATCGGCGATTATCGCATTATTCGTTAAAACTAAAGAAGCTCCTTCTAATGAAAAATAGATTTTATTTTGCTGTTATTTTTATCGCCATTACACTAACTTCTTGTGTAAGTACGCGAAATACCATTAAAAACATTGATAATAATGCGCCAGATTTGGTTCTCAATGCTGATGGCAATTTTGTCATAACCGACTACAGTAAAAACCCGAAATACGCTTATAACAAAGACTATCCGGTTAACCTTTTTTACAAAAGCACAAAAAACGACAGCATCAACCAACCGCGGTTCCTCAATGCGCTTGCAGGTCCGAATGGCGAAAAAATCGCATATAAAAAATTGGAAAACTGTTGTCCATTTCCAACCAAAAGGAACGATATTGGCGTGGGAATGCTTGATGTATATGAGATCACGTGGAGCGGACAGTCGAAACCGTTAAAAATTTACGTCAACATTTACGAAAAAGGATATGTGACAGTTCCAATGGGATTGACATTGAAAAAGTAATGGATTTAGCGATAACGATTTAAATATTTAAGACTTTATTAAAAAGCTTTCCACAGATTATCGAAATGTAAATATTGCGTATCTTTGCGCTTTCAAAAATCAACTATGAATTTACAAGATATTCCCAAAATCAAGCATTTAGATAGTGGCAATTTTTTCCTTTTGGCAGGACCTTGTGCCATCGAAGGTGAAGAAATGGCATTGCGAATTGCTGAAAAACTTATCGGCATCACCGACAGACTTCAAATTCCCTATGTTTTTAAAGGCTCTTTCAAAAAAGCCAATCGTTCTAGAATCGATAGTTTTAGCGGAATTGGTGATGAAAAAGCGTTAAAAATACTCCGGAAAGTTTCCGAAACATTCGACGTTCCAACCGTAACCGATATCCATACCAATGAAGATGCAGCAATGGCGGCTGAATATGTTGATGTGCTTCAGATTCCAGCATTTTTGGTACGCCAGACCGATTTGGTTATGGCTGCTGCCGAAACCGGAAAAGTCGTTAACCTTAAAAAAGGACAATTCATGAGTCCAGAGAGCATGAAACACGCCGTACAAAAGGTACTCGATTGCCAGAATCAAAAGGTAATGGTCACCGACCGCGGCACAATGTTCGGTTACCAGGACATGATCGTGGATTATCGCGGAATTCCGACGATGCAACAATATGCCACTACTGTTCTTGATGTAACGCATTCGCTACAACAGCCAAATCAGACTGTCGGCGTGACCGGTGGAAGACCCGATATGATTGAAACCGTTGCAAAAGCCGGTATCGCAGTTGGCGTTGATGGCATTTTCATCGAAACCCACTTTGATCCAGCAAACGCTAAAAGCGACGGCGCAAACATGCTACATCTTGACTATTTTGAGGACTTGATGACAAAACTTGTTGCCATCAGAAAAACGATTAATGCATTCTAATTAACTAATTTTATTACATTTTGAAACACCGATTGTTATTGGTTGTACTCACTTTTTGTGGTTTTTCACAGTACACTTTTGCTCAAGACAATGCAAAACCCGCTGAAAAATACACGGCGCACAACAAAGGAAAATTCTTTATTTCGTGGGGCGGCAACCGCGAAAGCTATTCTAAATCTGATGTGCGGTTTTGGGGAAAAGACTACGATTTCACCATCGAGAATATGGAAGCGCATGACAAAGGAAAAGGCTACAACATCGATTATGTGAATCCGGGCAGAATGACTATCCCGCAGACAAATTTCAGGATGGGTTATTTTATCAACGACCATTATAGTATCGCTATTGGTTGGGATCACATGAAATATGTTATGACCACTAACCAGATTGCTGCAATTTATGGCACTATTAATTTGCCTGCTGATGATGAGGCTTCGATGTATAACGGCACTTATACCCATACACCAACCGTAATCACTAAGGACATGTTGCAATATGAGCATACGGACGGACTGAATTACATCAACACCGAATTTTCAAGACACGACGATCTTTCGCATTTGCTTAGACTTCCTAATATTGATAAATTTCAAATCAATTTGACTGAGGGTGTCGGTGCAGGAATACTTTTTCCAAAAACCAACACGACGCTTTTGGGTAAAGAACGCCACGATGATTTTCACGTTTCTGGTTATGGCGTATCGGCGAAAGCGGGCATTAATTTTACGTTTTACAAGTATTTTTATATACAAGGGGAAATAAAAGGCGGCTATATCAACATGCAAGACATTCGTACCACAAAGAGTACCGATGACCACGCAGCGCAGCAATTTTTCTTTTTCCAGAGGATTATTGCAGTTGGAGGCATTTTTAAATTATAAAAAGATAAGTGTTACATAAAAAAAGCCGAAAGCATTAATGTTTTCGGCTTTTGTATGTTTTATAAATACCTAATTAATAGCGCGAACCGTAATCTGATTTTTTCCTTCCATAGCCCAAGAATCGCCTGTAACTTTTAGCGTCTCCCCTACTTTTACGGTTTTATACTGCGTATGATCCGTCAGGTTAGAATGGCTGATGGTTACATAATAAACTTCTTTATCGGCAGTTTCAATTTTGGCGGTATAGCCATCTTTTCCGTTTAAGATTTCCTGAACGGTGCCTTCGACAGTTTTGGAAGCATCGACTTCACCTATGGAATCTTTTGCTGCGGGAACTGTAACTTGCTCTGTTTTTATTTCCTGATCTGGCGTTTCCTCTGGTTTTCGCTGGTTGCATCCAAATGCAATTACGGCACTCAGCATTGCCAGGTTTTGTCTGTAGGTTTTCATAGCGTTGGTTTTTACTCAAATTTACAAAAAAGAAAACGCTGTTGAAAGCTTAATTTTATATTTAACAATTCGGTAAAATTGAATTCCAAATGATCAATATCTAAAAATTCAGATTTGAGATTTGGAATTTAAAATAAATCAGATTTTATTTGGCAAAACAAAAAATTATATTTTACTTTGCAATTCAAAGTACTTTAAAATGGAAGAAAAAGATTATCTAAAAGACATCAGCGAAATAAAAAACATGATGGATCGCTCCTCACAATTTATTTCCCTAAGTGGTTTGTCGGGCATTCTTGCCGGTGCTTATGCACTTATTGGTGCTGCAATTGGAAAACTACTACTTGAAAGCAATTCAAGCTATTACATCACTTTAGAAAGTCGTACCTTCAAATTAATGATGCTCACAGCTGTTGCGGTTTTGCTACTTTCTGTTGGAACGGCCGTTGTCCTCACCTATTTTAAAGCAAAAAAAACCGGAGAAAAAATCTGGAATAACACCTCAAAACGCTTATTTTTTAATTTTATGATACCCTTGGTAACTGGCGGTATTTTTGCGCTTTTGTTGCTGCACAATAGTATTTATGGATTGATTGTTCCCGTAACCCTCATTTTTTACGGATTGTCTTGCGTAAATGCCAGCAAATATACATTTCGCGATGTTCGGTATCTTGGCATTACCATTATTATTTTGGGATTAATTTCGACAGAATATTCAGGATATGCTATCGAATTTTGGGCCCTTGGTTTCGGCGTTTGCCACATCGTCTACGGCAGCATTATGTATTTTAAATATGACAGAAAATAATTTTGAAAAATATCATCCAAAATATCAATAAGGCTTTTGACCATCGCATCAGACTTGGCATTATGTCGGTACTGATGGTCAATGAATCAGCCGATTTTAACACACTAAAAGAACTACTCGGCGTGACCGACGGGAATCTTGCGTCGCATACAAAAGCGCTCGAAATTGAAAATTATATTCTCATCGAAAAACAATTCATCGGAAAAAAACCCAATACGACTTATGCCGCAACTAAAGATGGTAAAAAAGCGTTTCGAGATCATATCGATGCGCTCGAAAAATTAATCCGGAAATAGCGCATTTTTTTTACTCATTTACTTTGAATTTCAAAGTACTTTAAAAACATAAATATGAAAAGAATTAAATCACAACACTATTACTACGCCGCCATAATTGGGATTTTTTTATTGCTGAAGCAGTATTATACTGCAACTTCCAATAACGATTTAAAATTTTTACTGACACCTACAAATGCTTTGGTTAGTTTACTATTTGGCTCCTCACCGCAGTATTCCACCTCTTTTGGATACGTTTATGACAACCTGAACATTGTCATTGAAAAATCGTGTTCCGGTTATAATTTCTGGATCTTATGTTTTGCAATGTTGGCTTTTCTGACAGTCAATTCTTATAAAACCCATCTTAAAAAAATAGCTGCAATTCTCTTAATACTTACCATAAGTTGGTTGCTGACGATTTTTGTCAATACTTCCAGAATTGCCACAGCGATATTTATTTCGGAGCAATTCCCCAACAGCAGCAAGCAGTTCCCGTGGTTGCACCAATCCGAAGGCATCTTCATTTACTTGTCATTCCTAATTGCTTTTTATATGATCCTGAACCGATTACTAACCAAATTCAAAACTACCAATGCGTAATTTAGTCAACCCAAAATGGCTCCTGTTCATCAACACTTTGCCACTAATTGTACTTTTCCTGATATTTTCTGGAGAGTTCGACATCATCAAAAGTCTTTTAAAACCCGAAAACATCGAAATCTGGCGACAGTTTGCCATCGCTTTAAGCATATTGATCGCATCAACTTTAGTATATGCCATAATTGCTGTCATCCGCAAAAAAGAACTCTCGGTTTATTATGGATTTGCGGCACTTTTCACATCAATTCCAGTTTTGTATCTTGCTTTTTACAACGCCGATGAACTCATTACACGCGACATTCCGCGTTGGATGGTGCCGACCGACATGATGATTTATGCCGTGACTTTTCTGATGCCGACAATTATTCACGCCGTGATTGTATTGGTGATAAAACTGACCGCATTACACAAAAAAAACAGTCCGCTATTGAATTTTGGATTGGCCGCTGCGGTTCCGTTTTGCTGGTACATAATTTCGCAGCTTTTTATTCCGATGTTCAAAGATTTGGATCACGGATTCAATATTCATGCACTACTGATTTTCGTCATTTCGGGAACAGTAATTTTCCTGTTTTTCCTGATTAGGATGGTGTATATTCTCATCAACAAAAAATCGAAACTTTGGAAAAGAAATGCGCTGAACTGGAAAATTCCACTTTTGATTGTATTTCCGCTGTTAGGCCTGATGGTTAACAATGGTAGTTTCTTAAAAGATTTTATTGGCGAAGGCGGCGGCATTTTTGGCGACTTTAGCAGCATTTGGATCTACTTTATCGCCTTGGGAAACGGCATTCTTTTGTGTATTCCCGAAGCGAAAAGTCCAAGAATAAAACTAATCTTATTTTTCCTTAAAAGTGCCACTTTTACTTTTACGCTGTATTTCTTTTTGGTATTCTTACCTTTTTTACCACTTTCTATCATTGCAATATTAGCGATTGGTGTCGGATTTCTGATGCTTACGCCGTTGTTGCTATTTGTGGTACACGTTAAATCACTTTCAGATGATTTTAATTTCCTTTCGACAATTCACTCTAAATCAAGGTTGATTATTTTTCAATTGGCAGGAATGTTAATGCTTCCGGTGATTATTACTTGCACTTATTGCTATCATAAAGCAGTTTTAAACGAAGCGCTCGATTATGTTTACAATCCCGATTTTACAAAGAATTACGACATTGATGCCACTTCCGTTACAAAAACATTAGCCGTTATTGAAAAACAAAAGGAACGCAATAATTTCATTTTCAGCAACCAAATGCCATATCTATCGGCTTATTTCAATTGGATTGTGCTCGACAACATGACACTTTCGGATAAGAAAATAGATGATTTAAATAGCATTTTCGTTTCGGAACATCAAAAGGAATTTCGCAGTACTACTATCGACGCTAATATTGAAACTTCCGAAAATAGCGATTTAGATATTACCAATGCAAAAGTGACAAGCCGATTCGACGAAGTGCAACACGCATGGATTAGTATGGTGGATTTTGAAATAAAGAACAATTCGACAAACAATTGGCTACAGGAATTTGAAACTTCATTTGAATTACCTGCCGGATGTTATATCAGTGACTATTATTTGTATGTCGGCAATAAGAAAGAACACGGATTGCTGATGGAGAAAAAAGCCGCGCAATGGGTCTTCTCGCAGATTGTCAATACGCGAAAAGATCCCGGAATGCTACGCTATACCAATTATGGTAAAATTGATTTCAGGATTTTCCCGTTTACAAAAAATGAAACTAGGAAAAGTGGTATTGAATTCATCCATAAAACACCTTTGACCATTAATATCCACGGAAAGAAAATTCAGCTTGGCGATGACAAACCGAAATTCGAAATCGAAATTAGCAACAATGACAATGTTGTTTATCTAAGCACCGTCGAAAAAAGCAAACTCGAAAAAATACAGCGCACACCCTATTATTGCTTTATTGCCGACGTTTCTTCGGGGAAAGAAAAACTGAAATCCCAATACATCCAACAAATTGAAAACTTTATAAAATCGAATCCTGATGGTGCTCAACAAGCGGAAATTTGCTTTACGAATACGTATTCTAAAATCGAAAAAGCGGCAGACAATATAACGCAGCAATTCGACCAACAAACATTTGAAGGTGGTTTTTATTTGGACCGTTCCCTAAAAAAAATCCTTATTCAAAACTATACGAAAAAAGAAAAAAAATATCCTATAATGGTTGTCTTGACAGACAGTCTTAACGACGCTATAATTGGAAATGATTTGACGAAACTCCAATTTACATTTCCAGAAAGCGACATTTTTTATACCCTCAACAATAGCGGTCAACTAGAAGGTCATTCTATGCTTGAAAATCCAATGGCAGTTATAACCAATGGAATTCCAACAATGCAATCGGTTTTTGTTTATCCAAACGCTGAAAACCCGATTGCTTTTTTACCCGATAATGGAAAAGCCGATTTGGTATTAAAATCACCATTTTTTGATATTAAAAACAATATAAAAACCAAGCAATGGCAAAGCGGACTTCAGCTTCAAGGACTTTGGATGTCGCAACAATTGCATCCTAAAAAAGCTGCCGAAAATTGGACTTGCGGTATTCGGGAGAGTTTCCGTTCGGGCATTATGACGCCACAAACTTCCTATATCGTAGTAGAAAATGACGCACAAAAAGCCATGCTATACAAAAAACAAAAAGAAGTATTGTCGGGTAACAATGCTTTGGATTTGGGCGAAGATGAAGCGGCACAACGGATGTCGGAACCCGGATTATTGGTTTTAGCAACCTTGTTTTTGCTTGCCATCGCAATTAAAAAATACAAATCTGCTCACCTCATTTTAAAACAACCATGATAACCACATTTTTAAGAAATAGCGATTTAAACGCTGTGAACAGCTACGCACTTTTGGATTATCCAGAGGAAAGTCTTGGATTTCAACTAGGCTGTTTCCTGCTGCGCAACAATTTTGATTTTGAAACGAATGATATATTCCGCATCCTAACATGTTATGGTGGGAATTTTACTGAAGAAATCTGTCTGCAGTATTTTCTTTTTGGCAATGGACGAAGAAATTTGCTGGCAATAGCTTATATGCTTGCGGGAACGCTACTTGAGCCTCAAAAAGGGGCCGTTTTTTATGCCGCATTCAAACAAGGACGCAACGCACATCGCTTTTACGATCTGGAACTTTTGAAATTGCTTTCGCAAACCGTTGACTGCCTTCAATATTCATTCAATATTCAGTCGCATCAAAATAAATTATAAATTTAAAAACAATAAAAAAATGGAAAATCCTGAAAATCAAGAACCACAAAATTTTTTTCAATCGGCAACAGCCAAAATGTTTATGGTCGGCTTATTGACTTTAGTATTAATGATTCCGCTGGTATTCGTAAACAATTTAATTGTGGAACGCAGCCTGCGTCAAAAGGAAGTCGTTTCTGAAACGGCAGACAAATGGGGTGAAAGCGTTTACTTTTATGGGCCGATTTTAAAAATCCCGTACAACACATTCACCGAAACCGTAACTGTGAACGAAAAAACGAAAGAAGTCACGAAGCAAATCACCGCCAACGTAAAATTTGCCTATTTCTTTCCGGAAGAATTAAAGAACAATTCTGATGTCACCATGACCAAACCGTTGCACCGTGGGTTGTATCAATCGAATGTCTTTAAAGCGAGAATGAATTTTGAAGGTGTTTACAGTCAGCCGAATTTTGCCATTAACAACATCGCCGACGAAAATATCCAATGGGAAAATGCAACCATACTGATCAAAACGACGGATATGAAAAGTATCAAAAGCCAACCGAACATGGCACTTGGCAACAATAATTACCATTTTGAACCAGTGCAAAGCAATAGCAATGACAGCGTTGCCACTTTGGAAACAAGAGCCGTTGACATTCAGGCTTTGCTGAACAATAAAAAACTGAACTTCAAATTTGCCATCAATTACAATGGCAGCCACCAAGTAAAAATTGTTCCAATCGGAAAGACTACCGAAGCTAAAATGGTATCCAATTGGCATTCACCATCATTTATGGGCAATTGGATTCCCGACGAGAAGAACAAGCAAGTGAGCGACAGCGGTTTCGAGGCACAATGGCAGGTTTTGCATCTTAACAGGCCTTTTGCACAACAGTCATTTGAAACTTTGCCCGACTTGCGCAAGTATTCTTTTGGTGTAGATTTTATAACGCCGGTTGATGAATACCAGCAGAATGAGCGTGCCTCCAAATATGGATTTCTGGTGATTGGATTGACGTTTTTAA
Source organism: Flavobacterium sp. (assembly GCA_029946065.1). GTDB lineage: Bacteria > Bacteroidota > Bacteroidia > Flavobacteriales > Flavobacteriaceae > Flavobacterium. Next base: position 496,521 of record JAQSDU010000014.1, read on the forward strand.
TTTTCTTTTTGATTCAATCAGTGAGCAAAATTAGTATCCATATTTTCCAATACTGCATGATTGGTTTGGCATTGATAATGTTTTATACTTTGCTGATATCGATAACGGAACACAGTAGTTTTACGTTTGCGTATCTGATTGCGGGTAGTGCTGTTGTGGCGTTGATTTCGGTTTACTCCTTTTCGATATTAAAGAATAGCAAATTCCCTATTTTTATCGGGATGGCTTTGAGTGTACTTTATACCTTTATATATGTCATCATCCAATTGGAAGATTATGCGCTTTTGGTGGGCAGTGTAGGATTATTTTTCATACTCGCCGCTGTGATGTATTTTTCTCGAAAAATCGATTGGAAAAATTGATATTGTAGCTGTCACAGATAGGAAAAACCCGCTAATTGCAATTAGCGGGTTTTATATGTAATAAAACCAGATAAGTTAAAAAATTGTTGCATATCCATCAACCGATTAAGTAATTCAAACAAGCTAATTTCCGATTTAACATAAATTGTTATAAAAGTTATGTTGAGACATTTTTTTGTGATTATCGCTAATGTTTTGCAAATATTAAAAAAATATTAAAAAAGTATCTTAATTTAGTAACCTGTAAACTACAAATTACTTATTTATGAAAAAAATTACTTTACTGTTAGTCTTTCTGATCACTTTTGTGACAGGAAACTACGCGCAGTGCATCAACCAGGACCAATATCCTAGTACTGATGTAACCAGCAACAATTCTGGAATGTCACAACAAATTGCTACGTGTAATTACACCGTTGAACATTCTTCTTTAGTGGGGCTTTTAGTAGGCGAAGATTACATCTTCACTTGTGTCTCTAATGCAACCGCAGCTGACAAGTATATCACTGTGACTGATGCCAACGATGAAGTAATCGCTTTTGGCGATTCACCTTTATTGGTTGAAAACATCACAGCTAGTGAAGTACATGTGCATTATACCGAAGGTTCAGATTGTAGTGGTGCAAATAGCTGCCATACTACAACACTTCAAATTGTCTTAACTTGTCCAGTGCCTTTGAACGGTCTGGTTGGTAATGTTACTACAACATCAGCTGGTTTCACATGGGAACCAGGAGGAAGCGAAACTGCATGGGAAGCCATGGTACAACTGGGAAGCGATCCAATGCCATCACCTGACACTGCAGGAACTGCTGTAAACGGCACCCCCGAATTTAGTGCGATAGGACTTACTCCAGCGACTTCTTACAGTTTTTATGTAAGAGCAAATTGCGGTTCAGAATTTAGCCCGTGGACACAAGCATACAGTTTTGACACTGCTTGTCTACCTATTGCTGAATTCTTCCAGAATTTTGATACAGATGCCAATGATATTCCGGTTTGTTGGGGTAGAATTCTTAGAGGACCTAGTATTTCTTTGTATTCAAGCATCAATCCAGTTACATGGAATTCAGTACATTCTGCTCCAAACGCAATCCAATTGTATAACGACAGTGCCAATACTAATGAAAATGACATCATTTTAGTTTCGCCAAACTTATCTTCTTTGGTAACAGGCAACCACCGCCTGAAATTTTGGGCTAAAGGTTCCGGAAGCATCCAGGTAGGAACATTAGATGAGAATTCAAATTCAGCGACTTTCAATATGATTGAGGAAGTAGCACTTACTGACACCGCCACTCAATTTACAATTGATTTTTCAAGCTATTCAGGAACCGATCCTTTGATAGGATTCAGAATGTCCGCTCCGGGAACTTACTACTCCCAATTTATTGATGATGCTGTATGGGAAGTTGCACCAACTTGTCCGGATATTACTGACCTAGCTGTTAGTGCAACAGATGTTGATAGTGCGACTTTTACATGGGTTGGTAATGCAGAAACACAATGGAATGTTGCTGTAGGTGCTACTACAGACAGTGATCCGTCCGTCTTGCCATTTGTAGTTTCAAATGATACTACAAAAACTGTTTCAGGTCTGGCTGAAAACACCTCTTATAATGTTTGGGTGCGTTCAGTTTGCGCTGGAAATGACAATGGTGCCTGGATCGGACCGGTGTTGTTCAAAACAGCTTGTTCTCCTGTTGTCAACTTTAGTGAGACATTTGATGGTGTCACTTCACCTGCAATTCCCGACTGTTGGTCTAAGATCCTAAGAGGTCCGACTTTATCTCAATATGCCAGTATAAATACTGTTACATTCCAGCCGTTCTCATCTCCGAATGCAGTAGAATTGTACAATTCAAGCAGTAACACGGATAGCGACGACATCATTTTGGTTTCGCCAAACGTTTCTTCTCTTGCTACAGGAAACCACCGTCTTAAATTTAATGCAAAAGGAAGCGGAAGCCTTCAGGTTGGTACACTCGACAGTAATACCAATGCTGCTACATTTAGCATGATGGAGGAAGTTGCTGTAACCAACAATGGATGGCACGAATATGTAGTTGATTTTTCTTCATACACCGGTACAGACACTTATGTAGCGTTGCGTTATGTTTCGCCAAATACCTATAATTCGATCGACGTTGACAACCTTGTTTGGGAAGTGTTACCTACTTGTCCTGACGTAACTGAAATAACTGTTGCTTCTGTGTCTACTGATGGCGCTACTTTTACATGGGTTTCTAACGGAACTGAAACAACGTGGGATGTGGCTGTTGGTGATACATCAGTTACAGATCCTGGCACATTGACTTTCGTGACTTCAAATGAAACAACTAAAACTGTTAGTGGCTTAACCGATAATACTACCTATAAAGTATGGGTACGTTCTGTTTGTGCCGGCAATGACAATGGTGCTTGGATAGGACCTATTTTGTTTAAAACAGACTGTTTGCCTGTTGCTAATTTCTTCGAAGATTTTGACAGTACTACCCCTTATACATTAACAAGTTGTTGGACGGCTATTACAAGAGGTCCTTCTATCTCTCAATATGCTCAAATCAGGGTGATTGATTATGATCAAGTACATTCTGATCCAAACACAGTTCAACTTTTGAATGACTCATCTTCAACAACTGATAACGACGTTATATTGGTTTCTCCCAACCTTTCAACCCTTTCTGCCGGTACTCACCGAGTAAAATTTTGGGCAAAAGGTTCTGGGACTGTTCAAATTGGAACGCTTGACAGCAACACAAATGCTGCTTTATTCAGTCAGCTTGATGAAATTACATTGACTGATACTGCTACACAATATGCAATTGACTTTACTTCTTATACAGGAACTGACCACTACATTGGTTTCCGTATGAGTGTACCAGGCACTTATTACTCACAGCTTTTTGATGATATCAGATGGGAAGTAGCACCTACTTGTGCAGATGTTACAGATGTTTTCATTTCTGATGCTACTACTTCAGGTGCAACCGTTTCATGGTCACCAGGCGGTGCTGAAACTGCTTGGCAAGTTGGTTATGTAGAAGGTCCAGCAACTGACCCAACGACTATTTCAACTACGCTTCCTGCTACAGACCCTGCTCTTACATTAACAGGCTTAACAGATGCTACATTATATTCTGTTTGGGTTAGATCAGTATGTCCAGGCAATGATTATGGTGCATGGATCGGACCATATTCGTTCACTACACAATGTTTACCTTCAGGTACGCCGTTTACAGAAGATTTCGAAAACTCTACAACTGGCGAATCTCCTGCTTGTGGTTCGGTATTAAATCTAGGAAATAGTCAAAATCAATGGTTTGTAGACAATAATCCTGGTAGTGGCTTTACAAGCAAAACATTACGCTACAGTTATGACTTTTCAAACGCTGCAGACACTTGGTACTTTACAAGAGGCGTTTATCTGACTGCTGGCACAGAATACACAATCACCTACCGTTATGGAAATAATGCAGGTTTTGGAGGCGGACCAAATGGTTACCCTGAAGACCTTACAGTAATGGCTGGTATTGGCGCAAGCCCTGATAACATGTCAGTTGCAATCGCTGATTATGTACAATGGGATAATGGTGTTCCTACAGACGAGTCTATTACATTTACGGTACCGGAAACAGGAAATTACAACTTTGGTTACCACTGTCATTCCGCTGCTAATGAATATTATGTGTTTGTTGACGATATTCATGTAGATGTAGCTTTATCAACTAACCTCCCAACTAAAGAAACTATTGGATACTATCCAAACCCAGTTAAGGATGTGTTGAATTTATCTTACACACAAAACATTTCAACTGTGGCGGTTTACAACCTACTTGGTCAAAAAGTTTTAGACAACACTGTAAACGCTAATAGCGCTAAAGTAAATATGTCGAAACTTTCAGGTGGAAGTTATTTAGTTAAAGTAACTACTGTTGACAACCAGACTAAAACCATCAAGGTAATTAAAGAATAATTCTTGTTTTAGATTTAGTTTTTATTAAAACCTCCGGATCCCGGAGGTTTTTTTTTACTTTCAATCTAATGTGCTAAAATAACGTTGAATGCCAAAATCTATATTATATTTTTCTGCTACGAATTGAATTAGCCTGAATAGATTTCTTTAAATTCGAGCAATTCTTGGCAAAATATATTAATTTTCTTCTATTACATGTGCCAAAACGAAAACGTAAAATTATACACAATTTTAAGACAATTCTAATTTTAAAAGCCTCATAAAGCCCCGTAAACATTTGTGAAACGGTCTTTCCAAGGCTTGAAATAGTTTTCCGAGCGTTTGAAACGACCAACGGAATACCTGAGACGGTCTTCGCAGTGCAAGAAATAGTTTCCTCGACATACAAAACAATATTCTCAACACATAAAATGATCATTGGAGTTCAAAAACTGTCATTTCAATACCAGAAATGACCTTTTGAAGATATATTCTAGTTTTTCTGATAAAATATAGCACCCTAGTCCAATGGTATATTGCATGGTAGGTGCTTGTGTTATAACATCAATAATATCAAGCCTATTCTACTATCCCATACTGATCGAAAAGATAAATCAAGGAAGTCATCGTTGCTGCACCCAATTCTAATTCCCGCTTGTCAACGGCATCAAATTTATCATTTGCGGCATGATGGTAATCAAAATAACGCTGTGAGTCCGGTTTCAGTCCGGCTTTAACGATTGTTTTGGAAAGCAACGGCTCTATATCTGAACCACCGTGACCCTTTGTAAAAGTCGCTGTCATGTATGGCTCAAAAAGCGGTTTCCAGTTTTGCACTTTCGTAAAATTGGCTTCGTCGCATTCAAATGAAAACCCTCTTGGCGTGAAGCCGCCACAGTCACTTTCGAGTGCGAAAATGTGGTTCTCTTTATTGGTTTGTGCGAGTTCATTGTATTTGTCACCACCACGACCGCCATTTTCTTCGTTCATGAACAAAACGACACGAATGGTATGCTTTGGTTTATAACCCATATCTTTTAAAATCCTAAAAACTTCCATACTTTGCACCACTCCAGCACCATCATCGTGAGAACCATCTGCCAAATCCCAAGAATCGAGATGGCCGCCAACTACCATAATCTTCTCTGGATGTTCGCTTCCTTTGATTTCGCCAACGACATTATACGAAAGCACATCGTCATATTGCTGGCACGATTGCTTGAAATAGAATGTAAGCTTCGGATTGGCTTTTAGCGATTGGCTCAACAATTCTGCGCCATTCGTACTGATAGCCGCTGCCGGAATGTATTGCGATTTCGGAATGTCTTTATAACCCATCCAACCTGTATGTGGAAAATCGTCAAGTCTAAGGTTCATAGACCTTACAATTACGCCCAAAGCGCCAAATTTTGAAGCTTCCCTAGCACCGGCACCTCTTTGGTCAACGGCACCACCATAAGCCTCGAAGGTATTCAGCAGGCTTTTGTCCATTGGGCGGTTGAAGAATACAATTTTACCTTTTATCTTTTCTGCACCGAGTGTTTCGAGCTCTTTGAGGCTATGCACTTCGATAACTTCGGCTGAAATTCCGTTTTTAGAGGTCGCCACCGAACCGCCTAAAGCACAGATAGGCACAATGGTTTTGGTTTTCCCGTTTTTGATATAAGCGGTTTCTTTTTCACCACGCACCCATTTCGGCACCATTACTTCTTGTAGATAAACGCTGTCTAGCCCAAGTGTTTCGAGTTGTGCTTTGGTATATAAAACAGCTTTTCCGGCGTTGTCTGAACCTGAAAGCCGTTGTCCTATTTTATTGGAAAGATAATCGAGCCAAGAGTAGCATTTGGAATTGGTTAAGGCTTGGTTATAGACTTCCTTTAGCTTTTGCTCATCGGCATTTTGGGCAAAAATAAAACAAGAATTAAGAAGAAATAAGTAGGCAATTTTTTTCATTGGATGTGAAAGTATAATTTCGATTTAAAGTTATAAAAAAACCCTTTCAGTAACACTAAAAGGGTTTGGATATATCTAAGGAATATTAACTAGTGACCGCCGCTTTCGCTTATGATGTGGCTAACTCCTTGTTTTTTCAATATCTTAGGACAATAGAAGCCATAAAATGCTAAATAGACAAAACCTAACAATGGTACGATGTAAGAGAAATGTGTCCAAGAAATACCAAAAATTCCATTTGGACTCGTGGTATCGAAATCACAAATACTGCCTTGTATAAGCGGAATTACACCACCGCCGAGAATCATCATAATTAAGAATGAAGAAGCTTTTCCTGTATTTTTTCCTAAACCGGCAATCGCCAAATCAAAAATTGACGGCCACATGATTGATAAAAATAATCCGCCAGAGATAAAGAAAAATTTAGCAATTTCCGGATTTGGCCAAACCAATCCCAATACCATCATTAATAAACCTGAGATTCCAAAAAGCATTAAAGTTTTTCCGGCATTTTTACCACCTATAAAACTTACTGCTATAAATAGTAAAATCCAGATTGGGTATATATAAAACGAAGAAACATCGTGTGCAGCAAAAACGTTAGCGCCAATGATTACACCAAATGCAAGTGCCGGAACAATAAATTTAAGTGCCGTATTGACCAAGTTTGATGTATTAAAAACATTGACCCCGCCATTCCAGCGACCAATCATTAAACTTCCCCAATAGAGCGCAATAAATGGTGAAATCGCGTCTTCTAAAATGCTTCCAAATTCGCTTGTTTTTAATAAAGCTGGAAGATTACTAATGATCGTAACCTCGGTTCCAACATAAATAAAGATAGCTAACATTCCTAAATACAATTGTGGGTAATTAAAAATGCTAAACTTGGAATCTAAGTTTTCAATGGCTGCTTCTTCAATTTTAGCAGGATCTTCAATTTTAGAAAAATACATAAAAACAGCAACCAAAATAAAAGCGAGTCCCAAAATGATAAATGGCAACTTGATATCTTCTAAAGAAAGACTGGTTTTTTTAGTATCTCCCATCCCAAACAATGCAATTCCTAATAAAATTGCACCAATGGTTGTTCCAAAAGAATTCACACCTCCCGCTAAAGTCAACCTATGCGCACCAGTCGCAGGGCTTCCCATTTTGATTGCAAGCGGATTTGCAACAATCTGCTGAATAGAAAATCCTAATCCCACTGTAAATAAAGCAGTTAGAAAGAAAGGGAAACTTTCCATTGTTGCAGCCGGTACGAATAAAAACGAACCTACAGCGGAGAGTATCAATCCTGCTGAAAGTGTCTTTTTGTATCCAAATTTTTGCAAAACATCTGATTTTAGAGAAACTAAAAAGAAGATAATTGACCCTACAAAGTACGCAGCATAAAAAGCCCAAGCCACTAATTGCGACTGTACTTGTGATAACGTAAATACTTTTTTGAAAACAGGAATAAGAATATCATTTGCTGATCCGACAAAGCCCCAAAAGAAGAAGACAATTATCAAAGAGACAAACTGTCCCCATTTGGTTTGTACGTTTTCTGAACTCATAAGTTTTTGGTTTTTGATTTTTGGTTGATTAAAATTTATTACTCGCAGTGTAATTATAACAATGAAATTGTGAATTTTTCAAAAAGTATGTAATATAATTTACAATACTTAGATAAAATAAAGGTTAAATATCATTTATATAAATGTATCCTACAATAGACCAACAATTAAGTTATTAACGAAATCGATTTCTTAAATGATAATTTATGATAATTACATCGTTTGCGCTTGGAATAAAATCGTTTATGGTGCCAATTTTACTTCTGTAAGTGGCCCGATTCCGTTGTTGTTGAAAGCTTCAATTTGGAAATAATAGGCTTCCGATCTGTCGGCACCGTTGAAATAATATTCGTTCTTGCCATACACCATAATCGCACCGTACATTTTGTCAGGCGATTTGCCGAAATAAATCACATAACCATCGGCGGAAGCTTCTTGCTGCCATTTGAACCAAACGCTTCTTCTTTCGCCTTTCTTTTTAGCTTCTGCCCGAAGCGGAACGAAATTATTGACCATTGCGGGTTTTTGTCCGCTGCCTTTTCCAAAAGCCCTAAAACCACACAAAGCAAATTTTCCAGTTGGCATTTGGATGTTTTCGATTTTGAGGTAGCGCCCAGATGCTGGTTTTTCCAATTCTATGTAATCGTGCGGTACATCTTTGGTATTTTTGCTTTTGTCCACTAGGATTTTCCAGTTTTTATTGTCGTCGGAAATATAGATGATGTATTTATGACCAGTAGTCGTTTCTGGTTTTCCCATCAGCTCCACATCCTGATCGGCAAAATTTACCTGAATAGCATTAATCGTGCTTTTTTCACCCAAATCGGAAATCAGCCATTCGCCTTTGTTGCCAGTTTTCGCCGACCAATAGGTCTTAATGTCTTCATTCACGGCATAATTCGGCTGAAATCCACCCAAAGTTGACGAAACTTGAACAGGTTTGTTATAATTCAAAAGCATCCAACCAGAGAAACTAGCGCTATGGTGGTCTTTCCGTTCCGAAGGTAAAAATGTCGGATAATCGCCATAAGCGGTGTTAGAATACAGAATTCCGTCTGCATCAAAACCTGCCGGCCAGATACCTAATCTTCTTTCGAAATTATTTTTCGTACAAATCGCAATCGTAGAAACGTGCCAATATGCGTTATTAGCATCCTCATAAGTCCCGCCATGCCCTGCTCCTCTCGCAAATCCGCCGGGCTTGTATGAAAACGGGTTGAACGATTGGTATTCAAACGGACCAAGTGGTTTGTCGCTGGTATAAACGCCGTCACCATAACCACTGAATTCTGTTCCGGGACCACCATATTGCAGGTAATATTTATTATTATGTTTGGTCATGAATGCGCCTTCCATGAACGGTTGCAGGAACGTATTGTCGTTGTTTTCGCCAAAACGTTCCCAACCATGCTCGTCGTCATTTAATCCGAAAAGATCAAAAACTTCGCCCTCTGGCTGAAAAGTCTTGCGGTTGAGTTTTACACCATGTAGCGGATAAACGTTGCTGGAACCGTAATATTCATAAACTTCATCGGTATCTTTATCCCAGAAAATATACGGATCCCACGCACCTGCTTGTGATTTGTGTACGAGTTCTTTCCAGTCGTCTTTTGATGGATTGGTGCTCATCCAAATCGGAAATTCCTTTCCTTGCGTAGAACCAACGACAACAAGTGTGTCATTTACAAATGAAAGCGATGGCGCACACAATTCGTCATAAACTTTGTGTTCAGGACGGAGGAATTTTCGCGGAATGAATTTCCAGTCCAACATATCCTTGCTGTGCCAGTAACCCCATTGGTTCGTGGAAAATAAGTAATATTCGCCTTTAAAAAATGTAATCACCGGATCGGCCGTCGCACGGTGTTTCCCCTGCGTTACAAAATTCGGAATTGGGCAATAACCGTAATCAATGTTGATTGGGTTGCAGTAGGTTTTTTGTTGCGCATTAATTTCAGTACAGCACAAAAAGTAACACGCTAAGATTATGATGTGTTTTATCTTCATAAGATTTGCAATAAAGTTTTCAAACCATTTTAGGTACTACCTTAATGACTTAATGGCTCATAATTTAAAGTTATTTTACTGGTTCAAAGCTAATCGCAGTGCCGCCACCCGGAGCCAATACTAAATTGATTTTTGATTTTGAATTGACCTCAACAGAGCGGATTTTATACGATTTTGGGTTTTTCTGCCAATCGGCATCTTTTCCATCTTCATAAATAATGGCTTTGAATTTTTGTCCTTTCGGAAGGAAATCCAATGCAATTGTTGACTTTCTGGCATTCTCATCTGTAATTGCACCCAAAAACCATTTTTCGGAATTTTTGGCTTTTCTTACAACCGTCAGGTAATCACCTGGTTCAGCCTCCAAATATTTGGATTCTTGCCAATCAACCGCAACGTCTTTAATGAACTGGAAAGCATCGGCATATTTTTCGTAATTCTCAGGCAAATCGGCAGCCATTTGCAAAGGAGAATACATTGTGATGTAAAGCGCCAATTGCTTGGTCAAAGTTGTATGTACTTGTTCCGTTTTTGCAGGATCATAGATGTTCATCTTGATTTCAAAAATTCCGGGTGTATAATCCATTGGGCCGCCTAAAAGTCTTGTAAAAGGTAAAATTGTTTCGTGCATCGGTGGATTTCCGGTACTCCAAGCGTTGAATTCATTGCCACGAGCAGCTTCGGCAGCGATGTAATTCGGATACGTACGCCCATAACCAGTCGGCCTCGACGATTCGTGTGAATTGATCATCAGCTTATAATCGGCAGCGCGTCTGGCAGCATAATTGAAATGATTGACCATCGTTTGGCCATCGTGGAATTCGCCTCTTGGAATAATCCTTCCAACATAACCCGATTTAACCGCGGGATAGCCATATTTCACCATATTCTCAAAAGCGCGATCCATGTGTCTTTCGTAGTTGGCAACAGATCCGGAAGTCTCGTGGTGCATGATCATTTTGACTCCTTTGGCTTTTGCATAAGCACTGATGGCAGCAATATCAAAATCGGGATAAGGTGTTACAAAATCAAAAACTTCCTCTTTCCAGTTGCCAAACCAGTCTTCCCAGCCTACGTTCCAGCCTTCTACCAAAACACCATCGAAACCGTTTTTAGCTGCAAAATCGATATATCGTTTGGTGTTTTCTGTCGTTGCGCCATGTTTCCCCGTTGGAATTAGTGCCTGATCAGCAGCATTCTGTGCGTTTTGAGAACCTGCAAAATCCCAAGTTGATTTGCCAACATGCATTTCCCACCAAATTCCTACGTATTTCATCGGTTTGATCCATGAAGTATCGTCAATTTTAGAAGGATCGTTTAGGTTAAGAATCATTTTGGAGCATACGATATCACGCGCATCGTCTGAAACCATGACTGTTCGCCACGGAGAAACGCAAGGTGTTTGTAGATAAGCTTTATCGCCAATGGCATTCGGAACCAACTGCGCCGATGTCTTGAAAGTCTTAACATTCACATTCAAATGCATCACAGGATAGTTGACTACGGCAGCCTCAAAAATATTGAGGTATAAATTGTCGGCAGATTTCATCATCAACGGCGATTGAACGACGTATCTTCCGCCAATAGTCTTTAAAGCAATGCCATTGTTCAGATTGAGTTTATCGTTGTCAATTTCTGATAATTTACTTTCATTATATACATATTCCTGACTATCATAATCGCCCGGAATCCAGAAAACTTTATGATCACCGGTTAAATTAAATTGCGTTACTTCGTCAGAAATGATAAAATAATTTAGGCTTTTTTGCTGCGGGAAGTCATAGCGAAAAGCAATTCCTTCGTCGAAAACACGAAAAATAATGTTGAGTTTCCTATCGGTTTTTTGCTGTAGCAATGCCACCTTCATTTCGTTATAATGGTTAACGATGTTCGATTGTTCACCTAAAACGGGTTGCCAAGACGCATTGAAAGTGCTGCTTTTAATTTCAGCGACCGTAAAATCGGAAGCGAGATCTGTGGTTTCTTTCAATTTCAACCCCATCAAACTTTCTAAAATGACTGGCCTATTTTTGTAATTTACCGTGTAAGAAGGTTTTCCGCCGATCAATTTAAATTCGAGCGTGATGTTTTTTGACGGCGATTGTACGCTTTGGGCGCTTAGGATTCCTGTAAAAAGGAATAGACAAATAGAAAATATAGATTTCATAAAAACAGTATTTTTGATTGGATAAATGTAAAAAAATAAACTAGCTTTTTTTGAAAAAACCCCTTGACTAATGCGCCAAAGGGTTCTCAAACAAAAACATGAAACTCAATTATTTAACTAACTCAAATTTTTCTTTTAATTCGGCATCTGAACTTCCTCCAACGAAAACTTCGAAATCACCGGCTTCTGCCATGCTTTTTCCTTCCATATTGTAGAATTTCAAATCTTCTGAAGAGATATCAAAACTTACGGTTCTTGTTTCTCCTTTTTTAAGCGTAATTTTTTCGAAGCCTTTCAGCTCTTTCACCGGGCGTGTTACCGAACCAACTAAATCCCTTATGTATAATTGTACCACTTCTGCCCCATCGTAGTTTCCTGTATTAGCCACATCAACAGAAACTCTGAACTTTCCGTCAAAATTGATTTTAGCAGTCGAAAGTTTCAGGTTCGAATAGGCGAAAGTTGTATAGCTCAATCCAAATCCAAACGGATAAAGCGGACTATTATCTGAATCGGTATATCTCGATTTGTATTTCTGCTCTGCGTCGGTGCTGCCTAAATACGGACGACCTGTGTTTTTATGGTTGTAATAAATCGGAATTTGTCCGACACTTCTCGGAAACGAAATCGGTAGTTTTCCATTCGGGTTATTTTGTCCGAAAAGCGTTTGGGCAATCGCATCGCCACCACGTGTTCCTGACCACCAAGTTTCTAAGATAGCATCCATGTTTTCGGCTTCCCAAGAAAGGGTGAGTGGTCTTCCATTCATTAAAACGAGAACGATTGGCTTGCCGAGTTTTTTTAGTTCCATCAAAAATTCCTTTTGGATTGATGGCAAATCGATATTGGTTTGTGAGCCCGCTTCTCCACTTTGATTTTCTCTTTCGCCCATCACGGCAACAATCACATCAGCTTTCTTAGCATTGTCAATAGCTTGTTGCATCATGTCGCGTTTGTTGCCTTGTAGTTCAACGCCGTTGTCAAAAGTCATGTTTTCGGGATTGCCTAATAGCTTCGTAACGCCCTCTTTTACGCTCGTCGCAAAACCATCGCGATCGCCTAAAGCTGCCCAAGAACCTATAATGTTAAATTCATCACTCACTAAAGGCCCAACAAATGCAATTTTTTTTCCTCTGCTAAGCGGTAAAACGGCACTATCATTTTTTAACAAAACCAAAGATTTTTTGGCTACATCTAATGATGCTTCTAAGAAATCCGGTCTATAAATCGTTGCAGCTTCGCGCTTTTCGTCGCAATAACGGTAAGGATCTTCAAATAATCCTAAATCATATTTTACATCCAAAACCCTTTTACACGCATCGTTAATGACATCAATAGATACTTTTCCTTCGTCGTAAGATTGTTTTAGTGTACTCATAAAAGTACCTCCAACCATGTCCATATCCAGACCAGCATTGAGTGCCAATTGCGCTGCGTCTTTTTCGTCTTTTGCAAATCCGTGGGCAATCATTTCGTTTACGCCGGTGTAATCTGAGACGATCATTCCGTCAAATTGCCATTCGCCTTTCAATACATCACGCATCAAATGGCGGTTTGCTGTTGACGGAACGCCCGAAATTTCGTTGAAAGAAGCCATAAAAGTTTTCACTCCAGCATCAACGGCGGCTTTAAATGGTGGTAAATAAGTATCACGCAAAACGCGTTCCGACATATCAGTTGTGTTGTAATCGCGTCCAGCTTCCGCGGCACCATAAGCAGCGAAATGTTTGGCACAAGCTAAAATCGTATTGTTTTTTGACAAATCATCGCCTTGAAAACCTTTTACGTTGGCAACAGCCATTTTAGCGCCAAGGAAAACATCTTCACCAGAACCTTCGGAAACACGTCCCCATCTTGGATCGCGAGCGATGTCAACCATTGGTGCGAATGTCCAGTGAATGCCTCCGGAAGATGCTTCTGTTGCGGCAACTCTTGCTGCCAATTCTACTGCTGACGGATCGAAAGACGATGCCATTCCGAGGTTGATTGGGAAAATAGTTTTGTAACCATGGATCACGTCATGCCCAAAAAGCAGAGGGATTTTCAAACGGGAATTATCTAGATTTATTTTTTGAATCATTCTGGTGTTCGCAGCACCTGTCGCATTTAAGACAGAACCTACTTTTCCTTGTTGGATTCTTGTAATATAATTGTCACCTTGCTTTGGACCTGTAACCGTTCCATCAGAAGAAAATTGCACCAACTGATAAATCTTTTCATCAACAGTCATTTTAGACATTAAGTCGGCAACAAATGCTGCTTTGGGTTTTATGGCAACTGTTTTTTCCTTTTTCTGGGCGTAACCCGAAAATACTGATAAGGCGAGTAGTATCAAAAATTTATTCTTCATGCGATTGTTTTATTGTGGTTTATTGTGTTCTTTTATCTTGTATTTAAATCATATTTTCCGGATTGAAATCCTAGTTTTAGCAAGCCATTTTTGACTTCCGGAGCGTTCATAAACAATTTCCACAGCAATCCGGAGCGGTAATTTTCAATCATTACGACGGTTGGTCCTTGATCAATTGCCAAGTATTGTTTTGCGGCAGTTTTGTGGTCACAGCTATGTGCGTCATAAAAACCAGCGTCGCCCCACATTTCATCCTTATAATTCTCATAAAAATTATGCATTGCTGCAAGTGATTCTGTTGGCGTATAAACGATTGAACTTATAGCCGCTGTTGGTGAAATCACGCCGACATCGTTGCTTGGCATGTGGGCATTGTATCCGATTCTGGCTTTTGAATCGTAGCCTACAGTTCCTTCTGTGTTGATGGAATAAGAGGCTGTTAATCCCCAATAATTCTGTCCGTAGCATTTGAATTTCTTCGGATTTTCGACGCAATATAAATAATCAATTTTAACTTGATTGTAATTTAAATCCCAATAATTGGCATATTTGTCCGACAATTGGTGTGGATCAAGTCCGACGTAAGAATAATGCGTCCAAAACAACGGACCTCCATATTCATCTGCACCGTTATGCTTTAGTACCAAAGGCAAATTGTATTTTGTTTTTTTGGAAACAATTTTTCCTTTTCTTGCCCAGCAATTGTGATATACCGATGGGTTTATTGAATGTTCAGGTGAAGCGCTTGCCAATACATAAGCAATCAGGCATTCGTTGTAACCTTCGAGTGGAAAATTCATCTGCCATGCATAATTAGGCGACCAGTGCCAATATAATTTTTGTTCGTTGTTCGTGTACCATTTATAATCTACGCCTTTCCATAGGGCATCGTATTTTGCTGCTATGGCTTTTTCGGGTTCATTCCCGTCTTTCAGAAATTCCCGCACACAGATAATTCCTTGACATAAAAATGATGTTTCAACGATATCACCGCCGTTGTCTTTTTTTCCGAAAGGAATTATTTTTCCAGTATTACCGTCGAGCCAATGCGGCCATGCACCATGAAAACGATCTGCTTTTGCGAGAAAATTGGCAATTTTATCCAATCTTTTTAGGGCTTTTTCTTTTGCAATATATTTTTGATTTACGGCTGCAATTATCGACATTAGTCCGAAACCAGACCCTCCGACTGCTAAAATATGGGCGTCATTTTCGGGATATTTTCCGTCTGGAAAAAAACGCTCGCGCGCCATTCCTGAATTAGGTTCTGCAAAATCCCAAAAATATTTGAAGGTTTGCTTTTCAACTGTATCAATTAATTGCTCGTCTGTAAGTTTGCTTTCTACTTTTGGTGTGGCAACTGCTATGATTTCCTTTTTATCGGTTTTACAGCTTACCAAAATAATAATAAAATATGTCAGTATTATTTTCCTCATATTTGTTTTTTAGAATCCGTATTTCCCTGAATGAAAACCCAGATTTAATAGTCCTTGTTGCACTTCCGGAGCATTCATAAATAAATTCCAGAGCAATTCACTACGGTAGTTTTCGATCATGACCACTTGCGGTCCTTGGTCAATTGCGAGATATCTTTTTGCAGACCAGTTATATTGTTTGCTGTGAGCATCATAAAAACCAGCCGGTCCCCACGTTTGTGCATTGTAATTTTCGTATAAATTATGCATTACCGCCAATGATTCTGTTGGCAAATAAACCACTGAACTCACCGCTGCTGTTGGCGAGATAACACCTTTGTCATTGCTTGGCATGTGTGCGTCATAGCCTACACTTCCATCTGTATTTCTAGAATAAGAAGCAGTCAATCCCCAATAATTAGCACCATAACCTGCAAAACCTAGTGGATTTGCGACGCAGTATAAATAGTCAATTTTATTTTGGTTAAAATTTACATCCCAATAACTAGCATATTGATCCGTAAGCTGTTTTGGATTAAGCCCAAGATACGAATAATGCGACCAGAATAAAGGGCCTCCATACTGTGCAGCCCCATTGTGTTTTAGAATAAGCGGAAAACCATACTGCACGTTTCCAGAAACAATTGCGCCGCTTCTCGCCCATCCTGTATGATACGAATCAGCATTTATGATTGGATGTGTTGGTGAAGCTGCCGCCATCACATAAGTAATAAGACATTCATTATACCCTTCTAATGGAAAATTCATCTGCCAATCATATTCAGGTGACCAATGCCAGTAGAGCACGTTTTGTCCATTTCTGTACCAATCCCAGTCAACGCCTTTCCAAAGTTCATCATATTTTTGTGCCAATGCCTGTTCTTCGGCATTACCATTTTTGAAATACTCACGAACGGTAATCATACCTACGGTCAAGAAAGAAGTTTCGACTAGATCGCCACCGTTGTCTTTTGTGCCGAAAGGTTTTACGTGTCCGGTTGTGCCTTCAATCCAATGCGACCAAGCACCGTGAAATCTATCTGCCGTATTTAGAAAATTGGCAATTTTATTGAGCCTATCAATCCCCTCACTTCTTGAAACATAACCTCGTGAAATTCCAGCCACCAATGACATTAATCCAAATCCGGAGCCTCCGGTTGTAATTACGTGTTCATCGTTTGAAGGATCATCCACATGATATCGTTCTCGTGCCATACCTGAATTGGTTTCGGCATAATCCCAAAAATATTTGAACGTTTGCTTTTCGACCAGATCTAATAGGTCTGCATCAGACAATGGCGTAGGCGGAACTGTAGGATTTTCCGGTGTAGGATTTTCCGGAACAGTCGCATTTGCCGGATCTGAACTGCTGCAATCCGTTAATAGTACCGCTGAAAATAGTAGGAGATGGAGAAGCTTCATTGTGATTTATAATAATGCCTGCCTAGTAAACACTACGACAGGCATTATGTGCTATTAAATTAATTATTATTTTTTCGTAGTAAACAGCTCTTGAACTTCAGCTTCTGTAAGCGCAGTGTTGTACAATCTGAATTGGTCTAAACCGCCTTTCCAATTCGAGTACAGCCAGTTGTCTCCGCTTGGAATTTGCGATTGCGGACCATTTCCGATTCTTAAAGCTGAAATTTTAGAATCATCAAGGTTGATTGGCCCATGTGTTCCCCATGTTTTTGTGCCTTTGCTTACGCCATCAATAAACATTGTAAAACCTGAAGTTGTAGCATCATAAACAAATGCGAAATGGTGCCATTGGTTGTCTAAAACGCCTTCGATAGAATTTTCATTTTCCCAAGTCATCCAAGTATCAGCCAAATTGGCATCGATCATAACAAACTTGATAGCTGCTGCAGATGCGGAGCCACCATATTGATCAAATAAAAGCATCATCGTACCACCAGACCAGTGACCGTTTGAAGATGGAAGGCTGAAAATATGCTCAGCACCCGGATTCATACCATTTTTGGTTTGTCCAGCATGTTTTTCCCAAAATGACACCGTGAAACTTTCGGCAGTTTTTGCCCAATCGTTTGGTTTTGGGTAACTGATCATTCTATCGGCATCACCTTGAACACCTTTACCGCTAACACCTTCAATTTGTGTGAAATTGTTTTCGGTTGGGAATTTAGCTCTGGTTTCATCAACTGCTTGCATTAAAGGATTTGTACTTTCGCGGTCAAAAGTTACATAAAACTTCAACGCACCTCCTGCCGGATTTTCATCTACAGGATAGTCACCCAACGCAGGACGATCCATGTTTTGGGAGCATCCTGCCAGCGCAAGTACAGCAATAACTGCCAAACCTACCTGTCTGAAACTAATGTTTAATTTTTTCATAGTTATAAATTTATTTAAATTATTCAATAATTATCTAATTGATTATTAATAGTTTGGATTTTGTATAAGTACACCACCAGACTGATCAATTGCAGTTTGCGGAATTGGATAAAACTTATTCTTATCCTGATAACCCAGACCACCTAAAACGGATACTGCATCACCCCAACGCACTAAATCGTAAAATCTTTCGCCCTCAAGTGCCAACTCTATACGTCTTTCATGTTTTATGGCTGCTCTTACAGTACCCTGATCACCAGATGTTACATCAGGAAGCACCGAGTTATTGCCTGAACGTGCTCTTGCACGAACTTGATTGAGATAAGAAACGGCTGTTGCAGTCTGTCCATTTTCATTGGCCGCTTCGGCAGCCATTAACAATACATCGGCATAACGCATAATCCTAATATTAGCCCAGTGGTTTTTATTTTCACCATAATTATCTCTTTCAGTTTTAAGAGTATAGGCCTTTTTGTTCCAGTATTGTTGTGCCAATGGAGGAGCACTTGGAAGTATATTTCCGTAGCCGTCATCTTGTCCTGAAGTTAATATAGTTGCCGCTTTTCTTGGATCGCCAGGTTCGAAAGCATCTATGAGCGCCTGAGTCGGTACGTTGAAGCCCCAACCTAAATCCCAAGTACTAGTTCCGCGAATACCTTGTGACTCCCAGTAGTTATTAGAATAATTAACGCCAGCCAATCTTAGGAATTGGATTTCAAAAACAGTTTCCGAAGAATTATCTGCCTTTTGTAGGAACAATTCACTAAAATTTGGATAAAGACTGTAACCATAACTCATTACAGCATCAAATTGTGTTGCTGCTTGAGCCCAATTTTGCTGATATAGGTATAATTTTCCTAACAGCGACTGAGCGAATCCTTTGGTAGCTCTTCCAGGATATTCAGGCCAGTTCGTTGGTAAGTTTTCAATAGCAAAAGTCAGGTCGCTGACGATTTGTGCATCAACATCTGCAATCGAAGACTTTGCTTTGGTTTCATCACCTGGATTAACGATTTTATTGGTAATGATTGGTACTTCTCCATAATCTCTTCTCAACTCAAAGAAGCAAAAAGCGCGAATTGCCATCGCCTCTGCCTTATTTGTAAGACTTCCTTGATCAGTATTGCCAGATTCTTCAACGGCAGCAACAAGGTCATTACAAGCGAAAATAATCTTATAGTGCCCATTCCAATTGGAGCCTGCAAAATTTTCAGCAGCCGAATATTGATAGGCATCAAAGATAGTTCCATAAGCAGCCGCATCGGTAGAAGTACTACCTTTTGCAGCATCGTCAGAACGGATGCTCTGGAACCAATATCTTTGCCAAGTGGTTACACCATCCTCAGACCTGAGCTGACCGTATAAACCGAAAGCCTTTTCTTCAAAGCCGCCAGCAGCGATATCACCTTCGGTTGCAACACCAAGAGGTTTTCTGTCTAGGAAGCTATCGTCATCACAGGCAGTAGTAGTTAATGCCAAACTAGCAACTGCGACAAACGATAATTTAATAAAATTTATTTTTTTCATAATCATATTTTTTTTAGAAAGTTGCATTAATTCCAATGGTAGTGATTGAAGGAACCGGATATCCGCCGTAGTCAACACCGAATCTAGTTGGAGTTCCTCCTGCTTCTGGTGAAAATCCTGAATTATTTTTCTTAGTAAACAAGTTCTGCCCGCTAACAAAAATTCTAAGGTTTTGGATATTAATATTTTGTAGGAATTTAGAATCAAAACTATAAGCCAACTGAATGTTACGAAGTCTTAGGTAAGAACCATCTTCAATCATATAAGTAGATCTATTGTTCACATTATACCCTGAAGCTTCGTTCAAACGTGGCTCCCAATTAGAAGTTCCGGCACCGTTCCAAGCGTTGAGTCTATCGCTTCTGTAGTTGAATTGCGCATACGTTGCACCGTTACCCCATTCTCTATATATTTCATTGCCATAAACGCCTTGAAAATCTGCTGATAAACTGAAATTTTTATATTCGAGGTTGATAGATGCGCCATAAGTAAAATCTGGAGTTGGATTACCGATTACAGTTCTGTCGTCAGCATTTACTACACCATCACCATTGAGATCTTTGAATTTAAGATCCCCCACATCGTAGCTTCCCAATGCGCTTGGCGGAGAAGCAAGGATATCGGCATAAGACTGATAAACGCCTTCTACTACATAACCATAAAAAGATCCGATAGGTACGCCTGCACTGAATCTTGAAGGGCCGTCGAAAACTTCAAAAGTTGGACTCCCAGGCTCAGAATAAACTTTTTCTACATTATTGTCAAGGGTAGTTAAGTTACCAGAAATTGTATAAGTGAAGTCACTACCGATTTTATCCTTCCAACTTGCCATTAATTCAAGTCCTTTGCTAGATATTTCGCCAGCATTCGTAAAAAACGAAGAAGATCTTTGAACAAACGTTAGTAAATCTTTTGTTCTTTTATCATAATAGTTGGCTTCAAAAGACAAACGATTTTTTAATGTGGTAAGTTCTACACCAATCTCTTTAGAAGTGATTGTTTCCCATTTTAGGTCAGGATTATTTCTGTAGGCAAGGATGTAAGCAGGAACAAGTTCCTCTCCAAAAACTGCACTTGAACCAGAAGTATAATTAGGATAAGTAGGATAATTAACAGGGCTGAACTGGTTGCCCAATTGTCCGAAAGATCCTTTAATTTTCAAAGAATTGAAAACCGAGTTATTCATAAAAGCTTCTTTTGAAACATCCCAAGCAGCTCCAAAAGCCCAAAAATTTTGGAATTTTCTGATTTCAGATGATCCATCTCTTCTGTACGAAGCATTGAAAATATACTTGCCGTCATAGTTGTAAAGCACACGTGCTAAATAAGAAACCGTAGATCTGTCATACTGGTCTGAATTGGCCAAGCGGGTTGTCGGGTCTCCAAAAGGAAAAACGTTCAAATACCACCACCTTGGGTCATTTGGAATCTCATCGCCACCTGCAAATTGCTTTACTGTTCCAGACATTGAACTATAAATCAATTCATTACGAGTGTATCCCAATAAAGCAGTAAAATCATGCTTGCCAAATTCCTTAGAATAGGTCAAGGTAACATCTTGTTGTAATTGCTGCAAATCACTTTTAAATTGGTTTACAGAAGTAAGCGTATTTCCTGAATACGGATTCAATTCATCTGTTTCGGCTGCGTATACATTAAAGACAGGAGTATAACCGCGACCTCTTGAGAAACCAAGATCTGCTAGATAGGCACCGCGCAATTTAAGATCTTTAACCAATTCTATTTCAGCAAAAACATTTGCTACAAAACGAGTGTCTCTGTTTAATTGTGTATTTGCTTTTTCTTGCACATCAGCCAACGGGTTTCCAATTTGCGCACCACCGATATCACTTGGTAATTGATTGTAAACGCCGAGTTCTTCGTTGAATGGTTCAACGATTGGCGTTGCATTAAGTGCACCAATGAAATTGTGAAGCTGCGGAAGTCTGGAATCAGATCCGTTAAGACCTACGCCTACTTTAAACTTATCTGTCACTTTTAATTCGTCATTAATACTGAAAGTAAATTTTTTGTAAAGCTCATTTTTCACAAGACCTTCTTCTTTAACATATCCAAAACCCAAGTAGAAATTATTTTTTTCAGTTGCTTGAGAAACAGAAAGGTTGTAGATTGAAATCATTGGGCTGTCTTGAGAAATTTCGTCAACCCAATCCGTATCAGCATTATACAGATTATAATAAGAATAAGGTGCGGCACCTTGGTTGATACGCTGTTGGTCATAAAGTGCAGTAAACTGTGCGCCATTAGCAAGATTTGGTTTCCCTGTAATGTTTTTCACGCCCAATGACGTACTGAAATTTACAGTAGTCTTTCCAACTTTTCCTTTTTTTGTAGTAACAATAATAACCCCATTTGCGCCACGAACTCCAAAAATAGCAAGCGAAGAAGGATCTTTTAAAACCTCCATCGACTCAATATCACTGGGATTGATAAAGCTTATGTTGTCGTTAAATATACCATCTACTACATAAAGAGGCTTTGTTTTGTACAAACTCATTGTTCCGCGGATCCTGATATCAGGTTCTGATCCAGGTTCCCCCGAGGTCACTACGCTCAAACCGGCAACTTTTCCCTGAAGCGATGCAATAGGATTTGTGTTAGGTCTGTCTGCAACTTCTTTACCGCTTACTTTTACAATCGAACCGGTAAGGTCGCGTTTGTTGGCAGTACCATAACCAATGACAACTACTTCAGCAAGGTCGGTAGTAGCAGGTTTCAGACTTACAGTCATTCCGTTAGAAGCAGCTACCGTTTGTGTTTGGTAACCTAAAAAAGAGAACTGGATTTGGTCTCCGGCTTTGGCTGAAACAGTAAAATTACCATCAAAATCGGTAACTGTAGCTGTTGTAGCCGATGCCTGCGAAACATTAACACCAGGTAATGGCAATCCACTTTCGTCTACCACTTTTCCGGAAATGCTTTGCGCAGATAGCCAAGCTGGAGAAAGAAAAACGGAAAGGACCGCCAATGAGCTAAAAATAAAATTTCTCATATTGTTAATATTTGTTAAAGTTAGTACAGCCAAATTAAGAAAATTACATCGTTATAGCTATCATTCAAGCACTACAACACGGATACATCAAAACACTGTTAAATGAGTAAATTAGCCTTGTTTTAAAGGGTTTAAAGTAGTAAAAATTAACGAAATCGTTTTCGTAATGATGTAGTGATGATGTATGGTAAAAACGTAAAAAAAGGAAGTGAAAATTATATTATCACCAAAAAAACAGAATAATTATATGGCAAGCATAAATTTGGAAAGGCTTTCTTCTTGTGATAAACCTAATTTTTTGCGTAAACGGTAACGGTGTAGTTCTACCCCACGAAAAGATATGTTCATCATTGGAGCAATTTCCTTTGAAGAAAGGTTCATTTTTAAATAGACACAAAGCTTAATATCTTTTGAAGTAAGGTTGGGGTACTTCTTGGAAAGGTTGATGATAAATTCGTTGTTAATCTGATTCAGGTTGGCCTCAAAAGTCTCCCATTCATGCTTATTGACAGCATTAATTTTTATGGCTTTTTTAATTTCACTTTTTAGCTTGTTGATATCAGTTTCTGCATCAAGAATCTGCTGAATGTTGTCTATCATCTCACCTTGCTTGGCAATAGAAAGTGATTTACCTGCTACTTCACTGGATTTTGCTTGAATTTCAAGTTCAAGGATATGTTTTTCATATTCCTGAATGTTGAGTTCATTTTCGGCTTTTAGCTCGATCTCAAGAATTTTCTTTTGGTGCCGCAATTCTTCTTCCCGCAATTTTAGCTTTTGCAAATACCTGAATTTATTCCACCGATAATACAGAAAGAAACTTCCGGAAATGGCAAGAATATAAAACAAAACCATCCAAATTGAAAAATACCAAGGATTATCGACAGCAAACTCATAATCGGCGATTTTGACATAATTTTTACCATCATAATAATAAAACGCGACTTCTTGTTTTCCGCTGTTTAAATTATTCAGCATCATATTGCCTTTATGCACCCGTATGAATTCTTTGCCATTATTGAGCCTGTAAAATATATCTGGGCGGTTGTAACCAAAATACTCAGCGATGATATTCAGCTCTACAGATTGGTTGTATTTTATATCGGTATCTTCGGTAATCAAATTGCCTTTGTAAAACCCTTCGACATAAATTTTCTGTAACTTGCGCTTATTGCTATTGAGCTGATAAGAAATAAATCCATCGTCAAGATTAAGCAAAATAGTATCACCGGACTTGTACACTTTAGTGTTCTCAAAAATGACTTTACCTTCGTAGTACTTTTCTGGAATCAATTCCCACCTAAATTCGTCACCTACTTGCGAAATTACATACAACAAACCTGAATTCAGCACAATGAAATTTTCATCATCAATTGGAATAATATCAGAAATATTTTTGAATGCTGCATTAAAAAGTGGGTCTTTCTCTAACTTTGCTGTTATTGCGTTGTAAGTGTACCAAGTTTTGTTGATTAGGAAAAGAATTTCGTTTTTATACGTAAAAATCTTAACCCCAAAATCATTTTTAATGCCGTTCGCCTGAGAAATGTTTTCTACTTTCTTGGTATTGAAATTATCGTCATACGTAATCCTATAAAGGCTTCTGTAATTATCGGCACACCATAACTCATTTGGGCGGTTCTGTGCAATATTTCTAATCGGCTTTGTAAGTCCACTAAGAAGCTTATATTTTGAAAGATCATTGACATCAGAATAATAAGCTATTCCAGAATAATTCGCCTGAAAATAAACATTATCATATTCGCTTTTCAGGAATTTCCAGCCGCCGTTGACCGGATTTACTTTCCGTAGGTTATTCCCGTCGTATAAAAATGTCCCGTCATTATGCCCAATTATAAACTGATTATTCAACTTATAAATATCCCAAACCTGACCTTGTGAATTGGGCACCGGTACAAGTTGTTTATTCTTATAAATAAAAATCCCGTGATTGGTGACAAAAAGATAGCCGTCCTGAATAGTCGATAGCGAATACAAAGAACCTAAAATACCCGAATTATCAGAGAAAACATTTACAGAAGAATTGATTTCTACATGTGCTATGCCATTATCCAAACCCAGCCACAAATCATTTTCCTTATCAACAGCAATAGACAAAATGGCGTTGTTTTTTATAGCATTTCCGCGATTGATATTTTTATAGGAATTGTCGTTCATATCAATGAGATACAATCCTTGAAGACCGGTTCCGATGGCCAGCGTGTGGTCGTTTACAAATTTTGCCGACACAATGACTTCATTTTTCAATCGATTATTCAAAGGATGCTGCCACGGCACGAGCGTATTGTTTTCTGCTACAAAAACACCTGAAGTCTTTGAAAAAATATAAAATTTGTCTTTATATTTTTCGATATTGTGGATGATTTGACCTTCGGCAGCCGACCAGTTGTCTTTTTTGACGAATTCTTTGCCTTGCATTAGATAAATTCCTTTTCTAACAGACGCTACATATATCTCGTTATCAACAACATAACAATATGAAATTTGAAAAGGAAATCGTATTTTTTCTATAATACCTTTTTCATAAATAAAGATTTCATTGAATGACTGGAAGTAAATCTTACCATTAAACGCAAACACTTTCCAGATTTCCTCATTATCAGAATTGCCGCTAAAGAGGTTACGGTTTTGGGAAAGCGAATGGTATTCCATTTTTCCGCTTCTTCTTTTCCAATAACCAAATTCCTTATAAGAACCTGAATAAATTTTATCGCCATCAATCAATATCGATCGGATTACAGTATTGTTGGGCAATGTATATTTCTCCCATTTTACCCCATTATACCGCAAGAAATAGTGGTTATTGGCGAAATAAACAGCGTTGTCATTTCCTTGTGCTATATTCCAATTCTGGTTGTCACCATTATAATCTGACTTGGTAAAATTCTCGACAAAAGGCAATAATTCCTGTGCGTAAAAAGTAGTAGTGAAGAAAAAAAGAAGTAATATCTTAAACGCTTTTGCTTTCAAAATAGGAATGTTTTATATCCAAATATAATTACAATTTCTTAATTGAAGTGCAATTGTTATAAAACAAAAAACGCTTCCTAATTGGAAACGCTTTCTAATTTATCCTGATCGACATATTCCTGTAAATATCGGAACCTTTCAGTAAGTTTTCCGTTTTCGGTAATTTTTGCACGCTTTAAAATACCGTCTTTATCACCGTTGAAAAATGCCGGGACAACATGTTCCATGAACATTTCTCCAAAACCTTCGCTGGCATCTTTTGGCAATTCGCATGGAAGATTATCAACAGACATTACAACAATCGCCGCCGGATGGAACATATCCACTTCAATATCCTGCGATGGCAAATAACCAAAAAATGGATCTGCAATGGTCGAAGCTTTGATGGTACTCGCAATCGGACCATTGGTATCGCATGAAATATCTGCAACAACTTTTATTTTGCAGTCATGCGCGGCGAGCATCGCTCTTGAAAGGATTACAGGCGCATCGTTGGCATAAAAATGTCCTGCCATAAAAATATCGGATACTTTTGTAAAACGCTCAAAATCTGATATATATTCCGTTGGATTGTTATAAAAATCTATTTTAGAAGCCGGTTTTCCGTCGATTCGCTTATTATAATCAAGCGTATCTATTTGTGTATAAACTGGCTCGCTGTAGTTTTTAGAAAGAAAATTTTCAATCGAAACATGTTTGATTTTCATTCCATCAAGTATTTCCATCACGCCATTGGCTACTTTTCCGTGGCCTGTAAGCACTATTTTTACTGGCGGAAGGATTTGTCGCTTCAATTTTACAATCAAGGCATCTTTTCCCGAAACGGTTTCTGCTTTTGGCAGGTGAAAAAGGTCGAATTTCACACCGAAGGCACGAATTCCGTTGTAAGCTCCAACAATTCCGGCATAACGCCCAAAACCGATTAAGCGTTTATAATGCTCATCTACGATGGTTTCGTGATCGTACAAATCAATGTTTTTTTCGAGAATTGCCTGTAACAATTTGCGGTTGTGCAGTTGTTTTTTTATGGTATGAGAAAAAAAGAAGTATTTTTTATTTGGAATCAACGCGGCAATAGGGACTTCTTTAACACCAAAAAGCACGTCGCAGTCGGAAATATCATCGGTGACTTCGATACCTAAGTTTTTGTATTGTTCGTCGGTAAAAATTCTAATATCAGAGCTTTCTACTTTAATTTCGGCTTCTGGATGTTCGATTTTGAGCCGCACGAGTTCCTCAGGTGTGAATACTACCCTTCTGTCAGGCGGATTTTTTCTTTCTTTGATGATTCCGAATTTCATAGCTTAAATGCAAAAATCAAAACAAATCTGTATGGTTTTTATTAAATAGATGCAAAAAATGATTAATAGTTGCTTATCTATTAAAAACAAGATATATTTTAACTTATTAAATATAATTTGTTACAAATATAACAAGTTAACGCAAGTCCACCAAGCACTTTTCCGAAAAAAAACCAACTAATAAAATACTGATATTGAAAATATTAAAGCTTTTAACACCATTTCATTACAACGTTTTCGTAATTCGAACCCTTTCCGAACGACAGTTTGATTATATTTGTTCATCATAATTTTCTTAAAATGATCCGCCGCCACTTCCTTATATATTTCCTTTTCCTAAGTACCATTTCCATTATTATTTCTTGTAAAAAAGAAAAATCCGAAGCCAAAACCGAAGCCGAAGCGGCGAATCCGTTTTACGTAAAAATGCCAAAAATTTCGACCGCCTACAAAACCGAAAAACAAGCAATTGTTGCCGCATTTTTTCAAAAAAATTGGGGTAATGGCAAGGTGAACGGAAGTTTTCTAGTTGCTAAAAACGGACAAATTATTTACGAGAATTATCAGGGCTACGGCAGCATCGAGAAGAAAACAGAATTGACGGCAACAACACCAATTCATATCGCATCAATGAGTAAAGTTTTGACTGCAGCAGTAATTTTAAGACTGATTGACGCCGGAAAATTGGAGCTTGATCAAAATGTAAATACGATATTATCGCCATTTCCTTATGAAAATGTAACCATCAAATCGCTTTTAAGCCATCGCAGCGGATTGCCTAACTATGCGTATTTTTGCGACGAAAAAGGCGTTTGGGACCATTCTAAAACCTTGTACAACCAAGACGTTTTGGATCTAATGAACCAACATCATTTTCCGATGCAATTTCCAAGTGAAAAACATTTTGCTTACTGTAACACCAATTATGCAATGCTGGCACTGGTTATCGAAAAAATCACCGGGATGAATTATCGTGTCGCAATGAAAAAACTTCTTTTTGAGCCTTTGGGCATGACGCACACTTTTGTTTTTAATCCAGAAACCGACAAAGATACCGTTAGCCAGACTTATAAAGGAAGAATGCGATTGGCTTTCGATCATCTTGACGGCACTTATGGCGATAAGAATATTTATTCGACACCGCGGGATTTGCTAAAATTTGATATGGCGACTTATTCTCCAAATTTCTTGAGCAAAAAAATGACCGATGCAACCTACAAAGGTTACAGTTACGAGCACAAAGGCACAAGAAATTACGGACTAGGAATTCGCATGTATGAATGGGAAACTGGCCAGAAGATGTACTACCACAATGGTTGGTGGCACGGCAATACTTCATCTTATATTAAATTGAAAAAAGACACGGTAACCATTATCGCTATTTCTAATAAATATACAAAACAGACTTATCAATCCTGGAAACTAGCACCGAGTTTTGGTGATTATCCATTTAAATTGGACAAGGATGATAAGGAAGAATAGTGGTCAGATACCAGATTTAAGTTTTTGAACTTGAAACA
The DNA here is from genome assembly GCA_029946065.1 of Flavobacterium sp. Lineage (GTDB taxonomy): Bacteria > Bacteroidota > Bacteroidia > Flavobacteriales > Flavobacteriaceae > Flavobacterium. The sequence continues at coordinate 524,996 of JAQSDU010000014.1, forward strand.
TATTCTAAATCTACAATCTGAAACCTGCTAACTGAAATTTTAAACTAATAATACAAAAAAACCCGATAATCACTTACCGGGCTTGTCTTTTTCATAGCAGTTTTTATTAGAAAACCAAGGCAACGCTTAGTTCGAAATTGTCGTCGATAGCTTTGTCACCAAGGTTATCGAAGAAACTTCCTGATCCGTATTTGATGTCATATAAAGTACGGTTTACTTTGAAAGCGGTTGTTGCTTTGTTACCATTTACAACAATGTCAAATGTTACTGGTTTTGTAATGCCTTTGATGGTCAAATCGGCAGTAACAGAATAGGTATTGTTGGCTTTTGCGCCCAATGATTTGAATGTAAGAGTTGCTGTTGGGAATTTTTCGGTTCCGAAGAAATCGTCTGATTTAAAGTGTCCTTCTAGTTTTTCTTTACCTTCACCTGCTTTAAGATCAGTTACGTTGATTGATGTCATGTCCACGGTAAAGCTACCTCCGGCCAATTTTTTGTCTTTAAAAACAAGTGTTCCTTCTTTAAGCGATACAACACCTGAATGCTGTCCTGTTACTTTTTTACCAACCCATGAAATGGTGCTTTTTGTAGCATCAACTTTTTTGGCTTGTGCAGAAACCGTTGCTGCTCCGAATGTTACTAATAATGCGATTGCGATAGTTTTGAAATTTTTCATTGTAATTAGGTTATTGATTATTAAATATTGATAAATAAATTTTCGTTTGATTTTCTTACTTTTTTATAGTTTTGTGTAGCGTCTTCTTCGTGACGGTAGCCCAAGGCAGCAATTACAGATGCATTTAGACCTTTTTCTGTTAGGCCAAGTATTTCATTAAATGCAGTAGGATTGAAACCTTCCATTGGCGTTGCATCGATTTTTAGTTCAGCAGCAGCGCTTAGCAAATTGCCTAATGCAATGTAGGTTTGTTTGGCAGTCCAGTTGTTTCTGGTTACTTCTGGCAATGGTGTGATGCTTGATTTCATATAGTCACCATAAGCCTGAATACTTTCTGCAGGAATCTGTCTTGTATTGACAATATTTTCGAGAAATGCATCAATTTGATCAGCTCCAAAATTGATTTCGTTGGCAAAAACCACCAAATGAGAAGCGTCAACTATTTGAGATTGTCCATATGCCGCAGGTTGTAATTGTGCACGTACTTCCGGATTTTCGATGATTAGCACTTTGTAAGGTTGCAAACCATAAGAAGAAGCGCTGAGTCTAATGGCCTCTTTTATAGCATTGAAATCGGCTGCTGAGATTTTTTTTGAGGCGTCGTACTTTTTCGTAGCGTATCTCCAATTTTGATTTTCTAAAAATGTACTCATTTGGTTTTAGTTATTTAAGTTTCTAAATTTTTCTAGTAATAGGTTCAATTGTTCGAGTTCTTGAGGGTTTAGATTTTGTGCGAATGACTTTTCGTATTCATCTACTTTTGGGTCGAGTGCTATGAGCAATTGAAGTCCTTTTTTGGTGATTTCAACTTCCATTTTGCGCCTGTTTTCCGGACAAATATCACGTGTTACCAACTCTTTGATCAATAATTTATCAACCAATCTTGTCGTATTACTGGTTTTAGCTAGCATTCTTTCCTGGATAAGGAACATATTGGCAGGACAACCTTTTTGACCTCTTAAAATGCGTAAAACATTAAATTGCTCAACAGAAATATCAAAAGGCTTGAGAATTTCGTTGAATTTATCAGCCAAAATGTTTTGCGTATACATAATATTAAGCACCGTTCTCTTTTCGATGCTTATCGGTGAAGTGGATTTTATGATATCTTCAATCTTCATATTTGTAATTACAAAATTTGTAGGTACAAATGTATGATTAATATTCATTTGTATATACAAATGAATATTAATTTTTTGTTAAATAAAGAAACACGGTTTTTATTATGTTTATTTTTAAGGTCTTAAATCCTGAAAAAATGATACGTGTCATCATCGCTTTCACCCTATTTCTGATTTTTTCATTTTTTAGTGTATTGACTGCGCAAACTTCGCGTCCAAAACCCATACAGATTTATCAAAAAGACGGCGTTTTAGTAAACGCTTATGATTTTAAAAATTTCGAGCCATTGCTGAAAATTGAAAATGACACTACTTATGTAATTAATTTCTGGGCGACTTGGTGTCAGCCTTGTGTAGCGGAACTTCCTAATTTCGAACGCGTGAATACGGCTTACAAAGAAAAAAAACTCAAAGTGATTTTAGTAAGCCTCGACATGAAAAAACAAGTTGAAACTGCGTTACTGCCATTCATAAAACGAAAAAAAATAGCATCTGAAGTTATTTTTATGAGTGATCCAGATGCAAATTCATGGATCTCCAAAGTTGATGTGAATTGGTCTGGTGCCATTCCCGCAACGGTAATTTACAATAGCCAGAAAAGGCAATTCTATGAACGCTCTTTTACTTTTGACGAACTGAACAACGAGATAAAACAATTTATAAATTAAAAATGATGATTATGAAAGGATTAAAAATTTCCGCAATTGCGCTTTTAGTAGCCTTTACAATGGCTTTTAGCAGCAATATCGAAGGCTACAAAGTGGGCGATATTGCCACTGATTTCAGTTTAAAGAATGTTGATAACACAATGGTTTCTTTAAAAGATTATAAAGATGCCAAAGGTTTTATCGTGATTTTCACTTGCAATCATTGTCCGTTTGCTAAAGCATACGAAGACAGAATTATTGCTTTAGACAAAAAATATGCAAAAGCCGGTTATCCCGTGATTGCTATCAATCCGAACAATCCGGAAAAGCAAAAAGATGACAGTTTCGAGTTGATGCAAGTGCGTGCCAAAGAAAAAGGATTCACTTTCCCGTATTTATTTGACGAAGGACAAAAGATTTTCCCACAATACGGCGCAACCAAAACCCCTCACGTTTATTTGTTACAGAAAACAGAAAAAGGTAATATTGTAAAATATATTGGAGCCATTGATGATAATTATGAAGACGAAAGCGCTGTTAAGGAAAAATATCTCGAAAATGCTGTCGATGCACTTTTGAACAATAAAGAAATTAAGGTTAAAGAAACAAAAGCAATTGGTTGCTCGATTAAAGCGTAGTTATTTTTTAATTTTGCACTTCAAAAACAAATTTTAAACGATGAATTTATCACAAGAAGAATGGGTTACGCGACTCGAATTAGACAATAACGCCGTTATTCTCGACGTTAGAACGGAAGACGAATGGCAGGAAGGCATCATTGAAAGTGCCATTAACATTGATATTTATAAAGGGCAAGGCTTTATTTATGAAGTAGAGGCGCTTGATAAAAATAAGAATTATTATGTGTATTGTAAAGCAGGTGGTAGAAGCCAGCAGGCTTGTACAATTATGAACCAACTCGGGTTTGAAAACACTTATAATCTTGTTGGCGGAATGATGAATTGGCAAGGTAAAGTCGCTATACCATAAGCACTTATCTTTTTTTTTGTTTTTTTTAACATATTGGTTTTTTTTTATTACTTTTGACTTATGTAGAATTTATACTACATAAAAAAACCAAGACCCCCAACAAGAAAAACAAACATTATGAAAAAAAATTTTAATAAATCCGGACGATTTATTAGGATTATACTTGGATTAATTCTCCTCGTACTCGCCTTTACAGATTTTTTTAAAGATGATTTAATCGAAAATATTGCTGTCGGCACAGGTATAATCTTATTATTGACTGCCTTAATTTATTTTTGTCCTTTATATTATTTTTTAGGGATTGATACATATAAAGCCGGAAAAAAACCTAAAATGTATTAGGAAGAGCTGTGGTATCATAGCTCTTTTTTTGTCTTAATTTATTTATTCCAAGTAAACTGCATTGTAATTGATATTGGTTTAGAATACTTACAGCGAAATAAAACGTGCGTACTTAACGCATTTTTGGTGCTACTATAATATTTTATTACTTTAGCTGATATTATAGAAATATGCTTCACAAGCCTGAATCAGAATTTATACTTCGGCAACTGACCAATAATCTCGCTGCTCATTTGCGATATCATACTGTAAACCATACACTTGATGTTTATAATACCGCAACAATGATTGCTGCCAATGAAAAAATTAGCGCAAAAGACACAAAACTATTGCTCATTGCTGCGCTATATCATGATGCTGGTTATTTGTACCAAAGCAAAGGTCATGAAGCCATATCTTGTAAAATCGCTGCTGAATCTTTACCACAATTTGGGTATAAAAATGCCGAAATTAATCAGATTTGCAACATTATTACTGCAACAAAAATTCCACAGCAACCACATTCTCAATTAGAAATGATTATTTGCGATGCCGATCTTGATTACCTCGGGCGCAATGATTTCTTTGAAATCGGGCACCAACTTTATTTAGAGATGCTCGCATCAGGAACAGTTACAAATGAAAAAGAATGGAACCTTTTGCAAGTAGTTTTTTTACAGCAACACCGTTATTTTACACAAACATCCCAGCAATTGCGGAATGATAAAAAGCAGGAAAACCTAACAATATTACTTTCTAAAACCGCTGTATGATGAAGCAACTTTTCGCAAGGCAAACTTTTGTTGATATTGTATATGCAGTGGCAGGGATTCTTTTCTGCGGTTTTGCTTTAAAAGGATTTTTGGTTCCTAATCATTTTTTTGATGGAGGCGTCACCGGAATTTCATTGCTATTACACGAATTGTACCACTGGAACATTGGTTATGTAATTGTGCTAGCCAATTTACCGTTGATCATCTTGGCTGGCTTTCAGGTCAACAAAAGCTTTGCATTTAAAACATTCTTGGCGATTATAGGGTTGGCTTTGTGCCTGCATTTTATTCCATATCCACAAATAACTTCAGACAAATTATTGGTATCTATTTTCGGCGGTGCATTTATGGGTGTAGGTGTAGGTCTTGCGATGAGAGGTGGTTTTGCACTTGATGGCGTTGAAGTATTGGCGCTCTATACGGGAAAGCGTATCAGTTTTACAATAAGCGAAATAATCCTCGGAATCAATATCGTTATTTTCCTTATCGCAGCCATTAAGCTTGGACTGCCAACCGCTTTATATTCCATACTGACTTATTACAGTGCTTCTAGAACCATCAGTTTTGTAGTTGAGGGCATAGAAGAATTTACCGGTGTTACGATCATTTCGGGACAAAGCGAAAGCATAAAAGAAGAATTGGTAATGAAACTCGGAAGAGGCATCACCGTTTATAAAGGAGAAAGAGGTTTCCTAAAAGACAGTTATAACATCAGTCAATCTTGTGATATTGTTTTTACAGTCGTTACAAGATTGGAACTCAGACGTCTTAAAAACATCGTGCACGACATTGACCCGAAAGCTTTCGTTTTTACAAATGTAATCAAAGACACTTCGGGCGGAGGCGGTATTCTTAGCCGAAAAACGCGCCATTAAAATTAGTCGTTGACCTCATAAGTGACCACTGGAGTTTTTTTATTCTTGAGTATAAATTCTCCCACGTAACTGCACACAAAAGATTCTTTAGCATTATCATATGTAGCTTCTGTAATGAGGATTTGTCCGGCTTTTGCTGCAGATTGCAACCTTTGTGCAGTGTTGACCGCGTCGCCGATAACCGTATAATCCAGTCGTCTTAACGAAGCAGAGCCGATATTGCCTGACACCATTTCGCCAGGATTAATGCCTATGGATACTTCTGGTGTAAATTTGATGTCGCCTACGACAATTTCTTCTGCATTTTCGAGTTGTTTTCGGATAGACAAAGCAGCATCAATAGCACGATCCAAGTGATATTCGCCACGAAAAACAGCCATTACGGCATCGCCAAGAAATTTATCTACGTGTCCGTTTTGCGCAATAATTTCGACAACAATCTTATCAAATAAACCATTGAGTAAGTTGACAACGGTATTGGCAGGAATTTTTTCGGTAATACCGGTAAAACCACAAACATCTATAAACATGACGGTTGCGTCGAGTATTTCATTTTTGAGCAGACTGGTTTCGAACTCTTTGTGCGACATAAAGTTGAGCACATTTTCATCCACATACATCTTCAGGATATTATTCTCTTTGATGGCTTTAAGCGTTTCCTGAATTTGGCGTACGTAAATCAATGTTTTTTCCATCGTAAGTTCCAAATCTTCAAAATCTATAGGTTTGCAAACAAAGTCGAATGCCCCGCGGTTCATGGCAGTTCGGATGTTTTGCATATCGCCATAGGCAGAAACGACAACCGCTTTTAGCATAGGATTGGCTTCGGGCAAATGCGTTAGCAACGTGAGTCCGTCCATGACCGGCATGTTGATATCGCTGAGTAAAATATCAAGATCCGGATGTTCTTTAATGCGTTCAAGTGCTTCCTTGCCGTTTTGAGCAAATACAAATTCGTAAGTATTTTCACGAATTTGCCGGCGGAATTTTTGTTTTATCAGAATCTCAAGATCTGCTTCATCATCAACTATAAGTATCTTGGCCATTATTCGTTTATGTGTTTTAGTTTGTCTTTTAAAAGATTGAAATCTAATGGCTTTGTCAGAAAATCGTTAGCCCCTTTTTCTATTGCTTGTCGGTGGTTTTCTTCATCTGCATAAGCTGTAATCATCATTACTACCGGCGGCGGCGCTTCATAATCCCTGCGTATCCTGCCCAGTAATTCCAATCCGCTCATTCCGGGCATATTGATATCGCTTAAAATCAGTACTACTTCGCTGGCATGTTCACCCAAGTAGTTTAAAGCATCTTCTCCAGAAAGCGCAAAATTAAAATTGACTTCACCTTCCTTTATTTCTTTCCTGAAACGTTGCAGGAACAGTGGTTGCACGTCTGCCTCATCATCAACTACTAATATATTCATGTTTTTTGGTTTTAATGGCCTTTCTTATCATTATAAATTTAGCGGGAAACTGATTGTAATTATTTATAAATAATCAGAATTAGTTGAAATTGACAAATTATATTGCGCATAAAAAGAAAGCTCTATTACAGTAATTAACAACAAAATAACGGTAACTTTTTTTATCATAACAAGAATTCACTTTAAAATTGAACAATAAATGTATTAAAAAATAGCTATTTATGAGATTAATCAAATTGTTTTGTAAAATAGTATTGTTATTTTTAATGGAAAGTACTTTGCTGAAGTTCTGTTGAATCATTTGAACAATATTTCCTGCTTTTTTGGATCAAAAATGTGTTGATGAAGAAAGAGCTTGAAAAAACTGAAATTCGCTGCAAGAATTAATGCAAAAATGCGTCTAAACAACTATGCTACAAGAAAATTTCTTTAATAACATTTTAAACACTTCAAGTCATGACTAAAAAAATGCTTTTTAGTGTTCTTTTTTATTTTTTGTCCCTTCAGATGGCTGTGGCTCAAAAAGATACTTTGTCGATACACCTAAACCCAATGTTTGCTGATGTACCTTTAGTATTAAACAAAACCTACATTACAAAAAATCAAGATACATTAGAAATCAGCACTTTTAAGTTTTATATTACTGCAATTGAAATTCATTATGCTGATGGTTCTGTTTTTAAAGAAGAGCAAAGTTATCATTTGGTTGACATAGCAGATTTTAAATCAAAATCGATTGCATTACCAACCACAAATCAAGAAATTTCTAAAGTAGTGTTCAATATTGGTGTTGATAGCACAGCGAGTGTTTCTGGAGCATTGTCGGGAGATCTAGATGCTACAAAAGGGATGTATTGGGCATGGCAAAGTGGCTATATCAATATGAAAATAGAAGGAAAAAGCACAAGCTGTAAAACCCGAAAAAATCAGTTTCAGTTTCATATCGGAGGTTATTTACAACCCAATTATGCCATGAGAACTATTGTTTTGTTTCCTGTTAAAAACCAATTAAATTTTGCCGTTGATGCCTCAAAATTATTTGAAAGTATCCATTTATCCGAAACCAATGCCATAATGATTCCGGGAAAAAAGGCCATGCAAATCGCCGATTTAAGTGTTAAAATGTTCAAAATCCAATGAAGTTAAACAAACTAAATAGCAGTTTTATTGCGGTTATAATCCTAATTTCTGTAGCATTTACTGAAAGTAAGGTTACGCCAATGTATTTTGAAATTCCAAAAAAATGGCCAAAAACGGTGTATGATTTTAAAAATAATCAACTTACGGAAGAAGGTTTTGAGTTGGGAAGAAATTTGTTTTATGACCCATTATTTTCACGCGACAGTACCATATCATGTGCCAGTTGTCATTTGCAAGCAACAGGATTTACGCATGTTGACCACGATTTAAGCCATGGTATTGAAGGAAAAATCGGCACTCGAAATGCATTAACATTACAAAATTTAGCTTGGAGTAAAGATTTTATGTGGGATGGCGGCGTTAATCATCTTGATGTGCAAGCGTTGGCTCCAATAACGAGTGAAGTTGAAATGAATGAAACATTACAAAATGTCGTTGCAAAACTTCAAAAATCAACGCAATACAAAACATTGTTTTATGAAGCATTCGGAACTAAAAAAATAACGGGACAGTTAACTTTAAAAGCACTTACGCAATTTGTAGTGGCTTTAAAAACGACTAATTCCAAATACGATAAAGTGGTTAGGAATGAAGACCGATTTTCTCCATCAGAGCAGAAAGGATACGATTTATTCAAAAAAAATTGTGCATCGTGCCATATTGAGCCATTGTTTAATAGTCCGAAATTTGAAAATAATGGCCTGGAAGTTGACAACACTTTAAATGATTTCGGTAGAATGAAAATTACTCAAAATCCAAAAGATTCTTTGAAATTTAAAGTGCCAACTTTAAGAAACGTCGAATTTACTTTCCCTTACATGCACGACGGACGGCTTAAAACCTTGACAGAAGTCGTAAAACATTATAATTCAAACATTAAACCCAGCAATACACTATCGAAAGAACTTCGAAAACCAATGCATTTGTCCGATAACGACCGCGTAGATTTAATTGCTTTTTTAAAAACATTGACAGACAAATCGTTTCTGTTCGATCAAAAATTTGGTTATCCGAAAAAAAAATAAAAAAGACCGCAAGAATGTCTATAAAGTATCGTCTAACTAAAAAACTAAAAACTGATTTATGAAAAAACTTTTCACTTTTCTACTGTTTGTTGCCTTAATGGCTAACGCTCAGACAAATCCTGCGATAACAAAGTGGCTTCAAAATACAACGGTTACAGGCAATTACTATATGTCTGGAAATTCAACTGCCATTTCAAACGGTGTTTTAGTAAATTGTCAGCAAGTACGCTATTCTGCAGCAAATGTCTATGTAAATACTGCCGGAATGCCCGCTTATAAAGTAGGCCCTTATCTAGATGGAAATCCTAATCAGGCAGGAAATCAAAATGCAATTTTTAAGCTTTCGTTAAATCCTGCACAAAACACTGGGACACCAACCGCAACTTCTGGCGGAAATATTGGGATATTTATTAATGGGGTGGCTATGTTTGATTTTAGAGATGGAGTGGCTTGGAGCACAACTGCAAATGCGCCCTGTGGTGGTCCTGGGAATCCGCCTTGCGCGGGAACACCAGCTTGGTATAGAGATGCGATAGTTGCAGAACGTCCTGGATTTGATTGTTCCAAAGGACATCCCGCCGGAACAAATTATCACCATCATCAAAATCCAAGTGCGTTTGATATGGACTTGGTGGTACTTTCAACTATTTGTAATTTATATGATGCCGACGGATTATATACGATCGATGCAACACAACATTCTCCTTTAATTGGTTTTGCTTATGATGGTTTTCCTGTTTATGGTGCCTATGGTTATGCAAACGTTGATGGAACCGGCGGAATAACCAGAATGAAATCGGGATATGAATTGCGCAACATTACCGTTAGAACGCATTATGCAGATGGTACAGATGTTAGCGATGGTCCGGCGGTAAGTACAACCTATCCTTTGGGCTATTATAGAGAAGATTATGGTTGGGTTTCGCATCCAACAGACCCAAGTTATTTAGACGAACATAATGGCAGATTTTGTATTACTCCAGAATATCCAAATGGCATTTATTGCTATTTTGCTACTGTAGATGCCAATCATAATTCAACATACCCTTATTTAATTGGTCCAACCTACTATGGAAATAAAACCGGAGCTAAAGTTACCACCGTAAACGAGACGACAACAGTTTATGCCGCTTTACTTGGGATTTCGGATAATTTACTTGAAAAGGCTACCGTCAAAATAGTTCCTAATCCGGCATCCGACTTAATTGCGATTCAAATTGGCGGCTTGGTAGCTGATGATTTGAAAGTTGAATTGTATGATGTGTTAGGGAAATTAGTTAAATCAACAGCAATAAATAAAGGGCAATCCATTGCTTATTTTGATGTTCAAGATGTTTATAATGGTACTTATTTTATAAAAATTTCTGATGGAAAAAATAGTGTTGCAAAGACTGTTATTATTCGGAAATAGTAGTGTTTAATGCCGTCAAATTTATCCAATAGTTATACCTTTAGGATTGATGTGTGTGCGAATTTTACATAGGCAATTGAATGATAAATTGAGCACCTTCGCCTTCGGTACTGTCAATGGAAATACTGCCGCCATGTGCTTTCACAATAATGTCATAACTTAATGAAAGTCCGAGTCCAGTGCCTTCACCTGTCGGTTTTGTAGTGAAGAAAGGTTGTAAAATCTTGTCTTTTATTGCTTCCGGAATTCCCGTTCCATTGTCTTTTACTGTAATTTCAATCGCATTTCCTTTTTGAGATGTCGTTAAAATTAGTGTTGGTTTGTAATCCTGCGACCGCTTACTTTTCTGCTGTGTGGCGTAAAAAGCATTAGTAAAAAGATTCAGCATAACGCGCCCAACATCTTGTGGGATAATGTTGACATTTGGAAGTGAAGTATCAAAATGTGTGATGAGTTCGGCATTAAAACTATTGTCTTTGGCACGCAATCCGTGGTACGCTAATCTTAAATATTCATCGGCAAGTTTGTTGATGTCGGTTGGTTCTTTTGTGGATGAGCTACTTCGGCTGTGTTGCAACATTCCTTTTACGATCGCATCGGCGCGTTTGCCGTGGTGGTTGATTTTTTGAAGGTTTTGTTTGATGTCAATTGCAATTGCTTTGGCTTCTTCAACATCGCCTTTTTCCAATTCTTCATTCATTTCATCCACTAGTTCGCTGCTTACATCAGAAAAATTATTGACGAAATTGAGTGGATTTTGAATTTCGTGTGCGATGCCGGCTGTTAATTCTCCTAATGAGGCCATTTTTTCGGATTGGATGAGTTGCGATTGGGTGGCTTTTAAATTGGTTAATGTGGTTCGCAATTCGGCTGTTTGTTTTTCAACTTCTGCTTCTAGCACTTTTTGCTGGCTCATAGCCTGTTCGCGCTTTTCTTCTGAAAGATGTAAAACTTCGGCTGCTTTGGCCTGGACTTCGTAAATCATTTCGCCAAATCGAAAGGCAACATAAATCAGCATCCCTAATGGCGGTGCAATAGTATAAACCAAGATAAATACCATCCTATAAGTTGAGTCGCCAGCCCAAACTAATACGATTAAAAATATAAAAGAAAGCAGAAAGCCTGTAACAATAGCCCATTGCGCCCCTTTTAGACCTTTCCAGGAGGCCACGAGGTAATAAAACGCTATGATGAGAGGAACGATTGCAAATAGCAAAATCCACCCGCCGGATTGTAATACTGCTGTGACTAGCACAATCAAGTAAGGAATGATCATAAAAATTTTGACACTTCTTGAAATGCTACGATTGAAGACGCCCGCTAAAATAAAAGGGATGTAAAAAACGTAACTAACCACAGCAATTGCTGTTAAACTGTTGATTATCATATAGCTTGTATAACCGATAACAACGTTCAAAAAAGCTACCGAAATGGATAGTATTGTTAAAAACGTACAACCAATCGCAAACCGCTTGATATTTTTTTCATTCCGATTCAGACCGAATAAAATCCAGAACAATAAAGACAAGGTGGCTGATACGGCAGACAACAAACCGTCATAAAATGTATGCATGGGCCAAAAAGCAACAAAATAATTACTAGTTACTTTGTTAGTTAACAGTAAAATACTCACATTTTTGTCACCTCCTTTTAATTTGGTCGTTATCGCAAATGGGTCAGCGTATGCCACTACGTGAACAGCAATGACGTAAGTAGTGTTGGGTTGAAAATTTGTCTGAATAGGAAATTGACGTGCTGGTTTGTTATCTTCAAAACTAAGATCATTTCCGAGTTGCCCAAAAGCAGCGATTTTCTTACCGTTCGCAAACACTTCTGAAGCGTTCCATGTGTAGCTTGTAATTCCGGGCGGTGTAAAATCTGGGGTATTTTTAAATTGCACTTTAATGCGAAACCAGCCTTCAAACCGTCCATTTTTATCGAGATTTTCGCCCGACAAATCGGCTGGCTTAAACTTGGTCCAGGTTTTCGTATCGAGGTCTACGTTTGTGGCATTTGATACATTTCCGGCCTTAAAAAGCCATCCATCTTTTTCACTTATTTTACAGAATCCTTTCTCATTGTCGTACATGGTATTTGATACGATTAAAGTTGATTCCTGCGCTGCAACTGAGCTTGCAATGATAAAAAACAAACAGGTATATATAAATAATCTCATGTGTTAGTTTAACTTATTGGCAATTGAATTGTAAATATAGTGCCTTCCGTATCGTTTTCCACTTTTATTTCGCCTCAGTGTGCTTTCACGATATCATAGGCTAAAGGCAAACCCAATCCGGTTCCATCCCCTTCTATGATTGTCTCATTTAATCAGCTAATATTAGGAAAAGGCTTTTCATGGTTGGTTGATGGGTATTGTTGTTTCAAAAATAGCATTATTATGATATAGTTGTTAAATAAATGACAATAAACTAATCCTTGTTCTTAAATATTAATGAACATCTTCCAAATTCTAAAAACGCTACATTTTTTTATGTCTAAATTGTATATCCTTACAGTTCCTCAATCTAGTACTAATCCAAATTAAAATGTATAATTTTGCACAAAATACTAGACAATATGGCATCAGGCTTTTTTGCGATTTTAGACGACATAGCCGCCTTAATGGACGATGTGGCTGTTACTACCAAAGTAGCAACTGGAAAAACTGCCGGAATATTAGGCGACGACCTCGCTGTCAATGCCGAAAAAGCTACCGGTTTTCTTTCTTCACGTGAATTGCCGGTTTTATGGGGCATTACAAAAGGGTCATTCATCAACAAGATTATAATTGTTCCAATTGCTATAGCACTCAATGTATTTTTTCCGATCGCCATCAAAGTCATCCTTGTACTGGGTGGATTTTACCTCGCTTACGAAGGTGTCGAAAAGATTATTGCCTATTTTTTTCACCGTCATATTGAAACGCAAAAAGTTGCCGATAAAAGTAAAACGCATGATGACAATTTGGAAAAAACTAAAATCAAATCGGCTATTACGACCGATTTCATCTTGTCGGTAGAGATTGTTATAATTGCGTTAGGATCGGTCTTTGATCAAAGTCTGACCGTACAAATAATAACAGTTTCTATTGTGGCATTTGTCGCAACAATAGGCGTATATGGTATTGTAGCACTTATTGTCAGAATGGATGATGCCGGTTATAAGCTCATCAAATATGCTGAAAATAAAGGTTTCCTTTCAGTAGTTGGCAATATATTGGTCAAATCGTTACCGGTTGTCATCAGGCTGCTGGGAGTAGTTGGCACCATCGCACTAATTTTAGTTGCGGGTGGAATTTTTGTTCATAATATTGGGTATTTGCACGAACTGCTTCCCGAGATTCCTACAATACTGAAAGAATCGGTCGCGGGCTTCGTTGGCGGTTTGGTTGTTGTTTTGCTGATAGCGGGCTTTAAAAAACTGATGTCGCTACTCAAATAAATTTAAGACAATAAGAACCTGAGTTTGATTGATAAATTTAAATTACTAAAATAAAACCCATAATTCATTAAAGATTATGGTTTTTTATAATGCATTAAAAATCAAATCTTGTCGAAGATATAGCCCGCTTTTTCCGCTCCCCAAACCTGCTTACCGTCTTTATCAAAACCTTGGTCCCAAGAAAGAATCTGATTGGGTAAAACGGTTACTTTTGATGTTGCATAAGAAGCACCACGCAGTTCGCTTACGCAGGTTTTTATACCGGTTTGTCCCGCAAATTTATTTTTTTCGATGCGTTTAAGCACCACTTCGCAACCTTGTTTTAGCTCAATATCATCTAGGGACAAATTGTCGAATGCTTCAGGGGTTTTCCATTTTCCAATCCAGTCCTTTTCATTTTTTAAGGTATGAATTTCACTTACAAATTCGTTGTCGCCTCTTTGGGTAATTTTGTAAATCCTCACACGATAAGGTTTATCTTGTTTCTTTGCCAATGCCTGCTCTACATAAAGATAATGCCCTTTGTCTTTCCAGATGGGCACCATTTTTAAAGAAATATTAAAATAACTGGTGTCGGCAACAGCCTGTTTTTCTGAAGAATAAGAACCTTGCATAATGGTAACCAATTCATCAAGATAGGCTTTGTTTTTGAAGTTTCTTGTTTGTCCATTAGCAGTAATAGCAGCAAAAATGGCGATTAAAAAAACGATTTTTTTCATTTTTAATTGAATTTAAAGGGTTAATTATTGGAATAAAAAAAAGCCTTTCGGATATGAAAGGCTTTGTATAATCTTAAAATAAAAAAATATTTATTCAGGAGCCATTTCATACAACAAATCAATTGTGCAACACATCATCATGTCGCAAACTGAATTCATTTTGTTATGGCTTTTGTTTATCATCATTACAAAAGTATTAACTTATAATTGAACAATATGAATAAAATATAATGTTTTTTATATTTCAACATAAAGCACTGTTAATTAGCTATTTGCGATAAATAATTTTAGCAACATCTAACTTCAAAATTTCGCTTAAAAAGAATATTTAATATTTTACTTGTCTCCAATACCCATACCCAATCCGAACAACAGTGCCACGACTGCTAAATGAACAATAAACCATACTTTTTGCCAAGTTGGTCTTTCGTTCCAAGTTTGTTTCGGGTCAAACGGGTCAAAAGCCAATCCGATTCCTAGCGAGGCGGCTGCTTCTACATAATCTTTTTGTCCACAAATCTGATAAATGGCCAATCCAATAAACAGCACATAAATTACTTTGTTAAATAGAGAACGCGATTTTACTAGTGTATTTTCCATAATTATCATTTTAGAGTTTGTATACATTTACGCCAATGGCGTAGCCGTAAACTTTTTCATTTGCTTCTTTATAAATTCTGATTTTATTGCATGCCCTACCTAAATCTATTTTTTGCCATGTTGTTCCTCCGTCTTTTGTTTCAAAACCGCTGTTCATAGTGCCCACAAAACCGTGGTTTTCGTCTATAAATCCAATGCCGAATTCACGCGCAGCACTGTCTTCTGTTAAATTAATTTCACGCCATGTTTGTCCACCATCAACTGTTTTTGCTACTCTTTGTTGTTTGAGGTTTGTATCCGGATTATAGGATTGAATGGTAACATAGCCAACACTTTTTGACGGAAATGCGACTTTCCAAGTAGTTTCAAAAGGTCGCGTTGATTGATATACTTTTTGCCAAGTAGCACCACCATCAACAGTTTTTAAAATCAAAGCATTTGATTGTGTGATGTCTTCGCTGGTAGCTGCGCAGGCAAAACCTTCATTTTTGTTCAGCATTTTTATATCAAACAGCATTTTACAGTCATTATTCATGCTGTGTGATGTCCATGTTTCGCCACCGTCATGAGAGATCATTATATTGGCTGGGCTTCCCACGCGGCCTACACCAAAAAGGTGTACTTTATAATCGATTTTTCCGTGATTGATGAATTGTTCTCTAACGACATCAATAGCGCATAATCCTTTGACATAAGGCCCTTTATAGGCAATCGGTTTCCAAGATTTGCCGCCGTCTTTGGTGCCGTATAGCGGAATGGTATCGGTAACATTTGGAAAATAATCAGTTCCTACTGTCCCTACAAAACCGATATTTTTATCCACAAAAGCAATCGTTCGAAAAAAACTACCTTTTTGTTCTAACTGTTTTTCCCACGTAGTACCGCCGTTAGAAGTGTAGAAAATTTTACCATATCCGTTAACATACCAACCTGTATTTTCGTCTACAAAGGTAATGTCGTCTTGCTTGCCCGCATAAGCTTCTGTAGTGAGTTGCCGCCACACTTTTTCTTGACTGAAGAGTGCCCAAGTCATTGCCAGATATAAAATTGTGATTTTCAAAATTAACCTTATCATAGTGGTACTAATTTTTAGTTTGTCTCAAAATTACTTCAATATGCGCATTTCATTATTGTAAAAAACTGCTATTTTAACTTATATTTTTTAGGAGAGAATCCGAATTCTTGTTTGAATGCATTACTGAAAGCGGCCGTGTCTGCATAACTTAGCATCGTGCTTATATCTGAAATTGCGTATTGGCTTTGCAATAATTCTAAAGAAAAATGCAATCTTTTTTGAACAATGTATTGGTAAGGAGTGATTTTAAAAATAGTTTTGAATAGCCTTATAAAATGGTACTCAGACAATTTTGCTTCTCGGGCAATTTTTTCAATATTAAGCTTTTCAATAAAATGCAAATCCATGTAGTTCTTAGCATCATTGATAAAATTAAAGATGCGCCCATTTGTTTCGTGTTTGACGGCTTTTAATCTGCTAAAATTTTCAAATATTTTGCTTTGGTCGCATACAATTCGTTCTCCAAGTGCAAAAAATATTTCATTGGAAATGACTGATTTACCCGCTATAAGATTGTCAAATTCTTGTGATAAATGTTGCAATGACAAACCGAGTTGGGTATTCGTACAATTGTATTTTTGTGCCATCCATTCGTGCTCGAATAAGAAGTGGGAGAGTCTTGCAGCATTGGTGTAATGACAAGTAATAATTTCATCGATCACTTCTCTGGAAACATCCAGACAAATTCCTTTAGCCGGCGACTGCCCATCTATCAATACGCTTGAATTGATATGCTTATTTCCAATCACATATTCGCCTCGACTAAGGGCGAATTTTCTGCAATTTGCGGTATAGTTTTCTATTCCTTCAGCGACATATTTCACCGAGAAATTTTGAAACTTTACTGGCTGTTCCGTCTGCATCACACGAGACAGTCGCAATTCGTTTCCTTTTGTGTCTGAAAATATACTTTTGTTGATGAGCATATGCGGTATTTTATTGCTATAAGTAGCTCATTTTGAGAATCTGTTACACACAATGACTGTAGTATTTTGACTAAATTAGCGAAAAAACAAATATTATACAATAGTATAGACGGTTTGAAACTCTAGCTTGTATCAACTTCAAATCCAAACCTGTTCTTTTTGATCACTGAGATAACAAATGCTTTAATTTCTCCCGAAGCGATTATAAAAGCATTTTTGCTACCGCAAACCTATGTTTATGACTTTGCGACAAAAGCCGGAAGGCTATCGTATCAAAATTAAGAATTAAAACTCACGTGAGTGGGCCTGAAAAAAGCAGCAAAAATTTTGATATTCTTTCCATAAAAATGCTCCAGATGGCGTCTTACTTATGTGTTATTCAGCAGAATAGGCAATAACTACTTTTTAACATTTTAGTGTTAAAAATTTAACAATAAAGTAACTTGAACACCTAAAAATTAACGCATCTCGATTTTTTGTTTTATTATTGTACAATTTTACGTAAAATTTGAGACATGCAACAAAACAAAATCAGCAAGGAACCTGTTCAGCAGTTAGAGACCAACATTGTAAAAGCTGTTACGATTGACTGTGTAGTTTTCGGTTTTGATAATGATGACCTAGAAGTATTGCTGGTTCAGCATACCGATGGCATTCGCAAGGGAGAATGGGCACTACCTGGTGGATGGATTCTAAAAAACGAGCCCATAAACGATGCTGCATACAGGCTACTTGAACAGCTTACGGGCGTTAAAAATATTTATCTTGAACAACTTCAGGCTTTTGGCGAACCAGATAGGTATCCATTGCGAAGGGTAATTACAATTGGTTATTATGCACTTATCAAAAAAGCAGCTTTTTCAATCACACCCGATTCTGCAAAATGGTTCAAAATTGATGCTGTGCCTGAACTCATTTACGACCATAGCACTATCCTTAAATTCAGCCTCAAAAACTTGCGCCGTCTTGTTAGGCTTGAGCCAATAGGATTTAATCTTTTACCTGAAAAATTTACGCTTTTGCAACTAATGAAATTGTATGAGGCCATATTGAATATTGAAATGGACAAGTCTAACTTTAGGCGTAAATTTCAACGCATGAATTTGTTGACACCTTTAGACGAAAAGCAATCCGATGTATCTCACAGGGCGGCACAGCTATACAGTTTTAATTTAAAAGTCTACAATTCCCTTACTGAAAATGGGTTTAGCTTTGAATTCTAACAGAAAATTCTGTTTGTAAACATTTTTTGCAAAACTCGCATTGAGTTGAGTCATTGCCGCCAATATTCCGGATTCTTGTAATACGCAAAACCTGCCGCTCCAACGTTGCCGTTGATATTATTATCATTCTTTTTGGATACATTGCTACCAAAATCTGATGTACAGCCCGGCGACAAGCATAAGAATCACAACGATTAATATCAGTGTCGATGGTGAAACACGGAACATCGTAGTGTCTAATGCAAACGCTTTTGGGTTTACCTTAGGACCAAATAGGCTCAATATAATCATCATGATCATTGTGAAAACGAAGGACCAACCCATGCAAATCAGGAACGGAATTTCATAAACGCCATCTTTGTTAAGATATGCAGTCCATAGTAGATTTTCATTCCCGAAGAGCTGCGGAGCGTAGTTGTTAAAGAATATCGATAGGATAAAACCAGTGAGTACTCCGACAACTGCCGCTGTACCGGTAGTCCGCTTCCAAAACATTCCTAATATAAACATAGCAAATACGCCAGGGCTAAAAAAGCCAGTGTACTTTTGTATGAATGTAAAACCTCCTGCACCTCCAATTCCGAGTGTGTCCTGCCATGTGAGGGCAACGGACAAGATAATTGCTGCTGCAATGGCCAGTCGCCCAACTACTACTAGTTTCTTCTCACTGGCTTCTGCATTTATGTATTTTTTGTAAATATCAAGTGTGAAAATAGTCGATATACTGTTGGCTTTCCCTGCCAATGATGCGACTATGGCCGCCGTAAGCGCTGCAACAGATAAACCTTTCAAACCGGCAGGCAAAAATCCGAGAATTGCCGAATAAGCATTGTCAGCATTGAATACTCCTCCAGGAGCCATCTCATTCTGGAGTCCTCCACTTTGGTAAAGTACATAAGCCGCAATACCTGGTAGCATAACAATAACCGGCATCGCAAGTTTCATCATTGCCGCAAAAAGAATCCCCGTTCTGGCCGTCTTGAGGTCTGCCCCGAGCGCCCGTTGCGTAATATATTGGTTACAACCCCAGTAATTGAGGTTTACAATCCATTGCCCTGCGAAATACATTGCTATTCCAGGCAGCATGAGATATTTGTTTACTTCCTCTTGCGTTGCTCCTTTGCCCGGTTTATCGAGAATCATATGGAAATGTTCAGGCGCTTGTTTCATCATAGTGGTAAAACCAGCAAGTACATCATTGCCTAATCCGAATTTCTGACTAACAAGCGTCAGTGCAATATAGGTTGTAGCCAAGCCCCCAATAACTAGAACAATTACCTGAATGACATCGGTAAATCCGATAACTTTCATCCCACCCAGAGTAATAATAAGAGCAAAGACGGCCATAGCGACGATTATAATATGAAAATATTCAGGTCCAGCAATATTAGCAATAGCAATTGCACCCAGAAAGAGAATAGAGGTAAGGTTGACGAAAATGTAAAGAAATAGCCAAAAAATAGCCATAATAAGACTGGTATTCTTGTTATAGCGGGTTTCGAGAAACTGTGGCATTGTAAAAATACGATTCTTCAGATACACCGGAATAAACCATACGGCGACAATCACCAGCGCAATGGCTGCTATCCATTCGTACGCGGCAACAGCAATCCCGACTATGAAACCATTTCCGCTCATGCCGATAAACTGTTCAGCAGAGATATTTGACGCGATTAATGAAGCGCCTATTGCCCACCACGTTAGCGAGCCTTCAGCCAAGAAGAAATCTTTTGAGTCGGATACAACTCCAGCTTGCTTTTTCTTACTTCGATATATCCAGTAACCATAACCGGATACTAGTAAGAAATAAACAATAAAAATTATGTAATCAATAGGAGAAAAATTATTCATACAATTTAATTTTTTTAATATTAAGGAAACCAACCTTCCGTGTGTGAACTTTTACTTACCTGCCGGAAACCACCCCGGCAGGCTGTGTAAAAAACACATCCAAAATTTAACATTATGATAGTAACTTTAGATGTCAAAATAAAACTTCGTTCTGGCTAACATGCCTCAGTCTCATCGATTATCGATTTTCCCGGCATGCCAGACGCGTAAAATTCACGAAGTTTAAAATTTATCTGGCCAACCTACGTCAAAATGCGCACACCTATGTTTTAGGTATCACGCAACTTTTAGCCCAGAAAATAATCTCCCAAAAAACCTGATTTTTTTATATTCAATCAAATTTCGGGTTAAGAATTAAACTGCAATGTTCAAGACAAAATCTTCATACTGCATTATCTTTATCACAGACCCTTCTCGGACACACATTACAATTTAACAAATGCTTCCTCGTCTCTTCTGAAACCTAACAATAACGTCCTGGATGAAACTAGCACCCGATAATATCGCTAAGCTTAATTAATTAAATAAGATTTTGTTAACGTCAGGGTTTAATCAATTCTAACCCGCCATCGACCGTGTGTTTAATTTCTGTCACTTTAATATTACGCAAATGCGTTTTGCCCGAAAGCTGTGTATCATGATAGAAGATATACCATTTTCCTTTTTGTTCTACAATAGAATGATGAGTAGTCCAACCCTGCACAGGCTCCATGAATACTCCTTTGTATGTAAAAGGTCCCATTGGGCTATCTCCAACAGCGTAGGCAAGAAAATGTGTGTCGCCAGTCGAATAGGAAAAATAATATTTGCCGTTATACTTATGCATCCACGACCCTTCAAAAAATCTTCGGTCGTGATCTGAAGTCAACAATTGCTTTCCATTGCTGTCTACAATAATCACATCTTTAACTGGCCCATCAAATCCGAGCATATCCTTAGTCATCTTAGCCACTTTACAACTCAGTGCAGGCTTATTAGGATCTTGCAAGTCTGTCTTTGAGCCATTTGCTTCATAAGAACCAGAAGCCCAACGTTGTAACTGCCCGCCCCAAATTCCGCCGAAATACATATATGAATCACCGTTACCATCCGTAAACACTGCAGGATCTATACTGTAGCTTCCTTTGATGGGTTCAGCTTCTGCCTTGAACGGTCCAGCTGGCGATTTGCTGGTTGCTACACCAATGCGGAAAACGTCTTTTTTATCTTTTACTGGAAAGTACAAATAATAGCTCCCATTTTTAAATGCGGCATCGGGTGCCCATAACTGACGACCGGCCCATGGAATATCCTTAATATCGAGCCCCACGCCGTGATCTGTAATCTTACCCCCTACACTATCCATGGAGAAAATATGATAATCCCGCATGTCGAAATGGTCACCATTGTCGTTTTCGGGAATTCCCGCATCAATATCATGTGAAGGATAAATATAAATTTTTCCGTTGAATATATGGGCTGAAGGATCGGCGGTATAAATATCGGTAACAAGTGGTTGACTCAAAAATCCTTTGGTTTGCACGACAGGCTTATTGACTTTAGCTTCTTTTTTATTTGCATTCTTGCATCCGAATGTGGAACATGAAAAAATTACAACAGTGATCGCAAAAAGTAAGCGCTGCGGAGCTTCATTTAAATTACTCATTTGTATTGTTTTTATTTTTTTTAACTGTGATATTATTCCGAAAGATATGCGAAATCGATATAGCTACTATTTACTTTTTTAGTTAATTTATAAACTATTTTATCGCAAACTACTCGATGATTTTGTATTTTAGCGTAATTTTTTAGATATGAAGCCATTTATCGAACGCCTTCCAGTTGCAGAGGGCAACTCTTTTGTCGCTAATACTCATCGCACACCCTTGTTTGAAGTTTCCTGGCATCAACACATAGAATATGAAATTATACTCATTACCGAGGGAAGTGGCATGACTTTCATAGGTAATTATGTCGGCGAATTTAAGGTGGGCGATATCTTCTTTATTGGAAGTAACGTGCCCCACACCTTTAAGAAAGAAGGCGATGTAATCACCAGCGCAGTCGTCATCCATTTTAATAGCCTTTTTTGGGGTAAAGAATTTCTCAATCTCCCTGAAAACAAGTTACTAAACGATCTTTTGGGTTTATCTATGAAAGGGATAAAACTCGACAATGGTACACCTGCGCTTTCAAAAATAATAAGAAAGCTTGAGCACCGCTCGGGAATTTCGCGTATCATATCATTGCTGAACTGCCTCGATCTTATTGTAAAGGACGAGCGGAAAACTGTTCTTTCTGTATCTGAAATGCCTGTCGTAAATGAACGTTACCAGGACCGTTTGGATAATATCTTTAGCTATACAATATCCAATTTCCAAAAACCCATAATGTTATCTGAAATTGCGGCAATAGCAAATATGTCCGCTACCGCGTTTTGTTTTTACTTCAAAAAAAGTACTAAGAAAAAATACGTAGAATTCCTGAATGAGATTCGTATCGGTCATGCTTGTAAATTGCTTCAAACGTCAGGAAAACCAATTATCGAGATCTGCTATGAAAGCGGGTTTAATACTCCTGCAAATTTTAACAAGCAATTCATTAAGATAAAAAAAATGCCGCCAAGTGAGTTCCGGTCGAATTTTAAACAAACCACATATTAATTTCGCCCGGCATAATCTTAAATATTTGTACCGTTGCTTTTGCATAAAAAAGTCCCCGACGCAAATCGGGGACTTCCAAAAATCAATAATTAACAAGTGAATTAGTAAGCGTTTGCTATGATTTGTTCAAACAGCTCTTGGCGCCCACTTATTGCTTTCGGCTCACCGTTTTCGCGCGCATAGGCGTTAAGGTCTTTTAGCGTGAGCTGGCCTTTTTCGAATGCGGCACCTTTACCTGCGTCAAAACTTGAATAACGCTCTTCGCGCAATTTAAGGTAATTGGTGTTTTTTAGAATGTGTTCAGCACTGATCAGACCACGCGCAAATACGTCCATCCCGCTGATATGGGCAACGAATTTATCTTCAAGGTCGATAGAATTACGACGCACTTTTGCATCAAAGTTAATACCACCTCCTTTGAGTCCTCCACTTTGAAGGAAAACAAGCATCGCTTGCGTAACTTCATAAATGTCGATTGGGAACTGGTCGGTATCCCATCCATTCTGGTAATCTCCTCGATTTGCGTCGAGGCTTCCGAGCAGACCGGCATCAGCAGCAATTTGCATCTCATGCTCGAAAGTGTGACCCGCCAAGGTGGCGTGATTTACTTCAAGATTGAGTTTAAAATCGTCCTGAAGACCATATTTGTTAAGAAACCCTATACAGGTTGCAGCATCAAAATCATACTGGTGCTTCATTGGCTCCATCGGCTTTGGTTCAATAAGGAAATTGCCTTTGAAACCCTGACTTCTCGCATAATCCTTACATATGGTGAGGAATTGCGCCAAATGGTCTTGTTCGCGTTTAACATTTGTATTTAGCAGACTCATATAACCTTCACGTCCACCCCAGAACACGTAATTTTCACCTCCCAAAGCTATTGTGGCGTCAAGTGCGATCTTTGCCTGTGCCCCTGCATAAGCTACAACATCAAAATTTGGGTTAGTAGACGCTCCGTTCATATAGCGTGGATTGCTAAATAGATTGGAAGTTCCCCACAACAATTTAATTCCACTTTCCTTTTGTTTTTCTTTTGCATATGCTACCATCTCCTGTATGCGCTCTTCGAATCCGGCGAGTGTTGGGGCTTCGTCTACCATATCTACATCATGGAAACAGTAATATGGAATTCCGAGCTTTTCCATAAATTCAAAACCGGCATCCATTTTATCTTTTGCACGTGCGACAGCATCTTCTTTGGAATCCCACAAATGTTTCTCAGTACCTGGTCCAAACGGGTCGCCTCCTGTATTAACAAGTGTATGCCAGTATGCCATAGAAAATTTAAAATGCTCTTTCAGCGTTTTTCCGGCGACGATGCGATTTTCATCATACCACTTGAACGCAAGAGGATTATCGCTTTCGCGACCTTCAAATTTAATTTTATCAACAGTGTTAAAATAGACTTGTTTTGTTGTACTCATTTTCATTATATATTATGTTAAAATTCATTTTCCATTCCTGATAAATATCAGTATATAAACTTGTTAGATTTTGTTTTGGTTCTATTTGCTCTACGCAATGCAATCCGCTGTATGCTTCATCAAGCGTTTTAAAAAAACCAAATCCGTATGCGGCTCCCCTAGCAGCTCCTTCAGAACCCGAGGTGTTAAAAAGTTCGAGACTTGTTTGGGTGGTATTGACGAAAATATCCCTAAAAACCGGACTAAGGAAAAGGTTTGCCATACCTGCCCTTACCACTGTTCCGCCAGCGCCTATTTCTTTCATAATATCGAATCCGTAGTTCATGGCAAACACGATGCTTTCGCATGCTGCGCGCGCTAGTTCTGGCGTCTGGTGCAGATTGAAATTGAGATTTTGTATTCCGGAAAAAACCGGTTTATTATTAAATATACGCTCTACGCCGTTTCCAAATGGATAAAAACGTAACCCTTTGCTCCCAGGTTCGGCTTTTACAACTTCGGAATTCATCATATTATACGAGATCAATTCATTGCTTCCGAGCGACATAATTTTTCTAAGCCAACTGTATAATATACCGGATCCGTTGATACAAAGTAATACGCCATTGCGTTTTTTCTCTTGTTCGTTGTTTACATGCAGAAAGGTGTTTACACGATTGTTTTTGTCGTAAACATCGCGGTCTGTTACAGAATATATTACCGCTGACGTACCTGCTGTCGTGGCTATCTCGCCTGGCTTAAGTACGTTTAGCGAAAGTGCATTATTAGGTTGATCACCTGCCCTATATGTAATTTTTGTCTTTGAATTCAATCCCAGTTCCGACGCTACGGTTGGGTCGATCGTTGCTTGGTCCCCAAAGCAAGGTACGATTTGTGGGATTAACGTTGGCGATAAATCAAACGCGTCGAGTATCTCGGTAGCCAGCCGCCCTTCACTAAAATTCCACAATGCGGCTTCAGAGAGGCCAGAAACGGTAGTTTGTGCAATTCCAGAAAGCTTAGCGGCAATATAATCACCAGGAAGCATCATGTGTACCGCCTGAAGAAACAACTCCGGCTCATGGTCTTTGACCCATTTTAATTTGGATACAGTAAAATTTCCTGGGCTTCCTAAAATCTGTTTTTGGCAATTCTCATGGCCTATTTTATCATAAACCGCATCGCCGATTTCAGCAGCACGGCTATCACACCAGATAATCGA
Organism: Flavobacterium sp.; assembly: GCA_029946065.1. Classification (GTDB taxonomy): domain Bacteria; phylum Bacteroidota; class Bacteroidia; order Flavobacteriales; family Flavobacteriaceae; genus Flavobacterium. The sequence continues at coordinate 550,500 of JAQSDU010000014.1, forward strand.
TGGACGAACAGGTCTTAAGTTCCCATCAGTAAGCACCAGTCCGTGCATTTGGTAGGCGATCCCGATGCCAGCGATGCTCTTAAGATCGATATGATGGGATTTGCTCAGATCGCTTATGCCTACTTTAACATAATGCCACCATAACTCAGGGTCTTGCTCGGCCCAACCATAGCTCTCAGCGTAAAAAGTCATCTCGATTTCAGGAACGCTCACCGAAGCAACCGCAGTTCCTCTATCCGCATCAAAGATTGATAATTTTACAGAAGAACTTCCTAAATCAATTCCCAAAAATAACATACAGCTAATATTAAAATTAATGTGTAATCTTCTTTAACCGGTAAAAAAACCGCTAAGTGCAAATGTAAATTCAGTTACAGCATTTTATAGAAACTTTATTCACATGTGTATAAACTATATTATTATAAAATCATCTTATTATTATATATATAGCTTAAATTAATTTACATAAACAAACGCTTTTAGCCCTTTGAAAGCGTGAGTTTTTATTAAAAATAGTTTCATGATCTTTTCATAACCCGTAATGGATATATTTAATAGTGATAATTTATAGCATTTATCAAATATACCATTGGTGCATTCCAATTAATAGCAATTTCATTTGAAGCATATGACGCTGTAATGTCTGTGTACGCTGCTTCAGGTGCTGTATGAGGATAGAAAGACTTGTCTTGCATACCATAATTGGGCCCGCCAACAAGCAGTCCGGGAACCGGCTCAGTAACAGCATCACCCTCAGAAATCCTGTGATGCGGATGTATAGGCGATTTTGTGCCTGCGCCCGTTACAAAACAATATCCGGTAGCATTCCGGCCTAATAGGTAATCAAGATTTGCTAGTGCTCCGTCAAGGTATTTTTTATCGTGCCTTATATTGTAAACTTTTAAAAGCAATATGCCCTGATTGGCTGCGACAGAATTACTACCCCAAATGTAATCCTCCTTTGATTGCCCCATAACAGTTGCAAAAGCGATATTCCCATTTTCTAATAGTTTGTCAGCCATTGCTACTGTAGAAGATCTGACCTTGTCCAGTATACGGTTGGTAAACAGCGTAGCATCTTGGTTTTTTAATATAGCATAATAGGCCAACATCCCTACCTCACTCCAACCGGGTATATCAATCGCATCATTAATTCTTTCATTAAAAATTTTGGTATATTGCTTGTCTTTTGTTGTTATTAATAGCTCAGTGGCTGCCCAAAGCCACTCGTCATTCAAGTTCGAATCGCCATATTCTCCGGTTGTAATATCCGGATCGAAACTTTTATTCAGTATTGTTTGGTCATAGTAAATATCCGGATGCTTTATGGCCCAGTTCCATGCACTCCTCGCTGCTGTAAGGCATTTTACTGAAAATCCCGGCAATTCTTTTTCAAAAGGTTTAAATATACGGGAAGCATAGGCCATATCAGCTGCAAAATCCAACGCTGCGGCGGTACTCTTTTGAACAACATATCGGGTCCTTGTTGCCAATTCCGGCAGTATCATCGCATTAAAATCAGCATCAGTACATTTTACATAAACGCCACCATCATTAGGATCCTGCATGGTAAGCATCCAGTCTATGTTGTAAAGTGTTTCATCTAAAATATCTGGCAGCGCATTGCCACTTTCGGGAATATTAAGATTTAAATCTTTATAATAGTTAGGATAATCTTCGTAAGCAGAAAGTAAAGTGGCAACCGTAATTCCTGAATTTATAATATACTTATTATAATCGCCAGCATCAAACCAGCCTTTTGGAGAAGAAATTACGAAACCTGATGGCCTATCTTTGCTAGCTGCTGACGGATGAATCAAAACTGCAGTATCTGGGTATCCTAAAGCGCGATGCCATTTACCTGCATATTTTTCTGGTAAATCAACGCCCGACCTTTGATAGTAAAAGGCCTTTGTAACCAATTTGGAGACATTATCGAAAACATTATTGTCTATGAAAAAAGGATAGGAATTGCCTGCACCTGGGACAAACAAATAATAAATTCCTTCTTTTTTAAATTTACTAAAATCTGCTATTTTTGTTACAAGTGATGAATATTCAGATTGTATTTGCTGAGACAATTCCCCTTTATATATAGTATCTTTTGATTTTTCCGAAACGACGTAAAAATTCTTGCTATTTACATTATCGGTCAGTATAGCAACCTTTTTTGAATCCGGAAAGAAACCAACTTGGTTCAGCCTTATTGAGGAAATACTTTGCTGTCCAAAACTTCCTTGAGTAACCCAAAGCAAGGTAATAAGTAGTATCAACCGAAGAGATTTGTTTAAAGCGTTTTTGGCATTCATAGTTTTAAAATTAATAATGTTATAAAAATACCGAATTCAGTTATTATACTAAATATATTGAATTCTACTTATCGTTATTATAAACGCGGGCGCCTTCAGTCTTTGGATAATTTGAGTCCTTTATAATACTCAAGCGTTTTGTCGGGCGTTTCCAAACCTTCAGCAACCGGCATATTAGAAAAGGTTTGAAAATATAGAATGCACGAATTACGCCATATAACAGCTTCCTTGTATTGTATTGCAAGTCTGTCTTTAACTTTCTCAAACTGCTCCTTATCTACCATCGATTCGACGCTGTTCCATGTTAGCTGCATCAATTTTACCGCTTCGACCCCTACGTAATAGTGCCGACAGAGGGCGTCCCACAAGCTTTGACCAGACTTGGTTTTATAATTCCAACTCACATGATGAAACCATAACATTAGGTTTTCGGGGCAAGTTTCAATATTATTAAACGTTTCACGAACCGGCGCAAAATACTGTCCTACTGCGTTTGATCCTATAACGCTTCTTTCAAAACCTATCCCTTTTTCGTCGGCGTTATGGTAGTAAGTCGATTTCCAATTCGGCTGACTTGCGTCATCAACCCATGGTCCAGGACCATTGTGATCGCCATAAGACATGATGTGGTGCAATCCTAAAGGCGTCATATAGTTCACCACATTTTCACGCGATTCAAGCATCATTTTTTTGATTGGCGCAACAAATTCATCGGCATTGGAAAACGTCATCCGAAGCCATTCATCGGCTATGCTTTCTGCCGTTGTCTGGGGATCCCATGACTGTCTTCCGAATGCAAACCAATTGGCTTGTGCAAACGGATGTCCGCACCAATTTTCCTTATCGCCTATGTTGGCTACCCCAGCCATTCCCGTTAGTTTTCCTGTAGTGTATTTGCCTTCGATAACATTTGCCACTGTACTTTTCGGACCATCGCAAAATGTGTCGGATTTTAGCACCTCTTCGTATAAAGTTGACAGAAATACAAGATGTTTTGCAAATCCGAGATACTCCTGAGTTATCTGAAATTCCATCATCAGCGAGGTATTAGCCATTGCGCCAAATAGTGGTGAAAAAGGTTCGCGCGGTTGGAAATCTATCGGTCCGTTTTTGATTTGCACCAGTACGTTATCACGGAATTTACCGTCAAGAGGCTTGAAGCTATTATAGGCTTGCAACGTCCTATCGACCGTGGGGTCACTATTATATACAAAGGCTCTCCACATTACTATTCCATTATGCGGTTGGAGTACATCGGCAAGCATATTGGCACCGTCGGCATGGGTTAGCCCATAATCCTGCGGCCCAGGCTGTCCCTCTGAATTTGCTTTCACAAGGAATCCTCCAAAGTCGGGAATATAAGTGTAGATTTCATCTGTTTTATCTTTCCACCACTGCTTTACATCGGCGTCAAGCGGATTGGCGGTTTTAAGTCCACCTATCGTAATGGGCGCACTAAAGGAAACCGAAAGAAATACTTTGAGTCCGTATGGTCGAAAAATATCCGCGAGCACCTTGATCTTTGCCAAATACTCTTTAGTCATGATTTTTGGGTTCGAATTTACGTTGTTCAGCACAGTAGCGTTGATACCTATCGACGCATTGGCACGTGCATAATCGGTATATCTAATATCTACTTTTTGTGGCAATTCTTCCCACTTCCATAGTGACTGACCAGCGTAACCACGCTCAATGCTGCCGTCGAGGTTGTCCCAATGATTGAGCATCCTGGTTTGTATTTTTGGGGATGACGCAATTGCTATTTGATCAATATTTTTATGTTGCTGCAGCAACTGAAGCAAGTGAAAAACGCCGTATAAAGCCCCAACTTCTCCGTTTGCTGCGATAATAGTACACCTTTTTCCGTATACCTTTTTAGTTATTATTATGAATCCTTCGCTCCCCAACTTATCCAATTGATTTGTAAGTTTCAGGCCTTCAATAACTTTTGAGTTAACAGGCGTACCAATAACAAGGCATCCATTAGCCGTTATTGAAGCTACCTGCTTTATGTCCGTCTGCAACAATCCCTTTATACCTCTAAGGAGTTCAGATTTGGCTGCATTAGCTATGTCTGTAGTGCTTTCAAAATTGAAAGTTTTAAAATGCGAACGATAGGCAGACTGGAGTGACACATCGCTTATTGCTTTATAGCGCAGCCAAAGGTCATATCCGGTTTCAGCCCGCAATCCTATGGAAAAAAGTAGGCTAAATGCAAATGCTAAAAATTTAAATTTCATTAATGGCAACTATTTTTATATTCAATTTAGATGTTTGGTTTTGCGTAAACTGATCTGGATTCGGCTCATTTACATTTTCTCAATACCTCCTTAAATGGTCCTGCAGGCAAATCTTCTGAGTTGTAAAGATTGGCCGTCGCTGGATTATCAGCCCATGCATAGGTTATAAATGCAGGATCATTAATAAAGTCATTGGTTATTGTGACTTCGTTTCGCCCGGTAATTTGAGCAGCAGCCCACACATATTTCTCATCGCAAGCGGCTATCGCAAAATAACATAATGTTGTCGATTTCTTTAGCTTGAGTCCGTCAGCTGTATTGCTGAATGTAATTACGATTTTATTTTTATCTGTACGGATATTTTCCGGAACCGGTCCGGTTGCAATCACTTTATCGTTGCCATAAACCAAATGTTCTGCCTGGAGTGCTAGTCGTCTGCTTACATCCCTTTTATTCAGCGGATGAATATCGTTCCATTCGCCAAGATCGATAGCTACTACCATTGCAGTGTTTGCAACAGACTTGAGTTTTCGTTGTTGCTCCCTTAGAATTGCCCAATTGCTATCCTCAGGCGTTTTTTTTTCGCTCATAAAGCCTGGCAACTGAACGTATAAAAATGGCAAATCCTTTCCCCATGCCTTTCGCCAGTCTTTTACTAAAGATTGCATCAGGTCGAAATATTCGTCAGGCTTCTGGGTATTTGATTCCCCTTGATACCATAAAACACCTTTAAGAACATAGTTTTGAAGCGGAGCAATCATTGCGTTGTATAGGCCGCCTGCCTTATTCCTTACAAACACTTGAGATGTCATTGGCCGCATTGAGCTTCCCTTTTTAATCTTCCACTGCCCTTTAAGACTGATGCTGTCGGTTCCTACCACTAAACAATAATGCTTATCAAGTACGAATCCTCCTATTCCTAAATTGCTAATAACGCGTACTGCAATAATGTTTCGACCGGGCTTTAGAATACCTGATGCCAAAGGATATTTTCTTGGTGGATATTGGTATGATGTGGTTCCTGCAAATTTACCGTTTACAAACACTGAATCAGCATCGACGATACGGCCGAGAACGAGCTTTGCCGGTAAATTAGCCCATTTTTCACTGAGCTCTATAGTTTTTCGAAACCATACCGCTCCATTTCCTTGACTAATAGGCATATTTGAAAAGCTAGCGGGAAGTGATGTGCTGTCCCACTGTGAATCGTCATAGTCTTCACGATACCAACCTTGTTTTAACCCATCATCTGACGAATTAAGTGCTGCGTACCAAAACTTTCCCTCTTCCTTATTACTGTTTTCAATCGCCGACAAAAATGAATCGTCTTTTGCTTTTCTATTTTCCTCTAAATATTCAGGAAAGTTTTTCAATGCCTTTTCACTTAACCAGGCCTGAGCGGGAGATCCGCCGACCGCCGAATTTATAATACCGATTGGAATGCCATGCCTTGCATAAAGATCAGAAGCAAAAAAATATCCGACACCGCTGAATTCTGCTATTGATTTCGGATTCACGTTTACCCATTTTCCGGAATTCACGTCGGATTGCTCTTTTTTGAAATTAGCCGTGTCGGGGACAACAAATTGGCGTATTTTCGTATTATTTGCTTTCGCCTCCTGCGGATAATGATCCATCAAACGCGACATTGGCAATTCCATATTGGACTGGCCGCTGCAGAGCCAGACATCGCCAAATAAAATATCATCCAGAACTATTGTATTACTTGCTTTTAAGACCATTTTAAAAGGGCCACCCGCCTTTTGCGCCGGAATTGTGATACTCCAATTTCCTAGTTTATCGGCATTAACATTACTTGTTTTGCTGTTGAACGAAATTTCTACATGTTCGCCAGCCATCGCCCATCCCCAAATTTTGACCGGTTCAGATCGTTGGAGTACCATTCCGCTGCTGATCAACTTTGGCAATCTGATTTGAGAAAAGCACAAAACAGGTACTAATACCAGGATAAGGGCTCTCATAAGATTTTGCTGTTGATACATCATATAAATTTTATTCAATAAAACAATTAATTGTTATTTGTTAGGAAAACTATTTGAACAACCTGGAAGCAAACTGGTACAAACACCTGCGCCAGGTAAGCCATTCATGGGCAGTTTCAGGTGATTCGTAATATTCATATTGAATTCCCTGCTGTGTTAACATCGTTTTAAAGGCGCCTACTGATTTAGGAAAAGGGTTTGGTTCTTTAGTGCCTAAACCCAGCCAAAAAAGTTTTATTTTTTTATTTAGCACTTTGCCGTCTTTGTATTTTCCGTCTAAAAACGTTGTAACGTCGATGGGATCAGTACTTGGATAATTTGAAGTGCCGCTAAACCCGCCATAGTAAGAAAAAGTGTCCAGATGGTTCATCATGATTCTCATCGTTTGGTTGGCCCCCATAGATAATCCCGCAATAGCCCTGTGATCGCGATCGGCTACGGTGCGAAATTTACTATCTATCATTGGAATAACTTCGGTAGTCAGCACCTGTTCAAATATAGATTCCGGACGTTCGTTTTTAACGGCGTCACCGGTGTTTTTAGGTGGATACGCATACCCATTATCCATTACGATAATCATCGGAACTGCCCGTTTTGCAGCAATCAGATTGTCTAAAATTAAGTCTGCTTTACCTTGGGCAGACCAGCCGGTTTCATCTTCAAAACTTCCATGTTGCAAATAAAGTACGGGATAACGGTTTTTTGTGCTCTCATTATAACCTGCCGGTGTGTAAACGAAACAACGTCTGAAAGCATTGGTCAATTTTGAGAAATAGATATTTTCGCTAGTCAGGCCGTGGGGTACATTCTTCATAGCAAAAAAATCTTCATCTGCTGACGGAATTTCTATACCGCTACCCCAACGTCCTGCGCCATAAAAATATAAGCTTCCCGGATCCGGTACCGACGCTCCGTCAATATTTAGCTGGTAATAATGAAATCCTTCGTCCTGTGGATTTGATTCGCCTGTCCAGACGCCATTTGAATCTTTTACCATGTCATACTTAATACCGCCAATGTCGAGCTGCACTTTAGTAGCATTTGGCGCGGCAATGCTGGCACGTACACGCTTTTGCGAATTTACCTGTGGAAATTCTTTTCCTGCCTGATTGACGGATGAAGGTTTAAAATCTTCAGCCACCCGCTGTGTTTCCTGACCCAATCCGGATTGAAAATACAAGCTTAAAGTTATAATGAACATGCTGAAAATACGATTCATATTTTAGTTTATTATCAGTTTATTATTTTTCAGCCGCCAATTCATTTGCAGCATTCGCAAGAAATACATACCAGGCACCACCATCTATAATGCACTCATTTTCTCCCCAGAAAAATGGCCAGTCGTCTTTATTCTCCAGGTAATCGGGTTTTAGAAAAATGAGGCCCGGAACCACACCGCCGGCTATCGTAGTAAAGTCGGCCCGGTTGCCTCCATAGGCCACTTTTTTTGATCTGTTGCCTACCGCGTTCACAAACGACAAATTCGAATACGGGTGACAGCCAAAAACATAATCCAATCCGCGATAAACATATTCCTTGTCCATAATATCTGGATAAATCTTATGGATGTAAAAATTCGTGCTGGCCCAGTTAATCACCTGGGAACTTCCGCCCCAGCCTCTTTTTACAACGGGTACGCCATACGGGTTCTCGGCATTATCTTTATCCGTTTTTTCTTTGTACTTCACTGCATAACTTCGCAATTTTACTTTGTAATTGTTGTCCATGGCAGGCAAGGCCAACAAAGCCGCATTCATATTAAACTCTAAGTTTTCATCAAGTGATTTCCATATCCGGTCTAAAAATCCCTTTTTGTATTGTTGTTCTTTGGTAGTTAGGTACAACTGCAGCATCGCAATCATATCACTTCCTTTACCCCATCTGGACATTGGGCTATCATCAGGTTTCGCCGTTTTTTCTAATACTGTTGCTTCGGTATTTAACTTTACAGCAAGAGACAAACATTTATCAGCAAGTTTATCATTATAACCTTTTAAAGCCCTGCTTGCTCCGGCTAATGCTCCTGCTGTCCTAAAATCGAGAAATGAACTTCGGTTGGTAAATGCCCATCTGTCATCAAGCGTACCACTGGAAACTCTGTTAGATTCATAGGGCTTAAGCGCCGCATTATACGGAAGATTGTCGGTTTCAGCAGCCGCATCGCCCAAATGATGGTACTGATGCAGATTGGGCACTATTATACCTCTTACCGGATGGCCGATATTTTCTACTTGTGCGACAAGGTTTAGTACTCCATGCTCTATTTGCTGCAATAAATCTGGTTGGCCGTCAGGACGGTGAATATCTACAAACTGTGTTTTTTGATCTATATAAGTTTCATCACGGGTTACTTTGAATGCTTCCCAAGATTCTACAAAACTATTGATGACGCTTACATGTGAAAAAGTCTGGATATCAAAATCGCCTGCATCAAACCAACCTCCTACCGACATTCCCGGAATACGCTCCAAAGGCTTGTATTTGGTTTCTGTAGTTGGTCCTTGCTTGTATCCGTCAAAATGTTCGTGGTTCAGTGGCGCCTGAAGACAATCATCTAAAAACGGTTTTCCGTGCCAAATCCGATATGCCTCGTTCACTTCCATGTGGTCCATCTGGACTGGAAACCAAACATCCATGGTAGGCTGCCATATTTTTGCATACACATCGTCTTCTATCTGGAACGTATTTGTTTTTTGGTCGCCATATTGAATATAGTAAAGTCCTTTTTCTTTAATAGCACTAAAATCAAATTGTGCATAATTGTACCGCAGGTAACTTCCCCAAACCTTCACATCCGCCTTTAGCTGCTCAACGAATTTTCCATCAGCATTCAATTTAAAAACCGACGCTGTGGTCAAGGCTTTATCATTTTTATCAAGTTCAATAACCGCCACTTTCTTTTGGGTTGGCATGTACCCTACTTGGGAAAATCCGATCACCGGCTTTCTTGTCCAATTTGGGATGGCATTGGGTTCGACATACCATGAAAGCACCTTGCCAGTTTTGTTGGATGGTAGTATGCTACGCGCTATAAACCATCCATTCTGCCCGAGATTTCTTCCGTCAAAAAGCATAACATCCTGGTCTTCTGATTGAATTTTCACAGTATGTTCTGGATTTTCAGGCGCAAAAATTAGGCTCTTACCTGATACAAGCGGCAGGGTAACGATAAATTCATTTCTTCCACGATCGTCAAATGTAGTATGCTGGGCAAACTGTTGGATTTTTTCGGAGGACGGACGGATTTGTGTGTCGCTTGCGGGATACCTTGGGAATGTCCCGGCTTTTCCATCCACTAAATAATTACTTTCAAAATACGTAGTTGGCAAAAATTCCAAATTAAAACCTGCTCTTCCTTCTAACTGTTTTGGAATCGGCTTATTCAATAAAACGTTGACTATAAAACCTTTACCTTTTGACGAAACTATAATTCTGGCATCGAAATCGAATTCTTCATATCGCAATGTAACTTCAATGGTGTTGTTTATTTTATCTACTTTCCGGTTCGTCATTTTCGGAATCAAGTCCCACTGTTCTGGCGTATTTTGAAGCCGTACTGCCCCGCCAGTCACCGTCCTAACGCCATGATGTATAAACTCTATACCCGCCGTTTTTTCGTCGTAGAACATCCCATTGTATTCATTGCTGAAAACCAAAACATTTAGTCCCGGTGTTTCAAAATATTCTTTTTCGTTTAATGCTAATGTTTGAGAAAAAGCAATGCCTGAAATACAGAATAAGCCAAAAGACAGTATTACCTTTTTAGATAAAATCCTATTGAAACTTAAAAAAATTGACGATATAGAAATTTTACTCATAATTAAATCGATGGATTAAGTGTATTGAATAGTGAGCCTATCTAAATAGAAGTGGTGCCAGTTCCTTAAAACTGCGACGCCATGTTAAAAATTCATGGGCTGTATTTTCTGAAATGTAGGCAACTGCATTGTATCCGGCATCCTTCAGGCTTTGTACCGAGCTTTGTACTGCTTCGGGCCTTTCTTTGCTGCCGCAACTTATAAAAATGAGTTTCACTTTTGATTTGTCTTTAATTTCTTCGGGATTATAAACCCCGCCGCTTAACAGTGCATAATGCGAGAAAACATCCGGCCTATTGAGCGTAATCGTATGTGTTTCCATTCCGCCCATCGATAAACCGGCCATAGCGCGACCAGCCTGATTGGCAATTGTACGGAAATTGGCATCGACATACGGAATCAGTTCATCAACAAGTGCGGTCTGGAATGGCTCGATTTTAAAACTCGACATGCCTCCCCATTTGATATGATTTGTCATTCCGTAAGTCATCACAATCAGGAACGGTTTGATTTTTCCCTCTGCAATCATATTATCCATGATTAAATTCACACGACCCTGGTTGCTCCAGGCAGTTTCATCTTCTCCCCAGCCGTGCTGTAAGTATAAAACCGGATACTGCTTTGATTTGTCTTTATGATAGCCAGGAGGTGTGTAAACAAAAGCCTTGAGTGAAGTATTGTTGCTTTTTGAAGGGAAGAGGATTTGCTGTACATTGCCGTGAGGAACATCCTTTAACGCATAAAAATCCTGATCGTGGGCTGGTATCTCAATGCCACTTTCCCAGCGGGTAGAACCATAAAAGTTAAGTGCGCCCGGATCGTTAAAAACACCGCCGTCGACCGTTACGTGATAATAATGAAATCCTTCATCCATTGCTCCTGCGGTGGTACCTTTCCAGTAGCCATCTTCCGATTTTACAAGTTCAGTTCCGCCTTTTGCACCGCCCAAACCAAGGCTTACAACAACCGACTTGGCATCGGGAGCCAAAATCTGAAACCGGGCATAGCCTTGAGAATTTACCTGAGGATATTCTTGTCCGGGCTGGTTAACAATTGAAGGTTTAAAATCTTCGGCAATAGAAGCTGGGCTTGTTTGTGCAAAACTTACATAACTGTATAACATAAATCCCAAAAACATAGCAAGTGAATACTGTTTCATATTTCTTGTTTTTTAAGTTTGATAGTAAAACTAGTTAGCTTTTTGGCGTTATAATTTGATACTTTCCGCTAAGGTGCATCAAACTGAAGAGGTACATCAATCCGTCAAAATACGGATCAAAATAGCCGTCATCATAAGGTTCCAACTTAGCATTCCAAACCGCATCAACAAAATCCATGTTTCCTTTATCTTTATTTACTAACGATGCAGCTGCCGCTGTTGCCACTAATCCAATAGAGTGCCTGAGTTTTTTGACCGGTCCGGCCTGAAGGATAAAATCCGGTGTAGAGCCGTCTAAATTATATTGATCGACATAGTTATCCAATCCCTTAGACCGTAGAAAATCTTGAAATCTTTTTGCATAGTCCTCTTGCCATTTTTTATCTTTTCCGTACCAAGTATAATCCATCGCAATATTCATAGGAACCCGCCAGGAATCATACCTAAAGGCGGCCGGCATCCATGGTGTAGAATGCGGTTCTCCGTTAAACTCAGTATAATCTGCGTTTAAGCCCGTTATAGGATGGCACGCTTTATGAAGAAAATTACGAGAAACCTCAGCACATTCTTTATAAAACTGCTCGTGGCCGTCTTTAGCATACAATGCCCAAATTTCATAAAATGCAGGAACATGATAGGAAGGATCGGTCCAGTTATAGCCGTTGCCTTCGGGCACAAAGGATATTTGTTTGTGTTCAGTATTAATAATGTTATATATATTGCCAGTACCGTCTTTTTTCCACATGGCGTCTAATATCCTTCGGGCTTCATTATAGTAATGGATTCCTGTTCCATTGCCCCATTTGTTAGAAGCGAAAAGCAGGCTGGTTACAAAGTACAACTCTCCATCTGAGGCAGATCCAGCAGAATTTTGCTTTTTGGTTTGAGGATTTACGCTCCACGCGAAATAGCCTTCTCGCGGTCCATCCTGATGTTGCATGTATTTGACCGACCAACGCCATAACCGATCAAAAACTTCTTTCTTATCGAGTTGAACCGCTACCATCATTCCATATGACATTCCTTCGGTGCGTGCGTCATTATTTTTGATGTCAGAAACGTAGCCTAATGAATCACCCTCTTCAAAGTATACCTTGTTTGGACCTTCAAAAACATCATAATATGCTTTCGCTAATTTCTTATTTATATCACTTTGGCTGTAACCGGCATCCTTGAATAGATTGCAATATTGTGGTGCCTTAATTACTGATTTTTCTGTATTTTTTTTATTTTGACTCGTTGCCAACCCTGAAACAGTAAGCATACAAATAAGCATCAAAATACCGACGCTATTGCAGCAATTACTCTTAAATTTTTTATTTATTGCCATGATTATTTATTGAAATATTTTATTTGCTTCGAAACCAATTTTTAAGTCGGTTGATGTGACATTCTTTAAAGCTGAACTTTCAAGCACTTTCCAAAAACATTTGAGTGATTTAATAAACGCTTCAGGATAAATCGCAACAAATATATCCTTATAGTCACCATGACAATAATACAATAAATTTTCTAATTGATAAAATTTTGAGGTTATATTTTTTAATAATGCATTTATTTTTGATTAAATAAATCAATCTTATAACTGAGTCGATTTAGAAAAAATTATTAAATGTTCCAGCTAAAACATAAAACAACCAGTAGGAGCATTTCTTTTCTGCGTTATAATGCACATGTCTATATCCCAAATAAGAATATCCAAAATTCAGAGCATTATTTATTTCAACAATTTTATTCCACATAAATTACTATTTTAGCTTGTCGTAAAAAACAAATCAACTCCATAGCATTTTGCTACTTCTTTTTATTCCATTTATATGCGTATCCGATTCCTTTTATTGATTATCTCTTTTTTTTCTTTGAGTTGCAACCGCAAAAACAATAATCAAGAAAATCACCAATATACCAATGATTTGATCAACGAAACAAGTCCGTATCTTTTGCAACATGCCCACAATCCAGTAGATTGGAAGGCCTGGAATCAAGAAACACTAAATAAAGCCAAAGCTGAAAATAAACTTATAATTATTTCTGTGGGATATTCCGCATGTCACTGGTGCCATGTTATGGAAGAAGAAAGTTTCGAAAATAAAACTGTTGCAAAATTGATGAATGACAATTTTATCAGCATAAAGGTAGACAGAGAGGAGCGTCCGGATATTGATCAAATTTATATGAATGCCTTACAATTAATGACCGGAAAAGGCGGATGGCCAATGAACTGTATTGCGCTTCCTGATGGTCGTCCTATTTTTGCGGGAACCTATTTTACAAAAGAAGAATGGACAAAAGCGTTAACTGAACTGTCTGCTTTGTATAAAAACAATCCTCAAAAAGCCATTGCGTATGCAGACAAGTTGGTAGATGGAATCAAGAAATCAGCATTGATTGCTGTGAATAGTGATGAAGTAGATTTTAGAAATTCAGATCTTATCAATGCAGTCAAATCGTGGCAGGAAGATTTTGATTATAAAGAAGGAGGATTTGTTGGCGAAACCAAATTCCCAATGCCTAATGCATTACAGTTTTTGCTGCGCTACAGTTACCAAAATAATAATAAGGCGGTTCAAAAACATGTACAAACGACACTTGTAAAAATGGCTAACGGAGGCATTTATGATGCCATTGGCGGTGGATTTTCGAGGTATTCGGTAGATACAAAATGGCATATCCCTCATTTTGAGAAAATGCTTTATGACAATGCGCAGTTAGTAAGTTTGTATTCGGACGCTTATCTGGTTACAAAAGATGAATTATACAAAAAAACGGTATCTGAAACGTTGAATTTTGTAGAAAAAGAGCTTATGGCTACAAACGGAGCTTTTTATTCTTCGATAGATGCCGATAGCGAAAATAAGGCTAAAAAACGTGAAGAAGGTGCTTACTATGTCTGGAATGAGCAAGAATTGCAATCCTTGTTAAAATCTGATTACCCGCTATTTCAAAAATATTTCAACGTCAATGAAAATGGTATCTGGGAAAACAATAATTATGTCTTATTTAAAACCCAATCGGATAAAGACTTCTCGCTCAAAAACAAATTGAGTCAAGCTGATCTGGAGGCTAAAGTAAAGCAATGGAAGCAAATTCTTTTACAAGCACGAAATACAAGGCCACGCCCTCATTTAGACAATAAAACCCTGACGTCGTGGAATGCGCTTATGATAAAAGGCTACGTTAGCGCTTATAAAGCATTCAAAAATCCGCATTACAAAGAAATCGCATTAAGAAATGCTAATTTTATTGTAACGCAACAGCTTCAAAAAGACGGAAGTTTAAATCATAGTTACAAAGATGGAAAAAGCAGCATAGTTGGTTTTTCCGAAGATTACGCTACCGTAATTGATGCTTTTATTGCGGTGTATCAAATTACACTCGACGAAAAATGGCTGGCTAAAGCCAAGCAACTGACCGATTATGCGTTGGTCAATTTTTGGGATAAAAAATCAAATTTGTTTTATTTTACATCGAATACCGCTACAGCTTTGATTGCCAGAAAAATAGAAATTACTGATAATGTAATTCCATGTGCTAATTCAATTCTTGCGCATAATCTATTCCTGTTAGGGCATTATTATTCTGATGCGACATACACCGAAACCGCACAACACATGTTGAATAATGTCAAAAAATCTGCTTTAGAATCTCCGGCTGAATATTACAATTGGTTGGATTTGATGCTTAATTATACCGACAACTATTTTGAAGTAGCCCTTTCCGGAAACGAAGCATTTGACAAAACAGTTCAACTGCAAAGCTATTATTTGCCCAACATTCTTATTGCCGGGGCAACAAAGGAAAGTAATTTGCCGATTTTAGAAAATCGTTTTGTCGATAATGAAACCTACATTTATGTTTGTGTAAATAAAGCCTGTAAAATGCCTGAAACAGATGTTGCGACTGCAGTTGCTAAAATAAAAAGCAATTAGCGTTGAAATTGATAGCTGTAATATACACAACATCTCATTTACATCTGCCAATTGCTTCTTAAATAATTTGAAACGCGCTATTGCACTGTAATAGGCAGTTCACTTACAATATCCTTGGCTGAAGTAGCTACATAAATTACAAACTCGCCCGGTTCAATTTTCCAACTCGAAGTTTTATCATCGTAAAAAGCGAGGTCTTTTATCTTCACTTTTAAATTAATCGTTTTTCGTTCTCCCGGAGCCAAAAATATTTTATCAAATCCTTTTAATTCTTTTTTAGGACGTAAGACAGAAGAAACTGTTTGACCGACATACAGTTGGACTACTTCCGCACCATTTGTTTTACCGGTATTTTTGATATTGAATTTTACGGTGACTTCATCATTTACACCGTACACTTTCTTGTCAGTGACAGTATTATTTACTTCAAAAGAAGTGTAGGACATTCCGTAACCAAAAGGATATTGCGGCTGGATACCTTTCGTGTCAAACCAGCGATAACCTACCAAAATATCTTCATCATAATTCACTTTTAAATCATGCCCAGGATAAGCACCAAGTGCATGTGCGGGAGATTGGCTTAAAGTAACCGGCATAGTAAACGGCAATTTCCCGGAAGGAAATTCTTTACCACTCAACACGTCAACGACGGCATTTCCCGCTTCCATACCGCCATACCATCCCCACACCAAAGCAGGCACACGAGATGCTATTCCCGCCAATTCGAGCGGAGAGCCTGCAATAATCACAACAATGGTTTTTGGATTGGCTTTGGCTACTTCCTGAATTAAAGTTTCTTGTCCGTAAGGCAAACGCATGTGCAATCTGTCAAAAGACTCCGAATCGAAATCGTGGTTTAAACCTGCGAAAATAATCGCCACATCGGATTTTTTGGCCATTGCCACTGCTTCATCTATTAACTTCCAATCTACTTTATCGGTATCCAATTGGCCTTTGCTGCTTCTTTCGGCAACATAAGACTGTTTGGTATAACCTTGTGCAAAATTGATTTGCAAGCTATTCTCATATTTTGCTGTCATTGCCGCGAGTGGGGTTACCTCATACAAAGCTTTAATTTCTGAACTAAATCCGCCACTGCAATGGGTGCGCGTTGCATTATCGCCAATGATAGCTATTGATTTCAAAGCCCCCATATTCAGAGGCAAAATTTGCTTGTCATTTTTCAACAAAACAACCGCCTCTACAGCAGAACGATAGGCAGCTAATTGATGTTCTTTGGTATTTATTGCGCCTTTTACCCGTGTTTTAGGGTCTAATACCTTTGTTTTGATCATCACTCTCAGTATGTTCGCTACTTTTTCGTTTACTACACTTTCTTTTACACTTCCTTCTTTTACAGCTTTAATCAATGGGTCTGCAAAATACCAGTCGTTATAATTAGCTTTTTCGGTTCCCATTTCTAAGTCCAATCCGGCTAAAGCTGCTTTTTCAGTACTGTGAGTAGCATCCCAATCAGACATATATACGCCCTTAAAATTAAATTCATTACGCAAAATTGTTCTGCCTAAATAATTATTTTCGGTACAATATTCGCCTCTAAATTTGTTATAAGCACCCATAACTCCCAACGCACCTGCATCTACAACTGCCGACTTAAAACCAGGCAAATAAATTTCACGAAAGGCCCGTTCGCTCATATTTACATCTATCGCAAAGCGATTTTCCTCTTGGTTATTGGCTACAAAATGCTTCACGCAAGCGGCAACATCTTGCGTTTGCAAAGCTTTGATGTAGTTTATCGTAAGTTGAGAAATAAGAAAAGGATCTTCACTTAAATACTCGAAGTTCCTACCACAAAGCGGAGACCTAATAATGTTGATTCCGGGACCGAGTAAGACATCTTTTTTACGAAAACGGGCTTCTTCACCTAAAACGATGCCGCGTTGTTTCGCTAATTCTAAATTCCAGCTTGCAGCCATTGCCGACCCTGGAGGAAAACAAGTAGAATAATCATCAGTTTGACCGGTATAATTCCAGTCATTTCTATTCATTTCGGCCCTTACACCGTGAGGACCATCTGACAAAGCCCATTCGGGAATTCCAAGACGTTTTATCCCTGAGACATAGAATTTCGAGTTGCCATGCAACATCCCTACTTTTTCTTTCAAAGTCATTTTCTCAATTAATTGCTTGATTCTTTTTTCTGTCGCAGCATCCGTTTGGCAAAAAGAGTTTTGAAAAAATAATGAAACCATTACAATAACTATAAATCTTAATTTTAATCGCATTTTATACATCTTAGAAATTTATTAATATTGGTGTCTTTTTAAGAATTTGGTTGCATTAGCATATTTACAGCAATTTCACCACTTGGTATCGGCCAAATATAATTACTGCTGGTAGGCAATACCAATGGAGCCGTTCCAATAGAACCTTGTTTTGCTGGCAAGGTTTGCACTTTTCGCTGTAAATCCATCAACCGGAAACCTTCGCCTAACAATTCGATATCTCTTTCTTTTTGTATCGTAGCAATAAGCGCTTCTTTTGTAGCTATCTCGTTTGCCGGAAACACATAATTAGGGTCTGAACGATTTCTTACAGCTTTCAATAAAGAAGTCGAAGTTGTCAAATCATCTACATTAGCAGCCGCTTCGGCATAATTTAACAACACTTCTGCATACCGGATTACGGGCACATAATCGCTAAAAGGCGCTGTTGTAATGCTAAACTTTTTTAATACTTTTTGATTTGCCGCATTGGTGCCAATTAGGTTGGCACGTGCATCGGCAGCAGTATTTAATGCAGGATTGCTCGCGATTCCTGAGGCGGCTAAAAAGATAATGGGTTGTTTAAAATAATTATAAGCCAGCGCATATTGAGACGCGGGAGTTTCGGTAGTAGAATTTGCAAACGGTATAGAAAAAATAGCTTCGCTACCGGTATAACTTCCTCCAAAAATAGTTACAAAATTGGCTTCTAATTTTTGGGTTAAATTTCCTTCAACATACTGAAAAGGAGCGGTTTCTGAAACGATTTTTTTAGACTCTTCAATTACTTTTACAAAATTATTCTGAGCCAAATAAACTCTTGTCTTTAGGGCAATTGCTGTGCATTTTTTAGCTCTTGAAGTATTAAGCAATGGCGTTGTATAACTCACTGGCAAGTCTGTTTCGGCCTCATCCAAATCTTTTAGAATCTGCGTATATACCATTTCTACAGAGCTTCGTGCCAAATTATTATGTCCGGAACTAGTAATTGGTGTTAACCGCAAAGGCAAACCCAGTGCGTTTTTATCCTGGTTATAGGGTTTAGCATACGTTTGTATCAGGCTAAAATAACAAAAAGCACGAATAAATTTGGCTTCAGCAATGTAATTTTTTGCGAGATCATTTGATATCACAGTGGTTTCATTCATTTTACTAATTAAAATATTAGAAGCGTTAATTGCCGTATAACCAACAGACCAAATGTTGTTTACGAAATCATTTGTTGATGCTACATTTTGATTCCAAACTGCAGATCCGGTAGCAGCATTTCCGTCGTTTTGTCCAAATTGATCCGCACGCTGCTCATTAAACACAATAAATCTACCGCCATAAAAGCTTTGATTTTGCAATTGCTTATATAAATTATTGGTTTGTGCCAAAATTTTCTCGGGTGTACTATATGCAATCGATTCGGGAATACTACTTTCTGGTTGGGTGTCTAACAGATCGTCATTACAAGCTGACGTAAACATTAAAATAGCCCCGATAATTAAAATATATTTTTTCATTTTGCTTCTTTTTAGTAGTTAAAATCCAACATTTAAACCCAAAGTATATACCTGAGCGTTAGGTGGAACATTTTGATCTTTTCCTGAATTTATAGAATTTCCGTTAATAGATACTTCAGGATCAGAACCACGATATTTTGTAAAAGTGTACAAGTTACTTCCTTGTAAGTATATATAAACAGCGCTAAAGGTCTTTTTCAGGAAAGTTTTATCTACAGGCACATTATAGCCTAATGACACGTTTTTAAATTTGATATAAGAACCATCTTCGACTTTAGACGTACTTGAAAATGAAAAGCCTGCCGACACGTTATCGCCATAATACAACTTTTGGATTTCGGTCTTCTGACCTGGAGTAGTCCATCTGTTTTTTATGAATTCGCCGTTGTTAAAATACCGTTGGTCTGAATTAGTGGCTCGGGTACCATTATACAATTTATTGCCCTGAGCAAAAGTCAGGTTTACACCTAATACAAAATTTTTATAATTGAAGGTGTTATTGAATCCGCCGTATATTTTTGGCAAAGAAGGACCTTGAATAACGCCATCTTTGTAGTTATCTATTGCCGGAGCAGCACTGCCATCGAGGTAGGTCCATTTTGGAGACCCTACGTGATTGTACTGCACTTCTTTGCCTTCACTATTTACAAAAATCATTTGACCGTTTTCTGGATTTACACCTTTACAAGGCACGGCAAAAATAGATCCAATTGAATAGCCGACTCTAGTCATATTTTGTACGCCAAAAACACTGGGCACAAAAACATCGTTCACTAAAGATGTCACTTCATTTTTGAGTGTAGCAATATTAAGATTTGCATTCCAGCTAAAATTACGCGTGTTGATCACAAGTGCATTAATTCCCAATTCATAACCTTTATTATACATACCGCCCACATTTTCGTTGATATAATTATTAGGAATTCCGGCCGAAAGTGATTGTGGTGCTTTAAGAATCAAATCTTTAATTTTGTTATGATAATAATCAAAATCAACTGAAATCCTATTTTTTAGCATTGAAAAATTCAATCCTAAATCGAGTTTTGAACTGGTTTCCCACTTTAAATCAGGGTTAGCGGTTTGAGAATAACCTAAGGTTGGTGCACCGCCATAAGTAGATGAATTATAGGTTCCAATAGCTGGGTAAGCTCCTATTTCGCTATTGCCTACAATACCGTAACTCGCCCTTAATTTTAAGTTATCCAAAAAACTTCTTAGGTTTGAATTTTTGAAAAAAGGTTCTTCCGTAATGTTCCAACTTACCGAACCTCCACCAAAACTACCATATTTATTTCCCTCGGATAATGCCGATAAACCATCAATCCTATAATTTAATGTAAGGAAATATTTATTTTTAAAATTATAGCTTAGGTTGGAAAAATAAGATAATAAAGCATTTTCTGAGAGTGTATTTCCAATAGGGGAAATGTTAGCATAACTCCCTTGATAATTGGTATAATAGGGATCTGTTATGTTACTTTGTGATGCCCCCCAACTATTCAAAGTCGTTTTAATGCGCTCATAGCCTACCAAGAGCATTAGATGATGGTCATCTGCGAAAGCATCTTTGTAGGTAAGTGTATTGGTCCAATTGCTTCTTGATAAATCAGTAGCGATATTGGTTGCCACGCCATTATAAGCCGCCCCTCCTCCATGAATGGGATTCAGAATTAATTTGTTTTCTAGATTAATGGTATTCAATCCGAAACTGGTTCGAAAAGTCAGTTTTTTAGTGATATCAAGTTCTCCATAGACATTACCTAAGAGTGATTTACTAATTGAAGTAGTCAAATCTAAATCTTGTACCATCGCTAGATTATACGCATTAATTGTGCCTATAATAGATGGTATATTAGCACCATAACCTACACTTATCCCATTTTGAATACTGTAAGAGCCATCTGGATTGTAAACAGGTACATTTGGTGGTAAAACATAAGTCATTCTTCCTAAAGGCTCATTGGTAATATATTCTGTGTTATATGTTGATGAGGATAAGGTGTTCCCTGCCACAGCACCTGTATTAGGACCTACATTTTCGGCACTGCTGTAGGATAAATTTACGCCAACCCGCATAAAACTGTTAAGTTCATGACCGATATTTAATCGTGTAGTATATTTTTGAAACGTATTATTTTTTATAAAACTATTTTGGTTGCTATAGTCGGCAGAAAAATAATATTGTGTTGTTTCATTGGCACCCGAAATGTTAATGTTATGATTACTTGAAAACGCCGGTTCATAAGCTACATCATACCAATTGGTATCTACCGTACTTCCGTCTGGATTTGTAGTCAGGAAAAACCCGGGTTCTTTTCCTGCGTTCACCAAAGCTTCATTTTTTATCATAGTGTAGTCTTTGGCATTTAAAAGATCAGGCAAATTGTATGGTGTGCTGCGACTCAACCATGTATTATAATTGACTTTCGTTTTGCCTTTCTTACCTTTTTTGGTCGTAATTACCATAACACCATTAGCTGCTCTAGAGCCATATATTGCGGCAGCCGAAGCATCTTTCAAGACATCGATAGACTCAATGTCATTAGGGTTAATTTCTGAAAGCGGATTATTACCAACAAATCCCCCCAGAGATCCTGTAAAAACGGCCACACCATCAACCACAATTAAGGGGAAAAGCCCGGAGGAAATAGTGTTTAAGCCTCGAATCCGAATAACGGGCGTATTATTTAATACACCTGTAGATTGAATTACATCGACGCTTGTGGCCTGTCCGCCCAGCAATTGATCAAAACTGGTAGAAGGGCGGTTTTGTAACTGCCTGGCAGAAACTGTAGCAACCGAACCTGAAAACTCGGATTTTCGTTGGGACAAATATCCGCTCGAAATGAAAACTTCGTCTAATTGATTGGAACTGTCCTGCAGTACAATTTCGATCTTTTTATTAGCCTTTACAACCACATCCTGAGTTACATATCCAATCATTGTAACTTTTATCGTGATAGGAAATCGAGCAGTAGTCGTTATTGCGAATTGTCCGTTTTCGTCGGCTATTGCAGTCTCGTTTGTGCTTGTTATGTGGATAGTTGAAGCGGGTATAGCCTGATTGTTACGGTCTGTAATTTGACCTTCAATTGTATTTTGTCCAAAACCAGACAATGAAATTAAGAGAAAAAACAGCATTGTAAGATATTTTCCGTCTATTGGCTTCGCTAAAAAAGCGTATATATATTTTTGTTTCATGTTTTTTAAAGTATAATGAAGCCCAAACCAGAACACAATAGCATTGTGACTTTAGGCAATAGTATTCAATTTATTTTTTTAGAAGCTTTAAAAACTAGTTGTTTAATTGATTTTAATGGTTTGAAGGAACGAATTATTTTTAGTGACTAAAAGATATGTCTTTCCTTTTACTTTAATTTTTTCCATGTTTTTCACGTCACCCGGAGTAAAAAAACCGCTTTCGATTGCTGATATGGGTTGAAAACTTCCTTTGCCATTACCTTTTAATAATAAGCCATGGCCCGCATCGTTTCGAGGCGTTTCAACTTCAGAATTGTACATATTTCCCGTTATTAAAACGTCCAGTTTACCATCATTATCATAATCATTAACCATGATTTTATTGATACAGGTAAGTTGTGCCTCGATGGGCAGTTGGTGCATCACAAATTTGCCGTTTTTATTTTCTAAATAAATACTTGCAAATGATTTGACTTTATAGTGTAAAGCTTCTTCAAGCGATTTTTCGCTATATACATCAACCAGCGTAGCCTGAGAAAAGCTTTCGTAGTCTTTGAATTTCTTTTTGATATTCGGGATTTGTTGGGACGAACAACCACGGCCGCGTACAGGATATTGCTTACCATCGTTATAATAGCTTAACACGATGTCCTTGTGTTTATCATTGTCAAAATCTTTAACAAAAATATCAAAGGTTTCATTCGGAGTAGCTTTATATTTATAATTTAGGCCATTATTACCCACAATATAATCCATGTCGCCATCCTTATCAAAATCGCCTTGTTCAATGCTCCACCACCAACCTGTGGTATCATCATTAAGTCCGAGATTCTTTGTAACTTCTTTGAAACCCGCTGCTGTATTTTGAAAGATACGGATTGGCATCCATTCGCCCACGATAATAATATCATCTGATTTATCATTATTAAAGTCGGTAATTACAGCACTTGTAGCCATTCCTAAATTGGCAAACTCTTTCGGTGCCTTTTTAGAAACTTCAAATTGCGGTTGCGTTACTGTACTGATATTGTGCAGTAAATAAGTAGTTGCCGGCGATGGATATTGTCCGGGAACTTGTCTTCCTAATACCAAAAGATCTTGTTTTCCATCCTTATCATAATCTATTGCATATACTTTTGAACCGCTTGTCGATTCAGTTGGCAATACTCCTTTTGCTGCTCTGGTAAAATCGCCTTTGCCGTTGTTAATGTATAACCTGTCTTGCAGTTTTGGGTCGTTAACCAAAAATTCGTAACCACCACTTACCACATACAAGTCATTATCACCATCATTATCGGCATCAAAAATTAATGCACCTGTATCTTCGCTTGCTTTATCTTCTTCTAATGCCTGAATAGTTTTCTCTGTAAAACCATTTTTGGTCTGTAAAAACACTTTTCCTGCATAGGTGGCTGAACCTCCGATGAAATAGTCATCCAATCCGTCCTTATTTAAATCACCTATGGCAATGGTTGGGCCAAAAGAGGACATTTTGTGCGGTAACAATACCTGATCTTTAAAATCATCGTATTTATTTTCTTCGTGTTTAAAAACGGGAAACACTCCGTTTACGGTTGCAAACAAAGTCGCTTTAGGAGCTGTTTTTGCTGCAGTTTCTTCTTGAGCATCTTTTTCGTTAATGGTCAATGTTTGGTTTGCTTTTACATTCAATAACTTTTGCACTTTACCATTGGTCCAGACTACTTTTACTTCATCAATCGTATTTTCTTTGGCCACACCAAAATGCAATTCGGGTGCTACAGATGACTGAAACCCTCTAGTCAATGTTAACTCCTGCATTTGGGTTCCATTTTTTGTTTTTATATAAACACGATTCCCTAATCCAAATGTATTTTTTGAGCTGCCCTTAAATTTTACCTTAATGTAATTATTTAGTTTTGAGCTGGAATTTTCAAAAACAGACGCATAATCATCTATATTGTTAATAACCAAGTCTAAATCTCCATCGTTATCTAAATCGGCATAAGCCACACCATTTGAAAAACCTTTGTATTCAATTCCCCATTTTTTATTTACTTGTTCAAAATTCAAATTTCCATGGTTTTGAAACATAAAATTATCAATTTTCTCTGAAGGAATTTCCTGAGATTTTTTAAGCAAGTCTTTTGGTTTTAAATTTAGTGCGTTCAAACCATGGAAGAAATCATTATTATTAATTTCCTTTCGCGTTCCATTACTCACAAACAAATCTTTATTTCCATCATTATCAAAATCTGCAAATAAAGGTCCCCAACTCCAGTCTGTAGACGAAGTTCCTGTAATACGCGATACATTACCAAAATGCGGGATTCCATTTTCATTAACACCAGTATTGAGTTGCATACAGTTGTGCATGTATTGAAAATTAAACCCTGCATCGGCGATATCCCAAAAAAGTTGCGGGTTCATACTCGACATGTTCGCTTTTTTACGGCGGTTGTCTTTCGCATCCATATCTACCTGAAAAATATCCAGATTCCCATCGTTGTTAAAATCAGAAATATCTACACCCATTCCATAAAAAGAATTATGTGCCATAGCTTCTTTTACCACTTCCTTGAATGTCCCATCTTGGTTGTTGATATACATAAAATCAGGCGAATTAAAATCGTTTGAAACATATATATCTGGCCAAGTGTCATTGTTTATGTCTCCAACCGTCGCACTTAATGTTAAACCATAGGCTTTAACACCTGCTGCTTCGGTAACGTTCACAAAATGGTTACCATCGTTTCTATATAAGTGACCTGATTCATTGTCTTTGACGTGAGACATCATTTGTACATAGTCTTCGGTTGGCGAAGAGAAAGGTGTGGGTGGATAATTGGCGACAAATAAATCCAGGTCTCCATCTTTATCATAATCAAAAAAAGTACCCTGAACACTGTTGCCAATGTCGTCGATACCATATTCTTTGGCTTTTTCTACAAAAGTTCCATTGCCTTTATTGATGTACAATTGATTGTTTTTTGGTCCGAATTTTCCGCCTACACTACAATAAATATCCAGAAAACCATCACCATTTACATCTGCCATGGTAACTCCTGTATACCAACGCGAATCGCCACCAACACCTGCCTTTTGAGTGATATCTTCGAATTTTAGATTTCCTTTGTTCAGGTACAGTTTATTGGACACTTGGTTACCGGTAAAATAAACGTCTATAAGACCGTCATTATTTATATCGCCTGTGGCAACTCCTCCTCCCAAATAAATATAACCATAGGTAAAGTAGTTCAATGAATCACTTTCGGTCAGGTTATTTCTAAATTCAATTCCTGTATCGGAATGTTCTAAAGTAGCAAATATTTCCTCGCCTGAATCTTCTTTAGAACAGCTAATCAGCAGCAATAAGCTTGAGAGGCCACAAAAAATTGTTTTTATATTTATACTTTTCATTTTATATTTCTAATAAGTTTATAATTGTTTGTTCAATGCCTTAATTAATTTGCTAAGACGCTTTTTTTTGCATCTTGACATCATATTCTAAATACAAATAGAAGATTTCGCACCAGTTGTAGGAAAAACGGTTCTTTTAATATTTACTTTGGAAAAGTTTTTCTCTCCTTCTATAATCTTAATGCATTGATTTGGCGGAATGTTTTTAAACACTTGCTTCTTCTGGTTTTTTGGCCAGATAATTTCAATTTGATCGATGATGGTTGCTTGTCCAATCCCGATTTCTCTTCTCAAAGCCGATGCTCCAAAACTCCCGCCAGAATTTACAATCCTGAACACAGATCTGGAAACACCATTTTCTTTGAAACTGACTTTTATTTTTGCTCCAATAGCCGAACGGTTACTATCTGTGCCTTCTAATTGTAATTTTATCCATCGGTTGTCATTTTGTCCGGGGTTCAGGTATAAAGAATTGTTGAAAGCATCTCCTTTATAAGCACCTCCTACTTCTATAAAAATATCGGTATTACCGTCATTATCTAAATCGTTAAACGCCACTCCATGCCCTTTTTGCAAATTTCCTACACGGCCGGAAACGGTGACATCTGCAAATTGCCCATCGCCCATATTCCTAAATAATTTATTGGGTGCCAATGACTTATAATCAGGATTTCCTGTACCAAGGTACATGTCTAAAAAACCGTCATTATCAATATCTCCAAAATTGGCCCCCATTGAAAATACGCTTCTGTTCAGTCCTGCCGCTTTAGAAACATCCGAGAACGTTCCGTCATGGTTATTATGATACAAATACATTTTACTACCATCATTAGCAATACCGAGTTCTTCCTTAGCAATATTACCGGAAATAGACCCTTCAAACTTATAACCGCATACAAAAATATCCTGCCAGCCATCGTTGTCATAATCCCAAAACCATGTAGGAAAGGTGAGTGCATTGATTCCTGCTAAACCTGCTTGGTCTGTAGCATCAATAAAGTGTGGAATACCATTTTTAACGCCGGTATTCTTTAATAATATTTTCCTTTTGTTCATGCCGGAAAGAAACAGATCGATATCGCCATCGTTGTCATAATCGCTCGATGTTACCCCTTTTACGTAACTCTTAACATCACATTTTGCGGCGTGGGCTACGTTTTTAAAGGTTCCGTCCTGGTTATTCATAAATAGTTCACAAGGGTACGACTCGCCAACAGACGACTCGTTGCCAATAAATAAATCCAAATAACCATCGTTGTTAAAATCATTCCAGGCACCAGTTTGGGTCGGAAATTCAGAATACAATCCGCTCTTAGTAGTTACATCAGTAAAAGTACCATTGCCATTATTACGAAGTAATGAGTTAGGTTGCCTGCCATATTGATGCATCCATGCGCCTCTCAATACAAAAATATCAACGTCGCCATCATTATCATAATCGGCTTGTATCATATTCAGTCCCCCAGTGAAACGACCGAGCTCTGAAATTTTAGAATTATCTGTAAAGCCCCCTTTTGTATTGTTCTGATAATAGTGCATAGGCCCATCCAAACTCCAATTCGAAGTGATGATATCTAAATAATTGTCATTGTTAAAATCTTCAAGAATTACGCCGCCAGACATATTTCTGCTTTTTATCCCTAAGTTTGTGGCTACATCTGTAAAAGGTTTTATAGTATATGCCGAATTATCTTTATTTAGATTTGGAATAAGCCATTTTTTTGGAACATCTGTTGGATAGCCGCCCAAAGTCATGTAAGCAATATTAAGTAGCCATCTTGATTCATAATCGTTAGGGTCGATATCTAATAGTTTCTTATAGACTTCAATTGCTTTTTGTGAGCCTTGCTGAATTGTATGGATACCCTTTTTTTGTATGGGCATGAGGCACGATTCTGCATTGTGATAATTAACGCAATTTTGTTTTTCAGCCAGTCGCATATAGGCAATAGCCAACAATTTTAGTGATTCTGGACTGTCTTTACCTCCCATCGCTCTCATTTTTGCAAGGGCACTTTCGATCATAGCTACCGACTCCGCTTCTCTTCCAAGCTTTAATAATGCATCGCCTTTGTATAATTCATTGGATAATTTAAAAAAACCGTCATCCGAACTTTTAATAATAGAGTCGTAGTAAGCTACTTCTGCTTCTGTAGCAAATGCATTTTTTTTCACATTATACATCTTATACCTGGCTTCCAAAATCTTAACCATCTTGTCATTTGAATTCTCGCACGACTGTGTTACATTTAAAACTGTAAGAAGCAATAACAACAGTTTAAATTTCTTGACTGAAACTTTCTTAAGGTTAGACCGATTCGGTTTTTTTTCGCTGCAAAGCTTATGTGTAGTATTGCTCACCATCATTTGATCGATTTGTTACCTATATGCTCATTATAAAACTTCCATTCAGCATGGGCCACGTTTCTCCCTAATTTCAAACCTTCAATATTGTCGGCTTGAATATGGTATCCGCCCATTACTCTGGAAATCCCTGCCATATTAGCGGTTTCGGTAAAAGTGTTGAATTTTAATATGACCTTTTTTCCTAAATTATTGGGTTCTGTCATCGCCCCGGCCACAAGCTCAGCGGATGAACCGAATGCGTCACTTCCAGTCCATAATTTTAAAGCTTCGGCACAACCGCCGCTTATCGTACTGTGTCCCGAAACATAACTTGGAAATGGCGGACATACAAAAGTGTCTGGAGAAAAAGGTGTCCACTCTTGCCCTTGCATCGCAACAGTTCCTTTTCCGGGTCCTCCCCAAGCATTAATTGGCTTACCACCATAATAATAGTGCACCAAAGCATAAGGTCTTGCCGAATCATAAAACATTTTTGTATCCCAACATGCAATAAAACAATCCATTGCTGTTATTTGATTTAAAAAATACATTTTTACATCTTGGTCCAAGGTATGGTTATCTCGTACAGACACTTCTTGGGCAAATTTTAACCAGTGTCCGGCTTGCTGAACTGATTTTGGTCCATCTCTCATAAACTCAACAAGTGCTTTATTTTCATCTGTTAAATTGGCCTGCAATGCGATCACCTCATCCACTTCATTTTTTAGTTGTTCTGAGCCAACCAAAGGCGGCGGCGGCGCACGAAATTGATCCCCGGATTGCAATCCAACGGGTTTTACTTTACCCCAGAAAGGCGTTAAACACGGAGGACAAAATTTCCCGCCTTTTCCATCAGAAAAATTTTTTGGCTGCCAATGATTAATATCATTCATCTTATCAACTGGATTTAGAGGTTTGTATTTGGTGTAATCAAAATACAACACACCGTTAGAACCATCTTCTTCAGCGTATTGGTTAGCGCCATCTCCCTTTCTTGCTGCTATAACGTCCTTAGCTGCTAAATTTCCAATTCCTTCGGGAGTTTTAGGATCTAGAGATTTGTTGGTTGGATCGAGGCCGAGCTCTTTCATAAAGGAAGCGAACAACTCTTTATCACTATAATAGTATTCGCAAAGCGCGCCATAAGCGGCATAACTTATAGCGATTTCTTTATTTCTCAGCGTTTGTTCTTTCCTTGGTCTTCTTTTAACCTCCTTGAGATATACCGGAATAGCTTTTTCATCATAGCGGCTCCAAGCATCAAAAATAGCGACAAAAGTTAAACCCAACATACGCGACGTTACAGTTGGCCTTGGCCTAAATCTATCGGTATCATTAGCCGTCGCAGTAACAGCCATTGCGCCCCACTTATAGGCAATATTATTAATACCTACCGGCTCGCTAATTTTGTTTTTTATCTGATTATTTTGGGCGTGCAAACTTGCATTTAAAGTGCTAAATAACAACACCTTAAATAAAAATTTATAAATTTTCATTGTGATAATTTTATATGGTTTTTAATAGCTTCACTTTCAATTAATAATTAATTGCTATCTGTTAAATTTTAAATATCAGATCTTCAGTTGAAACTAAACATTTGATGCAAGAGCAAGATTAATCAATCAAGTCTTTTCATATTTAACATGAATAGGAGAACTAAACCATATTTGGAGGAGGGTAATTCAACGTAAAATATCCGGAAAGCAGGACACTTTTCGGATGGTATGATAGTATTGTTTCTGGATAAACCACTATAGTTGTAGCTATTGAAAAGCCTGGATTATTAGGGATATAATCATTAATAAAAGATTTTATTAATTTCTTGGTTGGGTGTTCTTTGCTTGAATCATTATCAAATAGTTGACTATTGACAATTTTTTTAAACTCACTTGTAAATGCCTTTTGATCTAAGTTCCGAAGGCAATAAAATTTTAAAACATTATTTTGTATTCTTTTCTTAAAAACATGGTAACTTATGTTTTCAAAAACCACATCTTCATTTACTTCGTCAAAACCAGAATCAACAACGTAACCATAAGGATCAATTGCAACTTCAATTACTTCAAAATTTGAATTATCAGTATCCTCCATAGCATTCACCCACATTTGCTCTTGTTGTTCAGCAAATATCATATAAAAGCCTAGAACATTGTAGCACAAGCCTATAATTATAAAAAGTGATGCGATTCTCTTCATTTTAGAAAGTAAGACTTCGAGGTCGAACTAATTAAATTATTAAAATGTATTTACCGAGGAATATATAATTAGATACAAAAATTTGTACTTTTTTTTCTATATCTTGATTGGTCATAAATTGCGCAAACCTATTAATAGGCTTGAGAAAGCGCATCTCACCGAAATATTATCAATAACACAAATTTGAGCAATAAACAGCGCATTTTATGCGCTGTTTAAACTCAAACAAAATCAAATTACTAACTAAACTCAAATTATTTAATACCCAGGATTATTAGCACTTGCTGGTATATTAGGGTTACTGGATGTTTCTCTGTTAGGTATAGGCCATAACTCACTTTTACCTGCTTGAAAACCAGTACCTGCTAATTCTGTACTTGCGAGACCCCATCTCATAATATCATCAAAACGAAGTTGCTCACCAGCGAATTCTACTTTGCGTTCGTGAACAATTGCAGCAAATACAGCTTCTTTTGTAGTAGCAATATTAGTGGTTAAACCGGCTCTCGTTCTAACTTGTGTAATATAATCTATAGCTGCAGTTTGAGAACCACCAGCTCTTTGGTTTTCGCATTCTGCCTTCATAAGCAGTACATCTGCATAACGCATTACCCTGAAGTTGATGCTTGATTGAAATCCTTCATCCAGTTTTTTATAGTAGTTTTGGTATTTTTTCCAACCTGCTCTTCTAAGACCTGCAGATGTACTAAAATTTTCTGGCGTCATCGTGGCTGTTCCTCCAGTTAAGTATGTAGATCCGGGCACATAAAAAGTATCGCCATAACGCGCATCACCTGCCTCATACGAATCTAGGAGATTATCTGATGGATAAACATTATACCAACTAAGGTTGCCATATTCCTGACCTCTAAGCGTTGACTCGGCAAAACCAGTTCCGCCACTATCTCCGCTAGCATCCCACATATTACCAGTACCTAAGTTAGCATCAAATTCAATTTCGAAGATTGATTCTACTCCATGTTCTGTTTCTTCCATAAAGTTATTGTAAAAATTACCAGGAGCCTCAAGGCTAAATCCAGTAACTTGATTGAAAGCTGTTAACGCTTCGTCGTACTTTTTTTGGTACAGCAATACTTTTCCAAGTTGGGCATAAGCAGCTTCTTTAGTTGCTCTTCCAGGTTGCTCTCCACTTTTTGACAAAAGATTTTGTGCAGCAAATGTAAGGTCTTCCTCAATCAGCGCATAAACTTCCGACTTAGGACTTCTTGCAACACCTTCGATAGTTCCAGTACGATAAATTGGCAAATCGCCAAAACGCTTAACTAAAAGAAAATAATAGTAGGCTCTTAAAAAGTGAGCTTCTCCTAAAAATTTGTTTTTCTTTTCTTGAGATAAAACCGACTCTGACAACGCATTGATTTTTTCCTCGTTGTCCAATACAAAATTGGACCTTGAAATCCCGGTGAAACATGATTCCCAATAATACTGAATAATATCGCTACCTGCGTTAAAAGAAAAATCCGAAAATGGTTTTTTATTACCCTCCAATTGTGGATTTCCTAAAGCATCATGACCCATAAGATCCATCGCAAAGAAATAGTTCCTTGAATAAAGTCCTCTTGTTTGCAAGTTGGCATAACACGCATTTATGGAAGACTGCACTTGCGCCTCTGTTTTAAAGAAAGTCTCAGGGGATAATGTATTTGGATTCGTCAACTGATCGCCTGTCTCGCAGGCATTTATTATTACAATTCCGGTCAATACCGCTACTAAATATTTAATTTTTTTCATCATATCTTTTATTAGAATGTAACATTAAGTCCAACAATTACTGACTTTGGTTGTGGATACCTTCCCAAATCAATACCTGCTGAATTTGCATTGCCATCTGCACGTGCAATTTCAGGGTCTAAACCAGAATATTTGGTAATGGTAACGAGATTTTGACCGCTTAGATAGAACCTTATCTTGTCAAAATATTTCTTAAACATATCGCCGGATAAGGTATATCCAATTGTGATGTTTTTTAACCTTGCATAAGACCCATCTTCAATATAACGTTGATTTGCTGACGACCAGTTGATGTCTGCACCCTGAGCCCTTGGCAAAGTCGCTGATGGATTTGTAACTACGCCATTCTCAACGATTGCTCTATTATTTATGACCTCGGTACTAACGTTAAACAAACGGTTCATACCAGTTAAATCAAATTTATTTGCGTTAAAAACATCATTCCCTTGAACGCCTGATATAAAGCAATTAAAATCGAAATTTTTATATGCTGCATTAAGATTGATACCATAAGTAAAATCCGGATATGGATTCCCTATATTGGTTTTGTCATCTGAATTGATAATCTTATCGCCGTTGCGATCAATAATCTTGATATCGCCCGGTTGTATCGCAGTCTGTCCTGGACCAAAAACAGCATCTACTTCTGCTTGGTTCTGATAAATACCATCTGTTTGATAGCCATAAAAATAGTATGCTGGCTGCCCTACTTCGAGTCTTGAAAAATTCTCTAAACCTGCTCTAGGTGATGGACCTCCTAAAATACTTGTCACTCCTGGTGCCAAACTGGTTACCTCGTTTTTATTTGTACCGATATTAGCAGTCGCTGACCATGTAAAATCGCCTTTGGTATCATTGTAACCCAAAGTTAGTTCGAAACCCGATCCTTTTACCTCACCAACATTCTGAATTTGACTGCCTCCGCCTGCAGATCCAACAGACGCTGCCAATGGAACTGCCACTAGAATGTCACTAGTTTTACTTTTAAAATATTCAAACGATGCTGTAACCCGTTCGTCAAAAAGTCCGACATCCAACCCAATGTTTGTGGCTTGATTTGATTCCCACTTCAAGTTTGGATTAGGAGCAGTACCTAATGAAACACCTGGTGCATTTGCGCCACCAATCGGGTAGTTATAATCAGCAGCCAACGTAGCACTGTACTGATAGTTGGCAATCCTATCGGTACCTGTAGTTCCAGTACTTACTCTAAATTTCAAGGTGCTGAATGACGAGTTTGCCATAAAACTTTCTTTTGAAATATTCCAGCCTGCAGCGACCGAATAGAAGTTACCCCATGGATAATTCGCTCCGAAACGTGAAGAGTAGTCTCTACGTCCTGACACCGCAAATAGGTATTTTTCATCGTAGTCGTAGTTAACACGCGCTACATATCCAATGTTTTTTTCAACCTCGTTAGAAGAACTTAAACTTACTTGGTTGTTTCTAACTTGATCTATTTCGTCCGAAATTTCATATCGACTTGCAGCCGCTATCGTCCGAAATTTTACATCGATATTCGAAATAAGACCTAATACCTCAAGATTGTGTTTTTGCGCAAAAGTCGTTTTATAGGTAAGACTGTTATCCATTACAATCGTTTGACCCTGGTTATTTGTTTCAGCGGTCGTAGAATATGCTTGTACGTGCGCTGAGCCATCAGCATAGCTTGGAACAAACGTATGGTCTCTGGTTTGATAATAATCTAATGCAACTTGTGATCTGAATTTTAATCCTTTGTATATCTCCAACTCGCCGAAGACATTACCAATGATAGATGTACTGTTGATTCTTTGGTATCCGTTATTGGCTACACGCACAGGGTTTTCTGCGTCGTTACCATCGACAGCGCTTGGTCCCTGATATCCTCCTATGTTATTTTCGTTGTAGATAGGTAGATAAGGTGCGCTTTTAATTGCATGCTCTAACAATGTTCTACCTCCTGCAGCACGCTCAGGAGCGGTCTTGCTAAAAGATACTCCGATATTACTACCAACTTTTATTTTGCCTATATCCTGGGTATTGTTAGCCCTGAAAGAGTACCTTTCGAAACCTGTTTGAATAAGAGCACCATCTTGCTTCTGATATTCAGCAGAATAACGACCAGTTGAAGTATCTGTTCCATTTGAGAAACTGACGTTGTAATCTTGTAATGCACCTGTTTGAAAAATTTGGTCTTGCCAGTCAGTGTTGTTATTACCGAATTCTGCCGCCCTTACCGTCAAATCACTTCCTAAATCACTAGCATATTGCAAGTATTGTGCTGTATTTAGTACGCTATATCTTTTGGTAACTTTCTGAAAGCCTGTGTAGGTGTTGAAAGTGAGTTGCCCTTTGCCTTTTTTTCCTTTTTTAGTAGTCACTAAAATAACACCACTTCCACCTTTCGAACCGTAAAGCGCAGTTGTCGACGCGTCTTTCAGAACTGATATGCTTTCTATATCATTAGGACTTATCCCTGAAAGATTGCCGACTAAAACACCGTCAATAACATATAATGGAGAACTGTTACTTATTGTCGCCAAACCACGTATCTGTACCGTAGGACTGCTTCCGGGAGCACCGTTAACAACGCTAACACCCGCAGCTCTACCTTGCAAAGCTGATTCAGCATTAGTAATAGGTAACGCTGCGATATCTTTTGCACCAACTGTCGAAACAGCTCCTGTCACTTTGGTTCGTTTTTGTGAACCATAGGCCACAACCACTACATCTGCTAAAGCCTGTGCAGCTTCTTCTAATTTGACATTAATTGTTGTTTGATTTCCTACCGAAATCGATTGCGAAGCTGTACCGATAAAAGAATACGTTATTTTGTCTGTAGCTTTTACTCCAGTCAAATTGTATTTTCCATCAAAATCCGTTGTTGCGCCATTTGTAGTACCCACTACATTAACACTTACTCCCGGTAACGGCGAACCCGAGGAGTCGGTAACCACACCTTGTATGGTTTTTGTTTGTTGCGCCATCACACCGTGTGTGCTAATCATCAACAAAGCGATTATTACAAATTTTAATTTTAACATCATATTAATTTATTTTGGTTAGTTTGAATTAATTAATTGGTGATAAATCGTTGTTTCCTATATTAAGTGTCTTATTGGTAATCTATTTTTTATCTTTCTTAATTTAAAAAAACTTCGATACTCTTTTTTTCAATTTATGTCTTATCAATTAATATTATTATAATTTACATATTGAATTGAAAGAGTGGTTCTGTAAGTAAAATAAAGTTTCATGTCATACTTTAATTGGTTTAAGTTGTTAATACTCTTTTTCTATTAATTATAGTAAATTGTTAAAAGTGGTATAAAGACTCATTGCTTTTATTGATTAAATAACTACAACGATGTTGTTAAGTTTTAATAGCGTATTTAAATTTCAAAACATATCTTGTGGTCACGATGACAATATTACTAATAATTTTCGACTTACCAAATTATTTGGTTAAAAAAAACACTATGTGGAAAAAAAATACTAAATAATTATTTAAACCGTAAAACAATCGAAAAATGCAAATTATTTAAATACCTATATTTAACAGTACCGCGCAATGATTGAGAAAACTTCAATTTTAATTTTAATTCAAAGAATATTGCCAAAAGCCCAAATAGTAAATAAGAATAAATAGGAAGTTTCTTAGCGTGTATTTAATGCTTTTTTGTTTAAAACACTTGCAGATTGAAAATATTTCTGTTATACTTGTAGTCAATTTTACTATTATAAAAATCGTTGTAGTTGATTTTTCAAAAATTCGCACTTCATAATAATATTAAACAGAAAATCCAATCGTCACCAATTTTCTGATACCTATAAAGTCACCACCAAAACAACAACAATCACTTACATTAAATATCGCATGATGATAATAACTAAAATACCAACGAATCCAACTAAAATATTGCTTCTGTCTTTACATATAATATGGATTGCTTTTGGTAACGCACAAAATAGTAAAAGGTCAAATAATCAAGAGCCAATTATATTTACACAATTTACCTATCATGGAAATGACCAGATATATAAAGACAACCCATTGCAACCAGACGAATTTTATACACCTATATTACAAGGATGTTATCCTGATCCAAGCATAACACACAAAGGCAATGATTACTACCTAGTAAATTCATCGTTTTCCATGACACCAGGCGTACCCATATTCCACTCTACTGATATGGTAAACTGGAAACAAATAGGCCATGTATTGGACAAGCCTTCACAATTAAAGGTGGAAAGTTCTGGTATATCTGAAGGTATATATGCCCCCGACATCAAATACAATCCTTATAATGATACATTTTACATG
Organism: Flavobacterium sp.; assembly: GCA_029946065.1. Taxonomy (GTDB): domain Bacteria; phylum Bacteroidota; class Bacteroidia; order Flavobacteriales; family Flavobacteriaceae; genus Flavobacterium. The sequence goes on from JAQSDU010000014.1 coordinate 586,897, forward strand.
ATCACAACACAATTTGCAGGAGGTATGGGCAATATGGTCGTAAAGACTAAAGATCCTGCAAAAGGATGGAGCGATGCTATAAAACTAGGGTTTGACGGCATAGACCCTTCCCTCTTCTTTGATGATAATGGCAAGGCATACGTGGTTCACAATGATGCCCCGCCCCCTGGCAAAGAGCTATATAGCGGACATCGTGTGATTAAAATATGGGAGTATGACCTAGCAACTGACAAAGTTATCCCCGGATCTGACAAGATTATTGTAGATGGCGGCACAGATATCATACAGAAACCTATATGGATAGAAGGCCCACACTTATATAAAAGAAACGGACAATATTACCTTATGTGTGCAGAAGGCGGTACCGGCGGATGGCACAGTGAAGTGATTTTTAAAAGCAATAGCCCAAAAGGTACGTTTATACCTGCAAAAAATAACCCAATACTTACCCAACGCTATTTTGCTGCCGATAGGAAGGAAAAAGCAGACTGGGCTGGACATGCCGACCTTGTTGAAGGTCCTGCAGGAAAGTATTATGCCGTATTCCTTGCCATTCGTCCTAATGAAAAAGGACAGGTAAACTCAGGGCGCGAAACCTTTATGTTACCCGTAGATTGGAGCGGTGAATTCCCTGTGTTTGAAAACGGCCTTGTGCCGCTTAAACCAAAACTTAAAATGCCTGATGGAGTTAAAAACCTAACAGGACACGATGGCTTTTTTCCGAATGGTAATTTTACGTTTACAGATAATTTTAAAACGAGCCATTTAGACTTGCGTTGGATCGGTTTAAGAGGCTGGAGGGAGAAATTTGCAACCATTACAAAAGAAGGATTGAAAATAACACCCTTCGCAACAAACATTAAAGCCAAAGCCCCTACATCTACACTATTTTATAGGCAGCAGCATGCTTCATTTGAAGCAAATACTACCTTAAAATACAAACCAAAATCAGAAAAAGAGCTTGCAGGTATTACATGCTATCAAAGTGAAAAGTTCAATTATGTATTTGGTATCACAAAAAAAATAAATGACTACTACCTTGTTTTGGAACGTACAGAAAAAGGAATATCAAAGCTTATCGCAAACAAAAAAATAAGCTTTACATCTGAAATTACCCTACAAGTTATAGCTGAGGGAAGCAACTACAGATTTAACTATACTTTAAATGGTGCTGCTTATGAAAATCTTGGCGGTACTGTTTCGGGTGATATTCTGTCAACCGATGTAGCTGGTGGTTTTACCGGTAGCTTAATAGGACTGTATACAACAATTGAAAATGATATAAAACCATAATGAAACAGATGAAAATAATTTGATATTCTACTTATAGGAACTACTTTTTATTTACTGGGATGCAATCTTAACACCTAAAATCTAACCATATAACGGCATGAAAAAACGTACATTTCTAATATTATCCTTTTTATGGTTTTATTTATCCGTATTTCCTTGTTTTGCTCAAAACGTGCCATCATATCCTTTTCAGAATTATAATTTAACTTTTGAACAGCGTGTAAACGATCTTGTAAGTCGTTTAACACTTGAAGAAAAAGTGTCGCAAATGCTTAATGCTTCGCCGGCTATACCGCGATTAGACATCCCGGCTTACGACTGGTGGAATGAAACCCTGCATGGTGTGGCGCGCACCCCTTTTAAGGTAACCGTATACCCACAAGCAATTGCAATGGCAGCTACTTTTGATAAAAACTCCCTTTTTAAGATGGCTGACTTTTCGGCGCTTGAAGGGCGTGCAATTTATAACAAAGCTGTAGCAACTGGCCGCACGAACGAGCGCTACCTTGGGCTTACCTACTGGACACCAAATATTAATATTTTTCGCGACCCTCGATGGGGTCGTGGCCAGGAAACCTATGGAGAAGATCCGTTTTTAACAGCTGCGCTAGGAAATGCATTCGTAAAAGGACTGCAGGGAGATGATCCTAAGTACCTCAAAGCCGCTGCTTGTGCCAAACATTATGCCGTACACAGTGGTCCCGAAGCCCTTAGACATGTATATAATGCAGATATAAGCACTTATGATCTTTGGGATACCTACCTACCTGCATTCAAAAAACTGGTAACCGAATCCCATGTCATTGGGGTTATGTGTGCTTACAATGCCTTTAGAACACAGCCATGTTGCGCAAGTGATTTACTTATGACCGATATTTTACGCAACCAGTGGCAATTTAAAGGCTACGTTACGTCTGACTGTTGGGCAATAGATGATTTCTTTAAGAGCCATAAGACACATCCCGATGCGGCATCGGCATCGGCTGATGCGGTATTTCACGGTACCGATATAGACTGTGGTACCGATGCCTATAAAGCACTTGTACAGGCAGTAAAAGATGGCCTCATTAACGAGTCTCAAATCGATGTTTCTGTAAAAAGACTGTTTATGGTGCGGTTTAAACTAGGTATGTTCGACCCAGTGGCTATGGTTAAATATGCCCAAACTCCAGCAACAGTGCTTGATAGTGACGAACACAGACAACATGCGCTAAAAATGGCACACCAGTCTATGGTACTGCTAAAAAACGAAAACAATACTTTGCCGTTAAGTAAAAAACTAAAAAAAATCGTGGTTCTTGGGCCAAATGCCGATAATCCGATTTCTATTTTAGGAAATTATAACGGCATCCCCGCTAAGCTTACCACTGTTTTACAAGGTATAAAAGAAAAATTAGGAAATAATACAGAGGTGGTATATGAGAAGGCAGTTAATTTTACAAACAATAATGTTTTTGTTTATGAAGACCTGTCAAACCAATATTCTTATGATGGAAAGCAGGGCTTTAAATCCGAATATTTTAATAACATTCAATTAAGCGGTATACCACAAACAGTAGTGCAAGAAAGCAATATAGAGCATTTGTGGCAGGAAGGCCAAAATGTGGCAGGAACAATCAAAGCTCGGAATTTTTCGGCCCGATATACTACTAATTTTAGGCCTATACAAAATGGAGGCATAACTTTCGAAATGGAGGCCGATGATGGCTATAGGCTAATTATTAACGGAAAAAAGGTAATAGATCAATGGTCAAAAAACCGTTGGGGTGCCCAAACATATGAACTTAAAACTAAAAAAGATTCTGTATATAACCTTGTAGTAGAATATTGGCAGGGAGATTTTGAGGCCCATTTGAGACTTAACGCAGGCCAATATGTAAAAAATGACCTTGAACTGCTGGCAGCCAAACATAAGGATGCCGATGCTTTTATATTTGTAGGCGGTATTTCCCCACAACTTGAAGGCGAAGAAATGAAAGTCGCCGACCCCGGATTTGAAGGTGGGGATCGCACTACAATAGCGCTTCCGTCGATCCAAACCGAATTGATGAAAGCCCTCAACACAACCGACAAACCAGTGATTTTCGTAATGATGACAGGTAGTGCAATTGCTACAACTTGGGAATCAGAGCACATTCCGGCAATTTTAAACGCCTGGTATGGCGGGCAGGCGGCAGGCACTGCTGTTGCCGATATCCTTTTTGGCGACTATAATCCTTCTGGACGTTTACCTGTTACGTTCTATAAAAGTGATAGCGACCTCCCAGCGTTTACTGATTACAGCATGAATAACAGGACGTACCGTTATTTTAAAGGGATGCCGCTGTATGGTTTTGGTTATGGACTGAGCTATACTACTTTTAACTACGATAATTTATCAATACCCACTAATGTGAGCAAAGGAAAAGAAGTTACCGTATCTGTTAAGGTTACAAACACCGGTAAAATAGCAGGCGAAGAAGTTGCCCAGTTGTACGTATCAAACCAGGACAACACAATTAAAGCACCCATAAGATCTTTAAAAGGATTTGAACGCATTACACTTAAACCAGGCGAAAGCAAAACCGTTACATTTAATCTATTACCGCAAGATTTATCATATACCACTAGCGAAGGCATGCCTGAACAATTTACCGGAAACATAGCAATAACAGTTGGTGGCCACCAACCCAATGAACCAAATAAATCAACCAGTAACCATGTTGAAAAAATAATTCGCATCAAATAATCCAATGCAAATCTACATATAGTCAGCACTGGAAGTTTTGTAGCGCTTTAAGCCAAATATGGTAATGATATTGAGCCCTAATAATTAATTATGAAAATAATATACCTCTCATTGTTACATATCATTATCTTGTTTTTCTGTGTAAGCGGCTTTGCCCAGGAAAACGCAAACGCCCATAATCCCATAATTTTTGCTGATGTGCCGGATGAATCGATAATTCGGGTTGGCAATACCTACTACATGAGTAGCACTACGATGCACATGAGTCCCGGGGTGCCAATAATGAAATCTTTAGACCTGGTTAACTGGAAAATAGTTAATTATGCTTATGACAGACTTGTTGAAAATGATGCCATGAACCTTGATAACGGCAAAAATACTTATGGCAGAGGTTCCTGGGCAAGTAGTTTGCGATTCCACAACGGCACTTATTATATATCAACATTTGCTGCTACAAGTGGCAAAACGCACATTTATTCAACAAAAGATATCGAAAATGGTCCGTGGACAACTATCGAATTTATACCCGACCTGCACGACCATTCGCTTTTTTTTGATGACGATGGCAAAATTTATATGCTCTACGGCGCTGGTAACCTAACCTTAGTTGAACTGAAATCAGACCTTAGTGGTATAATTCCCGGCACCGAAAAAGTAGTCATTGAAAATGCCAGTACTCCGGCAGGCGATAATATTATGCTAAAGGCAGAAGGCTCACAGCTTTTTAAAATCAACGGTAAATATTATCTATTTAATATCACCTGGCCCCAAGGAGGTATGCGGACTGTAGTAATACATCGCGCCGATAAAATAACCGGCCCTTATGAAGGAAAGCTCGGCTTGCAGGATCTTGGAGTAGCACAGGGTGGCCTTATCGATACACCTGACGGGAAGTGGTTCGCCTACCTGTTTCGTGATTATGGCGCTGTGGGCCGAATTCCTTATCTGTTACCTATAGTATGGAAAGAAGGTTGGCCCATTCTAGGAACAGACGGAAAAGTGCCTGAAACCTTAAAACTTCCGACAAATAAATCGCTTATACCAGGCATCGTAAATGCTGACGACTTTACCCGTAAGAATGGGCAGCCCAACCTCCCATTGGTATGGCAATGGAATCACAACCCCGATAATAATCTTTGGTCGGTACAAAAACGAAAAGGATTCCTGCGACTCACAACCGGCCGTTTGGAAACCGATTTTTTAAGCGCTAAAAATACGCTAACGCAACGCACAATTGGACCAGAATGCACAGGTTATACTGCTGTTGATGCATCTAAAATGAAAGACGGAGATTTTGCAGGTCTTGCGCTATTGCAAAAAAACTACGGTCAGATTGGTATTAAAATAGACGGCAAAAACAAGTTTATTGTGATGATCAATGCCAGTACTGGCGAACCTGTTGAAGCAGCACGGATACTAATAACTAGCAAAACTGTTCATTTTAAGGCAGCGTGTGATTTTAATAATAAAAAAGATGTAGCAAATTTTTATTATAGTACCGATGGGCAAACCTGGAAAAAATTAGGCACACCACTTAACATGACCTACACACTTCCCCATTTTATGGGCTACCGTTTTGGACTGTTTAACTATGCAACTAAAGCAACCGGAGGTTATGCCGATTTCGATTATTATAAGATAGAAGATAAAATTTCAAAAGAATAATTCATGAAAATTAAATCCGTAATTGTACCGCTAGCAGCATCCATAGTTGTATTGTGCACCTGGAATGTCTCCGGTCAAAACCCTATTATCAGAAACCAATACACTGCCGATCCGTCTGCAAGGGTTTTTAATGACAAGGTATATTTATTTCCTTCGCATGATATTCCGCCTTATACCAATAAAAATCAAGAGAACTGGTTTTCTATGGAAGACTACCATGTGTTTTCATCCGATAATCTTACCGATTGGACAGATCACGGCATGATAGTTACCCAAAACAAAGTGCCTTGGGTAAAGCCGGATAGTTTTAGTATGTGGGCACCAGATTGCATTGAACGCGACGGTAAATATTATTTTTACTTTCCTTCAACCTCAAAAGATACCTTAACAGCTAAAGGTTTTACGATTGGCGTTGCAACAGCCGATAAGCCCGAAGGACCCTACCAAGTCTTGCCACAACCTATAAAGAATGTAAAAGGAATTGACCCTAATGTATTTATAGACAAAGACGGCCAGGCCTACCTTTATTGGTCGCAGGGCAACATTTATGGAGCAAAACTTAAGGAGAATATGGTAGCGCTTGCGACTGAACCCGTCATATTTAAAAACCTTCCGGAAAAAGGTCTGAAAGAAGGGCCATACATGCTTGAAAGGAATGGCATTTATTACCTCACCTACCCGCATGTTGAGAATAAAATTGAGCGACTTGAATACGCAATAGGGAGTAACCCGTTAGGGCCGTTTAAGGTAACTGGTGTTATCATGGATGAATCGGCAAGCGGTTGTTGGACGAACCACCATTCTATTATCCAGTTTAAAAAGCAATGGTATTTGTTTTACCACAATAACGATCTTTCACCAACATTTGACAAGAACCGATCAGTACGCATTGATAGTTTAACATTTAACGGCGATGGAACGATTAAAAAAATAATCCCAACGTTACGCGGGGTTGGTACAACGCTGGCAAAGTCAAAAATTCAAGCAGACCGTTACAGCGCACTGAGTACTACTGGAGCAATAGTAGAATTCATTGATAACACAGATTTATTTAAAGGTTGGAAAACCGTGCTGTCGTCGAAAAAAGCTTTTGTGAGGTATGATGGTGTAGACTTTGGATTAGAAAAATTAAAAAAGGTTTTGGCACAAGCTAAAACACCAACTGGTGGCACCATAGAAATCAGAATAGACAAAATAGACGGCCCATTGTTGGCTAACTTAAAAGTTGCCCCCGGTACAAAATGGTATATGGCAGAAGCGCCTCTGCTAAAATATTCGCCAAGAATCCACAGTATTTATATAATTTCTTCCCAGAATACTCCGATAGAAATAGACTGGATAACATTTGAATAAATAACTGAAAACAAACACATTATGTACAAAAAAATATTCTTCATAGCATTTGGCATATTAAGTTTTGGCATTTTCAACGCCCAAAATAATGAAATGTTGGCACCCACCGGATTTGATATCGCTGTACCCAATATCGCACACGGTATTATTGACACTATCACATACAATTCTAAAACAGTAGGCGCAAACCGAAAAGCTTTGGTTTATACGCCACCAGGCTATTCAAAGAAAAAAAAATATCCGGTTTTGTATTTGCTTCACGGCATCGGTGGCGATGAAAAAGAGTGGTTCAACCAAGGTGCGCCCAATGTGATTTTAGATAATTTATATGCACAGGGCAAACTACAGCCCATGATCGTAGTGCTGCCTAACGGACGTGCCATGAAAGATGACAGGGCCGGCGGAAATATTATGGCGCCGGACAAAGTAGAAGCGTTTTCGACTTTCGAAAAAGACCTGCTGACCGACCTTATCCCTTACATTGAAAAAAAATACCTTGTACTTAAAAACCGTGAGAACCGGGCAGTTGCCGGACTTTCGATGGGCGGCGGACAATCACTCAACTTTGGTTTGGGCAATATTGATAAGTTTGCGTGGGTAGGCGGATTTTCATCAGCACCGAATACTAAACTGCCGGCACAATTACTGCCAAAACCCGAATTGGCAAAGCAATTAAAATTGCTGTGGATCTCATGCGGAGATGCCGACGGACTAATGAATATTAGTACACGCACGCACAATTATCTTCATGAAAACAAAATTCCGCATATATTTTATACAGAACCCGGAGGCCACGACTTTAAGGTGTGGAAAAATGACCTCTATGTATTCTCGCAACTGCTGTTTAAGCCTGTAAATAGAATGTCGTTTTCAAAATATACCGTACTTGGAATTCCAGCCGCTACTAATGTAAGATCATCAAAATATCCTCAAATATTGCCAGATGGCAGGGTTGTATTTCACACAAAAGCGCCTAATGCCCAAAAAGTACAAATCGACTTAGGAAAAAAATATGACATGGTAAAAGATAGTGAAGGCACATGGACCGTAACTACTGATTCTATAAGCGAAGGGTTTCATTACTATTCGCTGCTTATTGATGACGTGGCTGTGGTCGATCCTTCAAGCGAAACTTTTTATGGTATGGGTCGTATGGCAAGCGGCATCGAAATACCATTTGTAGGAGACGGATACTATGCCCTAAAAGAAGTACCGCATGGTGACATCCGTCTAAAAAAATATTTTTCCAAAACAACCAATACTTGGCGTCAAGCCTATATATACACGCCACCCGGATATGACAGCGCAACATATAAATATCCGGTTTTGTACCTGCTGCACGGTGGCGGCGAAGATGAGCGCGGTTGGGCGATACAAGGAAAAGCAGACGTTATATTAGACAATCTTATCGCCGAAAAAAAGGCAAAATCCATGCTCATAGTAATGCTAGATGGTAACTTTAGTACCGGATTAAGCGGCTTTAATGAACGTGCGTTACAGAGTTTTGAAAATGAAGTCAAGCAAACCGTAATACCATTTATAGAAAGCAATTACCGTGTAGCCGACGGAGCTGCTAACAGGGCTTTGGCGGGGCTGTCTATGGGCGGGCTTCAAACGCTTTATGCAGGGATAAAAAATACCGAACAGTTTGGCTACCTAGGGGTATTCAGTTCCGGATGGTGGGCCAATCAACCTGACCTTGCTAATCCGCAGTATGACTTTATGAAAAACAATGCCTCCACTATCAATAAAAACCTTAAAAGCTTGTGGATATCTATGGGCGGCAAAGAAGACATAGCGTATTCCAATTGTAAAATAATGCTCGGAAAGTTTGATGATATGGGTATTAAATACACCTACAGCGAATATCCCGGAGGCCACGCTTGGCCGGTATGGCGCAATAACCTTTATAATTTTGCACAAGTAATCTTTAAATAAAATGCTATCATGAAAAACATAAGACAAATAATCATTGGTGCACTCTTGCTTTTTATATCCAATAATGTAATGGCGCAGGATCCCAACTTTTACATATACCTCTGTCTTGGGCAGTCCAATATGGAGGGTGCTGCGAAAATAGAGGCTCAGGATACGATAAACGTAAACCCGAGGTTTAAAATGATGTCGGCAGTAAATTGCCCGTCCGAAAACCGTAAACAGGGAGAATGGTATACGGCTACCCCGCCACTATGCCGCTGCAATACCGGCCTTACCCCGGCTGATTACTTCGGCCGTACCATGGTTGAAAATTTACCTAAAAATGTTACCGTCGGGGTAATTAACGTTGCGGTAGGCGGTTGTAAAATTGAGTTGTTTGATAAAGATAATTACAAGGAATATCTCGCTACAACACCCGATTGGCTAAAGAACTTCGCTAAAAATTATGACGATAACCCGTACGCAAGACTTGTCGCCATGGCTAGGATTGCCCAAAAATCGGGGGTGATAAAAGGAATCTTGTTGCACCAGGGAGAATCTAATACTGGTGATACCCTTTGGCCACAAAAAGTAAAAAAAGTATATGACAACCTGCTCAAAGATCTCAACCTTAAGCCAGATTCGTTACCGCTTTTGGCAGGAGAAGTGATGGGAGAAGACCAGAACGGAAAATGTGCCAGTATGAACGCAATCATCAATAAACTACCGCAAACAATTCCTAATAGCTATGTGATTCTGTCAAAAGGCTGTGAAGGTATTGACGACCAGCTTCATTTTAGCGCCGCAGGTTACCGGGAATTAGGGAAAAGATATGCCGCGCAAATGCTGAAATTGGTTGAAGATAAACGTTTAACAAAAAAGAAAAAAAAGAAATAAGCAGTCGCAAATGTTGTAAAGATTGCTGGCTGTAAATGATTTGCTTATATCTTCTATAAATATTGTACCTCAAATTAAGTTTTGTTTTGATTTCCAGTGTTCTATTCTTATCATCTAAAAATAAACCTATGCATATTAAAAAATACAGTTCGTTGGTTTTATTGATTTTTACTTTTATATGCTGTAAAAGTATTGCACAACAATCACCTTACCAGAACCCAAACCTGACAATAGACGAACGCGTTACCGACCTAATATCAAAGCTAACTTTGGAGGAAAAAGCGTCACTGATGTTCGACCAATCGCCGGCCATTCCGCGTCTTGGTATAAAAAAATTCAACTGGTGGAGCGAAGCCCTTCATGGTCTTGCCAATAACGACAGTGTTACCGTTTTTCCAGAACCAATTGGTATGGCAGCTTCATTCAATAATAAACTGGTCTACGACATTTTTGACGCTGTTTCTGACGAAACACGAGCAAAATACCACAATGCATTGCGCAACGGAAAAGAAAATCGGCGTTTTTTAAGTTTGTCGGTTTGGACACCTAACGTCAATATTTTCCGGGATCCCAGATGGGGCCGCGGACAAGAAACTTATGGCGAAGACCCTTACCTTACTTCTTTAATGGGCGTAGCTGTGGTAAAAGGGCTGCAAGGGCCCGAAGATGCCAAATACAGAAAATTACTAGCCTGCGCCAAACATTATGCGGTGCATTCGGGCCCCGAGTGGAGCCGCCATCAACTTAACCTTAATAACGTATCGTCTCGCGATATGTGGGAAACCTACTTGCCAGCCTTTAAAGCCTTAGTACAAGATGCCAATGTGCGTCAGGTCATGTGTGCCTACCAGCGATTAGACGATGAGCCTTGTTGCAGCAGCGTGAGACTCTTGCAAACCATCCTTCGAGAACAATGGGGTTTTAAACATCTGGTAGTGTCGGATTGTGGAGCCGTTACCGATTTTTTCACTTCGCATAAAGTATCTTCAGATGCAGTGCATGCTGCCGCAAAAGGTACGCTGGCCGGAACAGATGTAGAATGCGTATGGCAGGGCTACGCCTACGAACATTTACCTGAAGCCGTTCAAAAGGGGTTATTGTCTGAAGAAGAAGTAAACAAACACCTTGTACGGGTGCTCAAAGCACGTTTTGAACTGGGTGAGTTTGATGACGACAGCCAAGTGCCGTGGGCACAAATTCCGATGTCAGTTGTTAATAACGAAGCCCACCGCAAAATGGCGCTGGATATGGCACGGGAATCCATGACGTTACTTCAAAATAAAAACAATATTTTGCCCATTGACAAAAAGAACAAAAAAATCGCAATTGTTGGCCCTAATGCCGATAACGCTCCGATGCTTTGGGGAAATTATAACGGCAAACCCGTGCGCACTATCACAATTCTTGACGGCATAAAATCAAAATTACCCGGAGCAAAAGTGGTCTATGATAAAGCCTGTGACCTTGTCGAAAATAAAATTACACAAAGCTATTTTAACCATACTGCGTTTAACGGTAAGCAAGGTTTTAGGGCAACATACTGGAATAACGCAGACCGTAGCGGCACACCTGTAATCAGCACACAAATTACAGATCCGATGAAACTTACCACAGCCGGGCAGCATGAATTCGCTTCCGGCGTAAAATTAGAGGGCTTCTCAGCACTTTATGAATCAGAATTGATGGCGCCTGAAACCGAAGAAATTGTTTTCAAAGTTGGCGCAACAGGTTATTTTGAACTATTTGTAAATAGCGAATCTATATTGAAATTCAATAACTGGCGTACTTTGCCTACCCGCACTGCATTTAAAGTGGAAAAAGGGAAAAGCTATAAAATTGAAATACGATATGCCCAACTTAATGACTGGCAAGCCAATCTGGAATTAGATTTTGGAAAAGAGGTTGATATTGACTACACAGCTCTGATAAATAAATTAGAAGGTATTGATACTGTTATTTTTGTAGGTGGTTTGTCGACGCTCCTTGAGGGAGAAGAAATGCCTGTGTCCTACCCTGGTTTTAAAGGCGGGGACCGAACCGATATTGAATTGCCCGAAGTACAACGCAATTGCCTGAAAGCACTAAAAGCGGTAGGAAAGAAGATGATTTTTGTAAACTGTTCAGGCTCGGCTATTGCACTTGTACCCGAAACCCAAAGCTGTGATGCCATACTACAAGCCTGGTATGGAGGTGAATCCGGCGGGCAGGCTGTAGCTGATGTACTCTATGGAGATTATAACCCTTCCGGTAAACTCCCCATAACATTTTATAAAAGCCTGAAGCAACTTCCCGAAGATTTCGAAGATTATTCCATGAAAGGAAAAACTTACCGTTTCATGGACGACCCTTTGTTTGCTTTTGGATATGGACTTAGTTATACTACTTTTTCTATGGGAAAAGGAAAGGTGTCAAACTCTAAAATCAAAAAAAATGAATCAATCTCTTTAGACGTTCCTGTTACAAACACTGGTAAGCGCAAAGGCGATGAGGTAGTACAGGTCTATGTGCGCAAGACTGGTGATGTGAACGGCCCGCTTAAAACCCTCAGAGGTTTTAAAAAAATAGAAATTGAGGCTGGTAAAACAGTTAAAGTTGCTATAGAATTACCCTACCAGGCATTTGCCTTTTATAATGAAGCAGATCAAAAACAAGAGCTGACCGTAACGCCCGGTGCGTATGAAATACTTTATGGAAATAGCTCTTCTAATAAAGACCTGCAACTTATTAAGGTTAATATCGAATGATTTAGAAAATGATTATAACAAGCTACATGATGCCTTTGGTATCTTCAATCTGTATTAGTTCATGAAGAAGACAATGCTATTTTATAACCTCGCCTGCCTTTTTTTAATATCTGCCATTGGGTTCGGACAAAACCATGAGGATTTAAAATTGTGGTACACGAAACCTGCATCGGCATGGAATGAAGCCTTGCCTTTGGGGAATGGCCGCTTGGGCGTAATGGTATTTGGCGATCCTGCAAATGAAAAACTACATTTGAATGAAAGTACTTTTTGGTCGGGCGGTCCTTCAAGAAATGATAATGCCGATGGCCCGCAGGTTTTAGACTCCATACGCTATTACATTTTTAAAGGGAAATACAAACGTGCAGAAGTTCTCGCGGACAAAGGACTTACGGCAACAAAACTCCATGGCTCCATGTACCAGTCGGTTGGAAACCTCAACCTCACTTTTGCAAACAACAACGAATATACCGATTATTATAGGGAGCTCGATCTGGAAAAGGCAGTTGCTACCACAACTTTCAACGCCAACGGAACAACCTACAAAAGAGAAATTTTTACCGCTATTCCTGATCAGGTTATAGTGGTAAAGCTTACCGCAAACAAACCCGGAATGCTTTCTTTCTCCGCTGGGTTTGATGGAGAACTTCAAAAGACGTCGGGTGCGATAGATACAAACACGCTGTTAATGACTGGGCTATCCGGGACACATGAAGGGGTAACGGGACAAGTCCGGTTCAATGCGAAGGCTAAGATCATCAACATAGGAGGCAGGATTGCCATTGAGGCAGGAAAAATAAAAGTTAGCGATGCAGATGAGGTGATGATCCTAATTACTATCGCCACAAATTTTACAAATTATAAAACGCTGGATACCGACGAAAGTACAAAAAGCAATGCCTACCTTAAAACAGCGCAAAAAAAAACCTACAAACAATTGCTAAGCGACCACATTGCGGCTTACCAGAACTATTTTAACCGTGTTCATTTTAGTTTAGGCACTTCAGCTGCATCCAAACTTGCGACAGATAAGAGATTACAGAATTTTGCGTCAGCATACGACCCTCAACTCATCAGCTTATATTATCAGTTTGGCCGCTATCTGCTTATTTGCTCCTCGCAGCCAGGGGGTCAGCCCGCAAACCTACAAGGTATCTGGAATAGCAGTATCAATCCGCCGTGGGACAGCAAATATACCATCAATATCAATACAGAAATGAACTATTGGCCCGCCGAAAAATGCAACTTAGCAGAAATGCATGATCCGCTCATACAAATGGTTAAGGAGTTGGCCGACAGCGGACATGAAACGGCCAGATCAATGTACAACTGCAACGGATGGGTCGCACACCACAATACCGATATATGGCGTACTAACGGAGCAGTAGATTTTGCAAATGCTGGACAATGGCCCATGGGTGGCGCATGGTTATCACAACACCTGTGGGAGAAATACCTTTATAGCGGAGATCTGAAATATCTCGAATTGGTGTACCCCATATTGAAATCAGCCTGCGAGTTTTACAAAGACTTTCTTATAGAGGAGCCGTCCCATAAATGGTTGGTTGTAAGCCCATCCATATCGCCCGAGAATACACCGCAGGGTCATCAGGGCAGCGCCCTTTCCGCAGGCACGACTATGGATAACCAGCTTCTTTTTGACCTTTTTACCAAAACAATAAAAACCGCTGCTATACTAAAAAAAGATTCCGAATTCAGCACCCAACTTCAAGGCATAACCGACCGTCTTCCCCCAATGCAAATCGGCCGCTATGGACAGCTTCAGGAATGGATTGGCGACTGGGACAACCCCGATGATGATCACAGGCATGTTTCCCATTTGTACGGCTTATTTCCGGGTAACCAAATAAACCCATATACTACGCCTCTGCTTTTTGAGGCTGCACGCACTGTTCTTGTGCATAGGGGAGATGTCTCTACCGGATGGTCTATGGGATGGAAGGTGAACTTATGGGCACATTTATTCGATGGCAATCATGCTAATAAACTTATCAAAGACCAGCTTACGTGGGTTAACCCAGTAAATTCTGGACACAACGGCGGCACCTACCCTAACTTGTTTGACGCCCATCCTCCTTTTCAGATTGACGGAAATTTCGGATGTACATCCGGCATTACCGATATGCTGCTACAGACCCAGAATGGCGCTATAGCTATTTTACCTGCTTTGCCAGATGAATGGGAAAATGGAAATATTACAAGCTTAAGGACGTATGGCGGTTTTGAAGTGAGTATCAAGTGGGAAAACAACAAAGTGCAGCAAATCATCATAAAATCAAACCTGGGCGGCAATTGCAGGATACGGGTACCTAATGAAGTCGCACTCGCAGAAACAACTTTACGGACCGCTTTAGGCAGTAACCCAAATCCCTTTTTTGAAACTGTAAACATTAAAGAACCTTTGATTTCACCTTTGGCAATAATTAATGATGTTGCATTAAAGAAAACTTATGTGTATGATTTTGATACTTATGCTGGAAAAACATACACCCTAAACATAAAAAATTAAAATAAAAACTGTGCTTAAACGTGGGTGCGAAAATGAAAAAATCAGTTTAACTGATTTGTAATCAAGATAAATTTTATCGCCCAACAATACTAATACCAACATGAAAAAAATCTGTCTAAATTTGATGCTTCTAGTAGCTACCTGTACATTCGCCCAATCTTTTCAAAAGACAAAACTGGGCATAAAAACCGTTGTAAACGGAAATGAAGTCGAAGTACAATTTTACACGCCGAAAATAGTTCGGGTCATAAAAACACTAGCAGGAAAAGTATTCGTAAAAGAGAGCCTCTCGGTAACATTGCTTCCCTCAAAAACTGCTTTTACGACGCAGCAAACAGGCAATGTCGTTGTGGTAAAATCAGATCAACTGTATGTTAGGATAGACCTTTCCACCGGTGCTATCGCATTTTCTTCCGTATCAGGACAAACATTGCTGAAAGAAAAAAGTAACGGGGCAAAACTAACCCCATTTAACGACAGCGGTGTGAGCAGTTATAATGTTTACCAGGCCTTTTCCTTGGATAATGACGAGCCTATTTACGGCCTTGGGCAGCACCAAAAAGGCGATTTAAACCAACGAAACCAAAAATACCATCTCGAACAAGGCAATGTAGAAGATGCTATAACCTTTTTTCAATCGGTGAAAGGCTATGGCCTATTTTGGGACAACTACGCTCCCACCGAATTTACCGATGATGCGACTGGAACTTCGTTTGATTCCCAGGTGGGCGATGGCATCGATTACTACTTTATGTATGGCGGTAATGCCGATGGCGTAATAGCGAATATGCGCGAACTTACCGGTAAAGTCCCAATGTTTCCGCTATGGACATACGGCTTTTGGCAGAGCAGGGAACGTTACAAGAGCCAGACAGAACTAGTAGATGTGGTGAGAAAATATCGTGAGTTGGGCGTACCTCTGGACGGCATCATACAAGACTGGCAATATTGGGGAAATAATTATTTGTGGAATGCCATGGACTTTTTAAATGTGGAGTTTCCAAATGGTAAAAAAATGGCAGATGATGTGCATACCCTTAACGCACATCTTATCATTTCAATATGGTCTTCATTTGGCCCTAATACAAAACAATACCGCGATATGGATGCAAAGAGTATGCTGTTTAACATTGAAACCTGGCCCCAATCGGGATCAGAATTGTGGCCTCCAAGAATGGACTATCCATCGGGCGTAAGGGTATATGACGCCTACAATCCTGAAGCCCGCGATATTTATTGGAAATATGCCAACGAAGGACTATTTGCCAAAGGTATAGACGGCTGGTGGATGGACTCAACCGAGCCAGATCACTTCAACCCTTCGCCATCAGATTATGATACCAAAACATTTCTTGGCTCTTTCCGAAAAGTGCGCAATGCTTTTCCGCTAATGACAGTTGGTGGCGTATATGATCACCAACGTAAAACCACGTCCGATAAGCGTGTTTTCATCCTCACAAGGTCGGCTTTTGCAGGTCAGCAACGTTATGGTGCCAATACATGGTCGGGAGACACCTTCTCCAGTTGGGACACCTTCCGTAAACAAATACCGGCGGGGTTAAATTTCTCGCTTACCGGAATACCCCATTGGAACGCTGACATAGGTGGTTTTTTTGCCGGTGCATATAATACTCCGTGGAACGGCGAAGCGGGAAGTATGAATGCGATGTATCAGGAATTATATGTGCGATGGATTCAATTTGGCACATTTACTCCAATGATGCGCTCACATGGTACAGAGGTTCCGAGAGAAATTTATAATTTCGGAAAAGAAGGAGAACCCATATTCGATGCTATCCATAAATTTATAGATCTCCGCTATGCGCTTCTGCCCTATATCTATTCCACTTCCTGGGAAGTGAGTGCAAACCAGTCAAGCTTTATGCGCGCCCTTTTCATGGACTTTCCAAACGATAAAAAAGGTTGGGATATCAATAATGAGTACATGTTCGGTAAATCTATTTTAGTGGCTCCGATAGTAAACGCCCAATATACCCCTGAAACTGTTGTAACGAAAAATGAAGAAAAAGTTTCAAATAAGAAAGATGACAAAGAAAATCCAATTAAAGTTGTGGTTGACTTTACTTTGGAAAAATCTACACAGGTCTATCTTCCGTCCGGTGCTAGCTGGTATGACTTCTGGACGAATGAGAAATTGAGCGGCGGTCAGCAAATATCCCGGAAAACAGCTATTGATATGATTCCGCTATATATTAAAGCGGGTGCGATAATTCCGATCGGGCCACAAGCACAATATGCGACCGAAAAAAAGTGGGATAACCTGAATATAAGAGTATATCCGGGCGCTAATGGCAGTTTTATATTGTACGAAGATGAGTTTGATAACTACAATTACGAGAAAGGTGCTTATACAGAAATAGCATTTTCCTGGAATGACAAGACTAAAATATTAACAATTTCAAATCGCAAAGGCGCTTATAAAGGAATGCTCCAGTCCAGAAAATTTACAATCACATTGCCTTCAGGCACAACAAAAACTGTTGATTATAACGGTAAAAAAACAGATATCAAATTTTAAGCTAGACTTTCATGACTAACAATATCAAGATAACCCGACATCGGCTTCATGCTAATGCTTTTGTAAACTAAAGAATCATTAATATGACAAAATCATTTAATTTAGAAATGTGGTTTGCAATATGCATCATGTTCTTGAACATCTCTTGTAAAACCATTCACAATAATACCTTAAATGTAAAACCAACTATTTGTATCGTCGGAGGCACGCCGTCTACTAAAGATGTTCTAAATTATATTCCTGATAGTCTCAAGGCGAAATATAACTTCATTTCATTTAACAGACCTGGGTTTGGGGGATCTAAATTTAAAGAAACTAATGCCGCTTTACTTTATGAACTTGCTAAGAAAGCTGGGTTAAAAAAACATGACTACGCCGTAATTGGAACAAGCGGCGGAGGTCCGATTGCGATGTTATTGGCTTCAAAATTCAAATTGAAACATTGCGGAGTCATCAGTGGCATGGTCGCTAAAGATGCGTATTTTAAGTTTGCCGATGCAGCCGTTACCAAAGAACTGTTTACCAACCTGATGTTAGGATATAGCAATTTCGAAGAAGCTGCCTTAAAATTTCCAAACCTGGATAAAATTGCCCAACAGGCCGGTACAGCATCTGACGAAATGTTTATTAAAGCGACGTTTAATGACTTAAATTATATCTTTTCAGCGCCTTTATATTCGGCTATTGATAAGGATATATATCTCGACTGGTGGCATGGTGAAAATGATGTGAATGTTCCTTTTAAAAGTGCGGAAATGTTTTTAAAAGATTATAAAAATGCCAATTTGCATGTAATTCCGAATGCCAGCCACGACATCGATTCGACGATTTATATTCAAAAACTAATTGATTCCTGGCAATAAGATAAATCGACGCTTTAGGATCCCACAAAAACAGTAACAATATATATTTTAAACAACTAATTTTAAACTAATGACCAGCAAAATAAGAATTATTATACTATTCGTTTTTATCTCATTTACGTTTTTAACTTCGGCCCAGAATCCGATTATACAAACGAAATACACTGCCGATCCGGCTCCGTTAGTATACAACGACACCGTATTTCTATATACAAGCCATGATGAAGATAATGCGGGCCCTGGTATGGGAAAGTTTCTAATGAAAGACTGGCTGCTCTACACTTCTGTAGATATGGTAAATTGGACCGATCATGGAGTGGTAGCTTCATTAAAAGATTTTACGTGGGGAAATCAGGACAATGGAGCTTGGGCACCGCAGTGTGTTGCCCGTGACGGAAAGTTTTACCTCTACTGCCCCGTACAAGGAAGCGGCATTGGCGTGCTGGTTAGTAACAGCCCATATGGCCCATTTAAAGACCCATTGGGAAGAAGGTTAATTGAAGACGATCATATATGGAATGACATCGACCCTACTGTGATTATTGACGATGACGGCCAAGCTTATCTTTACTGGGGTAATCCAAGTCTTTGGTATGTAAAATTGAATAAGGATATGATATCATTTTCGGGCGAGGTGATGAAAGTGCCCGGCGTTGGTAAGGAACAAGACCAAAAAGATCCAGACGCATACCATTACCAAGAGGGCCCTTGGGCCTATAAACACAACGATCATTACTACATAGCCTATGCATCCACGTGTTGCCCCGAAGGTATAGGTTATGCTATGGCCGATAAACCAACCGGTCCTTGGGACTACAAAGGCTACATTATGAAACCAAACGAAAAATCATCGGGAAACCATCCGGGCATTATCGATTATAAAGGAAAAACCTATGTCTTTGGATTCAATTTTCGCCTGAATTTCATGATTACCGAAAACCACCACGAAAGGCGATCTGTTTGTGTAGAAGAACTGAATTTCAACCCTGACGGCACTATTATAGAATTACCGTGGTGGTCTGAAACAGGGGTAAAACCGATTGGCCAACTTAATCCTTTCAAGCGTACCGAAGCCGAAACAATTGCTTGGAGCCAAGGGCTTAAAACTGCAAAAAGCAGTAACGGCATTTATGTTACTGCTATTGATAACGGTGATTATATAAAAGTTCAGGCTGTAGATTTTGGTAAAAACGTCAAAAATTTTGAAGTAACTATTGCTAGCTTGTCAACTGATGCTGCCATTGAGGTACACCTTGATAGTCCTACGGGAAGATTATTGGGCACATTAAAAATAAAAAATACTGGAGGAAATGACAAGTGGGCAAGCCAGTCTTGTCCTATAAAGAAAGAGGCAGGCGTTCATGATATTTATTTAGTGTTTAAGGGTACAGGCAAAGACTTGTTTAGTTTTGATTGGTGGAAATTCAACAAATAATTACTTTCACAATAGCCGGTATTCAATTCTAAATATTAATTTTTAGAAATTAAATAAACTTTAAATAGTAAAAAAAATGAATTCCTTAAAAATATTTGCCTTTGCTATCTTACACGCCACAGTTGGCCTATGCATCGCGCAGTCTCCCGCACAAACAGTATGGCTAGATCAATTAGACCTTAGCGCAGCTACACAAGGCTATGGCGTACCCAATAAAAATCTTACCGTAGATGGTAAGCAAATGACGATATCAGGTACGACCTTTGAAAGAGGTTTTGGTACCCATGCAGAAAGTTCTTTGCTTATTCAACTTGATGGGAAAGCAATCTCCTTTTCGGCACAAGTGGGCATCGATGACGAAGTACATGGCCATGAACCTGCATCCGAGTTTATACTATTGGCCGACGGTAAAAAAATATGGTCAAGCGGAATAATGCGTCTTGGCGACCCAGCAAAACTTTGCAAAGCATCGTTAATAGGTGTACAAAAGCTTGAACTTGTGGTAACAGATGGTGGCAACGGAAACTATTACGACCATGCAAACTGGGCAGATGCCAGGTTTGAAACCAATGGCACCAGCACATTTGTTACCACTAACCCTATACCCGGCACACCTTACATTTTAACGCCTAAAGCTCCACTGACGCCCAGGATCAACGGCGCTAACGTTTTCGGCGTACGTCCCGGCTCACCATTTCAGTTTGTGGTAGCCGCTACGGGGGAACGCCCAATGAAATTTTCGGTAAAAGGACTACCTAAGGGGTTAAAGATAGAACCAAATACTGGGCTGATCACAGGTATTGTTAGTAAAGCAGGGACATATAACATTGTCATAAACGCAGAAAATACCAAAGGAAAAGCTAATAAAAATATGCGTATTATATGCGGCGATAAAATAGCACTAACGCCGCCTATGGGCTGGAATAGCTGGAACTGCTTTGCTGATCAGGTTTCGGCAGAGAAGGTAAAGCGTGCTGCTAAGGCCATGGTTGAAAGTGGACTTATAAACCATGGATGGAATTATATTAACATAGATGATTTCTGGCAGAATAACAGGGATTCAAAAGACGAATCGATACGAGGCGATTTTCGCGACGAGACGGGAAATATTATTCCTAATTCGCGGTTTGGTAATATGAAAGCATTGGCTGATCACATTCATGGTTTGGGATTAAAAATCGGGATTTATTCCAGTCCGGGACCATGGACCTGCGGCGGTTGCGCGGGCAGTTACGGATATGAAAAGCAAGATGCGATAACGTATGCCAATTGGGGCTTTGATTACCTGAAATATGATTGGTGCAGTTATGGAAATGTCATTGACGGTATGCCAGATAATGATCCTTACAAGGTGTCTTCACTATCTTACCGAGGAGGAGACCAGCTTGCCACAGCCTCGAAACCTTTTGAGCTAATGGGAGAAGCACTTAAAACACAACCTAGGGATATCGTTTATAGCCTTTGTCAGTATGGAATGTCAGATGTGTGGAAATGGGGCAATTCAGTTGGAGGAAATGCCTGGCGAACAACTAATGATATAACCGATACATGGACAAGTGTGAAGAACATTGCACTTGCCCAGGACCAGGCAACTGCTTGGGCGAATCCCGGTAATTGGAATGACCCTGACATGTTGGTGATAGGAACCGTCGGTTGGGGAAACCCGCATCCAAGTAAACTTAGGCCTGATGAGCAATATCTTCATTTTAGCCTTTGGTGTCTTTTTGCTGCTCCATTGTTAATTGGGTGTGATATGGAAAAATTGGATGAGTTTACATTAAACCTACTGACAAATGATGAAGTAATTGCAATAGACCAAGATCCGCTTGGCAAACAGGCAACTTGTATTCAGATAATTGGAGACCTAAGGATCTATGTCAAGGAATTGGAAGACGGTTCCCGCGCAGTAGGATTTTGTAATTTTGGCCAGGATATTATAGATTTAAATTATAGTGATTTTAGCAAAATAGGCTTAAAAGGCAGGTTTACAGTTCGTGATTTGTGGCGACAAAAAGACATTGCCTCAATTAGCGAGAGTAAAAATAAACTACCGCTTCACATACCTGCACACGGCGTACTACTCTATAAATTCACTCCGCTAAAATAGTCTGTGCGTGATATTATTCCTGAAAATCGAGCTGATGAAAGCATTTATCCTAAAGGACAAACTTCATGTTTAATATTATAATTTCAAAACAATCATCACTTAAATGAAACATTTGGCAACTGCGACCTTAGAACAGAAGAGCGTTTTGAAAGACCTTTTAACTATCACTCGAAATGGCATTTTTGTTAAGTATAATGTGTTTTCATTTATGATAAATTTTCAATTAAGATATCTTACTTTTGGTTTATATCCTTTTACAGAACAAATATCGATACGGTATCATAGTCAACAACTATCTAATATAGTGTATCAACAAATATAGAAATCGTGTAACGGAATCATGAATAAAAACTCGATAAAGTAACTTTTGATCCCAATCTGTCAATCGAAAGATGACCAGAAATTAAAAAATGCTAATCTTAATCATAGTTTAGGCAAATTGATTTTTAAAAATAACGATGTTAAAATAAAATATAGAATGAAGAAAATATTCGTCTGCATAATATTAGTATCTCAATATATCTTGGCACAACCAATTAAAAATAATGAGTGGGAAAATCCCTCGGTCTTTGAAAGAAACAAAGAACAAGGACGCACCGGATTCATAATTTACAACGATGCTAACGCTGCACGTGCCGAAAAAATAGAAGCATCCCCGTACTGCCTTAACCTTAATGGGCAATGGAAGTTTAATCTAGTCAGGAAGCCTTCAGAGCGACCAATGGATTTCTTTGACCCTAATCTGGATGATGGTTCCTGGAAGGATATACCCGTTCCATCCAATTGGGAAATGCACGGATTTGACATTCCAATTTACACCAATGTGGTTTATCCATTTCCTAAAAACCCTCCTTTTATTGACGGTGACTATAACCCTGTAGGATCCTATAGGAAAACATTTGTAATTCCTGAAAGTTGGAATGATAAAGAGGTGATTCTTCATTTTGGATCAATAACGGGTTATGCCCGCATATTTGTTAATGGTCACGAAGTAGGTATGACAAAGGCCTCTAAAACGCCAGCAGAATTTGATATTACGGCACTTCTTAAAAAAGGGCAAAATTTGCTTGCCGTCCAGGTTTTTCGATGGCACGATGGCAGCTACCTTGAAGACCAGGACTTCTGGAGACTTAGCGGTATTGAACGCGATGTATACCTGCAAGCGATGCCCAAACTGACTGTCTGGGACTATTCAATAGTTGGCGACCTTGATTCAAACTATGATGATGGACTTTTTAATGCTGTTATAAATATTAGAAAATTTGCAAACAACAGAATTCGTAAATCATCCGTTACACTAACAATGACAAATCCCGCAGGCGTGGAAGTATTTTCTGAAACAAAGCAAATAGCCAATGATGTTAAAAGTGTATCTTTTACTACAACTATCGCAAATGTGGAAAAATGGAGTGACGAAACTCCGAATCTATACCACTACAATATCACCTGGACTGGACAGAAAGACGAAATGGCTGTTATAACAGGTCATACCGGATTCCGGAAGGTAGAAATAAAAGGAGCCCAACTTATGCTTAACGGCAAGGCACTTATGGTTAACGGAGTGAACATACATGAACACGATCCTATAAATGGGCATGTGCCTAACCGCACTCTTATGCAAAAAGATTTATCATTGATGAAACAAAATAATATCAATACCATAAGGATGTGCCATTATCCGCATGACCCCTATTTTTATCAGCTCTGCGACAAATATGGCTTTCTGGTTATTGATGAAGCCAATATAGAAACCCACGGCATGGGGGCTTCGCTGCAAGGCCCTTTTGACGAAAGTGTTCACCCTGCCTATTTACCTGAATGGGAGCCTGCACATATTGACCGTATCAAACGGATGGTTGCCACAGACAAAAATCATCCTTGTATCATCGTTTGGAGTATGGGCAATGAGTGCGGGAACGGCCCCGTTTTTCATGATGCGTATAAATGGCTTAAAGAAAACCAACCCTTGCGCCCGGTAATGTTTGAACAGGCGGGTGAAGATGTAAACACTGATATCGTCGCCCCAATGTATCCCGCTATTAGCTATATGAAAAGTTATGCAGCCAGCAGCAAAACCAGACCGTTTATTATGTGTGAATACAGTCATGCAATGGGTAACAGTAATGGCAATTTTAAGGAGTATTATGACATTATAAATAGCGACTCCAAGATGCAGGGAGGTTGTATCTGGGATTGGGTGGATCAGGGTATGACTACTCGTGATACCGAAGGGATAGAATACCTTGCATACGGTGGCGACCTTGGCAGCAAAGAAATGCATAATGATGAAAATTTTTGTGCCAACGGGTTGGTTGACGCAAATAGAAACCCGCACCCTGGTTTGAAGGAGGTAAAAAAGGTTTATCAGGATATTGCTTTTGATTATAGAGATGGAGCGATTTTCGTAAAAAATGGTTACCGTTATACAAACCTTGATGCTTTCACATTTAAATGGGAACTATTGCGGGATGGTGTTTCATGTCAGAAAGGAAGTTTTATTGCCACTACCCTTCCGGGAGAAGAAACAAAAATTCCGATTGTTCTGGAAACAACTCAGGACAGTGAGTATTACCTGAGTGTATATGCCTATACCAAATCGTCCAGCGATATGGTACCCGCTGGTCATGAACAAGCCCGTGAAGAATGGAAATTAGGTGGGAATTTTTTCGCTAGCCCGACTAATTATCAGGGCAAAATGAATATCAAGGAGCAAGACGGCATGCTCACTTTTAGTGCTAATGCCGTTACCGGCAGTTTTGATCTTACAAAAGGGATTATTTCAAGTTATAAAAGGAAAGGTGAAGCAGCAGAAACATTAAGTGGTTTTCCTACACCATATTTTTGGCGCGCCCCAACCGACAATGACTTTGGAAGCAATAGCCAGAAAAAACTTGTGGTATGGAAAGATGCACACAGCAACCCAAAGGTTGAAAAAGTAACCATAGGCAAACAAACGGCCATCGGAATCTCTATTGAGGTAAAATACCTGCTTACAGAAGTCAAAATTCCTTACACCGTAATCTACCTAATACAAAGTAACGGCAATATTAAAGTAACTGCCAGCATAGATAAAACTGGGAAAGTACTGCCCGAAATGCCGCGTTTTGGTATGCGTATGGAACTTCCTGGAACTTATGAAAATCTGGACTACTATGGACGCGGTCCCTGGGAAAATTACAGCGACCGAAATCTCTCTTCATTTATGGGTACCTATCGGGATAAGGTAGCCAACCAGTTTTCATGGACTTATATCAGGCCACAAGAATGCGGCAACAAAACCGATACCCGATGGATAAAACTTACCAATAACGTAGGTTCCGGGCTTTTTATAAAAGGAGAGCAGCCTTTAAGCTTCAGCGCACTGAACGTTAGTACCGAAAGCATAGACCCAGGCGCAACAAAAGCCCAACGCCATACTAACAACGTACATCCCGAAGCAACAGTTTACCTTATGGTAGATATGGCACAGCGTGGTGTAGGAGGCGATAACAGTTGGGGTGCTTTGCCGCATCCCGAATACATCCTTGACGCACCAACCTATTCTTACTCCTATACCATAAGCCTACTATCTCCCACTAATGTTTACAGAAGTTTGAAGTAATTTAAATCTTAAATCGCAGCTAGGATGGAATTTAAACACTAATCGCCAAACCCTGCACCTTGTATCTACAGACAATCTTGTAACTTTAGACTTGATGTACCCTTGTTAAACTCCGAAACTTTCGCTGGCGTTCATCGTCTCAAATAAAAATTACGACATCCTCTGGGGCGGTTACGTCATGAGACGCTTCGGAGACAGCCGGTCATACAGACAACTTGAGGAATTGTTTGCGTTGTATGATGAAAACGGACAGCCCGATAGATTAACAAAAAGCTATACGCCAACAGACTCCAACGTAAAATCGCTTGTGCGAAACGAAAAAAAGATTTTTTTAGGAGATGCAAAAAGCATCAAAAACCGGCCGCCAGGATTTCCAATAAAGAAAGCCAAAGTAGTCTATTCCGACAAAATTGAAGCTTCTGAAACAAGCATTATTAAGTTTTCCCGCTACTAAGCGGGTTGCGTCAAAGTGTATCTGGACAAACAATTGTTTTTTCCCGAACGCTGGAGGACTACTTGGAATCCTAACAGCTATAAGTTCTTTTTCTCCCTCCATGCTGCACAAACTCTCGCGAGGAATTCGGGGTCATTTTTTCGGAAATTTTAATGACCCCGAATTTGACCCCGAATACAATGTTATTTATTAGTGCGTTTTGATATATCATAAACTAAAAATGCCCGTAAATCTTAAGATTTACGGGCATTTACTTTACTTTGATGTAAAGGTTGTGGAGTCGCCGGGAATCGAACCCGGGTCCAAACAAGCAACTAAAAAACTTTCTACACGCTTATTTCCTGATTGGGTTTTCGACATCATGAGTGGCCAGGAACAGCCGCATGAAGCTTATCTTCTTAGTTGTCAGAAAGGCACCGAAGCGTCACCAAACCTAGGTCTATTTTTACGGTTCCCCCGAACAGAACGCCACAGACCAGGGCTTTCAGGGAGAATCCAGCTTTCCTACCTTGTAGGAACGTGGCTCATCGTACTATGATTCGGATTAAGCAGCTAAAGCGTAATTATTTTCGCCGTGTAAAAGTGTTGGGACATTTGAATTAACGAGAATACATCCCATTCTCGACGTGCTTATTAATCAATTCGACTTGCTGTCAAAACCAGTCGACCCCAAATTGGGATTGCAAATATAGCTAAATTGATAATTAACAATTGATAATTAACAATTATTAGTGAAACTGCCTAATGATTCCTCTTTTGGGCGTTTCCCTCTGGGCCGGGCTATCCGCTACAATCTGCCCTTGCGGAACTTTCAGTTTCAAAATTTACTATTGGTGTGCAATGTCAGGATTTCCGCTGCTATCCCTAACGCAAACCCGATTCCCCGTTACGAATCTTGCAGTGAAGCGGTCTCAAAAAAAACACTAATTTTACACCCATGAAAAAAGTACTCGTCATCGATAACTACGACAGCTTCACCTACAACCTCGTGCATTACCTCGAAGATTTAAATGCCGAAGTCACCGTGTTCCGCAATGACGAATTTGATCTCGATGAATTAATTCCATTCAATAAAATCCTCCTTTCTCCCGGTCCCGGAATTCCAAATGAAGCCGGTTTACTCAAAGCCGTCATCCAAAAATACGCCTCAACAAAAAGCATTTTAGGCGTCTGTCTGGGGCAACAAGCCATCGCAGAAGTCTTTGGCGGCACACTCGCCAATCTCGAAAAAGTACACCACGGCGTCGCAACAAAATTAATTGTAACCGACAAATCCGAACCGCTCTTTCAAGATTTAGCAGCCGAATTTGAAGTAGGTCGGTACCATTCTTGGGTCGTTTCAAAAACAAATTTCCCATCCGATTTGACCATTACTTCCGTTGACGAAAATGGCGAGATCATGTCTTTGAGACACAAAAAATTCAATGTCTGCGCCGTACAATTCCATCCCGAAAGTGTCCTTACTCCCAACGGAAAACAAATTTTAAGCAACTGGCTGAACTCCTAAAACTGCTTTCGGTTATCTTTTTTAATTATCAAGTTTTAATTTAGATTATTATATTTAAAAAACTGGTAATTATACAATTAAACATATCATATAGATAAAATCTATTTTACATTTTCTAGATAACTTAGCCTGTTCATCCCCAATTTCAATTCTAAAATTACGAAAACGGGATATGTTAACATTGCGTTAAATAAAAACTAAACAAACGTTTGAATTAAACAAACGTTTAATTTTGTATTCGATTTCAAAAGCATTAATCCAACAATGGCATTAACCGAAAAACAAATTCGAATTTTACAAGTAGCCGAAAAGCTGTTTGCCGAAAAAGGTTTCGACGGCACCTCCATTCGCAACATAGCAAAAGAAGCCAAAATTAACATCGCTATGGTGTCTTACTATTTTGGCTCTAAAGAAAAAATGCTAGAATCGCTAATTTATTTTCGTACCTCCGATTTAAAAATCCAACTCGAAAATATCATGCGCGAAGAAATCACTCCGCTCGAAAAAATCAACAAGCTGATCGAATTGTATATCGCCCGCATTACCAAAAACAAATGTATTTACCGCATCATGCATTTCGAATTGTCAGCAAAAAGAGCCATCGACATCAAAGCGTTTACCGATGTCAAAAAAAGCAATCTCGATTCTCTTGAAAAAATTATACATGAAGGTCAAGAAAAGGGTATCTTTAACAAAGACATTAACATCGCAATGATTCCACCCACGATTATGGGAACGTTTTTCCATTTTCAAATGAGCAGACCATTTTATGAAGAGCTATTCGGACTAAAAACGGAAGCCGATTTTGACAATTACGTCAAAAATGAGCTTACCAATCACATCAAAAAAACCATTAAAGCACTTTTATTGTATGAAAGTTAGACATTTACTGCTTTTTGCGGTTTTCCTTATCGGAATTTCATCTGCAAACGCACAGCAAAAAACCAATTTGACACTCAAAGACGCTGTAAACATGGCACTCACAAACAGCAATCAAACGGGTTTGGCAACAGCTAGAGTGGCCACCAAAAATTATGAATTGCAGACCGTGAAAGACAATCGCTATCCAGACATGAAAATTTCCGGACAGTACCTGCGCCTTACCAATGCCAATGTAAAACTCAAATCCAGCGGGACAACCGAAACAGATCCAAACGCCGAGCCAGCAGCTTCGCCAAAAGTCAATTCGCTTGCCATCGGTCAAGCAAATGTGTCCATGCCACTTTTTTCAGGTTTTAAACTCAAAAACAGCATCGTGGCTTCGGAAAATTTATACAAAGCCGAAGTTGCCAACGCTGCTTATACCAACGAAGAAATCGCCATGCATGTTATCGAATATTATGCAGACATGTATAAAGCACAAAAATCTGTCGAATTGCTCAAAGAAAGTCTCAAAAGCAGCCAACAGCGTGTAACCGATTTTACGGCTTTAGAAAAAAACGGCATTATTGCGCGCAACGACTTACTCAAATCAGAACTGCAGCTTTCCAAAGTGCAATTGTCATTGGATGAAGCAGAGAAGAACCTGCGCATCATCAATTATAACCTCGTGACTTTATTGAAAATGCCTGTTGGATCACAAATTGAAGTCAATCCGGACAATATCGAATCGGATCTATTTTCGAAAAAAGTAAATTCAGAAGCCGAAGCACTTCAAAACAGGAAAGATTTAGAAGCTATAAAATACCAAAGTCTTGCCAGCGATGCTAGTATTAAAGTTGCCAAAAGTGGCTATTACCCTGCGCTATCATTAACTGGAGGTTATGCCGCAATCTATTTGCAAAATGTAGTAACTGTAACCAATGCTGTGAATTTCGGCATTGGCGTTTCCTACAACCTAAGTTCCATTTTTAAAACCGGAAAAGAAGTAAAAGCCGCCAAAAGCCGCGCCGACGAGGTGAAAATGCAACAACAAATCATGACCGATAACATCAAATCGGAAATCGTTGCCGCACAAGAAAACTATGATTTGTCTATCAAACAGAACAAAGTTTACACCGAAGCGGTTACACAAGCCGATGAAAACTACCGCATCGTAAAAGATAAATACGACAACGGCCTTTCCGATACCAATGACTTGCTAGAAGCCGATGTAGAGGATTTATCCGCAAAAATTAACGTCGCTTACGCAAAAGCCAATATGGTGCTCAAATTCTACGAATTGCTCGAAGCCACCGGCAACTTGACACAATCTTTCAATCTTTCAAACAAATAATATCCCATGGAAAAGAAAAAAACCAATACTAAATTCATACTGATATTCGCTGTTCTTATCATTTTAGGCGGCACTTATGGCGGTTACAAATACATCCACTCGCTATCGCACGAAACTACAGATGATGCGCAAATCGAGAAAAACATGAACCCAATTATCCCACGTGTTTCTGGTTATATTACAAAAGTATATGTAAAGGATAATGATTTCGTAAAGAAAGGTGATACCTTATTCACCATCGACAACAAAGATTATCTCGTAAAAGTGGAAGAAGCCAAAGCCAATCTCGCCGCAGCCGAAGGCAGTTACGCCGCATCCAAAGCCGATATCGGAAGCGCACAAGCTGGTGTTTCTGTTTCTGATGCCAATATCCAATCGGCTGGAGGCAGCATCGAAACCGCTAAAATTCGCCTGAAAAGAGCAACTGACGATTATGAGCGTTATAACAATTTGTATAAAAATCATTCGATCACAAAACAGCAATTCGAACAAGCCGAAGCTGCAAAACTCGAAGCACAAAGCCAGCTAAAAATCCTTCAGGACCAACAAAAAGCAACGGCTTTCCAAAAAACAGTCGCCGCATCAAGAACTAACGTTACCAGCAAACAAGCCGACGTAGCCGCTGCCAATATCAAAAGAGCACAGGCTTTGCTCGAAGCAGCCGAATTGAATTTATCTTACACTTGCATAATCGCATCCATCGACGGACAGCTTTCAAAAGTTAGCGTGCAACCGGGCCAATTCTTGCAGCAAGGTCAGTCATTATTCTATATTATCAACAACCAAGAAGTATGGGTAATCGCTAATTTCAAGGAAACACAGCTGGATAAAATGGCCATCGGACAAAAAGTTACCGTTCGCGTTGACGCCTATCCCGACACAGATTTTGAAGGCGCCATCACCTCATTTTCTCCCGCAACCGGTGCTAGATTTTCGATTTTGCCTCCAGACAATGCCACAGGAAATTTCGTGAAAACCATCCAGCGTTTGCCTGTAAAAATCAGCCTGAATGAAAACGAAAAAACAAAAACCCTACGTCCCGGAATGAACGTTGACGTGGATGTACATATAAAATAATTTATGAGTTAAAATTTATGATCTTAAATCTAAAGTCTTAAATATTAAATAACAACCAACAAAATGGCTGCAACAGTACAAGCAGACGATTTAGTAGAATACGGCTTCAGGCGCGTTATCATCACGATAACCGCTGTGATGTGCGCCTTGCTAGAAATCGTCGATACAACCATTGTAAATGTCGCTTTAACCAATATGCGCGGAAGTCTCGGCGCCACATTAACCGATGTCGCATGGGTGATTACAGCTTATGCAATTGCGAACGTAATCGTAATTCCGATGACGAGTTGGCTGTCACAGCAATTTGGACGGCGGAATTATTTTGCGGTTTCTATTATAATCTTTACCGTTTCATCATTTCTTTGCGGAAATGCGTCTAATATTTGGGAACTCGTTGCCTTCCGGTTCGTGCAAGGATTGGGCGGCGGCGCATTGCTCGTAACCGCACAAACCATCATCACCGAAAGTTATCCCGTCGCCAAACGTGGAATGGCACAAGCGATTTACGGAATGGGCGTCATCGTCGGACCAACATTAGGACCGCCATTGGGTGGTTATCTAGTTGACCATTTTTCATGGCCTTATATATTTTACATCAATATTCCACTTGGAATTATAGCGACAATACTAACATTAAGTTTCGTAAAAAGTCCGAAATACGGCGAAAAACTCAAAGCCAGCCAAGTAGATTGGTGGGGTATATTTTTTCTTGCGTCATTTATCGGCTCCTTACAGTTTGTCCTCGAACACGGGCAGCAAGACGACTGGTTCAACGATAGTTTAATTACAACATTAAGCATCGTATTTGTAGTCGGATTACTTGCATTTATATGGCGGGAACTTACCTATAAGCACCCAATTGTAAACCTAAGCGTATTAAAAGATGGTAATTTGCGTATTGGTATTGTCATGTGTTTTATACTCGGATTCGGACTCTACGGCTCCACGCTTGTCATCCCGATTTATACCCAGCAAACATTAGGATGGACGGCTACAGATGCCGGATTACTGTTGATTCCTGGTTCACTCACCACTGCTTTTCTAATGCCTATTATCGGCAAAATGATTCAAAACGGTGTGCCACAAGGCTATATGGTAGGAGTCGGTTTCGTAATTTTCTTTTTCTTTACCTTTTCTATGCGCAACCTGATGACCGTTGATACCGGCACAGAGCACATGTTTTGGCCATTGATTTTAAGGGGAATTGGTTTAGGATTGCTTTTTGTACCGATTACAACGCTGTCATTATCTACTTTAAAAGGAAAAAATATTGGCGAAGGCGCTGCATTTACCGGAATGATGCGACAATTGGGAGGTTCTTTCGGTATCGCGATCATCACCACTTTTATCACGCGTTTCACTCAAAAACATCGGGTTGATTTGGTGTCGCATCTTGACGGCAGCAGACTCGAAGTGCAACAAAGAATTGCATTACTACAAAAAGGTTTTATGTCGAAAGGCTTCAGTCCAAACCAAGCATTAGACAAAGCCCATCAGGTTTTAGACTATTCGGTTATGAAACAAGCAACGGTAATGTCTTATATGGACATTTTTATGTACTTGGGCGTTATGTTCCTTTGCTGTATTCCGATTATATTTTTGATCAAACGCGGGAAAAACAAGGTCAATCCTGCGGATGCAATGCACTAGGAAATTACAAATATCAAAAAGCAAATTCCAATCTTCACTTAGCCCATTTTGATTTGGTATTTCTCTCGAAATTTCGGAATGACAGTTGGAATTTCGGAATTTCTGTCAAAACGGCAAATTATACCATTAGTGCATATAAATTTGCCGCGTTTTTGGAAATGACTTTGTCAGTATTCTTGCGGAAAAGACAAGGATTATTGCTGGTAAATGATTACAGAAAACTTCATAAATTTACTGTTAACGATTGCCAAATCATCCATTTATTGTGTTTTCAACTGTTTCAGTACTAAGCTTTAATAAAAGCCAAAATATCTGAATTAATAGTTGACGCCTCTGTTGTAGGCATCCCATGAGGAAATCCTGGATAAGTAATTAACGTACCATTTTTTAAAAGTTGTGCGGCTTTTAATGCGGTGGTAGCATAAGGAACAATTTGGTCGTCTTCACCATGCAGTACAAGAACAGGCAGATCAACACTTTTAAGGTCTTCTGTAAAATCTGTTTCAGAAAATACCTTCACGCAATCATAGTGGGCTTTAATACCTCCCATCATTCCTTGCCGCCACCAATTATCTTGAATGCCTTTTTTTACGTTTGCCCCTTCGCGGTTATAACCATAAAACGGAAATGTGATATCTTGATAAAATTGCTGTCTATTATTGGCTGTATTAAAGCGTATGTCATCAAATACTTCCATCGGAACGCCATCAGGATTATTCTCATCTTTAATCATATAAGGCGTTACTGCGCTTATCAGTACTGCTTTTGCTACACGTGCTTGCCCATGTTGCGCTACATATCTTATGGCTTCTCCACCGCCAGTTGAATGACCAATATGTATAGCATCCTTCAAGTCTAAAAATGCTGTAAGCTCAGCCACATCTGCTGCATAGGTATCCATATCATTACCCGTTGCTGTTTGTGTTGACCTCCCATGCCCTCTGCGGTCATGAGCGATAACTCTAAAGCCTTCTTTTAAAAAAAACATCATTTGTGCGTCCCAATCATCGGCCGACAATGGCCATCCATGATGAAAGAAGATTGGCTGACCTGTACCCCAATCTTTGTAATAAATTTCAGTTCCGTCCTTTAATGTAAACTTGCTCATTTTTATTTGGTTTAAATGGTTATTAATTTCTAAAAGTAAACGTATCCCATCGACACGAAAGTAAAAAACTAAATACGTATTTCGTGCTCTAATACATATAATTAACCCGTTGGGTACAATTATATAATACTACAACTTATTTAAATCAGTGCCCATCCGCAAAAAATTGCGTCATCTGCTCCCGAAGTTTCGTTACCAATATTGACCAAAATTGTATTTAGCGGTGCCTAAATTTAAGAAAATGGAACGCGAATGGTGCGAATAATAGCAGATTTCCGCAGATTTTGGAAAGAATAAATATTACACATGTGGCAAAAAAAATTGAATTAAACCTAACAGGGATAACTATTAAACTTTGTTGTCTTTTTATTTAGCGTTGACTCTTACAACTATACCAAACGTATAGGGACTTTGTGATCCTACACCAATTTCAGAGCTGAGTACTTTTGATGACCGAAAACGAAGTTATGAAAAAACTAGTTCAATTTGCACAAGTGTGCTGCAATATCATCAAAACTTATGTTAGCGACTGTGAATACTTTCTGAACGCAATTGTTGTTGTAATGAATTCTTAACATTGTATAATTCGAGTGGCAAATTTCCATGTTTGACTTCTATAAATGTAATTATTTCCATAATTCTCTCATTCAGTTTTTTATTTGATTTTAATCTTTCAAATGTTTGAATGTTACTTGTTGAAATTGACACTTTATACAGCAAAGAAATAATTTCTTCTAATACTGTTGAATCAATACTTTCAAGTTTAAATCTTAAAGTGTCGAATTCAATTTCAGTGATATCAAAAAGTGTAAAATTCAATTTTTGTTTCAGGTGTGAATTCAACGCAACAAATTTATCTAATTCTGTTTTCTTACATCTATCGAATATCCAATCTAAAAATTCTGAAAATTTTTCAATCATCAATTCTATTACAATAAAACTTGGTTGTGCCATTAAATAATTATTTTATTTGGCTGCATTCTGCGCAACTTGAGCCGCATAGTCGCTAAATACCTGTCAAATCAACTACATGTCTTCAGAATGGCAAATTATTATATACCATCAACTGAAACTGAGAGCGGCTTTTTCCAGGCAAAAACTGCGTCATATAACCCGCTTCAAAACGCACATATTTGTTCAAGCAATAGCCTATGCCCCCATAAACACGGTTGCGATCATAATGATTTTCTTTCGTATTTATAAAAATCTCATTGTACGCCGACGCATAAACCGCATGTGACTCCATAACTTTTTTATTGATCGGAACGTTGACCGAAAGGAAATACCTGACACGCATCTTGAAATCATCTTCAATAAAGCGTTGCTCAAATCGATAGCGGTGCTGCAAGTTCACCCTTCCAAATTGCTGTCGCGTAATAAACTGTTCGAAGATACGATGCTCAGTAGTTATAACTTTATCACCCGATAAATTATAAGGCTCCGAGCGGATAAAAGCATACCCAATCAACACATTGTTATTGTTCTCACTCAGGTCATATCCAATCCCTGTGCGCAGCATTAACTGCTCTAGATCTCCGGCAAAATTATAATTACGATATTGCACTTCGTTATGCCAATTCCATCTTTTACTGAACTTCTGGTTACCAAAATAGATGAACCAGTTTCCTGTATTGGAGTCTTGTGCAACAGCAGAAAAGCCGCCAATAAAAAAAATAACGCACAAGAGGTATTTGCTGCAATTTTTTAAAATCATATCTTATCGTGTAAAAACCAATTGATTACCTTTTGATAAATTCGCATCAAACTGATAGCCTTCGTAATTAAATCCTTTTAAATCGTCAATGGTTTTAGCATTTGTATCGACAATATAGCGCACCATTAAGCCCCTTGCCTTTTTGGCAAAAAAACTGATAATTTTTAATTTCCCGTCTTTATAATCTTTGAATTCCGGAGTGATTACCGGCACTTTTAGCGCTTTCATATCTACCGCATCAAAATATTCCTTGCTTGCGAGATTGATGAATAATTCGCCTTTCTTGAGTTCTTTGTTCAATGCATCGGTAATTGTTTTTTTCCAGTATTTGTATAGGTTTTCGTGGTCGCCAACAGGCAATTTCGTCCCCATTTCCAATCGGTATGGTTGGATCAAATCTAGTGGTTTTAGCAAACCGTACAATCCTGATAAAATTCTCAATCTATTTTGCAGTTCGTCCATTTTTTCAAGCGGAATTGTATAAGCATCCAAACCCAAATATACATCGCCGTTAAAGGCATAAACGGCTGGGCGTGCATTTTCTGGTTTGAAAGGCGTTTTCCAAACTTTATTGCGTTTCCAATTCAGTTCTGCAAGATTGTCGGAAATTTCCATTAATTCAGAAAGTTGTTTGGGCGATTTCTTTTTTACAACCGCATTTACTTCCTTACTTTGCTTCATAAAAGCACTTTTAGTGAATTTTTCTGTAGGGAGCGGACTTTCAAAATCAAGCGATTTGGCGGGAGATAAGACTATTTTCATTTTTTTATTTTGATACTTCCAAAAATACAAAATCCCGAAATATAACTTCCGGGATTCATTATCAAATTTTCTAATTGTCGTATTTGCTAATTAAAAAGTTCTTCTTCTATCTGGAAACTTCTTAAAAAAGCAATCGTATTCTCTATATCATAATGCAAAATTCTGTCTTGTTGCACCAAAGGCACCTCTTCACGATAGGTTTTTAGGAACATTTCGATAAAATCACTCGACTTCAATGGCTCACGGAAATGTATCGCCTGAGAAGCATTCATCAATTCAATCGCTAAAATTCTTTCCAGATTATCCATCACACGCAATGCTTTTGTAGCCGCATTGGCGCCCATGCTCACGTGATCTTCCTGTCCGTTCGATGAAACAATGCTATCAATACTCGCAGGCGTTGCCAATTGTTTGTTCTGGCTGGCAATGCTTGCGGCTGTGTATTGTGGAATCATGAATCCCGAATTTAATCCGGGGTTTTCAACCAAAAACGCCGGCAATCCGCGCAATCCGGAAATTAACTGGTAGGTTCTTCTTTCAGAAATGCTCCCCAATTCTGCCAAAGCGATGGCGATAAAATCCAACGCCAACGCCAACGGTTGTCCGTGAAAATTGCCTCCCGAAATGATCTGATCGGAATCGATAAAAATATTAGGATTGTCGGTAACCGAGTTGATTTCGGTCTTAAAAACTTTTTTCACATAATCAATTGCGTCTTTCGAAGCACCGTGCACTTGCGGAATACAACGGAACGAATACGGATCTTGAACATGTTGTTTTTGCTGTTCAATAATTTCACTTCCGTCAAGGAAATCGGAAACCCTTTTTGCCGTCACCACTTGTCCTTTGTGCGGACGGATGTAATGGATTAGTTCATTAAACGGTTCAATTCTGCCATCGAACCCTTCGAGGGAAATTGCTCCAATTAAATCAGCCAAATAGGAGTATTTGCAGGCTTTTATCAAAACATAAGTACCATATGCGCTCATGAATTGTGTGCCATTCAACAAGGCCAAACCTTCTTTGGATTGCAAAACAATCGGCTGCCAGTTGAACTTTTCTAAAACTACTTTTGAATGGACTTTTTTTCCTTCAAAATACACTTCGCCTTCACCCAAAAGCGGCAATGACAAATGGGCCAAAGGTGCCAAATCGCCCGAAGCACCCAGTGAACCTTGTGTATAAATTACGGGTAGAATGTCATTATTATAGAAATCAATCAAACGCGCTACAGTGGCCAACTGAACGCCTGAATTGCCATAACTTATCGATTGAATTTTAAGCAAAAGCATTATTTTCACGATCTCATGCGGTACTTCTTCACCTGTTCCGCAAGCATGCGATTTGACAAGGTTTTCCTGAAGCTGCGACAGGTTTTCATTGGAGATTTTGATATTGTACAAAGACCCGAAACCCGTATTAATTCCATAAATCGGCCCGTCGTGGGATTTCATTTTATTGTCGAGATAATCGCGGCATTTTTGGATATTGACTTTGGCTTCTTCGGAAAGTTCAAGCGTTTTTTGGTGTACTATAATCTCCTGAAGATTGTCTAAAGTCAGTATGTTGGAACTGATATAATGTGTATTGTCCATTTTTGTTTGATTGATGCGGCAAAATTCCGTAAACGATTGTTAAAAAGCAAAGTTTGTTGATAATATTAAAGAAAGATAACAGTTCATAGACGAATAGAGAACAGACGCCTATTTTGTCTATCATCTATCCGTGTGTCATCTATGATCTCTACACAATCGGATTCCCGTTGTTATCCGTCGTAAGCACTTCACTCATATAATCAAAAAACGGACGCATATTGCGGAGTGCTTTATCGGCTTCTTCGAGAAAATCTTCACTCAAAACTTCTTTGTCGGTAAATCTTCGCACCAATCGAAATTGCTTAAAACGCAACAATACAATTGCCGGATCATTGGCATCGAAGCCTTTTGGAGTAGTCTTTAATTGCTCGCCTTCGAGCTTGCCGAAAGTTTTTATAAATAATGGCTGATTGAGTATGGTTTGCAATTGCGATGAATCGTAACTGATGGCTTCCCTAATTCGTTTTATATCCTGGGTGTTTGGTGCTTGAAATCCACCAACGATATAACTATTGCCGGATTCAAGATGAAAATAATAACCGCCGCGTCTTTGCGATGTTGCCCGAGTAAAACTGCCGCTCCAATAATTTTTGAATGGCGTCTTATCATTTGAAAACCGAATATCACGGTAAATTCTATAGACGCTTTTTTTGCCGGAAGGCGTTTCAATAACATCGTGAAGACTGAGCTTTGCCAGCAGTTGGTCGGCGAAAGCTATGATAATATCTTGTTGCGTTAAGAATTGTTCTTTGTGTTCGCTAAACCATTCGCGGTTGTTGTTTTGTTTAAGTTCTTTTAAAAAAGTAAAAATAGAACCCGGAAGATGTATGAATGTTGACATAAATATAAAGTAAGCAGTAAATTTCGGCAATTTCGCTGAAGATATTTTATTTTAGTCCCGATTTATAACAAATAAATAGACTATCCACAATAAAAATCTATACTAAAGCAGATATCCATAAAAATTTCACAAAAGCTTTTATTATTTATAAAAAAATGTACTTTTGAAAAATCTTATGCTACAGCACGACGCAACATATTCGTTTTTTTTCACAACTGCCACATCTGCAGTTGTAAATACTGTTGGCACCACAACTACTACAACCCCGTTGGGGTAAAATTTTCACATATCATCCAGATTTTATTGTTTTCGCAGGAAAGCGAAATCCCAAAGTAATATCCATACAAACATTATTATGAAAATCCTGAAATTTGGCGGCACCTCAGTAGCCAACGCCCAAAATATAAAGCTTGTCATCAACATTGTAAAAAATAAAGTCGCCGAATCACAACTCATCGTGGTTGTTTCTGCCTTTAGCGGCGTGACTGATTTATTGGTTTTAGCAGCACAGAAAGCTTCTGAAAAAGACGAAATATACAAAGATATTATCGCTACAATCGAAGCAACGCACTTAACAGCAATAAAAGAGCTGATTCCCGTTAACGACCAAAGCGCCATTCTCAGCCATATCAAACGCATTATCAACCACCTCGAAACTTTGTTAGACGGTTGCTTTCTTTTAGGCGAATTGTCGAGTCGGACTTCCGACACAATTTTGGGTTTTGGCGAAATGCTGTCATCCTATATTATTGCCGAAGCGTTCAAGCAGCAATTGCCCGGAAGCGAATACAAAGACAGCCGCGAACTCATTAAAACCAACAGCCATTTCGGAAAAGCGGTAGTGAATTTTAATTTGACAGATGCCTTAATTGCTGAGTTTTTTAGTATCGACACGTCGCCGGTCGTAATAATTCCAGGGTTCATCGCTTCTTCAACTGATGGCAACAATACCACTTTAGGCCGCGGCGGTTCGGATTACACAGCAGCGATTGTTGCGGCAGCATTAAATGCAACGCATTTAGAAATCTGGACAGACGTTAACGGGATGTTCACTGCCAATCCAAAACTCGTCAAACAAGCACAACCAATTGAAACGATTTCGTACCAGGAAGCGATGGAATTGTCGCATTTTGGGGCAAAAGTGCTTTATCCGCCAACGATCCAGCCGGTTTTGAGCAAGAACATTCCAATTTTAATTAAGAATACTTTTGAACCGGAAGCTGCCGGAACTTATATATCCAACGAAAATCTGTCGCAAACGAATCCAATTAAAGGCATTAGCCATATTGACAAAATTGCGCTGTTGACATTAGAAGGTTCGGGAATGATTGGTGTTTCAGGCTCTTCAAAAAGATTGTTCGAGGTTTTGTCGAATGAAAATATCAATGTAATTTTTATTACGCAAGCTTCTTCTGAGCATTCAATTTGTATTGGAATCCTGAACGCCGAAGCTGACAAGGCGAAAAATGCCATCGATAAAGCATTCGAACTGGAAATCTCTCAAAATAAAATTGACCCGTGTATTGTTGAAAAAAACCTCTGTATTGTTGCACTCGTAGGTGAAAATATGAAAAACCACCAAGGATTGAGCGGAAAGATGTTCAGTACACTAGGAAAAAACAACGTTAATATTCGTGCGATTGCTCAAGGCGCTTCCGAACGGAATATCTCTGTCGTAATCAATGAAAATGACGTAAAAAAAGCACTCAATACCTTACACGAAAGATTTTTCGAAGACAACGTAAAGCAGCTTAACCTTTTCGTAATGGGCGTTGGCAATGTGGGTGAAAAATTTATGGAGCAAATCCACCAACAAAAGAAATACCTAAAAGACAATTTAAAAATTAATTTGCGCGTCATCGCCGTTTCCAATTCGAGAAAAATGTATTTCGAAGAAGAAGGTATTCCGCTAAAAGACTGGCAGGAATTGCTTTCTAATGGAGCAACTGCCGATAAAGATGCATTTATTGCAAAAGTAAAAGCACTCAATTTGCGCAACAGCATTTTTGTAGATATAACAGCGAACGAAGAAGTCTCTAAAACCTACAGCAAATACTTAAAAGAAAATATTGCCGTTGTAACTTGCAACAAAATTGCTTGTTCTTCCCAATACGACAATTATAAAAGCTTAAAAGATTTATCCCGAAAATACAATGCGCCTTTCTTGTTTGAAACCAATGTTGGTGCCGGATTACCAATCATCGATACCTTAAAACACCTGATTGCTTCCGGAGATAAAATCCATAAAATACAAGCCGTTTTATCCGGAAGTTTAAATTTCATTTTCAACAATTTCAACGAAAACAGCACGTTTTTCGATGTTGTAAAAGAAGCAGGTGTACAAGGTTTTACTGAGCCAGACCCAAGAATCGACCTCAGTGGCATGGACGTCGCAAGAAAAATCCTGATTTTGATACGCGAAAGTGGCTACAGAATGGATATTGACGAAATCGAAAATATTTCCTTTTTGCCACAAAAATCGGCAGATGCAGATACCGTTCCTGATTTCTTCGAAACCTTAAAAACAGAAGCTTCTCATTTCGAAAATCTCTATAAAGAAGCCGTTGCTAAAGACAGCCGCCTTAAATATGTAGCGCAATTTGAAAATGGAAAAGCCAATGTCGGCTTGCAATTCATTGCAAAAGACCACCCGTTTTACAACCTTGAAGGAAAAGACAATATCGTGTTGTTTTACACCGACCGCTATACCGACCAACCGCTAATCATCAAAGGCGCTGGTGCTGGCGCGGCAGTTACAGCTTCGGGGATTTTTGCAGATGTGATTCGGATTGGAAATGTTTAAGAAGAGTGCCTTAGTAACTGAGTGCCTTAGTGCCTGAGTTCGGTTTCGAAAAACTATAGCAGTCAACTACTAAGTATGGAATATCTTTATAAATCAAATTGACGTCAATAGCTAAGGCGCTTAGCTACTCTGGCAATTAAATACAATAAAATGACTCAGGCACTCAGGCACTCAGGCACTCAGCTACGCTCAGAAATAAAAATATTCTGCCCCGCTACCATCGCCAATCTCTCTTGCGGATTTGACGTATTGGGCTTGTGCCTAGACAATGTTGGCGATGAGATGATTGTGCGAAAAACTGCTAAAAAAGGCATCAAAATTACCCAAATCATTGGCGCAGACTTGCCTTTGGAAACCGAAAAAAATGTTGCTGGCGTTGCAGCTTTGGCAATGTTAGCTGAAGTTGAAACCGAATTTGGCTTTGAAATTGAAATCTATAAAAAGATAAAAGCCGGAAGCGGTATTGGGAGTTCCGCAGCGAGTTCTGCGGGAGCGGTTTTCGGAATTAATGTGCTTTTGGGCAATCCGTTTACGAATACAGAATTGGTGAAATTTGCCATGCAGGGGGAAAAACTCGCCAGTGGAAGCGCCCATGCAGATAACGTCGCTCCAGCCCTTTTAGGCGGATTTACATTAGTTCGAAGTTATAATCCACTCGATATCATTAAAATTAAAAGTCCTGACGAAATGTATGCAACAGTGATTCATCCACAGATTGAATTGCGTACTTCTGATGCGCGTTCTGTATTAAAGCAAAACGTTTCGCTAAAAAGTGCGATTGCGCAATGGGGCAACTTGGGCGGATTAATTGCCGGTTTATATACCGATGATTATGAATTGATTGGACGTTCCTTGCATGACGAAATTGTGGAACCGATTCGCGGTGTTTTGATTCCCGGATTCGACGCAATGAAAGCCACAGCAATGGAAAACGGCGCTTTGGGCAGCGGCATTTCAGGTTCGGGCCCATCGATTTTTGCTTTGAGCAAAGGAAAAGCAGTTGCAGAAAAGGTGGCGAAAGCGATGTGTGCCATTTATGATGAAATGCAATTGCCTTATGAAATTCATGTTTCGAAAGTGAGTGATGAAGGCGTTAAAATATTAAATTCCAATTAAAAAATTCCAAATT
This sequence comes from Flavobacterium sp., assembly GCA_029946065.1. Lineage (GTDB taxonomy): Bacteria > Bacteroidota > Bacteroidia > Flavobacteriales > Flavobacteriaceae > Flavobacterium. The sequence goes on from JAQSDU010000014.1 coordinate 629,424, forward strand.
CCAATTGGCTTTGGAAATATTATTTATAAAATGAAATACTATAGTTTAAATAAAAATGCTTCAAAAGTTTCATTCAAAGAAGCGGTAATTCAAGGATTAGCACCTGATAAAGGATTGTATTTTCCGGAGAATATCATTCCGCTTGACGGAGATTTTTTTAAAAATATCGAAAACCTTTCCAATGAAACAATTGCTTTGGAAACGATAAAGCAATTTGTCGGCGATGCAATTCCGGAAACGGTTTTAAAGCAGATTATTGCCGAAACTTTGTGCTTCGATTTCCCTTTGGTTGAGGTCGAGAAGAACATTTATTCGCTTGAATTATTCCACGGCCCGACGATGGCCTTTAAAGATGTTGGTGCGAGATTTATGGCAAGATGCCTCGCCTATTTTAACAAAGACAAAGCGGATAGTAAAAATACGGTTTTGGTAGCCACTTCCGGTGATACTGGCGGTGCGGTTGCAAGTGGATTTTTAGGCGTTGCCGGTGTCGATGTCGTAATTTTATATCCTTCGGGAAAAGTGAGCGACATTCAAGAACGCCAATTAACAACTTTGGGACAAAATATCACTGCTTTAGAAGTCGATGGTGTTTTTGACGATTGTCAGGATATGGTGAAAAAAGCTTTTCTGGATGAAGATTTACATCATAAAAATCTGACTTCTGCCAATTCAATTAATATTGCGCGTTGGCTACCGCAGATGTTTTACTTTTTCTTCGCATACAAAGCATTAAAAAAATACAATTTACCAATTACAGTATCGTGTCCAAGTGGTAATTTTGGTAACATTTGTGCTGGAATTATGGCAAAACGACTCGGATTACCGATCGCACATTTTGTAGCATCGACGAATGTGAATGACACGGTTCCGAGGTTTTTAGAAGATGGAAATTATGATCCAAAACCTTCAAAAGCTACAATTTCTAATGCTATGGATGTCGGAAATCCGAGTAATTTTATCAGGATTCAGGAATTGTATCACAATGATTTAGGCGAATTTGAAAAGGATTTTTCTTCGTTTACTTTTTCTGATGACGCCACTACAGCCGCAATGAAAGCGATTTATAAAACCAATGGCTATATTGCCGAACCACATGGTGCAGTTGGTTATTTGGGATTGAAAAAGCAATTGAAAACCGTCGATGAAAATATTGGTATATTTTTAGAAACTGCGCATCCGATAAAATTTTTGGATATTGTCGAACCTATTTTAGGTGTGACTTTAGCGGTTCCGCAGCAGATTGAAAGTGTTTTGGGGAAAGAGAAGAAAAGTTTGAAGATTGGTTCGTATGCGGAATTGAAGGATTTTTTGAGATAATAGATGAGAGACGGATAGATATAGAAAAAGCGTCCATTATCTATCCGTCTCTCGTCTATCAGTCTATAATTTAATACTTCGCTAAAATCATTTTCATTTCCTCCTGCACTTTAAAGGCTTCCTCACGCGCTTTTTCAGCGAAGTCGGATCCTGCTGAAGCATAGATAATCGCCCGTGCCGAGTTGACAAGCAAACCGACATTGTTATTCAATCCATATTGGCAAACATCGGCGAGACTTCCGCCTTGTGCGCCGATTCCGGGCACTAATAAAAAACTATCTGGAACAATTTTTCTGATTGCTGCAAAATATTCTGCTTTTGTAGCACCTACGACATACATTAGGTTTTTGGAATTCGTCCAGGTTTTGGAAGTTTCGAGGACTTTTTTGTACAATTCTTCGCCTTCGACTTTTAAGGTTTGAAAATCAAAAGCGCCTTCATTGGAAGTCAAAGCCAACATGATCGTATGCTTGTTTTCAAAAGCTAAAAATGGCTCAACAGAATCTTTACCCATATAAGGCGCAACTGTAATGCTGTCAAAATTCAGATCTTCAAAAAAAGCCTTCGCATACATCGAAGAAGTGTTGCCAATATCGCCGCGTTTGGCGTCGGCTATCGTGAAAATTTCGGGATAATTTTCGTTTAAGTAATTGATGGTTTTTTGAAGTGACTGCCAGCCTTTTAATCCGTAAGCTTCATAAAAAGCGATATTTGGTTTGTAGGCAACGGTGACGTAATGTGTCGCGTCGATGATGCTTTTGTTAAACTCGAAAATCGGGTCTTCGGTATCGTTTAATACTTTTGGAAGTTTGGTCAAATCTGGATCTAAACCGATGCAAAGAAAGGATTTTTTGATACGGATTTGTTGGATAAGTTGGTCAGTGGTCATTTTGTTTTATTTGCCGCAAAGGTCGGGAAGTTTTTTGTTTTAGCCACGAATTGCACGAATTTTCACGAATTTAATTTGAGGAAATTCGGGCAATTCGTGGCATAAAAAAAGCCCGACAATAATATCAGGCTTTTATAGAATTTATTTTGGAATATTAAAATACCTCACTCGCTTCTTTCAACTTCTCCATATTGTTAACGAGTTGCAACTCATCAACCAATTTTTGGATTTTCCCGTTCATCACGCCGTCCATATCGAAAACATCCATTCCGATTCTGTGATCAGTAACACGGCCTTGAGCGTAATTGTAAGTGCGAATTTTAGCCGAACGGTCTCCGGAACTCACTTGAGAAGTACGTTTTTTAGCGTCTTCTTCTTGTTTTTTCGCCAATTCCTGTTCGTACAAACGCGACCGCAAAACGCCTAATGCTTTGTCTTTATTTTTATGTTGTGATTTCTGGTCCTGGCATTGTGCCACCAATCCAGTTGGGATGTGCGTTAAACGTACTGCAGATTTCGTTGTATTTACCGATTGTCCGCCTGGTCCTGATGAACAGAAAAAATCCACACGAACATCGTTCATGTCGATTTGCACGTCGAATTCTTCGGCTTCCGGTAAAACCATTACGGTTGCCGCGGAAGTATGCACGCGACCTTGCGTCTCTGTTTGCGGTACACGTTGCACACGGTGAACACCAGCTTCGAATTTTAGAGTTCCATAAACATCTTCTCCGGTTACTTCAAAAATAACCTCTTTAAAACCACCTGATGTACCTTCGTTCATATCTACAACTGAAGTTCTCCAGCCTCTACCTTCGCAGTATTTGGTATACATGCGGAACAAATCGCCTGCAAAAATACTGGCTTCGTCACCACCGGTTCCGGCACGGATCTCGACCATAACGTTTTTGGCATCTTCGGCGTCTTTTGGGATCAGCATGAATTTTATTTCTTCTTCTAATTCCGGTAATCTTTCTTTGGCTTCGTCGAGTTGCATTTTGGCCATTTCAACCATTTCTGCGTCGCTGCCATCGGTAATTATTTCGTTGGCTTCGTCGATGTTCCCCATGATGGTTACATATTCATCGCGCTTTTCTGCCAATGCTTTAAGGTCTTTATATTCTTTGTTCAACTGCACATAGCGCTTCTGGTCGGCGATGACATCCGGCTGGATGATCAGGTCGGAGATTTCGTCGAAACGCTGTTTTACGATTTGAAGTCTGTCTAACATGGTAAATTATTCCTTTATTTTGGAGTGCAAATTTACGGAAAAAAGTTGATAGTGGAAAGCTAGAAAGTCCGAAAGTTGGGAAGTCCGAAAGTCGGAAAGTGTCAGCAATAGTTTTTTATGGAAACAACTGCCCTAGCCCCGATGGGAGCAAGTAGCTTTTTTGGCCGGAGTTCGGCCGTAAAACTACTGTGGATAGCGGGAATAGCTTCAAATAAAAAGAATTGAGAAAACATATTTCAGCAATTGTTGATTACTTTTTGATTCAGAACTGAATTTAAATTTTACCTTTGCCCTCTCAATAAAAAACTACGATTATGGTTTACAAATTCAGGGTAATTCTCGATACTGAAGATGATGTTTTTCGGGATATTGCCATAATGGAAGACGATTCGCTGGAAGATTTGCACAATGCGATCGTGAATGCTTTTGGTTTTGACGGCCTTGAAATTGCGTCTTTTTACACTTGCGATGACCAATGGAATCAAGACGAGGAGATTTCGCTTTTTGATACCGGCGATATTCCTGGTGAGCAGAAAATTATGAGTGATTATCCGTTAAACGAAATGTTGAGCGAAGACCAGACGAAAATCATTTATGTTTATGACTTCTTAAATATGTGGACTTTTCTTGTGGAACTGGCTGCAATTGAAGCTATTGAAATCGGAGAAACGTATCCTTCGTTGTTATTCACTCACGGAATCATGCCTGCAAATGCACCGGAAAAAGATTTTAGCGATTCAGTGACTTCCGACTTTGATTATGATGAAGACGATTATGACGAAGACGATTTGGACATGCTGGACGGCGGTGAGAATTTTGAGGATTTTGGGTTTGAGGAGAATTGGAATTGAGTGCCTGAGTGCCTGAGTGCCTGAGTGCCTGAGTGCCTGAGTGCCTGAGTGCAAAAATAAATTTTTATCCGCCAATTATAAATATACACGCCTTATGAAAAACATTTAAAGAATTACATGTCTGGCAGAAAGCCATGACTTTGGTTACAGGAATTTACGAAACCACGAAAGAATTTCCAAAAGAAGAGATTTTTGGATTGACATCTCAATTACGACGTTGCGCTGTTTCAATTCCTTCAAATATTGCAGAAGGCTATGGAAGACAAAGCAAAAAAGAATTCTCAAGATTTGTTAATATTGCTATCGGTTCATTATTTGAATTCCAAACACAAATTGAAATTGCAAAAAATATTAATTACTTAAACGAAACAAAATTTAAAACCCTTTACGAGAATAGTCGGGAGTTGGAAGCGATGCTGATTTCATTTTATAGGAAAATATCTCCCGTACAATAACTCAGCAACTCAGGCACTCAGGCACTCAGCACCTAAAAAATGATCAACCTCTACAATACCCACATCGAATCCCTTTCCATCCACCGCGTTGGAAACAAATCCCGTAACGAAGCTATCTTTTTATCCGACAGTACTTTTTCGCTGAATGACGAAATCATGCCGCTGATAAAAGAGTATTTTTTCAAGCCATTTAGAGATAAAGAAGAAAATTATTTCCAGTTTGCGCATGAAGTGGATTTGGATTATAATGACATGTTCAAATTTGCAACGGAAATCTTTGACGACCCTTCAAAAGTGCATGACGTTTCTAAAAAGATTACGAAACACTTGTTCGAGCAGTCGAATCATCCGCATATAAAGAACGGCGAAGTATATGTGACACACCTTACAAACATTAGTATCGACAATAATGTTGTGGATGCGATTGGGATTTTCAAAAGCGAATTGCAGTCGGATTTTCTTCAGTTTGAAGAGAAAGGAACGGCGCTCGAAATGATCTTGCAACAAGGCATCAACCTCAATAAACTCGACAAAGGCTGCCTGATTTTCAATTACAAAAAAGAAGAAGGTTATAAAATCCTGACAGTTGACAGCAACCGTTATGATGCGCGTTACTGGCTGGAACATTTCCTTTCTGTGGATGCGTTTCAGGATGAGAATTTCATTACCAAAAAGTATTTGAAATTCTGCCAGGAATTTGCGAAAGACGTGGTTTTACCTGCTGAAGATAAGAAAGAAGAAGTAATGTTTATGAACCGTTCGGTGAATTATTTCGCAAAAAACGACCAGTTTGAAGAAACAAATTTTTTAAATGAAGTTTTGGACAATCCTGATTTGATTCCGGAATTCAAGAACTACAAAGTGGATAAAGGCGAGAAATTTAGCATTGAAGATATTACTACTTTCCCGATTGCGAATGCTGCAGTCTCTGACGCTAGAAAAAAAATCAAAAACGTGATCAACCTTGATACGAATATCCAAATCAAACTCGATTTCATCAACCCTGAAAGTGCCGAGAAGTATGTAGAAAAAGGCTGGGATGAGGAAAAACAGATGTATTACTATTTGGTTTATTTTAATAAAGAACAGAAAAGTTAATAATGAATAGTTAATAATTATTCCGTTACAGATATAAGTCCCCGTTTTTAGCGGGGATTTTTTTTATAATTATTCCCAAACAGGCATTGATAATCATTGATCATTAAGTATTAATTACTCCGACGCAACCTTTCCGAAAAAAATTCATCTAATTAATAAACTTGGTTGGTTTTGTTTTGGTGTTATTAATTTGTCCATAATTTGTTTTGTTTTAAATTCGGAAAATGCGTTTTGTCAATGAGATGGAACGCATTTTTTATTATATCTCGTCTGTTATTTTCGCCAACGCAACCTTCTATAAATATTGCTATCTATTAATAAACCAATAAATTGCATTATGAAAATTAAATTATTAATCATTTTTGGAGTCTTATTATTAGGCTCCTGCTCGAGTGAAGATGACACTACAGACGACTTTCCAATTGTGAACAACAATAAAGTATTGATGCTGAAAGTCGATTATTTGACCAACACCTTTGAAGGTTGAAAAGAGCTAGAATTTGCAGTTCCGACAGCAACATTTACATTAACTGCCGATTATACGCCAGCAAGTGATTTTGGCGCGATAAAAATCAATTATGAAGAGTTGGAAACTGAAATTTTCAATGGCGGGATTGTTTGGAACGGACTTGGAACCATTACCAATCCCGATGCATTTTTGCCTGCAAGTGCATTCGAATTCGTAGCTACAGCAGATTTTGCATTGTGTACAGGATTTGATAATATTTTTAATCCAAACAATGAAGAATTTGATTATTTACCGGTTTGGAGTGCCATCCAAGGATCGGTTAAAGTAAGGGAATACTTGAATGCTAATCCCGGTGCAGGGGTAAAATTATTTCTTTATACACCAAGTATAGGTGTTGGAAATCCGGAAGAATGGGATTGGATTGTTATCTTAAAAAATTAAGTCGCCCACAATATTTGTTTTGTTTTAAATTGAAAAATGCGTTTTATCGATGAGATGGAACGCATTTTTTTTGCAATTAGATTACAAAATCGATTACTTTAGCAAGAATTCGAAAAAGTTGCGATTGTTGGAATTTTATGTAACAATCGCAAGACTTCAACGTCTTAACCATAACCTAAAACCATTATTATTTTGGAAACCATATTATCAATCAAAAACCTCAACAAACGTTTTGGCTATCTCCAAGCCGTAAAAAACGTTTCTCTCGAAATACAAAAAGGGAATGTTTACGGCATTCTTGGTCCTAACGGAAGTGGAAAATCAACCACTTTAGGCATCGTTCTCAACGTTGTTAACAAATCATCAGGCGAATATTCCTGGTTTGGCGGCTCGATGGACACGCACGAAGCCTTGAAGAAAGTCGGTGCCATTATTGAACGACCAAATTTTTATCCATACATGACTGCCGAAGAAAACCTGCAACTCGTTTGTAAAATCAAAGGTATTCCGTTTACGAAAGTCGTTGAAAAACTAACGTTGGTTGGTCTTGTTGATAGGAAAGACAGTAAGTTTCGCACTTTTTCACTCGGAATGAAACAGCGTCTTGCCATCGCTTCTGCCCTACTCAATGACCCGGAAATTTTAATTTTAGACGAACCTACTAACGGATTGGATCCACAAGGGATTCACCAAATTCGCGATATCATCAGGCATATTGCGTCACAAGGCACCACTATTTTGCTGGCATCACATTTATTGGATGAAGTGGAAAAAGTATGCTCACATGTTTTGGTGTTGCGCAAAGGAGAAATTTTATATTCCGGAACCGTTGACGGCATTACCTCCAACGAAGGTTTCTTTGAATTGCAAGCCAATGACAATGCAAAACTTATCAGTATAATACAACAACATCCCGACGTGGATAAAGTTACTGAAGACGAAGGAAAAGTAATGGTGTATCTCAAAAATGCGATAGAAGCTGCGGCTTTGAACCGTTATCTTTTTGAAAAAGGCATTTCGTTGAACCATCTCGTAAAAAGAAAACACAGCCTTGAAGAACAGTTCTTAGAATTGACAGGCAAATAATTATCCCAACCAAACCAATATAAAAATGAAACGATTACTTAGCATAGAATTACAAAAAATATGGAAAAACAAAGCAAGTCGCGTCCTGACAATTACTTATTTTGTCCTGATAGCCTTGTTGGCATTGGTTTCTTCTTTTGATTTCAATATCGTTGGTATTAAATTTCGCTTGGCAGACATCGGGCTTTTTAACTTCCCGTTCATTTGGCATGCACTCACTTATACGGCTGCTGTCTTAAAATTATTCCTCGCCATTGTAATCGTCTCAATGATTTCTAACGAATACAGTTATGGCACTTTAAAGCAAAATCTTATTGACGGTATGAGCAAAAAGGAATTCCTGCTTTCAAAATTTTATACCGCTGCTTTGTTTGCATTGATTTCTACGATTTTTATATTCATTGTCATTCTAATTTTAGGATTAAGCTTTTCTTCCTACAACGAAGCATCGATTGTTTTTCAAGATGCCGATTATCTGTTGGCATTTTTCGTAAAACTAATGGCGTTTTTCTCTTTCTGTCTCTTTTTAGGCATTTTGGTAAAAAGATCTGCTTTTGCATTGGGATTCCTATTTATATGGAATATTGTTGAATTCTTTTTAGGAATTGGTTTCAGATATATGTTCCCTAATTCCAATACTATTCCGGAGCAGATCTACCGATTTTTACCTTTAGAATCGATGAGTGCACTGATCCTGAATCCTGCCCGTAGGTTCCAATTGATAAAAACAATGGAAAAACAAATGGGTGGCGCAGAAAATCTTACCGATTATAGTGTTAATTATTGGCAGGTTCTAATCGTTTTGGCGTGGACTGTTATATTTATGTTAATGTCGTATAAATTACTTAAAAAACGGGATTTATAGTATCTTTGCCGATGCTATGAAAGTGAGTAAAACCACCCTTTTTATATTCTTCTTAGTTGGCATTTCAGCCAATATTCGCGCACAATTTGTTACTGTCGACGATACTTATACGGCACAACAATTGGTCGAAGATGTGCTAATTAACAGTCCGTGTGCGAATGTTGAGAATTTTACCATCAACGGAGATCCTTTCAACCCAGGACAACAGAGCTACGGTTTTTTTGATGGAAATGGCAGTAGTTTTCCGTTTACAAACGGTATCGTCCTAAGTACAGCAAGGGCCAACAGATCCGGCGGACCTAACGACAATCTTATTGATGAAGGATTACCTGCTTGGACTGGCGATGCCGATTTAGAACAGGCTTTAGGAATTTCAAATACGCTCAATGCTACCGTTCTTGAATTCGATTTCACACCGCTAGTCGATCAAGTTAGTTTTGATTATATTTTTGCTTCCGAAGAATACCAAGGCACTGCACCTTGCCATTATTCCGACGGATTTGCTTTTCTATTAAGACAAGCTGACGTCACAACACCTTATACGAATCTGGCGGTACTTCCCAATTCAAACATACCCGTTTTAGTAACGAGCGTTCATCCGCAAATTGGCGGTAGCAATGGATGTCCGGCAAAAAACGAAAGCTTTTTCGGTGGATATAACAACACGAATGCACCTATCAATTTCAACGGACAAACGGTAGTTTTAACAGCCAAATCAACCGTAATTCCTAATGTAAAATACCACATTAAGTTGGTCATTGCCGATCATGAGAACATCCGTTATGATTCGGCTATCTTTCTCGGTGGCGGCAGTTTTAAAGTTGGCGCAGATTTGGGACAAGATAGGTTGATCTCCAATGGAAATCCGATTTGCGCGGGCGCTACCTACACGTTGGATACGCATCCGCAAACACCTGATAATAATACTTATGAGTGGTATAAGAATGATGTGCTTTTAAATTCTGAGACCAATTCCGATCTTGACGTTGTTGCTTCCGGAACTTATAAAGTAAAAATTTTCCTTGCCGCTTCGACTTGTGTGGCAGAAAGCGAAGTAAAGATTGAGTATGCTCCCGCTTTGAATCCGACTGCGGCAACTATCGTGCAATGTGATGACAATAACGACGGAATTACAGTCTTTGACATAACCAAAGCAGCCAGCAAGATCACATCTAATGACCCTGATTTGAGTATTGCAAATTATTTTGAAGACGCGAATCAACTGAATCCGATTGGCAATCCAACTTCCTATTCTTCGGCACCGAAAACAATTTATGCTTTAGTCGTTAATTCCTATAATTGTTCAGTCATAACAACCATCAATCTTGTTATTTCCAATAATACCATTGCACCGCAAAATCCTATTGCTACCTGCGATGGTGATATGCTTCAGGACGGCTTTTATCATTTCGATCTTGACAATGATGTGACACCGCAAATTGTTGCTTCGCTTCCGCCAGGACTTATCGTAAACTATTTTGCTTCTGAAAATGATGCGGCAACAGCACAAAATCCGTTATCTTCTACATTTGAAAATACTACTGCTTTTCAGGAAATAATCTGGGCAAGGATCATCAACGGACCTGATTGTTATGGCATTATTCCAATAACATTGATTATCAATACCTTTTCGCCTCCCGATTTTGAGGATGAAAATAAATTTCTTTGCGACGGCGACAAAATTACATTATCAGTTCCAATGGGTTATGCACATTATTCTTGGAACGACGCAACCAATTCTGGTTTGAACCATATTACTATTGATAGTCAGGGAACTTATACTGTTATCGTTACTGATGATAATGGCTGTACGGCTATGAAAAAATTCATTGTGAATCCATCCGGAATCGCAACGATTGATGATATTGTAATAAGTGATTTTATGGGAGGCGCTAACACAGTGGCTATAATAATTTCTGGAAACGGAATTTATGAATATTCACTCGATGGTGGGGTTTTTCAGAATGATGCTGTTTTTAATGATGTCGCATCCGGCGCTTACACGGTTTATGTAAACGACAAAAATGGCTGCGGTGTGACACAAAAAGAGTTTTTTGTACTGGATTATCCAAAATTTTTCACGCCAAATGGCGATGGTTTTAATGACTTTTGGAAAGTGCCATTTTTACAGTTTTATCCACAATCACGAATCACTATCTTTGACCGTTACGGAAAATTGCTCAGTGCTTTCCGTGGAAATGCGCCCGGTTGGGACGGAAAATTAGGCTCAAGTCCATTGCCGGCAACTGATTATTGGTTTGTCATTACCATCGAGGAAAGAACGATACGTGGGCATTTCTCACTGAAACGATAAAATCCTTACATTTGATTGTTTTTAAGGGATTATGAAAAAAAATATTGTTTTATTATTACTCTTCTTTTTTTCCGCAAATTGTTTCGCGCAATTTAGCAAAACCCATTATATTCCGCCAGTATCGAATTCTAATAGTCAGGAACCACAAGGGCAATTCATGTATATTTCGTGCCCGAGTATTCTTCCTATTAATTTTACTATTAATGAATTGGGCGGCAATACCATTCAGGGTACTGTCTCTAGAGACAATCCGTATGTTTTGAATATTGGTTCCGGATTTGACACCCAATTTCTCATCAACGCAGACGACGCCAACGTAGTAAAAAACAACAAAGGATTTATTATCGAAGCCGAAGATCAGGTATATGTGACCGTTAGAATGACCACAACGCCACAAAATTATCAAGCTGGCGGACTGGTATCAAAAGGGCTTGCAGCTTTGGGGACACAATTCAGAATTGGTGGTTTTACCAATACGGGGATTCCTTCAACCAATGACAATCATTTTACTTTTGCAGGAATTTTAGCAACAGAGAACAATACAACAGTCAATTTCAGCGATGTCAAAACTGGCGTTACCTTAAATAATAGTGCCGACGGCGACACCCCATTTAGCATTACCTTAAACCGCGGTGAAAGTTATGTTATTTCCGTTCAAGGGCCTAATGATGCCAACCGCGACGGACTCATAGGTGCTTTAATAAGTTCCGATAAGCCAATAGCTGTAAACTGCGGCTCGGTAGCCGGTACCAATGGTGATGCCAACAATCTGGATATCGGATTTGACCAGATCGTATCAGCAGAAAGAACCGGAAAAGAATATATTTTCATAAAAGGCAATGGTACCGACATCATGGAACGTCCAACAATCGTAGCCAACGAAGACAATACCGATGTTTACCTCAATGGCGACACATCAGTGCCGTTCATAACACTTCAAGCAGGAGATTATGTTGCTCTCAATGGTTCACAATATTCGGCTAATGGCAATTTATATGTGAGTTCCTCCAAAAATGTTTTTGCATATCAAGGTATCGGTGGCTCTGCAAGTCAGGCGAATCAGGATGTTTATTTTGCACCTCCGCTGAGTTGCGAAACGCCAAAAAAAATCGATAATATTCCGCTGATCAATGAAATCGGCAGCAATGGTGCTTTTTCCGGTACCGTGGCAGTAGTTACCGAAGCTGGTTCTACACTTAGTTTTATTATCAATGGAACTGCTTATACACTTACTACACTTCCGGCAGGTGTAACAGCAATAGGACCGACGGGTGTTTTGGGAAATGCTTTATACGAAACCTATACTTTTCAAGGCCTTTCCGGCAATATCTCTGTTTACTCAACGAGTCAAGTATATGTGTCCTATTTTGGATCTAGCGGAGCTGCCACTTATGGCGGATTTTATTCCGGTTTTACCTTTAAGCCCGAAATCGCTTTCAGTAAAATTGACCCAACTGTTGACACCAATTGCATTCCAAATGTAAAACTCAGCGTGAATGCTTTGACTGCTTTTGATGATTTTCAGTGGTATTTTAACGACGTCGCCATTGCTGGTGCGACTGGTAGCAGTTATATTCCGGATGAAATCCCAACCGGAAAGGGTCCTGGGTTTTATTATGTAAAAGCTGGAATTTCTGCTTGTGGCACAGAATTGATTTCCGATAAAATTCCGGTTAGTTCTTGTGCGCTCGACACTGATAATGACAGCGTCAACAATAACGTCGATTTGGATATTGACAACGACGGTATTCTTAATTGCACAGAATCTTATGGCAATAAAGATATAGACGTAGCTGCGGCCGGCATTCATTCAATTAGTTCAGGCGATGGCAACTACATTAATAATTTTACACTAAATACAACCGAAACAGGCATTGCCGCCGCCGCTCCATTTACCGGAAATGCGGACGGCAGTTTTGTGTCTGAAACAGCCGCCGGAATTGGTAACAGCGTTTCAGAAAAAATCACGTTTACAAATCCGGTTAGCCTTTCTATGGAATATGTAGCGACAGCAGCGGCAACCGATTTGTTATCACCAAATGGTAATTTTATACTGCAAGTGCCGGTTGATAAAACAATAACCGTATTAAATCCAGACGATCAACTCTTAATCGACACCAATTATGACGGTTTTTTTGAGAGTGGTATCACACAGTTTTCGTCATTTGAAATTCGATTCAGGCTCAATAATGCAGTGCCATTAGCAGCCGGTACTGGTACTTTTAAATTCTTTACCAACCTTGTTGCTAATTTTACTTATACGCACAAAAACCTTTCTTCTGACGAAAATAATAAAGCTACTTTTAAACTAACCGCTACTTGTGTACCAAAAGATACTGATGGTGACGGCATTCCGAATGAACTTGATTTTGACAGCGACAACGATGCTATTCCTGATATAGTGGAAGCTATGGGACAGAATTTTGCGGTGGTTACTTTTACAGATGCTAACGGAAATGGCATCGAAGACACCATAGAACCCGGCTTGGGAACATTGGATACCGACGGTGATGGAGTGCCCGATTACCTCGATCTTGACAGCGATAATGACGGTGTTTTTGACCTTTCGGAATCAGGAAGCAATACTGCAGACGCCGATTTAAACGGAAGAATCGATGGGAATGCAGTGGGCAGTAATGGCTATTTAGACACCTTAGAAACAACCGTTGACAGCAGTGTTATCAATTTTACAATTAGAGATACTGATGGCGCAGATATTAAAGATTATCTCGACCTCGACAGTGATAATGACACTTGTTTTGATGTCACTGAAGCCGGATTTATCGATGCCGATGCAAACGGAATATTAGGTTTTGGCACGCCAACAACGAATGCTTCAGGTGTTGTCACGAGCACTACTGGCTATACAACCCCAAATCCGGATTATATAACACCAGCACCAATTGCCGTGACCACGCCACCACAAGACCAAACCGAATGCAGCACGCAAACCGCCATATTCACCATTGCGACAACACCCGTTGATGGTTATGAATGGCAAGTGAGTACTAATGGCTTGTCGTTTAATGTAATAACAGACAATGCTACTTACAGCGGTGCTGCGACACCTAGCTTACAAATCAGTAATCTGACAATGGCAATGGACGGTTATACTTACCGGGTGTACCTCCGTAAAAACGGAAATACTTGTGGCGCCTATTCTGCTTTTGCGGAACTAAATGTATTGCCAATACCGAATGTTCCAGCAAACATTACACTCGTGCAGTGCGAAGACGATTTGGACGGATTATCTGACTTCAATCTAACAGAAAAAGAATCCCAGATTTCTGCCAATGCGGCGAATGAAACTTTTACCTATTTTTCAACTGCAGCTGGAGCTCAAACTGCGGATCCTACAGTTCAGATCAGCAATCCGACGGTTTACAATAACAGTAATGGCAATACCGTTTGGGTAAGAACGCAAAATACAGATCAATGTTTCGACACCACACAGATGAACCTGATTGTTTCCGCAACGCAAATTCCGGCTGGTACTTCGTGGTCGTTTGCCAAATGTGACGATTTTGTTGATACTGCGAATGATGATCACGACGGTATTGCTACTTTCGATTTTAGTTCAGTTACAGCAGATATTACAGCTATCATTCCGTCGTCAACTGCTTATACGATTACATATTACAAAAATGAAGCCGATGCGCTAGCAGAAAATGACGCTGCCGGAAACACATTGGCCATTACCAATATATCCAACTACAGGAACATCGGTTATCCGAATCAGCAATCGATCTGGGTGCGTGTGGACAGTTCGATTGACAACGCATGCTACGGACTTGGACCATACGTCACATTGACGGTTGAAGCTTTGCCAGTTCCAAATTTGGTTACCGTTCCGCGTGCTTGCGATGATGATCCGATGGATGCAGTGGTGAATCACAGCTTCGATACATCAACAATACAATCGACAATATTAAACGGACAAACAAATATAACGGTGGCTTATTTCGACGAAAATAACAATCCATTACCAAGTCCGCTACCCAATCCTTTTGTGACCGCAACACAAGAAATTACGGTGCGGTTGACCAATAACACAACTGCTTCGCCTGACGGACCTTGTTCAGATGAAATTAAAATACAATTTACAGTTGACAGCCAGCCCGTTGCGAATCCCGTAGTTATTGCTCCAGCTTGTGACGATTTGCCGAATAACAACGATGGATTGTTCAGTTTTGACACTTCCACAATCGAATCAACTTTATTGGGAACACAAACCGGTTTCACAGTTAAATATTTTGCCGCCGACGGAAGTGCTTTGTCAAGTCCACTACCCAATCCTTTTACAACAGCTACCCAGGATGTGACGGTTATTATAGAAAACGCTGTCAATACTAACTGTTCCGCTTCGACGGTAATTCATTTTGTGGTTTATCCGTTGCCGGAAATAGAAGCCGATCATTCCGATATCATTTGTACTGGTGTTGTCAACGAAAGTGTGACGCTTTATGCCGGGCTCGTTTCCGGATTGGGAACCGATTACAGTTACGAATGGTCGAGAAATGGCGTTGTGATACCAGGAGCCGATTTTAATACACTAACCGTCAATCAAGACGGTGTATATACAGCAAAAATCTCCAATATCATGACCGGATGCTTTAGGATTCGAACGAATACCGTCGTTTATTCCGAAATCGCAACCATTACAGCAATTGACATTAAGGATCTTTTGCCTAATAATGTTGTTACCATTACGCCTTCTGGTTCGGGAACTTATGAATTTAGCATCGACAATCCTTACGGGCCGTTTCAGGACAGTCCGATTTTTGAAAATGTAAGTGCTGGTATTCACGATGTATATGTTAACGACACCAATGGTTGTGGTATTGTTTCCCAACAGATAGCAGTGGTTGGTGCACCTTTGTATTTTACGCCAAATGGTGATGGTTTTCATGATACTTGGAAGATCAAAGGCGTGAATGCCGTTTATTATAAAAACTCCGTTGTTTATATTTTCGACCGATACGGCAAGTTGCTAAAAGAAATTCCATCAGGTTTTGATGAAGGTTGGGACGGCACATATAACGGTTCCTACCTTCCCGCCGATGACTATTGGTATTTGCTTAAATTAGATGACGGAAGGGTTGCAAGAGGGCATTTCGCTTTAAAAAGATAAATTAATTCGCTGGTAGGCATGTTCAAAAAGTACTTTCCCATTTTTCTTTTATTGCTAACTGCGCCGACTTTATCGGCACAAAACGACTGTATTGATGCCATTATCGTATGCGGCAACTCCGGATTTACCGGACTAACTGCTACTGGCGTTGGCACGCAGGAACTCAACGGTCTGGTCACTTGTGGCAGTCAGGAAAACAACAGCATTTGGCTGCGATTGAACGTCAATACATCAGGAACATTAGGCTTTACATTGAAACCGGAAAGCACCGATATCAGTGAAGATTTCGATTTTTTCATCTTTGGTCCCAACAAACTTTGTGGCAACCTTGGGTCTTCGATAAGGTGTTCTACCACCAATCCGCAATCTATTGGACAAACAAATAACTGGACAGGCATGAACGATACCGAAACAGATGTCTCCGAAGGCCCTGGCAATGCTGGCAATAGCTTTCTTAGGTGGATGGATGTTACGGCAGGTGAGTCTTATTTTCTAGTAATCGATAGGCCTGTGGGGTTCAGTAATTTTTCGATTGAATGGAACGGAACAGCGACATTTAACGAGCCGCCAACATTTGAAATCCCAACCGGTACCGCCATCGATTTGAAAGAATGCGATGCTGATGGTATTTTGGATGGCGCTACTGCATTCGACCTTACACAGAACGATGCCATAATAATCGGCACACAGACAGACGTTTCTGTCACCTATCATATCGATAATAATGACGCAATAACTGGTGCAAATGTAATTGCAAATGCTACTAATTTCACTAATACATCAGACCCCCAGACTATTTTCGCCCGCATCACCAATAATATAACGGGTTGCTTTAATTATATTGAATTTACGCTAAGTATCAATTCCGCACTCAATGTTCCCAATGATAGCGCAGCGATTTGTGATGATACCGCCGATGGCGATGATACAAACGGTCAGGCAACTTTTAATTTTGATACTGTTACGTCTGAACTTTTTAACGGTGAGGATATCTCCGATTTAACTTACAGTTATTATCTTACACAAAACGATGCCGACACACAAGTAAATCCCCCTTTACCATTAAATTTCCATACCCCAAGCCGAAGTGTTTTTATAAGGGTTTCCAATACCAGCGGATGTTTTGCCATTAAAGAAATCCAATTGACGGTAAAACCACTTCCCGTAAGGAAAACCGTTTCTTTGGTGCAATGCGATACTGATGTCAATCCAGATGGGCTAAGTCTCTTTAACCTTTTGCAGGCAAATGCCGCAATGCTGGCCGGAAATCCTGATTTATCTGTAGTTTATTATGCAAATGCTGGTGATGCACAGAATGATTCTAATTCGTTGACGAGCTATACCAATACTTCCAATCCCCAAAACATTGTTGCTAAAATCACCGATGCCACCACTGGATGTTCCAGTAATAGCACGTTGTCATTGTTTGTAAATACGTCACCGTCGCTTAATGCTATTATTAAAACTTGTGATGTGATTGGGCAGGAAAATGGCATTGCGGTTTTTGATCTTTCTGAAAGTAATTTTTCAGTAACACCACAAGAAACCATTACATACTATGAGAGTATTAACAACGCTTTGTTAGAACAATTTCCGCTACCCGAAAATTATACCAACACATTACCCTACAACCAAACCGTATTTGCAAGGATTGAAAATGGCAATGACTGTGCTACCATCAATACAATCACGCTAATCGTCAATACACTCCCGAATATTGATACCGAAAGTGACGGAAATGATTTTGTTTGCAACAACCTCCCTGAATTTTATATTACGATTGACGCCGGCGTTTTAGACCCGTTCCCTGCGGGTTTTGCTTATGAGTGGTATTATAACGGAGCACCTTTTCCAAGAAGTACTTATTCGGTTCAGGTCAATAAAGCAGGTACTTATACTGTTGATGTTTTCAATCTGCAAGGGTGTTTCAAGACAAGGACTATCGAGGTTTTTGCTTCAAGCAATGCAAAAATCGAATCGATTGACGTGCAGGACATCACTACCAACAACAATACCGTAACCATCAACTTGACAACCGATAGTGTTGGAGTCTATGAATACAGCATTGATAATCCGTTTGGGCCCTTTCAAAGTACTAATTTTTTTGAAAATGTAGTTCCTGGCATTCATGAAGCTTATATCAAAGATATAAATGGCTGCGGTATTATTTCGCAATTGTTTCCCGTTTTAGGCATTCCTCAGTTTTTTACACCGAATGGTGATGGCTTTAATGATTATTGGCTGATAAAAGGTATCGATGTGATCTTCAATAAAGAAAGTAATATGTACATTTTTGACCGTTTTGGTAAACTTATAAAGGAAGTTTCGACAAGAGATACAAAAGGCTGGGATGGAACAATGAACGGTAATCCAATGCCATCAGATGATTATTGGTATGTTGTTAATCTTGAAGACGGACGGACAATTAAGGGTCATTTTGCTTTGAAGCGATAAATTGATAGCTTATTTAACTTCGCGCTTTTGCGAGATATCACTTGCCGCGCAAAGACGAAAAGCAACATTTATATAACTTATTAAGAAATAACCTTTTTAAGAAGTTTATAAACCAAATTCATCTAAACATGAAAAAAAACTTCATTTTCCTGTTATTTTTTACATTGCTGGCAAATGCTCAAAAAATCAAAACAACTTCTGGGAATTTAGTCCAGTTCAATGAATTGCCGTCGGCTTTTGTCGAACCAAGAAATGTTGACATTTGGCTTCCGAATGGTTTTGATTATGCCGGTACTGAAAAATATGCTGTTCTTTACATGCACGACGGACAAATGCTACTCGATGCTGAAACGACATGGAACAAACAAGCTTGGGAAGTAGATGCAACCGCACAAAAACTACAATCCGAAAGCAAAACGCAAAAATTTATTGTCGTTTGCATTCATAACATTGGGCAAGTGCGGCACAGCAATTATTTCCCACAAAAGCCATTTGAGTCGCTGACTAAAAAAACGCAGGATTCGTTGTATGCGCTTGGCGGCGATAAGCCGCTTTTTGGAGAAAAAGTAAATTCTGATAATTATCTTAAATACATTGTATCTGAATTAAAACCGCTTATCGACAAAACTTTTCCGGTTTACAAAGACCGAGCGCATACTTTCATCGCCGGTTCTAGTATGGGCGGATTGATTTCGATGTATGCGATTTGCGAATATCCTGATATTTTTGGTGGTGCGGCTTGTTTATCAACACATTGGCCGGGGACATTTAGTACCGAAAACAACCCTATCCCACAGGCGTTTTTTGAGTATCTTAAAAAGAATTTACCATCTCCTAAAAATCATAAGATTTATTTTGATTACGGTGACCAGACTTTGGATGCTTTGTACCAGCCTTATCAGTTGAAAGTTGATGCAATTATGAAATCGAAAGGTTTTACGGTGGAAAACTGGATCACAAAATTTTTTCCCGGAAAAGACCATTCTGAAAATGCTTGGAAAGAACGGTTGGATATTCCTTTGGAATTTTTATTAGGGAAATAAATGCTGTTGACCATTTCTGGCGTCAGGAAGACGATAACTGGGATTGTGAAGATCATTTTTTTTATTCCGAAGACCGTTTTGGGAATACGGAAGCCTATTTTCTGCATTCCGATAACCATTTCTGAGATTGGGAAGACCAGACCTGATGTACGGATGACTGTTTCAAGCGTTAGGAAGACCGTTTCAAGCGTTGGGAAGACCGTTTCACAAATGTTTTCGCGGCTTTTGAACGCATCGGGTATTTTTTCTGAATTAGAAAAACACCAATCATAAAAACAAAAAAGCCACTCTTTTCAGAATGGCTTTCCTAATTTTATTGCTTGATTACTCTAAATACTTTATGCTGCGCTGCTGAGAAAACCTTAACAAAATAGGTTCCGGAAGCGAATACAGATAAGTCAAAATTGCCTTGATCGCCATTGATATTTTTTTCGAGTATGCGCTGTCCGAGCATGTTAGTAACTTCAATCTTGTCGATCACATTTGGGTAAGAGAAATTAACGATACCCGTTGTCGGATTAGGAAAAAGCTGAAACGTATCTGCGAGCAAGATTTCATTACCCAATATCGTAGCGCAAGTAACCGATTTTATTCTGCTTGTACTTTGGTCGCCGCACGAATTGTTACTATGAGTAAAATAGCGCAGTAAACCCGAGTTAGTGCCAGAAATCCAAACTAGCGGCGAAGTACCACTGCCATACAGCACACTTCCAGTAGCATTGGTAATCGTAATATAATCCGTTGCGACGGAACTCGTAAAAGTATATTGCTTGTTGGCAACAATATTGACTTCAGAAAAATGCCCGGCCCACGAATAATTGGTGATTACTTCCGGAACACCAGTACAGGAAGGCGTAAATGCCGTTAATGGGTTAATGCCGTATATTGCACCACTGCAATTATAGAAAGGCGGCGTAACAAAACTACCTCCGAAAACCCATGCGCTTTTAAGGCTGCCACAGTCGGAACGCACCCAATAATAATAAGTGGTGCTGCCCGATAATCCTGTCAATAATCTGGAACTTGATAATGTTCCTTCAGGAGAAGTTTCCGGAGCTATGTTTTGCATACTGTAATAAAATTCATAACCCTCAGCAGGTGTTGGTGATGCGGTGGTGTAGTTCACTCTGGCAGAAGAAGCTGTTATATGTACTACAGACAAATTGGTTGGCGCATTACAAACATTCGCTGAACCTGTAGTGGTAAAACTACCTCCCGAAGCCCACGCGCTTTGCGAAGTTCCGCAATTGGAACGCGCCCAAAAGTAATAAGTCGTATTGGTCGTTAGACTTGAAATACTTGCGTTCGTCCCAGCAGTCATTCCAGATGGTGTCGTAGCCGCTGTTGGTGCCGTACTGCTTGTATTATAATAATACTGATAACCATTTGATGGCGTTGACGCTGGCGCATTCCAATTTAATGTAGCCGTCGTATTTGCTATAGCACTAGCAGTTAATGTTGTTGGAGGATTGCAACTTACGGGAGAAGTGCACGTAATATACCTGATCCTATCGGTATTCTGGCTTCCACAACCTGAATTTGTATGGAAAAAATAACGAATTACGCCACTATTACTGCCTGATGACCATACCAAAGGCGAAATACCGCTAGCATAGACAACCGTCGCCGTAGCATTGGTGATGGTGATGTAGTCGGTGGCGATGGAACTTGCAAACGTGTATTGATTATTGGCGAGGATATTTACATTGGTATATTCTCCAGCATAAGAGTTGGTCGCAATGGTTTCTGCACTACCGGAACACGCAGGCGTAAAAGTCTCAGCCGGAAACAATCCGTATACCGCATTGGTGCAATCACCAGTAGGTGTTGTGGTAAAACTACCTCCAAAAACCCATCCACTTTGCGAAGATCCACAATTGGAACGTACCCAAAAATAGTAGGTGACATCGGTAGTAAGATTGATTAAATCCACAGGAACGCCGGTAACACTGCCTAATGGCGTTGTATCTGAAGTTGGTGGGGTACTCGAATTACTTAGATAAACATCATACAAATCAGCCGCAGGTGTTGGCAAAGTCCAGTTAATTTGAGCGGAATCTATCGTTACATTGGTACTGCTTACGTTGGTTGGCGGATTACATACTACTGATAAAGTCGTAAAACTACCTCCAGAAACCCAAATACTTTGTGAAGCACCACAATTGGAACGCACCCAAATATAATAAGTTGTTGCTGTATTTAAACTGTTTAGAGTAGTCGTATTAGTCGTTGCACTTCCGGATGGTGTAGTCGAATTTATAGGAGCGTTATTGGTCGTACTGTAATAAAACTGATAACCACTACTTGGTGACGGTGTTGCCGCTGACCAATTAATTTGAGCAGAACTACTGGTAATATTCGACTTTGTAATATTCGAAGGTGTATTACAAATTGCAGTTGTTGTTGTAAAACTGCCACCTGCTATCCAAGCGCTTTGGTTATCGTCACAATTAGCACGTACCCAAAAATAATAGGTAGTGGCTACTGACAAATTATTTATAGTGGCAGCAATCGCATCTATATATCCGTTTGGCATTGTAGCTGCATTGGGCGCAGTATTAGACGTACTAAAATAAACATCATATAATGGTGGATTGGATGATGAAGCGGTCCAACTGATGCTGGCGATATTAGTACCAATATTATAACTAGACAAATTGCTTGGTGGCGCACAACTTGCCGAAGGCGTACAAGAAATGGTTCGCGAGCGATAGGTTTGATCATTTCCACAAGAAGAATTAGAATGTAGAAAAAAGCGAATGGTTTCAACATTTGAACCTGATTGCCAATTCAATGGCGTAACACCACTTGCATATAGTACCGTTCCAGATGCGTTGGTTATTGTAATATAATCTGTTGCAATAGAACTCGCAAAAGTATATTGTTTATTGGACTGAACCGCTACATTAGCGTATTCACCTGCTTTTGCATTGGAGACGATGGTTTCAGGGCTACCGGTGCAAGTTGGTGAATAGGTAGCCGTTGGATTTAATCCATAAGTAGCCGAATTGCAATTGATTCCTACGGGTGTGGTAAAAGTGCCTCCAAATACCCATGGTAATTGTTGTGTATTACAATTAGAACGTATGAAATAGTAATAGGTTGTATTGCTAGCTAAATTTGTAACAAATTGACTTGTTGATAATGGGAAGTAACTTGCAGAAGGATTTAATCCAGATGTATTTAAAGCAAAATTATAACCGTTTGACGGTAATGGGCTTGGTGCTTGCCATGTGAAAAGAGCTGAATTTGCAGTAATATTGTTGACTGTAAATGCTGTTGGCTGATTACAAATTACGGCTGGTGTATCGAAATATCCACCTTCAATCCAAACACTTTGTTGCGAACCACAATTTGATCGTACCCACCAATAATACCTTTCGTTAGCATCTATATTGACGGTAATTGAAGTATTTAATGTAAAGCCCGTGACGGGTGAAGCAGTATTATTTGTAGGTGGCTGTGGCGGCGATGTATCGGCAAGTGCCACATAATACTGATAACCATTGCTTGGAAGAGGATTTTGTTCCTGCCAATTAAGTGTGACTGATCCACTAGTTATATTTGTTTCATTTAAATTTGCTGGTGGCATACACAACGATGTCGAGCTCATCATCCAAACAGATCGATTAACGGTGCTGGTTTGACAGGCTGAATTACTATGAAAATAATATCTTATTTCGCCAGAGTAATTATTAGAACTATACTGCAATGGTGAGAGCCCAAAGTCAAGAAAGTTACCCGACGCATCTGTAATGGTTATATAATCTTGATAACCTAAATCAAAATTTCCTGCGACATAAGTATAAAAAGTATAGTACCGATTTGCCAAAACATTTACTTTACAATAAACGCCATTGTCAGTTGATAATAAAGTTACAAGCTCTTCATTACCAGAATAATTGGGCGTGTAAACAGAACTTCCGAGAGCAGCACCTGTATTGCACTGTGAATAAGAAAACGCATTTGACAAGAATAAAATAAACAACATTAAAAAAAGATTGTTGCTTACACAAAGTGCTTTTTCTTGTTTAGATAAATGTGGTGTGGTAAAATTTCGCATGATATTTTAGTTTAAAATAAAACTTAAATATCAAAAGTAATGGTATAAAAACTACCAAAAACTACGAATGAACAAGCGGATACGCTCTATGAAAATTAGCATCGTTTTATCGAAAATTCGTTTTCTAAATAAAGCCAAAAAGAATTATAACGTATCAACCAAAGCCAAAAACTCTTCTTTTTTTCTGATAGCAAGCGGTATTGTAGTCTTGTTTTTCATCACAATAGTATTGCCGCCATCTGTTTTAATGAAGTGATCAAAATAACCCATATTGATCAAATGCGATTGGTGCGCTCTAAAAAAATTAAAAGGTTTCAAAAGGGTTTCATATTCTTTTAGTGTGGTTGAAACGACTAATTTTGGTGCATTAATGAAATAAAAAGTAGTGTAATTTTTATCGGATTCGCAGTTGACAATATCTTGAATATTAATCGAATAAATTTTTTCAGCCGTTTTTAAAACCAGTTTCTGAAGGTTTTTTGGACGCTCCAAATTGGAAAACAATGTATTTAATTTTAGCTCTAAAACTTCTTTATTTAATGATTCTTCAGCTTTTTTAACGGCTTCAACAAGTTCTACAGGATCCAATGGTTTTAATAAGTAATCAATAGCACTAAAACGAAAAGCCCGTATCGCAAAATCTTCAAAACCAGTAATAAAAATCACTTTAAATTGAATTGGTTTTAGCCTCTGAAGCAAATCAAAGCCGGTACCGTCGGGCATTTCAACGTCTAAAAAAACAATATCCGGCATTATTTGTTTGATTAGTTTAACGCCACTTTCTACACTATTTGATTGCCCGATAATAACAACATTAGGACAATTCGATTTAATGACATCAATATTCTTGATCCGGATGGCATCAATATCATCAATAACTACGGCTCGTAACATAGGCGGATTATTTTTCGTAAATATAAGGTATCTCAAAAAATACTTTGGCGCCGACTATATTTTTTTGGACGTCGATGCTGTTTTCCAATTGTATTTCAAAATCGCTTTTCTTAGCAATATTCGCCAGTCGCTCTTTGGTAATTTTCATCGCCAAAGACTTCTTGTTTATCATTTCATCGGTCTTAAAACCAACGCCATTATCGATTATTTCAAAAAACAGTTTATCATTTTTAAATTTAAAACTGATATTGATAAATCCTTGTTCTGTAGTATGCTTTAATCCATGTTTGATCGCATTTTCAATAAATGGCTGCGCTAGCATTGGCGGCAATAAAACCGTTTCTGGATCAATTGCGGTATCGACTTCGATATTGAAGTCAAATTTATTGTTGTACAACAGCTGTTGGATTACCAAATAGTTGTCAATCATCGTCAATTCTTCGCTCAAAGTAATGTAACTTTCATTAGAATTCTCCAAAATTTGGCGGGTTAATTTTGAAAATTTCGTCAAATAATTAACCGCATCCTTATCTTGCTTATTATAAATTAGACTTTGAATATTATCGATAGAATTAAAGATGAAGTGCGGATTCATCTGACTTAACAACAGCTTTTGATTGAGTTCGTTTTTTTCAAAATAAGCAATAGCCTGCTTTTGTTTGTAGTTCCGATACAAAAAGTAAGCGCCAATCAACAACAACAATACAATTGATGAAAGCCAGGTTAAAAGTGTGTTTTTGGCGGCACTTTCTCGTTGCGCGTTCAATTTATAGTTGAGTTCTTTTTTTTCGTAATCATATTTGAGTTGTTGTTGTTTTAGTTCGTCTTTAGTTTCGGCCAACTTAGTAGAGTCTCTAATAGCATTGAACATTTCCAACATCGTAACGGCCTTTTTATAGTTACCGTTAATCTTATTGATTTTATACATGAGTTCGTAAACCCTTTCCCGCAAATCACTGTTTTTAGATGCTTCGGCGAAGACTAATGCTTTTTCTAATACGGATTGCGCGTTCTTAAAATCTTTTTTTTCAAAGTAAACATTCCCCAAATAAGCGAGTGACGATCCTTTTGACGTAGCGCTTTCGGCAAGTGCAATGGCTTCTATTAATTTTTGCTCTGCCGCATCAAACCTTTTAAAATGTAAATCAATAAGGCCAAGCTTAGCTAAGGAAAAACTTGTAAAAGAATTTTGCCGATATTCTTTGGATAACGCCAATGCCCACTGTAAGTTTGTTGTCGCCTCGGGAAATTTTTTTAACGTAATATAAGCCGAACCAATATTATAGTACATCAAACATTTTTGTAGGTTGTCTTCAACGGTTTGTTTCTCGGCTTTTTTGTCGATGAAAGCTATCGATTTCTTCAAGTATTTAATAGCTACTTCCCATTGCTCTTGTTCACCGTACAATACCCCCAAACTGGTATATACATAGGAAATATTATCTGTATTTTTATCGGGTATTCTTTCAAAATATTTTAAGGCTTTGAAATAACAATCAATGGCTTCTTTGTACCGCTTTCTCCTGGAAAGTATTATTCCTTTGCTGACTATAGACGAATACACCTCATCATCGGCGGCAACAGATTGGTACAATTGAATCGACTTGTTTAAATAATCCAACGATTTTAAATCACCGCTATCTTCTAATTGAATACTCCGATTGTTGTAATAAGCAGCCAAATACATGGTGTATTTCTTGTGTAAAATAGGGTTGATATTTTTATTCGAAAGATTCTTTTGGGCAATTGCACCCATCAAATTCGTGTACTTTATAAATTCGGTGTTGTCAAAAATATTATCAATTAGTAAGGAAATATTGGCCAATCTTGTGGTATCGTGTAGCTTCGGATTATTCAGTACTGATTTCAACGAATCAACATCATACTGCGCATGGGAGATACTTATCCAAAAAAAAGTAAGAATAATAAATGAAAATTTGGACATCTGATTGGAATTAGAATCAATTAACACTTCAATTGATACAAAAATAGTTTTTTTAAAAAGATAGTTTTACTCTTGAAAACAAAAAAGCCACTCTTTTCAGAATGGCTTTTGTTGGATTCCTGAGATTCCTCGCAAAAAGCTCGGAATGACAATAATGACAATATTTTAGATTAAAATTTAAATCTTTTTCTGTCTGTTTCAGTTAAATAAATCTTTCTCAAACGGATAGATTTTGGTGTAACCTCAACATATTCATCTTTTTGGATGTATTCCAACGCTTCTTCAAGAGAGAAAATAATCGGCGGAATAATCCTTGCTTTTTCATCATTCCCTGAAGAACGAACGTTAGATTGTTTTTTCTCTTTCGTTACGTTAACACTCATATCATCACCACGGGAATTTTCTCCAATTACCTGACCTTCATAGATTTCGGCATTTGGTTCAACGAAAAACTTACCGCGATCCTGCAATTTATCTATAGAATACGGAATGGCTTTTCCTTTCTCCATAGAAATCAATGAACCTTTGTTACGTCCGGCAATTTCTCCTTTGTAAGGCTCATATCCGATAAAACGGTGTGCCATAATAGCCTCACCTGCAGTAGCAGTAAGCAATTGGTTACGCAATCCAATAATTCCACGGGATGGAATATTGAATTTTACAATCATACGCTCACCTTTAGTTTCCATACTCAACATTTCACCTTTACGCATTGTAACAAACTCTACCGCTCTTCCCGAAAGTGATTCCGGTAAATCGATTGTCAATTCCTCAATCGGCTCACATTTTTTACCATCAATTTCCTTGATGATAACCTGTGGCTGCCCGATTTGAAGTTCGTACCCTTCTCTTCTCATTGTTTCAATAAGAACCGACAAGTGCAATACACCACGACCAAAAACCATGAATTTATCAGCCGAATCGGTTTCACCCAATTTCATGGCTAAATTTTTCTCCAACTCTTTTGTCAAACGGTCACGAATGTGGCGTGAAGTCACGAATTTTCCTTCTTTACCAAAGAAAGGCGAATCATTAATCGTGAACAACATGCTCATTGTTGGTTCGTCGATGGCGATGGTTTGTAAAGCTTCAGGATTTTCGAAGTCGGCGATAGTGTCACCAATTTCAAAACCTTCAACGCCAACAATTGCACAAATATCTCCGGCAATTACTTCCTGTACTTTTTTACGGCCAAGCCCTTCAAAAGTATGTAATTCCTTGATACGTGATTTAAATATCGTTCCATCTCTTTTTACTAATGAGATTGGCATATTTTCTTTTAATACACCTCTCTCAAGACGACCAATAGCGATACGACCTGTAAATGCAGAGAAATCAAGTGACGTGATTAGCATCTGTGGTGTTCCTTCAGAAACTTTAGGAGCAGGCACATTTTCAACAACCATATCCAATAATGCTTCAACATTATCAGTTACGTTTTCCCAATGGTCAGACATCCAGTTGTTTTTGGCAGAACCATAAACGGTTGGAAAATCCAATTGCCATTCTTCAGCGCCTAATTCGAACATTAAATCGAAAACTTTTTCGTGCACTTCTTCTGGAGTACAGTTTTCTTTATCGACTTTATTGATAACAACGCAAGGTTTTAGCCCAAGGTCAAGTGCTTTTTGTAATACAAAACGTGTTTGTGGCATCGGACCTTCAAAAGCATCTACCAAAAGGCAAACACCATCGGCCATATTAAGAACGCGTTCTACTTCACCACCAAAATCGGCGTGACCTGGGGTATCGATGATATTGATTTTTGTACCTTTATATACAACAGAAACGTTTTTGGATGTAATCGTGATACCACGTTCGCGTTCCAGGTCGTTGTTGTCTAGAATTAAGTCGCCTGTATTCTCGTTGTCACGAAAAAGTTGGCAGTGGTACATAATTTTATCAACCAAAGTAGTCTTACCGTGATCGACGTGGGCAATAATTGCAATGTTTCTGATAGATTCCATCTGTATTTTTTTGAAGTTGCAAAGGTACACTTTATTTTCACATAAAAAATGTTTCTTTTTCAGGTTAACTGTTTAATAACGTGTAAGTAGGATTTTCGGGGCTTGCTGCAGAATTATTTGACCAGAATGAGAAGAAGCTTTACGTATAATCTCAACGCCTCTATTAAGCATAGTTTTATTTCCGAAATGAAAATATAAACATAAATTTTCTATATTTGAAGTAATGAAAAGCAAAGCCAACAAAATCACCTTCATCTTCATTTTCATTGCGGGTATTTTAGCGATTGTTTCGCTCAAACTCCTTGACGGCTTTTATTCTTACGAAAATTTTCTGTTTCATTTGCTGCGAGACCTTATTTTTGTTAGTATTGCGGCTTTTGTACTGCGTTATTTTATCGTAAAGAATGACATCAGTAACAACTCAAATCTCGATCGTGTAAAGAATACCAACGCAGAAATACAGGAAGCCAAGGAACGCTATGATATTGTAGCAAAAGCGACTAGTGACACGATTTGGGACTGGAAGATTGTTGCCAACGAGTTCACGTGGAATAAAGGAATCATGGAAGTTTATGGCTATAGTCCAGAAGAAATTGGCAATAACTCCAAATGGTGGTTTGACCGTATTCATCCAGAAGATACTATAAAAATGTCGGTCAAGCTGTATTCCTTTCTAGAACAGAAAACCCAGAAATGGCAAGATGAATACCGCTTTAAATGTAAAGACGGCAGTTATAAATATGTATTAGATAGGGGATTTTTGGTAATGGATGAAAACGGCGTGCCGACCAGAATGATTGGGGCGATGCAAGACATTACGAAAAGAAAAGAGGAAGAACAACGACTAAAACTACTCGAAACCGTAATTACCAATACAAAAGATGCGGTCTTGATTACAGATGCCGACAGTACGGAATTTTCAATCCCTAAGATTGTATTTGTTAATGAAGCGTTCACTATCATGTCTGGCTATACATACAGCGATGTTGTCGGGCATTCGCCGATGCTGTTTTATGGTGCGAAATCAAGCAATAACGAACTGGACAAACTCATCAGTTGCATCAAGGAAAAAGTAGAATGCGAAATCGAGATTGTAAGTTACAAGAAGAACAGAGAGGAATATTGGGTGCGATTTTCGATGGTCCCGGTTTTTAATGCCGAGAATGAGCATACACATTGGATTTCGATCCAGCGGGATATTACCGAACGCAAGAAACAAGAAAAAGAAAGAGAGCAACTGATCAATGAACTTACACAGAATAATAAAGATTTACGCCAATTTTCTTATATCACCTCACACAACCTACGGGCGCCTTTATCCAATTTAATCGGGTTATTACAGTTGATTGATGAAATTCCAATTGACAATCAAGAATTGAAAGAAATTATAGATGGCTTTTCAAAATCGACTTACCTGCTCAACGAAACCATTTCCGATTTAGGAAAAGTGGTCATAATCAGAGATAATCCGTCCATCGAAAAACAAAATCTTCCGTTAAGAGATTCATTAGATAATGTGTTAAAACAAATCAATAATCTTATCACAAATAGCCATCCTAAGATCAATTTAGACATAAAAACTACAGATTTTGTTTATTCTAATAAGGCCTACTTTGAAAGCATATTGTTAAATTTGCTTACCAATGCCATTAAGTACAGGTCGATGGGTCGGGAACTTGAAATTTTTATTTCATTAAAAGAGGAAAACAACTTCATGACCATGACTTTCAGCGATAACGGAATTGGGATTGACTTAGTGAAATTTAGCGAAAAAATATTCGGATTGTACCAGCGCTTCCACAATTATCCAGATAGCAAAGGCCTTGGTTTGTACTTGGTAAAATCACAGATTGAAAGTATGGGTGGAGAAATTGAGATTGATAGTGAAGTTAACAAAGGCACAACATTTACCATAAAATTTAAAAAAGAATAATGCTCCAGAAAATTATTTGTATCGACGACGATCCCATTGCATTATTACTGTCGAAACTCGTTATATCAAAATCGAATTTTGCTTCAAAGATCATCACGTTAGCTAATGGCCTCGAAGCAATCAACTACTTAGAAAAAGAGGAAACAATTGCAGCAGATAAAGTCTCAGGGCATCCGTTGCTTATTTTACTTGACCTCAACATGCCCGTGATGGATGGTTGGGAGTTTTTGGAGCAATTTAGCCAACGATTATACCAACAATACCCCGATGTGAAAATTATCCTTTTGTCTTCGTCTATTGACCCTAACGACATTCGTAAATCGAAGGAATTTGAAATGGTATTGGATTTTTTCCCAAAACCGCTCACAAGGGAAATGATGGACATTATTCTACAACGAATAAGCGCATAAAAAAAGGCTCCCGAACGGAAGCCTTTTTTGTTTTGTAATTGTAATTAGATTACAATTTAGCCACGTGCTTGGTCAACTTAGATTTCAAGTTACCTGCTTTATTATCGTGGATGATATTTTTCTTAGCCAATTTGTCAATCATAGAGATTACAGCAGACAATTTAGAGGAAGCATCACTTTTCTCTGTAGCCAAACGCAAAGCTTTGATAGCGTTACGCGTAGTTTTATGTTGGTATCTGTTTAATACTCTTCTTTTTTCGTTGCTTCTGATTCTTTTTAGAGCTGACTTATGATTTGCCATTTTCTTAATTTGTTTTTATAAATAAATTGTAGTCCGTAGGGGAATCGAACCCCTGTTACCAGGATGAAAACCTGGCGTCCTAACCCCTAGACGAACGGACCATTATTCTCCTAGTGTTAAAATTTTCAATCTGTAATTGAACTTGTAGCCCGTGGGGGAATCGAACCCCCCTTACCAGGATGAAAACCTGGCGTCCTAACCGATAGACGAACGGGCCTACTGCTGTAATGCGGATGCAAAAATACAACTATTTTTTATTCGTACAATAGCCGACTAAAAGTTTTTTGATTTTTTTTTAGTAAGCTTTTGCAAACAGCACTCTTCCAGCGGATTTCGCCCCTGTTAAAACGCAAATTCCTTCTTCACCTACCCTATCTAGAGGGATACATCGAATGGTGGCTTTGGTCAAATCCTTTATTTTCTCTTCGGTTTCGGCTGTTCCATCCCAATGTGCCGAGATAAAACCACCTTTATTTTCGAGAATTTCCTTGAACTCGTCGAAATTTTGCACGGCTGTGATGTGTGTATTTCTATAATTTAATGCCTTGTTGAATAAATCTGATTGGATCTGTTCCAATAAATCGCTTATATAATCGACAATGTTATCCTTCAAAACAACTTCTTTCGTCAAAGTATCTCTTCTGGCGACTTCAAAAGTGCCGTTCTCTAGATCTTTTGGACCAATAGCAATTCTAACCGGTACGCCTTTTAATTCCCATTCAGCGAATTTGAATCCCGGTTTCTGAGTAGTTCTATCATCAAATTTTACGGTCAGTTTCAGTTTCTTGAATTGTACTACTAAAGTATGAACTACTTCAGAAATGGCGGCAAATTCTTCGTCTGTTTTGTATATCGGCACAATTACGATTTGTATAGGTGCCAAATTTGGCGGCAATACCAATCCGTTATCATCGGAATGCGTCATGACCAAAGCCCCCATCAAACGGGTAGAAACACCCCATGAAGTACCCCAAACATGTTCTTGCTTGCCTTCTTGATTGGCGAATTTTACATCAAATGCTTTTGCGAAATTCTGTCCCAAAAAATGAGAAGTTCCTGCTTGTAAAGCTTTTCCATCCTGCATCAAAGCTTCGATACAATAGGTTTCTTCCGCACCAGCGAATCTTTCCGTTTCCGTTTTTAAGCCCTTGATGACCGGAATTGCCATGAAATTCTCTGCAAAATCTGCATAAACATGCATCATTTTCTCAGATTCTTCGATGGCTTCAGTTCTGGTAGCGTGTGCCGTATGCCCTTCCTGCCAAAGGAATTCTGCAGTTCTTAGAAACAAACGTGTACGCATTTCCCATCGTACCACATTCGCCCATTGGTTGATTAGCAATGGTAAATCGCGGTAGGACTGCACCCAACCTTTATATGTTGACCAAATGATTGCTTCACTCGTCGGACGAACGATAAGTTCTTCTTCGAGTTTTGCATTTGGATCTACCATCAATTTACCCGGTCTGTCCGGATCGTTTTTCAATCGATAATGCGTAACGATAGCGCATTCTTTTGCAAAGCCTTCTGCATTCTTTTCTTCGGCCTCGAACATGCTCTTGGGAACGAATAGCGGAAAATAGGCATTACTATGTCCAGTTTCTTTGAACATTCTGTCGAGTTCTGCCTGCATTTTTTCCCAGATGGCATAGCCGTAAGGTTTGATGACCATACAGCCGCGAACGCCCGAGTTTTCTGCCAAATCTGCTTTGACAACGAGTTCATTATACCATTTGGAATAATCTTCTGATCTTGTGGTAAGGTTCTTGCTCATAATGACGCTTTTGGCACAAATTTTGTTTTATTTTTTTTAACTAAATAGTTCGGCAAAACTAACTATTTTTGTATTGTCCAACAATAAAAATGCTATAGATATGAAAACTTATTATTTTTCTTCGAAATCATTTCCCTTTTATTCATTGATGGGAATGATAGCGCTACTTTTGGTCTCGTGTGGCTCTTACCAAAATACTACTTATGACAATGACGGTGTTTATGGAAGCAGTAACAATTCAAAAGAAACGGATAAAACAACAGCTTCAGACAACCACTACAAAAACTATTTTGATTCTTTACAAGAAGACAGTGCAGTTTTGACCGATGTTGACAATTACAGCACGACTGCTGTTGACAGTACTCAAACAGACAACCGATCTTATGCTAATGATAATGGCGGCTGGGGTAGCAATTCCAATACAACCGTGATTGTATATGACAACAACAATTGGGGTGGTTTTTATAACCCTTGGTATGGTCCGTCATGGGGCTTTGGCTATTATGGCGGTTGGGGATGGAATCTCGGTTGGGGCTATAGCCCGTGGTACGGCGGTTATTATGGCAACTGGGGATGGGGTGGTTATTACCCATATTATAATGGCTACTATGGTTACAACGGTGGTTACTATCATAATTATTACGGCTATAATGGCGGCAGAGGCAGAAATACGTATGCATACAACGGCGGCAGAGGACGTACTTCCTACAGCAATACAAACGGTTTAGGCCGTAGCGGAAGAAGCTCTTATACAACTGCAGGAAGAAGATCAACCTCTACATCTTATTCTACAAGAGGCAATTACAACATCCGTAATACCGGCACCAGAAATACTACTTTTACAGGCAACAGAAGCCAAACCAGAAACAATTCCTACACACCGACAAGAAATAACAATAATTACAACAACTCAAATAATACACCAACAAGAAGCTATACGCCTTCTACAAGGTCATCTTCTCCATCCTATTCTCCAAGTTCATCAGGAGGTGGTCGTTCCGGAGGAAGTTCGGGCGGTGGTGGCGGTGGCGGTCGCTCTGGTGGTGGTGGCGGAAGACGTGGCTAAACTAATAATACAACAATAATATACCTGTGTTTTGACTTTTGTCTGGAACATAGGTATTTTTTTGAACCAAAAATCATTACATCATGAATAAATACCTATCAATTTTTGCGATATGTCTTTGTATGAATGCCGTGCAGGGGCAAGAAATTTCCGATGCGATGCAATATGCGCAGGACAATTTGAACGGAACTGCAAGATTTCGCGCTTTAGGCGGGGCTTTTGGAGCTCTGGGTGGCGATTTTTCTTCACTTAACGTAAATCCGGCAGGATCTGCTTTTTTTCTAAATAATACAGCAGCACTTACGCTTACCAGTCAAAATATCAAAAATAAATCTAATTATTTCGGTACGGGAACGGCTGCTAATGACAATACAATCGATTTGAACCAAGCGGGTGCTGCTTGGATTTTTGAGGATTTTGACCAAGCATCCAACTGGAAAAAAATCACGCTTGCTATGAATTATGAAAACACAACAAGCTTTAACAATACGATCTATTCAAATGGGAACAACCCTACCAATTCTGTTGCTAATTATTTTACGAGCTATGCCAATGGTTATACATCTAATGCGCTATATGGTAATTTTTTAGATTTAAATTACGCACAGCAACAAGGTGCATTGGGATTGGCAGCCAATATCATCTCGCCTGCTGGCACGGGTAATGTGACCGAATATGAAAGTATGCTGACCGGCAATGGAAATTTCTATCAAAAAAACCTAATTTCCAGTTCTGGATATAATGGCAAACTATCTTTTAACGCTGCTACCTCCTATAGAGACAAGCTATTTTTAGGTATTAACCTGAATTCTCACTTTGCCGATTTTACAAAATACTCCCGTTTTTATGAAGATTATGCTGATTCAAGTGGTCACAATACAGCAAGTGGTGTGCAAAGTCTTGTTTTTAAAAATGAATTGCAAACTTACGGCACAGGCTTTTCATTTCAGGCAGGAGCAATTGTAAAAGTAGTCAAAGGATTGCGTGTAGGATTGTCCTATGAATCGCCAACTTGGTACCGTTTGAACGACAAATTGCGCCAGACACTTACTGTTGATTGCCCAGATTGCGCTGCTAATGACCCTGCATTTTATGCCACCCAAGTTTCTGAAAATGAATATCCGACTTATAAACTTAAAACACCAGGCAGATATACCGGAAGCATCGCTTATATTTTTGGAAAATCGGGATTGCTAAGTTTTGATTATACGGTTAAGGATTATACGAATACCAAATTCAAACCACAAACTGATTATAATGACCTGAATACACTTATTGGCAATACTTTTGACAAAACAAGCGAATTCAGGATTGGCGGCGAATACCGTATCAAACAATGGAGCCTTCGTGGCGGGTACCGTTTTGAACAGAGTCCCTACAAAGACAATACAACCATTGGACATCTCAATAGTTATTCTGGTGGTTTAGGATATAATTTTGGAAACACCAAAGTTGACTTGGCTTATACTTTGGCAAAAAGAAATTTTAACCAAGCATTTTTTGCACAAGGGCTTACGGATGCTGCAGCCATTAGATCTCGAAGTGATAATGTTTCAGTGACGGTTGTTTTGGAATTGTAATTCTATATTTTCATATTAAATAATCCGCTTCAAAAGGGCGGATTTTTTTGTTGGTTTTTCTTTAAAAAGTTTTCATTGCGGAAGTATCGCCGTTTCGATGAAATAAATATATTTGCGTTAAACCAAATTTACCAGCCAAATGAGTGAAAATTGTAAAAATTGCGACACCGAGATACTATTAAATTTCTGCGGCAATTGCGGACAGAAAAAAGTCAAACGCATCGACCGTATTTACCTGAAAGATGAGATACAATATACATTAATACACACCAATAAAGGCTTTTTCTATAGTATCAAGATGCTTTTAAAAAACCCAGGAAAGACGGCGCGGGAGTTTGTTGAAGGTAATCGTGTAAACCATTATAAACCGTTGGCGCTGGTTTTCATTTTATCGGGTATAGTCGCTTTTCTTAACCATTCACTTATACATCCAGAAACCATTTATGCCGCGTATAAAAATATACAGGCAACAAAGTCTCCCTTCGATATGAATGCCTTTTATGACGTGATGATGAAATACTATTCATTCATCATGTTGTTAAACGTTCCGATAATGGCTTTGTTTACTTGGTTGTTTTTTAAGAAGTGGGGCTATAATTATTATGAGAATGTAATTATATGTGCCTATTATTTATCGTTATTGCTGGTTACTACGACGCTTATCGTTCTTCCAACACAATATTTCCTTAGCGACCATCCGATGCTGTTTATGACAATCCCGTCAATTTTATCATTTGCGATTTCAACAGCAACTTTCTTTTGGTTTTTCATAGGGCTTTACAACAAGAAAAGCCCTGGCGATGTTATCCTTAGGTCACTGCTGATGATTGGCGTTGTAATGGTGTCGTTTATTATAATTTGCATATTAGCAGGTATAATATTAGCGATAGTGTTTCATTGGAAACCTCATTAGAAAATGATAATTAGTAT
Organism: Flavobacterium sp.; assembly: GCA_029946065.1. GTDB lineage: Bacteria > Bacteroidota > Bacteroidia > Flavobacteriales > Flavobacteriaceae > Flavobacterium. Next base: position 665,934 of record JAQSDU010000014.1, read on the forward strand.
AAATCCCGGTTTTTGAGCTGCCTTGTCGTCAAGCATTTTGTAAGAAAGGAGAATATAGATTAAGTGAATTAAAATCGATTTTTGTTCATAAAGGCGAACAAAATTATTATTTCTGTGCCATTATTTCTGTGTACATCTGTCAGATTTGTTTATTTGTATACCATCTCAAAAATTTGCAGGCACATTGGTTCATACCAGGATCTATTTTAGAATGCTTACTTTCTATTTATGCAATGTTAGAAGTAGCAAAGTCCATAACACACATTTTCACAAATCCTTAGGATAACTCCAAATAAAGCGTAATTTTGCACCCGCTCCCGAACCATCGGGACATAATACTATGAGGACTAAGTCTTTAAAAAAAAATAAGATCAATGTGATCACTTTGGGATGCTCTAAAAATGTGTACGACAGCGAAGTACTAATGGGGCAATTGCGCGCCAGTGGTAAAGACGTACAACACGAAGCCCCAGAAAAAGAAGAAGGCAATATCATCGTTATCAATACTTGTGGATTTATCGACAATGCCAAAGCAGAATCTGTTAATATGATTTTGGAGTATGCCGACAAAAAAGAACGCGGTCTTGTTGACAAAGTTTTTGTCACCGGATGCCTATCTGAACGCTATCGCCCAGATTTAGAAAAAGAAATCCCAAACGTTGACCAGTATTTCGGTACGACAGAATTACCTTTATTATTGAAAGCTCTTGGTGCAGATTATAAGCACGAATTGCTTGGTGAACGCCTTACAACAACCCCAAAAAATTACGCTTACCTAAAAATTGCCGAAGGCTGTGACCGTCCGTGTAGCTTTTGTGCAATTCCGCTAATGCGTGGCAAGCACGTTTCGCAAACCATTGAAAAACTGGTGAAAGAAGCCGAAGGCTTGGCAAAAAACGGCGTAAAAGAACTGATTCTAATTGCACAAGATCTTACCTATTATGGTCTTGATATTTATAAAAAACGCAACCTCGGCGAATTACTTGAGGCTTTAGTGAAAGTTGAAGGTATTGAATGGATTCGTTTGCACTATGCTTTCCCGACAGGATTTCCAATGGATGTACTCGAAATCATGAAACGTGAGCCGAAAATTTGTAATTATATCGATATTCCGCTGCAGCATATTTCCGATTCGATTTTAAAATCGATGCGCCGTGGGACAACCCAAGCGAAGACGACAAAATTGTTAAAAGATTTCCGAGAAGCCGTTCCTGGAATGGCTATTCGTACGACGCTAATTGTTGGTTATCCCGGAGAAACACAAGAAGATTTTAACATTCTTAAAGATTTCGTACAAGAGATGAAATTCGACCGAATGGGTTGTTTTGCTTATTCTCATGAAGAAAATACGCATGCTTTTTTACTTGAAGATGACGTTCCAGATGAAGTGAAACAAGCACGCGCCAATGAAATCATGGAGCTGCAATCGCAAATTTCATGGGATATGAACCAAGAAAAAGTTGGACAAACCTTCAAATGCATTATTGACCGCAAGGAAGGTGCGCATTTTGTAGGTAGAACAGAATTTGATAGTCCAGATGTTGATAATGAAGTTTTAATCGATGCCACCAAACATTATGTGAAAACAGGCGAATTTGTGATGGTTAAGATTATTGAAGCGACAGAATTTGATTTGTATGGGGAACCGGTGGTTTGATTGTAGATTGAGATTGAACCAGAATTAATTTAATTTTAGGAAAAATATCTCTTGTTAAGTATTAAATTTGGAACTTGATTATTCAATTCAATGAAACAGTTTGTAATTATACTCTTGCTTTTTATCGCCGCATTGGCAAACGCACAAGTTGATCGCCGCATTAATACCGGACAAGGGCAAGGGCCTCCGCCAAAAAGAGACCAAAAACCTTTTGATTTTGTTCAGGCCTCAACAGAAGTACTTACTAAACAGTTATCACTCGATACTTTTCAAGCAGCTGTTGTAAAAACTTATATAGAAGATTATAAAAAAGACATCGAAGCGTTGAATGTACTTGAAATTCCTGTAGAAGCCAAAGCTGAAAAATACCAAGCGGCGAAAGATAAAATGGAAACCAAAATCTTGTCTGTCTTAAACAAAGACCAAGTCGTCAAATTTAACGAATATAAGAACCGGAAAAAAGATAAGAAAGGCAAAAAAGACAAAAAAGATAAAGAAGCAAACATTATCGAAAAAGATAGTCTATAATATCAAAAGCCCAAAATTCCTCATTGTATTTATTGGTTTAGCATACCAAAAAAGTTCAAAATCTTCTAATCCATTACTTTCAAAATCAGCTTTTACTTCCTGAAAAGTAAGCACTTTTTTATTTTTTACCGACAATTGCGGTAATATTGTAATCAACCACTCTCCTTGTGTCTTAGCAACCTGAATGCTAAAACTTTCCTTTTTATCGTGAAAAGAGAGTGCCATCATTTCCCATGAATTTCCTTTTTTAGATTTTACAAAATTTTCCGTTGAAGGCATTCCGCCAATCCAAATAATTTTGGCAGCAGGTTTTGTATTGAAATTTTCTTCCGATTGTAATGCATCAAAAATAAAATCTTCCGGAATCTTTGTTTTTGGGATTTTAAACTCAAACCAATCCTGCAGCGGATAATCAAAACAAATTCCGTGCATGAAATTGAACAGCGATTTTTTGAGTCCGAAGCTAAATTGGTCATGATCGATTCCCGTTGTATCTGTATAGTTGATATCGTTATTGGCAAAAGTTCCAATTACATCTGAATCTTTCACAACGCTAAATTGTTCGGGATACAAGCCCACCGGACTGTGCGCAGTCATTGCAAACTGGTGCCAAAAACCCGATTGCAGGATTCCAGCTTCGAACATTTGCCTTACCATTTCGAGGCTATCAACGGTTTCCTGAATGGTTTGCGTTGGATAACCATACATCAAATAAGCATGTACCATAATGCCGGCTTCAGTGAAATTACGGGTTACTTTGGCGACTTGCTCAACGGTGACACCTTTATCAATAAGTTTCAGCAAACGGTCGGAAGCCACTTCGAGTCCGCCAGAAACGGCGATACATCCGGAGGCTTTCAACAAAATACATAAATCGGCAGAGAAGCTTTTCTCGAAGCGAATGTTCGTCCACCACGTAATGGTCAATCCGCGGCGCAAAATTTCAATCGCCAAAGAGCGCATCAATGCTGGAGGCGCTGCTTCATCTACAAAATGAAATCCGGTTTGACCAGTTTGCGCGATTAATTCTTCCACGCGATCACAGAGTAAACTAGCAGCCACGGGCTCATACACTTTTATATAATCTAAAGAAATATCACAAAAAGTACATTTTCCCCAATAACAGCCGTGCGCCATCGTGAGTTTATTCCATCTACCATCGCTCCACATCCGGTGCATCGGATTGACAATCTCGATGACGGAAATGTATTTATCCAATAACAAATCGGAATAATCAGGAGTTCCAGTTTCCGATTGCTTGTAATCGCGCGTTTCTGAATTATTGATATAACGCACTTCGTTGTCGATCAAGGTAAAAGTGCGCTTTAGGTTTTCGATATTTCTTTTTCCTTCAATATATTCGATGAGATTTTGAACCGGTGCTTCGCCATCGTCGAGCGTAATAAAATCGATAAATTCAAAGACACGCGGATCAGAAATCGAGCGCAATTCGGTATTTGGAAAACCGCCACCCATTGTGATCTTAATGCTCGGATAATTTTGTTTTACCCATTGTGCACTTCGGAAAGCGGCATATAAATTACCAGGAAAAGGTACAGAAATTAAAAACAAATCAGGCTGAATGGTTTCTATTTTCTGTTGCAATATGTCGATTAGGATTGTATCTGTGTATGTATATTCTTTTTGCAAACTTTCATACAATTCATCGAAAGAATTTGCGCTTCTACCCAAACGTTCGGCATAGCGGCTGAAACCAAAATTTTCGTCGGCGCAAGCCACAATCAAATCGGAAATGTCTTCGAGGTATAATGTCGCTAAATGTTTGGCTTTGTCCTGCATTCCCATAGCTCCGAAAGCCCAATCTAATTTTTCGAGCTGTGCGAAACGGGAAGCTTCTGGCAGAAAATCTTCCTGACAAATTTGCAATGCCAATGTTGGATTTTTGCCTTGTAAAAACAAGATCACACTATCGATTGTATTGATATAATAATCTTTCAGCGCAAGAATCCTCTGAACGTTCGCTGATAGTTGCTGTGCGTTAGTTGCTTGATTTTGATGTATGTGACTAAAAAGTCTTGTCAGTCCTCTTTTTGAAAAAATTTCGAGGATGACTTCAATACCTATATCTGCCTGAACCGCTTCTATACCTTTTGTATTGAGGAACCCTTTGATGTAAGCCGTTGCCGGATACGGAGTATTCAGTTGAGTGAATGGTGGCGTGATCAGGAAGAGTTGGCTCATGGGGCAAAATTAGGGGATAAATTTCATTTCATCGCTTTAATATTTAAGATTCCCAGAATTCGTACTTGATTTGCTTATAAACTTTTTTTAAAAAAGAATAGATTTGCCACGAAATACAAAAATTTAACATAGATTTACGACCATTACTTAAGTCATATGCAGCCGTCTTTTTTGTTTAGACATAAATTCCTTTTTACTACATTTCTACTTTGTATTGCGTCATTTTCATTTTCGCAGGAAGTAAATTTGTGTCAAAAACACAGACCCGTCGAAAACCGTAATGGCCAACTGATAAATGACAGTATAAACGAACAGGAATATCTGGCACAACTTAGGCAAAAAGCTAGCCATCCCCTTTTAAGAAATACCCTTATCCAAACGCCCACACATCTGTGTACAAACGGGGGAATGGAACAGTTTGAAAATATTTCCGGAAATAGTGTCCTTACTGATTTTCGGTTTGAATCATCTGAACCTGAGTTTCCTACGCAATGCAAGTCAGCTTCAGTATCTGCTAACAGCTATATTTTGCAATATGACCCAACCAATACACAAGTTATGGCTTCGACGGTGCCGGCGACCCATATTGATGAGTTCATTGGAAACATCGGTGCTTTTGACCAGTTTGCGTTGATGGTTAACTTTAAAGATTCGAATTCTACATTGAGCGTCGTACAAGCAAAGCGATTTAAAACCAACAATGAAGAAGTATTGCAATTTAATTATAAAGCTGTATTACAGAGCATTATTGATGATAGCGCCCACGATGACAACCAACCTTATTTTAAGGCACGCATTATTAATCAATCCGGACAGGTCGTAAGTGAATTTTGTCTTGTAGGCGACCGTTACAATTGTATTTTTTCACAAGCCGATCACCTTGAAGCATCACATATTGTATTGTATACAAAGAATTGGCAGGCGGGATCACTTGACATTTCGGCAATCCCTAACAATCAACCTTTTACAGTTGAATTTATGGCGGCCAGGTGCGGATTATCGGCACATTTCGGTTATGCCTATATTGATGACATCTGTCTTATCCATTCAGACGAAAATACGCAGGGCAGCATTATACTTGACCCGCTTAATAAAATATGCCCGACCTTGCCTGTTTCAGTTTGCGGTAACTATTCGTTACCAACTTCTGGAGGCGTTTCGGCAACGGTGACTGCTATTGAAATGAAGGTTTACGATGCAACTAATGCCGTAGTATATACAACGACTACGACAAGTTCACATGATACTGCCAATCACACATTTTGCTTCAATATTGATGCAGCCAATCTGCCTAATATTGCAACCGGTACTTATAATGTAGGCGTTAAGATCACCTATGGTGTTAACCAAACTGATTGCCCAGGCACGCAATTTGCTTTGGCTACAGATAATGATGCCAATCCGGGATGGGACATCTGGTTTTTAAATTGCAACGCCGATTGCACATTACCGCTTTTGCCAGGGAAGCTTGAGCTGTGTGACAGTGGCAATGGAAAAGCGACTTTTAACCTTCACAATGCAGAATTACAAGTTGCAGGAAATCAAAACGGACTTACCTATAGTTTCTTCAAGACACTTTCAGATGCTACTGCGAATACGGCTCTGATTCCAAACGCAGGTGCTTATGAAAGTGCGAGCGATGTCATTTTTATCCGCGTCACCAAAAATCCGACTTGTTATAAAATTATAGCGGTTGAGCTGGTGGTAAAACATCCTTCCTTTACCATTTCGGGAATACTGAATGTTTGCAGCGGGAGTACTGTACTTACTGCCTCACCCGGAAGCTCTTACATGTGGTCAACGGGAGCTGCTACGCAAAGTGTTACCGTGAATACTACTGGTACATATTCTGTAACTGTAAGCGATGCTAATGGCTGCTCGGGTGTCGCGAGCGCAACCATACTGCCTAACCAGGTTGCTGTACAAGCTACGTTAACAGTCCTACAGCCTAGCTGTTCCATAAGTACAGGGACTATTACTATTACTTCAACAGTATCTGAATGTAGCTTTGACAATGGCGTTACATGGACAACTAATACTAGTAAATCTAACCTTACGGCCGGCATTTATATGATAAAAGTTAAGACCGCGGCGGGATGCATTTCTTATAGTACCGCGGTTACGATCTATGATTTTTTATTGACTTTTCCTGATTATACCTCGATAGATCCAACCGTTTGCGGTGGTTTAGGCAGCATAACGATTACCGATGCATCAGCAACACAATTTAGTTTTGACGATGGAGTGACCTGGACGACGAATCCTACTAAAACCAATCTGCCATCAGGAGTTTATAAAATACGTGTGAAAAATGCTTCCGGATGTATCTCTAATTTCAACAGTGTAATACTAAACAGCGAGTTTTTACCTGCTGCCATTTATACATCATCTCCGCCAGTTTGCGGGATTGGTGGCACGATCACAATTACAACCCCAGCAACCGAATACAGCTTTGACGGTGGTACTACATGGGTAACAAATAATGTCCTTCAAAATGTGGTTTCGGGTAGTTACATCATCAAAATTAAGAATGCCCTGGGATGCACTTCGGCCAGTGAATATGTTTATATTGATGATTTTAATGAAATGTATCCTGATTATACCACCATTGACCCTACTTGCGGCGCCGATGGTACGATTACTTTTAATCTTACGGGTGATTTTCAATATAGCTATGACGGAGGTACGACCTGGAGTAACAGCCCAACTTCGAATCTACCTGCCGGGTCTTATCAGCTTAAAATAAAAAATGCACAAGGTTGTATGTCTCGTACCAATTATGCTTATCTTAATGCTTTTCATCTTCCTTACCCAAATTATACGACTGTTCCGCCAAGCTGTGGCAATGGAGGGACAATAACTATTACTGATATTGCAGATTTTTATAGTTTTGACGGTGGACTAACTTGGGGCACAAGCCCAATATCACCGCCGCTGCCCGAAGACTATTATGAAATAATGGTCAAAAACAATACGGGATGTACTTCTTATGAAAATTATGTTTATCTATATGAAGTGTTCCTTCCTTATCCTGAATATGTAATTACTCAGCCTACTTGCAGTAACAAAGGAAGTATCACGATTACAACAATCACCGCACAATATAGTTTCGATAACGGAGCAACTTGGGGAACTTCTGCAATACTGTCAAATCTTGACCCCGGTTCCTATACCATTATGATTAAAGATGCCAATGGTTGTACTTCAGAAGGCAGTTATGTTTATTTGTATCAGCCTCATCTTGATGATCCGGTTTTTAACATTGTACATCCTTTTTGTCTCGAAACCACTGGAACCATCACAATTACAGCGGTGGCAGGATTTGAATATTCTTTTGATGACGGAGATACGTACCAAAGTAACAATTTTAGTGGCCCTTTGTTGCCTGGTTATCATTATTTGAAAGTCCGAAATAATACCGGCTGCGAATCGGATACCCAGTATGCTTACATCAATCAACCTTCTGGAATCCCGAATACTCCCATTGGTGATACAGCACAGTTTTATTGCATCTTCAACAATCCGAATGTTGGTTTTTTACAGGCCGAAGGTGAAAATATCCAATGGTTTGATACACCTGTAAGTACCCTCCCGCTGTCGCTGGACTTACCATTAATTGATGGAGAAATTTATTATGCCTCACAAACAGTGGCAGGTTGCGAAAGTCCGGTTCGCCTGGCTACCACTGTCACGTTAAGTAATTATGTAACGCCCGCCGGCGATCATTCGGCTTTGGTATGTGACGATCTTAATAACGGTAGTGAGCAAGTTGATCTAAAGGATTATAATCAAATTCTTATCACTGATAATTCAGATGTGAATGATTATACTTTTAGCTACTACCACACCTTTGATGGCGCAGAAAATAAGGTTTCATCAGACATTATCAACAATATCCAATCACTTGCAACAACTTCAATCATTTATTATGTAAGAGTTGTATCACCAAATGGATGTTATAAAGTAGCTGCTTTAACACTCAACCTTATTCCGTCACCTTATTTGAGTATGGAAAATAAGTATATTCTTTGCGAAGGCTCCCATATACATGTGATTGCAGACCAATTTTATGACGGTTATTTGTGGTCTAACGGCTCAACCGAAAGTAACATAAGGGTAACTACACCCGGTAATTATTGGGTAATCGTCTCAGAAGACCATGGAACAGTAGTTTGCACAACAAAGATGGATATTCAAGTCGTCCTTTCAAATCCGGCAGTTATTTCACAAACTATAACAGCAGACTGGACAATGAATGACAATACGATAACGGTCTTACTTTCGAGCGACAGTTTGGGCGATTATGAATTTTCACTTGACAATGTACATTTTCAGGACGATAATGAATTTACAGGCCTTTCAACAGGGAAGCATGAAGTATTCGTTCGGGATAAAAATGGTTGCGGAACAACTTCAACCGAAGTATATCTCTTGATGTATAAAAACTTTTTCACGCCCAACGGTGACGGTTTCAATGATTTTTGGAATATAGATTTTTCGATTTTCGAGCAAAGCATTGAGCTCAGAATATATGATCGTTATGGCAAATTCCTGAAACAGCTTTTCGGGGAAGATAAAGGTTGGGATGGAACTTTCAACGGGAAAGATGTAATTTCTGATGATTATTGGTTTTTAGTTACCCGTGCAGACGGTAGGGAATACCGCGGACATTTCACCCTCAAAAGATAACCAATCGCCAACATCTTGTTAAAGCAATTAACGGTAACTTTATTTTTGTAATTTTGTAAGTCAATAACACACAACCATGCCAAACGACTGTATCAGTTACCAAGATTCTGGATATTTTTCTCCTTTAATGAACGATTATTTAAACCGGAAACCTGAACTTGAAAAGCTGTATAATCGTTTCCCTACATTAGAAAATTTTGGAGCACAGATAGCTGAAAAACAATCGAATTTCGACCATTTTAAACGCGAAAAACTGGTTGCTGTGCTCAACCAACAATATTCCGAAATTGTAGCGTCAAAGCCGACGCAGCAAAATATCGAAGCACTTTCAGACCAGAAAACCTTTACCATAACTACCGGACACCAATTGAATTTGTTCACCGGGCCGTTATATTTTCTTTATAAAATAATTTCAACCATCAACCTTACAAGAGAACTAAATGAGAAATATCCCGAAAATAATTTTGTGCCAGTGTATTGGATGGCTACTGAAGATCACGATTTTGAGGAAATCAATTATTTCAATTATAACGGGAAAAAGTTCAGATGGAACCGCGAAAGTTTAGGTCCTGTTGGAAGGCTATCCACCCAAGGACTTGACGAAATTTTTGAAGTTTTTTCATTAGAACTAGGCTCAGGAACCAATGCCTCCACAATTCGTGACTTGTTTGAAAATGCCTACCTAAAACACGACAATCTTGCCGATGCAACACGTTTTTTAGCCAATGCACTTTTCGGAGAACATGGATTGGTGATTATTGATGCCGACAATGCCGATTTAAAATCCAATTTCATTCAATATATTAAGGACGAATTATTATTCCGAAATTCCGAAAAACTGGTTTTAGAAACAATTTCAAAACTAAACAACTACCCTATTCAGGTTAATCCGCGAGAAATCAATCTTTTTTATATCAATAACAATTTGCGGGAACGCATTATTTTTGAAGGCGGATTGTATAAAATCAACAACACTTCAATTACTTTTTCTGAAGCCGAAATCCTTTCTGAAGTCGAAAATCATCCGGAAAATTTCAGCCCTAATGTCATTATGCGTCCTTTGTATCAGGAAGTAATTTTACCCAATTTATGCTACATTGGTGGCGGTGGTGAACTCGCTTATTGGCTGGAACTGAAAGCTTATTTTGATTATGTAAAAGTGCCTTTCCCGATTTTGCTATTGCGAAATTCTGTGTTGCTGGCTACCGAAAAACAAGCGAACAAAGCTGACAGACTCAATTTGGATTGGGCAGATTTATTCCTGAAACAAAATGTTCTCGTTAATAAAAAAATCGCCGAATTATCAGAGTTTCCAATTGACTTTAGTCCGCAGAAAAAATTCCTACAGCAGCAATTTGAAAACCTGCACCATATGGCAACTCAAACCGATAAATCTTTCATAGGAGCGGTAAAAGCACAAGAAACCAAACAATTAAAGGGCATCGAGAATCTTGAAAAACGATTGCTAAAAGCCCAAAAAAGAAAACATGCCGATGCGCTGGAACGCATTAAAGAATTGCAAAATTCTATTTTCCCTTTTTGTGGATTGCAAGAACGCCAAGTCAACTTCGCTGAGTTTTACATTCAAAATGGATCTGAATTGATAAAAAAGCTTTTTAAAGAACTAAATCCTCTTAAAAATCAATTCGATATTTTAGTTTTTTAAGTTAAATTTTAATAATTCCGTTTTTATTTCTCGTTTTTAGAAAAAGTTATTAATACGCAAACGTTTTCGCTTATTGATAATTTTTTCTTTTAAATATTAGTTTTAAATTTTCCATAAATTTATGGCTGATAATTAACTATATATGATATGAAAACAAAATTACTTTTATTTTTCTTATTGATTTTTGCCTTTACCAATGCACAAGTAAACTCTGTTGCAGTAGTAGGCGAAGCGGCTGGCGGCTGGCCAGGCGACCCTGGAAATCCTGGCCCGACAGATGTACATCAAATGTCATCTGTAGATGGAGAAAACTGGACACTCAACGGATTGGCTTTAACCAATTATGCTGTAGCCGGCGGTATTAAGTTCAGGGCGAACAATGACTGGATTATCAATTGGGGAAATGCAGCATTTCCAAGCGGTACAGGAACGCAGGGCGGCGCCAATATTTTATGTATGGCAGGCACTTACGACGTAACTTTTAACAGTACGACTGGAGTTTACGCCTTTACAAATGCAGTCACTTTCCCAAGTATTGGCATTATCGGTACCGTTTTAGGTCCGAATGGTTTTGACGGTCCAGATGTGGACATGGTAACTTTCGATGGCGTTAATTACACCCTTTCCACCTATGCTTTTCAGGCGGGTGAATTAAAATTTAGACTTGATAATTCTTGGGACACCAATTGGGGCGGTACCGGGTTTCCGAGTGGCGTGGCTACTTTAAACGGCCCTAATATTCAAGTTCCGGCGGGAACATATACCTTAAAATTTAATATGGTTACTGGAGCGTACAGCTTCGAATTCTTAAAGATAGGTATCATCGGTACGGCCGTAAGCGCGGGTGGATTTTCCGATCCAGATACAGACCTGACTACCACAGACGGTATTCATTACATCCTTTACAATTATCAATTTACAGACGGCGAAGCCAAATTCAGACAGGAAGATGGTTGGGATGTTAACTGGGGAAGCATCGATTTTCCAACCGGCTTGGGAACCCAAGGTGGTGCAAATATTTCAGTCACTGCGGGGATTTATACCGTGTATTTTGACCGAACTACAGGCGAGTATAATTTTGGCGCACCAGTTGTTTTTTCAAGTCTCGGCGTAATTGGAACTGCGGTTTCGTCCAACGGATTCGAAGGCGAAGATATGGACATGACGACCCAAGACGGCATAACCTATACCCTGAGCAATTACGACTTTATGAATGGCGAACTCAAAATCCGTGAGATGAACACATGGGATACCAACTATGGAGCGGCAACTTTCCCTAACGGAACTGCAACACCCAATGGAGAAATCAACATCCCTGTTACAGCGGGCAATTATACACTGACATTCAACCGCAATACCTATGCCTACAGCTTTGTTGGAACACCAACTTTTCCAACCGTAGGGATTATTGGTAGCGCTGTTAATGGATGGGTAGATGTACAAGATACAAATCTGGTAACAACAGACGGCGAAACTTATACATTAATGAACTATACATTCACGAATGGCGAAGCAAAATTCAGACAAGATGATGATTGGGCAATCAGTTGGGGAAATCAAACTTTTCCTGAAGCAACGTCCAGCAATGGGTTTAATATTCCGATATTGGCCGGTACGTACAATGTAACGTTTACAAGATCTACAGGTGCCTATTCGTTCGTTATTTCTGGCGGATGGCCATCAGTAGGCATACTTGGAACTGCTGTAAACGCTGACGCTTTTAATGGGCCGGATATTAATATGGATACTACTAATGGCGTTATCTATACCTTAACGGACTGGACCTTTACTGCTGGTGAAGCGAAGTTCAGGCTTGATGATTCTTGGAACTTCAATTATGGAGGAACAACTTTTCCGGCTGGAACCGGAGTACTTGCAGGTGCGAATATCACGGTGACTCCTGGAACTTATACTGTAACTTTCAACAGATTGACATTGGCTTATAATTTTGCCGGTGATGCTTTCCCAAGTATCGGAATTATTGGTGATGCAGCGATTGATACCGGATTTAATGGTGAGGATGTTGACATGACGACTTCAGACGGTATTAATTACAACCTTGACGGATATGATTTTATAACAGGTGAAGCTAAATTCCGACAAGATAATGCATGGGATATCAACTGGGGAAGTGCTGCTTTCCCAACAGGATTTGGCACACAAAACGGCGATAATATTCCTGTAGTCGGCAATCGATATAATGTATATTTCAACAGAGAAAGCGGTAATTACGCATTCAATTATGTATATATGAGCATCATTGGAAGTGCCGTAAATGGTTGGGATGTGCCTGATCCAGATGTAGATTTAGGAACAGATGACGGAATTACATATACCATTATTGACAAAACCTTAGTAGATGGCGAATTGAAATTCAGGCAAAACCATAAATGGGATGTCAACTGGGGTGCTTTGGATTTTCCAATAGGAACAGGTTTACAAGGTGGAAGCAACGTTCAGGTTACAGCCGGAAATTATACGATTACCTTTAACAGATTAACGGGTGAATATACTTTCGTGAATGTTGATTTGGGTGTAGGAAATTTAGATGCCGTGAAATTAACCGTATATCCAAATCCGACAAAAAACTTATGGAATTTTTCTTCAACAAACGCCGTGATTTCATCAATTACCATCATTGATGTTTTAGGAAAAACCATCCTTACACAAAACTATAATGCAAATGAGGTAAACGTTGATGCAACATTGCTACCACAAGGGATGTACTTTGCAAAAATTACAGCCGGAGAAAATATACAAACGATTAAAGTGATTAAAAATTAATATAGATTTGGTTTAATGACAATCCCTTACTGTAAATTCAGTAAGGGATTTTTTTTGCGTATATTTTAATTTTAATAATTGATAATAAAAAGCTACTTTTGCACAAAATTTAAAAATAAAATGGCAACAAACAGAACATTTACTATGATTAAGCCGGATGCAGTAGCAAACGGACACATCGGAAATATCCTAAAAATGATCACTGATGGAGGTTTCAAAATCGTTTCTTTAAAATTAACACAACTTACTGTAACAGATGCTCAGGCGTTCTATTCAGTGCATGCTGCGCGTCCGTTTTACGGAGAATTAGTGGAGTTTATGTCAAGGGGCCCAATCGTCGCTGCAATTCTTGAAAAGGATAATGCCGTAGAAGATTTCAGAACTTTAATCGGAGCTACCAATCCTGCTGAAGCAGCTGAAGGAACTATCAGAAAAGCTTATGCGACATCTATCGGAGAAAATGCAGTTCACGGTTCAGACAGTGATGAAAATGCTGGAATCGAAGGTGCTTTTCACTTTGCCGGAAGAGAGCAGTTTTAGTAAATTAGTCGGCAAATTTCAGTCTGCAGACTTTAAGTTAAAATAACAAAAATCCGTTTCCTTTTGATGAAACGGATTTTTTTTGGTTTGAAAACTGCTACCTGCTTAATGCAGTCTGAATATCATCTCAATACAACCTCTTTCACAACATCGCGCCGCAATTCCTCATTGATCATTTTTATGATTTTGTCCTTGCCGTAGCTTAGCTCTTCCCTAAGCACAGCAGAAGTAAGCTCTACATACAAAACTGAGCCTTTAAGCACAACATTTCTTGTATATGTGTTGACGCCATTTCCCATGAGTGAAGCCCACGCCTCTTTAACGGCAATCTGATCAATACCGGGCTGGAGTCTGTTTAATTGGATGATTTCCTTTAAAATATCACCAATTGGACTTTCGTTACTGAGTCGTTTTGCCATTATTTTAAACTAAATGGGGTTGGTTTTCTGTATTCGTATGCCATATTCTGGGCATTTTTTAAAATGAGCTTTTCATCAGAAATTTTCACGATTTCATCCTGCCATTTGGTGTAATCTGTGGTATATTCCAAAAAAGCTTTGTCTTCTTTGAAAATCACTTTTACCTTTTCCAATTGGTCGTTTACCAGATATTTCCCGTTAAATTGCGGTGTCACTTTCTTCCGAAAACCAGAATCGTTCTTGATTTGAAGATAATCTATGGTTTCGTTTATCTTATAATCTTTTTCGGTGCCATCGGCCAAAATCACTTTTTCAATCTCCCAATAACCGTTAAGTTTAGCAATATCGCTCTTTTCTATTTTTTGCTGACAAGCCGATACCATCAAAACGGCCAATAATAAAACTGCTCTCTTCATACTCAAATTTGTGAAGAATAAAATTACCATTAAATGCGTTCATAAAAAAGCATATTGATTAAACTATTTGATAAATTTAGCGTCTTAGATAAAAGCCATTACCATGAAAAATATTTATCTTCCATTACTCTTGATTATTACTGTTTTAGCATGCAGTTCCAAAAATGATGATCCGACACAAGAAAACCCAACGCCAACGGAAACCATGTATTTCCCACCAATAGGAGACGCAACTACTTGGGAGACAAAATCTGTCGCCGATCTCGAATGGAACCAATCTGCCATACAGCCATTACTGGATTATCTCGAAACCAAGCACTCCAAAGGTTTTATGATTCTAGTCAACGGGCGTATTGTTATGGAAAATTATTTCAACGGACATTCTGCTACAACGCCATGGTATTGGGCAAGTGCCGGAAAAACGCTAACCTCGACCGTGACCGGAATTGCAGAACAACAAGGCTTTCTCAACATCAACGACAAAGTCTCGCAATATTTGGGAACGGGTTGGACAAGCGAAACATTGGCAAAAGAAAATCTAATCACGAACAAACATCTTCTTACGATGTCATCAGGCCTGGATGATGCTTTGGGCGACGATGTTTCTCCTTCAAATCTGCAATATAAAGCCGATGCCGGTGCGCGCTGGGCTTATCACAATGTTTATGTAAAATTGCAGGATGTTGTGGCCGCGGCAACGAATCAAACTTGGCCGAATTATTTTAATACGCAACTTCGCGATAAAATTGGCATGACCGGATCATGGTTGCAAAGTGGAGAAGATTTAAGCGTTTATTGGAGTACAACACGAAGCATGGCACGTTTTGGGCTGCTGATGCTCAACAAAGGAAAGTGGAACGGCACGCAGATCCTCAATGAAAATTACTTTAATGCAGCAACCAATACCTCTCAAAACATCAATTTGGGTTACGGCTATTTGTGGTGGCTTAACGGAAAGGCGAATTATCATTTACCACAAAGCCAACTTACTTTTCCAGGAAGTATTATTCCAACTGGGCCAAATGATATGTTTATGGCATTGGGCAAGAACGATCAGAAAATCTATGTGATTCCGAGCAAAAAAATGGTCATCATTAGGATGGGTGATGCTGCCGATGATGTGAATTTGGCACTATCTGATTTTGATGAGACTTTGTGGGAGAAGATAAGTGCGCTTTACAATTAAAATGAAGTATTCCAAAAGAAATCTATAATTTCAGGATAGAAAAACTGGAAACCTAATAGCAGCAGAAAAGATATAATTTGTGCCGTGTAAAAATACCGCTTCTTATAAATGCTAAACAGATTCCCGATTATTACAATCATATAAACAATCACAACAAATATTGTAAAATTCCTTATACCAGAAAGCAATCCTTGTGGAATAAGCGGATTGGTGAAATTCATTTTTTGTTGCATGTAAGCAACAATTACCGCAATAATCTGAAAGATGCTGAATAAAACAATCACCGTCGAAACGATAATTTGAAGCGTTTTTTTGTTGTTACTTTGAATCATTATTTGAAGAACGAATCTACGAACTCAAATTTATTAAAAACCTGTAGATCCTCAATGCCCTCGCCTACTCCGATATATTTTACCGGAATCTGAAACTGATCGGAAATGCCAATTACTACGCCACCTTTAGCCGTTCCGTCGAGTTTAGTTACTGCTAAAGAAGTGACTTCGGTTGCAGCCGTAAACTGTTTTGCTTGTTCGAAAGCATTTTGTCCGGTGGAACCATCTAAAACCAATAATACGTCGTGTGGTGCATCATCGATTACTTTTTGCATTACACGTTTTACTTTTGTAAGCTCCGCCATTAAGTTGACTTTGTTGTGCAAACGGCCTGCGGTATCAATGATAACAACATCTGCATTTTGTGCTACAGCAGATTGCAATGTATCAAAAGCTACCGAAGCAGGATCACTGCCCATTTGTTGTTTGACCAAAGGCACGCCTACGCGATCTGCCCAAATCTGCAACTGGTCGATAGCAGCGGCACGGAAAGTATCGGCGGCGCCTAAAACAACACCATAACCCGCTTTTTTGAATTGGTGCGCCAACTTACCGATTGTAGTGGTTTTTCCAACGCCGTTCACGCCAACAACCATTAAAACATAAGGTTTTTTATCGCTTGGAATGTTGAATTCCGTTGCTTCACCGAGATTGGTTTCGGATAGTAGTCCGGCGATTTCGTCGCGTAAAATTTGGTTGAGCTCCTCTGTTCCAAGGTATTTGTCTTCGGCGACGCGTTTCTCGATTCTGGTGATGATTTTTAAGGTGGTGTTGACACCAACATCTGAAGCAACAAGAATTTCCTCAAGATTGTCTAAAACCTCGTCGTCAACTTTGGATTTTCCGGCAACGGCTTTGGTTAGCTTGGAGAAAAAAGAAGTCTTTGATTTTTCAAGACCTTTATCCAACGTTTTTTTTGCTTCTTCGGTGAAACCTTGGTCTTTTTTTTCGGAAGAGAATATTTTTTTGAAAAATGACATTGTTTGAATACGTTTGTTGATGTGAATGCTGGTTTCCCCTCCTTTGGAGGGGTGCCCAAAGGGCGGGGTGGCTAGCCCGGATAGTAGTGTAAAGCCCGGAAGCGGGAAGGCCAGTTTTTTGATGATTGCCAGGGCGACCAACGGAAGCCATGGGAATTATACAAAAAAACGGCTTGAAGGCTGAGGACTTGCAACGTATAGCCGGAAAAGCTGTACAAAGATAAAAATAAAAAAGCTACTTCCGAATGAAAGTAGCTTTTGAATATGATGTAATTGTGAATTATTTCTTTTTCAAGAACTCATCAACAAGTTCTGGAGCCATAATAGCTTCAACGAAAGTGTAAGCTCCAGTTTTAGGAGATTTTACCATTTTAATGGCTTTTGATAATCTTTTTGAAGATGTTTGTAACGATGCTACGGTTTTCTTTGCCATGACGTATGAGTGTTATGGAGATTTTAAAAATCCCTAAATTATTTAATTTCTTTGTGAACGGTTACTTTTTTCAAGATTGGATTAAACTTCTTAATCTCCAATCTGTCCGGAGTATTTTTCTTGTTCTTAGTTGTGATGTATCTTGAAGTTCCTGGAACGCCTGAAGCTTTGTGCTCAGTACACTCTAAGATTACCTGGATTCTGTTGCCTTTTTTTGCCATTTTGCTTTATATTTATGGAGTAAGATTATTTTATAAATCCTGCTGCCTGTGCTTTTTTCAAAACTGCGGCAATTCCGTTTTTATTAATAGTTTTTATTGTAGATGCAGCTACTCTCAGCGTGATCCATCTGTCTTCTTCAGGAAGATAAAAACGCTTTTTAACTAAGTTTACAGAAAACTTTCTCTTAGTTTTATTCATAGCGTGGGAAACATTATTTCCTACCATCGCTCTTTTACCTGTAAGGTCACAAACTCTTGACATTATGCTTATCTTTTATCGTTATTCAAATCGAGGGTGCAAAGAAAAGAAAAATAAACCTTATTGCAAAATAATTAAAGTACAAATTTTAAAATTTCTTTTAGCAACATTTCCAATGACTTATTTACGGCACGATCAATAACTTTTTCACGCGGTTGCCCGAAGTTAAATTCTTCGCAAATAACTTCGTCAGGTGTTGCTAATGCTATAAAAACAGTTCCGACTTTCGCTTCAGCGCCGTCATCTTTTGCAGGCCCCGCATTTCCCGTGATACCGATTGCGTAATCGGTTTTCATGATGCCTTTTATTCTACTTGCCATTTCGGTGGCAACTTCTGCACTTACGACCGAATATTTTTCGATCATCTCAGGCGAAATACCCAATACATTTATTTTAATTTCTTTGGTATAAGTAACGACACTGCCTTTAAAATATGCCGATGCACCAGGAATTGAAGTAATTACTTGCGCGATTTTTCCGCCAGTACAACTTTCTGCGGTTGCGATTGTCTTTTTATGCTTTGTCAGTAATTTCCCTAGTACGAATTCTATGGTCTCTTCTTCTTCAAAACCGACGATAATATCGCCAATAATTGCTGTTAAGGAAGTCACATTTTCGTCGATTGCCTGTTCTAAAACTGCTTTGTCAGTTCCTCTTGCAGAAAGGCGCAAACGAACTCTTCCCAGACTTGGCAAATAGGCAAGCTTGATAAATTCAGGTAAATTATTTTCCCAGTCTTCGATTTTTTCAGCAACCATACTCTCGCCCATTCCGTATGTCAGAATGGTTTTATGGATGATGTATGGGCGTTCGTATGCTGCCACAACTTTTGGGATAATTTCGTTTTCAATTAAATATTTCATCTCAAAAGGAACACCTGGAAGTGAAATAAAAACAGTGTTTTCTTTCTTCATCCACATGCCCGGAGCGGTACCAACTTTGTTGAATAATATGGTTGCTTTTGACGGCACTAAAGCCTGATCTTTATTCAATTGCGTAATCGGACGCTTGAAAAAACCTTCTATTAATTCCGTAACATGCGCCAGAACCGCTTCGTTGGTAACGAGTTGATCTTCAAAATAATCGCAAAAGGTTTTTTTGGTAACATCATCTTTTGTTGGCCCTAATCCACCAGTGATTAAGACCAAATCGACATTGTTCTGAAGTTTTTTAAATGTATCGAGAATATGGGTTTTATTGTCGGAAATGGAAATCATTTCGTCAATTTCGACTCCGATTTTATCGAGTGATTTAGCGATGAATCCGGAATTCGTATCAACGATTTGTCCGATTAAAATTTCGTCGCCGATGGTGACTATAGTTGCTTTCATTTTAGAGTGCCTTAGTAGCTGAGTGCCTTAGTTTTTGAAGTAGATAAAAATGATTACAGTCGCTTTTTTGACAAAATGAGAAACTCAGGCTCCAAAGCCTCAGCTGCTCAGCAACTCTATAAACTAAAATCCTTTCTAATCTCCTTAATCGCCTTTTCGACACGTGTTTCCAGGCTTTTAAAAGTATCTTTAATTTCTCTGCGTTTGCCTTCGCGTTTTGTCCAATCTTCAATGACAAGGATTTCCTCAAAACCAACCGTCATTCCCAATAAATCGAGTGTCGGTTTGATTTTGTGCGCGTATGCATAAGCCAATTTGTAGTCTTTCGTATTAATCCCTTCTTTCACCTGATCAAGGTCTTCGGAAACTTCGGTCACAAAAAGCGTAACGATCTGCAAGGCAAAATCGTCGTCGTTTTCCGAAATAGCGTAAACTTTTGCTAAATTATAATTTAAAGCCATTATTTTACTTGTATTCTGAATAGTTTGTTGTCTTCTAAAAAGCCTTCCAAAATGTCGTTGGGTTTTACCGCAGCGACACCTTCCGGGGTTCCCGTAAAGATAATATCGCCAATTTTAAGCGTAAAAAACTGAGAAACATATGCGATAATCTCATCAATTTTCCACAACATGTGCGCCGTATTACCTCTTTGAACCAACTTTCCGTTGTTGGTCAATTCAAATGTAAGATTTTCCATTGAGACAAATTGCGATTTCGGCAAAAATTCTCCTATCACCGCCGAACCGTCGAATGCCTTAGCTTTTTCCCACGGCAAGCCCTTGTCTTTCAGTTTTTGCTGCAAATCACGCGCCGTAAAATCGATACCAAGACCAATCTCATCGTAATAAGTATGGGCAAATTTTGGGGCAATATATTTCCCTACTTTATTGATTTTCACCAAAACTTCCACCTCGTGATGCACATCTTGACTGAATTCCGGAATCACAAATGGAAATTTCTTCAATACAATTGCGGTATCCGGCTTTAGAAAAATTACAGGCTCGTCAGGACGCTCATTTTGCAGTTCCTCAATGTGTTTGGCGTAGTTGCGACCGATACAGATTATTTTCATTAGGTACAAAGGTTCAAAGTTGCAAAGGTACAGAGGCTCAATGTTACCGGTAAAACCTTTGTCACTTTGAACCTCTGAGCCTCTGAACCTAGTTTAACTTATTATTTAATTTTCGCAATTTGATTGCAGTCAACACTTTCTTCGTATAAAGCGGAAAATCGGCATTCTGGATCCAACTATAATAACCTGGTTCTGTTTCCAAAATCTTTTCGACTTTGGCACCTTTGTGTTTGCCAAACGTAAAGATTTCCTCATCGTCTTTGTCAAAGGCAATCATGCCTGCAAAATCGGCAATTTTTTTTCTGGTAGAGAATTCTGATAAAGATTTCATATCGTTTTCCAGTTCAGAATAGCGGTCTAATTGCGCTTTCAGTATTTCATACGTTGCCATCGTATCCGCCGCTGCAGAATGCGCATTTTCAAGATTTTGTCCGCAGTAAAATTTTAAGGCTGCGCTTAAAGTACGCTCTTCCATTTTGTGAAAAATCGTCTGTACATCAACTGAAACGCGGCCTTTCATATCAAAGTCTAGTCCGGCACGCAATAATTCTTCTGCCAAAAGCGGAATATCAAAGCGATCTGAATTATATCCTGCCAAATCCGAATCTTTAATCATCGCATAAATTTGATTCGACAATTCCTTAAAAGTCGGTTCGTTCGCTACTTTTTCATTGCTGATGCCATGAATTGCTGTTGATTGCGGCGGAATCGGCATTTCCGGATTTACAAGCCAAGTTTTGCTTTCTTTATTTCCGTTTGGGAAAACTTTAAAGATTGCTATTTCCACAATTCTGTCTTTGCCGATATCAATTCCGGTGGTTTCGAGGTCGAAAAAGCAGATGGGGCGGTTTAATTTGAGTTCCATTTTTTGTTTATAAGAATACAAATGTAGTTTATTAAGCTGAAGTTGCAAACGCCTGACAAGCATGTAAGCGTCAAAAACGCATACCAAACCACAGAAATTAATAACAAATGACTAAATAAATGTATTTATTACTTCTATACTAAAATAAATTACTTTAATACTAATATTTATAAATTTTAAAATAATATTAATTACTTATATAATAAAATTGATTACTTCATTACTAAAACAGATTACTTCTTAAATAAAACAGATTACTTCAAAGCTAAAACTGATTACTTTATAGCTAATATTTATTACTTATAATTGAATTTTTTGTAATATTGTAGTCTATTTTAAACATTTACAGCATGCTAAGAAAAAAAAGAGGGGATCTGAAGCCTCACAATAGTAGCATTATTTTAGACCTGTGGCCTATTCTAAAGGCAAGGAACATCAAGTTTCCGTCGGCATTTCTGATTAAAGCCGGAATTAATAACCGCACGCTAGTTAAAATGATGAATGGAGAGGCTGTACAGGTCAACTTCAGACAACTTACGATATTGTGCATGAACCTGAACTGCACGCCCAACGACCTATTTGTATTGCGCGATATGCAGCTACCCGAGTTCCATGCGCTGAATACACTTTCAGTCGCTGGCAGCGAAGAGGATTTACCAAGCGTCGAAGAATGGCTCAGCGGGAAAAGCATCGAGGAAGTGAAGACGATTTTGAGGGGGAAATAAAAACAGCAAAATAAAACCCTTTCAGAGTTTGAAACTCTGAAAGGGTTCTTAGGCATATAAAGATTTTACTTTCTTAAAAATCACGTGCATTTACTTTGTAATTTTTAACACTTTCGTATTCTTTCCATCGGAAATGGTAAGGAAGTAAATACCATTCGAAAGATTTGTCGGTACAGGAAGTTTTTGGGAATTAAATCCTGAGCCGAACAACTTTCCCTTGATCAGATTGATACTATTTTTCCCACTAACGTCAAATAAATCTATGGTAATATACTGAGGGTCAGGTAGCATAAAATCAATTGAAATGAAATCTGTAAACGGACTAGGATAAACCCCGATATTGTTAAAGGTTACATTCACTACCGCTAAGTTCTCGGGCAAAAAACGGGCGATAAAGCTGTTAAAACTGGAACCGGAGTTTGTCGCTCCGCAAAAAATAACTTTCCCATCGGGTAATCCAAAGGCATTATTGCCATATTCATCCGAATTTGCAAAATCAAAAGTAAAAATACCGTCAGCGTCAAAAGTATTGTCTAACGTGCCATCAGCATTGAGTTGCATTAATGTAACATCATAATTACTGCCGTTGTAGGAAGAACCGGTGGTTTTAATTTTTCCTTCGGGAGTGATGCTGATATTAGTAATATTATCTTTGGTAATATTCTCATGAGCCAATATTTGCACCAATCCGTCTGTTCCGAAACCGGAATCAGGATTTCCGGCTGCATCAAATTTTTGCACCAAAGCAGCAATTCCTTCGCCCATTAATGAATATCCAGCGGCAATAATCTTGTTGTTAGCAGTCATTTCAAATGTGTATATTGCTTCGTAAACCGGGCTTCCTGAAATCATTAAACCATCCGTTCCGAAAGTAACATCAGGCGTTCCGTCTGAATTTAGTTTTAGAAAAGCGGTATCAGTATCATAAAGTGGTCCGAGATAATCGGTGATATTGCCCCCGCCAATCAGTATCTTGTCATCAGGCATAACCCTTACACAGACTGGGTAGCTAAAAGAATTGCCAAAAACGGGAAAATACGCAGTCACAAGTCCATTAATACCAAAAGAGGTATCAATTGAGCCATCTGTATTATATCTTACGACACCAAAATGCTGTTTATCAGCATTTGACATTTGTGTCTCACCCGCTAAAATTATTTTACCATCAGCTTGAATTGCGACTGCTCTTCCGTTATCAAAGTTATTATTGAAATCAGTTTGGACAAGACCTGTCAAACCAAAAGTAGTGTCGGGCGTTCCGTCTGAATTATACCTCGCAACAGCAAAATTAAAATTGGTCGCATTATTATTAATGGAGCGTGAACCGGATACGACAATTTTTCCATCAGATTGAAGCGCTATTGTGTGACCATAATCAACTTCATTAATGATACTCGTTATGACTACGCCATTTGTACCAAATGTACTATCATAACTACCATCGACATTAAACCGTACGATATTTGTTGTACCATCAATCGAATAATCAAGGTTTACACTACCCAGAATTTTCCCGTCAGGATACAATATAATAGACGTTATAGCATCGAAATTGGGATCAAATTCCGTTACCGTTTTCCCATCTGTACCAAAGGAAGTATCTAATTGATACGATTGACTGAATGCTAAAGATGTTGTGAGAAATAAGCTTAAAAATAGTTTTGCTCTCATAGAATATTTTTTGTCAAATATAGAATTTCATATCCCGTTTTAAATTTAAACGCTTATCAAATAAAAAAACCTGACATTCGAATGTCAGGTTTTACTTTAAATATAAAGAATGAAATCCTATTAAAAATCCCTATTCGCATCAAACGCCTCCAAATAATCCGCCACGCGTTTCACAAAACTTCCGCCAAGAGCACCGTCAACAACACGGTGGTCGTAAGAATGCGAGAGGAACATTTTTTGGCGAATGCCGATAAAATCACCTTCCGGCGTTTCGATAACCGCAGGCACTTTTCTGATGGCACCCAAAGCTAAGATTCCAACTTGCGGCTGGTTGATGATTGGTGTTCCGAAAACACTACCAAAAGTACCAACATTGGTTACAGTATAGGTACCGCCTTGCGTATCGTCTGGTTTTAGTTTTCCAATTTTCGCACGGTTACCCAAGTCGTTTACCGCTTTTGCCATTCCGACCAAGTTAAGCTGGTCGGCATTTTTGATTACCGGAACTATAAGATTGCCATTCGGAAGTGCTGCTGCCATTCCGAGGTTGATATTTTTTTTCTTGATGATGAAATCGCCTTCTACGGAAATGTTCATTCCCGGGAAATCTTTAAGCGCTTTCGCGACAGCTTCCATGAAAATTGGAGTGAAAGTGAGCTTCTCGCCTTCTCTTTTTTCGAAAGCAACCTTCACTTTATCACGCCATTTTACAATATTCGTAACGTCCACTTCGATAAACGACTGAACGTGTGCTGATGTTTGTACTGAAGCAACCATGTAACCGGAAATGAGCTTGCGCATGCGATCCATTTCTACAATCTCGTCGCCGCCGTTTACTGAAACGGGTATTGACTGTTGGGTGCTGGATTTTGGCGTTTCCGGCTGCTGTGGTCTTGCAATATCAGAAACATGCTGAGGCACTGCTGACTGCTGGTTGCTGCCTATAGACTGTTTCCTATTTGCAACAAATTTCAATATATCATCTTTGGTCACGCGACCATCTTTGCCACTGCCATTTATATTTTCGAGTTCATTTATCGAAACACTTTCTTCTTTGGCGATATTTTTTACCAATGGCGAAAAGAATTTCTCAGAGGTTGAAAAATCTTGTGGCTCAGTTACACTCGCAACAGCAGTTTCAACTGTTTTTTCTACTTCGGCAATAGCGGCAGTTGGAACATCATGTGCCGGAGCATCAACGACGACACCACCATCAATTTCAATATAAGCAATCGTTTGCCCTACTTTTACAACATCATTGACGTTGAAAAGGATTTCAGACAAAACACCCGAAACTTCAGATGGCACTTCAGAATCAACTTTATCAGTTGCGATTTCCAAAACAGCTTCATCGGCTTCTATTGGGTCACCTACTTTTTTTAACCAATTGGTGATTGTTGCTTCTGCAACGCTTTCTCCCATTTTCGGAAGTTTCAATTCAAATTTTGCCATATTGCTAACCTAATGGTGAATTTTTATTTTCTCAGTGCAAAATTAATGCTTTTTTTTAGTTTAAGCCACGAATTCAATAAATTTAGGAGAAGAAAATTACAAGTGTTTTTATGGAATGAAAGTCACTTCACCACGGTCGGCATTGCTGTCGCTTCCTATAAGAAAATCAGTTGATTGCGGCAAAATTCGATACGTAAAATTTTGGTTTTTATGGTTTTCGAAATTAGAAATGATGCTTTCAAAACGCATAAAATTATTGTCAAAGATGATTTGAGTCGCCCTATTACGCGAAAACGATTGCGAGAAATGGGTTGTTTCCTGCATTGTAACGGCAACTTCTGTTTTTTGTTCCAGTTGGCTTTTTAAAACTTCATTATCAGAAATAAGCATATATTTTTGTGGCAATACAGCAGTAGATTTTACAGCAGTGGCTTTTCCAGCAGCAAAAATTCCGGAGCCTATTCTCATAAAAAAATTAAAAAATGAGGAACTCGAAAAATGTTTTTTGTAGAAGATTTCCATTCCGTCACGAAAACGCTTGCGGTAATTTTCATCCTTAATCGTACTTTCCCCTTTATAATGAATTACGGCAGTTTCATGGAAATAATAATTCGATTTTCCAGATTTCATTACTGAATACGACAAATCGATGTCTTCGCCATACATAAAAAACCTTTCGTCGAAACCACCAACTTCATTGTACAAATTGCGTTTCATGAGCATAAAAGCACCAACAAGAATATCAACTGTTCCGGTTTCGTTTTCGGATAAGTGGGATGCGTAATATTTCCCAAATAAGCCCGAAAGTCTATACAAACCGCTCATTTTTGTAAATGAGACGAATGGCGTTGGCAATCCGCGTTTGGATTCCGGAAGAAAATTACCCGTGCCGTCAATGAGTTTGCAACCAACAATTCCAAGGTCATTTTGCCTTTCGGCGAAAGCCAGAATTTTCGAAAATGTATCTTCGGCAACGACTGTATCCGGATTTAAAATGCAAATGTATTCGCCTTTTGCGGCAGCGACACCGATATTATTGCCTTTTGGAAAACCTGAATTTTCTTTGTTTTCGATCAAAATCACTTTCGGGAAACGCAATTTTATCATGGCACAACTGTCGTCGGGTGAGTTGTTATCGACTACAATTATCTCGGCTTCCATTTCGTCGATGGCTTTTTGAACGCTTAAAACACAAAGTTCCAGGAAGTAGCGAACGTTATAATTGAGAATGATAATGGAAAGCTTCATTTGACAAATATAAAATGAAATTTCTATGTTTTACGAATGCCTAGCCCCGATAGCAACGAAAATCCTTTTTATTTTTTCTTTAAAAATAAAAAGATTGCAGTGGATAGCGGGATTATGCTCCTGAAAAATAACTTACTTTTGCACCCGAGAACTTTAGTTCGAACTGTACGAAGTAAAAAAATTATCCTGTGAATTACCTTTCAGTAGAAAATATATCGAAATCATTTGGCGAGCGCACACTGTTTGAAAACATTTCGTTTGGCATCAACAAAGACCAAAAAATTGCTTTTATCGCCAAGAATGGCACGGGCAAAACGACGATTATGAACATCATTAATGGTGAAGATGAAGCCGATACCGGAAATGTCGTGATCCGTAAAGATATCAAGATGGCATTTTTGTCGCAAGTCCCGAATTTGCAGGAAGAGTTAACTATTGAAGAAAGTATTTTCGCGTCTGATAATGAAGTGCTGAAAGTAATTGAGGAATATGAAAAGGCGCTTGAAAATCCGAATGACGAAGAAGCTTACCAACGTGCTTTTGACAAAATGGACCAACACAATGCGTGGGATTTTGAGACGCAATTCAAGCAGATTTTATTTAAATTGAAGCTTGAAGATTTTAAATTAAAAGTAAAAAGTCTTTCGGGCGGACAGAAAAAACGTTTGTCGTTGGCAATTATTTTGATCAGTCGTCCGGATTTGTTAATTTTGGATGAACCTACGAATCATCTTGATTTAGAGATGATTGAATGGTTGGAAAGTTATTTTGCCAAGGAAAATATTACGCTTTTTATGGTGACGCACGACCGTTTCTTTTTGGAACGCGTTTGCAACGAAATCATCGAGCTTGACAACGGAAAATTGTACCAATATAAAGGTAATTATTCTTATTATTTAGAGAAAAAAGAGCAACGAATCGCCTCTGAAAATGCGAGTATCGACAAAGCGCAAAATCTTTTTGTAAAAGAATTGGAATGGATGCGCCGCCAGCCGAAAGCGCGTACGACGAAATCGAAATCGCGACAAGATGATTTTTACGTCATCAAGCAAAAAGCGGAAAGTCGCAGAAAAGAAAACCAAGTCGAGCTTGAAATCAATATGGAAAGAATGGGCAGCAAGATCATCGAACTGCACAAACTGACCAAGAAATTCAAGGACAAAGTGATTCTTGATAATTTTACTTTTGATTTCCAACGTGGTGAACGCATCGGTATTATTGGAAAAAATGGTACCGGAAAATCGACGTTTTTGAATTTAATTACGGGAACGATTCCGCCAGATTCCGGAAAAGTGATTACCGGCGATACGATTAAAATCGGCTATTATACGCAAAGTGGTATCAACCCAAAACCGGGACAGAAAGTCATTGATATTATTAAAGAATATGGCGAATATATTCCGCTAACGAAAGGAAAAATTATTTCTGCCGGACAGCTTTTGGAACGCTTTTTATTCGACCGAAAAAAGCAACACGATTATGTAGAAAAATTAAGTGGTGGCGAATTGAAACGATTGTATTTGTGTACCGTTTTAATACAAAATCCGAATTTCTTGATTCTGGATGAGCCTACGAATGACTTGGACATTGTGACTTTAAACGTTTTGGAAAGTTTCCTTTTGGATTATCCGGGCTGTTTGTTGGTAGTTTCGCACGACCGTTATTTTATGGATAAAATTGTTGATCACTTGTTTGTTTTTCGCGGACAAGGCGAAATTGAGGATTTTCCTGGAAATTATTCAGATTTCAGGGCTTATGAAGACAGTGCCGATGTGGCGCAGAAGGAAGAAAACAAAGTCGAAAAAAAGGCTTGGAAACAAAACAATCCGACTGGAAATTTGACTTTTAATGAGCAGAAGGAATTTCAGAAAATAGAACGTGAAATCAAGGATTTAGAAATTGAGAAAACCAAAATCGAACAGTTATTTTCTGACGGAAAAGTTGCAGATGCGGAAATTGAAGCCAAGGCGAAGCAATTACAGGAAGTGATTGCAAAAATTGAAAATAAAGAAGAGCGGTGGTTTGAGTTATCGGCTAAAATGGAAGGATAAATTAGTAGTCAGTTTGCAGTGGTCAGTAATCGGTCTGAACACTGAACACTAGACGCTGAACACTGAACACTGAATGTTATTCCAAATAAAATCATACCTAAAATTCCTTTGGAACTCCAAAAATGAACACGGCGTGCATTCGCCATTTGTGTTTGATTTGGTGACGAAATGTTTTTACGACAAAAAAGAATATCCGAAATATTCTGTTTTGAAAGAATACCGAAAAGCACTGTTTCAAAACAAAAATTTCATTGAAGTTACGGATTTCGGTGCAGGTTCAAAAATCTTTAAATCCAATAAAAGACAAATCTCACATATTGCAAAAACGGCCGGAATTACTTTAAAAAGAGCGGAATTACTGTTTCGAGTCGTTAATTATTTCAAACCCGAAAATGTTTTAGAAATCGGAACTTCACTGGGATTAGCGACATCGGCAATGGCTTTGGGAAATCCATCTGCTAAAATAACAACATTAGAAGGTTGTCCGGAAACGGCAGGAATTACAAAATCACAATTCAGGAAGAACAATTTTGATATTGATCTCGTTATAACTGAATTTGATTATTTCCTGAACCAAAACCCAAAACCTAAAACCCAACACCTCATTTTCTTCGACGGCAACCACCAAAAGGCCGCAACTTTAAATTATTTCGAACTTTTATTGCCAACAATCACCAATGAAAGCGTTTGGATTTTTGACGATATTCATTGGTCGTCAGCAATGGAATCTGCGTGGGAAACCATCAAAAAATATCCTCAAGTTACCGTCACAATTGACACCTTCCAATGGGGGATTGTCTTTTTTAGAAAGGAGCAAGAAAAGGAGCATTTTGTAATTCGCATATAATTGCATAAAAAAAGTGGCGATCAATACGACCACCACTTTTCGAAACTAACAACTAACCAATCATTATTTCGCTTCGTCTTTTGCGTCTTTATTTTCATCTGCTTTTGCGCCCATTCGATTCCATTTGAATTTTGGAGCAAACCTGAATTTTATAGAAGCTATTTTTCCGTTATCTTCTTTAGAAAGACCTTCTTTTTCAACGGTGTTCTTGTGCGCATCCAAGGCTTCATATAAGGCTTTGATTTCGTCAAAATCTTCACGGCTGTATGAATCTTTGTTTTTCTCGAAAGTGTCATAGAAATTTTGGTAAGTTTGAAGGATATTATCTTTGTTTACCCAATCAAAATTCATGTCTTCGCCCACTTTCCCGGCACCAAAATAAGCATCACGGATGATTTGTTTTGGATTAACAGCAACTTTTTCCGTTTCCATTTCAGTAGCTATTTTGGCTTTTAGTGCTTCATATTTTGCTTTACTGGCATCAATTCTTTCTTGTGCGGCAGTTTTGTCTTTTAAATCTGCCAAAGCCGCTTCTGCTTCGCTGGTCCTTACTTGGTAAGCTGCGTCGATGGCTTCCCAATTATTTTTGACATCAGTAACATTCCCTAGCGAATCAACATAAACAACATAAGTATCGACACTTTTTTGAGCTGCAGTCTCCTTTTCATCCTTGCAAGATGTGAATCCTAAAGCGATTAACGCTACTCCTACTATTAACTTTGTACTTTTCATAACTATTGGTTTTGATTTAAATTATATTAGTAAAATTACATATTATTAAATTATAATCTATTTTTGTGTAAAAAAATTAAGAATAATTTATCTTTTATACAATTTTATTGAAAAATATGCTAATTATACAAAATTAAGCTCAAATCATGTAACATATATAAATGGATACTGACCTATATTAAAACAAAAAATACTTATTTTTATATCAAATTAAATTTATGGCTGGTCCGCTAATTGACATTACCAATATAAAACGCAATTTTATTCTAGGAAATGAAATCGTTTATGTACTAAAAGGAATCGACCTTAAAATCGACAAAGGTGAATATGTAGCTTTAATGGGGCCATCTGGTTCCGGAAAATCAACATTAATGAACCTTTTGGGATGCCTTGACACACCAACTTCAGGACATTATATTCTAAACAATAAAGATGTCAGCAAGATGAAAGACGACGAACTGGCAGAAATCCGTAATAAAGAGATTGGCTTTGTTTTTCAGACTTTTAATCTTTTGCCAAGAACGACCGCACTTGATAATGTGGCATTGCCGATGGTGTATGCCGGTTATTCCAAATCAGAAAGAAATGCACGCGCTAAAGAAGTACTAAATCAAGTCAACCTCGGCGATAGAATGGACCACCAGCCGAACCAACTTTCCGGCGGACAACGCCAGCGTGTTGCAATTGCAAGAGCTTTGGTCAACAAACCATCTATTATTTTGGCAGATGAGCCTACGGGAAATCTCGACAGTAAAACCTCCGTCGAAATCATGAAACTTTTTGACGATATCCATGCCAATGGCAATACTGTAATCCTCGTTACCCACGAAGAAGAGATTGCTACCTATGCGCACCGCATTATCCGTTTGCGCGATGGAATTATTGAAAGCGATACGAAAAACAGGTAATTTGGTGATTTGGTGATGCGGTTATTTGTAATCGGATCA
This sequence comes from Flavobacterium sp., assembly GCA_029946065.1. Taxonomy (GTDB): domain Bacteria; phylum Bacteroidota; class Bacteroidia; order Flavobacteriales; family Flavobacteriaceae; genus Flavobacterium. The sequence continues at coordinate 697,187 of JAQSDU010000014.1, forward strand.
CGAATAACCAAATAAACAAATAACCAAATCTACAATGAAAGTTTACACCAAAACCGGCGACAAAGGCACAACAGCGCTTTTCGGCGGCACCCGCGTCCCGAAGGATCACATCCGAATTGAAAGTTATGGCACTGTTGACGAACTCAATTCTTATATCGGATTGATTCGCGATCAGGAAATCGATACCCATTATAAAGGAATTCTGATTGAAATCCAAGACCGTTTGTTCACTATCGGCGCCATTTTGGCAACACCACCCGAAAAAGAAGTGTTGAAAAACGGAGAAATGCGCCTCAAAAATCTTGGCATCGTAGAATCTGACATCGAATTGCTTGAAAATGAAATCGATACTATGGAAGAAGCATTACCACAAATGACGCATTTTGTTTTACCGGGTGGTCATACCACCGTGTCATATTGTCATATAACAAGATGTATTTGCCGTCGTGCGGAACGCTTAGCGGTACATTTAAGTCACGATGAACCAGTTGCAGACATTGCTATCAAGTACTTAAACCGACTTTCTGACTATCTTTTTGTCTTGGCACGGAAGTTGACTTTTGATTTGAACGCTGAGGAAGTGAAATGGATACCACGGAAGTAGTGTTCAGTGATCAGACGGTAATCGACAGACCTCAGCAAACTGAAATCTGCGGCCTACCGCCTGCTTTTCAAAAGCGACGTTCTTAACTTTTTTAAAATAAACGAAATTTTACTTGACTTATTCAGTAAAAAATTTATTTTTGCATAAACTAAAAAAATCGACAAGATGTATTGGACATTAGAATTAGCATCTTATTTAAGTGATGCGCCGTGGCCAGCAACCAAAGACGAACTTATCGACTACGCTATCAGAGCAGGAGCGCCACTTGAAGTGGTTGAAAATCTGCAATCGATAGAAGATGAAGGTGAGATTTATGAGTCAATGGAAGAGATTTGGCCGGATTATCCAACAGACGAAGATTATCTTTGGAACGAGGATGAATATTAAAAAAATAAATTCAATTGAAAAGTCTCATTCAGAGGCTTTTTTTTTGTTTAAATTTGCACACATTTTATCAATTGTAATTAATTAACCATGAGTTTCATAAATAGCATTCTTAAAGCCTTTGTAGGAGATAAATCAGAGAAAGATGTCAAGGCTTTGCAACCTTACCTTACTAAAATCAAAGCACTCGAAGGCGCTTATTCTTCTTTATCGCACAACGAATTGAGAGGAAAAACTGCCGAGTTCAAAGCCCGTATCAAAGCTGCAAGAGCCGAGAAAGACACCAAAATTACAGAGTTAAAAGCTGAGGTAGAAAAAATTGAAGACATTGACAGCAGAGAAGACATTTATGTGCAAATTGATGCGCTTGAAAAAGAAGCTTATGAAATCTCCGAAAAAACATTGATGGAAATCCTTCCGGAAGCTTTTGCAATTGTTAAAGAAACTGCAAAAAGATTCAAGGAAAACACATCATTAACCGTAACCGCAACACCAAAAGACCGCGAACTTTCTGCGGCAAAAGAATACATCACGCTTGAAGGCGACAATTCTGTTTGGGCCAACCAATGGAACGCCGCCGGAAAAGCCATCACTTGGGACATGATTCACTACGACGTTCAATTGATTGGGGGGATGGTTTTGCACGAAGGAAAAATCGCCGAAATGCAAACCGGTGAAGGAAAAACTTTGGTAGCCACTTTACCTTTGTATTTAAATGCCCTTACAGGAAATGGTGTCCACTTGGTAACCGTTAACGACTATCTTGCCAAACGTGACAGCACATGGAAAGCACCTTTATTCGAATTCCACGGACTAACTGTTGATTGTATTGACAACCACCAGCCAAACTCCGAAGGCAGAAGAAAAGCTTATGAAGCCGACATCACCTATGGAACAAATAACGAATTCGGCTTTGATTATTTAAGAGACAATATGGCGCATTCGCCAGCCGATTTAGTACAAAGGAAACACAATTTTGCAATTGTCGATGAGGTCGATTCGGTTTTGATTGACGATGCAAGAACACCATTGATTATTTCAGGTCCAGTGCCACAAGGCGACAGACACGAATTCAATGAACTAAAGCCAAAAATTGAAAATCTTGTAGCACAACAACGTGCTTTATCCAACGGATTTTTAACCGAAGCCAAAAGATTAATCAAAGAAGGCAATACCAAAGACGGTGGATTCCAATTGTTAAGAGCTTACAGAAGTTTGCCAAAAAACAAGGCGCTAATTAAATTCCTAAGCGAAGAAGGTATCAAACAGCTTTTGCAAAAAACCGAAAACCAATACATGGCCGACAACAACCGCGAAATGCCGAAAGTTGACGAAGCCCTATATTTTGTAATCGAAGAAAAAAACAATCAAGTAGAACTTTCGGATAACGGAATCAAATTCCTTTCGGGTGATACCGACAGTAATTTCTTCGTGCTTCCGGACATCGGAACCGAAATCGCGCTCATTGAGAAACAAAAACTCGATAAAGATGCAGAAGCAGAAGCGAAAGAAAAATTATTCCAAGATTTTAGCATCAAAAGCGAACGCATCCATACATTGACGCAATTATTGAAAGCCTACGCGCTTTTTGAGAAAGATGTCGAATATGTAATCATGGACAATAAAATCATGATCGTTGACGAGCAAACGGGACGTATCATGGACGGACGTCGTTATTCTGACGGATTGCACCAAGCGATTGAGGCCAAAGAAAATGTTACAATTGAAGCTGCAACGCAGACTTTCGCTACGGTAACTTTACAGAATTATTTCAGGATGTACAGCAAACTCGCCGGTATGACGGGAACTGCCGTAACGGAAGCTGGTGAATTTTGGGAAATTTACAAATTAGACGTAGTCGAAATTCCGACCAACAGAGGAATGTCCAGAAAAGACAAAGAAGATTTAATCTACCGTTCGGTACGGGAAAAATTCAATGCCGTAATCGAAGATGTTACGCAACTTTCTGCCGCAGGAAGACCTGTATTGATTGGTACAACATCTGTAGAAATCTCTGAATTACTAAGCCGAATGCTAAAAATGCGCGGTGTAACCCACAACGTTTTGAATGCAAAAATGCATAAACAAGAAGCGCAAATCGTTGAAGAAGCCGGAAAACCAGGTGTTGTAACAATTGCAACGAATATGGCTGGTCGTGGAACAGATATTAAGCTTACGCCAGAAGTAAAAGCTGCCGGTGGTTTAGCGATTATAGGTACAGAACGCCACGATTCGCGACGTGTTGACCGTCAGTTGCGTGGTCGTGCTGGTCGTCAAGGAGATCCAGGAAGTTCACAATTTTATGTTTCTTTAGAAGACAACCTGATGCGTTTGTTCGGTTCTGAAAGGGTTGCGAAAGTGATGGACAGAATGGGATTGAAAGAAGGCGAGGTCATCCAGCATTCGATGATGACAAAATCTATCGAACGCGCTCAGAAAAAAGTAGAAGAAAACAATTTCGGTGTTCGTAAGCGTTTGTTAGAATATGACGACGTAATGAATGCCCAACGTGAAGTCGTTTACAAAAGAAGACGCCACGCATTGCATGGTGAAAGACTGAAATTGGATATCGCCAATATGTTGTACGATACTTGTGAACTGATCGTTGGTAACAATAAAGCAAGCGGCGATTTTAAGAATTTCGAATTTGAACTGATTCGTTATTTCTCTATTACATCTCCGGTTTCACAAGCCGATTTTGGCAAGCTTTCAGAAATGGAACTGACCGGAAGAGTTTACAAAGCGACACTTCAATATTACACAGAAAAAACCGAAAGAAGTGCCCGCGAAGCCATGCCTATAATTAGTGATGTTTTTGAAAAAGAAGGCAATAAATTTGAGCGTATTGTAGTGCCTTTTACAGACGGAATCAAAACTCTAAACGTTGTAACCGATCTTAAAAAAGCATATGAATCTGAAGGCAAACAACTAATTGCCGATTTTGAAAAGAACATTACGCTGGCGATCGTTGACGAAGCATGGAAAAAACATTTGCGCAAAATGGATGAATTGAAACAATCGGTGCAATTGGCGGTTCATGAGCAAAAAGATCCTTTGCTGATTTATAAATTTGAGGCTTTTAACTTGTTTAGCAATATGCTGAATGGCGTGAATAAAGAAGTCGTTTCGTTCCTTTTCAAAGGTGATTTGCCGCAACAACAACAGCAAAATATCCAGGAAGCTAAAGAAATTCGTCAGAAAGAAGATTATACCACAAGCAAAGACGAAATCCTAAATAGCGACGAAGCTGCCGCACAAAACCGAGAAGCCGGACAAACGCAACAACGTCTGGTTACGGAAACCATCGTTCGCGACATGCCGAAAATTAACCGCAATGACAATGTAACGGTAAAGCACGTGATGAGCGGTAAAACCGAATCGATGAAATTCAAAAAAGCCGAAAGCCTTTTATCAACTGGCGAATGGGTAATTGTGCAGGAATAATTCCTAAATCCTAGTACGAAAAAGAATAATAAAAAATTCCCGATTATGAAAATAGTCGGGGATTTTGTTATATTTGAGTAAACCAAAAAAAATGTCATGAAAATTAAAATTACTGCGCTACTGCTTTTTATCACCGCCTTTTCGGCACAAAGCCAAACCATAGAAAACCTGAAAGCAGAGACAGAAAAAATGTATCAGGCTACTTTTGCTATGGATTTTGATAAGATTTTTTCCTATACTTACCCCAAATTATTCGAAACCGTTCCTACCGATGAGTTAAAAACCATCATGGAACAAGCTTTTGACAATGAATACATGAAAATTACACTTGAAAAGGTAAATCCCGCTTTTAAATATAGTCCGCTGAAAGAAGTTGATGGCAAAAAATTATCGCTTATCAATTATAAAACGGCTATGACAATGGTATTCAAACAGAGTTTTGACACCGACGAAGCACAGCAATCTGTTGTTGAAGCCATAAAAGCAAGTGGAAAATTTTCAACAGTAACACTGAAGAAGGAACAAAAAGCCATTTATGCAGAAATGGAATCAGTGATGATTGGGATTTCAGATACCACAACCGGTAACAAATGGAAGTTTGTCAATTATGACGCATCACAAGCAGAAATGGCAAAGACAATTCTCGGTGAAAACGTATTGAAGGCACTGGGATTATAAAAAATACTATTAACCAATTAAAACCAATATCATGGCAAAAAGTCAAGACGCAAAAAAAGCAGTAAAGAAAGAGCCGCTTAAAACTGCAAAGGAGAAAAAAGAAGAAAAAAGAGAAAAGAAAAACAGTCCGAAAAGAGATTAAACCAAAAAAAGCCATCAACAATCTGATGGCTTTTTCAATACAAAACTAAAACAAATATTAAAACTTGTATCCTAAACCTACGTAAAATCCACTGATTTTTAGAGAATTGTCGCTATCGCCACCTTCTACAAGATTCGCCAAACCTAAGTTGTAACGCGCATCAACCACTAACATTTCGCTAATGTCATAAGAAGCACCAAAATCAACACCATAGTTAAAAGATTTCATACCGTCTTCAGCACCTGTAATAAATCCTAAATTCGGGCCCGCCAAAAGACCGAAACCTTCTGCAATCGTATATTTCAAATGAAGTGGCAATTGTATTTGGTTGACATCACCAACTGCTACATAAAGTAATTCTGGTTTGAAAGCGAAAGTTTCAGACAAAGGCATTTCAGCAAAAGCGCCAATAAAAAATCCAGAATCAGAACCATTTGCAGAAATACCAGCCACTTTTACTTTTGAAGATAAAGAAGCGAAACCTGCTTTTACACCAAATTTCATGTCCTGTGCGTTAGACAATGTTGCAGTTAATAAAAAAGCTGCGAAGAGTAATTTTTTCATGATAAAAATGTTTTGTTAGTTTATAATGATGTAAAAGTATAAGAGTACGACTTATACTACAATACGGCATACGTCGTATTTTTAAAGTCATGTTACGCAAAGAGACGCGAAGAAGTTCAAAGCTGCACGAAGATTCAAATGTGAAACTCCTATTTTATAAAGCTTCCAGCCTTTTGACGGCTAGAAGCTTTCAAGTCAAATTCAGGGTAAACGCACTTAAAGACTATCTGGAAAAATCTTACCCGGATTAAGGATGTTGTTCGGATCAAAAACATTTTTTATATTTTTCATCAATTGCAAATGCACTTTCGAAAACGCAATATCCATATAATTTTTTTGAACAAAGCCAATGCCATGCTCACCTGATAAAGTACCTTTTAGCGCAACCGTCAATTCAAAAATCTCACGGATGCCTTTTGGGACTTCAATTTTCCAATTCTCATCGGTCATTGTGCCTTTAATAATATTGACGTGTAAATTCCCATCGCCGGCGTGACCATAGCAAACCGACTGGAATCCGTATTTTTTTCCGATAGATTTGATACCTTCCAAAAGCATGGGCAATTCATAACGCGGCACAACCGTATCTTCTTCCTTATATATAGAGTTATGTTTTACGGCTTCTGCAACACTGCGGCGCATTTTCCACAGGGCATTTTTCTGGTCTTCGGTGTCGGCGAATAAAACTTCATCAATTTGAAACGCTTCGACTACGCCCATTATTTTTTCAGCTTCCGCAAAAAGCAATTCGGAATGGTTGCCATCAACTTCAATCAACAAATGCGCTTCAATATTGTCTTTTACCAATACGTTCAGTCCGTCAACGTATTTTATTGCCCAGTCGATAGCGTCGCGTTCCATAAATTCCATGGCGCTTGGCACAATTCCGGCACGAAATATAGCTGATACTGCCTGACAAGCTTCTCCGGCTTTGTAAAACGGCACCAACATCAAGACATTTTGTGCGTTTTTTGGTAATAATTTAAGAACAATTTTAGTGATGATTCCAAGCGTTCCTTCGCTACCTACCATTAATTGCGTTAGGTTATAGCCCGTTGAATTTTTGAGTGTATTGGCGCCCGTCCAGATGATTTCACCGGTTGGCAAAACGATTTCAAGATTTAAAACATAATCTTTGGTAACGCCATATTTCACTGCTCTTGCGCCACCGGAGTTTTCGGCAACGTTTCCGCCAATCCAACAACTGCCCTGACTGCTTGGGTCAACGGGATAAAACAGATTTTTTTCGGCAACCGCTTCGCGTAAAACCTGCGTAATTACAGCCGGTTCTGCGGTAACTTGTAGATTTCTTTCATCGATTTCTAGGATTTTGTTGAGGCGTTCCATCGAAATACCCAAACCGCGATGAATGCAGAGTGCGCCGCCGCTGAGACCTGTTCTTCCTCCTATAGGCACTACCGGAATTTTATAGGCATTGGCGAATTGCATGATTTCGGAAATTTCCTGCGTATTGGCAGGCTTTACCAAAACGCCCGGCGGAAAAACATAATCCTCGGTTTCATCATGCCCGTAATGATTGCGGGTTTCTTCGTCTAAAAAAAGAAATGATTGCCCGACTATGCTTTCAAGTCCTGCAATCATTGCTTTAGAAAATATAAAATGTTCCATATTGTAAAGCAGATTTGCTTTACAAAAATACTATTTATTAGGTTGTGGCGTCATCCTTAAATAAGGTTTTATCCGTTCGTAGCCTTTTGGAAATTTTGCAGCGATGTCTTCATCTTTTACGGCTGTTGTAATGACAACATCTTCACCATCTTTCCAATTGGCTGGCGTGGCTACACTATAATTGGCGGTTAATTGAAGGCTGTCGATGACACGCAATAATTCATCAAAATTTCTTCCTGTTGACGCTGGATAGGTTAACGTAAGCTTTACTTTTTTGTCCGGACCAATTACGAAAACCGAGCGCACTGTAAAAGTTTCGCTGGCATTGGGATGCATCATATCATAAAGATTGGCGATTTCCTTTGATTGATCGGCGATGATTGGAAAGTTAACGGTCGTATTTTGTGTCTCGTTGATGTCTTTGATCCATTGGTGGTGTGATTCAATGCCATCAACACTGAGGGCGATAACCTTGGTATTTCGTTTTTCAAATTCGGGAAAATAATTGGCTACCGTTCCTAACTCGGTAGTGCAAACCGGCGTGAAATCTGCGGGATGTGAAAATAAAACGCCCCAAGAATCGCCAAGCCACTGGTGAAAATTAAGATTCCCGAAAGTAGTTTCGGCTTCAAAATCGGGTGCTATGTCGCCTAAGCGTAATGTTGCCATAATGGTTTTGTTTAAAGTTTAAGGTTAACAAATGTTGCAAATAAGATTTTTTTGCGATACTAAATTTATTGAATAAAAGACAATGAAATTTTTGATAGAAGTTAAAATTGTGATAATTTTTTAGCGAAAACGATATAGTTGTGAGTTATTTTTAAACTTCATTGTGAATACAACTGCCCTAGCCCGGATGGGAAGCATTATCCTTTTTATCCTGCAGCAATTTTCGACTTAAATGATGCGTTCCGGATAAAAAGATAGAGCGGACAGCCGGAAACAGCTTCAAAAAAAAAGGAAAATGATTTTGGATTCAAAAATTTATGTATATTTGTAATATATTTTATTACAGTATGATTTCAGGTAAGTTTGCTATAACGATTCATATTCTGACTTTGCTTTCAAAGTTTCCGGATGCTTTTTTGTCATCGGAATTTATTGCGTCGAGTATGAACTTGCACCCGGTTTTGGTACGGAAGGAGATTGCAAACCTAAAAAAAAACAACCTCGTTGAGAGCAAAGAAGGTAAAAATGGTGGCACAAGATTATTAAAAAATGCCGAAACCATTACCCTTGACGCGATTTTTCAAATGACTTTTGAAACCGTTACGCTTGGTTATGCCAAGAATGATCCGAATCCGGATTGCCCTATTGGGCGAGCAATCAATAAGAAACTCGATATACTGTATGCGGATATCAATGAAAAAATTTATGGCGCATTGCGCGGCATGACACTAAAAAGTTTTGCGGATCAATTCTGATCTTTTTTTTTAATTAAAACTGTAACATTTTTTATTACTTAAAATATTTATATTATGAAAATTGCACTTATTGGAGCTACCGGATTTGTTGGCTCGGCTATCTTGAATGAATTGGCAGACCGCGGACACGATGTTACGGCGATTGCACGAAATCCCCAGAATGATTCAAATCTCAATGTAAAATGGGCAAAAGCAGATGTTACCGACGTTGCCGAGCTGTCTGAAATTCTTGCTACACATGATGCTGTTGTGAGCGCTTACAACGCGGGCTGGACCAACCCAAATATTTATGATGATTTTATTGCCGGTTCAAAAGCAGTTCAGGAAGCCGTGAAAAAATCGGGCGTGAAAAGATATGTAGTGATTGGCGGTGGCGGAAGTTTGTATGTCGCACCAGGTTTACAAGCAGTTGATACGCCTGATTTCCCGAAAGAATATTATGTAGCGGCATCGGCGGCACGTGATTATCTGACTTTTATCAGGGATGAAAAAGAATTGGATTGGGCATTTTTTAGTCCGGCTTTCGAAATGCACCAAGGCATCACCACCGGAAGGACTGGAAAATACCGACTCGGAAGCGAAAATCCAGTTTTTGACGAAAACAACCGCAGCATTTTGAGCGTTGAAGATTTGGCGGTTGCGATTGTTGATGAAACGGAAAACCCAAAACACCATCAGGCGCGTTTTACTGCGGCTTATTAAAACATCAAGGCTTTTTAATATTAATTGCCTTGATGTTTCAAAAAAATTATGTTAATCATGTCCGATTGGTAAAATATTGCCAACCGGACATTTTTAATTAAATTTACGCTATAAAATAATCTGGTGAAAGCTCCTAAAAAAAACAAATCGGCACTGAATGAAAAAGAAGGCGTTACTGCTCCAGAAAGCGTGAACGCAAAATCGGTACAGCATGTTATGGAGCTTCGAAGAATTCAACCTTCGTCGACGGCATTGATTGAAGGCATTCTTGGCGGAAACAAAACGGTATTGAGCCGCGCCATTACTTTAGTCGAAAGTACCAATCCAAATCATTTACAAAAAGCCAATGAAGTGATTGCGGCCTGTCTTCCATATGCGGACGAATCAATTCGCATTGGCATTACCGGTGTTCCCGGCGTTGGGAAGAGTACGTTTATAGAAGCTTTTGGAAAATACCTGACCGGATTGGGAAAAAAAGTGGCAGTATTGGCGGTTGACCCGAGCAGCACCATTTCGCATGGCAGCATTTTGGGTGATAAAACGCGGATGGAGGAATTGGTGAAAGATGAAAATGCTTACATCAGACCATCGGCTTCCGGGGAAACGTTGGGCGGTGTCGCACGGAAAACCAGAGAGGCAATTATTCTTTGTGAAGCGGCTGGATTTGATACCATAATTATTGAAACAGTTGGCGTTGGACAAAGCGAAACTGCCGTTCATAGTATGGTAGATTTCTTTTTACTGCTAAAAATCTCCGGTGCTGGCGACGAATTACAAGGCATTAAACGTGGTATTATGGAAATGGCAGATGCAATTGTGATCAATAAAGCCGATGGCGATAATATCAAAAGGGCGAAATTGGCGAAAACGGAATTCAATCGGGCATTGCATTTATTTCCGGCGAAAAATTCAGGTTGGATGCCAACTGTGGCCACCTGCAGTGCGATTACGAACGACGGTGTTCCTGAAGTATGGAAAACGATCTTAGATTATATGGAACTTACTCAAAAGAACCATTATTTTACTGAAAAACGCCACGAACAAAATCAATATTGGATGCTGGAGACAATTAATGAGCAACTGAAAAATCGCTTTTATAACAATCCGGAAATTAGTGTTTTGTTGGAGGCCAATAAAAAAGCGGTGCAGCAAGGAGCACTATCGCCATTTGCAGCGGCTGGGGTTTTGTTGGAAAGGTATTTTGGGGAATAATAAGCTGATTTTTGTTATACGAACACATACAGAAAAGCACAAAGCGGTTCAAATATTTAAAAATTCCACTATTCAGAAGCCCTTTATTGTAAGCTGTAAAGACGCAACTTTCTTATAAGAAAAATAAATACAATAACAATCCAAAGCAACATGTCAACAGATCACCAATTTGATGAGCTTCGAACTCACATTAGCCAAATGGTTGCACTGAATGATGCCGATTGGGAATTACTTCGCACGCACCTAACGATTGAAAAATTTAAAAAGCACGAATTCTTTTCGGAAAACGGAAAAATCGCCAACGATGTAGCCTTTATCATAGAAGGGATGTTTCGCCAATTTTACATCAAAGACGGCGACGAAAAAACAACTTATTTTTTCTTTGAAAATAATTTGCTTTGTTCTTATATCAGTTGCCTAACAAGAACTCCTTCATTAGTCTCGATAGAAGCTTTGAGTAGCGGATTTTATATTAAATTTCCATATTCGGTACTCGAACAACTTTACCAACAGAGTGCCGCTTGGCAAAAATTTGGTAGATTGATTGCAGAATATACAACCATCGGCTTAGAAGCACGCATGGCAGACTTGCTGATGAAAAGCCCGGAAGAAAGATATACCGACTTATTAAAAGGCAATAAAAATAAAATCCTCGAACGCATTCCACAGCATTATGTTGCTAATTATTTAGGAATTACGCCCGTTAGCATGAGCCGTATTCGAAACAGGATCCTAAAAAAGTAGTTTTCTTATCTTTTGTTATCGTTTTTAGATGTGTCATTGACTGAAATTTGTCTCATTAATAACTTCTATCAAACCTCAATTACATCAGACATGAAAATTCAAATCAACAATGCCGCACCCGTGCAATGCACCAAAAAAATTTTTATTGCTGCCCAACCCGAAATCGTTTGGAACATCCTTACCGACATTCATAATTGGTCCAAGTGGCAGACCGATATTTCCAATGTAAGTATCGAAAATAGTATGGCGCCAGGAACTAATTTTAAATGGAAAACAGGTGGTGCCAAAATCAATTCTACCTTGCATACCGTGTTACCATATAAAGCATTTGGTTGGACCGGAAAAACTATCGGACTACTTGCTATACACAATTGGAAATTAGAACAAGATAACGATGGTACACTTTTGAGCGTTGAAGAATCGATGCAAGGACTTTTGGCTATTGTATTCAAAAAATCTTTCAATAGTAATTTAGAAAAAGGAATGCTTCACTGGCTCGGTTTGCTGAAAAAAGAATGTGAAAAGTAAGTTCCTATTGCAATTTATACAATACTTCATTATTTTTATGCTGAATAATCAGCGATATGATTGGTATTTTACGTCAGCACATAATAGCGAGATTGGGCAACGATATTGAGAACCTCGATACCGTTTTATCAACATTTACTTACCTGAAACATAGAAGGAACGAACAGCTATTGACACAAGGAGAAGTGTGCAAGTATGTCTATTTTATTGCTTCTGGATGTCTTCAGGTTTATACCCATGACAACGAAGGCAATGAAACCACTCGCGACATCATTCTGGAAGACAGTTGGTGTTCAGAATTGATAAGCTTTGGCGGACAGCAGCCTGCAACTGAAAATATAAGAACAGTAGAACCATGCGATTTATTTGCTATTGACCGAGCATCTTTTGGTTTGATGATGCAAACCATTCCGCAATTCGACAAGGTTTATAAACAAATCCTCGAAGCTTCCTATGCCAATTCCGTATATCGTATCAACACATTTGTATCACTGTCTGCGCTAGAAAGGATCAAATGGCTGATGGAATATCGACCAAAACTAATGAGCAGACTTTCAAGTAAACTTATTGCATCCTATCTCGGCATATCGCAAGAAACATTCAGCCGCTTAAAAGGCAAGCTTTAAAACGTTGACTTTTGTCAAGAATCAAATGGTTTTAATTGTAGAATTTTGTTGTATTCAACAATTAAAAACCTTTTAACAATGACAGAGTACCTATTATTATTCAGGAATGCAAGCGCTGCCAATGGTTATCTTGCCACAACACAAGACATGGCTGAAGACATGCCCAAATGGCAAGCATGGATTGGTAATATTGCCATGCAAGGAAAGCTAGTCACCACAGCACCAGTAATTTATGATGCCATAGTTGTCAAAAACGACACAACTGAAAATGGGCCACACAAAGAAGACAATTCTGTATTGGTTTCTGGCTATCTGATTGCTAAAGCAGAAAGCAACGATGAAGTGGTTGAATGGGCAAAATCTTGTCCGATACTGAAATATCCGGAAAGTAGCGTAGAAATAAGAGCATTGGTGCCATTTGCCATTTAATATTCAAATTATGGATAAGCTATTAAATATCGGAAGATGGTTGTTTCCAATCTCTTTCTTGATGTATGTGGGTTTGCACCTAAGTAAACCCGCCGTTGGTGCGGCATTCGTTCCAGATTACTTGCCATTTCCTTACTTTTTGAATTACCTGACTGCAGCATTTATTGTAGCTTTTATCATTAGTGCCTTAATTGGAAAGTACGATAAGCTGGCCTATACGATGATGGCGTTATATGTGTTTTTGATGGCATTGCTCGTACATTTGCCACGTGCCATGGGAGCTGAATTGGATACTGCAATGATGGCAGATACATTGGCTAGAGAAAAAGAAATCGAAATGGTTAATGTTTTCAGGAATATTATGGTAGGTGCTGCACTGCTTGGTTTTGCAAGATATGTAGCCAAAGACAATCGGATAATCGGGTAATGAAGTGCTTTATAATTGAACTCGCAATTTTCTAGCGATATCACTTCAAAAATAAATACTTTAAAAGCCAATAGATCAAAGGATGTATTGGCTTTTGCTTTTTTAACTTTTGTTAAATTGGTAAATTCCCACAGATGTTTTAAGTTTGAGGATAAACAGATGAAAAACAAACATTTCGTTTGAAAGTTTCAAAAAATATACAACGCATACTATTATCAAATAAACCATCCCAATCATCCTTAACTGTAGAAAAGCATGGTGTTTCAATTCGGATTCTATAGTTCACTTTTACTCATAACTTTTTCACAAGGCATTTTATACAGTATTTTACTTTTAGTGAAAGCACGGAAAACCGAAAATAAATCCAATTATTGGCTGAGCACTTTTATCCTATTATGCAGCCTTTATGTTGCGCCTTGGATGCTGGGTTTTGCAGGTTGGTATGACAATCAGCCTTACCGAGATATCTTATTTTATGTTCCTTTTCAACAATTGTATTTGTTTGGACCGCTTATTTACTTTTATACACAAAGTTTACTCAATCCCGATTTCCGTTTGTTAAAGTCCGATTTATGGCACTTCATACCGGCAATAGTATTTATACTCTATAACCTATGGATATGGATTTATGACCAATTTATACACAACGGTTATTATTTTTATGTGGATGGTGTCGATAAAGATTTTGATGCTTGGTACCAGTATTCAGGATTCATTTCTATGGCTTTTTATTTAATCTTGAGTCTAAGGTATTATAATATTTACCGTCGTTTGATTTTTCAGGTAACCAGTTTTGCCGAAAGTATTCTCTTCAAATGGATAAAAACCTATCTGATTTCGTTTTTAATCCTAATGTTACTCCCAATTGTATTTGATATATTGGGTTACTTTTTCCCTGAAATCAAAACCTATAAAGGTAGTTGGTGGTTTTTTCTGGCCTTTTCAATTGTGATGTATTATATCGCCATCACTGCATACGCCAATCCGGTAATTTCAAAAATACATTTCAGATTATCTGTATTTGATTCTCAACCTGTAGTATTGTTAACGAGCAACAACAGTGTTGCTGATGAAAATATCATCGAAGTTGAAGCCGATAAAATAAAATTTTCAGATAATGCAGAAATTAAAAACTGGAAAACTAAGATTGCTGCCTTAATGGACAATGCTGCACTCTACAAAAATCCGGAATTAACGCTGGCAGATATCGCTAAAATACTGCACACAAATCCTTCCGTTATTTCAAAAGCTGTCAATCAAGGCTTCGGCCTTAATTTTAATGACCTCATCAACAAATACCGCACTGAGGCAGTAATTAGATGTATTGAACGAGGCGAACATACAAAAACTACACTTTTAGGAATTGCATACGACTGCGGTTTTAACTCAAAAGCGACTTTTAATAGGGCTTTCAAAAAAAATACAGGGCGCTCGCCAAAAGAATATACTTTCTAATACAAAATAAATAACTTTTTAGGTCTCAAATCATGATTTGAAGCGATTGGTGCCTTTTGATGATGGAAATTTGCTTCCTGTAAACATTAAATCAACAATCATGAAAAGCAAAATCCTTTTACTATTATTACCAATTCTAACCTTTGGACAGATCAATGGCTCTGGAAAAATCATCACAAAATCATATTCCTATAAAAATTTTGACAAAGTCAATCTCACCGATCTCGCCGGAAAAGTAGCCATTGAAGTTGGAAAACCATGGTCTATAAAAGCTGATATTGACGATAATCTGCAAGATTTTCTAGATTTTAGTCTTAATGATGCGGAGCAATTGCTTACAATTTCATTCAAAGGCAACCGCAGTAATAAAATGTATATCGAAGATACGAATGTGAAAATTACAATTACAATGCCTGAGATTTCCGTAATCAGTCAGGACGGCAATACAAACACCAACATTTCGAATCTGCTAGGCCGCTACATCCGGATTGAAAATTTTGCTAACGGCAATATAACCGCTTCGGGAAAAGTAGATAAGGTCGATATACAACACAGTGGCAATGGTGATGTCAATGCGAAAAAACTTGTGTGTGGCACCGCAGCAATCAAAAGCTCCGGAAATGGCGATGTTTTTATTTGTGCGAATGACGACATTACGGCATCAGGTTCCGGAAATGGCGATATTATAAATAGCGGTAAAGCCTCATTTTCGGATGCTTCGGTAAAGCGTGGTAATGGAAAACTCATCAATAAATAAGCAATCTTAAAAGTAAAATAAAATGAAAAAAATATTATTCAGATTAACAAAACCTGTAACGATGACTTATTGGTGGCAGGATCTGCTGCTCGCTATTCCAAGGATGACATGCGGCTATTTGCTCACATCGAATTTCGGAGCAGCAAAATTTGGAATGCCATGGTCGCCACCAGACAACAATCTTGGCCTGTTCGAAGTGGCTTTTTGGTTTCCGAATGATGTGGCTTCTTATGGTGGATTTTTTGCGCTTATGCCCGTATTTTTTGCTTGGATGGGTGCTTTTAGTGAAGCCGTTGGCGGACTAATGCTACTGCTGGGATTTCAAACAAGAATCGCATCCTTTTTGCTGATTTGGACAATGATAGTGGCTTCATTTGTACAACATGAAAATGATGATATGTGGAATAAACTTCCTGGTTTGGGATTCCTTTGGGTGGCCATCTTTACGACCATTTTGGGTTCTGGAAAATTCGGATTCGATTATCTTTTAACCTTTAAATCCAAAAAAAATGAAGACACTATATAAACTTTTAGCCATCATGTTCCTATTTGCAGTATGCAGTTGCGTGCAAAAATCCTATAACCGCACTATCGTATTTAAACTTGATGCAAAAGACATTAAGAATATTACAACTGCAGGCATTCGCGGAAACGACAAACCATTGAATTGGGACAACGATTTTCCGATGACATTCGACCCAAAAGACAGCCTTTATAAAGCAACAATAACCGGAAACACCGGCTATCTTTTCACAGAAGTTAAATTTGTGGTCAATGGGGAATTTGAATTTAAAGACCGTGAAAATCGAAAAATATATTTTGAAAATAAGGATACGATTGTTTATAATGCCGTCTTTAATAAGAAGTGATTTAAACTTTCTTGATTGTAGCGAAAAATAGAATTTTTTATGATGAGCCAACATGAAAAGATTCGCGCGGTGTTGGTGCCTATAAAAACAGTTATCAGCTAAATTATTTGGCTCGAAGGGAAAAAGTGTGCCATTTGTCTTCATAAGAATAGTTCAGAAGAAGATCACTCGCTTCGACAATTTCTTTGACTATAGCCAATCCAAGTCCAATTGAGTCATGAATTTCAACATTCTTATTGAATCTTTCATACAATTGAGTATTTTCGAGTGCCATTGGTTTTCCTGTATTAGAAATGCTAAAAACAGCTTCGTTTAATGTAATAATGATTTTCCCTCCAGCGATATTGTGCCGGATGGCATTCTGCATAAGATTATTGACAAGTACAAGACAAAGATCCAGATTGGCATTCACACGAAAATCTTGTTGCATATTTTTTTCAATACTAATGTTGCTATTCTTGATATGGTCTTCAAATAGACCAAGCGCACTGTTGATTTTCTTTTTAAAAGACACTATTTCCTTAGATTTGAATTGTCTATTTTCTATTTTCGTAAGCAGCAGTAACGACCTGTTAATCCGTATTAATTTGGTGCATGCGTCTTCAATAGCGGCGATCAACACGGCATCACCTTCTCTTAGGTTTTGAGATTGTATGAGCAGGTCTATTTTTGATTTTATTACCGCAAGCGGCGTTTGTATTTCATGCGAAGTATTTTCGGTAAATTTCTTTTGACGGCTATAATCTGTGATCATATTTTTCATCATTTCATTTAGCGATTGGTTAAGATCGTCGAATTCCCTTATTTCCGTTTTCCTAAAAAAAGGCACTTGTTTATCACTTGCGTGAAAGTGTTTTAGGTTTTGCATTGCCATGTAAAAAGGTTTCCAGAGCACTTTGGAAATGTAGAAATTGATCAACACATAAACTAGTGTGAGTAATATGAGTACCGTCATCATCGATGTAAAAATGCCCCCAATCAACTGGTCCGATTCTAGCGTACTTCGCCATACTTTTATTTTATAATTTTTATTTCTGGTTTTTACAAATGAGGTAAGCATGCGGTTTTCGGAATATTCATTTTCCCGTTTGTCCAATACCAATGTATCCGAAAAAAAACTTTCACCAACTTCTGAAATACCGACAGTAGTAATATCCACTTCCTTATTTTTAGTAAGCGCTTTTAATGAAATCGTATCATTTTTACGAATAAATTTTTCAATTTGATTTTTGAAATTGAACAACAAACCATCACTGCTTTCTTCTATTTCTTCGGTAGCAATACTATAGCAGATATAGCCTGCTAATATTAATGTTGGAATACCAAACACTAGGTAATACAAACTCGTTTTTGTTAATAGCTTCATTCCGATGTCTTAAAATTATATCCTATACCATATATGGTTTGCAGATAATCTTCACATTTTTTCTCAAGCAGCTTTTTTCTTAGGTTTTTAACATGATTATAAATAAAGTCGAAATTGTTAAGCCCATCTGCATTATCGCCCCAAATATGCTCTGCTAAAGCGCCTTTGCTTACTACCCTGTTTTTATTGGCTATGAAATACAGCAGCAAATCGTATTCTTTTCCCGTCAGGTAAACAGTCGCATTGTGTATCAGAACTTTTCTTTCGTTGGGCAAAATCCTAATCTCGTTAAAATTGATTTCATTGTCGCCTTCAAAAACTTTACGCCGCATTAACGCTTTTATTCGTGCATTGAGTTCTGGCAAATGAAATGGCTTTGGCAAATAATCATCGGCACCCAAATCAAGACCATGTATCTTGTCATCAAGGGCGTTCTTTGCCGAAATAATGATAACGCCTGCCTTAGACTTGGTTGCCTTTATCTGACCAATTAAATCAAGCCCGGAGCCGTTCGGAAGGGTTATATCAACGAGAATACAGTCATAGGCATAAATGGCTATCTTTTGACCGGCTTTTATAAAATCGCCTGCAATTTCAACAATGTTGCCTTCAATTTCTAAATATTGCTTGATGCTGTTTTGCAACTCTGGTTCGTCTTCCACCAACAAGATTTTCATATACTTATTTTATTTTCCATAATCGATGCAATGTATTAAGATTAATCTGATTTTTAATTTTCCATTCAGGAAATGGTGATTTGTATTTTATTTTTCGGACAATGTCGGACAAGATTCTATTATAATTCTGTAGTTATTGCTTTTTTTTAAATTGCCTTATTTTGTTAATGACATGCTTTCTTAAAATCAGATTAAAATTGCAGCGACCAGCATTACTACAGAATTGAAATAGAATTTGGCAGTACGTTTGAAGAAAATTAGCTCCCAATGCGCTTCCTATTATTATTCACTTTATTAATGCTGCAACATACGCAGTTCTATGCCCAATCAGCAAATGTTTTCGATATCGCCCGAAAGGGAACCTTAATGGAAATCACAGCCTCCTACAATAAAAACCCGGAAATAATAAACACGCTTAATGAGAATGGATCAAGTCCGATGATTTTATCGGCATATGTGGGAAACCGCGACGTAGCACTATTTTTAGCCGATAAGATTAAAGACATCAATTATAACTCAGGTCGCGGTACGGCAATAATGGCGGCCGTAATGGGTAGTGATATAGAAATCATTAAAAAATTGCTGTCGCTCCACGCAAATCCTGACCTTACTGACCAGGAAGGAAAAACTGCGCTGATGTATGCTGTTTATTTCAATAAAAATGAAATCGCATCATTATTGATCAAGGCAGGTGCCGACAAAAAAACTAAAGATATTGAAGGTAGAACGGCGCTAGACTTAGCTAATTTCAATAAGAATACACAGCTCATTATACTTTTAGACCAATAAAAAACTATGAAAATGAAAACAAAATTTACAATCGTATTGATGTCAATGTTCGTTACTTTGGCATTCGCGCAACAAAAATCTACCGGCGTAAAAGTGATTGGTGCTATGACCATCAAAATTGATCTTGACCAAACCACTTCAACAGCTACCATGACAATGACAGGTCCATCAACAAAATGGATAACGGTTGGATTGGGTGCAACAACCATGTCTACTAATACACCCATTGATTGTTTTACTTATACCACTTTGGTATTAGACCAACATCTTTCAGGAGGGCACAACCATGCGGTGACCGACACCACCAATAACCTTACGCTTGTTAGTAACACCGTAAGTGGCACCACAAGGACAGTCGTAGTAACAAGACCATTCAGCACTGGTGACACGAATGATTATACGTTTACTTATGCAATGACAAGTATCAATATCATCTGGGGCGTAGGCCCTAATACTAATTTTAATTCAGAGCATAGCTCCCATGGCAGTACAGTTGCAACATTCACAACGGTATTGGGTATAGATGACATCGCTTTTGCAGACAAGGTAACCGTATATCCTAATCCATCTGACGGGAATTTTGTTATAGACAATCGTACCCTTGCAAAAATAGAAACCATTAAAATATATAATACGGAAGCACAATTGATAAAAGAAATAAATACGAATACGAGTGATGCAACCATACTTTTAAACATAACCGATCTTTCATCAGGGACTTACTTCCTTGAAATTGCTAATACCGACGATCGTATCGTAAAAAAAATACAAATCAATTAACATCATGAAAAAGAAAACCAAAATTATAATGATAACACTTATAGCAATGCTTTCAGGGCTTTTAGGGGGTTATATGTATCTTATGAAAGGCGGCGAAAGAAACCTTCAGACAGAAGATGCTGCGTTTAAAATAAGTGCAAAAGACCTATCTTCTGAATTTAATGCGGATGCTGCAAAAGCAACAAAAAAATACCTCAATAAAGCCGTTGAAATCAGCGGTGTTGTCACTTCCGACAAGAATAAAGAAATGGTGCTGAACACCAATATTATCTGTACAATGCAGGAACCAGTGCAGATAGACAATGGCCATAATACCTGCGTTAAAGGAAGAATTCTCGGTTTTGATGATCTAATGGGCGAAATAAAACTCGACCAATGTTACCTAATTAAATAATCCCCCAATATGAAATTGAAACAAATTGCATTAAATGCATTGGTGCTTTTAGCGTTCGGCTACGCATCGGCTCAGGAAAACCTTTTGGATGAACTCGACCAAAAACCAGTCAAAAAAGAAATTGAAATTGCAGCCTTTAAGGGATTGCAGGTCGTTTCTATGCAGTCAACAAAAATGGCGGCAAAAGGTGAATTTTATTTTGTGGTTTCGCATCGATTTGGCGATGTAACACGCGGACTTGATAATTTTTTCGGATTAGATAATGCTTATACAAAACTAGGCGGTATTTACGGCGTTACAAATTGGTTTTCAGTTGGTTTGTCTAGGCAAACCTATAATAAGATTTTTGAATTATCGGGCAAGTACAAACTCGCCAATCAGGAAGTAGATGGCTTTCCGGTTACTATTGTAGGCTACAACACCATCGATATCAATACGAAATTAAGTACCGATGAATACCCCAATCTGAAAAGCACCAATCGTTTTGCTTTTACGACGCAATTGCCGATTTCCAGAAAATTTTCTAATTCATTTTCGTTAGAAATAAACCCTATGCTTGTTCATAAAAACTTGTATGATCCCGCTACAGAGAACAAAGACCAGTTCCTCATTGCAGCTGGCGGCAGGTATAAACTTACAAAAAGACTCAGCCTTAACCTTGAATATGCTGAACGACTCAATAGCCCTGAAAATAACATCTATCACAATCCACTGTCATTGGGTCTAGACATAGAAACCGGCGGGCACGTCTTTCAACTCTTGTTTTCAAATAGTCAAGCAATTAATGATGTGGCTTACTACACAAACGCAACAGGCAAATGGAACGGCGGCGGCATTTATTTTGGATTTAATATGTACAGGGTTTTTTAATATAAATCGCCTTTAACGAAATGTTTAGTACAAGCCAATAACAGCGAAAACAAACACCTTCTAAGCCTTTTTTCAATCACCCGTGTTCCCATAAACTTTATAAAAATAAATAACCTTATGAAAATAATAAAACCATTAATGATTGTTTTAGCAATCGCATTAGCCGTTTCTTGTCAGTCAAATACTTATGAAGAAGTATCTGTTATCACTACCAATCCGACTTATATGGCAAATGTAAAACCAATAATGAATGCCAATTGCACCAGTTGCCATAGTATAGATGGCGGCCAAGAGCCTTATTTGGAAACCTATGACCAAGTAAAAAATGCCGTGCAGAACAATGGACTGCTTGACGAAATTGCAGCTCCATCTGGCCAAGGGATGCCTGAACTGGCAAGGATGCCACAAAGTAAAATTGATGCAATAAACACGTGGACAAATAACGGATTTCCAAACTAACAAGCAACACAATTATGAAAAAGAGTATCGCAACTATTGCAGCATTACTATTGGTAAACTTTATGTTTTCCCAAAAAATGATAACCCGTTCAGGAGAAATCAAATTTGAGGCCTCAATGCCAGCTTTAGAGGAAGTTGCTGCGACCAACAATTCTGTTTCTTGCATTTTTGACAAGAGTACAGGCGAGTTTGTAACACTTGCGTTGGTAAAAGGTTTTCGTTTCAAAGTGCCGCTAATGGAAGAACATTTTAATGAAAATTACATCGAATCGTCTTTGTATCCGAAAGCTACTTTTAAAGGTCAGGTCTCCAACTATGATGCTGCAAAAGTGGCAGCAGGTAAAGGGACATTTGATATCGAAGGTGATTTGACGTTGCATGGTGTAACTAAAAAAGTAAAGACTAAAATAACCTTTACAGCTTCGGGAGCTAAACTAATAGCCAATAGTAATTTTACGATTAAGCCCGCAGATTATAAAATAGAAATTCCAAGCGTTGTGAAAAGCAAAATCGCAGAAAACATCAAGATAGTTCTGAACTTTGTTCTAGAGAACAAGTAAAATATTTCGTTTGTATTGTTAATCAGCTTGACAGTTATTGTACAAAAAACTATGGCAGCAGATAGAAAAAAAATGATTCGTAGTTTAAATAAATATGTACTACCAAAGCTACATGACATCAATTTCACAGGAACATTTCCTCACTTTCGCCGGGATATGGCGGATCGGATTAATTTTATAAGCTTTCATTTTGATACGCAGGGAGGCGGGTTCGTAATTGATGTTGCTAATTGTAATATTAACGGTTTTATGACTGCTTCAGAACAAATCATACCCCTTGATAAATTAACAGCACACTATTTTGTAGATAAGTTTCGGATCAAGGCAAAAATGAATGGCAAAAATGGTCGTGACGATTGGTTCAGATATGATAGATTGTGCTTTTTTGGTCTCGGAGATATTACCAAAAAGGTTTGTCGAGAAGTGATTTTAAAATTAGAAACCGCTAAAGAGTATTGGGAAAATGGCCCTGTCAACTAAATAAAAAACGATTGAAATAACGTCCGAAATTCAAGCGAATAGCCACTTGGTAACATTACCCAATTAGTTATTGCTACTTATAAATAGCATTTTACAACAAACTGTCTCCTTTTTTTATAACTTCGCTAGCGTTGATATACAAAACGAAGCGAACTAGCGAAAAGTTAGATTTCATTTTTGTAAAAGATGCATAAACTAATAACCAAAAATAAAAATGGTAACAATTGACAATTATTTAGACAGTCATTATATCCACAGAAGCAATTGGTTAAGGGCCGCTGTTTTGGGTGCAAACGATGGCATAATATCTATTTCAAGTCTTGCAATAGGCATTGCTGCTGCAAGTGCAACAAGAGAACCAATAATTTTAGCAACAGTTGCCGGACTTGTCGCCGGCGCTTTGTCTATGGCTGCTGGTGAATATGTTTCTGTTAGTTCACAAACAGACACCGAAAAAGCAGACATTGAAAGAGAAGCACAAGAACTCAAAGAAATGCCAGAACAAGAGCTACATATATTAGCTCAAATTTATGAAAAAAGAGGCCTAAAAAAAGAAACAGCAATGCAAGTGGCTATTGAAATGACAGCAAAAGACGCATTGGGAACCCACATCAGAGAGGAATTGGGCATCAATGAGATTAGTCAAGCAAATCCCATACAAGCAGCAATTGCCTCTGGCGCTTCATTTACGGTTGGAGGCATATTTCCTTTTTTGGTAGTCCTTTTTGCGCCCATAAAAGGAATGGAATATTGGCTTTATGGTTTTACAACAATTTTCTTAATTGTTTTAGGAACAACTGCCGCAAAAACAGGAGGCTCCAGTATAAAAAAAGCCATTTTACGAATTACTATTTGGGGCACAATTGCAATGGGTTTATCAGCGTTAGTGGGCTATATATTGGGTGTGAAAATATAAGGTGTCATTTTAAAACAAAAAACGAAAACTACGCGCCAAATACCTTTGTGTTCATTTCTTAAAAATAGAGTTGACCCATAAAGACATTATGGCAGCGTTTCAATAAAAATGCTAAGTTCTTATACGGCAATTCTTTTTATCATTCCACCGAAAATAAAAAAATGAAATGGCACAAGGCTGTACCAATATAAACGGCCCCACAAACCGCGAGGGCGAAATGTAGCGATTTGGTGCAATACTTTCTTTTCATCAATATAAAATTCAAGCCAGGCTTCACCCGGCATTTTCATCTCTGCAAATAAAAGTAGCCGCGCTTCTTTTCGGCTGGCAAGCAGTACACGCCAAAAATCTAGAGAATCACCAGAATGGATCAATGTGGGATGGGTCCTGCCGCGACGCAATCCGACACCGCCAAAAGCCTTGTCCATGTGGCCACGAATTTGCCACATCCAATTGCCGTAATACCAACCTTTGTCGCCGCCAATAGAAAAAATATTATCCATCGTTTTTTCGATATCTGTAATGGCAATAGCTTGTCTATCTTTCAAACATCCATATACCGGCACCTGAATATAGCCTTGTAAATCCCCGGATGTTCTGCTGCTAGACAGACTGTCTTTCCAACTTGATATGACTAAGTTTTGCTCAATTTTAAGAAAAGCCAGTTTAATCGCATCGATGTATGAAATGGGATGAATATCCAAAATGTGCTGCAATCGTTTGTCTTTTGCCACCACTTCCATCTTCATGCTCTCGACTAAATTTGATGCCAGTTTATAAGACGTTGATGTAACAAAATACAACCAATACGAAGATAATTTCGGCGTCATCACCGGAACCGTAATAATCCAAAGTTTTATCTTTCTGGTTTTTGCATACAAAAGCAGCATTTCTTTATACGTCAATATATTAGGACCGGCAATATCAAAGGAATCATCATAGCATTCTGCTTTGAGCAACACGCCAATAAGGTATTGCATCACATCGCGAATGGCAATCGGTTGCGTTTTGGTTAGCACCCATTTGGGCGTAATCATTACCGGCAATTTTTCGCAAAGGTCTCGGATAATCTCAAATGAAGAGCTGCCGGAACCAACAATAATACCGGCGCGCAACACCGTTAATTTAAAGTTACCGTTGTATAAAATCGCTTCTACATTACTTCTGGATTGTAAATGCTTTGATAAAACAGTGTCATTGATAATCCCGCTCAGGAAAATAACTTGTGTAATGCCAATTGCTGCGGCGTATTTATTAAAATTTTCGGCAGAACGCGCTTCAAGATCATCAAAATTGGCATTGGAAGAACTCATCGAATGAATCAGGTAATAAGCTGCATCGAACTTTTGGGGCAGATTTTCTAAATTTGGTTGTTCCAAAAAATCGGTTTCCCAAACGCTGATTTTCGACATCGTTACCTCGTCAAGTCCTAGCCTGCTTGCATTTCGGACACAACAAACCACTTCATGACCAACATTAAGCAATTCCGGCAACAACCTTTTGCCTACATAGCCATTAGCACCTGTTAGAAGAATTCGCATATTTTTGATTCCTTAATTTGTATAACTTGTATGTTGTAAAATGCCTTTTGCCTCCGCACGAATCCTTTTGTGTGGTTGTACAACTAAAGGTATCAAAAAACTACAATATGTACTACAAATAAAGTCCTGAATTATGGAATTTATAATTTTTGTTTATGTTTTACTTTGATTCGAAAATAGGGTAATTTTTTTCATGAACACAAGCGAAGTGATTTGCGCGGGAGGGAGAAATCGTTTTTTTATTTTGCGTATGTCCTTATTGCATCAACTATACTTTCTGTATTCCATCTAACATCAGCTATTGAATATTTTGTTACCGTTGCTGAAATTCTTTCTTGTCCTCTTGGAATAACTCCAATGATGGGAATATCATTGTCATAAGCAGTTTCCACTTCCCAAGCAATCCAATCAGAATATGAAGCATACATTCCTGCAATTGCTAAAACAACATCAGAATTCGTTATTTTGTGTTTAAGTGCTTTCTTTATATATGTTGCATTTTCTGAATTTATAGGCTCATCATTTCCGGCTTCTTGGAACTCTACATTAAAATAACCTCTTTCCTCTAATAAACCTCTTAATTTAATTAAATCGTCTGGATAACTCCAAGAATGACTGATGAAAATTTTATAATTTCTTGCCATTGTTTTTAATTTATTATTTCGATTAATTGTTTTTTACTATTTTCAAATGTTTCCTTTTCCCAATCTAATGAGTTCTCTAAAAATTTATTCTCAAATTCTATAGCTTTGCCTTTATCATCGATGGATAAATAACAATTTGACAAAGTTGCATAGATCCATTTTGTATCAATTCTATTTATAAATTCATCATTATTAACTTCGTTTTCTAAATTTTGAATAATTCTTTGTCTTGTTATTTTTGCTTCAAAATTGCAGTAAACTTTCTCGTCATTTACTTTTAAAAATTTTGACTTTAGATTTAGGCAAAGAGCATAATTTTCTCCCGTATAGTAGTTTTCATTTATATTCCAGCCTTTTCGATAACTATCAATTGCACGATTTAGGAACTCAATGTCATCATTTAATAGATACAACCTCTTGTAAATTGCGCCTACAATCCCTAAGGTTTCGGGGTCAATTGAAGGCAATAAATCTTCTATAATACTCAAAGCATCTGACAACGCAAGTTGTTCAGATGGTTCTTTTGATTTATACCTACAAAGAGATTTTTGTTGAACAAAAAAAGTTTCACTTTCAATTATTTTACTTGCCTTTTCCCAATATTTATAAGCGTTGGGAAAATCATTTTCCTCCATTAAACTTTTCGCTTTTTCTACTATTGCAAAAATATGTTTTTCCTTATCAGCTAGATCTGTTATGATACTTTTAAATTCTCCATCTGGGAGAGTTGGTGGTTGTATTGAATTAAAATATTCATAAAGTGGGCTATCCGCTTGTTGGGTTTTCGTGATTGAATTAATCAATGTGCTTAAATCTTTTACACAACGTTCTGCCTCATCGCTTCCAATATCCTCACCTAAATGTGTGTATTTGAATGTTCGTGTATGGTCTAAATCAAATGGAACTTTTCCTTCTCTTTCTTTTATGATTATAGTTGAAAAAGGTTTTACAGCGTGTCTAATTCCTAATTCATAAATTGCATTGGGATTAAAAGTTGAAATATCTGCAATTACTAAATCAGATTGAATTAATAGCGCATACATACTTCTGTCAATAATTCCGCTATCCTGAATTTCATCTGCTCTCACACATTCAAATCCTGAAAGTAAAACTGCTGGTTGAATTATATTTTTGTAAGTTTTATCTAAATCTAAAGTTTTTCCAGTTGATGGGTCCGTTTTCTTTCCAAATCCCATTATAACAAAACATATTTTTTTCTTCATATTTTCTCTATTTTCTTAGAAAAATAACACCCACCTACACCGTATGACTAATCGCCGCATAATACTTCAAGGCATGGTCCTTGATCAAATCCCATTTATCAAGTCCGTTGATGATTCTTCGGGCATTCTTCCAGTCTTCGGTGGTGGCATTGAAATAATTGGATAGCTTTTTGCCGGTGAACCAACCTTCCATCATCCCGAAGAAGAGGATTTTTGTGGCGTTTGAAAGCTCCATAACACCCGCCGCATTGTGCAGGAAATTCTTGCCAAGCTTCTTGCCTGCCTTGTCATAGTTTTCATACCAGGTGAGTTGCACGAAGCCGCGTCCATAGAATATTTCGAGCGTATCGGAATACGGAATCCTTTTTCCTGCTGCATCCTTAGCCATCTTAAAACGACTCCCATAAGGTAGCCCTTTGCCTTTGCCCCACTCCTCAATAGGCTGCATGGTGCGCCCGGTTTCGTGATGCGTAGTGGCGAGCATATATGCCAACCAGCGGTCGTCGTGGTGGGCATAATTGGCTTCCCATTCGTTGAGAATATTCGTAAGCCCTTGTACTTGTTTGGTGGTCATTGCACCGCCGAAAAGGTTTGTTCTTACATGGTCGAAGAAAAATTTGCGATTGATCATAGTGTTGGTTTTAGGTTATTATTTTTGATAGGATTGTAGCCAATAGTTTATAAAATTACCAATAAACTACCCAAGATGCTATTGAATATAACCCCCATTATATTCGCAGGAAATAGTCATCTGTAGGTAGTGTAAATTGGTGGTTTTAATCTATTATTGATTCTAAAACTATTCAAGTAATTTCAATTTTATCTGCTCCGCCATCTTCAATGGAAATTTTGTCGCAACCTCTTTTTGTGCTTCATTCCAATTTTCTGAAGTTGGGTCATTAAGCTTTAATTTGTTTAATTTCAAGTAACGTGCAATTTCATAAACCTGATGGTAACCGTTACGAGATTTTTTGCTGTTCTCAAAAGCTGTAATTGCGTTTTCGACATCCTTGTTTAAAAGGTATTGAAAACCCTTTTCTCCCCAAGTTGCCTCAGGTACTGCAACAGAAACTTTAATGGTGCTACTTACATTAGTGAGCGGCTTTTTAAACTGGTCAATTTGTCGCTGCGGTCATTGTAGCGCTGAGTCTGTTGGTTTTGTTTTTTTAAAGATCAGCGATGATTATTAATTACCTATCCAAACTTCAATTTGTCCTTTGGGCACTTTAGCCTCAAAATTGTAAACTCTAAGTAGTTTGTATTTTACATCCAAAGTCTCATTTGCCTGATTGGCGAGATATTGGTCCTCATCATGAAAGTACCGTATCGTATTGTCATAATTACCAGTAACTTTCTCCACTCCAGGTGCTACCCATGACTGACCCTTAAGCTTTTGCTGCGTCTCAACTGCTGTTTCTCTTTTGCTTTTGTCTGCATATTGTATGTAGGCAATTTTACTCAATATTAGACTAATTGATTTTGATTTCTCGGTGTCGGTAGTCTGAAAGATTGGTTCTGTCGCAATAAGATTACTGGCATTAAATGGAGTTACCGCCTTTTTGAACTTCTTACTCAATTCAAGCTGTATATCCTGCAATACCAGACTGTCATTCTTCTCCAAGAACTGTTTTGGTATTAATATCCTGTTAATAACATTAACAGAAGTATCCATATTGTTATTTATCCTGTCATAAATTAAAGATTGTGCGAAACCTACCATCATATTTTTATCTTGTGGCTTCAGATTCCCATCTTCATCAGTATTTCTTAAATAGCGTTCGAGTGACAAAAATGCATAGTCGTATTTAACCGTCGAAATATTATCCGATGATAGCTCTTTGATCAATGCACTCACTGCTGTTCCTTCTTCTTGCGTTGCTTTTAGACTTTGTACTTTTCCGGATAATTTATTGGTATTAAAAGCGGTAAAAGCAGTGAAAATGGCTATTGCCGTGGTCGCAAGAACGCTGAATTTGTCTAAGCCTTCTTTGGTGAAAAATGCAGGTGACGGCGCAGGAACCGAGGCTATTTTACTTTCCTTAATGTTTTTTTTTGGTTGTTCCATGAATGAGTAATTTTAAAAATTGTACTAATCCCCGAAGTTGTAACTTATATTAAGGAAGCCTAATACATTGGCATTTTCAATATCGTATTTTATTGTAAAGGGGATCCAGAGGTTATCGGTCACACGAACCCTTAACTCGGCATTGGCAAGAAATGTTGATTCTTTCTCATCCGGTAGCGCATTCTTAAGAATATTGTTGTATTCTCCGTATCCTTTAAGTTCCAATACACTTTTATTATCACTTCCCTTGATTACTTTAAAGTTGTAACCAAGCTTGGCGTTTATTACCGAGCGCGGCATGCTCACTGCCAGAGTATCTGCATAAGAGAATTTCGCCCGAAAGTCTAACTCACCAAATCGGTTACCTGCCAAAAAAATGGTTTCCGCATTAATGCGATTGAATTTATTATTCTTGTCGGCAATTCCGTCTGTGCTTATTGTCCACAATGGTTTATTTTCAAGATTGTTCATATGAGTTGCCCTTAAGCCGCTGATGAGGGCTCGTGCCGAAACTGTTGTATAAGGCGCTCCGGGGAGGGCGCCGAAGTATGGGCTGGCTGCTATCGCTGCATCAAGATCGGCCACTACGGTTGCATATAAAGCTTCCCCGCTATCCCTGTCATTGACAATATCATTCGAAATTGTGTTGAGGCTTTCTGTTAAAATCGATCTGTCTGCTGCTGTTATTCCGGGCGGCCCCGGTATAAGATAGCTATTTGTCACTCCCATCAGCAGCCTTTTGAATTCAACATTATGAAGGTCATAATCTGTACCGGTAAGGTTGACAAAACTTCTGTCCCTTTCATTAACAATGGCATAAGTGAATCCGGCAGAGTAGCCATTAAAGTTAAACTCATCGTCGAGATTAATTTTAGTATTCACCTGAAAATTCCTTAAGAATCTTATGTCGGCCCTGGTCCTGGTCTTTAAGATATCATTATCGTGTTTCTTAATGAATGCAAATAAAGAAGAATTGAACTCGATTGCTTTTTCGTCTTTCGAAAGTGTCTTGAAAGCCAGTTGGTAAAAGCCGTTGAGTATATCTTTGAAATTACCAGATTTAGAGTTTTCTGCAGCAGTTAAGGCGGCATTTACTCTTTGTTTTGTTTGCGCCATCCCCTGTATCGTTAGAGAGGCACATGCTAGTATCAATACTATTTTTTTCATATTAGAAAAATTAAATGACTTCACCGCTAAATATGCATGCGTATTCGGGGTCACCAGTTGTTTTTGTTTGCGGTGTCATAAAATCTTCATTGACTGTGATTGTTGTCTCATCACCTTCATTATTAGTCCCGTAAACGTTTACTATATAAGCTTTCCCGCTCTCGACTTCAAAATTGTGCAGAAAAGACTTGTCACTTTCAAATGAATCATGATATGTCCCGTCAACGCTGTCAACATTCACGATGATTGGTGTTGGTGGAAATACAGTTCCAACGTCAACTGTTACTTTAATTGTTCCCATAAATTCTATATCTTAATTCTGCGCCTACTCTATCCCCTTTTCGGCTTCCGGGTAATCATTAACAAGTCAAATACCGCACAATCTGAACGTCTGTAAGCCAACCTATAACCACATTATTGGCGTCTGTTACAAAAATGTCGGAATATTTTTTGTCTTTGATGAGTTGCTGGGCGACTTCAATTTTATCAGACTCTTTCACGGTGCCAAATTGTGCTATGATTGGGTATTTTTGTACAAATTGTTCCATTGTTGTCACTGCAGCTGCCATTTCAGGTTTTGCGATAAGCTCGGTAATGATGCTTTTGTGGATGATGAATTTTATTTTTCCCTCGGGATCCAGTATTGGGAGGCGTGCTTTTGAAATGCTGTCTAAAAAAGCCAGTAAACCAGGAAGGTTTATGGGTTGCAATTTCTCGTCATTGGTATTGAGTACAACCATCGAAGCACGATCGGTCATGACTTGTTTTACTTTAACATCGTCAAGTACATCGGGCGTGAGCTTGGAGATGATTTTTTCGTAGGTTTTTGAGGCGGCTTCAAAGTTTTCTTTCCCGAAATAAAAGGCCAACAATGTGCCAATCCAAGTGCTTATAACAGGTAAGAGGATACCAAAGAGTTTTTCAGAATTTTGTGTACAATCTTCGCAATAGAACCAATTGAATACCATCAGTACCAATAATACTCCGCATATTCCTATCACTATATAAGCGAGTAGATTTCTTGTACTGCTAGGTACTGTTTCTGCCATAATAGGGTGATTTAAACAGATAAATTATATTTTAACTCTTACTTTACCTCCAACAAAAAATCCTCTCCGCCCATAAATTGCTCAAACGCTTTTATAGTGGCCTTCGAGTTGGTCACGTCGGGGATATGATCGCCGTTGATATCCAAAACCGTATTGCCAAGTGCTATGCAGCCCAGCAACTGGAAGAAGTAGTTGGCAGAATGTATCCTAATGCCAGCCCTATCCTTCACATTTTGAACTTCATAGGTAAAGACATCTTTTTTCGCTTCGGTAGACAACCTGTTCGACCTCGTGAACTTGCAGGTATAAGTTCCGGTTGGGATACAAGAAACCTGCGAGGCATTATTCTTCCAAAGCAACTCAAGTGTTTTGCAGTTATAACGCTGCCCATTATCGCTAATGACCGTGAGTGACCCCAACGTTTCTTTATCGGAGTCTGAATTTCGTGTAAGTGTTGCTTTGTTCATTTTAGAATATTCTTAAATAATTCATTATGTATCTGACTTTCTTATTAATGAATTAAGTAATTAATAATATAATTATGCTTAACAAAATTGCGTCAGACATCCTCGATTTACAATAGTCGATTAACTATAATCATAGCGTTATTTGACTATTTTTTTTATAGTCGTTTAACGGTATTCGAAAAGGTCAAAAAACGCAAACGGGTTTGGAATTTTTAGCTTTACTTTGTTACACTAACCAATAATTACAACCCATGCGCTACCCCCAAAAAACACTTAACTTTGATCTAATTAAAGAAATGGTAAACAAATACCGTGACAACCAATTGCAATCGATTCTTGATTCGGTCGTAAGGCCAATGCACGAAGACGCAGAGGCTATTTGGTTTGACCTTGATACCCTAAAAGACTTCATAGCCGACATTGAAAACCTCGTGGCCGATAATCCGAACGCTCCAAAAGGTAAATTGGGCTTGCGTATGTATTATGCCGCCTATCCTACCAAAGAAAAATGGTCGCGACCAGGTTATGAAGACCTAGCCGATTTGCTCCAAGACCCAGTTACACAGCGCTATGAAAAAAAGCATACGTTGATTCTGGTGCCCACAACGGAAGTGGAGGGCGAGAACTTTGATTTTAATCCGATAGATGAAAACACTGCTCCTGGACGCACGCTTGCGTTGACCGGAACAGCCAATTCGCCAACCATGGCATTGAATCACGCATACCTCATCCCACCAAATTCAGCAATTGGGGAATGGTTTTAATTGGAAAAATAGACATACACGATATACAAAATGTATTATATCACAGTGTTGGGGCAACGGAATTCCTTTGTGCATTGGTGGCTTCACTTTATTTCAAAAAAGTAAAAGGAACGTATTGGAAGTGGTTTGCAATTTATGTCATTCTAATTTTTATCTTAGAGGTTATTAGTATATTTGGGCTGGATAATTATCCCGAAATTCGTAAATTCTATTATGATTTTTTTGTCATTCCCGGTGAATTCTTGTTCTTATATTGGCTGTATGCATACAAATCTTTACAACTGAAAAAACTGTTTGTCGCTTCCTGCTTCATTTATTTAATAACGCTTGTAGCGTACCTGTTTTTTTTCAAAGAGCCAACGCTTGTTTTTTCGATCACTTATGTAGTCGGAAATCTGCTGTTGCTGATTATGGTTTGCTTGGAATTTTATAACCAAGTACAGACGGACAAGATTTTACAGTTCAAAAAAAATATGATGTTCTATGTAAATGCCGGCGTTGTGCTCTTTTATATTGGAACACTGCCGTTTTTTACGTTTTACGGATTGATTTTAAAAGACATGGCGATCTGGAATAACTATTATGCCTTTTTTATGTTGGTCAATAATGTCATGTATTTACTATTTGCTGCTGCATTTATATGGGGAGAACCGAATATTTAATTACGATAATAATATTTTACCTTTTTTTTATTTCATTCGCCGTTGCCATCGTCATTTATGTAAGGCAATACCGAATAAAGAAAAAAGAACATACGCTTATGCTGTATAAGCAACAAGAAGAACATCAGAAGGAGTTGCTATCGACCCAAATAGAAATTCAGCATCAAACCATGCAGCACATCGGACGCGAAATCCATGATAATATTGGTCAAAAACTTACGCTGGCAAGCCTCTATACACAGCAATTGGCGTATGAAAATAAAGCGCCACAAATTAATGACAGCATCGAGAACATAAGCGTTATTATTAATCATGCATTGGTCGAGCTTCGCAAATTGTCAAAATCGCTTACCGATAATTCCGTTGCGCGCTATTCAATTTCAAAACTACTGCAAACCGAATGCGATAGCGTAAAAGACATCAGGAGTTGCAAAGTGACATTTTCTTCGAACGTAAAAAAAATCGATTTGTCCTACGAAACCAAGAGCGTACTGTTGCGCATCCTCCAGGAATTTCTGCAAAATAGCATCAAACATTCCGAATGCAAACATATAATAGTCACTTTAAACAAAGAGTCAGATGTCCTACTTTTCGACCTTAAAGACGATGGTAAAGGATTTGATACGCAAGCAAAATCTAACGGTATTGGGCTGAGCAACATGAAGAAACGGGCAGAGATCATCGGCAGTAGCTTTTACTTACATAGTGACCATAACGGTACCAAATTAACCCTTCATATTTCTCTGTAAATGAAATATTCAATAGTAATTGTTGACGACCACGTCTTAATAGCCAAGGCATTGCGCGGAATTATCGCCAATTTCATAGATTTTGAAGTGCTGTATGAGTGCGAGAACGGCAAGGAACTACTGCAAAAACTCGAAAACAAAAAGAACATTCCACACCTGGTATTACTTGATGTGAGCATGCCTGTCATGGATGGATTTGAGACCGCAGCAAGGCTCAAAGAACAGTACCCCGAAATATTCGTGATTGCCCTGAGCATGCAAGACGATGAAAATAGTGTCGTAAAGATGGTGAAAAACGGTGCAAGAGGCTACCTGCTCAAAAATGCACATCCGGTAGAATTGGAAAATGCCTTGAAAAGCATGATGAAAAATGGGTTTTATTATCCGGATTGGGCAGCAGGAAAAGTGTTTGCCAATATGGGCGTTAAAATGAGTGACCACCCTAAAATTGCAATATCCGACCGAGAAAAAGAATTCCTGAAATATACCGTTACCGAAATGACCTATAAGGAAATTTCCGAAAAAATGTGCTGCAGCCCCAGAACCGTCGAAGGCTACAGGAACAGCCTATTTGAAAAATTAATGCTGAAAACCAGGGTAGGATTAGCCGTTTATGCTATCCGAAATGGCATCTTGGAGGATTGAGATTATAAATTTCAAGTACCAAATTTCAAATTCCAAATGACAAAAAACGCTATATTGCTATTGCCGCCAATTGGAATTTGAGCTATTTTTAATTTAAAAAACTATTCCTCATACCGCGCTACTTCCCTATCATAAAAAGCATTCGCTTTTTCAATAAGATCTTCCATTTCGGCATTGAGTTCGGCTTCGTCTAGGTCTTCATCGTCTTCCAGAAATTCTACCTCATCGTCTTTCAAATTGATGATAAATCTTGGATAATCAAGGTGAATGATGAAAATATCTTCCGGAAAATCGGTATTGTCGCCTAAGAGAAATTTTGGTAAGTCCATGTTGAGATTTTAGAGTTTAGATTTCAGCGTTCAGATTTTAGATTTACGGAAATGTCTATCATTCATCCGTCTATCATCTATTATCGTTAATAAGTCTGTTAGTTAAATAATGGAAGCGAATATACAAAAATAAAGCGGCAACGGTCAGTCCGGCTAAAAGTCCGATCCAAACGCCAACAGCTTTCAAATCGGTATATTCTCCCAAATAATAAGACACAGGAAAACCCACGACCCAATAAGCAACAAAGGTAATATACATTGGAATTTTCACGTCTTGTAATCCGCGTAAAGCGCCCAAAACTACAACCTGAATACCGTCGGAAATTTGAAAAACTGCTGCAACAAGCAATAATTTAGAGGCGATCGAAATAACTTCTTGATTGTCTAAAAGCTCCTGCGTGTTTTCCATATTCAGAAAAAGATAGGGCAGTACATCATAAAAAAACAAAAACATTAGGGCAAAAATAACTTCTACAATTATCGCCAGTAAAAATATCGATTTGGCTACAACAACTAGGTTTTTAAAATCCATTAGCCCTTTTTGGTTGCTAACACGGATCATTGCTGTGATACTCAATCCCATAGCAAACATGAATGTCATCGATGCCAAACTCAATGCAATCTGGTTTGCTGCCTGACTTGTTTTTCCAATATTGCCACAAAGCCAAATCGCGGCAGTAAAAAGCACAACTTCAAAAAGCATCTGCATGGCGGAAGGGAATCCGAGATTTATAATTTTTCTGACGGTGCTTTTTTTAATTTCATCAAAACTAAAATCCTTAAAATATGCCTTGAGTTGCTCCTGTCTGGACAATATAATATGCATAAATACCACCATCATGATGCGCGAAATTACCGTGCCAAGTCCGGCACCAATAATACCCATTTTGGGAAAAATCCAAAAACCATAAATCAAGCAGTAATTGATAACTACGTGAACAATATTCGCCATTACAATTGCATACATTGAATATTTGGTCATCGATAGTCCATCGGCAAATTGCTTATACCCTTGGTACATAATCAATGGAACGAGCGAAAAAGCTACCCAATCCAGATATGGTTTTGCCAATGCGATTACTTCATCCGATTGGTGCAATTCTGCCATTAGCGGCTTTGCTAAAATTATCAACAAGAAAAGTAATAGCCCA
This sequence comes from Flavobacterium sp., assembly GCA_029946065.1. Taxonomy (GTDB): domain Bacteria; phylum Bacteroidota; class Bacteroidia; order Flavobacteriales; family Flavobacteriaceae; genus Flavobacterium. Next base: position 733,552 of record JAQSDU010000014.1, read on the forward strand.
AGAATCGTACACAAAAACAGTCCGTGATGAAAAACAGAACGAATTTTTGTCGGATTCTTTTCTGCATCGGCTTCGGCAACAATTGGGGTTAATGCAGTTGAAAATCCAATACCAATAGACATTGCTACGAAAATCATGCTGTTCCCCAAAGAAACCGCTGCCAGCTCTGTCGTACCTAATTTTCCAACCATTATATTATCAACGATTTGTATTAAGGTGTGACCGAGCATTCCTAAAATGACAGGGTATGCCAATTTAAGGTTATAAGAAAACTCTTTTGTATATTGGGATAGGTTCATTTTAGATGGCAGATTTAAGACGGCAGATTTAAGATTAAATAAGTATTAATTTGAAATCTGCCCTCTAAAATTATTTAACGGCGCAAAGGTAATGCGTAGGATTGGAAATGTTCAGAAATACAACAAATTTATACTGTTTAAAAAATTATATAACAAAACCTTGTAATTATATAACCCCGTCGCAAAATGCCGATATTATATTTGTAACATCATTTTGAAAGAAATATACTAACAAAAATTAACTCAAATTAAATTTAAAGATCATGGAAACTAAAACAAAATTAAAAGGAATAATGGTATTGGCATTTGCAATACTATTCGGAATCAATGCCAATGCGCAACAAGCAGTTACTTTACCAGAGTCGGCAAAAGGATATGACCAGAACTGGCGATTAGGTTTTGGAATTAACGGAGGCTACGCTTTTGAAGATCCTTATGGAGCCACTTTAGGCGTTGATGCACGTATTCAATACGATTTATCAAAAAGAACTTCGGTAACCTTAACTTCTGGTTATACTCATTTTTTCCTTGATGGAGATCTAGATGATATGGGTGTAGTTCCTGTAAAAGCTGGTTTTAAAGGCTTTATTTATGGTGATTCATTTTATCTTATGGGAGAAGTTGGAGCGGCATTTCAGGTAACCAAAGACTATAACGACACCTCTTTATTGGTAGCGCCATCTATCGGATATGCAACCAAATATATCGACTGGAGTTTGCGATATGAATATTATCCAGATTTCCTTAAAGCTAGTGGCGACAAAGGTGTTGGACAAATTGCATTGCGTGTCGCTTATGGATTTAAGCTATAATTGAACCCAAATATATACAACTGAAAAGCTCCGTTCGCGGGGCTTTTTTTTGCAAAAAAAATACTGCAATGAAAGATTGTAAGAAATTATATGTTTCAGCGAAGCGCTCCCTTCTATTCCTCTTTAAGATTTTTGATATACAAACCAACTTTTTCTTTCACCTCGTCGTCAAGCTCTGGGATTTTAATATCCTTGTATTTTGAAAGTTCCTCCCAGATGATTTTCGCAACAATGTATCTTGCCATATCCTTATCATCAGCAGGAATAACAAACCACGGCGTTTTTTTCCCGGAAGTATTGTTGATAATATCTTCAAAATACGCCATATATTGGTCCCAATATTCGCGTTCTTTTAAATCGGCAGGCGAAAATTTCCAGTTGTGTTTTTCTTCTTCCAAGCGACGCAAAAGGCGATTTTTTTGTTCGTCTTTGCTCAAATGCAGGTAAAATTTCAAGATAATCGTGCCGTTTTGCACCAAATGCTTTTCGAAATTATTGATTTGCTTGAAGCGTTTTTTCCAAAAATCGGGTTGGATGTCTTCTACTTTTTCGATTCCAGGCAATCTTTCGTTGAGGATATTCTCTGGATGAACACGCGAAACCAATACATTTTCATAGTGTGTGCGATTAAAAACACCTATTTTCCCTTTTTCAGGCAAAGCCACATAATGCCGCCACAAATAATCGTGCTCCAATTCATTCGAAGTCGGTTGCTTGAAACTACTTACTTCCACTCCACGCGCATTAATTTCCTTGAAAACCTCGCGAATCAGGCTGTCTTTCCCGGAAGTATCCATGCCTTGCAGACAAACCAACACACTGTACCGATTGTGGGCATACATCACGTCTTGAAGCTCGCTCAGCTTGTTGCGCAATTGGGCGAGTTCGGCTTCTTTTTCGGAGTCCTCTGCATCGGTTATCAATAAAGTGGGCAATTTTAATAATTTCACAGATTTTAAAATCCTAAAATCATCAGGGTCAATAGCTTTCATATAAGGTTGATTGTCTAAGTAAATATACTATTTTTGAAGCAGCAATTTTTAGCTACACGCGTTAGTTGGTGTTATATTTTTCCTAAAATGAATGTAAAAACAGTTACACCGCTTAATTTCGAAGTCAAATGCAAAACTTTGTACTCTTAGAAGATTAACGTGGCTCACGAAAGCATAGAGACACTAAGAAAAAATTGTAGCGAGATTGGCTATATAATCATTAAAACGAATTAAATGCAAAAATTCAAACTTGAGTTGTTGTTTCATATTCTGGGCATCGGTTCGGCATCCGGATTATTGTATAAAGACAATTCGTTGTTCCTGATTTCCGATAACAGCACTTTTTTATACGAATACCATATCGCCGAAAAAGAACTCCATAAAATAAAATTATTCCCGGAAAGCGCTGAAAATATTGCTAAAAAAGACAAACCCGATTTTGAAGCGATGACGCTCAAAGGCAACACCTTGTATGTCTTTGGCTCTGGTTCGACAGAAAAGCGAAACCGCCTTTTGGGTTATGATCTTGGCACAAAAAACCTTTCTGAAAAAGACCTTAGGGATTTATATGCGTATTTAAAAGAAAAATCAGGGATCACTAACGAAGACCTCAATATCGAAGGCGCTTTCTTTTACAACAATGCGTTGTATTTGATGCAGCGCGGCAATGGCACACTATCCAAAAATGGCATTTTCGTGATTGATGATGCTAAAGAAGATGTTCCTTTCTATCCGATAACTTTGCCGAAGATCAAGAATACCGAAGCTACTTTTACCGATGCGATTATTGCAAATGACACCATTTATTTTTTAGCTGCCGCCGAAAATACCACTTCTACCTATCTTGATGGCGAAATTCTAGGCAGTTTTATAGGCACCATTGATGCAAAAACAATGACAGTCCAATCGGCAACAATGATTTCGGAGCAACACAAATTTGAAGGGCTGACTTTTTACAAAAACGAAAACGGCAAGATGACTTTCCTGATTTGTGAAGACAATGACAGCGATAAATTGCAGTCTGATATATATAAACTGACAATGGAGGAATAAGTTGTAGCTTGCAGATCGCGGCTTTTAAAAAAACTCTTGCCTCTTGCCTCTTGCTTCTTTTCTCTAAATTATTATCCTATTTTGCAACCTTATTAACCATTTAAAACCAACACAAATGAATCCCATTTTAAACAAGAATATGTTTTTTGTAAAAGAACATGTCGGCATGTTCAAAGCATCAAACAACTACGATATTTATGATCCAGAGAACAACCGTATAATACTCATCAGCCGTGAACCAAACCTTGGATTCTTTACAAAAATGTTCCGTTTCAGCGATTATAAACGCATGACCCCGTTTCATATCGTTATTTCAACGCCAGAAAATAGACCTGTAATCAGTATCAAACGCGGTATTACCTTTTTACGCTCTGATGTTGAAGTTTTTGACGAACACGAAAGGCTTTTGGGCACTTTTAAACAGAAATTCTTTTCCATCGGCGGGAAATTCCAAATTTATGATACAACTGACAATCTGATCTGTACACTTCAAGGCAAATGGACAAGCTGGGATTTTAAATTCATGAAAGGCAATACTGAAATTGCACGCGTATCGAAAAAATGGGCAGGACTAGGCAAAGAACTTTTTACATCTGCCGACAATTATATGCTGCAAATTCAAGATTCCGTTGCACCAGATGATTCAGTAAGACAATTGATTATGGCTGCCGTAATGTGCATCGATATGGTTTTGAAAGAATAGTTTTTTTAAATTGGTAATGGATAATTAATACCTAATAATTATTCTTAAAATTGACCAACACCTTTATTTATAAAGGCGTAAGATTAAATCTTACGCCTTTTCTGTTTATTTT
>JAQSDU010000014.1:737622-1052034 GCA_029946065.1 Flavobacterium sp.
ACACCTTTATTTATAAAGGCGTAAGATTAAATCTTACGCCTTTTCTGTTTATTTTTGTATAGATTCATCCCAGCAGTTATTAATTATTCATTGTTAATTATTAATTGCTTCCCAACCTTTTTCAACAAATTCATCTCTTTAGTTATAAAGACACCAATTGTGATAAACGAAACTTTAATATTGGCTTGCAAAAAAATGCAACGGGATGCCCAACGGCAACTCTATGAGCAGATGGCACCAAAACTTTACCGCACCAGCAAACGGTACCTGAAAAAAGAGGAAGATATAGAAGAGGCGCTTGCAGATGCTTTTTATATTATTTTCACCAAACTTGACCAGCTCAAAGAAATCAAAGCTTTTGAAGGATGGGCACGCCGGATTACGGTGAATCAATGCTTGTATTCCATCAAGAAAAATGTTAATTTCAACATGTATCTTGATGATGTGAAAACGATGGAGCAACCTGCTACTGCAGAAATAACCGACTTAGAAGAAGAAGATTTGCTCAAATTGCTAACACAGCTACCAGACGGCTGTCAGACAGTTTTTAACCTTTTTGTTATTGAAGGTTATGCTCACAAGGAAATCGCAACCATGCTCAATATCTCCGAAGGCACTTCCAAATCACAATTGAATGCTGCCAAAACAAAGTTAAAAGATTTAGTCAATAATCTTTATTATCAAAAAGCGAAATAATGGAAAATCACGATAAAATATACGAACAGATCAAGAACGCTTCCAAAAAAACCGAGGAAATGGATTTTCCCGCGATGGATAAGGTCTGGTCACGTGTTGAAGACAAACTCGACACCAAAGTACTCCAAAAACAAAACCAACGCTGGAAGAAAATTGCTGTTGCCGCTTCCGTTTTAATGCTTGTTTCAATGGGTTATCAATTTTTAAAACCACAAGAATCCGTTAAGGAAAATAAAATTCAAAATGCAGTCGAAGTCACTAAAATCACTGAAGCTCAAGAAACCAAAATACCCGTCGAAGCGAACACAAATAGCGCTTTAACTACGACAACCCAAAATCCGGCAATTAAAAAAAACGCCGATAAAATCTTACAGCAACAAATAACATCCCCAAATCCGGTGGCTATTGCTGAGGAAATTTCGGTTGCTGATGGCCAAGAAGTTACGCGGGCAGCTATTAAAGAAGAACAGCAAGAAGCATTAAAAGCGAAAGTAGCCGGAAGCTCAAATATGGCTTCCTCAAATAGCAATGCTAACAATTGGGCTAAAGGCAAAGTATACCAAGCCAAAAGCGTCAATAACGGCACATACGAAACCGATAAGAATGACAACGGCGTTTACTATAAAAAACCTGCCGCTACAACCCAGAAAAGTAATGATCCTTTGTATGTTATCAACGGGGAAGCAGCAGCTGCAAACTCAGGAAAAAATGCAAAAGACGAACTTTCAAAATTAAGTGCTGATGAAATCGATTCGATAGAAGTGCTTAAAGAACCTTTGTATATCATCAACGGTAATTATTATTCGGAAGAAGAACTTTTTGGAGCGAAGCCTACCAGTCCGTATGCGCCACTCGACCAACAAGAAATCGAAACCATAAAAATCCTACAAGGCAAAGAAGCCGCCGCTTATGGCGAAAAAGGCAAAAAAGGCGTTGTCATCATTACCACAAAAAATAAAAAACCCGCCGCTGTAAAAGGCAAGTAAACATTAGTCTAACATCTTAAAATTCAACATCATGAAAAATTTAAAAAAGTTTTCATTAGCCATTGCTATGCTCATTTGTTTCGTGTCTTTTGCACAAACAGAAAATGCGAAAATCGCAAAAGCGATCACAGGAATCGTTACTGAAAAAGCCACATCGTTACCGCTACCTGGCGTGAGAGTAGTCATCAAAAATTCCGCCACCGCCACTCAAACCGATATGGATGGAAAATATACCATAACTGCTACAGAAGGCCGGGTACTTGAATTCACTTATATCGGATTCAAAACCCAAAAAGTCACCGTCGGAAAATCAAACACAATAAACGTCAAGTTGGAAGAAGAGAGCAGTTCTCTTGACGAAGTCGTTGTTGTAGGGTATGGAACAGCCGTAGAATATGAAAGATCGAGCAATTACAACACGTCAACTGCTAACGGAAGAAGTAAAGAAAAAGTAAAAAAAGGTAAAACCATTCCGGTAACAGAAACGATTCAAGGAAAAATTTCAGGCGTACAAATCAGCACAGTATCAGGGCAACCGGGCAGTAACAGCCAAGTGGTTATCCGCGGCGTTGCTACTGTAAATGAAAATAAATCCCCAATTTATATCGTTGATGGAAAGCCAATTGCGGAAACAGAATTCAAATCCATCAACCAAAATAATATTGCAGCTATCAATGTGTTGAAGGATGATGCGGCAACCTCTTTATACGGCAACCGCGGATCCAATGGCGTGATTGTAGTAACAACAGCCAACGGTACCTATGACAATATGTCGAAAGCCGAATTCGATAAAAAACTCGAAGCAATCGACCAATCGATAAAAACCGTAATGTCAAATACGATCGAACCCTTAGATGAAGATTACAATTCTTTTGTGGAAAATGCTTTCGAAAGTCCAAAAAGCGCACCGCTTTCTACTTTTTCGATTGATGTTGACAATGCTTCTTATACGAATGTCAGACGCTTCATCAACAACGGACAAGAAGTACCGAAAGATGCAGTGCGCGTTGAGGAAATGGTGAATTTCTTTAAATACAAATACCCGCAACCAACCAATAACGAACCGTTTTCTATCAATACAGAATACAGCGAATGCCCGTGGAATCCGAACAACAAACTCGTCAAAATCGGACTTCAGGGCAAAAATATCGATTCTGATGATTTGCCGGCTTCGAACCTCGTTTTCCTAATTGACGTTTCCGGATCTATGAACCAGCAAAACAAATTGCCTTTGGTGAAAGAATCGCTTAAAATCCTGCTCAACGAATTGCGCAAAAAAGACAAAGTTACGATTGTCGTTTATGCCGGCGCAGCGGGAATGGTGCTCGCTCCTACTTCTGGGGATGACAAAAAAACCATCACCGATGCTCTTGACAAATTGCAATCAGGTGGCAGTACCGCCGGTGGCGAAGGCATCAAATTGGCTTATAAACTGGCGGAAGAAAATTTCATCAAAAACGGCAATAACCGCGTGATATTAGCTACTGATGGCGATTTTAACGTAGGCGCATCCTCAGACAGTGACATGCAAACATTGATTGAAGACAAAAGAAAATCCGGTGTTTTCCTAACGTGCCTTGGCTACGGAATGGGCAATTATAAAGACAGCAAAATGGAAATTCTTGCGGATAAAGGCAACGGTAATTATGCCTATATCGACAATATTCAGGAAGCCAATCGTTTTCTTTCAAAAGAGTTCAAAGGTTCGATGTTCGCCATTGCGAAAGACGTGAAAATCCAGATTGAATTTAACCCAAAACACGTGCAGGCTTATCGATTAATCGGCTACGAAAACCGAAAATTGCGCCCGGAAGATTTTACCAATGATGTGATTGATGCCGGAGAATTGGGAAGCGGACACACCGTTACAGCTTTGTATGAGATTATTCCAGCCGATGTAAAAAGCGATTTCTTCGAGGAAACGCCGATGCTGAAATATTCTAAAACTACAAGCGTAGCCGACAATTATAATGAAGAATTGGCGACTATTAAATTCCGCTACAAAAAACCGGATGGCGACAAAAGTATTGAAATGGTTAAAGTAATTGAAAACAAAACGATTTCGTTGCAAAATGCTTCCGATGATTTTAAATTTTGTAGTGCCGTGAGCTGGTTCGGACTCAAATTAAGAGATTCAAAACTCGTGAAAAACAAAGCTACAAGCGATATCAAAACATTAGCCCAACAAGGTTTGTCCAATGACAGCGAAGGTTACAGAGCAGAGTTTATTCGGTTGATTGATGCCATAAAATCGAAAGTATAAAAGAGAATAGTTTGTTGTTGATTTAATAGTGAGAAACCCGGTTAGTGCCATAACTGCCGGGTTTTGTTTTACTTACAGATTAAAAGCGCTTCGATAGATTTTAAAAAATCAACTGTACTTTAGTTCCCTTCATTTCTTCACTTTCTATAATCACTTTACAATTGATTTTTTCAGTAAGATTAGCAATCAACTGAAGACCCAAACCTGTCCCGAGTTCATTATTAGTCCCTTTTCTGGAAGAATAATTGTGGTTTAAAAGTGCCTTTATCATAGCACTTGGCATACCTATTCCTGTATCGGTAATGATTATTTTATTGCCATCGGGTTTTATCATAATGGTGCCATTTTTAGGTGTAAATTTTATCGCATTCGATATTAGATTCCTGACAATTATCGTAAGAATTTCCAAATCGGTATGAACCTTTAATTCATCAGACAAATCAATATTGACGGTTATATTCTTATCTTCACAAGCAGTTTTATATCCTGCCAGAATATTTTTTATCATTTTCCTAAAATCAATATCGGTGGGAACAACTTCTATAACATTAAAATTTAGTTTTGCCCAGTTCAGCGTATTTTCTAACAAATCCAACACCTGAACCGATTGTCCGTTGATCATATTGATGATTTTAACAAATTCATCTGAATTGATTTCTGCATTAGCAGCCATTGAAGACAAGGTCATCAAGTTAGCAATTGGGCTGCGGAGATCGTGTCCCAGAATCGAAAGCATACGGTCATTGTTCTGGTTGATGCTTTTTAATTCCTCCTGCAATACAATTTCTCTATCCAGGTCGACAAACGCAACAATATGAATACTGTTAATAACGGTAGCTTTTACTTCATACCAGCGTTTTAAACCATTTTTGCATGTGACCTGCGATTTCATCCTGACAAACACCTTCCCTTCTTTTCGAGATTCGCTTTCTTCCTGGTCCCATTTGATAATTACTTTTTCACGGTAAACATCATCGGGATAAGCCATTTCATACCAAGCTTCGATAGTTGGAATTTCATCAAGGTTATAGCCTATTTCTTCTGAAAATTTTTCATTGAGGTAGGTGTTGAGGTGGATGCCATCAACTATTTCGGCTATAATGAATGGATAAGGCAAAAAATCTGCTACTTTTTGCAAATCATTGCGCGAAATATTGAAATCATCTTTTCCCATTCTGGCTAAAATCAAATTAGTAAACTAATATACTGATTTATAAATGGAATATTGCGATTATTTTTCAATGTCACGCAAACTTTCCATTTTCTTATGCGCCAAAAAGCCATTAATGTTTTCAAAATGCTTTTTTACGCGTTTGTTGCCGAATTCGAAGACTTTGGGACTTTCTGATGAGCAGTCATAAAAAACATACTCACCGGTAATTTTATCATAATCAATAACATCAGGTTCTCCGCCAGTTCTTTTCATTTCGTTGAGTGACCATAGCGTCGAGGGCTACCCGCAGTTGCGGCAATTTCGAAGCAGAGTAATTTCGGCGAGCAGAAACGAAGTTATGAAAAAACTTGTTCCATCAAGCACAAAATGCCGCAATTGCGGTTAACCCATGTTATGGGAACGGTGGTTGAATTTAGTTGCAATAAGTTTGCAATACTTTATTTGTATTAATAAACAGCTATTCTATATTACCCAATATCCGGGTTACTAATCATCCAATTAGTAAATGATCGGGTTATTTTATTATTTATTTTCTGGAAGTTATCCCATGAATCGTCAACTTCAAATGGAGACTTGTATTCATTAAAAAAAACTTCCCCAAAGTCTTTCTGGTAAGGTGCGTTTTCACCTTCGACATAGTAATCAAAGAATTTAACGAGTTCATTTTGCATCATATCAGAAGTTAACTTTCCATCTAGTTCAAGGTAAATTTGCGGACCAGTCTTTTCTTTATTATTAAAATTTTTAACTAAATCCTCTGAAATTACTTCTTTGGAATAAACACCACCTCCAATTAAAAAGCCAACTAAAAAACCACCATAGATGCATGCTGGAATTTGATCATTGGGAGTTGGTATTAAATCTAAATAATATCTAATATCATCATATTTTTTTTGCATAATTTTAATCATTTTTATTTATAAAGTTATTGTGTTTGGGAGTCGAGAATATTTGAAACCCTGTTCTACCGAAATCTTAATAACAAATATAAATATTTAATTGACTCTTACAAATAGAAAATAACTTCCTTTACCAAAGGAGACAAAATTTGCATTGGCTACATAATTATGCGGTTTTCTGCATGCGGTTTTTGTATGTAGTTAGTTAGATACATTTTTTTAGATGTGCACATCGGTTAAATAAGTTTATCGACGCCAAGACGTCACAAAATAATTTGATTGTGTAATTGTCGCCACCGAATTTGAAATATGAATTAAAACGAGAAGATTGTTGTCTAAGTTAAGTTTCTCGGTTTTCGTAAACCACTGACACATAACTTTTCTATACCTGATTCTAACTTTGACTGTATTTTATACCATTAAAAGGTCTTTATGGCGGTTACTATTTTCTTTAAAACGGGTTTCTAAGATCCTCAATAGTTCCTGTTGCTGCGCAGTTGACAATATTTTTTCATACTTTTTGTCTTTTGCTATATTAAAATCATCTTCCCTCATCTTATCAAATTAAGTTAAACACTCAAGATAATGATTTCCAAAATGAAAACAGTCATTATTTTTCTATTTCACGCAAACTTTCCATTTTCTTATGCGCCAAAAATCCTTTGATGTCTTCAAAATGTTCTTTCACGCGCTTGTTGCCGAATTCGAAGACTTTGGTCGCCAATCCATCAAGGAAATCACGGTCGTGTGAAACGAGGATCAAAGTACCATCGAAATCGCGTAAAGCGTCTTTAATAATATCTTTCGTTTTCATGTCTAAGTGATTCGAAGGCTCATCGAGAATCAAGAGATTCACAGGTTCTAACAATAACTTTATCATTGCAAGACGTGTCTTTTCTCCACCAGAAAGTACTTTTACTTTTTTGGTAACGTCATCGCCATGGAACATGAATGCACCAAGTATGTCTTTAATTTTCGTGCGCACATCACCAACAGCAATATCGTCAATGGTTGAAAATATTGTTCCGTTTTCATCCAAAAGCGACGCTTGATTTTGAGCAAAATAACCAATTTGTGCATTGTGACCAATTTCAACGCTTCCGCTATTGATCTCGATTTCTTTCATAATAGCCTTGATCATCGTTGATTTCCCTTCGCCATTTTTCCCGACAAATGCCACTTTATCACCGCGTTCGATGACAATATTGGCATCCTTAAAAATCAGGTGATCGCCATACGATTTGTGCAAATCTTTAACAATAACTGGATATTGCCCGGAACGAATCGATGGTGGAAATTTTAACTTCAACGCCGAAGTATCGATTTCATCAATTTGTACAGGAACGATTTTTTCAAGCATTTTTACACGCGATTGCACCGATAGTGTTTTCGAGAAAGTGCCTTTAAAACGATCAATGAATTCTTGATTGTCTGCAATCATTCTTTGTTGCTCGTCATAAGCTTTTTGCTGGTGCACACGACGGTCTTTGCGCAATTCGAGATAATGCGAATATTTGGCTTTGTAATCGTAAATTCTACCCATCGTTACTTCGATCGTGCGGTTCGTAATGTTGTCTACAAAAGCCCTATCGTGAGAAATGACCACCACAGCTTTCGCCGAATTGATCAAGAAATCCTCCAGCCATTGAATACTTTCGATATCCATGTGGTTCGTCGGCTCATCCAAAAGAATCAAATCCGGTTTTTGCAAAAGGATTTTCGCCAATTCAATACGCATGCGCCATCCACCCGAAAATTCCGACGTTTGTCGCGTAAAGTCTTCACGCAGGAACCCAAGTCCGATTAGGATTTTCTCCACCTCAGCTTCATAATTGATTTCTTCGATTGCATAAAATTTCTCGCTCAGGTCGGAAACGCGTTCGATTAATTTCATGTACCCGTCACTTTCATAATCCGTACGCACGGTCAATTGCTCATTGATTTCGTCGATTTCGGCTTTCATTTTGAAGATTTCTCCGAATGCTTTTGATGCTTCTTCCATCACCGTTGCACCATCAGAAGCCAGTAAATGCTGAGGAAGATAAGCGATAGTAGCATCTTTTGGAGCCGAAATATTTCCGGTTGACGGTTTTGCTTCACCAGCGATAATCTTCAAAAGTGTCGATTTTCCAGCGCCATTTTTTCCCATAAGGGCTATTTTATCATTTTCATTGATGGCAAAAGAAACGTCGCTAAAAAGTGTTGTGCCGCCGAATTGTACGGATATGTCGTTGACTGTAATCATAAGTTTGGAATATGCGGTTATTTGATAATTGAAACCGAATTGAATGCGTTTAAAAAGCGGCAAAGATACGCCTAAATCAATGCTGTACAAGTTTCTTTTACGCGAATATCGTTATGGTTGCCATTTTAAAATCAGCTAATTGGAATAAAAAAAGTATATTCGCACAACCCATTAAACTGCTTTAAATTGAAAAAACAACTACTCACATTATTGCTTTCTTTGTACTTTTTACATGGATTTTCACAAGAATATTGGCAGAAAACTACTGCTTATGAAGCCAGTCGTACAGGTATAAAAAATCGGGTTTCTATTCCGAAAAATCAGTATTACTATAGTTTAAATATTATAGCATTCAAGTCAGCTCTTGCCGATGCGCCGATGCGTGGCAGCGGTATTTCGACTCTTATTTTGCCTTTCCCCGATAGTAACGGAGCGCTGCAACATTTCCGTATTTATGAAGCACCTGTGATGCATCCGGATCTTGCGGCTAAATTTCCAGATAACAAATCCTATGTCGGTCAAGGTATCGAAAATCCTTCGTCGATTGTGCGCTTTAGTATGACATTATTCGGATTGCACGCAATGGTTTTGGCTGCGGATGACGGTACGTTCTATATTGATCCTTATTCCAATTATGGAGATTTTTATACCGTTTATGCCCGAAAAGGACTTACAACACCCAACCAATTCGAATGCCATACTGATGAAAAACAACTGCAAATGCGCACTTCTGAGATTGCTGCACAACCTTTAGGCATCGGTTCCTATCGAACATATCGAACCGTTTTAGCATGTACCGTTGAGTATTCGGCATTCCATATCCAAGAAGCCGGATTGGAATCAGGTACTTTGGCACAGAAAAAAGCAGCGGTAATGGCAGCAATGACAGTTACGATCACCCGCGTCAATTCGATGTTCGAACGCGATCTTTCTGTTTTTATGCAATTGGTTCCGAACAATGATGCGGTAATTTTTATCGATGAAGACAACTTTACGAATGACGATGTTGGCGCACTAATCAATGAAGGGCAGACAACTATTAATGAAATCATCGGTACGGAAAATTATGATTTCGGGCATACTGTAGGTACCGCCGGTGGTGGACTTGGTGGCGGAAGTCCGTGTAGCGATTTCAAAGCTTTTGGTGCAACAGGTTTAGGTGCACCGGTTGGTGATCCGTTTGATATAGACTATGTAGCACATGAAATGGGCCATCAGTTTGGTGCAGCGCATACTTTCAACAATTCCTGTGGCGGCAATCGCGACGACAACTGGTCGTATGAACCAGGCAGTGGAAGTTCGATTATGGCTTATGCGGGCATTTGTGATCCAAACATACAAAGTAATTCAGACGCGCAGTTTTTTGCCGGAAGTATTACCCAGATCCGAAATACCATCAACGGCAATGGCGGAAGCTGCACTGTTCAAACCAGCAACAACAATACGGCGCCGGTAATTAATGCCGGTAACGATTATACGATTCCGAATGGCACTGCTTTTGTTCTTACGGGTTCTGCTACTGATACAAACAATGATGCAATGACCTATTCATGGGAGCAATACGACAGGCAAATTTCGACACAACCGCCTTTGGCTTCTGCTACCGAAGGACCGAATTTCAGATCGCAGGTAATCACTACTGTTCCAGTGCGTTATCTTCCGAAACTGAGTGATGTTTTAGCGAATAATCTTGCCCCAACTTGGGAAGTAATTTCGGATGTTGGTCGTGATTATAATTTTGCGTTTACCGTTCGCGACAACAATATCAATGGCGGTGAATCGGTGACCGATTTTATGAAAGTGACCGTTTCAGAAGATGCCGGACCATTTACTGTGACCGCACCAAATACAGCCGTGAACTGGGTATCTGACTCCAATAATACCGTTACGTGGGCAGTAGCAGGAACGACGGGAAATGGCGTGAATACTGCTTTTGTCGATATTTTACTTTCTACGAATGGCGGACTCAATTTTAATACGATATTAGCAGAAAATGTCCCTAATGACGGTAGCGAAGTGATTGTAGTTCCGCATATCACAGGAAATGCAAACCGGATTCTTGTTAGAGGTCATGGCAATATTTTTTATGATGTTTCGAACCAAAATTTTACAATTGTTCCCGCTGGAATTACCTTCCAATTCGCACCAAATGGCAATCAGAATAGCAATGCTTGTAAAGGAACCGATGTAAATTATGCTTTCAATTACACCAACATCAATGGCTTTTCCGGCACAACAACTTTCTCAGCGAGCGGATTACCAGACAATGCGATAGCGACATTTTCTCCTTCAACAACCAATAGCAACGGTACCATACAATTAAACATTAGCAATACAGCTACTTCGACTGTTGGATTTTATCCAATTACTGTTACCGCAGTTTCGGGTAGTATTACAAAAACCAATACTGTTTATCTGAATTTACTCAGCCCTGTTTTTTCAACAATTGTGCTTACTGCGCCAACAAACATAGCCGAAGGAGTTGCGACAGCCACCACATTGCAGTGGGTTACCGATGCGAATGCAAGTGCTTATGACATTCAAGTTGCTACAGATGCTTTATTTGCAAATGTGATTGTGTCAGGAAATGCTCCGACTAACTCTTATGCTGTTGGCGGGCTTTTAGAAGCGACTTCCTATTATTGGCGTGTGAAACCAAAAAACCAAGCATGTGAAGGTAATTTTAGTCCGTTTGGGCAATTCATCACCGGAGTTACGAACTGTCAAGTTTATAATGCGACCAATGTTCCTATTACTATTCCTGCTACAGATGTAGCCACAGTAAGTTCGACAATGAATATCGATAACGCTTTTGACATACAAAAAATAACCGTCACACTCGACATTTCACACACTTGGGTTACGGATATTGCCGTAAAATTGATCAGTCCGTTGGGCACGGAAATTCCATTGTTCAGTCACCAATGTGGCGATGCCGATGATGTTTCGGCGACATTCAGCGATAGCGGAGCGCAATTGAGTTGTGGTGGAACACCTGTAATTTCGGGAATTATTGCTCCAGAAATACCACTAGCTACTTTAGCTGGAGAACCTTCAAATGGCGTTTGGACACTTGAAGTTTTTGACGAATTTCCGGAAGATGGCGGTTCTATCAATTCGTGGAGTTTGAATATCTGTAATACCGTTCCGGCGTTGTCAGTTCCTGAAAATGCGCTGGAAATTGATTTTGCTTTATTCCCAAATCCGAATAACGGAAGTTTTACGATACAACTAAATGGTCTTGAAAATGCCAATTATCAATCTGCAATTTATGATTTGCGTGGCCGGAAAATTTTTGAAGGAAAGACATTCAGCGAAAAAACGCAACAAATTTCTGTGAATGCAGCAGCAGGAATTTATCTGTTAGAATTGCAAAGTGAAGGCAGAAAAAGCATCAAGAAATTTATCATTCAGTAAACAAAAATGGTCGGAAATTAACTACCCATTTTTTATTTCTATTACTCCAGAGTTTTATACGGTGCGCCAATTTTGGAGCCGCTTACTTTTGTCCTACCGTACTTGAACTGCCGTAAAATAGACGAACAATTTTGCACAAAAATGCTGGCCCGGCATCAAGCCTATAAGATATGTTCGTGTTATAATTATAAATAACTTTTCAAGGGATTTTTTACTAGCGAGTAACACTGCGAATCCTCGTTTTTGCCGTCAATAAAGTAGTCTTCTCTCGCTGTTCCTTCAAAAGTAAAACCAAATTTTTGGACTAATTTAATTGATGCCAAATTATCATTTGCAACTAAAGCTTGAACTCTATGAATGTTTAGCTCATTAAATCCGTATTCCAGAACTTTTGCAACGGCTTCCGACATAAATCCTTGGCGCTTGTCAGCATCATTCCTTAAAAAATAGAATATTTCAGCACGTCGATGAAGTCTATTCCAAGTGTGAAAACCGCATTCTCCGATAACAACTTTCGATTCCAGATTAACGACAAGAAAATAGAACATAGAGATCCGGTAGGTTTCCATTCCACCTTCATACATTTCTAGCAATCGTGCGTATCCATCGTCATCCGTTTGAAAATATTCGAGAACCTCTGATTTGTCTTTTTTATCAAAAAACTCGTCAATTAAATTTGGAGTGACGCTCTTCAATAACAGTCTATCGGTTTTGAGTTCAATATATCTTGCCATTTTGCAGTGGATTGTATTTTTGGAAGTCGATTTCAAGCATGATACACAACGCTGAAGTAAGCAACCTTATATATTCATTCGAAAATCTTCAATAACCGGATTGGCTTTTCCAAAATCGATTTCCTGAATAAACAATTCGACCGCAACACCAGCATTGCCAAAACCAGCTAGTTTTGCCGATTGAATGTTGTCTTTCATAATGACATCAACGCCTATTTCTTCAATTTTTATTTTGAGATTTTGCGCTAAAATTTCGCTTCCTGAAAATATTTTTATTAAGCCCATTTAGATTTGAGATATTAGATTTGAGTATTGAGACTTTGATTTTTGACTTTTGATTATTCCATTTCGTCCATTTCGAAAAACAGCGGTTCGATCATGATTTTATCTGCGAGCACTTCTACCCTTTCGGTGATTGCAGCCGTAAAAAATAATATTTGCGTTTTATTGATACTTCCTGCAAGTCTTTGTACCACAGCATCCATTCGATTTTTGAATAAAACATCGGCATCGTCAACGACGAACATTTTTACGGTATTCAGGTTAAATCCCGCCGACGAAAACATCAAATTGATTCTGTTTGGTGTCCCGATTAATATGTCAAGTCCCAATGAAATCAGGTTTTTGTCATAATCGATACTGCCTTTGTCGTGAACACCCAAAACCCGCAAATCGGTATAATTGCCGAATTTCTCAAATAACGCCACCATTTCGAGCACTTTTTCTTTGTCCTCTGCGAGTATTAATGCGCGAATACTTTCGCCTTGCTCTTTCTCCATTCTCTGGATGACATTGAGTACAATTGTCGTCGTTTTTCCGGAAGCTGCTTTTGACTGAATAACAGCATCAGCACCGCTTTTTATCGTTGAAAAGGTTTCAGTCTGCATTTCGTTGGCTTCGGTTAAACCGTTTTCGATTAATGCTTGTTTTAGGTTTTCGTTTATTTTTTTTAGTTCCATTTATGTTGTTTTACACAAATTTCCACAGATTTTTAATTGGTGTGAATTCGTGAAATTGGTGTTATATTATTTACTTGCAAAAAGCTTCACGTCATTTTCAGAAATTTCATTACCGCCAAGGATAATCAACCTTTCTACAACATTGCGGAGTTCGCGGATATTTCCGGTCCAATCGTATTCCTGTAAAAGGCGAATTGCATCGTTGGAAAAGCTTTTGATGGCATTGCCTTGCTCAGAAGCGATTTTTTCTGCGAAATGCGATATCAGTAACGGAATATCGTCCCTTCGCTCGTTCAAAGCCGGAACTTTTATCAGAATTACCGCCAATCGGTGGTACAAATCTTCACGAAAACGACCTTCTGCAATTTCGGTTTTTAGATCTTTATTGGTTGCCGCCACAACACGAACATTGACTTTAATATCTTTATCCGCACCAACTCGTGTAATCATGCTTTCTTGTAAAGCGCGTAAAACTTTGGCTTGCGCCGAAAGGCTCATATCGCCAATTTCATCTAAAAATATCGTTCCGCCATCAGCGGCTTCAAATTTTCCGGCGCGGTCTTTAACGGCTGATGTAAAGGCCCCTTTTACGTGCCCGAACAATTCACTTTCTATTAACTCACTCGGAATGGCGGCACAATTCACTTCGATCAAAGGTGCGGTAGCACGTTCGCTTTTTTCGTGCAATTGGTGGGCAACAAGTTCTTTTCCGGTGCCGTTTGGACCTGTGATTAGCACACGTGCTTCGGTTTGGGCGACTTTTTCAATCATTAATTTGATGTGATTGATGGCTTCGCTTTCACCTATCATTTCGTAGTTTTTGCTGACTTTTTTCTTGAGGATTTTATTCTCCACGACCAATTGCTTTTTATCTAGTGCATTGCGCACTGTATTGAGCAAACGATTTAAATCTGGTGGTTTTGAAATATAATCAAACGCACCCAATCGCATGGTATTGATGGCTGTTTCCATATCGCCATGACCTGATATCATGACCATCGGGATTTCTGGTTTTATCTTTTTGACAGCTTCTAAAACGTCAACACCATCCATTTTTGGCATTTTGATGTCACACAAAACCAGGTCGTAATCGGTGTTTTTTATTTTTTCGAGTCCGGCAACGCCGTCTTCAGCTTCTTCGACTGTATAAGTGTCATTTTCTTCGGAAAGGATTTTTCCTAAAACACGACGAATGGCAGCTTCGTCTTCAATGATGAGTATTTTGGGCATGTTTTTTAAGTTGCAGAGGTTCAGAGTTACAAAGTTTCAAAGTTGTAAATCGTGAAATTCCGGTTGAATATAAATATTTTCTTCTATAGATTGCCTAGCCCCGATAGTAGTGAAAATCCTTTTTATTTTTTCTTTAAAAATAAAAAGATTGCAACGGATAGCGGGAAATAGCTCCTAAAAAATGCTAAGTTACTACTTATGACGGAAACGAGTAATGATTTAAGAAAACTTTGAAACTTTGCAACTCAAAACTTTGCAACTTAATATTTCATCCATCTATACAACTCTTTCCACGTTGGTTTTTTTCCGTACATCAAAATTCCAACACGGTAAATTTTAGCCGCAAACCAAACTACAAAAAAGAAAGTCCCAAATAAAATTAGAATCGAAATTACTTGTTGCCACCATGGCACACCAAACGGAATCCGCATTAACATTACAATTGGGGAGGTAAGCGGAATCATCGAAAAGGTGGTTGCGACAGTGCCGTGCGGATCGTTCATCACCGTAAAAAATCCAATATAAACGCCTAAAACCAAAGGCATAATTATGGGTAAAAGGAATTGCTGCGAATCGGTTTCGTTGTCAACTGCCGCACCAATCGCTGCATAAAACGAGCTGTAAAGGAAATAACCGCCGATAAAATAGATAATAAAACACACGAGCATATTGGCTATTGGTAATTTCCAGATTTCCTGCATATACAGTACAACTGGGCCGTCAACCTGATGAGCGGCTTCGCCCATGACTGGCGAAATGGATGACGTATGGCTCATATCGACACCGAAAAAAACCGAGGCACCGATGAACAAAACGAGCCCGATAATCGCCCAAATTAGAAATTGTAAAACACCAGCCAATGATGTTCCGATAATTTTTCCCATCATCAATTGGAAAGGCTTTACGGATGAAATGATGATTTCGATGATGCGATTGGTTTTTTCTTCGATTACGCTGCGCATTACCATATTGCCATAAATAATGATGAACATCATGATCAAATAGCCAAAAATACCACCGATGATGGTTTTTACCCAATTGAGCCCTTTGAGCGTGTCTTCGCCGGAAGCTTTTTTAAGACTGATATTTACATCTGCAGCTGCATTTTTTATGTCAAGTGAATCCAATCCGGATTTTTGATAGTTATCTTTAGTCAGTTTTTCGGCGATTACTTTTTCAATTTTATCAATAAAATCAAGGCTCGGACTGTCATTTGAAATGTATTGAATGCTTTTTTGGAGTGACTTGTTGTCGGCAACTTTCGGAATTTCCAAAAGCCCTTCATAGCTTTCCTTGACGATACTGTCTTTGAGAATTTTTAAATCGACTGACGAAAAATCAACGAATTTGTATTCTTCATCGCTTTTGAAGCTTTTGGAGAACATTCCGGTTTCGTCGTGAATGGCGATGGTTTTGATGTCGGCTTTCATAGAACTTAGATAACCTACGAAAACGGCGATTCCGACAAATAAAAGCGGACTTAAAAAAGTCATTACAATGAAAGATTTATTGCGCACTTTGGCAATAAACTCTCTTTTTATAATCAGTTTGAGGATGCTCATGGTTTGATTTATGAGTTATGAGTTATGAGTTAGATGTTACAAGGACAATCTCATATCTACAATTATTACTGGCTTACTGTTTTAATAAAAATATCATTCACACTCGGGATTTTCTCCACGAAATGTGTCACTTGTCCACGCTGTGTTAAAACATGCAATAGTTCGTTGGAAGTGGCGGTTCCAAGTTGAATTTCAAGCTTGAGTTCGTCGTTCAATGATTTAAAATTGGTTGGTCCGACGGTGAATTTTTGCGTTAAATCGTACATCAAACCTTCCACATTTGAAGACAGAATCCCCACTTCGAAGCTATTGGTACGGAATTGCCTTTTGACATCATCTAACCTGCCTTCGATCAATTTGTTAGATTTATGGATCAAGGCGATGTGGTCGCAAAGTTCCTCGACGCTTTCCATTCTGTGCGTTGAAAATATAATGGTAGCACCGCCTTCTTTGAGTGCCAAAATTTCGTCTTTGATGAGATTCGCATTCACCGGATCAAATCCGGAAAACGGCTCGTCGAAAATCAACAATTTCGGTTTGTGTAAAACAGTGACAACAAACTGGATTTTTTGTGCCATTCCTTTAGAAAGTTCCTCAATTTTTTTGTTCCACCAGCCTTGTATGTCCAATCTATCGAACCAATATTCCAGTTGTTTTTTGGCTTCGGGTTTCGATAAACCTTTCATTTGCGCGAGATAAAGGCACTGTTCGCCTACTTTCATCGATTTATACAAACCTCGTTCTTCAGGCAAATAGCCGATATATTGCACGTGTTTTGGATGCAAAGGCTCACCGTCGAGAATAATGCGGCCACTATCGGGCAAAGTGATTTGATTGATGATGCGGATAAGGGAAGTTTTTCCGGCTCCATTTGGTCCTAAAAGCCCGTAGATGCTGCCTTTGGGAACGGTGAGAGAAACTTCGTTGAGCGCAGTGTAATCGCCATATTGTTTTACGACTTTATCAACCTCAAGGATGGTATTCATGCTGTTTTTGATTTTTGTAAAAGTACAGTATTAGTACTTAAAAGGAAATCTTTGTTACAAAAAAAACCCACCCTTATTTGCACAAGGATGGGAAAAATTGCTATGAAAAAGAAATTACTAGTTGCCTAGTAAAGTTCAAATATAATAATTTATTATAATATTACGAAAACATATCTTTAACTTTTTCAAAAAAAGATTTGTCTGTTTTTTCCGGATTCGGAATAAAATTGGCTTCCGTCAAGGAACTCTCAAAAAACTGCTTTTGTTCTTTTGTAAGATTCTTTGGCGTCCAAACATTAATATGTACTAACAAATCACCATTGCCATAACCGTTGACACTTGGAATTCCTTTTCCTTTGAGTCTTAGTATTTTACCTGACTGAATACCTTCTTCAAGTTTGATGCGTACTTTTCCGTTCACGGCATCGATATCTTTTGAAATGCCCAAAGCAGCTTCGCTGAAACTGATATATAAATCGAGGTGCAGGTTTTCGCCTTCACGCTTTAAAGTTTCATGCTCCACTTCTTCGATTACAACAATTAAATCGCCCGGAATTCCGTTGCCAGGTGCATCATTTCCTTTATTGGTAACTTTCAGTTGCATGCCATCGACAACACCAGCGGGAATTTTGATAGAAACGGTTTCGTCTTGTGCTAACATCCCATAGGCATCGGCATTGGTTGGTTTGCTTTCGATAGTTTGTCCTGCGCCACCACAAGTCGGACAGGTTGAAGCAGATTGCATTCTCCCCAAAATCGTATTGGTTACGCGCATTACTTGTCCTTGACCGTTACAAGTCGAACAGGTTTTATATTTGACGCCCGGCGCTTGTACTTTTCTTTTGACTTTTACTTTTTTCTCAACGCCATTGGCAATTTCCTCTAGTGTCAATTTGACTTTTATACGAAGATTGCTACCTTTCACACGACGTTGTCCGCCACCGCCGCCATTAAATCCGCCAAATCCGCCGCCAAAAATATCACCAAATTGACTGAAGATATCATCCATGTTCATACCGCCACCATGGAAACCGCCACCGCCACCACCGCCATCAAATGCTTGGTGACCGTATTGGTCGTATTTGGCTTTTTTCTGTGGATCGCTCAACACTTCATAAGCTTCGGCTGCCAATTTGAACTTTTCTTCTGCCTCTTTGTCGCCTGGATTTTTGTCAGGATGGTGCTCAATAGCTTTTTTCCTGTAGGCTTTTTTAATTTCTGCAGCGTCGGCACTCTTGGAAATTCCTAATATTTCGTAAAAATCTTTCTTCATTCTATTTAAAATGAACGCATAAGCGTTGTTATAATGCTATTATTGGCCGATTACCACTTTTGGGAAACGGATGATTTTGTCACCCAATTTATAACCTTTTTCGATTACATCCACAATCTTCCCTTTTAGGTTTGGCGCCGGTGCCGGAATTTGCGTGATGGCCTCAGCAAAATCGGCATCAAAAATATCCCCTGCTTTGATACTTACTTCCTCTAATCCTTTGGAAACAAGTGTGTTTTTTAGCTTTTCATGAATCAATTCTACACCTTTTAAAAGCAAATCATCATCAGATTTTTTGATTTCAATAAGTGCACGGTCAAAATCGTCCATGACTGGAAGTAATGCTTGTAAAACTTCTTGATTGGCAGTTTTGAAAAGGTCCATACGCTCTTTTGAAGTGCGCCTTTTGTAGTTTTCGAATTCTGCAAAAAGCCTTAAAAACTTGTCCTTTTCCCCGGCAAGATCTTGCGTTAATTTTTCTTCGGCACTGATTTCTTCAACGTAAGCCGTATCATCATTTGATTGGCTTTCAGTTGTATTTTGGATTGCCGCTTCGTCAATTTCCTGCTCTCTTTCGGTATTTTCGGTCGTCATTTTGCTTTTATTTTTAAAAATATCTTTAAAGTCCATTTTTTTTATTTCTGCTTCATCGATTGCAAAATTATTGCCAAAAGAGGTGGTTGTGTCAAATTGTCACGTTCACAAAAGAGTTGCGTAGTTAACTGCAAAGCAAAAAAGAGTTTCGCAAAGTTTCGCAAAGGATAAAATTAGATGTAAAAATAAAAGCAAAGCACGCTTCTTTTCTTTGCGGTTAATTGGAACGCAAAGTAATCAATCATTACAAATCTTTGTATTTTTATGCCAAAGTCAGCAAATGATCCAGTGCCTTTTCGAGGGTTTTGTATTTGAATTCAAAGTTATGCTCAACCGCTTTTTTCTCGCTCACGAACTGACTGCTATAGAGCAATTGGTGCATTTCGCCCAAGACAAGCTGCATTAGAAATTGTGGGATTTTTGGCAAGAATAATGGTTTATGAAGTTTATCGGCTATCGCCACCGTCATTTCCTTATTCGTAACCGGATTAGGCGCAACGGCATTAAAAATGCCTTCCCATTCGTGCCTTGCAGCGTAAAAGTACATTTCGACCAAATCGTGAACGTGGATCCACGATTGGATCTGTTTGCCGGTTCCGAATGGCGCGCCCATTCCTATTTTTACAGGTTTAATTAGCTCCACCATTGCGCCGCCTTTGTTGGATAAAACCAAACCGGTGCGAAGTTTGCATACTTTTATATTGAGCAATTTAAATTTATCAACGCTTTGTTCCCACTTGATTACGACATTGCCGAGAAAGCCATCGTCTAAGATTTTGGAGTCTTCGTAATATATATTCTTTAAGCTGTCGCGATAAATCCCAATAGCGGAAGCAGCGATAATTTGTTTTACTTGTCCAGGATTGGTTTTTAATGCTTTAAAAAGCAAATTAGTCGAAATGACACGGCTCTCAATGATTTCTTGTTTATAAGAACGTGTCCATCTTTTTGATATAGAAGCACCAGCGAGATGAATGATAACATCAACGCCCATCAGGCAATTTTCGTCAATGATGCCTTGTTCCGGATTCCAATAAAATCCTTTGAAATTAGATTCATCGGTGATTTTTTTTCGGGAAGTCGTTAAATAATGAATCGGAATTCCGTTTTGGAGCAATAAAGCAACCAATTCATTTCCGATTAATCCGGTAGCGCCTGTAATCAGAACTTTCATTCGGTAGTTTTCTTTCAAATTTACAGCCGGAATCATTAAAAATCAAGTTAATTGGGTTTGCTTTAACTTTAGTTTAGGGAAGAGGGAATAGCCAAAAGAAAAGACCAGTCTATAACTAATTTTGATAATTGTCTTTTAGCTATGACTGTTGTCTATTTAACCCTCACGCTCCATTCAAAATCCATTTCTGAAACTTGGGTACCTTGTTCGTTGGTGGCAATCGATTTCATCCAGAAGGTTTGCCCTTCACCGCTGGCTATAGTTTTTTTAATGGCTTCTTCTATCAAATGGCCGTCGTTACATATAAAAGTAATCCTTCCTGTGGCTTTTTTGGTGAATTCGGCTTTGTTGCGGGCAACGAGCATAGAGATATTTCGACCGCTGTTCTTGATGTGTAACGTTACTAAAGCGCCCGTGCTCAGTTCAGCAGCCATGGCTTGTACTGCGAAATACATCGATTTGAATGGATTTTGGTTCATCCAGCGGTGCTTGACGGAAACTGTACATTTATTGGCATCAATTGCTTTTAAACGCACACCACTTATATAAGCCGATGGTAATTTCAGCATTAGGAATAAATTGAATTTTCTTGGCGTAAAGTCCATAATCATTGATATTTTTCCGAAATATAATCATTATAAAGCAAATACCATCAAATTATAATTTGTTAATATTTTGTTAATATTTACTACTTTGTATTGCATAATACCTTTTTAAAGTCATATCTTTGTATAAGAAATTAATAGCCTATCTATAGTATTATTTCAAAAACCAGTTTCAATCATCATCAAAAATCAACAAATCATGAGTACACAAAATGAAAATAACACCGCTACCGCTTTGCACCTGAGCGCATTGTCGCAGTATCTTATTCCATTTGGAAATTTCATTTTTCCGATCATCATCTGGAGCAGCAGCAAAGACAAATCAAATTATGTCGATAACCAAGGCAAACAATGCATCAATTTTCATCTAAGCATCTTTACTTATACATTGCTATTAGGGCTAATTGCACTTACGCTAATCATTATTTTGGCGGTGAATGGAGCTGAATTTCATCACTTCGGAAATGGCAGTTATGTTGCCGATGAATTCAACCATTCGAATGTCCCGGGTATTGTTGCTACAGCAATTGTAACAGGAGTGCTTTTTGTACTATTGTTAGCGGCGCAATTTTTCCTTACGATTTATGCTGCGGTCAAAACTTCAAACGGTGCCGATTTTAAATATCCACTTACAATTCCGTTCCTAAAATATAAAACTGTAACTGTTGAAAACGACATCATTAATCAGGATGTTGTTGAAAATGAAGCGTAATCAACTTCAAAAATCAATTGCAATTGCAAAATCATCAATCATCAATCAAAAAATGAACATTAATCAAAAAAATTAAAATGAAATTATGAACATTGAAAACACGAAAGCCCAGATGCGTAAAGGTGTTTTAGAGTTCTGTATCTTATCTGTCCTTAAAGAAAAAGATGCCTATACTTCTGAAATTCTCGACACCCTCAAAAACGCTAAATTACTTGTGGTGGAAGGAACCGTTTATCCGCTGCTCACAAGGCTAAAAAATGACGGATTACTCAACTACCGTTGGGAGGAATCGACTTCAGGACCGCCAAGAAAATACTACGGCCTTACCGAAATCGGACAAACATTTCTAAACGAATTAAATGGCACATGGACTGAATTATCCGATGCCGTCAACATCATAACCAACCAAAAATAATAAGTCATGAATAAAACTGTAAACATAAATTTAGGCGGAATGTTTTTTCATATTGACGAAGATGCATACCAAAAATTGACAAAATACTTTGATGCTATAAAACGCTCTTTGTCCAACGCAAACGGCCAAGACGAGATCATCAAAGACATCGAAATGCGCATTGCAGAACTCGTTTCTGAAAAACACACCAATGAAAAACAGGTCATCAACCTGAAAGAACTCGACGAAGTAATTGCCATCATGGGCCAGCCGGAAGATTATCGCTTGGACAACGAAGACGATGACAACAGAAAGCAAAGTACGTTCACGGCAGGTTCATCTTCCTCCGAAAGACCGTCAAAAAAATTATACCGCGACAAAGAAACCGGAATGATTGGTGGCGTTTTGGCAGGTTTAGGCCACTATTTTGGAGTGGATAAAGTTTGGTTGCGCATCGCTTTATTGGCATTATTCTTCTTTTACGGATTTGGATTCTTGGCATATATAATCCTTTGGATTGTGATTCCGGAAGCTGTTACAACATCTGAAAAACTCGAAATGAAAGGCGAAGCAATCAATATTTCCAACATCGAAAAAAAGGTGCGCGAAGAATTCGAAAGCGTTTCTGAAAGGTTCAAAAATGTCAATTACGACAAAATGGGCAAACAGGTCAAAACCGGAAGTGAAAAATTTGCTACCAGTATCGGCGATGTTTTCGTTAGCATCTTTAAGGTTTTCGCAAAAATATTGGGTATATTTATGATCATTGGTTCATTGCCTGTAATCTTGATGTTATTGGTTGGTGTGTTTACTTTAGGTTCTTCTGCATTTATTCCATTTCCATGGGATGATTATATAAGAGCCGGTAACTTTTCAGACTATCCTGTTTGGGTATTTGGATTGCTAACGTTTTTTGCGGTCGGAATTCCGTTCTTTTGCTTGGCACTTTTAGGATTTAAACTATTGATTACCAATATGAAATCTATCGGAAGTCCTGCAAAATATACTTTGATTGCTGTTTGGGTACTTTCAGTTGCCATGCTGATTTCAATGGGTATCAAACAAGCTACCGAATTCAGTTTTGACGGCACAGTGACGCAAAAAGAAAATATCACTTTGCAACCGACAGATACCCTGATGATCAAATTCAGACGCAATGAGCAATTTTCTAACGACATGGACCATCATAGGAACTTTATGGTAAGTACCGATTCTACCAACAATAGCGTCATCTATTCTAACGATGTTTCGCTAAGGATTGAAAGAACCGATGAAAAAACACCATACCTGGAAATAGAAAAAGAAGCAAAAGGCGCATCACTTACTGCAGCTAAAAAAACCGCCGAAAAAATTAAATACGGCTACAAACGCGAAAAGAATCGATTGATTTTAGACAACTATTTGATTACTGATTTCAAAAACAAATTTCGCAACCAAAATGTTACAGTGGTGCTATATTTGCCAAAAGGGGTAAAATTCAAAGCAGACAAAAACTTACAAGATTATGATATATCTGATAATGACTATTTCAATCTTCACTACAGCTCTGACAAATATACTTATGAAGTTGGTGATTCAAAAGTAAAATGTCTCGACTGTCCGGAATACGAAAATGAACATAGCGACGTAGAAGACAATGCTACCACAAAAGACACTACCGTAGTAACTACTGTAAAAGTTAACGGCGAAGTGATCAATATCGAAACCAAAACTTCCAAAAAAGGACTAACCACCGACAAAGACGGCATAATCATTAAAAACAACTAATCATGATCAAAACAATCATTTTCCTGACAAAAATAGCCGTCGCAACCGCAATTGCCTTGCTATTTACTTCTTGCAACCACTCTATTAATTTCGGCGACGGTGTGCAAGGCAACGGAAACGTTACTACGCAAGCCAGAACCATAACAGAAAGCTTCAAAAGTATTGAGGCAAGCCACGGCATCAATGTTATCGTAGAACAATCTGATGACAAATCGGTTACCGTTGAAACGGATGACAATTTGCAGTCAATCATCGTTACCAGAGTTGAAAACGGCGTACTGATCGTTGAAGCTAAAAAAGGTTATAATGCCGATTTTACGCCGAAAGTAACTGTTAAAATGCCCGAAATCATTGGACTTTCCACATCAAGTGGTGCTAACATCAACAGCAATAATACTTTAATAACCGATAACATTGCCGTTAAATCAAACAGCGGAAGTGAAATTAATATCCAGGTAGAAGCCGATCACATCACAGTAGAAAATTCCAGCGGAAGCGAAACAACCGTCAGCGGAAAGGCACTCAATCTAGAAACAACAGCGTCATCAGGAAGCAGTATCGACGCCGAAAGACTCGCCGCCAATGTTGTTTCTGCACAAGCCACCAGCGGCAGTAGTACTTCTATTGACGCAATAGTTTCGCTCAACGGAAAAGCTTCCAGCGGCGCATCGATTACCTACAAAAAAGCACCCAAAACGAATCTCGTCAAGGAAGAAAATTCCGGAGGAAGCGTTTCGCAAGAATAACAGATTTTACTTGAAATCTTAAAAGCATCCGTTTTTCAGCGGGTGCTTTTTTTTTGAAGCCAATTCCGGCTATACGCAGTAGTTTTCAGGCTGAACCCCAGCCCAAAAAGCTACTTGCTGCTATCCGGGCTAGGGCAATAGTGGTATTATATGTCAAAATAAATCTTTAGCTTTAACCACATTGTAACAAATTGATATTCTGATAGTCCAACACACAAACCACCCGAAGCAAGCCGAATTGTACGGCGGGCAGCGGAATAAAACCACAAACAACCATGGAATTAGTCATTAAGAACCTCGACAAACAATACAGCAACGGCGTTCACGCGCTCAATAATGTTTCATTAACCATCCAAAAAGGCATGTTCGGACTTTTGGGTCCGAATGGTGCCGGAAAATCTTCGCTCATGCGCACACTCGCCACTTTACAAGATGCCGACAGCGGTTCGGTAACACTCGGCGACATCGATGTGCGCAATGATAAAGATGCCGTCCGAAAAGTGTTGGGCTATCTGCCACAAGAATTTGGCGTTTATCCCAGAACTTCCGCTGTTGATTTGCTGCACCATCTTGCATTATTAAAAGGTTTTAATAACAAAGCCGACCGCGAAGAAATTGTGGGACAATTGCTCGTAAAAGTCAATTTGTGGGAACACCGCAAAAAATCGGTAAGCAGTTATAGCGGCGGAATGCGCCAACGTTTCGGTATCGCGCAATGCCTTATCGGAAGCCCAAAACTCGTCATCGTTGATGAGCCAACGGCGGGTTTGGATCCCGGAGAACGCAATCGCTTTTATAATATTTTAAGTGAAATTGGTGAAAATGTAATCGTAATCCTCTCGACCCACATTGTTCAGGACGTTCGTGAACTTTGTACGCAAATGGCCGTGATGAACAATGGTAAAGTATTATTCAGCGGCAACACCGACGATGCTTTACTGGAAATTAAAGGCAAAGTCTTTGAACGAAAAGTCGAAAAAGCAAAACTATCAGAATTCCAAAAAGACTATAAAATCATTTCCAATAAACTCGTTGGTGGCAATCCGCTAATACACGTTTTTTCGGAAACCGATTTGGGCAACGGATTCACCAAAGCAGAAGAAACTTTGGAAGATGTATTTTTCGCAAAACTCAACGAATTAGTCTAACCTTAATTGAAATCTTATGTGGAAATTTATTCGATTTGAATTAAAATACTGGCTAAAAACACCAATGGTTTGGATATTTATGTTCATCTGTGCGGCTTTTACTTTTGCAGCAACTTCAACAGATCGCTTTATTATCGGTGGTGTCGCCTCTAATATATACAAAAATGCACCTTACCAAACAGAGACCTTTTATGTAATAATGTCGATACTATGTCTGTTGATGACAACTTCTTTTATGAATGCGACAGCCAATCGCGATTTTCAATACGGCATGCAGCAGTTCGTATTTTCCTCGCCTGTCAAAAAAAGAGACTACTTTTTCGGCAAATTCATTGGCGCTACAATTATTTCTGTGATCCCGATGATTGGACTGTCGATAGGAACGCTCATCGCTCCCTTTTTTGCAGTCCTTTTTAATTGGTCGCCTGCAGAACGTTATGGCGAAGTATATTGGTCGGCACATCTACATGGCCTTTTATCATTTGGAATTCCTAACGTAATTATTTCGGGCGTCTTGCTTTTTTCACTCGCCATTATTTTTAGGAGTACTATTATTTCTTTTGTAGGCTCGATGCTGCTGTTGGTTTTTTACATTGTTTCCAAACAATTTACAGAAGACATTCACAATGAATGGATTGCCAATTTGTTAGATCCGTTTGGAGTAAGACCTTTTAACATCATGAGCAAATACATGACGCCCGACGAAAAGAATTTTCATGTAATCACTTTGTCTGGTGATTTGCTGATTAATCGACTGGTTTGGTTAGGAATTACACTGCTCATTTTGCTACTGGTTTACAGCCGCTTTTCGTTCAATTCCAAAAATGAAAAAGTAGCGAAATTGAAATTAAAAAAGACCACTCCGCAACCTATTTTGACTTCCAACTTCAACAAACAACCCACTAAAGCAGGTGTTTTTTCATGGAATGGCTTTATTCATTTAGTGAAATTTGAAACAAAAACAATTATCAAAAATCCTGTCTTCATTATCATTATGGTGATCGGTTTAATACTTTTGATTGTAAATTTGTGCACACTGACAAGCTCTTTCGGAACCACACGCTATCCAGTAACCTATATCGTTGTTGACAACATTGAAGATGCGTATTTTCTGTTTATGATAGGTTTTATCACATTTTACACCGGTGTTTTAGTATGGAAAGAACGCGATGCAAAACTCAATGAAATTCAGGATGCAACACCAATAAAAACTGGAATGTTGTTTGCTTCAAAAGTTATCGCTATTATGATTGCAATTTCAATTGTACTCGTTTGCTCGATTCTTCTCGGAATGTTGGCACAAACAGCTTATGGTTATTCAAGATATGAACTAGTCGTATATGTTAAGTCGCTGCTTGTCATTCGTCTTGCGGGGTATTTGTTCCTAACCGTACTTTCACTATTATTCCATTATCTCATCAACAACCGTTATATCGCTTATTTCGCATTCGTTGCGTTCATAATGGTCAATCTCTTTATCTGGAGTTTGATGGAAATTAGCACCAATATGCTTTCGTTTGGGTCCAGACCGAATATTACCTATTCTGATATGAATGGTTTTGGTCCTTTTGTTCCGGGAACGGTTTGGTTTACGATTTATTGGTTGTTGTTCAGCCTCATTCTTTGTTATGTAATCGTATTGTTTTATACCCGCGGAAAAGAAGAGCAATTCCGCTACCGTTGGAACAACGCTAAAGTTCGTTTTGGTGAAAACAAGATTGGAATATTTGTGAGTATTTTATTGTTTGTGCTTTGCGGAAGTTTCGTTTTCTACAATACCCAGATTTTGAATACCTATAACGATTCAAAATCGAAAGAAACAGCTGCTGTAGACTACGAAAAAGCTTATAAGAAATTCGAAAATCTGGTACAGCCGCGTTTTTACAAAATGAATTACAATATCGATATTATGCCCGAACAGCGCAGCGTTATTATAAGTGTAGCCGCTTGGGCGCACAATATTTCGGATACGCCAATCAATGAATTGCATTTTACGATGCCGGATCTCGACAGTATAAAACTCAACGTTCCGGGCGCTAAACTGCAGTCGAATGACAAGCGCCTTCATTATCGTATTTATAAACTCGACAAGCCGTTGGCGAAAAACGATTCCATCAAAATAGGAATCAACGTATGGCAATTCTCACGCGGATTTGAAAACGAAGTCAGCCTCACAGAACTCACGCAAAACGGAACTTTCTTCAACAACCAATCGTTCTTGCCAAGTTTTGGCTACAACAATGGAATGGAAATTTCGGATAAAAACAAACGTGCAGAACTTAAACTACCTAAACGTATCCGGATGCCAAAACTCGACGATAACAATAGAGTCGCACGGTCTAATACTTATATAAGCAATGACTCCGATTGGGTGAATGTAACTACTACTATCAGTACTTCATCCGATCAGATCGCAATTGCGCCCGGTTCATTGATCAAAAGCTGGAACGCAAACGGAAGGAAATATTTTCAATACCAACTCGACCAAAAAGCGTTGAATTTCTATTCATTCATTTCTGCAAAGTATGAAGTCGCTCGCAAAAAATGGAATGGCATCGATCTTGAAGTTTACTACGACAAACAACATGCATATAATGTGCCGAACATGCTCAATAGTATGCAAAAATCGTTAGAATACTATACGAAAAATTTCGGTCCCTATTACCAAAAGCAATGCCGCATAATCGAATTTCCAAGGTACCAAAATTTCGCACAAGCATTTCCTGGGACGATGCCATACAGCGAAAGCATTGGGTTTATCAACGACCAGCGCGAGGTAACAAAAGACGACATTGACATGGTTTTCTATGTTGTAGCACACGAAATGGGCCACCAATATTGGGCACATCAGGTTTGCGGCGCCAATATGCAAGGTAGCGAAATGATGAGCGAAGGTTTTGCACAGTATTCCGCTTTGATGGTCATGGAAAAAGAATATGGCAAAGACAAAATGAAGAAATTCTTGCAATATGAAATGGACGATTACCTCAACGGCAGAAGCTTAGAGTCGGAAGGCGAAAATCCGCTCATGAAGACCGAAAACCAACAATACATACATTATAACAAAGCCAGCGTCGTGATGTATTATTTAAAGGAAATGGTAGGCGAGAAAAATGTCAATAGCGCAATGCAAAATTTGATTACCGAATATGCCTATAAAAATCCCCCTTATGCCACTTCCAACGCAGCTATTGCCGAATTTCGGAAAGTAACGCCCGACAGTTTGAAATACTTGATTAGCGATATGTTTGAAAACATAACTCTTTTTTCGAACAGAATGCTCGAAACTACCTACAAAAAAACAACCGCAGGTTATGAGGTTACAATGAAGATAACTTGCGAGAAATTCCGTTCTGATGCTTTGGGCAAGGAGCAGCAAATCGCTGTCGGGGATTACATCGACATTGGGATTTTTGCAGCGCCGGAAAACGACAAGAATCTCGGAAAAGTATTGTTTTATAAACGAATGAAAATCACGAAAAAGGATAATACTTTCAAGTTCACTACGAAAGAATTGCCTTATCAGGCGGGAATCGACCCTTATAACTATCTAATTGACAGGGTTCCGGATGATAATTTAAAAGTCGTTACCGAACAATAAAAATTAAAGTGCTGCATCCGTTTTTGAGAAATTGAAAACGGATGCTTTTTTATTTATATTTGTCCAACCAAACCACTAACCAATGCGAAAAATTATCTTTATTGCACTAACATTGTTGTTATCAACAGTAGCTTTCGGGCAAAAGAAAGAAAAAGTCAAAGGTTCTAAAATCGTTACGATTGAACAAAAACAAGTCGAAAGTTTTGATGCGATTGAAGTCGGCGATGACCTGGAAATCTCACTCATCAAAGGCGATAAAAACGGTGTAGAATTGGAAGCCGACGACAATTTGCAAAACACACTTTCCCTCACGATGATGGGCAGCACTTTGGTCATTACCGCCGCAAAAGATGCTACCGATTTTAAGAAATTCAACATCCGCGTTACTTATACCGATGCCTTTAAGACCGTTACGGCGAAAGGCAAATCTAAAATCAATGCGCTGGAGGAAATTACGCTTGATGACATTACTTTTAAGTCGTTTGACAATTCTAAATTGTTTTTGAATCTCGCCACAAAATCTTTTAGCATCATTTGCGATGACCGATCGAAAGCCGAACTTAATGCAAAATCCGAAAGCGGTACGATCACTTTAAGCAAAAACGCAGAAATTAAAGCACTGATTGCTTCCACAGAATTAAAATGCGATTTGTATCAAAAAGCAGTTGCCAATATAGAAGGTGATGTAATTGATATGACTTTGCGTCTCGATAATAATTCCGGATTTACAGGCAAAAAACTCACAGTCAAAAACATGAAACTCGTGGCTGAAGGTTACAGCAATTGCAATGTTTATGTTGAAACTACAGTCAGTATTGAAGCATCTGGAACCAGTGAAATACAATTATACGGTGAACCAAAAGTCGATTTGGTGAAATTTGCGGACAGCGCAATTTTGTCGAAAAAACCGAGTAAATAGTATTTAAAACACGAATTTCCACAAATTTTTAATTCGTGTAAATTCGTGTTAGTAATCCTTCCAATTAACATCAAACAAAAATCCCGATTTAAATTCGGGATTTTTTAATAATTATCTCATTCTCTAATTAGCTAATTTTCTAATTACTCTAGCGACGCCAAATATCTTTCCGCATCCAAAGCCGCCATACAACCCGTCCCAGCAGCGGTAATGGCTTGTCTATAAACGTGATCGGCAGCGTCTCCTGCAACGAAAACGCCCGCTTGATTGGTTTTGGAAGTGCCTGGTATATTGACAATATAACCCGTTTCATCCATATTGAGGAATGGTCTAAAAACGTCTGTATTGGGTTTGTGACCAATGGCGACGAAGAAACCTGTTGCCGGAATTTCTTTCTCTTCGTTTTTCGTTTTATCCAGCACTTTTACAGCCGTTACAACTTGCCCGTCACCGATAACTTCAACGGTTTCAGTGTTGAGCAAAA
Source organism: Flavobacterium sp. (assembly GCA_029946065.1). Taxonomy (GTDB): domain Bacteria; phylum Bacteroidota; class Bacteroidia; order Flavobacteriales; family Flavobacteriaceae; genus Flavobacterium. Next base: position 768,191 of record JAQSDU010000014.1, read on the forward strand.
TTTCAATATTTTCGGTTTTCATGACGCGATCCACCATGATTTTTGAGGCACGAAAATGCTCGCTTCTAACCAACATCGTTACTTTTTTACAAAGTTTAGAAAGGTAATGCGCTTCTTCACAAGCAGAATCTCCGGCACCAACGATTACAACTTCTTGATTTCTATAGAAAAACCCGTCGCAAACTGCACATGCAGAAACGCCACCACCCGTTTGCAAATAATGCTGCTCTGATGGAATGCCTAGGTATTTCGCCGAAGCACCTGTTGAAATAATCACAGTTTCACAATGAATTTCTTTGGTATCGTTTACCCAGACTTTGTGTCCATCGGCAGAAAAATCAACTTTTGTAATCCAGCCGTCGCGCACATCTGTACCGAAACGCTCGGCTTGCTTTTGCAATTCGACCATCATTTCTGGTCCGGTAACGCCGTCCGGATAGCCAGGAAAATTTTCGACTTCGTTAGTCGTAGTAAGCTGTCCTCCAGGTTGCGTTCCTTGGTATAAAACCGGAAACATATTGGCGCGTGCGGCATAAATTGCAGCAGTATAACCCGCAGGGCCCGAGCCTATGATAAGGCATTTTATTTTTTCAATAGTGTCTGACATGGTATCGTAAAATCGTTATTTTTTAGATTACAAATGTAACTTTAAATTGAAAATATTGCGTCAAAAAAATATCAGTTTTAGTTATCTGAAAATAATCTTCTCCTATTTATTCAAATCTTTTTGCGGGAATGAAAATTAGTACTATATTTGCATCCGCTTTCGGGGTGTAGCGTAGCCCGGTTATCGCGCCTGCTTTGGGAGCAGGAGGCCGCAGGTTCGAATCCTGCCACCCCGACAAAGAATCCTTTTCTGTATAACAGAGAAGGATTTTTTATTTTACAAGAATTCAGGCTACCTGAAAATTCCTGCAAAATAAAAAAGCCCGGTGGTTTGCCAAAACCGCATAAGTTTTTTTTTGTAACGACTCCCCTCTTCGGGATTATGAAATAATTCTGCTATATGAAAACACCCTGAGTTCGTTCTCAGAAAAGCTGAGTACTTTTGAACTGTAGCTGTTACCGTGTTTCGAATCATAAAAAAACCATCGATTTCTCGATGGTTTTTTACTCTTAAAGCTGAGTTTTGTTTTATCCACCTTGCCGGAATGGGTTATGTAACAATGCTTATCCCTGGTTTACAGTGATGAAAGAATCCCATGTAAAATAACCTATAACGGCTCCGTTTGCATTATTAATCAGCTCGAAAGAGAGCAGGCGCCTACCTCCACAACCCGTACCCTGGGCAATATAAACGTTGTTGTTATATTGCTGAAGCGTGCCGATGTTGTTAGGAAGATGCTCTGCTACCTGGGTGTTCAGGTAAAGTAATCCCGATGGTACGATCATACCCGCCGGGTTGAATGTTCCGGCATATAAAAATGCTGTGTAATCGGTGTTGTTACCAAATGGGGTCATTGCCCACTGGATGGTGTCGCCTGAGTTGGCAGAAATGCTGAGTTCAGACTGTGCTCAGTCGTTTACAACATTACTATGTTGTGAAATCATTGCGATGTAAACATCTGATTGCGACCATGCCCCCAATGAGGTTGGCGAACCTTGTGATCCTGCGCTTATGCTGCCGTCTGCTACTTGTTGTGCCAGTTGGCTCCCGTCAACTGCTACTAAAATGTTAATTAGTCCCATACTATTTTAATTTATATATGATTTGTTTTCTTACTCTGTTTCAGGCTTTTCAGATTCCGCCTCGTCTTGTTTGTTAATGCGTATCATTTGAAGACATTACAAAGTTGCAATAACCATAGTCGCATTTTGTCAGCTAAAAGGAGTGATTTTTAATGCTACCACTATAGCGGTAGGAATTGCGTTTCTTACCTAAATAAAAAAATCGACTCACTATACAACAAAAAAAGACAGCATATAGCTGTCTTTAATAACCACAAGGTTGAATTACCTTATGTTGTGAAATAAATTCTTAGCATTAAACAATTTTCCACAAGAAGTTATCTGTTGTCGGCGTATTACCCTGACAGGCCACATCGCCGTTATTCATACCTGCATTGAGGATGTTCAGGTATTGCCCGCTGCTTTTTACCTGAAGCTTGAAATAAGCGCCTCCTGCAGGAATAAACTGCCATAGAAAATTATCTGTCGTAGGGGTATTCCCTTGGCAGGCAAGTGCGCCGTTGTTTTGGGCCGCATTAAGTATATTCAGGTATTGTCCGCTGCTCTTTACTTTGATCAGAAAATAGCCGCCGGCTGTTTTTGACGGCTCTAATGACCAGTCAAAATTAGCTGTTGTCGGCGTATTACCCTGACATGCTGTTGCACCGTTGTCGTTACTTGCGTTCAATATATTCAAATATTGACCGCTGCTTTTAACTTGAAATTTCATAATATATATGTTTTATTGGTTGTACCTACTCATAAGGCTTTTCGGTTCCGCCGCTGTAATTTACCCTACAACAAGGTCCGTTTATTTGAGTGGGAGCTGCTCCACTTTTCCTTACTCTGTTTTAAGGCTTTTCGGGTGCCGCCTTTGGATGCTACCAGCTGAATAATCTGCCGCTGCCGGAATAGATAGTATGTCCGAAAGCTTCAACATCTACACTATAATCCAGTTCATTGGCATCGAAATTGGCGGTTAATGTAAGTTCAGCCTTTGCGAAACCAACGTTTCCGCCCAACGTGACCGATGGATCTTGACGATTGATTACTGCGCTTCCTATTGATACTCCGTAAAGCGTAGCGCTCACAGAAATCTGAGGGATACTCAAATCAATGTTGTAATTGACCGTTAACGGTCCGAAGCTTTTCGAGCCTGCGATGTTCTGGCCCATTTGTTTGGCCTCTTCTTGTGTAATGGTTAATGTGTTCATGATAAATAATAAATTGTCGACCTACTCGTAAGGCTTTTCGGTTACCGCCTCCTGTGATCCCACAGGAAGGTTCGTTTATTTGAGTGGGTGCTGCTCCACTTTTCTTACTTTGCCAGTGGCTTTTCAGGTTTGCCTTGTCTTTGTATTAATGCGCATTGTTTGAAGACATTACAAAGTTGCAAAGCCTACAGGCAGTTTTAATAAGCCAAAAGGATGGTTTTTAAGCATACCCCTAAAGCAGTAGCAGTTGCGGAAAAGTGCAGGTCAGAAAAAAGCGATACTTATGCAACGGCTTGACAATAAAAAGTATATTTGTCAAATACCTCTTTTGGGGTATGAAACATCACTCCTGCCTGATTAGATTTGTCAGTATAACTTAAAACAAAACAGATTATGGAAAGTACAAGGCACATTTTTATTCAGGTTGACACAGATGAGATCATCAGGCACTCGAATCCGCAAGCGCCCCCACCGCTGAACGTAAATGAATACACCAAAATTTTTGACCAGGGATGGATGGCATTGGGAAGCGCCATAAAAAATTTCGACATCAATGCCAGCACAGACGAACTCATTTATTTTACGATCGTCCCGAATGAGCTTTCTTCATACCATAAACTATATTTCACTTCATTTGATGTAATAAGCACCGACAGCAGCCTGCTCACAGTCACCCCGATAATGCCTATTAAAGACCAGATCAGCTTTAAGATAAAAGTTGACGAGGCAAAAACAGGAGGATTTATTCAATTTGCATTGGGAGCCATGATCGACTACGAACAATATGGCAATTTGGTGAGTTTGCCAATACTAATTGATCCTGTACTGAGGGCCAACCAGGGCAACTAAAATCTTACAAATGAATTTGGGGAAAAAAGCGGTACTTTTCTGTTTCTTATTATTGGGCAGCGGCCTTACGGCAATGGCGCAAAATCAGGCCAAGGCAGACAGCCTGAAATTGCTGCTGGTAAAAAACGACACGCTTTCCCCTAAATCTAAAATGTCCATATATGCCAAGATATCGGTGCATTCTTCTTCCCCTAACGAGGTGCTTTTATATGCCAACAAGTTACTCGAAATGGCTTCTAATAATGAACAGCCAATCTATATTATAGAAGCATATCAATCTATAGGGGTCGCCTACAGGCTAAAGGGAAACCTGAAAATGGCATTGAAAAACCTTTTTAAAAGTGCCGATCTTGCGATCGAATATGCCAATAACAAGCTGCTGACAAGCGACTACCTCGAAATTGCCAATACTTATACGTCTAATAACGATTTCAAAAATGCCATTGTTTATAACAAAAAAGCCATTGCCATCATACGCCTGCATGGCAATAAAGAACAACTGGCGATTAACCTGCTCAATACCGGATTTAGTTATTACAGGCTCAATGAACTTGAGCCGGCTTTGGCACTTTACAATGAAGCGGCACCTATTTTTGATGCCATTGATCTTGAAATCGGAAAGGCTTATACAATAGGCAACCGCGCACTCGTTTACTGGAAGCAGGACAAATATGTCATTGCCGAACAAGATTTGCTGAAAGCTATTAAAATGCTCGATAGGCTTGGCGATAAATTCGGAATGGCAGATTACCACAACCAGTTGGGCAGGCTTTATTCTGAAAAAGGAAAGATCGAAGAAGCCATCGATCACACGCTGACAGCACTCGACATGGCCAAAGCCCTCGACCTGAAAGAACAGATCAGGGATGCTTCTTTGCTTTTATCGGAACTTTTTGAAGCCAAAAAAGATTACGGCAAAGCATTCGCCTACCAAACGCAATATATCGCTTATAAAGACAGTATCGAAAACACGGAAACCACGAAACAAATCGCCAATCTGCGGACTGATTTTGAGGTAAGTCAAAAAGAAAAAGAAATCGCACTGCTCGAAAAACGACAGTTGCTCAACAGAATTTACATCATGGTTACGATTTTCCTGCTGCTTTTTGCGGTACTGGTATTGTTGTATTTCCGGCAAAGGTTTCAAAATGCAAGGCTTACCACCGAAAATGAACGCAATCAGCACGATGAGAAAATCCGGAATTTATTAAATACTCAGGAAACCAAAGCCTTACAATCGATGGTACAGGGACAGGAAAACGAACGCAAACGCCTCGCCCGCGAATTGCACAACCATTTCGGGAGCCTGCTGGCGACAATTAAGGTAAACCTGAATGCCATTGACGAGAAGTCTATTTCCAATCACCATACTTTGACAACATTGGTAGATCAGGCATGTGCTGATATCCGAAACCTGTCACACGCCCTGAACATGGGAATATCTGATAATTTCGGCTTGGTACCTGCTTTAAAGGAACTTACGGCGCACCTGCAACAGGTAAATGGCCTCGACGTTGAATTTTCAGCGGCGATGTGCCAGGAACAGATGAGTTCTGAAAACGAAATCATCATCTACCGCATTGTTCAGGAGTTGGTGAGCAATGTACTGAAGCACGCCGAAGCCACTAAATTGTCAATATTGCTTACTTGTTTCGATGATGAAAGCCTGATTAATATTTTAGTGCACGACAACGGCAAAGGGTTTGATGTTGCCGAAGAGCCCGAAGATATTTTCGGTATGGGACTCAAAACCCTGCGGGAAATGATTTCCGATTTACAAGGAGAAATTAAATTTGACAGCAATCCGGCCAGCGGAACTACCGTAAATATTGACTTGCCTTTTACCCAAATAACACTCAACTGATTGCGCCATGATAAAAGTATTAATAGTAGACGACCACCATTTGTTTGCCGAAGGCGTAAAGTCGATGTTCAGGCCAGAAGACGGTATCGAGATCGTCGAGCATACCAAAAACGGCAATGCCATTCCGTCTATCCTTGATACGGTTGAGATAGACGTCATCCTTATGGATATCGACATGCCCATACTCGACGGAATTGCAAGTATGGAACTGCTCAGGAACAAAGGCTACGACAAACCGATATTAATGCTTACGATGCACCAATCCATCAAGCAAATTAAAGGCGCACTCGAGAAAGGCGCTCAGGGTTACATTCTTAAAGACGCTTCGAAAGCAGAACTCGTGAAGGCCATTATTGATACGAGCCAGCGCAAGAATTATTTCCACAGCAAAATCAATGACCAGCTCTTTAATTATTTCCGAAGCAAAAATTCACCCAAAACAAGTGTTCAGGAACTTTCGGCACGCGAAAAAGAAATCATAAAATGCGTGGCCGACGGCATGAATACCAAAGCCATATCGGGTGCATTGTTCATCAGCGAACATACCGTAAAAACGCACCGTCGGAACATCATGCACAAACTCCAGGTAAAAACATCGCCCGAACTCATAAAGCTAGCGATGGAAAAGGGTATCATTTAATATTCTGATTTCATCTTTAATAACTATTATGCCCAGACACTTCTGGATTATCCAAAACTTATTTGCTGATGCGATGGGGATTCGTTTCCTGTGCAGAAATGACCTCCGATGCGATGGGGATTCATTTCCTATGCAGCACTTTTTTAAATGATGACATATAAGTCTAAAATGTTATTATATTTACATATAATAATACTAATCGACTTTAAATGGAAGTTTTTCTGGTTATTTTCCTATTCGCTTTTTTGCTATTCGTAAGAAGTGAAATCGTCTCAAAATTCAATGCCTTAGACGATAAACTTAGTAGTATGAACAAATTGTTGATCGAACTCCGCAAGCAGCAATTGCCGACGGAAAGTCCTTTTGGGAAATCCGATTATAAACCGGCACAAGTTGTTCCCGAAGAAAAACCGGCAACGCCAATTACAGTACCAATACCGGAAATAAAACCAATTCCAGTAATAGAAAAAGAAGTAGAAAAAACTACCACTCCAATAAATTTCGAAAACCGTCAACCCGTTTATGAAAAAACGGTTTTCAGTACTCCTTCACCAACGCCAAAACCAGCTGCTACCAGTTATATCCAACAAAAATCGTGGTGGGAAAGCTTCAAGGAAAAAAATCCGGATCTCGAAAAATTCGTGGGTGAAAATCTTATCAATAAAATAGGTGTGCTCATATTGGTTTTAGGCATCAGCTATTTCGTAAAATACGCCATCGATAAAGACTGGATCAACGAGCCAGCGCGCGTTGGAATTGGTATTTTGTGTGGTGCACTGGTTATGGCATTTGCGCATAAACTAAGGAAAAATTACGCCGCTTTCAGCTCGGTATTAGTCGCTGGTGCCATTGCTATATTTTATTTTACAATCGCAATAGCGTTCCATGATTACCATCTTTTTGGACAAACGGCAGCATTTATTATTATGGTAGGAATTACCGCTTTCAGCGCAATCATTTCGTTGTCATATAACCGTATGGAACTCGCTATATTATCGCTTATTGGTGGTTTTGCAGTACCTTTTATGGTAAGCACTGGCGCAGGCAATTATGTCGTTTTACTAACGTATATTTCCATTCTCGATGTTGGCATATTAGCGTTGGCGTTCCACAAAAAATGGAGTGCTGTAAATGTTATCGCTTATGTTTTTACGGTTGTATTATACGGCGTCTGGCTGGTTCAGGACAACGGACTGCCACATCCACATTCGGTTGGGGCATTGGTATTCGGATTTGTATTTTATTTTATTTTCGTATTGACCAACATCATCAACAATATTAGGACAAAAGGCGTTTTTACGACCATCGAATTGTCTGTTTTGGCGAGCAACACTTTTCTTTTTTATGCCGCAGGAATGTTCATTCTCAACACCTATCATCCGGAATTGCGCGGATTGTTCACTACAATTCTTGGGTTACTGAACCTTATTTATGCTTGGGTTTTGTACAAAAAATTCGGTCTCGACAAAACCGCCGTTTACTTACTGATCGGGCTGACGCTAACGTTTATTACCCTTGCTGTGCCGATACAATTTGAAGGCAATTATATCACGCTATTTTGGGGCGCAGAAGCCGTTTTGCTCATGTGGCTATCGCAGAAATCGGGTATTAAAAGTTATAGAATTGGCTCTGTAATCGTTCATTTCCTAATGTTGATAAGCCTTTTAATGGATTGGAGTAATATGTATTTAGGCACAGCAACACTCAGCATCATGGCAAATCCGGCATTTATCACTGGCGCTTTTTCGGTGCTGACCTTTTTTGCGGTGATTTATTTATTAAAACGCGAAGTTATTACACCTTCAGAAAAACAATTTCTTGATCTTGTAAATTATCGGAAATACTTAGCCATCATGGCTGTAATTACCTGCTATTTTGTTGGTTTTTTTGAAATCACGTACCAATCCGACAGTTATGTTTCAGGTGCTTATTCCGCAGGTGTTTTCCCATTTTTTTACCATTTGTTGTTCACATCTGGATTCCTATTTTGGTTGCATAAAAGCAAAATCACTGCTGCCTATCAGTTAGGTGCACTCATCGCCGTCATCAATATTGTCTTGTTTGCTTTTTGGTTTTCGAATTATCCATTCTATGAACATACCGAAAATATCACCAACAATTCCGGGCAGCGGATTGCGTTTTACCTGCATTATTTTTCACTTGCGATCATCTTATTTTATGTATGGCAACTATTTCGCATGCAAAAGGAATTTTCGATAACCAATTTCTTTCAAAATAAAATTTTCCTATGGATTTCCTGTTTTTTTATCGTTTATCTCGCCAGTACCGAATTGATGCTGCACGCTCTAGTATTTTCCAATGATGTTATTACATTAGCTGACATCAAAAACAACGTTCAGTTTTCCACCATTTACGCACAAGGCGACAAAACGTATGCTTTTTCCTTTGCCGCCGACCAATCGATTTATACTGTTAGAAATCTAGTGATCAGAACAGGTTTTCCGATTTTATGGGGAAGTCTAGCTTTTGTTTTTCTGATTGTCGGAATCAAAAAACAAAACAAATCGTTGCGTATTATCGCCTTGTCTTTATTGGGAATTACGATTGCCAAATTGTTTTTATTCGACATCCGAAATGCATCCGAAACCGGAAAAATCATCGCTTTCATTTTATTGGGCGTACTAATTTTAATCATTTCATTCGTTTACCAAAAAATAAAAGTATTAGTACTGACCGACAACAAACCGACAGCCATTGAAAAAGATGAAACTCAATAAATTCCTAATTCTAATACTAACGGCAAACTTCGCTTTGGCACAGCAAACCACAGCAAAAATCCAAAAAGTGAAAGCCAGTGGTTTTCATAAAATTGTTATTTCGCCCGAATTGCGATCGCTTTCGCAAACAGATTTAAGCGATTTCAGGATTTATGACGCGAAACATACCGAAGTACCATACCTCAAAATCGAAGAAAATGACAACGAACAACACTACGATTTTGAAGAATATACAACGGGAAGATTTGTCGAGCAGAAGAACATTACGCCAATAACAATACACATTCCATTAAAGGAAATCAGTACGCTCACCCTTTTTATTGCCAATACCAGCGTAAATAAAACTTACAATTTGTACGGCAGCAACGATTATGAGCATTGGTTTGGTATCACAGAAAATCAAAAATTAGATAATTTAACCGATGCGATGAAAACCTATGCGATGAAAACAATTTCATTTCCGCGTTGTTCTTACCGTCATTTGAAAATTGTTTTTGATGATAAAAAGACGCTTCCCATCAATGTCCTTCGTGTCGGAAATTTAAAACCTACACCCATAAACGGCATCGATTTGCTTCCAGTCGAACCAGATTACTCAGAAATCACCAATACGCCCGGAACAAAAAAAACGTTGGTTTATGTCCGATTTAAAAATCCAACAGTCGTCAATAAACTGGTATTTCATATTTCAGGACAGTCATACTACAACCGAAAAGTGCGTGTTTATAAAAAGGTTGAAACAATTAGAAAAAGAAAAAAAACTATTTCCTGGGAAACTATTACGCAATTTGACCTTACCTCCTATTCCAACAACATTTTCCCATTTAACATACTTGAAAAAGAATTTTATATGGAAATCGACAATGGCGACAACAGTCAGCTTCAAATTAACGATATCCAATATTTTCAGATTCCGGTAGAAATGGCTGTCGATTTAAAATCCAATGACAATTACACCATCAAAACGGGAAATCCGCAACAGCGTGCGCCGCAATACGATTTGTCCTATTTCCGCGACAGCATCCCAAAAAATCTTCCCGAAGCGATTCTTACTGACATAAAAACACAATCAAAGCAAGAAAATGCGGAAGCACCAAAACCTTTCTGGCAGAGCGCTTGGTTTTTATGGACCTGCATCGGCGTTGGCGGAATTGCACTCCTGCTTTTCACCCGAAGCCTCATGAAAGATATGAAGAGCCATTGATGAAAGATTTCACAAAAAAACAAAATTCCCTCTGAATTAAATTCCTATTTTTGCCCCATCAATAACTAACATTTCGATATGCTCATCATAGGAATCGCAGGCGGAACCGGCAGCGGAAAAACAACGGTAGTACACCAGATTATGAATGAATTGCCGCAAGCAGAAGTCGGCATCATCTCACAAGATTCATATTACAAAGCCAATCACGGCCTTTCGTATGAAGAACGTGCATTGATCAATTTTGACCATCCGCGTGCCATCGATTTTGAACTGCTGACGGCACATCTAAAAGAATTAAAAGCCGGAAATACCATCAACCAACCCGTTTATTCTTTCGTAACGCACAACAGAACCGACGATACCGTTTTCACGCATCCACGAAAAGTGATGATTGTAGAAGGCATTTTGATTTTGGCGAATCCAGAATTGCGCGATATGTTCGACATCAAAATTTATGTGCACGCCGATTCCGACGAAAGATTGATACGCCGATTAAAACGCGATATTGCAGAGCGTGGCCGCGATATGGAAGAAGTTCTGAGCCGTTACCAACATACGCTAAAACCGATGCACGAACAATTTATTGAGCCGACAAAAGCTTTTGCAGACATCATTATTCCGAACGACAAATACAATACCGTCGCAATAGATGTGGTGCGGGCCGTAATTAACCAGCGTATTTTATAAAAATTTAGTTATTTTTAACCTGCTTTTTTTTAGAAGCTAATCCCGCTATCCGTTGCAATCTTTTTATTTTTTAAAGAAAAAATAAAAAGGATTTTCACTGCTATCGGGGCTAGGAAAACCGTTTAACCATGAAAAATCCGTTTAAAAACAAGTTTAAAAATCCGTGGCTCAGGTTCCTTAGTAACCGCTACGTGTTGATCACGCTGTTTTTTATCGTTTGGATGATCTTTCTGGACAACTACTCCTACTTCGACCAACGCATTTTGAACAACGAAATCGAAGAACTCGAAGACAACAAGCAATACTACAAAGACGAAATCAAAAAAGACGAGCAAAGCATTAAAATGCTTAAAAGCAACGACCAAGTCGAGAAATTCGCTCGAGAAAAATACTATATGAAACGCGATAGCGAAGACATTTATATTATTGAATATGAAGGCGATACCATCAAAAAAGGACTTTAGTATAAAATGGCCAAAGATTGCTTCGCCAGTTCTTTAGCACTCGGTCGCAGATTTTAAAAAAACAGCCACGAATTTCACGAATTAGCACAGATTTTATTCGTTAAATTCTTGACCCGAGCCCTCAGGCGAACAAACCAAGTAAATTCATGTTGGAATTTTATCTAAAATTTGTGGGCACTCGTTAGCTTGAAGAGGAAATCACGAAATTTTAGCAAATTGAGAAATCCGCGTTCCAACACTTCAATACCGATTACATCCAACGGGTTAACAACCTCATAAATCAATTCACTTTTTGCAATTCCTATGCCCTTTTTGAATTATATTTGTAACACAGCAAAACAAAAAAAGTGACCAACGACAATCAAAATTTATTCAAAGAATTCGCGCCTGTTTCATCCAAACAATGGAAACAGCAGATTCAGTTTGAGTTAAAAGGTGCCGATTATAATGACACGCTTGTTTGGGAATCACCGGAAGGCATCAAAGTAAAACCGTTTTATCACAAAGACGAATTTTCTGCAAGTCACAGCATTACAACCAAAGCTACCGACTTCAAAATCTGCCAAAATATCTTTGTCTATGATCTAGAGAAATCAATTGCACGCGCTTTAGACAGCATCAGCCGTGGTGCGGAAAGTCTGCGTTTTACGATTGAAAATGAAAATACGGATGTTGCACAATTACTAGAAAAGCTGCCACTTCAAAAGGTTCCTATTTATTTCAACCTACATTTCCTTTCGATAGATTTCATCAAAAAAATCGACGAAGTTGCCAAAAACAAACAAGCGACCATTTTCTGCAATATTGATCCAATCGGACAATTGGCAAGCGATGGCAACTGGTTTAAATCAGCAGAAAAAGACAATTTTGAAACGCTGAATTTACTTTCAAAACAAGTCACCAATATTTCCTTTTTAAGCATCAATGCCGGATTATACCAAAATGCCGGTGCCAATATGGTGCAGCAAATCGCTTATGCTTTGGCGCACGCCAATGAATATTTCAATCGCCTCGAAAAAATTGAAAAACCGGTTGTTTTTGAAATTTCCGTCGGCACCAATTACTTTTTTGAAATTGCAAAATTGCGTGCTTTTCGTGTGCTTTTCGATTTGATTGCCAAAGAATACAACATCACTAGCGGCTGCCATCTACTGGTTTCGCCTACAAAACGCAACAAAACCATTTACGATTACAATGTCAATATGCTGCGCACAACAACCGAATGCATGTCGGCTATTTTGGGCGGCGCCGATGCGATTGCAAATCTTCCATACGATGCGTTGTACCATAAAGACAACGAATTTGGAGACCGAATTGCCCGCAACCAACTGCTCGTTTTAAAACAGGAAAGTTATTTTGACAAAGTCGATAATCCGGCTGACGGCAGTTATTATATCGAAAATATTACGGAACAATTGGCGGAAAAAGCACTTGTTTTGTTTAAAGATATCGAAGCCAACGATGGTTTTCTGAAACAACTCGGCACCGGAATCATCAAAAGAAAAATACAAGAAAGTGCAGACAAAGAGCAAGAATTATTCGATTCTGGCAAAGAAATTCTTTTAGGAACCAATAAATATCCAAACAAAAATGATCGCATGCAACACGATATGGAATTGTTTCCTTTCGTGAAGACTAAACCTAGAAAAACCTTAATCCAACCCATAATTGAGAAACGCCTGGCAGAAAAAAACGAACAGGAACGCCTTGAAACTGAAAAAAATTAAACCATGAAAAATATCATTTGCCTATTGGCTTTTTTTGTATCTCTGAGTGTATTCTCTCAGAAAGCCATTGAAATCACGAACATCAAATCTGGGAAAATAAAAGTTTACGAAGAAAACCAACGCATTAAAATAAGGACACTCGACGGAAAAAAACACGTTGGAAATTTGCATTTTTCTGAAGAAGGCGAAGTTCTTGTGAACAACTTTCCCATAAAAGCCGACAATATTCTGAGCATAAAAAGCCAGCCGAAAGTTTTGGGAACCATTAAAACGGTCGTCTTAATTGCCGGATTGGCTATTGTGGGAAGTTCCATTATTGTCGCAACCAGCGGCGGTGAAGCAGCATTTATGCTGTTTACGGTCGGTTCCGGCGTTACGATTACTGCCGGTATAATTGAAGCCTTAAATACCAATAATTCCAACAGAAAGTGGACGTTTAAAATCATCGATAAATAATGCGGAAAAATCTGCAACATTTAAATCTGAAGCAAGTCCAAAGTCCAAAGTCTAAAGACAAAAGTCAAGACGAGGGATTTTTGACCGCCGAAGCCATTATACTAAAGTCTTTCTATTCTGAAAAAGACACCGAAAATCTCGAACATTTGGATTTTGGAGCCGGTTTTGCGCCCAATTTGCGCGGGCCTTATGCGACGATGTATGTACGCCGTCCGTGGACAATCCGTCAGTATGCAGGATTTTCAACCGCCGAAGAAAGCAATGCTTTTTACAGAAGAAATCTCGCCGCCGGACAAAAAGGATTGTCTGTTGCATTCGATTTGGCGACACACCGCGGTTACGACAGTGATCATGAGCGCGTTGTTGGCGATGTAGGAAAAGCCGGCGTGGCAATTGATTCCGTTGAAGACATGAAGGTTTTGTTCGACCAGATTCCGCTTGGGGAAATGTCGGTTTCGATGACCATGAACGGTGCTGTTTTGCCCATTATGGCGTTTTATATCGTCGCTGCGGAAGAACAAGGTGTTCCACCCGAAATGCTTTCCGGAACCATACAAAATGATATTTTAAAAGAGTTCATGGTGCGAAATACTTATATTTATCCGCCAACGCCATCAATGAAAATCATCGCCGATATTTTTGAATTTACGAGTAAAAAAATGCCAAAATTCAATTCAATATCCATCTCAGGTTACCACATGCAGGAAGCCGGAGCAACGGCAGATATTGAGCTCGCTTATACTTTAGCCGACGGACTCGAATACATCCGAACGGGACTGTCAACCGGAATGAAAATTGACGAATTTGCGCCACGACTATCTTTTTTCTGGGCCATTGGCATGAACCATTTTATGGAAATCGCCAAAATGCGTGCCGGCAGAATGATTTGGGCGAAGTTGCTGAAACAGTTTCATTCGAAAGATGAAAAATCGCTCGCTTTAAGAACGCATTGTCAGACTTCGGGGTGGAGTTTGACGGAACAAGATCCGTTTAATAATGTCGCCAGAACTTGTATCGAAGCGGCAGCGGCAGCATTTGGCGGAACCCAGTCTTTGCATACAAATGCGTTAGATGAAGCGATTGCACTTCCAACAGATTTCTCCGCAAGGATTGCCCGTAATACGCAGATTTTCCTTCAAGAAGAAACAAAAATCACTAAAACGGTCGATCCGTGGGCTGGAAGTTATTATGTAGAAAGTCTTACGAATGAAATTGCACAAAACGCTTGGAAACTCATTGAAGAAGTAGAAGAACTCGGCGGTATGACAAAAGCGATCGAGGCCGGCATTCCAAAATTGCGCATCGAAGAAGCTGCAGCCAGAAAACAGGCGCGCATAGATAGCAGTCAGGATATTATTGTTGGTGTTAACAAATACCGTTTGGAAAAAGAAGATCCATTGCATATTTTGGATGTCGACAACGAAATGGTTCGGAAACAACAGGTCGAAAGATTAGAACAGATAAAAGCGTCCAGAAACACTCAAAAAGTACAAGAAACGCTTGATCAATTGATTGCAACTGCCAAAACCGGCGAAGGCAATTTACTCGAACTCGCTGTAGAAGCAGCAAGATACAGGGCCACTTTGGGAGAAATTAGCGATGCTCTCGAAACGGTTTTCGGAAGATATAAAGCACAAATCAAATCATTTAGCGGTGTGTATAGCAAGGAAATAAAAAATGATGAAAACTTCGCAAAGGCGAAAGTACTGGCCGACCAATTTGCCCAACTCGAAGGCCGTCGTCCAAGGATAATGATTGCCAAAATGGGACAAGACGGTCATGATCGCGGTGCAAAAGTAGTCGCAACCGGTTATGCCGATGTTGGTTTTGACGTGGATATTGGTCCCCTTTTTCAAACGCCAGCCGAAGCAGCAAAACAAGCCGTTGAAAACGATGTGCATATTTTAGGCGTTTCGTCATTGGCGGCGGGACACAAAACTTTGGTACCTCAAGTCATTGCCGAATTAAAAAAGCACGGTCGCGAAGACATTATGGTCATTGTGGGCGGTGTCATTCCGGCACAAGACTATCAATATTTATTTGATTCGGGTGCGGTAGCTGTTTTTGGCCCCGGAACGAAAATCAGTGAAGCGGCAATACAGATTTTGGAAGTTTTGATTGAAGGGTTTGAGTGAATTTGGGGGTGATTGGAGGCTATAAGACATATCTCGATGTTGATTCCTTGATGAAAACAAAACGATAAACAAAAATATGCATTTTAAAAGTCTATAGTGACACCTAATCTTTTAAAGAATTTGCTGAAACAACTAATATTCCCGTTTTTAGCAAATACGAAAAGGGCGACATCAAAAATAAAACTCAAAATCTTGTAAGAACTGATTACAGAATTTGTTTTGATGTTTCTAATAAAGATTGGGATAACTTAAAAGATCAGATAACAGATTTAATTTATTTTTTAGATAAGTATTTTAATGAATTATAAAGTTTTTTTGTCAAACTCGAATGTAAGCGCTGCTAATCTAGATTTCCCTATTTACTCGCGTTTGAACGAGAATATCATAAATCAAAATGATAAATTTCCGAAAGAACTAATTATTTTAGCAGGTAAACTCTCGCTTGGGATAGAATTATCAATCTATTCAAGAAAAGTTTTTGATTTGTAAACATTAACATGGCTGCGCACAAACTTCCACGCAATTCTTTCGCATTCGTTATACCTAACACAAAAAAACCACAAACTTCCAAAGCAACTCTTCTTAATAACCCCTACTCCTATCTAATTTAAAATTCCCCTTTTTAAACACAAAGTACCAAACGAAAGTATTCTGTTGGATGCATCGGGTATACAGGTAAATCCATTAACTTTCATAAACCTGCTAGATATACACATTTGACAATAAACACCTAACTATATCGATTGAAATAAACAATTTCGCATCTTTTTTTAAAAAAATATAATTATCCGTAACAAAAGCCGTTATCATAAGTCTTATCTTACAATCAACAAACCAGCAAATTCAATTTTGTGCAAAACCTAATCTTTAATCATCAATTAATCAAAAAATGAACACAAGAACAATTGTTCGCCTGGCTTTTATTGCCCTGACGCTAGTGTTGGGAACTGTAATGAATGCACAGGAGAAATTTACGCTCAGCGGTACCATTTCCGACAAAAACAACAACGAAACCTTAATTGGTGTAAACGTTTACATCGTAGAACTCAACACCGGAATCGCAACCAACGAATACGGTTTTTATTCAATTACGCTTCCCAAAGGCGATTATACTTTGCAAGTCAGTTATGTAGGTTATCAGACCTCTGAAGAAAAAATTGCACTGACTTCCAACATCAAAAAAAACATCAGTATCGCTGGCGACAGTGAGCAATTGGACGAAATCATTGTCGAAACTGATAAAAAAGCAGCCAACATCCGCAAACCCGAAATGAGTACCAACAAACTCACCATCGCAGAAATCAAGAAAATGCCTGCTGTTTTGGGTGAAGTGGATGTATTGAAATCGATTTTGCAATTGCCAGGCGTTACCAATTCCGGCGAAGGCGCATCTGGTTTCAACGTGCGTGGCGGAAGTGCCGATCAAAATCTCATTTTACTTGACGAAGCCACGGTTTTCAACTCTTCGCATTTGTTTGGTTTCTTTTCCGTATTTAATTCTGATGTGATAAAAGACCTTAAATTATACAAAGGTGGCATTCCGGCCCGTTTTGGTGGTCGCGTTTCGTCTGTACTCGATATTTACCAAAAAGAAGGCAACAGCAATGGTTTTCATATGAATGGCGGCATCGGAGTGGTGTCAAGTCGCCTTTTGGCAGAAGGCCCTATTGATAAAGGCAATGGCTCATTCATAATAGCGGGGCGCGGTTCCTATGCGCATCTTTTCCTAAAATTGGCCGACAATAAAAACGTAGCCTATTTTTATGATTTGAATACGAAGTTAAGCTACAAACTTAACCCCAACAACAACCTGTTTCTTTCGGGATATTTTGGTCGTGACGTTTTTAGTATCAATGATATTTTTAGCAATACCTACGGCAATACATTGGTAAACTTGCGTTGGAACCATTTGTTTTCAGACCAATTATTTTCGAATATGTCGCTCATTTACAGTGATTATTATTACGGGCTGAACATCAAATTACAAGGGCTCGACTGGGCATCCGGAATCCAAAATTACAATTTCAAGTACGATTTGAAACATTATATCAACGACAAGTTCAAACTTTCTTATGGTGTCAATGCTGTTTACTACGATTTCAATCCAGGAACAGTTGATCCATCAGATGGCAATTCCGGTGTGAACCACATGCAGCTTGCCAAAAAATATGCATTTGAACCGGCGATTTATATTCAGGCAGAAAACGATCTTACAAAAAAACTTTCGGTAAGTTACGGATTGCGTTACAGTATGTTTTACAGGCTTGGAGAACAAACCATAAATACTTATGCCAACAACCAGGCTGTGGTTTTTAACGAAGCATTGCAGATTTATGAAAAAGCAACGCCAACCGGAACGGAATCTTTTAATAAAGGTGAAACCATTGCTAGTTTTGACAACCTGGAGCCGCGTGCAGCCGTTGCGTATCAATTGACCGAAAATCAATCATTAAAGGCAAGCTACAACAGAATGAGTCAGTATATTCATCTGATTTCTAACACTTCATCAATAACACCGCTAGATGTTTGGGCACCGAGTGATCATTTTATCAAACCGCAGATTTTAGACCAAGTTGCGCTTGGCTATTTCAGGAATTTTAAGAATGATAATTATTCTATTGAGATTGAATCCTTTTACAAAACCGTAAAAAACCGGATTGACTATATTGACGGTGCCGATTTGATTGCCAACGAAGCCATCGAACAAGTAATCCTGAATGGCAAAGCCAGATCTTATGGATTAGAAGTTTTATTCAGGAAAAGTTCAGGAAAATTTACCGGATTTGTTTCTTATACCTTATCGCGTTCAGAACAACAAACGCCGGGACGCACACCAACCGAAACCGGTATCAACGGCGGCGATTGGTACAGAACGGGTTATGACAAACTGCACAATTTATCTGTGACCGGAAATTACGAATTCAATAAAAAATGGTCTTTTGGTGGCATATTCGCATTACAAACAGGAAAACCGGTCACCTATCCAAACGGGCAATATGTTTATGGCGATATAGTGGTTCCAACGTATGAAAACCGAAATTCAAGCAGCCTTACTGCTTACCACCACCTCGATATCTCTGCAACTTATATCCCAAAACCAAACAAGAAAAAAGGCTGGCAGGGTGAATGGGTATTTAGTATCTATAATATATACAACCGCGCAAATGCCGCTTCGATTTCGTTTCGACAAAATGTTGATACTGGTGCTAACGAAGCAAGCCGATTATCAATTTTTGGAATAATCCCGAGTGTTACCTATAATTTTAAATTTTAATCATCATGAAAAACATAAAATACATTTCGCTATTATTGATTGCCTTGTTTTTTACTTCGTGCGAAGAAGTCGTAGATGTTGACCTCGATACCGCTGCACCACGCCTCGTTATTGATGCTTCTATCAATTGGTATAAAGGCACTGCTGGTAATGAACAGAAAATAAAATTAACCACAACAGCTGGCTATTATGACACTGTAATTCCGGCGATTTCCGGCGCACAGGTATTCATTACCAATAGTACCAACAACGTGTTTACATTTATCGAAAATCCGGATACCGGAGAATATTCATGCACCAATTTTGTTCCGGTGCTCAACGAAACTTATACATTAACCGTTATCTCCGAAGGGCAGACCTATACCGCCGTAGAAACAATGAAAGCAACTTCTGTAATAAAAGACAACATTGCACAGAATAATGAAGGCGGTTTTAGTGGTTCGGATATTGAATTGAAATTTTTCTTCCAAGATAATGGTGCCGAAGATAATTATTATATGACAAGAATAGCGGCAAGCATTCACCCATTGGCTGAATATGAAGTTAGTGATGACGAATTTTTTCAAGGCAATGAAATTACGGGCATATACATCGACGAAGACTTGAAAGCGGGCGACATTATGCAGTTTTCGGTCTATGGCATTTCAGAACAATACAAAAACTATATGACCATTTTGCTCAATGCTTCTCAAGGCGATGGCGGTCCTTTTCAGACAACACCATCCAATGCAAGAGGCAATTTGATCAACCAAACCAATAGCAATAATTTTGCATTGGGTTATTTCAGGCTTTCTGAAGTGGATACAAAAACATATACTGTACAATAAATACTCATTTTTGAACGAAAAAAGCTCCCAAAAACCGGGAGCTTTTTATATTTAAACTGAAATTTAGAACACTCAAATATTAAAAATTTAGAACACTCAAAACATTCAACGTATAATTTTCGCCATAAGCATACTGCGTGATCTTGTTCGGACCAACCGTAATCAAATGACTTTCAAGCGGAATCACATCAGTAACATCATCAACATAAGCATTTTCCAGCGATAAACCTGATGGATTAGAAGCGTCAAAAATATTAAGTCCGTTATCACCACAAATGTAAACGGTATTGCCTTTAACACCCAACCCGCGTGGCCCATTCATCAAATAAGTTGACAATAACGTTGGATTATTGATATCACTAATGTCAAGTACATTTACCTGATCTTCGATAGCACCGCAGCTTGAACCACCACGAACAGTGATATAGGCAGTTGTTCCATTGACGACAACCGGATCACAAGCAGTAGCATGCGAAAACCCGGAAATGAACGCCGGATTAAACTCATCCGTAGCATCAATAATGAACATACCCGAAGTGGCGCCAGCAAAAAGATAGTCGCCCTGACGGAAAAGCGTTTCAAACGCACCGCCTCCAAACCACATTTCCATATAAACCGATTTATCAAAAAAAGCAGTAGTCGGATTGACGATATTAAAAACGTTGAGTTTCCAACTGTCAATCGTATAAAGTGCATTTTGGTTGATTTGAAAACGTGCATAAGAACCGCCCGTGCCAACAGATGGTGCGCCTGGTAATGCTTCTGCACCATTTGACAATGCACCCGTGGCCTCGTCGTATGCCATTATACCGCCAGTTGGAACCGCTCTCATTTCCGTGCGATAGCCAATTACGATTTCATCCGGACCAGGACCCACTTCATAATCATAATACTGTGCATCAACAGGATAAGCGGCATTAAAACCAATGACATTTTCGATAGTTTTCACCAATGTGATATTGCTCAGATTGGAAATATCAAAAACAAGCAAGTCAATAAAATTATCCGCATAAAGGTAATTTCCTTTTACGGCAATGTCATGAACGCCTTCAATTTCGAGAAAAGCTATGTTTTGTGGTGACGATGGATTGGTATTGTTAAAAATATGAACGCCTTCTTCTTTTGCGATGTAAAAAAGGTTATTTTGGGTGACATAAATTTTCCCTTCGGAAGCGGTTTGTCTGGCTGCAGTAACTTTTACACCAGAACGGATAGTGGCAAGCGATTTAACAACTGGCACTGCGAAGGTGACATTTTCCGTTGGGCCATCGTCGGATGAACTACAAGCGGCAAAAAAAACCAGCATAACGCTAGCGGCAATAATGGGTAATAACTTTTTCATAGCAAATGATTTAAAGGTTTAAACAAATTTATGACATTTAGCAATTTAAACAGGCAGTTTTATAAATGATTGCACTTCTTAAAGATAAAAAAACAGCAAAATAGTCGTGTAATCGAATCGATAAAAAATAAAAAGGCTGCCTAAAAATAAGCAGCCTTTACAATTATGAGTAAAAATTCGTGTTATTCTTTCGCTATTTTAATCGTTTTAACCTCATTGCCTGAAGTTACTTTGACTACATAAGTCCCAGTAGAAAGTGTCGATAAATCAAGTTGTGTGCTTGTTGCATTTACTGATTTTGAAAAAACTTGTTGTCCAAGCATGTTAAAGACTTTGACATCGCTCATGCTTTGTGTGTAAGATAAATTCATAACATCTTTAACCGGATTTGGATAATATTTGAATTGGCTCAAATCATTATCTCCAACGGATAAAGTTTCGCTGTAGGCAGCAACTCTAAAAGCACCCGGAAACAAAGGATCGCCAAAAAGATCAAAATAATATTGCCAAACTGCTACATGAAGTACATCTCCGGGAGTCAGACCAGTAAGTACTAATTTTGAAAAGAAACCATCGTTATCAGGATCTTCGTTGTCATCGTTACAGTCGATTGCTGTTAAACTACCACATTCGCCACTAAACACACCGATAATAGTATCATCATTATCAGATCCGTCTGCCGGAGCAGTTTCTAACGTTAAATTCCCATCAGCAGGAACCACTACGGTAAACCAAACATCATTGGTATAAAATGATTGACATTCTGGCGCTACATCAGCATCAGTGGTCGCGCCTGTATCAGTATATTCTAAGGCGCTTCCTTCAAAATCACCTCCTACTGTCAACGCTATAGCATCGACACAGGTATCATTAGCTGGAGGAACAGCCGGAGTAGAAAAACTTACCATCAATGCAGTACTTAAACCATTACCGCCGCAATTATTTTTGATATAAGCATCATAAGTAGTACTTGGAGTCAAGTTGTTTAAAGTTAACGGAGGTGCTGAAGCGGTAACAACTGTTCCCGTTCCCGGAACAAATCCTTCTGGTCCATACTCGATTTCAAATGAAGTGCCAGTAGTATATGTCCATGATAAATCTGCACTAGTTGTAGTCGTACCATCTACGGCAAATGTAGTCGGCTCATAACAACTAGGAATGGCAGTGCTAACGACATCGTCCACTTCAAAAATATCCATATCCGCTGTAATTGAATGAAAGCCTATGTAAACAGTCTGCCCGACATAAGCGCTAAGGTCATAAGCATACTTATAATAGGTTTCGCCACTTTCCGGCGCAACACTTGCTTGGAGTGTTACAGTAAAGTTTCCGGCATCTGTGCCTGTTGTTGACAACACTACGTCTATTTCTTCAGGATAATCTACATCAAGGCTTCTTGCCCAAAATGAAAAATAATCATTTACGCCCGCAACTACCGTAATAGCTGGCGTTACAAGATAATCGTCATGTGCATCAGCGCTGTAAAATATGGTTGCAGCATTATTACCGCTGTGTGCCGTTAGTCCATATTCAGACAAGTCTGTGATAGCCCAGGTATTTTCTTCGTCGCCCCCGGCAACAACCGTCCAACCTGATGGAATATCCGCGCTGCTTTCAAAGTCCTCCGTAAACTGTGCAAATGCTGCATTGGAGAAAATTGTTAAAAATAATAAGAAGGTAATTTTTTTCATAGCTTAATTTTTTTAAAATTATTTTTAGTAAAATTAGACTTATACCTTATATTATTCAATGAATTTAGCAAATCATTAAGAACAATTTAAGATTGTTAGTCGAGATTATTATTGTGTAACACTTCAATTATCAAATGCCCTACTTCAAATGGCAATGAAAAATCGTGAAACTGAAAATTTGAATTGTTTTCAGTGATATATAGCATTTTTATAAAATCTGCGTATTTATAAATAAAGTAGTATTAATATTAATCGCTCCCAACGCGTTATTTTGGATGGCAAACCCTACACTTTAGCAATTTTCAGTCATTTTTTTAATACCATAGCAAAAAATTTTGCAAGGCTGCAACTTTGCCACTATCTTTATGAAAACAAAACACATGATCAATTTCTCACAAAAAATGCTTCGTGACGACGCACTTAAAGGTAAAACGATTGTCGTAACGGGTGGCGGTAGCGGACTTGGAAAAGCCATGACCAAGTATTTTCTTGAACTTGGTGCCAACGTAGCCATCACTTCCCGCGATTTAGACAAACTCAAAAATACAGCTGCCGAACTCGAAAATGCAACCGGAGGAAAATGTCTTCCGCTGCAATGCGATGTCCGCCATTATGAAGAAGTAGAAAACATGCTTTCAGAAACCATAAAAACTTTCGGAAAAGTCGATGTTTTGCTCAATAATGCCGCCGGGAATTTCATTTCTCCAACCGAAAGATTGTCTGCAAATGCGTTTGATACGATTATCGACATCGTTCTTAAAGGTTCTAAAAACTGCACACTCGCTTTCGGGAAACATTGGATTGACACCAAACAAGAAAGTGCTGTAATCCTTAATATTGTTACTACTTATGCTTGGACAGGTTCCGCTTATGTTGTGCCAAGTGCCACTGCAAAAGCCGGTGTTCTTGCAATGACAAGAAGTTTAGCAGTCGAATGGGCGAAATACGGCATTCGTTCCAACGCCATCGCGCCAGGCCCTTTCCCTACAAAGGGTGCGTGGGACAGACTATTGCCCGGTGATTTAGCAGAAAAATTCGACATGGCAAAGAAAGTGCCATTGAAACGTGTCGGCGACCATCAGGAACTCGCCAATCTTGCCGCTTATCTGGTTTCCGATTTTTCGGCTTATGTCAATGGCGAAGTCATTACCATTGATGGCGGTGAATGGCTCAAAGGTGCCGGACAATTCAACCTTTTAGAAGCGATTCCCGAAGAAATGTGGGACATGCTTGAAGCGATGATTAAGGCGAAGAAGGGCAAATAAATCCAATATAACATTTCTATTTCAAATACTTTGCGCCTTTGCGCCTTTGCGAGCATTTATATGATTGCTCTCAAAGGTGCAAAAGCGCGAAGGTTATAGGCTATTCGATGAAATAATTTAATAGTATTTGCGTTGGAATCTAACCAAAACCAACCCTCATGAAATTATTGTCACTTTTTGCAGCAGTTTTTTTATTTTCTTGTCAGAAAAAAGAAGAAAACAAACCACTTTTTGCTGAATTATTACCCTTAGAAGTAGCCACACCAAATAATATTCCATTCGAAAACACCTCAAAAGTCATTCACATTATGGTGGCGTTGTGCGACAATAAATACCAGGGAATTGTACCTGTTCCCGCTAAAATTGGCAACGGACAAGATCCTGATAACAATTTATATTGGGGTTGCGGTTACGGAATCAAAAGCTATTTTAAAAAAAGTGTCGAATGGAAATTCCTCAAATCCCAAAAGAAAAAAGGCGAAATTCTAGAGCGCATAATTTTTAAACATGCAACCAAAGATGCTTATCTTATCGCCGATGCTTATGATGGAAAATACATCAAATCAACTACTCAGAATTTTCTTTCATCGAATGCCGGAAGCCTTAAAGACACGATACACATTTCAGGAAAAACAATTGGAATACATGGCAACGCGCAATTACTCTCTTACATCGGGCATGACGGCTTAATGGATTTTGACCTCGATGAAAACTATAAAAACGTTGACGGAAAATCACGCGATTGCGTCATTCTCGCTTGTATCAGCAAAAGCTATTTTGCGTCTTATATCAAAAATGCCAATTCGCGTCCGTTGCTATGGACAACACAGTTCATGTGCCCGGAAGCTTACACTGTTCACGACGCAATTTCAGGATTTTTACTAAATGAAACAGCGGAACAAATACAAACACGCGCTGCGCAAGCTTATTCAAAACATCAAAAATGCAGTCTCAAAGCCGCAAAAAAACTTTTAGTCACAGGGTTTTAAATCACAAACGGTTGACGGCAGTCAACAGACAACAAATCGCCACAAAGTCTGAAAAGCCCTTTGGTTTACGACTTTAACTTTTTCCCCAATCTTCGGCATTAAACTTTACAGTTTAAACCTTAAACTTCAAAAATAATTGTATTTTTACGGCTCAAAATTTAGAAAAATAAATGGGTAAAATCATAGCCATTGCTAACCAGAAAGGTGGCGTTGGAAAAACAACAACTTCAGTGAATTTAGCAGCTTCACTGGGCGTTCTCGAAAAAAAAGTATTGCTCATTGATGCTGATCCACAAGCAAATGCAAGTTCCGGATTGGGAATTGACATCGAAAATGTAGCAATCGGCACTTACCAGATCATCGAACACAGTCATGCTGCGGCAGAAGCAATTTTGAAATGCACTGCCCCAAATGTCGATATCATTCCGGCGCACATCGATCTTGTTGCCATCGAAATCGAACTCGTTGATAAGGAAAATCGCGAATACATGCTCAAAAAAGCACTCGAAAGTGTGAAAGACCAATACGATTATATCCTTATCGATTGTGCGCCATCATTGGGATTATTGACATTGAACGCACTCACTGCTGCCGATTCTGTTGTAATTCCAATCCAATGCGAATATTTTGCTCTTGAAGGTTTGGGAAAACTTCTGAATACTATAAAAAGCGTACAAAAAATCCACAATCCCGATTTAGATATTGAAGGTTTATTACTAACAATGTTCGATTCAAGATTGCGTTTATCGAATCAAGTCGTAGAGGAAGTGCAGAAACATTTTAACGATATGGTCTTTAAAACAATCATACAGAGAAATGTAAAATTGAGCGAAGCACCAAGTTTTGGCGAAAGCATTATCAACTTTGACGCAACCAGCAAAGGTGCCACGAATTATTTGAGCCTTGCCCAAGAAATTATAAAGAAAAACAGTTAGTTAGCATGACAAAGGCCGTAAAAAAACAAGCACTCGGAAGAGGATTATCAGCATTGCTTAAAGATCCGGAAAACGACATCAAGTCAGTTGAGGACAAAAATGCAGATAAGGTCGTAGGCAATATTATTGAGCTTGAAATTGACGCTATCGACATCAATCCGTTCCAGCCACGAAGCAATTTTAACGAAGAATCGCTTCAGGAATTGGCGGGTTCTATCCGTGAATTGGGCGTCATCCAGCCGATTACCGTACGCAAACTCGACTTTAACAAATACCAGTTGATTTCGGGTGAACGAAGACTTCGCGCTTCTAAAATTGCAGGATTAAACGTAGTTCCCGCTTATATCCGCATCGCAAATGACAACGAATCGCTCGTGATGGCTTTGGTAGAAAACATCCAACGACACGACTTGGATCCAATCGAGATTGCACTTTCTTACCAAAGATTGATCGACGAAATCCAACTAACGCAAGAACAAATGAGCGAGCGCGTTGGCAAAAAACGTTCTACTATCGCCAATTACCTGCGCCTTTTAAAACTCGATCCGATTATTCAAACCGGAATTCGCGATGGTTTTATTAGTATGGGACACGGTCGCGCTATCATCAATATCGAAGACCAGGATGTGCAAACAGATATTTACCAGAAAATCGTAAGTCAAAATCTTTCCGTTCGCGAAACTGAAACTTTGGTTAAAAATTACCACGAAAGCCTGAAACCAAGAACTGCTGCCCAAGCAAAATCGGCTTCGTTCGCTGTTGCGGATGACCAAAAGAAAGCTGTAACCAGCTATTTCGGCGCGAAAGTTGACATTAAAGTAGATGCAAAAGGAAAAGGAAAAATCACAATACCATTCCACTCCGAAGAAGATTTCAACAGAATCATCAAACTCATACAGAATTAGTGAAGCAATATATTGCCATATTATTTTTCCTTTGCGCAACCATTTCGGCGTTTGCACAGTCCGCAAAAAATGGTTTGGTCATCAAATCCGATACGGTAAAAGTAAAAGCCATTAATCCGCTGGCACCTGCAAAAGCGGCTTTTTATTCGGCAATTCTTCCGGGTCTTGGACAAGCTTATAACAAAAAATACTGGAAAATTCCGATTGTTTATGCGGCGATGGGCACCAGTATGTATTTTTACCTCGACAACAATAAAAAATACCACCGTTACCGCGACGCCTATAAAATGAGACTTGCGGGACAAAAAGATGAATTTTACGGAGAATACAGCGATCAGGTTTTAATCAATGCACAGCGTACTTTCCAACGCAACCGGGACATATCATTCCTACTGACAGTTGGGTTTTATGTATTGAATATCGTTGAAGCCAACGTTTCTGCGCATCTGCTGCAATTTAACGTCAATGAAAATTTATCGGTTGCACCGGATATTTATCAGAATGAAATCAACTACAAACAAAATATCGGCCTCACTTTAAACTACAAATTTTAATGAAAATTGCGCTTTTGGGATATGGTAAAATGGGGAAAGTAATCGAAAGAATTGCTTTGGAACGCGGCCATGAGATCGTACTGAGAAAAGCATCATCCGACACTTTTGACGGACTAGAAAATGCCGATGCTGCCATTGATTTTAGCATACCGAAAGCTGCGGTTTCCAATATCTCCGCCGCACTTGAAAACGGAATTCCAATAGTTTGCGGCACAACCGGCTGGCTCGACGCTTATGATGAAATGACGGATTTATGTAATGAAAAAAACGGCGCTTTTATCTATGGTTCGAATTTTAGCCTTGGCGTAAATATCTTTTTTGAATTGAACAGTCATCTTGCTAAAATTATGTCCAAATTCGACCAATATAAAGTGGCAATGGAGGAAATTCACCACACTGAAAAACTCGATGCGCCCAGCGGGACTGCGATTTCATTAGCGAAAGACATCATCAAAAATTCCGATTATACGTCGTGGACATTGGACTTCCCGTCAGAGAATGAGATTCTGATTGATGCCAAAAGGGAAGAAAATGTTCCGGGAACGCACGCCATCATTTATAACTCGGATATTGACACCATCGAAATAAAACATACGGCCCACAACCGCGAAGGTTTTGCATTAGGTGCCGTCATCGCTGCCGAATGGCTTGCCGAAAAAAAAGGCGTTTATACTATGAAAGATGTGCTGGAATTGTAACGAAACAACAATTCATCAGACTTAACAATAAATAAAAATTACAATTATGACAATAGCAGAATGGTTCGTGTTTTTCTTAATCCTGCAAGTAATACATTTTGCCGGGACATGGAAATTGTATAAAGAAGCTGGTTATCAACCTTGGCATGCATTGGTCCCGATTTACAACGCCATCATTCTGATGAAAATTATCAACCGCTCAAGTTGGTGGACGATTTTGCTTTTTGTACCAGTTGTAAATCTGATTATGTTCCCTGTTATTTGGGTGGAAACGATTAGAAGTTTCGGAAGAAATTCGACCAAAGATACCGTTTTGGTTTTGTTGACTTTAGGATTTTACATCTACTATGTCAATTATACCCAAAAAGTGACGCATATTACAGACAGAAGCCTCGTTTCTAAAACAAAAGCTGGCGATACAATAAGTTCTTTGTTGTTTGCGATTGTGGTGGCAACGATAGTGCATACTTATGTGATGCAGCCGTTTACTATTCCGACTTCTTCATTGGAAAAAACTTTATTAATTGGTGATTTTCTATTTGTAAGTAAATTTCATTATGGCGCAAGAACACCAATGACGACGGTTGCGTTGCCGATGGTACATGACTCGATTCCGCTCACTAAACAAAAATCTTATATGAAATGGCCGCAGTTGCCTTATTTCAGATTTCCGGGATTCCAAAAAATTGAACGAGAAGATATTGTTGTTTTTAACTGGCCGGTAGATACGGTTTATCAGTTTTTTGATGAATCAGGCAGGCATATTGACAAACCACTTGATAAAAGATCGAATTATGTTAAGCGTTGTGTTGGAACGCCGGGAGATACCATTTTTATTAAAGATGGCATATTAAAAGTAAATGGAAAAGAATTGATCTTACCGGAAAGAGCAAAACCACAATTCTATTATACCGCAACTTTTAAAGAAAGTCCAAGTAATGATTTTTTTAGCACCTACGATATTTCTGATGTTATGTTTGTTTTTGAAATAGACAGAAAACTTTGGGAAAATAAAGATGTTCAGGAATACCTGAAAATAAAAAGAAAACAAAAAGAAGCTTATCTTATAGAGCAGCAGAAAGATTCGGCTACTGTGACCATAACAGGAAATATTGCTCGTGATTCCGAGGTTTATATAAAACTAAATATAAAAAGAAAAGAGAGCATCTTCAATATCAATCTGACCGAGGAAAAAGTAAATGCAATAAAAAAAGACGGCCGTGTTCTTTCTGTAAAAAGATTTATAAACCCACCAACATCAGTATTTCCTAAAACTGAAAAGAATTGGAGTGCCGATAACTATGGACCGCTTTATATTCCGCAACAAGGCAAAACTGTTGCACTGAATATTGCAACATTGCCTTTGTATAGCCGCCTGATTTCAGTTTACGAGCACCACGACTTGAAAGTAAGCGGCAACGAAATCCGCATTGATGGAAAAGTAGCCACTTCTTATACTTTTGGTCAAAATTATTACTGGATGATGGGTGACAACCGCCACAATTCTGAAGATTCTCGTTTTTGGGGATTTGTGCCGGAAGACCACATCGTTGGGAAACCCGTTTTCTTGTGGATGAGTTGGGACACGAATGGAAAAGGGCTCAATAAAATCCGTTGGGAAAGACTGTTTACAACCGTTGGAGGCGAAGGACAGCCTTATTCCTATTTCAAATTTTTCTTGATTGCGATTGCTGCTTATTTTGGGATTACTTTCTTTTTGAATAAGCGAAGGGAAAAAGCCGACAATTAATAAAAAACCTGAAATATTTTAAAGCCATAATGTCTGTCAAACGGCTTTATGGCTTTTTAATTGAAACGAAAAGTACAAATGAACACCCTTATCCACCCCACCTATTTTCCATCAATAAGTACTTTCGTTGCTATGGCGCAATCGGAAAGCATTACACTTGAAATGGATGATAATTTCCAGAAACAAACCAATCGGAATCGGATGTATATTTACAGCCCGAATGGCATTCAGTTGTTGAATATTCCAGTAAAACATTCCAAAAATATCCATCAGAAAACCCGAGATATCAAATTAGAAACTGCATTCGACTGGCAGAAACAACATTTTAAATCACTTGAAGCGGCTTACAGAAGTTCCCCTTTTTTCGAATATTTTGAAGATGCGTTGATGCCCGTTTTTGAAAAAAATTATACTTTCTTAATGGACCTTAACCTCGAAACGATGCAATTGGTTTCCAAATGTCTTGGCTTGCCTTTTTCGTATAAGGAAACACACGAATATTTTAAGGAAGCTACTGATTGTAATGATTTCAGACATTTTGCCAATGGAAAAAAAGATCTGTCAAAATTTACAGAATACACGCAGGTTTTCGGAGACAAACACGGCTATTTAAACAACCTCAGCATTTTGGATTTGCTTTTCAATGAAGGAAGATATGCATTGGATTATCTTAAAAACCAACAATTGTAAAAAACTAATAGATAATTCTTTATAAATTAGGACAATTACTGTTTTTCCGACAAAGTAGCAATGATCGGAAAATGATCAGAATCGACAATTTCAGGAAAATTCTGAAACAACTTCACCACATACTTTTTATCGGCAAATATATAGTCGATCCTTGCAGGATAATAATTGAAATCATATGACTTGCCAAAACCTTGACCGGCTTCTTCGAAACAATCATTGAGATCTCCTTTAATTTGACGATATACATAAGAAAAAGCACTATTATTCATATCACCGCAAATAATGATTGGGTATTTGCAATCCTTTTTATGGTTCATAATCAATTCGGCCTGCTGCTGTTGCCTTTTGAATGCGATGCCGATTCTTTTGAACATGACTTCAGATTTTTGCTTGTCGATTTCATTGATGTCCTCAGAAATCTTGTGCACGTCGGGACTAATTTGGATCGATTGCAAGTGCATATTATAAATGCGAATTGTATCCTTTTCTTTCACAATATCAGCAAAAAGTGCGCTGTTACCAGAATCTGGAAACGTAATCCTGCCTTTATTGATGATTGGATATTTAGAAAAAATCGCTTGTCCGGTCTTGATCTTATCCCCTTTATGGAAAAAAATATATTCGTATGGAAAAATCTTATGCTCAAAACCTGCAGCGGCAGAATATTCTTGGATACATAAAATTGACGGATTGTTTTCCTTTACAAAATCGGAAATTTCAACGGGAACGGTTTTTTTATCCGACCATTCGAACTTATTGAAAAGCCTCACATTGTAACTCATCACTTTAAAATCTCCGATAGCAGCCACATAATCGTCGCCGGAAAATTTATAGAATTTACTGATGAAAGTCATGCCAAGCAACAACATCAGCCCTGATAAAAGAATCTGTTTTTTAAGTTGTATCGCCCAATAAAAGAAAAATAATAAGTTCAAAATTAGCATCATAGGCAAAAACAAACTAAGAACCGACAAAAAAGGAAAAAGCTTTGGTGCCAGAAACGGCAAAATATAAGCAATGATCGTGAGTATAGTGAGCACTATATTCAGGACAAAAGTTACTTTATTGAACCAAGAGAGTTGCTTCATTGACCATGATAAATTATGAATCTACTAATCTACAAACAATTAACAAGAATGAAAATTATTTTCCAGCTTTGAACAGAAATTCTTTTTCTTCTTTGGTAAGGCTGTCATAACCCGACTGGCTGATTTTGTCGAGAATTTCGTCAGTCTGCTGCTGGGTTTTGTCTTTTGCAATGATTTTTGAGGCAGTCTTTTTTGCAATCGGTTTCTTGTAATTCCTATACACTTTCTTGAACGGCGTTTTCTTTTCCGGTTTAAATATATTCACAAAAAAAACAATGATTCTGGTGACGACTTGACTTATATCGAAACCATTCTGGAGTAATTTTATATAGGTAAATCCGAAGAAAGCGCCGCCCAAATGTGCAATATGACCTCCAGGATTTTCCAATCGCATTTGTATCAAATCCAAAAGCAAAATGACGGTAGTAATATGCCAGAGCTTCACATTTCCAATTAATAATAATCTTACATACCGCATTGGGCTATAAGTTGTTGCTGCAACCAAAACTGCCATGATTGCACCAGATGCCCCAACCATTGGCAACGGATCGTAATGCAAAACATAAAAGCCGACAATAAAAACACCACCGGCAAAAATCGCACTTAAAAGATATAAACCTAAAAATTGCTTGTCGTTGAAATAAGTCAGAAACAATTGCGACGAAAAATTAAGCACCATCATGTTGAATAGCAAATGCCAAAATGAACCGTGCAGGAAGGCATAAGTTAACAATGTCCATGGATAAAGCAATACTTCACTAGGATTTGAAGAAAGTGACAGCCAATGCGGATAATAAAATTCTCTGGTTTTAAAGTCACAAAAAATGGCAACCGAGATAATAAAAATCCCGACATTCAGATAAATTAGCTTTTCTGCCAATCCACCAATACGGTAATTGAATTTTATATCTTTTAGGATGCTCATGAATTAATTCCAGCGTTTGTGGTTGTATCGATTATTTCGCCATGTCCACATCATGATAAATCCGATAAGTGCACCGCCAATATGTGCAAAATGCGCCACATTATCACCCGAAAAAGAAGTTACTCCTAAAAACAAATCAATTAAAACTATAATTGGGACAAAGTATTTTGCCTTAATTGGAACCGGAATAAAAAGCATCGCGAGCTCGGCATCTGGGAACATAAATGCAAAAGCAATTAACAATCCATAAATTGCGCCGGAAGCACCAACCATCTGCCCTTGTGACTGCTTCGTGGCTTCAAATAAAGCGTTGAAATTTTCCTGATTTAATAATTGTAATTTTCCAAGATTTTCAAGAAACGGTTTTAAAGCATCTTCAAGGAGTGTACCGCTGTAATACTGTCCTTCTACGATATTAAAATTTAATATCTGTCGGATTGCATCACTTGACAAATTAAGGTCAGCAGCAGCTTTTAATGTCTGATGAATCTCGAAATAATTGACACCCATCTGAAATACTGCAGCACCAAATCCACAAGAAAAATAAAAGAAAAGAAACCTCTTGGTACCCCAAAAACGTTCTAAAACAGAACCAAATGAAACCAAAGCAAACATATTAAATGCAATATGCATCACAGAGCCGTGCATGAACATATGCGTGATAAGTTGCCAAATTTGGAAATTATTATTTTCAAAATAGTGCAAAGCAAAAAGATTATCAATTGGTTCAATAAATTGCGCAGCAATAAAAACCATTACATTAATAATCAACAACTGTTTAACAGTTGGCGTCATGTTGTCCATCATAAGGCAAATTTTTTATCTATATCTTCCACACGCATCGTGATGAAAGTGGGTTTTTGAAATGGTGAAACATTTGGTTCCTTGCAGGCGAAAAGTCCGTTAACGAGATTTTCCTGCTCTTTTTCGGTCAAATAAGTGCCGGTCTTTACCGCAAGACTTCTGGCCATCGATTTGGCAATGCTGTCATTTTGGCAAAAACTGTTCTCGGGAACTTCTTCTTGCAAATCGCTCAACAATTGTTCCAATACGATCGAAACCTCGCTTTCGGAAACATTGACAGGCAAACCTGAAATCACAACATGATCTTCGTGCGTTTCCTCAAAAACAAATCCGGTATTGACGAGCGAACTTTTCAATTCGGCGATCAATGCCATTTCTGAATAAGAGAAATACAAATTCAGCGGAAAAAGCAATTGCTGACTTGCCGCTTGATTAACCGTAATATTCGTAAGAAATTGCTCGTACAAAATTCTTTGGTGCGCCCGCTGCTGGTCCATAATCACCATTCCTGATTTTATCGGACTGACAATATATTTTTTATGGAGTTGATAGGTTTTGGTAACGGTTTGCTCCATTTCGCTTTCGTCGAACAATGAAGCAGTAAATTCTTCCGTTTCAAACTGCATCGGTGGCTGATCGGCAATCGTTTCGGTATCTTGTCGCAATCCGACGTATAACGACTGCCAATTGTTAGTTTCCGGCTTTTTATAAGTATTGCTTCCAAAAGGTCGCGAAGGTTTTTCTTCAGCAAACGGATTGAAATTTCCATCCACCTGAATCGTCGGCACAGCAGCTTCCATGTCTTTATAATGATACGGCGTATCGAGATTTGAATCGCGCTCAAAATCCAATACTGGTGCGACATTAAATTGCCCTAGGCTATGTTTTATCGACGATCTCAAAATCGCATAAAGTGCATGTTCATCGTCAAATTTGATTTCTGTTTTTGTCGGATGAATATTAATATCGATGGCATTCGGCGGTACATCAAGGTATAAAAAATAACTCGGTTGACTGCCGTCTTTCAGTAATCCTTCATAAGCTGCCATAATCGCATGATGCAAATAGCCACTTTTTATAAATCGGTCATTAACGAAAAAAAACTGCTCACCCCTACTCTTTTTGGAGAATTCGGGTTTGCTGACGAAACCCTGAATTGTCACAATTTCGGTAGTTTCCTGAACCGGAACCAGTTTTTCATTGGTCTTTCCGGCAAAAACATTCACGATGCGCTGCCTTAAATTCGACTGCGGAAGGTTGAACATTTCGCCGCCATTATGGTACATCGTAAAATGAATGTTAGGATGTGCCAAAGCGACGCGCTGGAATTCATCAATAATATACCTTTGCTCGACGGTATCCGATTTTAGGAAATTGCGCCTTGCGGGAATATTAAAAAACAAATGTTTGATAGAAAACGAAGTGCCTTTTGGCAAAACCGCCACATCCTGACTGATAAATTTGCTGCCCTCGATGATGATGTGTGTACCTAGCTCTTCTTGATCTTGTTTGGTTTTGAGTTCTACATGTGCAATGGCCGCAATCGATGCCAAAGCTTCGCCACGAAATCCTTTGGTGTGCAAAGCAAATAAATCTTCTGCCACACGTATTTTGGAGGTAGCATGTCTTTCAAAACACATCCTAGCATCGGTAACACCCATTCCTAGGCCGTTGTCGATCACCTGAATCAATGTCTTTCCGGCATCTTTGATGATGAGTTTGATATCGGTAGCTTTCGCATCAACAGCATTTTCAAGTAATTCTTTTACGGCAGAAGCAGGTCTTTGCACGACTTCTCCGGCAGCAATTTGGTTGGCAACATGGTCTGGAAGTAACTGGATTATACTGGACATTCTCGTATTTACATTGACTTTCAAAGTTAAACAAATATTTGAAAGTAGTCGAATGATGAAAAGGCGAAAATCATAAAGTTTTACACAAAAAGCACAATGGCAAATCCCAAATCTTCACTTATAAATTTCGATTTTTAAAGGTCCAAACATCAGAAGCTTTTAAAATTTGGAATTTACTTGTTTTTGGGGATTTGTCTTTTGGGATTTATTTCCTAAAACCTTGTATCGGTGCAACTCTTGAAGTCTTTCTTAGTTGCGCCATTTTTATCGCGGCAATCGCTGCTTCAGTGCCTTTATTGCCATGAATACCACCACTTCTGTCGATAGATTGCTGTTCGGTATTGTCGGTCAATAAGCAGAAAATCACAGGAACATCGCCTTGCACATTCAAGTCCTTGATGCCTTGTGTCACGCCTTCACAAACGAATTCAAAATGCATCGTTTCTCCTTTAATGACACAGCCGATGGTAATGACCACATCTGGCTTTTGGGTTTCGATCATTTTCTTCGCACCATAAATAAGCTCGAAGCTTCCTGGAACATCCCAACGAAGTATATTTTCCGGAAGCGCACCACAATCCAATAATGCCGTTTTAGCACCATCAAAAAGACCGTTGGTCACGTGATCATTCCATTCTGAAACAACAATCCCAAACCGAAAATCTTTCGCATTTGGGATTGTGTTTTTATCGTAATTGGATAAATTTTTATTTGCTGTAGCCATATTTATCAGGTTGCAGGCCGCAGATTACAGTTTGGCAGCACTGAATACTACCATCTGACCACTGCTGTCTGATTTATTGTGCCAGACCAATCAAAGCATCAATACCTTGAGCATCTGCACTGCTGCTATAATTGTCCTTAACATTTTGGAAGTTTTTGAGTGCTTCTGCTTTGTTTTTCAAGGCCAATTGAATTTTTCCTGCTTTTACAAGGTAACGCGGTGTAGTCACATCATTTTTGTTCATTTCTGAAGCTTGTGTGTAATATTCCAACGCTTTTTTAAGGTCGTTTTTCTCTGCATAAGCATCGCCTAAACATCCTTTTGCATAAACACTTACAACTGCATCTTCCGCTTTGAATTGCTCCAAATAAGTAATCGCTTTGTCATACTGTTTTGTGTAAAGATAAGCCATACCTGCATTGTAAGCGGCAAGATTTCCAGCTTTCGTTCCCGAATATTCATCGGCAAGCGCTACGAAACCTCTTTTACCTTCGGCACCGTTTAACGCTAATTTGAATAAAGAATCACTTTTTACGCCTGTCAAAGCCGAGTCGAAATTTTTCTGAGCAGTGTACATTTCGTTCGTCGCTTCAACTTCTTTCGGCTCTTGAATGAATTTATTATAAGCAAAATAACCAACTACGGCTAAAGTGATTACCAAAACGGCTCCGAAAATTACTTTTGAATTTTTCTCTACAAATGCTTCTGTTCTTGAAGCAGTTTCGTCAAGCGTATTGAAAACGCCTGCGGTTGTGCTATCTTTCTCTTCAACGTTCACATCTTCAATATAATTATCGTCCAGTTTTTCCTCTTTCGGTTTTGGTGCTTTATATCCTCTTTTGTTATAGGTTGCCATTTATTATAATTTAGTGAGGTGCAAAAATAAAATTTTTATTCAAATCTAAAAGATGTTTTGTCGTTATTTTTCAATAATTTGCACAGGTCAAAAAAACAGCTACTTCTTTTTCGTGTAAACGAAACAAAAAAATCAGTATTCACAAGGGTTTACACAATGTATTTAAAAAAAATTTCTTTATTCAATTATAAAAATTTTTCGGAAATCAATTTCGATTTTGACTCCAAAATCAATTGCTTTGTGGGAAAAAACGGCATCGGCAAAACCAATGTGCTCGATGCCATCTACCATCTGTCTTACGGGAAGAGTTATTTTAATCCGCTCGCCGTTCAGAATATCCGCCATAATGAAGAATTTTTCGTGATTGACGGCGAATTTGAAAAAGACGAACGCACCGAACAAATCGTCTGCAGCCTCAAAAAAGGACAGAAAAAAATCCTGAAACGCAACGGAAAACCGTATGAGAAATTTTCAGATCATGTTGGCTTTATTCCGCTCGTAATTATCTCACCTGCCGACCGCGATTTGATTGTTGAAGGCAGCGAAACCCGTCGAAAATTCATCGACAGCGTCATCTCACAATCCGATTCTGCTTATCTACAGCAACTCATTCAATACCAAAAAGTACTCAGCCAGCGCAATGCCTTGTTAAAATATTTCGCACTCAACCACGTGTATGAAACCGAGACTTTGTCTATATATAATGGACAACTAAACGCACTTGCAGCGGAAATTTTCGAAAAGCGAAAACAATTCCTCGAAGCTTTTATCCCTATTTTCAACCAACATCACAAAGCAATAACCGGCTCGAAAGAAACCGTACAGTTGGTCTATGAAAGTCATTTGCATGAAAAACCGTTATTGACACTTTTGGAAGAAAATATCAGCAAAGACCGTGCATTGCATTACACCAGCGTTGGCATTCACCGTGATGATCTGGCTTTTGAAATCGACCACTATTCTATCAAAAAATTCGGATCACAAGGACAACAAAAGTCATTTCTCATAGCTTTAAAACTCGCCCAATTCGAATTCATCAAAAAACACAGCGGTCAAAAACCGATTTTATTGTTCGATGACATTTTCGATAAGCTCGACGAATCGCGTGTAGGAAAAATAATCGAAATGGTCAATAATGACGATTTTGGACAGTTGTTTATTTCGGATACGCATCCGGAACGCACCGAAAGCATTGTAAAATCGACACATCAGACTTATACTATCTTCAACTTATAAACTTCCTGCCCGATTTTATACAAATATGGCAAGTAAAGCCTTCAATAATATAAATTTAACTGCGACAGTACTAAGTAATAATATTTATAGCTACGTAATTATATTTATATAAATGAAACATTATTTTAATCTATTGTATTAAATTTTTGAAATAAAACAATAAAATTTTATACCAATGAAATAATGCAAATTATCAATGTAATGATATTTATATCATAGTAATAATATTCATACTACAGTAATGCTATTTTATATAATCGTAATTTTATAAGCCAGTTACACTCCTTGATTTGCAGCATATTTTAATCATAAATTAATGTTAAAAAAAATAAAAAATACTTACTTTAGCACCTTAATTTATAATCTGATTGCAATGAAATCAAGTTTTTCCATTGTTGTACTTATCGCTTTGGTCATCGCATCATGCACAGCCCAAACAACAAAAACACAAACGATTCCGGCAACAGCTTTCGCCGAGAAAATAAAAACTACAACCAATCCGCAAATTATTGATGTGCGCTCGCCAGAAGAATTTACTTCGGGACATCTTGACAATGCGACCAATATCAACTGGAATGGAGCTGATTTT
Organism: Flavobacterium sp.; assembly: GCA_029946065.1. Classification (GTDB taxonomy): domain Bacteria; phylum Bacteroidota; class Bacteroidia; order Flavobacteriales; family Flavobacteriaceae; genus Flavobacterium. The sequence goes on from JAQSDU010000014.1 coordinate 806,832, forward strand.
GAAGGTAAAATCAAAGAATACGACAAATCAAAACCAATTTTTGTTTATTGCATGAGCGGTGGAAGAAGTCATGCCGCAGCGGCAAAAATGGAAGCTGCAGGTTTCACCAATATATATGAACTTCAAGGCGGCATCCTGAAATGGAACGCTGCCGGACTCGGAAAACCAACCGATAAAATCATCGGTATGTGTCCGCAAGAATTTGGTGATTTGATTAAAACCGACAAAAAAGTGCTCGTGAATTTTTATGCCGAATGGTGTGAGCCATGCAAAAAAATGGCTCCTTATATTACCAAAATGGAAAAAGAATTGGCAGACAAAGTAGTTATTGTAAGGCTCAATGCCGACGAAAATAAAACCATGATCAACGAAATGAAAATCGATGAACTTCCAGCGCTTTTTATCTATGAAAATGGAAAAATAATCTGGAAACACAACGGTTTTATCAGTGAAGAAGATTTAAAAAAGCAATTATAATATGCTCGCTACAGCATCCATACAATTTTTAAACGAACTGAAAGCCAACAACAACCGCGACTGGTTTTTGGCGCAAAAAAAACGTTATGAAATATACAAAGCCGACTATCACAAACTGGTCGCTGATTTTCTCGATGCCATGAAACCACTCGATCCGGCATTGGAATTGCTTGAAGTCAAACATTGTACATTCCGTATCAATCGCGACATCCGATTCTCCAAAGACAAATCACCCTATAAAGACCACATGGGTTTGTGGTTCTCCTCGGGTGCGAAAGGTGCCAATCGTGCCGGATACTATGTTCATATTGCACCAACAGGTAGTTTTGTCGCCGGCGGATTTTACCAACCCGATGCCGATGAACTAAAAAAAGTACGCAAAGAAATCGCTTTCTTTTATGAGGATCTAGAAGCCATTGTAAACGAAAAAAACTTCAAATCGATATACGGAAAACTTGAAAAAAACGAAAACAATTCCCTCAAAACCGTACCGAAAGGTTACGAAAAAGACCATCCGGCAATTGAATTCTTGAAATTGAAAAGTTTCACCGCAACGCATAGTTTCGAGATTTCTGAAGCAACCAAAAGAGATTTCGTTGCGCAAACATCGCAAAAACTCATTGCATTGAAACCGCTTATAGACTTCGTTAACCGCGCTTTGACCACAGACGAATTCTAATGAAACAAAGAAAAATCCTCTTTCTCGGAGAATCATATCGCGCCGATGCCATCACTTGGATGGACGGCCTGAAAGAATTCGGAAACTTCGAAATTATTACTTGGGAACTCAAAACCCCAAGCAATGGCATTGTCAACCGTATTAAAAGGATTTTTGAATTCAAGCTGGCATTTTTCAGTATAAAAAAACTGATTAAAAAACACAATCCTGATATGGTGATTGCAGAACGTACAACAAGTTATGGTTTTTTAGCGGCACTTTCTGGCATAAGACCGGTTGCTATCGCACAGCAAGGACGCACCGATTTGTGGCCTGAAAATTCCATTTTATTGCCCTTCAAACGGATCATACAAAATTATGCCTTCAAAAAAGCAGATATCATCCACGCTTGGGGTCCAGTAATGACATTTTCGATGATAGAAGCCAATGTCGATATGGAAAAAGTACTAATCTTACCAAAAGGCATCAAACTTGAAGTTTTTAAAAACGGCGACAAACCGGAAGCAAAATTAAACGCCATCGTCACCCGCTCCTTACAACCGGAATATAGGCACGATACAATTTTAAAAGCTTTTGATCGCTTAAACCAAAAAGGAGTTGATTTCGTACTTACCATCGTTGGAGATGGTACCGAACTCAAAAATCTTAAAAAACTGGCTAAAAAACTGAACATTTCCGAACGAGTGCATTTTACAGGAAGAATCCTGAATTCCGACTTACCACAACTGCTACAACAATCCAATTTCTATTTGAGTATGCCTATTACCGAAGGCGTTTCGGCTTCTTTATTTGAAGCGATGGCAGCAGGTTGTTATCCTGTTGTGACCGACATTCCGGGAAATCAAAGCTGGATCAACCACCGTGAAAACGGACAATTAATTGAAATTGACAATGTCGAAATGCTTGCCGATGAACTCATTTGGGCATATGAAAATATAGATTACAGAAAAAAAGCCGTAACCGACAACCGGAAGTTCGTCGAACAAAATGCAGATTACAACACCAATATGAAAATTATTGCCGACCGTTACCACCAATTAATTAACACTTTTGAAACCGTTTAGTTATGTGTGGAATTAATGGAATCCTGCATTTGCAGTCACAGAGAAAAGCCGATGAGCGCGTTGCCACCAAAATGCGCGATGCGTTGGAACATCGCGGTCCGGATGATAAAGGTTTGTTTATCGAAAATAATATCGCTTTAGGTCACAGAAGATTGTCAATTCTTGACGTTTCTTCCGCCGGACACCAACCATTTTTGTCTGATGACGGCAGGTTTGTGATGGTTTATAATGGTGAAATTTATAATTTCCGTGAATTTTATCCGGAACTAAAAAGTAGCGGATTTGACATAAGAACCAACTCAGATACCGAAGTACTACTCAAATTATTCCAACTACATGGCATCAAAATGCTGAACCGCCTCAACGGAATGTTTGCTTTTGCCATTTGGGACAAGAAAGAAAAGAAATTGACAGTCATTCGCGACAGAATGGGCGTCAAGCCTTTATACTATACTTTTTATGACGAAACTTTTTATTTCGCATCAGAACAAAAAGCCCTTTTTACTGCCGGTGTTCCTTTAAAAATGGCACCGGACGGATTGGAAGAATATATTTTCAACCGATTTGTTGCTGGAGAAAATACGCTTTACCAAAACGTAAAAAAGCTTTTGCCGGGACATATCATGACGATTTCTGAAGACCGAAAAATCACCTCCGAAAAATGGTGGGATTTGAAAAAAGAAATCCAAAACCAATCAAAAATTGCAGATCCTATCGATTGGTTCCGTTCCACTTTTGACGATTCCATAAAACTCCGCATGGTGAGCGATGTGCCTGTTGGCGTACTACTGAGTGGCGGACTTGATTCGTCGTCTGTGCTTGCATCTTTGCACCATCAAAATTATAAAGACATCCAGACTTTCAATATCGGATTCAAGGAAGAAGAGCACAACGAAGCACATTTGGCGAAATTAATGGCTCAAAAATACAATTACGGTTTCCACACAATGGAACTCGAAAACAAAAATCTTTACGACAAACTTATTAAATCGACCTATTTTCAGGATGAACCGATCATGCACTTGAGTGAACCACATCTTTTGGCTGTTTCTCAAATGGCAAAACCATCTGTAAAAGTGCTGCTTTCCGGAGAAGGCGCCGATGAATTGATGGGCGGTTATGTGCGCTACAAAGCCTTGCAATATCCTACTTTATTAAATTCAATCGCCGGAATTGGAAGCATCGAAATGTTTTCGAAAAAACCACGTTACGAAAAATTATTACGCTACTCACAAATCAAAAATGATCGCGATTTAGTACTTTTCAACGGCTCGAATATTTTTCCAAAAGACATCGAAAACACTTTTGGAATCAGCCATGAGCCGAAAAATGATTACCGTAAAAATATTTATAAAGAAGCCGCTGAATTGTATCCGAACAACCTCAGAAGACAAGCATTATACTTCGATCAACATACTTATCTATGTTCGCTTTTAGACCGAAACGACCGCTGCACAATGGGCGCTTCAATTGAATGCCGCGAACCATTTTTGGATCCTAGACTTGTAATTGGCTTGGGTTCGCTAGAAGACAAATGGCTTTTTACAGGAAAAAAAGGCAAATATGTGTTGAAAACTGCCATGCAGCAACGTCTTCCTGAAGAAATTCTGAATTTCAGAAAGATCGGATTGAGTGCACCTTGGGGCAATTATATTACGAAAAGCCCAGCTTTCGCGGAAGAACTCGAGTCTTTTTCAAAAAGTGACTTATTCCGGATGCCGTACTTTGAAAACATCAATATTAACAAGCTAATCCAGCACTTGCAATCTGGCGACAATAGAATGACGTCGTATATCATGCCGTTGTTCACAATGCATATTTGGCTTAAAAATTATGTAGAAAACTTCACTTCCGTAAGAGATTTGCTGTAAATTTGACGGCAAGCTTTACACCGTTTATGGAAATTATCGAACATTTTTCCCTGAAAAATTACAATACTTTTGGCATCGAAGCCAGCGCAAGACTTTTTGTTGCCGCAGATTCTGTCGCAGCATTAAAGACTGTTTTACAGCATAATGCTTCCGAAAAAAAATTCATTCTTGGCGGTGGCAGTAATATGTTGCTTACCAAAGATATTGATGCATTGGTCATTCATATTAATTTAAAAGGCAAAAAAGTCATCCGCGAAGACGAAGATTTTGTTTGGGTAGAAAGTCAAGCTGGTGAAAACTGGCACGAATTTGTACTTTGGACAATCGAACAAAATTTCGGCGGTCTAGAAAATATGTCTTTGATTCCAGGAAATGTTGGCACTACTCCGGTACAAAATATCGGTGCTTATGGTGCTGAAATCAAAGACAGTTTTGTTTCTTGCAATGCTGTTAATATCGAAACGCAAGAAATCAGGACTTTTACACATGAAGAATGTCAATTTGGGTACCGTGAAAGCATCTTTAAAAATACCGTAAAAGACCAATTTATCATTACATCTGTTGTTTTTAAGTTGACCAAACGAAATCACCACATTAATATTTCTTATGGCGATATCACTTCAGAACTTGCCAAACAAAATGTCACTGTTCCAACATTAAAAGATGTCAGCAACGCCGTGATCGCCATTAGACAAAGTAAACTTCCCGACCCAAAAGTTTTGGGCAACAGTGGCAGTTTTTTTAAAAATCCGATTTTGAAGCAAGCTGATTTTCAAAAAATACATGCCAAATTCCCCGAAATGAAATATTTTGTGGTTTCGGATACCGAAGTAAAAGTACCCGCAGGTTGGCTGATTGAACAAGCTGGATTTAAAGGAAAACGCTTTGGCGATGCGGGCATTCATAAAAACCAGGCATTGGTATTAGTGAATTATGGCAATGCGACTGGAAGTGAAATATTAGCCGTTTCTAAAAACATACAACAGACAATTTTCGATACTTTTGGTATTGCTATTGAAGCGGAAGTCAATATTATTTAAGGTGCTGGATTTTGAGTATTAGGTATTTAGCAAATCCGAATTCCTAAACCAAAACCCGTCACCCAAAACGCAAAACCTATGTACATTCCCGACATCTATAAAAACCATAATCAAGCTGAAATCGAGGGTTTTCTAAAGAACAACAGCTTCGGAATTTTGGTCAATCAAACAAATGGAAGACTTTGGGCGACGCATATTCCGTTGGAATTGGAACACAAAAACGGGAAGGCATTTTTATGCGGACATATTTCAAAAGAAAATCCGCAATGGGAAGGTTTTACAGATAACAATCAGGTTTTGGCCGTTTTTTCGGGACCGCATGCTTATATTTCATCTTCGTGGTATGATCATGAAAACGTGCCGACTTGGAATTACATTGCCGTTCATGTTTATGGAAAAGTAAAAATAGTCGATGAAAAAACAACAATCGCAATGCTGAAACAACTTGTTGACAAATACGAATCCAATTCTGAAAATCCGGTACGCATTGAAAATTTATCAAAAAAAACAATGCTACAAGCGCGCGGCATAGTAGGTTTTGAAATTGAAATCGAATCGATTGAAGCTACTCGAAAAATGTCACAAAACCGCAATGAAAAAAATTACAATACCATTATTGAAAAATTATCCGAAACCAAAACCGATAATGGCGTGGCTGTTGCCGAAGAAATGCGCAGGTGTCCCATTCATAAATAATTCCAAAAATGCATCCAACTATAAAAGCAGATTTATACCGATATAACGGATTGAGTGGTTTTAGCGGCTTCCTCAAAGGGCTTTGCATTCCGGGATTTAGGTATATGTATCTCGTTCGAAAATCAGCTATTTATGGTAAATTTTCATTACCTGGAATATGCTTCAGGTTATTAAAACGACGTTATAGTTATAAATACGGCTTCCAGATTCCACCCAAAACTGAAATTGGAGCAGGATTTTATATCGGTCATTATGGGACAATTATCATTAATTCCGGTGCAAAAATTGGCAAAAACTGCAATATTAGTCCGGGCGTTACCATTGGCATGGCCAACCGCGGCGTGCGAAAAGGTTGCCCTGTAATTGGCGATAAAGTCTGGATGGGCACAAATTGCGTGATCGTTGGCAACATTACCGTAGGTTCCAATGTCATGATCGCTCCAAATACATTTGTGAATATGGACGTACCTAAAAATTCATTGGTGATTGGAAATCCGGGGCAAATCTTTCCTAAGGAAAACGCCACCCAATTTTACGTTGAAAATGTCTATTAGATTCTATGTGGCGGATTTTAGATTGCAGATAGCAAGTAAAAAACCTGATTTATATGCTACAACTCCCGTTTCTTTTTTTTAACTATTCGAATTTACTGCTGAAATCTGCTGTCTGCCAACTGCCTCCCCTTAATTGTTAATTCTTTATCGCTTTTTCGTTCTTCCTTTTAAATATGGAATTGTACATTTGCGAAAAATTTAACTGACTATAAAAAGGACCATGCTGCCACTGATTTTTTGCCTATTTATTCTCGTTGCGACGCTACAACTAATATACTATGTTATTGTTTTTGGGAAATTTGCATTTGTAAAAGCCAAAAAAAACAATCCGAAAAAAATTCCGGTTTCGGTGATTGTATGTGCCAAGAATGAGGCAGAAAATGTTGCCAAATTTATTCCGCTACTTGCAGAACAGAATTATCCTGATTACGAAATTGTGTTGATTGACGATGCTTCCAGCGATGAGACTTTAGACATTTTTGAGGATTTTGAAAAACAGTATACTAACGTCCGATTAGTGAAAGTAGCCAACAACGAAGCGTTTTGGGGCAACAAAAAATTCGCACTTACTTTGGGCATCAAGGCTTCCCGGAAAGAATACCTTTTGTTTACTGACGCCGATTGTTATCCTACTTCCAAAAATTGGATTGCCGATATGACGTCAAATTTTACGATGCAAAAAACCATCGTACTCGGTTATGGTGCTTATGAAAAAATCCCGAATTCCTTCCTCAATAAAATCATCCGTTTTGAAACGGTTTTAACAGCAGTTCAATATTTTTCATGGGCAAAAATCGGTATGCCATATATGGGTGTTGGTAGGAATCTCGCATACAAAAAAGACGAATTCTTCAAGGTTGACGGTTATCGCGACCATTTGAAAATACGCTCAGGCGACGACGATTTGTTCATCAACCAAGTTGCAACTAAAAAAAACACAACAATTTGCTTTACGCCAGATAGTTTTACCTATTCTAAACCAAAAACTACTTTCTCGGCTTGGTTCAACCAAAAAAGGCGTCATGTTTCCACCGCAGCTTTATACAAACCTTTCGACAGAGCCCAACTTGGCTTGTTCTATGCGTCGCAATTACTGTTCTTTTTGTTGCCAATTGTATTGCTCGCGTTTCAATTCCAATGGATTGCAGTTGTGGCGATTATCGGTTTTAGATATATGTTCACATGGCTCACACTTGGTTTTGCTGCCGGAAAATTAAAAGAAAAAGACACGATGTATTGGTTTCCTATTGTCGAAATAGTGCTAATCTTCACACAATTGAATATCTTTATAACCAATAGTTTCTCAAAACCCGTACATTGGAAATAAAACCTTATATAGAAAAAGCGAAAATCGGCGATCAGGTAGCCTTCACTTTTCTATTGGATTATTACTGGAATGAAGTATATGGTTTTATGCTAAAGCGTACGGAAAACGAAACCGATGCCGAAGACATTACCATCGAAACTTTCTCGAAAGCTTTTGATAAAATAGCTACCTATAATCCTGAATTTCAGTTCAATACTTGGCTGATTGCCATTGCAAAAAATGTGCATATCGATTTACTTCGTAAAAAAAAATCTTCCCTTTTTATTGAAATCACCGACGAAGAAGACCAACAAGCATACAATGTTGCCGACACCACACCATCTGCAGAAGATGAACTGATTACAGAGCAAAACCTTTCGCGCCTGTTACAGTTCATCAAGGAATTAAAACCACATTACCAAGAAGTGATCCAACTGCGCTACTTCCAAGAATTGAGTTACCAGGAAATTGCCGATAAGATTGGTGAACCTTTGAATAACGTTAAAATCAAGCTACTTCGTGCCAAGAAATTATTGGCAGAAATTATTCAGGAGCGGAATTAATGAATAATAAATAATAATTGTTATTAACCTGAATCAATCTCCAGTTCCAACTATTTTTTTGCGATTATTGATTATATACGCATCCAAATCATAACTTGAATTTTCTAATTTTCTCTGCAATTATTAATTATTAACTGTTAATTATTAATTGTCTTTCCAACCTTTTAATATTTTTCTTCATCTATATATTAAAATGCATAACTATTACGTTATAGCATTAAACACCTTCGTTTATGAAATGACCAATACTTAACCTTTAACTATTACAATTATGTCTAAATTAAGTATTTTCGACAGCGCCTGGACCGATATGGTTTTCGAAGGCCGAAACAAGGATTACGGCGCTTACCAACTGCGCAAGGAAAATCCTAGAACTACAATTATCGCACTTTTCACTGCATTGGCTTTATTGGGCGTTGCGCTCACCATTCCGAATGTTGTGAGATATTTCAATCCGCAAGCAATTGCAAGCATTCCCGATGAAACGGTTGTGCTTCATGAAGCTACAGACTTCGTTTTACCTGTCGAACCACCAAAACCCGAACCACCAAAACCTGCTGTAAAAGCTGCAGCTCCATTGACTCCCGAAGTACCGGATACTTTCAGAGAGATGCAGATGACTGAAAAACCAACTAATACAACGCCACAAAATAATACAGAAGCTGTACCCGAAGGAAATCCGAACGGATTGATAAACGGAACGGGCTTACCAACGAGCAATGGGACTTCAACCAAAGCAGATCCAATTCCAGCAGCACCTGATTCAGACGGAAGGGAAATACTTTTGGAAGCCAGTTTAGATGTAAAGCCTAAATTCCCAGGTGGAATGGAACGTTTCTATAAATATGTTGGCAACAATTTTCACGCCCCGGAAGAATCCAGTAATGCTGGAGCATCCATAAAAGTATTTGTGTCATTTGTAATTGAAAAAGATGGCACGATGACCGACATCAAGGTTTTGAGAAATCCAGGATATGGTATGGACAAGGAAGCCATCCGTGTATTAAAGTCTTTAAAAACAAAATGGGAACCGGGCATATACAAAGGGCAGAAAGTGCGTACCGCATTTACATTGCCGATAACGGTAAAAACTCCTGACTAGCAGACTACAGTAGTCGGATTGCCGAGTAAACTGTAATAAGATTTTAGTCAAACACAAAAAGTCGAAAGTCGCACGCAACGGTGTAACTTTCGACTTTTTTTACTGTAACCTGCCTACTACAATCTGCGAAAACCTACGCTTTCTTCACAAACTCTGTGCGAAGCACCATCGCAGTTTTATTCACGCGGCAATCGATTTCTGCTGGATCGTCCGTTAGGCGGATATTTTTTACCATCGTACCTCTTTTGATGACATCTGATGAGCCTCTTACCTTAAGGTCTTTTATTACTGTGACGGAATCGCCGTCGCTTAAAATATTGCCGTTGCTGTCTTTTACGTCCATGTTATTTGTTTTTAAGGAACAAAAATAGGTTTTTTTGGTGGATTCAGTTATTGGTTTATTGGTTATCTAATGGCAATACAAATTACCAAACAACCAAATAAATACATACCTTTTTTAATATATTTGGACAAACATCCGAACATGCAGCAATTCACCTTTCGTCAGAAACTAAAATTCTTACTAAGCCTTCCCGTAATTGTAGCGGCTCTCGGCTATTTTGTTGATATTTACGATTTGCTTTTGTTTGGTATTGTCCGCATTCCGAGTCTGAAAGACCTCAACATCGATGCCGACACAATGGGTACGATTATCATCAATTTTCAAATGACCGGTCTCTTAATTGGTGGCGTTTTATGGGGAATTCTAGGTGATAAAAAAGGACGACTTTCCGTATTATTCGGCTCGATACTGGTATATTCACTCGCCAATATTGCTTGTGGATTTTTACCGCAAATGTATTTTGCCGACAAACTCACGATTTATGCCGCACTTCGTTTTATCGCCGGAATAGGATTGGCTGGAGAATTAGGTGCCGGAATTACACTAGTTTCTGAAAGTCTCCCGAAAGAACTGCGCGCCATCGGCACATCGATTGTTGCCGGTTTTGGACTATTGGGCGCTGTCGTAGCACAACTTACTGTAGCATTAGCAGGACACTGGACGTGGGCTTACTTCATAGGCGGCGGCCTCGGATTAGCACTTTTACTATTGCGAATCGGTGTTTTAGAAAGTGGTTTATACAAGCATATCGAAAAGCAGGCTTCCATTTCAAAAGGGAATTTTATTTCCTTTTTTACCGATTTTGAGCGTTTTAAGAAATACATCAAATGCATCGCTATTGGATTGCCTACTTGGTTTTGCGTCGGGATTCTTGCGATGATGTCGAACCAGTTTGCACCGGCGTTAGGCATCGCTTCCATACAACCCGGAAAAGCAATTATGTGGGCTTATGTCGGAATTTCCATCGGCGATTTTGCGAGCGGATTTATTTCACAAGCCTTGCATTCCCGAAAAAAAGCTATCTTTTATATGATGCTTTTTACAATCGTTGGAGTATGTCTTATGCTTTTTGGCGGTGCGAAAACCGAAAATATGTATTATTTTTATTGTGCATGGCTAGGACTCGGCACCGGCTATTGGGCGATGTTCGTGACCGTTGCAGCAGAACAATTTGGCACCAATATCAGAAGTACTGCCACTACAACCGTTCCGAATATGGTGCGTGGATTGGTCCCGGTAATGCTCATGGGATTCGATTTCTTTAAGGTTACACAAGGCGTTGTTATTGCCGCAGTTATCGTCGGCATCATCGTTTTTATCTTAGGAATTTATTCAACTTTGACTATTGCCGAAACACACAATCGGGATTTAGATTTTACCGAGTAGTATTATTTTACTGATATTCGTATAGCCTTGTTTAAATAATAATATGAAAAAATACATTGCCATCATCTGCATTTCGTTTCTCTCACTCGTCAGTTGTAATAAAAACGAAACAAAATCAGCATCGCCTGAAAAACCGCAACCTGAAACCATCGCACCAAAAGACACTGTAGGCAATAAAACACCGGAAGAAGCAGAAGATCCTTGCGTTGCCGGAACACCAGAACCTATCATCAGACGCGATCATGTGGCAAATTATAAATTTAAAATACTGACCAAACAAACACTTGAAGAAACCGCATTACTTAATAATGGCGACCATGTTTCTATCATCATTGGTGGTTGTGAATATTATACACTCACTTTCAGGTTTGAAACTTCGCGTTTCAATGATCCTACTGATGACATTGCTGCTTGGTATGCCAATGCACATGATTTGGTGACAGAAAATCTCGCCACATGGGGCAACCCAAACATCGAAATTAAACGTGGGCTGATGGCTCTTAGTGACTATCGGAATAAAAACATAGAAAACGGACAACTCAAATTCAATGAAGAAATTGATTTCGATAGTGATGAAATTCGCAATTTCGTTATCCTTGAAAAAATTGAAAAGCTCGAGAATGGTAAGTTTGCTGTTACTGTTGTTTTCTCAAGAGGTCCTTTGTAATCCTTATACCACCATCACAAATCTCAATTCTAAAATCTAATATCTAAAATCTTATTTCCCTATCTTTGTCCTTTCAAAATAACAATATGGAAACAGTGTTAGATAATGTGGCGTTGCCGACCGGAAAGCCGAAATGGTTAAAGGTAAAACTGCCTATCGGACAGAAATATACTGAACTGCGAGGTCTTGTTGACAAATACAAACTCAACACGATTTGTACCTCAGGTAGTTGCCCGAATATGGGTGAATGCTGGGGCGAAGGTACTGCGACATTCATGATCCTTGGTAATATTTGTACACGTTCTTGTGGTTTTTGCGGCGTAAAAACAGGAAGACCTGAAACGGTTGACTGGGATGAACCTGAAAAAGTAGCGCGTTCCATCAAAATCATGAACATCAAACATGCCGTGGTGACCAGCGTTGACCGCGACGATTTGAAAGATATGGGTTCCATCATTTGGTTGGAAACCGTTCGCGCCATTCGCAGGATGAATCCTGAAACGACATTAGAGACTTTAATTCCCGATTTTCAAGGTGTAGAACGAATTATCGATCGCATCGTAGAAGCCAATCCTGAAGTCGTTTCGCATAATATGGAAACTGTTCGCCGATTAACACGCGAAGTAAGAATTCAGGCAAAATACGACCGCAGTTTGGCGGTTTTGAAATACTTAAAAGAAAAAGGTGTCAACCGCACCAAATCTGGCATCATGCTAGGGTTGGGCGAAACCGAGGAAGAAGTTATTCAGACGATGAAAGATCTGCGCGAAGCGAATGTCGATGTCGTGACCATCGGTCAATACTTACAGCCAAGCAAAAAACACCTCCCTGTAAAGGAATATATAACGCCAGATCAATTCGCCAAATATGAAAAATTGGGATTGGAAATGGGTTTTCGTCATGTAGAAAGCGGCGCTTTGGTGAGAAGTTCTTATAAAGCGCAGAAACATATTTTATAATTATCGTGAGTGATTTTTGCCACGAATTGCACGAATTTTCACGAATTACGATCTAAAAATTAGTGAAAATTCGTGCAATTCGTGGCTAATTTTTTTAATGCACAGAAATGAAAATAAGAATTGCTATCAACGGATTCGGTCGTATCGGAAGAAATCTATTCCGACTTTTACTCGACCATCCAACCATCGAAGTCGTTGCCATCAATGATATCGCCGATAATCGCACGATGTCACACCTCATCAAATACGACAGTATCCATGGCGTTTTACCTTTTGATTGTTCATTCGATGAAAAAGGAATTATCGTTAACGGCCAGCATTATCTTTTCTTCCACGAAAAAAGCATTGCCAACCTCGACTGGCAATCACACGACATTGATTTTGTAGTCGAATCTACGGGAAAATATAAGACTTTTGACGAAATCAACGCACATATTGTAAGCGGTGCTAAAAAAGTAATTTTATCAGCGCCTTCTGAAGTCGATACCATCAAAACGGTAGTTTTAGGCGTGAACGAAAATATCCTTGATGGAACAGAACTAATCGTTTCCAATGCCAGTTGTACGACCAACAACGCCGCGCCGATGATGCAAGTTATTAATGATTTGTGCGGCATTGAACAGGCTTATATAACGACAGTCCACTCCTACACTACCGACCAAAGTCTGCACGACCAACCTCACAAAGATCTGCGAAGAGCACGTGGCGCCAGTCAATCGATAGTACCAACAACCACGGGAGCTGCGAAAGCATTGACTAAAATTTTTCCTGAATTTGAAGGTAAAATTGGTGGCAGCGGTATTCGTGTTCCGGTTCCTGATGGCTCTTTGACTGATATAACTTGCTATGTAAAAAGAGAAGTCACCATTGAAGAAATTAATACTGCTTTCAAATCGGCTTGCGAAAATCACTTTAAAGGTATTATGGCTTATACGGAAGACCCAATTGTTTCGGTTGACATTATCGGCAATCGAAATTCGTGTCTTTTTGATGCACAGTTGACATCTGTGATTGATAAAATGGTAAAAGTAGTTGGTTGGTATGACAATGAAATCGGATATTCATCACGGATTATCGATTTGATTGTTTTTTTAAGTTGACAGTTTACCGTTAACGGTTTATAGGATACAAACTGCCGAAAAAATTACGCGAACATAAAAACTACACAAGATTAAAGTTGACCAATGTAAGGATTCATAGATAAACTGCAAACTCTTAATACGTTAAAATCAACTCCTTTATCAAACGCCTTACCAACGGTTCTGCTTTTTGTGCCGCTTCCAAAACTTCTTTATGTGTAATGCTTTCTATGCTCTCTTCGTTACCAATATCTGTAATTACAGAAATTCCAAAGGTTTCCAAATCCATGTGACGGGCTACAATTACTTCAGGAACAGTTGACATTCCGACGCAATCAGCACCAAGAATTTTTACCATTTTATATTCTGCCAAAGTTTCAAAAGTTGGACCTTGTAAGCCAAGATATATGCCATCTTGTACTTTTATACTGAGTTGTTGCGCCAACTCTTTTGCTTTTGCGATCATGTCCTTCGAAAACGGCTCACTCATATTAACAAATCTCGGCCCAAAGCGCTCATCGTTAATTCCTCGCAATGGGTGTTCCGGTAAAAGATTGATTTGGTCTTTGAGAATTACAATATCGCCAACCTGATAATTCACATTTACACCGCCTGAAGCATTAGAAACGATTAGTTTTTCTACGCCTAAATATTTCATCACACGCACAGGAAAAGTCACTTCCTTCATGTCATAACCTTCATAAAAATGAAATCGCCCTTGCATCGCCACAACTTTCTTGTAGCCAATTGTTCCGAAAACCAAAGCGCCTTTATGCCCTTGTACAGTCGAAACAGGAAAATTAGGAATTTCATGATAAGGTAATGTAAATTCGATTTGAATATCATCCGTAAAACTGCCCAATCCTGAGCCTAAGATGATACCATATTCGGGTGCGAAATTGGTTTTTCCCTTAATATAACTGACGGTTTCTTGTACTTTTTCCCACATTGGTAAATTGGTAAAGTTGTTTAAAGTTAAATTCACTTCAGGAATACAAGGAATCGTATCCATTTAAAGCGCATAAAACTACAAAGAAAAAAGCACAAATATTTACTTGTCTGCGGTAATTCTCCAGATTACTTTCGCAGCATCATCGGTCACCAGCAAAGATCCGTCGGCAAGTACAGCAACATCTGCAGGACGACCATATACTTCACTTTTAGAAGCATTGGCTACAAACCCCGTAAGAAAATCTTCTGGCTTTCCGGAAGGTTTGCCGTCTTTGAAAGGAACAAAAATAACTTTATAACCTGAAATCACAGACCTGTTCCACGAACCGTGCTGTCCGATAAACATGCCGTTTTTGTACTTTTCAGGAAAAGCATCATTTCTGTAAAAAACCAAACCCAAAGAAGCCGTATGCGAACCCAAAGCAATATCGGGAACAATCGCTTTCTTCACCAAATCAGGGCGTTCACCTTTGTGACTTGGGTCTTCATTACCCCCAAAATAAGAATAAGGCCAACCATAAAATCCGCCTTCTTTAACACTCGTTGCATAATCTGGCACCAGTTCGTCACCAAGATCATCGCGTTCATTGACAGCCGTCCATAAGTTTTTTGAACCCGGTGCCCAGTCCATTCCGTTTGGATTGCGAAGTCCGGAAGCATAGATTTTCTCTTCGGTACCATCAGGATTGATTTCAAGTATATTGGCACGTCTTATTTCTTCAAGCATACCGTGTTCGGCAACGTTACTTGCAGAACCAACAGTAATATAGATTTTTGTTTTCTCTGGATTGGTAATGATATTGCGGGTCCAATGGTTATTGTATCCACCAGACGGAAGTTCAAGAATTTTTTCTTCCTTACCACTGTTTATAGAATCTTTGGAATTGTAGGGAAAACGAAGCAATTCGTCTGAATTGGCAACATAAAAATAATTGTTAAGCACAAGCATTCCGAACGGTTGATTAAGTCCCGACAAATAGGAATACTTGCTTTCATAAACACCGTCTTTGTCTTTGTCTCGGAAAAGCGTAATGCGGTTAGCGCTGCCGAAATTTTGTGATTTCGATTTGAAGAATTCGTCTTTTTCATCACTGCGTTTCTCTTTTGGTATGCGTGTTCCAGATTCTGCCACAAAAACATCACCATTTTCTGCAATGTATAACCAGCGTGGATTTTCGAGCTTGTCTGCGAATTTGGTAACAGTAAAACCTTCTGGCGCAATTGGTTTCTGATCATTTTTCCAACCTAAAACCTTACTGAAATTTTTGACCGATTTGGTTGCGTAAGGCTTAGGCAGATTGACTCTTTCTTTGTATTCCTGTGCCGACGAAACATTACTTATCATCACGAAAATAAGCAACGATAGCGTGTTTTTGATTGAATTATTGAATTGCATTTGTATTTTTTAAGTTAGATTTTAAATTTTACCAGTCGAGTTTCACCAAAGCAACTGCCTGTCGTTCTAATTTTACAGTAACCACGGTTTTTCCTGATTTTATATTGATATTTTCTGTGCGTACTGATTTTAATTTCCCAGCATTTTCAAGCATTGCGATCTGATCGGAAGTTGGATTTTGAGGCGAACCCATTTGCTTCCAAACTTCATAGGAATTGCTATTTTCCTTGTCAATAAGATAAACCGTTACATTTGATTTTTTTGCAGGAATGTTGTTGATTTTTATGCTTACCTCTTCCGTGAGACCAGGTTTATCATCGTCGTGATAATTCCAAACCATCACCGCAGCCGAATTCAAATCTTTGCTCGCCAAAGCGCCAACATCCGAAAATTCCCCTCGAATGCTCGAATCGACAGCCATTCGCAATGGATACATCCGATTGCTTTGTGCCAATATGCGTATGCTACCCATCATTCCAAACATACGAAAAACGTTAAGCACCGGTTTGTCCACACCATTTGTCGCAAGATCTCGGAAACCATAAAACCAAGGTTGGTTTTCAAATTCAAACGACCATGAAACGGCACCGAGGAAATTGGCTTTGGTTGTATCTGCCAATAAATATTTCCGTGCAAAAGTAGCAGCGGTATAACTCGAATACATAGTTCCATTGCGATATGCATTCTCAGGATTGGTTGCCATACCACATGCCGCACAACCTTCAGGATCAGATTCACCAATAATAATGGGAAGGTTTTTGGTTTCAGGATAAGAAGTTGCCAATTTAAATCCGGTTTCTATATCGCGTAATTGGGGCGACATGTCCATCCTTACGAATCCATCGACCGATTTAGGCCAGCCTTTAGCATGGAAAAGTATGGCATCAAGCGGTGCACCTATTTTTCCCGTTGCATAATTGGTTCCCGAAATACAATGTTGCAAAAACTCGTTTACCCATGAAGTAGCATCATCCGTTCGGGTTCCTGCGATGTTATTTCCTCCGATTTTTGCCGTTGGAAGTGCTTTCTTCAAACCATCTGCGGCGTAATCATATAACTTGAGCCATTCTTCGCGGGTGCCTTTCCAATAATGTCCATTGGGCTCATTCCATACTTCCCAATACCAACTCTCTACTTCCTTTTGTCCATATCGTGCAACAGAATGCTTCACCCATTGGTACACTAGTTCACGCCATTTATCATAATCTTTCGGCGGATAAGCCCAGCCCGTAATAATATCGGTATAAGGATCACCGGGCTTCCAATGGTGGCGGTACGGTGTCGGATGCGTTGAAAGTGCTTCTGGCATAAAGCCGATCTGTGCCAGAGGTTTCATATCACGTTTGATAAAAGTATCGAAAATACTATCAACGATTTTCCAGTTATAGATCGGGTTTCCATTGTTATCTTCGGTGTAAGCGTTGGTCGATCCCCATTTGAGGGCAGCCGTCCCATCGCCGGTAACGAGCATACTGTGGGTTCTAACATAAACCGGAACCGGACTCAAAGCAGCGAGTTCCGAAAGCAATTTCGTGCCGTCTTTCATATACGTATAGTTCGGCTCATCATAACCAAACCATGCCCAGATTGGCTTCATTGGAGCAATTTCGTTGTTTAAATCGACTGTAATTACAGGCTTCACCTCATTTTGCGCGTAGGAAAGCAAAGTGCATAAAAGCGTGAAAATCGCCATTGAAATCCTAAAACATTGCTGCATATTCTACATTATTATTTTTGTTCAGTAGGAATATAAAAGTATTATTATATTTTTAAACAATAAGTGTTTATATAACATTTATTTAATGTCGCAGTAAAAACCCACGATATTAGAAAGTTGCTCTATAAAAATAAATTCGAAGTATCGTTTAAAAATTGGTAATGAAATCTTTTATTGTCAAGTCAAAAAAAGTGACATTTGAAAGAAACTGGCTTTTTATTGGCAGATAAAACAATTGCGCTTCGGGAATACTGCCTTTGAGTCGCACATAATCTTTCTCAGTCGTAATAACTGTCTTATTTAAGGCTTTAATTTTAATGTCTGCAATATCCGTCTCCTTAAAATCATGATGGTCCGGAAATTTCAATATTTCATCATTGGCACCTTTTAGATAATCAAAAAATGGTTTTGGTTTGGCAATTCCAGCGATTAGCAATTTGTTTTTTTCTTTAATTTCGGTTACAGCGATCGTATTATTTTCGGAAAAAACATAATCATCATAATTAACATAACTAAAAAACAGCTCCTGATTTTGGGTAATATTTAGTTTTTTTCTGATTTCAGATTGTTCCGCTACTACAAGATTTTCAGGGCATTTCGTTACAATAATTATATTTGCCCTTTTCGCACCTGAACGGCTTTCGCGTAAATTCCCTGTTGGAAGCATAAAATCATCTGCATACAATTCGCCGTAAGAAGTCAGCAAAATATAAAATCCGGCTTTTACTTTCCGGTGTTGGTAGGCATCGTCAAGTAAAATTACATCCGGCTTTTGATTTTGGGATAGCAATTGCGCGATGCCATTCTTTCTATCGGCATCCACAGCGACTTGGATCTCAGGAAATTTTTGATGGTATTGAAACGGTTCATCGCCGAGCGTTTTCGCATCGTCATCGGCTCCGGCCAGAATAAAACCTTTCGTTTGTCTCTTGTAACCGCGACTCAGCGTAGCAATTTTATAATTTGGAGAAAGCAATCGGATTAAATATTCGATCTGTGGTGTTTTTCCCGTCCCGCCAACACTCAGATTCCCAACGGCAATTACAGGAATATCAAAAGAATACGATTTCAGAATGCCCTTATCAAACAGAAAATTACGAAAAGCCGTAATCCAGCCGTACAAAACAGCAAATGGGAATAGTATTTTTCGCAGGAAAAGCATTTTACGAAAGTATAATATTTTTATTTTATAGTTGATTTGTTTATTCGTTAATTTGTTAATCTGAACACACCACTATGAAAATCTCTGATATTCTTTCCATTCTCGAAGAAATGGCGCCACTGGCTTACGCCGAAGATTTCGACAATGTCGGATTATTGATTGGCGATAAAAACAACGAAACCTCTGGTGTACTGGTTTGTCATGACGCACTCGAAAGCGTGATTGACGAAGCTATCGCAAAAAACTGTAACCTTGTCGTTTGCTTCCATCCTATCTTATTTTCGGGATTGAAAAAAATTACGGGAAAAAATTACGTTGAACGTTCCGTCATTAAAGCAATTAAAAATGACATTGCCATTTATGCTGTTCATACCGCTTTAGACAACCATCAATTTGGTGTCAATAAGATTTTTTGTAACGCTTTGGGATTGATAAATACCAAAATATTAGTGCCGAAGCAGCATTTCATTAAAAAATTAGTCACTTATGCAACACCAGATAATGCTCGAAAAGTCCGCGAAGCAATGTTCGAAGCCGGAGCAGGAAGCATTGGAAATTATGACAACTGCAGTTTCAATTCGTTCGGCATGGGCACGTACAAAGGCGACTTAAACAGCAATCCTGTAATTGGTGAAAGAGGAAAAAGAACCGAAACTGATGAAATAAAAATCGAAGTCACTTTTGAAAAACACCTCGAATCCAAAATCCTGAAAGCACTTTTCTCCAATCATATTTATGAAGAAGTCGCCTACGAAATCTACGATTTACAGAATGCACATCAAAATATAGGCCTTGGCATGATTGGTGAATTGCCTACGACGTACAACGAACGGGATTTTCTTCATTTCGTAAAAGATAAAATGCAAGCGAATGGCATCCGTCACAGCGAATTCTTAAACAAAAATATCCACAAGGTTGCCGTGCTCGGAGGTTCTGGCAGTTTTGCAATAAAGCACGCCATCGCTGCCGGAGCCGACGCCTTTTTGACTGCCGATTTGAAATACCACCAGTTCTATGAAGCTGAAAATCAATTACTTTTAGCTGATATTGGGCATTTTGAAAGCGAACGTTATACAAAAAATTATATTGTTGATTATCTTACGAAAAAAATGCCTAATTTTGCATTCATTTTATCAGAAGAAAATACAAATCCAGTTAAGTACTTATAGCATTATGGCGACTACAAAAGAATTGAGTGTTGAAGACAAGTTAAGAGCGATTTATGATTTACAGTTAATCGACTCAAGAATTGACGAAATCAGAAATGTCCGCGGCGAACTGCCTTTAGAGGTAGAAGATTTAGAAGATGAAGTAGCCGGACTAAAATCTCGTTCTGAAAAATTAAAAGCAGATTTAGATGTAATCGAAGAGCAAATCAAAGCGAAGAAAAACGCCATCGACGAGCACAAAGAATCGATCAAAAAATATACAAAACAACAAGATAGCGTTCGCAACAACCGCGAATTCAACTCGTTGACTAAAGAAGTAGAATTTCAAGAACTCGAAATCCAATTGGCTGAAAAGCAAATCAAGGAAATGAAAGCTTCTATCGAATATAAAAAACAAATCGTAAGTACTTCTACAGAAAAACTAGAGCAAAAACAATCGCATTTAAGCCACAAAAAATCAGAGCTAGACGCCATCATGTCTGAAACGGCTAAAGAAGAAGCTTTTCTTTCTGAAAAATCAGCCGAATATGAAGCGTTGATTGAAACACGTTTGCTAACTGCATACAAAAGAATCAGAAGCAGCGTAAGGAACGGCTTAGCTGTAGTATCTATCGAAAGAGGCGCTTCTGCAGGTTCTTTCTTTACGATTCCACCACAAACACAAGTGGAAATCGCCGCCAGAAAAAAAATCATCACCGATGAGCATTCCGGAAGGATTTTGGTTGACAGCACACTCGCTGAAGAAGAAAAAGAAAAAATGGAAAAATTATTTTCTAAAATATAATCACGAAAGCCTCTTCACGGAGGCTTTTTTTATATGAAAAACGTTGTAATAAAATAATGTGTAATAAAAAGAGCCAATTAAGAAACTAGATTTTGCCACGAATTATCACAAATTTATTCGTGCAAATTCGTGTAATTCGTGGATAAATACAAATTAGCGTCATTCAATTCCAAAGTT
The DNA here is from genome assembly GCA_029946065.1 of Flavobacterium sp. GTDB lineage: Bacteria > Bacteroidota > Bacteroidia > Flavobacteriales > Flavobacteriaceae > Flavobacterium. The sequence continues at coordinate 827,974 of JAQSDU010000014.1, forward strand.
TTATGGATTGTGCCAAAATTCCAAAAATCACACGCTATTTTAGGACAACGCCATATGAAAAAAGTAAAATATTTACTGTTGACCAAATCAATAGGCTTATACCTAAACCTGTTGGTTTTTATATTGCCGGAAAAAGCATCCGGTCTTGCCTACAAACTCTTCAGCAACCCAAGAATGGGAAGACTTTCGCCTGAAAACCTTCCGCCAGTTTTACAAGGTAAAAAGTCGGAAATTTTATTTCACGACGAGCATTATTTCCAGACCTATACTTGGAGCGGCAACGCCAAAATAGTCCTGCTCGTTCACGGGTGGGAAAGTAATGCTGCCCGATGGGAGCAATTAATTCCGCATCTGCAAAAATCCGGTTATACAATCATTGCCATCGATGCACCGGCGCACGGATTGTCAAGCGGCGAAGAATTTAGCGTTCCCGCTTATGCCGAGTTTATCAATGTTGCTGTAGAAAAATTTAAACCAAAATACCTGATTGGGCATTCTATTGGAGGCGCTGCCTGCGTTTACTTCCAGTCGCAATACCAAAATCCGTCACTCGAAAAGATGGTTTTGCTCGGCGCACCTTCAGATTTAAAAACTTTAATCGTGAATTTCGGATTGATTTTAAGTCTGAATTCCAAAATGGTAACTTTACTCGAAAACCACTTCATTCAGAAACTACAATTCCAAATCGAAGCATTTTCCGGAAAACATTTCGGTAAAAAACTCCACCTAAAAGGCATGATCGCTCACGACATCGACGACGACATTGTCGCTTTTGAAGAAAGTCAGAAAATCGCAGGTTCCTGGCAAAACGCCATTTTCGTGCAGACAAAAGGTTTGGGACACAGCATGCATGACGCCGAATTGTATCAAAAGATTGCTGATTTTTTAGCAATAGATAATTAGAAAATGTAAAAATTAGATAATTCCGTTTCAAAACGTATTTTTCGGCAAACAGCATTTTCTAATTTTCTAATTATCAAATTATCTAATTACCTTTGCCGTATGGAAGACAACCTAAAAAGACTAAATAAATTCATCGGCGAAACCGGTTTCTGCTCACGCCGTGAAGCCGACAAATATATCGAAGACGGCCGCGTGACCATCAACGGTATCGTTCCGGAGCTCGGTACAAAAGTGTCACCTGATGATGAAGTCCGCATCGACGGAAAACTCATCCGCGAAAAAAACGAAAAACCCGTTTATCTTGCTTTTAACAAACCGGTTGGGATTGAATGTACGACCAATTTGGAAGTTCGAGAAAATATCGTCGACTTTATCAATTATCCAAAACGTATTTTCCCAATTGGACGATTGGACAAAGCCAGTGAAGGTTTAATTTTTATGACCAATGATGGCGATATCGTCAATAAAATTCTTCGCGCCAGAAACAACCACGAAAAAGAATATACGGTGACCGTTGACAAGCCAATTACGGATCGATTCATTGAAAAAATGGGCAATGGCATTCCAATCCTCGATACCGTTACACGCAAGTGCAAAGTCGAGCAAATCAGCAAATACATCTTTAAAATTATATTGACGCAAGGCTTGAACCGTCAAATCCGTCGCATGTGCGAATATTTGGGTTATGAGGTGACGTCGCTCAAAAGAATCCGCATTATCAATATTTCGCTTGATGTCCCGGTTGGCCGTTACCGCGATTTAACCGATGCCGAAATCCTCGAACTAAACCAACTGATTGAACCGTCGAGTAAAACTGAGGATGCTAGTTTTTCGGGAGAAATGCGTGCCAGCAGAAACGAACCGAGAGAAGGAAGCCGACCGCAAGACGCAGATCGCAGGCGGCAGCTTTCAGGATTTGGGCGCAAAGACTCACAGGAAAAAAAACAAAATGCCCCTTGGAAACGCGACAACAATAACGAATCAACTGAAAGAAAAACAGGTATCTTTAAAGATAAAACGCAACCAGACTCAAGGACACCAGAAAACAAATCGACTGGCAGAAAAGTAGAATTTATTAAAAAAGACGATCCCAATTATAAGAAAAAAGGCGATTACTAAAATCAATTATTAGGAATAAAAAAGGCGCAAAGTAATGTACTTCGCGCCTTTTTCCTTTTTGCTGTAAAACTTATTTCTTTGCTTCTCTCCTCTGCTCTCTTGCCAAAAGCGTATTTTTTAACAACATTGCAATCGTCATTGGGCCAACCCCACCCGGAACCGGAGTGATATGTGATGCTTTTTTACTTACATTTTCAAAATCTACGTCGCCTGTAATGATGTAACCTTTTTCAGAAGTTTCATCTGCAACGCGGGTAATTCCAACGTCGATTACTACTGCGCCATCTTTTACCATTTCGGCTTTCAGGTAATTAGGAACGCCCAAAGCAGTGATAATGATATCTGCTTGGGTTGTGATTTGTGCGATATTTTTGGTATAACTGTGTGTTAGTGTAACGGTTGAGTTTCCTGGAAATCCTTTTCTTCCCATCAAAATACTCATAGGTCTTCCTACGATATGGCTGCGTCCGATGACGACAGTGTGCTTTCCTTTGGTTTCTACATTGTATCTTTCTAGTAATTCTAAAATCCCAAATGGTGTCGCCGGAATAAAAGTGGTCATATCCAAAGCCATCTTTCCAAAATTCTCAGGATGAAAACCGTCAACATCTTTACTTGGATCGATTGCCATCAAGACTTTTTGTGTATCGATTTGTTCTGGTAACGGCAATTGCACAATGAAACCATCTATATTATCGTCTTCGTTGAGTTCTTTGATTTTTTTGAGTAGTTCGGTTTCAGAAGTTGTGCTTGGTAATCTTACCATCGTTGATTCAAATCCAACACGTTCGCAGGCTTTGACTTTGCTGCCAACATAAGTTAAACTTGCGCCATCATTACCGACAATCACGGCAGCAAGGTGCGGCACCTTTTCGCCATTTTTTTTCATCTTATCCACCTGTGCGGTGATTTCGAGTTTGATGTCTTCTGAAGTTTTTTTTCCGTCGAGTAAAATCATGTTTGTTTGGTTATTGGGTTATCTGGTTATTCGCTTTCGGCTAACAAATAACCGAATCCACAAATCGCCGGTTTTATCTCATTCCTTTCATGCCGCCCATCATCTTCATCAGGTTTTTTCCACCCGGACCTTGCATCATTTTCATCATTTTGCTCATCTGATCGAACTGTTTCATCAGCTGGTTGACTTGCTCTATTTTCGTACCGGAACCTTTTGCAATTCTGGTTTTTCTTTTCATGTCGATCGTTGCCGGTTTGGTTCTTTCGAGCGGTGTCATCGAATAGATAATGGCTTCAATGTGTTTGAAAGCGTCATCTTCAATCTCAACATCTTTCATGGCTTTTGATGCGCCCGGAATCATTCCGACCAAATCTTTCATATTACCCATTTTCTTCACTTGCTGAATTTGGGTAAGGAAATCATCAAAACCAAATTCGTTTTTGGCAATTTTCTTTTGTAATTTTCTGGCTTCTTCTTCGTTGAATTGCTCCTGAGCCCTTTCTACTAAAGACACCACGTCGCCCATTCCAAGAATACGTTCTGCCATACGAACCGGATAAAATACATCAAGCGCATCCATTTTTTCGCCGGTTCCAACAAATTTGATTGGCTTGTTAACTACCGATTTAATCGAAATAGCGGCACCACCACGTGTATCACCGTCCAATTTGGTAAGAATTACACCGTCAAAATTTAGTCTGTCGTTGAACGCTTTTGCAGTATTCACCGCGTCTTGTCCTGTCATCGCATCGACAACGAACAAAGTTTCCTGTGGTTTTAAGGCTTTATGAACGTTTTCTATTTCGGTCATCATCTCTTCATCGACAGCCAAACGGCCGGCAGTATCGACGATTACTACATTGTATCCTTTTTCTTTTGCATATTTTACTGCGTTGGTTGCAATTTCAACCGGATTATTATTGCCTAATTCAGAATACACTTCAACACCAATTTGATCGCCAACCACGTGCAATTGGTTGATTGCCGCAGGACGATATACATCACACGCCACCAATAATGGTTTTTTGCCTTTTTTCGTAAGCAGATAATTAGCGAGTTTTCCGGAGAAAGTTGTTTTACCTGAACCTTGCAAACCTGACATCAAAATGACCGTCGGCGCACCTGAAAGATTGATTCCGGCAACATCGCCGCCCATTAATTCTGTCAGTTCGTCTTTTACTAATTTAACCAATAATTGGCCTGGCTGTAAAGTTGTCAATACATCCTGACCGATAGCTTTTTCTTTTACTTTAGTAGTAAAATCTTTGGCGATTTTAAAGTTAACATCGGCATCAAGCAAGGCGCGGCGCACTTCCTTTAAAGTTTCCGCAACGTTTACTTCGGTGATTTTCCCGTGACCTTTTAATATGTGGAAAGCTTTATCGAGCTTATCGCTTAAATTATCAAACATAATTTTGTGTTTTTGAAGCTGCAAAGATAAGGGTAATTAGCGAATTAGAAAATTAGCAAATTAGATAATTTTCTAATAAAGGACGTTTCTTTGCAACCTTGAGCCCGTTACGCTATCGCTTGGACCTTATTAAAAAAAACCAGCCCTTTCAGGCTGGTCAAACAAACTTAAATTAACTATCTAACAACTAACTATTGTACACATGTATTGTTATCGCCGTCGAGATTGAACAATGTCTGCACATCTTCGGCAGAAAGTGTCTTGCGATAAACCCTTAAATCATCAATATATCCTTTGAAATGTTTTCCTATCACGTAATTACCGAACCACTCTCCAATATCCAAGGTTGGCATGATCGTACTAAAACGCAGTGCTCCGTCCCTATATAATTTTACGGTATTTCCCGGCGCAACAGTAACGACAAAATGATGCCAGTTTTGGGTATCGGCAGTAAGGTTAGGATCATTTGACCATTCAGAATCAAAGATGCCTTGCGAAAATTGCCCGAAATATGGCGCGTTAGTATATCCTACTATGAATCCTGAATCGCAATTGCAATCATTTGATTTCTCAAAAATCCTATCAGGCGAAATATTATCTATCAATTGTTGGCGGAACCATAAGCTAACCGTAATCGAATCGCCTTGCTTCAAGTGATTCATATCTGTTTCAGCAATCGTTAAAACATCAGACTCTTGTCCGCTCATCGAAAGTGCACTATTGGCATTGCCATCTCTGTCAGTAACAAATGTTGGCGAAAAATTATCGCTAAACACCGCATCTTCATAACTTATTAAATCCTTGGCTTCATTAGCGAAAGGCATATATACAATAAGTCCGTTTATCAATATATTCGGATTCGAGCACGGATTGATCATTGGAAAACATTCTGCTATCGCTGCCTGAATCGCCTCGTTGAGTTCATCATTATTATTAATAACAAGGGTTTGTCCATCAGACTTGTTTACCGAAATAGGATAATCGATAGCATAATAATCTGCCGCTTGTAAATTGGACAAGAAACCCAACATCTCTAGATTATTTTCGATATTGTAGGTATTAGCCAACTGAAAATCGCTATCGTAATTGAAAACCGTAATTGGATAATTAAAGTTAATACATGTTATACTGTCCGGAGCTGGATCAGATTGACAATTGTTGCGCAATTCTTGCAATTCATTGTGGTTTTGAAGCACGACTTCTGTACCATTCTGGAGAATAGCCGTGACGGGAAAAATAAGTGTGTAATAATCAAGCGGATACTGAAGATCACCAATAATACTACTTGCAATTGCCAGCTGCGTTTCATTGGTGACTTGTTGTGTAAATTCATTTGCAGAATCTCCTTGATTATCATGCACAAAAATCGAAAAAGGCATTTTTAGATGAGCGCAATTGGTACTGTCAACAGCAAAATCATTATCGGTAGTATTACTCGCAATTCTAACGAAAAGCGTTGTCAAATCTGAGGTTAGCCTAAGGTTCTGAGGGTTTTGTTCAGCAATTTCAGTATCTTCACTTTGGCAAGAGACAATAAAAATTGTAGCCAGCAATAATAAGGAAAAAAGTAACTTTAGGTGTTTTTTCATTGCAAAAATCAGGTGGAATTTATTACAAAACAGACAATAAACGCTTTACCCTACTTTAGACATGATTTTTTTGACAAATGCAGTTAAATGACAAATTAAAAGTAGGGTTTTTAACTTTACAAATGTTAACTAAAGTCATATCTTTACAATAAAATTAAAAATAAATATGTCTGAAAAGGCTTCATCGCAAAGCGTTTGTGAGGAAAATATATTTTCTTCATTGTTTGAAAGTAACATAAAGACACTGCGCAATTATTTGTTCTATAAATTCGGTAATGAAGAGCAGGCGAATGACATAGCACAAGAAGCTTTTATAAAATTATGGGAAAATTGCGCTGCCGTGCCCTTTGAAAAAGCCAAATCATTTTTATATACTGTCGCCAATAATGCCACGCTGAATCAAATTGCTCACCAAAAGGTCGTTTTGCAATATGCCAAAAATTCAGTTTCGCGCGAAGCAACTTCACACAGTCCAGAGTTTCTTTTTGAAGAAGAAGAATTTCGCATAAAACTTCAAAAAGCGATTGGCAATCTTACCGAAGGACAACGCACAGCTTTCCTGCTGCACCGCATTGAAGGCAAAAAATACCATGAAATTGCCGTATTATTAGACCTTAGCGTAAAAGCCGTTGAAAAACGAATTTCGGGCGCGCTGTTTTCGCTCAGAAAAGAAATAGGCAACTTATAGTAGGGTTTTAATCGACTCAATTGTTCTAAACAAAAGCATAATTTATGAAAGAGGAAAATGAATTGGCCAAATGGCTTGCCGGAGAAATGTCTGAAGAAGCACTTCAGCAGTTCCGCCAAACGCCTGAATTTGCCACTTATGAGAAAATTGCAGCCTATTCTACTGAATTAAAAGCCCCGGAATTTGATTCTAAAAAAATCTACAGCAACGTTATTTCCCAACCAAAAAAGGTTGTAAAAATTGTACCGATTACAACCTGGATTTTAAGAGTTGCGGCCGTATTGGTGATTGGATTAGCTATATTCTACGGCACCACAAATTTTGCAACAAACAGCGAATTGGCATTGACCGGAAAAACAACTTCATTTTCATTACCGGATGATTCTCAAGTTGTCTTGAATTCCGGTTCAGAAATTCAATATAAAAAATGGAATTGGAACAATAACAGGCAACTCGACCTCAATGGCGAAGCGTTTTTTAAAGTTGCAAAAGGAAAAACTTTTGATGTGAACACCAGCCTCGGAAAAGTAACTGTTGTTGGGACACAATTCAGTGTAAAAAACCGAAACGACCGCTTTGAAGTTGAATGTTTTGAAGGAAAAGTTTGCGTAAGCTCTAAAGACGGTAAACTTTTTACTATGATTGGAAAAGGACAAATTCTGGTATTTGAAAATGGAAAATCAATTCCCGCAGCCGCAACAAATTCAAACAAACCTTTATGGGTACAAGATGGAATACGTATTATTTCGCTGCCGCTAAATGAGATTATTAATGAAATCGAACGCGATTATGCAATAAAAATAGACAATAAGCTGTTATTATCTTCAGAAAAATTCACGGGAATTCTCCCGAAAAACAATCTCGAAACTGCATTGAAAATTTTAGGGGAAAGCTATGGTTTTACCTACACTTTGATAGGAAAAGACAAAGTTGAATTGACTCAAAAATAACAGGTTTCCTGCATCGGTGCTACGTTAAAATGCTATAGATCTTGCGAAACAAATGCTTATTATTGCTTTTTGCACTTCTCATTTTTCAGTCGGTTTCGGCTCAAAAACCAGGGACTGTTTCGCTCTTGAAAGAGATTCTAATCAACATTGAGAAACAACACAAGGTAACTTTTAATTATCTTGACGAACAGATTACGACCTATAGCCTTGTTCCTCCAAAAAACTCATTTTCTTTACAGCAGAAATTAAATTACCTGAAACTCAAAACCGGGCTCAACTTCGCTATTATTAACGGACAGTCGATTAGTATTTCAAAGCCAATTCGGGAAAAATCGCCGGAAATAGCCACAGATAGTGTGCCCGAAATACTTAAAGAAGTCGCAATTGAAGGCTATCTTACCACAGGAATCAACAAAAGAACCGATGGTGCGTTTCGCGTAAATCCAAAGAAATATGGCATTTTACCCGGATTGACGACACCCGACATTTTGCAAACCATGCAGCAAATTCCGGGAATCATGAGTGTAGATGAAACAATTTCCAACATCAATATCAGAGGTGGCACACATGATCAAAATTTGTTTACTTGGAATGGTGTACGCATGTTCCAGACAGGACATTTCTTCGGGCTGATTTCAGCATTCAACCCTTTACCTGCACAGGAAGTGAACATTTATAAAAACGGCAGCAGTGCTTTTTTCGGCGAAAGTGTTTCAGGAGTTGTAGCTATTTCTACCAAAACCGATTCGATTGAAAAGAGCAATTCGGCATTTGAGACCGATATGATCAGTACCGCCTTTTATTCCAAAATAAAAACTTCCAAAAAATCATCATTCCTTATTTCAGGAAGGCGTTCCTATACCGATATTTTTTCGACACCAACCTATGACGCCTATAGTGACCGGATATTCCAAAATACCATTATTACTGATATGAATGGCGTAGAAAACACCACTTATAAGTCTAAAAAAACATTTTATTTTTATGATTTTTCCTCGCAATACCAACAAAAAATCGGAAAAAAAAGCGAATTGACACTAGATATTATTGCAGTTTACAATTTTCTAGATATTTTTCAACGCAACGATGTTGACACCACTTCCAGGAACAGCGAATTGCGGCAACACAATTATGGCGCAAATTTAAATTGGAAAATCAATTGGAATGATGTCAACAGTACCAATATCAATGCCTATAATTCCAATTACAAGCTTGATGCTACAAACGAAGCAATAGAAAATGATCAGGAATTAAACCAAAAAAACGCCATTAAGGATATAGGGCTTCATATCGAAAATCATCACGAACTCAACGAAAATATAAGCATCAATAACGGCTACCAATACCATGAAATCAGCATTACCGATTATGAAAGGATCAATAATCCACTGTTTGCCAGAAGGACGAGGGATGTTTTGAGAACCCACGCCGTTATTTTGGAAACGGTAATGAAATCTGTTGACAATAAGACATTTGTAAAAGCTGGACTTCGCACTAATTATATAGAAGACTTCAATCTTTTGCTTTTTGAGCCAAGATTATTGATAAGCCATCAACTGTCAAATCAGGTCACTTTTGAAATGTCGGGTGAAGTGAAAAGCCAAACGGCATCACAAGTAATCGATTTACAGCAAGACTTTTTAGGGATTGAAAAACGAAGATGGACATTGGCCAACAATGCAGATAAGCCCATACAAAAAAGTGCACAGATTGCTGCAGGTTATACTTTTAAAAGCAAAAGTTGGCTTGTAACACTTGACAATTATTACAAAAAAGTCACCGGGATCATGAGCCGAAGCCAGTCGTTTCAGAACCAATTGGAGTATTTAAAACTGAACGGCAGTTATTCTGTCTTGGGAACGGAATTGCTCGTACAGAAGAATTTTGGAAACTTCCATGCATGGCTTTGCTACAGTTTCAGCCAGAATAAATACAAATTTGACAAATACTATCTTCCCGATTTTGCTAGTAATTTTGATGTATCGCAGACATTTTCTGTTGCAACAGTTTATGATCGGAAAAACTTTAAAATTGCACTAGGTAGTAAGTGGTACACAGGTAAACCGGAAACAACGCCTAAATCGGAAGAATTGGTTCAAAATGGGTCACAAATCGATTATAACAGCCCCAATAATAAAAATTTGGGTGATTATTTTCAAGTCAATTTTTCTACTTCATACCAGTGGCCGCTAAACAAGAAAAGTACCATGAGAGCTAGTTTCTCAATCCTGAATTTACTCAACAGAAAAAACATCATCAATCGTTATTATCGTATCAATGAAACGGATAATGCGATTGAAACTGTGAATACTTTTTCGTTGGAACGAACACCAAATCTGAGTGTGAAGATTACCTTCTAAATTTTTAGAACTGAAAATAAATAAACGGTTGCGGTCCGCTGGTTGCAGTTGCATAAATTAACCAGTACGTCAGCGCCAGCACAAATGCTTTCACTACAATCGGGCAACTGTCGAACGCAGATTTCAGGAATCCAATTACTTTTGAAGGCAGGAAATGCCATAAATAACCAATCAGCATCACCAAAAATACATTTTTGTAACCTTGCATTATCACCAACCATTCGTTAACGTGAAATTGCAATTGACCGATATTATTGATGACATCAAAAGCCGTGGTAAAATCTTTGGCACGGAAAAATATCCAGCAAAAAACCACAAAATGAAAAGTCAAAATAACACTTATGAACCAAGTGAGTTTGTTTTTTGGTAAGCGTAAATAATCCTTGAAAAATCTTTCTATGACCAAAGCCGTTCCGTGTAAAACGCCCCAAATCACAAATTTCCATGACGCACCGTGCCATAATCCGCCGAGCAACATCGTAAGGAATAAATTCACGTACATACGAAATTTTCCTTTTCGATTGCCGCCAAGCGAAATGTATAAATAATCACGAAGCCAAGTGGACAATGAAATGTGCCATCTGCGCCAGAATTCCGTAATCGAAGCCGATTTGTATGGCGTACGGAAATTCACCGACAAGCGGAAACCCATCAACAATGCAATTCCAATCGCCATATCAGAATAACCAGAAAAGTCACAGTAAATCTGAATCGTATAACCATATGAAGCCATTAAATTTTCGAAAGCCGTGTAACTATTTGGCGCATCGAAAACACGATCGACGAAATTGAGCGAAATATAATCGGATATAAAAGTCTTTTTGATCAAACCGCCGATAATCAGGAATAATGCCGAGTTGACATCTTCTCGTGTAAGGTTCAGCTTTTTATAAATCTGCGGAATGAATTCTGAAGCGCGCACAATCGGTCCAGCGACGAGTTGTGGGAAAAACGACACAAAAAACATATAATCAAGAATGTTCTTGGTTGGCTGTAATTCCTTGCGATAAATATCGATAATATAACTCATGGACTGGAACGTGTAGAATGAAATTCCAACCGGCAGCAACACTTTATCGATCATATAATTCGAACCGGAAATTTCATTATAATTGTCGACTATGAACGTTGAATACTTAAAATAACCAAGAAAAGTAAGGTTCAAGATGACGCTGATAACGAGGTAAAACTTGCGGTAACCTTCAAGCACTTCTTCGTATAAAAGTTTCGCCAAATTATAATCGGCAACGCCAGAACATACTAAGAGCAGGAAATAAATACCGCTTGATTTATAATAGAAAAACAATGAAAACGCAAAAACATACAAATTCCGAAGGTGGAACGTTCTAACTTTTGTCGTCATGATATACAACGGATAAAAAACCAAGAACAAGCCCAAAAACAATGGCGTATTGAATAAAATCGGCGCTTTTGGATCGTAGGTAAACCAACTTTCCATTTGGTGCACGGTGATATTCCCGAACACCGACGTAAACCAATGTTGTAAATCTGTTAAAGCCATTAATTCCTGTTGATTTTATAATCCTGAAATGCTTTTAGAATCGCTTCCGAGAACAAATCGCCTTGTTTTTCATAGCCTGCTTTTGAATAATGTACGCGGTCGCCTGCCATCAATCCATTCCTAAAATTGCGATTTACGCCAAACAATCCGCCCAATTGCGAGTACATATCCCAAACGGTATAATTCCCATCAGTTGCGCCATCAATAATTTTTTTGGCGTAATCTGCTGCAAATACATTAGGATATTTGCGTTTGAAAAGCGATGGCGGTGGTGTAATAACCAAAATATTCACGTTCCCATTTTCTGCTTTTACCTTTTGGATAAAAATATCGAGTTGCTCCATATAAGCAGTAGCGGTCATCTTATCAAATGATTCATTCGTACCCAAAGCGATGACGACCAAATCCGGTTGAAGTGCTTTTAATTGCTCAAAGAACATTGGATATTTGTTGTAATCTGAGAATTTTGCGCCGTTAACGCCAATATTATGGTAGATGATTCCGGAGTTTTTATTTTCCAATACAACGCCGTTGAGTGCAAAAGAATTCTCGCTTTTATTTGGTAAAAGATAAATCCTATCAAGGCTTATATCGGTTTTGTAAGAATGAGTATTTTCGTCGGCATCCATCACAAGCGGAATAAATTCTGAACGTTGAACTGCCTTCTGTTGCATTTCATTCGTTGGAATTTTTAACGTTTTTCCGGCGCGAATTAAGTTCGATTTTAAGCGGTTGAGCCTTTTAATCTCAGCAATTGAAACATTGTATTTGTCGGCAATTTCAGAAATGGTCTGACCACTTTTTATTTTATGTGTGATTTTCTTAGGTACGTTCGAGGCTAAAGTAATAGTTCTTTTCGCAGTCGCAATGTCAAAACTATTAGCGTTATTTGGTGTAATAATTTTTATGGTATTGAATTCGTTGCCAACGACTTTCGTATTAAGTTCAATGGCAAAATCATTTGATTTTGTATATAATGCGATGCCGCTCAAACCTACCGGACTTCCGTCAATCGGCGAAACAATGCGGTGGTTCTGCCATCCTAAATTAGATGAAAAGCGAATGTCCGAAGAGCCATTTGTACGCGCAAGACTGTGTGGAAAAATCAATCCACGTCCGCCGTTGCCGAAATATTGCTGTAAATTCTTGCGTACTTTATCCGTCATCAAATCTGCCTGAATATGAGAATCGCCAATGTGAACGATATTGATTTTCCGACCTTTTACAACAGGATTATTGCGATCCATATCATACAATTTCTCAAAGAATGGAAGAATGGCATTTGGATTTTTGAGGCCGTTTTCCGGCAAAATAATTTCGGCAGTATCCACCATAACCGAATCGGTTTCAACGGCAATCGAATCCACAACCTGTGCGTGGTTTTTGATACTGAAAAACAGTAACAGCAATAGAAAATACCATTTATTCCTCATCTTCATTATTTTGCATGATGCTGTCTGACTGCACCGGTTCTTCCGTATCGACTGGTTTTTTCTTTCTTAAACTTTTGTATTCCTCGTAACCTTGAGAAATTTGCGTGTAAAGCATTCCCGCCACTTTTTTGGCACCCCGGAAATTAAAATGTGTGTAATCTTTGTTCGCTAAAGGCGGATCTTCTTCGGCCCATTTGGTCATCGAGCCATCGCCGCCCATTAAAGTATAAAGGTTCACAAAACCTGATTTTGTCTTGATGGCATATCGCTTTTGCGAGTTAGAAAGCGGCACGACAGCAGAATCGGTTTTCATTTCCAAATCATATTTCGAGGCTTTATCAGCAGTAGAAATAATCAGGATGGAAACGCCCGGAAAACATTCGCGCAGGCGATTGACCGTTCGCGTCATGCTTTTGTCATACCAGCCGTAATCTTTTGTGCCGTAATTAAGGACGTTCGTTCCATAATGCAATACGATCAAATCGTAATCGAGTTTTTCTTGGAAAGCGCGCATCAGCGTAACATCGAATTTAGAAATCGGGATACCCGAATTACCACGTTGGGAGAAATTATCCACATGAACGCCTTTTCCATCATCGAAATTAAATCCGTAAACCGGAATCGAATCGGCATCATGGAAATCGGCTTTTACACTTTTGATGCTATTTTGCGTTAGCACTAAAGTATTGAGGACATTATTTGGTGTGAGCTTTTTGCGAATCGTATCTTTTCCGATTTGATACGAAAGTACGCCACCTTTATTTTTAGAACTTCCGTAGAACAAAGTCGGATTATCGAGTGTTGAAGTGAATTTTCCGCTGTTCGCCTTAAATTTCACCCATTCTGTATGTGCGGTATCGTTGGCAAAAAATACGTGACCGTTAACCCCGAAAGGGCGAAGAGGATTTTTTACATTCAAATAAGACTGCATTTTCCAGTTTGGGGAGAATTGGTGTGTTACGGAACTTCTGGAAGCTGCCGATTCTGATGTAATCGATACAAATCCGACGCCTTTACCGCCAAATTTTTCTTGAAAAGCAGTACGTAAATCCTGCACGATAAAATCGCCATCGGTCATAGAATCGCCAAAATATGCGATACGGACATTACCGGTTTTATTGGTTTCAAGCTGGTATAATTTCTCGAAAAACGGAATCAGGTATTGGTAACCTTTGTAATCATCGAAAGTTTCTTCTGGAAAAGTCACGCCGTTGGTTTCGTAGTAAACGATAGGCTGGTTGGCTAAAGTGTCGCCAATTCCCGCATTCATTGTGTCCTTTTCGGCCTCGTAAGCGTCGATGAGCATGCTGTCGATAAGGACGTTTTTGGTCGTTCCGGCTTTGTTGGAAAATATTTTCTTTGGTAAGACATTCTTCAATCCTAAAAAAAAGATTGCAGAGAGTAATATTATCAAAAAAGACTGAAAAAAATACGATTTACTTGTGTTCACTTATGAATCTTGATTTAGCTGTGAATTACATTCTTTCAGGCACCTGTATTCCCAACAACGCAAAAGCGGAAGCAATAGTATCGGCTACTTTTTTAGACAATTGCACACGGAAGATTTTCTCGTTCATTTTATCAGATCCTAAAATCGGAACCGCTTGATAAAACGAATTATATTCTTTCACCAGATCATATACATAATTGGCAACCAGCGCCGGACTGTGGTTTTGTGCGGCATTTTGAATGATTTCCGGATACAATTCAAGTTGTTTGATGAGCTCTTTTTCTTTATCGTGTAAAACGATATTCTCGGCTAAAACATTGAAATCAAAATCGGCTTTCCTGATAATTGATTGGATTCTGGCGTAAGTATATTGTATAAAAGGACCCGTATTTCCTTGAAAATCAACAGATTCTTTTGGATCGAAAAGGATCCGCTTTTTCGGATCTACCTTTAATATATAGTATTTGAGTGCGCCAAGGCCGATTGTTTTGTATAAAACCGCTTTTTCTGCATTGGAATAACCGTCGAGTTTGCCTAGTTCCTCAGCGATTTTTTGGGCAGTTTCGGTCATTTCTGACATTAAATCATCAGCGTCAACAACGGTTCCTTCGCGGCTTTTCATTTTTCCGGAAGGAAGATCGACCATGCCGTAGGATAGGTGAAAAAGGTTTGCTGCCCAGTCGAAGCCGAGTTTTTTCAAAATTAGAAATAAAACCTTGAAGTGATAATCTTGCTCATTGCCGACGGTATAAACCATTCCCCCGACATCCGGATAATCTTTGACACGCTGTATGGCCGTGCCAATATCTTGGGTCATATAAACGGCGGTACCATCTGAACGCAAGACAATTTTACGATCTAATCCATCTTCTGTGAGGTCAATCCAAACAGAACCATCGGGATCTTTTTCGAAAATTCCTTTTTCTAAACCAAACTGTACAACTTCTTTTCCCAGAAGGTAAGTGTTACTTTCGTAGTAATAAGAATCAAAATTTACTCCTATATTATTATAGGTCTGTTCGAAACCGGCATAAACCCAATTGTTCATTTTATTCCAAAGTGCGAGGACCTCTGGTTTTCCAGCTTCCCAGTTTAAAAGCATTTGTTGGGCTTCGAGCATGATTGGTGCTGCTTTTTTGGCTTCTTCCTCGGATTTTCCTTCAGCAACTAATTCGCTTATTTGTTTTTTGTATTCTTTGTCGAAAGCGACATAGAAATCCCCAACGAGTTTGTCTCCTTTTAAACCAGTTGATTCTGGGGTTTGTCCGTTGCCGAATTTTTCCCAAGCAATCATCGATTTACAGATGTGAATACCGCGATCGTTGATAATTTGTGTTTTATAGACTTTTTTGCCCGATGCTTTTATGATTTCGGCAACCGAATAACCTAATAATACATTACGAACGTGTCCTAAATGCAGTGGTTTGTTGGTATTTGGTGAAGAATATTCGACCATCATTGCCTTTTCATCCGCTTTGACGTCAACAAAACCGAATTTTTCGTTGGTTTTTATTTTGTTGAAAAAATCAAGATAGTATTTATCGGAGATTACAATATTTAAAAAGCCGGAAACTACGTTAAAACGGCTGACTTCATCAACATTATCAACCAAGTATTGTCCGATTTTATTGCCAAGTTCGACGGGATTGCTTTTGATTTGTTTGAGCAGCGGGAAAATAACCATGGTAATATCGCCTTCGAAATCGCGTCGTGTGGCTTGGAACTCAATTTTATCGATTGTCGTACCAAACAAAACACTAATTGCGTTTGTGATTTCGGGAGTAAGAATGGCGGTGAGTGACATGGTCTAAATTTTAAAAGCGCAAAGATAATTGTAATTCCGTAATATGGATAAGAAAGTTAATTAATTAGCTACGAAAAGTAGGGTAAACATAAAATTAAACTGTTATTTAAGAGATTTCCGCAGCTTTATAAATTAGTTAACATGATTTTATGAAATTTAGGAGATATTTATAAAATAATTATTATGTTTGTTACCTTAAAATAATTTTGAAAAAATGAAAAAGATCTTTATTTTTCTACTGTTGACGGTTTGTTTTAGTGGTTTTTCACAAGGTGTTGTCATTGATGGAAGCACCTACACACCAGACCAACTTGTTAATCAGATTCTTATCAATTCACCCTGTGTTTCAGGCACTAACGTACAAGCAACTACGGGTACAACTTTTGGTTCTACTAATGGTATTGGTTATTTTACCAACAGCAATCCTAACTTTCCGTTTGCGAAAGGTGTTGTATTGACAACTGGAAATGTGTTGGGCGTTCCAAGCCCGAATAATACTGTATTGAGTGACGGTTCAGCCACATGGCCTGGAGACACTGCCCTTGAGACTATTTTAGCGACACAAGGTGTGAATGTAGTATCAAAAAATGCAACTGTTCTTGAGTTTGACTTTATTCCGTCAACGGCAAGTTTTGATTTTTCATTTATTTTTGCTTCCGAAGAATATGGACAAGGACAATGTAGTTTTTCTGATGCTTTTGCCTTTTTACTTACGCCAGTTTCTCCTACTCCCGGTCCAACTCAAAATATTGCGGTAATTAACGGTAATACACCTATTTCTGTTGAAACCATCAGAGATATCGCAAATAATCCTAACTGTCCTTCTGCTAATGCTGCTTTTTTTGGCGCCTATAACGGCCCAGGATTTGGTCCTGCCATTAACTTCAACGGGCAAACTGTTGAATTGAATGCCCATGCTGATGTCGTTATTGGACAAACCTACCACATTAAGCTGGTCATTGCCGATGGTGGTAATAATACAGAATACGATTCTGCTATCTTTTTGGAGGCCAACAGTTTTAATATTGGTCAGGATATTTTACCTGCTGACATTCAACTTTGTTCTAATGATCCACTTCCTACAATCACTACACAGCCGATTCCTGTTCCAACCACTTATGTGTGGACCGAAGTTATTGGCAATACTTTGACACCTTTAGTTCCTGCTCAAACCGGCTCGTCTTTGAATCTTGCCAATTTAACGACACCTCCCGGAGAAGGAGTACATACTTACAACCTAAATTATGTACGCCAAGGTTGCGAGGCGGTTGATAACCAGATTGTAGTTACAATCTATCCTCCGGTTAATGCATTGGCGACTGTTCCTCCTATTTACGTTTGTAATTCTGGAGCACCATCTTACAGTGTCGATTTAACTAAAAACACTACAATCATATTAAACAATAATACGCCTACAAATACTTCAGATGATTTACCGGCAACTACAAGTATTGCTTATTTTGATACTGCTGCGAATGCGAATGCCAATGGCAGTACAGGAAATCTTGGAAATACCTACACGTTGCTTAGTACAGACAGTGGTAAAATTATTTATGCTAGAATCCAATCTGCGGGATCACCTTGTTACGCTGTAAGACCGTTTGCTTTGAATATTGTAGCAAGCCCTTTAATCGCAGCGACTCCTGCTAATATCACACTTTGCGCCAGAAACTTAACAGACCCACAACCTTTAGCTAATTTCCCGCTGACTCCAGTAAAAACCGCAGTGTTAGGAAGTCAAGATCCATCTTATAATATTGTAAGTTTCTATTCTTCAGCTGCTCTTGCCGCTGCTGGAGTGCCCGGAACGGCTTTTACTACTTCTGCCCCTTTAAACCTAACGACCATCACAAGGGTCTTACATATCAGGGTGGCGAATATTTCAAATCCAAGTTGCTATGTGTTAACCTCTATCCAGCTTACTGTCGTTCCATTGCCTCAAGTTGATATTTTACCAGACGTTGTTGTTTGTGGCTGTTATACACTTCCTCCATTAACTTATTCTGGATCAGGTTATTATACTGCTGCCAATGGCGTAGGCCCTTTAGCCGTAGGAGCTCAAATATGTACTACACAAAATATTTACATCTACAATAACAACGGTACTTGTAGCGGGCAAGATACATTTAAGGTTACAAAATCTGATTTACCCGCGATAGCTCCTGCGTCCGGAACATTTTGTACACAATATGCGCTACCTTCTCTTCCATACGGAACTTATTATGAATTTCCAGGAGGTCCTACCGCAGTTGGAAATGCTGGAGGACCATTTACCGGACCAGTAACAACAAATAAAACATTATATGTTTACTTTGAAGACACTTCTGTTACACCTTCTTGTGTTCAGGAACAGTCATTTACCATTACTATCATACCATTTGTGCCTTTGCAACAATCTGATTATCCTAACCAGTTTGGTTGTACTTCCTATACACTACCTGTTATCGCTGGTGTCACCTATTATACTGGCCCTAACAAAGGGTTGCCTATCATAACTGGATCAATCTCCTCACCTGTTACACAAAAAGTAGTATATGCCTATAAGGAAACTGGTACAACACCTCTAAACTGTAGTTCTGAGGTAAGTTTTACTGTGTTTATTGGCGCTGCACAAATTGTGACGCCTGCCGATGTTGAGTCTTGTACGGCTTATACATTACCTCCGCTTACAGTAGGTCAATATTTTAACGGACCAGGTGCAACAGGTGGTTCTCCAACAGTCATCAATAGTGGAGAACAAGATGTTTATATTTCTGTCCCGGGTCAGCCATGTGTTAATGATGTACATTTTCACGTTAAGATTTCAATTCCTGTATTGCCAACATTCCCTAACATCGGTCCATTGTGTGACATTTATTATCTCCCAAATCCAAACCACACTGGTCATTATTATACCCAACCGGGAGGTTTAGGAACAGAACTCAACCAAGGCGATCCAATCATTGGCCAAGGGATACATACGCTCTATTTCTATGATGTGCTTCCAAGCGATAGCACTTGTTTTGTTGAGGCAAGCTTTACGGTGGAGATATTCAATTCACCACCTATCGATGCAAAACCCGTAGAAGTTATTCAATGTAATTCATGCTATACACTTGACGACCTTGTTAATGGAGAATATTATATGTTAGCAGGTGGCCCAACTACCCCAGGCAACACATTGCTCGCACCTGGAACACAAATTTGCACTCCCGGCACAACACCAATCTATATATATTCGGGCGCTACCTCTCCAAATACATGCTTTCAAGAATATAGTATTGACATTGTTATTGTAAGCACGACCGTTAACGACATTGCCGATGTTTATGCTTGTAACAGTTATACTTTGCCGACTATTGTAGGTAATGGCGATTATTATGAATTACCAGGCGGACCAGATATTTTCGGTGGCAATACACTTGTTCCGGAATTGACTGTGTTAACTCCTGTTAATAATTCAACTGTTTATACCAAAACTTTTTATGTATATGCACAAGACAACAATAGGGTTGCTTGTTCCGATGAGGATGCGTTTACGGTTACTATTTACCCAACTCCGGTTATTTCACCTATTGTTCCTAATCCTGTTATTGCATGTGACAGTTATACGTTACCAGCATACAATACTTTTACCACAACTCCAGCCAATGCAGTAAACCATTATTATACTTTACCAGGTGGTAGTGCTGTCGCTGGCAACATTGAAAGATTTCCTGGTTATGTAGTAAATAGTGACACGACAATATATGTTGTCGCTCAGGTTGGAGATGCAAACATCACTTGTTTTGACGAAGAGCCTTTGGCAATTGACATCAATGCTACGCCAGTTTTAGTTCCTGCAGAAATGCAAAACAAAACTGCTTGTGATTCTTATGTCTTGCCTGCTTTAACTGTTGGAAATTATTATAACGGACCTAATGGAACTGGCGGGCTTCTTGCTAACCTTACCATCACCGGTGCTGGGCCCCATACTATTTATGCTTATGCTGAGACAGCAACTACGCCTAATTGTACCGTTAGTGGTACCTTTACAGTAACTATTACTGACTCGCCAGTGATCAGCCCGATTACTCCGATAGTAGCTTGTGATACGTATACGCTTCCTGCTTATAGTGATCCAATGTTTACTTCAACCGGAGCACCTATAACGCATTTTTACACACTCCCTGGCGGACCAACAATTCCTGGCGGTAACCCGGAAAAACTTCCAAGTACTGCCATAACAGCTTTAGGAACAACAACATTGTACGCCTATGCTGAAACTGGGACAACACCTAATTGTTTTGACGAAGAACCGTTTACGATTACAATCAGTGCAACACCAGTATTTTTGGCAACAGAAATCGATACTGAAAACCATTGCGATACTTATACTTTACCAGCATTGAGCACCGGTAATTATTACAATGGCCCTAATGGAACCGGCGGACTTCTTGCTAACCTTACCATTACTGCATTAGGCGCTACCAATGTCTATGTATATTCGGAAAGCCCTTTGAATGCGAACTGTAATGTATCTGCAACATTTGTTGTAAATATTACCGCTACTCCAGTTATAGCTGCTGCAGATATTGCTACGGTGAATGCTTGTAATGATTATACATTGCCGGCACTTAGCACTACTGCTACTTCAGTTGATTATTACACTGGTCCAAATGGATCGGGTACTTTAATAGCTGCGGGTACAAATTATACAACCAATCAGGCGATTTATGTGCATGCCGTTAACGGTACTGCCCCGAATACTTGTGTTAGCGATGCACTATTGACCATCAATATCTATAATGTTGATGAAGCCGTTGATGCAACTGTTTGTGGTTCATATATCTTACCGGCACTTGTTGTTCCGGGCGCAGGATATTATACTTCACCAAACGGTGCCGGTCCAATTGCTGCAGGTAGTACCTACTCAAATACTCCTGGTATATATACGCTTTATGTATATGGCACCAATCCTGCTGGGACATGTACAGATGAAAGTACTTTTACAGTGACTATCAATGATAATCCAACAGCGACAATGCCTTCATTAACACAAACTACGGTTTGCGACAGTGACGGTGTTAACGACAATACAACACTTATAGATTACGATGCGCTGACTGCAACCATCTTAGGAACCCAAAGCCCAGCTACATACGCCGTGACCTATTACCCTACATTTCCTCAGGCAATAAATCAAACTGGCGCTTATGTAACCGATAACGGTACAAATCTAGATTATGCCGACAGTCAGATATTTGCGGTAGTTACCAACATTGCAACACCGCTTTGTTTTACACCTATACAAATTGACTTCACAGTAGTGCCAAAACCAGAATCTGATCCACTATCGGGTGTGATTTGTGTTGATGGGCCTACAGGTCAAATTACTCCGGAAACAATCGTTAGTGGATTCAGTTCTTCTATTTATAACTTTACCTGGACCAACTCTGATGGTATTGTGGTGAGTACTGCTCCTAATTTCACACCAGTAGAAGCCGGTATTTATACCTTAATAGTAAGTGCTTATGTTAATGGAATCACTGGCTGTGATTCAGATCCTATACTTGTGACTGTTACGCAATCGCTAATACCACGTGCCGAAGATATCAGTTTTGAAACTACAGGTTGGTTTACTAATTTCCAAACGTTGACTGTAATTTACAATGGCGATACATCCAACCTTCTTTATTCATTAGACGGTCAGGAGCCGCAAACTGGCAACGTATTTACTGGTTTGGATTCAGGTCCACATGAAATTACCGTAATTGATATTAATGGTTGTGGCGATGCAATGTTGCCGATTCCTATACAGATGGTCAACAGTCCTGCGTTTTTTACTCCAAATGGCGATGGCATTAATGACACTTGGAAAATTCCAGTTGTGTCTGATTTACCTGGCGTAAGATTGTTCATCTATGACCGATACGGTAAATTATTGAAACAATTACAAGTCAGTCAAGATTGGGATGGAAAATTCAATGGAAGTGAATTACCAGCAGACGATTATTGGTTTACCGTAAATTATGTAGATCCGTTAACCGGATTACCAAAAGAATACAAATCTCACTTCTCTTTAATCAGATAAGTACATTTAAATAACAAAAAGGCTTCCTAAATCAGGAAGCCTTTTTTTATCAGAAGGAATTATTGTAACAAATTAAAAACACCAGCTACTAACTACCAAAGCAAGTAAATTGCAGATTTTAGTTTTAGTTAAGATTTAGTCAGAAAAAAAACCGGAGTGTGATGCTCCGGTTTTTATTTACTCATTCTTTATAAATTAGAAATTAGGATTTGAAATTTATTCCCTTACCACCTAATAATAACACTTCCCCATGTAAATCCGCTACCGAAAGCAGCAAGCACAACGATATCGCCTGACTTGATTTTTCCTTGCTCCCACGCCTCCGTTAATGCAATCGGGACAGAAGCCGCAGTAGTATTTCCATATTTTTGTATGTTGTTGTAAACTTGATCATCGTTCAGTCTAAATTTCTGCTGAATAAACTGCGAAATCCTCAAATTTGCTTGGTGTGGAATCAGCATATTAATATCGGAAACCGTCAAATTGTTTGCCAGTAACCCCTCATTAATTACTTCCGAAAAACGAACCACGGCATTTTTAAAAACAAACTGCCCGTTCATGTGTGGCAAATAACTTTCATCATTCGGGTCATTATCGGCAAGAATATCCGTCACCCAACGACCTCCCATTCCTGGTGCTTTTACCACAAGCTCTTCGGCATGTTCTCCTTCAGAATGTAAATGTGTCGATAGGATTCCTTTGGTTAAATCTTCTTCCCTGGATAAAATTGCAGCTCCGGCCCCGTCTCCAAAAATAACAGAAACGCCACGACCGCGCGATGTCATATCCAATCCGACAGAATGCACTTCGGAACCAATGACAAGAATATTCTTATACATCCCAGTTTTGATATATTGGTCTGCCACAGAAACGGCATATACAAATCCGGAACATTGGTTGCGGACATCCAATGCACCAATAGTCTTTAATCCTAAATCTCTTTGTACCAAAACACCTGGACCAGGAAAATAATAGTCAGGACTCAAAGTAGCAAAAACAATAAAATCAATATCATCCTTGGAAATACCGGAACGTTCAATTGCAATTTTAGCCGCTTTCACCCCCATTGATGTAGTTGTATCTTCACCGCGAATGATATGTCGTCTTTCCTTGATTCCGGTACGCTCCTGAATCCATTCGTCGTTCGTGTCAATTATTTTCGACAAATCATCATTGGTAACTATATTGTCGGGCACATAAAAACCGAGTCCGCTAATTTTTGAATGGTACATATATTCCTATTTAGTTAAAAATCCTGTCGCTAATTTGTGTTTTCCTCAAAAAACAACAAGACAAGGTAACGTTTTTTTGTTAATCAGTAAATTTATTTGAAATGTAATTTACAAAAGCCTGATGTCGATAATTTCCCTATCAGCAGTAAGATAAGCCGATTCGTTTTCCGGAATTTCAAAAGCACATTCAAAGAAGACGGCTTTTTTTTCAAAAACAGCTTTCACGAGATAATTATTTCCTTTAAAATAACACTGCTTGACAGTGACCATAAAATCTGAATAATCCGTCAGGAACAATTCACTAGCGTATAAAAAAATGACTTTTTCCTTGTCTTCAAAAGCAATTAGGTTGTGGACTTTCACTTCATTAACTTCCCCAAAAAGAGAGGCTGCGTATTTATCAATAGGCTTTAGATAAACCTTCGCAGATTGATCATTTTGTACGATTTCACCCGATTTCATTACGATTGTTTCATCGGAAAATGACAATGCATCGATGCTATCATGAGTAGCAATAATACAAGTGACGCCTTTATGTTTTAGATAAGCGAAAAGATTCCGGCGCAACGCACCTTTTCGGAAACTATCGATATTGCTGAAAGGTTCATCCAATAGAAGCACTTCTGGCTCTAATGCCAAAACCCTTGCCAACGCAACTCTTTGTTGCTGTCCACCACTTAAGTATTTTGCTTTTGTATTGGCGAAAGCTGACATTTCGACCATTTCTAGCAATTCGTTTACGCGGGCATTTTTTTCCTCGGGGTATATGTTAGACAGAAACTTCCCTACATTTTCTGCGACACTCACATAGGGCATCAAATCGTAATCTTGCGCCAAATATTTCATTTCGGGAGCGCCCGGCACCAGATGAAATTTTGGCCCAAGAATTTGTTTATCATTCCACAAGATCTCGCCTTCGTTTAAATCGTATAGGCCGTAAATCAATTTCAGCAGCGTACTTTTACCGCAGCCGCTTTCGCCAATTATAGACAAATTTTGACCTTTTTTAAGTGAAAAACTAACGTTGTTGATTACAGTTTGGGTATCGTAAGCAAAAGAAATATTGTTGATTTCGAGCATTGGAATTGGCATTCGGGTTTTAAAATGCAAAGGTACATTTTAAGGGTTTGAAAACGGAATGTAATTGGGATTTTAAGACTTTTTGTTTTAAACAAGCTGTTAGTCATCGGTAAAAGGGCAACATATTTTAAAGAAGCCACCAAGTAAAGCTCTTTTATCAATTAGTTATACCAAAAACAGACACTTAGACACGCTACTTGGACTTAACAACCCATCTCTGGGACTTAAAAACCCATCTCTGGGACTTAAAAAGCGATCTCTTAGACTTAAAAACCCATCTCTTCGACTTATAAACCCACCTTCAGGACTTAAAAAACCACTAAAAGGACTTAATTTAAGTCTAAATTGCAATTGTAGAAGCATCCTAACTGCATAAAAAAGATAAGGGCGAACCTCAAACGTGGAGATCCGCCCTTACCAACCTAACCAATAAAACAAACTATCTATAATGGAGTAAGGAAGTCTGAAAGTTACTTGTGCTTTTTTTGCTTCCTGACTTTCAGACTTTCAGTCTTTCCGTCTTCCTCCTAAAACATATATTTTTTATAATGCTGCGTATCAACATTTGCTTTTAGATCATGTAACAGATTGTACAACCCGAAAAACGTACGGTTAATGTATAAAAAGTGTTTCGAACTTCTGTTACCATTCATTTTTCGTAATTGTGGGTCTTTTGAAAAAGCTTCTCCCAAATCCGAAATTTCCTTGAAGAAGGCTTCATTTGAAAAATCGAAATTTTCACTTCTGAATGGTGCCGTACACAAGCTTAGCATTTTATGAAATAATGCTGTAAAATATTCAATTTCGTGTTGCGTGTCATCTTTTCGCAATACTTCGAGGTCGTACATTTTTTCCATGAACAAAACCACATTATCCAAAATTTCTGGTTTTGAAATCTCGAAATACGGATAATAAAACGCGTCTGGTATTTGTTTGACACAACCGAAATCTATTGCAATCAGATTGTCATTTTCGTCAATCAAAAAATTTCCCGGATGCGGATCGGCATGTACCTGACGCAATTGGTGCATCTGAAAAAGATAAAAATCCCATAGCGATTGCCCTATTTTGTTGGCTTTATCCTGATTTTTATTATGCGCCGTCCATTCAGACAAATGCTCACCTTCCATCCAATCCATCGTGATGGTTTTTTCGGAAGACAATTCCGGATAATACGTTGGAAAACGCAGGTTCGGAATATTCTTGCATGCTTCGGCGATTTCTATTCCTTGTTTCAATTCAAGTTTATAATCTGTCTCTTCCAATAATTTATGTTCAACCTCCTTGAAATACTTCTCAGAATCTTTTCCTTGAAGGTTGAACATTTTAATTGCAAACGGCTTAACGATTGCAAGGTCTGAGCTGATACTATCTGCCACTCCGGGATATTGGATTTTCACAGCAAGTTGTTTCCCATCTTTGGTTGCCTTGTGTACCTGTCCGATACTGGCGGCATTTACGGAATCCGGAGTGAAAGTGTCATATATAGCTTCAGGATATTGTCCTAAATAAGTTTTAAAGGTTTTGCGAACAAGCGGTGCCGATAATGGCGGAACGGAAAATTGCGACAATGAAAATTTATCGACGTAGGCTTTTGGCAAAATATTTTTGTCCATGCTTAGCATCTGTGCGACTTTCAATGCGCTTCCTTTCATGTTTTTGAGACCATCGTATATATCTTCTGCATTGCTTTCGTTGAGCTTGTCACGGGTTAGTGATGGGTGGATTATCTTTTCGCCGTAATAAGCTACATAATTACCCCCAACTTTAAATCCGGTTTTAACCAATTGAGACGCACGTTCTATTTTTCCTGTGGGTATTTTGCCTAATGTCTTCATCGTTATCTCATTTTAGCTTCTTTCCAAAGAAATTTTCCTAAATCAAACAGATTTTCTAACGGCTTTGTGTCCAATAAATCGACGGCTGTATTGACGGATTTTTCAATCAGGATGTCTGTTTTTTCAAAACCTTTAGAAGTATCTTCTAACCAAAATTTCAATAGCAATAAAAACTGTAACCAAGCACCTTCGGCAAAAACTGGTTTGGCAACTTTTTGCACCTGCTTCATTTGTATAGTTGCACCCGCTTCAATAACATTTACGACAAAATCACGAAAATGGTTTCTTAACTGCTTTAATTGTTTCAGATTTTTAAGCCCTTCCTTATTTTCGTCGAGCGTATAGACCACGTAGCTGCGGTTTAACGTTAGGATTTCGAATAAAGTGAAATATAAAGTGAGTAGTTTATTTTTATTTGTATACGCTGCATAACCTTTTTCTTTTTCAATTGCAGTGACTGCATTTTCAAAAAACTTCACCCAGATTGCCTGCCTTATGCTTTCGATGGAATTGAAGAAAGTATAAAACTCCGATTCTTCAATGCCGTTTTTTTTACAGAAAGTATAGACATTTAGAGGCTGGTTATTGTTTTCCATCACATCCTGCATATACATTGCAATAATCTGATCGTCATCTAATAACGGTTTTTGTGCAGTTGCTTTTTTTGCTGTAGCCATAATAATTGATTTTAATGTTATGTAAATTTACGTTTCAAAAATTTCTGAAACATAAAAACATTTGTTAAAAATCTTTCAAAAAAAATGAACAGAAATTAATTAGAATAATGAGATAATTAGAAAATGAGATAATTAGAAAATGAGATAATTAGAAAATGAGATAACTACAAAAAAAGCCGACTCAAATTTGAATCGGCTTTCAGTAAACTATAATTATAATGATTATTTCTGTGCTTCTTTTTGCGCATCTTGAACCATTTTGTCATTGGCTGTGATAGCGAATTCAACGCGACGGTTCTGGCTTCTGCCTTCTGGAGTATCGTTGGTAGCAATTGGATCCGCGATTCCCATTCCGGTTGTCGTGAAACGCGATCCTAACAAACCTTTTGAAGCGAGATATGATTTTACCGCTGCAGCTCTTTGCTCAGACAAAGTTTGGTTGTATTCTACTTTACCTGTACTATCTGTGTAACCATAAATCACGATATTCGTGTCGGGATATTCACTAAAAACAGGTACTAATTTATCAAGATTGGCTTTTGCAGTAGCTGTAAGCGTTGACTTACTGGTATCGAAACGCACGGCATTTTCATTCAAAACCAGTTTGATACCTTCTCCAACACGAACAACATCTGCACCCGGAAGCGCATTGTCAATTTGTCTTGCTTGTTTGTCCATTTTGTTTCCGATAACACCACCGGCAACGCCACCAACAACACCACCAAGTACAGCACCAAGGGCACCATTTCCGCCTTTTCCTAAATTATTTCCAAGGACACCACCTAAAATTGCACCACCAACGGCACCGATTGCAGCACCACGTTGGGTATTATTGGTATTTTTAACCGCTTCACAACTTGTCAAGATTGAACTCGTACTGAATATTAACGCTAAGGCAATAACTGATATTTTTTTCATAATGCTAATTTTATATGTTTATGGGATTAATTTTTTTGGAATTGGTAAACAACACTTGCTATTTTTCCGGCAACATCAACTTTATCTACAAGCTGAAAAGCGTTTTCAGATTGGTTCGCAACCGTTAAAATGTATCCGTCTCTTACTTTTTTAGCTTTTTCACCAGCATCCAAAACTTTCAAAACGAACTCACCGTTTTTATTCACATACCATTTGATTGGCGAGCTAAAACTGGTACAATTTGGTTGGTTCAAAACCATACTTCCTTTATTATTGTTCGAAATAAAGTGCCAAGTGCTTCCTTCAAAACATTTTGAATCTGCCAATTGAAATGAAATTACTTTAATGTACTCCGATCCAGGATACGAAACTTTAGTTAATGTCCAGTCGCCTTTCATCGCTACTTCAGATTTATTATCAACACTCAGGCTTGTCGCAGAAGTGGATTTGCAGGCAAAAGTCAAAATAGCCACAGCAAATAGAATTGTTAATTTTTTCATTGTCATTGTCATTTGAAGTTATTAGTTAATATCCTACAAAGATACAATCCTCAAATTTTAAATCTGTTGTATAATTAGATAAAAAAATACTAAAATTAACACTTTCCGACATTTTGTCACTTTCTGCAATTTGGTATCTTATTTGAAAGGTGTGGTTTGTAATAAAACCTTAAAAATAACAGACTATGACAACAGGAAAAATTAATGTTTCAGTAGAAAACATCTTTCCCTTAATCAAGAAATTCTTATACAGCGACCACGAGATTTTCCTTCGTGAATTGGTTTCCAACGGTACAGATGCTACTTTAAAATTGAAGCACCTGACCAGTATCGGCGAAGCCAAAGTGGAATATGGCAATCCAATAATCGAAATTAAAATCGATAAAGAAGGCAAAAAGCTTCACATTATTGACCAAGGATTGGGTATGACAGCTGATGAAGTGGAAAAATACATCAACCAAGTGGCGTTTTCTGGTGCTGAAGAATTTCTTGATAAATACAAAGATTCTGCAAAAGATTCTGGTATTATTGGACATTTTGGTCTTGGATTCTATTCCGCATTTATGGTCGCCGAAAAAGTAGAAATCATTACCAAATCCTACAAAGACGAGCCTGCAGCACATTGGACATGCGATGGAAGCCCGGAATTTACCCTTGAACCGGCTGACAAAACTGACAGAGGTACCGAAATCATTTTGCACATCGCCGAAGATTCTGTAGAATTTTTAGAAGATCATAAAATTTCAGAATTGCTGAACAAATACAATAAGTTCATGCCAATTCCGATTAAATTCGGCACCAAAAACGAAACGCTTCCAAAACCGGAAGACGCTCCCGAAGACTACCAAACAGAAACTGTTGCAGTCGATAACATCATCAACAATCCAAATCCGGCTTGGACAAAGCAACCATCGGAATTGAGCGACGACGATTACAAAAAATTTTACCGCGAATTGTATCCGATGCAATTTGAAGAACCGTTGTTCAACATCCATTTGAATGTGGACTATCCTTTCAATTTAACGGGAATTTTATACTTCCCAAAATTGGGTTCCGATTTGCAAATCCAGAAAGACAAAATCCAATTGTACCAAAATCAGGTGTATGTAACGGATAATGTTGAAGGAATCGTTCCAGAATTTTTAACGATGCTGAAAGGCGTGATCGATTCGCCAGATATTCCGCTGAATGTTTCGCGTTCTTACCTTCAGGCGGATGGTGCGGTGAAAAAGATTTCGAATTATATCACCAGAAAAGTAGCCGACAAACTGAAATCGTTGTTCACAGAAAACCGTGAAGATTTTGAGCAAAAGTGGAATGACATTAAAATCGTTTTGGAATACGGAATGCTTTCTGAGCCAAAATTCTATGAAAAATCGGGTGCTTTCGTTTTGTATCCTACCGTTGATGGAAAATATTTTACGCTAGACGAATTAAAAGAAAATTTAAAAGAGAATCACACCAACAAAGACGGCAAATTAGTCTTGTTATACGCCGGAAATAAAGATGCACAGCACAGCTATATTGCAGCAGCGAAAGACAAAAACTACGAAGTTTTACTGTTGGATTCACCTATTATTTCGCATTTAATCCAAAAATTGGAAGGCGATAATAGCGATATTACTTTTGTTCGTGTGGACTCCGATCACATAGACAACCTCATAAAAAAGGACGAAACAACGATTTCAAAATTGTCTGATGAAGAGAAAGAAAGCCTGAAAACTGTCGTAGAAAATGTGGTGCCAAAACCAACATATTCTGTGCAAATGGAAGCTTTAGATAGCAATGCAGCACCATTTTTAATTACGCAACCAGAATTCATGCGCAGAATGAAAGAAATGAGCCAATCTGGCGGTGGCGGCATGTTTGGAATGGGCAATATGCCGGAAATGTACAATCTTGTGGTGAACACTAATTCTGAATTGGCCAACAACATCTTGAATACAACAGACAAATCACAACAAGAGCATTTGGTAAAACAAGCACTTGACTTGGCCAAATTATCACAAAATTTGTTGAAAGGTGAAGAGCTTACGGCTTTTGTAAAAAGAAGTTTTGAATTGATTAAATAATTTAAAATTTTTGATTTAAGATTTTAACCTGTTGGTGAAAACTGACAGGTTTTTTTATATAAAAAATGAATTGTTGTAAAAGATTATCGAACTTTGGGAAAATCTGAAATCGAAATCGGAAATCTAAAACGCCATGAAATTACACATAGAAACACCCGCCCTTTTATTCTCTGCAACATCGCTGATTTTGTTGGCATATACGAATCGGTTTTTGACCATTGCAACCATCGTACGCGGTTTGCGCCAACATTACGAACAAAAAGAAAGCTCAAAAACATTGCTCGAAATCAAGAACCTCAACTTGCGATTGATATTGATCCGTTATATGCAGATGTTTGGTGTTTTGAGTTTATTTCTCTCTGTTTTCGCAATGCTTTTGTTGTTTTTAGAATACCAATTATCCGGAATTTACTTGTTCGGATTGAGCTTGTTATGCCTTTTGGTTTCGTTGGGGATTTCGTTTTGGGAAATCAGTATTTCGGTTACTGCGTTGCGTTTGCATTTGAGTGATTTGATTGAAAAGGAAACCAAATAATTCTTACCCCATTATTTTTCTTTGCGGCTTCGCGCCTTTGCGAGAGATTTTTTTCTTGCAAAGACGCGAAGCCGAATAGTTTTATACTAATTCCTTACATCTGAAAATTATATAACCTTTTCAGAAAATCCTATAAAATAAAATGCTACCCGACATACTACATTTACTTTATAGCAACGGTATGCAAATGAGGCACATTGTTGTTTCATAAAAACAAAATGCATTAATCTAAACCTATCAATTATGAATTACTATATGGATATGTTCAACAGCGAAATGGAAATGTTTAACGAAGATATTGACATCACAGGCCGCAAGATCGATATGTTTGAATCGGAAGTCAACATGTTCGGGTCTGACAAAGAGCGATTTGAAGAAGAAAATAATTGAGGATAACTACTGCCTATCCTTTATTAGAGAAGCCCGCTTGATTGCGGGTTTTTTTATGCTTATTAAACAACCTAAAATTTATCATCTGTACTAAAAATAAGGAATACAACCCGCAACTGATAAAAAAATACCTACAATTGGGGATTTTTTTGTTACTTTAACTTTTCACATTTGAAGTGTATAAACTTTAAAATTAGAATGTTATGAATGATTTAACTTACACAGCAGAAAAAGTAAACTTTGACAGTAATGCCAAAACAATAACGGTTGGCCTGAAGATTCCGATTGAAGATTCTCAAAATCCTTATCAATTTTATCACACGTTTGATTTAAGCACTTCAATGTTTGGGATGCCGGTAAATGCAATCTTTTGCCATATAAAAAAAAGGGATGATATAGGCACCCGGCTGATGAGCACTACTTTTAATTACGATCTTACAATTGATATTTCAAGCCTTGATGGCAAATTTGACTTTTCGCAAGACGAATGTCTTTTCATTCTTCATCATGATAATAAATTCCAAGTCAGTGATGTAGCGGCTATTGAGAAAGTAATAGGGAATTTGTATGCAGCAGCCTCAAAAGATCCTTTTTCAATAGATATTGATCAAATAATAGACCCTAAACGTCTAATACCAAGAAGAGTTGGCGTAAGCATAGTAAAATAGCCTTTGGAAAAACATATAAAAAAGCACTGCCCGTTCATTATTTTTATTTTTATAATAAACGGGCATGTTTTTGGGCAAAAAATAAACTTTGGAGCAGTCGAAGATCTTTTAAACACTGGAAAAAATTACAGTGCAATAAAACTTCTTGACCATTATGAACAATTAAAAAACTCTGAAGCAAACCTTGCAAAAATTTATTATTACCACGCACTTGCACTAAGCAACGAAAGTGTTGATGACAAGGCTTTTCAGTATTATATCAATTCAAAAAAGAAATTTCTTGCAATCGACAGCCTTGAAGCAGCTATGAAAATTAATCTCGACATAGCCTCTTTGCTTAGCTCACAAAAAAATCAGATGAATATTGCTAAAACTTATGTACAAGAGTATCTTGATTTCGCAAAAAAAAACAATAATAGGTTACTTTTGGCAAAAGGCTACGAAAAATGGGGATCCTGTATTCTTGATGATCAACCCAGAGAAAGCCTTAATTTTTACAAGGCAGGAATAGCTGCAAACAATGCTTCAAAAAACAAGGCACTGTCACTTATCTTATATAACAATATTGGTGTCGTTTATAATGAAAAACTCCAAAATCCGGATTCTGCTTTATTTTACTATAAAAAAGCTGCCTTATTTATAGAAAACAGAAATCCGAATGATATTTGCAGTGATTTAATAAACCGCGCAGGATGTTATTACTACAAAGCTGAATATGCAAAAGCCTTAGCGTTATTAAAAAAAGCAGACGCCATTAAACTGACAAAAAATATTAGCAATACAAAACTCATAATTTATAGTATTTTGTCATTGAATTATGAGGGAATAGGCGATTATAAGAATGCTTATCTAATGCTTTACGAATCAAACCAGATAAGCGACACCTTACTTATAGAAAAACAAAATCTGAAAATTTCCGAACTGAACATATTATACAATACCCAAAAAAAAGAACTTGAAAACCTCGCATTAAAGAATAATATAAAAATCAAGAATATCTTCTTATACTCTGTTATCGGATTAATCATCATTTTGATACTTATTAGTATCCTAACTTATAAAAATCTCCAAAAAAAGAAAAAAATTGCCGAACAATCCGAACTTATTCAAATACAAAAACTTGAAAAAACGCTTAGAGATCAGGAATTACACGAAATTGATGTGATGCTCGAAAGTCAAGAAAAAGAACGCCAACGCCTTGCCAATGAACTGCATGACAATTTGGGAAGCATGCTGGCCACATTGAAACTCAACTTTCAAAACCTTAAAAGCAAAGCCGAGCATGCTGAACGCGAAAATAAACTTTACGATAAAACCGATGAACTGATTGAAGAAGCGTATCAAAAAGTACGCAATATTTCACATCTAAAAAACCTTGGTGTCGTTGCCAGCGAAGGACTACTAAGTTCCGTAAACAAAATGGCTTCGAAAATGAGCGTGCCGGAAAAACTGACTATAAACGTTATTCCGTTCGGGCTCACCGAAAGACTGGAAAATACGCTTGAAATTACGCTCTTCAGGATAATTCAGGAATTATGCACCAACATCATCAAGCATTCCGGAGCCAACGAAGTCAACATTTACCTTACCCAGCACAGCACCGAAAATTTAAACATAATGATTGAAGACAACGGAAACGGCTTCGATCCGAAAACCCTGGCCGATACCGACGGAATAGGCCTCAAAAGCATTGAAAAGAAAGTAGAACAAATGGGCGGAAACTTTACGATAGACTCGATTTTATCAAAAGGCACGACCATAATCATCGACCTAAATTTATGATTACGATTGTTATAGCAGAAGACCACCAGTCGTTGATAGACGGCATCAAATTATTGCTCGAGACCGAAGATGACATCAGTGTTATTGGTGAAGCCAATGATGGCGAAATGCTATTGGAAATCGTCAAAAACAAACAGCCACAAGTGGTTATCACAGATATCCGTATGCCAAAATGCGACGGCATCAGCGCTACAAGAAAAATTAAAAAGCAATTTCCGAACACCAAAGTTATTGCTTTCAGTATGTTTGACCAAAACGAAGCGGTAGCGCAGATGAAGGAAGCCGGTGCTTCGGGTTATATCATGAAAAACTCCTCGCTCAAGAAAGTTCTCGAAGCCATTCGCGCAGTGGCCAAGGGCCAAACTTTTTTTGATGATGCCATTGGCGCTAAAGACAACCTCACCAAAGAGCAAATCATCCTGAGTACGCGCGAAAAGGAAATCCTGCGGCTCATTGGCGAAGGTAAAACCTCACAGGAAATTGCCGATCAGCTTTTTATTGGCAAAAGTACGGTGGACACCCATCGGAAAAATATCCTAAAAAAAATGAATATTTCCGGCAAAACAGATTTGATTCGGTTTGCAGTGGAACGGAAGTATGATTTTTAAGTAAAGTTTTGATTATCAATAAAAATCCCCATTGTTGGTGATTTTTTTGTGGTTAAAAATGTTGAATTTTGTATTGTATAACCTTTTAAATTCAATATTATGGATTCAAAATTTATTTTTATGTTTGTATTGCCACTAGCTATCTTGGCTGCTGGCATCTGTCTTTCAATTTGGTCGGACATCCTTAAAGATGCCAGCACAAATCCATTAAAACCTTACAGTTTTGCTAATACACAACTGATGTGGTGGACACTCATTATCGTTTGTACATTTTGTTATGCCTATGGCTGTGGCAATTTTGAGATCCCTAAAATGTCCAATTCAAGTTTGATACTATTAGGCATAAGTTTAGGTACTACTACAGCTGCAAAAATCATTGATAATCGAGACGCTGCTACAGCAATTGTTAGGCACCAAGACACCAACAACGGGCGACACTTTTTTTCTAATATATTAAGTGATGGCAACGGTATCAGTGTGCACCGATTTCAAGCTTTTGTCTTTAATATCATTTTTGGATGTATGTTCTTAAATGATTTTTTTCCCGACTGCAATTTTATCGAATTTAATCCTAACGAATTGGCTCTCATGGGTGTAAGTTCTGCAGCCTATATAAGCTTAAAAGCCACTGAAAATAAATAATTCACACCCAGATGCCGAAAAGGGAAAGAGTAGGCGATTTTTAAAACTTAGAAATTATGATAAATATTACTACAACAGTTTTCGGAGGAATAGCTCCACTGCCAATCAAGGTTTCAATTGACAACCTTGACAACGATCATGATGTTAAATTCGCCCGAACAGCATCATTTAACGAAAATTTCAATCTTCCTCCTGGTAGATACATGATTGTTATTTCGGGGATGAATCCAAAAGATGGAAGAACCGAAATGAGTGTAACTGGAGATTTTTCTGAAGGTCCTCTTCCGACACCAGACAGAACAACAGATAAGCCTTTCTATTCAAAATTATTCTATTGCGTAATAAGTTAGAACTATGAAAACGTGTATATTCATAATACTCACTTTATTACTGTCAATAAATGTGAATGCCCAAGAATCATTAATGACGATGGATAACAATTCTAAATCCGGGAATTTTAAAGATGTCTTGACTAATTTTTATCAGTTGACCACAAAGGATTTCGCTGGAGATGAAAAATCAATCGGATTGAACACAACTCTTTTCGCTTTGCTATCAAATGCCAAACCAGAGCTCCTGAATGATATAAATTATGCGAGTGCTACTTTTTCAAGAAATTTTCAACTGAATACTAAAGTCGATTTTGATAAAACGTACAGCTATACCGGTTTTACGGCAGGAATTAGTTATTCAATCAATAACAGAGATGCAACTTTAGCCAACTTTAATAATACTGAACTTGCTATAAGGCATGCGCTGTTTGCAGGATATATTGCAGCAGCAGCAGGACCAATTGGAGCCGCGATTGGCGGGAATGCCATTGAACAACAAAAACTTGATGAAGCTGTTGAAGATCTACTGGATTCAAAAACAAATTCCACCAATCCTTATGTAAGGCAATTGTTAAACGCCATTAACCCATTGGTGAATGCCGATAATTTATTAGACAAAAGTGGTGCAATTATAACAACCGGAGACGCACTGGTTTTAAATTTATATGACCTCAAAGATGATTACTACAATACATTAGCTGCAAAGGGATTACTTACATTTTCTGCGGACGGCACATCCAATACTGACGGGAAATTCAACAAAGCGACTTTTAGCATCATTTACTTGAAAGGAAATAGCCAAGGTAATAACGAAATTGACTTGAGAACAAAATTAGTTTATGCAGACACACTCACATCAGTCAAAATACCAAGAATTGGCTTTAATGCAACCGCAGGAATCAACTTTAAAATTGCAAAAGGAAGTGACAAAAAAAGTTTTTTCGAAATTAAAACTGCTTTTGAGTATAATTCAGTACTCAGAAATGCAATTCCTGATGAGGATAAAAATAAAATTCTGGCAAATGCAGAAATCAGATTCCGCATTCTGAATGACATTTGGATTCCTTTAACGATCAAATATGATTTAGATAACGCCAATTTTCTCGGTTTCTTAAATGTCACCTATAACTTTGGAGATTGATAAATCCAGTTCATGAATAAAAAACGCCGTGTAAAGTGGCGTTTTTTTTCATCAATCCACAATCCACAACAAAACCGGCTTCACAGCCTTTTGCAATTTCGTATCCAATTTTGTCATAAAAGCATCCGAAACCGCAGGGCAACCCCAACTTAGCGGACTGTAATTCGGATAAACTTCTTTGTCTGAAACTGCATCCCACGAATGCAGCACCACAACCCTACTCACAGCATTGTTGTTAGACGATTCTAATCCGTGCAACCAATATTTGATCTTGATGCCCCAAGCGCTCGTGTCGCGCTTTCCAATTTTATATTTGCCTTTGGCACTACAATGGCTGTCGTTTTTATTGTTGAATTTTGCTTTTTCCCATTTCTCGTCATTGTCCTCCAACATATCACAACTGCCATGGGTGACCAGATTTTGATCGATTATTTTCTGCTGCTTGAAATCATATACAAAAAATCGATTTTTTCCCGAATGAATGCTCAGGTCAATTAAAAAATAATAATCTTCGTTGAAGCCATTTTTCTTGCAAAAAGCCAATGCCTCCGTATGTTTTGCATTGTAATCTTTAGGCAGAGCTTCGCTTTTTGAATTATTGCAGCATATGAAACTCAATAACGTGATTAGTACGATTTTTCTCATGGATGATAGTTTTTTATATAACTTCATAAAGCTTTGAATATTTTAAATTTCTCAGTTTTTCTGAATGATCAGCAACAAAACCCTATCTTTGCCCGCTTTTTAAATCAGAAAATGACAAAAAACGAAACCATAAAAGGAGTATTTTTAGTAAGCCTAGGCGCAACAAGTTATGGCATGCTTGCTACATTTGTAAAACTGGCGTACGCGGCAAAAGGCATCACCGGACTTCCCTTTACACCTGCTGAAGTCATTTCGTCACAATTCATTTTGGGAATCATCGCCATACTTTTGATCAACGCATTTCAGAAAGCTAAAAACAGTGAAATCGCTCGAAAAGCTTCCAGAAAAAACATTACACAACTCATGATTGCGGGCACTTCTACCGGGTTAACAAGCATTTTTTATTATATGGCTGTGAAATTCATTCCAGTTTCTATTGGCATTGTCTTGCTGATGCAAACGGTCTGGATGGGTGTTTTGCTGGAAATGTTTCTCGAAAAAAAAGCCCCTTCCCTCGCCAAAATCATCGCTGTCATTATCGTACTGTTCGGAACAGTCTTGGCCACTAACCTAATCAACAACAATGCAACACTCGACTGGCGAGGCATCGTTTTAGGTCTTTTGGCAGCAGCATCTTTTACCACAACTATGTACGGTGCCAATAGCGTCGCAAAAGAAATTTCTTCGGCGCAACGCAGCCTTTACATGCTTTTAGGCGGTGCGGTCATAGTTTTAATATTCGCTTTGGCAACGCAACACACGCCAATTAATTACGATATCTTTTACAAATGGGGCATTTTAGTAGCTTTATTTGGTACAATTATTCCGCCAATGTTGCTTAACGCCGGTTTCCCGTTAACAGGCATCGGACTCGGAAGTATAGTCTCATCTTTGGAACTACCGGTTTCCGTCACCATGGCTTATTTTCTTCTTAATGAAGAGGTGATTTTGCTACAATGGATCGGTATTTTTCTGATCATTTTTGCTATTGTCATCATGAATATCAATTGGCGCAAAAAGGCATCCTGATTTTTCGTATATTTCGGTATAAAATTTACCGATGACATTTCCCTGGCATTTATACCTTATGGGCGCATTTTATTTTTTCGCCGGAATTAACCATTTCCGGAAACCGCGCTTGTATCTTAAAATCATCCCTCCGTATCTCCCCTATCCTAAATTAATCAATGCTGCAAGTGGTCTTTCTGAAATAATTCTGGGAATAGCGCTTTGTATTCCTCTTTTATCAACCATTGCTGCTTGGGGAATTATCATCATGCTAATTGCTATTTTCCCCGCCAATATCTATATGTTCACCAACGATAAAGCGCGTTTAGGGCTGCCAAGATGGATTGTTTTATCGAGGCTTCCGTTGCAAATCGTGTTGATTATCTGGGCGTATTGCTACGCATAATAAACAACCGTATTTTGTTATATTTGACTAAAATTGAAGCTTATGGAAACAATTATTCACTATTTCGAAAACATCCAACCTTCCCATCGTGCACTGATTCTTGCTGGAGGTATTGCTTTTTTCTGGCTTTTGGAAAGTGTAAAACCGATGTTTGCATTCGAATATAAAAAATGGAACCACGCCGGAATCAATATTTTTTTTACGGTAACAACGATGATTGTCAACTTTGTGATGGCTTTTATCTTGCTGCGAACTGCAGATTGGGCAACACAGAATGATTTTGGGTTATTGAACGCACTTCCGAAAATGCCGATTTGGCTTTACACATTAATTGGTCTTTTGCTATTGGATTTAATCGGCGCATATTTTGCACATTTAACGGAACACAAAATCAAAGTATTGTGGCGTTTTCATTTGATCCATCACACCGATACTTGGATTGACACTACTTCTGCCAACCGACACCATCCGGGAGAGAGTGTGATTCGATTTCTGTTTACAACACTTGGCGTTTTGGCAGTAGGCACACCAATGTGGCTGGTTTTTATGTACCAATCGATGTCGGTTGTTTTCTCGCAATTCAACCATGCGAATATCGCCATTCCAAAAAAACTAGATAAAATACTGAGTTATTTTGTCGTTTCACCAGACATGCACAAAGTACATCATCATTATATGTTGCCGCATACGGATTCCAATTACGGGAATATTTTTTCAGTTTGGGACAGGTTTTTCGGGACCTATTCCTATCTCGAAAAAGACGAAATTGTCTACGGCGTCGATACACATATGGAAACACACGAGCACAATAGCTTAAAAAATCTGCTAAAAATTCCATTCCAGAAGCCAAAGCAGCCCAAAAATAAAAAACACTGAAAAATTTTCATTCGCTTTAAAAAGTGATTATTTTTTTTCTTAATATTGGAATAGAAATTGTCAACATTATAAAAATTTATCTGAAGTAATTTCAAGTAATGAAAAAGAGTAAACATACGGAATTGTCGTGGGAGCAAACGGAGAAGCTCGTAACGCTTGCGCTTGAAGAAAAAAATCCTTTTGAAATCATCAAAAAAGAGTTCGGTTTCGCAGAAAAAGAGATTCTGGAAATCATGAAAAAGAAACTCACGACTGAAAAATTTGAGATGTGGAAAAAGAAAGCGCAGGCCAATAAACCAAAACCAAAACCGATGAAAATTGACGATTTCGACGAAGATCTTGACGGAAAATACTACATAAAAAATAAATTTGATTAGATAAACTCCCATTTTAGGGAGTTTTTTTTGCTGAAAATGGAAATTCTAAAATTTAAAATATGCTCCAAATCCCACATTTGAAACCGCCAATGAAGTTTCAAATTTAAAAATTTTGGTTATCATTTGAATTTTAGCGCTTGTATTTTGGGATTTATTTCTTCAAATCTGAATTTTATTTAAACATTATTAATTTTTATTTAAACATTATTAATTTATATATAAATAATATTTAACTTTGTATAACAAAATCAATGTTATGCAACCTAAACTTCCTATACAGTGCCCGAGTTGTGAAAGTATACTTTCTGTCGCACAGCTTTGTTGCGACAATTGCAGCACTACCGTTTCCGGAAATTATGCACTGCCATTATTACTGCGTGTTTCCGAAGAAGAACAAAATTTCATCCTACAGTTTTTCATGAGCAGCGGCAGCCTGAAAGAAATGGCATCGCAAATGGGCAATAGCTACCCAACTGTACGCAATAAACTTGACGATATCATCCAAAAAATCAACACTTTAAAGTCACAATCTTAAACATGAAAACACTTTTGTTCAATCCGTTTGCGAAATACGATGAGAAAATTTTATTGATTTCGGGCCTAATCGCTACACTTGTTGGCGGATTTACCGGTTATTTTTTTAATGCCGCTTATGATGGTGCGCTCGATTTGCATTTGGTTGCTGCCATAACCGCATCCGAAACTGCAGAATTTTTACTCATAAATATTGTTACCATTGTCTTATTCCTGTTTTTAGCTGCTAAGTGCATCAATCGCAAAACAAGGCTTGTCGATATATTGTCAACGGCTTTAATAGCAAGGATTCCGTTGTATATTCTACCTTTTTTTAACGTCGGGAATTACCTTTACAACATCACTTCCAATATGACAAAAAAATTACTAGAAAGTAATACAGGTATAATTTTCGGAACTGATACGATTTTTATGCTGCTCTTCGCAATGGTCACAATGGCTTTTGTAGTATGGTTTTTTGCTTTGTTGTGGAACGGTTTTAAAGTCGCCACCAACGCAAAAGGAATATTACACGTTGTATTTTTTATCGCAGCAGTACTCTTGGCAGAAATATTTTCTAAAATAACACTTATATACTTGTAAACATGGTCAGCATCACCCAAACAACCGATTCATTTGTGTTTGAAATTCTCGGAATGCACAAATTATGGACATTCGAAAATAAAATTACCGTTGCGAAGAACAACGTTGTCAAAGCTTATTTTAACAACGATCCAATTCCGTTTTGGAAAGGCTGGCGTGCTCCCGGAACAGAAATACCTGGAATAATTGTAGCCGGAACTTTCTATAAAAATGGTCCCAATTTCTGGGATGTCGTAAACAAGAGAAATACAATTACCGTTGAACTTGAAAATGAGCGCTATAAAAAATTAATCATTGAAGTAAAAGACCCTCAGGCCGCAATAAACATTCTAACAGCAATATAAAAATGAAAAAAACATTAACCTTAGTACTGCTTTTTTTTACCATTTGCTCTTTTTCACAAGACATTTCAGGCTGCTGGTCGGGTCTTTTGGAATTCCCAGGTGGTAAATTGACATTGGTTTTTAATATCCAGAAATCAGAAAATGGATACACCGCCACAATGGACAGTCCAGATCAAGGCGTGAAAGATATCCCTATGGATCACGTTACCTTCGAAAACAACAAAACCATAACACTTGAAATTTCACAAGCAAAGATCATTTATACAGCCGATTTGGATGCATCAGGCAAATTCATTGGCAATTTTAGCCAAAGCGGAAGCGCTTTACCAATGAACATCATTCATTCAACGCCAATAGTCCAAGCTAAACCCAATAGGCCTCAGGAGCCTAAAGCACCTTTTCCGTATTATGTTGAAGACGTAACTTTCGAAAACAAAAAGGAAAACTTTACATTGGCAGGCACTTTGACACTTCCAAAAAAAGAAGGCAAATTCCCGGTTGTAGTTTTAATTACAGGAAGTGGTCCAGAAAACCGTAATTCGGAGATTCTTGGTCACAAACCTTTCCTTGTCATCGCCGATTATCTTACCAGAAATGGCATCGGTGTATTGCGATTTGATGATCGCGGCGTAGGCCAATCAAAAGGCGACTTACTGCATGCCACCACGCAAAGTTTCGCCGGCGATGTTGCGGCGGCTGTTGATTACCTCAAAACCAGAAAAGACATCAATACGAAAAAAATAGGCCTGATAGGCCACAGCGAAGGTGGTGCTGTAGCGCCAATGGTAGCCGCGAATAATAAAGATATCAATGCTATCGTGCTATTGGCGGGAACCGGAATTCCGGGTGATCAATTGCTATTACAGCAAAATTATCTGATTGGGAGAGCAGCTGGAATGACAGAAGCGGAGTTAGAGGTGTCCAAAAAAACCAACTTGCAGATTTATAATGTTGTTGAAAACGAAAAAGATCTTGTCACAGCCAAAAAGCAACTTACTGAAATACTAACCAAAAGCTACACTAGTTTACCTAAAGAACAACAACCGTCGGAAGCAGAAATAACCGCAATTGTCTCCCAACAGGCAGATCAAATGCTTTATCCATGGATGGCTTTCTTCCTAAAATATGATCCTGCAACAGCTTTAACGAATGTAAAATGTCCGGTTTTAGTTTTGAATGGTGCGAAAGATTTACAAGTGCCACCAAAGGAAAATACAGAAGCTATTAAAAATACGCTTGACAAGGCCGGTAACAAAAAAGTCACTGTGAAAATATTCCCAAACTTGAACCATCTGTTTCAGGAATGTGAAACTGGTGCTTTTGAAGAATATGAAAAAATCGAGCAGACTTTTTCTCCGGACGTGTTGAAGTTTATGTTTGATTGGTTGACAGTACAGTTTAAGTAAAATTTCAAAAGTCAAATTTCA
This sequence comes from Flavobacterium sp., assembly GCA_029946065.1. GTDB lineage: Bacteria > Bacteroidota > Bacteroidia > Flavobacteriales > Flavobacteriaceae > Flavobacterium. The sequence continues at coordinate 870,827 of JAQSDU010000014.1, forward strand.
AAAGTCAAATTCCAAATAAATTCCATTTTTTTATATTTCAAGCATCGTGTTTGAAGATTGAAATTTGGAATTTATTTGGAATTTGCAGTTTTGCTATTTGGAATATAGGATTTGTTCCTACTAACCTTGTAACAAAACCGCGATCTGATAGTCTTACGCATATAAAATTTTATCCAATGAAAAAAATTATTCTCAGTCTGGCTATCGCAATTACATTTTTTAATATTGATGCAAATGCCCAAAACAAGACTGACAATCAGGTAACTGTTGCTATCGACTTGAATATCGTAAAGAATGACAAAGTAATGGTGACTGTTACACCACCAAAAACGGATGCTGACAAAATCACTTATTTTATTCCGAAAATAATTCCAGGAACCTATTCCGAAGATGATTATGGCAAGTATGTGGACGAATTGAAAGCATTCGATGCCAAAGGAAATGAACTCGCCGTTACCAAAAGTGACGACAATTCCTGGGCAATTTCAAATGCAAAAAAACTTGTAAAAATCACCTATTGGGTCAATGACACTTTTGATATTGAAGGTACCCACAAGGTTTTCTCACCGGCAGGAACCAATATCGAAGAAGGTAAGAATTTCCTTTTGAATACCCACGGATTCGTTGGCTATTTTAGCGATTTTATGGAAGTGCCTTATCAGGTAAACATTAGCCATCCATCAAAACTTTGGGGCGCAACCTCAATGACAGATACCGATGCGAGTGACTCAAAAGACACTTTTACCACTTCCCGTTATGCCGAATTGGTTGAAAACCCAATTATGTATGCGAAACCGGATTATACGACTTTCAACATCAACGGAATGGATATTCTCATCGCTGTTTATTCGCCAACCGGAGTCGTAACAGCACAAAGCATTACGCCCGAAATGAAAACGATGATGACGGCACAGAAAAATTTCCTCGGCAAATTCAACAGCACCAAAAAATATACGGTTTTGCTGTATTTATCAAGAATGGACGATACGGACGCAAAAGGTTTTGGCGCTTTGGAACATCCAACAGTAACAACCGTTGTAATGCCGGAAATGATCCCGAAAGAAGAATTAGACAAACAGATGAAAGATGTCGTTTCGCACGAATTTTTCCATATCGTTACGCCACTGACAATCCATTCAAAGGAAATTCAGTATTTCAATTACAATACGCCAAAAATGTCTGAACACCTATGGATGTATGAAGGTGTAACCGAATATTTCGCTAATCTATTCCAAATCAATCAGGGATTAATAACAGAAGAGGAGTTTTACAATCGGATGGCCGAAAAAATCCAGCACGCTTCACAATTAGACGATAAAATGTCATTTACAAAAATGAGTGAAAATGTGCTTGTCGAACCATATAAATCACAATACCTAAATGTTTATGAAAAAGGTGCGCTGATTGGCATGTGCATCGATATCATCATCCGCGAAAAAAGCAATGGTGAAAGAGGCATTCTCGACCTGATGCAAAAATTGTCTGCTGAATATGGCACCAAAAAAGCCTTTGACGACAGTGAATTATTTGCAAAAATAACGGCACTGACCTATCCTGAAGTAGGCGAATTCCTGAACCAATATGTTGCTGCGGGCAATCCGATTCCATATTCAGATTACTTTGCAAAAATGGGCGTTATACAATCTACCTACAAAGTGGCGGGTATCGTTTTCCTAAAGGACCAACAAGTGCCATACATTACCGTAAACCAATCCACCAAGGAAATCATATTGCTTCCTGGTGAATTGAATGCGTTCTTTAAGGAATTAAAAATGCAAGCCGGCGATATTATTCTTGCCGTTAATGAAAAAGACTATAACCTCGACAATATTTACGACATGATCTTGACCAGCCAAAAATGGAAAGAAGATGATGCCATTACCGTAAAAATCAAACGCGAGGGTAAAGTACAAACTTTAAGCGGAAAAGTAAAATTATCTTATGACGATGCACAAGGATACAAAGCCGAAGCTAATGCTAAAAATAAATTAAGAGATGCCTGGCTTAAAGGTTAGATCTTAGCCGAAAGTGAAAAGTCAAAACACTTTTATGACAAAAATTAAGAAAAGTAGGAACATGATTGTTTCTACTTTTTTTGTTTTAACATATTGCCCAACTTTACACTTTCGACTTTCGACATTTTTTCCTTATTTTGCCGAAAAATAAAACCAATGACAAAATCTATTATTGCCCTTTGTGGCCTATTGCTTTTAGTGTCGTGTAAAGACGAAAAACCTGCGGGAAATCTGCATATAACAGGCAATATTGAAGGATTAAAACAAGGCACAATTTATATCAAGAAAATCGTCGATACTTCGTGGGTTGCGATTGATACTATAAAAATCAACGGCGATTCTCATTTTGAAAGCTATATCGACATCAAATCACCTGAAATGTATTACCTAATGCTCGATCGCGGCGCTACAAGTTCTATCGACGACAACCTGCCTTTCTTTGCAGAGCCGGGCACAATGAACATCGACACGGAACTAGAGCGTTTTTACGCCAATGCGAAAATCACAGGCTCTAAAAACCAAAAACTTTACGAAGAATACAAAAAGGTAAATTCACGTTTTACGGATGAAAACACGGAGCTTATGGGCGAAAAATTAAGAGCGCAAAAACTCAATAAACCCGAAAGAATTGATAGTCTGTTGCAATTACAAGAGAAAATAATCAAAAGAAAATATTTGTACACTACCAATTTTGCGCTCAACAACCGCAATTTCGAAATCGCACCGTATATCGCTTTAGCGGAAATCAACGACATTAATATCAAATATCTGGATACAATACAGAAAGCAATGTCGCCAAAAGTAGCGCAATCCTATTACGGCAAAAAACTTACGGAATATACGAACGAGCGCAAGAAAGCCGAGAAGTAAAATTTAGTTAAGAAATTTTAGCCACGAATTTAACTCGTGAAATTCGTGGCTTTAAAATTTCATAAAAACAAAAAAACCATAACAAATAAATGTTATGGTTTTTAATTTAAGAGCCGGCGGAGGGACTCGAACCCACGACCTGCTGATTACAAATCAGCTGCTCTAGCCAACTGAGCTACGCTGGCGGCGTCATTACGAGTGCAAATATAAATTTGATTTTCTGAAATCCAAAATAAATTTGCAGTTTTTTCCCGACTTTTTTTATTACAATTCGTTGATTTTAGCAATCAACTGATTTGCAGTCTGTTCTAATTCAACATTAATTTGGTTGAAATGCGATTTTTTGTTTTCAACTTTTTTAGCGTTCACTTTTGCGATCAAAGAATCAAAAGCTGTAATCGCTTCGTCGATCAATGCGTTAGTTTCCGGTGTTGGTTTTCCTGTAGTTGACATTTCAACCAAGTAAACTGCCTCAATAATATCTCCTAAAACGTAGTTGATGTCTTTCTTTAAATTTCTAACGTTTGCCATTTTATTTTTAAATTTTAAAATTTGGTGCAAAAATACCTATAATTTTTTTATATCCGGCTATGAAATGTAAATTTCTAAGATTGAAGCTTTTCCGATCAATTCATACTTTTTCAAATCTGCCGGAACCAAAACGGTATCACCTTGTTGGTATTGGAATTTTTTACTGTCGAAAGTCAATTCAAAACTGCCTTCCGTACACATATAAACAGTAAATGATTTTCCTGATTTTTCGACTTTTATATCGCCGTCAAGCGGAAGGAAATTCGTTGTAAAATAGGGACAATCAACTATTTCATTGGATTTATTTTCGACTTTATCGTACGTTTTATAAGTATCTGTTTTCTCATAATTGATGGCATCCAAAGCCAAATCAACGTGCAATTCGCGATGGTTGCCATTTGCATCGACACGGTCGAAATCGTAAATTCTATAAGTAATATCAGATGTTTGCTGGATTTCTGCAACCACAAGCCCGGCTCCAATAGCATGAACAGTTCCGGTTTCCAGAAAGAAAACATCACCTGGTTTTGCTAATTTTGTATCCAAGATAGCAATAATCGATTGGTCTTCGAGGCTTTTTAAATAGGCTTCCGGCGATGATTTTTCTTTAAATCCTACGATAATTCTTGCATTTTCGTCGGCTTGCATGACATACCACATTTCGGTTTTCCCAAAGGAATTATGCCGTTTTTTGGCGAGCTCATCATTTGGATGCACCTGAATCGATAAATCTTCATGCGCATCGAGGTATTTGAAAAGCAGCGGAAATTGCTTCCCAAAGTTTTTGTACACTGCTGTTCCTAAAAGCGCATCTGGAAATTGATCAATGATTTCTGTCAACGGTTTTCCTTTGAATTCACCATTAGCAATAACGCTAATATCACCAGGAACAGTTGACAGCTCCCAACTTTCGCCGGTAATTTCAGAAGTAATCTGTTTGTGTAAAAGTGTTTTTAGTTTTTGTCCACCCCAGATTCTTTCTTTTAAGATTGGGTCGAATTGCAAAGGATAGAATATTGGCATACCTTTTTGTTTTATACAAATTTCAGCCATTTCAAGCGAATATTGTTACATTATTTTGTCAATACATTATACTTATTCTAACGGCAGTTATTGTCCATTATAGGTAACGAAGTTTCTAGGTGTTTCGTATAAAACAACTTCCAAATCTTTATTGTCAGCGATGTGAGGTCGCAGTTTGTTCCAAATAACTACAGCGATATGCTCTGCAGTTGGAATTAATCCACCATTTTCAGTGTCAAATTCTGGCACATCTAAATTTAGGTTCTTATGATCGAATGCTTCTTCAATTTGATCCTTGATAAGATCGGCCAGGATTTTTACGTCCATGACATAACCTGTCTCCTGATTAATCTCGCCGGTAACACTGACAATTAGTTCATAATTATGGCCGTGAAAATTGGCATTATTGCATTTTCCAAAAACCGCATCATTTTTCTCAAACGACCAATCGGCGCGGTACAAACGATGGGCGGAATTAAAATGGGCTTTTCTGCTAACGGTTACTTTCATGGGGATTGGGTGTTGGGTTTTGAGTATCCATTCCAACTTTAAACTTTAAACAAAATCTATAATTTGTGGTCTTCGAGGAAATGGTAAAACTTGTCAAAGATGATTTTAAACCAAACAGTATAAACGCCTGGATTGTGCTGCATGTCTTTCTTTACGGCTTCAATTGACATCCATTTCCAGCTTTGTACTTCGCTGGTATTGATTTTCGGTGCTGCATTATAATAACCTACCATCACGTGATCGAGTTCGTGTTCGGTCAGACCATTATCAAAAGGCGCTTTGTATATAAAATGGAATAATTCCTTGAGTGGTGTTTTAAACCCCATTTCTTCAAACAATCTGCGGCTTCCAGCCTCAATATTGTTTTCACCTTCCCGTTGATGGCTGCAACAAGTGTTTGTCCATAATAACGGTGAATGGTATTTTTGTGCCGCACGTTGCTGCAGCATGATTTCGTTTTTGTCATTCATCACGAAAACGGAGAACGCTCGGTGTAGCAAAGCTTTTTCGTGTGCTTCAAGTTTAGGCATCAATCCTATTGGTTCATCTGATTCGTTGACCAATATTACTTTTTCTTCAATCATAACAGTATTTATCTTTGTAAAAATACGAAAAAATAGCCGCTAAAATAACAGAATTTCATCTTATGAAAAATTTAACCAATGTTGAATGGCAATAAAAAAACCCCTTCATCACTGAAGAGGTTTTAAGCTTTTTTATGTAAAAATTATTTAATTTCCAGAAGGTGAATAAGCCCTGAACGAACCATTGGTAATGGTATAAGTTTGACCATCAAAATCGGTTCCTGTGAAGCTAAAGGTTCCTTTTATATAATCGGCATCAATACTTGTGATATTGATTGTGCCTGAAGCAGAATCAACCATAATATCGCTACCAATGCTCAAGTTTGCAGAATAAACATCTGTTTGTGAACCACTATTGTAAACAATCGGATGGGTTCCTACTGTTGCATTGTTAGGCATCCATAAAGACAACATGCGCATTGAAGCGTCAGTCCCTTGAGAGGCAGTAATTACCGTAGAAAGTGAAGATATAGTTCCCGGATCTGCGATGTCATAAGATGTGCCGCCTTGTGTCCATCTGAGGTACATTTCGTCACTTGAACTTCCGCCATCATCGTTTGATGATGAACAAGACATGGCCATAACGGCTAAAAATACAAATGCAATTCTTGCTAATTTTTTCATTTTATTTTTTGTTAATTTTTGCGAAAATAGACCAATTTTTGTTGTAAAACACACATTTATTGATATTTAACTTTCGTTTTCCTAATTATTCAGGATTTAAACGCAATTTCGCTACTATCACCAAAACCTTAATAGGAAATATTCTAGATTTTGCTGGAGCTATTTCCTGCAATTTTTAATGCACACTTTTCGCCGTCAATAGCCGCAGAAATAATTCCGCCCGCGTAGCCTGCGCCTTCTCCACAAGGATAAAGACCTTTGACGTGCAAATGTTCCAGCAAAATTGGATCTCTTGGAATCCTGACAGGTGAAGAAGTCCTTGATTCCGGCGCATGTAAAATCGCTTCATTGGTAAGATAACCGCGCATTGATTTGCCAAATTCATTAAACCCTTCGCGTAAAATTTGCGTCAGGAAACCCGGAAAAACCTGCCCTAATTCTACAGAAGTTGTTCCCGGAACGTATGATGTTTTTGGAATATCAGATGATATTTTGTGCTGTGTAAAATCTACCATCCGCTGCGCCGGTACCTTTTGGGTTTCTCCCGCCAAATGCCAAGCTTTTTGTTCGATACTTTTTTGGAATTCCATTCCCGCCAATGCACCGAATTTTTCGTAAGGCTTGAAATCTTCCAGTTTTAATTCGATTACGATACCGGAATTGGCAGTAACTTGGTCTCTTTTGGATGGCGACCAACCGTTGGTAACCACTTCTCCTGGATTTGTAGCACAAGGCGCAATTACGCCACCCGGGCACATACAAAACGAATACATGCCGCGACCACTAACTTGCTTTACAATAGAATAGGGAGCCGGTGGTAAATATTCACCACGATAATCACAACTGTATTGGATGCTGTCAATTAAAGATTGTGGATGTTCTGCACGAACACCAAGCGCAAAAGGTTTGGCTTCGATAAATACTTTCTTTCTATCCAACAATTCAAAAATATCGCGTGCCGAATGGCCTGTTGCCAAGATGATATTCGATGCAGCGATCGTGTCTCCATTTTGGATAACGATGCCTTGCACCTGATTGTCTTTGATTAAAATATCAATAAGTCTTGTGTCAAAAAGCACCTGACCACCGAATTCAATTATTTTTTCGCGGATGTCTTGAATAATTTGTGGCAGTTTATTGGTTCCGATGTGCGGATGCGCCTCGATTAAGATTTCTTCAGAAGCGCCGAAAGCTACTAAAAGTTTTAAGATCCTATCAACATCGCCGCGCTTTTTTGAACGTGTGTATAATTTTCCGTCGGAATAAGTACCTGCACCTCCTTCGCCGAAACAGTAATTGCTATCTTCATTGACGATGTGATCACGATTGATGGATTTCAAGTCACGACGACGGCCACGAACATCTTTTCCGCGTTCAACGACAATGGGCTTTAAGCCAAGTTCTATTAATTGCAAAGCTGCGAAAAGTCCGGCGGGGCCAGCGCCTACTACGATTACTTCTTGTGCATTGCTGACATTTTTATAATCGGGAAGTTCGATTTTCTCTTCGGTATATTTTTCTTCGGCAAAAAAAATATTGACTTTCAGGTTAATTTTTATGCCTTTTTGTCGCGCATCGATAGATCGCTTAACAATAGTAATGTGTTGGATTTCGCTAATGGAAGTCCGAGTCATTTTGGCTACATGTTGCTTTAGCAGCAATTCATTAGCGGCTATTTCGGGTGCGACTTGTAGGAGCAATTCTTTTGGCATGGCGCAAAGGTAATTAGAAAATTAGAAAATTTGCAAATGCATGTGATTAGCGAATTAGCAAATTGTAATGGTTTGCAAATAGTTTATTATGATTTGCGACAGGGATAGTAGCGGCAGCCCGGAGCGCCAGACAACAAATTTTACTGACAGAAAAGAGCGACCAACGGAAGCTTTTTTATGGCTTTGGAAAATTGTTGTCTGGCGTGAGGACTACAGCAGAAAGCCCGGCCGTTCGCCCTTATTTTTTTTCTTCGAAAGCCCGCAACGCAAATGATGCCAGCCAGTGCTCACCCTCATAATTTCCATCGACAACTGCGGGCAGTGAAAATGAAAAATGGTAATCGGCCATAGTTTTTAGGTGCGAAAATTGCTTTGGATATTGGCTGATAAGATGGTACAAATTCCATGCGCGGCTGAAATTGAGACCATCTAGATGTACCAGATGTCCGTCGGTGCGATCGGAAACTTTGGCGACTTCCCACTTGAATTTTTTATTAAAAAGTTCTGGCGCGAATTTTTTGAGCCATAGTAAAAAAGCTTTTTCATCTAGGACACGCTGCATGATGGCCATTTCTTCGAGGCAAGGCGAAAGAAAATCGGTGCCGCTCGGTTCCCAATTGAACGGACAGTTTTCATCCTTTTGAAAAAGACGAATGGCGTTATCACGAATGCTTTTTTGGAAGGCAGTATTATTGGAATAAACGGCATAATCCCAAGCGAATGTTAGTCCGAATGCGGTGTTCGGATGTGTGCCCGCACGAACCGGATATAATAATTTTGGAAGAAATTCTGTGTAACGCAATATAATAATATCTGACAATGGTTTCAGATTTTTCGCCATTTCCTGTGCATAAGGCGTGTTGAATGTTTCGAGTTCCAGTTGCAATTTTAACATCCATGCCCAGCCGTAAGTTCGTTCAAATGAATTTTCGTGTTTTTTGGAGATATAATCTACTTCCTTTTGGATATTTTCTGCAGACAAGTTGGTTTGAAGTTTTTGAATGATTTCGTCTTTTTTGTCGAGATTTGGAAATTTCTTCAATAAATAAATCAGGCTCCAATGCCCATGAACGGAAGAATGCCAGTCGAAACAGCCATAAAAAGCTGGATGTAATTCTTTTGGCGATTGGATTTCGGTGCTGTCGATGAGCATTTGCCCGAGTTTATTTGGATATTGTTGCTGGAGGCATTTTATAGGTAAAGTGGCGAGATGATTGGCTTGTTGGAGTGTTAGCTCTTGGGAAAATGAGATTTGGAAAATCAACAAAAGAAAAAATATTTTTTTCATAGAAAACGGTTTTCTCAAAAATAAGGAAATGACCACTGATTTGTAGATTTTACATTCATTTTTTTTGAAATAAATCTGGAAATCTGTGGACAGAAACTTTGTAACTTTGCGCCTTTCAAACTTTGCAACTAAAACAAAATGTCACGAAAAATAAAACTCATCTGGGATTTTCGAGGCCCTGCATCTGCTAAAACAGCAGAACACCACGAAATTCATTTAAAGGAATATATCCTTTCGGAAAAATTGCCTTTAAATATTACCGGACATGAAACTTATGGAGAAATGCATGCGGTGGCTTTTATGGTGGTGAATGATGATTTTATGATTGCCGTGCGAGACGCTTTGAAACCCCATCGCGGCGAGTTGTTTAGTGAACAGAACTGATACTGATTACTGTCAACTAGTTCGCTACTTCGCTGATAAACTTAATCCGCATCAAACGCAGTTCATCGATATCATAATCACCGTCAAATTCTTTTAATGCATCTTCAATTTTATCGGTTTCGGAATCCATAAAATAGTCATAAATTTCTTCTTGTTGGTCTTCATCGAGCATTTCATCTACCCAATATTTAATATTGAGTTTAGTACCAGAATAGACAATTTGTTCCATTTCTTTGAGCAACAAATCCATTGTCAGGCCTTTCGCAGAAGCGATATCGTCCAGTGATAACTTTCGGTCAATGTTTTGTATTATGTATAGTTTATTGGCAGAATTAGCTCCCGTTGATTTTACCACAAGATCGTCAGGGCGTGTTACATCATTGTCTTCGACGTATCTTTTAATCAGGTCGATAAATTCCTTACCGTATTTTTTGGCTTTTCCTTCCCCGACACCGTGAACATTGCTCAATTCATCTATCGAAATCGGATATTTGAGCGCCATATCTTCTAAAGAAGGATCTTGGAATACCACGAATGGTGGCACGCTGAGTTTTTTAGCGACTTTTTTTCGCAAATCACGCAACATTACCATTAATGCCTCGTCAGCAACACCAGTTGATTTGGCGGCGGTAACGATAGCTTCATCTTCAGATTCGTTGTATTCATGGTCTTCCGACATCATAAAAGAAGTTGGTTTGTCGAGATAATCCAGTCCTTTTTCTGTGATTTTTAGGATCCCGTAGGTTTCTATGTCTTTTGATAATAAGCCATCGACCAAAACCTGACGGATCAACGCCATCCAGTATCGTTCCTCAAAAATTTCTCCAGATCCGAAAAAACTTTGCGTATCTGTGCGATGTGCTTTGATGACTGCATTCACTTTCCCGATAAGTGTAAAAATAATTTCCTTTGATTTGTATAAATGTCTAGTGTCACGAACTACTTTTAGCAATTGCATCACTTGATCTTTGGCTTCAATCTTTGTTTTTGGATTGCGAACATTGTCGTCCATATCGGCACCGTCACCATTTTCAGCGAATTCTTCTCCGAAATAATGCAATAGAAATTTACGTCGTGATATAGAAGTTTCGGCATAAGCCACAACTTCCTGCAACAATGCAAATCCGATTTCTTGTTCTGCAACAGGCTTTCCTGACATGAATTTTTCAAGTTTTTCGACATCTTTGTAGGAATAATAAGCCAAACAGTGACCTTCTCCGCCGTCGCGTCCTGCCCTACCCGTTTCCTGATAATAGCTTTCAAGTGATTTTGGGATATCGTGGTGGATAACGAAACGAACGTCGGGCTTATCTATACCCATTCCGAAGGCGATTGTTGCCACAACCACTTCCACATCTTCCATAAGGAACATATCCTGATGTTTGGCGCGTGTTTTGGCGTCTAATCCTGCGTGGTATGGAACGGCACTAATACCATTAACTTGTAAAACCTGTGCGATCGCTTCCACTTTTTTGCGGCTTAGGCAATAAATAATCCCGGATTTTCCTTTGTGTTGTTTTATAAAACGGATGATATCTGCCTCGACATTTTTGGTTTTCGTGCGTACTTCATAAAAAAGATTTGGACGGTTAAAGGATGCCTTGAACGTATTGGCGTTCGGCATATCGAGATTTTTCAGAATATCTTCTTGTACTTTTGGGGTTGCTGTCGCTGTTAATCCGATAATCGGAACATCGCCTAACTGCTTGATGATGTGACGCAAATTGCGATATTCCGGACGAAAATCATGCCCCCATTCGGAAATACAATGCGCTTCATCAATGGCGACAAATGAAAGTGGTACATTCTTTAAAAAAGCAACATACTCTTCCTTTGTAAGCGATTCTGGCGCTACATATAAAAGTTTGGTCAATCCAGAGGTAATGTCTTTCTTGACTTGTGTAATTTCAGTTTTGGTCAATGAGGAGTTGAGTACGTGCGCAATACCGTCAACATGTGACAAACTCCGAATGGCATCGACCTGGTTTTTCATCAGTGCAATCAATGGTGAAACAACAATTGCGGTTCCATCCTGTATTAATGCTGGTAATTGGTAACAAAGCGACTTTCCGCCGCCGGTTGGCATGATAACGAAAGTATTATTTCCACTGATAATACTCTTGATAACCATTTCTTGCAAGCCTTTAAATTGGTTGAAACCAAAATATTTTTTTAATTCTTTGTGGATATCGATTTCGCTTGAATTCATTCTTTATTAGGGGGATTTTACATAAATTTGCAAACATAAAGATACAACTTTCTTTAATACTTACAAACTTTACACCTAACTGTTTTGACGCATAACGAAAACATACTCGCACTGGCCAGGAAGACTATTCTTACAGAAAGTGAGTCGATTGCTAACCTTGCAAATTTGCTCGATAATGACTTTGTAAAGACAGTCGATATTATCCATAAAGCTTCTGGACGACTGGTTGTTACAGGAATCGGAAAAAGTGCCATCATTGCACAAAAAATCGTCGCAACGATGAATTCTACCGGAACGCCATCAATGTTTTTGCACGCTTCAGAAGCCATTCACGGCGATTTAGGCATGGTGCAACCAGGCGATGTTGTTATTTGTATTTCCAAAAGCGGCAACAGTCCGGAAATTAAAGTGCTCGTGCCGATTTTAAAACGTTTCGGCAACATACTTATAGGCATGACCGGCAATATTACTTCATTTCTTGCAAAAAACTCCGATTACGTATTGGATACAACAGTCGCAACTGAAGCTTGTCCGCTAAACCTAGCACCAACCAACAGCACAACGGCGCAATTAGTGATGGGTGATGCTTTGGCAGTTTGTTTGATGGAACTGCGTGATTTCAAAAGTGAAGATTTCGCAAAATACCATCCGGGCGGTGCACTCGGCAAGAAATTGCTGTTGCGCGTTAAAGATATGTTAGAAAACAACCATAAGCCGATGGTTGCACCTGAGGCTCCAATTAAAAAAGTTATCTTTGAGATATCAGAAAAGCGTTTGGGCGTTACGGCAGTGATTGAAAACGGAAAAATCCTAGGCATTATAACCGATGGCGATATCCGAAGAATGCTAAACGACCGCGACACTTTTGCTGATTTAACCGCAAAAGATATTATGACAAAAAGTCCAAAAATGATTCAATCTTCGGACATGGTTGTTGATGCATTCAACATCATGGAAGATTTTTCAATAACGCAATTAGTCGTTGCCGACGACGGAGCATACAAAGGCATTCTGCACTTACACGATATTTTAAAAGAAGGAATAGTTTAGTTTTATGGCCAAGAAAAACCCTTCCGAAATGTCTTTTATGGACCATCTTGAAGATTTGAGATGGTTATTGATCCGGAGTACGATTGCGATAATCGTAATGGCCTGCGTGGCATGGCATTTTGACGATTTTGTATTTACGACCGTTATCTTCGGCCCGAAAGACCCAAATTTTGTCACTTATGAATTTTTCTGTAAAGTGGCGCGATTTTTCGGTGAAGAAGGCTCTTGTGCCACCGAATTTTCGTTCACAATACAAAGTACAGAAGTCGGCGGTCAGTTTGATTTTTATATGTGGACGTGTATTTGGGCGGGCTTCATCGGGGCATTTCCGTATATCCTTTGGGAAGTATGGAAATTCATTCGGCCAGCACTATATGACAAGGAACGTAAAAGCGCAAGAAGCTTCATTTTGGTTTCGTCGCTATTGTTTTTTACAGGCGTGCTTTTCGGATATTTTATTATTATTCCGCTTTCGGTGAATTTCTTCGGAACATTTTCGGCGAGCAATATCATCGAAAACCGTTTCAGCATCGCATCATATACATCGATGATTAAAACATCGGCATTGGTTTCGGGATTGGTTTTTGAATTGCCGATTATCATTTATTTCTTATCGCGACTTGGACTCGTAACACCTGAATTCCTCCGAAAATACAGAAAAGTATCTATTATAGTTATCCTTATCATTGCAGCAATCGTAACACCACCAGATGTTTCAGCACAAATTATTGTATCGATTCCAATCCTTGTGTTGTATGAAGTGAGTATTTTAATTTCGGCAATTGTAGTGAAAAATAAAAAGAAAAGAGATGAGCGAATTAGTACAGGAGTTTAACGACTACCGTTCCAAAATGAACGAAAAATTGCTGGCAGACAATAATAAAGTTGTCAAACGTATTTTTAACCTCGACACCAACGCTTATGCGGAAGGCGCACTCGACGTGAAAACAAAAGAGTTGCTCGGATTGGTCGCCTCGACGGTTTTGCGATGTGATGATTGCGTAAAATACCACCTCGAAACTAGTCATAAAGAAGGCGTTACGAAAGAAGAAATGATGGAGGCCATGGCCATCGCAACATTGGTTGGCGGTACGATTGTCATTCCGCATTTACGCCGCGCTTATGAATTTTGGGAGGCTTTAGAAGGAAATTAGTCAATTAGAAAACGATATAATTAGAAAATTGTTGGAAACATACCACAACAATTTGTTAATGATACGCTTGGATTCTTTTTCTTTTTTAATTTTGTCGCTTGAATTTACCAATAATAGTTTTGCCGCAAAGTTGGCATTATCTAATTATCTAATTATCTAATTAAAATGATATTAAGAGCCGAAAATTTAGTCAAAACCTACAAAGGACGAAGCGTCGTAAAAGGTATTTCTGTTGAAGTAAACCAAGGAGAAATCGTTGGTCTTTTAGGTCCTAATGGTGCCGGAAAAACAACATCCTTCTATATGATCGTTGGATTGGTAAAGCCTAACAGCGGTAATATTTATCTTGACAATACGGATATTACAGATTTTCCGATGTACAAAAGAGCGCAGAACGGTATTGGTTATTTGGCGCAGGAAGCTTCGGTTTTCAGGAAATTGAGCATCGAAGATAATATCCTAAGTGTTTTGCAACTGACAAAATTATCCAAAGAAGAACAAGTTGCAAAAATGGAATCTTTGATTGAAGAATTTAGCCTCGAGCACATACGCACCAACCGTGGGGATTTGCTTTCGGGCGGCGAAAGACGTCGTACGGAAATCGCACGCGCATTGGCAACCGACCCGAAATTCATTCTACTCGACGAACCTTTTGCAGGCGTTGACCCAGTTGCAGTAGAAGATATTCAGCGAATTGTAGCCCAACTGAAAAACAAAAATATCGGCATCTTAATTACCGACCACAACGTTCAGGAAACATTGGCCATTACCGATAAAACGTATTTGATGTTTGAAGGTGGTATCCTAAAAGCCGGCGTGCCCGAAGAACTCGTTCAGGATGAAATGGTAAGACGTGTTTATCTCGGACAAAATTTCGAATTGCGCAAGAAAAAAATCGACTTCAATCAGCCTTAAATAAATCGCAGTTTTATAAAAATTCCGATACGTTTATACGTTTTCTTTGCGTTTTAGCGGATTTGCGAGATTTAATTCGCTCGCAAAAGTTGCTAAGACACAAAGCATCCTTGATACTCGAGCTGATTGGCTTACATTATTAATTTCCGACAGTCAGATAGTGTAGTTCTTTCTTGTCACCATTGAAAATATTCACATCAACATTGCCGTCAATCCCATTAACAGTAGCCCTTTCGGTGAATTGCCAAAACAGCCAATCGTCTTTTATTTTATCTACTGCTAAATTATAATTGGCAATCCAAAACGGGTAATCATCGCCAAATTCTTCATAAAGGAAATTCTCATAATATTTTTCTCCGGTATAAATGATTGGTTTTACACCATAATACAATTCTACTTTATTAAGCCATCGTCTTAATCCAACTTTCAAGCTATCAAGCGATTGTTCTTTAGGTAATTTTTCAATATCCAAAACGGGAGGCATATCGCCTTTACGGAGTTTTACGGTCTTGATAAAAAGTTCTGCCTGTTCTATAGAATTTTCGTTCGGACGGTAATAATGATATGCGCCGCGAATGAGATTTCGCTTTTTTGCAGCCGCCCAATTTTCCCTAAAATAATTATCAGGTCTGTCGTTTCCGGCAGTTGCACGAATAAAAACAAAATCGATAGGAAAAGTGCCGTCGATATTTTTGATAGAATCCCATTTGATCTTACCTTGGTATTCAGACACATCGACACCAATCAGCTTTCCTTCGCTTTTCAATAAAATCAAATGATTTCGCAAGTCTGCAATTTTTTGATCTTGTGCTTCTTTTTTGAGCATTTTATCAGTTTTGAAACTGAAATAATAAGCAAGATTTTCACGATAATAGTAACCAACACCGGAAATTATTAAAAGTACAAGCAGCACAATTGCGATTTTTCGCAACCAAGAAGGAAAAGCCCTTTTCGATTTAGGCCTGCGCCGAATGGGTTTACGTGTAATTCTCGTCATGAATGGAAAACTACTTTTTAAGGAATTTATTATTGATTACTGACATTAAAATATAAGTGATGATGACCAATGGCAGTCCGAGGTATTGAAAAAATCCGAGCAGCAATAACGAAATAGCCAGAAATACAATTTGCAAGGTATTCTCCTTAAAACTAAACTTCTTGATTTTTAGGGAAAAAAGCGGAATTTCAGCATTTAGAACATAGGCGCTGAACAATGCAATCGCCAATAAAACCCACTGGTTAGTTAGTAATTCCAAAACCAACAGCGAATCAAAATTGACTTTTACCAAAGGCAAACTCAAAATAAAAAGTGTATTCGCAGGTGTTGGCAATCCGATAAAGGAATCGGTCTGACGCGTATCTATATTGAAATTCGCCAAACGATAACACGAACCCAAAGTCACAATAAATCCAAGAAACGGAAAATACGAATCATCCGGCATTCCCGACGCAGCCTTCAACATAAAATACATAACAGTCCCAGGAACAACGCCGCTTGTAACCATGTCTGCTAATGAATCCAATTGTAAGCCTAGCGGACTTGAAACCTTGAACAATCTGGCGAAAAATCCGTCGAAAAAATCAAGAAAAATACCCAAGCAAACGAAATAAAAAGCCATTTCAAAATCGTGTGCAAATGCAAAAGTTACGGCAATGCAGCCACAAAAAAGGTTCAACAACGTGATGGTATTGGGGATGTGCTTTTTGATATTCATTTTTGAAAATTTTGAAAAACAAATTTAACACAATAACTTAAAGCCGCGTGCGTTTTTTAATAGAGATTTAGCCGATTTCGTCCTTTGCGGTTATTTAATACGTACATAGAACGAACGTCGGTAAAAAATTTATATTTTTGACAAAATTTTAAAATTCAGAAAATAGTTTTTTTGAACCATCAAGATATTAAGAAAATTAAACCATTGTGAACAAAAAACCATTAAGATTAAACGCCTGAATCTCTAAAAAATTAAGCATTACACTTATGCCCTTAATACCTTAAATGGTATAAAAAAATGCCAAAATACGGTGAAAACCCTAAAAAAATTGCCTTGAAAAAAATTGCGTTAGCTGCCTTACTGCTCATTTTTACTGTTGCCCAAAGCCAATCAGTAAGGAAATATTCCAACGAATTTATGAATATCGGTGTTGATGCTGCCGCTTTAGGAATGTCCAATGCTGTTGTTGCGAGTACTTCCGATGTAAATTCTGGGTATTGGAATCCTGCAGGCCTTGTCAATCTTACCGATTCTCAGGCATCGTTCATGCACGCCAGTTATTTTGCCAATATTGCCCAATATGATTATGCCGCTTACGCAAAAGTTATCGACGATCGAAGTGCTTACGGCGTTTCACTGATACGTTTTGGTGTTGACGACATTTTGAACACCACCGAACTCATCGATGCAGAAGGCAATATCGATTACAACCGCATCAGCTTATTTTCGACTGCCGATTACGGATTGACATTTTCTTACGCCAGAAGGTTGCCCGTTCCTGGATTTCAATATGGTGTAAATGCAAAAGTCATCCGCCGTGTGATTGGAAAGTTCGCAAGCTCGTGGGGATTTGGATTTGATGTCGGATTGCAATTTGAGCGCAACGACTGGAAATATGGCCTTATGGTGCGCGACATCACGACGACTTATAACGTTTGGATGATCGACGAAGACGAATATGCGAAAGTTGCCGCTGCGATTCCGGGAGAAAATCAGGACTTGCCGGAAAGTACCGAAATTACCCTACCGAAAGTACAATTTGGCGTTTCTAAAAAATTTGAATTTCACAACGATACCAGCCTTTTGGCAGCAGGAAACCTTAACATGCGTTTTGAGCAAACTAATGATATAATTTCCGGAAAAGGCTATAGTATCGATCCGGCACTCGGATTTGAATATGGCTACACCGATTTGGTTTTCGTGCGTGCCGGTGTTGGAAATTTCCAAAATATTACACAAATCGATGGAACACAAAAAGTCGGTTTCCAACCCAATATTGGACTCGGATTCAAATACCGCGGCATTCAGATTGATTATGCTTTGACCGATTTAGGCGACCAAAGTGCCGCTTTGTATTCTAATATATTTTCACTAAAGGTGGATTTGAGTATATTTAGAAGATAAACAGTAAAAAAATAAATTCCAAATTCCAAATTCCAAATGAGGAAAAAACTACTTTCATTTTTACTTTTTTTCATCAGCATAAGTGGTTTCAGTCAGCAACGAATTTTGTCTGAAAATGCATTTATAAGCGTGTTAACTGCCGACACTGGTAATGAATTGTATTCCCTTTTCGGACACACTGCCATCCGCGTAAGCGATCCAATCAATGGAATTGATGTGGTATATAATTATGGAACTTTTGATTTTCGCACACCCAATTTCTACTTGAAATTTATCAAAGGTGATCTACAGTATTTTGTTTCTACAAGCACTTATGAAGGTTTTGTCGAAGAATATTTATACGAACAACGTGGCGTTTATGAGCAAAAACTCAACCTGACGCAAGCACAACGCCAACAACTATACGATAGTCTTAATGGTGTTTTGTCTTCAGAAAGTCGGTTTTATACCTACAAATTTGTTGATCGTAACTGTACGACGATGGTGCTCGAACAGGTGGAACATGCCATCAAAAACAAAATGTCGCTGCAGATAAACGATTTCGGAAAAACCAACCGCAGCATTTTGTATGGCTATTTGCACAATCATTTTTATGAAAATCTCGGAATTAATATCATGTTTGGGCTTAAAACCGATAGGGATTTGTATAACTTGTATTTGCCTTTGCAGTTTATGGAAAGTATAAAAATCACTAAAAACAATGTTACAAATCAGCCGCTAACCAACGTAACGACAACTATTAATCCAAAAAATAATAGTGAAATGCCATTTTCATTTTGGAACAGTTTTTACGCTTATTTGTTAATAATATTGTTAATTGCGCTGGTTAACAAAAAGGCTGTTTATCTGACGTGGCTTGTCATTAGTGCGCTACTTGGCGTCTTTTTATTCTGGATTGGATCCTATTCGCTGCATGAAGAATTATCTCTGAATTATAACATAATGTTATTTAATCCGCTGTTTTTGGTGTTGGTATTTTTTGTATTGAAAAAAAATACAAAATGGACATTATTGACAGCCTATGCTTGCGCATCAATTTTACTGGTTTATTTATTGTTGCTACTGAACAAAGTACAGTTGTTGATGTTCCTCCCATTTATAGGATTGAATGGTTTGGTTTTGTGGAGAGTTATCAAAAAAACCAAATTTCAAATTTCAAATTTCAAATAAATCCCAATGCTTTTGGTTCCTTAATAAATTCCAATTCCTCTTTTTGAAAATTGGCACTTGTTTGTAACTTATAATTCGAGATTTTGGCCTCGACATTTGGAATTTCAAACTTACTGTCCTCGATAAAATAAAACCGTACTAAAAGTTTTAATCATAATATTAAGATCGAGAAAAACGCTGCGGTGTTTGATGTAATACAAATCATATTGCAGTTTAATCAGGCTATCATCCATGGTTTCTCCGTAAGCATAATTTACTTGAGCCCATCCCGTTAATCCTGGCTTTATAACGTGGCGTGTTTCGTAAAAAGGCATTACTTCTGCCAATTCATTCACGAAAACAGGGCGTTCGGGTCTTGGTCCGATAAAACCCATTTCGCCTTTAAGAATATTGATAAATTGCGGGATTTCGTCGAGTCTGGTCTTGCGCAATAATTTCCCAAAAGGATTGATTCGTGAATCGTTAACCGTCGCAAAAACAGCTCCGTTACTTTCTGCATTTTTTACCATGGTCCGGAACTTGTATATTTTAAACGGAATACCGTTTTTTCCGACTCTCTCCTGTGTATAGAGCAATTTACCGCGGTTACCAAAAAGATTTCCAACCATTATAAATG
This sequence comes from Flavobacterium sp., assembly GCA_029946065.1. Taxonomy (GTDB): domain Bacteria; phylum Bacteroidota; class Bacteroidia; order Flavobacteriales; family Flavobacteriaceae; genus Flavobacterium. The sequence continues at coordinate 890,601 of JAQSDU010000014.1, forward strand.
GCAGAATAATCAAACCTACCGTGAGTCCGATAACAGAAAGGAAAACTTCTAAAACCTTAACAATCAGTAAATACAACTTGTTTTGATTGCTTCTGCTGAAAGGAAAATACATAAAAAAATCCTTGTCAAAATGGGCAATTGGTATGCGCTGTGTAATTTGCTCATACACCTGAGAATACTCTCTGATGATAAAACCATTTTCTAACAAATGCAACAGTTGGTTGTATAATGGAACGGTCATCTTAGCTTTTTTTTGCGAAGCGATGACTATTTCTGAAACCATATTTTTTTTTATAAAATCTCTTAAATCTGCAACATTTACACTTTTTAGATTTTTGTATTGAAAGCCCTCTTTTGATTTCAAATTATTATGAAGAAAACCAACTATTCTGTAGTGTGGATCCACATTTTGAAGGCTTTCGACAAGTTCGGCTACTTCTTCGCGATCACAAATAATAACTGCTTTTTTCTCAAACCGATGCGATGCTAAAAATGATTGGTAAAATATCCTCCAGAAAAGTAATCCGCCCAAAATTGCAAGGAAAAAGTAAACAATTTGCAACCTGCTCAATGGCAATAACGGAGTAAAAATCGGCGTAAGCAAATAGAATAATACCGTGGTCGAGGCAGTCAAAACGATACTCCTGATTACCTGAAACTGGTTACTGGCTACTTGTAGATTGTACATTTCAAAGACTGTTCCAAGTATATTTAGATACAATCCGAGTACGAGAATCCAGTATATATTGTTGCTTGAAAAATCTAGATATTTAAAGTTAAGCAATTTGTCAACCATAAACAGCGACATGAAAACAAAAATCACATCAAAGATTCTGAGAAGGATTTTTCTCTCTGAAATTTCAAAATGTATTTTAGATATCGGGGGCATTTGATGACGTTGCGTGCCGCAATTTAACAAATTCAATTGGATTAAAAGAAACGTAAAGATTAATTTGTGTATATCAAACAACTATCGCACAAACAAAAGCCGTTTAAACTTCTTTTTGAACTTTTACTGGCGTTGTTATATAAACCTTGAGCAGTGCAAGCGAATATACAAAAGCCGGTGCAGCAATACGCATCGCCGCGTGATTAATGGTCAACAGCCAGAAAAAAAGGATAGGGAACATAAAAAAATTCTCTCGGTTGTCGAGATGCAGAAATATTGGGGTAATAAATAATATCAGTAGTATTAAAATTCCTAATGCGCCGTGTTCCGCCAGAAGTCGTGTGATTTCATTGTGAGAAGCGGCATCCACACCTGTTTCGGTTTTCCTGATTTCAATTGATTTTCCTACACCTACCCCGAAAATAGGGTTGGCGTAAAAAGTACTCATTTCAGATTCTGCCAGTTCCTCGCGTCCTGAAAATTTACTTTCTTTTACCCTTCCGGCAGCATCCTCATTGGCATAACGATTAGCGATTAGCCCATTGGTCTGGACTAAACTATAAGACCAAATTACAGAAACACCTAATAAGATTCCGACAATAAAATAATGTAGTTTTACCTTCGCCCGATAGTTGAACCTCAAATAAAGTCCCGCTATTAAAATTAAAACCATAACCGCTGCAGTCGCTATACCGCCGCGGGAAAAAGTAACAATCGCCCTAAAAGTAAAGATGGCTGCCAACGATAAATTAAGGATTGTTATAAATAATGTCTTCGACTGAAGAATAGCACGGGAAATAAACACAAAAATCCCCAAACCGAGTGCTGTCGAGACCTGATTGGGGCCAAAACCTCCCGAAGTTGTGGTATTAGAATCGGTTCCCGTAATCACATCGCGTACGCTTGGATTATAAAGAATGAGAAAAACAGCTAGTGAAATTACCGGAAGTGCCAATCCGAGTAATATTAAATTCATATTGTTATAACTGATTTTGCGCTGGTAAGTATATAGCGATGCGATGCCAAGACATAGCGGACCGGAGATCACAAATGAAATGATTTTTCGGTCTTCTATTGAGTTGTTAAGAACAAATGTCGCCAAAATTACGCTTGGTATGAGCAGCAATATGTATATCCAATACGGAATTGCATTTTTAGAAAATCCGCTAAAAAACATTCCTATAAAAATTACAAGCACTACGGCATACTTAGAAAATTCATAAACTGGCACACCGTCGGTACATCTCAAGAAAACCTCACTACCGGTAATGTATGCAGCGACCAATAATGCTTCATTATTTTTATTTTGTCTCTTAATGATATATGCAATGCCAACGATGAGTATGGCGAATGCATACAATTTGGAAATCACCGGCAATATAAATACTATCACAGCTAATGCGATATGACCTAATACCAAGGCAGTATAAAATCTGTTTTCCTTAATCATTTATAAAATTTATCCAACTAATATATCGATTTAATACGGCGTTTATTGAAAAGCCTTCTAAAATCGTCGTGTGCAATTTTTCTGCCATTAATATCCTTGCGTTTTGATTGTCAATCAAACCAACTAATGCTTCATAAAATAAATCGGAACGACCAGGCGTAACGCTTATTCCATTATCATTTGGGATTATAATCTTTTGGATTTCACCGACTGCAGTTACAACAATTGCTTTTTTACATAGGCCATACTCGAGTAATGCCACCGGAAGCCCTTCCGATTTTGATGTCAATATGCCTATTTCGGATTGTGAAAGTATATTTTTCACGTCTGTTCTTGTACCATACATAAAAACATGCTGTTGCAACCCGAGATCATTGATTGTTGTTTTAATGGCCTTTGAATAAGCGTCCTCAAAATCTTTTCCGACAAGGTGAAAAGTCCACCCTGAATGTGTCCCTTTTAATTTCGCAGCAACTTCTAGCAATAAAAAATGATCTTTCTGTGTGCGGAGATTGGCCAGACATACAATTCTTTTTCCCTCGTTTCCGTGCAATTTTGTGATTTGCATGGCATTGTCGTCTAATACTGCAAAATTAGGCAACCATATTACGTTCTTGAAACGAAGCGATTCCTCAGCCCAAACTTTCAATTGCTGGTTGACGACAATTATTCCGAAAAAAAATGGCATCAAGCGTTTCAATAAAAATAAAGGTCTTTTATTTAAGAATTCACTGTCTCCGTAATGATCGTGCCATATTAGTTTGATAGAAGGAAAGCATAATTTTATTAAAAAAGCTAAAAAAAAGGAAGTTCCATGGGCATGAATAATTTGAATTTCATGGTCTTTTATGTATTTTTTCAGAATGCTTATGGCGCTAAAGTCAACAACCTTTTTTTTCTTCAAAAAAAGATAACCAACATTTTCGTTGATTTCTCCCAAAAGCGGCCCTTCACGTCTGCTCACGGCCAACGCCGAAAATTCAATTGTTGCTGCGAGCGCATTGGCATAATTCACCGCCATTTTTTCGGCACCCCCAGCGTCAAGTGAATCTATGAGTTGCAAGATTCTCATGGAAATACTAATTTTTGAATGGCTTCGTCAAACCTTTCAATGGTATATTTTTGCGACCATTCGATACAATTGCGGCTTTTATCCATTAATTGGCTTTCATTTTCTATAATAAGTTCAATTTTCTGTAAATCCAATTGCTGATTCATTTCCAATAATATGCCTCGATAGCCAAAATCTAGCATAAAAGGCACACATGAAACCGGTGTTGCAATTGGAATTGCTCCCCAGAACATCCCTTCAGCGACCGCCTTTGGCCAGCCTTCACTTACAGAAGGAAGTATTACAAAATGGCTTTGTTGATAGGCTTTTATCAGTATTTCTTTTGACTGATTTCCGTGTAAAAAAATGCAATCTGACAATTCCTTTTCTTTTATGTAAATACCGATTGACTTATAAAGCAAACCGTCACCAAATAAATCCAGTCGAACATTTCGTCCTTTTTGGTATAATTTTTCTACTAACTGAATGGCATACATCGGATCTTTGCCTTTAACGAGTGATCCTGCAAATACAAAATTAATTTTTTCGAAAATTGAAGCTTTTATAACCGTTGTTTTTTCGGATTCAGCATAAGACGCTGTAAAAAAAGGTTTGATGTTCTTTGTTGCATTTTCCCAATGTCCATATACTAAAACCTGCATCTTTTTTGTAATAAAGGTGTTCGATAAAATATACTTTTCCAAACGATAGGTCAGCGGCTGCACTGACTTAGGATCCCAATTTCCGGCATATTTGGCAGTTTTCTTCTTACCCGGAAATAAAATCTGAGCAAAACATCCCAGCAAACCAATATTGCCCGGAGATCGCAAATGGATATGATCGGCGGTGCGCATGGTTTTACAAATAGTAAAAAAAATAGCTGGTATTTGAAAAATAGCTTTAATGGCAGACTTAAAATTCAACACATCAAAGGCTGCAATGGGATGAAAAGTGATATTTTCGTGAACATACGAAGTTTGCATCACCGTTTTTGGAATTTTCCATACTGGCGCCACTACAATAACCTCATCGGTGTTTTTTATCCAAAGATTCATTTCCCTAACATAGGGTGCATAAGCATAATACCGATTGTCTTCGATAATGTGTGGGGCATAGGTTATGATTAAAAATTTCATTTTTATGATGACAAGCGTGTAAATAAATAATGCCAAGGTGCCAAACAGCGTTACAACTTTTCAAGTTTACGCTAATTTTAGTGCTTTAAACCGTAAAAAACTTCTAAAAGCGCAGCAGATTTCCTTCTGATTCCATCCTTTTTAAAGGTAAATGCATAACCTTTTGGCATAGCCACCGTGCGCTTGTTGACGGCAATATTACGCCCATCAAGATATTTCATCCAGCCCAGCAAAAGACGCGAAATCAATAACATAAAATGCCTTATGGGTTTTAAAGTAGCAATATTTATCCAATAATTTGAAATCATAACGGCCACTGCAGCCGCACTGCCTTCGGTTATTTCAGATTTTACGACATCGCATTCTGGAAACAGACTGCGCATTCCGGTGAATGTAAACCTAAAAAAATCATACGGTTCGGCGTGGTACGGAAATGTCTGTGGCGCTTCGATCTGTAACAACCCGCCTATTTTTGTTATGCGCTGCAATTCGGTACAGAATAGCCAAGGGTTTATCGTGTGTTCTATTACTTGCGCTGCCAGCACCATATCAAAAGTTTCGGCGGCAAATGGAATAAAATGTCCGTCAAAAACATAATCTGGTCGGAACTGGTTGTGCACATCCGAAGTGATAACCTCAGCATTTGGAAACGTATCTCTATAATAGGTGATCTTTTCACCTGCACCAATAATCAGCACTTTGCTTCCGGGCGAAAGCAAATCGGAAAGTTCTTTATATCTTTTTTCAATCCTGAAATCGGTGCAAAGTTGCGGTAATAATTTCCTTCGAATGTAATTTTTAAAGTTAGCATTGTCGAGGTGTTCCGCATCCTGCGTAGTCGTTTTGGACTGCAAAACATCTTCTGCAGTAAAAATTGATTCAGACCCGAAAAGTATTGGTGTTCCATTGAAAACAGGAAGCTGAGAACCATCTTCGAATAAAAAATGATGATCCGTTTTTGAAGCCAGTTTACTGCTTGAATCCGGATGGATTATAAATTGATCCATATTACCCATCGGTTGTCTTTTTTCGCAACAGCATCGTCAGGTGCATACAACGGAATAATGCTTTGTCTGATGTTTGTGATTTTTCCCAGTCTTCATTATGCCATTTTTGGCTAATTATTTGCTTTCTCTCATCAGAAATCGGCATAAAATTGACAAAAATTGCCCATTTCGATTTGCCTAGAATGCCGCGTTTGTCGATAATGTCAAATGCTTTTGATAAGCTAAAATAGGTTTTTTTTGAAAAAGGCCACTCCCAAGCAGCATCCGATTGAAACGGACGATAAAGTGCTCTGATGAATTTTATTGGCCAGCTGGTTTCCATCGGATCGTAACTAATGATTTCACCGTTGGGTGCTAATTTTTCGTTAAGTTTTTCAATAAGTATGGGCATGCTTTCAAAATGATGCAAAACACCATAGGCATAAATCAAATCGTAATTTTTTTCGGCAAAATCGGGCGAAAGAAAGTCAACCGCTATTGCTTTTGCATTCGGATAAGGTTGGAGTTTTTCACTGAGTTTTCCAATTGCAACGTCGCTAAGATCTATTCCAAGATATTCCTTAGCATTTGCAGCAAGGTGAAATGACCAGTGATTTCCGGAGAAACAACCCAAATCCAATACTTTTTTTTCAGATAAATCGCCAAACCATTGCATGTGTAAAGCATAAGACTGGTCGTGAACACCGATACTTTTTCTTGTTTTGTTTAAAATTCCATTGCGCAAACTAGCCCAAATTTTTGTGAAAAAATTCTGTTGTACGTGGTTGTAGAATTCTTTTTGCTTCTTATTAGTTTCTAAAATGTCAGCGGTAGTTTTCATTAGTTTTTACCTTGATTGATAAGGGGTGTTAAAACAAAGTAATGTCTTATTATAAGCTTCTGTAAATATATTATTTCTTTTATAAAACAGCCAATTATTTCGTTTTAAAAGCACAACGGAATTTTTAGAAATAAAATGCAAAGCTATAAATCACGAAAAAATCCGACTACAAAAAATAATATCCCCATTAAAAACGTACCATTAAAGAGCCATAGCCTTGTTTTTTCAGAGCTATTTTTGGTGCAATCCATGGCATAAAATGCGAAGAAAAGCATCGGAATATGCATCCAGCGAAATTCCATCATCTTGAGGCGCATAAACATAAATAGGAAGAGCGCTATGCCATAAAACATAATCGTAAACCGGGCCGTCTTTCTTTCATCTGAACTCTTCTTTCGGAATGCGAATAGCATCAGGAACGGAAATAAAAGATATAAAAATCTTATTGAAGAGTACATCGAAATCGCAAACATCCTAAGCATTTGTCGAACAAACATTCCGGTATCATTTTTAATAATATCGAGATGATTCTTTGGGAAAATAAATTCCGGATGTATTTTTTTGAATTCGATAACATCCCCAGACGACAGCCATTTAGTTCTTGGCAATTCACCAGAATCCCATTTTTTTGCCATTAGATAATTCATTTCAAACCAGGAAGTACCGGAGGAAACTGGCGGCTCTTTGTCGTCAATTACAATTTTCCCATGTTCTAATAGTGGATAAAAATTGATCAAAGCTGTAAAAAAAATAAAAAATATTGCCGTCGAAAGCATTGCCTTGCTGAATAATTTTGTCGTATAAAAAACCGAAAAAGCTGATAAATACGCTAATAAAATTACTAAAAAAGTGGGTCTTGACGTAAAAGCCAACGCAAATAATAATCCGACATACCATAAATTTTTGCGTGAATCAGATTGTATCGTTTCTGTAAGCAATATAAATCCGGGCACTGCAAATGCTACCGAAATAATATCTGATGTCCCAACAAAATGGCCGCGGATAATTGTAATTACAGCAAAAAGCAAACTAAACAACGTTAAGTCATTAAAGAATGGATTTGTGGAAACAAAACTTAAAAACTTATGCCGTTTAAAATACCTAAAAAGATAAATCAATAAAAAAACGCCACAAGCCAAACTTACTGTCCTGTTGGTGAGTGCTGTATCATGGAAGATATAATTTAGCAAGGTGCAAACAAAAATATACGGCTGCGAAATGGCATTTGAAATCCCCGAGATCGAAAAATCTGGATGACGGCTTACATAATAAAAATAGCCGTTTTCGTCGCCGTTCATTCCTGGATTAATGAAAAATACTTTAAAAAAAACATATTGCATCATCAAGTTCGCAAGGAAGAACCCAATTGATAATATCGGATATAATTTTCTCCCAAAATTGTCCATTTTCTGTCTCATGCTTCAATTTTAGGCTTGTTTACGATAAGACTTAACCAACCAATTGTTCGCCCTAAAGCTTCCGTTATGGCTTGCTTTTTTTGCTTTGTTGTAATGACATTTGTATATCTAATTGCACCCAAAAGTAATGTGATGGTATTCCATTTCAATTGCGCTTTAAGGCTCGGATTTGGGTTTTTAACACGCCATACATACCAGCCGTTTCTTACGACCATTTTACCGTATTTGTATTGATTTGGTCTTCCTGAAGCGTCGTGATAATGGTAAAGCTGTAGATTGGTATTGATCACATTTTTCCCGAATTGAAGCGCTCTAATACTGAAATCAGCATCTTCATACAAACCATAACCTTCAAAATAAGTGGCAAATTTAATCGAATTGAAAATAAATTTGCGAAAAGCGAACGACATTCCAATCAGCAAATCTACTTCGTAGGTTTTTCCGTTTAACGGAAATCCGCATACTTTTGAATGCGAATAATCTGGCACAACGCCCGGCGGAAGATGCGATTGTAGTCTGAGATAATTCCGAATTACATTGCGCTGTCCTTCTTTGATGACGAAACCGTCAAACTGGTAAAAACGAAATTTGTTGTAATTGATTTTCGCATCCACCGGTAACCAATTGTCTTGGTTGATGGCAACGCCTCCGACTCCGGTTATATCATTATCGCTTTCGAAAGTTTTTATTAATACCTGAAAATAATCAGGTAACAATGCTGTATCGTCGTCTAAAAATGCGATTACCTCCGACATTGTGTTAACGCGTTCAATTCCTAAATTGCGTTGCTTTGTGAGGCCGCGAGAACCTTCGGGAGCGAGAATGTACTCGAGGTTTTTAAAATGATTTGCCTCAAGCATTGCTGCCGTTTCGCCATCATCGGACCCATCAATAACAAGAATTTCCGACGGGTATAAAGTTTGCTTTTCAACCGACTGCAACAGTTGAAGCAACGGCTTTGGTCGCATATAGGTACAAATGATCAGCGAAAATTGCATAGTCGTTTATTTTGTTCTTACGCCTAAACTAATAAGTTTTTTGGCATAAAAAACAGATTTCTTAAATTGAATATTTTTGTATGGAAGTCTTACAAGGCGGTAAAGAAATGCATATTTCGAACCATTAAAAAGATAATAGCTGAAATGTTTGTGCTTATATTCTGTCAATAATTGGGGCGAAAATTGTTTGATTATGCCATACATAACCGTCGGACTTGGTACAGGCCTTACCAAACCAACCGGAGTGTCCAGTTCCCAAGGCTGTTTTTTTCGCTTTTTACCCATGATTTTCGCTTGTGTACCCCACCAACGGTAACCGCCACTTGGAGGTTTGAGGTGCAAATTGACTGCAAAAGGGTTGAACATCACGGTAACCCCGATTTTAGCCAACGAGAGTCCGAAATCGCCATCTTCGCCATATCCACCGTCAAAATTAATATCGTTGCCAACAAGTTGTCGAACCAATTCGGTTTTTACGCAAGAATTGGCGTTGCTAAAACTCGAAGTAACACCTGCACGCCATCTTAACGCGCCAAATTTTTCCAATTTACGCTGCAAATCGTTCAAATCCTGCTGGTGATGATCGGCACGGATATCTAACCCGTTACAAGCGCCTGTCCCATAGGTTTGCAAAAATTTAATATGATTTTCTATAAAATTTTCAGGAATCCTGATATCGTCATCACCAAATACGATATAATCTCCAGTGCAAAGTAAAATCGCCTCATTTCTCGCACGACAGCTTCCTTTTGACTGCTGCCAGATTACCGTAAGCACAAACGGATACTGCTTTTGTTGGTACAGCAGCGAATCTCTTTCAGATTCCGGAGTCGCATCTACCACGATTACTTGCCTCGGCAGGAAACATTGCTGCGACAAATCGTCAAGCAACTGAAGTGTAAAATCCTGCCGAAACATGGTTGGAATAATATAACTGACAGATGGATCTCCCTGAATTTCCTGCAATTTTCGAGGTGGAATAATCTGATTATACATCCGCTGTGTGAAATTCTTTTTTGCGAAACGAAAAGCCTTCCATTCTTTTAAATTCCAGATACCAAGCCGGTATATCATATAAATCGCATGGTCATTTTTGAAGTTTTTGCGATAAAAAATATGCCTATCTGTTGCAGAAATGACTACATTTTCTTTCACCTCCGAAGCAAAAAGCCCTTTTACATATAGCGGAATGCCTCCAAAAAATCTGATGCATTGAAATCCGAAATCTAAAGCCCGCATTTGCAGATTAGCATAATCTGAGTCAAACCCTTGCAAGATTTCCCATACAGATTTTCGAACCGCGAAAGCATTCGGATTCACGCGCCAACTCACGCAATTGTCTAAATCATCGAAATCGCTGACATACCAAAAAAAAATGGCGGTCTGGAAAGCCAATTCTGGAAAAGCATTTTTATATCCTTGCTCAAAAGAACTATGCCAAATGTCGCCAGTGCCATGCGAAAGCGTTTCAAGAAGCGCTAGATCAGGGCTTCCTGCATAAAGGATGATTTCGCCTTTGCTGTTTTTAAATTCTTTTAAACCTTGCATTCTTTATTATTTCTTTATAGCATTCAATTGTTTGATTCGCTGTAATTTTTGAAGAAAATTTACTTGAGATTTTCTTTCTTGCATTTTTTTCTATCTGGTGCCTAAGCGGTTCATCTTCCAGCAAGCGGATGATTCGTTCCGCAAAATCCTTGTGATGGGCGGGATTGACTTTAAAACCATCTTTTCCATCATCTATAATTTCGTTGCTCCATCCAATATCCGATGCTACAATTGCCTTTTCCATCGCCATTGCCTCTAGCCACGAGACAGGGAGCGCCTCAGCATAGGACGGAAAAATGCAAACCGTAGCTGCATTGATATATTTTTTAATTTCGTGATAAGGAACGCTGCCTTTAAATGCAACTTTCTGCTGCGCCGTTAAAGAAAAAAGCAGCTCCATCATCTTAAACGTCGAAGGACTACCGCTGATTTTATCGGGCATATCAGCGCCTACCAATATTAAATTCACTTCCGGAAATTTTTCGTTTACGATATTGAAATAATGCGGAATCTCAAGCAATCCCTTTTTCCTGATAATACCTCCGAAATAAAGTATTGTTTTATGGGAAGCAGCAATGGGTTCCGGAAAAAACATATCAATATTGATACCGTTAGGAATTACGGCAAATGGTTTATCAATTCCAAAAATTTTGTTGGTTACTTTACCCGTAAAACTACTAACGGCTATAATAGCGTTTGCTTGTCGGAGTGCCCATTTTTCTTGAAATTTATTCCATTTTTTTACTGGTCTTTTATCCAAATAACAGAAATAAGTATCAGATCCGTTTTCTCTGATTACGATTGGGCACGGCAATTTGATGAAGGCGGTAATGCCTTCCCAATCGGGTGCTTCAACGATATCAATTTTGTCGAACTTTGAGGTTTTGCAAATTTCATGCTGAATTTTCTTTCGTGTCAACCACCACGAAAGTCCTTTGAATCGTATATTTTTTATTTTTTGGATATGAATTCCCGCTTCAATAAATTTTTCATCAGCCTCTTGGTTGTAAACAAAAACGGTGACTTTGTGACCGGCAATAACCAACTCGTCACCGAGGTTTTTAATGCTCGTTCCAATACCACCAACACTTTTGGCATTGTGAAAAGGAAAATGAGAAGTTATAAAACCAATGTGCATTTGTTATTTCTTTTTATATCTGATCAAGGTTTTGACAACCTTTTTTATTATAAACATAGCCTTTTGTTTTTGGGTAATAGTATAATATTTTGCAGCAAACCGTTGTATTTTTCCTGAATGTGAGTAAAAAATAAATTCGGAATTACGTTTGTCTTTCTCATTTTCATAAGACTTAGCAAAAGCAATTATTGTATTGTGCTTTTTGGTAAAATCAAGCCCTAGAATTTTTGTAAATATACCAAAATCAAATTGCCTTTTGAAAATCGGATAATCCAGAATAGGAGAAATTTTAAGAAAATGTCCTGTGAGGAAACTATGCACTTTCACATTATCTCGAAGTTTGAAAACAGCAAAATAAATCGCAAATGGAGGTAAAATTGCATCATTGATCATTAATGTCGTAGCGTTTTCTGCTTCATTAAGTTGACCTAAATTATTGGCGTTTTGAAACGAAAAATTATTTTGAAGATACGCTGAAATCACCAAATCTTTTCCTTTTAACGTAACGAAAGTATTGCCCAAATCGATTTTTTTATCAAGATGATCATACACCGTCCATCGTTCCGGAAAATAATCTTTTTCGTTATCAATCCTATTTTTTGATGGCGTAAAATAATGCAAAGGCCGAATGATTTTGCTGCCTTCTTTTTCTCCCAACCAGGCGCTCCACCAAGAAAAAGTCGAATTACTGATGATAAAATCTTCACACAAAGATGCTATTGCCATTTGTTCAATCGCCGAAAAACTGTCGCCAAAATAGGCGTTCTCCAAAAATGAAAAATGGAATTTGCAATAGCTGATATCGTCGCTAAAAAAAATAAGACTGTGGTTTTCCCAATCCGGAAAATGTTCTAATAATGCGTTGATATAATAATTTATCGGAAGCTGAAAATAATCAGGATGGTCAACAAAATCGCCGCGCCTAATTGAAATAAGAATAGTTTTTCTTGAAAAAGCGCTCGCAAATCTTGTCTTTACATTTTGAAGAAAATCTGTTCGAAACGCAAACATTTTTCTGGTTTGAGCAATGTCAAAAAATTTTTCCGACTGGAACCAACCTTCCAGATCATAGTCGTTATCGTCAAGATGTATCGCCTCAAAATGAAATGATGACTGTTGAAAATGCACATAATTTCTTTGATCTTTAATCGGAAAATCATATTCAAAATAATTGCTGAAACTCCATTTTGGAAAGCAAAAATCCTGATTGTTGCGTTTTGCAATTCCTGCAGTAGCCGCAATCTGAAACAATTGATTGCCAAGATGTCCTTTTTTTTCAAGTTTAGAAAAAGTGATCATCGGCTTAACAGATTTGCATTTGACAGTAATTCCATATAATGCCCTACCATTTTATCCAACGAAAATTCGTTATGAATTAGATGGCTTGTATTCACTTCGATCTTTTGTTTTCCTGAATACACATTTTCTATAATTTCCTTTAGTGAAGTACTGTTTCCAGCTTCGAAAATATAACCATTTGATCCATTTTTAATCACTTCTTCATTACCGCCTACATTGGTTGTAATCACGGGAACGTTCGCCGCAAGGCTTTCCAATATCGAAAGACTGAAACATTCCATGTGTGTGGGTTGCAACAGATAATCGTATTGGCAATAAATCTCGTTCAGATTGGGTTGGCTGCCTTTGAATGAAAAGATATTTTCGCCGTTGCATTTTTGGACAAGATTTTGCAACTGTGTTTTGTAGGGACCGTCGCCGTAAATGTCAATTTTTAGTTCCGATTGTAATGTTTCCGAAAGTTGTGCAACAGCGGCAATCAAATCCTGAATTCCTTTGGACTCTCGTAAATGCGATGCTACGATAAAAGATGGCTGCTTTTCATTTCTGGAAATTCGCATAACAATGGCATCAGTAACCACACCATTGTATATCGTAACGGCCTTTTTACGCAGGTGTTTACCAAAATCATTAATGATTTGATTGACCGTATAGTTTGAAACGCCAACAAACAGATCGGTATATTTTGAATACAGCATTCCTTTGATTCTTTTTTCGATTTTTTTTTGAAGCGGATAGCCATTCAAAGGCCGCGGATTGTGATCGACTGCAATTATTTTCGCATCAGAAACTTGCTTTATTTTTCTAAATGATGGCGTGCAAAGTTCAACGAAATGCGTAAATATATGTGAATATTCAGTCTTGCTTTTTTGTTGGTATGCGATAAAAAAAACTTCTGAATTTTGATAATCACTGCTAATAACATTCAACTTTTTATAACCACCGTGATTGGAAATATTTGGAAAAAACCAATCTACCTCATAACCATCCGATTTGCATTTTTGGTCAAAAAGCCAGAAAAAATAATCCATTCCGCCAACCCGTTCCGGAAGCAGCTCATAATTGCAGAGGATGGCTATTTTTCTGTTCATGCCCATTGAAAAAGTGTTTCCGCAATGCGCTTTCCGGTTCCATGAAGTGGTTTACTTACCTGCATTTGCAAAAGATTGGTTCTTTGTGCTTGCTGTAAAAGCGGATTTTTCAGGTATTGGTTTATGGCTTCAATCAGTTCAATTTTATTTTTTGCGATTGTCGAAGCATTGCTTTTGACTACGTTAATAATATGCGCATACTCTAAAAAACGTTGGTCATCGTAAAGATTATTGTCCTGATTTCCAAACACAACATTAATCACAGGTTTTTCAAATTGCATAAAATCGAGGCTCATCGTGGAAAGCATATTAATATTCAAATGGGAATACTCGAGCAAACTGCGCATTTCCGTAACATCGTCAACCGAAGGAAAACGTTGCGACCATGCTTCCTGATGACCGATGCGGGCAAGTTCCCATTTCGGATAATTCCATTTAAGGAATGGGAATTTTGCTGCAATTGGTAAGAATCGTGCCGGATCTTCTGCGGGCGATGTGCGTATAACTAGGTTTACATCTTCTATCTTGCCTTCGAGAATAGCATTGGCAATCGTTTCGATATACAATTCGTCATTTGGACTCGTTGCAATATCACCACAACTGAAGCAAATTGTTTTCTTTAGCGGATTTAAATTAAATAGGCTATGAAATTCCGATTGATCAGATGCATACCTTTCCAAAACATACGGCTCAAACTGCGGTGTGCCAACGATTGCAGTGTTTTCTTTCTTTACATGGGGATAAAAATGCAATAATTCCCGCTGCATCAAATCGCTCCAAACCAGGAAATAATCAAAATCGGCAGCCATTCTGCCTTTTGAAGCGAGATTATCCCAACTGAATATAAAAGAACAGGAAGTAATTTTCATTTTTTTTGCGACATAAGCCAATGGTGCGATGAATGGTGGTCGCTGGTGCGTAAAAAATAAAATATCGAAATCGTGTGCCTTTAGCAATTCTTCGTAACCTTTAGTGATCGGATTGTTCTTAAAAGTAGCTTGTTGCATTCGGTTAAAAGCACTGATGCTTTTTTCCGTATTAAAAATAGCTGTTAATGCATAAAGCAAACGGGTGGCATATCCGCGTGGATTTTTAGCTTTTGACTTATTGAAATTATAATTATCGAAAATTCCAAAATTGTTATTCCGATGCCTTCGCAAATGCGCAACCTCTTTGGCTTTCCTGAATATCCAGGTCTTAAATGCTTCTTGAAAAACGGGAAGCTCAATTACTTTAGTTGTATTGAGAAAGCCAGAATAAATAGCTTCTGGCAAGCATGAAAGTACAACCACCTCATCGAAAGTTTTCTCGGCTTCCGTCAGGAAATCACTCAGGATAAAATTCCTGAAACCGACACCATCCGTTATGACAATTCCTATTTTTTTCATGCAATGAACGCTATAATACTGCGCTATTTATCCATTGCCAAATATAAAAACTATTATCCTGATTTCCGTTGCAATATGCCGTCCAAATGGCTTGAACTTCTTTTTTATTTACAAAATCAAAAGAGGAGAATCTAGCAATTTGCTCATTTGCATAGTCTTTAAGTTCGCCCGACAGCCATTCACGTTGCGGCGTTTGCAAGGGTCGTTTTGGTGCCAGTGCGATTTGCTTGCCTAAATGCTTTTGTGCCAAATCACGTAGCAACCATTTTGTTTGTCCGTTTTGCATTTTCATGGCGTCGCTTTGTGCAAAAGCAAGCTCTACAAGGCGATAATCTAAAAAAGGTTCCCGCAATTCTGTGCCGTGCATCATGCTGATACGGTCGTTGAACCGCAATGCTCTTGGAATTTTGGTATAAAACAAATCACGGTATTGCAGGTTTTGCAAATGACTTTGAAAAGGCATCTCATACATTTCCTTACGAGAAAATTGCCTGAATTCTTCGGTTATCGCTTCAGGTCTGACCGGACTGGTGACGACACCTTGTATAATTTGATTGCTATCATTATGGTAATAGTCATATCCGGCCCAGGCTTCATCCATGCCTTGTCCGTCAAGGATTACGGGGATATTTTCTTTGCGTGCGGCCTTAAAAAGCTGGCTATATGCCAAAGTAGGAAATCCGCCAAAAGGCTCATCCTGATGATAGGAAACTTTTTCGATCAATTGCGGAATATCAACTGCAGAAAATAAAACTTTATTGAGCGGATACGTTGTCGTTTTCATCAGCTCGATAACCCATGGCAATTCGTCATAAGTAGTATTATCCGAATAAAACGTAAACGCCTCGATGGATTTTTCAGAATTAAGCTGCTCGTTTACAAGCGCAATTAGCAGTGATGAATCGAGCCCGCCACTCACATTCATACCAAGTGGTACATCAGCTCTGAACCTGAGTTGTATCGCATCTGCAAGTAACGATTCGTATTTTTCTCTTAAAACCGCATCGGGCATTGCATGAATTTGGGCAATCCTTGTCGGAAAGTCATACCATTTTTCAATTCTTATCATTTTGCCAGCGCCATCAACTTCAAGGAAATGTCCAGCCGGAAGTTGGTTGATATTGCGCCAAAACGTTTCATTTGGAAGTCCGTAGGTGCCATAACAATAATAATTTGCCCAGACCTTACTATTCTTTTGTTTCTTTATTCCGGCCGCAAAAAAAGCTTTGATTTCGCTAGAAAAATAAAAATGATTGTTATGAATTGCATAATAAAATGGCTTTACGCCGAAACGATCACGTGCTGCAAACAATTGCTGGGCTTCGATATCCCAAATGGCGAAACTGAACATGCCGTTGCAACGCTCTAGTGCTGCCGATTTCCATTTGATAAAAGCTGCTAAAAGTACTTCTGTATCGGATGCGTTTTTGAACTCGTATTCATGCACCAATTCAGACCTGAGCTCTTTATAATTATAAATTTCGCCGTTAAAGACAATCACATATCGGCCGCAATTACTGGTCATCGGTTGGTTCGCCGCATCCGACAAATCTATAATACTAAGTCGGTTATGCCCCAAAAATGCATTTTTCAGACTTCTTATAATTTTAGCATCGGGGCCTCTGTGCTGCTGAGAAAGCAACATGGCATCGATTTCGGGAAGCGCTGGATTAAGACCAATTATGCCTGCAATACCACACATTATAAACGATTGATTATGGTTGGTAGTATTGTTTCTGCCTTGCGCCAGTCTTCCATTGTATCGATATTGACATAGCAATCCGGATTGCTTTCAATACTGCTAAGGGTTGTTCCGTATAGAGAGCCGTTTTTGATGGTGGCTGTTTTGGTAAGATAAACCGATCCGTCGCGAAAAAATGCTTTTGGCAAATCCTGCCGTCTTTTGATGATTTCTGTTTCACCAGTGGCAATGCTGAGCAATCCATCTTCATCCGATTCGAAAATCCAATGCGGATTATATTCGTGCGGAACCGGAAGTACACTAACAAGCGCATCTGTCTTTCTTGATACAAATGCTGCGATTGCCGCGTCAACAAATCCGCTTTCACGAAAAGGCGAAGTGGGTTGTAACAAACAGATTGCATCGAAGTATTCACCCTGAGATTCGAAAAAATCAATGGCATGTGCAACTACAGAAAGACTTGATGCCGCATCTGAAGCCAATTCCTGAGGTCTTAAAAAAGGCACATCGGCACCAAATTGCATCGCCATCTTTTTAATTTCGATCGCATCAGTTGAAACAATTACTTTGGTAAGCATACTGCTGTGCAAAGCTTGTTGTATAGTATAAGCTATTAGAGGTTTTTCGCCGAGCATTCTTATATTTTTCCCGGGAATTCCTTTCGATCCGCCACGTGCGGGAATAATACCGAGGATTTTCATCAGTAGGAAATTGTTTTGTGGAATTGAAGTGCAACTGTAGACAGCAATGAAGCAATCGCATTTCCGGCATTTCCGCCGCCATAAACAGATGATGGCTTAGCTTTTCCTGATTTTAGCATTTCATGGATGGCTGCTGCAATTTCATTTTTATCATAATCGACATCGGTTACATTATTGCCGCGATCACGCTTGTTTTGTCGTGAACCTATATTGATAACCGGAATGCCGAGGAAAGCACATTCGCGGATACCTACACTGGAATTTCCAATAAGCCCTAGAGAATGCTGCAACAACATTAAAAAATCGCCACCTTCCATATTCTTAAAAAAATGTACTTTTTCGAGTTTGTTCTGTTCCCGAAAGCTACGGATTCCCGAAGACGTTCCATCGGCACCTGCATCAACATTGGGCCAGAACCAAAGCGTTGGAATATTCAATTCTTTAACCGCCGTAAGTGTTTCTTCGATATGCCTTCTTGAATTTTCATATTCAGTTGTAACGGGATGCTGCATGACCACGAGATAACCTTTTGATAAATCGGGTTGTTCGCCAACGCCACCATATTTTAAATACGGATCAAATGAAAGTGCGTTGCTGTTTACAATTTCCGAAGCAATATCGATAGACGGACATCCGGTATTGAAAACAAATTCCGGATTCTCGCCGAGTTTTATCACGCGTTCCTTGGCACTTTCAGAAGCGGTGAAATGATAATCTGCCAATTTTGTAATGGCGTGCCGTACTTTTTCGTCAATGTTTCCCGTTACTTCGCCACCTTGAATGTGTGCTAGCGGAATGTTCATATAAGCGGCAGAAATCGCTGTGGCAATGGTTTCAAAACGATCAGCGACGGTAACCACAATATCAGGTTTCAGGTTATCGAAGACTGTGGAAAGCTCGAGAATTCCGATTCCTGTGGTCTTGGCTGCTGCGGTCAGGTTTTCGCCTTCCAGAACATTAAAAACCTTTGCGCTTATGGTAAAGCCGTCTTTTTCGATATAATTCACGGCCGAACCATATCTTTCCAACAATGCCGAAGCTGCTACAATAAGTTGAAGTTCCAGTTCGGGATGTTCGGTTATAGCCTGAAGTACTGTCTTTACACGGCTATAAGAAGGACGTGCAGTAATGACAACGGCAATTTTTCGTTTATTCATATTATGTCTTCTTCATTTAAAAAATCCCATTGCTTTTTATCAAAAGTAAGTTTTTTACCAATGACTTGCTTGAAATCTGCTGCGTTAATGCCAAATCCCTTTGGTTTTTTTGCCTCTAAATCATCAAATGTTAAAAGATGCCCTTTTGGTAAATCTTTATTAACGGCAAGCGATTTTTCAAAAATTTGCTTGAGCTGCTTAAAATCTTCATTGGTTTCCTTATTGACCGGATTGACTAGTGCGGTTTTTATATTGCGTACTGCCTTGACAAGCGTTTCGGTTTCTGCCATTGTTAATGATGATTTTGCATCCGGACCAAATTGATTTCGATCAAAAACAACATGAAATTCCAAAATTTCAGCACCAAGAGCAGTCGCGGCAATGCAGCTTTCTATTTTTGCAGAATGATCTGAATAACCAATGGCGACATCATAGCGCTTTTTTAATTCTGTAATCACGTTAAGTCCGTAATTTTCGGGTTGCGTTGGATAAGCTGTAGTACATTGCAAAATAGAAAAGTCAACTTTATGAGATTGCAGAAAATTAACGGCTGCGTCGAGTTCATCATAACTACTCATGCCTGACGAAAGTATAACCGGTTTTCCGGTCTTTGCGATTTTTTCGAGTAAAAGGAAATTATTAACTTCTCCTGAACCAATTTTATATCTTTTGACACCAAGTGCTTCGAGCCAATCAACTGCCATATTACTGAACGGCGAACAGATGAACTCGAGTCCAACAGTTTCACAATGTACTTTTATTCCCTTCCACTGTTCAAGCGAAAAACCCATGCGTTTCCAATAATCGAAACGCGTTTTGTCTTCATAGGAAAAAACAACGCGGAAAGGCTCAAATTCACTGCTTTCAGCTTCTGCAATGTGCATCTGAAATTTCACTGCATCAACACTGGTAGTTGCAATTGCATCAATATACGCATGAACAGCGCCCAGACTTCCGTCGTGGGCTTGCCCGATTTCGGCAATGATAAATGGGTTATTCATGGGTTTATATTTATAGCACCAATTTTACGGTAAATCTAAAAAAAACATAGTTAACAATGCTGGCTGTATGCTAAAACTTTAATCACTTTCGGGCTGCCAATATACCGGAACCTTTTCTATTTGTTGGAATTTTCGATACTGTTGAAGCGAGAAAGGCTTCCTGTTTTTTATGACTTTAGGTATTGCTATTATCAAATCTAAAAAGGCTAGCGTGAGGGCTGATGCCGCTTTCCAATCTCCTTTAATAACTTTTAATTTTACCTGCATCCAAATGGAATACGCCATTTTTCTGGGAATTGCTTGTAATGGATCAAATAAAAAGTAAAGAAACCAACCGTTTCGAAGTGAATTCCTAAGCCTTTTTGTGTAGTCACCTTGTTTTTTTCTTGATTTTACATCAACACGGTGGTGTACCAAAACTTCCGGAAGATAATCCATCGCAATTCCGTTGTGAAACAATTGTTTGGCGGCGAACTCTTCCTCACTATAAAAAATAAACCATTCTGGATAATTAGGAATCTGTCGCCAGCTTTCCATTCGCCAGACATGACCACAACCTACGAAACCATTTACAGGAAACGATTTTGATTGTGACGAAGTATGCTCAGGTGCCTTTAGTCCCCAAAAAATGCGAAATGCGATAAGTCCGCAATTTGGATTTTCAGAAAAATGTTTTTGTATAAAATACAATGGATTGTCGCTTATAAAATGGGAATCGTCATCCAGTGAAATAGCATAATCGGCAGTCGTTTCATTAAGCATTTGATTGCGACAAAAGATATAACCTTTCGAAATTTCATTTCTTTTCAATTCAATTTCAGGAAAGTTCTGTTTGACTGCATTGTAAGTCCCGTCGTTAGAACCATCATCATACACGGTGCAACTAACATTTTCTTGTTCAAAAAGAAATTTAATCTTTTCAAGCGTAAGCAAAAGGTCGGCTTTCCGGTTTTTTGTTGCGATCAATATGGAAAAAATCTGTTCAGGCATTTTGATGATTATAAGCTTTCAATGGCAATTTTAAGATAAGATGCTGACAAATAATGCAACAAATCGCTTCTGTTCAATTGAAGTGCATTCGGATTTTTTTTCCATATTTCGTATAGTCTTCCGATTGCAATTGCTATTTTATCGACATCGTCGGCTTCTGTCCAAAAAGGATAATCGTCGCCCAAAAGCCTTCTGGTTTCGCTATAATAAGGTGACAATAAAAGTATTGGCTTATTGGCCTCGACGCAGTGTGGAAATTTTGCAGGAAGGAACGGACTTATTTCTGATTTGGCCTCAAGGATGACGTTAACAGCTGTATTTTGCTGTAAATTATAAATTACGTCAAAAGGAATATTTTGATTGGCAATATAAAGTTCAGGTGTGTTTTTATAATTGGAAAGCAATTTTGCATGATCGGAAGCCGGACCAATAAGCAATAAACACGATTCGGCGATAGCTTCCGGATTTTGTTGTAAAAACAGTAAATAACCATCGATCAAAGCTTTTGGATTGCGCTGTTTCATTAGGTTTCCGGCGTGCAGCAAGTTGAATTTTGACGCGTCAAAATAATCCAGGAACTGATTGTTCTTAATGCTATAGGCTGCATTTTGATGTGGTATGATAATGCCCGTTTTGAGAAAATTCGGAAAATAACTTCCCATCCATTCTTTCAGCAGTTGACTTGGAAAAGCGCTGTATTTTGCTTTTTCAGACAATTTGACGAAAAAATCTTCTTTGAATTTATAGGCAGGCTCCACCCAATTATAAGGACGTGGATAATAATGAAAAGGATAGGGATCATGGATATATGCAATCCATTTTGAATGCCATTCCGGAATTTGCAATACGGCATAATGCGGTCGAAAACTGCCGCCTTTACTGAGTGTAAGAACAAGATCTACAGCTAAATTTGATTGCTGCAGTGCTTTCTTAATGCTATTAGTATCATTAAAAAACGTGAACGAAAAGCCAAATCTTTTTTCAAAAAAAGGAGCTAGTTCTATTTTAAATTTGCGTTGTAAGATGCGTTGTGCCCTACTGATAAAATAATTCAGGCTAAATTTTATTTCGGGAATGGAATAGCAGTTAATGCCGTCGAGCAGAATATTTTTTCTAGTATAATGATAAACGGTAATTTCAAAACCTGCTTTACGGAGATTAGCAATAAGCGCAACATTGGCTTTAGAACCGCTACTGTCCTCGATGTCGATGGAGTCTGTTATCACAATTATTTTAGCACCGTATTTCAAATTAAGCCAGGTATTTTTAACGTTTTAAGATTCTTTTTTTTAATCGGCTGATGCCAAATTGTATGGGAAGGGATTTGAAAAAAATTTCCCATTCCATTTTTTTACACCAAGTTAACCCGCTTGCATCCATAATTTGTTGAAACAACCTGAATTCTTTGTAATGATAGGATTGCACAACGAAATGGCGCAATACAAAATGGGATATTTTGCCTTTTTTTCTTAAATTTTCTATCACTAGCACTATTGCATCGCTGTTGGATTTTTTCCTTATCAGATTGTGTTTATAAAATTCGCCTGTATTGGAAGCATCGTGCTTGCGTCCGAAAAATAGTGTTTTTTCTATAGAAATGCCGTTTAGTCCCGTAGCAATAATTCTGGAATACAATTCCCATTCTTCGGCATACATCAGGTGTTCTACAAAACGGGCATTGTCAAAACAGCTTTTCTTCCACATTACGGCGCAAGAATTGATCGGCAATTCGTGTAAGACTATTTTCTCAATATCAGCATCGGTAATATAAAATTTGTTGTAATTTTTGGAAAAATCAAAGACCTTTTCAAATTTACCAAAAAAAGCGTCCCTTTCATAACGGCAGAAATCGACATCTGGAACAGCGAGTTCTTTGACGCACAATTCAAGATTTTGAGGATGTGGAATATCATCATCATCAAAAAAAATAATATAATCTCCGGTAGCAGTATCCAATCCAAAATTACGGCAACCTGGAAGTCCTTTTGCATAATTTTCAGGTCTTTTCAGTAGGTAAAAACGTTGATCAGACAACAATAAATCCTTAATAACTGCTTGCGTATTGTCATTACCACCATCATCAATAATAAGGCATTCCCAATTGGCATAAGTCTGTTGTTGCACAGCAATTAGCGTTTCCATTATAAAATGCGCCCGGTTATAGGTAGCCATTACAATCGATATTTTGGGATTTTGCAGATACATTATTTAACGATTTCGACGATCATCGTTTCGAGCAGATTGAACTGTGGCGGAATAATAGTGCCGTGTTTTTCGATATTTTGCAAATCAGTCGATTGACTTTCTCCGACTTCACGGACGGTAACTTTTGAAAAACCATTTTCCTTTGCAAGGCTTGAAATGCTTTTAATATCAAGAATATTTTGATGTCCCCAGGCTTTGAAAAAATTATTAATCAGATAAATATGATGCTGCGATGCGTCTTTAACTGCATTTTTTGCAAAATCAAGTCTCGGAATATTTTCCATTGCCCATTTTGTATAAGCGATATGTTCGGGTAACTCCGGAAACGCATATAATTTGAACAGAAAATCTATTGATGGTGTTGCGATTCGTAAAACACCACCTGGTTTTAAAATACGATGGCTTTCCTGCAACATATTGATTTGCTGTTTTGGCGTAAGATGCTCAAAAAGATGCTCGCTATACACGAAATCGAAACTTTCGGATGCGATAGGAAAAATGCCACCTGCATCAAGATGTGCGATATTTACATTATCTTCTAAATCTGTGTTAAGCCAACCGTCAAGCAAGTTGCTGCCACAACCAATCTGCAATTTTTTGACGGTATTATTTTTAATATAATCAGCGATAAGCCGCTGCTGATTGGCAAAACGCTGTTTTAATTGCTTTTTCTTCCGTAAATTTTCATAAATGCCGAGCAAAGAAATACTTAATAGGCTTTTAATTTTCTTCCTCATTGTATAGCAGTAGGTTGGTTAGGCTTATGATTTGATATTGGTAAAAATAAGACTAAAAGCATAGGTGTCCAATTTTATTTTCAACTTTAAATGGTGATCAGTGGTTTGTGTTACCGTTCATTATTTTATCCAATAATGAAACTGATACCGGATATTCGAATTTTCTGGCAAAAAATGCATTTGATGCGATCAGTTTTTCATAATCGGTTGCATCGAGATTTGCCGGACTGTTTCCGTTTCTCATTGTCCATTCAATGTGCCGGAGATTATCATTTACAATAGTTGGCGCGAAGTCAGAATTGACCAATAGCGTCTGGAAATAAAATTCTTCGGAACAAAAAGTATATTTAAAACGGTTAAGGATGTTTTTATGGATTTTGGAATAAACATCCACATAATCCAGTGCCTCACGATTCAGGCTCCACCATGTAGAACCGGAATATAGCGGCGGCATTTTTGCAGGTAATTTTCTTTTGAATCCCAACTGCTGTTGCCACCTGAGGAAGCGTTTTGAATAGGCGTATAATTTATCGCTTTTCCTGACATTCAGCACACCATTGAGGTGAAAATAATCAATTCTTTCGAGTCCGCCATTATCGATACCTCTATCGAGCCATTCTTGCTTTGGAATTTTAAAATATTCGAGGTAATTGGTTTGATGGTTTTCCTGAAAAAAAAGCTGAAACGCTGAAAGTGATTTTGTCGGAAAATCGTGACCGCTAATCAAATGAAAATATTGATTGTTTTTATCTTTTAGCGCTTCTCGAGACAAATGAAGAATCGCTTTCAGGTGGTAAAATCCGCCCCAATTGACGTTATATTTTGTCGAGACCAAAGCAACATTTTGATAGTTTTTAAAAGTCTCTAGCCTTGTTGCATCCATTTTGCTTTTGCGGTCAATGTGTATATAAAGCTTAAAATCGCCGTCAAAAAAACGAATGATTGCTTCGAGATGGTCAAAATTTTTATAAGCGGTTATAAGGATGGCTTGTTGCATTAACTTATTATTTTTTAAATATGATGCTAAGTTTTCCCTTTAAATCCTCAGTTAATGATGCGTTAATTACATATTTTTCTAGCAATTTTTCATGAGCCATTTGTCCGTGCGAAACCAACAAATCACGATTTTCATAATATTGCTTTAGATAATCAACAGCTTGCTCCAGTGAAAGGTAATCGGGTGTAAAGCCTCCATACTCATTGATGAAATTTGCTGCTCCAATAACTATGCTAAAAGTCATTGAAGGCTTGCTATAATTCGCCGCTTCAAGCACAACTCTGCCGAAAGTTTCTTGTTTAGAAGTCATTAGCAAGACATCTATACCTTCAAAAAAAGCCACGTTTTCTTTATTTTTTTCCTCTAAAATCACAAAATTTTCCAGGCCTGCTTGTTTAATTTCATATTGCGTTATGTTAAATGCCTGTGATTCTTTTTTAAAACCTTTCCATTTAAATTGAATTTTGTCGTTAGCATACTTTTCTTTGTAGCGCTTTGCAATTGCAAGGAAATATTCCGGTGCTTTGAGAAATCCCGGGTTTGCCAGATTCCCTACTGTAAAGAATTTATTGTTGGATTGCGGAACAGCAGTCACAATTTCATCTGCATCGAGGAATAATGGAAGTACCGTAATTTTTACCGGATTGATTCCATGTGCAGATAGGTTTTCTTTCGACTGATTTCCGGGGACGAAAATATGAGTGAAGTTATCCAATATAGCATAATCATCCTTAAAAAAATCATGCAAAAAGTTTGATCCTTCATGCAGATAAAGGAACTTTGGAACGGTTATACCATCAAGCTGCGACTTGTATTGGTAGAATGACATGCTGTTGAAAAACAAAAAATCATAACTGTTGTAAAATGATATTTGCTTTTTTGTAACGACCTTTTTACTCCATTTTTTTAATTTCCTGACAATAATATTATTTCCGACGGGTTTGGGGTAGATAATTTTCGCTACCAAATGGGGGTGTTTTGTTCGTAGCGGCTCAAAAACACCTTCCGACTTCGGCGTAAATACCTGTATATCGGCATGTATACTGAAATTTTCAAGTATAAACTGCAAGACGCTCAAAAGTGCTCGAGGCGCTCCTGCGTTGTCATCTTCATGCGAAAAGAACAATCCTTTTTGTATTTTCATTGCTGTTTGTTTTTATAAAAAATAAAGGATTTTATAAAAAATTTAAAACTATCGTTATAGGTTAACCGGAATTGCCATCTTCGTTTGATTTTTTGGTATTGCAAAAAAACAACCGGTAAAAAGCGGTTTCTTTTGAAAAAATAGCCTTTTAAAAGCTTATTTTCAACGCTGTTTAGATACTGCTCAAAATCTTTCGATTCAAAAAATTGGTTTGCATTTGCCATTTTAGGTTTTAATTCCAAAAAAGTTAAAACCTCATCGAATGCATCTAGTTTTTCAGATCGAAATATCTTTATCAATATTTTGTATTCTGCGTCATTATAATTCAAATTCAATTTGCCAAGCAAGTTAAACTTGGTTGTAAGTGAACTTGCTTGCTGTTGTTCACTTCTTTTTTGAGATACCTGAACATTGTGAATGCGATAATTCAAAAGCACTTCTGGCAAATTATGTAATTTTCCGATAGAAAGCAATCTTACCCAAAGGTCATAATCCTCCGCTGGCTCTTTTTCTGGATTGTATTTTATATCATTTTCGTTTAATGAATTGCTACGAATCATGACCGTGGGATGCCCGATACAGCAATTTTGTAGCAACCCTATCTTTATTGCTTCATGGTTTTCCGGCAATGCTATTACATCATCAGAATTGATAATACTGTACCAACTTCCACACAAAATAACATCAGGATTGGTATCCAGAAAAGCAAGCTGCTTTTCAAAACGTTCCGCAAGGCTAATATCGTCGCCATCCATTCTTGCAATATAAGTACCATTTGCAATGCTTAATCCATAATTAAGGCTTTCGGTATATCCTGAATTGATTTGCTTTTCGATTAAATTTATTCTGGAATCATTGAATTCTTTTATGATATTGACGGTTTTGTCTGTTGAAGCGTCGTCAATAATCAGCAATTCAAAATCGGTAAATGTCTGGTTTAAAATACTTTGCACTGCTTCCTTAACGTACAATTCGCAATTGTACACGGGCATTAGTACCGATATTTTAGGGTTTGAAGGCATTTGTCTTATTTCGTTTTAAACTATAGCATTATATAGAAATCCAGCTTTCTGGAATAATATCTTTTGTATTAACGGTGTCGTCATTGAACCATTTTTTTGGCGCTACGACAATTTTTTTAGGATTATTGTTGAGCCAAGCGCCCCACCAGCTAAAACTGCTATTGGCAATAATATTGTGCTTACAAGATGACATCAGTTTTAAATCCTCGAAATTAGACGACACATCATTAAAATCGACAAAAATGGTTGTTTTATTGGTGATAAAGTTACGTTTTACCCACGGCATATCATCTGAAAAAACAAAATATACCGGATTTCCCAATTCATTTTCTATGATTTGCATAGCATTTTTGTAAAACAGTTCCTTGTCGGTATTGTGCAATGCATTCTGCAGATAATCGCCACGCCGGATATGGATGGAAACAGATTCGGTACTTTTAATATGATCTAAAGTGGTACGGGTAATTGGTTTTAATGGCGATATTATTTCAAAATCTTTCCGTATGGCATTGGCATGTTTTTCAAAATATAGCGCCGATTGGAAATAGCCGTCGAGATAAATATTACAGCCTTTTAAATCAAAGAGCTTTGGATTGAATCCGAAATCTGTTTCGGTATAATAAGTCGTTTTACAAAAGAAGTTATAAATGCGTTTAAACGTTTTTGCATGTCTTTTGAACTTTTTGGCTTTTATATTAAAATGACCAAACCCATAGCTGTGAAGATTGTAGGTTTCAAACCCTTCGACATCAATTCGCAGCCGCTGCTTTTTTTCAATTGCCAGTGCTTTTGCGGCAGCATATTGAAACATTTGGTTGCCCAATCCTCCTATTAGTCTGACTATGATCATCTTTTGAGTACTGCGTCTATTGTGTTATTTCGTTTCTTTATAAAAAGTTTGATTTATTTCAAACTGATGCACATTGGTTCTACGGTGATGAAGTTATCGGCGGCATTAATTTACTTTAATTTCCAATTTTCCCATACGAATTCATATTGATAGGTTAACTCATGTGTCTCAGACAAACGGTCTTGAATTTTGTTCATTCGTTCTTGGGCATTTTCAAATAGAAAATCGTGAAATTGAACTTGGATATTTTTAAAGATGCTAATGTTTCCATGATCTAACAATGCTTCTAAAAGCTCGTATTCTCCACCTTCAATATTAATTTTTATAAGATCGACCTGAGTGACGTTGTTGCTTTTTAGAAAATCATCTGCCGAAACCAATTGAATGGACTCTGTATCTTGACTTTCCAAAAATACTGAGGACGAATTATCGGATAATGAAATTTGTAATTTACAATCTTCTTTTCCTAAACCAAAGTGATACGCTTTGACTTTTGGGTTATGGGAAAATTTTTCTTCAATAGTATGGAAAAATGCTTTTACAGGTTCAAAAACATATACGTTAGCATTGTATTTACATAAAATATCTGATGCAAATTCTCCTTTATAACCGCCAACATCAAAAACCAATGAGTCTTTATTTAAATCATAATTCAAGCGCAATGTCTGGTCGCCATTAATGGCAAACCAAGGCTTGACACGATGATATTGCAGCAATTGTTCTGGATTAACAGGAACCTTTTTCTCATAATTAATAAGAATTTTTATAGCTTTTTTTATTCTTGCAATCATTGGATATTTTTTAAAATTCGTTTCTTAATCCGCCAAGCTAAACCTTTTAATATTTGCGTGAAATTTTGATCTTGATTTAAGCGCAATTTGACAATTTTCTTAACCGAATTGGAATTCATTTTTTCTAAAATATTGACAACAAACGGAAAAAATTGATCGCGGTCTAAACTGAGCTGTTTCTCAGTATCCAGCAATTTAGCGCGTTTTTCATATTCATTATTCGAAATTGCTGTTTCAATAATAGCGACAGATTTTTCAAAATCATCAATATCAATGCTGATAAAAGTCTCCGGATTGACATACCTTTCTAAATTCGGGCAGCCATAATAAAATGGAAGTGCATTGGCATAAATACAATCAAAGAGTTTTTCAGTAACCCAATCCTCGCAAAAATCATTTTCGATGGCGATAGAATATTTATAATCGGCTAAAACATCCCATTTGTCTTCAAAATCATTGATGCCTCTTCCGAAAAGAGCTAACTGATCTCCAAAATGTTCCTTTAGTTTTTTAACAAAATCAATTCTTTTTTTATGTCCTTCTGTATGTGATTTATTCGATGTAATTACAGAAATTAATTTTGTTTTTACCGGAATTGCCGCTGTCTTCAATTCATCATAAGTCTTACCAATGAACCACGGATTGGCATTGTGTGCATACAATATATTGCTGTGCTTTAATTCTTTTTGCATTGTAACAATCAGACCAAATTGATTAAGAAATCGCTGCGAAAATTTAGGGCTTGTATGGTAACATTCGCCGGGAATAAAAATTATATTTTCGGGATTGCATTTTACTTGTTCTGCAATCAATTTATAATCTGAATAAACAATCCAAAAATCACACTCTTTAAGGTTTTCATCGATAACAAATTTATAGTCGCCCCATATTTGCGAAAATCCTGACGTTTGCCTGAATATTGGCCAATCATAATTGAAAGTTAGCTTGACTATTTTCATCGATTATAATTTACGCCATTCCGGATTCAAAAAAAATAATCCCGCCGCCCTTGGCAAATCCCTGACTGTATATTTGCCGCCATCGGTAATTTGAAACGACATTACTTCTTCAAGATTATCAAAAATTTGATGCCCTGTGGTATTATTGCTCGTAAAACTAATGGTATAAGTGCCTGGAAAAAGCCTTATATCTTTAATAACAACAAGGTATTCCTCATCCTGCTCGGAGTGTTGCAATTGAAAATTAGAATCCCTGCCCATGATATGAAAAATAGGCATGTCTTCAGATGATTTGACCTGAATACCGATTTCAGACCTTTCTTCACCGCTGTTATTTTTGATTTTGAATTTGATGTTGAGGTCGTCTCCAATCGAATATTCCTGTGTTGCAATATTGTCTTGATTACTTATGGCTAACGTTGTAAATTCGATATTGCGGTTGCCGGTTCTTTTGGTAGTTTCGTCAATTCTTATAGTGCTGCCATTACTAAACGCCCTTTCAGCATAAATGGTCAAAGCATCATCAACACTGCCGTCGAATTTTAGCGCACCATTTTCAAGCACGATCGCCCTTGTGCAAAGACTTTTTACAGCCGCCATATTATGGCTAACAAATAAAACGGTTCGCCCTTGTCCTTTTGAAATATCCTGCATTTTTCCCAATGCCTTTTTTTGGAATTCGGCGTCTCCAACAGCAAGTACTTCATCAATAATTAGTATTTCCGGTTCTAAAAAAGCTGCGACCGCAAAGGCAAGACGCACTGTCATTCCGGAGCTATATCTTTTTACTGGAGTGTCAACATAACGCTGACAACCAGAAAATGCAATTATTGCTTCCATCTTAGAGGTAATTTCCTTTTTGGTCATTCCTAAAATGGCACCGTTGAGATAAATATTTTCCCTTCCGGTGAGTTCCGGATGAAATCCGGTTCCAACTTCGAGCAGTGAAGCAATCCGTCCGTTGTATTTGACACTTCCGCTTGTTGGTGCAGTCACTTTTGAAAGAATTTTGAGTAAAGTTGATTTCCCTGCCCCATTCTTTCCGATGATGCCGAGGACTTCGCCTTTTTTTACTTCAAAATTGATGTCTTTTAATGCCCATACATAATCGGTTTGGCTTTCTGTACTTCTATCGTTGGTGTCACCAATTTTCAGGTATGGGTCGTTTTTACCCCTTATTTTATACCACAAACGATTAAGGTCATGGCTAATGGTGCCTGTACCAACCTGACCGAGCCGGTATTGCTTCGATACATTTTCAACAACTAAAATGGTTTCTGTTTCCAATGTCTGTGTATTATACGGTGTCAATAAATTTCTTTTCAGTATTATTAAAAATCAATAATCCTGAAAAAAATATGATGATTGTTATCAGTAAGGTGTAAGTTAATGATTTTATAGAAAAGCTTCCAGTGTTGAGCAGCATGTGCCTTGAAAATTCAATAATATATGCCATCGGATTGAAATCGACGATCCAAGAATACCCTGGCAATTTCTGTTTGATAAGCGACAGCGGATAATTGACTGCTGAAATATACATCATCAGCTGAACCCCAAAAGTGATCAAAAATGTCAGATCGCGGTATTTCGTTACTAAAGATGAAATGATCATACCAAGACCAAGACCCAGAAGCCCCATTATAATTACAAGAAGAGGAAAAAAGACGATGTCCGAATTGGGTGTAATATCTTTTCCGATGTAAAGATAGTAACCATAAAAACCCACAAAAATAAGCAATTGCAATGCCAATTTTAATAGATTGGAAATCACGATAGATAACGGCATGATGATTCTCGGAAAATATACTTTTCCAAATAAACCGGCATTACTTTTAAAAGTATCAGAAGTTGTGGTAAGACAAGTTGCGAAATAATTCCAAATCGTAATGCTGGCAAGATTGAATAAAAAAGGCGGCACATTTCCGGTTTGAATGCCGGCAATATTATTGAAAAGGATGGTGAAAATTACGGATGTAAAGAGCGGTTGTATCAAATACCAAAGTGGTCCGAGTATGGTTTGTTTGTAAACCGTAATTACGTCCCGTTTAACCAAAAGCATCAGCAAATCTTTGTATTGCCATACTTCTCTTAAATGCAATCTAAAAAATGCATCTTTAGGTTTTATTTCAAATAACCATTGTTGGTCCTTGGTTTGGCTCATACCTATTGTTTAAAAAATGTCAATAGCTGACAAAGCCCAAATATAATAATTTATAGCTGATACGCTTGGATTCTTATAACGGAAAAGTATTTAAAAAAATATTGTTGAAAATAAAAAAGCCCTCCAGTTTCCCGGAAGGCTTAGTTTATTTAAAATGGTGGCTAAATTAATATACCACTTTTTTGGTAACAACTCTGTTGTCAGTTGAAGTAATCTGAACAAGCAATACTTCTTGTTCGGCTCTTAGGTTGGTCAATGCCGCAGTATTAGCATTGATATCTGATTGCTCAAAAATCAATCTTCCACGAATATCGAATACCTTAACACCAGACATTGTGATGCCACCAGAATTGATGTTCAGTACATTGTCATTTTTAAAGATGACAACATTATTGGCATTAAAAGTAGGATCTTGAACATTTAGGGTTGAGCTTTGGAACACTACACTAAACCTATTGGTTGTTGTGCCCGCTTCTGCAGCGAAAGTATATCCGCTTTCCTTAACGTTGTGGATGATACCGGAGATGTTATCCTTGATGAATACATCTTGATCCTCAGAGAACAAACCGTCAACATGGTCGATGGCAATCGTGAAACTTCCAGCTTCAAGTGCATTGAAACTCAACGGAAACTCATCTGTATCTGCGAATGGCAAAGCACGTGCATTGATATTGAATTTTTCATCACCAATTATCGATGCGATGTTATTGATACCACTTTCAATCTGTTTCGCATCAACCGATACGTCAACACCTGATGTGGCGCCATCCAAATAACCTACCAATATTTGGTTTTGCAATCCTACTGAATTAGAAAGATTCAACCAAATTCTGTGTTTCTCGGTATTCGCATTTCTGAAGAAAGTAGCTGTATTGTTACCAGTACGCATACCATTATCAAAGGTCGCATTACCTGAAGAAGTAGTTTTCAACAAGAATCCTTGTCCAACTGCAATTGAACCATCAGGTGTAGCTCCACCAGCTGCTGCTGCCGTTCCGAATGTCGTATAGGTAGCATAGTTAGCTCCAGAAACCGCAGCCTGATTGGTATGCGTCCAGAAGTACAATTCTCCTGGGCTCTGAGCAAGGAACAAATCAGCATCGATAGGCGATGGATAAGGGTTTCCTAACATGTTAAATCCTTTACCGGCACCTGAAAAAGTGATTGGAAAAGTAACAGATCCATTATGTGGAGTACCTGTGAATTCTCCGTTAAAGGTAGCTTGAGTACCATTAGAAGGGAATGTATTCGGAGCACGCAACATATATCCTTTTGCTTCAACAAACGAAACACCTATTGGCTCAGCAATAACTTGGAAGCTATTGGTAGGCTCATTTAGTGTATAGAAACGTGACGATCCGACAGGTGTTGGGTATCCATTTAAATTTGTAGGCGATACGGTATATGGAGAGAACGCTTTTAAATCCTGACCATCAACTGGTGAACCCCAGTAAACATAGTCAAGTCTTCTCATCACTGCATTGCGTTTTACCTTGATAGTACCTGAATTATCAACATCGTTTACCTGAATAAGGTTTGCGTTGTTTTCAAAAGTCAAGGAACCACCAGTAACAGTTACAGCACCGGTAATATTGAAATCATGCCCTGAATTAACAGTTACTGCACCACTGCTTACTGTAAGTGCACAAGCAGATAAATTAGCTACAGAAGAATAAGCACCTGCAATCACCGCATTTTGGGTGGCAATTGGGTAACCATTATCCCATGCTGAACCATTCCATGTAGTTGCAAGAGAACAAGGAGCCGGAGCTGACAAGTTCCAAGTAATTGTGAAAGTTCCAGACGCACCTGAATAACCATCTTGGATGTAATAAACAGTTTGTGTAGTACCTGTGTTATTAAACCAAGTAAGTTGAGATCCCACACCAGTATCTGGCTCATCTAAACAAGAGATTTCAGTCAACGCACCACAACTTCCATAAAATATACTAATGATAGAATCATACGAGTTTACAGTCTGACCAATGGTCAAAGTATTGTAAGGTGGAACCGTAATTGAATAATAAGCATCTGGAGATGGTGTACCACCAAAATCACAGCTTGGTTCAAAATCACTGTTAAGACCCGATGTACTTCCGCTTTGAGGAGAAGTAAGGACATCAAGTGAAATAGCACCTGCACAAGTATCAAAAGCTGGAACGTTAGCAGTTGTTGTAAAACTAAATTCTGTACATCCAGCACTTGTTCCTTGTGGATTTATAGCATCAATTCTCCAGAAATACTGGGTATTGTATAGTAGTCCATTGATACCTACAGTTGTAGCTCCAATGTTTCCTAAAAGATTTAATGCACCTGATGTAGTACCTAAATAAACATCATATGAAACAGCACCCGGAGCTGCAGTCCATACCAATTGAGTAGCACCTGGATCAGCATTTGTACTGGCATCTGCAGGAGCTGCAAGTACAGGACATGGTGGAGCAGTAAAGATATAAGGACCACTCCATAGACTGTATCCGTCTCCAGAACAATCTGCTCTAACATAGAATTCTTGAGGACCTGCACCAAAAGTTGCAGCGAAAGAATTTGTAGCAACCGGAGTTCCGGCACCTGCTGGCTCACCAGAACCTGCTGGTTGAACAGCAACTTCCCAAGCTGTTTCAGCACAACCGATAGTCCATGAAAGATCAGCAGTTGTAGCAGTAACATTTGCTGCAGCTAAAGCAGATGGTTGAGGACAAGCAGCTGGCTCAGTAATCGTAATCAAGTAATCTTCAACTTCACCGTATGAGTTACTATCACACGGTGTAACCGCACTACCGTTAACTGCATACATAGCCCTTACTCTTAGTCTGTGTACACCAATCGGTGGATTACAAGCAAGGTGAATCTGGAAGGTAGCAGAAGAGCCTAATACACCAACTGTACCACTTCCTGTAACTTGACCAGCAGAAAAACCAATTTTTTCGGTAACATTATCAAAAATACCATCGTCATTATAATCAACCCATGCAGCATAACCTTCTGTATATTGCCCTGCATAAACAGTACAATTATAAGTAGATCCAGCCTGAAGCGTCGTTGTATGTGATGGGTTTGGACTAGACGTATAGTCTGAATATCCTGGCCCCTGAACGTTTGGTAATGTAGAAGAATCATTCGGATTAGGGTCGCTTGGACATCCTGTTCCTGAATTATTATCGAGTGTATTCAAAGTAACTCTGGCGATTACATCTCCATCGGCACAACCATAAGTAGTTACTGGTGTACAATAGCACTCATTCGCAGCATTAAGAGTAATAAGTAAAGGAGTACTGTAACCAGTATTACCACTACAAGTTACACCCACGCGATAGTACGAAGTAGCAGCCATAGTTACTTGTTGTGTCGCTAAAGTACCAAGTGAAACTACATTAATAGTAAATGCAGAATCGTCTGCACTTTCCCATTGATAAGTAACTCCTGAACCTGACGTAGCATTCTGAGTACTTAAAGTAAACTGAGTACCTAAACATAGTGTATCATCTGGAGTTGTTGTATTGCCTGGATCAGGAGTACCTGTACATGCAACTGAAGCAACAAGACTAACGATATAATCTTCCGTTTCACCAAAACCATTTGAAGAAGCACCACACGCTTGAGCTGTGGTAAGAGCAGTATCATTACCGCCTCTGACACGCATTCTTGTATTACCAGGAACAACACCGTAAGGAACATTAACCGGAATTACTGTAGTACCACTTGAACCTGCATTTACAGCAGAAACAAAACCTTCACTTGCTTCAAATACTAAGTTTTGATTAAAGTCAATCCAAACAGCAGCAAACTGGCTACTATCGCTTCCAAAAGTAACAGAGACATTATTAGTAGTTCCTTCTGTAATACTTGGAACTGTTAAAGCACTGTAAAAAGTATAATATGGACTTGTACTTGCGCCTGAATTGTTGTTTAAAGTTCCTAAAGTAACATTGGCAATTTGGTCAGTTGTACCAGGGCCATTACTGTATGTAGGTACACAATATCCAGTTCTGAATGAAGCAGAAGATACCCAATTACTAACATCTAATCCAGTTGTACAAGCTGATCTTACATAAAGTGTATAATTAGTTTCAGCAATTAAACCTGATACAGTAGTATTTACAACTCCCGCAAGAGTTGAGCCACTAGCTCCCAAACCAGTTGCTCCACTTCCAGGAGCACCTGAAGAACGTACTTCATATTCATATCCATCTGTAGGATTACTAACGGAAGCAGTCCATGAAATATCTGCGCCAGATGTAGTAACATTAGTCGCAACAGGGGCTGTTGGCGCAACACATGGAGGTGGTGCTACAACATTAATGGTATAATCTTCAAAACTACCAAAACTAGAGGTCCAACATGGTGTTGGTGGTCCTGCATCAACACCACCAATTCTTAATCTATGTGATCCTAGAGCACCTGTAACACTAAATGATGCCGCAAGTGTCGTTGGATTAGTAGCATCTGAAGTGCCAGAATAAACTTCTTCTCCAACATCATTAAAATCTTTATCATCATTCCAGTCAACCCAGATTTTAGTATCATAAGTAAAACCTGTCGCAAATGAAATGCTTACAGGAATTGTTGTACCTGAAATTACATCGGCAACCTGAGCAGTATAATCACCAAAATTTCCTGCTTCAGCAACAGTCGTATTGTTGATTGTACTAAAAGTTACATTGGTAATACCAGTACCGTCAACACTTGTTGGCGCAGGAGTACAATAGGCCACTAAAGTTGTAAAGGTAAACTCTGTACACCCTGTCGCTGTTCCATTCCCATTTTTCGGATCAAGTCTCCAGAAATATTGGGTACTAGGCAATAAACCTGTAATTTGAATTGTTGTTGCGGCTGTGTTACCGATAAGAGCAAGCGCTCCACTGGTAGTTCCAAAATAAATATCATAAGAAGTTGCTCCCGCAGAGGCATTCCATGAGAACTGGTAAGCACCTGCTGTAAGCACGACATCTGTTTCTCCATTTGTTGGCGCAATTGCAGTAGTACATGCAGGAGCAGTAAATACGTATGGTCCGGTCCAGTTACTGAAACTTCCAGCACCACAATTAGCTCTCACATAGTATTCATTTGAAGTACCTGCTGTATAAGTTGCAGCAAATGTTGTAGAAGCGCTAGCAACTCCTGAACCTACAGGTAAGCCAGATCCAACAGGTTGGATAGCTACTTCCCATGCTGTTTCAACACACCCAACAGACCATGTAAGGTCAGCAGTGGTAGCTGTTACATTAGCAGAAGATAAATTAAACGGTTGAGGACAAGCCGCTGCTGCGGTGATTGTAACAAGATAATCTTCTACTTCTCCATAAGAATTGTTAGTACATGGAGTAACAACACTACCATTAATGTTATACATCGCTCTAACCCTTAGTCTATGCGTCCCTACAGGAGGATTACAAGCAACATTGATTGGGAATGAAGCTGAAGAACCTAATTGGCCTGCAACACCACTACCTGTAACTTGTCCTGCAGAAAATCCGATTCTTTCTGTTACATTATCAAAGGTACCATCATCATTATAATCAATCCAAGCAGCATAGCCTTCACTATATTGCCCAGCATAAACGGTACAATTGTAATTGGAACCAGCTTGAAGCGTGGTTGTAAGGGCTAAATTCCCTGTATAATCAGAATAACCCGGACCATTTTGACCACTACCTTGATTTCCGGCAACCGGATCACTTGGACAGCCAGTACCTGAATTATTATCGAGTGTATTCAAAACAACTCTTGCTATTACGTCTCCGTCTCCACAACCAAAATCGGTAACCGGTGTACAGTAACTAAGAGAAGTACCAGTAGTAAAACTATAAACGGTACATCCGGCATTAGCACCAGAGATATTCTTAGGAGCAACCATCCAATAATATACGGTACTAGCAGCCAAAGGTGCTGTAGGCGCATAAGTTGTCGTAAGTGAATTCCCTACTAATGGCGGCACTGGTGTAGTTCCGAAATAAACATCATAGCTAGTTGACGCAGGAGTCCCTGCAGTCCAGCTTAAGGTAGGATTTCTTGAAACATTTGTCGCAGCATCCGCCGGTGATGGCACTGTAGGACATCCCGGTACTGCAGCCGTAGTAAACGACCAAATCGCACAGCCAGTTGCTGTACCATTTGCGTTCGAAGGCAAGATCTGCCAGTAATAAGTAGTTGATGGTGCCAATACACCATTAGGAATAGTATAGGTAGTTACATTACCAACACTCTGATTAGTATATACAGAAGTCGGAGGCGTAGCACCTGCTCCGTCTGTACCCAATGAAAGCGTGTAACCTGTTGCACCTCCAGCCGGAATTGGCCAAGTAAGCGTACCGTTGGTTTTACCAGTTGACGCATTTGCTGGCGTTGTAGGCAAAGTCAAACATGGTGGCGGCAACAAAGATACCTGAGTTAAAACTACGTTATCGAGATAAACATAAAAGTCAGGAGTTGTTGAAACACCATATGCCATTCTAATACGAACTCTAATCGTATTTCCATTTGGCAAACTCGCACCTGGAACGGTATAATTCAAAGTTGCACAACTACTAGAAGACACGTGGTTAGCAGGCGAAATCGTTGCTACCGTAATGCCGTAAGAGGTTCCACCGTTAGTAGAAACCTCAACATTCATAGTACCCCAGTCAGGCGTATTAGTGAGTGCAGTACCTCCAGAAAAATTAAGCAATTTATAACTGAAAGAAATTGCCAAATCCTGCGCATTAGATACCCAAGTT
This sequence comes from Flavobacterium sp., assembly GCA_029946065.1. Taxonomy (GTDB): domain Bacteria; phylum Bacteroidota; class Bacteroidia; order Flavobacteriales; family Flavobacteriaceae; genus Flavobacterium. The sequence continues at coordinate 928,967 of JAQSDU010000014.1, forward strand.
GGAGTTTGAACATCCGCTGTAGTATTACTACTCCACTGGTTTTTTCTTATAGAAGCAGTACCAGTACATGGCGTTGTGGTTGACCTTGCAAATCCAGTGTAAGTCCAACCTGTAGGAGTGCCAGTAGCATCAAAACTCTGATTTATACTTACCTGAGCAAAGGCTCCAATTGAGGCAAACATAAAAAAGAAGAGAAAAACCCATAGGGGGTTTCGCATAAATTTTCCCGATGGAGCCGTATGTGGCGGAGAGCCAACATCATCTCCAATACGATTTTTGAGACAAGTATCCCTACCCGTACTCAACGAATTGTAATTTTTATACATAGTTTATAATTAATTAATAACGGCTAAAGTTACTAAAAAAGTTAACTTTATGATAACAATACCATAAAAATGCGCTTTTTTTTTTAATTTATAGTTAAAACAACATGTTTTATCGGTGAAATACAAAGTTTTCTTATCGCCCCTACTTTACTTAATTATCAATCATTTGTTAAAAATGCTAATAATACTACAAAAAAAATGACACCTACAAATACTGTAAGCGCCATAAAAAAAACAAAAAAGGACTGTATTGCTACAGTCCTTTCATTTTATGCTTGTCCGGTCGGACCGAAATTTAACGGAATCGGAGGTTGTTCAGAATCCTTGATCTCACCATGCGCACTTTCAAAGCGGTGGATGTTCTCCCCCATGGCTTTTAAAAGTCTTTTGGCATGTTGTGGCGTCAAGACTATCCTAGATTTTACTTTGGCTTTTGGTGTACCAGGCATGATACACACAAAATCCAAAACAAATTCAGATGAAGAGTGGTTGATGATGGCCAGGTTGGAATAGATTCCTTCCGCAACAGTTTCATCAAGTTCGATGTTAATCTGGCCCGCAGGCGGTTGATTCGACTCGCTCATATCTTAATAGTTATATTCTTCTTTAGCCGCCATCATTTCGTTGAAATCTTCTTTCGAACCAACAATGGTATTGTCATATTCTCTCATACCTGTTCCTGCAGGAATTCTGTGTCCTACAATAACATTCTCTTTCAATCCTTCTAGGTAATCGACTTTACCTGCAACCGCAGCTTCATTCAATACCTTAGTAGTTTCCTGGAACGACGCTGCAGAGATAAATGATTTCGTTTGAAGTGAAGCTCTTGTAATACCCTGAAGTATCGGTGTTGCTGTTGCCGTAATTACATCACGTGCAGCAACCAAGTTCTTATCCTCACGTTTCAACAATGAGTTCTCATCACGCAACTGACGCGGCGAAATGATTTGTCCCGGTTTAAGGTTTTCAGAATCACCTGCATCTTCTACAACTTTCATTCCGTACAACTTATCGTTTTCAACGATGAAGTCTTTTGTATGGATCAATTGATCTTCTAAGAACAAAGTATCTCCCGGATCTTGAACCTGAACTTTACGCATCATTTGACGTATTACTACTTCAAAGTGTTTGTCGTTGATTTTCACCCCTTGCAGACGGTAAACCTCCTGAATTTCATTCACAAGATATTGTTGTACTGCAGCAGGCCCTTGAATTCTTAAGATATCGTCCGGTGTAATGGCACCGTCAGACAACGGAACACCCGCTCTTACGAAGTCATTTTCCTGAACCAAAATCTGGCTAGACAATTTTACTAGGTATTTCTTGATCTCACCAAATTTAGATTCGATGACGATCTCGCGGTTACCACGTTTGATTTTCCCGAAAGAAACAACACCGTCGATTTCAGAAACCACAGCCGGATTCGAAGGATTACGTGCTTCGAGAAGCTCTGTAATTCTTGGAAGACCTCCGGTAATATCACCAGCTTTCGAAGAACGACGCGGGATTTTTACCAAAATCTTACCAGCCTTGATTTTCTCGCCATTCTCTACCATAAGGTGAGCACCTACCGGTAAATTGTAAGAACGGATCAACTCATTGTCCTTACCATATATTAACAAAGTAGGAATTAATTTTTTGTTTCTTCCTTCAGAGATTACTTTTTCTTGGAATCCGGTTTGCTCATCGATTTCAACCATGAACGATTGTCCTTGCTCTAAATCTTCGTAAGCAATTTTTCCGGTAAACTCAGAAATAATTACTCCGTTATATGGATCCCATTTACAGATCACATCTCCTTTTACAACGCTTTGTCCGTCTTTAACGAAAATACTTGATCCGTAAGGAATATTGTTGGTACTTAAAAGGATACCTGTTTTCTCATCAGTCAATTTCAATTCCGTTGAACGGGAAACGACGATATCAACTGAATTGCCTTCGCTGTCTTCACCTTTAACGGTTTTAAGATCCTCGATCTCAAGACGTCCGTTGAAACGCACTACGATACTTGACTCCTCAGAAATTCCACCCGCAACCCCACCTACGTGGAAGGTACGAAGTGTCAACTGAGTACCAGGCTCACCGATCGACTGCGCAGCGATAACACCGACAGCTTCTCCACGTTGCGTCATTTTTCCTGTCGCCAGGTTTCTTCCGTAACATTTCGCACAGATACCTTTTGTAGCTTCACATGTCAATGGAGAACGTACTTCCACTCTCTCGATTGGCGACGCTTCAATGATACGCATAACTGCTTCTGTAATCTGAGTACCAGCAGCAGCAACCACTTCGCTTGTCAACGGATTGACAACGTCTTGTAGCGCCACACGTCCTAATATTCTTTCGCCTAAAGTTTCAACAATTTCTTCATTCTTCTTCAATGCAGAAACTTCTACGCCTCTTAACGTGCCACAATCTTCGATATTTACGATAACGTCTTGTGAAACGTCGTGCAGCCTTCTTGTAAGGTAACCCGCATCCGCTGTTTTCAAAGCCGTATCCGCAAGACCTTTACGGGCACCGTGCGTAGAAATGAAATATTCTAAGATCGAAAGACCTTCCTTAAAGTTAGAAAGAATCGGGTTTTCGATAATCTCACCACCACCGGCAGTAGATTTTTTAGGTTTCGCCATCAAACCACGCATACCGGTTAACTGACGAATTTGTTCTTTGGAACCCCTCGCTCCTGAGTCAAGCATCATGTACACCGAATTGAAACCTTGTTGGTCTTCACGGATGTTTTTCATCGCTAATTCAGTAAGTAAGGCATTGGTAGAAGTCCATACGTCAATAACTTGGTTGTAACGCTCGTTATTGGTAATAAGTCCCATGTTATAGTTGGCAGAAATTCCATCAACTTGTTCATTGGCATCATTGATCAAATCTTGTTTTTGCTCAGGAATTTTGATATCGCCTAAGCTGAATGACAATCCACCTTTAAATGCGAATTTGTAACCCATGTCTTTCATCTCGTCAAGGAACGCCGCTGTCGTTGGTACATTGGTAACACTTAAAATGTGTCCGATGATGTCACGAAGGTTTTTCTTGGTCAAAACGTCATTGATATATCCTGCTGCTTCCGGTACTACCTCATTAAAGAGTACACGTCCCGCAGTGGTTTGGATGATTTTATAAACCAATTCTCCAGCTTCGTTAAAATCTCTTGCGCGAATTTTTACCCTTGCGTTCAATTCCAAACGGCCTTCGTTTAAGGCAATATTTACTTCTTCAGCAGAATAAAAAGTAAGGCCTTCACCTAAGATTTTATGCTCCGGAGTTGATAATCTTTCTTTGGTCATGTAGTACAAACCTAAAACCATGTCTTGTGATGGTACCGTGATTGGCGCACCATTCGCAGGGTTAAGGATGTTGTGTGACGCAAGCATCAATAATTGCGCTTCAAGGATCGCTTCCGGCCCAAGTGGCAAGTGTACCGCCATCTGGTCACCATCGAAATCCGCGTTGAAAGCCGTACATACTAAAGGGTGCAACTGAATTGCTTTTCCTTCAATAAGTTTTGGCTGGAATGCTTGGATTCCCAAACGGTGCAAAGTTGGTGCACGATTCAGCAATACTGGGTGCCCTTTTATCACGTTTTCAAGAATATCCCAAACTACTGGCTCTTTCTTATCGATTATTTTCTTGGCTGATTTTACAGTTTTAACAATTCCTCTTTCGATTAATTTACGAATAACGAATGGTTTGTACAATTCAGCAGCCATGTCTTTTGGAAGACCGCATTCGAACAATTTCATTTCAGGACCAACGACGATTACCGAACGCGCAGAATAATCCACACGTTTACCCAAAAGGTTTTGACGGAAACGACCTTGTTTACCTTTCAACGAATCTGAAAGTGATTTCAACGGACGGTTAGATTCTGTCTTAACAGCAGAAGCTTTTCTCGTATTATCGAATAACGAATCTACAGATTCCTGCAACATACGTTTTTCGTTTCGCAAAATTACTTCCGGTGCTTTGATCTCCATCAAACGTTTCAAACGATTGTTACGGATAATCACACGACGGTAAAGGTCATTCAAATCGGAAGTTGCGAAACGACCACCGTCAAGTGGCACAAGCGGACGCAATTCTGGTGGAATAACAGGAATCACTTTCATGATCATCCATTCCGGACGGTTTTCTCTGTTGTTGTTAGACTCACGGAAAGATTCCACAACTTGTAATCTTTTTAAAGCCTCCGTTTTTCTTTGTTTAGACGTTTCGTTATTGGCGCTATGACGTAGGTCGTAAGACAATGCGTCAAGGTCAATTCTTGCCAATAAATCCATTATACATTCCGCACCCATTTTGGCGATGAATTTGTTCGGATCGTTGTCATCTAAATATTGATTGTCCTGAGGAAGTGTATCTAATATATTAAGGTACTCTTCTTCTGTAAGAAAATCCAATCTGCTCAAAGCATCTCCTTCAGGATTTTTGGCGATACCAGCCTGAATCACTACATATCTTTCGTAGTAGATGATCATGTCTAATTTTTTAGACGGAAGACCAAGTATATAACCTATTTTATTTGGAAGCGAGCGGAAATACCAGATGTGAGCGATTGGCACAACAAGGTTGATGTGTCCAACTCTGTCACGACGAACTTTCTTTTCGGTAACTTCCACACCACAACGGTCACAAACGATGCCTTTGTAGCGGATTCTTTTGTATTTCCCACAAGCACATTCGAAATCCTTTACAGGTCCGAAGATTCTTTCGCAGAAAAGACCGTCGCGTTCCGGTTTGTGCGTTCTGTAGTTGATTGTTTCCGGCTTTAAAACTTCGCCTCTGGATTCGGCAAGAATAGATTCCGGAGATGCCAATCCAATTGAGATTTTATCAAATCTTTTTATCGGATTTTTATCTTTATTATTGTTATTTCTATTATTCATCATAGTTTCTACTATTGATTTATTTGCAATTAAAAAATTGAATTCGTTTATCGCCATTCTGATGATAAACACTACCTCGGGTTACTTCTCTAAACTTCAAGCCTTTCTTGAAATGCTAGTTATAAAAACATTGTTTCTATAAAAAATCGGAACGGTTTACGGGTATAAATCCTGAAAACTAATTAAAAATACAATCAGTATCCAGCCTATGAGCCGAATACTGATTATTGAATATTTATTCTTCTAAGCGAATGTCAAGTCCAAGACCTTTCAATTCGTGCATCAACACGTTGAAAGATTCCGGTAATCCCGGTTCCGGCATGGTTTCGCCTTTTACGATTGCCTCGTAAGTTTTGGCTCTTCCGATAACGTCATCCGATTTAACGGTAAGGATTTCACGAAGCGTGCTTGATGCGCCATAAGCTTCAAGTGCCCAAACCTCCATCTCTCCGAAACGTTGTCCACCGAATTGCGCTTTACCTCCAAGAGGCTGTTGCGTAATGAGTGAATACGGTCCGATAGAACGTGCGTGCATCTTGTCATCAACCATGTGTCCAAGTTTCAGCATGTAGATAACACCTACGGTTGCCGGTTGGTGGAAACGCTCTCCTGTTCCTCCATCATACAAATAAGTATGTCCAAAACGTGGAATCCCTGCTTCGTCAGTCAATTCATTGATTTGGTCTAAAGTTGCTCCGTCAAAAATAGGTGTCGCGAATTTGCGTCCTAAATTCTGTCCTGCCCAACCCAAAACAGTCTCATAAATCTGACCGATGTTCATACGTGAAGGTACACCCAGTGGGTTCAACACGATATCAACCGGCGTTCCGTCTTCCAAGAAAGGCATATCTTCGTGACGAACGATACGGGCAACAATACCTTTGTTACCGTGACGTCCTGCCATCTTATCACCTACTTTTAACTTACGTTTTTTGGCGATGTAAACTTTGGCCAGTTTCAAAATTCCGGCTGGTAACTCATCTCCTACTGTAATCGTAAATTTCTCTCTTCTTAACGCACCTTGTAAATCGTTCAACTTAATTTTGTAGTTGTGGATCAGGTCGTTCACCAATTTATTGGTTTCATCGTCTGCAACCCACTGCCCTTTACTCAAGTGAGCAAAATCTTCAACGGCGTTCAGCATTTTCTGGGTGTATTTCTTGCCTTTCGGTAATACTTCTTCACCCAAATCGTTCATTACTCCCTGAGAAGTTTTTCCGTTTACGATTAAGAATAATTTTTCAACCAGTTTGTCTTTTAATTCAACGAACTTGGTTTCGAACTCCATTTCAAGAGCACCCAAATCATCCTTGTCTTTCGTACGTTTTCTTTTATCTTTTACCGCTCTTGCGAACAGTTTTTTGTCTAATACAACACCGTGTAAAGATGGAGACGCTTTTAATGACGCATCTTTTACATCACCTGCTTTATCTCCGAAGATAGCTCTTAAAAGTTTCTCTTCCGGCGTAGGATCTGATTCTCCTTTTGGTGTAATTTTTCCGATAAGGATATCGCCGGGTTTAACTTCGGCACCGATACGGATCATACCGTTTTCATCCAAATCTTTGGTAGCTTCTTCAGAAACGTTCGGGATGTCGTTGGTCAACTCTTCGTTACCCAATTTTGTGTCCCTTACATCCAATGAATAATCATCAATGTGGATAGAAGTAAAGATATCATCGCGAACCACTTTTTCAGAAATTACGATTGCATCCTCAAAGTTGTAACCTTTCCACGGCATGAACGCCACTTTAAGGTTTCTTCCCAAGGCAAGCTCACCGTTTTGGGTAGCATAACCTTCAGAAAGTACTTGTCCAGGAATTACCCTATCACCTTTTCTTACGATTGGTTTCAGGTTGATCGATGTACTCTGGTTCGTTTTTCTGAATTTAATAAGGTTGTATGTTTTCTCATCCGCTTCAAAACTTACCATTCTTTCTTCGTCAGAACGGTCATATTTAATGGTGATGATGTTGGCATCAACATACTCTACAGTTCCGTGCCCTTCCGCATTAATCAACACACGTGAATCTGAAGCTACTTGTCTTTCCAAACCTGTTCCAACAATCGGAGCTTCAGGACGCAACAATGGTACTGCCTGGCGCATCATGTTAGAGCCCATCAACGCACGGTTCGCATCATCATGTTCCAAAAATGGAATCAAAGATGCAGAAATCGATGCAATCTGGTTTGGCGCAACATCGGCGTAATCAATTTTGTGTGGATCAACAACTGGGAAATCGCCTTCTTCACGTGCAATTACTTTATCGGCGGTAATGTTACCATCTTTGTCGATAGCGATATTCGCTTGTGAAATAAGTTTACCTTCTTCTTCCTCTGCGCTTAAATAAATAGGCTCAGAAGTGATGTCGATTTTTCCGTTGGTTACTTTACGGTAAGGCGTTTCGATGAAACCCATTCCGTTTACTTTCGCGTAAACACCAAGCGAAGAAATCAAACCAATGTTTGGTCCCTCAGGCGTTTCAATCGGGCATAAACGGCCGTAGTGCGTATAGTGAACGTCACGTACCTCAAATCCGGCTCTTTCTCTCGAAAGACCACCTGGTCCGAGGGCAGACAATCTTCTTTTGTGCGTGATCTCAGCCAATGGATTCGTTTGGTCCATGAATTGAGACAACTGGTTTGTTCCGAAGAAAGAGTTGATTACCGACGACAATGTTTTGGCATTGATCAAATCGATTGGTGTAAACACCTCGTTATCCCTAACGTTCATTCTTTCACGGATCGTACGCGCCATACGTGCAAGTCCAACACCAAATTGCGCAGACAATTGCTCGCCAACTGTACGAACACGACGGTTTGACAAGTGATCGATATCATCAATCTCAGCTTTAGAGTTGATCAATTCGATTAAGTATTTTACGATCGTGATGATATCTTCTTTGGTAAGCACTTGCTTTTCCATCGGGATATCAAGGTTCAGTTTTTTGTTCATTCTGTAACGGCCTACTTCACCTAAGTTGTAGCGTTGGTCAGAGAAGAACAATTTATCGATAATACCACGAGCAGTTTCTTCATCAGGCGGTTCTGCGTTACGCAATTGCCTATAGATATGCTCGACGGCTTCTTTTTCAGAGTTCGTTGGATCTTTTTGCAACGTGTTGTGGATGATTGCATAATCAGCTTGATTTGCATCTTCCTTGTGAAGCAAAATAGATTTCACGTTGGCGTCAATGATTTCTTCCACGTTATCTTTATCGATAATCGTATCACGATCGAGGATGATTTCGTTACGCTCGATAGATACTACCTCGCCAGTGTCTTCATCCACGAAATCTTCGTGCCATGTATTCAATACACGTGCGGCCAATTTTCTGCCGATGTATTTTTTAAGTCCCGTTTTAGACACTTTAATTTCCTCAGCAAGGTCGAAGATTTCAAGGATATCCTTATCTCTTTCGAACCCGATAGCGCGGAACAAAGTGGTTACCGGTAATTTTTTCTTACGGTCGATATAGGCGTACATTACGCTGTTGATATCTGTTGCGAATTCAATCCATGATCCTTTAAATGGGATTACACGAGCAGAATACAGTTTGGTTCCATTAGCATGAAAAGATTGTCCAAAGAAAACACCAGGCGAACGGTGAAGCTGTGATACAACTACACGCTCAGCACCGTTGATAACAAATGTACCACTTGGTGTCATATATGGAATCGTACCCAAATAAACATCTTGTACGATAGTTTCAAAATCTTCGTGCTCAGGATCTGTACAATACAGTTTTAGCCTTGCTTTTAAAGGCACACTATAGGTCAGTCCTCTCTCTATACATTCTTGAATCGTATAACGTGGTGGGTCAACAAAATAATCAAGGAACTCTAAAACGAATTGGTTTCTGGTGTCAGTGATTGGAAAGTTTTCCATGAAGGTGTTATAAAGGCCTTCGTTGCCTCTTTCGTCGGATTTGGTTTCCAATTGGAAGAAATCCTTAAAAGATTTAACCTGAATGTCCAGAAAATCCGGATAGTCAGGAATATTTTTGGTAGAGGCAAAATTCAATCTTTCAGTCTGATTTGTTATCATCAATGAACAAAATTTTGATTTAAAAAAAGTAGATTTTTGTGTAAAAACACTGTTTAACTATACTTTCTTTTATAACCGATACATCTTTAAAAATCAACCAGCAAACTGGTGCACTTTCTTTCTTCGTATTGATTAAAAACTTTTTGGTATTTTAAACTATTATAATAAAACTTGTTATAATTTTATTATACGAAAAATGGTTTAGGTCTTTGGATGCGTATCCAAGACCTAAACCTAGTCTTCAAAACCGAGTTGGATTATTTAAGCTCAACAACAGCTCCGGCTTCTTCTAAAGCTTTTTTCAGGCCTTCAGCCTCTTCTTTAGAAACACCTTCTTTCACTGCACTTGGAGCACTGTCCACTACGTCTTTAGCTTCTTTAAGACCTAAACCAGTAAGTTCTTTTACCAATTTAACTACTGCTAATTTAGAAGCACCAGCTTCTTTAAGGATAACTGTAAATTCAGTTTGTACTTCTTCAGCAGCAGCTTCGCCACCACCGCCAGAAACTACAACTGCAGCAGCAGCTGGTTCGATACCGTACTCGTCTTTTAATATTGTTGCAAGATCGTTAACTTCTTTTACTGTAAGGTTAACTAATTGTTCTGCGAATTGTTTCAAATCTGCCATTTTTTCTATCGTTTTAAAATGATTTGTAAAATATAATTTATTAATGTGCGCGTGTGTTAATGTGCTTAAAATTAAGCTACCTCTTCGTCTTTGAATTGGTTTAAAAGAGCTGAAATAACTCTTTGAGCTGGTGATTGAAGCAATCCGATGATTTCTCCGATAACCTCTTCTTTAGATTTAAGGGATGCTAATGAATCTAACAGATTGTCTCCGATATAAATTTCAGCATTGATGTAAGCTCCTTTCAAAAGTGGCTTATCCGATTTTTTACGGAATTCTTTGATGATTTTTGCAGGGGCGTTAGCCGTATCTGAAAATAAGATCGAAGTGTTTCCTTTTAGAACCGAAGTAAGTTCACCATATTCATTTGCTGAAGCATCCATTGCTTTTTCAAGCAAAGTATTTTTCACTACTTCTAATTTGATACCTGCTTTAAAGCAAGCTCTTCTTAGGTTTGAAGTAGTTTCTGCGTTCAGTCCGGAAATATCAGCTACATAAACGATATTGTTACCGGCTAACTGTGCAGTTAAATCTTCAATCGCGATTGATTTTTCTTCTCTAGTCATACTATAAAGTTTTTACTGCCAATTATACTGCTTTCGGGTCTAATGCAATCGCAGGACTCATTGTGCTTGACAAGTGAATGCTTTTGATGTATGTACCTTTAGCCGCAGTTGGTTTAAGTTTCATTAATGTTTGAATAATCTCGTGTGCATTTTCAGTGATTTGGTCAGCTCCAAAAGAAACCCTACCAATACCAGCGTGAACAATACCTGTTTTGTCAACTTTAAAGTCGATTTTACCGGCTTTTACCTCAGCAACAGCTTTCGCTACGTCCATAGTAACCGTTCCGGTCTTAGGGTTAGGCATTAAACCTCTAGGTCCAAGGATACGTCCTAATGGTCCTAATTTACCCATAACACTAGGCATAGTGATAATTACATCAACATCTGTCCAGCCGTCTTTAATTTTTTGAAGATAGTCGTCAAGACCTACGAAATCAGCACCTGCAGCCGTAGCTTCAGCTTCTTTGTCCGGAGTTACAAGAGCTAATACTCTTACGTCTTTACCTGTACCATGTGGTAAAGTAACCACACCTCTTACCATTTGATTCGCTTTTCTTGGATCTACACCCAATTTCACAGCGATATCAACAGACTCATCAAATTTTGCAGAAGCGATAACTTTTACCAATGCAGAAGCATCTTTCAAAGAATAAAGCTTATTTTTTTCAATTTTAGATGCAGCCTCTTTTTGCTTTTTTGTCAATTTTGCCATGTCTTAAGCTTGTTTTAGAGGAGAATCTCCAGTTACAGTTATACCCATTGATCTAGCTGTTCCTGCGATCATACTCATAGCAGATTCGATTGTGAATGCATTCAAATCAACCATTTTGTCTTCAGCAATGGTCTTGATTACATCCCAAGAAACATTTGCTACTTTTTTACGATTAGGTTCACCGGAACCGGACTTTAGCTTTGCAGCTTCCATTAACTGGACAGCAGCAGGTGGAGTTTTTACGACAAAATCGAAAGACTTGTCTTTGTACACAGTGATTTGCACTGGGCATACTTTGCCGGCTTTATCCTGGGTTCTTGCATTAAATTGTTTGCAAAATTCCATGATGTTAACACCAGCAGCTCCTAAAGCAGGTCCAACCGGTGGCGATGGATTCGCGGCACCTCCCTTTACTTGTAGTTTAACTACTTTACTAATCTCTTTAGCCATTGTTTTTAAAAATTTACAACAATCCGTGGAAGCAGACTATTGCGGTTTATAATAGTGTAACAAATTATACTTTTTCAACTTGCATAAAGCTCAATTCCAATGGTGTTTTTCTTCCGAAAATTTTCACCATCACTTCGAGTTTACGCTTTTCTTCATTAATTTTCTCAACTGTTCCGTTGAAACCGTTGAAAGGACCATCGACAACTTTGATGGTTTCGCCAATATTGAAAGGAATTGCGTGGCTGTCAGTCTTCACTGCCAACTCATCGACTTTTCCTAACATTCTATTGACTTCTGATATTCTCAAAGGCACAGGATCACCGTTCTTTACTTCACCTAAAAAACCGATAACACTTGTTATAGACTTGATAATGTGCGGAATTTCACCTGTAAGATTTGCCTCTATCATAACATAACCAGGAAAGTAAACTTTGTCTTTGGTGATTTTCTTCCCATCACGCACCTGCACAACTTTCTCAGTAGGCACAAGTACTTGAGAGATGTAGTCACCCATTCCCAATCTGTTGATTTCGGTTTCAATGTAAGCCTTGACTTTATTCTCTTGCCCGCTTACCGCTCTGACAACGTACCATTTTTTCACATTAGTGTCTGCCATCACAATTGGTTTTAATTTTTAATCAAATTAAAAAATCCCGCGATCGCTTTTGAAAACGTTTCATCTACTCCCCAAGTTGCCAAGGCGAATAAAACTGAAAACACAGCTACTACGATAGTAAGACGTTGTACTTCTGCCCATTCCGGCCATGTAGTATTTGTTCTTAACTCTTCGAATGCTTCTGAAATATAATTACCAACTTTTGACATTATAATTTTGTTTTATGGCACGGGCGGAGGGATTCGAACCCCCATCAACGGTTTTGGAGACCGCTATTCTACCCTTGAACTACGCCCGTTTGTTAAAAGCCAGTAGCATCATGTGACGCTACTGGCCTTTTAAAAATATGCTATAATAATTATTCAGTGATTTCAGTAACCTGACCTGCACCTACTGTTCTACCACCTTCACGGATTGCAAAACGTAAACCTACGTTCATCGCGATTGGGCTCAACAAAGCTACATCGATAGTCAAGTTATCACCTGGCATTACCATCTCTACACCTGCAGGAAGAGAAATAACTCCTGTTACGTCAGTTGTACGTACGTAGAACTGTGGACGGTAGTTATTATGAAATGGCGTGTGACGACCACCTTCTTCTTTTTTCAAGATATAAACCTCAGCTTTAAATTTAGCGTGTGGCTTAACAGATCCTGGCTTAACGATTACCATTCCTCTTTTGATATCTTCTTTCGCAACACCTCTTAAAAGGATACCTGCATTATCTCCAGCCTCACCTCTATCAAGGATTTGACGGAACATTTCGATACCAGTGATAGTAGATGTCAATTTCTCAGCACCCATACCAATGATTTCTACTGGATCTCCAGTATTACAAACTCCTGTTTCGATACGACCTGTAGCAACAGTTCCACGACCAGTAATTGTAAATACATCTTCAACCGGCATCAAGAATGGTTTTTCAGTATCACGGATTGGCTCTTCAATCCATTTGTCAACAGCTTCCATCAATTCAAGAATTTTAGGAACCCATGTAGCATCACCGTTCAATCCACCTAAAGCAGATCCTTGGATAACTGGTCCGTTGTCTCCATCATATTCGTAGAAAGACAAAAGGTCACGGATTTCCATTTCAACAAGCTCTAAAAGCTCCTCGTCATCAACCATATCCACTTTGTTCATGAATACAACGATTCTTGGAATACCTACCTGACGTCCTAAAAGGATGTGCTCACGTGTTTGTGGCATTGGTCCGTCTGTAGCAGCAACCACAAGGATAGCACCGTCCATCTGGGCAGCACCAGTAACCATGTTCTTTACGTAATCCGCGTGACCTGGACAGTCAACGTGAGCGTAGTGACGGTTAGCTGTTTCATATTCTACGTGTGAAGTATTGATAGTAATACCTCTTTCTTTTTCTTCAGGTGCGTTATCAATCTGGTCGAAAGATTTAGCAGCAGTTTTAGAGAAACCAGCTTCAGCCATTACTTTAGTGATAGCAGCAGTCAAAGTAGTTTTCCCGTGATCCACGTGTCCAATTGTACCGATGTTTAAGTGCGGTTTGGAACGATTAAAATTCTCTTTTGCCATTTTACTTAATTTTTAATCTTAGTTATATATTAGTGTTCAAATTCAATACTAAATTGAGCCAACTACGGGATTTGAACCCGTGACCTCTTCCTTACCAAGGAAGCACTCTACCACTGAGCTAAGTCGGCAAGGATGGAAAGAAACGCAAAAGCAATTTCAATCTCAATGTTTTTCAGAAGCGTTCACCGGTGACTTTGGCTATGTGCCCGACGGCGTCATAATATCTTCCAAAGACGAAAGGATTACAAGCGGAGCTTGTGATCCGTAAGGGTGAACCCTTACTAAAATTTTTTAAACACATTTTTACGAAAGCGAGCTTTCGACAAATGCTTATTAAAAAATTTTGTGGGGAGAGCAGGATTCGAACCTGCGAAGTTCACACAGCAGATTTACAGTCTGCCCTCGTTGGCCGCTTGAGTATCTCCCCTCTTTTCTTATTGCTGATTTCAGAGCATAAATCTAAGATTAAACCTAAAATCTAAACTCAAAAATCTAAATTACCAGAGCCGGCGGAGGGACTCGAACCCACGACCTGCTGATTACAAATCAGCTGCTCTAGCCAACTGAGCTACGCTGGCATATACAATAAAAAAAGTCCGCTATTTCTAACGGACTGCAAATGTATATGTTTTTGTTTTTTAATCAAAACATTTTGAGAAAAAATTTTGATTAAATATGTGTTCTTATTTTTTCTTTTCTTTTAACAAGTAAACGCTCTAAAGATTCCGCCGATTGCTCCACTGCTTCCTCGAAACTTTTGCATTGCTTCTTGACCAGAAGGTCATCTCCCGGAACATGAATTTTAATCTCAGCAATCTTATTTTCTTTCTCGCTGGTTTTTTCCACCTTCAAATAGACATCAGCCCGCACGACCTTGTCATAATACTTTTCTAGTTTGTCTAATCTTTCTTGGATGAAATCTACCAATTTTCCGTCAACGTTAAAGTTGACCGCGTGAACATCTACCTTCATAATCGAAATTGTTAAGTTGAACGTGTGATTAAGTATCATTTTTGATTCCGCGGATGCGCTTTCCCATACACATTTTTTAATTCAGCCAAACTGCTGTGTGTATAAACCTGTGTCGAAGCGAGGCTGGAATGACCCAACAATTCCTTAACCGAATTTAAGTCTGCCCCGTTGTTGAGCAAGTGCGTCGCGAACGTATGCCGCAAAATATGCGGACTCTTCTTGACCTTCTCGGAGACATTACTAAAGTAATAATTTATTAATCGATACACAAGAGAATCATTTAATTTAACGCCCTTTTGTGTGAGGAAAAAATATTCAGAATCGGTAATTGTTTCGAGTTTTGCACGCTCCTTTATATATAAGTCAAACGCTTCCAATATAATAGGTAATAGCGGAATGATCCGTTCCTTGTTTCTTTTTCCTAAAACTTTTAGCGTTTTATTATGATAATCAACATTGGAAATTTTAAGATGAATGAGCTCGGTGCGCCGAATTCCCGTTGCATAGAACAAATCAATCATCAATTTGTCACGCATGCCTTCAAAATCATCCGAAAAATGCAAATGCTGCAATACATTCACGAGTTCTTTTTCCGAAAACGGAACCTGCAATTGCTTCGGGGTTTTCAAAGCTTTGTGCTTCAGAAGCGGATTTAGTTCAATCTGCTTCGTTTTCAATAAAAATTTATAATAGGATTTTAACGAAGAAATTTTTCGATTTACGGAATATGGAGAAATCCCACCATCAACCAGCGCAACAATCCAACTGCGCACCATACTGTAATTCACTTCCCGCAAGCTGCTTTGATCAAAACTGCCGTTGACAAAAACCTCAAAAGCCGTCAGGTCGTCCCAATAAGCCGTAACGGTGTGCGGAGAATAATTTTTCTCCAATTGCAGATAGTCCCGAAATGCAGTCTTACTATTGTCCATAAAAAAACCGTTAGCATCAAAAGTATTAAACTTTAATGACTAACGGTATATTTTGACAGAAAGTTATATTAACTCTCTAAGTTGTCCCTCATGTTCTGGATGTAAGCCGCTTTTTGGATTTTCATCCTATTGGTTACAGAAGGTTTGATGAACGCTTGACGTGCACGCAACTGACGAACAGTTCCGGTTTTGTCGAACTTTCTTTTATAGCGCTTTAATGCTCTATCGATATTTTCTCCGTCTTTAATTGGTATAATTAACATAATATAGACACCTCCTCTCGTTAAGGCTGCAAAAGTAGAATATTATTTTGGAATATAAATTATAAATTTTGAATTATTTTTTTGGGCGTGCCGGCGACCACAACTATTGTCCTTCCGAGAAACGGAAAACGGGGCGCCGTCGGGCTGTGCGTTCCCAATCTGTCGTTGCGAAACTTTTTGTTTCACGAGGAATTGCAGTTTGCAACGCCAGGATTTCCACTTCCATCCCTCACGCAGAAACCATCTAAATAATAAATGATGAATTCTAAATTTTAAATGATCGAAATACATTCAAAATTTAAAATTCATCTTCCAATATAAACGATTCCGAGAACCCTTTCTTATTTCACTGCCGGCTGATAATTTTGTTTATCAATTATCATTTTCGATAATATTTCCTTCATGATTTCAGAAGTGCCACCACCAATTGGCCCTAAGCGACTGTCTCTTGACAAACGTGCCAAAGGATATTCTTCCATATAACCATAACCGCCTAACATTTGCAGACAACTGTATATCGTTTCATCCGCTACCTTGGTAGATTTCAATTTCGCCATCGTAGCCTCTTTGACCACATATTCCTTTTGATTTAATCTTGCTACTGCCGCATAATTAAAAATCTTGCAATGCTCCACCTCTGTTGCATGTTCCACAATTGTGTGACGCAATGCCTGAAATTTATCAATTGTTTTTCCAAAAGCTTCACGTTGCGACATATAACCTATGGTATATTCAATTGCATATTCAGCCCTGGCGTGTGCATTAATCGCCATAATTAATCGTTCCAGAGCAAAATGCTGCATGATATAAGGAAAGCCTTTTCCTTCCTCACCCATTAAATTTTCGGCGGGAATTTCAACATTATCAAATGCAATTTCAGCCGTATCAGAAGCACGCCACCCTAACTTATCTAACTTTGTAGCCGTGATTCCTTTAACATTCGTATCTACCAAAAACATGCTTATCCCCTTGTTACCTGCCTCTGGGTTTGTTTTTGCAGCAACTACGTAGTAATCTGCGTAAACTCCGTTTGTTATAAAGGTTTTTGAACCATTAATAATGTACTTATCACCTTGTTTTACAGCTGTTGCACGCATTCCCGCAACATCACTGCCTCCGAATGGCTCGGAAATGCACAAAGCCCCAATTTTTTCTCCCAAAATACTTGGCGCTAAATAATCCTGTTTGATTCTTTCGTCGCCTTCGGCATTTAAATGGGTCATCGCCAAATAGGAATGCGCCCACATTGCTGCCGCGAAACCAGACGATTTGATTTTTTGGAGTTCTTCTAAAAAAATTACCGTATAAAACAAATCCAAGTTCATACCGCCATAAGCTTCCGGATAATGAATTCCAAAAAAGCCCATGTCACCAAATTTTTTCCAAATAAAACGTTCAATCGTTCCCGTTTTTTCCCATTTCTCAATGTGCGGCACTACTTCCTTTTGTAAAAAATCTTGAAAACTCTTTCTGAACGATTCATGCTCTTCTGTAAAATGTATTGAACTCATATAATAACGCTAATTTTTATTGTAAATTTTTAGAATTCCAAATATAAGGCAATTATTTTTAATTTTTCAACAGGAAAGCCGTTAATTTTTATCAAATCCTCAGAATTATGAATTCCACCATTCATACTCCTATAGGTCACAATTTGTTTCGCCAACGGATATTTGAAATATGGAAATTTCATCAATTCTTTTACTGAAGCATCGTTGATTTTTACCTTCATGACCTTCGGCTGTGTTACAATTTTGAAATATTTATTGAGACTCTCGATGACTTCGGGCGACAATCCCCAAATGTCATTCATCTGTTCCATAGCAACGAAGGCACCGAATTTTTCCTTCTCCTTCAAAATCCTTTCTGACAAGGCCGGACCGATGCCATAGATTTTAATCAAATCATCTTGCGTAGCTTCATTAATATCAAGGACGACAATCTTTTCTTTTTTCTCAAAAGTTGTTTTCGGAAAGGGTTTGAAATTGGTCATTTTTTTATTCTTGGCCCAATCTGGAAATTTAAAATAAGGCGCAATCGCTTTCAGCAAAGAATCCGAAACAAGCGTGACTTTCTGAAAATCTTCGGCAGAATTCACATATAGGTTCTTTTCTCGAAATGCGAGCAACCGATCTATTTCAGTCGTAGACATACCCAACTTGTAACCTTTAAAATCATTGATAAAATTGGGATTGAACGGATAGATTTTTGGAACAAAATTTTCCTTCTCTTGCTTTAACGAATCGATTTCGGTTTGCAGCGAAAGCCATTTTTCCTTTTCTGGCGAATTTATTTCTGGCTTTGTAAAATCAGTGAGATAATAAAAAAATTGCAAGCTGATGATGATAGCGAACAGCAAAAATAATCCGCTGCGTTGTGCCTTCGAATAGGCGAAGTACATTTGTAAAAAGGATTTCATATGGCGTGTATTGAAGTTGCATGGCGTAGAATTAAATATAAAATTACAAAAAACAAAAATACAAATTACAAATCAAAGACGGAACTGCGTTTCGCCCGAATCAAATCTTTGAGTTTGATCCAAAATGCGAGCGTTAGGTAAACGCCAAACCACAAACCTGCGGTTACAAAGGAAATATAAATAAAAAACAGTCGCACACTACTAGCACGCATTCCCAATTTATCGGCAAGACGCGACGAAGCGTTGAAACCGTGTTTCTCGAAAAAATATTTCAGGTTCAGAACGAGTGTCATAGAAATCGTTTTGGTAAAGATATAAAATCCGGAAATTATTTTTGATTTTCGTGCATATGTAATTTATCAGGAATCTCGATTTTACAGCCTAATGCTGCTTATCAAGGCCGTAATCCGGCATCGGAATGATTTTGTAATCAAAGGTCACATCTATACTGTTGATTTTCGCCATGTCTTTGACTATTTTGGAATGGAACTTGCCAAAACTCAAGCTGTCATCAGGGGTTTCACTGCAGGTTTTGGTCACCGCATAATTGTATATTTCCTGTTCAAGATTATCATAAAGTATATACTCACTAAGGTTGACAGAAATATTAGATTCCAGCTTAAATACAGATGGTGAAAATGCATAAAAAGAAGTAAGTGCGGCCATCGTAAAGAAAATGGTTTTCATCGAACCACTAACATTATTGAGGCCCGTTTGCGCAATCAAAAAGATCAATACTACCGAAATAGATGAAAGAATCAGCAGTAGTGATGCCGCAGTGAAATGGTACGGATAAAAAATCAGGAACGCATTTTTGTGTTGTTGCTTTCTGTTTTCCAAAGTATTGAACAGACTGATTAATCTGTCTTTATCGCTATTACTGACCAACGAAAGTTTTTTTATGCCTTCGATTTCAATTTTGGCATTACGTGAAATGGGCGCCAGTATTTCCAAGCTGTCAGATTTTGCCTGGCACCTCAGCGCATAACCGCCAATTTGCCACATTAAAAGTATTGCGATGACCAGCATGGTGCGTTTTACCCATATCAGACTGAAAAATTCCTTCATAATTTATTGTTGCTGGATTCGGGGCTAATGTAAAGAAAGTATTTCTGGTAATTTCAGGTATAAATACCTGTTTTTTAAGCAGACTGCGGATGCAATTATGGAATTTCAGTAACAGGTATTGCTTTACACAACCACAATTACTCCACGTAAAAAGTGTAATAAGATTTCCACAAAAAGGGCTATATTTACGCTATGAAGCAATTGTTCCTCTTTAGCCTAACCCTACTCCTCTTGGCCTGCCGCAATCCCGACAGCGATTATACCGACCCGCGCGGAACAGATTATGCCGGAGCGGAAAGTTGCGTTCAATGCCATCAATCAACTTCCGAAAACGCTATGCATAGCGCGCATTTTATGGCAACTGCGGCAGCTTCAACGGCAAATGTACTAGGTAATTTTAGTTCCGGACACAACACTTTTATATACGACGAAAACACCAAAATGGTGATGGAAAAGCGACATGACAGTCTTTTTCAGGTGCTTTATAAAAACAATAAAGAAGTCGCAGCTTATTCATTTGATATTGTGTTTGGCGGCGTAAACGCACAAACTGCAGTCTATTGGCATAACCGAAATACTTATGAACTGCCGATTTCCTATTATAAAGCTGCGGACAACTGGGGCACAAGTCCTGATTATTCCGCTAAAGTACCTTATTTCGAACGCATGGCGGTAAAGGATTGCTACGCCTGCCACAGCTCTAACATCGAGAAAAAATCGGGCAAAGCCGATCAACAAAACAGTTTCATGACCATGCAAGTGGAAGATGTAATCGACAAAAATGCCATCGTTTATGGTATTGATTGCGAACGCTGTCACGGTCCGGCGAAAAAACATGTTGATTACCACTTGAAATTTCCCGATACGAAAATTGCGCACGAAATCGTACAATACAAATCCTTAACCAATCAGCAAAAGCTCGACGCATGCGCTATTTGCCATTCCGGAAGTAATGGCATCAAACTCAAATCTCGTTTCGACTTTAAGCCGGGCGATAATCTTTCCGATTATTACCGAAAAGTACCTTCCTCCAACTATGATGTCCACGGCAATCAAGCAGGATTATTGTCGCAAAGCCAGTGTTTCATACAAAGTAAAACACTCAATTGCATTACCTGCCATAATCCGCACAATGCAACTAAAAACCCCACTTCTTACGCTTCAATTTGCATTAATTGCCATAAAGCACCGGAACACAAAAACATGGACATTACGATCGAAAGTCTCAAAGAAAATTGTATTAATTGTCACATGCCAAAGCAATCATCAGACGCCATTAATTTTCAGGTTTCCGGAAATCCGGAGGTTCAGAGTTATAAGCTGCGAACACACAAAATTGCAGTGTATCCGAAGGAAAAAAAGAAAAACTGATTTTAGGTTTTAAGCAATTCCATACCAATGGCGCATTCGAGGCAACGATTTTTATTGCAATATTCATTTTTCAATTGCAGCAAAGCTTGCGATTCGAACGCATTTTCTGCAGTAATTCCATACGCAAAAAACTTATCGATTATGGCATTGGTTTCGGGCGCAATTTTATTCAATATACTTAAAACATTTTCATCTATTTCCTTTCCAAGGCTTTTCGAATAAGCAAATCTTAGCGGAATAATTGTATTGATGATGATTAAATCAATAAAAGATTTCGTAAGTGTTTTTTTCTTTTTTGAGCTTTCCCTATCGAACTGATAATGCGATTGCCAGTATTCTGAAACCGCTACATCAAAAATTTCATAAATCATTTCAATGGTTTGGGCGGCAATAATTTTCGAAAATAAATGCCGATGTTTTACGTACAAATTGGCCAATTGTGACAACCTGATGGTTGGAAAATTATCCGGTCGGTGTTTGAAAAATTGCAACGGCTCGACAGTATCATTGGTGAATTTGTATTTTTGCCGCAAGTAATAATACCGCAGTTTCAAATCGCTGAAATAAGTATCTTCTTTTTCGGCATCTAACAATCCGGCCGTTCCAAAAAGCAACGCTTCGAGATTTTGAATTTCAAAACTTTCCTTCCGGATTACTGAAAACGGAATATCTTGTGCGATTTTGAAGAAAATTTCTCCGTTGGTATTGAGCCCGAAATTCTTCGCTAGAAGGCAAAATAAAACAGCCTCCCAATCGGATTTTGTTGCTATTGTCAGTTCAAAAATCGGATTTGATTTCCGTTCTAAACGTTCAAAATATAAGCGCTCCTGCCAGTTTTTTAAAATAAACACGGGTATTGAAGCGAGTTCCTTTTCACAATAAATCCAGGACTTGGGACGAATTAAATAATTATAGCTATCAAGAATTGTTGTAGCAATATAATTTTTGAGTTCCAACGATGGAATTTCCGCATTGTTTTGGCGGAAGATGGCTGTGTCATTTTCCCAAACGACATGCAGAATTACATTTTCATAAGCGGCATCAAGCTCGTGGTGGTGAATATACCAATCGGACGATTTTAGGTGTATTTCGACATTTCCCGCCCATTTTTGCCCTCCAATAATGAGTTGGGCATTGAAAAAATCGGGACCGGCGAGTTGTAAATATTGACCAGAATTGATGACGGCTAAGGTTTCGCCGTTGGTCGTTTTTAAATTGTTTATTTGGAATTTCTTGAATTTCCATAAATAATGGAGGAAGTCTTCTTTCATCTGCGTGGCGTTTATTGTAAATGTTTGGCTTTAAAGAAACTAATGTAGGAATTTTGCATTGATTTGCAAAAAAATGGCACACAGATTTTACAGATGAAACGGTTTTTTATTCCGCGAATTTGAATGCGAATTTGCACAGATAGCCGCAGATTTCCCCAAAAGAAATAACAAATTGTGAAACAATATTACTTCTTATCGTTGATTTGTCCCTTTTTAATGAATTACCGTAAAAGGTACAATTTGGCGCATGCACGCGCATCCGATAAAGCTTCGTGGTGGTTGAGTTGGATGTTATTACGATCGCTGCAAGCCTTTAAATTTGCGGGCTTGTAGCCTTTAGCGCGGTAAATTTTACAAGTACATTCCCAACGATCGGCGATTTCAAGTTCGTCATAATATAAGCCGTAATATTTCATGGTTTTCATCAAAACATTGCGATCGAAGGCTTCATTATGTGCGACAATTTTCCGACCAAAAAGGCGCTTTTTAATTTCGGGAAATAATGAATCGAAAGTTTTCCCATTCACGGTTTCAACAGGCTTTATGCCATGACACATGATGTTTCTGTACCAATATTCATTGTTGGGTGGCTGGATAAGTGTATAATATTCTTCAACGATTATGCCTTCTTCAACGGTGACAATACCAACGGCGCAGGCACTTTCCGGATGACCTGTGGCGGTTTCGAAATCTATTGCAGTGAAAGTCATATTTTAATTAATAGTTAATAATTGTCCGTTTCGACTTCACTATTAGTTATTCCTTACTAATTATTCATTGCTTTTATTTTATTGAGCCAATAATATCATATTTCGTAATAATATGATGCTTCCCATTACCTAAGTCAACTAAAACAGCATTGTTTTCTTTGGTAAAAAGTTTGGAAACTTCTTCGATCGCAGTTCCTGATTTAACGATTGGATAAGGTTTTCCCATTACTTCACGGATTGGTTTATCCGCAACATCTTTATCTGAAACATAACTTTGAAACAAATCGGTTTCGTCAACCGAACCAACAAATCCGGTAATATCAATGACTGGAATTTGCGAAATTTTGTATTTGCGCATTCTTTCGATGGCGTGTGAAACGAGTTCTTCGGTGCGCACAATTACCAACGGTTTGTCGATGTGGTCTTTGATCACATCTTCGGCTTTTTTGATGTCTTCTTCAAGAAAACCGCGTTCACGCATCCAATCGTCGTTGAACATTTTTCCAACATAACGGCTTCCTGAATCGTGGAATAAAACCACAACCACATCTTCAGGCTTGAAATGCTCTTTCAATTGCAACAATCCTTTTATGGCAGAACCGGCTGAATTTCCTACAAAAATTCCTTCTTCCAAAGCTATTTTACGGGTATAAACAGCAGCATCTTTATCGGTGACTTTTGTAAATCCATCGATCAATGAGAAGTCAACATTTTTAGGAAGGATGTCTTCGCCAATACCTTCAGTGATATAAGAATAGATTTCGTTTTCATCAAAAATTCCGGTTTCGTGGTATTTTTTAAACACAGAACCATAAGTATCGATACCCCAAATTTTAATATTCGGATTTCTTTCTTTTAGATATTTAGCTACGCCAGAAATGGTGCCGCCAGTTCCTACTCCAACCACAAAATGCGTGATTTTCCCTTCGGTCTGTTCCCAGATTTCAGGGCCCGTTTGCTCATAATGCGCAATGGCGTTAGAAGGATTATCGTATTGGTTTACGTACCAAGAATTCGGCGTATCTTCACCCAATCTTTTAGAAACGGAATAATAAGACCGTGGATCTGTCGGCTCAACATCTGTAGGGCATACAACGACTTTTGCACCAACGGCACGCAAAATATCCATTTTTTCCTTGGATTGCTTGTCGGTGATTACACAAATTAACTTGTAGCCTTTTACGATAGCCGCAAGTGCCAATCCCATTCCGGTATTTCCGGAAGTGCCTTCGATAATGGTGCCGCCTGGTTTTAATCGACCATCCGCTTCTGCATCTTCAACCATTTTTACGGCCATTCTGTCTTTCACGGAGTTGCCAGGATTAAAAGTTTCGACTTTTGCCAACACCAGTGCATCGACTTCAGCGGTGATTTTGTTGAGTTTTACAAGTGGCGTATTGCCGATAGTTCCGAGTATATTTTCAGCGTATTTCATTGTTGTGTAATTCGGTTATTGGTGGATTTGGTTGTTCGTAAAAAAAACAAAATCGCATACAAATGTAATAATTATTAGTGGATTGGGTTATGGGTGGATTTGGTTATCGGGAGAATATGTCTCGGCGGAGCGATATTGCTTCTTCCTGCAAAGTGACCCTCCTCCTACTGAAAGAAATTCCATACCAATCCAAAACGGATCAGCTTGTCGCGAAACGGCGATGTTGGTGACGAATAATAATTATTGCCCGTCATTCCGCTATTGAAATGCTCATATTTAAGGTAAATACGTGTTTGACGAACGCGGGCATTTACAAAAATATCGAGCATTGGAAATCCGCCGATTTTTTTTTGGTTTTGAATATAAAATTCCCCAATTAACGGATTATAGTCGTTAGCATAATATTTTGTAAAGTAATTTAGCGTCACACCAGTCTGCAAAAACATCGCCCTCTTGAAAACATAATCAGAAAAATACAAGGTATTGCGCGTAACGATTTGAGGAACATTCAGAATATCATCATCCTGAGCGGTTTTTTGGTACAACAAGGTATTGTCCAATGCGAGTTTCCATAATTTAAATTCTCTGGAAACTTTCAACGACAAATAATTGATGGTTCCGTTGTATTGTTTCGGCGAAACGAGCAAGACGTTATCGATCGCGCTGTCATCGCTAAAATATAATTTATCGTTTAAAGTCGTGAATTGCAATTCAGCAGTAGCCCATTGTGTATCCGCTTTTACCCTAAAATTATTGATTTTTTCATTTTTGAATTCATTATACCAATTGTAGGCAATGTAACTGCTTTGGTACAAATTATAAATATTGTCCGGCAGCTTATTGATTTTTTGGTATTGAAAAGACAAGTGGTTGTTTTCATTCACATCATAATTGAGCGACGCATCAAAATCGGATAAATCTTGGTCAGTAATGGAATTGGAATAAAGTGCCTTCGCGTTCCATTTGCCTTTTTGATAGGCATATTCGGCACCAAAACTGTTAATTCGGTCATTTAATGCGCTCGGAATCACATTACCACCCTGAACAATAACCCTATCGTAGTAATAATTATAATTAAAATCGTCTATAAAAAAGCCAATGCGCCCTAGTGTTTTATTTTCGTATATCGCACCGACTTTGTTATAAAACCTGTCGTATCTGGTTTGGTCATTGATGTTCGCTGTGGCCGAGGCAACGCCAAATCGTTTGAACGGCGTTGTGGTTCCGGTGATTGTGGTATTTACTGTTGCTTGCTGGAACTCAAATAATTTCTTCTCAAAATTAAACTGGTGCGTAAAATACAGATTGTTTTCTCCTTCCGTTTTATTGAATCTGAAACTGTGGTCGATAAAATAACGCGTGCCTTTTAAAAGCGACTGCGCATCACCAAGATAAACCTGAAGTCTTGCCCTATCTTTGAAGTTGCTGTCTCCGCTTTCAAAATCATCAGTATTAATGATTCCGCCGTTTTCTTCGTTCATAATATCTTGCCCTGCCATGTGTGCTTTGAGCGAATATCTTGTGTTTTTGGTATGGTAACTCGTTGTGAAACGGAAATTTCCGGTACTTGATAAAGCATTCGTATAGCGTCCTAATGAGCGCAATCCTTTATAGGCGATAGAAAAATTAAGCCGTTCAGAAGTATTTACAGTAAAAAAAGCATCCAGTGATTGGCCTTGTTTGATCGTCGTTTTAAAATACAGTTCCGTCAACGGTGTCGGCACCTGATAATACCGCATTTGAGATGGTTTGAGGTAATTGAACTGCTTTGCATTGAATCCAAATTCCGGGTAAGGCGAAAAATCATTCAAGCTGTATTGCAGTGTATTATACGTTTGTCCGTCATTCGCAAAAGCCAACAGCCCAAAATTATCACGGCGCAAGTAGTTGAAAGTATATTCTTTTTGAATGGTAAGCGAAGTGTCGATGTATGTCGTGTCCCTTTCGAGCGTTACGACGCGGTACATGTCTATGGTAGCTTTAGGTTGCTCTTTCTGAGGTTTTTCGTCTTCGCCTTCTGAGATGCTTTTTTTAGCAGCCGTTGCTTTATTGGTATTGGTTTGCTTCTGATTTGTACCGCCAGAACTTACTTTTTTCCGCTGTGCGGAAACAGAAATAGAAATCAATATAAAAAAAAGCAAAAATAATCTCTTTGTCATTGTTAGCCTGATATATTGGGCAAAGGTAGCATTTTTAAATGCAAAAAAAACTTAAAAAAACCGTTAAGAGAGGTTGTAGGAAGTTGCATTTAGGCGATGGTATTAAAAGCGACGACGGTAACGATAAATGCTTCACTATTCGTCGGCTGTGATCTGCTACCTATAATCTGAATACAGCTCCCTTATAATTTTAAAGTTTAGCAAAGTTTCCAACCTCTTCCACAAAAACGTTCTCTCTATATATAAACCAACCAACCATGAACAAACTATACTTTGCAATATTGTTTTTTGTCAGCGCCACACTTTCGGCTCAAGATTATGGCAAATCCTGGAATAAAGTTATTATATATGAAAACGACGGGAAAATAAAATCTGCCGACGAAGAAGTGGCTAAAATTTTCAAAAGTGCCAAAAACAAGCACATCGATGTTCAGGTCATCAAATGCTTTTTTTACAAGTCAAAATACATGCAAACGCTAGAGGAAAACGCGCAATTCAAAATCATCAGTTTACTGCAGAAAGAAATTCGAGAAGCCTCTATACCTTCAAAATCAATTCTGAATCTCATTTACGCAAAAACGCTAAACGACTATTACAGTAAAAACGCTTATCAGCTAAGTCAAAGAACAAAAATTGATTCGGCTGCATCAGGCGATTTTTTAACATGGAATGCAGCCGATTTCACTAATGCAATTCGAGATGCATTCGATAAAACCATTGCTAACAAAGCAGTCCTTAAAAAAGTACCGTTGACAGATTACGAAGCAATTTTTGATTTTTTGTCATTGGATAAATTCAAAACAGAAACGCTTTATACTTACATGCTCAAAGAGCAAATTGAGTATTTTTCAAGCAATGCTTCTGTTAACGACGTTGAAACATTTACAGCTATTCGCAACAATATGTTTGACGATACCGCTGTTTTTAAAAACGTCAATCTTGGTGCTATAAAATCTGAAAACGCTAAAAAGATACTCGAATTTTACCAAGAACTGGAAGTCCTTGATCCTAATTTAGAAAATCAGTTCAACCGCATTGTGTTTTGCAAAACCTATATTCCTATTTATACGGAAGAGGCTTTTTTTAATGCGCTGCTGCGAATGCAAAAGAAAAATCCCGACGAACATCTCAATCAACGATTATTACTGGAAAAAGCTGTGGTCTATCAAAAATTGGCTTCAAAAGAACTACATCCCGATTACAACGCAAAAGCAGTTGCAATATGTGACAGCATCTTATCTATAAAAAACCGATCAAATGCATTTCATACCGCAATGCTTACAAAAAGCAACATTCAATCGAAGATGTTAAGTGCAAAGCTGCAACAATTTATTTATCCGAACCAGCAAACGCGGGCATTGATCAACTATAAAAATATCGATTCATTTTCAGTTTCTTTCTATAAAATCAGCCAGAAGCAATTTCAGGATTTAACCGATTGGAACAAAAAATATGACAGAGACAGTATCGTTGCCTCCATCCGCACAAAAAAACCTGTAAAGGCAATGAATAAAATTCTTACAGAAGAAAAGGATTACTTCCCACACGACACAGAAGTCCTACTTCCTAATCTTGAAAAAGGAATTTATCTCACCTATTTTGAAAGCAATAATACCAATGACAGTAAGAAAGTTGCTTCTTACGATTATATCACCGTAACAAATTTTGCGGTTGCTACTAGTGTACTTGATAAAATTATTGACTTTCAGGTACTCCATCGAAAAACCGGTCAGCCAATCGCAAACGCCATTTTAAAGAACGACCGCTTTAATTTAAAAACCAACGTTGCCGGAAAAGCAACTTATAAATCTGAAACTGAAAAATACTACAACGAAGCCTACCAGATTTTTAAGGACGGCGATACATTGGCTGTAAAAAATTCCTATTCTGGCTATTTCAATACCTACAGAAGTGATACTGAAGAAGACTCAAATTCAGAAGTGCGGCTTTATCTCGACCGCGCTATTTACCGTCCTGGACAAACAGTTTATTACAAAGGCATCGCCATTTCGCAGCTTAACCAACGTTCCGAAGTCGTACCTAAAACGCGTTTTACCATAATCATTGATGATGCCAATTACAAAGAATTTAAGAAGTTTGATGTCACCACGAATGATTTCGGTTCCTTTTCGGGCACGTTCGTATTGCCAACAAATGTGATGACGGGCCAATTTAGTATTGAAGTAGAAGAACCTGAAGATATCGAAAAAGACAGCAGCTATAATGCCGCAAAAGACGAACATCCGTTTTGGGACAACACCAATTTTAACAATGACCGCGTAACTTTTAATGTCGAAGAATACAAACGCCCGAAATTTGAAGTGCAGTTCGACCCCATTAAGGAAAGCATCGCCGTGAATCAAAAAGTTACCGTTACCGGAAAAGCAAAATCCTTCGACGGAAGCAATGTTAGCGGTGCCGATGTAAAATATACCATCCGCTTCCATTCAAAAGACGCTAATTTGATAGAAGCCATAACCACAACCGATGCTAATGGTAATTTTTCCATTATTTTTACTACGCTTCCAAATGAGGATTCAAATGAAAAAGATCTACCGGTTTTTTACTATAGCATCAATGCAGATGTTACCGATGTCAATGGAGAAACGCACACCGCTAGGACTTCCGTAAAAGCAGGATATCACACACTCGACATTAGCGCATCGTTGTCTGATAGGATTCTTACCAACGAGAAAAACAAAATCAGGCTAACAACCAATAACCTCAACGGCGAATTTATGGCTGCAAAAGGAAAAGTGGAAATCTTTTTTGAAAGTCCGTTTCCCTATAAATTCAGAAATCGTTTGTGGAAACGTCCGGAAATCTCAGGAATTTCTGATACCGAATTTGAACGGCTTTTCCCTTATGAAGAAAATAGCGCGAAACCCTATCAACAGCGTACACTTGCAGCAGAACAGCTTTTATATTCGAAAGCGGTTGACACACAAAATTCGCTCGAAATTCCGATGGATTTCATTGCTGATTACCGCAGCGGCTATTACCGGATAGTGTTCTCGTCCACTGATAATCTTGGACATTTGATCAAATATACACGCTATTTTGTGCTTCAACAAAACAAGGATAAATTTGACACATCGGTACTTTTTAAAGCAGAACAAATCAATGAAAATCCAGCAAAAGATGGATTTGTCGCAATAAAAGTTACTTCTGTGATTCCAGAATTGTACTTACAAGTGACCGGTAATTATGAATACGGAAGGTTTTTTTTGAAAGATGCCAATTTACAAAATCATGAAGCCATCATCAGGATTCCGCTGCAAAAGGATTTTCAGAAAAACGTAAAGATAACGGTTGAAGGCTATTTCGAAAATCAATCATTTGATGCTTATGTGGATGTAGCGTTGCCCGAAATAAAACCTGAACTGCACTTTGAAACTGCAACCTTCCGCGACCGCATCCAACCCGGAAGTGCCGAAAACTGGTCGTTTAAAATTAAGGCGAAAGACACAACAGCCGAAAGCGAAATATTAGCATCGATGTATGATGCTTCGCTGGACCAATTCAGTGAAAGTTACTGGCAGGATTTGCGTTTTAACGATCGTGGCAATTCCTACAGCAGCCGCGGCTTTTATGGCTATCAGGTGGCAGACATCACGCTGCGCAATCTAAATGCTCCACAGCCTTATATCCTTTCTAAAAACGAAAAAACGCAACTGATCTGGTTTGACTTCAACATCAATAAATCAATATATCTCAATTATGCCTATCGCGAAATCATAAACAAAAAAGCACCAAAACCAGCGAATGCCGCATTGATTTACGGAATCATCGTCGCTGCTTCTGATGGACTTGCGCTGCCTGGCGTAAGCGTACTTGTAAATGGAACAGTCAGAGGTTCCGTAAGTGATTTCGATGGTTATTTCCAAATTGAAGCGGCAATTGGCGAAAAACTCACATTTTCGTTTGTAGGAATGAAAAACAAAACTGTTACCATCACAAATAAAGAATTAAACATAACCTTAGAAGATGATGAAATGGCACTAGAAAATGTTGTTGTAGCAGGTTACGACGTAAAAACAACAAAAGCAAAATCTAATATGGCTTCTGTTACCGTTAGCGCTGCTACGATTGAAGCAAGGCCGAATGCTTCATTTCTTCAAACTTTGCAAGGTCAGGTCGCAGGACTGGAAATAAATTACGGAAATGGACAGCCCGGAAGTGGCACTACCGTAATTCTGAGAGGTCTCGGTTCCATCAACGGCAAAACTAGCCCGCTTTATGTAATTGACGGCGTTCCGCTTAGCGACGATGCTTTCAGAAGTTTGAATCCCGATGATATCATTTCTGTATCTGTACTTAAAGACGCCGGAGCGACTGCCATCTACGGAAATCGAGGTGCAAATGGCGTAATTATCGTCAACACAAAATCGGCAATAGACGCGTTGGTAAAAGTGAAACCAAGACAGAATCTATCGGAATTTGCATTCTTTTTCCCAGAATTGAGAACTGATAAAGACGGGAATTTCAGTTTCAATTTCACATCGCCCGAAGCTCTGACGGAATGGCGTTTCAGAATGCTCGCACACAATAAAAAAGCAGTATCGGCTCTTTATGAAGAAAGCGTCGTGACACAGAAAGATGTGATGATTACCCCTAATTTTCCAAGATTTTTACGAGAGAAAGATACGGTCGTCATCAGTTGTAAAATTGCCAATATTACCAACGAACCCAAAACTGGCATCGCCATATTGCAACTTTTCGATGCGGCGACAATGCAGGAAATCGACACAAAAACAATGAATGTTGATAACATGCGTAACTTTAATGTAGCGGCAATCAACAGCACCGTTACAAGCTGGAAAATTATCATTCCCGAAGGACTACAAGGCATACAATATCGCATTTTGGCAAAATCAGGCGATTTTTCCGATGGCGAAGAAAATATCATCCCGGTGCTTACCAATAATTTGCTGGTTACTGAAACGCTACCGCTTTGGGTGCGTGAAAACAGCAAAAAAGAATACACCTTTGAAAACCTTAAAAACAACACTTCAACAACGCTGCGCAACCACCAATTGATTTTGGAATATACGTCAAACCCTGCGTGGATCGCGATACAATCACTGCCGTATTTGATGGAATATGAACACGAATGTGCTGAGCAGACTTTTTCTCGCTATTATGCCAATGCAATTGCGTCGGAAATCATCAAAAGCAATCCGAAAATTGCGGAAGTCTTCAGTAACTGGGAAAAAAGTAGTAAGCTGATATCGCAATTGGAGCAAAATGCCGAACTCAAATCGATTTTGCTTGCAGAAACACCTTGGCTTGCTGATGCAAAAAGCGAAACCGAACAAAAGAAAAACTTGGCATTGCTATTTGATTTGGAAAAAATGAAAAATTCAAGTGAAAATACTTTCCAAAAAATCATCCGCAAACAAATGCCGTCGGGTGCATTCAGTTGGTTTGAAGGCGGGTCTGAAAGTGAATACATCACCCGACACATTCTTGCCGGTTTCGGGCATTTGCAAAAGATGAACATCCACTCGGAAAATCAAACAGAAATTGACAACCTCATCAAAAACGGCTTGGTTTATCTGGATGCGCAGTTTGTACGCCATGAAGAATTTACCTATAAACTGAAGAAAAAACCACAATATTTTTTTAACACGAGCGACATGCATTACCTGTACATGCGAAGTTTTTTTACAGAAAAATTTCCATTGCCGGAAAAAATCAAAAAACTCGCAAATGCCAATTTGAAATTATTGGAAACCCGCTGGCTTGACTTTTCGCTGTATGAAAAAGGAATGGCAGCTTTGGTATTTTCGCGCTTTGGATATAAAGAAACGGCTAAAAAAATCCTCGTCAACCTAAAAGAAACCGCATCAAATAACGAGGGATTCGGCATGTACTGGATTGAAAATAAATCGGGTTGGTATTGGTACCAAGCGCCAATTGAAACACAAGCAATGCTCATTGAGGCTTTCGCCGAAGTAACCAATGACACCAAATCCGTCGATGCCATGAAAGTCTGGCTGCTCAAAAACAAACAGAACAAAAACTGGCCGACAACCAAAGCCACTACCGAAGCCGTTTATGCCTTGCTGATGCAGGGTAGCGATTGGCTTTCGGTAAAAGACAACACTGTTTTCCGCATTGGCGATGAAAAAATTGTATCTAAAAAACTATCCGAAAATGAAAAAGAAGCCGAAACCGGTTATATAAAACTAACATGGAAAGGCAATGAAATCGACAGCAAAATGGCGACGCTTACCATCGATAATAAATCTAAAGTGCCGGGTTACGGTGGTTTTTATTGGCAATATTTTGAAGATCTTGACAAAATTAAAAATGATTCCAAAGGCGCATTATCAGTTGCCAAAGAATTGTACCTAAAAAAGAATGGTCCACAAGGGGAAATCCTGCAAAAAATCACCTCCGGAAATACTATAAAAATAGGCGATCTAGTAACCGTAAGGCTGGTCATCACCGCAACCGAAGTTATGGAATACGTGCACCTCAAAGACATGCGCGCTTCCTGTTTTGAACCTGTAGATGTGATTTCCGGTTACCAATGGCGTGACAATATCGGGTTTTACAAAAGCACAAAGGATGCAGCAACACATTTCTTTTTCGACAACATCTCTAAAGGAAAATATGTTCTGGAATATGACCTCCGCGTGAACAATGAAGGTGATTTTTCCAATGGTATCACAACGATTGAAAGCATGTATGCC
The DNA here is from genome assembly GCA_029946065.1 of Flavobacterium sp. Lineage (GTDB taxonomy): Bacteria > Bacteroidota > Bacteroidia > Flavobacteriales > Flavobacteriaceae > Flavobacterium. Next base: position 962,065 of record JAQSDU010000014.1, read on the forward strand.
CCAGAGTTTTCAAGTCATACGAAAGGCATCCGAGTGAATGTAAAGAAATAATCCATTCGCAATATTATTCTTATATATTTGTAAAAAAACAACACATGATAAAAAACTACTTTTTTCTTGGCGTTATATTGATGTGCGTCAACAGTTTTGCTCAGAATGGTTCGGTTGCCGGATCGGTTTTGGTAAACATCGACGATAATATTTCAGCAATCTGCGGCAGTGGCGGATGCACAGATCTGATGGCACATTATCCTGAAATCAAGGCTACGACTTCTTATACCGTTACGCCGTCAATTTACCAGCCCCTTTTTCCTTTTGTTGGAGGCATAATCATTCCGCCATCAGATGACGACAAATGGTCACCACTGGTAGCATTGCCGTTTAATTTCTGCTTTTACGGAAATGTTTACAACCAAGTTTTAGTTGGAACCAATGGTGTCATCACATTTGATACTACGAACAATGTAGCCAACGGAAACTGTCCATGGTCGTTTGCCACAACAATCCCGAATTCTGCTTTTCCGATAAAGAATGCCATTTATGGTGTTTATCAGGATACAGACATACGCATACCGCCAGTAACCAATTATGCAATACAAAATGTAAATTATTATGTAACAGGGATAGCGCCAAATCGTTCATTCGTTGCCAATTTTAATGAACTGCCGGTTTACCAGTGTAACGGCGATGTTGGTTTACAAACTACGCAGATTATCCTGATGGAAACCAGTAACATTATCGAAATTTATGTAAAAAACCGCACCGCCTGTAATTCATGGCAAAACGGCGTTGGCGTACTCGGCCTTCAGAATCAATCCGGCACCATGGCTACTGTTCCTGAAGGCAGGAATACGGGCAACTGGTCTGCGGTGAATGAAGCTTATCGCTTTACACCAAACGGCGAGAGTGTGACTGCGTTTTCATGGTCAAAGAACGGCGTGTATTTTGGCAACAGCAATCCGATAAATGTTTGTCCAGACGACGGTGATACTTTTACTGCTACCGTAAATTATACCAATTGCGACGGCATAATAACTACACTTACTGACGAAAGAGTTCTGCATTATAGTCCGTTAAATGTTGGCGAAACTTTCGACCTAACGGCTTGCAGCGAAAACAGCACTACAACATTCGATTTGACGCAGGAAGAAGCCGCGGTCTTTGCGGGGCTAAATCTTTCCGATTATGAGCACCGTTATTATACCGATCCTCTGGAGGCAGAATATGCTACGGAAACTGATATTCCGTATGGGCAACTAACAAATTATACGGGCACTAACGGTCAGATTATCTATATGAGAATTGAAGACCTTGTTAATGGAACCGGATGTCACCTTGTAAAACCTTTTACGCTAACGATAAATACACCACCTGGGCCTCCAACAGGAGATTCTGAGCAATCATTCACACCGGGACAAACCCTTGCAGATATAGAAGTAGAAGGTCTCAACGTAAACTGGTATGGCGAGGCAATTGGCGGAGAACCTTTGCCTATGGATACCGCTTTGGTTAGCGGAACAACTTATTATGCAACACAAACCAATACAACCACCGGTTGCGAAAGTACATCTAGGAATGCCTTGTCTAACAGATTGGCAGTTACTGTATTTGATAACCTTTCAACAGGAAACTGGAGCATTACCAATCTTAAATTGCATCCAAATCCGACGAAAGACATTGTTAATCTGAGCGCGCAGCAAAGCATTACAGCCGTTACGGTTTTTAACTTGTTAGGGCAACAAATGATATCTTTTCCGTTAAATGCGAATGACGTTTCAATTAATATTTCACAACTTGCTGCCGGAACCTATATGATGAGAATTACCGCCGGGAATCAGATAAAAACGGTAAAGGTTATAAAGGAATAAGTTAGTTTGCAGTTTTCAGTTTGCGGATCGTAGATAGCTAATAACAACGAAAAACCCGGATTGTAAATAATACATCCGGGTTTTTTTTTGTGGCATAAAGTTATTGCCTTGAAATCGATATTTTGTCAAATCTGCAAACTGATCTACTTCACAATCGTCATTTCATCGACGATATGTTTCGCACCAGAAAACTTGTCAATCAACCAAAGTACATAGCGAATATCAACGTTGATGGTTCTTTGCAATTTCGGGTCAAAGATCACGTCTCCGGCCATCGCCTCAATGTTGCCATCGAAAGCCAATCCGATTAATTCTCCTTTTCCGTTCAATACTGGAGAACCTGAATTTCCGCCTGTGATATCATTATCCGTAAGGAAATTCACCGGCATGTACCCTTTTTTATCTGCATAACGACCGTAATCTTTTGCTTTGTATTCTTCGAGCATTCTTGCCGGAAGGTCAAATTCTTCGTCGCCGGCTTTGTATTTTTTCATCATGCCTTCCAATGTAGTGTAGTTGTTCACTTTGGCATCGTTGCGTTTGTCTTTTGGCAAGGAGCGTACTTTTCCGTAAGTCAGCCTTAATGTAGAATTCGCATCCGGATACTGGATAGGTGCCAATTTAGATTCTCTCAAACCATCCACCAATAAGCGGAAAGCAGCGCCATAATCATTCTGTGCTTTCGCAATCTCGTCTGATTTTGCAGCCAGTTGCGCCAATAAATCGGTAGACAATTGGTTCAACGGATCATTCGCAACTGCAGCAGCATCCGGTTTTTCGATAAATGCCATCATTTTCTCTTTTGAAGTAAAAATACTAGCATCGAAAATCTGGTTTACATAAGCAGTGAAGTTATTACCATTTGCTGCACCTAGTTTCTCAACAGATGGCGTGATGTTGTAGCCGGTAGATTTGGTAGCATACAAATGCAGTTGTGCTGCCATAATATCTTTTTCGGCCGGAATATAAACTTCCTTGAAGAATTCGTTTATCGCTTCTTCCAGTTGTGGCTTCATTTCCGTTTGTTTGGTAGCATCTGCTTTTGCATAAACCTCAAACGGTTTCCCAAAGTTTCTTGAAATCGCTCCATAGGAAGTCGTTCTCAAAAGTTGCTGCAAATAATTATCGTGTCTTGCCTTTTCATTGGTCAACTCATAAAATTTGTTGATATTAGCAATTACGTTACCGTATTTCGCTTTATTTTCTGGCAAATTCGCCCAAGTATTGAATTTATCTTCTTGTGCTGCTTTGGTTTTGGATGTGCCGAATTTGCTCAATGCATCAATCATTCCCTGGCGGTTTTTCCAGTAATTGGCAGTCGAAGCATATTTCGAAGCATACATCAAACGGATGGTTGGATCCTGATCCATGTATTTTTTCATGTTGTCCATTCCAGTTTTGGCACCTTCCACCCAAGCAGGATATGAGAATTTTACATTCTGCTCGATTCCGCCCGCTGGCATCCAACGGTTCGTACGACCAGGGTATCCTAAAATCATCGCAAAGTCATTTTCTTTTACACCTTTAAGGTTAATCGGCAAATAGTGTTTTGGATGCAATGGCACATTATTTTCTGAATAATCTGCTGGATTGCCATCTTTATCGGCATAGATCCGGAACATCGAGAAATCGCCGGTATGTCTTGGCCATTCCCAGTTGTCGGTATCGCCACCAAATTTTCCAACGCTTTCAGGAGGAGTTCCTACCAAACGAACGTCTTTATAATCTTGATAAACGAAATAATAAAACTCATTGCCTTGGAAAAATGAACGCACAGAAACGGTGAATTTTCCGCCTTCATTGTTCTCTTTTTCGATCAGCTTAACCTCGTCGGCAATAGCTTTGTCTCGTTCAGCTTCGGTCATCTTATCGGTTAATTTGGAGAGAATCCTTTTAGAAACGTCATCCATACGAACGAAGAACCGCACATATAAACTGCTTGGTTTCATCTCGTCTTTACGGGTTGGCGCCCAATAACCGTTTTTTAGATAATTTTTATCGGCCGTTGATAGCTCTGCTATAGCATCATAACCGCAGTGATGGTTTGTTAATACTAATCCGTCTTTAGAAATAAGCTCTGCAGTACAGCCTCCGTTGAACTGTACAACAGCATCTTTAAGACTGTGGTGGTTGATACTGTAGATCTCGTCTGAAGTCAGTTGCAATCCCATTTTCTCCATGTCGCGGTGGTTCAGTCTTTCGATGAACATTAGGAACCACATGCCTTCGTCTGCACGCATCGGGAATGCTGACAAGCATAGGAGTACGAATAAAATAATTTTTTTCATTGCTTACAATTTAAGTTAGTGTGTTACAAGTCGCCTGAAAACTGCAAAAGTTACAAGGCGACTGTTTTTTTGCGTTTGCGAAGATAATTCTTTTGTAGATTTTATTTTGTTAATGTGTGAGAAAATGAAAACGTTGTAGTTAGAAAAATAACGCTCAAATTATTGCCGATTTTTATGCTTTGTGGTCAATCTTCTCCAATTCGAAACTTACATCAATCTTGAAAATCCATATATTTGATTTCCAAATCAATTGATATGAAAAACATTTTCATCCTACTAGCGGTAATCATATCCTATGGTACAATAAATGCCCAATCTACCGCGCAAATCAAAAAGTTAGTGGTATCTGACTCCCTTCGCCTCATCGCTATATTCAAAGACTTGCACCAAAACCCGGAACTGGCTTTTATGGAAGTCCGCACTGCTGCAATTGTTGCCAAAGAACTAAAAACCTTAGGTTATGAAGTGACTACCGGTATCGCAAAAACCGGTGTAGTCGGTATCCTTAAAAACGGCAACGGACCAATCATAATGTACCGCGCCGATATGGATTGTAATGCCGTAAAGGAAACCACCGGATTGCCTTATGCGAGTACCAAAACCATGAAAAAAGAAGACGGCGCCGAAGTGCCTGTGATGCACGCTTGTGGTCACGATGCCCATGTTACATGGTTACTCGGCGTTGCAAAAATGATGGTGAATTTCAAAAGCCAATGGAAAGGCACACTAATTTTTGTTGCTCAACCAGCCGAAGAAGTTGGACAAGGTGCGGCTGCAATGGTCAATGACAAAATGTATGAAAAAGGTGTTCCGATGCCGGATTATCTTTTTGGGATGCACACGTTCCCAATTCCTATTGGCACCATATACAACGCAATTGGCGAAAGAATGGCGGGCACCGACCAACTCGACGTTACTTTTTACGGCATCGGCGGACATGGCGCACATCCTGAAAACACCAAAGACCCAATTGTGATGGGCGCCAATGCTGTGTTGCAATACCAGACACTAATAAGCAGAACCTTATCGCCACAAGCAGATGCCGTTTTGACCGTTGGTGCTTTTCAGGCGGGGTTTGTGAACAATGTGATTCCGCCCTCGGCGCTGCTGAAACTGAATTTGAGATGGTTTAATGACAAAGACCGGCAAACGCTCCTAGATGGTATTAAAAGCATCAACGAAGGTATTGCTGTGGCGAATAAACTTCCGAAAGACCTATATCCGCAAATTACCATGAAAGGCTTTGCGTATCCCGTCGTCAATAACGATGCGATGGTTGACAAAGTGAATGCTGCGCTGACTGGATTACTATCGCCGGAAAAGATCATTCGTGAGATTCCAGCAGAGATGATTTCTGAGGATTTTCCGCAATTGGTATATGGCAATTCCAAAAAAGCTGCATCCGATTTTATGTGGGTTGGTATTGCGAACCCAGCAGTCGTAGCGAAAGCAAAAGCCGACGGGAAACAATATCCGTTTTACAACCATAACGGGAATTATGAAGTAGATTTGAGGGCGATTCCGTTGGGGGTAGAGATTGGTGTGAGTGCTTTGTTGGAGTTGTTTAGATAAAATAAAATTTACAAAAGATGAAATCGAAATTTATACTGCTATTGTTGTTTTTTCCGACATTTGCCAGCTTCGCGCAGGTCGCATTAAAACATTGCACCGACTGTGGAGATAAAAATTGCAAATGTGCCTATGACGTGGCACTTTCAGATTCTCTGCAGCTTACCCACATTCGAAAACAATTTTATAAAAACGCAAGCGGGCATATTTATGATAAAACATTTAGCGCGACTCCCGAGGAAGAAAAAGTATATTTTAATGGCCTTCTGCCTCAGGAGGTTGATCCACTAACGTTTGAGGTATTAGAGGGAAGCTGGTATGCAAGGGATAAAAAGAATATTTATTTTTACAGGCCCATGAGTGGCGGTATGCACCTGTTTACAATGGTTGGGGCCGACTATAAATCATTCCGAGCCATGGAAGAAGACAGTTGGAATGCAATGGATAAGAACCATTTTTATGACATGGGAAACATCGTTGAAGGATTTTATCCGAAAACTACTACCGTAATTAGAGATAAGAACGGCATTGCCCAAAAGCTTATTCAGGGGAAATCGGAATATGAATTTCGGTAGCTTTCTATTTAGTCATTCAACATCTTCCAAAGCTTATCCTTCAACTCCGTCAAACCTTGTTGAGCAACAGATGAGATAAACATATAGGGAATATCTTTAAACGCAACATCCAATTCGGTTTTCAATTCTGCTTTCAGTTCATCATCGAGCATATCACATTTAGAAATAACCAACAATCGCTCTTTGTCGAGCATTTCCGGGTTATACTTCGTGAGTTCATTGACTAGAATATCATACTCACCTTTGATATCAGGCGTATCCACAGGAACCAAAAATAACAAAGTCGAATTCCTTTCGATATGACGAAGGAAATAATGTCCAAGTCCCTTTCCTTCAGCAGCACCTTCAATAATTCCCGGAATATCGGCAATCACAAACGATTGGTAATCGCGGTAAGCCACAATTCCAAGATTTGGTTTTAAAGTCGTAAACGGATAATCGGCGATTTTTGGCTTTGCAGAGGTAAGTACCGACAATAATGTTGATTTCCCGGCGTTCGGAAACCCTACAAGACCTACATCGGCGAGGACTTTCAATTCCAGAACAATATCAGCTTCTACCGACGGTAATCCAGGCTGTGCATATCTAGGCGTTTGGTTTGTTGAACTCCTGAAGTGCCAGTTGCCCAATCCTCCTTTTCCGCCTTGTGCGATAATTTTCTTTTCGCCGTCTTCGGTAATTTCGAATAAAATTTCATTGGAATCTTTGTCGCGCACAACCGTTCCAAGTGGCACTTCGATGAATTTATCTTCGCCGTCGGCACCGGTACTTCTGTCGCCTCCGCCATCGCCACCGTGTCCGGCTTTAATGTGTCGCGCAAATTTTAGATGAAACAACGTCCATAACGATTTGTTTCCAACAAGGAAAACGTGACCGCCGCGACCGCCGTCACCACCATCGGGTCCACCTTTTTCGATAAATTTCTCGCGGTGTAAGTGCGTTGAGCCTTTTCCTCCTTTTCCGGAAGAGACATATATTTTTACGTAATCTACAAAATTTCCTTCTGTCATTTTGGGTTTTGGGTTTTGGGTTTTGGGTTTTGGTAATTTACCATTCACCTTGACGCCAATTAATTAAAACCGGAATCGGGTAATTTGAATCCGGATGCAACAACACCCAAAACCCAACACCCAACACCTTTTTATTTCTCTCGCCTGGATTTGACCAGCACCTTATCAATCTTCACGCCGTCCATGTCGATCACTTCTAGCTCAAATTGGTTCCAGATTAATTTTTCTCCTTCTTTGGGTATATATGTCAGTTCGGTCATAATAAGGCCACTAACAGTGGTAACTTCATAATCGCTTATAAGGTCGTCGAGCTCAAAATAAGTCAGGAAATCGTGTAGCGAATAATGCCCGTCAACCAACCATGAGCCGTCTTCGCGTTCTATCAGCTTGAAATCTTCCTTATAAAAATCGGAAGCATCGCCTACTAATGCTTCCAAAATGTCATTCAGCGTAATAATTCCCTGAAAAACGCCGTATTCATCAGAAACAAAAGCATAATGCACGCCACTTCTTTTAAAATTTTCCAAAGCCTTATAGGCCGTCGTTTGTTCCATAATAAAAGGCGCATCGGTCATGATAGCGTCCAAATTAAAATTTTCTTCCCCGAAATGTGCAAAGATATTTTTAAGGTTGACCACACCCACGATGTCGTCATAATTGTCACCATACACTGGATAAATCGAGTGTAGTTCCTTTAACATCAACTCTCTTACCTGGTTTTTATCTGAATTCAATGGCAAAAAAACCACCGATTTTCGGTGTGTCATTAAGGAATTAACTTTTCTGTCACCGATATGAAAAACACGTTCCACAATATCCTGCTCTATTTCCTGTACTTCGCCGCCTTCGGTACCTTCTTTGATAATGGCTTTAATCTCTTCTTCTGTAACTTTTCCGTCAGCAGAAGGTTTTATCATAAGGATTTTGAGTAGAAATTCCGTTGAAATCGTAAGCAACCAAATGAATGGTGCCGTAATAACGGAAATATATTTCATCGGAATGGAAACCGTTTTTGCGATGCCTTCGGGATGATTAAGGCCAATTCTTTTCGGAAGTAATTCGCCTAAAACCAAAGAGAAAAATGTCAAAATCACCACGACAACTCCTACGGCAAGGGAATGTGCATAAGGTGTTAAAGCCGAAAATCCTTTGATGTACAATTCCATCGAAGCGGTGATTTTATCACCACTAAAAATACCTGTTAAAATACCGATTAACGTGATCCCGATTTGCGTCGTTGACAGCAGTTTATTCGGGGCATTGGCAAGTTCCAGAGCGATTTTTGCCCCCGCGTTGCCTTTCTTAGCGGCATTTTCCAGTCGGTTTTTTCGTGCCGAAATCAAAGCAATTTCTGACATGGCAAAAACGCCGTTTAAGATAATCAGGAATAAAATAATCAGTATTTCCATTTTCGAATTATGAGTTATGAGTTATGAGTTATGAGTTTAACCCTAACCTATAATCAATTTATAAAGTGTCGATCACGTTGCTTAAGCGCTCGGTGATTTCGGCAATTGAGCCAATTCCATCAACCGGATAAAATTTATGCTGTTGTGCATAAAAATCCATCAACGGCGCGGTTTTTTCGTTGTATTCTTGGTAACGATTGCGGATTTTTTCTTCATCCTGATCGTCTGCTCTTCCTGAGGTTTTGCCTCTTTCAAGTAATCTTTGTACCAGAATTTCGTCATCTGCTTCGAGCGCAATTGTTGCAGTAACTTTCCATCCTTTTGATTCTAGAAAAGTGTCTAATGCTTCTGCTTGCGCGATGGTTCTTGGAAATCCGTCGAATAAAAAGCCGCTTGTTCCATGGCTGTTGTCAACGGCATCTTCGAGCATTTTTATAGTAACCTCATCTGGTACCAAATCGCCTTTATCGATATAAGTCTTGGCCCATCTGCCCAATGCTGTGTCATTTTTGATATTGAACCTAAAGATATCTCCGGTTGACAAATGTGTAAGATTGTATTTTCCTTTTAAAAATTCTGCCTGCGTTCCTTTTCCCGCTCCCGGCTTTCCGAATAAAACGATGTTAACCATTTTGAGTATTGAGTTGTTAGTATTGAGTATTGAGATTATTCGCTGAGTTGATAGACATCGTTTAGGTTGCGACCGAGTCCATCGTAGTCAAGGCCATAGCCGACAATAAATTTATCCGGAATCCTGATACCAACATAGTCCAACTTGATGTCTTTTTTATATGCATCGGGTTTAAAGAAAAGCGTTGCGATCTTAAAATGCTTTACGTTTTGTTTCTTGAAAAGCTCTTTCAGCGCTACCACCGTATTTCCTGTATCGACAATATCTTCGATAATGACAACGGTTTTTCCCGAAAGATCAGCGTTCAGCCCGATAAGCTCGTTGACATTATTGGTCGATTGTGTGCCTTCATACGAAGCCATTTTTACAAAATTCACTTCGCACATGCCACGGTAATGTTTCATCAAATCGGCCATAACCATAAATGAACCGTTTAGAACGCCTATAAAAACGGGCACTTCATCAAAAAAATCATCATCCATCTGTGTTGCCATATTTTTCAGGGCAAAGTCAATTTCTTCTGACGAGATGAACGGCACAAAATGTTTATCGTGTAGTTGTATCACATTTTTTGTTTTAAAAATAATTTTATTTCATACAATTCGGCCAAAGGCCTCGGGTGCAAATATACTGAATTCTCTTGCTGTATGTTTAAGGTTTAAGGTTTAAAGTTTAAGGTTTAAAGTTTGATGTTTAAAGTTTGATGTTTAGCAAGTGTTAAATCTGCTATAATATTGTAAGGAAAACGTATCAATTTTTTTTGCCGTTGATTCTCAGATTTTGGTGCGATAATTATTATAAATTAGCAACCTTCGTCTGGATTTTTCGCAGCTTTAGATGCTATGAAAATACAAAAATCCGGTTTTAAGGAGAAAAATAGGCGAGCCAAGTGCTACAGAACTGGCGACGCAAATAAATAAACACTAATAAATAATTGATGGGCTTTAAACATTATTTTATATCATTTTTGCTTTTCGCTTTCGCGGAAAATATTTCGGCACAAACCAAAACCGATACAATTCAGAAAAATCAACTCGAAGAAATTCTCATCAGCAGTTTGCATATTAATGACAGTTTGCTGAATGCACCGGCTTCGATTGGTATTGTTTCCGAAAAAGATTTGCAGCGCAACAACAACGCAGATATTACGACAGCCATCAATCGAATTTCCGGTGTTTTGATGCAGTCGGGAAGTTACAATACGAACCGCATTTCTGTTCGTGGTATTGGCGCCAGAACTCCTTTTGGAACCAACAAAATCCGTGCTTTTTATGGCAATATTCCGCTAACTTCAGGCGACAGTGAAACGACTATTGAAGACATCGACGTGGAAAATATCGACCATGTGGAAATCATTAAAGGGCCACTTTCAAGTTTGTATGGCGCGGGCTTGGGTGGTGCTATTTTACTCACCCCGAAAATTTCGGAAGACTTTGGTGATAAGACCAAGATTAGCAGTACTTTTGGCTCCTATAACTTGGCGAAAAACACCATCGGCTACAGCCACAGCCAGAAATCTTATACTTTTAATATCAGTTATCACAAACTTGCTACTGATGGTTGGCGTGAAAACAGCGCATACAAACGCGAAGGTTTTACTTTGGCAGGCGCACTATTCCGAAAGAAAAAAAGCAAGCTCACGTATTTTGGAAATTATACTTATATGAAAGCCTATATAGCAAGTTCCATCGACAAAAACAATTTCTATAACAATCCGCGTAGCGCTGCTTTTACCTGGAAATCGGCCAAAGGTTTCGAGCAGTATGATGCCTATTTGGGCGGATTGGCGTATGAATATGGATTTTCAAAAATCAAAAATGTGACTTCTATTTTTGTTAATCATAAAGAAAGTGATGAGCCGCGACCGTTTAATATTTTAAAGCAAAACACTACTGCTTTCGGTGCACGAACACAATTTTCGGGCTATTTCGACTCGAAAAATAAAAATTCATTTATTGCCGGAATGGAATATTTTCGTGATAATTTCAAAGGACGCACTTTCGAAAATTTGTACCAAACCAATAATGGCTTAGGAAGCGCACAAGGCAATCAACTGACAGAAGTTTTTCAAAACCGCACTTTTTATAATGTTTTTGCGCAATTTCGTTCCTTACTTTCCAAACAATTTGAAATACAGACGGGAATCAATATCAACAAAACAAAATTCGACTTCGAAAATGTCATGCCTTCGGAAAATGCTTCCAATCAAAAATCTGATTATGGCGCAATTGTATCGCCGCAAATTTCACTTTTATACAAACCCGGAAATCTGCAGACAATTTATGCTTCGGTAAGCCGCGGCTTTTCAACGCCTGCAATTGAAGAAACACTTAATGTTGATGGCACGATCAATACTAATATCAAACCTGAAAACGGCTATAATATTGAAGTTGGCGGGAAATTCTACTTTCTCAGCAAGACGCTTTTCACGGAAATTGCTTTGTACCGAATGGAAATCAAAGACCTGCTAGTGGCGCAACGTGTCGGCGACGATCAATACGTTGGTGTAAATGCCGGAAAAACTTTGCACCAAGGCGTTGAATTTTCTGTGAATTATACAACCAAAATCCATCGGCTATTCGCTGTAAATCCTTATTTAACAGCATCAATTGGCGATTTTACGTTTAAGAAATTTGTCAATAATGATATTGACTATTCCGGAAATGAACTCACCGGTGTACCTAAAAACAAAGTCAATGCCGGCGTGGTCTTCAATACTGATTTCGGCGTTTATCTTTTGGCAGATTTTCAGTTTGTGGATCAAATGCCTATTAATGATGCCAATTCCGTTTATAACAATGCGTATAGGATTTGGAATGCAAAAATGGGCTGGCGATTTAATTTTCATAAAGGTTTCACTTCGCACATTGCGGTCGGCATCAACAATATATCCGACGAACGTTATGCATCCATGGTTTTGGTGAACGCTACAGCTTTCGGCAATGCAACACCTCGGTTTTATTACCCTGGATTGCCGGTAAATTATTATGCACAGCTTTCATTTGCGTATTCATTGTAGGAATTGTAATTTGCTTTGCCATAAATTCTCCGCATGAACGAGCAGCTCTATAAAAACATTGCAAACAGCACAGCACACCGCTCAAGCCGGGATGAAAGCGCGAAAATTATTCTTGACAATCCGGTATTATTGGTAGATTTACTACAGATTGCCTATGCTATCAATGACGAAAATCACTATAAAGCCTGTTGGATTTTGGAATTAGTGGTTGAGGAAAAAATCGATTGGATGTCGCAGCACTTAGTCGATTTTTGCGAAAAATTATCCCACTTTTCTAATGAAAGTGCGCTTCGTTCCATTGCGAAAATTTGTCAGTTTGCTGCGGTTGAACATCAGAGAAAAACAAAATCGGGTAGTTATTTTTTAAACCAAAAACAGCAACAGCAAGTCGCCGAAAGCTGTTTTGACTGGCTTATTGGCGATCACAAAGTCGCCACAAAAGCATATTCGGCAAGGGCTTTGTTTGCGCTTGGAAAAAATTCAGACTGGATATATCCAGAATTGCATAGTATTTTACAAAATGGTTTCGGCAATCATTCAGCGGCATATAAAGTTGTAGCGCGAGAAATTTTGAAAAAGTTGTCGATTTTGTTATGATTATTTAAAGTACATTAGCTTTATATCAAGACTTTTATGCCATGAAAATCATCTATAAACTCATTACAAATCTCACTTTTTGGGTACTTACAGCTATCATTTTCGGAATGCTGCTTGGCAATTATTGTCCGCAAGAAGCAATGAAAATGAAAGTTGTAGGCGACTATTTTATTGCACTTATTAAGATTTTCATTGGACCGATTATTTTCCTGACAATTGTCCTTGGCATCAGCGGTATGGGCGATTTACGCAAGGTAGGTCGCATTGGCCTGAAATCGCTGATTTATTTTGAGATCGTAACAACATTCGCTCTTGTTATCGGTATTGCAGCGGCTTATATCATCCAGCCCGGAAAGATTGACAAATCCGGACTCGATATCGGCGATGCCAGTAAATATACTTCACAGGCGGCAAAAGCTTTTGACTGGGTTGCCTTTTTTGAATCGAATTTTACGCTTCAAGTATTGATCGCGGCTATTATCGTTGGCATTCTGCTTAATTATTATAGCAAAAGGGAAACTGTTGTGGCTTATTTATACATCGGTTCAAAATATATTTTTAAGGCGCTAAAATTCGTAATGTACCTCGCTCCTATTGGTGCGTTCGGCGGAATGGCATACACCGTTGGTAAATTTGGCTTGCACACATTAGTGCCTTTGGGCAAATTGATGTTGACGATGTATGTGACAATGGGCATTTTTATATTTCTAATCCTCGGCAGCATATTGCGGTATTACAAAATCAATATTTTGGATTTTCTAAAATTCATTAAAGCCGAATTGCTGATTGTATTAGGCACATCTTCATCCGAACCTGCTTTGCCGAGCCTAATGGAAAAATTGGAACGCATGGGCTGCAGCAAACCCGTGGTAGGTCTTGTCGTGCCAACAGGTTATTCATTTAACCTAGACGGCACTTCCATTTACCTATCGATGGCCGTGATTTTTCTGGCGCAATTGTATGATGTTCATTTGTCTTTTACAGAAATTTTAACGGTTATCGGACTGCTGATGCTAACATCAAAAGGTGCGGCCGGCGTGACCGGAAGCGGATTTATTGTATTGGCATCGACACTTACAGCTTTACACAAAATCCCGATTGAAGGGCTTGCTTTCCTACTTGGTGTTGATAAATTTATGAGCGAGGCTCGGGCGATCACAAATTGTATTGGCAATGGTGTAGCGGCCATCGTGATTTCTAAAAATGAAGGAGAATTTGTTGATGTAGAACATCCTTGGACATAATTTAAACTAACGAAATAACGTCTAAACCTACAACATTGAACAGCAATCATGTAAGTGAAAACGCATTAAAAGTCGGAAATTTACTTTCTAAAAGATAAAATCATGAACGTAAAAAGAATTTTCGGAACCATCCTAACAATACTAGGAATCATTGGGCTCATTTATGCTGCGGTAATATTCGCAGGAACTAACGGTCAAACCCGTGACATTAAGGGATTGACAATATACGGTGTGTTAGGACTTGTTTTCTTTATCTCTGGCATCGGATTAGTAAAAAATACCAAAGACGAAGCGTAAAAAGCTTTATTGCAGCATCAATAAAACCAACTCGACAAAGCAATAGCTATAGTTTTTAATCGATACACGCAGAAATTACAATTTAACAATTTCAACCTGCAAGGATTTTTTCAATAACCGCTAATTCATCACTGGAGAAATCAAGTTTGGAAGATGCTGCAATGTTATTATGCAATTGCTTGACAGAACTTGCGCCTATCAACACCGAAGTTATTCTTTTGTCCTTCAAAAGCCAAGCGATAGCCATTTGCGCCAAAGATTGACCTCTTTCAATAGCGATTGCATTTAGACTTTGTATTTTCAGGATTTTTTTCTCCGTAATTTCTTCCGCCTTTAAATGTCCATTTGGGTTAAAAGCACGCGAATTTTCAGGAATTCCTTTTAAATACTTGTCGGTTAATACGCCTTGTGCCAAAGGAGAAAATGCAATACAGCCGACGCCTTTTTCTTCAAGCACATCAAGCAATCCATCCTCTACCCAACGTTCAAACATCGAATATTTGGCTTGATGAATCAGACATGGTGTTCCCAATTGCTTTAAAATTGCAACGGCCACTTTTGTCTGTTCGGCATTATAATTCGAAATCCCTGCATAAAGCGCTTTTCCGCTTCTTACCGCATAATCCAGTGCCATCATCGTTTCTTCCATTGGCGTTTCCGGATCAGGCCTGTGCGAATAAAAAATATCAACATAATCTAGCTGTAGCCGTTTAAGGCTTTGGTCAAGACTAGAAAGCAAATACTTGCGGGAACCCCAATCACCATATGGCCCAGACCACATGGTATAACCGGCTTTGGTGGTAATTACCATTTCATCGCGCAAATTACCCTGAAAATTATTTTTGAGAATTCGGCCAAAATTCGATTCTGCAGAACCGGGATCCGGACCGTAGTTATTAGCCAAGTCAAAATGAGTGATGCCGCTATCGAATGCCGCTTTAGCAATTGCTTCGGCATTTTCAAAATTATCGACAGAACCGAAATTGTGCCATAATCCAAGTGAGATTTGTGGCAACAATAAGCCGCTCTTTCCGCATCTGTTGTAGTTCATAATAGGCATATTTTGATTTTAATGTGCGCCGAATTACTTCGTTAATAATTGTATTATCAATAGATTCCCAATTAATGCAAATCTAATCAATTCTGTTAAAAACCGCTTTCAGAAAATATCCGATCGACCATTAATTTTCTGATTATCCAATTTTCAAATTCCTATCTTTGCAAAACACAACTATAAAAAATGAACTATTTTTCTTCCGATTTCAAACTCGGTATCCTTGGCGGCGGTCAGTTGGGCAAAATGTTGTTGTCTGATACGCGCAAATTCGACATCCAAACTTATGTGCTTGACCCAAGTGACGAAGCACCTGGAAAATACGCCTGTAATCAATTTTTCCAGGGCAATTTAATGGATTTCGATACTGTTTATTCCTTTGGAAAATTGGTTGATGTTTTGACATTTGAGATTGAACTCGTCAATATCGCCGCTTTGGAAAAACTCGAAAACGAAGGTTTAAAAGTATATCCATCGTCGAAAACCTTAAAACGCATTCAGAACAAAGGCGTTCAAAAAGAATTTTACCTTAAAAACAATATTCCAACTGCGGATTTTCAAAAATTCAATGGTAAAATAGCTTTTCAAAAAGCCGTTGACAATAATGAAATTCCTTTTCCTTTTATATGGAAATGTACCGAATTCGGCTATGACGGCAATGGTGTAAAAGTGATCCGAAAAGCGGAAGATGCCAACAATTTGCCTGACGTCGAATGCATCGCCGAAGCAATGATTGCCTTCAAAAATGAACTTGCGGTGATTGTTTGCCGCAATCCATCAGGTGAAATTAAAACCTATCCGGTGGTCGAAATGGAATTCCATCCCGAAGCCAATCAAGTAGAATATGTGATTTGTCCAGCGCGAATTGACAATAAAGTAGCAGAAAAAGCACGCGCCATCGCACTCGAAGTTTCCGAAAAATTCAGTCATGTCGGATTGCTTGCCGTCGAAATGTTCCAAACCGAAAGCGATGAGATCCTAGTGAACGAAGTTGCGCCACGCCCGCATAATTCCGGACATTATTCCATTGAAGCCAGTTATACTTCCCAATTCGAAAACCATATTCGTGCAATTTTGAATTTACCATTGGGCAATACCGACAGTAAAGTTGCCGGAATTATGGTAAATTTGGTAGGTGAAGAAGGCCATTCTGGACATGTAGTTTATCAAAACATCGACACTATATTAGGATGGAACGGCGTTACGCCACATATATACGGCAAAAAACAAACACGTCCTTTTCGGAAAATGGGACATGTAACGATCGTTAATGAAGACATCGGAGAAGCACGTAAGATTGCAGAACAGGTGAAGAATACGATACGAGTGATAAGCGAAGACTAAAACCCAACACCTAAAACCCAACACTAAAATGAAAGTAGCGATAATAATGGGCAGTATCTCCGACATGCCAATCATGCAGGACGCCATCGATATCTTGAAAAGTTTTGATATTCCAACAGAAGTAGATATCGTTTCGGCGCACCGTACCCCTGAAAAATTGTTCGATTTTAGTAAAAATGCCCACAACCGCGGTATTTCTGTAATCATTGCAGGAGCCGGTGGCGCTGCCCATTTGCCAGGCATGGTTGCATCGATGTCGCCGTTGCCTATTATCGGAGTTCCTGTGAAATCAAGTAATTCTATTGATGGCTGGGACAGTGTTTTATCGATCCTGCAAATGCCAGGCGGTGTTCCTGTTGCTACTGTTGCTTTGAATGGCGCTAAAAATGCCGGTATTTTAGCCGCACAAATCATTGGCAGCCATGACAAAGCAGTTTTAGATAAAATAATCGCTTACAAGGAAAGTTTGAAAGAAGCCGTCAATAAATCATCTGATGCACTAAAATAAAAAAGGCTCCTGGATTTGGGAAAACAGGAGCCATAAATTTAAAAGCTTTGAATCTGATTCTATTTTTTTGATTTGGGGCAAAAAAGATAAAACTATCAGGTGATTCAAAAATGAATAAAAAATTAAAATCTTCGGTAAAAATACATATAAAATCGACAAAATACACTTTTTAACAAAATTTAACATATCTTTTTATTTCTGTTAGATTTCATCTTTAAGATTCCTACCTATTATGAGCACTATCAATTACCCATTTGGGACAAAATTTGACACAGCACCTTTTTCTAAAATAAAAAACGAAGATTACCAACCCGCTTTTGAACAAGCCATAAACGAAGCACGAGAAGAAATAGACGCTATAATCAAAAATCAGGAAGCGCCAACCTTCGAAAACACTATTGTGGCTTTGGATTTTTCGGGCGAGAAATTAGATCGTATTTCGAGTATTTTTTTTAATCTAAATTCTGCAGAAACCACCGATGCAATGCAGCAAATTGCGCAAGAAGTATCGCCTTTGCTCACCGCTTTCAGCAACGATATTACGCTCAATGAAGATATGTTCAAAAAGATAAAAACAGTTTATGAGCAAAAAGAACTGTTGCAATTAAACACAGAGCAAACCACATTACTCGATAAAAAATTTAAAAGTTTTTCCAGAAATGGCGCTTTACTTTCAGCCGATAAAAAAGAACGGCTGCGCGAAATTGACACCAAACTTGCCAAGCTAAAACTCACATACGGCGAGAATGTACTGGCAGAAACCAATAATTACCAACTGCACATCACCAACGAAAATGACCTCAGCGGATTGCCCGAAGGTGCTATCGAAGCCGCAAAAACATTAGCTACCTCAAAAAACCTCGAAGGATGGCTGTTTACACTAGATTTTCCAAGTTATATTCCTTTCACCACCTATGCCGATAACCGCGAATTGCGCAAAGAAATTGCCATCGCCGCCGGAAAAAAAGCATTCCAAAATAACGAATTCGATAACCGTGAAAACGTGCTGAAAATTGCAAAATTACGACATGAACGCGCTAATTTGCTCGGTTATACAACCCATGCTAATTTCGTACTCGAAGAAAGAATGGCGCAAACACCCGAGAAAGTTACATCTTTCCTGAACGATTTGCTTGCCAAAGCTAAACCCGCAGCGGAAAGAGAATTTGCACAACTAACCGCCTTTGCAAAAAAACTAGACAATATTGACCAACTCGAAAAATGGGACGGTGCCTATTATTCAGAAAAATTAAAACAACAGCTATTCGATCTCGACGACGAAAAACTAAAACCGTATTTTCAACTCGAAAATGTGCTGAATGGCGCTTTCACAATTGCGGAAAAATTATTCGGTATCACTTTTACCCAAGTTTCCAACATAGACAAATACCATACGGATGTGCAACCTTTTGAAGTCCGCGATGGCAAAAATGAACTGGTCGCCATTTTCTACGCCGATTTCTTCCCTCGAAAAGGCAAACGCAATGGTGCTTGGATGACTTCCTACAAATCGCAATCGGTTAAAAATGGCGTTAATGAGCGTCCACATGTTTCAATTGTTTGCAATTTTACTCCGCCAACAGCTACAAAACCGGCGTTGCTAACGTTTAACGAAGTCACAACATTATTCCACGAATTCGGACACGCTTTGCACGGTATGCTCGCCAATACAACCTATCCAAGCTTGTCGGGAACCTCCGTTTACTGGGATTTCGTCGAATTGCCAAGTCAAGTAATGGAAAACTGGTGTTACGAACCCGAAGCGCTGGCTTTGTTCGCCAAACATTATAAAACCGGCGAAATTATTCCACAAGAATATGTACAGAAAATAAAAGAAAGTGCGAGTTTTTTGGAAGGTATGGCAACTTTGCGACAACTAAGTTTTGGCTTACTTGACATGGCTTTCCACGGCTCCGATCCAAGTGCGATTTCCGATGTAAAAGCCTTTGAAAAAAGCACTTTTGAAAACACAACTTTATACCCTGATGTCGCCGAAAATTGCATGAGCGTTTCATTTTCGCATATTTTTCAAGGCGGCTATTCGTCTGGCTACTACAGTTACAAATGGGCAGAAGTTTTGGACGCCGATGCTTTCGCCTACTTCCAAGAAAAAGGTATTTTTAACATCGAAGTCGCACAACAATTCAAGGAACACGTCCTTTCTAAAGGTGGAACGGAACACCCGATGACATTATACAAACGTTTCCGCGGTCAAGAACCAAAACCGGAAGCGTTGCTGAAACGTGCGGGATTATTATAAAATAAAAGGGGGGTTGATTAAATCAACTCCCTTTTTTAATTATGCCCATTTGATGGTATAAAGTTCGGCAATGTTTTTCGGGCGGGTTTCTTTACCACCTTCTTGTTGGGTCCGGGATGTGACAACCCTATTAATAGAGGATAGGGGTGCACTGGTACCAGAAAGTATCTGTCCTGATGTATCAAATTGCATCTGATGGTTATGCGAAAGGAACATGTCGGCCTCGGCAGTCCCGACGCGGTCACCGCCGATAGTTCCGCCAAGCGGCGTTCTGGTTGCGGCATCTTTGTCTGTATCGGCACCATTATTCCAGCTTCGGCTGAAATAACCGCGCATATCCGGAAGCATCGAACGCCCGTTCGGGCCTGAGCCAAATCTGTTGTTCAGAACCGAATTGAGTCGCATAAAATCGGCCCCAATCTCAGCTGCTGCCTGACAAAGAGACAGCTCTTCCGCAGGCGCATTCTCTGTTGCGATATACTGTTTGCGTTCGCCGATGACACCCTGCACGACACATGGCAGGCTTTTGACTACGATATTGCCGACATTTGCATAAACCCCGTAGATATTGATAACAGCACCAGGTGAAGAAGAAATTATTGACAAGGCCAGCATTGTTGCATCATCGTTGATTTTAAGTTGTATGTCAAATTCCATGCTGCCGGAAATGGTTTTTGAAGTGACTTTGGTTTCAACACCGTCAGACAATTTTATCCAGACGGTAACTTTTTCAGAAGTGCTCAGCGCTACTTTTGCGCTTACAGTATTTCCCGATAGTACCGTTTTCCATCTTGGAAATTCATGCAGCATCTGGCTTAATGACATTTCATCGAGGCCTTCGCTTTTGACAACAAGACAGCTTGATGTTGCATCATTGAATCCAATTTTGCCATTTTTGCCTTTGTCAGCATAAACCCATCCGTCGGGCGAACCATAATTAATTCCGGCACTGCTTGCAGTCTTGTTGCTGTAATAGCGAAAATCTGCATTATAAACTAAATTTCGCTGCTGTACTGCTTCTGTCAAATCATCGATTTCGGTATTTTTCATATAAAAATGTTTTGGTTATTTAAATAAATCAGCGAATAAAATAACAACTATTAAACCAAATATTTATACGTATAAATACCTGCTTTTCAAAACCTTGAAAATATTTATGCTTACTTCAAGCTCCTATTTTTTTTAGAAACTTCCATTAAAATCAAGGAATTAGCGTGACTTTAAAATAACTTTCATTTTTTATTGAAACTTTAAAAACAATTCTTACCTTTACCTCATGGAATTCAAAGAAGCAAAAAACAAATTCATTCAAACTTGGGGAGCACTCGGCTCTCAATGGGGCATTAACAAAACAATGGCGCAAATTCACGCCTTGCTAATGGTCTCCAATGAACCAATTTCCATGGAAGAAGTGATGGATGAACTTAAGATTTCACGTGGCAACGCCAGTATGAATCTCCGCGCTTTAATGGATTGGGGCATCGTTTACAAAGAATACAAACAAGGTGAACGGCGTGAATTTTTTACCGCCGAAAAAGACCTTGATGAATTGGCCGTCAAAATCGCCAAAGAAAGAAGCAAACGAGAGATCAGACCAGCATTGCGGGTTTTAAAAGACGTTTCTTCAATCCGTCCGAACGATTCCGCCGAAGCGAAACATTTTGTGGAGCAAACCAGCAAATTGTATGATTTTGTTTTAAAAGCCGATAATATGCTCGAAAAAGTCACAGAATTCAAAGACAATTGGTTGGGTCGTTTGGTGATTAAAATAATGAAGTAACCCTATTTAAGACAATATAAAAGCCTCGCTAAGCAGCATAAAAATTTATCAATAAGTTTCAATTTAAATTGAAACTTTAAAAACAAAAATCATGAGTTTTTTAAAAGCCGGGTGGAAAAATCTAGCCATTATCAATTATGAAATTGATGCCAAAGTACTCGAAAAATACGTGCCAAAAGGAACCGAAATAGACTTTTGGCATGGCAAATGTTACGTTAGTGTCATCGGATTTCTTTTCCATGACACCAAAATCCTGGGTGTTTCCGTACCTTTTCATATCGATTTTGAAGAAGTAAACCTTAGGTTTTATGTCAAAAGATACGACAACGGAATATGGAAACGCGGCGTTGTTTTTATCAAAGAAATCGTTCCTAAACCCGCCATCACACTAATGGCAAACCTTTTGTACAAAGAGCATTATGAAACCTTAAAAATGGAATATTCGCACCTAGAAACCGACAATTCCTATCGTTTTACCTACAAATGGTTTCGAAAAAAAAAGCACAATTTTATTGCAGTCACAACCAAAAAAGAACCCATTCCTATTGCACCCAATTCAGAAGCCGAATTCATCACAGAGCATTATTTTGGTTACACTAAATTTAGTAGCAAAAAAACCTATGAATATGAAGTTACACATCCTCGCTGGCAACAATATGAAATAATTGACTATAAAATGAATGTCGATTTTGAAGCGAATTACGGTGTTGATTTCGCGTTTTTACAAGATAAAATACCGCTTTCGGTAATGGCAGCCATCGGTTCAAAGATTACTATTGAAAACAAAAAAACGATCCGATAAATACTCGAAAACAAAATAAACCTAACAGATTTAAAACCTATTAGGTTTCCGAAAAAAAATGAATACCATAAACTAACTCCAAACACCATGAATATCGCCATCCCAAATTGGCTCATAATCGCTAGCGGCATCGGCCAGATCTTTACTGCAATGATCTATCCTTACATCCGCCATCAGGTTTTCGACTGGTACAACGACGTAAAAAAACTAAAACCGCTGAACCAAGAAATTGCCAAAACATACGGCAGGTACATCCAAGGACTCAATTTTTCCTTCGGACTGATCGCCATTCTATTTACAAATGAACTAAAAGAGGCATCCGCATTGGCAGTAGCCTTAACCGGACTTATTGCGATGTATTGGGTAGGAAAAGTGGCTACGCAAATTGCCTATTATCCGATGTATGATATTCCAAAAAAAATGATTTTCAAAATTGGAAGCTATTGGATGAATTGCCTTTTTGTGTTATTTGCCATCGTGAACACATTGCTTTTTATTCATAACCTTATAGCACATTATCAATTATGAAAAGAACCTACTCCATTCTTATTCCTTTACTTTTTGCCATTACACTGCGGATTATCTTTGGCGCAAGCATCTTAGACGATTTTATTTCTGTAATGTCCATTACATTTTTTCTCGCTGTACCCGCCGGAGTTGGCGCACTCACAATTTATTTCTCTAATAGTGAAAAAGTAAAATCGTGGAGCTATAGATTTTTCATGCCATGGATTCCTGTTCTATTAGTAATCGCTGTCACAATGTTGCTAATGATTGAAGGCTGGGCATGTTGGCTAATGATTGCTCCTTTCTTTTTACTTGCGAGTTCCGTTGGCGGATTGATAGCCGGCTACTTTAAGCTTAGAAAAAACAAAAAACAGCAAAATATTAACCTTTCAATTGTATTGCTATTGCCTTTTTTTATCGGCCCGATTGAAAATGCATTGCCAAGAAGCCCAGAAATATTTACCACTTATACCTCGATTATAATTAATGCTGATGCCCCTAAAATATGGAAAAACGTAACTTCCGTAAAGACAATTTCTAAAAACGAAGACAGTTCCAAACTCATAAGCTGGCTCGGTTTTCCAAAACCGGTAAAAGCAGAACTTGATACTTTGGCAGTAGGTGGTTTTCGGAAGGCCATTTTTGAAAAAGGTTTGGTTTTCAACGAAACCGTCACAAAATATGAGAATTTAAAACTGATGGAATTTCAAATAAAAGCCAATACTTTCGAAATTCCATCGACCACACTCGACGAACATATTTTAATTGGCGGTGAATATTTCGACATGCTCAACGGCACTTATCAGCTTCAAAAAATTAGCAATAATCAATACAAATTGATGCTGTACAGCCATTTCTCGATGAATACGACATTTAATTTTTATGCTGGGATTTGGGGCAACTGGATTATGAAAGACATCCAGAATAATATCCTCAAAGTAATTAAGAACAGAAGTGAAAAACATGACTAAAATTCATCTAAAAACAATCATCAACGCGCCCATAGAAAAAGTCTTCGATACCAATCGCAACATCGATATTCATTTGCTTTCTACGAGCCAATCCAATGAAAAAGCCATCGCAGGAAAAACTTCAGGATTGATCGAATTGGACGAAACCGTCACTTGGAAAGCCAAACATTTCGGGATTTATTTGACGCACAAAAGTATCATATCGGCTATGAATTTTCCGATTTATTTTGTGGATGAAATGGTCGAAGGTCAATTTAAATCTTTCCGCCACGAACACTCTTTTGAAGCAAAAAACGGCATCACAATAATGACCGACAGCATTCGCTATGAAACGCCATTTGGGATTCTCGGAAGTATTTTCGATAACCTAATTCTAAAAAAATACCTTACAAGATTCATTCAGAAACGGAACAATATTTTAAAACATTTAGCAGAAGAAAACCACCAGTAGCCACCAAAAAATCGGAACGCTTTCTACCCAAAAAGAAGTATAGTATTTCGACTTTCTTTCGTTAGCAAATATCAGAAATGCAGCGATTACAATAACCAAAACTATGTTGACCAACACTTGTTTGGCGTCAAATACAATTTTTAAAAATTCGAGAAAATAAAATACAATCAGCAATAGTAAACCGAGCATTTTAGTGCGCTTCATTCCTATTTGCTGTGGAACAGTTTGTAAATGTGGGTCGTCGTTGGAAAGGTCGATGATTTCAAAAATCAAAACCAAAACAAAAACCAATAGGAAACGCTGCGTTATTTTTAAATAAAAATCAGTGTTGAAAAGCTGCTGCAATTCAGGATCCGCATTCAAAACCGGAAGCACAACCGTCACGCCTACCCAGCAAATTGAAACGATATAAATCTTTACGCCAGCCCAATTCCGCGCATTTTTTCGGTTTGGAAAAAAAGGCAGCGTATATAAAATCGTCAATCCCAAAAAAAAGGCTGAAATAACTTTTGTTGCATTTTCAAGTTTAAGAAAACAATATCCGGCAGCCAGAATGGAAAAGAAACTCAACAAAGCGATTGCCTTGACTCGGTAACTCGGTTCCCGTTTTCCTGTCCTTGCCAAAGCATCATATTTGACGAAATTATAACCGACAATCGTACCGAAAAACCCAAATAATACCATCGCTTTATTGTTGGGGATTTGAAACATGTATTCCGTCATTCGCACCAACGCATAACACGAAAATGCCACATGAATGCTGCTTTGGATATAAAAATCGAAGAGGCGCTTTAAAAGTGTCATACTACAAAATTAATCAAACTGTTAATAAGAACCCGTTTTGGTTGAAAAATACCCAAAAATCGAAGTTAAAAAACCTATTTATTAGGAGATTAATATTTAATTTTACGCACTTCAATTTTACACAACTTAAACTACTATATGAGAACAGATGCATTCGCTTTAAGACACATCGGCCCAAGGGAAAATGACCTTCCGCACCTCCTGAAAACAATAGGTGTTTCCGATTTGGACCAGTTAATTTTTGAAACCATTCCGGACGATATTCGCCTTAAAGCACCACTGAATTTAGAACCTGCATTGACAGAATACGAATACCTGAACCACATCAGGAAACTCGGCAACAAAAACAAAGTATTTAGCACCTATATCGGATTGGGTTACCATGCTGCAATCGTGCCGGCGGTCATCCAAAGAAATGTATTTGAAAATCCGGGTTGGTACACCGCATACACACCTTATCAGGCAGAAATTGCACAAGGCCGTCTTGAAGCAATTTTAAATTTTCAAACCACGGTTATCGAATTATCCGGAATGGAAATTGCCAATGCATCTTTGCTTGACGAAAGTACCGCTGCAGCAGAAGCGATGGCGTTATTGTTCGACGTCAGAACACGCGACCAAAAGAAAAACAACACCAACAAATTCTTTGTTTCTGAAGAAATATTGCCACAAACGCTTTCTGTTTTGCAAACGCGTTCCACGCCAATCGGAATTGAACTCGTTATCGGCAACCACGAAACATTTGACTTTTCAACTGATTTCTTTGGGGCGATGCTGCAATATCCAGGCAAATACGGACAGATTTATGACTACGCCGGTTTTATTGCGAAAGCGAAAGCGAACGAAATCAAAACTGCTGTTGCCGCTGATATTTTGAGCCTTGTAAAGCTGACTTCTCCCGGAGAAATGGGTGCAGATGTTGTTGTCGGAACAACACAACGTTTCGGAATTCCACTGGGTTATGGCGGGCCGCACGCTGCTTTTTTCGCTACAAAAGACGAATACAAACGCAGCATGCCGGGCAGGATCATTGGCGTAACACAAGATGCTAATGGCAACCGTGCGCTTCGTATGGCATTGCAAACAAGAGAACAACATATCAAACGCGATAAAGCAACTTCAAATATTTGTACAGCTCAGGTTTTATTAGCCGTTATGGCCGGAATGTATGCTGTTTATCACGGACCAAAAGGCTTGCAATATATAGCTGAAAAAGTACACGCTTCCGCAGTTACAACCGCCGATGCTTTGAACAAATTAGGCGTTTATCAAACCAATTCTGCTTTCTTTGATACAATCTTACTGAAAGCCAATGCGCTAAAAGTAAAAGCTGTCGCTGAAAAGAACGAGGTAAATTTTTACTATCCTGATAACGAAACGGTTTCGATAGCTTTTAATGAAACGACTTCCATCGATAACATCAATAAAATCATCAGCATTTTTGCAGAAGCGACAGGAAAAGAAACTTTTACGATTTCCGAATTGTCGTCGCAAACGAATTATCCTGATGGACTCGAAAGAAAATCAACGTTCTTGCAACACGAAGTTTTCAACAGCCACCATTCTGAAACTGCTTTGATGCGCTACATCAAAAAACTAGAAAGAAAAGATTTAGCCTTAAACCATTCGATGATTTCTTTGGGTTCTTGTACAATGAAACTCAACGCTGCGGCTGAAATGCTGCCTTTGAGTATGGGCATCTGGAACAATATCCACCCATTTGCACCCATCGAACAAGCCGAAGGTTACCAAATCATGCTTAAAAAACTAGAAGAACAATTGAATGTTGTTACTGGTTTCGCAGGCACCACTTTACAGCCAAATTCCGGCGCACAAGGTGAATATGCTGGCTTAATGGTCATTCGCGCATACCATTATGCGCGGGGCGATCACCATAGGAATGTGTGTTTGATTCCGTCTTCCGCGCACGGTACCAATCCGGCATCTGCAGCAATGGCTGGTATGAAAATCATTGTAACCAAAACCATGGAAAACGGTAACATTGATGTGGAAGATTTGCGTTCAAAAGCAATTGAGTACAAAGACGATTTGTCTTGCTTAATGGTCACTTATCCATCAACACATGGTGTTTTCGAAAGTGCCATCCGTGAAATCACGCAAATAATACACGAAAACGGCGGACAAGTTTATATGGACGGCGCAAATATGAACGCACAAGTTGGCCTTACAAATCCAGCGACAATCGGTGCCGATGTTTGCCACTTAAATTTACACAAGACTTTCGCTATTCCACACGGCGGCGGCGGTCCTGGTGTTGGTCCGATTTGCGTTGCAAAACATTTGGTCCCATTCTTACCCACAAATCCAGTAATTCCAACCGGTGGCGATACCGCTATTACCGCTATTTCTGCTGCGCCTTGGGGTTCTGCTTTGGTATGTTTGATATCTTACGGTTATATTGCGATGTTAGGCGCCGAAGGTTTGACCAATGCTACAAAATATGCCATCCTGAATGCCAATTACATCAAAACGCGTCTGGAAGCCCACTACCCGATTCTATATACCGGAGAATGTGGTCGCGCAGCACACGAAATGATTTTGGATTGCCGTTCTTTCAAACAAAATGGCATCGAGGTTACTGATATAGCAAAACGTTTGATGGATTATGGATTTCATGCACCAACAGTTTCTTTCCCAGTTGCCGGTACCCTAATGATTGAACCAACGGAAAGCGAGGATGTAGCCGAATTAGATCGTTTCTGTGATGCGATGATCGCCATCCGTAAAGAAATCGAAAACAGCTCGGCAGACAATACAGATAATGTTTTGAAAAATGCGCCTCATACATTGGCTATGTTGACAGCTGACCAATGGAATGCGCCTTACACAAGAGAGCAAGCGGCATTTCCACTCGATTATATTGCAGACAACAAATTCTGGCCAAGCGTTCGTCGTGTTGATGATGCTTACGGAGACCGAAATTTAATTTGTTCCTGTGCGCCGATTGAGGCTTATATGGAAAACTAAATTCAAAAATAAATAATTTCAAAAGCCCTTTCCGATTTTCTGAAAGGGTTTTTAATGAATATTAGTTGATAAGTTACAAAGTTTGCGAGATTAAATTGACTTGAAAAACCTCTAGTAGTAAAAAAAAAACATACTCTTGTATGCAAGAACCTTTGATGCTATGTTGCTGATAAAATATTAATTTCTATGAAGGATATAGAAAACAACGATGATTTGTTTTTACTTGTTGATGAATTTTATAAAAAACTCCTTTCCGATACATCGATAAGCTATATTTTTACAGATGTGGTTAAGATAAAAATCGAAGAACATTTGCCCATTTTAGTGACTTTCTGGTCTCAGGCAATCTTTAATACCGGCGGTTATTTCAATAATCTTACGCAAATGCATCTCGACATTAATAAAAAAGAAGCGCTAACACCTGAACTATTTCAAATCTGGTTAAAGCACTTTTTTACAACCGTTGACACGCTTTTTCAAGGCCAAAATGCCGAAAAAATCAAAACCCAAGCATTATCAATTGCAACAATTATGAAAATCAAGATAGCCAACTCCTTCTAATTTTTTTAAATATTGCATTATTAACATTTTTATTTCGATAAATTGACAATTATGTAATTGGTTGGATTTCGTGCGCTATTTATATTATGGATAACAATAAAATTTCTAAATTAGCTTAGATTTATACCAAAGAAGATGACTGTAAAAATAACGGGGATAGGAAGTTTCGTTCCTGAAATAGAAGTAAAAAACATAGATTTCGGTCAACACGTTTTCTTGAATGAAGACGGTACGCCGCTTACCCATACGAATGAAATTGTTATCGGAAAATTCAAGGACATTACCGGAATCGACGAAAGGCGCTATGCCAACGACAATATGGTCAGCTCAGATATGGCGGTAATTGCAGCACAACGCGCAATTGCCAATGCCAATATTGACCCGGAAACTTTAGATTATATCATTCTTGCCCATAATTTTGGCGATGTAAAAAAAGGCGCAATACAATCGGATATTTTGCCGAGTCTTGCCAGTCGTGTTAAACAAAAACTGCAAATCCATAATCCGAAATGCGTCGCTTATGACATCCTTTTCGGTTGCCCGGGATGGGTAGAAGGCGTTTTACAAGCAAATGCTTTCTTAAAATCTGGAATGGCAAAAAAATGCCTCGTCATTGGCACAGAAACACTTTCTCGTGTTATTGACGCCCATGACCGCGATTCGATGATTTATTCCGACGGTGCCGGCGCTTCTGTAATTGAAATTTCAGAAGATGATAGCAGCGGTATTTTGGCTTATGAAAGTGCCACTTATGCCTATGACGAAGCCGGTTATTTGTTTTTTGGAAGTTCTTACAACAAAGATTTAGATCCTGATGTACGTTACATCAAAATGTATGGCCGAAAGATATACGAATTCGCTTTAAGCCGCGTACCGCAAGCCATGAAAGAATGTCTTGACAAAAGTGGCATCGCCATTGACGACGTAAAGAAAATCTTGATCCATCAAGCCAACGAAAAAATGGACGAAGCCATTGTCAACAGGTTTTACAAGCTTTACCAAAGAACAACGCCAGATAGCATTATGCCAATGAGCATCCATAAACTCGGGAACAGCAGTGTTGCCACGGTTCCAACACTTTTTGATTTGCTGATCCAAGGAAAACTTGAAAACCAATCGATTAAAAAAGGCGATGTAATCATCTTGGCTTCTGTTGGTGCCGGAATGAATGTCAATGCAATTGTTTATCGCTATTAGATAATTAGCCAATGGTTTATTTATCTTTGCGCTATTGCGCCTTTGCGGCAAATTTACAATGCTATGTACGAAAAAACATATCCCGAAAAACGGTTCAATAATACGCTAGCTTTCTTAAAAAAGCACATTTCTACAACTGAAACCATTTTGGATTTGGGTGTAGAAAATCCATTTTCAAAAATCATGAAATCAGAAGGGTTTTCTGTCGTCAATACCACCGGCGAAGACCTGGACGAAAACCAATCGGCTTTGCAAAATACAAATGTAAATGTTGTAACCGCATTTGAAATTTTTGAGCATCTGCTGAATCCATTCTCCATTTTACGAGAAATAAAAGCAGATAAATTGCTGATTTCCATTCCGATGCGACTTTGGTTTTCTACGGCATATCGCAGCAAAACCGATATGTGGGACCGACATTACCATGAATTTGAAGATTGGCAACTCGACTGGCTTTTGGAAAAAACAGGATGGAAAATCATCGACCGTCAGAAATGGACAAATCCTGTAAAGAAATTTGGATTTCGTCCGCTGTTGCGTAAATTCACAAATCGGTATTATATTGTTTATGCTGAAAAAATAAAGTGATGAACTACTGCATCATCATTCCCGCGCACAACGAAGAAGCATTCATATCCATGACATTACGATCGTTATTGTCTCAAACCGTTCTACCTCAAAAAGTTGTAATCGTAGATGACAATTCTACCGATAAAACTGCCGAAATCGTGCTGGCTTTTGCCGAAAAAAATCCGTTTATCACATTGGTTAAAAAAACTTCTGAAGCGATACATTTGCCGGGAAGTAAAGTGATTCAGGCTTTTCAGAAAGGATATGAATCGCTAGTAGAAACTTTTGACATCATCGTAAAAGCCGATGCCGATTTGATTTTTCCGGAAAATTATTTTGAAACTGTGATTGCCCATTTCCAATCTGATGAAAAAATCGGAATGGCCGGTGGATTCGCTTACATACAAAAAAATAACGAATGGATTCTGGAAAATCTAACCGATAAAGACCACATTCGCGGCGCCTTTAAAGCGTATCGAGCAGCTTGTTTTGGACAAATCGGCGGACTAAAACCAGCTATGGGTTGGGATACTGTTGACGAATTGTTAGCGAAATTTTATGGTTGGAAAGTAATCACAGATGCTTCGCTCAAAGTAAAACACCTGAAACCAACAGGCGCGAATTATAACAAAACGGCGCGTTTCAAACAGGGAGAAGCTTTTTACACTTTGGGCTACGGCTTCTTGATTACGGCAATCGCATCGGCTAAATTAGCAATGATGAAAAAGAAACCATTGCTTTTTATTGATTATATCCGTGGTTTTATGAAAGCAAATTCCTCAAAAAAAACGATGTTAGTAACGCCAGAGCAAGCGCAATTTATTCGACATTACAGACTTCAAAAAATGAAAGGAAAATTATTCCGAAATTAAGATTGTCTGAATAAGAAAAAACTGTTAAGGCAAACCAAAAACTGTAAACTAATCCTTATTTTAGCCTATATTTTTAAAACATGATGCTCATTCGTTATTTATCGCAGATTGGAAAGTATTTCCTGATGTGGAAAGAGATTTTCAACAAACCCACAAAGTGGTCTGTAATGAAAGGGCTTATCCTCAAGGAAATCGACGATTTGATTATCGGTTCACTCGGAATCGTGGCTTTTATCTCGTTTTTTGTTGGCGGTGTTGTTGCCATTCAAACGGCTTTGAACCTTACCAATCCGTTAATTCCGAAATATTTGATTGGTTTTGCCACGAGACAGTCGGTAATTTTAGAATTTGCTCCAACATTTATCTCCATCATTATGGCGGGAAAAATGGGCTCGTTTATCACTTCAAGCATAGGAACGATGCGTGTTACAGAACAAATAGATGCCCTAGAAGTTATGGGTGTTAATTCGCTAAACTATCTTGTTTTTCCAAAATTAATGGCTTTATTGCTCTATCCTTTTGTGATTGGAATTGCTATGTTTTTAGGGATTTTAGGCGGCTGGATTGCGGCTGTTTACGGCGGATTCGGCTCTAGTGATGACTTTATTGTTGGTCTTCAACAAGAATTTATTCCGTTTCACATTGCTTATGCTTTCATCAAGACATTCGTTTTTGCTTTACTACTCGCAACGATTCCATCTTTCCATGGTTATTTTATGAAAGGCGGCGCACTCGAAGTTGGAAAAGCCAGTACTGTAGCATTTGTATGGACATCTGTAACCATCATTTTGATCAATTATATCCTCACCCAATTACTCTTGACCTAATGATAGAAGTAAAAAACATAGAAAAATCATTTGGCGGCACGCAAGTTTTAAAAGGTGTTTCGACGACTTTTCAGGAAGGCAAAACCAATCTGATCATCGGTCAAAGTGGCTCCGGAAAAACAGTGTTGCTAAAATCGTTATTGGGTATACACACACCAGACGCAGGTACTATTTCTTTTGATGGCAGGATTTATTCTGAACTGACCGCCGATGAAAAACGCGAATTGCGCACCGAAATCGGTATGGTATTTCAAGGAAGTGCATTATTTGACTCAATGACAGTAGAGCAAAATGTAGCATTCCCGCTGCGGATGTTTACCAAAAATACCCGTTCAGAAACAATGGATCGCGTTAATTTTGTTTTGAAAAGAGTAAATCTTATTGATGCCAATAAAAAATTACCTTCAGAAATTTCAGGCGGAATGCAAAAACGTGTCGCCATTGCCCGCGCTATCGTGAACAATCCAAAATATTTATTTTGCGATGAGCCTAATTCAGGGCTTGACCCAAATACTTCGATTTTGATTGACAACCTCATCAAAGAAATCACCGAAGAATATAATATTACCACCGTCATCAATACGCACGATATGAACTCTGTAATGGAAATTGGCGACAAAATCGTATTCCTAAAAAACGGACTGAAAGCTTGGGAAGGCACTAAAGAAGAAATTTTTAGAACTGATAATGAAGCGGTTACCGACTTTGTTTATTCTTCGAATTTGTTTAAAAAAGTACGGGAAGCTTATTTAAAAGACGATAAAAAATAACGCTACTTCACAATTTTAGCCACAATACCTTTAATATCTTGTTCCTTACCTTTCGGATAAATAAGTAAAACATCATTCTTGTCAACGATAATATAATCGTTAAGTCCATCAATAATAATGAGTTTTTTAGCATCTGATCGAATAATGTTGTCCGATGCATTTTCGAGAACAACAGTCGCATTGATGATTGCATTATTATTGTCATCTTTGTCGAGTTTTTCGTGCAAAGAACCCCATGTTCCCAAATCATTCCAATCGAAAGTCGCCGGCAGCACAAAAACATTCTCTGCATTTTCCATCACAGCATAATCAATCGAAATATTCCCCGCAAAAGCGTAATGCTCATTAATAAAACGCGTTTCCAACGGTGTATTGAAATCATTATAACCTTTTTCAAAAAGCTGATTCATTTGCGGCTGAAATTGGGCAAAAGCTTTCAAAATTGATTTTACACTCCAAATAAAAATACCGCCATTCCACAAAAAATTACCACTCTCTAAAAACGATTTAGCAGTCTCATAATCTGGTTTTTCACGAAATTGCATAACCTTCTTTATAGAATTTTCATCCGTTTTATCAAATTCTATATAACCAAATCCGGTGTTGGGAAATGTTGGTTGAATGCCTAAAGTCAGCAACGCATCTTCTTTCGCACAAAAATCAAAACATGATTGAAGATTTTCGGCAAAAGCCTTTTCATCCTCAATCCAGTGATCACTTGGCGCGACAACCATCACGGCATCGGGATTCCTCTTTTTAATTTTTAACGAAGCATATAAAATACAAGGTGCCGTGTTGCGCATTGCAGGTTCCAACAAAACCTGTTCTTGTTTTACATCGGGCAATTGTTCTAAAACCAACTGATTGTAACGCTCATTGGTTAAAATAAGAATGTTTTCTTTTGGAATTAATTGTGACAAACGGCTGAACGTTTTTTGGATCAGCGTTTCGCCTGAACCGAGCATATCGTGAAATTGCTTTGGGAAATCATTTGTACTAACCGGCCAGAATCGAGATCCTACGCCGCCAGCCATTAAAATTGCATAATAATTTTTATTCATTTCAATAGTTAATTGCTAATTTGAATTAAAGTTAGGCAAAACCACCTAACATTAGTATTAAATAAATGTGAATTGTACCATTATCCCGGCAAAAGCTCCACTTCGGCATTAGGATTGAATAGGAATAGCCTACCGGTTTTTACTTCGAGGCATTCATGTCGCTTTACACGTATGCCTTTTTTCTGAAAAATTCGACCATTTTTAATTCGGAAATAACTGCCGTCAGGCACTTGAAAAACATAGGTCACATCATCTTTCTCATCAAATTGTTTCAATGCGAGCGCCAATCGTGCATCGGTATCGCTACTTGCCGTTGGATTTTTAAAATGCTGCGCCAACAAACTTAACAATTGGTTTGGGAAAATCTCTGGCCGTATAAACGGCACCATTAATCTTTGAAAAGTATATTTCCATTCGGCACCATGCGGTTTAATGTTTCGACCAAATTTTTCAAAAGCTACTAAATGCGAAATTTCGTGTACCAGCGTCATCAAAAAACGGTATTTGTTCAGGTTGGCGTTAACCGTAATTTCATGTTTTCCCGAAATACCCTTGCGATAATCGCCATGTCGGGTTTGCCGTTCATTGACGATTTTCAGATGCACCTGATTGGCTTTAATGAGCTCAAAACAAGTTTCTACTGCGTGTTCGGGTAGATATTTAGCTAAAACTTCGCTCATTTTATGGCGTCGATGAAGAGACCTGCAATACTTTTCCGTTGTAAACCTGATTTCCCGTGAGTGTAAAATTAAAAATATAAGCTGCCATTTGTGCTGCCGAAAGTGGTGCTTCATAACCTGGAAAAGCTTCGGCGAGCATTTCTGTCTGTACCGATCCCAAAGCCAAAACATTGAAGGCGATGCCGCGTTCTCTGTATTCTTCTGCCAATAATTCCGACAACGTAATAACAGCGCCTTTGCTAGAACTGTAGGCGGAAAGTCCGGCGAATTTCAAGCTGCCCTGAATACCGCCCATCGAACTGATGGTGACTACGTGGCTGCCTTTTTCTAAATAGGGCAATGCTAACTGCGTAAGTGCTGCCACGGCAAAAACATTGACTTTATATATCCTTTCGAAATCTAAAATCGTAGTTTCTGCAAATGGTTTAAAGATCAAAGCACCCGCATTATGCACGATGGCATCAACTTTTTTCCAAGTTGCTGAAAGGAAATTACTTATTTTCTCCAAATCATTTTCTTCGGACAAATCAACGGAAAGGCAAGTGATGTTCTGGTTTTCGATCAACGCTTTTGGTGTTTTTCGGGAAATGGCCAAAACCTTGTGTCCGGCATCGGCAAATTGAAGCGCCAGTTCATAGCCGATACCGCGGGAAGTTCCAGTGACAATTATATTTTTCATCAATTCAGTTTGATTTCTTTGGTGGTCGAATTGGTCATTTTTTCTACTACTGGTACCATTTTTTGGATAAAAGAAGTCATGTGTGGAATGTCCATTTTTTCAAACTCGTCCCCAGGTTGGTGGTAGAATTCGAAGTTTTCAAAATCAAAAGTACAGACTGTTTGAGACGGAACCCGAAATTCATTATAAAAAGAATAATTGTCCGATCTTGAGAATAGTTCGTAGGATTTTTCAGCCTCAAGAAATCCGATCAAGTTATTCCCGGCATATTCATTGATTTTTGCCGCCATATTCGATTTATCGAAACCTGTGATATATGCGGTGTAATCTCTAGCCATTGGAACGCCAATCATTTCAAAATTGAGCATCGTGTATAAATTGAAATTCTTCTTCTTTAATTTTTTCGCAAGGCTTTTTGAGCCCAAAAGTCCTTTTTCTTCGCCGCTAAAGCATACAAAAAGAATACTTCTTTTATTAGATTTTGATTGGGAAAAATACCTAGCCATTTCCAAAACTGCTGTGACTCCAGAAGCGTCGTCATTTGCGCCGTTGTTAATTTTGTCGCCGTTTACCGCCTCATCTGTAATTCCAATATGATCATAATGACCGCCCAGGACAACGAATTCGTTTTTTAAAACCGGGTCATTTCCTTCGATGTAACCGACAATGTTACACGTTGTTTTCGAGAAAGTGGTCAACGTATCGCGATAAGTCGAAAAGTAAGACTTTACACTAATGCTTTTGAAATAATTCTCGAGAAAAACGGCGGCTTTTTCAATTCCGGGTGTTCCGGCTTCTCTGCCTTCCATAGCATCAGACGTTAGTGTTTTGAGATTGGTGGCGACATCACTTTCTTTGACTTTGTATGTCGTACTTTTGGTTTGGGAACTGGCAAAATTAAAAAACAGAATTGCCGATAATAATATTATTTTTTTCATAAAATGTTCAGATTATACGCTAAAATAAAAAAAATCCCGTCAGGATTGGCTCGAGACGGGATTTATATTCAGTACAATTTTTGATTATGCCAGCATGGTTACTGGATTTTCAAGATATTGTCTTAATGTTTGTAAAAATTGAGCACCGGTAGCACCGTCAACTGTTCTGTGGTCGCAGGCTAAAGTTACTTTCATCGTGTTACCAACAACGATTTGCCCGTTTCTTACGACCGGCTTTTCAACAATGGCACCTACTGATAAGATTGCGGAATTCGGTTGGTTGATGATCGATGTAAATTCGGTAATCCCAAACATTCCTAAATTGGAAACCGTAAACGTACTGCCTTCCATTTCGGCTGGCTGTAGTTTTTTGTTTTTCGCTCTTCCGGCTACATCTTTTACATTACCGCCGATTTGCGTTAAACTCATGGAGTCTGCAAATTTCAATACTGGAACTACCAATCCGTCTTCAACAGCAACAGCAACACCAATATTGATGTGGTGGTTGATGATGATGGACTCTTCTTTCCATTGCGAATTGACTTTTGGATGTTTTCTTAATGCCATTGCGCAAGCTTTTATAACCATATCGTTGAAAGACACTTTTGTATCCGGAATACTGTTGATGGTATTTCTTGATTGCATCGCTTCGTCCATAGCTACTTCTATCGTTAAGTAAAAATGTGGTGCCGTGAAAATCGACTCTGACAAACGTTTCGCAATGATCTTGCGCATTTGTGAGTTTTTAATTTCTTCTGTTGACACTTCGCCAGTCGGAACAAAAGGTTTTATAACAGATGCAGCATCCGCTTTTGGCGCTTCAGTTGAAATTGCTGGAGCAGTCGTTGCAGCTTGTGGTGTGAAGTTTTCAATATCACTTTTTACGATACGTCCGTTTTCGCCTGAGCCTTTTACTTGTGAAATATTAATACCTTTTTCTTCGGCGATTTTTTTAGCCAATGGTGAAATGAAGATACGTTTTCCATCTGCAACGGTTTCAACCGTTTCTTCTGAAGGTTTAGCTTCGCTCGATTCGGCTTTGCCTGGGGTTTCTTCAGATTTTGCGTCTTCTTTTACAAGAGTAGTTGTCGCTCCACCTTTTTTATAGTTTTCCGCAACGCCAGTAATATCTGTTCCGTCTGGGCCAATAATCGCCAAAACACTATCAACAGGAGCCGATTCGCCTTCATTCACGCCAATAAACAATAAAGTTCCTGCGTTAAAAGATTCGAATTCCATTGTCGCTTTATCCGTTTCGATTTCAGCAAGAATATCGCCTTCGGCCACTTTATCACCCACTTTTTTGAGCCATGTCGCAACGGTTCCGTCGGTCATGGTATCGCTCAAACGTGGCATTGTTACAACCACAACACCCTTTGGCAATGATGCTGGAGCAGCAGTTTGCTTCGCCTGTTCGCTGTTGTTCGGGTCTTTCTTGTCGTCGGCAACGGGTGCGTCTGAGTTTTTATCTTCTTCTTTTGGAGTCTCGGCAGTTTCAGCTTTAGGAGCTTCAACCGGAGTATCTCCACCTTTCAAAAGTTCAGAAATATCTTCGCCTTCTTTTCCGATGATTGCCACAAGGGAATCAACAGGAGCGGATTCGCCTTCCTGAATACCGATGTACAATAATGTTCCCGAATTGAAAGATTCAAATTCCATTGTTGCTTTGTCGGTTTCGATTTCAGCAAGGATATCGCCTTCGGCAACTTTGTCTCCAACTTTTTTCAACCAAGTAGCTACGGTTCCTTCGGTCATCGTGTCGCTCAATCGCGGCATTGTTATTTTTGTTGCCATAATGATTAAAGTCTGTGAGGAATAAAAGGATAATTTTCTTGTTCGTACACCACGTCGTAAAGCTGTTGAATTTCAGGGAAAGCAGATTCTTCGGCGAATGTTGTACATTCTTCCACCAAATCTTTTACCCTTTCGTCAATAGCTTCTATTTCTGCGTCGGTAGCATATTTCTGATCTTTAATGACGTCTAAAACCTGCGTAATCGGGTCGATTTTTTTGTATTCTTCAACCTCGTCTTTGGTGCGATATAACTGTGCATCGGACATCGAGTGACCTCTGTATCGGTACGTTTTCATTTCGAGGAAAGTTGGCCCGTCGCCACGTCTTGCACGGTCAATAGCTTCGTGCATCGCTTCGGCTACTTTTACGGGATTCATACCATCTACTGGCCCGCATGGCATTTCGTAACCCAGTCCTAATTTCCAAATATCGGTATGGTTGGCTGTTCTTTCAACAGAAGTTCCCATTGCATAACCGTTGTTTTCAACGATAAAAACTACTGGAAGTTTCCACAACATCGCCATATTGAAAGCTTCGTGAAGTGAACCCTGACGGGCTGCTCCGTCACCGAAATAAGTCAATGTTACACCACCGGTTTCAAAGTATTTATCCGCAAAAGCGATACCAGCACCAACGGGAATCTGAGCTCCTACAATACCGTGACCACCATAAAATCCTTTTTCTTTGGAGAAAATGTGCATCGATCCGCCCATTCCTTTTGAGGTTCCGGTTACTTTTCCGAGCAATTCTGCCATAACTCTGCGTGGGTCAACACCCATTCCGATTGGCTGAACATGGTTTCTGTAAGCGGTAATCATCTTGTCTTTGGTAAGATCCATTGCATGCAAAGCACCTGCAAGAACTGCTTCCTGACCGTTATATAAATGCAGAAATCCCCTAACTTTTTGTTGAATGTAAAGGGCTGCGAGTTTGTCTTCAAACTTTCTCCAAAGCAGCATGTCTTCGTACCACTTTAAATAAACTTCTTTTGTAACTTCTTTCATGTGCTGATTTGTTTTTTCAATCGGTCATATGTAATTCGCCTTTTTACGCCCATCTCGAAAGGGAGTACTTTTTTTGGCTCATTTCATGTGAAATTGTCTTTCTAAATTGTTTGTGTATGCCTTTTTTTTACTATTTCGCAAAATAGTCACCTCACACAAATTTGCGAAATGCAAAAATAAGACATTCCACGGTAGCAGTAAAATTTAAACCGTGATTTTTAGCTTTTTTATAGGAAGTTTTTATCAAACATAAACGGCAACAGATTTTTGAGTGAATCTGATTTGTAAATCGCTCCGATTTCACCCATAAAATAGATTTCTATTGGCGTATCTTGCTTAAATTCATATTCCGCAATCGACTGGCGACAAGCGCCACAAGGCGGAATGGGCGCGCTGGTTGTATTATTATCTGAAGCAGCCGTAATCGCCATTTTAAGGATTTTGACTTCCGGATAAACGGCACCCGCATGAAAAACCGCAACCCTTTCGGCACAAAGTCCGGATGGATAGGCTGCATTTTCCTGATTGGAACCTAGAACTATTTTTCCGTTGTCTAAAAGTAACGCGACACCGACACGAAATTGTGAATAAGGCGCATACGCATTTTTTCGAATAGCAACGGCTTCTTCCATCAAAAACTGAATGTCAGTTGGCAGTTCTGAAAGGGCTTCAAAAACATCAAATCGTGTAATAATATTAATTTCTTTCATTCTTTTTATGGGAAAAAAAATCCAAATCTCATTTTATTGAAATTTGGACTTTTAATTAATTTATTGTTACTGATTAATATTGGTCATAATTCTCCCCAAAATTAAATGTTAGCGAAAACCGCAAAGTGTTTTCAAGTGGATTTTTAACTTTTGAAGCCGAGAATAAATAGGAAACATCTATTTTCACTACGTTATATTTGAAACCGGCACCAAGTGAGAAAAATTTTCTTGAGCCTTTGAGCGGGCTTTCGTTGAAATAACCCAAACGGAAGGCAAAAGAATCCTGATAAAGGTATTCCGCTCCAGCAGAATAGGTGAATTCTTTTAATTCTTCGCTAAATCCATCAGGTGCATCTCCAAATGATTTGAACATGCCCTCTACCCAGCCCGTTTTCCTATAATCGTTGTTGTTGGCAACAATTTCACTATCATCGATTGTTCCATCGCCATTAAGATCTTTTGGCTCTTGTGGTGTCGGAACGAGTAGTTTATTGAACTCTAGTCCAACTGCGACTTTATTGTAATCGTCAAAAACGAAATCAAAGCCAACACCCAGTTTCATGTTCGCGGGCAAAAAATTGGAACTGATATCGTCTGAATCATAGCTGATTTTCGGACCCATATTCTGAAAATTGAAACCTGCGCGCCATCTTCCGTTGAAGTCGTTGTAGGCAATTTCTTCCGATTGGTAGTAACCTGCAACGTCAACCGCAAACGAACTCGCCGCTGAAGCATCACCATTACTGTCAGGAATCCTTAAACTTGAGCGGATATAACGACCTGCAACAGACATGGAGAACTTCTCACTCAATTGCAACGCATAGGAACCGTCAAAAGCAAATTCATTTGGTGTAACAACAACCGGAGTATCTTCAAAATTTTGTCTCAATTCGATATCACCAAGTCCAAAATAACGCAAACTTGCCGCAAAAGCGCTACGCTCGCTAATTCTGTTAAAATAAGTCACTTGACCCAACGAAATATCGTTCACCAAATCTGTCAGATAAGGCGTATAACTCACTGAAAACCCTTGCTTTTCAAGAGAAAATGCATATTTGGCAGGATTGTATTGTTGGGAATAAGCATCAGGTGAGGTGGCAACACCTTGATCAGCCATACCAGCAGATCTAGCATCGGCTGCAATCAGTAAAAATGGCACTCCGGTTGTTATTACCCTGTTATTATCCTGTGCTTTAGAATACTGAATTGCCAGTAAACAAACCAGTACTATTGATAATTTTTTCATTCTTCTTTTTCAAAATTTATTAAACAAATATAACATTTTCTCATAGGATTACAAGTTTTTCAAATTTTTCGGATTTTTTATTGGTCAAAGTTGACTTTACCGTAAGCTTATAAACATAGACTCCTTTTCCGATTCGGTCGCCAAAATCGTCTTTTCCATCCCAAGTTATCTCTCTTGACAAAAATCCTTCGGTGTTGACAATCTGGTTTTTCGTCCAAACAACTTTTCCCGTTATTGTCATTACTTGAACCTGTACTTCCAAAGGCTCGAAAGGGCGATTATGGGTAAACCAAAATTGTGTATAGTTGACAAATGGGTTTGGATAATTAAGTACGTTTTTAAGCGTAAGCGTTTCATCTCCAACAACAATAAATTGAATTTCAGCGGTTATTGGATTGTTATAAACATCCCAAGCTTTGAAAGTCAGTGTGTGTAGCCCTTTTTCAAGATCTTTGAATGGGAATTTTAATTTTCCTTTTCTATAGTTATCGGCTTCCGCTTCATAATAATCATTCAAGATATAAGGTTTGCTTTCGTCCCCATCGAGAATTGCAGTGATATCATGACCGATACCACTTGCAGTATTGATGCCGTTTTCGTCCTCTAAAATAGCCAACAAGATTGGCGAAGCATTGGTAATACCGCCGGAGACAAATGTTTCATCATTCATATACAATTTTACGGTTGGCGGGGTGGTATCGGCAACAGCATTTTCATTAATTCCACCAACTTTTACATCCATATTATAACCGGTTTGATCTAGTAATTTTGCTGTTTTTTTGGCATAAAAACTGATTCTTCCGTTTCCTAAAGGCACACGAATATCTCTTGGCACAACAAATGTGAATTCAAAAAGGCCATTGGTTATGGTAGCATTTCCACGAAAAATAGTTTCGCCTAGATTATTGAAATTCAATATTATAAGATTGTTGTTAATCACTTGCCCATCGTTGCCGAGTGTATTGATATTGATATCTTTGTCGTAAATATTCACAGATAAATCTCCATTGTAATCTGAAAGAAGGTTATTTCCTGTTTCATCACGTACCTCGCCCGCAAGTTTCACTACACCTAAAGCTTTGAAGTCATCAATCGGACCGGTAATAGGCGCATCGTTTACTTTTGTCAAAACGATTTTTGGCTTCGGAATCGCCAGTTTTAGCGCTGGGTCTCCGACATAAAATACCATTAGTGAATTGCCCGCATACGAAATTTTTGCTGTCATTAAGGCTTCCGCGATGGTTCCCAAGTTATTGGTTCCATAGCCGTAAAGGTCTTCTGAAAATGCTTCATTAATGGCTTGCCCAGTTCCTATTGTGATTTGCCTTGTTGTAGAAATCAATGAAATAGCACCGCCTTTCGGATTCCAATACAAGTATTCTCCAGCCGTTGGCCTATATGGGTTGTCAAACCTAGTAAACTCGCAAGTAATGGTTACAAACAAACAATACCGGTATCTGTTGGTTAGATTCTTCACATCGTCCTGCAGCAATATCCTTTCATGAGCGAGTCCGTCTTCGCCACCATGACCAAAATAATCAAAAACCAATGCGCCCTGATCGAGTGCGTTTACAAAGTCTTCTCTGACTTTAGGATAGCGATCGCCACCAGCTGAAGTTTCCTGAAGATATGCATCCGAGTGTATTTTCTGCAAATTAACAAATGGCTTATTGGCGACAATTTCATCCCCGAGTGCGTCGAGTCCGTATTCCAAGCTACGTTCAGCAGGTGCATCAACATCGTCTGAAATAAGAACGAAGTTATTACGCCAACGCCCAAAGGACTTAATATCGTGGTATTCGATTATTTTTTCTACCATTTCGTTGGCTTGTGATAAATTGTCAACAGGCATCCTGCCGACAGCAATATCGAGACCGGATGAATTTCCTGAATTCATATTACCTTCATTACCATCCATCAGCACAAAGAAATCATCGGAAATATAGGTTGACGACAATGAAAAATTATTGACATTGGAAGCATCAATACTGTGAAATATAGGAACTATATTGGTGTTATTTTGAATCCTATCTTTAAAATCAAAAGATGCATCCCCGAAAAGATTTACATATTTTACGCGCTTATCGTCTGATGAAGCATTGTTGTAAACGTATTTTACAAAATTCCGTATCGCTGCAATATCTTGTTTTCCAGAAGAAAATTCTTGATAGATATTTTCCAGATTGACGACTTTCACGTTCATTCCGGAATAATTGCGGTGAAAATTTGCCAATTTTTCTGCCGCGCTATTTAAAAACGCTGGTGTAATGATTAAATAATCGATGTCTTTGAACTGATTTTGTGTGTTTTTAAAAATCGTTCCTTTTATATTTTGGTTGACGACTTTGGACTGTGATTCTTTTTTAGGTGTAAAATAATC
This sequence comes from Flavobacterium sp., assembly GCA_029946065.1. Classification (GTDB taxonomy): domain Bacteria; phylum Bacteroidota; class Bacteroidia; order Flavobacteriales; family Flavobacteriaceae; genus Flavobacterium. Next base: position 1,005,330 of record JAQSDU010000014.1, read on the forward strand.
AGATTTGTCAACAGCGATATATTTTCTAACGGTACCGAAATCTGCTTGGAATGAAAATGCGGCAAGATTGTCGTTTTTGACGCCGCTTACATTATAAATATCCGTGATATCCCATACCTGAGCTATCGAAGTGGCATTTGCAATTTGAAATTCTCCGATTCCCGCAGTCGTTGCGGCCGCATCATATTGAAACCTAAACTGCTTGTTGTAGCCTTTAAGTGTGCTTTTCGCTTTTAATATAATGTAATCTAGGTAAGCCCTCGCACTTGGAACGCCGTTATTGTTGAATTCTAAATCGACATCTATATCGGCAATAGCCGGGAAAGTTGCTGTCAATTTATCTTCAGTGCCTTCAATCCCCGACAACGGTAAGATTGGCGAAAAAGTGAGCGAGCCAACATCGGCACTATTGCCTTTTACAGCAATGGAAGTGCCCGTAACAGCCGCTGCAGCACCCGCAACAGTAAGACTAATCTGTGTGGATGGTGCGATATTTGGAAAATTAAACGTGAAGCTTTGTTGGTTATTAACGCTAAATTCTTCCCCGAACCATTTTCTACCTAAACGCGCAAAATTGACCAAATCCTTTTCATGAAATTGGTAATCGTCAAAAATAGTAACAGGCGTTACTGCGCCAGTATTTAGCGGAGCCGGTAGCGGTGCTATTCTTTTTCCGGCACCACCTTGAACCGTTACATAATAATACGACTTGTCGCTGTATAAATTATTGTGTGTCTGATTGGGCTGACTCCAGTTATCGACACCTTCGGCGTAAAATAAAATATAATCTTGTCCGTCAAAAATACCGTCGGTTTCACCTTCAAAATAAATAGCATTTTCTTCTAAATCTGAGGGATATTCGGTTGCATTGAGCAATGGTAACATTCTACCGCCATTCCCATATATCTTAATCGAACGCGGATCAACATTGTTGAGTTTCATACCCAATTGCTGAAGAAAGCTTTTAGAAATTTTATAAACACCTGATTTTTCTATGTAAAACCTATACCAATCGCCGTTGGCCAGAACAGAATTGGATATTGTAGTAAAATCCCTTCTTGTCGAGAAGTCGGTAGTATTTTTATTACCTATATTATAGGTAAAAGATTTTAGTCTTTTAAAACCAGTAGCATCCTTAATAATTGGCGAAAGTGATATAGAAACAAAGTGTTTGCTGCGTGCCTTTATGTCATACGCAACAGCATTAACAGTATTCGGAATCGCTTTTGAAGACAAATCGCCAAGTTGCGCTGCGGTAATATTTTCATAGATTGCGTTGGTAATTTGAATGGATTTCTCATCGACAGCCGTTGCCACAGGAAATTTCAACAGCAACGAAATCGATTTATGTCCATCGTCGAAAGAAAAATTTTCGAGCTGAAACTGCGGAATATGGTACTGAATAACCTCGGAAGAAAACAGCGTGTTCTCACTCCATTTAACAGTAAAATCTCCACTGATTTGTGCCTTCGCCAGAAGAGAGTACATTATAAATACAAATAGTAAAATCCTTTTCATCAAAGATAATTAACGCAATATAGGTAGTTTTATTACCCGCAGTAAAATTAATTTATTTAGATTGTACAAATGAATAATATTTCAATTAATTTTACGTTCTAATTTCCAAACGGATAAGTTTTGTTTGAAAATTATTTTATTATTTAAAAAAAGATGTTGCAATCTAATGGTTAATTATTATATTGCGCCTCGAAATTTATTACCTACTGAAAGTATGAAAGTAAACAAAATTATGGCAATGAAACTGATGCTATCACTGGCATTAGTATTTGGTTTTGCAAGCTGCAGCAAAAATTCGGGCAACAAAAATGCCTCTTCTGCGACAGGATGGAAAATCAACGACAAAAAAGGCGGTTTCCAGATGAACACCAAATACAAAAAACAAGCTCCTGCTCCGGGATTGGTTTTGGTAGAAGGTGGTACCTTTACAATGGGTAAAGTTCAGGATGACGTGATGCACGACTGGAACAATTCCCCAACACAACAACACGTTCAATCCTTTTATATGGATGAAACTGAAGTTACCAATGCTATGTATGCTGAATACTTGTTTTGGGTAAAATCGGTTTTCCCTCCAACAGAAGACAACTACAAAAATATCTATGACGGTGCTTTGCCGGATACACTGGTATGGAGAAATAGGTTGGGTTATAACGAGACAATGACCAACAACTACCTGAGACACCCTGCTTATTCGAACTATCCTGTAGTAGGCGTTAACTGGATCCAAGCTAGCGAATTTGCTAAATGGAGAACCAACCGTGTCAATGAAGCGATATTAGAGAAAGAAGGTTACTTGAAAAAAGATGCTAAAGTTACTAAAGTTACTGCTGAAGCGACTTTTGATACCGATACTTACTTGAATGCACCAACCAAAACTTTTGGTGGTGACGAAAAAATAGTATTAAAAGGTAAAAACGGTAAAGCCAAACCAATAAAAACTAAAGGTTCCAAAGGTGAACCAGGCGAAACTAAAGAGCCTAAAAACATTTACGCTCAAAGAAGTTCAGGATTAATCAATCCTGAATACAGACTCCCAACCGAAGCAGAGTGGGAATATGCCGCTGCCGCTGATGTTGGTAACAGAGAGTACAACAATTACAAAGGACAGAAAAAATATCCTTGGAAAGGTTCATACACTCGTTCAGGAAAAAGACAAGTTAAAGGTGACCAATTGGCCAACTTTAAACAAGGAAAAGGAGATTACGGTGGAATTGCAGGATGGTCCGATGACGGTGCTGATATCACAAACGCTGTAAAATCATATCCGCCAAACGATTTCGGTTTGTATGACATGGCTGGAAACGTTGCTGAATGGGTTGCCGATGTTTACCGCCCTATCGTTGATGATGAAGCAAATGACTTCAACTACTATAGAGGTAACGTTTATACCAAAAACAAAATTGGTGAAGACGGAAAAGTTGAAATCGTAACCAGTTCAGACATTAAATATGACACTATCAGCAACGGTCGTGTAATGGCTAGAAATTTCCCTGGACAAATTGCTCAGGTTCCTGTTGACGAAAAAGAAACGTATTTACGCCAGAATTTTGATAAAAGCGACGAAAGAAACTACCGTGATGGTGACAAACAGTCAACAAGGTATTTCAAATTCGGAGAAGGAGAAGAGAATGCTGATAAAGCTGACACCAAAAGAATGTACGATTCTCCAGAGCACAACGTTACCGTTGATAGCTTAGGGAATATGGTAAGAAAATATGACAAGTCAAGCAAAAGAACAACTTTGGTAAACGACGATGTAAGGGTTTACAAAGGCGGTTCATGGCAAGACAGAGCTTACTGGCTGGATCCGGGACAAAGAAGATATTTCCCACAAGATATGGCAACTGACTATATTGGATTCAGATGTGCGATGTCGAGAGTAGGACCAAAATCTGACAAGAAAAAAAGAGCAAGAAACTAAATTGCTGAACTAATATTTTAAAAGCCCTTTCGAAAGTTAGGGCTTTTATTTTTTAACTTTGTTTCATGGAAATAAAAGCAATACACCAACTATTTTTAGAGTGCAGCAGCATTTCAATCGACACGCGCAAAATTGAAGCAAATTCCTTATTTGTTGCCATCAAAGGAGAACGTTTTGACGCCAATACCTTCGCAAAAGAGGCCATCGAAAAAGGCGCAGCTTATGTAATCATTGACAATTCCGATTATTTCATCAACGAAAAAACCATATTGGTTTCTGACAGTCTCGAAACCTTACAAGAACTTTCAAAATTCCATAGGGTTTATTTGAACCTTCCTATAATCGCCTTGACCGGAAGCAATGGAAAAACAACGACCAAAGAATTAATCAATGTTGTTTTATCCGAAAAATTCAGTACAAAAGCAACTGTCGGCAATCTGAACAATCATATCGGCGTGCCATTGACTTTGCTTTCTTTCACTACAAAAACTGAAATCGGAATCGTTGAAATGGGTGCCAATCATAAAAAAGAAATTGCCTTTTTATGCGACATTGCTAAACCAAATTATGGCTATATTACCAATTTCGGCAAAGCGCACCTCGAAGGTTTTGGCGGCGTTGCCGGCGTCATTATCGGTAAAAGTGAAATGTACGACTATCTTGCGGCCCATAAGAAAACGGCGTTTGTAAATTTAGACGATGCTATTCAGGTCGAAAAAACAAAATCGCTGAACAGCGTCACTTTTGGTTTGCAACACGACAATGCTTTTTTAAATATAATAGCCATAGGCGCCGATCCTTTGGTTGCAATTGATTTTGAAGACACGCATATTCAATCGAATCTTATTGGCCTTTACAACGCCAATAATATCAGTGCGGCAATCACCATCGGAAAATATTTTGGCGTCGCTAATTCGCAAATCAAAGCGGCTATCGAGCATTATACACCTGACAATAATAGATCCCAATTGCTTCAAAAAGGCTCGAATGCGATTATCTTAGATGCGTACAATGCCAATCCGAGCAGTATGAAAGTTGCGATTCAGAATTTCATACAATTGAGTAAGCCCAATAAAGTTGCTTTTTTAGGTGATATGTTCGAATTGGGTGAGGAAAGTATCGAAGAACACCAACAGATTATTGCATTGCTTGGTAATCAGGAAACAATCGACTGTTATTTTGTCGGAAAGGATTTTTATACCAACAAAATTACTAAAACTAATTTTCACTTCTACGAGACGTTCGACGCGCTTTCGGAAACCCTGAAGGCAAAGAAAACAGAAAACGCTACCGTTTTAATTAAAGGTTCGCGAGGCATGGCGCTTGAAAGAGTGCTTGAATTACTATAAAAGCCTATTTTGTTATGCGAAGATTTTAAAATGATTACGCTTTTTATTAGATACTCATCAAAAATCCGATAAGATTTTCCTTTTTGTTGAGTCCTAGTTTTTTGCGAAGTCTGTAACGCGCCAGTTCGACGCCGCCACTAGAGATATTCATAATTTCAGCGATTTCTTTTGTGGACATATTCATCAATAAATAAGTCGAAAGATCAAGCTCTCTTGGTGAAATCGTCGGGAATTTTTCCTTGAGCCTTTTAAGGAAATCAAAATGCACGTTTTTGATGTGCTTTTCCAAATCTTTCCAGCTTTTATCCGCATTAACTTCTTTTACAATACTTTTATTGAGTTTATTGAATTGGAATTTTGCAGTGTCATCAAAAGAATCGACTTCGATGTCTTTCATTTTCTGGATAATCCCGTTTAGGACTTTGTTCTTTTTCACAACCTGAAGCGAGTTATTCACCAACTCTTTATCTTTTGCCAAAATCTTGATTTTGAGTTTATCATTTTTCAGCTTTTCAATTTCCTTCTCTAAATCATATTGTTCCTGCCTGATTTTGGCTTCTTTTTCGAGATAAAGGCGGCGCTGTTCGATGGTTTCGTAATACTTATTTTTTCTGATTTTCATGCGGATTCTATCCCGAATATAATAGGTTAAAACGACAATCAAAATCAGATAGACACAATAAGAAAGAAAATGGCGGTACCACGGCGGCGCTATAGCAAACGAAATAGTCGCTGCTTCCGACTGCACGCCATAACTGTTGCGCACCTTGACTTTCATCACGTAATCACCTTCCTTAAGGTTAGTATATTCTTTCATCGCCAACGCTGACCATTTGCTCCAATTGTCATCAAAGCCTTCCAACTGATATGAAAATTCAACATTTTCTAAGTTTTCATAAGTTGGCGACGAAAACGTAAACCTGACACTATTAGACGCATAAGGAATGGTTCGTTTGTCAAATTTCACCTGTCCGTTACCCAATACCAAAGTATCGCCAGGAAATGAAAATGTTCTTATAAATGCTCTTGGACGCGTTACATAATTGTGCAGCAATTGTGCATCGAAATGCGCCAGACCATCGGTCAATCCAATGAAAATATTATTCCTATTGACCGTATTCACAGACGGATAATCGTAAACCAAATTACCTGTAAGATTTGAAAACGGTGCAATGATATTTTTATAGTCACCATTGGTATTTTTCATCAGCAATCCTATCGATTCATCAAAAATATACCAGATATTTCCTTGCGTATCTTCTGTAATGGACCTGATTTTAGGTAGATTCTTGAATAGCCCACTCATTTTCTTATCTTCATAAAAGACGTCTTGTTCTTTCAGATAAATATAAAAATGATTGTCAGTCTGGAAATAAACCTTGTTATTGATGTGCTGCAAAGTCTGAATTTCTTTGGATAAATCCGAAAGATTCTTATGTATTTTGATGGCCGTAAATTTTTTCAAATCGGACGAAATGGTCATTTGATAAATCAAATTATCTTTCTTAAGCCAAAGGTAATTGTCATCGATTTCAAAAGTACTGGAAGAAGTGTCTAATCCACTAATCTGGTTGTTAAATTGCCATCCCGAAGGCGTTTTTTCAAATATGGCAAATCCGTTATAATTGCATCCAATTAAAAATCCTGGTCTTCCTGGAATCGGCTTAAAACCCCAATATCCTTTAGTATCAAGCGTTTTTACAGATTTTCCGCCAACAATTAAAAAGGCACCACGGTTGTGGCCGCAAAATAATTGCCCGTCGATAACCTGAATATTCCAGGCCTGACTATTAGTACCTTCAACAAGCGTGAAAGTATCTTCACGGAACGGTCCTTTTAGCGAATGATAAAACAAGCCGCGATTGGTAGCCACATACAAGAAATCATTAAAGAAAACCGATGCGTAAACCGTGCTCAACTCATAACTAAAACCAAAATAGGTAACCGGTGAATTTTCGTTCACGAATGCAATCCCATTATCCAATCCGAGCCAAAGGTTATTTCTATTATCAACAAAAGAAGTCAAAACGGTATTGTTCTGTAGTCCTTTTTTGCGGTTGATGTGCTGAATGATTTTACCGGCTTTATCACAAATAATGATGCCGTCAAGAACAGAATTAATTACGATGAATTTGTCTTTAATAGTCACACCACCAAGCGAACTGTTCCTCTTGATGAAATTATTAGCTTCCGTTTCCCAAGGAATCATCTGTTCATTTTCGTATAAAAAGAGTCCTTTGTCGATAGTTGCTACAAGCAGTTTACCATTTTCCATAGACAAGATTGCCCATGCTTCAGTACCGTTTAAGACTTGCGTATTTTTGACAGTAATTAAACGTCCGTTTCCATATTCCATTAATCCAAGTGAGGTGTCTTGAATGTATAGATGATTATCAACCAAGAATGAAAACTGGAAACGGTTGGGCGCTTCAATAACGGTCAAACGATTGTTTTTATAACTGTACAATCTGGCGAACGACTGAAAAATGACTTCATCACCAAAAATATGAATCTTCCATATGAAATCGATAATCTTAATCTTTTTATCGACTAAGCTGGTCAACGAGAAATATTGGAGTTTACCTTTTTTATTGGCTTTAAAATAACCAAATTCGCTATAGCCACCAATGAAAATCCTACCTGACTTATCAATTTTTACAGATCGGATTAAGGATGAATTCGGAACAGTATATTTTGTCCATGATGTACCATCAAATTGCAGCAAACCATTATTATTAGCAAAATAAATATTGCCGTTTTGATCTTGATCGATGCCCCAGTTCTGGGTGCCGCCTTTGTAATCGGTTCTTTTATAGTTTTGAATTTCCGGAAGACCTATGTTCTTGACTTGCGCCATAGCGCCGATTTCCAGAAATAATAAGACGATATAGTAATACTTTATTTTCATTAGGTCTATAAAAATTATTCTGTAATTATTACAAAAAAAACTTTAAATGTTAATTATCAGTTAATTTAAGTCAAAAAAAGTTGTTAAAAACAACCAATCATCACACAAATATCCGTTTTTTATAAATGTAGTGTTTCTTTTTATACGTTAACGTTTTCGTAACAATATAAAAAAAAAATTATATTATTGATTTTCAACAATTTAAAATTTAATTGATTGGTTTTTGATAAGTTATAATTTTATCTATGATGTGTTTTTGTAATAAAATATAATTATCGATATAAAAAAAATTACCTTAATATTGCGTCAAATCAATAATTAACTAACCAAAATTTTTAGAAATATGAAATTTACAAAATTACTTATTTTTTGTTTTTCGTCTATTCTATTTTCTGCTGCTGTATTTGCCCAAGAGGTGACAGTTAAGGGAAAAGTGTCTGATGAGTCTGGCCTACCCATGCCAGGTGTAACAATTGTAGAAAAAGCGACTGCGAAAACCGCAGTCACAGACTTTGATGGAAATTACGAAATCAAAGCAGATTCCAATGGCAGTTTATCATTCAGTTTTTTGGGCTACACGACCGCCCAGGAGTCCGTTAAAGGAAGGACTTCAATTAATGTGAAACTTGCTCCCGCATCAACAGACCTTACCGAGGTTGTAGTGGTAGGATACGGTACACAAAAGAAGAGTGTAGTAACTGGAGCCATCTCTAGCGTAAAAGCTAAAGATTTGGAAGACCTTCCAGTCACACGTATTGAACAATCGCTCCAAGGTAGGGTTTCAGGCGTGACCATTGCACAAAATGCAGGCCAGCCTGGATCAGGTTCTACAGTACGTATCCGCGGTATAACTACTCTTAACGGAGGCAATGAGCCTTTGTATGTTGTTGACGGTGTGGTTTTGGATTCTAACGGAATCGCTTACCTTAACCAACAAGACATCGAATCTATTGAGGTGTTGAAAGATGCTGCTTCTGCTTCTATCTACGGAACAAGAGGTGGTGCGGGTGTAATCCTTATCACAACTAAAAAAGGGAAATCCGGGAAAATTTCCGTAAGCTATAATGGCTTCACAGGTACCTCAAAAGCGGCCAGAAAATTAGATTTACTTAATGCGACACAATATGCGACACTTACCAACGAAGCTTTGGTTAATGGCGGAAGCGCTATCAGGTATGCGGACCCAGCTTCACTTGGAAAAGGCACAGACTGGCAAGATGCTATTTTTAATGATAGTGCACAACGCTCTTCTCATGAAGTGAGCATCAGCGGCGGAAATGACATGTCAACTTTCTACCTTTCATTCGGAATTCGTGATGAAGAAGGTATTGTAAGTACAGATATTTCTAATTACAACCGTAAAAACTTCAGGTTAAACTCTACCCATAAATTTGCCAAATATTTTACTTTTGGAGAAAGCATTGGATTTGCTCGTGAAAAATCTGTAGGCCTTGGAAATACCAATAGCGAATTTGGTGGTCCTTTAGCATCTGCTATTAATCTTGACCCAACAACACCGATTATTGAAACTGATCCAGCTAAAGTAGCTACCAGTCCATATACCATCTCTAGTGCCGTAAAAGATCCAAATGGTAATCCTTATGGTATCTCTCAATATGTTGGTAATGAAATCACCAATCCACTTGCTTATGCACAGACAAGAATGGGCAATTATAGCTGGGCAGATAACATCGTAGGTAGTGCGTTTCTTGAGATTGAGCCTATTAAAGGTCTTAAATGGAAAACAACTTACGCCATGAAAAAAGCATATTACGGCGACTACAGCTATACTCCTTTATTTTATTTGAGTGCTGTACAAATATCAACAAGAAACAGTTTGTTTAAATCAAATAATACTGCAGAAGATTATTCGATTGAGAATACTTTATCTTATAACAAAGAAATCAAAGGACACAACTTCACTGTTCTTTTGGGACAAGGTGCTTATGAATATGGAAAAGGCGGCGGCCAGGGCGTAACTTATTACAACCAGCCAATTACTAGATGGCAAGATGCCTCATTCAACTGGGCTACTTTGCCTGCTGATATAGATGGTTATGGTTACACTAATTATGTACATAAATTATCTTCGCTATTCGCAAGGTTAAACTATGATTATAAAGAAAAATACCTTTTAACAGCCTTAATCAGAAGAGATGGCTCTACCAGATTTGGTAAAAACCATAAATATGGCAACTTCCCTTCGGTATCTGCAGGATGGGTTCCTACAAAAGAATCTTTCTGGCCGGAGAACAAAGTGGTAACACAAATGAAGCTTAGAGGGAGCTGGGGTGTTACAGGTAGTGACGCTCTAGGAGATTTTGCATATGAGTCACTTATTACTGGCGGTACCAATTATGTAGTTGGAAGCAATGGAAGTGCAACTGTAGGTAATAGCCCATTATCATTAGCAAATCCTGACCTTAGATGGGAAGAAACAACACAAACAGATGTAGGTCTTGAAATGACGCTTTTCAATAGTCTTAATGTTGAATTAGGCTATTTTACTAAAAAAACTACTGGTATCCTTAGATCAATTATCTTACCTGGATATGTTGGAGCTATTAACAATCCAGTTGGAAACGTAGGAGAAATGGCCAACAGCGGTTTTGAATTCTCAACTTCTTTCCGCAAAACTGTAGGCGATTTTAAAATCGACTTCAACGGTAACTTCTCTACACTTAAAAATGAAGTAAAAAGCATTAGCCCTGGAATCAATTTCTATACAGGCCCATCAATCCAGTCTTCTGCTTATCCAATTACAAGAACTCAGGTTGGAGAATCATACATGTCTTTCTATGGCTTCCAAACCAATGGAGTATTCCAAAATCAATCAGAAGTTGACTCTTACCAAAACTCAGCAGGTCAAGTAATCCAACCAAATGCAGTTCCTGGTGACTTCAAATGGAAAGATTTAAATGACGATGGTGTAATTGATGACAAAGACCGTAAATTCCTTGGAAATGGTCTTCCCGATTATACCTATGGACTTACATTGAAAGTTTCATGGAAAGATTTAGACTTAACTTTGTTCGGACAAGGTGTTGGAGGAAACCAAATATACAAAGGATTACGTAGATTAGATTTAGGCGTTGCACCTAACTACCAAACCGCTGCTTTAGGCAGATGGACAGGAGAAGGGTCAACAAATTCTTATCCAAGGTTGACAAGTAATGATACGAACAGAAACTTTAGCAATCCTTCTAATTTCTATTTGGAAGACGGCGATTACTTTAGAATTAAACAAATTCAGTTAGGATATAACGTTCCTTCTTCAATCATCAATAAAGCAGGAATATCAAAAGTAAGATTATATGTTACAGGAGAAAACTTGTTCACATTTACAAAATACACGGGTTATGATCCTGAAATTGGTGGCGACGTTATTGGGATAGATAGAGGTTACTATCCACAAGCGAAATCATATATGTTCGGTGTTAGTTTACAATTCTAAAAATTAAATTATTATGAAAATGAGAAAAATTAATTATTATTTACTGGCATTATCAGCAATGATAGGGATTACACTTTCGTGTAGTGATGATTTTATCGAAATCTCACCAGCAGGTTCTACGCTAGAAGGCAATTATTACAAGAATGAAACAGAAGCTTATTCAGGTTTAGTAGCCGTTTACGACGTGCTTAAAAAACATACTGGTGGCTTTGAGAATGAAGTTTCATTTTTTAATGCTGGATCAGATGATTTTTATGCTGGCGGTGGTGGCGCTACAGATGGAACAGGCATTCAGTCTTTTTCAAACTATAGCATTTCACCTGCTACAGTACCTGGAAGTTATTGGAATGATAATTTTCAAGGTGTTTTCAGAGCCAATCTGATCCTTTCTAAAATTCCTAATGTTCCTATGTCCGATGACAAAAAAGTGCGTTTTACGGCGGAAGCAAAAGCACTAAGGGCTTACTATTATTTTAATTTGGTGAGAATGTTTAAAAACGTTCCCCTATTCACTGCGCCAATTGCCACGGGTGATATCTACAACGTAGAACAAGCTGCTCCAGAAGCAGTTTATGCACAAATCGAGCAAGATCTTACTGAGGCGTTTGCAGATGTCCCTACTACACTTGACATGACTACTGAATCGGGCCGTTTCAGCAAAGGATCAGTACAAGCTTTATTAGGCAAAGTTTACCTCTATGAAGGAAAAAATGCTGAAGCTGCCACTCAATTCGCTGCTGTAAATGGAACTCCCGGCGGAACAAGCCAATATGGCTACCATTTATTAACAAACTATTCAGATCTTTGGATTCCTGCTAACAAATACAATACTGAGTCCATTTTCGAATCTTCTCACTCAACACAAAGTCAGGCAAGTTGGGGTAACTGGGGATCCGGTTCAGATGAAGGCAACTCAATGTCTCAAATGATAGGACCACGTGGTTTTGTAAGAAATACAAGTGCTGCACCTGATCTTGCAGGCGGATGGAGTTTCAACACCGTTACTGATGATTTGTTCAATTTTATGACAGGTGACCCAAGGATGAATTCAACCATCCTTAACATGACGGCTTTACAAGCTTCAGGAGCAGCAAGCTATAGCCCTGGCTATATGGATACTGGCCACTTCCTAAAAAAATATCTTCCTTTGACAAGTGATCGTACAACTTCGGGCGGCACTATCGAACTTAACTATGGTATCAATTCATATGTTATCCGTTTGGCTGATACTTACCTTATGGAAGCTGAAGCTTTAGGGGCAACAGGTCCAAGAGCTCAGGCTTTGTTAGACGCTGTTAGAACACGTGTTGGACTTCCGTCTGTTCCTGTTTCTATGGCCAACATCATGAAAGAAAGAAGATTAGAATTAGCAGGCGAAGGACACCGTTGGTTTGACCTTGTAAGATGGGGTACTGCTCAAACGGTATTAAACGCTGTAGGCAAACCATTTACTTCAGGTAAAAACGAAGTATTGCCAATTCCTTTGAATGAAATTGGAAATACCAAAATCGTTCAAAATCCTAATTATTAATTTAAAATTTTAGCAAAATGAATTTCAAAAAAATATATTTAATGCTTTCCGTTGTAGCAATAGGCACTTTTAGTGCCTGTTCTCCGGATGAAGCCGGAAGTGGCAATGGCCTTACAGATACAAATGTTGACGCTTCTTTTACTGCAACTGCTGTAGATGCGAATCATTATACATTCACTTCTTCGAGACCAGGCGTTTTGGGTTCAAAATGGGATTTTGGAAAAACAGATGATGTAATTCCTGCTCCCGGTAAGGAATCTGAAACGGTATTTTTCCCAGATGCTGGAACATATACGATAACACACGTTGCTATTGGAAGAGGTGGTTTTATGACAACTGCTACCCAACAAATCACTGTCGCAACATCTGACCCTAATGCAGGGAATTTAGTGCGTGGCGGTAAATTTAATAGCCCTGAAGCAATTGGCGAATGGACTAAACTTATAATTAGTGGATCTGGTGCTGATTGGACTTTTGCCAACAATAAAGCTACCGTTACTGCATCAGGCTATAACCAACAAGGCATCTATCAAGCAATTAATGTTGTCGGTGGAAAATCATATAAAATTGATATGTTCGCTTCAACAGCAGGCGTTGGCAATACCTGGTTTGAAGTTTATGCTTCTAAAACCGCTCCTTCACAAAACAATGATTACAGTGCAGATGGCATCAGAATGCAATTGAATACATGGGCTGGCTGCGGCGGTTCTGCACTAAATGGCTGGTTATCAGCTGTTGGTTGTGGTGGATCAGGCAATACTGTAACTTTCGCAGATAGCGGCGTAATGTATCTTGTAATAAAATCCGGTGGTGAAAACAATTCAGGAATCTCGATTACCAATGTTGAGGTGAGAGGACAATAAGGTTAAATTAAGTTTGAGTTAGTTAAAATAGCCTGTATTCAATTTGATTACGGGCTATTTTTTAAAAAATAAATACCAAAATCATCAATCGCCTTTAATCACACCAATAAATCAAATCTATAATGAAGAAAAATATCCTGCAAATCCTTTGCCTGGCATTTTGTTTTTCGGCGGCTGCTCAAAAAAGTAAGAAGCCACTCAAAAACGAATTCTCTCCCATCGGAAAAAACATAACGGTTTATACTACAGCCGACAGCACCAATCTAAAACTGACCAAAACTGACAATCTCGTATTCACTCGGGGAGAACAACCTGTAGAAAGAGAAATTTCGGTTTTTGTCGAACCAAAAAAGCAATTCCAAACATTCATGGGCATCGGAGGCGCCATCACCGATGCTAGTGCCGAAGTTTTTGCCAAACTCTCTCCTGCAAAACAGCAGGAATTCCTGAATGCCTACTACGATAAAGACAAGGGAATCGGTTATTCCTTAATGCGTACTACCATTCACAGCTCCGATTTCAGTAGCGGAAGTTATACTTATGTGAATGAAGGCGATAAAGACCTAAAATCATTTAGCATCGATCACGACAGACAATTCCGTATTCCATTAATCAAAAAGGCCATAGAAACTTCAGGCGGAAAAATCACTTTATTCGTGAGTCCATGGAGCCCGCCAGCATTTATGAAAAGTAACGGCAGCATGCTAAAAGGAGGCACATTATTACCGGAATACGACCAATCATGGGCGAATTATTACACAAAATTCATCAAAGCTTATGAAAAAGAAGGTATTCCTATTTGGGGATTAACCGTTCAAAACGAACCTATGGCCACCCAAACATGGGAGTCATGTATTTTTACCGCAGAGGCGGAACGAGATTTCCTGAAAAATTTCCTCGGACCAACAATGAAAAAAGAAGGTCTTGGCGATAAAAAAATCATCGTTTGGGACCACAACCGCGATTTGATGAACCAACGTGCAAATGTGATTTTCGCTGATCCAGAAGCCTCTAAATATGCTTGGGGAATGGGTTTTCATTGGTACGAAACCTGGGCAGGTGGCACGCCAATGTTTGACAATGTGCGCCATGTACACGAAGCTTATCCATCCAAGAAATTGATTTTTACCGAAGGTTGTGTCGAAAAATTCGACGCATCCAAATACTATCTTTGGGCTAACGGAGAACGTTACGGCACTTCAATGATCAACGATTTTAACAATGGAACTGTGGGTTGGACCGATTGGAATATACTTTTGGATCAAAACGGCGGACCCAATCATGTTGGGAATTTTTGTCTCTCCCCTATTCATGCTGATACCAGTTCTGACAAATTGATTTATACACCATCTTACTATTATATCGGACACTTTTCTAAATTCATCCGTCCCGATGCAAAAAGAGTCAGTACTGTTGTCAGCAGGAGCCAACTGCTAAGCACTTCTTTTTTAAATACAGATGGAAAAATGGTAACTGTGGTGATGAATCAAAGCGGGCAAAAAATCACCTATAACCTGATGGTTAGCAATCAAAAAACGGTAGTTACGATTCCGGCACACGCGATCCAGACATTGGTTTATTAAGTAGGATTAAAATTTAAAAAAAATATTATGAAAAAAATATTGTTATTGCTTTTAACGGCATTAACCTTACCTTCTTTTGGGCAAGGTTACCTACACCGAAGTGGACAACAAATTGTTGACGGCAACAACCAACCCGTTCTTTTACGCGGACTTGGCCTTGGTGGCTGGATGATCCAAGAGGGTTATATGCTTCAAATGGAATCATTTGCCGGACCGCAACACGTCATCAAACAGAAGATCACCGATCTTATTGGCGAAACCAATACGGCTGAATTTTACCAGACCTATCGCGCAAACGGTATTACAAAACGCGATATCGATTCACTTGCAGCTTGGGGATTTAACTCTGTCAGACTGCCAATGCACTATAATCTTTACACTTTACCTATTGAACAAGAAACCGTAGCCGGACAAAACACCTGGCTTGATGAAGGTTTTACAATGACCGACAACCTGCTAACCTGGTGCGCTGCTAACAATATGTACTTGATTCTCGACATGCATGCAACGCCAGGCGGACAAGGCCATGATGCCGCAATTTCTGATTACGATAACACCAAACCTTCTCTTTGGGAAAGCAGCGCCAACCGCGAGAAAATGAAATCCCTTTGGCAAAAAATAGCTTTGCGCTACAAAGACAGTCCATGGATTGGCGCCTACGACATCATCAACGAACCCAACTGGAATTTTGATGGTGCCAATGCAAACGGTTGCTCAGAAAACACCAATGCACCATTAAAGTCACTAATGATGGATGTTACTGCCGCAATCCGTCAGGTGGATACCAATCACATGATTATTATCGAAGGGAACTGTTGGGGAAACAACTACAATGGCATATTGAACAACGGCCTTTGGGACGAAAATATGGCGCTGAGCTTTCACAAATACTGGAACTACAACACTCAAGGTTCAATCCAAGGAATGCTCAATTACAGATCGCAATACAATGTGCCGATTTGGTTGGGTGAAAGTGGCGAAAACTCCAATGTATGGTTCAAAGATGCTATCGCACTCGTAGAAGCCAATAACATCGGTTGGGCGTTCTGGCCAATGAAAAAAATCGAAAGTATCGCCGGCGTTACCGCAGTAAAAAAACCAGCAGAATTTGAAGTGCTATTAAATTACTGGAAAAACGGCGGGACCCAACCTACAACAGCTTATGCAAAAGCAGCTTTATTACAGTTGGCCAACAATTACAAGATGGAAAATGTAACGGTTAAACCCGATGTCGTAGATGCGATGTTCCGTCAGATCACGACTACCGCAACTAAAAAGTACAAAAATCATCCAATTCCGGGAAAAATCTTTGCTACCGAATATGACTTAGGACAAAATGGTTATGCCTATTCAGACAAAGGGGTAGCGAACTACCAAGTTGATTTCGGCAGTTTCACCGCGTGGAATAACGGCTGGTCAATGCGAAATGACGCCGTTGACATTGAACCCACTACCGACACGCCAAATAATGGCTTCCAGGTTGGTTTTATCGAAAACGGAGAATGGCTTTCCTATACTTTAAATACAACAGCCGAAAAAGCTTATGATGTGGATATTCGGTATGCAAGCGCCTCGGCCGCCGGAAAAATCTATTTGGAAGATGCCAACGGAAAAATTTCAGAAACCATTACGTTGCCAGCGACAGGTGGATTAACAACATGGGGAACAGCTACATTTACTGATGTTATCCTAAAACAAGGCGAAAATAAAGTAAAAATATACTTTGAAATCGGAAATTTTAACCTCAACTACCTTGAATTTAAAAACGAAAGGAATACTTCACAAGTTGCCTTGAAAGCTGTCGGCGCTTCAACTTCTATACTTGGCGATAAAATCAATGTGACTTTTAACAAGACCTTACAAACTGGAATCAATTTTACCAGTAGTAACTTACAATTATTTGTCAATGGAACACAAAAACCGATTGCGTCAATTGCTTATAATGCTACCAACCAAGGCGCAATTGTAATCAAGCCAACGGTAGCGATAAATACTTCAGATGTAGTAACATTCAATTACAACGGCACCAATATTATCGCTAATGACGGAACTGTTCAGCCTGTTTTCACAAACAAACCCGTACAGAATAACGTTGGTAACATCCTTGGGATTTCTGGAAAAATTGAAGCAGAGGATTTTTTTTTCAACAATGGACTCACCACTGAAACCGCAAATGACACAGGAGGTACACTCGCCATCAACTATACCGACAGCGGAGATTATCTTGATTATCTCGTTAATATAGGCGAAACCGGCAATTACGTCATTGATTATCGTTATTCCGCAGAATCGGCTACAGCAAAAATCAAACTGCAACTGATTAACGAAACGACACAGGACATTCAAACCGTGACACTTGCTCCAACCGGAGGATGGCAAACGTGGAATACAAAATCAACCCAAGCTGTTTTGCCTGCAGGAAGATACATTGCCCGCATAACGGTAATCGACGCTGGATTTAACCTCAACTGGATTAAATTTTCAGTCATCCAACCCGACGACGACAACGATCATGTAGCAAACATAAACGACAATTGCCCGAATACACCTTCGGGCGATGTTGTTGATTTTAATGGCTGTACACTATTCAGCCTCGCTGCCAATAATTTCGCGATAAAAAGCACAGGCGAAAGCTGTAGAAGTGCCAATAACGGCAGCATCGATATTAATTCGGTCGCAAACCATCCATATGTAGCCACAATTACAGGCGGCGCAGCGAATTCATTTACAACTTCAACTTCCTTTAACAATTTAATGGCTGGAACTTATGAAGTTTGTATTACCATTCCAAGCATTCCAACCTTTAGCCGTTGTTTTGACGTGACTATAAAAGAACCCGTTGATTTGGCAGTATTGGCGCGGCCTTCTCAGCAAGAATATAATGTTACTTTAGATTTAAGCGGTGGTATTCTTTATACAATCGAACTTAACGGCGAAACTTTCATAACCGGACAATCTTCTATTACGCTTGGACTGAAACCTGGAAAAAATGATGTTGTTGTAAAAACCAATCTCGATTGCCAAGGCACTTATCGGGAAAGTTTTATGATGGAAGATAAGATGTCGGTATATCCAAATCCTTTAAAAAACGGCAAACTTTATCTCAGCTTTCCTTCCCAAAACAATGAAAAAGTAAGCCTTCAGGTTTATTCGATGATAGGAAAATTGGTCATTGACCAACAAATTCAACCTGAAAATAACCAAATCGGCGTTGATGTAAATGCCCTTTCTAGCGGTACTTATGTCGTTAAATTGGTTTCCAACACTTCAATTTATAATTCAAAATTTATACGACAATGAGAAATTTAATTCAATCATTAGCCGTAGCAGGAGCATTTGTACTATTTAGCTGCGGTTCCGGCGGTGGCGGTGGCGGAGAAACAACTGGCAATCCACCAATTGCTGCCCTTTTGAGTACACCAGCGAATAATTCAGAATGTATAAGCGGCACAAGTGTTTCTGCAACTGAAAGCAAAATCACTTTCCAATGGAATACTTCTGAGAATACAGATTCTTATGTTCTTTATGTAAAAAATCTGCTAACACAAGCAACACTTCAATACAATGTAGGCGCTGATACCAATTACGAACTTACTCTGCTAAAAGGCACACCCTATTCCTGGTATATCGTTTCAAAATCAGAAAATTCAACTGTTGTCGCCACTAGCGAGAAGTGGAAATTTTATAATTCTGGTACCGGCACCGTCAATTATGTGCCATTTCCAGCCGAAGTTGTTTCGCCTGCCATGAGCAGCAGTATTAGCGGCCCGACAGTAAATTTTCAGTGGACAGGCAGCGACGTTGACAATGATATTGCATCCTATGATGTTTATCTGGGAACAACAGCCAATCCTACAACAATGGTTGGCAATGCAACAACAGACCATTTAGATGGCATTTCAGTCTCTGGTGCTGCAACTTATTATTGGAAAGTGGTTACAAAAGACAGCGCTGGCAATACTTCGGATTCACCGGTATTTCAGTTTAAGACTTTTTAAAATAAATAATTTGATTTTTTTGTTTTTTTATAAGTCCCGGCAAATTCGTTTGTCGGGGCTTTTTTATTAGTTTATAAAAAAACTACCTGCAATATTTTTTAAATATTTATTTGTAAATTAAGAAAAGTAAGTTATATTTGCACCCGCAATTAAGCCGTAAGGCGTATCACTGAACTCCAATTAAAAATAAAAGTTAGTGAAGTAATAAGGGCGATTAGCTCAGTTGGTTCAGAGCATCTGGTTTACACCCAGAGGGTCGGGGGTTCGAATCCCTCATCGCCCACAGAAAACCGGAACGAGAGTTTCGGTTTTTTTATTTCCAAAATGCGTCGAAAGTTCGCTTTCGAAATCATTTTGAAAATAAAAAAACAAGTCCGATGTTTTCCTCGGACTTTGGTTTTTTTGTGAAGGCTCACCAAAAAGGAGCAACGCAGTTAATCCCCAATCGCCCACAAGTTTAAATACAAAAATTTTAAAGCCGATAAACAACAAGGTTTATCGGCTTTTTGTTTTATCCCGCACCAATTCTTGTCAAACGCAATTAAAAATAAATAATCGATTGGAGGTTAAGTTGAAATAGCAGTTAAGTATCATCGACCAGCAAATTTTCGCTGATTACTAGCGAAAATTACAGGTTTATAAACCATTTCTGTCAAGTACTCAAAAAAAACTACAATCAGTAATTGTAGTTTTTTATAGCTTTCAATAAAATACACGTCAATTCTTACAAAATCGCCGCTGTCGATTTCACTAAACTATTCTTTTATAATTTTAAGTGACTTTACCTCATTTTCGGTTTTGACCTTCACCAAGTAAGTGCCGTCTGGCAAGTCTGACATATCTATGCTTGAACCAGTTTCAGAAATTTTAGTAGTTACTTGTTGTCCTAACAAATTAAATACCGTAATATCGGTTATTGTGGCATGGGATGAAAAGTTTAAAACATTTTTGACCGGATTTGGATACGAAATTAGGTCCTTAATATCGATCGAAGGAATGGATAATAAAGAGGCATCATACGCTGAAATCTTAAACGCTCCCTGCCCTCCGTATTTCGCAAACGCCCTTATAAAAAGCAAGTCGTTGGGGTTCATATTTGAAAATGAAATAATAGAATAAGATCCGTCTCCGCTTTCATCGTCACATCCGTATTCGATTAGATTTGCACAATCCCCTACATACACTTGTAACACAGAATCGGTTACTTGTGGTGTATCCGAACTGCCACTCGCGGCCGTTTCAATTGTGATATTGCCTGAAGGCGGTACCGTAACAGTGTACCATACATCTTTTCCGGCTTGATTAAAAAACATATTCCCACAAGTTGGGTACGGCAGTTCAGGGCTTAATGTAGCACCTTCATTTGTAGCGAGTACCGCTCCGGTTTCAAAATCACCACCTGGCAATAATGCTATAGGATTTGTGCAACTGTCGTTAGCAGGTGGACATACAGTATAAGATATAGCTTGTAAGGTTGAGTAACAAGCCGGATTATCATCATTTACAATACTGAAATTCACTGGCATATAAGGTTCGTATGGTCCGAATTGGTACGCTCCAATTACAGCAGTCTGAGAAGGACTACCTTGATCATCCGTAATTGTAACAGCTGCTGCCGTACCTAAACCTGTCATGTGCAGCGTAACCATATAGCCCGGATCCGGACAAATCAATTCGACGGTATGGTAATAAGTAGCAGGCGCACACGTCAAGGGACAGGTTTCCTGTGTCATCGGCTCACTTGTGAATGAACAGGTTGCATCACCGTCATTGACGATGGTGTAACTTACCTGTGTTGTATTAGCGTAAGGCCCAAGTTGCAACTGTCCGACCTCTGTGATGGTTTGGGGAGCACCTCCTTGGTTATCTGTGATAGTAACAGAATCTGCTGAACCAAGTGTAAAAATATCCGCATTTACTAAAAAGTATTCGCCTTCAGAGCAATCAGGAACAACAGTAAACACCGCTTGAGGAATCACACAATCCGACATGCTCCACGACAACGTATAGTTGCCGTAAACGCCATTGTATCCGTCCACCACCCAATATAAAGTTCGGGTGTAACCGATATCATTAAAAAACGTATAGGTTGCCGTATCGTTATCTTCACACATCAATACGGAGTTATCCGCACAACTCCCGACAAAAGCACTCACTACAGCGTCATAATCAGTTCCGGTAAGTCCTATTGTAAGCGTATAATTATTAGGAACGTCTATTTTGTAGTATACATCTCCGGCACGTCCATAACTGGCGCAGAATGGTACGTTTTGGTTGGTGGCTCCATAGGTCGTACCGTCTATAGGAGATAGTTGCGAGCCTAAATCAATTGCGTTGACACAAAAATCGTTTACCGGGGCACAGATAAGGCTTGTTTGGGGTGAACTTGTTAAAAAACAGTTCCCGTCTTGTTGATTGACTAAAGTATACGTTACTTCTGTTCCATTGGTATAAGGCCCAAAAGTTACCGCACCTGCCTCAGAAATGGTTTGGTTCGGAAGCCCATAACTGTCTGATATACCAATACTTTCCGCTGAGCCTAAGCTTGTAACATCAACCACTACCGAAAACTCCTCGGCAACGCTGCAATCGGACATCACAGTATATGTTGCCGTGGCATTCAAACAAGTATTCTCCATTATGTTTAGCGTAAAGTATGCGGTTTCAATGAACGCAGTCGATACTACAAAATAATAAGTAGTGCCATTCTCTACCGGAAGAGCCTCAATAGCAATTGTATCTCCGCTTACATCCAAATTCGTAACCCCTGTAATGCAGCTATCGCCAATAGCAGTACAACTGGAATATACAAACAAGCCGACACTATCATATACAGGAGTCGATAGGTAGAGGTTAATTGAGCCGTTGAACGAGGCAGTATAGGCATAAACAACATCGTTGCCATACAGAAAACTTGTAAAATACGAACCGCAGGAAGACCCCGGTGCGCCTTGGTAATTATTTGCGTAATTAGCAGTATCGTCTGTAACCGAGAACGGAAGACCACCAATTACGATAGGATCTTCACACAAACTGCCCTGGCTAAAAGCTGCTGAAACTGCTCCAAAAAGAAATAACATTAATAAGGTAATTTTTTTCATAGTATGTGTATATAGTTCTTTCAAAGGTAGTCGATGCCTTGTGAGTATAGGAAGTTTCAGGCGTGACAAAATGTGACAGCTGCGTGACTAAAATGGAATAAGTGCCCAATCTCCTAGAGTGACCTCAGGTAATCAAGAAGATTCGTTTCTGTAGATAAGTTCATTTTGGAATAAACCCTTTCTTTGCGTTTTCTGCAGGAATCCTGTGTGATATTAAGCATTGAAGCAATTTCCTTTGTGCTAAGGTTCATATACCTGTAACAGATGTAACGTATATCGTTTGCATTCAATGACGGATGTTTCAATTGCAATGCTTTTAGGAAACCCTGATTTACTTCTTCAAAATGCTTTACGAAATTATCCCATTCATTATCTGCTTTTATTTGGTTTTTCAGGGATTGCATTTGTGCCAGCAGCGATTTGTCCTTTGCTAACTGCGGAAGGCCCGATAATTCTGCCAAGATCTCTTCAATAATTTCATTACGCCCGGATAGGTACAATGCCTTAGCAGAAAGCTTTCTGTTTTTTAATTCGATTTCGCTTTCCAGTTTTTCCTGCTGCTGCATAGCGACCGACCTGGTTTCATTGAATTGTTTTTCAAGCAGCAGCATTTCATTTTTTTCTTTTTCAAGCTCGAGCGCAAGGATCCGCTCGTTGCGTTCTGCGATTAGCTTTCTTTGTTTATGCTTCAGCGCTGCATTACGCAGTAGCCACAATAACAATCCGAGGGTAATAAGAATAAACAGAAGCGCCGCATAAAAAATTTTCCTTTCACTTAATAATTTGGCTTCATTGAGTTTCGATTGGTTCTTATAATTTTGCAATTCAAATTTTACCTTACTGTTTTCGTATAGCTTTTTATTGTTCTTGTCATTTAATTGTGCTGTAGCAGAAAACAGAGAATCTTTATATTGCAGCGCTTGGTTGAGTTTTCCTCCTTTAATACAAATATCACTTAGCAATTTAAAAAGCATGATTTTTGATTCGAGATTGGGCTTCCTATCCATTGCCTTTTGTATGTAAAAGGCCGCTGTATCCAACTTTCCTTCTTTAAAATACGAGTCCGCAATAATTCCATACAGCTCCACATCTACATGATAATATTCCTGGGTTTGTGGATCTGACAAGAGCTGTAACGCCAATTTCCTTGCACCTTGAAAATCTCTTTCGTACAAATCACAATTGGCTAAACCCAACTTTGGAGTGACTTGCTCCCGATCATTCTTCAACAGCACAAGTGCTTCTTTGAAATATTTACGCGCCTGCTTATAATCTGCAGTCATGATAGCAACATTACCCAAATTCGTTGCCGCTACTCCTTTGGCTATCGGGTCTTTTGCTGCATCAGATATCGTATATCCTTTCATAAAATACTCCGTTGCCTCACCGTATTTTTTTTCCTGTGAATAAATGATGGCAATATTATTCAGCACCGAGATTTCATCTTCAGGTGTAAGATCCTTAACGGCGATGTTATAGGCCTGCAGATATAAATCCAACGATTCGCCATAGTCAAAAAGCGCTAAATAGGTATTCCCTAAATTGTTTAACGCCCGAAATTCCTGCTTGGACCAATTATTCTTCCTGGCATTAGAAAGGGCACTTGTTAGTAATGTTAAGGCATGCGCATGCTCATTTTTACTGATAGCCACCATAGCTGAGTCAATCACACGATCGCAATTTTTTACGTCATTTGCCTGCGCAAAAGCGACATCAAGATGCAGCAGGAAGCAAGCGAAAAACAAAAATCGGAATAAGAAATGTGCGCTTTGCATTGTAATGGTTGTGTATTGTTTCCAAATATAAACAGAAACAGAAATAGGGAATCATAAAAAGAGAAAATTATAACGATGTTGGCTTTTAAAACCGCTGGTGCTGAAGCTGCTTTGTATCGTTGCATAAAATCTGAAGCATTTGTCGTTGCAGATATCAAAGCGATGCCGCTCAATTTAAACTTTTATAATCTAAGGTAAACACTGGATTATGAATTGAGTTAAAACCCCTCACCCCTCATCCGAAAAAGCATCAAAAGTTGACTTTCGTGAGCATTTTGGCAATAAAAAAAACAAGCCCGATGTTTTCATCGGACTTTGGTTTTACTGTCAAGGCAACCCAAAAAGGTTCAGCGCAGCTAATCCCTTTTGAGGAAACACTATAACCTTTAATTCAATCCTGATATTTATCATCAACTTGTCACCGTTATAGGCTTATTTTCCCTTATAATTTGATGATTTTTTTCGAAATAGCATTTTTTTGATAATCGGTGATTTTGATAAAATAGATGCCAGAATTGTAATTGCTAAAATCGATTGTTTTTTGGTCAGCAGTTTCATAAAGTAACTGTCCGAGCTGCGAGTAAATTTCAACTTTATATTTAGCAATACCAGTAGCAATATTTAAACTGTTTTTTACAGGGTTTGGATATAGTATTACGTCATTTTTATCTTCAAAATTGTCGTTCACAGCAAGCACATTTGTAAATTGCGTTTGAGCAGTATTGGTCGAAATTGCCGGATTATAATCGAAATAAATACTGGCATCGCCGGTGATGATGTCACCAATAGCAACATTGGTTTTTGGCTTTATCTTATAGCAGATAAAACCTTGCGATGCATTGAAATTACTACCTGAAGCGGGTAAGTAAATGGCATCGAAAATAAAATCAACATTGTTTCCGTTTGTAATTTCAACTTTGCCAGGATGACTTGTTGTTTCAAGTTGCATCGTGTTGAAATCCAGTTTATTGTCAAGAGTAGAATTTACTTTTACCCTACTCGCAAAGCTGTTACCAGTATTTTGGAAACGAATGATGTAATGCAAATATTCATCGGCATTGTCAATTGAAATCTCGCTTCCTTCAAGAACAGTAATATCGTTTGGATCATAAGCGCCAATAATGATTTGATTTAAGACAAAGTGGTTGTCGAATGCGTGCACGTCGTTATCAACATCGCTTAACTGTGCATCAAATGATACTATTTCTCCAATTGTTACGGCCGGAATAGTTTGTACCTGAAATTTAACATCAATATTTTTGACTTGAAACGGAATCAGATTCTCAAAAGAAAACACCAGTGAATTGCTGGTTTGTGATTGTATTATTTGTGAGGCTGAAATATAATTGAGCTTGTTATTGTTGTAAGTAAATGCTACCGTTCCGCTCAACGGATTTGTACCATTGTTGTACACCAAAATGCGATAGCTTGCGGTAAATCCGGGCCGTGCTGCTTGTAAAGAATAAATTTCTACCTGTAAATCATTTATCAATTGCGTTGGTTGCAAGCAAAAATTAACCGTGTCTGTTTGTCCGGCAGCCGTAAAATTTGATGATTGCAACACCGGATTACTATTGTAATTTGGTATTGGTGATGCAATAGTTGTAGTGAAACTTCCTTCATTGGCTATTAGCTCATAGCTTCCATTAGATTGGGAAAATGTCGCAAATGTACTAGTCCCGCTTTGAGTTGTGACCAAAACATTTGGGATATTGGCATCTGAATCAGTACAGCCATTGATGTCTGCATCAAGTTTTATGGTACCAATAATTTTATTTTGATATAAACCAAGATTTTTAAAACAGGCAATCTTACTTATTGCCACTTCGGCCAAAGCAAAATCTAATTTCCCGTCAGCATTAAAATCTCCGGAAACGATATTTGTAATGTTCTTGTAGTAACTTGTGCTGTAGCTTGACGCATACACTTCAAAAGGAGCTGAAAAATTAGCCAAGCCGTCATTTAAAAGATAAGATAATTTTGAACCCGTTTCATTGTTAAAAAACAAATCCTGGTCGCCGTCATTGTCTACATCCTGGGCAAAAGCGACAGCAGGATGCAATAATCCGGAAATTGGAATTATCGTCGCGGTACCAAAAACCCCTGCCCCATTGTTTTTAAAATACCCTACCTTACTTTGAGCCCGGTTACTAAATATCAGATCTTTATTGTTGTCGCCATCTAAATCGGCTACGAATATGCACATTGCGTAATTCATATTGGGAACAATTACGTGCTTAGTTGAAAGATTTCCTTGGCCGTCGCTATTTTCATACCACGCAATCTCATCGCTACTAAAACTCACCACAACATCCATATCGCCATCATTGTCGATATCGGCCGTAACCATGTCCCACAAATATTTATTATAAGTGAAGGTAGAAAATATATTTTGTGCGGCAAAAGTGCCGTTTCCATTATTTTTATATAATGAAATCAAATTATTAGTCGAGGCGCAAATTACATCTTTATCTCCGTCGTTGTCAATATCGACCACCTGGATCGCTTGAATTTGTTCTGTGTTGGACACCACAATGTGTTGTTGGGTAAAATTTCCCGTTCCATTTGCGTTTTCATACCAAACGATTTTACTGAAGTCGCCATTATTCTGATAGGACGAAACAACCATAGCGTCAAGATCGCCATCGTTATCAATATCGCCCAGGGTGGCGTTTGATGCGCCTACCAGACTTTGGGAAATCACTTTTTGTACTGCTGTAAATTCGCCATTGGTATTTTCGTACCACGCCAATTTACCGTCACCGCCAGACGAACTGACCAAATCTAAATCGCCATCATTATCAATATCGCCGGCATCAACCTTAGTTGGGAGAAAGGCCATCCTTCCTATTAAATTTTCTGTACCAAAAACACCGTTACCATTGTTATTGTACAGAGCAATTTTATTTTCGCCCCTCACCGAAAGTATAATGTCATTGTAACCATCTCCATTGGCATCCATCACTTTTACATCTCTGAAATTTTCATTGGTGGTGTCTAATAATTGCTGAATCGTAAAGACACCATTGCCCATATTTTTATACCAATTTGCGTTGGCAATATCCGAGTCTATATGAACAATATCGGGCAAGTTGTCATTGTTAAAATCTACAATTTCAATAGCTCTTTTTTCATCATTCCCATTGGCATTTGTAGAGTAAATTGACGGCATGGTTACCAGGTTTTGCGCTGAGGCAAATGAACCCGCGCCAGTGAGGTTTTTATACCATTGCAGTTTTTTAGTATTTCCATTACTGTATGAAGTCACTATGTCCTGAAAGCCGTCATTATTAATATCTGCGATATCATAAGTGTCTGAAAAAGGGCTGGAAGTAATAGCATCTAACACCGTCGTTGTAAAGTCTGCATTGATTTTGAAACACTTCAGCGTGCCATTTATTACCGAAACAATTTCTGGTCTTGGTTCACTATCTACGTTTTTGGCGACAAATTTTAAAATGCTTGTTGCCGAGCTCGTGTGAGAACCCGCGACAAGATGTTCTGTAAAAGAGCCTGTACCATTTGTGTTTTCAAAAAACGAAAAATAGTTATAGGTAGCGATTAACAGATCCATGTCACTATCGCCATCCACATCAACAATCTGCATTTTATTACTCATAAAGCCCCCCCCTGAAACAATAAGTATTGGCGTTCCAAAATTACCTAATCCATCCAGGTTTTTACACCAATAGTATTCCTGAACATTATCCCCCCAAAACGAATAGGCAATGTC
The DNA here is from genome assembly GCA_029946065.1 of Flavobacterium sp. GTDB lineage: Bacteria > Bacteroidota > Bacteroidia > Flavobacteriales > Flavobacteriaceae > Flavobacterium. The sequence continues at coordinate 1,033,067 of JAQSDU010000014.1, forward strand.
GTTATCACCATCGCCATCAAGATCTCCTGCAACAACATTACGATAGCTCGAATTGGTATTAGAAATTGAACTGCGAGGGGAAAAGTTACCTGAGCCGTTAAGGTTTTTAAACCAACCGATTTTTGTATTGCCGGCCACAATTATATCTTTAAAGCCATCATTATCTAAATCGGCAATAGCGGATTCATCCGGAGCGGCAATTCCAAAAGAATCATCAATAACTGTCATTTGCTCATAGGCAACCTGTGCAAAAGAAGGGCCGTTTACCATGATGATCAATAACAAAATATACTTTTTCATTTTATAAAATTTGATTTAACAACATATGGCGCAAATATAGGACTATTAAGCACCAGATAAAAGTGCTATGATCAAACATTAGTAATCAATAACTTAATTATCAGTGGTCTTTGCTGACTTATAAGAGGAAATATAATTATCGCTCTTCTTCAATAGCCGCAGCATTCTAAAACCTCCAGCGCCGTGCCTTCCGCTGATCAAAAACTTTTCTTGCAGGCAAAGTAAAGCCGGACCTTCAATTGACCTAATTTAAAATACCGGTAAAAATTAAGATAAAAATAACTTTGACGCTACGTCTCCAAAAAAACCTATCAACACGATTTGACTTAGGAATTTAAATCGCTGGAGATACACAAATTTTATCACTACAAAACCTCCGCCACAACAAAAGTACTGCCGCCAACATAAATAAAATCTGCCTTTTTTGCTGCTTTTAAAGCCACGCTATATGCTGCCGAAACAGAAGCATAACTTGCTCCCACAAGTCCAAATTCTGCTGCCTTTCGCTTCAATACAGTCGCATCTAAACCCCTAGGAATATTAGGTTTTGCAAAATAGTAGAAAGCGTCTTTTGGAAACAAAGGCAAAATACTATCCAGGTCTTTGTCATTGACAACGCCCAAAACAATATGAAGTTGGTCAAAATCGTCTTGTGCTATTTGATTCAGGACAATTTTGAGTCCGTGGCTGTTGTGTGCCGTATCGCAAATGACTTTTGGATTACTCTGTATTTGTTGCCAACGCCCTTGCAATCCAGTATTTTTGATGACGTTTAAAAAGCCTAATTTGATCTTTTCCTCACTTACGCTAAATTCATTTTGAGATTGCAGCACACGAATTGCTTGTAAAACCGTTTTCTTATTCTGAATTTGATAATCACCAAGCAAAGCCGATGGATAAGTAGTTGCAATCAAATCTGAAGCGAAGTAAATCGGAGACGTTAATTCTTCTGATTTTTTTAGGAAAACTGGCTTTGTTTCCGAAGTATATTCTCCAATCACAACTGGAATTCCGGCTTTTATAATTCCGGCTTTTTCAAAAGCGATTTCAGGCAAAGTGGTTCCTAAAAACTGCGTATGATCCAATCCGATATTGGTGATAACGGAAATAAGTGGCTTAATAATATTTGTAGCATCAAGCCTTCCTCCCATTCCAACTTCAATAATGGCAATGTCAACATTTTCCTTTTTGAAATAATCAAACGCCAAACCAACCGTCATTTCAAAGAAACTCAACTCGTTCTTTTCAAAAAAAATGATATTCGCTGCGATGAATTCCGTCACAAAATCTTCACTGATTTCCGCGCCATTGATCTTAATCCGTTCACGAAAATCCTTTAAATGTGGTGATGTATACAAACCTGTCTTATACCCTGCTTCCTGAAGAATTGAAGCCAATAAATGCGATGTGGAGCCTTTCCCATTGGTACCCGCTACATGAATACATTTTAGATTTTGCTGTGGATTGCCGAGATGATCAGCCAGTAAAATAGCGTTGGAAAGATCTGCTTTATATGCCGAAGCGCCCTGAAATTGATAAACCGGAAGCTGGCTAAACATCCATTCAACGGTTTGCTGATACGTCATCATTTGGATTATTCCCCCAATTTGAAGTTGATCGTAATTGTCCCGATTTGGGTCTCGGCTGCATCTGGTTTTGGTTCCCATTTATAGGTTCTCGCTGTTGCGTAAGCCGGCTCTAAAAGACAAGGATCTGTGTTGGTTGTACCTTTAATATATTTTGTTCCAATGACATTGCCGCTTCTGTTGACCGTTATCTGAACCACAACAACACCATACTCGTTGCATTTTTGCACTTGCTTGCTACTGCTGGCGAGTTTACGCCCGGCCAATTTCCAGTTGCCACTACCATTACCGTTACCGCCGCCATTTCCTGCGCCGTAACCGCTTCCGGTGCCTATGCCTTGTCCGCTACCATTACCGCCGCCACTTCCGGTTCCCGTTCCGCCGCCACCACTATATCCGGTTGCGTTTGTGTCGCCGTTGGCTTTTCCTTTATTGCCCCCAGTTTTATCATCGCCATCGCCACCTTTGGAGTTGCTGCTGTTCAATACACTCGCCAAAGCGTCATTGGTCGCTTGTGATGCTTTTGGTTTAGGAGGCACAATTATAGGTTTTACGACTTCCTTCTTAGGTTCGGTTTTTGGTTTTGTTGTTACTACCGCAGGCACATCATTGTCCGATTGGTTGGTGATGATTTCCTCTTCTTCGGCTTTTTCAGGTGTTTTAACTTGCGCGGCTGCTGGTGCCGATTCCCTTGATTGGAAATTATCGCCGGAACCCACATCGCTATCGCCGAAATTAACGGCAATATCACCACCGCCACCGCCGCCTTCAAGATCATTGATTTGGCTGATACTTCCCGAGAGAAAATAAAGCAAAATAAATAACATCACAAAAATCGCAGACGTAATAATCAACGACTCTTTTTTATGCTCTATTTGTGTGAATTGCACCATTACAATCGAATGAATTGTTATTTATGAAACGAAAATAAGGAAAATAAATTGTTTTGGTCGTTTTTTTGGAAATCATTAAGTCAATTTATCCATTGGATTTGGAAAAGTACTTCTAAAAAAGACAACGTGAAGAATAGCCCCGATGGGAGCAAGTAGCTTTTATGGCTTATCCCGACACTTCGGGACAGCCATAAAACTACTGTGGACAGCGGGACAAAAAGTCATTTTGGATGACAATCGTTCTTGCTCCTAAACATAAAAAAGATTCAGCTCCTTTGGAAGTCGAACCTGTGATAATTATACCAACTGCTTTAACGCAATTTCAAAAGCTGTTGCGCTGATATTAGTCTTATCGCTATTCAAAGCATGTGCTTTTGCAATGGCATTTTTAATGATTTCTGAGGTGTCATTGAAAATTGCCTCATCGGTCATTTGGACTTTCTTCTCCATAAAATAAGCGAAAACCCTTGCCATTCCACAGTTTGAGATAAAATCTGGAATCAGACTTACCTTATGGTCGATATTTTCCATAATCGGGCCGAAGAAAATTTCTTTATCGGCAAAAGGCACATTCGCACCACAGGAAATCACTTCTAGTCCGGACGCAATCATACTTTCGACTTGCGATTGTGTCACAAGGCGAGAAGCAGCGCATGGCGTGAAGATTTCGGCACCAATTGTCCAAATTTCTTCGTTTATTTTTTCGAATGGAATCATGTTATCCGCCACCAGTTTATTGCCATTTTTATTCAGGAATAAATCACGAATTTCCTCGAAAGAAAAACCGTCTTTGTTGATCAATCCACCGTCACGGTCGATGATTCCGACTACTTTTGCTCCCATATCGGCAAGATAGAATGCTGCGGCAGAACCTACATTTCCAAATCCTTGAACAATGGCTTTTTTTCCTTTTACAGAACCACCATAAATATCATAAAAATGACGAACGGCTTGTGCCACGCCATAACCAGTAATCATATCGGCAATGGTATATTTTCGCACTACATCTGGTGAAAACGCCGGATTTTCAATCACTTTCACAACGCCTTGACGCAATTGCCCAATGCGATTGATCTTGTCTGCTTCGGTAGGTTTGAAATGTCCGTTAAATACACCTTCTTGTGGATGCCATACGCCGCATTCTTCGGTCATTGGAATTACTTCGTGGATTTCATCGACATTTAAATCGCCTCCGGTGCCGTAATAACTTTTCAATAACGGTGAAACGGCTTTGTACCAACGTTGCAAAACGCCTTCTTTTCGAGGATCGGTCGGGTCAAAATTGATGCCCGACTTCGCACCACCAATAGCGGGTCCGGAAACCGTAAATTTTACTTCCATTGTTTTTGCCAAGGAAAGCACTTCATTCATATCTAAACCTCTTCTCATCCTAGTTCCGCCACCAGCAGCTCCGCCACGTAGGGAGTTGATGACTGTCCAACCTTCGGCATCGGTTTCGGCATCTTTCCAGTTGAATATGATTTCAGGTTGTTTATTTTCAAATTTCTTTAATAAATCTTTCATTTTGTTGCGATATGTTTAAGTGCAGCAAATATAAAAAATAGGATGGTGCGAATTTGATATTTTTTCACAAAAATCATTCTTTTGGAAATTTCAAATCTCAAAAAATAAATTCCAAATAATGACCAATGACCAATTTTGAAAACGTTTGCATTGGAATTTAAAGATTGGTATTTATTTGTTTTTGGGATAATGCCTTTTTGGAATTTATAATTTGCTTATTTTGCACAAAAAACAAATGCCTTTTAAAGTCCTAATTATCGGATTTGTCTGGCCCGAACCGCAATCTTCAGCGGCGGGCGGCAGGATGCTGCAATTGATTCATTTATTCCAGGAACAAAATTGGGATATCACTTTTGCGAGTGCGGCAATGGATAGTGATTTTATGTTCGACCTAGAGGCTATTGGTATTAAACGGCAAAAAATAATTTTGAATGACAGTAGTTTTGATGATTTTGTAAAAAAATACGACCCGCAACTTGTACTTTTTGACCGTTTTATGATCGAGGAACAATTCGGTTGGCGCATAGCAGAAAATTGCCCGGATGCATTGCGAATGCTCGATACCGAAGATTTGCATTGTTTGCGACAAGCACGACAATTGGCGTTTAAAGAAAATAGACCGTTTACTGAAGTCGATTTGTTTTCCGATGTTGCCAAAAGGGAAATCGCAAGTATCTTTCGCTGCGATATTTCATTGATGATTTCGGAATTTGAAATAGATTTGCTTCAAAAAACATTCAAGGTTGACATTTCGTTATTGTATTATCTGCCTTTTCTTCTGGAACAGATTGACGAAAACACCATAAAGAATTGGCCATTATTTGAAGAAAGAAACGACTTTATCTTCATTGGTAATTTTCTCCACGAACCCAATTGGAATGCTGTTCAATATCTTAAAGAAACGATTTGGCCATTGATAAAAAAGCAACTTCCCGATGCGCAATTGCGTATTTACGGGGCTTATCCGTCTCAAAAAGTTCTACAATTACACCATCCCTCAACAGGATTTCATATTATGGGACGCGCTAAAGAGGCAACAGAAGTAGTAAAAAAAGCCCGTATTGTTTTGGCACCATTGCGATTCGGAGCAGGTATTAAAGGAAAACTAGTAGAAGCCATGCAATGCGGAACACCTGCTGTTACCACTGCAATTGGAGCAGAAGCCATGAGTATTGATGGTGAATGGAATGGTTTCATTTGTGATGAGGCAATTGCCTTTGCAGGTGCTGCCGTGAATTTGTATCAAGACGCATTGGTTTGGCATAAATCCCAGCAAAACGGCGTGTTGATTTTTAACACGCGGTATCTAAAAAGTCGCTTTGGAATCCGTTTTGTTCAGCACCTTGATGCCATACAAAAAAATCTTAAAATCCACCGGCAGAATAATTTTATTGGGGCTATGTTGATGCATCACCATTTAAATAGCACCAAATATATGTCGCGTTGGATAGAAGAAAAAAATAAGTAGGGAAAACTCGTTTTAAACTGTTTTGTTAAACATGGCGCTTATGCTACGCAAATCGATTAAAATCGTATATTTGAGGTTGTTAATACAATGATTTGATTCCTTGAACTGATAAAAAATGCCCCCTTTGAACAGCCAAAATATCAAATTTAAATCCTATCTTTCAATTAATCAGATTTTCAGCACCTACTTATGAAATTCAGATTGTCATTATTAGTTTGCTTATTTGCGACGTTTACGGCTTACTGTCAACTGTCAGATTTTACATTGTCTGGAGCAGCCACTGATGAAACCTGCCAAGGCAATGGAAAAATAACGTTACAAACGGCTAATACTACTGTTGGCGCTACAATGCTTTTTAGCCTTTATTTACTTCCGAATACCACTACACCACTGAGTCAGTTTTCACAAAATTCCATTAGCGGACTCGTTGCTGGAAATTATAGGATTATAGCCACGCAAACTTTAGGCAACGAATCCAACACCCAACAGATGGATTTTACAATTGTGAGCGAAGTACAAAATCTCGATTTCGAAGTGTCTTCTTCAATAACGACAAATTGTGATACTACAGGTAATTTGCAGGTTGCGATATTATCAGGTTCGGCTCCGTTTTTTTATGAGATTACGCAAGGTGTCGAAACCAGGCCGTTGCAAATTTCAAACCTGTTTACAGAACTACAATCTGGTGCCTATACTGTTAGGGTTATTGACCATTGTGGGAACGCAGAGGTGCATACTTTTACGCTCCAATTGCCTTCGAACAATCTTACAATAGGCGCTACCACGTTTCCTCCGGTAGCCACTTCGTGTACTCAGATTGATGTATTTAATTCAGTTACACCATCGCCAGGCAGTAATATTATTTATCCGATTACGGTGACCTATACGATTCATTTCCCTGCTGGCGACCAAGTGATCGTACAAAATTATAATACAGGTCCTCTCGATGCATTAGATTTATCTTTGACACTACCGCTTTTTGGAAACCAAACCTACAGCTACGACATTTCGATAACCGACAGTTGCAATAATCCTCCTTTTACAGCAACGGGAGATATTGATCCAAATCCGGCAGTAACGCTTTCGGGAAATCCGAATGAATGTGGAAATGAATATCTTACGGTTGGTGTCAGTAATTTTTCACCGCCGTACACAATGAATTTCACTGCCTTTCCATCTGGTTTTAGCCCAGCAACGCTAAATCCGGCTTACCCGGGACCATTTACAGATCCAGGTACCCAGTTCGGCGACGATGACCATACGGTGCCTTTGGGAATGTATACCGTAGAAATTACCGACAGTTGCGGCAGAACATCGTCAGCAGATTATGAAGTAATCAATGTACCTTTGCTACCGATTGTTCAGCTAATAGTTCCAACTTGTATCAATCCGTTAGGCGGAGTAATTTTAAGCCTTCCTGAAAACCGCAAGATTGTTGCCGCCACGATCATTGCCGCACCAACCACTTTCCCGCAGCCATTGCCTTATGCTGTTCCTTCAACAGCAATCAACCCAGATACGGGTAAAGCAACAATTACAGGGCTTCCGGTGGGTCATTATTTTATCGAACTGGTAGACGAATGTGGTGCTGTTTATAATGCACCACCGGCAGAGGCGACGTTAGTACCATTTACAGACAAAGGACTTAATGCGGTTCCAAAACCCGGTTGTATCGCCAGTACAGGCTCTGTGATGATACGATCTTTAAATAACAGCTCACTTAATACCGTTATCATTACAGTGGCACCTCCGGAATTCCAGCAACCGCTGCCTTATGATGCCAGTGCGTTCATAACACCGCAAGGTGTTTTCTACATGTCTGATTTACCTGCAGGAAGTTATAAATTTGTAGGAACCGATAACTGCAATTTAACGAATTTCATCAACCAGAACATCACTGGATATAATCCTGGTGTCAACAATTTCAACATCAACCGCAATTGTGGCTCCTTTGACCTTTTATTGCATGATAACAGTAACATTATTGGCGACAGTTACTGGTTCCAGAAGTTCAATCCAAACACTAATACTTGGGAACATCCGGAAACAGGCACCGACTATCCAGACGGAACTATACCTGACGCGACCAATTCTATTGCACTTACCAACCAGACGACCATTTTTAATTTAACCGATGTCGGGACTTATCGCATCATCAAAATTTATCAAACTTTTGACGGCGGCAGTACCAATTGTATTCAGAAATACGAAGAATTCACCTATACCGGAAGCCTTGACATCCTTAGCATATTCTCCCTTGATTGTATCGGTGGTGGTGGGCCGACCAGTGTGTTTTTGGAAGTGCTTGGCGTTCCTCCTTATCAGTTTAGCATTACGCAGCCTGTGGCATTTGACAATGGTAATAGTAATATCTTTAACAACCTGAGCAGCGGCCTCTATACGCTCAAGGCAGAAGACAGTTGCGGAAGGATCGCTTTGGTAAATGTAAATGTTGGAACTTTGCTGCCTCTTGTAGCTGCCAATGCCCCAACACCATCAGAATTGCTTTTCTGCGGAACGGCTGGAGAAACAACTGCCAGTTTTGACCTGACTACTTTAAACGCAAGCATTCTAGCCAATCAACCGCCCGAAAATTATGTAATCTCCTACCACCTTTCTCAAGACGACGCCGATGATAATGTTGGTGCTTTAACAACACCTTTTACCAACACTGTTAATCCCCAAACAATTTATGTGAGGGTTGAACATGCCACTTTGCACGTCTGTCACGCTACAACTTCGTTCCGTTTATTCGTTGGTCAAACGCCTAATTTAGACACTACTCAAGACAATATTTATGTATGCGAAGGTGGCAAAACCCGCATTTTCGCAGATCCTGGTTTTGATGTTTATGAATGGTCAACCGGTGCAACGGCACCCTATATTGATGTAGATACGCCAGGCGTTTACAGCGTTGATGTGAAAAACCAATACGGAGCATCTTTTTGTTCCAATTCGAAAAGCGTGACCGTAACCGGCTCGAGCATTGCAACATTTATTGGGATTGAAACCCAGGATTGGACAGACAACCGCAATAGTTTTGAAGTTTTAGTAAACGGCAGCGGGCATTACAACTACTCGCTTGACGGCATCAATTATCAGGAATCTAATGTTTTTGAAAATTTGCTCGCTGGTGTCTATACCGTTTTTATAAAAGACTTGCACGGCTGCGGTATCATACAGCAGGAAGTTGTATTACTGAACTATCCAAAATTCTTTACGCCAAACGGCGATGGCTATAACGACAAATGGCAAATCAAATTTGCGTTTTACGAACCTGGTATGCAGATTTATATTTTTGATCGATACGGCAAATTATTGACCGGATTTGGCGCAGAAAGTTCCGGTTGGGACGGTACCTACAATGGCCATCAGATGCCATCCACAGATTATTGGTTCAAGGTTATCAGGGTTGACGGAACAGTTTATAGAGGTCATTTTGCGATGAAGCGCTGATTTTTGTTTTCTTTGGGCTTTGATTTCTTTTAGGGAAATGAAGGCGATAAAGGATATGTTGGTAAATTAGGCAATATAAAACAGTTGGCAGAAATACTTAAAGATGCAGACAGAAAACAACATCAACATAAAACTTAAATCGTTTAAAGGAACCTTACTTCCTAAATATAAAGTGTCCGAAAGTGAAAATTACTGGAAATTGATTGGTGAAACAGGAAAAGTAATAGATGATTTAGAAAATCACGATGGAAGAGTTTTAGTTTTATTTGATAAAAATTTAGATAAATTTAAAGTTGAAAATCATAATCCAATTAAAAATTCATTGTGGATTAGGAAAACGGATTTAGAAATAGAAATGAAATAGTAAGAAATAACACAAGTTGTATAGAAAATGTAACAACGGAAAGAAAGACGAAAGTACTTCAACCAACATTAACTTGCCAAGTTTATAACCTTAAATGACAACCTTCACACAAACGTCCCAAAATCAATAATATTTCTTCCAAAATTTATATGCCTGATAAATCGCCATTCCTACAAAAAACAACGGAATAATTGCCGACATCAGGTATTTTGATAAATAATCTGTATTATTTGTCACTGCGCTTAAAAAGAGCACCAACGAAAGCATTCCGAAAAAAGTCCCAGTTAAAGTTCCTGCCAAATACGTAAATTTTCCATTGTTTTCAACCGAAATATGTTTGGCGTTAATCAGATAAAGATTCCAACCTGTCCAAAACGGAATTTGAATAAAGTTCAGGCAACTCGCAATAATGCCGATCCAAAAAGGCAAATAGGCTGTGTATTTACTAAAAACACTCGTTTCTGAGGCAGTCGATTGCGAACCGGCATAAAAACTCCACGCCAATAGCAGCATGAAAAAAACCGAAAACAGTTCAATATATTTAATGATTTTTTTGTTGTTTGCAAGTTTATTCGCAAAAATGAGTGTGCTGAAAATGACAACAGCTTCAATGATTACAACGCCCAACAAAAAAGCTGAAAGGCTTGCCATACCAGATTTCGCATAAATATTAAACCCTATAATATTGAGATAACCCAATGGAATCGAACCGATATAACTCACTAAAAAACCCACCAATATGTTTTTTAGTGCTTTCATATCAGAAATTTATAATTTTAGCGCTTTGGCGATTGTGCAGTCGGTATTGCTCCATTCCGTCTTTGTAATTCAGATATGGCGCCCCTTTTTTGTGGTTTTCTACGCTAATCTCATACATATAACGAATGTGTCGGATGAGTTCTTTCCATGCGAAAAATATGGAATGTTTCGGATCATAAATATGCGTTGGCTCACTCGCTGCGCCATTCAACTCGACGATCGAAAAGTTTTTACCTTCTTCCAATTCTTCGAGTGTATTGTACATCAAATCAATCCTTCCAAAATAAAATCCGTCAATTTGAAGGCAAATTTCATTCATAACTGCGTTGAGTTTTGGTGTGATCCAATCGCAACCATCTATGAATTTTGCGCCGCGAGCATGATTGCCATAAGGCACAAGATTGATTTTTTCTCCCAATTGAGGAATTTCGTTCAGTTTAGCGCCATATTCTCTCTGCAAAGCTTTTAACTGCATTTCGTAACGCGGATCTTGCTTTAATAAATGCTCAATATCGGAAACGCCATCGCCAATGATGATCAAAAATTCTTTCGCCACAATTCCGGTCACGCGACCTTCTTTCTCATGCGGATAACGCACATAAAAAACCCCAATTTCATTTGGATACGGAATTAAATCTTGCACTAAATAATCAAAGTTGGCTTTTTCAGCATAAGCTTTTAAGTCATTGTGCGAATCGATTTTTTTAACGGCAGAGCCGCGTAATCCTATGTCCGGCTTGGCAATCATCGGATATTGAATGCCAGAAGTTGTAATGATATTTTGTATTTCCGCGAAAGCGGTATTTTCCTTAATCAGTTCCGTTTTGGGATAATATTGTGGCGGAATCAAATCGTATATTTCTTTCTTAGATTCCATTATAAAACCGCCATTCTTAATTGTTGGATTACTGGCGTTAAAGAAAAAAATCGTCCGTGCTCGCAGCGCATAATAAGCCCACAAAAAGTAAATAGGGATATAAACAATCAAAAAAGGCCAGTATTCCCAATGGGTCAATTTGTGGAAGAAGAGTTTCAAAAGCGGTGGTTTATAATGAAAATGAATTCGCAAATTCGTGTTCGCGAATCAGGTCATAGTGCGACATCAAGACCTTTTTTTTTTCAATTACGGTTTGGGTAATGCTGAGGGTTTTCATGGCATCATTGCGGTTGATGACGAGTCCGTTTTGAGCATTGCCTTCTTCGGTATAACGATGAAAATTATACATTTCAACAGCGGAAATTTCAGGTTTTGTGTCAAGGAAATTATAAAACCATTCCTGTCTTGCATCTCTTACTTCCTTTGGATAAAGCGTCGATGAAGACCAAATATGATTTTGCTCAGGATCTAACTGTACCATTTCCTTTTGGATACCGTTCCAGCGCAATTGGTATAATTTACGCATTTCAAAAAGCACCAAAGTGAACGGCTCTATGTTGTCTAAATCAATATCCTGCCACATTTTTAACGGAGAATCGCCACTTATGATATCCAATACAATCAGACCGCGGCTTTTTCGGTAGGGCAATTTCACTTCATGTTTCTCTGACGCACCGTTGAGTAAAACTAGTACATTTCCGGTTTCGTCGATAGCATACCAAGTACCACCGGCTTTTGGATCCTTAGGAAAGATGAGTTTTTTATCGTTGACAGTATAACTTTGAGGTTCAATCGCAGGCTCCCTTAACACCTGCTCATCCCTATTGGAAGTGATGATGATCTTATCGTTTGCCTTTACAAAACTTACTGTGCACATTGGTTCTTATATTCTATTGTTGAACGTGCAACGCCGAAGTTGCTATCGATGGTCACATTTTCACATTGCAGAATGGCTACCTTAATAAGGGCTTGATGGTGGATGCAGTGTTCGAGATTATATAATAATTCTCTGAAATAATTGCTCTCTATTCGAATTTCTTCACCGTCGATGATTTGTTGTAAATCGATAAACTTATTTTCCTTCTCTAAATTGTCTTGGATGGCATGGATGGATTTTTTGGCAAAATCTGTATTCGTCTGTATCAAGATGTTGCGTTTGCGCTTGTCATAATTAACCAATCCTGAAACATAGTTATTCTCCAAACATTGAAACATTTCGATGATGTGACGCGTGTGTTCTCCAATGGTGGCGTTGCTCAGTGCGACACATGGCTTGGAATATTCGCTGTCGGAAAGCTGGTCCAAAAGATCAACCAATTCGTTCAAGCTATTATTTATAGAAGGTATGAGCATATTTATATCTTAAATTTTATCAAATCTGGGATTTTCTCTTTATTTTGAAACACTAAAATCGTACTGCAAATAAATGTTATTAAAGCCAAAGAAAAAAGCAAACCACCATCATTTTTTACTATTGTGCCGATTACAAATATATGCGAAAAAATCGCACCAATCATAACGCCGCAGCTTAACAAAGCACCTAAAAGTGTTGTTCTCGGAATTAAAATCAAAATTGCCGCAATTAATTCAGCAATACCTGAGCCAATCCGTCCATACGGTTCAATGCCCAGTTTTGAAAAAATATAGACACTTTCTTCGGCTCCGGTAAATTTAAAAAATAAAGTCTGAAAAAGAATAACGGCGGCGATAATTCTTAATGTCCATGCAAAAATTGAATTTTTCATAATTATCCGTTTATTTTTTTCCATGATAAATCTGCTTTTTTCTTTAGGCTCGCCTCGTCTTTATTCCAAGATTTCAGTGTATTATTGAAATAGGCATTATAAAACAAAAACAATTTACCGTCGATAATCTTAAATGTCTCCGGATCTATTTCCACTTTTTCTCCTGTTGCACCCATCGCATAAGCGCACCATCCTCCATATTGCGGCTCATAACCAGCAGGGTTTTTCGCAAAAGTATCTTTGTCGGCTTGAGAAGCAAAATAGTAAACGGCGCCTTCATAAGCCGATGCGATTTCTTTTTTGCCTTTCACTGCTTTTCCTTGTTTGAAATATGCCACCGGGTCATATCCCTGAATGGCCACTTTTTTTTCTAAATTAAAATTGGCAGTTCTTTTCCCTTCCTGTGCAAATGCGGTTACGGCTATAAATGCAACGATGGCTAAAAATAAATTACGTTTTTTCACACCAATAGGTTTGCTTTTTTCCAAATTGTTTGTCTTTGTTTTCATAATTAATGTTTTTAATTTTGACAAAGGTACAGTAGTGTTAAAAAGGGTTTTGTCGGCTATCTTGCAAAGGCGATGAAATTAATGAGCTTTATTTTTGTTACACAGCGTATCACTGAGATCACACGCCGAACCGCAAAGTTTTTTAGTTTGCAAATTCTATGATTTTTACCGATTGATAGCTGCTATAATTTGGAAATATCCGTAATAATGATTTCTTTTCGATTGTAAATTAACTGTCCGCTGTTTTCCATTTCATTCAAAAGTAAAGTTGCCGTTTGCCGCGAAGTACAGATGATTTGTGCGATATCAGCTTGAGTAAGGTAATTTTCAATCGTCACAACTCCATCTTTAACAACACCTTCTCTTTCCGCCCAATCTTTTAGGAATTGGTGTAGTCGCGTTTTTGCATCTTTGGAAACGAGATTCGAATAACTGTTCCTGACGCGTTTCATCTTCAATCCGACGAATTTGGTATAACTGATCGCGAGTCCTGGATTCTTCAATAATAAATCTTCAAAATCCGACATTAGAAAACTGCATATTGATACTTCATTGGACAGTACTTTTGCGAATTCATTCACTTCTTTATCGGCTTCCAGTGAAAGTTCACCGAACAAATCGCCTTTTTGGATAATGTCTTTAATGGTTTCTTCACCATTTTCATCAACAGAAACGATTTTAATAGCGCCTCGTTTCAGCAAAAAAATCCGCGGCACTTCTGTATCAGAAAAATAAATAATTTCGCCTTTTGCTGCTTTTTTAAAGCCCGTGATGATACACAATTGTTTGATTTGACCAAAACTCAACGCTCGGAACAACTTGTGATCACGCAAATACCAGTATTTTAGCTCGTCGTACATATTGTAAAAGTAAGAAAAATAAAAACCCTTCCATCGTTGAAAGGGTTTAAAATTGAAATTTTTATTTGGAATTGGAGGGTGATTTATTCCGTTAAAATTGCTCTTGAAATTACGATTTTTTGGATTTCAGAAGTACCTTCATAAATTTGGGTGATTTTGGCATCGCGCATCATTCGTTCTACATGGTATTCTTTTACATAGCCGTTTCCTCCATGAATTTGCACTGCTTCTACCGCTGTATCCATAGCAGTTTGCGATGCAAAAAGTTTGGCCATTGCGCCGCTTAAATCATAATTTTGGTGCATGTCTTTGTCCCAAGCTGCTTTCAAGCAAAGGTGACGTGAACATTCAATATTCACCGCCATATCAGCCAGTTTAAACGCAATAGCTTGATGGTTTGAAATTGCTTTCCCAAAGGCTTTACGTTCTTTAGAATATTTTAATGCCAGTTCATAGGCACCGGATGCGATTCCTAAAGCTTGGGATGCAATTCCGATCCTTCCGCCTGCAAGCGTTTTCATGGCGAATTTGAATCCGAAACCATCTTCCCCGATTCTGTTTGCTTTTGGTACTTTCACATCCGAAAACATCAGCGAATGCGTATCAGATCCGCGAATGCCCATTTTTTGTTCTTTCGGTCCGATTTCAAAGCCAGGCATGTCTTTGGTCATTATTAGTGCGTTGATGCCTTTGCTTTTTTTCTCCACATCTGTTTGTGCGATCACGATATAAAAATCGGCGGTATTGCCATTGGTAATCCAGTTTTTGGTGCCGTTTACTAGATAATAATCACCTTTATCAATCGCTGTAGTTCGTTGCGAAGTTGCGTCACTTCCAGCTTCAGGTTCAGAAAGGCAGAAAGCACCGTGAATTTGCCCGGAAGCTAGTTTTGGCAACCATTCCATTTTTTGTTCTTCGGAACCGAAAGCCTGTAGGCCCCAGCATACTAAGGAATTGTTTACCGACATCACTACCGAAGCCGAAGCATCAACTTTTGAAATTTCTTCCATCGCCAACACATACGAAATTGTATCGAGTCCGCTACCGCCATACTTGGGGTCAACCATCATGCCCATAAAACCCAATTCGCCCATTTTTCTAATTTGTTCGGTCGGGAAAATCTGCTTTTCATCTCTTTCAATCACTCCCGGAAGCAGTTCATTTTGTGCAAAATCCCTAGCTGCCTGCTGAATCATTAAATGCTCTTCGGTAAGTTTAAAATCCATAATATTTATAAATAATGTTTGGCGTTTGTTGTTTATTTGTGTCCAAATGTAAATATTTATTATCAGATTTTCAATCAGAAACCGTAATTTTGAATGGATGAATAAAGAAAACTACAACGTTATCGGAGTGATGTCGGGAACTTCCTTGGACGGCATCGATTTGGCGCATATTATTTTTACAAAAAAAAATGAAAAGTGGGAATTTCAAATCCTTGAAAGTGAAACAATTGCTTATACGGAAAGCTGGATTCAAACATTAAAATCGGCTGTTGGATTTTCCAAAAAAGACCTCGAAAAGCTTGATATTGATTATACCGCGTTACTTGGAAAAAGCATCAATACTTTTATTGAAAAGCACCAATTGCAAAGCCTCGATGCTGTTTGTTCCCATGGTCATACTATTTTGCACCAACCACAAAACGGGATTACGCTCCAGATAGGAAATCTTCCAGAAATTGCAACATTGGTCAATCAAAATGTTGTTTGTAATTTTCGTGTTCAGGATGTTGCGATGGGAGGTCAAGGCGCACCATTGGTTCCGATTGGCGATAGGATTTTGTTTTCTAATTATGATTATTGCCTGAATCTCGGTGGTTTTTCCAATGTGTCTTTCGAGGAACACGGACGGCGCATCGCCTTTGATATTTCGCCGGTAAATACTGTTTTGAATTTTTATGCCAACGGAATGCAACTCAATTTCGACGACAAAGGTCAGATTGCTGCATCGGGAAAAGTCAATTTGGATTTGTTGAAAGCTTTAAACGCTATTGACTATTATACGCAAAACTACCCAAAATCATTAGGGTTTGAGTTTGTTAAAGAGATCATACTGCCGTTGATGGAAAATCATCATATTGCCATTGAAGACAAGATGTACACTTTCGTGGAGCATATCGCCATGCAAACAGAAGCAGCTTTACCAAAAAAGAACGGCAGCATCTTAATAACAGGTGGCGGTGCCTACAATGATTTTCTGATTGAAAAAATTCGCCTTTACTTGCCCGAAATGACAATTTTCATTCCCGAAAAAAAGATTTTGGAATTTAAGGAAGCGCTTATATTTGCGCTGCTCGGCGTATTAAAACTCCGCCATGAAATCAACGTGCTAGCGAGTGTTACCGGTGCAGAAAAAGACCACAGTTCGGGTTTTGTTTACTTTTGTGAAATAAGATAGGCGAGCGGTGTTTTCTTCAATTGGTCACTATAAAACTGCTCCAGTTCCGGATTGTTCACGTGCCCATAACAAATACTGAGTTGGTAGTAAACATTCAGTGGGTTTTTTGTAAGCCCGATGCAATTTAGCAGTACCGAGATGGCATCACTCCATAAACCTTCGTCAATTAAGAAAATTGCCTGAACATATTGTGAGAAATAATCTTGTGGAAATTTTTTAGTTTCATCAATCGTTGTAAGTGTTAGAGATTCTGTTATTCTTACTTTCTTTAGGACATTCAACTTTATGTAAAACGGCTTCCATACTTTTACCCCTTTTCCATTGATGGGATGCGTTATCCAGCCATTACTAGTTTGCTTGATTAATGTTTTAATTTTATCATCATATTTTTGGCTAACGTGGTGCCAGATTTCTACGTTGTCCACAGTGGCGTCTGCATTCACTACAAAAGTTGCCAATGCGAATTCCGCTTTCTTTGGCGGCACAACTTCTTCCAAATTGTCCCTTAAAAAGCCCCAAAAGTTAGTCGACTTATCTTTAAAAGTAACATACGCTTTCTCGCCGCTTTTATAAATTGTGTCATTATCCCTAACGGCATATTCATTTGGGTAAAATTGTTGCCGCCTTAGATATTCTTCTTCCCTTACAAAATGAACTTTGGTCGCATTGTCCGGAATTTTGAAATTATCCAATTGAATAAGTACCATGTCATTTTCGGTTAACGATTCTATTTGCATAGAAAAATAATGAAAGACAATAACACCATTGGCCTCCAGAAAGTATCTATCTTCATCTCCATAAGCATCCGGAGATGTGCTGATATATATTGTGCCATCATTCAGGAAAGTATATTTAAGAAATGTTGCATCCTGCATTAATCCGGCATCGGAATATTGCCCATCGAGTGCTTCAATTTTGGTTTTGATCCACGTCCCTATAAGCTTTTCTTGTTGCGTCCATCCCGAATATGAAGTCGTTAGGATTAATAAAAAAATGATGCTGTACTTGTTCATTAAAAATGCTCTTTTTTAAATATCATTGATTAATGGAGATTTAAATTATCATAATTGCCACTGGCTTGAATTTTGAAGTGCCGTTAAAAAAATAGAGACACTTTTATCTTTGGCAAGTTCAAGTTTTATTACACCTTCATTGTTTGAAAAATACAGTCTAAATATATAACCATAAGGTTTAAAAAACAATTTTCTACCTACTGAAAATTAATCTTTCCTTTTTGTCTTCTGTTGATAATCTTCAGTAACACTATCGTTGCAGATGATGACAGCGGTTTGTCCGCATTGAAACTTGTTAGAGCATTCGGTTTGTCCATTGTTGGATTTTACAATTGGCATTCTTCTGGCTTTGGGCCGAAATGCAGATGATGATTAGTAGCCGTATAAAAGTTAAGTATTTCATAGTAAAACCATTTCTATGCTCAAGCACCATCTGTGACTATGTAGGGTTCTCGAAAGCTTTAAAACTTTTTAAAATTCCAGTTTCAAGAGCAGTTTCGGATGGTTAAGAATTGTGTAAAATACAAATTATATGCCACATACACATACCCCAAACATACAAAACCGTATGAAATAATAAATAATAAACTTGGTTTTAAGGGTTTTAACGCTAATTACTATTTGATTATAAATCAAAATTGAATTATTTTGACAACAAGAACACTAATAATGAGCAGAATTTTTCACTGCCA
Organism: Flavobacterium sp.; assembly: GCA_029946065.1. Taxonomy (GTDB): domain Bacteria; phylum Bacteroidota; class Bacteroidia; order Flavobacteriales; family Flavobacteriaceae; genus Flavobacterium. The sequence continues at coordinate 1,051,513 of JAQSDU010000014.1, forward strand.
AAATAAACGTTTTTAAAAGTAAATTTAGGGGTGCTAGAAATATAGAATTTAGCCAATTTAAATACTTGCTTTTTTCAAATCCATAGGTTTAGAATTAGCCCATACAAAAGTTTCAACGAAATTATTTAATACAAAAATAAAAGCATATAGATCACAATTCAAAGGTTTAAGGAATAGTGAATTCTTTCTTTTAGACTAACATATTTGCTTAATTATCACTTATTAGAAAAATTCGGATTAAACCTTCATTGGTACTTAAAAATGTAGAATTCAACCCTATCGGGTTAACATTATTAAAACAAAAAATCCCCATCATTATTGATTAAATTGACCCAAGGCGGTTGCCTACCTGGCGAAGTAAATTAAAAGGAGAAATTCCAGTAGTGTGCTTCAGGTATAAACAAGAAAGACAAGGCCATGCTGTGGCCACAAACTGCCTTTCTTTACCATTATTTTCTTACAATAATAAAAACAAAAAATCCCCATCATTACTGATGAGGATTTTCAAAAGACCCGAGGGCA
>JAQSDU010000015.1 GCA_029946065.1 Flavobacterium sp.
TGCCCTCGGGTCTTTTGAAAATCCTCATCAGTAATGATGGGGATTTTTTGTTTTTGGGAGTGCCAGAGCCGCTGAGTGCCTTAGTGGCTGAGTTTTTGGATTGCAGCTGATAAGATATCACACAGTAAGATGAATCATCAGGGCAGTTCCTTATGGTAAGAATGCAGTAAGTTGTTTTATCGGTGCAGTTGGTTGATTTATAAGAGCAGTAGGTTATTCTATTGGCGCAGTAATCAATTTTATAGCAACAGTGTTTAATCTTAGAAGTGCAGTAAGCAATTCTATCAAAGCAGTAGGTTAATTTATCGACGCAGTAGGTTATGTTATGAACGCAGTTTGTCACTTGGCGGGGCCTGCGGCAATTTTTGATGTTTTTTGGGGTGAGCGATTTCTGGTGTGTAATTTTATTCGAAAGTAAATAAAAAAGTTTCGTTTTTGAGGAACTTTTTGCGTTTATGGTTGTTGGATTATAGATTGTCTAAGGTGACTATAAAGACGGTAGGCGTATGATTATTTTCAAAGATAAAACGGATGTAATTTCAAAACGCGAAGCCTTACAAAATAGTATAAAAGATTGGCTTAGATAAGTCGAATAGAAATCGTTTATCTGTAATAATTCTTAACTGAAAATTACCAAACTCTGTTTATCTTTGTGTAATCTACAAAAAACACATGGAAAAGATATTCAATAATACACAAGTTGCATTTTCACTCAAAACTGATACCGAACTTGATCGCGCTTATTTTTTATTCAAACTCATCGCCAATGAACCTTTAGTACGTATTGGCACAGCAGTTACAAATTTCGCCATCAAAGCACATTTGCCAGTGGAAGGATTAATCCGTGCGACGGTTTTTGACCATTTTTGCGGTGGTATAAATGAAGCAGACTGCCTTCCGGTGGTCGACAAAATGTTTACCAAAGGTGTATCTTCAGTGCTTGATTATTCGGTAGAAGGTAAAGAAGAAGAGGCACAATTTGATGCTGCATTAGAAATGACACTAAAAACCATCGATTTTGCTGAGGAAAAAAAGTCCATTCCGTTTGCGGTATTTAAGCCAACTGGTTTTGGGCGTTTTGAATTGTACGAAAGACTTGGTAAAAAAATCCCGTTTACAACAGAAGAACAAGCAGAATGGAATAGGGTGGTGTTGCGTTTTGACAAAGTTTGTAAAACGGCCCATCAGAAAAATGTAGCATTATTGATTGACGGCGAGGAAAGTTGGATGCAAGATGCCGCCGATGATCTCGTTGCTGATATGATGCGCAAATACAACAAAGAAAAAGCTATCGTATTCAATACACTACAGATGTACCGTTGGGATAGATTGGATTATCTAAAAAAACTACACGAACAAGCGAAAGTGGAAGGTTTTTATATCGGAATGAAACTGGTTAGAGGCGCTTACATGGAAAAAGAAATCAATCGTGCAGCAGAAAATGGCTATAAATCGCCGATTTGTGCGACAAAAGAGGCCACGGATGAAAATTATGACGCATCAATCCATTATATGATTGAAAATCTTGACAATATGTCGGTATTTGCCGGAACACACAACGAGGAGAGTTCGTACAAATTGATGGAATTAATGCAAAAGAACAATATTTCCAAAAATGATGACCGCATTTGGTTTGGGCAATTGTACGGTATGAGCGACAATATTAGCTATAATCTAGCAGAAAATGGCTACAATGTTGCTAAATATCTACCATTTGGACCAGTTCGCGATGTGATGCCATACCTGATCAGAAGGGCCGAAGAAAATACGTCCGTTGCCGGACAAACGAATCGTGAACTAACGTTAATCAAAACAGAAAGAGATAGGCGAAAAGGGAAGTGATTCCCTCCCTGTCTTCAGATTAAAGTAATGTTAATGGCTTACAAAATTCCATTCGGAAAATTTCCAGGATGGAATTTTTTGTTTTTTGTAATTCTGATTCATTATTTTATATATTTGCTTACTTGCAATTATTTCACTTCCAAACTAAGATTATCGCAATTTAATTACGCAAAAATTAAAGATAAACAATGTCAACTGCTTCCGACTATAATGAATCTTTACTTGTCAGTGAACTAAAAAATCACAACGAGAAGGCTTTTCGCAGGCTTTTCGATATTTATTACCAAGATATTTACGGTTATAGCGTCAGTTTGCTTAAGTCGAAAGAACTAGCTGAAGAAAATGTTCAAGATGTATTCTTAAAAGTCTGGTTGTACCGTGAAAACCTTGATACGGAAAAGTCTTTTAAATCATTTTTATTCACTATCGCCCGAAATCAAGCGTTCAATATTCTCAATAAAGCTGCCAATGATGTTGTACTGAAAGAGGCTATTTTTTACAGCGCTGAAAAGTCACATGAAGAAGGCGATTATAGTATTCGCGAATCAGATTGTAAGAAAATTAAAAAATACGCCATAAAACAATTGCCACCAAAACGAAAACAGATTTTCAAAATGTCGCGTAAGCAAGGAAAAACATATGAAGAAATTAGTTTGGAGTTGGGCATATCCATTAATACAGTCAAAAGTCAGATGAGTAAAGCACTCGAATCGCTGCGGCTTTATCTAAATGTACACGATGAATATACATAATCCTTTGCGTATTTATCATTATAATCATCCTTCGGGATGATTTTTTTTTAGAATTTTGCAAGAAGTTAACCATTTGAACTACAGTGTTATAATTAGATATATCTGTTTTAATTGTGTTAAAATTATGAAAACTATAACGTTTGAGTAGTAGTCAGATTCATTTCAACTGTATTATATGTACAGCCACAAATAACAATCCTATGACTGAAAATTCAAACATAAAAACAGTGCTGCAAAAGTTCGTTCTGGACCAATGCACCCCTGAAGAAACTATTGAAGTAATAGCATATTTCAGGAATAAAAGCCTTACTTCGGCGTTTCCAACTGTAGAAGATATAAAAGAATTACTCGGTGAAATGCCGCAAATGGAACAATCAAAAGCAGATGCGATTTTCTCCAATATCCTAGAAAATACTTTAGCTCCTCAGGAAATTGTACTTCCAATACGCAAAAAACATTATAAAAAATATATTTCGGTTGCCGCAGTTTTACTCATTTTATTGTCAGTTGGATGGACCTACCAACATGTTTTTTTTAACCAAAAACAGCAGCCAATTTTGACCGGAAATGAAATTACGCTACAGCTTGAAAATGGTGACATCCAAATCATTTCCGCTGATGGCACTTCTGTTGTAAAAGATGCCGGTGGCAATATCATCGGCAATCAAAACGGCAGCAAAATTGTCTATGATGCAAAAACCGGATTAGAAAAATTGTCTTACAATACCATCAAAATCCCTTATGGAAAGCGTTTTCAATTGCAATTGTCGGACGGAACTGTTGTTCACCTAAATTCTGGAACCACACTCAAGTATCCTGTAAAATTCATTGCTAACAAAAACAGACAAGTTTTTCTTGATGGTGAAGCTTATTTTGATGTGACGAAAGACAAAACCCATCCGTTTATTGTAAATGCAGACAAGCTGAATATTCGCGTGCTTGGCACACATTTCAACGTGACCAATTATCCGGAAGATGAACAAACCGATGTTGTTTTGGTAGAAGGTTCTGTCGGATTATATAGTGTTAATACTTCATTCGATCCTTCGAAAAATACCGTTTTGAAACCTGGTTTCAAAGGCAGTTTTGACAAAAACACCAACAGTATTGATACAAAACCGGTCATCACAGATTTTTATACTTCATGGATTCAAGGAAGGCTGACTTTCAAGAACATGACTTTCAAAAATATCACCAAAAAACTCGAAAGACACTATGATGTTGTGATTACTAATAATGATATGAAGCTATCTGATGAGAAATTCAACGCCAGTTTCGGCGACCAGCCTATTGAGAAAGTGCTGGGTTATTTTAGTGAAATCCACGCTTTCAATTACACTGTAAAAGACAAAGAAATCATAATTAAATAACCCTAAAACAACCAAAAATGACACATTGAAACCAATGCAAAAAAAAGTCGGAAACTGCTGCGAACAATTCCCGACGAATTAAATGATTGAACCTAACTAACTGATTTAATACATTCAATTAACAAATTTATGAAAAAAAAGCCAAAAAATAGTGGGCCAATGTACCCATTGTTTAAAATTGATCTAAAATTGAAACTAACTGTACTACTCTTATTGCTCGCCCTATTTAATATTCGTGCCAATACTTACGCCCAGACGAAAGTAAGCTTGGAATTAAAAAATGCTACCGTCGAAGAAGTAATCGAGGCGATCGAGCAAACCACCGACTTCCGTTTTATTTATAAAATGGATGATGTTGATATTGCAAGGCTTGTAACCATTCACGCTAAAGACGAAAGCATTGGCAGCGTACTTGAAAGATTATTCAAATCAACTACAACTAATTATAAAGTCAGTGAAACCCAAATTATTCTAAAAAGATCGCCTGAAATCACAAAAGTTATGCCCGCTATTGTGATGCAAAGAAATATAAGAGGTAAGGTAACCGACGAGAAAGGATTGCCTCTGCCCGGTGCCACTGTCGTAGAAGAGGCTACTAAAAAGACCGTAATTACTGATCTTGATGGTAATTTTGAAATCAGCGTTCAGGGAAATGACGCAGTTCTTATAATAACTTATGTTGGCTATTTGCCAAAAAGAATACCAGCCGAAGACAATCAAACCATACAATTATTGTCAGATCCAAGTGATTTACAGGAAATAGTGGTAATCGGATACGGCTCTTCAACAAGAAAAGATGTTACAGGTGCTGTTGGTTCGATCGCTGCGAAAGATATGAACCAAGGCGCACTTGTGAATCCATTGCAATTAATTTCGGGAAAATTAGCAGGTGTCAATATCACGCAAACCGGTAGTGAGCCAGGATCGACGCCAAGCGTCAGGATTCGCGGTATGACTTCTTTGATTGGCGGAAATGACCCGTTGGTAGTGATAGATGGAATTCAGGGAAATATGGATTTGCTGGGCCAGATTCCATCATCAGAAATTGCAACGATTGACGTATTAAAAGATGCGTCTGCTACCGCAATTTATGGATCAAGAGGCGCACCTGGTGTTATTATGGTCACAACAAAAAGAAATAAGGCAGGGAAATCATCGGTAGAATTTTCGTCATTTACTTCGTTCGATTATATTCCGAAAAAACTCGATATGCTAAATGCTGATGAATGGTGGGCAGAAGCTCAAAAAATAGGCGTTCCAGCTTCAGCAAATCACGGTGCAAATACAGATTGGTACAACCTCTTGACAAAAGGAGGTGCTACGCAAAACTATACGCTTTCGTTTGGTGGCGGAACGGATAAATTTAATTACCGCGCTTCTTTAACTGCCATTTTACAAGATGGTGTTGTGTTGAATTCCGACAACAAAAAATATATCGGCAGGATCCAAGCAACACAATCTGCTATGGATGATAAGTTGAAACTGACTTTCAACTTACTGAGCAGCACCAACACTACTACGCAAATGGTACAAAGTATTGGTCGTGCTTCCTTTACATCCAACCTTATTACAAATGCCTATTTGATGCGTCCAACTGATCCGGTTTACAATACCGATGGTACCTATTTTACCGATCCAAACGTATTCCAATACCTAAATCCATACGCCGTAACACAAACCGTAGTCGATGAAGGCCAATACGACAATCTTTTTGGAAGTTTAAAAGCCGATCTTGACTTGTTTGACGGTTTAACGGCAGGCTGGTTTGGAAGCTGGAGAAAAACCAACAACATTATTGGGTTTTTCCTTCCGGTGGAATCTACTAGTGCAAATGCCATTGACCAAAATGGTTTTGCTAACATTAGAAATGACAAGCAAAATGAGCAACTTATGGATATAAGCCTAACGTATAAAAAAGCATTTGGCAAACATGCATTTAATGTTTTGGGATTGTACGAATGGCAAAGACAGACGTATCAAGGCAACTATGCGCAAACTCGCGGGTTTATCAATGATTTTACCACTTATAATGCTTTACAGAATGGAAATATTACGAATGCAGTGCCAGGCGACATCAGTTCTTATAAAAATGACCGCACACTAATATCGTTTTTAGGACGTATCAATTATGCTTTCAACGACAAATATTTGATCACTACAAGTTTAAGAAAAGACGGTTCGTCGGTATTTGGCGCTAACCACAAATGGGGTTATTTCCCTTCTGCTTCGATTGCGTGGCAGATTGACCAAGAACCTTTTATGGCGAAACAAAAAATATTCGACCACTTGAAATTGCGTGTCGGATTTGGGGTTACCGGAAACCAGCAAAACCTGAGGCCACAGCAATCCATATCATTGGTGGGCCAGAATGGTGTTACTTATTTCGGAGGAGAACAAATTACAAATTACGCCATCTCCCAAAATGACAATCCTGATTTGCAATGGGAAGTAAAAAAACAAACCAACGCGGGTATCGATTTTGCCATGGTAAAAAACAGGTTGCGCGGGTCTTTGGATGTTTACTATTCCACTACCGACCACCTGTTGTTTAACTATGTGGTGCCTGTGCCGCCAAATCCTTACTCATTATACACAGCGAATGTTGGTAAAATAGAAAATAAGGGAATCGAGGGTTCAATCGCCTATGATCTTATCAAAACTGAAAACACCACACTCACATTCGCCGGAAATGTATCTTTCATGAAGAGCAAAGTGTTAACATTAAGTGGTATCATCAATGGTGTATATCAAGATACTGATTACATAGGCTGGGGCCCGGAAAATTTCCTTATTGAAGGCCAACCAATCGGTACTTTTAATATTTTACATCATACCGGAAAAAACGATGCTAATGCTGAAACTGTGCAAGATGTAGATGGCGATGGACATGTCGATGCGGGAGCCCATAGTGCAGATCGTTTTATTCGTGGTTCAGCGTTACCGACATACACTTTTGCATTCAACCCGACTTTGCGTTATAAAAATTTCGATGCTTCAATGTTGTGGCGTGGTTCTGGCGGAAATAAGATTTACAACAGCCTGAAGGCGAGTTTGAGTTATGAAGAGAATATCGGTAGATCAAATATTTTGGCGAGTGCCGTGCCACTTGGCATATCAACATCGCAATACGGCTCTGATTTATGGTTAGAAGACGGTTCTTTCATCCGATTGGAGAATATTACCATGGGTTATAATTTCGAATTCAAAACAATAAAATATATAGAGTCTTTGCGCGTGTCACTAACCGGAAATAATCTTTTGCTGTTGACAAACTATTCTGGACTTGATCCAGAGCTTAACCTCAGCGGAGAACAGGGATTTGGTGGAGACAATGGTGTTTATCCGCGCACTCGCAGCATATCATTTGGAATAAATGTAAAATTTAAATAAAAAAATTGAAAATGAAAAGTATGTTTAACAAAAAGAAACTGATGATAGGAAGTCTTACCTTCCTGTTAGTTCTCGGCGGATGCACCGACATCAATGAGAAAGTTTATGATCAATACACCGCAGATGAATTCTACGGTACGCCTGAAGGTGAGAATGTAGCACTTGCAGCAATTTATGCCCAAGTAGCAGGAAATTGGAATGGCGTTGGTTATGCAGGAGCCGATAACGGCTGGTATGACCTGAATTGTATGAGCGCAGATGAACAGGTGATTCCGCACCGAAATACTGGCGATTGGCAGATTGATTTCGTGCGCGTTTACAAACACGAATGGCTGCCAACAGATTTAATGGTCAACAATACTTGGAACTGGCTTTATAAATCGGTTTTCAACGCTAATTTAGCAGTTTCATTGTTGGAAAATGCCAACGCTGATCCCGCAAAAATTGCCGAAGCGAAAGTCTTAAGGGCATTTTTCTACTATTTATTGATTGACGATTATGGAAATGTCCCGTTTTTTACTGAAAATAACATCTCAGTTGACAAAATCCCGCAGGCAACCCGCACCGAAGTGTATGATTTTATAGTTAGTGAATTAACTGCAAATGTTGATTTACTTTCTGTTTCAAAAGGCGGATCATACTATGGAAGATTTAATAAATGGGCAGGTTATGCATTATTGGCAAAAGTTTATCTGAATGCAGGCGTTTATACCGGCACACCAAAATGGGCGGAATGTCTTGCAGCTTGTGATAAAGTTAGTGAAGGTGGATTCTCACTTCACTCGGGTGCGTCAAATGCTACTAGCCCAAATGGCAACAAATATTTTGAACTTTTTGGAGATGTACTTCCAGATGATGAAACCATCTTATCAATGTATGCAACTGTAAATGTTGTATCGAGAAGTATTTATTCTGTAAGGACTTTGTATGGCCCACATGCACAGGCTTTGTTCGGTTATAGCGGTTGGAATGGTACAATTGTTCCAAAAGATTTCTTCCAAAAATATAGCGAAAATGACATCAGAAGGAAACAATTTCTTTTCGGAGAACAACCAGGCGGATTTAACTATACGCAAGACGTTTCCTCATTGGACAATCCGGGAGCACCACCTCAGGCTGGAGTTCGTGGCATGAAATTTTATCCTGCCGGTACTTCAGATGGTGGCGGTGCTTCGAATGATTTTCCAATTTATAGGTATGCTGATATTTTGCTGATGAAAGCAGAATGTAACGTAAGACTTGGAAATTCAGGTGCCGCAAAACCATTTATCGATGCCATAAGGGAACGCGCGAGTCTTCCGGTATTGGCAGGAAATCCGACACTAGATGATATTTACAACGAGCGCGGATTCGAATTAAATTGGGAAGGACACAGAAGACAGGACATGATCAGATTTGATAAGTTCCTCTTGCCTAACCTTTTCAGGGGCGCCTCTCCAGAATACAGAAAATTATTCCCACTCCCAACATCAGCTTTGGATGCCAATAGAACACTTGTTCAAAATCCGGGTTATTAAAATTATCAACTATGAAAAAATATATTAGTAAATTAATAGTATTAGGTGTTTTGGTTTTTCTGGGCACCTCTTGTGACGACGGTGCAGAAGTTACGACTTTACAGGAAGTCAAATTTGCATCAGATGTCATTGCATCACCAAGCAATATCGTATTGTCACCAGACAATAATTACGACGCAGTCACCACCATTTCGTGGCCCGAAGCCAATTATCCGGTAGATGCTCCCGTAACTTATGCATTGCAATTTGACATTGCATCAGATACTATCGGAGACACAGCCTGGTCGCATGCAAAAAGATTTGAAGCAGGAGAAGATGTACTTAGTAAATCTTTTTTAGGTGCTGAATTAAATGAAATTGCTAAAGACCTTGGGCTTCCAATTGATGTACCCGGCGAAATTGTGGTACGTATTGAATCAAACCTGGATCGCAAGGCTTATTCTAGTGCGATTGTACTCACCGTAACACCTTTCACGCAAGTGATAACATTGACCCAGATTTATATGCCGGGAAGTTACCAAGGGTGGAATCCGGCGACAGCAGCTACGCTTACGGCGATTGATAACGGCGTTTTTCAAGGATATGTGACTTTTCCGGTTGGACAAGGACTCGGATTTAAATTTACGACAGATACCAACTGGGAAGAGTTTTATGGTTTGAATACCAGCGGGAACTTTGCAGAACACGGCGATACTGATTTGACGGTTCCAGCTTATGGTTCCTACCAAATTACTGTCAACCTTAATACGCTAAGTTTTACAGCAGTGCCTTATTCTTGGGGAATTATCGGAACTTCAACGGCAGGTGGCTGGAATTCGGATACCGATATGACTTATGACTATGTAAATAAAGTATGGAAATTCGTCGGTCCGTTAGTGCCAGGCGCTTTAAAATACAGGTTAAACGATTCTTGGACTGTTAATTATGGACAGAATTCCAACAACGATCCGGTTGTTTATTTTGACAACCAAGGTGCTTATTCTATAAGTGTAGCAGGAAATTATACTGTGACTTTCGCTTTAGATCCCGATCCGGCTACAGCACATTATACTGTTGTAATGAATTAAAAATAAAGATAGTTGCATTTAGTTATTTCAGGCATTCGTCCGCATCCATTAGTGGGGGGTGCTACTATCGAAAATCTATTAATACCTTAAAAGGTCAAAATCTATAAATATGAAATTATACAGTAAAATTATTTTCCTTTCACTCACGTTATCAATATTGATTTCGTGTAGTGCTTCCGATAACAATGCCACGTCAAATCCAAGTAATTACGAGCAATACGGCGAATCGTTTACTGCAATGCCAAAAAGTGAAGATGCCATTATTTACCAAGTCAATATCCGTGCTTTCAGTCAGCAAGGTACATTAAATGGCGTAAAAGCAAAACTCAACGATATTAAAGATTTGGGTGCAAATGTCATTTATCTAATGCCTATTTATCCTGTTGGAACACTTAATTCTGCTGGTGGATTAGGCTCACCTTATGCTGTAAAAGATTACAAAGCCGTAAATCCCGATTTCGGAACTTTAGAAGATTTACGCAGTCTTGTCACCGAAGCCCATAACATGGGAATGGCAGTAGTTTTAGATTGGGTTGCCAACCACACTGCATGGGACAATGCGTGGATTACTGAGCATCCGGATTGGTACCAGCATGATCCTGAAAGTGGCGCAATAATTATTCCACCTGGAACGAATTATAACGATGTGGCGCAATTAAATTTTGATAATAATGACATGCGTGCCGCTATGATAGATGCGATGTCTTATTGGGTTTACAACGCCAATATTGACGGATTCAGATGTGACTATGCCGATGCAGTGCCACAGAGTTTCTGGACCGATGCGATTGCGACAGTGAGAGCAATCAAAAAGGACCAAAGTTTGCTAATGTTGGCGGAAGGCAGTCGTGTGCATCATTTTTATGAAGGATTTGATTATACTTTCGGTTTCGGTTACTTCGATGCGTTAAAAAAAGTATATAGCGAAAACAAGCCAGCAACGACCTTACAAGATGCCAATGCAAGCGAATATGCAAACAATTATAACAACGCTTATAAAATTGTAAGATATACCTCCAATCACGATGTGAACCTTTCGGATGGTACGCCAATTGAGCTTTTTCATGGAACGAAAGGTTCTGTAGCAGCTTTTGTGGTTGCAGCTTATATGCAATCAGTACCGATGATTTATAACGCACAAGAAATCGGTTATGCCAGCAGATTAGGTGTTTTCACGCGCACACCAATCGATTGGAATATGGCAGACGCTACTGTTTTGGCAGAATATAAAAAAATAATCGCTTTTAGAAAAAGTAGTAACGCCATAAAAACCGGAACTTATAAAGGTTTCAGTGCTGCTAACGTAAGCGCTTTTACAATGGAAACGGCAACAGAAAAAGTCATGGTAATTTCGAATATGACCAACACGACCGCCAATTATATCATGCCCGCATCGCTAACAACAACTGCTTGGAAAGATGCCTTCACGGATGTAGCAATGCCTGCAACAAACGAAATAATTTTAATGCCCTATCAGTATTTAGTATTGAAAAACTAACAATATAATTTATGATTTTGTCCTCAAAAGGTATGCTTTCAAAGTTTCGAATTAGTAAAAAAGTAATGGCCATAGTAGCCATAGCATTACCATTATTGGTTCCTGCGCAGACAATTGTTTCGCCCGATAAAAACCTCTCGCTTCATTTTGAACTGAAAGCCAACGGGGTTCCTTCGTATGAATTACTTTACAAAGGAAAACCCGTCATCAAACCCAGTACACTCGGAATCGAAATCAAAGATGCCGCTTCGTTACTGGATGGTTTTGTGATTTCGGAGACCACACAATCAACAGTCGATATCAATTGGGATCCAGTGATGGGCGAGGAGAAGACCATTCGTAACAATTACAATGAACTGGCTGTTACTTTGGCACAGCCGAAAAATGGCAATCGTTACATCCGGATAAGATTTCGTTTGTTCAATGACGGATTGGGTTTTCGCTATGAATTTCCGAAACAGAAAAACCTGAATTATTTTATCATTAAGGAAGAGCATACCGAATTTCAATTGGCGGGCGACCACAAGATTTTTTGGATTCCGGGCGATTATGATACGAATGAATATCCATATACCACTTCAAAAATCTCTGAAATTCCTGGATTGATGAAGAAAGCAACCGTTAATATCAGTGCACAACAGCCAATTCCGAATCCATCGGTGCAAACACCATCGATGATGAAAGCGGACAGCGGACTTTACATCAATATTCATGAAGCCGCATTGATCAATTATCCTGCGATGTCATTGGATGTTGATGCAGCAAACCTCAAGATGATTTCGCACCTGACACCAGACGCTGTAGGAAATAAAGGCTACATGCAAACCGATGCGCAAAGTCCGTGGCGAACCATCGTAGTAAGTGATAAGGCGACAGCTATTCTTGCGTCAAAAATGATTTTAAATTTAAATGAACCTACAAAATACAAAGATATTTCTTGGATAAAACCAATGAAATACATCGGTGTTTGGTGGGAATATTTTGTTGCCGGAAAAAGCACTTGGGCGTATGGAACGGAAACAAATGTCAAGTTAGGTCAAGATTTCAGTAAGCTTACGCCGAATGGCAAACATGGCGCTACAAATGAACATGTAAAATCTTACATCGATTTTGCGGCGAAAAATGGTTTTGATGCCGTTTTGGTCGAAGGTTGGAACGTAGGCTGGGAAGACTGGATCGGCAATTGGAAAGAAGAAGTCTTTGATTTTGTCACGGCATATCCTGATTTTGATGTCAAGATGTTGCATGAATATGCAGCATCAAAAGGCGTAAAAATCATCATGCACCATGAAACTTCGGGTGTTGCAACGAATTACGAACGCCGATTGGATCGTGCTTTCCAATTTATGAAAGACAATGGTTATAATGCGGTGAAAAGCGGTTATGTGGGTTCGATAATTCCGCGTGGCGAGCACCATGACGGACAATGGATGGTTAACCATTATATTCATGTGGCGGAACGTGCAGCGGATTATCAGATTATGGTCAATAGTCATGAAGCAGTACGTCCAACAGGATTGAACCGTACTTATCCCAACTGGATTGCACAAGAATCGGCGCGCGGAACAGAATTTGAAGCAATGGGCGGACTTAATCCTGAGCACACAACGATTTTGCCATTTACAAGATTGATGGGCGGTCCGATGGATTTTACGCCCGGAATTTTCCAAACCGATTTGAGTTATTATAAAACAGGAGGGAAGCAACGTGTCAATACAACACTTACCAAGCAATTGGCTTATTATGTAACGATGTACAGCCCGTTGCAGATGGCGGCAGATTTGCCGGAAAATTACGATCGTTTTGTGGATGCTTTTCAATTTATAAAAGACGTTGCTGTTGATTGGGACCATACTTATGTTCTAGAAGCGGAACCGGGCGACTACATCACCATTGCCCGAAAAGCCAAAGGAAAGAATGAATGGTTTGTGGGCAGTATTACAGACGAAAATGCAAGAACGGCAAATGTATCTTGCAGTTATCTGCCGAAAGGCAAAAAATATGAAGCGACAATTTATGCCGATGCAAAAGATGCAAGTTGGAATGAAAACCCACAACGTTATGTTATCCGTAAAGAAGTTGTGACTTCTAAAACTGTTTTGAAACAGTATGTTGCGCCAGGCGGTGGATTTGCTATTAGCATAAAAGAAGTATCTTCTTTAAAATAGCCGGAATTTTTTATTCCGTATGCATTACGATATCGATATCGAAAAAAAATAAACAATAATTATTAACCATCAACCAATTTAAATTTTAAACATTATGAAAAAAATTACCTTATTAATGATTTGTCTAACGACAATGTTTGTGGCAAATGCACAGCTTAATTCAGTGGCAATTGTCGGTGACGGTGCGGGCGGTTGGCCAGCCAATACTCCTGGTGAAGTTGATGCCAAACAGATGAGTACAACTGATGGTGTTCACTGGACATATGATAACCTTGGGGTTACAACCGGTTCTATCAAATTTCGCGGAAATAATGCGTGGGCGTTGCCGTACAACTGGGGTGGAGGTCCATGGCCTTCTGGAACCACAACTGTCGATGGACCCGGAATTACTTCGGTTCAAGGCGTATATGACGTTACTTTTAACAGTAACACAGGAGAATATAGTTTTATTGTTCAAACCGGTGTATATCCCGTAATGGCATTGATTGGTGAAGCTACACCGGGAGGTTGGGATGCTGATACCGACATGACTACTTTAGACGGAATCACTTATTCGATTGTAGGAGTTCCATTGACTCCGGGTCAGTTAAAGTTCCGTCAGGACCACTCATGGACAGCAACAACCAATTGGGGTGGAGACAACTGGCCAACAGGAACCGGAATTGTTGACGAACAAGGCGGTGCCATTGATGTCGCTATTGCTGGCTCTTACAATGTTACTTTTAATAGAAATACATTGGCTTACAATTTCTATTTTCCAACTATTGCTTATGTTGGCGATGCAACTCCTACAGGATGGCCTACAGGTGCTCAGGGCGAGGTCGATGCACAGCAAATGACTACTACAGACGGTGTGAATTATTCCATCAGCAGTATTGTTCTGAGTTCCGCTAATTCTAAATTTCGTGCAGAAAATGCTTGGGCACGTCAGTGGGGTGGTACTACAAATCCTGGATTCCCAACAGGCGTAGGAGCTCAAAGCGGTAACGATATTTTTGTGAATCCTGCAAGTACTTATAGTGTCGCACTTAATATTGCTACAGGCGATTATAGTTTTACAGACATCTTAGGCGTAAATACCCTTGCTGCGCCAAGCTTTAAAGTATATCCAAATCCGACAGAGAACATCTGGAATTTTAGCGCTTCAACCGGAAATATCAAAACTATTCAGATTGCTGATGTTACCGGAAAAATCGTTATGACCGTGACTTCTGATAATCAAAATACTAATGTTGACGGTTCTCAATTGAGCACAGGCGTATATTTTGCGAAAGTATCAACTGAAACAGCAGTAAACACTATAAAGCTTATTAAAAACTAAGCTGCATTTTTTTTAAATCTAAATAAACCGCCTCGGCATTATTGTTGAGACGGTTTTTTTATTTGTTGAATGTGCTTTATCTATAACAATTATACTTTTTGCGGTACAGTACTTTCAGGAGACTACAAAACGGACCAAGAAAAAAATAGGAGCCGATCACTTCGTTAGTTCGGATAAAGCCTCAGTTCCGAAATTGGCTTTAAAATAAAAGCTTTTAATAATTACAATTTCTTAAACTAATAGAAAACTTCACTTCTTATTCAATCTGTAAGTTTGCCTAACATTAATAAGTTGATCCAATTATCTACTTAACACAATAAAAGGCCCCATGGAAACAAATCAAATTGTAATTATCGTTATCGATGCGCTTGCATTAGTACTAATATCTTTTTTAGTCGTAAGGAACCTAAAGGTCAGAAAAAAATGGAATATTTGAAAAGGTCACTTGTCAGAAAAATCTATATTTTATTGATAGAAATTTAACATATAACGACTTTATCAGTAGCCAATATCAAATTATTGTAAAGTTTTTTTTTAGCCAATTGTAACCTGAAATTTTAAATTATTTTTGACTAACACAATAATGTTTTTGTTGTAAAAACAACTAAAATCATACTTCTGTTTACTCTTGAATCAGCAAAATTACAATCTAAATTATGACAGAAATAAAAAAATTAGTTCGAATTACAACTGTGCCCTTATCGATTGATACTTTGTTAAAAGGCCAGTTAGGATTTATGAACTCTTTTTATGACGTCACAGCTGTGTCATCAGATCATGATTACTTAGCCAGGTGTGCCAAGACAGAAAAGGTTAAGTTTCGCCACATCGAAATGACCAGAAAAATAACCCCGGCAAAAGATTTAATTGCATTGGTTAAATTGTTTTATTTTTTTAAAAATGAAAAACCTCATATTGTACATTCTCACACGCCAAAAGCGGGTTTGCTTGCGATGATTGCCGCGAAATGTGCCGGTGTTCCTATAAGGCTGCATACCGTTGGTGGTATGCCATTGATGGAAACAAGTGGGTTGAAACGGAAAGTTTTACAGCTTGTCGAAAAACTTACTTATTACTGCGCAAATAAGATTTTCCCAAATTCTAAAGGACTTTATGACTTTATCCTGGATAGTGATTTGGCAACGCCTGAAAAATTAAAATTTATGGCGAACGGAAGTACAAATGGTATCAATACCGCCCATTTTTCGCCTGACAGTGTCTCTCAGGAAGTACAGAAATCGCTGAAATCCAAATTGGAAATCGCAGACGATGATTTCGTGATAGTTTTTGTAGGGCGCATGGTTGGCGATAAAGGCATCAATGAACTTGCACTTGCTTTCCGCAATGTCACTACTACTAATAAAAAATTGAAACTCCTTTTTGTAGGAATGCAGGAAAGCGTAGATCCATTAAGCAAAGTAACTCAAAAGGAAATAAAAGAAAACGAAAATATAATTGCCGTTGGCTTTCAAAGTGACATCCGTCCCTACTTGGCGATTAGTAACGCCTTAATTTTACCAACCTATCGAGAAGGCTTTCCGAATGTTGTTTTACAAGCAGGCGCAATGGGTTTACCGGTTATTGTTACCGATATCAATGGTTGTAATGAAATAGTAACAAATGGGAAGAATGGCATCATAATTCCTGTGAAAAATGTATTAGAAATAGAGTTGGCAATTTTGGAAATGGTTAATGATAAAGCATATTACAATGCATTAAAAGTTAATGCAAGACCTATGATAACCTCCAGATATGAGCAACATATTATGTGGAACGCAATACTGCAGGAATACCAGTCACATGAAAAAGAAGTAATGATTAAAAAAGCGGATAAGAAATTCAAACTGATCTATTCGAGAGCCTAGCGTTTACAGAATGATTTTAAAGTGCAAACGACCAACAAAAAAACTACATTATGAATACGAAAAAACTATATATTTTTGGAGCAAGTGGTCACGGAAAAGTAGTTCGTGAGTTGGTGGAAAGCAACAATCATAAAGTAGCAGCTTTTTTCGACGATAACCCGCAAAAATCGTATTGTGGACTGACACCTATCTTCAACACTACTGATATCATTAATCCCAGTACTAATGATGCTATTATAATTGCGGTAGGTAATAATTACTCACGAAAAGAAATCAGCAAAAGGTTATACAATTATAATTTTTTCACAAGCATTCACAAAAGTGCCTTCGTTTCAACTTCGGCAAAAATAGGCGAGGGCACGGTTATATTGGTCAATGCTGTCATTAATACCGATGCTCAGATTGGAAACCATGTTATTATTAATTCTGCTGCAGTGGTAGAACATGATTGCGTTATAGAAGATTATGTTCATATTTCTCCAGGCGCTATTTTATCGGGAAATATTCATGTTGGGAAAGGAACACACATCGGTTCTGGGGCAACTGTAATTCCAGGAGTAAAAATAGGTAAATGGTGTACGATTGGCGCCGGCACAATAGTGCTTAATGATGTGCCTGATGGCGCAACTTTAATCGGTAATCCCGGAAGAATTATTAAGTACAATTATGCCTATATTGAAGAACCTGCGATTTTGAAAATTGGCTAAATATTTCAATACGAAAGATACTTCTAAGACAAAATACTTCTTACAATTTCCCTAAATGTTTTCCATTTGTAAATATAAAATGGCTAGGAACGAGGAGATTGTTTTTTTAATATACAAATGGGATTTAGCTTTTCTTGGAGGTAAATCGATTCAACCAGTGCTTTACTTTAGAAGTTAATTTAGGCGCAGTATTAGCATCATCATTTTCATAGCCATATCCGTAGCCATAATTATAAGAATAACCATATCTGTAGCCTTTGTTCTGTCCTACATCGTTTAGAATAATACCAATATTTTTGATAGCATTGAAATCTTTTAAATTTGAAATGAATTTCAGCAGTTTCTTTTCCGTATAATTCGCTCTGATCACATAAAGTATGGAGTCTGACAGATGGGTAATCAACGTTGTATCCGTTATGAGTAAAGTAGGCGCTGTATCGACAATAACATAATCATATTCTTTTTTCAAAGCGGCTATCAGTAAATCAAAGCGGCCATTAGATAGCAGTTCAGCCGGATTAGGTGGAATAATACCTGAAAAAATAACATCAAATTTTAAATTCCCGCCTCCCAGATTTTTTGTTTTTATATCATCAATTTGAGTAGCAGGGTCGAATAAAAAATTACTTACACCCTTTGTATTAAAACGATCTACATTAAGTGTTTTGTGCAGTTGTGGATTCCTTAAATCTGCTCCAACCAGAATTACTTTTTTATCTAATGCCGAAAGCGTTAGCGCTAAATTTATTGAAACAAACGTTTTGCCCTCACCTTTAATGGTAGAAGTAACAAAAAGAACTTTTGCGGCATCACTTGCAGGAACAATATACTTGATATTGGTTCTTAAAATCCGGAATGATTCTGATAAAACTGAGCGGTCAATAAACTCTATTGTTTTATTTTCGGATTCGATATATGGAATTTCTGCGATTAATGTAATATCGGGAATTCCGGCTTTAAGGTCTTCTTTGGTATGTATTTTTGTGTCTAAAATATTGTAAACATAAATGATTCCAAATGGCAATAACAAGCCTAATAGCAACGCTGTAAGATAGATTCCTTTTTGCTGTGGTCCAATCGGTTCGGCAGTATAAATAGCATAATCAACAACTTTAACGGAAGGATTTATAATCGCTAAGTTGATGGCCGCTTCTTCCCGTTTTTGCAACAATAAAATGTATAGGCTTTCTTTTATCGATTGCTGCCTTTCAATTGACCGCAACGATTTTTCATTCGAAGGCATTTTTCCATATTTCACTTTTTCTAGCGAACTGATCCTGTTGAGTTCTTCTTTGTTAAATTCAAGTGTTTTTTGATAGCCTATTATAGAAGCTTTTATGTTGTTTTTTATTTGTAATGCCTGACTTGAAGCTTCTTTTACCATCGGATTGGCTTCGCCTCCTCCTGCGTTGAGTAATTTATTGCGTTTTAAAATCTGATCGTTGTAGTTGGCGACCAACCCGTTGATTTCATTGTTTTCTATCCCGATATTTGATGGTAATAATTCATATCCAACGGTTTTGTTTAGCGTTAGCAGCATGATCTTTGAAAGTGCTACTTGTGCTTTTGCATTATCAAGCTTTGTTTCGGATTCGTGGTAGGTCTGCATTGATAATCCCGCATCAGATTCAATATAGCTAAGTTCATTTTCTTTTTTGTAATTGGCTTTGTTGCGTTCGATCGAATCCAGTTCATTAAATAGATACTCAAACCTTTCATCGACAAATTCGATGGTTTTTTTGAATACTAATTGCCTGTCTTTTATTCCATCTTCATTAAAAACATTAATTAAGGTATTGACAATTGTATTGATCTTATCGCTGTTCTCTCCAATTAGTGAGATTTTTAAAATTTCACTTTGATTGCCGACATAATCAATTTCTAAATTTCTGGCTATCGACTGGATAAGATTTTTCTCTTTAATTAGCGTTATGAGGTAACTTTTTCCGTTTATTTTTGAAGGAAGTGTATTGCTATTCAGGATCAGTTTAAAAGGAATTGGAGCATCAAAATTGGTTACTCCGAAGTGAAATTCTTTTGGATTCCCGGCGATTGTATAACCGTTTTCAGTAATGGTGATCTCGAAAGATGTTGATTTATCAGATAAGGAGTCTTTTTCTACCGCCCATACTACTTTAAAAGGAGCATTTTTCCATAGTTCATTCGACTTTATTTTTCCAACACTATAAATTGTAGTGGTTAAGTGCAGGCTGTCTGCCACCGCACCAATTATTCTCGAAGACTTCATGATCTCTATCTGGTTCTCCAGATTTACTTTTCCGCTGCCGAAAATCGAAACACCTTCAGTAGGCAGTTTAAATGCAGCGTTAGAATTATCTAATATTTGGATTTTCGCCGCAGTCTGGTATAAGTCTTTGGTGTATCTTAAAAAGAAATAAGTAATAAACAAGGCAACAAAAACAGATAAAACAATCCAATACCAATGTCTTAAATACTTGAATAACTCGTCTTTGATGTTAATTTTGAATCCTTGACTTTCCATTAAGATTGATTATTTTGCTAATACTAAAACCGCTATAATAGTTGAAAGAGCCACTGAAATTGTAGTCATCAGTGTACCAAAATTACCAATATAGCCTGCAGATTTTACTTTTGTATCGTTTGGATTTACATAAATAATATCATTCGGTTTTACATAATAGTATGGAGAATCAAACCATTTTTTTGAAGTAAGATCAAGCGTTACATACGCTTTATTATTATTTTCCTCTCGAATGATCAGCACATTTTCTCTTTTTCCATAAATAGTAAGATCTCCGGCATAACCTAATGCTTGAAGTAAACTGATGTTTTGTTCGGTAAAATTATAAGTGCCGGGTTTATTCACCTCGCCTAAAATAGTGAACTTGGCGTTCAATAAACGCACTGTAACAATTGGGTTGGTCAGGTGGTTTTCGTCAATTAATTTTTTGGTTAACAGATTTTCAATTTCGATCATTGTTAAGTCTTTCACCTGAATTTTTCCTAAGATCGGCATCGTAATCATTCCATTTAAGCCTACCAGATAACCCAAACTTGGGGTTGTAGGGCTTTGGTTTAGGTTATATTCCGCAGCCAATTCTGGCACATTTGAAGATACTACGATGCTTAAAATATCATTGACTTGTATCTTTCCTTCTGCGTAGACAATTTTGTCTTGCTTGTTGACCTCTAGGTCACTAAAATAAAGCACTTCCTTTTTAGATGAACAACTGGTTAAAGCAATCGTGAACATTATTATTAAAAGGAAATAGTTGTGTTTGAACATTATTAAATTGTATAGTTTGACTTAGTGCTTTGGTCTAAATATTATTGCATTTTTAGACCTCTAAGTTAAATATTAATTCTATTTCTGACCTTTTTATTTTGTCAGTATTTTTTTTCTAATTTTTTCCTAGAGAATAAGTGATCCCGATTGTTCCGTTTAGCATTTTGCCGGATAGGTTATCGTTTTCTTCGGCAACATGCCCGTCCCAGGTATGATTCTGGCGATAGTTGTGAAAAGAACTGAAATCGAAAAAAAGCGCGCTCTTCTTAGAAATACGGTATGTCGGCATAACACCTAATACTAAACCACCAATAAGATCCGGCGAACCAATGGTTTCGTTTTCGGTGGTTTTAATCGTTTTAAGGCTTCCTAAATTGACACCGCCGTGAAATAGTATATTGAATTTTGGCTCTTCTTTAGCATTATAAAATCGGGTAAGATTGACCAAAAGTTGTACTGATACCCTGAAGAAACCGGTTTCAAAGGTTTTACTTTTTGTATCCAGATTTTTAAAACGATCAAAACTTATATCGCTTTTTATGCCATAATTTCTAGAAAAAAAATAAGACGCACCCAACCTAAAAGAATTTAGCGACAATTTTCCAAACGGTCTATTATTAAGTGTCGAATAGTAGCCATCTTTATATGGACCTACACCATGGCTGTAACCGAATCCTCCCTCTAACCGCCATTTTGTAAAAGTTGATGTGGTGATACTATCGTTTTGTTCCTGCCCGAAAAACGTATTAAAAAAAAGTAAAAGGCATATTAAAAGTAAGTTGTTTTTCATAAAAATGTGAATTTTAGGTTTGCTTTTCGGCAAATATATTTTATTTAATAATTAATTTGACACCTACTTTATAATGGTAACAATTTCAAAACCTTTAATTTTCATTAAGGGCGATAATCGGTGATAAGTTAACCTGAATTATTTCGATTTTTTACATATTTTTAACCTTAAGTTGTTTGCTAATGCTTGATTTTAAAGCCTTTTTGTTTTTTGAAACTGTATGAATTTGCTGATAAAAAATAATTACATATTGTTAATTTTAAGTTAACTTCTGTCCGTTTCGTTTTCATTTATTTTGCTCATTTAAAAAGCAAATACCATGAAAATCCTTTGTTCTTTTATTTTTATTGTAATCACGCAAATTGCTTTTGGGCAAAACGCTTCTTTAAGCGGTGTTGTAGTTGATGATACCAGTGGACAGACACTGATAGGTGTAAATATTTTTATAAAAACCCTCAACCTGAGGACTTCTACCGATCCTGACGGAAAATTTATTGTTCGAAATTTAAAGGCGGGTACTTACGAAGTAGAATTCACCTACATTAGCTATCAATCGAAATTGATTTCAGAAGTTATTATCAAAGAAAATGAAGATACGGCGTTAAATGTTTCGCTTGCTGAAAAGAAGAATGATCTCGATGAAATTGTAATAACGCAAACAAAAGCCAAAACAGAGTCTGTAAAGTCGCTGTTGCTACTTCAAAAAAATAGTGTAAGCGTTTCTGATGGTATTTCTGCCGAAACGATAAAACGAACACCCGACAAAAATACTTCGGATGTTTTAAAGCGGATAAGTGGCGCAAGTATCCAAGACAATAAATTTGTTATCATTAGAGGTTTGAATGATCGTTATAATACTGCCCTCTTAAATGGAGCACCATTACCAAGTTCAGAACCGGACAGGAAAGCTTTTTCATTTGATATCTTTCCGTCTAATATGTTGGATAATCTGATAATTACTAAAACAGCTTCACCCGATTTACCGGGAGAATTTGCCGGAGGTGTAGTGCAGATTAATACTAAAGCGGTACCGGATAAGGATTTCCAGTCGGTAACAATTGGTACTAGCTACAATACTATTACGACTTTTAAGGAGCAAAAAACATACGAAGGTTCATCTACCGATTGGTTAGGATTTGACAATGGCACTCGCGATTTTCCTTCCACAGTGCCGTCAACAGAGATATTTGGCACGCTTTCCGATCAAGACAAAGCCAATTTAGCCAAAACATTTGAATATGACTGGAGTATCAAGAGCGCTAAATTCAAACCAAACACCAACTTCCAATATTCCATTGGAAGACACTTTGAGTTTAATGAAAAAACGTTTGGTGTTTTGCTTTCTTTATCGAACAATAAAACCAATAATTACAATATAATCGAGAGAAACGATTATGATAATCCTGATCCAAAACTTCCTTCGGTATTAACCAGTCATTTTAATGATCAAAATTATACAGAGCAAGTATTAACGGCTGCCCTGGCAAATTTTTCATTGAAATTCAATGAAAACAATACAATTAGTTTTAAGAATATTTTGAGTATTAATTCTACTGATTTAGTGGTAGAACGCTACGGACAAAAAGATGTAACCGACACAAGGTTTATTGATGCCAATGTGAGATGGTTTACAAGCAATCAAATCTATTCAGGGCAACTTAATGGAGATCATTATTTTTCCCAGCCTAAAATAAAAGTGCAATGGACTGGTTTCTATAGCAACATTAAGCGTTCTATTCCGAATTTAAGAAGAAACATCTATTCGATTGCCAATCCGGAAAGTACCGATCCTGCAGAGACTGTTCCGTATGCAGCAATTGCTAGTAATAATGGTGGGCCAGATTATGGTGGTGGAATGTTCTTTTCTGAAAACAAAGAAGATATTAGTGGTGGAAAACTTGATTTGTCTAAAAAATTCAATATCGGTGAATCGTTCATCAACGAATTTAAAATGGGTGGATTTGCACAAATAAGAAAACGAGATTTTTTCGCCAGGCAATTGCAGTATAATGCGCTAACAAATAACGGTAATTTTAATTATGACCTATTGACCTTGCCTGATGCTGACATCTTCACGAAAGAAAATATGGGTGAGATTTCTCCGGGAGTGGATGGTTTTACTTTGTTTGATTTTACAAAATTTACCGATACTTATAAAGCGGGATCTAAATTATATGCCGGCTATGCCATGTTGGACAATAGGTACAAGAAATTCAGGTTGGTTTGGGGTGTGCGTTTAGAAAGTTACAGACAAACCATCGATTCAAGGCTTACAGAAACTGAATATCTTGCCTTGGACCAACAGCAAAATGATCTCTTGCCATCCGCTAATTTCATATACGCAATTACCGGAAAACAAAATTTGAGGTTGAGTTTCTCAAAAACACTTAACAGACCTGAATTTAGAGAGTTAGCGCCGTTTGGATTTTATGACTTTACAAATCAGTTCTTTACGCAAGGAAATCCAGATTTGAAGATTGCAAAAATAAATAACTACGATGTACGATATGAATACTATCCAGGAAAGGGACAATTGTTTTCGGCTTCTTATTTTTATAAGAAATTCACTAATCCTATAGAAATTCAACAAGAAATTAACAATAAGACGGTAACATACAGAAATGCCACAAGTGCTGTAAATAGTGGTATCGAGTTAGAATTCAGAACTTTATTAAGTGCACTTTTTACAAATGAAAATACAACTGTTTTTGATGACATTACGCTTTTCTCTAACGTTGCGATAATAAAATCTAAAGTTGATATTTCAAATTTTAATACTGTAACTGATCAAAGTGATCGACCAATGCAAGGCCAGTCGCCATACATTTTTAATGCTGGTGTTCAATATATTAATAAAGCTAATGGATGGTCGTTTTCTGCCAATTTAAATCGCGCCGGAAATAGGATCGCATATGCCTCAAGTGAGGTTAAACCCGCTATTTGGGAAAAGGGAAGGACTTTTCTTGATATGCAGGTGGTAAAATCATTTCAGAACAACAAATTAGAACTAAAGTTAAACATCCAGAATCTATTAGCGCAGGATTTGATTTTCTACCAGAATAATTATAGGAATACCGCTACTTACGGGTCACTTGAAACGCTTGCAAATCAGGTTTTTACAGGAGATTATCACTATGAAGATGGATTCAGTCCCCAGGATGATGATGTGTTATGGCGAACAAAATTCGGAAAGACATTTTCACTTTCGGTTACCTACAATTTCTAGAAATATAAATGATTTTCATATTTAATTAATGAAAACCCATTTAGCGCAGCTGCTGAATGGGTTTTTTTATTTACATCGAATTCAAATGTTAAGAAATCCGAAATCCGACAAGCGCACTGTTTACAATTGGTCGATGAGAAAAACACAAATACTACAGATTTCTCTTAACAAATAATTTACAATTTTAACATTGCATTAAGGTTTTATTAAAGGAATCATCTTGTTTATTTAATCACGAAACTTCCTAAAAAAAAAGTGGTTAAGATAAATTTGTCATCAAACAATTAATAATCTACGTTAATGAAAAAAAATTATGTAATTGCATTATTGGTTCTGGCAATCAATTTTGTAAATGCTCAAATTGAGCAAACAAGTTATCGGGGCGCATTCGCTCCTGCACCAACTGCTATGTGGACTGACAACTGGACCAATTGGAGTCCAAACAGTGAGCCATATACTGACGCGACAACTGTAGTAAATGTTACTGCAGATATTACAACCAATACAACATGGACTACCGGAAAAACTTACAAACTTACTGGGCTTATCTATGTAAGAAACAACGCAACCCTTACAATCCAACCAGGTGTTGTTATTAAAGGTATTTATACAAATACCGGTACTGCACTTGTAATTACCAAAGGGGCTAAGATTAATGCAGTTGGAACTGCTAACAGTCCAATCGTATTTACATCTGCAAAAGCAGCCGGGTCAAGAGCTGCAGGAGATTGGGGTGGAATTATCCTTTTAGGAAAAGCCAAATTTAACCTCAATAATGGCGTTAACAACATAGAAGGTATCACGGCTTCTGTAAATACTGAATATGGTGGTGGTACTACACCAGATGACAATGATAATTCAGGAACATTAAAATATGTAAGAATTGAATTTGGTGGATTTGTTTTCTCTCCAAACAATGAAATCAATGGTTTGACTTTTGGTGCTATCGGAAGAGGTACTACAATTGATAATGTACAAGTTTCTTTTTCGGGTGACGACTCTTTTGAGTGGTTTGGTGGATCAGTAAACTGTAAACACCTTGTGGCTTACAGAGGCTTAGATGACGATTTTGATACTGATAATGGATACAAAGGAATCATACAATTTGCTTTGGGTATAAAAGATCCACAAATTGCAGATAATCCTGCAATTTCAACTTCTGAGGGTTTTGAATCAGATAACAATGCTGCTGGTACTGCTTCGGTAAGTCCAAACGATAACACTTCTGCAATTTTTACCAACTTCACTATGATCGGACCTTCATACAGAGCTACAATAGCTCCGTCTGTTGCTGTTGCTGCAGGACATGCAAGAGCCGCTCGTATCAGAAGAGTATCACAACTAAAAGTTTTTAACTCATTGTTCCTTGATTTTAAAAACAGTTTTGTATTTGTAGATGGCGCTACTACAGTAGCTTTAGCCAATAGTGATGCTTCAGTGGCTACCGGTGTGAAATTTAAAAATAACATCATTGCTGGTACTCCGGACGCTACTTTTTCTGCTGGTGTTAATCCAACTTCGTTAAATGCATGGTTTACAGCTAGTGGAAATTTATTTCAGTCAGGAAGCACAGGAATCTTAAGTGCACCTTATGGTGCATCAAGCGCTACATATTCAGGTTTAGATTACCGTCCGGGAACTTTGGCTGCTACTGGCGCTGATTTTGCCGACGCTTCGTTAAACGGATTAGTAATTATTGCTCCAACAACCTTGCCTGCAGTAACCAATAAAGTATATTGCAAAGGTGATATCGCTCCGCAATTGACTGCTACATTAACTTCAACAGGTGTTTCATTGAAATGGTACACTGTTGCTACTGGCGGAACTGCTTCTACAACCGCTCCAACGCCTTTGACAACTGTTGTAGGTATTAAGACTTATTATGTATCACAAGTTGATGCTTCAAATGTTGAAAGCGCTAGAGTTTCGTTAACTGTAACTACAAATGCTTTGCCTACAGAAGTTGTTGGAACAATCGTTGGAACTCCTGCTTCAAACGCTACTTCTGCAACTGCAGTTGGTAAAAACGTTGGAACTACAAATACTTACACTTATACAATTCCTGCTTTTGAAGACAGTACATTAAAGTATTTGTGGACTGTGCCATTGGGTGTGAATATTGTTTCACCACAACCACCATTACAAGATTTTACTAATTCAATTACAGTAAACTACGCAAACGTTGCTCCAGGAGCAGGGCCAGTAGGTTCTATTCAGGTACAAGCAGTAAACACTTCTGGTTGTAAAACGCTTGCAAAAACGCTTGCAATCACCAAAGCACTTCCTACTGCTCCAGGTGCTATCACTGTGTACAATAAAAATGCAGGGTACCCTACACCAACTATTGCTGTTTCAACTTATGGACAATACATGGGTACAACTACACCATTAACATTGGTTGCTACTACTTCTGCTGATGCAGCTGCTTACCAATGGGAATTGCCTGCAGGCGTAACTTTGTCACTTGGTAACGTAACTCCGGTAACGACTACTGTAATTTATACTGCATTACCATTTTTAAGCCCAAGTACTGCGCCATCAACGGTAGGAACTAAATATTGGGAAGTTACCAACAAAACTTACAACAGTGTTGATGTAAATGGTGTTCCAACCAATATTGTGGTATCGACTGCTGTTCAAAAAATCTTCGGATCTGGTGCTTACGGTGCAACGACATCACAACCTTATGCGCCATATGGTACAGTTATCACAAGTAATTTAAATACTATCTTGGTTAATTTTGCTGGTGTAAACAATCCAACTACTACTGCATTATACTTTGGCGTTAAAGCTAAAAACGGTGTTGGTTTATCTACTACACTTAATACAACAAACACAGACGTAGTTGCAAACGCTAACATTCCAGGTTTGTTTGACACTACTTACAATGAAGTATATACAGCACCAGTACCTCCTAGTACCAATGCTACTTCTGTAATCACTGTTTCTGGTACAGCTGTTAAAACTTCAAAACTGAAAAAATTAACCGCTGCTTTACCTGCTGCTCCGGCTGCATTGAAATTGACTAACAATGCTATCAGTACTGTAACTGGTGTAACTGTTGTGACTTCTTATATTGGTACTACAACGCCACTTACATTGACTGCTACAGCTTCTACATCGGCTTCTTCTTATTCATGGGAATTGCCTGCTGGTGTTAACCAACTTTCTGGTGGTAATTCAAATGTAATTACAATCAACTTTGCTGGTGTTGCTCCGGGAGTAACTTCACTTTATTTAGGAGTTAAGTCTGTTAACGGTATCGGTTCTTCTGTAACCAATAACAGTGCTTTAACGCCTGCAACTGCATCTACTGCTAAAGTATTGAAAGTTACAGCTGCTTTACCAGCTGCTCCACCTGCATTAAAATTGACTAATGATGCTATCAGTGCGTCAACAGCTGTTGTAATTGTAAGTAAATATATCGGTACTTCAACGCCGCTTACATTAACTGCTACACCATCGGCTACAGCTTCTTCTTATACTTGGGAATTGCCTGCTGGTGTTAACCAACTTTCGGGTGGTACTAGTAATGCAATCACTGTAAACTTTGCTGATGTTGCTGCTGGAACAACTTCATTATACCTAGGCGTGAAAGCGGTAAATGGTGTTGGTTCTTCTGTAACGAGCAATAGCACTGCAACTCCTGCAACTGCTTCTACTGCTAAGTTATTAAAAGTTACTGCTGCCGTTCCTGCTGCTGTTACTGCTGTTACAGGTCAAATTACTTTGATCGCAAGCAACAGTACAATTAGCTATACAATGACTGCTTCTGCTTATGCAAATTCATACATTGTTACCGCTCCTGCTGGTGCTGTTGTAGTTTCTGAAAACAATGCTTCTAATACTTCTAACGTATTGGCAACTGCTGACTTAACGTTTTCAGTAACTTATCCTTCGAATTTCTTAGCCAATGCTGCTAATCCTAAAACAATTGCAATAACATCTGTGAATGGAGTTGGAAACAGCCTTACTAACAAAGTGCTTAATTTAACTTCAGCTGCGACATCAAGAATGTCTGATGTAGCTTCAGAAGAAGTTGTGAAAGAAGTTTTAGTTTCTTCAACAAATATTTTCCCTAATCCTGCACAAGATGTTGTGACTATCGAATTGACAGCTCAAAGAGCAGGTTCTTTAGAAATGACTATCTATTCTTTCAATGGAAATGTTGTAGGTAAATCTAAAGTTGTTGAATTACAGGAAGGTGTAAACACTGTTAAGCAAGATGTATCTTCTTTGGAAAAAGGAATATATGTTGTGAGATTTGTAAATACAGCTAACGGAGAAGTGATCACTAAAAAGATCATCAAAAACTAACGATTTTTTGTATTTATATTTTTTCTTAAAGCCGTCAATTAATTTTGGCGGCTTTTTTTTAAGATAAAAAACAACCAATATAATTCGCTGAATAATTCGATTTCAATAGCTTGTTTAAAGCTTTATCATTAACTTTGTTAGGATTAATTTTAGTATTATTATCAATTAAAAGTACTTCTGGAAAACTACTATTTTGATGCAGAAAAAAATACTTGTATTGGGTTTGGGACAAAATAATTTTTTGTCATTCCTGTACGGCGCCGTTAAAAAGAAAGATTCTGATTTTTTTATTTCGGCACCATTTTTCACAGCCTTCAACAATACATCGCACACAGATTCCTGGATGTACAGTAATGATAAAATCGTTAGGAAAATTAGCTTTGTGTGCTACTTAAAATCTGCTTTTTCGTGTTTGCTATCCAAACATTTTTATCAAACTTTATTTTTTATTCTTTTTGTCGAATTAAAGTTCAGCAAAACACTACATTTTGTGGTCAAGCAAATGCAAGCGAAAGCTTTTTTTATTGCCAATCAAAATTTCAATGACTATGACATTTTTCACTTTCATTTTATGCAATACAGCTATCTGAAAGAAGTTTTTATGGTGCCTAAAAACAAGAAAATTGTATGTACTTTTTGGGGATCTGATTTGCTACGTACAAGTGATATCTTCAATTTTTATTTTGTAAAAAAAGCACTCAACAAAGCAACTACAATTACATGTCAAACAGCAGAATTAAGAGAAGTAATACTGTCTAAATATGGCAGAAACCTGCTTGATAAAATTGAAGTTAATATGTTTCCGCTTGAAGAAAGCATCTATCAATTAATGAAAAGCAATGCAACGGAGGTCAAAAAAATAAGCCAGTTTAAAGCGCAATTTAATTATAGTCCTGACAAAATAAATGTTTTGATTGGTCACAATGGCAGTATTTTTAACAATCACCTTCAAATCATCAACGCACTACAGCATTTAAGAGATGTGCAGCAATTTCATTTAATTGTCAACCTTAATTACGCAATAACTGAAAATCAGACAATTGCGTATAAAAACGAATTGAATGCTGCCCTTACTAAAACAAATTGCTCTTATACAATTCTCGAAAATTTCTTTAGTGGCGAAACATTAGCGCTATCAAGGCTGGCCACAGATGTTTTTGTTCACGCACCAGTTTCGGATGCCATTAGCAGTACCATGCTCGAAATGTTATATGCGGGCAGTGTTGTAATCGCGGGTTCTTGGCTTCCATATAAAACATTTAAAAATGCACAATTAAAGTATCATGAAATAGTAGAATTTGAAGATATCAGCAAAATTTTTAATGCTATAGCACTTCATTTTAATGAGGAAAAACAAAAGATGCAAACGAATACTTTGGCCGTGGAAAATTATTTTTTAAACGATAAAATTGCAACGAAATGGTGCCGAATATTACAGTAAACATTTCGTATTCGACCAAATGGATTTAAAAAACAAGGTCAAAAGCGGATTAAAGTGGACTTTTATAGATCAGGTGCTGTCGCAAATCATTTTCTTAATTTTCGGCATATTCTTGGCGCGTTTGGTGAGTCCGTCGTCTTTTGGTTTAGTCGGGATGGTCACCATTTTTTCCAATTTTGCTATACTCTTTATCGATTTGGGTTTTGGCGCTGCTTTGATTCAGAAAGCCGATGCCACCAAGGAACATTTTTCATCTGTTTTTTGGCTGAATTTAGGAATCGGAATAATCTTGTATCTATTTTTCTATCTTCTCGCTCCCTTTATCAGCCAATTTTATAAACAACCGGAATTAACGGTTTTGATCCGAGTAATATGCCTGACTTTTATAATCACAGCGATTTCTTCTGTTCAATCCAATTTATTGATCAGGGAATTGAAATTTAAGAAAAAAGTCGTCATCAACTGGATAGCAATGACCGTAGGATATGGTCTTGCATTTCTATTGGCATATAATGGTTATGGTGTTTGGGCACTGGTAATAATGACACTAGCAACTGCAATAACCAACACACTATTGTATTGGATTACATCTTTATGGCTGCCATTGTTGGTTTTTCAATGGTCTAAAATAAAAGAATTATCGAATTTTGGTTTGAATTTTTTGGGTGATTCGAGTGTAAACTATTGGTCGCGGAATTATGATAACTTTATAATAGCCAAAGTATTAGGAAGCACAGAATTAGGAATTTATTCTAGAGCCTACTCGCTCATGCTATTGCCGTTGCGCAACGTTACTACCATTGTAACCAAAGTTATGTTTCCCGCTTTTTCACAAAAGCAAGGCGATTTAATATTATTAAAAAAATACTATTTAGATATCATTTTATACATTGCATTAATCACTTTTCCTTTGATGATAGGACTTTCTTTAGTATCAACCGAGTTTGTCCTGCTCTTTTTTGGAAAAAAATGGATAAACATGATTCCGGTGCTGTCGGTTTTGAGTGGGTTAGGAGCAATACAGTCTATAATTTCATTAAACGGATTGATATACAATTCGTTGGGAAAAGCAAATGTCGCTTTTAGAATTTCTATTATATCAAATATTTTACTCATTATTGCATTTACCATTGGCGTTCAATATGGAATTATAGGTGTTTCTTGGAGTTATTTAATTTGCAGCCTATTGCTTTTTATTCCGATTTATAAAACAGCAATCAGATTACTCGATGTTAGTTTGCTTGAAGTTTTTAAAGTTTTAAAGGGCGTTATAATCGCTACATCTTGTATGGCACTTATATTATTTTTGCTCAATAATTGCCTCGATTTGTCATTGATACTAAATCTTGTCATTAAAATAGTTGCCGGTGCTGTTGTTTATGGAATGTTACTTTTGCT
Source organism: Flavobacterium sp. (assembly GCA_029946065.1). Taxonomy (GTDB): domain Bacteria; phylum Bacteroidota; class Bacteroidia; order Flavobacteriales; family Flavobacteriaceae; genus Flavobacterium. The sequence continues at coordinate 31,938 of JAQSDU010000015.1, forward strand.
CCTAGAACGAGAATTACTTGTACGGTTAAAATTAAAGATTATTACAGAAATACAGCAACGATAATGAAATACTCCCTGCGCAAACTGTATTCGTCAAACGTACATTTTTTAAGATGGCGAACGCTTTTTATCAATATAAAAACCAAAGGTACACGAACAAATTTAAGTCGCATCTTGCTGTTTGGCAAATGTGGTTTTTCCATTCATAATTCTGCAAAAATAAATTTATCAAACGGCCATCTTGCTATTAACAGGTACATTACCAAAAAAGATCCGTTTGTCGGCAATATAGAAATGTATGAAAATGCTGTAATCAACGTCGAAAATACATTTTTCATCCATAGTGGCTGTGATGTTATGGTCTTCAAGAATGCAAAATTAAATTTGGGTAGTGGTTACATCAACAGATATGCTAAAATCAGGTGCTATTCGTCCATAACAATTGGTCATGATGTCGCCATTTCTGAAAATTGTAGCATCTGGGATAGTGATTTTCACGCAATCGAAGGCAAAGAAAATCAAATCGCACAGCCAATCGTTATCGGAAATCATGTCTGGATCGGTACCAACGTCACGATTTTAAAAGGCGTAACAATTGGCAACGGTGCCATCATTGCTGCAGGAGCAGTGGTTACCAAAGACATTCCTGCAGCTTGTATGGCAGCTGGGGTTCCGGCAAAAGTGGTAAAGGAAAATGTAGAATGGAAATAAAAAAATGAGATGTTTTCAGTAGTCATTCCATATTACAATAAATCAAAGTATATTTTGCGATGCATCGATTCGGTGTGGCAGCAAACCTATAAAAATTTTGAAATCATATTGGTAAACGACGGCGCTACTGATGACGGAATAGATTTGGTTTTGACAAAATACGGAAATACGGTAACTGTTATAAACCAGCCGAATAGTGGCGTTTCGACGGCAAGAAATACAGGAATTAAAGCTTCAAAATATTCGTTTATTGCTTTTCTTGATGCGGATGATTGCTGGCATTCCCGCTATTTAGAAACTGTGAATAGTATTGTTTCAAAACAAGAAAAACTTACCATCATCGGCGCTCATTATTCAAGAACTTCTGATTTTTTGGCAAACGAACCGGATACAATTGATTATTTCAAATTTGGCAATTACTTCAAACTGGCAATAAAGAATACCTATTTCACTGCTTCTTCAACTTGTATTGCGAGAAATTTTTTCGAGAAAAATTCCGGGTTCAACCCCAACCTAAAAACAGGAGAAGACAGCGATGTCTGGTTTCGCGCAGTGCAAAATGGTAACGGTGCGTTTTATATTAAAAATACGTTGAGTTTTTATTCTGATGAAGATGAAAATCAAACTACAAAAACTACAGTTGCCATAAAAAATAGTCTTGTAGGAAATATAAATTCAATCTATAAAAATGATATTAGTAATAATGAAAATCGTGATTTCGACAGATTTATTAGTTTGTATGTCTATTTCAATTTATATTCGTATTACTATGACAAACAATACTATAGCGAAGCAAAAGCGGTCTTAAAACAAAACCAATTTTATTTTTTCGGATTGCATTTGATGTATTATTTGCCATTTAGAATTGGACATACAATCGTAAATTCCAAAAAATTAAATCGTTACCTTCGGCTGTATTTGAAGTTCGTAATTAAATATTTTTACTCATGAAAATCATCCGGCTGTCAACATTTCTAGATTATGGCGGAATTGAATCAAAGATGGCAAATTTATCGTCGTTCCAAGATGGCAATGAATGGGTTTTTGTCGCTATCGGAAAAGGCGGAATTGCAGAAAGTAGAATTCGTGGAAACAAAAAAACAGTTTTTTGCTTTAATCTTCCGCATCGCATTCCTTCGCCGATTACGATTTTCAAATTGTATCGTTTTTTCAAAGAAGCAAAACCACAAGTGGTACATTCTTCAGGTGCAGAAGCAAATTTTCACGGCGTAATTGCTGCTAAAATGGCTAAAATCCCGGTTGTGATCGCCGAAGAAATTGGAATTGCAAAGCAAAGCAAAGTCGCAAAACTTATTTTTAGATTGATTTATCGCCTTGCCGATTTTGTTTTAGGCGAATCCAAAGCCGTAACAGACAACCTACGGAGCAACTATGCAATCAATACTTCAAAACTTAAAGTGGTCGATAATTTCACACTTTTTCCAAAAATTGAATTGACAACGAAAGCTTCTGAAAACTCGGTTTTTCAATTATTGACAGTTTCCCGATTAGAACCTGTTAAAAATATTGAAGGTATCATTCGTGTTATGCAACGTTTAAAATCAGAAAATTACAATATAAAATATACGATTGTTGGTGATGGAAGTTCAAGGTATGAACTCTTACATTTAGTCAAAGCATCAGCACTCGAAAAGGAAATTGATTGGGTAGGTTTTCAGCAAAAAACATTGCCTTTTTATTTGCAATCAGATTTGTTTATTTTAAATTCCTTTTCTGAAGGATTTTCCAATGCTTTACTCGAAGCGATGTATTGTAAAAAAATAGTCATCACAACCAAAGTTGGCGCCGCTGACGAAATAATTATGAATGACAAAAACGGCTTTACCATTGATTGTAATGACGACAACCAATTGTACGAAATGATAAAATTGGTATTGCATTTAAGTTTAGAAAAGCAGCAACAGATTCAAAATGCAGCACATCAATCGGTTGTTGCAAATTATGCTATAGAAAGTCATGTCGCCAAATTAATGTCTGTTTATAACTTAAAATCATGATTAGAGTTTTAAACATCATTGACACGATGGGTTCGGGTGGCGTTGAAAGAAGGCGTTTGTCTTTGGCAAAATTACTCGACAATTCGCAATTCGAACTCAAGATAATATGTACCAATGCCGTTGGAACTTTGCCTGAGGAATTTAAAAAATATAACATTGAAGTCATTGCTATAGGCAATCTACGATCTGTTTTTGATTATCAACAGCACAAAAAAGTGATGGCAATAATTGCCAGCTTTAAGCCGCATATCGTTCATGGTGCAGTGTTTGAAGGTGTAACAATGGCTGCTGTTTCCGGATTTTTTAAACGTGTCCCGATTGTCATTCTTGAAGAAACTTCTGATCCGCAAAACCGTAGTTGGAAAGGTAATTTATTGATGAAATTGCTGTGTACTTTTGCCGACAAAGTTGTTGGCGTTTCTCCGGCAGCAACGACATATCTCGAGGATACTATCAAAATCAACAAAAGAAAAGTAGTGCTCATTACTAATGGCGTTGCCATTCCAAAATCATTTTCTGTTCAGGAAAAATCAGCTTTAAAACAGCAACTTGGGATTCATGAGAATGACATTGTCATTGGATCGGTTGGAAGAATGTCTTCTGATGCACACAAACGTTTTTCAGATTTGATAAAAGCTGTCGCAATGCTAGTAAAGAAAAGTTTGAACATCAAATTAATTTTAGTAGGCGAGGGCCCTGAAAAAGCCAATTATGAAGATTTGGTAACGGAATTAAATCTTAAAGATAACGTTATCTTTACAGGTTATCAGCATGAAACCAACAGATTTTATTCGATTTTTGATGTGTTTTGCCTGACATCTGCATTTGAAGCATTTGGACTTGTAGTTGCCGAAGCGATGTTCCATCAACTTCCAGTTGTAGCGACAAAAGTAGGCGGAATGCAATATATTGTCGATGATGGAATTACTGGATTTTTGGTCGAAAAATTTGATATCAATGCAATCACCAAGAAGCTTCAAATCCTTTATCTTGATGCTGATTTGAGAATATCGTTCGGAACTGCCGGATACGAAAAAGCGATTCAAAATTATACAGAGGAAAAATATGTAGAGCGTGTCGAAACATTGTACATGAAATTACTAAAGGAAAAAGGTATTTTATAATGAAAAAGATTCTTTTCATAACTTGGGACGGACCACAAACGAACTACATGGAAGGATTGTTCATGCCGATTTTTAACGAAATACAACAACAATCGCAATATCGATTCCATATCATACAGTTTACCTGGGCAGATGAAACGCAAATAAATCATATTAAAATCGCCGCCGATAATTTCGGAATTGCCTATTCTAAAAAAACCATAGTAAGAAAACCAAATGCTACTTTGGGAAGCCTGATTACCGTTTTCAAGAGCGTTCATTTTCTCAAAAAATATATCAGGAAGCATAACATCGACATCGTAATGCCCAGAAGCACGATGCCTGCAATGATGTTGAACCGACTAAAAACGCAAAATTTCAAGTTGCTTTTCGATGCCGACGGATTTCCGCTTGAAGAACGTGTGGATTTTGCATCTTTATCGAAAGTCAGTAAACAATATCAATTTTTGAAAAAGGAAGAAACATTGATTTTAAATAAAGCTGATGGTGTGATCACACGTTCTGAAAAAGCGAGTGCCATACATTTACAAACGCTGACAAACAAAAAACCGGAAAAATTTAATGTTGTTTTTAATGGACGAAACGCAGATTTTTTCAAACCGAATGCAGCGATGAAAAAAGATACCAGGGCAGCATTGGCTATTCCTGACGATGCGATCGTTTTTGTATATTGTGGTTCACTTGGTGCGCAATATGGCTGGGATGAGATGATTGCGGTTTTTACCAATTATCATGATTTAAACGAAAACTCCTATTTTATAATATTGACAGGAAATCCTGAATTTGCGCAAGAAAGGATCCCGCCCGGATTGCAGGAATTTTTGATAATTACTAAAATTCCTTTTCTCGATGTACCAAAATATTTGGCTATCGCAGATTTCGCTTTTGCCATCCGTGAGCCGAAATGGAGCATGCAAGGCGTGGCACCCATAAAATTAGGCGAGTATTTGTTGATGGGAATTCCAACAATTGCCTCCGCGGGTATTGGAGATACTGATAAAATTTTGAATACAATTGATTCCTGTTTTTTATTCAGGCATGACGATAACGACAATATTTCTAAGGCGTTGCAATTTATCGAATACAAAAAGATTGCCGTTAATGAAAATATCAGAAATGCTGCAATGCATTATTTTTCACTGGATGAAAGCGCCAAAAGTTATATTAAAGCTTTAGATAAATTAAAATGAAAGTACTTTATCTGACCAAATATCCACGAAAAGGTGCCAGCAGCCGGTTGCGCAGTTACCAGTTTTTTCCGCTTTTAGAAGCGGCAGGAATTGAAGTGACAGCGCAGTCTTTTTTCAATGAAATCTATTTGAATAATTTATACGCTAAAAAAAGTAATGGTGGATTATTAATTTTTAGTTTTTATTTAAAGCGTTTTTTTGCAATTTTTACGGCTTTTAGGTATGACAAAATTGTAATCGAGAAAGAAATTTTTCCATACTTTTTTAGTTGGTTTGAAAAGATATTCTTTTATCTGAAAATAGAATATATTGTTGATTACGACGATGCAATTTTTCATAATTACGATTTAAATACCTCTAAATTTATTAGGTTTTTCCTGAAGAATAAGATTGCGAATGTCATGAAATACAGCGGCTGCGTGATGGCGGGGAATAGTTATTTGTACGAAAAGGCAAAAAATTCGGGTGCAAAAAAAGTTATAAAACAACCAACAGTAATTGATCTGGAGAAGTATAATTGTGTTGAAAAAAGCGCCAATTCAAAAGTTGTGATTGGCTGGATTGGCTCGCCAACGACTTTTAAATATGTTACAGCGTTACAACCAGTTTTTGAACGATTACTTTTAAAATATGATATCGAAATTCAAATCGTCGGTGCCAAAGAGGATATAGGTTTGGGCGACGCAATGCAATACATTTTATGGAATGAAAATACTGAAGTTGAAGCCATTTCTAAATTTGATATCGGCATCATGCCACTTGAAAATACGCCTTGGGAATTAGGAAAATGTTCTTACAAATTGATCCAGTATATGGGTTGTGGAAAACCGGTCGTTGGCTCCGCTGTGGGAATGAATAATGAAGTGATTGATGATACTAAAAATGGCTTTTTAGTTTTTGATGATTGCGAATGGTATGAAAAACTATCCGTTTTAATCGAAAACAAGACTTTGCGCAATCAATTTGGAATTGCCGGCAGACAAAAAGTAGCAGGGCATTACAATCTCGAAAATAATTTCAAAAAACTATTAACTATTTTAAGCAATGCTTCCTGAAAAAAAAGCGCAATATCTTGACGTACTCCAAATCCTGAGAGGTATTGCAGCGTTAATGGTTGTGATGCACCATAGTGTAGGATCGATAAAATTTTACCATAGGATAAATTACCATTGGTTGGACTTTATTGGTGGAATGGGGAAATTTGGTGTGGATTTTTTCTTCGTGTTATCTGGATTTATCATTTCGTATTCGGCTTATTTTAAGCATCAAGATCCAAGCGCTTTTTCCAAATATGTCAAAGCCAGACTTATCAGAATTTATGTGCCTTATCTTCCAATTGGGATTTTTATGCTGCTACTGTATTCCTATTTTCCTGGCTTTTCTAATGGAGGCAGGATCATCAGTACATTTACGTCGCTTACCTTATTGCCTGGCGGTAATCCGGCTTTATCAGTAGCGTGGACACTTACTTTTGAGTTGTGCTTTTACTTCCTTTTCAGCCTGTACTTTTTTTCTAAAAAAGGCTGGAATTATTTTATTGTGTTTTGGCTGGTGACAATAGTTTTTGTCAATTACAGCGGTGTGATTGCTATGACATCGGTTACAAATTTGTACCTTAAAATCTTTTTCTCAACTTATAATATCGAATTTATTCTGGGCTATTTCTTGTCGTTGGTCATCCTGAAAAAGATGAAATTCAATTTCATAGTAGGCGCTTTTTTGCTCTTAATCTTAACGATTCCCTTGCTGTACGGCAAATATTTTGAAATCGAATGGTTCAGCTTTTCATTAAATTTGCTGTTTGCATCAATCGTATTTATTATTGTCTATCTTGCAATTATTTTCTTTAATTATGATATAAAAAAGACCTCAGTGTTTATGATGATTGGCAACGCTACTTATTCTATATATTTGATTCATAATCCGTTACAAATGATATTGATACGATTTTTACCAAGGATAAATGCCGTTTATGAAATTGCGTTGACGTTATTGCTGACATTGATTATTTCGTCTTTTTTCGGATATATTTATTATTTTGTATTTGAAAAAAAGGTAATGAAGGTGCTGATGAATAAATTTGCGAAGTAATTATGGATATTCTTTTTACCATCTTGGCCCTTTCATCAGGATATTTATTTATCTTCAGTTTTAAAAACAGCCTTTCTGAAGCCAATTTTAATACGCTACGGTTATTATTCCTATACCATCTTGTGTTTGGCGTTTATTTTTGTCTTGCTGTTCAGGGTGATGCTATTGGTTATTGGCGGGAAGCCAAATCGATGTCGCAACAGGATTTTTTATTCTCATTGACACAAAGCCAAGGCACCTATTTTATTTATGCACTGAATTATTATCCGTCTAAAATTTTAGGACTGTCTTATTTTACGGGCACCATGATCTACAGCGTGATTGGTTTTATCGGACTGACTTATTTTTATGTCAATGCAATATCGCTAATTCCAAACAATCCAAAATTCAGGAATTATTATTTATTCCCACTTTTGTTTTTTCTTCCGAATTTGCATTTTTGGAGTTGCGCAGTAGGGAAGGACACTTTGTTGTTTTTCTGCATTGGATTGTTTGTTCACGGCCTCATTCAACCATTCAAACGAATGCCGCTTATCGTATTAGCATTGTTTTTGACTTATTTTATTAGGCCGCACATGACGTTAATCATGCTTTTGGGTTTCGGTATTGCTTATTTTTCGGGCAAGAACATTTCGCTTTTTAAACGTATTTTATTTTTCACTGCAATGATCGGAATTGCCGTTGCCATATTGCCATTGGTCATGAAATTTTCTAAAATAGAAGAAGCCTCTTTAGATGCGTTCGATAAATTTTCACAAACTAAAGCAAGTGTATTGGGCGGTGCACATACAAGCTCAGCGATTGATATTTCTTCCTATCCGTTTCCATTAAAAATATTTACATTTTTATTCAGACCTTTATTTTTCGATATTAACGGAATTCCGTCAATTTTGGCTTCTTTAGAAAATTTACTGCTGTTGGTGCTCACATTTTCAATTTTCAGGAACAAACCGGTAAAGTCTTTTCGAAATGCGCCATTTATAATTCAGGGAATGGTTTATTTTTTATTTATAGGTACTTTGGTTTTTTCACAATCACTAGGTAATTTAGGTATTATGATTAGAATGCGGAATATGTTCCTGCCAGGTTTGATTATTTTTATTCTTTGGCATTTTTCCTATCGAGAGAATGAACAAATTTTAGACGATGAAAAACTATAGTTTTCGATAAAAAAAGAGTGGCATTAACCACTCTTTCTTTAATCGATTCTTTAAAATTTATTTCTTTATCACCCGAAGTGTCTTCTGATTGCCGCCTTGTTTAACAATAATGTTATAAATACCTGACGGATAATTATCTCCCATTTTCTGGTTTTTCATTTCGGATGTACTTGATTGGTAAATTTCGATAAGTTTTCCGACCATATCATACACTTTAACTTCAATTTGATCTTCACTTGCCGTTTTAAAATTCAACTGTAAAGCAGATGTGAACGGATTTGGATAGGCGACCACTTCAAATACATCGGATAACAAATCTACAGCCATCCTCGGAAGGTCTGTGGGACAAGTAATTTTTGTCAAAATCACAGTTTTAGAAGCCGAAAGTCCAAAGGCATTTCCCGATTTGATGACCAGACTCTTATCCGAAAGTGAAAATGCCGCCGTTCCTGAATATTGAATATTGAAATTGGTATCAGGTGTAATCAGCGCATTGGACATATTGAACGGAAATGCAGCAGAAGTGACAATAGAACCAGCTGGAGCGGTAATGGAATAATAGTTTGCTCCAACAGGTGCTGACACGCTGTAATCATATCCGGCGGCCCGGTTACAAACCGAGAACGTACCATTGAGTATGGATATGCCACCCGGAAGTCCTGCAGTCACCGTCAATAGTTTTGCAGTACTGACTGCGTTAGGAGCTGCATTGACAGTTGCGGAAGTGCCGATACCGTTAATGGCTTTGACGCCAAAAATAAAAGAAACAGTAGCTGAACTTGTAACTGAAACAGAAACTAAATTTATGTAAATGAATGGATCTACAGAAGTCAATCCGGCAACTGTCAAACCATTTTCGTCTGTTCGCGTTACTCCGGCAGGTAATTCCCATGAATAAGAATTTGCTAATGGAGACACTGCAGCAGTCAATTTTAATGTTGTGGGTTTTCCGACATACTTGCTTACAATAGTGAGAACTGTTCCAAAATCTGTCAACGTTAGCGTTGCAGGAGCGGCAGGTACTGTCGTGTTGAGCCTTAATATCTTAGCAGTTGAGGTCGTCAAAGGCACTAAAGTAGCGTTATTGGTTACAGAACTTCCTACTCCGTTTGCTGCTTTTACTCCAAATTGCATAAAAGGAGCGCTGACATTCTCAGTAAATTTTACAAAAATAAACGGGTCGATACTGCTGTCCGAGGTATCGATTGTTCCGTTATTAAGCGCTGTAACCCTGACTACTCCTGCCGGCAGTTCCCAAAGATACGAATTTGCCAAAGCAGAAATTCCGGCAGACAATCTGTAAGTGCCTTGTTGCCCAATAAATTTGCTAATCGTGGTAATTGCTGTAGTTGTAATGCCATCATTAAGTGTTAATGGAGCAGGCGCTATAGGAACTGTAATGTTCAGTCGTAAAAGTTTTGCTGTTGATGCCGTTGCCGGTGTAAGAGCAGCATTATTAGAAGCAGAATTCCCAACACTATTAACTGCTTTCACGCCAAATTGCAAATAGGGAAGTGCTACGTTGTCAGTGAACTTTACATATATGAATGGTTCAGCACTCGTAGTACTGTTGGTCGTAGTTCCGCCGTTAATAGCTGTCATTCGTGTTACGCCTGACGGCAATTCCCAAAAATAGGAAGTCGCCAGAACTGAAGTAGTAGCAGATAGCCTATATGTACCTTGTTGCCCTATCAATTTGCTAATTACAGTTATTGGGTCGGCAGTTATGCCATTATTTAATGTTAAAGTCGCAGGAGGTACGGGTACTACTGCGGTGAGCGTAATCAATTTTGCTGTGGAAGTTGTAGTCGGGTTGCTCAGCGTATTGTTATTTGTTACTGAAGTGCCCACGCCATTTTTCGATTTAACGCCAATTCGCAATGCATATGTAAGTACTCCGCCCGTTGTTGTGTAAGAATAGGTATTCAAACTGGTCACTCCAGAAAAGTTGACAAAAATAAATGGTTCAGTACTCGAGGTACTTGCTGTAATTGTTCCACCATTAAGTGCTGTTACTCTGTTTATGCCTATCGGTAATTCCCATTCATAAGAAGTGGTCGATGCCGTTGGTGTGACAGATAATCTTAAAACAGTATTTGTTCCCATGTAAGCACTAAAATTATAAATAGCCGTTGCATCAGTTCCGTTATTCATCGTTAGCGCTGGAGCGACTGGTACCAACCTATTGAAAACGGCCGACGGCTTGAGTGATGAATTGCAGCCTAAGCTGTTGATTGTCTGCACATAAATCACCAATGGCGTTGTGGCGGTAGTAGCTAAAAACTTAACATAAATGATATTACCAGGCGTAATCGTCAACCCAGTTCCGGTATCGGTACTCGACGAAGTCACTCCAACAGGAAGTATCCATTTGTAAAGTAAATTACTGTTATTAACGGGAGCGGCTGTAAGTTTTAAGGCTGTATCAGTACCAACATAAATTCCAACCGCAGTAATCGGTGTGGTTGGCGTAGCAGGTGCAGTCGCATTGTCATCAGTGAGAATTAAAGATCCCGGAATTGGCAGGATTACATCGGTGATAATGACTGCATTTGAAGTAATACTTCCACAATCTGAGATGATCACAACTTTATATTTCGTACCCGTCTCCGGTATTATAGGATCTGTTTTGGTAATGTTTAATATTGAAGAAGTCACGCCTGCATAATTCTCATTTGCGGTCAACAATGTCCATGTAGTGTTATCTGTAGGCAATTGAGAATACCATTGGTAAGTAGCGGTTGACGATCCTGAAACCACAGATAATGAAACAGCAGCACCAGTCGCTTTACAAATTAAAGCATTTGATGGCTGTGTTGTAATGGTGTTGGTATTTATTGTCAATGCTAAAGTTTCGGTATGACAGCCGTTTAAGTATATATAGTTGCCGCTTTGGGTATAAGTGTTGCTATTTCCTGCAGTCCAGGTATATGAGTCGCAAACAGCTACTGTTGTCGTATGCGAAGTAGTTGGTGTGATTGTAAGGGCTAAAGTTTCCGTATGACATCCATTTACAAAAGTGTAGTTGCCGCTTTCCGCATAAGTATTGCCGTTTCCAACTGCCCATAGATAACTATCGCAGGCACTAACTGTAGTTGTATTTGTAGTTGATGGCGTAATAGTTAATACCAATGTTTCCGTATGGCATCCCGTAACCACATTATAAGTACCCGATGTTGTATAATCCTGATTATTTACTAGCCAATGATACGTGTCACAAGCCGAAGCTGTAGTAGTATTGCTTGTATTTGTTGTCACCGTTACCGTTGTCGCTGTTGAAGTTGCTGTGCATCCATTGTCGCTGGTTATTGTTACAGAATAATTCCCCGAGGTTGTCGCAATAATGCTTGGGGTTGTAGCACCATTAGACCACAAATATGATACTCCAGCGCTCGCTGTCAAAGTTACATTACCTCCTGAGCAGAAAGTGGTTGGACCGCTAGTCATAATGGTAGCAGGAGTGTCGCATGAAATTCCGGTAACCAAAAAATTATCAATCCTACTCGTACCACCTGTTGCAACAGTGCCGTTATTGATAGATGTCGTATTAACGTTTACAACCCTTAAATAAATGGATGATTTGTTATTTAATCCTGAGATTGTAGAAAGGTCAAATGATTTAACAGAAACTGTTTTCGGACTACCTGTGTTGCTCCATGAGTCATTTGTGATGGTATAAGAACTGCCAAAATCTGTAAAGGCAGTTCCATTAAGACTGTATTGAATTTTAAATGTAGATGGTCCGGTGTTGCTTCCGGTCTGGTCTAAACTGATGGCAATGCTATGATAATTAGAAGTATTGACTTTAAACTGATAATAATCTCCCACTCCCCAATGTTCAGAAGTTACCGATTTTGAGGAAGCATTTCCGGCAGCATTTGACCATACCGTCGCAGCATTAGCATGCGTTGCGCTGAACAAACTTCCTGCCGTTTGCGATCCCTGGTCTGCTAAAGCGGAACCTGTTACTGTGGCATTTGCACCTGTATTTGTAGTGGTTACACCTTCAAAAGTCCATTTTGCGACTGAAGTCAATACAACCTGAACCTGACTAATGACTGGTGCAGCATTATAATTTTCATTACCCGACTGTGAAGCTGTGATTGTAGTGGCACCAGATCCTACTATGGTAACGGTATTACCACTGATGGTAGCAACCGCGGTATTCGAGCTCGTATAACTGATTGGCAAGCCTGAAGAGGCATTGAGCGGTAACGAAAACGTTCCGTCTGCCGTAGTTTTATCTGTTAGCACATTGAATGTGATTGTTTGGTCGGCTTTATTGACTGTTAAGGATTGGGTAGCATTTGCAGCGGCATTGTAATTTGAGTTTCCGGTTTGTGAAGCGGTAATAACAGTAGTACCAACACCTACAATTGTAACTGTTCCGTTTGCAGCAACCGTTGCCACAGCTGGATTACTTGTTAAATAACTAACAGTTAATCCTGAAGTTGCAGTAGAAACTGCACTATAAGGTGCATCGCCATAAGTTTTGGTAACAAGTGATGTTAATGCACTTAGTGTTTGGTTTGCTTTGCCTACAGTCAGGCTTTGTGTCAATCCCGTCGCTGCATTGTAATTGCCATTTCCGCTTTGTGAGGCAGTGATAGTCGTAGTGCCTGCGCCAACGATGGTCACTATTCCAGATGCAGACACCGTGGCCACTCCTGGCGACGAACTGGAATAAGTTACTGTCAGTCCCGAAGTTGCTGTTGTCGCAACACTATAAGCTGCATCACCAAAAAATTTGCTCTCCGTCAATGCAATTCCGTTGATGATCTGGTCTGCTTTATTGATTGTTGCGGTCAGACCTATAGGTTGCGTCAGTGAATAATTTACTGTTGCTGTTCCGGTAAGTGTATAACCTGAAGCGGTAATCGGTTTATTGGTTCCAGCATTCGCATTTGCAAAAGTATAGGAAGGCGCAGAACCACCTAAATTAACGTCATCCGTACCTACTATTCCGTCTAAGGTGGCTGTTCCTGTAACTGAAGCCGCTGCTGTGGCGTCATAGGTTTTATCAACGCCAATGAGGCCCGTAATCGTTAATGTTTTTTGCGCAACACTGCTGTTGGCTGTAGCAATGGTTATAGTTGTTGCACCATTGCTAGTCATCGCAACATTCCCTGAATACGATCCAACTGTAGTTGTAGCAGACAGACGGACATACACTGTTGTAGCTGATACATTGCCCGCACCACCAACTGTAATTGAAGTTGCATACCCACTGTTTGAGGTTAAGGAAACCTCAAAACCTGACGGTGCGGTAACTAAGATGCCTTCCGTTAATGACTGACCACTTAGGCTAAAGGAAGTTGCAGCGCTTGCAATACCATAAGTAGTATTCAAAGAGGCTAAGGCACCACTAATGAAAATTGTCGGTGTTGTGGCAATGATATCGGCAGCCAAGACTGTCGGTTGTAGCAGAAAATAATTTCCTGCAGCCAATCCGGTTAGAGAATATCCAGTAACATTTACAGGGATATTCGTTCCCACTGCTGAACTAGTGAAAGCGGCAACCGGGGTTCCTGTTAATATAACATTGGCTTCATCGCCTGAAACGATTCCCGATAAAGCAGCTGTACCAGACAAAGTAGCGTTTGTATTTCCATCATAGGATTTGTTGTTTGCTGTCAGACCCGTAATTGATAAACTTTTAGCCGTGACGGTTAATGTCTGTGTTGCAGATGTTGCATTATAATTATCATTTGAGATTTGGGAAGCTGTAATTGTAGCTGTTCCAACGCCTACAATGTGAATATTTCCTGATATGATATCTGCAACTGCTGTATTGTTGGACGAATAAGTAATTGCATTTATTCCTGATGTAACCGAGCTAGCTCCAGGAGCATAATCTGCAGTCCCATATATTTTGGTATTGGTCGAAGCAAAAACAATAGATTGATTGGCTTTATTTACGGTGATAGTCCCACTAATGTAACTCACAGTAGCATAATTTGAAGCGTTATAAGTGGCACCACTGCCGTTTGTCACTGCCGATGGCGTAATACTTCCTGTATAAACTGCGGGCGAAACAGTGCTTAAAGTAGCCGATGTATTCGCTGCTGCGCCTGTACCATAACTATTAAAAACTGTTGCTCCTGTTCCTAAACTATCAGTGTATAATAAGCCTGACACAGTAAAATTGACAGAAGAGCCATTTGTTAAAGTTGCTCCATATGTTTTAGAGACGCCATTCGCTGTAATAGTCAGACCTGTTGCAGCAGAATTTATCGTTAATGTAGCTGATGCGCTTCCTGCATTGTAACCTGCGGCTGCCGCTTGGTTGGCTGTAATAGTTGTATTGCCCACACCTTTTATTGTCACAACTCCAGAATTGTTTATCGTAGCAACAGCTGTATTAGCGCTAGAATAAGTAATTGCACCTGTACTATCTGAAGAGGCTATCATCGTGAATCCGTTAGCATCGCCGTAGTTTTTTGTAACATTGCTGAAGTTATTAAATGTAGGGTTAACAGCAGGAGCTGCAGCAGTTATACTAAAATTATCAATTCCAACTGCATGGTCGTTACCTGAATCATTGAGATCGATCCACCGAATCCATAGTGTAGTAGCGTTTGTCCAATTTAAGGAAGATAAGGTTCCACCTAAATTTGCTACTTTCCCCGCAACATTTCCAACTACCGCAGCAGCGGTTGCGGTTGCGACGGGCGTTGTAAAAGTAAATGAGCTTGCAGTGCTGTTCCAAGTACTTACACTTGCAAAAGTAGCACCAAAGCCATATTGCACGGTCAGTGTTTGAGCATTGGCGTTCCCTCCGTTTCTCCACTGTTCCCCGTCAAAATTTATTGTGGCAGAATTTACAGTACTTCCTGTAGTATTTGTTACAGAAAAAGCTAAATATCCGGCTGCTGCGCCGCTTCCCGGGCTTCCCCAATATGTACCACCTGACGCAAAACTTCCCAGAGATCTTTCGGTATTTCCAGATGTGGCACCATAACTGTTGTAGGTGAAATTTCCGGTACTTCCGGTTTCAGCACTGTAACTGGTTATTGCGGCGTTGGCACCATTGTAAAGGTACCAGCCCGTAATTGTGGAATTATTTGTCCACACAATTGATGTAGCGCTAGTTGCCGGTAAGCCATCAAAGTTTTGCGAATAAGTTAGATTTCCTGAAGTAATTGCAACTTGTCCGAAACTTTTCCCGGAGACAATTAAACATAAAAAAGCAACACACAAAAAGAGGTTTAAAGCCGATCTCTTAAAAAGTAAATTATTTTTCATCCGAGTTATAATTTCTAATTGATTATACCTCACAATATTAAAACGGATTTTTATTAAAAAAGTAATTTGAATGATATGAAATTATTATATAAGTGTAACCATTTAACTCGTTTGGAATATCTAGTGACATTAAATCAAATAAAAAAAGCCTGACATTGCTATCAGGCTTTTTAATATTTATTTTCAATTTTACGATATTTCTTCTTGTAGCGTCTCATTATCTTTAAACTCATTATAAATATTTTCTACCACCTCGCAATCAAGACATGAAATGGTTATGCAATTGGCATAATATTCTGATATTACAACGTGAATGTGGGTATCTCCAGAACCGCATTTTGAACAACTAATTTTAAAATTCTCAATATCATTTACTTCCCCGAAAATCTGAATAGCCGCCATATTTTGATTGTTTTGGAATACAAATATAATGAATAATTACAAAAAAATATTTTGAATTTAAATCGAAACTTGATTTTTATCTTTATTCAAGTTCGGGCAACAGCTGTTTAGGATAAATTAATGCAAAAATTAGACCGGCGCACATCAAAGGTAAGAAATTCCCGATTGATCAATAATAAATTTGTTTCAGGTATAATATATGCCATAAAACAAAAAGGCTGCAAATCCTACCGTCGAAATAGATTTTACGCAATAGCGAGGTTAGCGCAGATAAATCAAGGTAATTTTAGGTTTTGTATGCTTTTGCATCGTAAATAATTTTAACAAATATATAACCTTAATAATAACGGAACGAACGTTCCGTTATTGTATCTTTGTACCATAATTTTTAAGAACAATTTAAAATAAAAAAAATGAAAAAATTAGAAGGTAAGATTGCATTGGTTACTGGAGGTAACAGTGGTATTGGTTATGCAGCAGCTGCGGATTTTGTGGCACAAGGTGCGAAAGTGATTATCACAGGAAGAAACGAAGAGGCTTTAAAAAAAGCAGAGAATGATTTGAATGTTATCGGATTTATTGCCGACCAGTCAGATTTAGGGTCGTTGGATAGGCTCGCCGCTCAAGTAAAAGCGCAATTTGGGAGCATTGATATTATTTTCTTGAACGCAGGAACGGCATCATTTGCGCCTTTAGAATCAGCAACAGAAGCGCATTATGATAGTATTATGAACACAAATGTGAAAGGTGTTTATTTTACTATCCAAAAATTGCTTCCGATACTAAATGATGGCGGATCGATAATACTTAATACCTCAATTAATGCCAATATTGGAATGCCGAATTCTAGTGTGTATGCCGCAAGTAAAGGTGCGGTACTTTCGCTAAATAGGGTTTTCGCGACTGAACTTGCGCCAAGGAAAATTAGGGTTAATGCAGTATCTCCTGGTCCAGTGGAAACCCCATTATACGAAAAATTAGGACTAAGCAAAGAAGAGATCGAAGGATTTGGAACTGTTTTAGGCGATAAGATTTTGTTGAAACGTTTTGCGAAGCCGGCAGAAGTCGCAGCCACGGTAACTTTTCTTGCTTCTGATGATGCTTCATTTATTACCGGAACTGAAATTGTTGTAGATGGAGGGCTTACTGTTAATGCTGTGGTGTAATTTTTTCGCATAATATTCGGAATGAACGTTCCGTTTTGTAATTTTACAAGTCAAGCGTTAATAAAGTTATGGCAAAGTTAAAAGCATTTAGTGAAGATGTTGTTCTAGATAAGGCAATTGAAATTTTCTGGTATAAAGGATACAATGGTACGTCTGCACAAGATCTTGTTAACCATTTGGGTTTAAGTAGATCAAGTCTGTATGATACCTTTGGAGACAAAAGGTCTTTGTTTATCAAAGCATTAGAGCGATATCAAAATAAATCGCTGAATGTACTTAAAACGGCGTTGGAAACAGCAGACGATGTAAAGCTGGCAATCAAACAAATTTTTGAACAAGCTGCAGTCGAAAGTTTTCAGGACAGCCTCACAAAAGGTTGCTTCATGGTCAATACGTCTGTTGAACTTGCTATTCATGATACAGATATAGCGGCTATAGTTAATAAAAACAGAATAAAAATAGAAGCCGTTTTTTTATATGCGATCGAAAGAGGGCAGGATAAAGGTCAAATTTCAAAGGCTATTTCAGCATTAGCATTGGCCAGGTTCTTGTTCAATAATTATTCTGGAATTAGGGTTTTATCCAGATCTGTAATTAATGACAAATATGTCATGCAAGATATTGTAAAAGTTATATCAGATGTGCTCTAATTTTAAAAAAAACCACTTTTTACAAAGTGGTTTTTTTTGAGTTGAAACTTTCGATTTATGAATTCAGATGATTTTATATGAATTGCATTTGATAAATATGATTACCAAAGCGGCCCCGACCAGCGACATTCCAACACCTACCAGGTTTGGAGTCGCAAAATCATAGCCTGCAATAAGTGGCAAACCGCCTAAAAATGCGCCCAGAGCATTACCGATATTAAAACTTGCCTGCATAGCTGCTGACGCTAAAACCTCTGCGCCCTTTGCAGTCTGGAGCATAAGTATTTGTAAAGGAGCTACAAGTGAGAAGGCAAAAAATCCAGTCATAAAACCATAACCAGGCTGGTTATCGGATATTGTGCGACGAAATAAACCATGATAAGGTCGAATGCCATCAAACATAATAGTATTAATATTGTTTTTTCTGGCGCAAACCGATCTGAAAGATAGCCGCCAAAAATATTACCCACGACCATACCCAAACCTGCAAGACTAAGTATATAAGGAACGTTCTCTGCTTCAAACCCTGAAATTTGCGTAAGCATAGGCGCTATATAACTGATCCAACTGAAAAGGCCACCGAAGCCAATTGCCGTAATCGCAATAATTAACCATGCTTTGCCTTTCGTGAAGAAATTGAGTTGTTCTTTAAGATTTGTTTCTGTATTAGATTGGACATTCGGAAGCGATAGAGAGATAAGTATGATTGTTACTAACGCTATTGCAGCGATAAGCATAATGGCTACGTACTTTCAAGGTTATTGCTGCATACTGATTTTCATGCCGGAAAGTGGTTCAGGGCATTTCTACAAGTACAAGCCAGCCAGGCCGACGGAAAATCAGCGCCCAGCCCCGTTGACCAGAATGCCCTGGATCTTCATCAGGCTTTCGCCGATTTTATGCTGTTGAACGGCACATATGAAAAATTATTAATACGCGCCGGACGTCAGGAAATGAGTTTTGGATCGCAACGCCTTGTAGCAGTGAGGGATGGGCCAAATAACCGGCAGTCTTTCGATGCCGCAAAAATAATCTATGAACAGAAACAATTTAGGGCCGATGTATTTTATAGCCATTATGTACCGGCGCGCAAAGGTATCTTCGATGACAAATCAGTAGCGAGCAAAAAATTCTGGGGAAGCTATCTGGTATTTAAAAAAGTGCCGCTGGTACAGCATATCGATGTCTATTACCTTGGATATGAACGCGATCCCGGCGCCTTCGATGAAGGTACAGCAAATGAGAAAAGGCATTCTGCAGGTACAAGGATATGGGGTGCAATATGCGACTGGCGTTATGATACAGAAATGGTGTACCAGTTTGGAAAATTTGGCGAGAAGAATATCGATGCATGGACAGCATCTGTCAATACTGCCTATCGCTTTTCAAAGATAAAGCTGCATCCGGAAATTGGGATAAAAGGCGAGTTCATTAGTGGTGATCGCAATTACGGCGATAATAAACTGCAGACCTTCAACCCGCTTTTTCCACGGGGCGCGTATTTTGGTCTTGCCGCACTTATCGGGCCTTCCAATCTGATCGACCTCCATCCATCGGTGTCTCTGGAACTCGCCAAAAACCTCGACTGGACAATCGACTACGATATGTTTTGGAGGTACAGCCGTAATGATGGCCTATATGCGGCAAATGTATATCTGATCTATTCGGGAAAAATATCAGGTTCGAAGAATATCGGACAGCAATTGTCAACAGACCTTGTCTGGAGCTTAAATGATTTTATTTACCTGAGGGGCGAAATGACTTGGTTTAAGGCCGGAACTTATCTTAAAGATTCGGGCCCCGGAAAGGATATATTTTTTATAGGAACAACAGTACAACTTAAATTTTAATACCATGAAAATAATATTATTGACCTTAATGCTTTTTAAAGGATTTGCAAGCCTATCGCAAAACAAAAACGACAGAGATGCCGTCGAGGCCGCATCCAGAAAAACAGTAAGTGCTTTTTTTGACAGTTTTGGCGAAAAAAATCCCGATAAGATTGCGTCATTTATAGCAGAGGATGTCGACTGGTATATCTACGAATCAAAATATTTTCCGTGGACAGGCAAGCGCAGTAAACGATCGGAAATTCCACAAGTTTTCAAAACACTTTTTTCGTATTTTGTCGATGGCAAAGAGCAATTCAAAATGGAAGCTATGCTTGTTGATGGAAATGATGTAGCTATTTTTGCAGTCTTAGGCAGACAGTTTAAATTATCCGGCAAATCGTTTACAATGCCAATGGCCATGCACATCAAGGTAGAAAACGGACTGATTACGAAATTTTACCTTTATGAACAGACTAAAGTTCTAGAGAAAGCGTTCAAAAAGTAAAAATAAAAGAAAAAAATTAGAACAAATACCAATAAAATTATGGATTTACAACTCAAAAATGAAACTGCTTTCATAAGCGGATCAACAGCCGGTATCGGATATGCGATAGCCAGCCAACTTGCCACGGAAGGCGCTAAAGTTATTATTAACGGTCGAAGCGCAGCGCGTCTAGATGCTGCAGTCGAGAAGCTTAAGTCGGAAACAGGAAATACTGATGTATCCGGAATTATAGCAGACTTCAGCAAGTCGGAAGATATTGAAGCTTTATTGCTACAACTTCCGGCAGTAGACATATTGATTAATAATCTTTCGATATTCGAGCCAAAGCCTTTCATAGAAATTACCGATGAAGACTGGCTGCGATTTTATAATACCAATATAATGAGCGGTGTACGGCTGTCACGTGCGTATATTTCAGGGATGCTGCAAAGGAATAAAGGGCGAATCATTTTTATATCGAGTGAATCTGGAGTTTTCATTCCTGAAGAAATGATTCATTACGGTGTTACGAAAACTGCTCAGATAGCGGTTGCACGCGGCCTTGCAGAGATGACAAAAGGTACCAATGTAACTGTGAATTCTGTTCTTCCGGGTCCTACACTTTCCGAGGGAGTCGGTCAATTTGTTGAACAACTTGCCATTGACCAGAATATTACAATTGAGCAAGTGAAAAAAGATTTTTTTAAAAATATGCGTCCAACATCGCTGCTGCAACGTTTTTTATTGCCTGAGGAGGTGGCCAATATGGTTACTTACCTTGTAAGCCCGCGGGCTTCCGCAACAAATGGTGCTGCGATTCGTGTAGATGGAGGTTTGATCAAATCGATGTTATAACGACATTCATATTGATTATTCCCAATTACGGTGGCGCTTAAAAATAAGAAAGTACCTGTCGTTTGACAGGTACTTTAACTACTAACAAAACAAATTTCTTAGTTTACCACAATAGTCTGTGTAACAAACTCGGTAGCCGATTTTTTAAATTTTAAATTGTAAGTCCCCGCTGAAGTAGCCTTAAATTTATAAATTGTAGTTTTGCTAGCAGGAGTTGTTCCGCAATTTGTACCAGCATACTTTGCTTTTACCTCAATTGTCTTTGTGTTTGCTGCTGTTGTTTCCAAAACTTTGTCAAATGTACCACAAGCATTGTCAACAGTGAAAGCCACATTGAGTGACAACTCGGTGTTGACTGTACCAGTCGTAGGACCCGTAACTGCTGTTACAAAGGCTGTTTTTGACAAAGGTGCGTTGGAATTGTCATCGTCACTACTACATGACGTGAATGCTGCTGCTGTAAATAAAACGAGTGCTGCGGCGTGTAATCTGAACTTTTTCATAGCATTTAAAAATTTAAGTTATTTGAAAGTAAGAGCACCCTGAACCACTAAGGTTGCTTGGCGACGAAAGTTAAAAAGCGTTAATGAATGTAGGATTATTTTTATGTTATTGGTAACCAATAAATTGTACTTCCAAAGATTTTGTTTTTTAACTTTTTAGGTGTCAAGTAGGTATTTTTACTTAATTTCTAAAGGGTTCGGGTAAAATTTTTACTATTTTTTATTGAAATTAAATCCATGGTGCTAAAAAAGTAATTATTGTGCGATAATTTAATATTAGTGGTTTTTCAATAGTTGACTACATTTCAAAAATGTAAGCTTTAGAAATAATAAACCCTTGACGGCGAATTAAGTTTAATGTAAGTAGTTCTTTAAGATATTTATCGATTACATCTTGTAATATGCGATTTGTATTTTCTACGTTTATATATAAAGTCATGTAAAAATTGTCAATTACGGTATGTAGATTACCTTACTGAATTTAAGATAAAGACGCACGCAGCAAAAGTGGCTTTGTGATTTTCTGGCAAGCGAAACATGCTGGCTTCTACGAAGATCATGGAAGCAATATTCGAAGGGAATACGGACTTATTATCTTTATTGCCATGTCATAGTTCCTTTAGAGGAATTAGAATACTGCAGTTAACTTTTCTCCGGTTTCAAATTGTAAGTGTACACAGTTACTAAACGTGATTTTCTAGACTGCGTCTTAAGATTGAATGAATAATTTGATATAGCCAGAAAAGCAAAAACCCCACAAATCATAAGATTTACAGGGTTTCGATGCATTTTGTTCTTTTTATCGTGGGGAGAGCAGGATTCGAACCTGCGAAGTTCACACAGCAGATTTACAGTCTGCCCTCGTTGGCCGCTTGAGTATCTCCCCATTTCTGATAAAACAATAGCTATTGTCCTTTCAAGCGGTTGCAAATATAACAACAGTTTTGGTGTTTACAAATAAATTGCGAACATAATTTAGGTCTTTTTTTTAATCGTTTGATGTTGAAATAAATAAAAAAATCTCCACAAGGGAGATTTTTTCATAAGCCAATTTGATAAGCTTTTATTTTGCCAAATATTCCGATATTTTTGCTCTTAATTCAGACCCTCTTAAATCTTTTGCGATGATTTTTCCATTCGCATCAAGGATAAAAGTAGCAGGAATACTTTTGATATTGTATTGCAAAGCTATCGGATCTTCCCAAAACAGTAGATTGGAGATATGTGTCCAAGTAAGGCCGTCTTTGGCAATTGCTTCTTTCCATTTCGTACCGTCTTTGTCTAATGAAACGCTGATGATATTGAGTCCTTTTGCATGAAAATCATTGTATAGCTGCACTACATTTGGGTTTTCTCTCCTGCAAGGACCACACCATGACGCCCAAAAATCAATGATGGTAACTTTGCCCAAAGATTCCTTTAGGGAAACTTTTTTTCCTTCGGGATTTGGTGCAGAGAAATCTGGTGCAACATTGCCAATATTTAACGACACATAGCCGTTGATTTTTGTTTGTACGCTTTTTCCGGCTTTTGTGTTTTTAATTGAAGCATCAAGGCTGTTGAACGTTTTTTTAATCTTCTCGATATCCACATCGGGATTGCTGAACATATTGTCCATCAGCAATACAGAAAGAAATGATTTCGGATTTTCAGATGGAAAAGCGGTCGAAAGCGCCACCATTTGGTCTTGATACGTTTTCAATTCTTTTATAAGAAGATTGGTGGTCACCGTATCTTTCTTCGTTTGCGCTTCATTCCACTTTTCGGTGTTTTTGTTTTGAAAATCCATCATCTTATTCTGGATGGCAATGGCTGTGGTATTAAAACGCTGAAGATCGTCATTACTCCTTGTACCTCCAATCTTACTTTTTCCGATACTGTCTTTGTAAATCGTAAAGTTTATTTTTCCTTCTTCGAGGATGAAAACGAGTTTGTCTTCAATCTTATCGAATTCAAGAAAATGTATGGACGGCTCAGGCGTTTTTCCCTTGAAAGAAAATACCCCATTCTCTACTTTAGCGCTGTCTAATTTTACAAATTTTCCCAAATCATCTGGCTTTACAAGATATACTTTCAGGCCATTTTCCATACCCGTAGCACTTCCAGTAATTGCATAATCTTTGTCGGCTAACGTCCTAAAAGACACAAGTCCGGCCGCAACTATAATAAAGAGAAAAATATTTTTCATGGTTTTATTTTAAAAGGGACGCCACTTTTGCTTTAAGCGCATCGCCACGCAAATCACGCGCTATGATTTTTCCGCTGGCATCCAAAAGGAATGTTGCCGGAATTTGGTCGATACCATATTGCAAAGCGATTGGGTCTTTCCATTTTTTAAGGTTAGAAACTTGTGTCCATAAAAGGCCGTCTTTTTCAATAGCGGTTTTCCATGCAGCCGCATCGTCATCTAGTGAAACACCAACGATGTTAAGTCCTTTTGCGTGGAATTCTTTGTAAAGCGCTACAACATTCGGATTTTCTTGTCTGCAAGGGCCACACCATGAAGCCCAGAAATCGACAATTGTCAATTTACCTAAAGATGTTTTTAGTGAAGCTATTTTCCCGTCAGGTGTATTAGCTGTGAAATCAGGAGCGACGGCACCTTCATTTAAAACGGCCGCTGCTGCTGCTGGTGTTGCCATTTTTTGAAGTTCGTCCAATCTCTTTTTAAGGTCTTTACCCGGTTTTGTGTCTTTTATTGATTTATCAAGACCGTCATATAATTTTTTTATTTTTGTAAGATCTGGATTTTGAAACATCCCTTTCATCAATAAAACGGAGATAAACGCCTTAGGGTGCGTAGCGACATAATCTTCAGATTTCTTACTGAATTCTTCTTGTAGTGTTCTGTATTGTTTCATCAGGCCATTCGCAGTAACAGTGTCTTTAGTTTGTTGCGCTTGGTTCATTTTGGCCATATTGTCATTTTTGAATTTCTCTACTTTCTTTTGAAAAGCTTGGCTTGTCGCCTTAAAGGAATTCAACTCTTCGTTATTGTATGTTCCGGTAGTTTTTGTATTGCCTATGCTGTCTTTGTTGATGACCATTTCTAAATCACCATTCTCAAGAATGAAAAGCACTTTTTCCGGTTTTCCAGCGATATCCACGAAAGTGATTTCTGGTTCTTTTGCACTTCCTTTGAAAGAGAATTTCCCATCTTCTATTTTTACTGTGTCTAATGGCACAATTTGCATGGTTAATGGATCTTGTTTCTGTAGAATAGCAACTTTTCCCGCTTCAATACCTTTTACGGTTCCTGTGATAATGTATTCGTTGTCGCCTGCTTTGTTACAAGAAACAATAGCTACAGCAGCGAGTAATAATAAGACTTTTTTCATTTTTTATTGTACATTTTGTTTTTAGTGTGGCAAAAGTATTTTAAATTTAGGTGTTATGGTTAATTTTTAACCTAAAATTTACGTTTTAGTTGGCAAAATTTGCAAAGTTGCAAAGTTTTTTAATTTGAAAGTTAAAAAGCCGTAAAACAATATTCTAACGTTGTAATGCTGCAACTTTAATAATTATTTTAATTCCGACGGACAAACGAAGTTAGAAAGCCTGATATCGGTTTTTCTAATTCCAGCAATTCCTTTTTCAACATTTATCATATTGTGATACCCTCTGGATTTGAGAATCGAAGCCATGATTACCGAACGATAACCACCAGCGCAATGGAGGTAAAATTTTTCATTTTGAGGCACTTCAGCGAGTTGATTGTTGATGAAATCCAACGGAATATTCAACGCTCTTGGGATATGTTCTGCAATGAATTCTCCCGGTTTGCGTGCATCAATAACTATATTTTTATTGGTATAGTCAGCCGCAAATTGTTCTGGAGTAATTGATTCGAGGGCATCGGTTTCAAAAGAAGCGGCAATCCACGCATTTATACCGCCTTGCAAATAACCAATTGCTTTGTCAAATCCAACTCTTGAAAGGCGTGTAATGGTTTCTTCTTCGCGACCTTCCGGAGCAACCAATAGTAGTGGCTGTTTGACGTCCATAATTAGTGCACCGACCCAAGGCGCAAAATTGCCCTGAATACCGATGAAAATTGAACCTGGAATATGTGCTTTTGCATAATCGTCTTCATGGCGCACATCGAGAATTATCGCATCGGTAAGTTCCGCTAGTTCTTTAAATTCAGAAGGCGAAAATGCTTTATTGCTTTTTTCCAATATATCGTCCAAGCTTTCGTAACCTTCAATATTCATCATTACATTTTGAGGAAAATAGGCGGGAGGAAGCCCTAATCCGTCTAACAACTCAGCAATAAATTCATCTTTCGACATGTCTGCACGAAGCGCATAATTGGTTGCTTTCTGGTTGCCTAAAGTATCGGTCGTTTCCTTGCTCATGTTTTTGCCGCAAGCACTTCCGGCACCGTGACTTGGATAAACAATCAAATTATCATCCAACGGCATGATTTTATTGCGAAGTGAATCATATAAGTAAGAGGCCAGTTTTTCTTGCGTTAATTCTGCCGTAAATGCTTGTGCCAAATCCGGTCGTCCAACATCGCCTATAAAAAGCGTATCACCAGTTATGATCCCGTGGTTTTTTCCGGTTTCGTCAATCAATAAATAAGTGGTGCTTTCCAAAGTATGTCCTGGCGTATGAATGGCTTTTATGGTATAATTGCCTACTTTAAACTCTTGATCGTCTTCTGCAATTATGGTCTCAAATTTTGGATTTGCAGTAGGGCCGTACACGATTTTTCCGCCGGTTTTCTGCGCCAAATCAAGATGTCCCGAAACAAAATCGGCGTGAAAATGCGTTTCAAAAATATATTTTATTGTTGCGTTGTCTTTTTCAGCTCGGTCGATATATGGTTGCACTTCACGCAAAGGATCAAAAATGGCAGCTTCGCCATTACTTTCGATATAATAGGCGGCTTGGGCAATGCATCCGGTATAGATTTGTTCAATTTTCATTGTCATAGTTTGAGGATGTAAAATTAATCAGAAATTGGTTTGTATGTAACAACTTAGCCTATGAATTAACAATTTTTTATTTCGACTTCAGTAATTACTTATTTAACTAAAATTTAGTAATCGTTTTGCATACAGCAACTGCTATTAATAGTAATTTTAATCGCTATGAAAAATGATGCAAAAAAAGGGTTTTTCTTCAAATCTTATGAAGCGCCATATACGTCTCCATTCGATAAACTTTTTGAGATTTTCAAGGAATTAATTACCCACACTTCCGGCGATTTTGACGAAGCAATCGAATGGCTGCGTGAACTCGATACCGAATATAAACTCACCGACAAAAATTATACAATCGATGATTTTATCGAAGACCTAAAGAAAAAAGGTTACATCCGAGATGAACTTAAAGACGATGGTACGACAGGTACCGGAATTACCGCCAAAACCGAACGCGCCATCCGACAGCAAGCGTTGGATCATATTTTCGGAAACATCAAAAAAAGCGGTAATGGCAACCACAAAACCAAACATACCGGAAGTGGCGATGAACATACGGGTGAATTCCGGGATTTTAATTTTGGCGACAGCCTTGAACGTATCTCACTCACAGAAAGTTTACGAAACGCACAGATCAATAATGGCGTCGAAGAATTCCGAATTACCGAAAATGATTTGATTGTCGAAGAAACGCAGTTCAAGGCACAAATGAGTACCGTTTTAATGATCGACATCAGCCACAGTATGATTCTTTATGGTGAAGATAGAATTACACCCGCCAAAAAAGTAGCCATGGCACTTGCGGAACTGATTACGACGCGTTATCCAAAAGACACTTTAGATATTTTGGTTTTCGGGAATGATGCTTGGACAATTCCGATAAAAGATTTACCGTATTTAAAAGTCGGTCCTTACCACACCAATACTGTCGCGGGTTTGCAACTGGCCATGGACTTGCTCCGAAGAAAACGCAATACTAACAAACAGATTTTCATGATCACCGACGGGAAACCAAGTTGTGTGCGCGAACGTGACGGTTCCTATTATATGAATAGCAATGGCCTCGACGAATATATCGTTGACAAATGTTACAACCAAGCACAGCAAGCCCGAAAATTACATATTCCGATAACGACTTTTATGATTGCAAACGATCCGTATTTGCAAAAATTTGTCAATAAGTTTACCGAAGCCAATCAGGGAAAGGCTTTTTACACCGGACTAAAAGGACTTGGAGAGATGATTTTCGAGGATTATGAAACAAATAGAAAAAAAAGGATTAAATAAATAATTATGAATGTTGAATTTTAAATGCTTAGTTACCTAAAATTCAAAATTTAAAATAAAAAAATGGAGATAAACAACATTAATACGCTCGGCCAATTAAAAACCTCAGGTTACAAAAGTAAACCTATAAAAGAAGAATTGCGAGACAACTTAAGAAACAAAATAAAATCAGGAAAACTTGCATTCGAAGGTGTTCACGGCTATGAAAACACTGTAATTCCGGAACTCGAAAGGGCAATTTTGTCACGCCATAACATCAATTTACTCGGACTTCGCGGTCAGGCGAAAACTCGTTTGGCGCGTTTGATGCTCAATTTACTCGATGAATATATTCCGTATGTTACAGGTTCAGAAATCAACGATGATCCGTTCCAGCCGATTTCACGTTTTGCAAAGGACATTATTGCAGAAAAAGGCGATGAAACACCTATTTCATGGTTAAACAAAAGTGATCGGTTTTTTGAAAAACTTGCCACACCAGATGTTACAGTTGCCGATTTGATAGGCGATATCGACCCTATCAAAGCTGCCAATTTAAAATTATCGTATGCCGATGACCGCGTGATTCACTTTGGGATGATTCCACGTGCCAACCGTTGTATTTTCGTCATTAACGAATTGCCCGATTTGCAGGCCAGGATACAAGTTGCATTGTTCAATATTTTACAAGAAGGTGATATACAGATTCGCGGTTATAAGTTGCGATTGGTTTTGGATATGCAGTTCATATTCACCGCAAATCCAGAAGATTATACCAATCGAGGTAGCATCGTCACGCCTTTGAAAGACAGAATCGGTTCGCAAATTTTAACGCATTATCCGGATTCAGTCGCTACTGCTAGAAAAATTACCGAGCAGGAAGCCAAATTAGACAATCGCCAAATAGAAACCGTGCACGTGCCTTCACTGGCAAAAGATTTATTGGAACAAATTAGTTTTGAAGCCCGTGAAAGCGAATTTATTGATAACAAAAGCGGCGTCAGTGCAAGAATGAGCATTACGGCTTATGAAAATCTTTTAAGTACGGCAGAACGACGCGCATTGCGAAATGGAGAAGATAAAACCACCGTTCGGCTTTCGGATTTTATGGGTATTATTCCCGCAATCACAGGAAAAGTTGAATTGGTTTATGAAGGCGAACAGGAAGGCGCAGCGGTTGTTGCTCAAAACCTTATTAACGATGCCATTCATACCTTCTTTCCTGGCTATTTTCCTAAGATTGAAAAGCTAGAAAAAGCAGATGAAAAAACAGCCTATTCAGCGATTATAGAATGGTTTTTTACGGAAAGCGGATTCGAATTACCTGACGATGCCACCGATGTCGAATACAAAAACATACTTGATGAAATCGCACCTTTGGAGCAGCTATTGCAAAAATATCAATCGGAATTACCCGCAGCAGATCGTTATTTTATGAAAGAATTTGTGCTTTGGGGATTGGTAGAATACAATAAACTGAGCAAAGATAGGTTTTCTGAAGGATATCAGTTTAAGGATTTGTATGGTAGTTATATTAGTAAGCTTTAAATAACAATTGCAATTTCAAAAATCAATATCAAAACCGTTGTATAAAAAAATCCAAATTCCTTTTTTTAAAATTGGAATTTGGATTTTTTAAGTTTGTAATTGCAATTGATTTTTGCAATTGAAATTACTACTCTTGATTCGTCAACTTTCTATACGGAAAAGCATTAAAAATATGTCTTTTAGCAAATCGCGCTGGCGAATCGGCGTTGACCATTTTGATATAAGTCGCTTTTGGAACGCTAATATATTCGTAGCTGCTGCCATTTGAAAAAGTAACTTTCAGACGGATGTTTTCATAGCTGTAATCTGTTACCGTTGCAGTTGCAATAGTTTCATTGTATTCTGGTTGCCCTTGTTTAATTGTTTCTGGGTTGATGCTCACTAAGAAGTGATATGCTTCAATAACGGCTTTACTTTTATCTTCTGCAGCTTTTAACCCAGCTTCATCACCTTGAAATTTGTCAGGATGACATTCTTTCATCGAATTGCGATAAATCGTTTTTAATTCTTTCAATTCAACTGTTTTATCAACATTCAGCAATTGTCTGTACTCACCAATTTTTTTCATAATATTTCGTAACTTGTTGTATTATAAAGGATAAGCATTTTGTTTACAGCTTAATATCTTCAAATTTTTTGCAAAGGTAAGGAAAAAGTTTAAAATTTAAAGTTTAAAATTTAAAGTTGCATATTAAATGCAAAATCCAAAGTCTCAAATCCCAAATCTCAAACTTTAAACCCTGATTTACAATAACATCAAATTATTATATTAAATTTGCGGAAATTTATTCACCCTAAATATGAAATATTTTCTGCTTTCGGCAGCACTAATATTGTGCTGTTTCACCTCTTTTGCACAGCTTGTTATTAATGAAATTGATGCCGATACACCTTCCACAGATACGATGGAATTTATCGAATTGAAATCGACCACCGCTAATTTTTCACTAAACGGATATGTGCTTGTGTTTTTCAACGGCACTACAAATGGGGATTCAAATCTTAGTTATCTTGCGATAGATCTTGACGGTTATACTACAGACATCAACGGACTTTTGTTACTAGGGAACCCAAATGTTACGCCTTCGCCATCGATTACTATTGGCGTAGGAATTATTCAAAATGGTCCGGATGCCGTTGCTATTTATTCAGGAAATGCATTAGATTTTCCAAACAACACTGCGGGATCTACAACAAATTTAATAGATGCGCTTGCTTATTCCAATAGCAACTCCATACAGCCGACGGCTTTAATGACCGCATTAAATCAAACAGTATCAGTAAATGAAAATGCGGGATCAACGGCGGCAACAAAATCTATTCAACGCAAAAATGATGGTACTTATGAAGTGAAACTTCCGACTCCTGGAGCTAATAATGACGGAACCGGAATAGTAATAGATGGAATTACAGCATCTGTTTCGCCATCTACTCTTATTGAAGGCACTTCTTTCACGGTAACTTTCACAGCCCAATCGGCGGTGTCAAGTGATGTAACGTTTACTTTCGAATTGCAAAATGATACTTTTACGGCCTCAGATTATTCGGGTACACTTTCTGCTGTAATTCCGGCAGGAAGTACTATCGGATCAACGACTTTGTTTTTTACAGACGATACTATTGACGAGGGAGATGAGAACATGAAGCTAGTTATCGGCGCTGTCCCATCCAATTTTGTCAAGTTAAATGATAATATAACATATAGGGTTCATGACAATGACTATGTGATAAAGCCATGGGGAACACCAATAAATCCAACCTACGGATTATGTGTTAGTACAGTTCCTATAGGCTATTACGCCACTCTTGAAGGCAAATCAGGAGCGGTATTGAAACAAGCAATTCAGGATATTATTGCCAATCCGGCAGTTGTCAGAGAACAAAATTATGGCGATATTGTTGATATATTAAAAGAAGCCGACCAAAATCCGAATAACGGAAGTCAAGTATGGTTGATGTATGTGGAGCAACCACGTTCAAAAATCGATTTCCAAACCGGTACAAGTGGCGCAGCGGGATTTTGGAACCGCGAGCATATCTATTGTCAGTCGAGAGGTGGTTTTACTGATGGCACATCAAGTAACGCCAATGGTATTGATGTATGGGATACTACGGATGCCAATGATATTATGGCAGGTCATGCCGATGGACACCATTTACGGGCGGAAGACAGTCCGGAAAACTCATTGCGAAGCGAGAGAAATTACGGCGTTGACTATAATGGCCCAGCAGGCAATCTGGGTAGTTGGCATGGAGATGTCGCGCGTGCGGTCTTTTATATGTGCGTGCGTTACAACGGACTTAATGTCATAAACGGCAATCCATCACAAGATCCCGATGGTTATATTGGAGATTTGGCTACGCTTTTGCAATGGAATGTAGCCGATCCTTCCGATGATTTTGAAATGAACCACAATAATATAGTTTATAATTGGCAAAAAAACCGCAATCCGTTTGTTGATTTTCCAAATCTTGCCGATTACATTTGGGGGACTCATGCGGGCGAAGCTTGGTTTTCGACACTTTCGGTACCGCAAAATGAGGTTTCAAAAATTGGTTTGTTTCCCAATCCGACAAAAGACGAGTTTACAGTTTCTGGCATCAACCACGGGCATATCGAAGTGTATAGCATGACTGGACAGAAAGTTTTTGAAACTGATTTTTCGAATAGCACTTCCGTGAAAATAAATATCACCAGCGGTATTTATACTGCTAAAATAACATCTGATGATAAGCAATCGTTTGTGAAGAAATTGGTTATAAAATAGTTTTACAAATAAGATAAAAAAGCCGGAGAGAAATTTTTCTTTCCGGCTTTTTTATTTTTAACAAGTCACTCGACTGCGCTCGGCGTGATGACTATCGTTAATAAAGACTGGATTTTCAGTTAAGGCTGTACCGTGAAGTTTGGCGCAGTCGAGGCGTAATCAATGCTATGATCAATCAATCGTCATCGATTTTAACTTCGTTCGATACGCTTCAAGTGCTAATGCCTTCGAAATGAAACCATAATATTTTCCATTTTTAATAACAGGCAGAAACGCCATCTTTGTAGCTTCGAACTTATTCATAACGGTTTCCATTGTGTCAATTGGCGAAATAATCGCTTTCGGTTCCATCATGACTTCCTTTACCGAAGTATATTTTACCTTAAAATTACTAAAGATAATTTCGCGAATGTCATTAAAATGCACAATGCCTTTCAATTCCTTTTCCTTATCCACAACAGCAAAAATCACTTGGTTGGAATGGGAAATCAAATCGACCAATTTTTCCAGATTTTCTTCAGGCGTAATCGTCAGATAATCGGTCTGTATGATCTTTTCGATGTCAATCGTAGTAAGGATATTTGCGTCTTTATTGCTAGTAAATGCGTGTCCTTTTTTGGCAAGGCTTTTAACGTCTAAGGAATGTTTTTCAAATCGTTTAGAAACCGCAAAGCTGATGGAAGATACAATCATCAGCGGAATCATTAGCCTATAACCACCAGTAATTTCGGCTATTAGGAAAATCGCTGTCAGTGGCGCATGAAAAATACCACTCAGAATTCCAGCCATTCCAACCATCGTAAAATTGCTTACTGGCAAATTTGTAATGCCGGCAATATTGAGTAATTTTGAAAAGAAAAACCCTACATAAGACCCTAAAAATAGGGAAGGAGCGAAGTTACCACCGTTTCCGCCGCTGCCCAATGTGATGCCAGTTGCAAAAGCTTTCAGCAAAACCGTTAATCCCACAAAAGCCAAAAGCATCCAATTATTGTCGCGGAAATCGCGAAACAAAGTATTTTCTAGTAATTGCCCCGGATCGCTTTCTGATAGCGTTTTGATGCTTTCATATCCCTCGCCAAAAAGTGATGGAAATATGAAAATAATGACTGCTAGCAGGCTTGCTCCAAAAATGGCTTTCCGGTAGGGACTTAACTTCATTCTTGCAAAAAAGTGCTCCGTTTTCTGGAACCTTCTCGAATAATAAACAGCGACAAATCCGGTAAGCAAGCCTAATATGACATAAAACGGAATGTTGTGATAATCGAAAGTCTGTTGTTGTTTGAACGACAATAATATTGTTTCATCAAGCACAATTTGCGAAATTAAAGCGCCTGTCGCTGCGGCTATCATAATAGGCGTAAATGCTGAAATACTCACATCGACCAACAATACTTCTATTGCGAACAAAACACCTGCAATCGGTGCGTTAAAAGCGGCGGCAATTCCTGCGGCGACACCACATCCTATTAAAAGCGTCCGGTTTTTATAACTCAATTTATAACGCTGCGCATAATTGGATCCGAATGCTGCTCCGGTAATCACAATCGGACTTTCTAAACCTGCAGATCCGCCAAGACCAACGGTTAGTGAACTCGTTATGATTTGTGCATACATCTGTTTTTTTGGAATGATACTCGCTTTTTTCGCAACAGCGTATAAAATCTGCGAAGTGCCTTTTTCAATGGTACCGCCAAGAATTTTCTTTACAACCAAGACCGTCAGTAAAATACCTATAATGGGCAATATACTGTTGATAAAACTCAGTTTTAAAATACCATTGATGTAGGTAGCGAACGAAAAAACCGAGTGCGCAAAAGACTTTAATACAATCACGGCAAAAGCCGCAGAGATGCCCACAAGTACACTTGATAAAAAGATAAATTGCTTATCCGATACCCGGTTTTGCGCCCAAACGAGGACGTTTTCCAATCTGCGAAGGTATTTTCTAACCATTACTCTTGTGACGTTTTTTACAAAGTTACACTTTTCAATTGCATGATTTTCTTAAACAAAACTAAAGCTTTAGCAAAACAAAGAATTTTTACCACTAAGTAACAGGTTTTAATCTAAATTTTAAAACTTAAAAAAGAAATGAAAGCCATTGTTTTTTTTAGAATTAAGATGTCAACGTTATGATTATAAATGGCTTAATGGTTCAAAAATGTACTACTGTATATGTCAATTTTTGCATTGCTGCCCATCCAAAATTAAAAACCAACAGCTTTGTCATCTCCACGTTTATCCGCACCGCCTTCGAGTTTGCCGTCGGGAAGTACAAGAATCGCATCTACTTTTCCTATAATAGGTAATTCTTGTGTCGAGATTTTATAACCTTTTTTAGTTAACGCTTCTTTTGTCGCATCTTGAAATCCGTTTTTTTCAAAATTAACTACATCCGGAAGCCATTGGTGGTGGAACCGAGGTGCATTTACAGCTTCTTGCATGCCCATTTTATATTCGTAAACATTGAGAATCGTTTGTAAAACAGAAGTGATAATGGTTGATCCTCCTGGCGTTCCCAAAACCATCAGTAATTTCCCGTTCTTTTCCACGATTGTTGGCGTCATCGAACTTAACATTCGTTTTTGTGGTGCGATACTATTAGCTTCGGCACCGACCAATCCATAAGAATTTGGTATTCCTGGTTTGGCACTGAAATCGTCCATTTCGTTGTTGAAAAAAAAGCCTAATTCATTAGAATATAATTTGGAGCCGTAGGCACCATTTAAGGTAGTGGTTACCGAAACGGCATTGCCTTCCGCATCAACAATCGAATAATGTGTGGTTTCGTTGCTTTCGGAAATCGTGATCGTACCCTGGGAAACTGATGATGAAAGTGTCGCTTTTTCCAAATCAAAAGTATTCATTCTTTTTAGAAGGTAATCGCTTTTAAGTAATTGTTTTTCAGGAATTTTTATAAAATCAGGATCGCCTAAAAAATAATTTCTGTCGGCATAAGCGCGGCGTTCGGCCTCTGTAATTACCTGAATACTTTTGACGCTGTTGTGCCCGAATTGCGCTAAAGGATAAGGCGCAACCATCGTCATGATTTGTGCCAAAGTTATTCCTCCGCTTGACGGCGGCGACATCGAAATTATATTTAAATCTTTATACTGAAAAGCAATTGGTTTGCGCCATTTCGCTTTATATTTTGCCAAATCTTTTATGGTAATAATGCCGCCTTTGGTTTTTAGAAACGCCACCAATTTTTTCGCTGTTTCACCTTTATAAAATTCCTTTTTGCCATTTTTCATGATGCGTTTCAGTGTGGCAGCCAAAGCCGGATATTGTATGGTGTCGCCAACTTTATAATTTTGTTCGTAAATCGTTTGACTACCACTAATTTGAACAATTAACTTGCTGTTGCGTTGTAGCTGTACTAGTTGGTTTTCGGTAATTATTACGCCTTTTTCTGCCAATTCGATTGCGGGTTGCATCAATACTGCAATCGGGAGTTTTCCATATTTTTCGTGTACAGCAAAAATTCCGGCAATTGTTCCGGGAACGCCAACAGCTAATGCGCCATCTGTACTTAAATTGGGAATTACGTTGCCTTTTTTATCGATATACATATCTTTTTCGGCTGCCAATGGCGCTTTTTCACGATAATCCAAGGCACCAATTTCGCCATTCGCTTTGCGGAAAACCATAAATCCACCACCGCCTATGTTTCCTGCATAAGGATAGGCAACAGCCAATGCTAGTTCTGTAGCAAACATTGCATCGAAAGCATTTCCGCCTTTTTTGAGGATGTCAACACCGATTTTTGACGCTTCTTCACGTGCCGAAACAACCATGCCTTTTTCCGCGATTAACCCGGTTTGTGCGTGCGTTTTATTTGCGAAAAATAAAAATATTACACAAAAAATAAAGAATGTTTTCGTCATAACACATTCAATTTTTCGGAAACAAAATGCCGCAAATCTTCAAAGAAAACGGTAAATTCTGTTTCGAATGTGGTATAATGTAATTTTAATTCTTCTCCCGAAAAACGCATTTGTGATTGGTTAGAAGTCCTGCTGTCCATTTGCGTGAGAATCCTTTCAATACCTTCGACTGTTTGGTAGCTCAACAACCAGTTGTGTTTGATCATGTAAGGCATCATGCCTTTGGTTTTTTCGGTCAGCCAATCGTGATTTTCAGTTAGTGATTTGTAAAACCTATCGGTGAAATCTGCTAGTTTTTCATCGGAATAGCGTACCCAGTTTTTGGCTAGAAAATGGTCATAATAAACATCTACAATCACGCCGGCATAATGGTGATAGCGTTCGTGCAGTTTTTTAGTACTTTCACGAAAAATAGGATGCGCATCGGTAAAAGTATCGATTTCACGGTGCAGCAAAATGCCTTTTTGTGTGTCTTTTGGGAAAATTTCAAGGTGCTTGCCGCGAATGCCGTCCGCCATAAAATTCCCAATCTTAATCAGATCATTGTTACCGGAAAGATAGATGTGGGCTAGGAAATTCATAGTTTTTCAATAGTGCCTGAGTAGCTGAGTGTCTGAGTTACTGAGTCAGTTATATCCGTAAATATATGAAAAGTTAGCAATCTTCACAATTACATTTGTCACGATAAAAAAACTCAGGTACTCAGGCACTCAGTTACTCAGCAACTCTTATATTTGCAGACATTAAAACCGAAACAAATGACACTCATAAAATCTATATCAGGAATCCGCGGTACAATTGGCGGAAAAGTTGGCGATAATCTCACGCCTCTTGACGCAGTAAAATTCGCAGCGGCTTATGGGACTTTTTTGAAAAATAGTTCCAATAAAGACAAATTGACGGTTGTAATCGGTCGTGATGCCAGGATTTCTGGACCAATGATCCAAAATTTGGTAGTCAATACGCTTGTGGGATTGGGTATTAACGTAATTGATCTGGATTTGTCCACGACGCCAACGGTTGAAGTTGCCGTTCCGCTTGAAAAAGCCGATGGTGGTATTATTTTGACTGCTTCTCACAATCCAAAACAATGGAATGCGTTGAAATTGCTCAACGAAAAAGGCGAATTTTTAAGCGGTGCCGATGGTGCTAAAATACTTGAAATTGCCGAAAGTGAAGCTTTTGATTTTTCTGAAGTGGATCATTTGGGTGAAATTACTGCCAATGATGCTTATATGGACATTCATATTGACGAGGTTTTGAATTTGCCTTTGGTTGATGCGGAAGCTGTAAAAGCCGCTAAATTCAAGGTTGTGGTTGACGGCGTAAATTCTTCAGGCGGTATCATTATCCCGAAATTATTAGAATTGATGGGTGTTGAGGTCGTAAAATTATATTGCGAACCTAATGGTCATTTTCCACATAATCCAGAACCGTTAAAGGAACATCTCACCGATATTTCAGAATTGGTCGTAAAAGAAAAAGCCGATTTAGGCGTGGTTGTCGATCCAGATGTAGACCGCTTGGCTTTCATCAGCGAAGACGGCGAAATGTTTGGCGAAGAATATACATTGGTGGCTGTAGCCGATTATGTTTTAAGTAAAACGCCAGGCAATACGGTATCCAATATGTCATCATCAAGAGCTTTGCGCGATGTTACAAATGCACACAACGGCAGTTACGAAGCCAGTGCGGTAGGCGAGGTGAACGTTGTAGAATTGATGAAGAAAAACAACGCTGTAATTGGCGGTGAAGGCAACGGCGGCATCATTTATCCGGAATTGCATTACGGTCGGGACAGTTTGGTTGGCGTAGCTTTGTTCTTGACGCATTTGGCTAATAAAAAAATGAAGGTATCTGAATTAAGAGCTTCGTATCCCGAATATTTCATGAGCAAAAATAAAATCGAATTGACACCACAGATTGATGTTGATGCGATTCTGGAAGCGATGACGAACAAGTATTCAAACGAAAATATTACCACAATTGATGGCGTAAAGATTGATTTTGCTGACAATTGGGTACATTTGAGAAAATCAAATACGGAGCCCATTATCCGTATTTATACAGAAGCCGCATCGCAAAAAATAGCGGATGATTTGGCTTTGAGGATTATAGATGAAATAAAAATAATTGCAGGAATTTAAAAACCAACTAAAAACCATACAATGGAAAAAAGAGAATTACCCAATGCCACAGCGGTATTAGTTTTAGGAATTATATCAATACCAACGAGTTTTTGCTATGGCATCATAGGAATTGTTTTGGGTATTATTACATTAGTTTTATCCAATCGCGACCTAAAAAGATACCGTGAAGAACCAGAACTTTATACTGGATTACAAAACCTCAATGCCGGAAGAATTTGTGGTATTATAGGACTTAGCATTGGCTCTTTGTTTTTCATTATTTTTCTGATCTATTTTATTTTTGTAGGGACTTTGTTGTTTTCGGCCCTTGGTGCAGGAGCTGCTGCGGCACATTAATAAGTTTTTCGTTATCCGATTATCGTCCGAAAGGTAAGATTAATGCGAGGTTGTCTTACCTTTTTGCTTTTTGGCAATTGGTGTGCCCAATGGGTTTGTGTTTCGTCTTTCATAAGCAACAAACTGCCAGGATCCAGCAAAATAGATACGGTTGCTTTGGTCGTTTTGTGTTTAAATGAAAACTTGCGCGCTGCGCCAAGGCTCAATGAAGCGATAATTGGATTTTTACCCAACGGCGACTCATTATCGCTATGCCAAGTCATACCTTCATCGCCATCGTGATAGAGGTTTAGTAAACACGAATTAAAAGCGGTTCCGCTATTATTTTCTACTATTTTTTTTAGTGCTAATAATTCAGGACTCCAAAGATGGGCTTGCTTTGTGGTGTTCGAATAGGTGTAACGGTAATTGGTATCGCCATACCATGCGACTTTTCTTTTGGTGACGATACGCTTACCGAAAATAATTACTTCATCATTCTTAAAATTGTCGTCTTGGATCAATTTTTCGAAATAATATTGTGCTTCCGCAGCTTTTAAAACCGTACCGTGATAAAAGGCAGTGCCATCATAAGGCAGGATATTGCGTTCGATTTCGGGATTGAATAAGTCCATTTTTGAAGGTATAGCTTTTATATCAAATGTAATAGATAAACCATCAAACTGCAAAATTTTACGAATAGTTTAATAAATTCCGATTTTGCGGTTTAAATTCCTAAATACCAATCAAAAAATATTATATTTGGGCTTTCCAATTTCACGATTATGATTGCAACAGCAAACACTTTAGATACGGCTTTAGAACAGTATTTTCAGGAGTTCCGAAATAATATCATTGGCATCGACCAGCAATTTGAGTCGCCTTTCGGAAAGAAAAAAATCGTCTATACCGATTGGACTGCAAGTGGCAGACTTTACCGCCCGATTGAGGAAAAAATAATGAATGAATTCGGTCCATTTGTAGCCAATACGCATACCGAAACAACGGTTTCCGGGACGGCGATGACTTTGGCATATCACCATGCGCGGGACATTATTAAAAAGCACGTTAATGCCAGCGAAGATGACGTATTGATTACTGATGGTACTGGAATGACTGGCGTGGTCAATAAATTCCAAAGAATTTTAGGACTTCGTATTTTGGAAAACCTAAAAGAATTTACCAATATTCCGAAAGACAGCAAACCGATTGTATTCATTTCGCACATGGAGCACCATTCCAACCAAACGTCGTGGTTGGAAACCATTGCCGATGTTGAGGTCGTTCCCGCTTGTGAAAAAGGCTTATTTTGCCTTAATAATTTTAAAGATTTACTCGAAAAACACAAAGACCGGAAAATAAAAATGGCTTCAATTACCTCTTGTTCTAACGTTACAGGTATCAAGACGCCGTATTATGAAGTTGCGAAACTGATGCACCAAAACAATGGGCTTTGTTTCGTTGATTTCGCTTGTTCCGGGCCGTATGTCAATATCGACATGCATCCATCGGATCCTGAAAGTTATCTCGACGCGATTTTCTTTTCACCACATAAATTTCTCGGAGGTCCTGGTACATCAGGTATTTTGGTGTTTAATAAGAATTTGTACCACAACGCGATTCCAGATAATCCGGGAGGTGGGACTGTTAGCTGGACGAATCCGTGGGGCGAACACAAATACATCGAAAGCATTGAAGATAGGGAAGATGGTGGTACTCCAGGTTTCCTGCAAGTCATAAAAACTGCATTGGCCATTCAGCTTAAAGAAAAAATGGGTGTTGCTAATATCTTAAAGCGTGAACACGAGATTGTCGATTATGTTTTTGGTGCATTGGGAAATATTGATAATATCAAAATTCTAGCAGCACAACACCAGGAGCGATTGGGTGTAATTTCGTTTTATATTGATGATATGCATTTTAATCTTGGTGTAAAATTGCTCAATGATCGTTTTGGCATACAAACCCGCGGCGGTTGTAGTTGTGCCGGAACTTATGGTCATTATTTATTGCATGTCGATCAAGAAACTTCGCATAATCTTATTTGTCAGATCGATTCAGGAGATTTGATTCAGAAACCAGGTTGGATCAGAATGTCTATCCATCCAACGACAACTAATTCGGAGATTGCTTACGTTTGCGAAAGCATCATTAAACTGGCACAAAACCATACGGAATGGGCTGCAGATTATATTTACGATAAAGTTTCCAATGAATTTGCACATAAAAACCATATTCCAGCGGAAAAGGAAATGGTTAAGCAGTGGTTTTCTTAGAATTTTTCTTCTTCCCGATGTGTTTCCAGCGTTTGTGCGTCCAGAAGTAATATTCTGGCGCTTCTAGGATTTGTTTTTCAACTTCCCTCAAATACATACTTGTGATGTCATAATCAGGAATTTCAAGTGGATTGTCAACTAATGGCGTTAAAGTAGCTTGATAATAACCGCGTTTTAGTTTCGTTACTTTGCAGAAAATGATGTTCATGTCGAGTTTTTTCGCGAGCATTTCGGCACCGGTATAAACAGGTACTTCTAGTCCCATGAAATTGTCCCAATATTTTGCTTTCGTCAATTGCGGCGACTGATCGCTTGCGAATCCATAAATAGCATTGACGTTATTGTCTTTGAGTTCCTGCATGAGTTCAATTGACTTTTTAGATTCAATCAATTCTGCGTTTAATCTGGAGCGAATGTCGCGTACCAACTTGTCAAAATACTTGTTTCCAACTTCTTTATAAATGGCAATACTTCGAAAAGTAGTATATTTTGCCATCACTACCAGCCATTCCCAACTCGCATAATGGGCACACATTAAGACAATGCTTTTACCTTTGGCTTCGTATTCGGTTACGAGTTCGATATTGGTAAATGTGAATCTTTTTTTGATTTGTTTATCCGAAATCGTCATCGTTTTGATCATTTCCAAAAACATATCACACATGTGTCGGAAGAATTTCTTCTCAATATCAAGTCGTTCTTTATCAGTAAGATGCGGAAGTGTGAGTGCTAAATTTTCACGAACTGTTTTTTTTCTGTAACCAAATATGCGATAAACAAAAAAGCAGACAATATCGGAAAGTATATAGAGGATTCGAAAAGGTAATATCGACACTAATAGCAAAAGTGGGTAAACCAATACAAAAACGAGTAACTGCATATAAGGGCTAAATTTGTGCAAATATACTTTTTATTCTTCGTATTTGCTTAATTTGTCGAGGCGTTAACATCATTTGCTTAAATTTGCGTAACTAATATTACAAATAAATGGACCAAAATTCTATTGTGCTGTTTGGCATAATCGCAGTCAATGTCTTGGTGAGTTTCAAAGGATTCGAAGACATGGCTTTTTTTAGGAAATATGAATTTCACATCGGCAGCATCCGCGCGGGCGAACAATTAAGAATGATCACTTCGGGTTTTCTTCATGCAGATATAATGCATTTGGGTTTTAATATGTTGACGCTGTATTTTTTTGCACCTATTGTAATTGCCTATCTCGGGAGTTTTTCATTTTTGCTGATTTATTTTGGAAGCCTTGTTTTTGGCAGTTTGCTAACGCTTTATTTCCATAAGAATGATTACAGCTACCGTGCAATTGGCGCATCTGGCGCTGTGACTGGCATTTTATATTCGGCTATATTATTCCAGCCGGACATGAAAGTTTCGATGTTTTTTATTCCGATTGGCATTCCCGCTTATATTTTCGGAATCATTTATTTGTTGTATTCCATTTATGGTATGAAAGCCAAAAGAGACAACATCGGGCATACAGCACACATTGGCGGCGCAATTGGCGGATATGTATTAACATTGGCAAAAGCACCAGTTTTATTGACCGAAAGCCTAAATACGGTTTTATTGCTAGCGGTTCCGATTGTCATTCTTTTTGTGCTGGCAAAAATAGGAAAACTATAAATGGCACAGCTTTTGGAAGACTTCAAGTATTGATTAACTTAAAAAAAAACAAACTATGAAAAAATTATTTTTTGCCTTTGCCGTATTATTTTCGGTAATGACTAACGCACAGGAATTTAGACAGATTCCATTGGTAAATGTTTCTGGAGAAGGGAAAATTAAAGTCGTTCCGGATCAGGTTGCGATTCAGGTTTCGGTGGTGTCGAAAGGCAATAAATCTGCCG
Organism: Flavobacterium sp.; assembly: GCA_029946065.1. Lineage (GTDB taxonomy): Bacteria > Bacteroidota > Bacteroidia > Flavobacteriales > Flavobacteriaceae > Flavobacterium. Next base: position 74,375 of record JAQSDU010000015.1, read on the forward strand.
ATGTCAAAAAAGAAAACGATACAAAAGTTGATGCAATTATCAAATACATCAAAAAAATGGGCGTGGATGTTAAGGATTTCCAAACACTACGTGTTTACTTGAATGACGAGTATGATTATGAAAAGAAAAAGCACAATTATGTGGCTACGCAAACTATAAATATCTTAATAAAAGATCTTTCTAAATACGATGAATTGATGGAAGGACTTACGGATACCGGTGTAAACAATATTTCCGGAATCGAGTTCAAATCTTCCAAAGAAGAAACGCTAAAAGCAAATGCCCGTAAATTAGCCGTAATCGACGCAAAGCAAAAAGCAGAAGAATTGGTTACTGCATTGGGGCAAAAAGTTGGAAAAGCTTTTACGATCACAGATAATTCACCCGTTAGCTATCCACAGCCGAGATATGAAATGGCGATGATGAAAATGGCCGACGGTATTGCCGGAAACGATACTTTAGCAGCCGGAGAAATTGAGATTACGGCGAATGTGAGTGTTAGTTTTGTCTTAGAATAAAAGAATAAAAGAATAAAAGAATAAAAGAATAAAAGAATAAAAGAATAACCGCAAAGGCGCAAAGTTTTTCGCAAAGTAAAAAAGCAGCAGGTAAATGTTTATCTGCTGCTTTTTCAGTTTATATGACTTCTGCTCTTTGCGGAAAACTTCTTTTTTCTTTGCGTTAAAATCATTCCTCCTTAAAATCCACCGAAAGCGAATTCACACAATACCGTTGTTTTGTTTTCGTCGGGCCATCATCAAAAACGTGTCCCAAATGCCCACCGCAATTCGCACAAACAATTTCTGTACGGCGCATGCCGTGGGTATTATCTTGAATATAGGCTACTTTTCCGGGAATTGATTCGTCGAATGACGGCCATCCGCAGTGCGCATCAAATTTAGAATTGCTTTCAAACAAAGGCTCGCCGCATGCACCACAACAATAAGTTCCTTTTTCGTAATGCAGGTTGTATTTTCCCGAATGTGGGAATTCTGTGCCTTTTTGTCTTAAAATTTTATAGCGCTCTAATCCTAATTCTTCTTTCCACCGGTCTTCAGATTTTTCAATTTTATAGCTCATGATGTTTGTATTTTTGATTTTATTGCTTAAACCCTATTTTTTACTTCGGAATAAATTTTATCGAAACCGAATTCGTGCAAAAACGCTTACCTGTGGTTGCTGTCGGACCATCATCAAAAACGTGTCCTAAGTGACCACCACATTTAGCGCACATTACTTCCGTTCTTTGCATGCCGAAAGAAACATCGGTTTTATAAATTACAGCCCCTTTTATTGCTTGGTCAAATGACGGCCATCCGCAGTCTGAATTAAATTTAGCATCAGAATTGAACAACGGATTCCCGCAAGCGGCACATACATATTTTCCTTTTTCAAACGTATTCCAATATTCTCCGGTAAAAGGGCGTTCCGTTTCTTTGTTGCGCAACACGGCAAATTGTTCCGGCGTGAGTTGTTTTTCCCATTCGGTGTCAGTTTTTTGCGTTTGCGGAATGTTGGCAACAGCAGCTTTTTTCTCTTCTTGCCCTTTGCAGGAAGTTAGTATTCCAAAAATGGCGATAATTATTGCGATTTTTTTCATATTTTTTATTTTTTAAAATAGGTTAATAGATCCGTCAATGCAATTGAACCAAATAACGCGACGGTCATCTTATCCATTTTTTGTGATAAAGCCAACGGTAGCATTAATAACTTTTTCGCTTCCCAAAATCTTGCGGTGTCCCAATCCATTAGTGATCATTAGCGTTCCTTTTTTGAGGTTTTCATGGATGTGGTGTGCGCATTTCACTGGGACTTCATCGTCGCCGTTGTCATGGATAACCAAAACCGGAATGTCAATTTCTTTTGCAGATAAATACGCAGAATAACTGTTCATAGTTTTTCCTGATTGCTTTTCAAAATGAATACGCAACAAGTCGGAAAGCTCCAAATTGAGTTCGAGTTGCTGTACAAAATCATCCATAATGTCTTTGATGATATCACCGCTTCCGATGGTCACAAGTTTGTCTATATTTAAACCTAAGCGCGTGGCATTGAGCAAAGACATACCGCCTAACGAATGCCCAACGGCAGCATCAAACGGTCCATAGTCTTTTTCGAGTTGCAATATGGTGGCGATGAATTCAGGCATCAACGTGGTTTTTCCGGGAGATTTCCCGTGTGCCGGTGCATCAAAACTTACTGTCGAATAGCCTTCGTTTAATAAAGCATCGGCAATTTTAACGAGTTGTGTACCACGTCCTGACCAACCGTGGGAAAGTAGAATTTTCTTCGGACTATTTCCATATTCATAAACAACTACGTTTTTATCGATAGCAGCAATTCTGACAAGTTGTTGCCGGCTTTTCGCATCCATTTCGGCTTCTCTTTTAGGAATTTTATATTTAATTGGCGTTGTAAATAATTTTGCTGCAAAAAGTGTTACCCATTTCGATGAAATTAACGATAAAAATTTACCCGTAATCAGTATTAGCCTCGGAATTTTCAATGATTTATCGGGTTTTTTAGCATTTGTTGCCATTTCGATAATTTTTTAAGCAAGTTATGATATTATATTTTTTTTACTAAATTTAGAAGTCATAAAAAAAACATAAAATGCAAAATCAAACCAGAATTATCATAGAGAACGTTATGCCGCAGCTCGACAGCGGTGCCTATTTTATAAAGCGAATTGTTGGGCAAAAAGTGGTGGTGACAGCCGATGTTTTTTCAGATGGACATGATGTGCTCGAATGTTGCGTGAAATTCAAACACGAAAAAGACAAAAAATGGCAGGAAGTGCGCATGACCGCAACCACTAATGACGAATGGACAGCGGAATTTTATGTTGAAAAACAAGGTTATTATACTTATTTTGTTGAAGGTTGGGTAGATTATGCCCTCAACTGGCAACACGGTACCGAACGCAAGATCCATGACAACCAATATGTAAAATCGGAATTGCTTGAAGGCGCAGAATATGTAAAAGCTGTACAAAAATTTGCCGATGGGTCAGAAAAGGAATACTTGAAGAAAATCGCCAAATATTTTACTACTGAAACAGAATACGATAAAGCCATTCAAGAAGCCACAGCTGTAGCACTTACTACAATATTCAAAAAATATCCGGTGCGTTTCCTCGAAAATAAGTCTTTGGATTTGCAAGTTTATGTGGATAGGCAGAAAGCATTATTCAGTACATGGTACGAATTTTTTCCACGTTCCGCATCACAAGAAGCTGACAAACATGGGACTTTCAAGGATTGTGAGCAATTGCTGCCAAGAGTAGCCGCAATGGGATTTGATACGTTATATTTCCCGCCAATTCATCCAATTGGCGAAGTGAACCGAAAAGGAAAAAATAACGCTACCAATGCAGCCGACGGCGATGTTGGCTCGCCTTGGGGTATCGGTTCGCAATACGGCGGGCACAAAGCCACGCATCCGGAACTGGGTACAATTGATGACTTTAAAGCATTGGTTAAAAGTGCGAAGGCGCTGGGCATTGAAGTGGCTATGGATTATGCGCTACAAGCCGCACCCGATCACCCGTATGTGAAAGATTTTCCGCAATGGTTCAAATGGCGTCCTGATGGAACGGTACAATATGCAGAAAATCCACCAAAGAAATACCAAGACATCCAACCGATTTACTTTGAAAGCGGTGACTGGAAAAACCTATGGAAAGAACTGCTCGATGTTGCCTTATTCTGGATCGAAGAATGCGATATCAAAGTCTATCGTGTGGATAATCCGCATACGAAGCCATTTTATTTCTGGGGCTGGCTGATCGCCGAAATCAAGAAAAAACATCCGGATGTATTGTTTCTTGCAGAAGCTTTTACAAGACCAAAAATCATGAATGAATTGGCGAAGCAGGGTTTCTCCCAGTCGTATACTTATTTTACGTGGCGCGATTCTAAAAAAGAATTAACGCAATATGTCGAAGAGCTCACGCAGACCGAACAAAAGGAATTCTACCGACCAAATTTTTGGCCCAATACGCCGGATATCAATCCGTTTGCATTGCAGAATGGAAATGAATCGGTGCATTTGCAGAAATACTTTTTAGCAGCAACATTAAGCTCAAGCGTAGGGATTTATGGCCCTGTATTTGAATATATGGTTTCAACACCAATGGCGGCAGGGAAAGAGGAATATCTTAATTCTGAGAAGTACGAAGTGTATCAATGGGATTGGAACGTTCAAAACCGATTGACGACATTGATTTCACGTGTAAATCAAATTCGCAAGGAAAACACTTCGCTGCAGCAAACCAACAATATCATCTTTTGTGACACTTCAGATGAGAAGTTAATGGCCTACTACAAATTTGATGACAAACGCGAAAATGAAACGTTGATGGTGGCGAGCCTTGACGCTTTCAATATCAAACAAGGCAATATTAGAATTCCGATTATGGCTTTGGGCAACCAGGCAATTCAGGTGACTGATTTGATTACAGGCAACAGCTATTATTGGGACAAGGAATGGAATTATGTCGAACTAAATCCATCATTACCCTTCCATTTATTTAAAATACAACGCTAATGATAAAAGCTAAGATTAACGAAGACCAGTTCCAAAACCCCTTTGTTTTTAAAACAGAATGGAAAAATGCTTTTGAAGATTCTGATTTCCTGAAGGTATTTTCATCGGATATATTGGAAAATTATATCGCCAATAAACGCTGGTATGGCGGGAAGGCGAGTACGCTGAAATATATCGAAGTAATCGACTCTTTTAAAATCGTTTCTAAAAACAACACGTATTACGGTGTGCTACTAGAGGTGAATTTTAAGGAAGCGTTCTATCAGCATTATTTTATGCCGGTGTCTTTTATGTCTGAGGAAGAACTCGACACCAACACCATCATCGCACCAGTGAAAATGGGCGCAGCCGAAGGTTTTCTAGTGGACGCTTTGCACCAGGAAGATTTCAGAAAACTGTTGTTTGAAAAGATTGCCGGTGTTGCCGAAAAAGGCGATATGAAAGTGAAATTTCACCGTGGCAAAAAAATGCATGACAAAGTATATAAATCGTCGAAATTTATGGGCGTGGAGCAAAGCAATACTTCCATTATTTATAACGACAGCGTGGTGTTGAAAATTTTCAGGCGCATTTATATCAGTACCAATCCGGATTATGAAATCAGCAGGTTTCTAACGGAAAGAATGAATTTCAAAAGCTCACCTGAATACAAAGGAAGCATTAGTGTTGAATTGTCTGAAGGCAATATCACACTCGGATTGATGCAGGAACTCGTACCCAACCAAGGCGATGCATGGGCTTTTATGTTAGAAGAAATGGACCGCATTTTCGATAATCTAAAAAACAAGAAGATCAAGACGGAAAAACTCCCTGATATCGAGTTGTTCAAAAGACTCAAAATTAGCGAAGTGCCTCATGAGATCATCGACTGGGCGGGGCTGAGCATTTTTCTGCGCATCCAAACGCTGGCGACTAGAACGGCAGAAATGCATATTGCACTCGGTAGCGACATTCACGATACGGCTTTTACACCAACGACATACAACGGCGATTATACAGTATGGCTGAAGAACAGATTGACGTATCAATTCCAGAACAGGCTGAATATATTGGAGAATAATTTGCACAAGCTAGACGGATTGGCTTTAGAACTGGCGAATCAATTCCTCGACAATAAAAAGGAAATCAGGAAACTCTTTTTAGATTTCGACTGGACGAAAATGAAATCAGAACGCATCCGCATCCACGGCGATTACCACCTCGGACAAGTTTTGGTGAATGGCGAGGATTTTTATTTATTGGATTTTGAAGGAGAGCCGGAAAGTACGATTCGCGACAGGAAGGTCAAACAGCCGCCATTGAAAGATGTAGCGGGGATGTTTCGTTCATTTCATTATTCGATTTATGCAACGTTATTCAACAACAAAGACAAATATCCGTATGAGCAGCAGGAATTGTTTCATGCAGGCGAAGTGCTGTTTAAGTATTTTGTAGGCGTGTTCTTGCAGACTTATACAGAAGTGGCGCAGGCCGGCAACCTCAATATCGGGTATCGAAAGGAAATTGACTTTTTGCTGAAATATTGTATTCTCGAAAAAGCGGTATATGAGTTGGGTTATGAATTGAATTCTAGGCCGCGCTGGGCAGTGATTCCGTTGACTGGCATTGCGAGTATTATGGAGTTTAAAGCCACCTAGCCCCCAAAAGCTACCGTGTACCCACAAATATAAAAATTGGCACACAGATAAAACAGATTGAACTGATTTTAAAAAAATAGCCACGAATTTGCACGAATTTGCACAAATTTTATTCGTGCAAATTCGTGCAAATTCGTGGCTAAAATTATACTAAATATTTGTGGTTACATTGTAGAACCCGAAAGGGGATTGCGGATTAAATTAACCATTTTTTTTTGAGCCATTTAAGCATTAAGATACTGCTTAATGTAACTTAATACCTTAATGGTTTAAATCTTTCACATTTACGCTATGGTTAAAAACAAATGGTTTCGGTATTTTATAATTGTACTTAAAGTTTTATTGTGCGGTGTTTTGTTGTATGTATTTCGCTGGTTGTCAGTGCAGTTTTGCTTGACATTTTTCAAGCCATTGATTCATTTGCCGGAGAATGCATCTATCAACATCAAACAACAATGGTCCGTATTGTTAGAAGTTGCCATTGAAGTTGCACTGACGTGCTATGCCGTAATGGTTTTCCAAATTGCACAACGATTTATCAAAATAGACAACGTATTTTTATTGGCGATTTTGGTAAGTCCACTATTGTTTGAAGTAAGCAATGTTTTCCGCGACAGATCATGTATGGATCCTTGGCTGCATTGGCACAAGCTGGTTTGGTATTTGGCGATAAAAAGCTTGTGGGTATTTGTTTGCCTATGGTTGCTGATAAAACTAAAAATGCGTTGTAATGGGCAAAAAGATTATGTAGTCATTGCTTGTGGATTTTTGGTGTATCATATATTGAAGACGGGATTGGCATGGAACGTATAGCGCCGGCTAATTCACGTTAAGCTCAAGAAAGCACTTACCTGTTGAGAAAAAAAGCCCCACAATGGTATGCGGGGCAGGTGTAAACCAGCTTATAAAAGCACGAAGCCGCCCAGGTGCACACTGTTTGCTACCAGGGTTCCGGCGGTGTTCCTAACGCTGATCCAGCAATGCCACCCTTCGTTGTTGCGTGCCCCGTCATGGCGAGGCACGAAGCCATCAAAAAACAGGTATTTATACGCGTACCCATTACAATCAGATTTCTTACGTTTATCATCTCTAACCAAAAAAACTAAAAACCATGAGCAGCATTACAGGAATCGACGTATCGCACTATCAAGGCAACATTGACTGGGTCAAAGTGGATGCCAACGCCAAACCAATCAGTTTTGTTTATATTAAGGCCACGGAGGGTAGCAACATTGTCGACCCGATGGCGGCAGTCAATGGCGAAGGCGCCGCGGGGGCAGGGATCAGGACGGGCTATTACCATTTTGCCAACCCGCAGGGGGCAGCAGGCGATGCCGCTGCCGAAGCCAAACATTTTATCTCCGTGCTGCAGACAATTGCGCCGCCGACACTAAAATACCCTTATGCGCTCGATATCGAGACCAATTCCGATAACCTTTCGCCTGCGGCTTACCTGCAATGGGTGTATGATTTCATTGCGGCCTTTAAGGCCTACAGCAACATCCCACTCGTCATTTACTCCGATTCGTCGTTCCTGAGCGCCAACCTGGCGACCCCAAACAACTTGGGCAACAACCCGCTCTGGATCGCAAGATACTCGTCGCAACAGCCTGTCGTCCCGGCACCGTGGACCAAATGGTCGGCATGGCAGTATAGCGACTCGGGAGTGGTAAGCGGGATTAGCGGGAGTGTGGATATGGATACGGCGGATTCGGGGTTTTTGTGAAGCATTAGGCTAAGTCGTGCTTTTTAGTGTACCGTTAACAAAGTTCAAGGATAGCTTGATAATGTTGCGTCGTCGTGTCTCCTCGCAATGACGAGGCTTTGATTGGGCAGTATTAAGAACTGATCGTTGTTGTGTGCCGCGTCATGGCGAGACACGAAGCCATCTGTCGTAGTGTCCTGTTAACGAAGTTCAAGGATAGCCTGATGAGGTTGCTTCGTCGTGCCTCCTCGCAATGACGTGGCTTTGATTGGCCTATAATAAAAATTGATGGTTTTTGAGTGTCGCGTCATGGCGAGGCACGAAGCTATCTGTGGTGGGCTGGACGCAGAGGTCTAAAAATGTCTCCGTACGGAAAACCGTATGATTGGTGTTTGGGGATTGGTTAAGTTTGTACTAATCATTTTACTAAGGTGGTTTGAAAAATAGGTATTTATACGTGGTACCAATTCATTTTTAATTCGTATGTTTTCCAGCTGTACCACGTTAAAACAAACATGTCTGATGGTATTAACCATTGCACGTTTAACAAATGGGTAAGGGCATGCATTTACGACGGGAAGCAGTTGTTTTTACTGACCCAATACCATACTTTTAGCACACATTAGTACTAAAAGAAATATCATTTATGTCAGACGAATAAAAACGCCTACTCGAAACAAAACTCAGGAACATTGCGAATATACTGCGCGGGAAGATCAATGCCAACCAGTTCCAGGACTATGTGTTAGGGTTTATATGCTACAAATACCTATCGGAGAAAATGGAAAAGTATGCCGATACCATCTTGTTGCCCTACAATATCAAATACATTAAATCGCCAATTTTATTTTTGTGATACATCATCAGAGTGTTTTGGTTCGTAAGGAGATTGTAGGTATGGAGATTTGGAAGAAAGGGTTGTTGGGAGAGATGTTTGTGTGAGAAGTTTACGGTTTACCGGCTGTTAGTTGATAACAAGCAATAATAGGAACCGCAATCCGCTTTTAATTGGTGTGGTTTGACGAGAAAATGTCAATGTACAAATTATAAGATTTAATCATTCTTTAAATTAGCATATTATGGCGATAAAAAGAGAAGTATACAACAGGCTCAAGGAGGCGCGCGAACGAGACCCGGAAGAGGCAGAAAAATTATTTGATCATCTTGAAACAAGGTCCATAAGATTCCGACGAATTATTTTTTTTTTGATTATCTTATTGCTTGGGCTCGGTGTCGTGTTCCTGTCTGAAATTGTATGGAAAGATGCTCAATATAAAGAAATATTGCGGGATACTTTCCTTGCTTTGTCAGCGGTAGGTCTTGTTGAATTACTTAACTTGCTTTTGCTATCTGATGAAACGGAGAGAATCATTGATAAAAGCATCAGAAAAAATTTGCCGTCCAGTCTAAATAGAGTCAGGCTGGCGGGTATTGTTGATTTTAGCTCGGAGTTTGATGTTACCGAAATCAAGCGTAAAATAAGAAATTGTGAAAATTGTACCATTAGAATCCTTCGAATGCGTTTTATTGAATTTGAGAGTTTGAAGAAAGAATTGGAACTGGCTATTACAGAAAACAAATGCACCGTAGAAATCATATTACTTACGCCGTATGCTACGGGTGTAATTAAGAGTAGGATTAAAACTTTTGAAAACAATCCACCCAGGCAGTTGCAGGTTGAAACATTCCAAAGCCAAATGCGTACAGTAATACGTGATATTGACATGTTCAGGAGCCAAAAATTGAAAGGCTATCAGAATAAACTTCTACTTAATATTCATAATTCTTTTGTTTCTACATCCTTAACAGGTTTTGACCATGAGTGGAAATTGGGATTTTTCTTCTTAGGTGAAGATGTTATGAATGGCAGCCATCTTACTGTAAAAGGAGTGGATAAGATAATGCAAAAAACGCTTTTTACGCACTATGCAAAACAAAAGCAATTGTCATGGTCATATCCTTTTGATGCTGATGAAAAAAAGCAAGATGATTTTTTGAGAGAGATTGCTGAGAAATAAAATAATTCGCTAATTTTCTTTCTGCAATTAATTATAAGATTTAGGGATGGAGATTTTGAAGAAGGGATTGTTGGGAGAGATTTTTGTGTGATAAGTTCACAGTTTACAGATTGTTAATCGTTAACTGTAAACTAAAAAAGAACCAGCCGAAATCGCCAATTTTCTATCTGCGATTGATGAAAGGATTAATTTGGCGGGTAAGGAGATTGCGGGTATGGAGGTATGGAAAAAGGGGTTGTTAGGGGAGATGTTTGTGTAATAAAAATAATAAATATGAATAGTAGAATTGAAAAAAGAACAATCAAAGGTTTATTAGCGTTAAGGAAAAGTAATATGCTTACGGTCAATTCTGAATATCAGCGAGGAGCGGTTTGGACAGCAGTTCAACAGAAAAAGCTTATCGATTCAGTGTTGCGTGGATATCCGCTGCCCGTTATTTATTTGCATCATAAAAAGCGTGTAATTGAAGACATGGTTAAAGACGATCTAGAAATAATCGATGGGCAACAAAGACTTAATGCATTAGAATTATTCAAAGAAGGTGGAATAAATTTATTTGACCCAATTATTGATGACAAAATCGCTCGCTTCCCTAAATTTGTTAAAGACCAACCTTGTCCATGGGCTGGCCTAAATTTCGACTCTATTTCCGCCGACTTAAAAGAACAATATCTTAATACTGAACTCTCGGTCGCTATTGTCGAAACTGATTATGATGATGAGGCGCGCGATCTTTTTATAAGACTTCAAGCCGGATTACCATTAAATGCTCAAGAAAAGCGTGATGCATGGCCTGGCGGGTTTACAGAATTTGTCTTAAAGTTTGGTGGTAAAGCAAACAATATTAAGTATCCTGGACACAATTTCTTCAAAGAGCTACTTTCTAAAAATCGTATTGATCGAGGACAAGTTAGGGTTTTATGTGCACAATCAGCGATGCTCTTATTTGAAAACGCAGTTGAGGATAATTGGATGGATATTGGAACACAACCAATTGATGATTATTACTATAAACAGTTAAGTTTTGATGTACAGTCAAGTGAGGCTAATAAATATCGGGCTGTTGTTGATAAACTTTACAGTCTAATGGGTAATAGGGGACTGAGAAAATTAAAGGGACACGAAGCTATACATTTGATATTATTAGCCAACTCCCTAATCGGTAATTGTACTCCAAGTTGGGAAAGCAAATTAATAAATGCTTTCGAAGATTTCAGAGGAAAATCAGCTTTAGCAAAAAAAGAAAAGTTTGGAAGGTATTGGGAGCAATATGTGCAATGGACAATGACAAGTTCAGATGCAAAAAATTCGCTATTAAAACGGCACAATTTTTTTGTAGAAAAAATGATTGAAATAATGAAACCGACAATTAAAGATTCGGTCAGAGCTTACGGTTTACTTGAGCGAGAAATTATATATTATCGAGACAATAAAAATTGTGCGATTTGCAAAAGTGAAATACCTTGGTCTGAAGTAGAAATTCATCATGTTTTAGAACACCATCGGGGAGGCGAGACATCTTTAGATAACGGCGTTCCCGTTCACTCAGTTTGTCATCCAAAAGGTAGAGCGGCTGAAAAATTCGCCGAGGAGTATTTTGCAAATCGCATTTAGCATCTAACTTTTAAGGTTGTCATTATAAAAATCTTATTGTAAAAAATAAAATTAACTAAATAGAATAACATAAATTATGGCAGAGAAAAAATACTATTCGTGGCATTTGCGATTGAGGGCGAAACAATGAGAAATTTTTTAAAAGGACAGTCACTTCATCCAAGAACACACTGCGTTTATTGTTGACGCGAAAGCATATAATGAAGAGTATGTCATGGGACGGGACGATCGTGCAATTAGAGAATATGTTTCTTATCACTGTCCAAAATTGAGAAAAAATGGTTTTACGAAAATAGGATTTATTATTGTTTGTAATTCTTTTAAAACAAACCTGCAGGACTTTATTAATGAAATCACATGGAACACTGATATTAAACGTTTAATACCGTTAACTACTCAGGCATTATTATACTATTTGGGATATAAGACAAAAGATGATAAGGTGAGCCTTTCATTGGTAATTGAGCATTTAGTTGGTTTAAATGGTGTTGTTATTCCTGAAAATGTAATTCAAAGATTTGATGACATATAATTCCACAATATATGAATGAATTCCATGGTATTATTTTATATGAGATTGAAAGAAATGGCAATCTAAACGGTGTTTATACCAATAATCATCCTTTTACGAACAGTAGAATTTTTACTGAAACCGCCACATTGCGGGGCGAAGTATCATTTGAAGGTGAAATTGAAACCCGTATTTATGACTGCTTTTATTTTGATGCAGTCGATGGTGCAACCAATTGTACATTAATATTTCGAATAATTAACGGCATATATCAAGGACAATGGATATTTGACAATGGTGATGTGATATTCATTGGAGAAGGTTTCCAAATGAATGATCGGCAGATTGCAATTTCGTATTGGCTACCCTAAAAATTGGTAAAAATCGAATTGATATCGAAATTCTCCATAGTACTTACCTATCTTAAATTAAGCTTTTATTACTTATCTTTCATCAACCTCTCCAAATACTCCACCTTATCCTTCTCTGCCTGAACTAACCTTTCGTAAAGTTCAACAACTTTGTCCAACGGATTGAAATTTAAATCACAATTGTAATTAATAGCGGATGCACTATCCTTAAAATCATTAAAAGTATTATTTATAATATTTATAACCGCATCCTCACTAAAATTCTTAATCCCCTCTTTAGAAACCTCCAAAGCCGCAGCAACCCTTTCAAGCATCCTATCCTCAACCTCCTCGTTATTCTCACTACTACTAACAGTCTGCTGGCTCACACCCAATGCTTCAGCTAGTGCGTCCTATTTCATGCCGCGCAGTTCGCGAATGCGGGCTATTTTTCTTCCGATGTGGTTGGTTTTGGTTGGTGTGTCCATGGCGGTAAATTTATTTTAAATGGTGAATCTTAAATTGTAAATGTTCAGGAGGGTGAAAACAAAAATACGATTTTTAAGAAACTAATTGCCCTTCAGGTGATTTTTTTCCGGAGTTCAGGTTTTGCCCACGGGGCCGCAATTATTAGGTTTTATGAAGCCCGGTCTAAAATAGCTATTTGCGGTATAAAAACAGACGTTCCAATTGCGAGCGCAGCGCCCGACAGGCATAAAAAAGCCCACCGAAAATGGTAGGCTTTAATGGTAGGTGTTGATAACGAACAACTTTATGCTATCCCCCAATCATCTCCCACTTTTGGTAATCCCCGTCGTTCGGATCCTGCATGTAGGCGCGGTCATTCGACACGTCGAGCCTATCAGAAGAGATCAGCGGGTGTTTCTTGATGCCGGCATTGACGACATGGAAGGTCTTACTGCCCAGGTCCTCAAGGTGCCATTTCTGGTTGTCGTCTCCGGTATATTCGAGTTCACCGCACACTTGCATATTGATTCTGAGCGCCAGCGTTAAGTTGAACATTGCCGAAAGGTACAGTCCGGTACCGGCATTCTGCAGCCTGTATCGGTTCTCAGAGAGGTGCCATTTGTACCATTTGGCATAAGCGGTGTCATTATCTTCAACCGGAAAGCCAAGGTCGAAATTCATGGCCAAATGCTTTTTTGTGGCTCTCGAGGCGAGCATGACTGCCAGGCCCTTGCGGCTGTCGCCATGGGCTTTTACGTTCTTGTTGTTGTCCATTATCTCGAAACAGGCTGTCAGCACCTTGTCTCCCGAGAGGCTCCAGTAATCGCCGTTGATCACATTGATCATATGGCCGTAATAGTTGGGCTTGAATAGGAAATCGCGCGCATGGCCGAAATCGGTGAGTTTTGGGTTGATATCTTTCGCATAATCATATACCGACGGCTGCCCCGGCATGATGTTAGCGGTCGTAGGGGTAAGCGTCCAGTTGAGCAGGAACAGTTCGTCGCTTGTATTAAAACGGCCGTACTTTTTCATCTGGTCGATGATCATGCCATAATAATTTTTGGAATCTGCATAATCGTCATGTATCTTGAGGCTGTTGCGCTGCAGGTAGTAGCCGTCAAGCTTGGCATTGGTCACGTTGATTGTAAATTCGTCGTCGCTGAAATCAAACAAAGGGATGACTTTTCCGCTTAACGCCGAAAGCGGCATTTTGGTGATGCTTCCGCTGAATTTATTGGTCGGAAGCAGGTAGGGTTTAAGATGCTTGTCGATGAGTTTTAGGTAATCGAGATAATCCTTGTATTTTTTGTCGCCTGACTTTTTTTCGGGAAAGTCCTTATGGTGCGAGAACGACAATAAGACCGTTTCTGACTTATGGTCTTTCATGAAGTCACTAATATCGGAGAGGATTTCCTTTAATAGCGGGCCCGTAGCGGCACCGTGGTGCACGTAAAAGCGGTCTTCGCTTTTATTGTCGCTCCAGTATTGCGGACGCAGGTCAAAATACCGTATGCCCGAGTGCAGCTGTTCGTTCAGGTTCTTATTCTGGGTCAGCGCAAGCGAGGTTATCCAGTTGTCGGTTTTATACATGCCGGCGTCGTGGCTGCCGGGCATGCAAACGTCTTTAAGGGTCAGTGTCCGGTCGAGCGTTGACATCCAGTTTGCAGGATCTGTTGTTGCCATTTCTTTGTAATTGGTTAAGGTTAAGAATTTTTTGTGTTCGGACAGCATTTTACAGGCGTAAAACGTCCTGATCCGGGTCACAAATATGCAGGAAGATTTTGCAAATACCCTGAAAACAGCGGGTAGTTATCGGGTAGTTTGCGGTAAACTACCCGTCAGGTAGGGCAATCAGCCACTGCAAAAAGTACCGTTTATCAATAGCGAAAAAGGCTGCGGTATGCCGCGGTTAGTTATCTTTGGCCTAAAAAAAGAGATGCGCCCTTTTATTCTCATTGTACTGTTTGCCGTGTTATACAGTTATCCGACGGAGGCCCAGACTGCTGCTGCCGACACGCTTGAAAAGACGGTTACCCGCTTTAACGATGCGCTGCAATATGACCGTTCGATTAAAACCATCAATGCTTTTACGGCCGATTCGAACAAAACACCTTACGAGAGGTACTGCGCATCCCTGCTGAAAGCCTACACGTACAAAAGGGTCTTTAATTATGAGGAAACACTTGCCAACCTTGATGTCGCATTGGCCGAAGGCCTCAAAAGCGGGCGCGCTGCCGAAGTTAGGAACTGCATAAAGGCAGAAAAGGCCTTTGTGTATTTCGACCTCAACGAATATGATAAGGCGGCCTTGCTGATGCGTGAACTCGAAAAATCGGGATATGCGTTGCTGCCCCAGGAGGAAAAGTCGTTTATCATCATGCAGGAAGGCTACCTGCTGATGCTCAAAAAAAACTATCCCGGAGCCGAACGAAAGCTCGATGCAGCCATCGCAATCGCGAAGCAGTATGTACCGCGAAACCTCCCTAATATTTACGGCAAGAAAATCGAGCTTTACAATGCAATGGGCAAGTATGATAAGCGGGATGCGGCATTTAACGAGGGGCTCCGTATTGCCAAATCTTATAAAATCATCAAATACGAATTGTACTTGTATGAAATACTGCGCAACCAGTACCGAGACAATAACGACTACCGGAAGGCCTTCGAGATGCAACAGCACTGTGATTCGCTGACTGCGGTGTACAACGCGGCCGAGAAAAATACGAAAATCCAGATACTCGAAAAAAGAATCGCTTTGAGCCAGGAGCAAGCGGCACGGCAAGCGGAAAAATCGGTGCGCATGTTCCTTATTTGCCTGGTGAGCGTACTTTTGCTGCTCGTCATCGTGCTGGGCCGGCTTTTCGTGATTACAAAACAAAAGCGGCTGCTGGCAGAAAAGGAAAACACGAGAATCCACCAGGATATCGAGCGCCTTAGCCGTGAAATGGATGAATTGGGTAACAATAAGCTCGATCTTTCCAGGTATCCGTTAACGGTGCGGCAACTTGACATCATCAGGCTTATCCGAGAAGGGAAATCCAACAAAGAAATAGCAGCTTCCCTATTTATTTCTGAGAATACGGTCAAATACCACCTGAAGATTATCTATGAAGCGCTAGATATAGAGAACCGGGTGCAATTGATCAGGTGAGTTGCGGGAAAAGTAAACATCGGTAAAATACCACCCAAAATAGTACAATACACCAAAATCTGGTGGGATACACCTTATAACGCTGCGTAACTTGCACAAGCAAACCCGGCACTCCGGCCAATAACGATACCCTATAAGCTATTGACTGTTTTTTAGTAACCTTTAAAACAATCTTATAATGTATCAGGACATCCAACTTTTGGAAACGGCAGCCCTTGACCAGATAATGGAATGGGTTGTTCACCACAGCACCCCAATGACGATCTATTGCCTCGGGTACCAAAAACAAACGCGCGCCAAACATACCGCCTTTTACGAAGCCGCGCCTTTTAAGGAACACCATCACTTTTTCCTATTGGTGATTACAAGCAAACCTTCGGCTATGACTGCAACCAACCTCGCCAACATCCTCGAACTCGCCATCCAGCTAATGCCCACAGGAGAATCTGAATTCCTCGACGAAGTCAGGGTATTGCTCGATGAAGATACAGAGGACGAAGCAGAACAGCAGCTTGTTTATAATTTCAGTAGTGTCCGGATTATAAATGACGTTGCGCTACAGGCCTGAAGTTGAAAGGCGATCTACGCTTATTTAAGCCTAAAATTGGCTTCTTACTTGCATGATACTTGATGGATAGTTGCTGAAAACGATGATGTAAAACAGCAATGCATCTCCAGAACCACGATTCCGCATGAAAAAACAGCAAGAATGGGTGTAGCTGATTTAGGATTAAAAATTATATTTGTATAACCATGTCAGGATTTAATGATTAACGGGTATAGTTATTTTAGGACGGGACACAGCGAGACCAACCATGCTATAGCCCGTGATAAAGCGTACATAAAGCGTATCGAATGCGTATCGGTTAAAATCCAAAACTGCTCCCAATTATAATAAAACGCTTAACATTTGCATGATGAGAAATATCTTAACAGTCATTGGAGTAATATTATGCCTTTCCTGTGGCGGGAACAGCATAGCAATTACTGAAGTGCCAAACGACTATGATGCCAAAATAATGCCCTATGACAAAAGCGAAGACAGCCTGAACGTTTTCATACCAATATCCTATCGCATTAAAAATAATGACTTCCATAACATAGTGCTTTGGTCTTTCAATCAAAAAAGCTGCAAAGATTACACTTATAGAATGACGTATACTGCAGAAGGTATTGGTTTTGACGCAGGATTAAAAGGTGAAAGAAAGATTCCTGCCCAATCATCTGTTTTATACACTTTTGTAGTAAGTGCATTAATAGCAAAATCTGACATCGATTCCTCTTATTGGTATAACAAATCATTGTCGGAAATGTCACGTACCCGAGATAAACTGACAAGCAATCTGAAAAACATGCAGTCTCCAAAATTCAGGCAATTATACCATTCACTTGATACCGATTCTATTGCATTTACTTTTAGGGAAGAAAATGGCAACATGATAATTAAATCTGCAAAACTGCATGAAGATAAGTACAATACCATTTCGGCAGCAACCCTTAAAAAGGAAGATTATGAGCAAAGCATATACAGGCAGCAGAAATAAATTCCTGAATTTTTATGGATAGAAAATTAAAATGATAATTCACAGATTCTTTTCTTTTTAGCTGCTTTGGCCCTCTCAGCGGTGTTGGGTATAATGATCTTTATGTTTGTCGCTATAGTATGTGCCGCAATAAGTAAATACTCGAATCCACATACTGAAAGAGGGCTAGATGCCATCGGGGCTTTGGTACCTGCATTTTTTATCTCGTTGCCGCTGACGGTTTATCTTTTCTTTAAAATATATAAGATGCTTATTAAGAAGTACTTTTAATGCGGGAAGACTAACTAACTTGTTTATATGAAAAGTATTCTGATGATTTTTTGCGATATCCTAGGCTATACCGTTAATCCTTGAACAGCATCTGAAATGCAACTTAGCTCGTTTTAGTATTCAAACAATTTTCCCCAGAAAAATCGATTGCAACCGAAATTTTAGTATGTTTATGTTTTGAATTTAGTCACCAACCAAAAGACCATGAACAAAGTTATTTCGCACTCTCTTTTTACAGATTTTGATATCTCCCTTTTTAAAGCTGGAAAGCATTTTCGCCTCTACGAAAAACTCGGCGCACACGTGATTGAAGTCGATGGCGTAAAAGGCGTTTATTTTGCCGTTTGGGCACCAACAGCACGTACTGTTTCCGTGGTCGGCGACTTTAATTATTGGATTCAAGGCGAACACCAATTGCAGGTACGCTGGGATTCTTCCGGAATTTGGGAAGGATTTATCCCGAATGTTGAAATGGGCTCCCGATACAAATACAAAATACAATCGAACAACGGCGGCATCATTACTGAAAAAGCCGATCCGTTTGCCCTATACTGTGAACATCCGCCGCAAACCGCTTCCATCATTTGGGAATTAGATTACAAATGGAAAGATAAATCGTGGATGGAAACCCGAAAAGATAAAAACGGACTCGATAAACCGTATTCCGTTTACGAAGTGCATTTGGGTTCCTGGAAAAGAAATGCCGAAGGAAAATTCTTGACTTACCTTGAACTCGCAGAAGAATTGGTACGCTATGTAAAAGAAACCGGTTTCACCCACGTAGAATTCATGCCGGTAATGGAATATCCTTATGATCCGTCATGGGGTTATCAACTGGTAGGGTATTTCGCACCGACATCACGTTTTGGCAAACCACAAGATTTTATGGTTTTGGTCGACAAATTGCACCAAGCCGGAATTGGCGTGATCCTCGATTGGGTACCGTCGCATTTTCCGGATGATGCGCATGGTTTGGGCTTTTTTGACGGCTCGAATTTATACGAACATCCCGACCGAAGAAAAGGCTATCATCCCGATTGGAAAAGTCTTGTTTTCAATTATGGCAGAAACGAAGTACGTTCTTTCTTAATAAGTAATGCCATTTTTTGGTTGCAAAATTACCATGTTGACGGACTTCGCGTAGATGCCGTTGCCTCGATGTTATACCTCGATTATTCCAGAAAAGACGGGGAGTGGGAGCCGAATATTTATGGCGGAAGGGAAAATCTAGATACCATCAGTTTCCTAAAAGATTTTAACGAAGCGGTTTACTCCAATTTTGAAGGCGTGCAAACGATTGCCGAAGAAAGTACGTCTTTTCCCAAAGTATCACGACCAACTTTTGATGGCGGATTAGGTTTCGGAATGAAATGGATGATGGGCTGGATGCACGATACTTTAAAATATTTCCAAAAAGAATCCGTTTACCGAAAATACCATCAAAATGATTTGACTTTCGCCATGACGTATGCTTTTTCGGAAAACTTTATGCTACCATTATCCCACGATGAGGTGGTGTATGGAAAACATTCGATTTTAGGACGTATGACCGGCGATGAATGGCAGCAATTTGCGAATCTCAGATTACTCTACGGTTATATGTTTACGCATCCGGGAAGCAAACTCTTATTTATGGGCGCAGAATTCGGACAAAGTCGCGAATGGAATTTCGAGGGAAGTCTTGATTGGCATTTGCTCGAATTCGGTTACCACGATGGCATCAAAAAAACAATCACCGATTTAAACAATTTATACAAAACACAACCGGCATTGCACCAAAAGCAATTCAGCCCTGAAGGTTTCGAATGGATCAGTTATTCCGACCATCAAAATGCTGTAATGTCCTACATCCGCAAAGGCGAGAATCCAAAGGATGATGTTGTCGTTGTTTGTAATTTCACGCCAGTTGTAAGAACTAATTACAGAATCGGTTTACCAAAAAAAGGAAAGCTCACCGAAATTTTCAATTCCGACGGTACACAATATGGTGGCAGCGGCATAAGCAACGGCAAGACAGTCAAAATTGAAAAAGAAACCTGGAATGGTCGCGAATTTTCAGCAGCATTGGTTTTGGCACCGTTGAGTGTGATGGTGTTTAAAATGTAGTAGGCAAAGGTACAAAGACGCATAGGTTCAAAGGTTTTTTGCAGTGTGTAAACTTTGCTTCTCTGAACCTTTGTGGCTTTGCAACTTTCCGAAATCGTTATCGTTGAAAACTACTGGTAGTTATCCACACCAACTTATCTTTTACTTTGTAAATTTGGCGTTTGCCAACTAAAAAGCTGCACATGATTTTAAGTCAGGAATTAGAATATAAAGGGGATTTATACCCATCGAAAATAGTAAATGTCATTCAGGAAGCCGATTCGGTTTTTTTCCATACGGACAACAGTGTAATTCTTAAAGTTACGGTTTTGCGCGACAGCCTTGTCCGTTTCAGATATACTACAAAAGGCTATTTTAGCAATGATTTTTCTTATGCGATTGATAAAACGCAATCACACGGTTATAATTTCCTTGAAGTTGCAGAAAAGAAAGATTGCTACGAAATTACTACCAGCAAAGTCATTTGTCGCATCCAGAAAGTCGATTTACGCGTCGCCATTTTCAACATTGATGGACATAGCATTCTCGAAGATGAACTCGGTTTCCATTGGGAAGAAAACTACCATTTTGGTGGCAACATCGTCAAAATGAGCAAAGCTTCCCGCGACGGCGAATCTTTTTATGGATTGGGTGATAAAGCGTCACATTCCAACTTAAAAGGGAAACGTGTTGAAAATTGGGCAATGGACCAATATGCGTTCCACAAAGACCAGGAGCCGCTATACAAAGTTGTGCCGTTTTATATCGGATTACATCCAAAAGGTGCTTATGGGATTTTCTTTGATAATACTTTTAGAACGGTTTTTGATTTTTCTGCAGAAAGAAGAAATGTCACCAGTTTTTGGGCCGAAGGTGGCGAAATGAACTATTATTTCATCTACGGACCGCAAATGGCTGATGTGGTAACAACTTATACGCATTTGACCGGAAAACCGGAATTGCCGCCACTTTGGGCTTTGGGTTACCACCAATGCAAGTGGAGTTATTATCCGGAATCTAAAGTGAAAGAAGTGACTTCTAAATTCCGTGAACTCAAAATTCCTTGCGATGCGATTTACCTCGACATTGATTATATGGAAGGTTTTCGTTGCTTCACTTGGAACAAAGAGTATTTTCCGGATCCTAAGCGAATGGTTGCCGAATTGGCGGAAGATGGTTTTAAAACAGTCGTCATTATCGATCCGGGCATCAAAATCGATAAGGAATATTCAGTTTATAATGAAGCTTTGGCTAATGATTATTTCTGTAAACGTGCCGATGGACCGTATATGAAAGGAAAAGTCTGGCCGGGAGAATGTAATTTCCCAGATTATACCAATCCGGTTGTACGCGAATGGTGGGCAGGATTGTTCAAGGAATTGGTCTCAGAAATAGGCGTTAAGGGCGTGTGGAACGACATGAATGAACCTGCCGTAATGGAAGTTCCTGGAAAAACTTTCCCAATGGATGTACGCCACGACTATGATGGAAATCCTTGTAGCCATAGAAAAGCACACAATATATACGGCACACAAATGGCGCGTGCTACTTATGAAGGCGTGAAGCGATTTGCTTATCCGAAAAGGCCATTTATCATCACGCGTTCGGCTTATTCCGGTGCGCAGCGTTATACTTCTTCATGGACAGGCGATAACGTCGCTTCATGGGAACATTTATGGATTGCGAACATCCAGATGCAAAGAATGTCGATTTCAGGAATGGGGTTCACAGGTTCTGATATTGGTGGATTTGCGGAGCAGCCTTCCGGCGAATTGTATGCGCGTTGGATCCAACTCGGTGTTTTTCACCCATTTTGCAGAACGCACTCCTCTGGGGATCACGGCGATCAGGAACCTTGGTCGTTCGATCAGGAAGTGATTGATATCACAAGAAAGTTTGTTGAACTGCGCTATCAATTATTGCCCTATTTATATACGATGTTTTGGGAATATATCAACGATGGCGTTCCGATGTTGAAACCTTTGGTGTATTTTGACCAAGATGATCCACAGACGCATTATCGTACCGACGAATTTATTTTTGGAAACCAGATTCTCGTTTGCCCAATTTTAGAGCCGAATGCACAAGGCAGAAGAATGTATCTTCCTATCGGCAACTGGTACAATTACTGGACAGACGAATTGATGTCAGGGCGCAGGGAACTTTGGGTGAAAACCGATTATGACCAGATTCCGATTTTTATCAAAGAAGGCGCGATCATCCCGAAATATCCAGTGCAGCAATATGTGGGCGAATTGGAGTTTGAGGAAATTACGCTTGACGTATATTACAAATTAGGAAAAGAAAAGTCATTCTTGTATGAAGATGCACAAGATGGTTATGATTATAACAAAGGCCGTTTTAGCTTGGCTACATTTAGCCTCAGAGGCAAGGCAAATGAGTTGATTATACAGCAATTTAAAGAAGGAAAATTCAATACGGATTATACAAAATTCAAAATTAATTTTCATGGACTTCCGTTCAAAATCACGAAAATTGAGTTGGATAATGAAGAGTTTTCGTTGGAAAATGCCTTCTTCGACGGAGAAAATTCTCTCATAATTGACAAAGATTTTACAGAATTACATATTACTGGCGCATAATTATAATTATTATACATTTTAGGATGTTTATGTAAGATCAATTTTATGTTTTATTGTAATTTTGACTTTGTAAAAACAAAACAAATCATGAGAAAGTATTTTATTGCAATTATAATTGCCGGCGCTATTTGGTCATGTGCCACGAACCCGTTTACAGGAAAGAAAAATTTGAATTTTGTATCCAACGATCAGATTTTTCCAACTGCTTTTGCACAGTACAATCAGTTTCTTACTGAAAATAAAGTAATAAAAGGAACAACGGCAGCCAAACAAGTAGAAACTGTTGGCATGAAAATTAAAAATGCAGCAGAAAAATACCTAACTTCTCTTGGGCAAAAAGACTATTTGAACGGTTATGCTTGGGAATATAAATTAGTAGAAAATAAAGAAGTCAATGCATGGTGTATGCCAGGCGGGAAAATAGTTGTTTATTCGGGTATTTTACCTATCACTAAAGATGAAGCTGGATTAGCTACCGTAATGGGACACGAAGTTTCGCACGCGCTTGCCAACCATGGTGCGCAACGAATGAGTGTTGACCAATTGCAACAAATAGTTGGCGTTGGTGTGGCTGCAGCTACATCGCAACAGTCGGCAGAAAAGCAAGCCATTTTTCAACAAGCTTATGGTGTTGGCTCAACACTAGCCGTAACGCTTCCGTTTAGCCGTAGTAATGAATCAGAAGCAGATGAAATTGGATTAACATTAATGGCAATAGCAGGTTATAATCCAGATCAAGCAATTGTTTTCTGGCAACGTATGTCGGCACAAGGCGGCGCATCACAACCTGAGTTTATAAGCACCCACCCATCAGATGCCACGAGAATCGCAAATCTTAAAAAATTGATTCCAAAGGCGAAGGCTACTGCAGCAAAATTTGGAGTCGTTTACAAATAAAATTTATATACGCAAATACTATAAGCCATTCTCAGGAATGGCTTTTTTTTATAATTTCCATTAAGCCTTTGTGAAATTTACGGAAATCTTTGTGCACTTAGCGGTTAAACCCTAAAAAAGAAATAAATTAGTGCCAAAATAAACAACATGGCCAATTTAGAAAAAGGAAGTAAAAAGTTATTAAACGCCTGGGCATTTTATGATTGGGCGAATTCTGTTTATCCGTTAACGATATCGTCGGCTGTATTTCCAATTTTTTACAAAGCGCTTTTTAGTGAAGGACAGGAACAAATACATGTTTTTGGCACAACAATCAAAGATACTGCATTGATAAGTTTTGTTACAGCAGCGGCATTTTTGGTGGTGGCTTTTATTTCGCCATTGCTTTCAGGAATTGCAGATTATGTTGGTAATAAGAAAAACTTCATGCGCTTCTTTTGTTATCTCGGCGCTTTTTCATGTATTGGATTGTATTGGTTTAACCTTGAAAATATTTATACGGGATTGTTGTTTTATTTCCTTGGATTAATAGGTTTTTGGGGAAGCCTTGTTTTTTACAACTCTTATCTGCCGGATATTGCCTTTCCGGAACAACAAGATAAAGTGAGTGCAAAAGGTTATTCACTGGGTTATATCGGCAGTGTCATTTTGTTAGTTGTCAATCTTGTCATGATCATGGGCGCAGAAGATGCTGACAAGATAGATGCCATGCGCTATTCGTTTATCATGGTGGGAATCTGGTGGATTGTATTCAGCCAATATACTTATTTTTATCTCCCGAAAGGCAATCATAATAATAAGAAAATGACAAAATCCGTCATTTTTAACGGATTCCGTGAACTCAAAAAAGTTTGGGGAATGCTAAGGGAAAATACGGCATTAAGTCGTTATTTGAGTGGTTTCTTTGTATATAGTATGGCAGTACAAACGGTAATGCTTGTTGCGACCTACTTCGGCGAAGGAGAAATTCAGTGGTCGAGCAAAAGTGAAAGCACGACCGGTCTGATCATTTGTATTTTGTTAATTCAATTAGTAGCTGTTTTGGGCGCTTTTCTAACTTCACGTGCGTCGGCAAAATTCGGCAATATCAATGTATTGATTGTTATCAACTGTTTTTGGCTGGTACTTTGTGCAGGTGCTTATTTTATCACAAAACCTATTGAATTTTATGTTATGGCTTCACTTGTCGGGCTTGTAATGGGTGGCGTTCAGTCACTATCAAGATCCACTTATTCCAAGTTGCTCCCTGAAACAGAAGACACAGCATCGTTTTTTAGTTTTTATGATGTAGCAGAAAAAATTGGAATCGTAATTGGAATGTGCATTTACGGTGTTATCGATCAACATAAAGGTCCAAGATTCGCAATTGTTTTTTTGGCGGTTTTCTTCCTGATTGGCATCATATTACTGAACAGGGTGCCAAGAAAAAAGTTGTCGTTATCATAAAATAAATTATATTTGGACTTTAAAAAAATGAAAATGAAAAACATAAAAATATTCACTGCGTTCTTCATATTGCTATCGGCATTAAGCTTGTCTTCTTGTACAACAGAAGTAGAACCAATTGATCCAGCGGTATTAGATCCGATTCTCACGGGTTGCACCAAACCGACTAGTTTCCACGTGAGTGATTTTGTAAATGGCAACACCATCAACCTGAATTGGGTGGAAGGTGGTCAGGAATCTTCTTGGGAAATAGAATACGGCAGCCCTGGATTCACATTAGGCTCAGGAACGACTGTTATCGCAACAGATAATAGCCTTTCTATCGATGGTTTGGATAACGCCATCCAATATGAATTTTATATAAGAGGCGTTTGTAGTGAAGATTTACAAAGCACATGGGTTGGGCCGGTTTCAATCAATTCGACTAGTGTTGATTGTATTGCACCGACTGGTGTAACAGCCGCACGAAACCCTACAGATCCTACACAAATAGCATTGGCATGGACAGCCGGTGGTTCAGAAACAGCATGGAAAATACAATATGGAACCGCTGGGTTTACATTAGGCTCAGGAACGGTTGTCGATGCCTCTTCACCTTTCTTAGTGATTTCAGGGCTTAACGCTACTCAGGCTTATGATTTTTATATTCTGTCTGCTTGTTCTGCTACCGACAGTAGTAATTGGGTTGGACCTAAAAACGTACCTGTTGGAACAACAAATCCTTCTTCTGGAACTTTTACAGTTGATATTGATGGTACTCCTTTCACGGCAAATGCCATTATTGCCGTTAAGTCGGTATCACTCGATCCGATCACAAATGAACCTATGGTTAATCCGGATACTGGATTGCCGATTGTAGAGTATTCAATTGCAGGAAAGTATAATGAAACCAAAATAGTTACCGTGCAATGGACGTCCGATGGTTCTACCAATAGCTTTGATACACCAGATGGCGGAGGTTCAATCATTTATATGCCTAATGCGACAAATCCGCTGAATGCATATACAACATTTGATCCAGATGCAATTGATCCGTTGGGTAACATAACAATTACTGCAAACGATACAACAGCAAAGATTATTTCTGGAACTTTTCACGCTACTGTTTTCTTATTAGATTTCAACACCGGCCAAGTTAGTGATCCTAAGCAATTTACAAATGGTATTTTTACCAATATACATTATACAGAGCAATAAATAGCTAGCATATAAATTTAAAATCCCGATTTCTCGGGATTTTTTTATGGCATAAAGATTGACCTAAATATATCAAATCAGTCTTATAATTTGGTTTACGGACTGATTTACAATAAAATAAATAATAGGAAGCAGTATCTTTACGTTGCTACTATTTTCGTTTAATGACAAAATGACTTAAATACGATATGTCAAACCACAAAATATTAACGATTGACAATTTGTCACTCCAAGAATTCGACTCAGAAGCGGAATTAATTCCATTATTAACGCCAGAAGACGAAGAAGAAATGAATAATGAAAAATTACCTGTCGATTTACCCATCTTGCCTTTGCGCAATACCGTCCTTTTTCCGGGTGTTGTAATTCCGATTACGGCAGGTCGTGATAAATCGATAAAACTCATCAACGATGCCAATGCAGGCAATAAAATTATCGGTGTCGTTTCTCAAATTAATGAAGCAGACGAAGATCCGACACAAAACGATATCCATAAAGTAGGTACTGTTGCTCAGATTTTGCGAGTTTTGAAAATGCCCGACGGTAACATCACCGTTATTCTTCAGGGAAAAAAGCGTTTCGAAATTGATACTGTTACGACCGAAGTTCCTTACATAAAAGCAACCATCAAGGAAGTTCCGGAAACACGTCCTGCCAAATCCGAAAAAGAATTTTCTGCCATCATCGATTCTATAAAAGAACTTTCCACACAGATCATCCACGAAAGCCCAAACATTCCAACGGAGGCTACTTTTGCCATAAAAAATATCGAAAGTCAATCGTTTTTAGTAAATTTTGTTTCCTCCAACATGAATCTTTCTGTTAAAGAAAAACAAGATCTGTTAAGTATTAATGATTTAAAAGAGAGGGCTTTAGAAACGCTAAGGTTTTTAAATATCGAATTGCAAAAATTGGAGTTAAAAAACGACATTCAATCGAAAGTACGTTTTGACCTTGACCAGCAGCAACGCGAATATTTCTTGCACCAGCAAATGAAAACCATCCAAGAAGAATTGGGCGGCGTTTCGCAGGAAGAAGAACTTGATGAAATGCGTCAAAAGGCAAAAACCAAAAAATGGGACGATAAAACCCAAAAACATTTTGAGAAAGAGCTGACTAAAATGCAGCGCATGAATCCGCAAGCGCCAGATTTTGGCATCCAACGCAACTACCTCGAATTGTTTTTGGATTTGCCATGGAATGATTTTTCATCCGATAATTTCGATTTAAAACGCGCTCGAAAAGTCCTCGACAAAGACCACTTCGGTATGGAAGATGTTAAAAAGCGAATGATTGAGCACCTTGCTGTTTTAAAGTTACGCAATGATATGAAATCGCCAATTTTATGCTTAACAGGACCTCCGGGTGTTGGAAAAACGTCTATCGGAAAATCGGTAGCAAAAGCTTTGGGACGTGAATATGTACGTATTTCTTTAGGCGGATTGCGTGACGAAGCGGAAATCCGAGGGCACAGAAAAACTTATATCGGTGCAATGCCGGGAAGAATTATTCAGAGCTTGAAAAAAGCAGGAACTTCAAATCCGGTATTTGTTTTAGACGAAATCGATAAGCTTTCCAATAGCAACCAAGGCGATCCGTCGTCGGCTTTGCTTGAAGTCTTGGACCCGGAACAGAACAACGAATTCTATGATAATTTCCTTGAAATGGGTTATGATTTATCGAAAGTAATGTTCATCGCCACATCCAACAATATCGCCAATGTACAGCCGGCTTTGCGTGACCGTATGGAGGTGATCAAAATGTCGGGTTACACCATTGAGGAAAAAGTAGAAATAGCCAAGCAACATTTGTTTCCAAAACAACTCGAAGCTCATGGATTGAAGGCTAAAGATTTAGTGATTGGAAAAAAACAATTCGAAAAAATCATTGAAGGTTATACAAGAGAATCAGGTGTAAGAAGCCTCGAAAATAAACTCGCGCAAGTCATCCGCAACGCTGCCAAATCGGTTGCAATGGAAGAAGAATACAATGTAAAAGTTACCGATGCAGATATTGAGAAAATCCTTGGTGCTGCACGAATGGAACGAAACAAAGCCGAAAGCAATGAAGTTGCCGGTGTGGTAACCGGATTGGCATGGACCAGCGTTGGTGGTGATATTCTTTTTATAGAATCGCTGATTTCTAAAGGAAAAGGCACAATGACGATGACCGGAAATCTCGGAACTGTTATGAAAGAATCGGCAACAATTGCTCTTGAATACATCAAAGCAAATGCCGAAAAACTGGGAATTTCGCCTGAGGTTATCTCTCAAAACAATATTCACGTTCACGTTCCTGAGGGTGCGACGCCAAAAGACGGACCAAGTGCTGGAATTGCCTTGTTGACTTCGTTGGTTTCAGTGCTTACGCAGAAGAAAGTACGGAAAAATATCGCAATGACCGGAGAAATCACTTTGCGTGGAAAAGTATTGCCTGTTGGCGGTATCAAAGAAAAAATCCTTGCTGCGAAACGCGCCAACATTAAAGAAATTATTTTGTGCGCAGATAACAAAAGCGATATAGACGAGATCAACGCCGATTATCTTGTGGGGCTGACTTTTCATTATGTAAAGGAAATGAGTGAAGTGTTGGCGATTTCTGTTACCGACCAGAAAGTGAAGAATGCCAAGAGTTTTTAATATATGCAACTACTACAATATCGTCACTTCGAGTGGTTTTAGGAAAAATGCGATAGTTTTTTTTCTGAAATCGTATCGAGAAGCTATAGTGTTAAAAAAAGGTTCTCGATACTTCGCAATAATTAGCTCACGCAAATCATTTGCTCAACTCGAACTGACGGCTTATAAAACTTAGCAATCATACCTAATAATTTTTTAAATAAAACTTCCCAAAAAATAATATCTTCGCAACTGCGTTATACAATAGCCGAAAGCGTTGCCCAACATGTTTAAAAAAATATTCTTTTTTGCTTTTCTCCTTTTTTGCTCCATTTCCTTTGGTCAGATTGGCGGAAAGTCTGTTTATCAATTTTTGAATTTGGTGACCTCTCCGAGACAAGCGGCTTTGGGCGGAAAAACGATTACAATTGTTGACTTTGATCCGAATCAGGGATTGTTCAATCCGGCGACGATCAATCCAGAAATGGACAACCATTTGGCGCTCAATTACGGTAGTTATTACGGTGAAGTAACCTATGGAACTGCCGCTTATGCTTATACTTATGACCGTCACTTGCAAACGTTCCATGCCGGTGTCAACTATGTCAACTACGGGAAATTTGAAGGAACCGACGAACAAGGCAACCTGACTTCTGAATTTACCGGAAGTGAAATCGCGCTTTCTTTCGGTTATGCTTATAATATTCCTAATTCTGATTTTTATGTCGGTGCCAATGCAAAATTAATTTCGTCAACGCTTGAGAGCTACCATTCTTTTGGCGGCGCAGTCGATTTGGGTGCGCTTTTTATCGACACCAGAAACGATGTCAATTGGGCATTAGTCATTAGAAATATCGGTACACAATTCACTACTTATGCCGGTACTAACGAAAAGTTACCGATGGAAATCATGATTGGCGTTTCGCAAGAAATGCAATACGTGCCCATTCGTTGGCATTTGACTTTGGAGAATTTACAACAGTGGCAAATTGCCTTCTCGAATCCCGCAAGAGCGCAAGGTTCGATTGACGGCGGTTCCACACCTGAAAAAATTTCAATTTTCAACAACGCTTTGCGCCACGTGATTGTCGGCGCTGAGTTATTTCCGAAAAAAGCATTTAACATTCGTGTTGGTTATAATTTCAGAAGGGCAGAGGAGTTGCGGCTTTTGGAACAACGGAATTTCTCTGGAATTTCTCTAGGTTTCGGACTTCGCATGAACAAATTAAAATTCGATTATTCGTATTCAAGATATACTTTGGCGGCAAATACAAGTCTGTTTGGGCTTACGATTAACTTTGGGGATGAATAATTTGTTGGAGTAGGAGTTAGGTAAAAGCCAAAAACAATTAACCAATAGTTACAGTAACTTTGCGAAATAATGAACTCAAAATTTACTTTTTTAGCGATAGTACTCTTTTCAATAAGTTCTTTTGGACAATACAAGTATGATTCAGGGCATGGATTTAAATTTATTACAAAATCCGAAAATTATTTAAAAACGGGAAATTTAGATAAAGCCAAAAAATATATTAAAAAAGCCAGAAAAAGTGATTTTCAAGGTGGAAATCCAGAGGCGACAGCGAAAAGTCGCATCAACTTAATTGAAGCACAAATTTTAATTCGTCAAAAATTGTACGATGAAGCATTGACATTATTAGATACAACTCATGGCGCTAGTTTTGGTGTTAATTGTCCGGAACGGGATTCTTTAAAAATAGCAGCCTTGTTTTCAAAATATGGAAAAGAAAAGGTAAAAGCTTCTTTTAAAAACATTCAAGTGATAAAGCGTCCCGACATTGATCAGTTTGATACGGATTATTGTGCATTCAACAAGGAGTTAAATTATAATTTCTGTTTTTATACCGATTATGAAATTTTGAATGATGAGAAAACCAAAATAAACTTTCAAGAATTGGCCAAAGATCAAATATTTTATAAGTTACTAGAATGAACTACTACGATCAGCAGTTTGCCGAATTAGAAAAGGAATAGTATTTTTACACGGCAATTTGCTTTTGCCTTTCGGCCAATGGCTTTTTACAAAATAAATATGAAAAAAATCACCATTGCCATCGACGGCTATTCTTCTACGGGAAAAAGTACTATCGCCAAACAACTCGCCAAGCAGCTAGAATATGTTTATGTTGACAGCGGCGCTATGTACCGTGCTGTGACTTATTTTGCGATGCAGAACGGTTACATCAACGCTGAGTTTTTTGATAAAGAAACTTTGATTGCAAGCCTTCCGTTTATAAAACTTCATTTTGAATTCAACGTCCAATTGGGTTTTGGTGAAATGTTCCTCAACGACGTGAATATCGAAAAGGAAATCCGCACCATCGAAGTTTCCAATTTTGTAAGTCGCATCGCAGAAGTTTCTGAAGTCCGAGCCAAATTGGTCGAACAACAGCAGCAAATGGGTAAGGAAAAAGGTATTGTTATGGATGGCCGTGACATTGGAACTGTTGTTTTTCCGGATGCGGAACTCAAGATTTTCATGACGGCAAGCGCTTCTAAGCGCGCGCAAAGACGTTATGATGAGCTAAAAGCCAAAGGCGATGCCGTTTCTTACGAAGAAGTTTTGAAAAATGTTCAAGATCGCGATTATATCGATACACATCGTGATGATTCTCCGCTCATAATTGCTGATACTGCTATAGAAATCGATAATTCCGACCTGACAAGGCAAGAGCAGTTTGACGCTGTTTTGGAGTTGGTACGTGAAGTAATTGGCTAATCATCCAATGCACTAATTTTCTAATTCGCTAATTTTCTCATCTTCCAATTTGCCAATCTCATTTTTAATATTAGATTTACGGGCTGTTTAATTTACACAACCAAAACCAAAATTTAATATGACTATAAAATTCAGATTGACTGTAATGAGTTTTTTGCAATTCTTCGTTTGGGGCGCATGGCTGATTACAATCGGGACCTATTGTTTTAATGCTAAAGGCTGGACAGGAGCCGAGTTTGGCGCTATTTTTTCTACCCTTGGCGTTTCGTCGATATTCATGCCAGCACTCACAGGAATTATTGCAGACCGATGGATGAATGCCGAAAAATTATACGGATTACTGCATATTTTTTATGGCGCGGTACTTTTTTATGTACCAATGGTCAATGATCCCGATACGCTTTATTACGTAATTCTTTCGGCTATGATTTTTTATATGCCAACCATTGCGCTATCAAATTCTATTGCCTATAATGTTTTAAAAACCAACAGTTATGATGTGGTTAAGGTTTTTCCACCCATTCGTGTTTGGGGAACGATTGGTTTTATTGCTGCCATGTGGATTACCAATCTTACGGGAAGCAAAGCCAACGCCAATCAGTTTTATATTGCGGCGGTAATGGCAATTGTTTTAGGGATTTACTCGTTTACTTTGCCTAAATGTCCGCCAGCGAGGCTAACTAAAGATAACGCTTCGTTCATCGAAACGTTGGGTCTTAATGCTTTTAAGCTTTTTGGAACGTATAAGATGGCATTGTTTTTTGTGTTCTCTCTTTTTCTTGGCGCAGCATTACAGCTTACAAATATGTATGGTGATACTTTTTTATCTGATTTTGAGAAAATTCCGGAATACGCCAATTCTTTTGGTGTCAAATATTCGACAGTAATTTTGTCAATATCGCAGATTTCAGAAACTGTTTTTATCCTTGCTATTCCTTTCTTTCTTAAAAAATTCGGTATCAAACGCGTGATGTTAATCAGTATGATTGCTTGGGTTTTGCGCTTTGCATTATTTGCCTATGGAGATCCAGCTGGCGGTTTATGGATGATTGTACTTTCGTGCATTGTTTACGGAATGGCTTTTGATTTCTTTAATATTTCAGGTTCGTTATTTGTAGAAACGACCACCGATTCGAAAATTCGCTCCAGTGCTCAAGGATTATTCATGATGATGACCAATGGTTTTGGTGCCTATTTGGGAAGTAAAGTTAGTGGGTTAGTTATCGATAAGTATTTTACAACTGATGGCAACAAAGACTGGTCAGATATATGGCTTTCTTTTGCCGCTTATGCTTTGGTCATTGCCATTCTATTCGGACTCATGTTCAAACACAAACACAATCCCGATGATGTTGCGGAAGTAACACATTAGAATAATGAAAGCCGGACTTAGTTCGGCTTTTTTGTGACTTATACCAACCCTTTCAGTGTTCCAAACCCTGAAAGGGTTAGTTATTTATCTCCGTTTCTAGGGTTTATAAACAACGCCAATTCATTATTAATGGTTAATTATCCTTGATTAATTTAATAAATGCATTTCATCGACCATTTAAAACGCTTTATCGGCATTTGTAATTAGTCCATTCACCATTTATAATCATTCAATCACCCTTAAATGTAGTTCATCGACAATAATTAACGGTTTGTCGATAAAATTACAAAACCATTAACAACGATATTTCGTAATGCTCGCTTTGATAAAATGTAAGACAATTTTTTAATAGATTTTAGCACCAAAATTCCTTTCAACTATTTGCAAATCAAAAATAAAGCTGTACTTTTGCACACCTTTTGGCGGAGATGGATTTCCAATAGGTATTGACAATTTATATAAAAACAACTTCTGTTTTTTATTCGCGCAAGAAATCCAGAGAAAACAGAATACAAATTTTTTATCAGCATGTCTGAACAAACAAAAACACAAGCGGATTTTTTAGAGAATTTTAACTGGCACAACTTCCAAGAAGGTATTGATGCAGTTGACGAAAAAAACCTTCAGGAATTTGAGGAGTTAGTTGAAAAAACTTTCATCGCAACAGACCAAGAAGAAGTAGTGGAAGGTGTAGTTGTAAGAATTACCGACCGTGACGTTATCGTTGACATCAACGCTAAATCAGAAGGTGTTATTTCTTTGAACGAATTCCGTTACAACCCAAGTCTTAAAGTAGGTGACAAAGTAGAAGTATTGATTGACATCCGTGAGGATAAAACAGGTCAATTAGTATTGTCTCACAGAAAAGCACGTACTATCAAAGCATGGGATAGAGTTATTTCGGCTAACGAAACAGGAGAAATCGTTAATGGTTTTGTAAAATGCAGAACTAAAGGCGGTATGATCGTTGACGTTTTCGGAATTGAAGCGTTCCTTCCAGGTTCACAAATTGACGTAAAACCTATCCGTGACTACGATCAGTATGTAAACAAAATGATGGAATTCAAAGTAGTGAAAATCAACCACGAATTCAAAAACGTTGTTGTTTCTCACAAAGCGCTTATTGAAGCGGATATTGAAGTACAGAAAAAAGAGATTATCGGACAATTGCAAAAAGGACAAGTACTCGAAGGTGTTGTGAAAAACATCACTTCTTACGGAGTATTTATTGACCTTGGAGGCGTTGACGGTTTGATCCACATTACTGACCTTTCTTGGTCAAGAATCAACCACCCAAGTGAAGTATTGGAATTAGACCAAAAATTAAACGTTGTAATCCTTGATTTCGATGATGAGAAAACAAGAATTCAATTAGGTCTTAAACAATTGAACGCGCACCCATGGGATGCTTTGGATGCTGAATTGAAAGTTGGCGACAAAGTAAAAGGTAAAGTAGTTGTAATCGCTGATTACGGTGCATTTATTGAAGTAGCTGAAGGTGTTGAAGGCTTGATCCACGTTTCTGAAATGTCATGGTCAACGCACTTGCGTTCGGCTCAGGATTTCGTAAAAGTAGGCGATACTGTTGAAGCAGTTATCCTTACTTTAGACCGTGAAGACCGTAAAATGTCTTTGGGTATCAAACAATTGTCACAAGATCCTTGGACAGACATCACGTCTAAATATCCTGTAGGTTCTAAACATTCTGGAATCGTTAGAAACTTCACCAACTTCGGAATTTTCGTAGAATTGGAAGAAGGTATTGATGGTTTGATTTACATTTCTGACTTGTCATGGACTAAGAAAATCAAACACCCAAGTGAATTCGTAAACGTTGGTGAAAAACTAGACGTTGTAGTATTAGAGTTGGATGTTGATGGTCGTAAGTTATCTTTAGGTCACAAACAAACTACTGCTAATCCTTGGGATAAATATGAAGATTCTTTCGCTGTAGGAACTGTTCACACAGGAACTATTGCTGAAATCGTTGACAAAGGCGCTACTGTAGAATTTGGAGATGATATCGTTGCTTTCATTCCAACTCGTCACCTTGAAAAAGAAGACGGAAAGAAATTGAAAAAAGGCGAATCTGCTGAATTCAAAGTAATTGAGTTCAACAAAGAATTCAAAAGAGTTGTAGCTTCTCACACTGCTATTTTCCGTGAGGAAGAAGAGAAAAATGCGAGAACTTCAAACGACAACAATTCATCGTCTTCATCTAACACCAATGCACCTGCTGCAACGTTAGGCGATAACAATGACATTCTTGCTGAATTGAAAGCTAAAATGGAAAAAGGAGAGAAATAATCTTTTTTCGTTTTGAATATAGGAAGCCTCACAGCAATGTGGGGCTTTTTTGTTGACATAATTTTATATATTTACAAAGCTAATATTTTGATTATGAAGGAATTTTACTTTTTGATTATCGGATTGTTTTTCGGATTTGGAGCGATTGCACAGATTGTCAATATCCCGGATGCGAATTTTAAGGCGAAATTGTTGGCGGCAAGTCCGGATGTACACGTCGCGTCGAACACAATTTCAACCGGTTATTGCATAATTGACACTAATGGCGACGGCGAGATACAGCTCAGCGAAGCACTCCTAATCGATTACCTTGAATTGCCATATGCCGGGATTACCGATTTTTCGGGATTGGAAGATTTTACGAATGTTAACCAAATTATGGCGAATGGCAATGCACTGACATCGTTTTCAATTTCAGGACTTCCAAAACTGGCATGGATTGAATTTTCTAATATGCCAAGTCTTACGGTATTAGATTTAAGTGGGACAGGTGTTGTTGTCCTGCACGCCGAAAATAATCCCAACCTTGTTTCGATAAATTTAAAAAATGGAAAATTGAGCCATTCTGGCGGAGCGTTCTCGATACCTGGTTTTGGGACCTATCTGCAAAATTCACCTAACATCGAATATATCTGTGTAGACAATGATGAAACAGCTTATATTCAAAGCAAGATAACTGCATTAGGCTACAATATAGAAGTAAACTCGTATTGCTCGACGACACCGGGCGGTAATTTTTATACCATTACCGGAAGCCAGCATTACGATATTGATAACAACGGCTGTGATATTTTTGATAGCGGCGCGCCATTCCTGAAGTATGCGCTTACGGGCCCCGCGGGGACTGGAATTTTGTTTTCTGATTTCGGAGGAACCTCTTATACTGCGAACGTCAATGCAGGCGCTTATACGATAACTCCATTAACGGAACATCCGCAGTATTTTACGATTACGCCAAGCACGGCAGCTGTAACCTTTCCGGCGGATGCTAGTCCGAGTACCATTGACTTTTGCATTACCGTCAACGAAGTGCATCCCGACCTCGAAATCAGCTTTTTCCCGATTACTGCTGCGAGGCCCGGTTTTGATGCCCTTTATAAAATCATTTTTAAAAATAACGGGACGCAGACAGATACCGGAACCGTTAACCTGAACTTTGACGATTCGGTTTTTGATTTTGTTTCGGCAAACCCTGCACCGACCGTACAAGCAGAATTTAACCTGTCATGGGAATATTCAGATTTAAAACCTTTTGAATCCCGACAGATAATTGTAATGATGAACCTGAACTCGCCAAATGACAATCCGGCGGTAGTAGGAGGAGAGCTTTTTTATTATACCGCCAGTATTACTTCACCGGAAACTGATGAAACGCAGAATGACAACATATCAACTTTATACCAAACGGTCGTCAATTCAATTGATCCGAATGACAAAACCTGTATTGAAGGCAAGAACCTGCCACCGGAGCTCGCAGGAACCTATGTTCATTACGTCATCCGTTTTGAAAATTCAGGAACTGCCAATGCTCAAAACATTGTCGTAAAAGACATTATTGATACATCGAAATTTAATGTCGGATCTTTAATTCCGCTCGACGGTAGCCATCCGTTTACCACACGCATTTCAGATGGTAACAGGGTAGAATTCATTTTTGAAAACATACAACTGCCTTTTGACGACGCCAATAACGACGGCTATGTAGCTTTTAAAATCAAGACATTACCGACACTTACAGCCGGAACGACTTTCAGCAACACCGCAAGCATTTATTTCGATTACAATGCGCCTGTTGATACGAATACTACCACGACAATCTTACAGGTTTTGGGAACCGATGATTTTAAATTTGACAATTACTTCACCTTATATCCAAATCCAGCAAGTGACATTTTAAATATCACAACGAAACAAAATATTCAAGTCACATCGTTTTCTATATATAATACGTTAGGACAATTGGTTTTGGCTGTTCCAAATACAACAAAATCAATTGACGTTTCCCAACTGACAACAGGCAATTATTTTATTAAAGTTTTTACTGATAAAGGAAATACTGTCACACGATTTTTGAAAAAATAAATACTTAATCAAAATTAGCCACTGAAAGCTTCGCTGTACTGTGAGGCTTTTTTTAATGTATAAAATTCTTTATTTTTAAATGTATATATTACACTTATAATATAAATTGTTATATTAGCAGTAATGATATTATTTTATTATTGCTTCTACATTTGAAAACCCAAAAAAAACGATTATGATAAAATACTTTATTACTTGTTGTTTAATAGCTGCAGGAAGTGCATTGGCGCAAGAACACCCAATCGACAATATGCCGCCAATTCCGCCGTTCAATCCCAAAAATCCGCATGTTCACGATCCTGTAATGGCAAAAGAAGGCGATACTTATTATGTTTTCGGAACTGGAAAAGGCATCAGCACTTTGTCGTCAAAAGATTTGGTGACTTGGAAAGAAGGTCAACCTGTTTTTGATAAAATTCCGGAATGGACAAAACAAGCGCTACCCGGATTTGAAGGTGATATTTGGGCGCCGGATATTATTTTCTACCAAGGACAATACCATATTTTTTACGCCTGTAATGCCACTCCAGGAAAACCAAATGCTGCTATCGGACACGCCACCAATCCGACGTTAAATCCAAAAGATGCAAAATTCAAATGGACCGACCACGGCAAAATAGTGCAATCGGTTTTAAATCGCGACTTATGGCAAGCGATTGATCCGAATATTGTTCTGGATGAAAAAGGAACACCATGGATGATTTTCGGTTCTTTTTGGGACGGACTCAAAGCTGTAAAAATGACAAATGATATGATGCAACTGCAATTGCCCGAAGAATGGCATACGCTCGCCCGTCGTCCTAGTACGCAAAAATTATATCAATATGAATTGACAGATAGCCAGATTGAAGGCGCTTTTGTTTATAAACATGGCGACTATTTTTATTTATTTGCTTCATTCGACATGTGTTGTCGCGGTATCAACAGCAATTATCATGTCGTGGTAGGCCGCTCTAAATCGGTAATAGGTCCGTATCTCGATAAAGCCGGATTCGATATGATTGACGGCAACGGAACTGATTTTGCAATTGGAGACGGAAAAAAATGGGCGGCACTAGGACACAACGCCGTTTATAATATTGATGGGAAGGAATTTTTCGTAGCCCACGGCTATTCAATTGCGGATCAAGGCGATTCAAAACTGATTGTTACAGCACTAAAATGGGATACAAACGGATGGCCGGTTATCGAATTGAAATAAAATTAAATACATACAAGGTAATTGCTATACAAAAGTTTGTGAAAAAATAAGAATAGACTCAGGCTTATGAAGTCTCACCACAAAGTGAGGCTTTTTATTGTTATGTTCAATAAGACAGTCATTTATATCGCTATATTTGCGTTCTTAAATATTTTGTGTATGAGGATTTTTTATTTTTTAGTGGTATTGTTCTTAATAAACGGAATGAACGCACAGATCGTCAATATTCCCGATCCAAATTTTAAATCAATACTATTGTTGGCTGATAGCAGCAATTATCAGGTTGCAAAGGATATTTCCGGTAGCTTTTTCAAAATCGATGCCAATTCAGACGGCGAGATTCAAAATACCGAAGCTGAGCAAGTGATTACGCTTAATATAAGTTATAACCCCATTACAAATCTCGAAGGAATTCTTAGTTTTACCAATTTGACAATACTGGATTGCGCAGGCGATTCATTGACAACACTTAACGTTGTAGGGTTAACCAATCTGAAAGAAATAAATTGCAATTATAATCACATTCCCAATTTGAATGTAAGTGGTATGCCCGCTCTTGAAAGATTGCGCTACATCTCCAATCAAGCCCTTTCACTTAATGTCAGCGGTTGCACAGGCTTAAAAAAACTAGAATGCTTTAACAATAGCGGAATCACAGCGCTTGATGTGAGCGGATTGACAAGCCTTGAAGAACTTTATACCCGTAGTTGTTCGTTGGCAATATTAAATCTAACGGGCTGTACGAGCTTAAAACTTATCGAGTGCGAAGACAATAACTTAGCTGCTTTGAATACAACAGGCCTGATTAGTCTAGAAAATTTGCGTTGTGATAATAATGCTTTTACTTCGCTGACCATGTCCGATTTGCCGAATTTTAATAATCTAAGCTGCGTATTTAACGAAATTACGACGCTGAATCTTAGTAATTTACCCGCTTTAAAAAATTTAGCAATTGGCGAAAACAATATAAGCTCGTTTGATTTTAGTTCCTTTACAAATCTTGAATACGTTTATTGTAGCAATAATAATTTTACAACTTTAGATTTTAATGGGCTTCCAAAAATTAACAACATTACTTGTCAATATAACAGCAACCTAACCTCTTTGTTCTTTAAGAATGGGAAAGCTGAAACCTATCAGTTTTTTGAATACAATCCGAATCTAAAATATATTTGTTGTGACGATGCCGATTTACTGCAGGTGCAAAGCCGCTTAAATGCCTACAACATGAATTATGTACACATCAATTCTTATTGTTCTTTCGTGCCTGGCGGTGAATATTTTACGTTACAAGGTAATACCAAATTCGACTCAGATACAAATGGTTGCGATCCGGCTGACATCGTATTGCCCAACCTGAAATTTTCCGTTACAAATGGAAGCAATGTTGGCTATTTTATTCAAAATCAATTGGGTGATTATTCCATTCCGCTCACATCAGGTAGCTATAGTATAGCGCCTGTACTCGAAAATCCTACCTATTTTCAAATAGCTCCGACCTTGGTAAACGTAGCGTTTCCAACACAAGAAAGTCCATTAACACAAGATTTTTGCGTCACAGCCAATGGCATACATTCAGATCTTGAAGTATCACTGATGATCATTGTTGGTGCGCGTCCTGGCTTTAGTTCAAGATATATGATTACCTACAGAAACAAAGGCAATCAGATAGAAAATGGTACGGTTTCATTGCAATTTAATGACAACCAAGTCGATTTTACTTCGGCAAATCCAACGGCAAATCCAATTGCGGATGTACTGCAATGGAATTTTACGAACCTTCAGCCATTTGAAACACGCAAAATTTATTTCACAATGCACATCAATACGCCAACCGATACTTGGCCGGTTAGTGCGGGTACGATACTTAATTATACCGCTAATATTACCTCTTTTTTAACAGATGAATTCCCGGAAGATAACCAGGCATCGATACACCAAACGGTTGTCAATTCTTTTGATCCGAATGATAAGACTTGTATGGAAGGCACGAGTATCTTACCAGAAATGGCAGGAAAATACGTCCATTATGTTATCCGATTTGAAAACACCGGAACAGCAAACGCAGAGAATATTGTTGTTAAAGACATCATCGATACCACAAAATTTGATATTACGTCGTTAATTCCGCTCGACGGAAGCCACACATTCACCACAAGAATTACCGGAAATAACAAAGTAGAATTTCTTTTTGAAAACATTCAGTTGCCGTTTGACAATGCCAATAACGATGGTTTTGTTGCTTTTAAGATCAAGACTTTGCCCACGCTTACCACCGGCGATTCGTTCAGCAATACGGCAAGTATTTATTTCGATTACAATGCGCCAATTGTTACCAACACCGCAACGACAATATTACAAGTTTTAGGAACCAGTGATTTCGAATTTGACAATTTCTTCACCTTATATCCAAATCCTGCCAATGCTATTTTGAATGTTAAGTCGAAAGAGAACATACAAATTTCTTCGGTTTCCATTTATAATACTTTGGGGCAATTGGTTTTGGTTATACCGAATCCGGCTGAAGCAATTGATGTTTCGAAGCTCACAAATGGAAATTATTTTGTAAAAATCAATACCGATAAAGGCAATGCTTCTACAAGATTTGTAAAGCGTTAATTTATTGGTACATTACTACTTTCTTTTAATACAAAAGCCTCTAACGAATGAGGCTTTTTTTATTTCGTAATCTAGCATTCTAAATATCGCAAAACAGCTGGTCTTACTGCCTAATGTGTAGTTTTGTGATTCAAAAATCCCGCTAAGTTTAGTTGTAATAATTGCTGTCCCATATAAATTCATTAAAATTTTTCCCTTTCCAGAAAGCATAATACAATGTGATTCCGCAAAGTGATTTGAAAATAAAAAGGAAAGAAAGCGCGACCAATATATCCGGATTAACGGTGCCAAGGGCATTTTCGGGAACTATAAACGCCAAAAGCAGACTCAGTATTAAAAGCAAAACCATAAGGCTTTGCATATTTTTAAATGGTCTTACGGCAATTTTTCTGAGCGGATTGATATCATTTCCCCATTTGTGTATCAGGTAGAAATAATTGTTACCAATCGGAACAAATAATAATGGATCATCATGATTTTTTAGGTGGAATAATTTTGAAGGCGCCATAATTTTAAAGCCATCCAAAATTGCGTGGTGCATTTTTTCCAGATTTTTAATCTTTGATATGGCTTCTTCGGGAACAGTACCTTTGAACAAATTTACATCGAGAAACCGAAACCGATAATCAACGCAGATTTTGCGAACTTGATCCAAATGAAATATTTTGTCGGTTTCAAGCAATTCGAGGTTTAGTTTATTGCTTTTTGTTGAACTTTCAACGGTGAGTTTATTTTTTATAACCGTTCTTTGGTCTTCATCATGGGCTAAAATTGCTTTTACTTCTTCAAGTAGCGCTTGTTCTGTTTGGTGTTTTTTTCGCTCTTTTAATAGTGCTTCTTCTAAATTCGGTCTTTTTACAGTCACTTTCATAGCATTTTGGATTTTGGGTGATCTTTGAATAACCAACTCTAAGTTAAGGAATTAGTTTTGTAATTCAGTTTAAGTCATAGGTTTACAAAACATAAATTAATGTTAATTTCATTTTTTATAAATCCGAGCGTAACTGTAAGGCGTAAATGACAATATAACTTTTTAAAAAATAAATTATGAAAACCAAGAAAATCTTTTCAGCCGCATTTTTCGCAATTGCAATAATTGCAGGCACAACTTCCTTTGCTCAAACTAAAGAAAAAACAGTTATGGTAGGAGGCGCAGCCATGTATCCTTCTAAAAATATTGTTGAAAATGCAGTCAATTCAAAAGACCATACTACTTTGGTCGCTGCCGTAAAAGCAGCAGACTTGGTAGAAACATTACAATCAAAAGGACCATTCACCGTTTTTGCTCCAACAAATGCAGCGTTTGACAAATTGCCAAAAGGCACCATCGAAACCGTTTTAAAACCGGAAAATAAAGCACTATTGCAAGGGATTCTTACGTATCACGTAGTATCCGGGAAACTAAATGCGGCCGATATTGCAAAAGCCATCAAAGCTGGTAATGGAAAAGCTGTTCTTACAACCGTACAAGGTGGAAAATTAACCGCAACAATGGACGGTAAAAAATTAGTACTTACAGACGAAAAAGGCG
The DNA here is from genome assembly GCA_029946065.1 of Flavobacterium sp. Lineage (GTDB taxonomy): Bacteria > Bacteroidota > Bacteroidia > Flavobacteriales > Flavobacteriaceae > Flavobacterium. The sequence goes on from JAQSDU010000015.1 coordinate 116,892, forward strand.
GTAAGTCAACCGTTACTATTGCCGATGTTAACCAGTCAAACGGCGTAATACACGTAGTAGATACCGTTTTGATGCACAAATAATGATTTGATTTGGTTGGTTATAAACAAAAATGCCTGCAAAATTTGCAGGCATTTTTTATTTTACAGTTATTAAAAAACGCTATCTTCCAACCGGGCTATCGCAAAGTAGCGCCCAATTCATTTTCGAATTTTTGCTTTAATTTGCCCATGATTTTTTCAATTTGATCATCGGTTAATGTTTTGGAGGTGTCTTGCAGAATAAAACTTACCGCATACGATTTCTTGCCTTCAGGAAGGTTTTTACCTTGGTAAACATCAAATAAATCTATTTCTTTTAGCAGTACTTTTTCTGTCTGTCTCGCAATATTATATATCGATTCAAACGAAGTAGTTTCGTCAACCAATAAAGCAAAATCACGTCTTACTTCAGGATATTTAGGAATTTCCCTGAATTTTATTTTATTCGAAAGCAATTTCAAAACGGCATTCCAGTTGAAATCGGCAAACAAAACTTCTTGCTTGATATCGAAATGCTTCAGGATGGATTTTTTTACTGTTCCCAATTCCACCAAAATTTCATTGCCAACAGCAATCGCAATACCTTCTGCAAATACATCTGAAACCAACGGCTGGTTGTTCGATTTTTCGATACCCAAACGCAATAAAATCGTATTCACATAAGCTTTAAATAAAAAGAAATCGGATTGTTTTTGTGTATTCGTCCAGCTTTCTGCCAATCTGTTTCCGGTAACGAATAAAGTCAAATGCTTGTTTTCCTCATAACCGGAAGGGAATTTGTGGTAAGATTTTCCAAATTCGAATAATTTTAAATCAGCATTTCTTCTGTTGATGTTATAGGAAACTGCTTCGAGTCCAGAAAACAACAGCGACTGGCGCATTGCCGACAAATCACTGCTTAGCGGGTTCAGCATTATCACATTAAATTCTTCCTTGAGCATATCTGACAACTGTACATAATCTGGAGTTGTTAGCGAATTCGCCATCATTTCATTAAATCCTAATGAAGTCAATTGATTGGCGATAATGTTCTGCACTTTATAATCTTCTGTTCGCGGCGCATTCGAAACCGTGGCGTTAAGTTTTTTGGTAAAATTGATATTGTTGTAACCATAAACCCTCAGGATTTCTTCGACAACGTCGATTTCTCGCTGCACATCAACGCGATAGGCTGGAATAATTAATCCCAAACCAGCATCGGAAACGCTGTTAACCTTTATGTCTAAAGAAACCAATATTTTCTTGATGGTCTCTTTTGGTAATTCCTGTCCGATGATTTTTGCTGCTTTCGCGAAATTCAAAAACACTGGAAAATCTTCAATTTTCTTAGGATAAACGTCGATGATGTCTGAAGTGATTTCGCCCCCAGCAACTTCTTGTATTAAAATTGCTGCTCTTTTTAAAGCATATTCTGTCAAAGTAGGATCAATTCCTCTTTCAAAACGGAAAGAAGCGTCGGTACTCAAAGTATGACGTTTTGCTGTTTTTCGAATTGTTACAGGATTAAAATAGGCACTTTCCAAAAAGATAGTGCTCGTGTTTTCCGTAACGCCAGAATTTTTTCCACCAAAGACACCAGCAAAACAAAGCGGTCCTTTTTCGTCACAAATCATCAAATCATCTTCGTGAAGCGTGCGTTCTACATCGTCAAGTGTAATGAATTTCGTGCCAGCCGCAACTGTTTTTACGATAATCTTGTTGCCACTAATTTTCGACGCATCGAAAGCGTGAAGCGGTTGCCCCAATTCGTGCAAAACATAATTCGTAACATCGACTATATTATTTTTCGGTGTAAGTCCAATTGATTTCAAACGGTTCTGTAACCAATCGGGTGAAGTTTTTATCGTAACACCAGAAATTGAAACGCCGCAATATCTCGGAGCCAGTTTCGCATCTTCGATTTTCACATCAATTTTTAGCGTTCTTTTGTCCACGCGAAAATTACTTACTGATGGTGTTTTTAGTTCTGTATTGATGTTGGTTTGCAATAATCCTGCTCGCAAATCACGAGCAACACCCATGTGGCTCATTGCATCAGCGCGGTTGGGTGTCAATCCGATTTCAAAAACTTCGTCATTTTCTATGTTAAAAACGGTGGCGACAAGTGTTCCCGGTTTCAGTTTTTCGTCTAAGATCATGATGCCGTCGTGGCTGGTTCCGAGTCCGATTTCGTCTTCGGCACAGATCATTCCGTGACTTTCCTGATCACGGATTTTTCCTTTCTTGATCTGGAAGGCATTACCATCTTTGTCGTATAAAGTTGTTCCGATAGTGGCAACAGCTACTTTTTGTCCAGCAGCTACATTTGCAGCACCACATACAATTTGCAGCGGAATCCCATCGCCTAAATCAACGGTTGTAACTTTTAGTCTGTCGGCGTTTGGATGCTGTTCACAAGTTAAAACATGACCGACAATAATGCCTTCAAGGCCGCCTTTTACCGATTGGTATTTTTCGACAACTTCTACTTCAAGGCCAAGATCGGTGAGTAGTGCTGCGGTTTCATCTGATTTCCAGTCGATTTTTATAAATTGTTTCAGCCAGTTATAGGAGATTTTCATTTTGTGCTTTTTTATACGGCTGCAAAGATAAGATTTTAGATTTAGATTGCAGATTTTAGATTGGAATAGTGCAGGTCGATATGGATGATTTTATAAAATTTTCAATAAATACTGTAAGAAATTTTGGCAAGCAATGTATAACTTTAGTAATTAAACCTAAATCTTAAAGTCATGACAAATTCCGATGATAATTCAGAAAGAAATAAAAATATTGACGGTTATAAAGTGGAAGGCGATGGAAACGCTGAAAACGTCACAAATCCGCAAATTCCTGAAAACCGCAGTTTTGAGCAAAGACCGGATGCTATTGTCAAAAAAAGTGAAAGTGATGTACCTGGAAAAGAATTCAACATCAACGACAAGGCGTATTTTGATAGTAGCAAAGCCGATTTTGTAAAAACGGTTTCAAGCATGCACCACGCCGATGAAGATTTTCTGACTACAGAAACAAACAATAAGGACTGATGTAATTCGTATAATAGCCTCCCAAAATTTTATACAAATCATAAAATATTTGTATTTAAAAAAAGAATTTGGCAATTTGATGCTATAACCTGAACGATTTGTGCTACTGAATTGCTGTTCATAAAATTACTTTTGAGTGAATCAAAATATAAAAATTATGAGCGATATTGCACAAAGACCTGAATTTAAGGCACAGTATGATAATTACATTGGTGGAAAATTTGTTCCTCCGGTTGGCGGAATTTACTTTGATAATGACTCGCCAATTGACGGAAAAGTATTTACTAAGGCTGCCCGTTCTACAAAAGATGATATTAATCTTGCACTCGACGCAGCACATGAGGCATTTAAAACTTGGGGCAATACTGCTGCTGCCTTTCGGAGTAGTGTTTTAAACAAAATCGCCGATAGGATTGAAGCCAATCTCGAATATCTTGCAGTCGTTGAAGCCATCGAAAATGGAAAAGCGATCCGCGAAACCCGTGCTGCCGATTTACCACTGGTGATCGATCATTTTCGTTATTTTGCTGGCGTTATTCGTGCTGAAGAGGGAGCGATTTCCGAGCACGATGAAAATACCGTTTCTATTTGTTTGTCAGAGCCTTTGGGAGTTGTCGGACAAATTATTCCATGGAATTTCCCGCTTTTAATGGCAACATGGAAAATAGCGCCTGCGCTTGCAGCCGGAAATTGCTGTATTGTTAAACCAGCCGAGCAAACGCCAACATCAATTATGGTTTTGATGGAAATTATAGGTGATCTTTTACCGCCAGGCGTTTTGAATATTGTTACAGGTTTTGGTCCAGAAGCCGGCAAACCATTGGCGCAATCAGACAGAATTGCTAAAGTTTCTTTTACAGGCGAAACCACAACCGGCAGATTGATCATGCAATATGCGTCAGAAAATTTGATTCCGGTGACTATGGAACTGGGTGGAAAATCTCCTAATATATTCTTCTCTTCAGTAGCCGATCATGACGATGCTTTTTTTGATAAAGCTGTTGAAGGCGCAGTAATGTTTGCCTTAAATCAAGGTGAAGTCTGCACTTGTCCATCACGAATTTTAGTTCAGGAAGATATTTATGATAAGTTTATGTCGCGAGTAATTGAACGCACAAAAGCCATCAAAACCGGACATCCACTTGACGGAAGCGTAATGATGGGCGCACAATCGTCTAACGATCAATACGAAAAAATCCAATCGTATTTAAAAATTGGCAAAGAAGAAGGGGCAGAGGTGCTAACAGGAGGCGATATCAATCAGCTTGAAGGTGAATTATCTGGCGGCTACTACATACAGCCAACTATCTTTAAAGGACACAATAAAATGCGGATTTTTCAAGAAGAGATTTTCGGACCAGTAACTTGCGTTACTACATTTAAAACCGTTGCCGAAGCGATTGAAATAGCAAACGATACCATGTACGGACTAGGCGCAGGTGTTTGGACACGCGATGCGCATGAATTGTATCAAGTGCCACGCGCCATAAAAGCCGGTAGGGTATGGGTAAATAATTACCATGCTTATCCCGCTCATGCTTCTTTTGGTGGTTATAAAAAATCAGGTTTTGGACGCGAGAACCACAAAATGATGCTCGACCATTATCGTCAAACAAAAAATATGTTGATTTCTTACGACAAAAATAAATTAGGTTTCTTTTAACCGAATGTATTAGTTTAGTTTGTTGGTAAAAGCCCGGTAGCCAATTCGGTTGTCGGGTTTTTAAATATAAAAATTATGACAGAAAGAGTAACATTGACAGCAGAAGCCAGTGCGCTAATCGCACAATTGAAAGCCAAATACGGCACATTGATGTTCCATCAGAGTGGTGGATGCTGCGACGGTTCTCAGCCCATGTGTTTTGAAAAAGGTGATTTTATTCTTGGGCAAAGCGATGTTTGTTTGGGCGAAATTGATGGTTGTGCGTTCTGGATGAACAAAGACCAGTTTGAATATTGGCAGTATACGCAGTTGACAATTCATGTCACGGAAGGGCGTGGTTCTAGTTTTTCTCTAGAGATTCCTTTAGGTTACCGTTTTTTGACGCAATCGCGCATGTTTACTGCTGAAGAGCTTCAGAGTTTAACGCCTTTAAAATTTGTGGAAGATTAGTTGATATAATAGAGTAATTGGTATTGCTTAGGCGTAATGCCTTCATGCTTTTTAAATAAACGAATGAAATAATTGCAATCTTCAAATCCAGATAAATAGCAAACCTCATTGATTTGTAATTCGGTGTTTTTAAGCAATTTTTTTGCACATTTTATTTTCTCGCTCAGCACAAATTCTATCGGACTCATACCCAATTCTCTTTTAAAAAAACGATAGAATGAAGTGGTACTCATGCATGCTTTGTCGCTCAAATGTTTTAGTGTAATACTTTCTTTAAGATTGAGTCTGATATATTCGACCACTTGATTAATAGGGCTATTTATATCGGTAAAAATGCTTTCGTCAATAGCCTTTACGGTCTGCGTTTGTATGATTCTTATTAGTAATTCTTGCAAAGTCAGGTCTGCCAGGACATCTTTGGTTATCGAAGTGCCCATACATTCGCTAATCAACTTATTGATGGTGGTTGCAAGTTCTACATTGTTATAAAAAAAGTAATTCTGATAATCAAGCTGCCAGCAATGCCCTTTTGTATCTTTTGGATAGCGCTCATTTAACAATTGCAAGGTATCCGAAATTTTACTTTGGTCAATAGCGAGTGCCAGGCATTGTGTCGGATTGTTTGGTGTCGCTTCGGGAAAATCAATTTTCATTTCAACATTCGACGGAATGATTACTGTTTCTCCGGGAAGGTAATCAAATTCAGGATCGTCAAAAAGATGCATTACTTTCTTGCCTCTTAGCATACTGGTTACGACCAAGTCATTGAATTTTAAGGGTACTAACGCAGAAGACTGATAGGTTTCAAATAAATTGAGCTCACAATTGTTTAACGAGTAAACAGTCCTATTTTCTACAAGTGTTTTTAACGATTTTTCAGCCGATAATTTCGGTGGATGGATTAAGGCACGATTACTTTTCATGAAATGAAAATATTTTTGCTAAGCGATAAATTTAAGTAAAAAGAAATCGTTTTCGTAAAAAATTGTGACAAAATTTGTAAAATATAGAAGTTAAATTTTAAAGCAATTCTTCTACATGTTTTTTGATATTTTCAGCGATTTTCAGCGTAGGTAAATCGTTTTCATCGCTACCAAAAGGATCTTCAATTTCTTCGGCGATCAGCTCTAAACTTGCCAAGACATAAAAGATAAAAACGACAACAGGGGCAGTGTAATAACCCAAACTGAACGCATAGCCAAAAGGCAAAGTCATCACATAAAAGAAAATAAATTTTTTGATAAAAGCGCTGTATGAATAGGGAATGGGTGTGTTTTTGATTCTTTCGCAAGCACCGCAAATGTCAGTAAACGATTGTATTTCAGCATTTAAAATAATCAATTGGTCGCCGGTAATTTTCTTAGCATCATATAAATTATTGATCTTTTGAAAAAGCATCAAAGCCACTTGATTCGGACGGTGTTTGTGGTGGTCGATTTCTAGATCAACTCCTTCAAAAAGCTGTTTTGCAGTGTCGCTGTCGTTCAAATGTTTGTGCAGAATAGAAGCATATCCGGGTATAATTTCCCTAAAATATTTTCGGTCATTATCATCATGAAGCATAGCTGATAATTTTAAGGCAAGATTGCGGCTGCTATTAACGAGTCCGCCCCATAATTTTCGGCCTTCCCACCAACGGTCATAAGCGGTATTGGTTCGAAAAACAAGCAATAACGAAATTACAAACCCAAGCATTTGGTGCATTATTGTAATGTTTTTGATGTAATTGGAGTTGAATAATTCGCCATGTTCGACTTCTAGATAACCCGATAATCCAGCATAAAACCCTATCGCTAGCATAATCGGTAACAATTTTCGGAAAGTGTCAGCCTTGTGAAACCTGAAAATAAACGTAAACCAGTCTTTGGTATTATAAGAAATCATGGGTTGAAATTTCTGTAAATATATCCAATTTTTTATTTAGAATATGCAGGTAAAACGCCATGAATTTAAAAATAATCACAGACACAGCTATTTTTTGAAAAGCTATTTTTTAAGGCATTTCCCTTTGAGGTTTCAAAAAAACAGAGGCAAAAAAAACATTTTGACGTTACTATAATGTCAAATTTCCAGCCAATTCCTTTAAAGTTATTTCAGATAATTTCGCCTGATATTGGGCATTGCTAAGACGGACTTTTGCATTGACGTAATTGAGTTGTGCCGTTCTGAATTCAAGTGTGGTGATCGTGCCAATTCTGAATTTATCCAACGTAATATCGAGGTTTTGCTTGGCAATGGCTTCACTTTTCTCTTCCACTTTTGTCAATTCCAGATTGGTCAAATAGGTTTGGTAAGAAGTACCTAAAGCTGCATACAAAGTCTGCGTTTGCTGGGCAATAGCAATCTTTGAATTTTCAATCTGGATTTTAGCGATTTTTTCATTCCGATTTTGATAAAATCCGTCAAAGATATTCATCGTCGCACTAAAACCATAAGTTAGTCCGCGCGCCGAAGACTGCGTTGTAAAACCTAAACTCGATTGCGAATCGGTAAAATTATAACCGGTATTCAAACGAACAGTCGGATATCTTCCGGCTCGAATTTGCTTCAGTTGTAATTCGGCTACTTTTTGATTGATGATTTGCGCTTCCAGTTCCGGGTTTTGTTTTTCCGCCAAAAGCGTTAAATCTGGCAACAGCAATTTGTCATCAACTACAAAATAATCGACCACTTTGAAATCAGTTTTGGTATCGCGTGCCAATATTTGGTTGAGTAATATTTTCGTATTGGCATATAATTCCTTTTGTTTTAGAAGGTTGGTTGTGTCTGTATTCAAGTCTACTTGAGCGTTTAAAACTTCCAGTTTTGAAGCTTTTCCGATCGTAAAACGATTTTGCGCCAGTTCAAGTCTTTGGTTTGAAATAACCAAAGTAGTATCCAAAGCTGCTAATTGCTGCTGTTGTTGCACCAAATCATAATAAGTAGCCGTAACATCGCCAATTTTAGTGAGGATTGTCGATCGTAATTCCGTTTCGCCGAGTTTTTGCAACGCTTTAAGCTGGTCGTATTTGGCAAACATCCTGAAACCATCAAAAATTGTCCAGTCTAGTCCAACTCCATAATTAAGGCTGTTATTTTTGGCATTATCAAGTTTAGTAACCGTGCCGTCTGAACGGGTTTGGGTACTATTTTGTAAACTGTTATTGTCGACGATATTTGCTGTTACAACGGGTAACATTCCGGCATTTCCCGTCGCAACATTGGTTTGGTCGATTTTTAAATCATTGGCAGCAATTTTGATTTCGTAATTGTTTTCCAATGCGATTTTAGTAGCGTTTTCAATAGTCAGAATTTCTTGCGCATTCATTTTTGCGAAGCTGACAAAAGCCAAAAAAGCGACTATGTATTTATAGGATGTCATCATGATTTCATTTCTTTTTCATATTCTTCTAAATGGTCAAATTCAGGATGGTGCTTTCTGGTACGTGACCACATCGAATAAACGGCTGGAATTACAAATAATGTAAGTACAAGTGAAAAAATCGTTCCGCCAACAATTACAACCCCCATTCCGATTCGGCTTGTAGATGCCGCTCCGAGTGACAATGCAATTGGCAAAGCGCCTAATGAAATCGCAAGGCTTGTCATTAAAATTGGTCGAAGTCGTGCTTCTGCAGCCTCTAAAATAGCTTCGGTTTTTGGTTTTCCCTGTTCTCGCAATTGGTTGGCGAATTCAACGATTAAGATCCCGTTTTTCGTTACCAAACCAATTAGCATTACCGTTCCAATCTGACTGAAGATATTCCACGTTTGTCCGAACAACCAAAGCGAAAATAAAGCTCCGGCAACCGCCATTGGAACCGTTAAAATGATGATAAACGGATCGATAAAACTTTCAAATTGTGCCGCCAAAATTAAAAATATTAGTAATAATGCCAAGGCGAAGGCAAAAGTGGTGTTGGAGCTACTTTCTACAAAATCTCGCGACTCACCCCCTAAATCGGTAGTGAAACTGTCGTCTAATACTTTGGTTTTGATCGTTTCCATTGCGTCAATACCGTCGCTAATGCTTTTTCCGGGCGCTAATCCGGCAGAAATTGTTGCAGACATATAACGGTTGTTATGGTACAATTGCGGTGGACTGCTTTCTTCGGTAACTTTTACAACATTGTCAAGCTGAATCAAATCACCATTAGCATTTTTGACGAACATCGAAGTAAGATCTAAAGGCGCTGCACGGTCTTTTTCATCGAATTGACCGATAACCTGGTATTGTTTTCCATTTCTCATAAAGTAGCCAAAGCGCTGGCCGCTCAATGATAATTGTAATGTTTGTGCAACATCCAAAACGGAAATACCCAAACTTTCTGCTTTTTCCCGATCAATTGTAACGTTGATCTCAGGTTTGTTGAATTTCAAATTCACATCGACGTTAGAAAAAGTTTCGTTTTTATTCGCCTCGTCCATAAATTGCGGAATTTTTTGCTGCAATTTTTCAAAAGTAGGTGCTTGTATGATGTATTGGATTGGCAATCCGCCACGACGGTTTACGGCGATTGTAGGCTGTTCAGAAATATTTGTTTTGGCTTCAGAATAGCGTTTTGTCCATTTGGTAAGCTTTTCGGCGATTTCTTTTTGAGAACGTTCTCTGTCTTCTGGTTCTTTCAACGCAATTCGTATGCGGCCGCTGTTGACTGTTGCTGCACCAAACCCGGGTGCCGTAATCACAAGCTCCACCTTTTTTTCTGGAATGGAATCGTTGATCAATTGTGTCAATTCCTGCATGAAACGGTCAGTATAATTGTAGGTTGCGCCTTCCGGTGTTGTAACATTCACTCCGATAAAACTTCGGTCGTCATAGGGCGCAGTTTCTTTCGGAATGATTTTAAAAAATAAGAATATAAGTCCAAAACATACGATTACGATTGGAAAACTAACCCATTTTCTTTTCATAAATTTAGAAAGTGACGCTGCGTAACCCGTATTTAGTTTTACAAAATAGGGTTCGGTATAATTATAAAAACGCGACTTTTTCTGTTCGCCACCTTTCATCAAATAGGCATTCAGCATCGGGGTCAGCGACAGCGAAACGAAAGCAGAAATCAATACGGCTGCGCCAATCACAACGCCAAATTCTCGGAAAAGCCGTCCGACAAATCCTTCGAGGAATATAATAGGTAGAAAAACTGCTGCGAGTGTGATGGATATCGAAATTACAGCGAAGAAAATTTCGTTAGAGCCTTTTATTGCAGCTTCGATCGGCGACATGCCTTCTTCGACTTTTTTGAAAATGTTTTCGGTGACTACAATTCCGTCATCAACGACAAGTCCGGTGGCGAGCACAATGGCGAGTAATGTTAAAACGTTTACTGAAAATCCGCACAAATACATGATAAAAAAAGTGGCAATTAAGGAAACCGGAATATCAATTAGCGGTCGGAATGCTATCGCCCAATCTCTAAAAAATAAATAGATAATCAGTACAACAAGAATCAACGACAAACCCAACGTTTCTGCGACTTCTACAACAGATTTTTTGATAAAAACACTGTTGTCGATAGCGATATTAAGTTTCATATCAGCCGGTAAATCTTTTTTCAGTTGGTCGTATTGGGTGTAAAACTGATCTGCGATGTCAACATAATTGGTTCCCGGTTGCGGAATTATCGCCAATCCAACCATCGGCAAACCTGATGCTGACATTTTAGTCTCGAGGTTTTCCGGTCCCAATTCGGCTTTTCCAACATCACTCAAACGAACAACTTTTTCGCCGTCTGCCAATATAATGATGTCATTGAATTGCGCCGCTTCCGAAAGATTTCCCATCGTTTTCACGGTCAATTCAGTATTTGCACCTGTCAGTTTTCCGGAGGGCAATTCGACGTTTTGTTTTGCTAAAGCAGCTCTCACATCGCCAACAGTCACACCATAAGCATTGAGTTTTAAAGGATCGATCCAAAGGCGCATCGCATATTTTTTCTGTCCCCAAATCTGAACGCTACTTACACCTGGAATTGTCTGCAGCCTTTCTGCAATGACATTTTCGGCATAATCACTGAGTTCGAGTGCATCTTTGGTTGAACTTTGCACGGTCATTGTGATAATTGGCTCAGAATCGGCGTCTGCCTTAGAAACCACCGGTGGCGCATCGATATCTTGAGGTAAGCTGCGCACGGCTTGGGAAACTTTGTCACGCACATCATTGGCAGCTTCCTCAAGGTTTTTTTCTAACTTGAATTCGATTGTAATATTGCTAGAACCTTGATTGCTCGATGAAGTAATGTTGCGAATGCCGTCGATGGAATTGATCGCTTTTTCTAAAGGTTCGGTAATCTGCGATTCAATGATATCGGCATTGGCACCGGTATAACTCGTTCGAACTGAGATTTGTGCCGGATCTATAGACGGGAATTCCCGTACACCTAAAAAAGTGTAGCCAATGATCCCGAACAATACAATGGCAAGGTTGATTACAATTGTAAAAACAGGCCGTTTTATGCTTAATGTGGATAAACTCATTTTATTTTTTGGCGACTGCCACTTTTACTTTTGTATCTTTTTTGAGTGACATTACACCGCTGGTGAGTACTGTATCTCCTGCTTTTAGTCCGCTTAGAATTAAAATGTCTTTATCGGTACGGGTTTCGGTTTCGACCATAACTTCCTTAGCTTTTCCGTTTTCTGTAACGAAAACTTTTTTTCCATTTTGTATGGGAACGATGGCTTCAGACGGAATAATAATCGCGTCTTTTATGGTACTTAATGGCAATTCGACATTTGCGAAAGTACCTGGTAATAGCTTTCCATCTTTATTATCGGTAATGGCGCGGATTTGCAAAGTGCGTGTAGCGACAGCAATTTCGGGTTCAATCGCATAAATTTTTGCGGTAAATTTGTTGGTAGCGCCTGCGACGGTGAAACTAAATTCTGAATTCATTTTGACTTGCGCCGCATATTTTTCAGGAATAGAGAATGTTATTTTGAGATGACCGCTATTGACTAATTTTGCTACGAGAATTGTAGGCGTGATATATGTTCCGGGAGAAATGGATCGCAATCCAATTTTTCCTGAAAATGGTGCTTTCACGGAAGTTTTCCCGATTTGTGCCCGAATCAATTGACTTTCCGCTTGTGCTGATCTGTAATCTGCAGAAGCGATATCGAACTCTTCCTGACTGATGGCTTGTTTTTCCAGTAATAATTTAGCGCGGCGTGCATTTTCCGAAGCGAGATTTTCTTTCGTTTGCATTTGACGCAATTGGGCGCGCAGTTCGACATCATTTACTTTAAATAAAACTTGTCCTTTACTGACGTTACTGCCTTCGGTAAAATAAATACCTTCGACGATACCAGAAACTTCACTACGGATTTCAACTTGTTCATTGGCTTCAAGAGCACCGGAAAGCGATAAATTATTGTCAAAAGGCTGCAATGTTACGACGATTCCACTGACATTCATGGGTTTATTTTTATCGCCTTTGCCTTTCGGGTCGTCTTTGGTAGTGTTTTTTTGGATTCTGTAGGTCACCAATGCGGCTATTCCTATGATTAAAAGCGAGTAGATTAGGTATTTTACTTTCATATTTGTTACGTCAATTTTAACTGAAATGCATCAATTTCAGGTATATGCTAACAAAATTAGGGTTTAGGAAAGCGAATACTTTAAACGTTAAATTTTATTTAACACTATTAACACTTGTTTTATCAGCTGATGTAGTTCCAAATGTTTTTCTTTTTTGATTGTGCTATAAAAACGGCTCTTAAATTTGCATTTTCCGGTTTTTGAAGTGGCGCATCGGCTTTTAGAATTTTGACAGCGTGGTTTCGTGCAAGTAGTAATATGTCTCTGTCCCGAACAATATCTGCAATTTGTAAGTTCAAAACGCCGCTTTGTTGTGTGCCCATTAAATCGCCTGGACCGCGCAATTTTAGATCTACTTCGGCAATTTCAAAACCGTCATTCGTGCGTACCATGGTTTCCATTCTTGTTTTGCTGTCGTTGGATAATTTGTGTGAAGTCATCAAAATGCAATAACTCTGTTCGGCGCCACGCCCCACGCGACCGCGCAATTGGTGCAGTTGTGAAAGTCCAAAACGTTCGGCACTCTCGATGATCATTACGCTGGCGTTGGGAATGTTAACACCAACTTCAATTACAGTTGTAGCTACCATGATGTTGGTTTTACCTTTAGAGAAACGCTCCATTTCGGCATCTTTATCGGTGGGTTTCATTTTGCCGTGAACGATCGAAATTGCGTATTCAGGTAATGGAAAATCCCTTGAAATGCTTTCGTAACCATCCATCAAATCCTTGAAATCCATTTTTTCTGATTCTTGTATTAAAGGATAAACAATATAAATTTGTCGGCCTTTTGCGATTTCATCTTTGATGAATTTCCAGACTTTCAAGCGGTTCGAGTCGAATCTATGAACGGTTTGGATTGGTTTTCGCCCCGGTGGCAATTCATCTATCACAGAAATATCCAGATCGCCATACAAACTCATCGCCAGAGTGCGCGGAATTGGCGTAGCGGTCATGACTAAAACGTGTGGCGGGATTTCATTTTTGTGCCATAATTTTGAGCGTTGCTCGACGCCAAAACGATGTTGCTCGTCAATGACTGCGAGGCCGAGATTTTGGAATTTCACTTTGTCTTCGAGCAAAGCATGTGTTCCAATTATAATGTGTAAGCTTCCATTTTCGAGTTCCTCATGAATGATTTTTCTATCTGAAGTTTTAGTTGAACCAGTGAGAATTTTTATATTGATATTTAAATCTTTAGCTAATTCTGTTAATCCTCTAAAATGTTGGTTGGCGAGAATTTCTGTTGGTGCCATCAAGCACGCTTGAAAGCCATTGTCCAAAGCGAGGAGCATGCTCATTAATGCAACAATAGTTTTTCCCGAACCGACATCGCCTTGTAGCAAACGGTTCATTTGTGCGGCCTGTCCCATGTCGTTTCTGATTTCTTTCAGTACTCTTTTTTGGGCATTGGTAAGATCGAAAGGCAGGTAATTTTCAAAGAAATTATTAAAATAAGCACCAACTTTAGTAAACGGATGCCCTTTTATTTTGTGCTTCCGAATTAAATTTTTTGTAATTAATTGCAGTTGTATGAAGAACAATTCCTCAAACTTTAGCCGAAATTGTGCTTTTGCCAAAACATCGGCACTTTTTGGAAAATGAATATTGAATAACGCGGCGTTTTTGGGAATCAACTTCAATTCATTGATCAGATATTCGGGCAAAGTTTCACTGAACAAAGCCTGAGTTTCCGTAAACAATTGCTGCATGAGCTTATTAATTGTTCGATTGGAAATGCCTCGGTTGGTAAGTGTTTCCGTCGATGGATAAACCGGTTGCATCGCTGAGCGCAGGCTTTTTTCGTGTTCTGCTAGCAATTCTATTTCAGGATGCGCCATATTGAAAACACCATTAAACGATGTTGCTTTTCCGAAAATCACGATAATAGCATTCAAATGCAAGCTTTCGCGGATCCATTTGTGACCTTGGAACCACACGAGTTCCATCTGGCCGGTATCATCCACAAAAGTGGCCACCAAACGTTTTCCGCGTTTTTGTTCGACTGTTTTGATGTTGATGATCTTACCGATTACCTGCACATCGGCATTGTTTGGCTGCAGTTCGTTGATCTTGTAATAGCGCGTGCGATCAATGTAGCGATTTGGATAAAAATTGAGCAAATCCTCGTATTTGTAGATGCCGAGTTCTTTCCGCAGCAGTTCACCTCTCGCCGGGCCAACGCCTTTGAGGTATTCAATTGGTGTCTGAAGCAGGTTATTTTGCATGGAACGAAGATAGTTTTTAATTGGGAAATTGTAAAACTGATTTTATTTCGAATTTGGATAAAATTATATAAACCGGCTTACATTTTTTCTAAAATACGCTCACGTTTCATAAACCTTTGTAACTTTGAAATTCCGATACCATCATAATGAAACAACTATTAGCTTTACTGCTGCTGCCATTTTTTTCTTTTTCACAGCAAATACAAGCTGTCGATTTTAAATCCGTTATCGGAAAAATTACCGTAAATTCTACTGAAAAAACGGTTACCGGAAGCGTAATTTATGATTTTGAAGTATTAAAACCAGTTGATACCATTTATATCGATGCGCATGACATGGTTTTTTCGAATCTTGAAACAGATGCCAAGAACCAAGAATTTGTGACAACCAACAAACAGTTAAAACTAGTTGGAGATTTCAAAATTGGACATCACCAACTTGCATTTGATTACAAAGCAAAACCGCGTCAAACTTTATATTTTACAGGTTCTGAAGCCACCAATAATCTCGAAATTTGGACACAAGGACAAGGAAAATATACAAGTTTCTGGTTTCCGAGTTTTGACGATGTGAATGAAAAAGTTATTTTCAGTTTATCGGTTGCGTTTGACAAAAACTATGAGGTAATTTCCAACGGCGTGCTTGTTGACAAAGCGGAAATTGCGGATAAAATTACATGGCATTACAAAATGCAAAATCCTATGAGTTCCTATTTGCTGATGATTGCGATTGGTAAATTTGATAAAAAACAGGAAATATCGGCTTCCGGAATTCCACTTATAATGTACCTGCAGCCCGAAGAAGTGGCAAAATTTGAACCAACGTACCGTTATTCCAGGCAAATTTTTGATTTTCTGGAAAACGAAATCGGCGTAAAATTTCCATGGGAAGTTTACAAACAGCTTCCCGTTCACGATTTTCTGTATGGCGGAATGGAGAACACATCGGCAACGATTTTCGCACAAGATTATGTAGTGGATTCGATTGGATTTAACGACCGAAATTACATCAATGTCAATGCGCACGAGCTTGCACACCAATGGTTTGGCGATCTGGTGACGGCAAAATCAGGAAAACACCACTGGCTGCAGGAAGGTTTTGCGACGTATTATGCGCTTTTGTCGCAGCAAGAAGTTTTGGGCGATGATCGTTTTTATTGGGAATTGTACCAAAATGCAGAACAATTGCAACAAGCATCCAAAACCGATACGATTCCGATATTGAATGAAAAAGCAAGTTCGCTATCGTTTTATGAAAAAGGCGCTTGGGCATTACATGTTTTACGCGAAGGCGTAGGCAAAGAAAGTTTTCGGAAAGCAGTTAAAAATTACCTCGAAAAATACCAATTTAAAAATGTTGACACCGATGAGTTTCTGGCAGAAATCAACAAAGTGTCCAAATATGACACAGCGGCTTTCAGGAAGAAATGGCTTGAAACCAGCGGTTTTGAAGTAGCCGATGCAATTGCATTGTTGAAGAAAAACACCTTCATGAAAAAGTATTTTGATCTTCTGTCACTTCAGGAAAAACCTTTTTCGGAAAAGAAAAAAACATTCGAAAAGCTATTGAAATCGGATGTTTTTTATCCGTTAAAAGAAGAGGTTGTTTTTCAAATGACCGCAGTTCCTTTTCGTGAAAAAAAAGAATTGGTTTTACTTGCTTTACATACCAACGACGTTCATGTGCGCCAAGCGATTGCCAACACGACCGCGGAAATTCCGACCGCGATGTATGTTGAATTTGTAAAACTACTCGATGACAAATCATATCTCACAAAAGAAATTATATTGGGTAATTTATGGAAGCAATTTCCAGAACAGCAAGTTGAATTACTGGAAAAAATGAAAAATGAAATTGGTTTTAATGACCGAAATTTGCGTGTGCGATGGCTTACTTTAGCATTGATGACAAAGGATTTTCAAAAGGAAAGCAAGTCGAAATTGTATGACGAATTACTCGATTACACGACACCAAAATACGAAAGCCAGTTGCGTCAAAATGCCATGACCAATCTTCTTTTCCTGAATCCAAATGATACGAATGTATTGCAGGCGCTCACAAACGCTACAGTGCATCACAAATGGCAGTTTAGTAAATTTGCCCGTGAAAAAATCCGCAGTTTATTGAAGAAAGAAAAATACAAAACATTTTACACCGAATTGCTACCCAAACTTCCCGAAAATGAGCAGGTACAAATCGGTAAACTCCTAAAAGAATAATGAAAGCACTTGTAATTTCAGGCGGTGGGAGCAAAGGTGCTTTCGCAGGCGGCGTGGCACAATACTTAATGCAGGAAAAAGGCTGCGAGTATGATTTGCTATTGGGCACATCAACGGGAAGCTTGTTGATTCCGCATTTGGCGTTGGGCAATGTAGATAAAATACATAGGATTTATACGAATGTGAATATGGCGCGAATTTTCAACATTAATCCGTTTCGCGTGAAGATAAAAGATGGTGTTGAAACTGTGCGCATCAACCACTTCAATGTTTTGATTCAGTTCATAAAAGGCAGGCGTACATTCGGCGAAAGCAAAAAACTACGGAAATACATCAAAAAAAATTTCACACTTTCCGAATTCAACCAACTCAAATCTTCTCATAGAAATATTGTGGTTACGGTCACAAATTTGTCTAAAAATGAAGTGGAATACAAATGCATCCGCGATTTCGAGTACGATGAATTTTGCGATTGGATTTGGATTTCCTGCAATTATATTCCGTTTATGAGTCTTGTGGAGAAAAATGGTTGCGAATATGGCGACGGTGGATTTTCGAGTTTAGTGCCGATTAGTGAAGCGATAGAACGCGGTGCGACAGAAATTGACGTCGTGATTTTGGAGACCGAGACCCTTACAGCGCCAATTCCCATCGGAAAAAACCCGTTTTCGCTGATGATTGATTTGTTTAGAACATTACTTGATCAAGTTGAAAAACACGATATTATCATTGGAAAATTGGCGGCGAATCATAAAAATGTAAAGCTCAATTTGTATTATACGCCAACGCAATTGACTAGCAATGCTTTAGTTTTCAACAAAGAAAATATGAAAAAATGGTGGGAGCAAGGTTTTGAATATGCGAAGAATAAAAGCGAGGATATGAGTGATGTTAAGAAAGTTTAAAGTCTAGAGGTGTCAAAATCTTTCGAATTTTCACTTTCGACTAAATTATAGAAACGTACTTACTTCACTTTTAATAAACGCCAAAGCGGTAACAGTCGGTGATTCTTTGGTCATAGAATCTGTCAAGATCGCTTCACGCAAAGTGTTGGCATCAGTAACTTTTTCACCTTTTGCAGCATTGCGAATTTGTTGAATTATAGTATTTTTTGCGGTGGTGATTATTGTCCAGCATTCATTCGAAATATAGATTTGTTGGGTAAGATTGTGCTCAAATTCTTGTTCGATATTGGCGATGATATATTGTTCGTAATCATTTTTATTAGGCGAAACCGGCGGTACACGAAGTAATATTTTTGACGGGCTGATGCGTTCCAAAAATAAAGCCATCCTTTCATACGCCTGCAAACGTAATGGAAGAGCATGTTTTTGTGCTTCGCGGTGCATGGCAAAACGGCGCTTTCCAGCTTCGTTTTTGATGTGTTGTTTGAAAAATAGAAAAGCAATGCCTCCGGTGATTAGCGATGGGATGGCATAAGATAAAATCTCTATTATTTTTGTGGTTTCCATAATTTTTAATTGTGAGACAAATATAATTAGATAATTGGATAATTAGCTAATTTGAAATTTTTATGAAAACAGCAATTGCTAAGGTAAAAATCGTGTGGTTTATTTTTTTTCGTTTTGGAATCAGAATAAAGTAAGTTCAGTAACGATTTCATTTTTTAATTCAAAAGCCCTGTCAATAAAGCCATAAAATCTTTTATCATGATTGAGTATGGCAATTGATTTGCCTTCATTGGCTAATTCTTTAAGCAGTTTCATGATTTCTATTCCGTCTTTATCTTCTAAATATGCTGTTGGATTGTCGCAAATGATAATAGAAGGATTAATGATGAGTGCTTTGGCGATAACTATTTGTTGTTGCTGAAATAATGAAAGCTGCCCCGGCATTTTTTTTCTGTACTGAAACATATTAACCTTTTTTAATGCTTCCATAGTTTTTCTTTTCATTTCACGAATTTCTGATTTTTGAATTCTTAATGGAAATGAAACATTTTCTTCGGCATTTAAGTGTCCTAATAAATTATTTTTTTGAAAAATGAAACTTATCGATTGCAGTTTAACTAATGCGATATCTATTAAATTAGATGAGATGCATTTTTTTCCATTTATTTCAAGGATGCCATCAGTTGGATGTATCAAACACCCCATTAATGTAAGGACTGCTTTTTTGGTATCAGTTGATTCCCCTGTAATGACTATAATTTCACTTTTGTTTAGCGTTATGCTTGTATTTTCTTTAGTATTGAAGGTTCCTGCACTTGTAAAATAAACTTTGCTTAATTGTTCTAATTTGGCTAACATGACACAATTTTTATATATTTAAAAACTACTGCTCTACATAAAATTTTATGAAAAGCAGTAGTCAAACAAACCAAAAAAACAAAAAATCACTATTTTTATTCGTATTTGCCTTTCATGAACCAAATAGCTTCGAAACTAAAATTAATTCCAATTTTGTGATAATTTTCTTTTATCAAGTCGTTGCTTACCTTGGCTTTTATACCGTAGGAATAGCTGATATTGAATTGTGAGTTGGTGTGTTCTAAAGGTATTCCAAAGCCTACAGAAAAAGCGATATTATCAACTTTTTGATCATTAATAAGTAAGAAACCGGAGTCATAATTCATGCCTAAATAATAGTGTATTTTTTCATAAAAATTTGTTTTCCGCAGTTGGTCTTTAAAATAGGAAAACCCAACTGAAAGTTTATCCTGATTGGTAAACTGACCATAAATACTTGATTGATTGGTCGAATTCCATAAACTTTTTTCATAATCAACAGAAAAACTCATATTATTTTTGAAGCGCTTGTTCACTCCAAATCCGATTTCCAAGGGCAGATAATAGTTCACGGCGTCCGAAACAATTTCCGCCGCAACAATTTCTGTATCGGTACCATTAACACTTTTGATTGATTGTTTTTTGCCGGCGCTTATTTTTGCCGGCGTTTTCACGGTGAGTCCTAAAACAAATGTAGAATCTACGCAAAATTGGCTTCCCAACGTAAATCGAACGCCTTTATAATTGCTAGTTGTATTGATAGTTGTTATTGAATTGGCAATACTAAAATTTTTATTTTCCTCGATGCTTCCAAAATAGACAGAGGGCTTAATCCCTAAAGCCAATTTTTTTGATAATTGATAACCATAAGCAACATCAAAACTGTTCAGTCCACCTTTACTTTCAGCATCTAAATAATAATATTCATTACTGTTATTTATTTTCATGCGATAATTTGAAATTACATAACTCGCACTTGAGTAGGGCAGTAGTGCGATACTTATTCCTGATTTTGAATTTACAGGAAAAGCAAAAGCAATATGCGAAAATTGCGTATTTTTCTTTTTTTCAGTTTTAGATTTGTCTTTATAAGTTGAAAATATTGTTTTAGCACCAAAATCATAAAAGAAACTATTTTTGCCTATAAATGCTAGTGATGATGGGTTTTTGTTATTGATAAACGTTGATGAAGGCAAAGCTATTCCTGTTCCGCCCATTGCAGAAATAGGTCCAAAATCTGATTGGTATAAACTGCCTAACCCATATATAGAATAAGGTGACGTAGCAACACTTTGGCAATACGCGGCAATCGATAGCAGCATAAAAAGGGATATAATGATAATGCGTTTCATTTAATATGAGATATAATAGATTTTTAGTTTTAGCTTGTTTTCGGTATTTTTTTGATTACCCAAAACAATTCTGTCAACTCCTTTGGAAACATTAGGATATGTAAAAATTAAAGACGATTTTTTGCTTGATTTTAGCATTTCATGATATAAAAAAGAGCCAATATTGATTTTATAACCGATATCTTCGTTAAACTCATCGCTACTGTTGTTGAGCAATGCCAATCGGTCAGTTCCATCCTGATAGGTTAGGCTTCCGGAAATTCTATTTAAATTATCGCACACAAATACTTTCAGGGAATCTTTAAGAGGGTAGCGCGTAGAATAAGAATTTTTAACGGGCTTTATGATCAATTCGGCATCGACGATTATTCCTTTTTCCGAAATATATTTTAATTGTTGAATGTGAGGAAAATCTATTCTGCATGCAATGCCGCTTCCCGACTGAATATAACCGCTATTGTTGGTCAGGTTGCTTGGTAGTTTATCATTTGAAGCAGGTAAATTTTGTAATATCGTACCTGTTCGGTCTAACGAAATATTATTGAATTGCTTGGTATTATCGGCAACTTCAAAATCTTTATAAAGCGATTCTTCCTCACCCGATGTACTGGCTTCAGAATAGTAAAGCCGCACAACGCTACTTGTTTTAAAACCAATTACATTCGCGGATGTTGTGGTATTGGGCTTTATTACAATTCCTTTAAAAAAATCAATGAATTCATCATTATTGGTTATTGCATTGGTTTTTAATTTTTGAAATAGCGCCATTCCAAAATTATTATCCAGCCTTATGTTTACAGAATCTTTCTCATTGGGTTTTGGATAGTAAGACAAAGTACCAATGCTTTCCAGATCGTAGTTTAATACACTGCTATTGTAAAAGTTTTCGTCGTCAACATTTGGTTTTACTTTTTGAATTAATTTATGAATATTGATAGTTTGAAGTTTGGTGGTATCGCCATAATAATACCTGTCATACCTTAGGATCATAGCAATCGAGTCAAAGACATAATTGGGTACTTCGGTATTTGAATTGCCATTGTCTAATTCAAAATTCTTGGGTGTTAACTGGAAATAGCTTTCCGATTTTACTTTACCATATATTGGGTCATCATAATTTCCAATCAAAATTCGACTTCTATCGGATGTTATTAAGGAATCGAAATTTATAGTTGCTACATCAACGGTGAGCGTATCAATTAAGATGACTTTATTATTCAGGCCTAAATATTCGTTGCCTACAACAAACTCACCATTTTGAATATCGGTTTCACACGACGTAAATGCAAATAGGCCTAAGGATAAAAACAATACATACTTCATGGTTTTTTTGTTTCAAATCTATATTGCTTTCACTATTTCCACACAATAATATATACCAAGAACATAAATACATCTATCATTTGACCGGAAACAGCGATAATGCTAATTTTTGATACACCATATTGATTCAACTATAATTTATGGCAATTGGTATAGGGAAAAGGCTTTCTCATATATATTTTTTTTTTGAAGCCACCAACTAAAATAGATTTGCCCTAATAATCAATTTAAATGAAGAAAGTAATTTTTGTAAAGCTGTTGTGTATGCTTTTTTTTAGTAGTGTAAATGCGCAAATCGATTTTTCAACTTATACGGTTATTACAGGTCAAACGACTAACGCTATAAAAGTTAATGAAGCTTTACTTGGCAGTAGTTTTAAGAAAGAATTGAATTCAAAATACAGTTTTGCTGCAGATGTTAAATATGGCTACAAAAATCTTGCTTATTCCGATGGTGCCTTTTCAGGCTATTTTTTAAATGAATTTGAAAAGTTGGAGAGTATTTTGGATTTTACCTATTCAGAGCATAAAAAGCGCAGGTACCATTTTAATTTGCAACCTTTTATTGCTAATGAAAACCAGTTAAAATTATCTTCATTATATGTTTTGTATGCGTTTAAAACAGATTTTATTATAAATCAAAAAAATGCTTTGACTATAGGTGCTGCCAAGTCTTCTATTTTTGGAAAACCGTCATTGATTCCCATTATTAGTTATGAGTATAAATATAGTGATCGCCTTAATTTGTCAATCGGATTTCCAGAAACCAAATTCAAATACGCGAATAATTCCAGAAACAATTTTGTTTTGAAAAATGACTTTAATGGCAGTTTTTATGCCCTGGATACCACCTCAAAATTATTGTTTGATACTAGCAGCAAGGCCAGTTTTTCGCAAATGACGACATCTTTTGAATATGAAAGAAATCTGGATGCCAATTGGTTTTTGAATTTTAAAGCTGGCTATGATTTTAATAGAAAGTATCTCCTCCTTGATAACAATTACCATACTACTTTCAATTTTGATATGGAAGACGGTTTCAACTTAGGATTAAAAATTAAATACAAATATTAATATAAAAATTGTAAATTATGAATAGATTAAAAAAATTGCTGGTACTTTCGTTGGTTTTGAATGGATTCGTTTTCACTGCTTGTAATAGAGACGATGACGAGGATGAATTGAAAGGCAACTGGCTTCAAAAATCATCCTTTGACGGACCAGCCAGATCCAATACGGCTAGTTTTATAATTGATAACTTGGTTTATGTAGCCACAGGTTATACTGGTGATGATTATTTAAAAGATTTATGGGTGTATAATTCAGAAGGCGATTTTTGGGAACAAAAAGCAGATTTTATCGGCGTAAAAAGAAGTTCCGCAAGTGCATTTGAATTAAACGGCAAAGGCTATGTGGGATTGGGATATGACGGTACTAACCGACTCAAGGATTTTTATGAATACAACCCAGCAAACGATACTTGGACACAAAAAGCAGATTTTATAGGGACCCCTAGATACGGTGCTGTAGGTTTTCAGGTAGCAGGCAAAGCTTTTTTTGGAACAGGCTATGACGGAAATTTCCTAAAGGATTTTTATCAATATGATCCCGTAGCCAACACTTGGTCTGTTTCTAATGGTTTTGGAGGCAATAAAAGAAGAAACGCTACGGTGTTTGTTATTGAAGATAAAGCCTATTTGGGAACCGGTACTAATAATAATGTCAATCAAATTGATTTTTGGGAATTTAATGGAACAACTGAAGTTTGGACCAAAAAAAGAGATATAGATGCTGGCGACGATGGCGATTATAACGAAGATTATCACCTAATACGTTCCAATGCAGTAAGTTTTGTCATCGATGGATTGGGTTATCTGGCAACAGGTGACAGTTCGACTTCGGTATGGCAATATAATTCGCTGACTGATTTGTGGACAGAAAAAACAGGACTTGAAGCGTCAGGTAGAAATGATGCCATAGGATTCTCTGTAAACAATAGGGGTTTTGTGATGTTGGGCAGACAAGGCACCGGTTATTTTGATGATTCGTACGAGTTTAAACCTAACGATGAACAAGTTGACAATGATTAATCCATCTTTTTTACGTGGCTTGAAATTAATTTCGGTGGTCTTGATTTTTGCCACGACTACTTACTGTCAGCACAAAGAAATTTATGAGGTAGAAGCTTATAAAATTAATCAAGATTGGGGCTATTGCATTTTAAAGAACAATAAGATTATTATCAAACAAAGTACGATCCCTACTTATACGAACTTGGTTCGCTTTAAAAGCCAAAAAGACGCGCTGAAAGTGGGGGAATTGGTAGTAGATAGAATCAAAAATAATTTATCCCCGACCATAACTAAAAAAGATTTAATTTTATTGAAAATAGAAAATAGATGAAGTTATTAGCTAAAGCAAAGAATTCTAAACGCATTATTCTGTTGCATATCTTTCTTTGGATTTTTTTTATCTGTTGTGGTATAATTCCGTTATTACAAAATCGATATCAATTTGGTATTGATTTTTTTGTTGAATGGTTTTCCTATATTTTATTGTTCTACCTCAATTATATTTATTTAACCTCAAAACTCTTATTCAAAAAAGAGTATGCCCTCTATTTTGCCATTTTGCTATTTGTAGTGCTTTTTTTTACGGTATCAAGACTTCTTTTTTTTGTGACCGATTTTCAGGAAGTAATTGGTCCGAAAATTTATGATCATTTAGGGAATAAGATTATTTTAAAAAAAATGTTACTTAAAAATGCCCCCTTTATTTTTAAAATCGGATTATCGTTTCCCTATTTAATTATAATATTCATTAGTTTAATTTTAAAGACTTTATCAGAATATTACATTCAGCAAAAAAATGAACTCATTGCCGAAAATGACCGCAAAAATGCAGAACTTCGGTATTTAAGAAAGCAAATTAATCCCCATTTTTTATTTAATAGCTTGAATGCCATTTATGCATTAGCCAATAAGAAGTCTGATTTGGTTACCGATGCGATTGTTACACTATCAGAATTAATGCGCTATATGCTATATGAAACCGACAGTAAATCGGTACTCCTTGAAAAGGAAATCAATTATATTAAAAATTATATAGAATTACAGAAATTAAGGCTTAATGATATCGAAAATATTCACATCAATATTCAAGGAAATACACAAAATAAATATATTGAACCGCTACTTTTAATCTCTTTTATCGAAAATGCTTTTAAGTTTGGTACAGATTACAAAGGCGCCACCCGAGTTAGAATTAAAATTGTTATAAAAGATAATGATTTGGATTTTTTAGTAGAAAATAGGATTGAAAAAAAGAATGTGAACACAAAAAATTCAGGAATAGGTATATCTAATATCGAAAATAGATTGAAATTATTATATCCTGATTCTCATACGCTTATCATCAGTGAGGAAGATAATACCTACAAAGTACTTTTAAATTTGAAACTTGATCAGATGCAATACTAATAAAAATCAAAATTCATGAAATGTATCATTATAGACGATGAACCATTGGCAGTCGATCTGCTCAGAGATTTTGTAGAAAAAGTTGTTTCTTTAGAACTTATTTGCACTTTCAATAACGCATTAGATGCCATTTCCTATATCAATCAAAACAACGTTGACTTGGTTTTTTTAGATATAGAAATGCCTCATTTTACCGGAATTGATTTTATTAATGCGATAGAAAAAAAACCATTGATAATCTTTACTACTGCCTATTCCAATTATGCCGTTGAAGGTTTTGATTTTGGCGCTATTGATTATTTAATTAAGCCAATCCCATTTCATCGTTTTTTGAAAGCCGTCATGCGTGCGCAACATGCTTTTAATCCAAATATTCCAGTACAAGAAACACCTCAAACGGCATTAGAGGACAAGAATAATTTTATGTTTTTTAGGTCTGAATATGAGAATATTAAAATCAATTTTATTGACATTTTATTCATAGAAGGATTGAAAGATTATGTGAAAATATATACTGTTGATGGCAAATATATTTTAACGTTAATGAGCTTAATAAAATTAGAAAATATGCTCAATAATAAGGGATTTTCGAGAATTCATCGCTCCTATATTGTCAATTTGATACACATTAAATCGATACAAAAAAATAAAGTGCTCATTGCTGATAAAAGACTCCCCATAAGTGACAGTTATAAAGTTGATTTTTTTAAGAAAATCAATCTTTGATGACGCAAATATCTAAATAAAGGTTTATTTAATTCCGTGAATTATAGATAGGAAAAAATACATCTTTTTGAAATTTTAATAATTGAATTAAGGTTCCTACTTTTGTCTTATGGAAACCTATCTGGCCTTATTGTGCCTTGCCGCTTTCGCTGCCGGATTTATAGACGCTGTTGTAGGCGGCGGCGGACTCATACAAACACCAATGGGATTAATATTATTGCCCAATCTTCCCATCGCCAATATTTCGGCGACATTAAAAATCCCGTCTTTTACCGGCACATTTTTCGCTGCAGTCCAATACCTAAAGGAACTAAAAATGGACTGGAAACTGCTCATCACCATGATGGTGCTTGCTGTTCCTTCCGCATTTGCAGGTTCTGAATTGTTGATACACGTGAGCAACAGTTTTATGAAACCACTTTTATTGATTGTTCTTTCAATTTTGGTGGTTTATACCTATGCCAAAAAGAATTTCGGACAACATACCCACAAATCCCATTCTCGAACGCAACAATTGCTTTATGCCATAATCATTAGCATTTGCGTCGGATTCTATGATGGTTTTATCGGTCCCGGAACGGGTAGTTTTTTCGTTTTGGCTTTCATCACTTTATTAGGTTTTGATTTCCTGAACGCTTCGGCGAATGCGAAAATGGTGAACCTCGCTACCAATTTCGGTTCGATATGTCTGTTTGTTATCAAAGGAAAAATCATCTGGCATATTGCACTGCCGATGGCGGTTTGCAATGGACTCGGCGGTTATGTTGGTGCTAAGCTTGCCATCAGCAAAGGCAATAAATTCATCCGAATTTTCTTTTTGATAGTGATTATCGGCACATTGATACGATTTGCCTATGACGTTTTTTCTGGAAAATGATGTTAGTTTTTTTAGATTTTAAGACTTTTTGACGGTAAGATTATAAGATTGCTTTAGTTCTCATTTATTCATCCGCTAATTATCTAATTTTCTCATTATCTAATTTTCTAATTCCCTATTTTTGCACTACAAAATTGTTATGAAATCCATGCAGCATTATATCGACCAGCTCAACGAAGCGCAACGTGAACCCGTTTTGCAAAAAGACGGCCCGATGATCATCATTGCGGGCGCAGGTTCCGGAAAAACGCGTGTGCTCACCATGCGTATTGCTTATTTGATGAGCCTTGGCGTGGATTCGTTTAGCATATTGGCACTTACTTTTACCAATAAAGCGGCACGTGAAATGAAGAAACGTATCGCCGATATTGTGGGTTCCAACGAGGCCAAGAATCTGTGGATGGGTACTTTTCACTCGGTTTTCGCAAGAATTTTGCGTTCCGAAGCAGATAAATTGGGATATCCATCGAATTTTACAATTTATGATACGCAGGATTCCGTTCGTTTGATTTCGGCGATTATCAAAGAAATGCAACTCGACAGAGATGTTTATAAACCAAAACAGGTACTCGGGAGAATTTCTTCTTATAAAAACAGCCTCATTACCGTAAAAGCATATTTCAATAATCAGGATTTGCAGGAAGCCGATGCGATGTCTAAAAAACCACGTTTGGGAGAAATTTATCAAAATTATGTGGAACGCTGCTTTAAAGCCGGCGCTATGGATTTTGATGATTTATTGCTCAAAACTAATGAATTGCTGAACCGTTTTCCTGATGTATTGGCGAAATACCAAAACCGTTTTCGTTATATTTTGGTCGATGAGTACCAAGATACCAACCACTCGCAGTACTTGATTGTACGTGCTTTGTCAGATCGTTTTCAAAATATCTGTGTTGTCGGGGATGATGCGCAGAGTATTTATGCGTTCCGTGGAGCAAACATCAACAACATTCTAAATTTTCAGAAAGACTACGAAAATGTAAAGACTTATCGTTTGGAACAGAATTACCGTTCGACTAAAAATATCGTTGAAGCGGCGAATTCCATCATCGATAAAAATAAGACCAAGCTCGATAAAATTGTTTGGACTGCCAATGCCGACGGCTCCAAAATTAAGATTCACCGCAGCATGACCGATGGTGAAGAAGGCCGATTTGTAGCCAGTACCATTTTCGAGCAGAAGATGCAAAACCAGATGATGAATGGGCAGTTTGCCATTTTATACCGCACCAACGCCCAATCTCGTGCGATGGAAGATGCTTTGCGAAAACGCGATATTCCGTATCGAATTTACGGAGGATTATCTTTTTATCAAAGGAAAGAAATCAAGGATGTACTTTGTTATTTGCGCCTTATTATCAATCCGAAAGACGAAGAAGCACTTGTTCGCGTTATCAATTATCCGGCACGAGGCATCGGCGATACAACGGTTGAAAAGCTTGTTATTGCTGCGAATCACTACAAACGTTCGATTTTTGAAGTGATGCAGAACATCGATAAAATCGATTTAAAACTGAATTCAGGCACCAAAAATAAATTGCAGGATTTTGTCACAATGATTCAGAGTTTCCAAGTTATCAATCAAAATCAGGATGCTTTTTTTCTTACCGATCATGTCACCAAAAAAACCGGACTGATTCAGGAACTCAAGAAAGACGCTACACCGGAAGGCATCGCCAGAATTGAAAATATTGAAGAATTACTAAACGGTATCAAGGATTTCATCGAAGGACAAAAAGAAATCGACGGCGCCCGTGGTGCTTTGGCAGAATTTATGGAAGATGTTGCCCTCGCGACCGATTTGGACAAAGACACTGGCGATGATGATCGCGTGGCTTTGATGACGATTCACCTGGCAAAAGGCCTTGAATTTCCATATGTTTTCATCGTAGGAATGGAAGAAGATTTGTTTCCGAGTGCCATGAGTGTCAGCACCAGAAGCGAATTAGAAGAAGAACGCCGTTTGTTTTACGTCGCCATTACACGAGCGGAGCACCAAGCCTATCTTACTTATGCACAATCGCGTTACCGTTGGGGAAAATTGACCGACAGTGAGCCTTCGCGTTTTATTGATGAAATTGACGGAAGGTTTTTGGAATACCTTTCACCAGAAGAAACCAATTATCGATACAAGCCGATGATTGATGCCGATATTTTTGGTGATGTCGATAAATCCAAATTGCGTTTGGCGAAGCCCATTGCGGGCACACCTCCAAAGTATATTACTGACAACGAACCACGACCAGACATCAATATCCGAAAACTCAAACCTATGGGCAATACACCTGCAAGTGCCAATTTGTTTGACAGTAAATTAACCATAGGCAATGTCGTGATGCACGAACGTTTTGGCAGGGGCGAAGTCATCAATCTTGAAGGTAGTGGCGCGGATAAAAAAGCAGAAATCAGGTTTGAAGTCGGCGGCATTAAAAAATTACTACTGCGATTCGCAAAACTTGATGTTATAGGGTAGTTTAAAATTTGTTCAAAGTTTAAGGTTTAAAGTTGTTGGAAATCAGAAAAATGCGTAACTTCAATTCATTCAAACCTATATCTTAAAATCTTAAAATGTCCCAGTTCATAAAAATATACAACGATAACCCCAATGAATCTGCCATTGCCAAAGTGGTGAAAGTCTTGCGTGACGGTGGTTTGATCATTTATCCAACAGATACTGTTTACGGATTGGGTTGCGACATCACCAATACTAAAGCACTCGAACGCATTGCGAAAATAAAAGGTATTAAGTTGGAAAAAGCCAATTTTTCATTCGTTTGCTCCGATTTGAGTAATCTTTCGGATTATGTGAAGCAGATTGATTCTTCGACATTTAAACTCTTAAAAAGGGCGCTTCCCGGACCATATACTTTTATTTTACCGGGCAATAACAACCTTCCGAAAGAATTTAAAAAGAAAACCACTGTCGGAATTCGTGTGCCCGACAATAATATTGCGCTTGAAATCGTTCGTCAATTGGGTAATCCTATTGTTTCGACTTCGATTCACGATGACGACGAAGTTTTAGAATATTCTACCGATCCGGAACTCATTTTTGAAAAATGGCAAAATCTTGTTGATGTCGTTATTGACGGAGGATATGGCGATAACGAAGCTTCTACGATAATCGACTTATCAGGTTTTGAACCGGTTGTTGTAAGGGAAGGCAAAGGATCAATTGATATTTTGTAATGGAAGATATAACGATAATTCACGGTGATTACATAATTTCTACAGATAAGAATAAACTTCAGGTTGATGTGATCCATCGTTTCCTGACGGAAGAATCGTCATGGTCAAAAGGAATTTCACTGGTTCGGGTGGCGAAATGTATCGCGACTTCACTCAATTTTGGCATTTATTATAATCAAATGCAGGTTGGCTACGCGCGCGTTATTTCTGATTTTGCCACGATTGCTTATTTGGGCGATGTGTTTATTTTGCATGAATTTCGCGGTCGCGGACTTTCAAAACTACTGATGCAGGAAGTCATGAACTATCCGGAACTGCAAGGCCTGCGCCGCTGGATGCTGCTCACCAATGACGCACATGAACTATACAAACAATATGGCTGGACGGAAATCGCCTACCCTAAAAAGTGGATGGAGAAACACGATCCGGATGTTTATAAGAGTTGAAGATTTGTTAAAAGTTTAAGATTGCCTGTATTACACAAACCTTAAACTTTAAACAAAATCTCTTCACTTCCATATTTCTACCATTCACTTTTTTTCTTTTTCCGAACCGATGATTTGTACGCACTTTTGAAATGAATTTTAAACTGTAAATCATGAAATCATTTCAAAAATTTTTAGTGCTCTTTTTCCTCCCGATTACTTTCATCTGTTTCGTCACGTTTGTTCTTAACTGGGACATTGCGAATTTTAAGAACCCGGTTGTCAACGTACTCATTTCCGGGTTTTTTATCATCGTTTCGTTTTCTTATGTGTATGTATTTGAAAAATTGCAGCAGCAGAACCGCAGCTTTTTAAAGAGCATTGCAATCGCTTCGGCATTTGTATTTTTGGCTATTTTTATATTCGGCTACAGCGCCACTTTTTTTATGACAGATTATATCGGGCCAAAAATTCCTTTTTTCCAAGCGACTCTCTTCATAAGCGTTTTTATCTTTTATGTGGCGTTTATCCGTATTTTCAAGGCGATACAGCAAAATGTAAAACTTGATTTCCCGAATGAAAAAAGTTTTTATTTAAAAATAACAGCAGGAATTAGCGTTGTCGTTTTCATCATCCTGATGGTGGTAAATGCAGATAGTTTTTTCTGGGATGGCACGCTTGATTATGAACGTTTTATAGCCACTATTCAACGACTTTTGGTTATTTCGCTGCTTTCAGTATCGGTATCCTTTCTGTCGCTTTATTTACTCAATAAAATTTTTTTCGGAAAAAATCTTGTCCTGAATATTACAATTACGACTATAGTTACGAGTGTTTTCAATACAATCAATATGCTGGCGCATAACGAGATATCCGTATTCTTGATTGTTGGCTATTGTATCGTAAGCCTGTTCGTTACGGTTACCATCGCGGCAGTAGTTATTTACAGCAATGCGCTCTCGGGGAAAGACTTTGTAATATCAAAGCTTACGACTTCTTTCTCCAAAAAAGAAGCAGAATACCTCGAACTCAAAAACCAGATTAATCCGCATTTCCTCTTCAATAATCTCAATACGCTGATTGCTTTTATCGAAATAAATCCGCAGAAAGCCATTGCATTCGGACATCATTTATCCAATGTTTATCGTCATTATCTGAAAAATCAAAGCGAGGATTTTGTGTCTTTAACGGAAGAACTTGCTTTTATAAAAGAATACCTCGAAATTTACAAAGCCAAATTTGAAAGCGGATTTACTTTTGAAATCACAGGAAATAACAGCGCTGATCAATACATTCTTTCAGTTTCGCTTCAGGAACTGACAGATAATGTTTTTAAGCACAATAATCTCGAAGAAGACCATCCAATGTCTATTGTGATTAATGTTAATGATAAAAAGCTGGTTTTTGCCAATTCTGTTCATCCGAAAACTGATATTGTATCGAACAATTCAGGTTTGAAAAATATCAGTAAACGTTATAAAATCCTTACAGGAAAAGACATTACTGTTGAAAAAACGGATACGTCTTTTAGCGTTTCGATTCCAATTTTAACCACGGAAAAAGCATGACAGTAATCATTATAGAAGACGAAATTCCGGCCGGAAGACGACTCGAAAAACTTTTAATCCAAAAGAAATTTACGGTGCTGACGATTTTGTTTTCCGTGAAAAATGCCGTTTTGTGGCTGAAAGACAATGAGCACCCTGATCTGATTTTTATGGATATAAAGCTCCGCGACGGCTTGTGTTTTCCGCTCTTCGATAAAGTGAAAATACAATCGAAAGTGATCTTTACAACGGCTTTTGACGAATATGCGCTCAAAGCTTTTGAATACAACAGCCTGGACTATTTATTAAAACCGATTGATGCCACAAAGCTGGAAAAGCTAATTTTAAAACTCGAATCATTTAAAGCTGTTTTTTACGACAACAGTTATTGGAAAAATCTGGAATCTTCTATTGTAACTTCCTATAAATCCTCATTTTTAGTGAATTCCGGAATGACGATTAGGAAAGTCAGCGCTGCTGAAATTGCTTATTTTGTAAGTGAAAATAATGCTACTTACTTATGTGTAGAGAACAGGAAATTTCTGATCCAAATGTCTTTGGAAAGGCTCGAAAGCGAACTTCATCCAGAAGATTTTTTCCGCATCAGCAGGAAATATGTCGTCAGTCGCAAATTCATCAAAGCTGTCGGAAATGATTATCTCTTGTCGCTTTTAAATTCAGAAATCGCAGACTTTTCAATCAGCAGACAAAGACGCAGTGCTTTTCTGGCTTGGTTTAAAAAATAAATGACGCTCGTAAATGCTTTTCGCCTTTGCGTGAATTATATCTCGCAAAGGCGCAAAGCATTTTAAGGTATTAATTTCCTAAGATGAATTTTGGTAAGTTATAATAGTCAAAAAAAAACGCCCCGATTTCCCGAGGCGTTCTTTTTATCAACTATGATTGATAATAGACTATTTTTGTTTTTTCATTTCTTTCTCAATCATATCATAAAACTGATCGATTTTCGGCAAGATTACGATTCTTGTTCTTCTATTAATGGCACGATTATCGGCGTTGCTATTGTCCACTAGAGGAATAAATTCGCTACGACCGGCTGCAATTAATTGTGCAGGATTTACTTTCAGATCTTTGGTTAAAACACGAACAATTGATGTGGCGCGTTTCACACTCAAGTCCCAATTGTCAAGCAAAGTGCCATTGCCAATAAACGGCACATTGTCGGTATGACCTTCAACCATACACTCAAAATCTGGTTTGCTGTTAATGACTTTCGCAACTTTTGCAAGAATTTCTTTCGCTCTGTCACTCACTACATAGCTACCGCTTTTAAAAAGTAATTTATCTGAGATAGATATAAATACAACGCCTTTCTCAACGTTTACTTCAATATCGGGATCAGAGATACCAACGGCACTTTTTAGACTGGTAACCAATGCCAATGTAACACTGTCTTTTTTGGTCAGAGCATCTTGCATCCGCGTGATTTTTAAATCTTTTTCCTTGATGGTTTCAAGCGCTTTTTCGATGTTTTGGGCACCTTGGGTTGTCAAAGTTGTCATGTTGCCCATGTTGTTGATCAGGTCGGTATTGTTCTTTTTCAAGAATTCCATTTGCGCCGCCATAGTTTCTTTTTCACTCAAACACATGTTTAGTTTAACAGTGGTTGAGTTGAGTAAATCCTGACATTCTTTGTTCTGTGCCTCTAATGCGGCGATCTTCTTTTTTGTACCACAACCCGTTGTTGTGAGTAAAGCTACTATTGAAAGTGCTAAAATAATTCGCTTCATACGCTTATGATTTAGTTTGTTACAAAATTAGGTTTATAAATGGTAAATGTTAAAATTTAGTACATAAACTATTGTTAAAATAGATTTTCAAAAACCTTGCCACCGCCAATAAAATATTGCTCAACGATGCTTTTTATTTTGTAATAATGCGGTAATTGTTTGGTTTCCCGTTTTTTATAATTAGAAAAAAATCTAAAATAAAAATACATATGTGCCTTGAAAACTGCAAAAAAGTGCTTCGGTTTTCCTTTGAATAAAAATTGAAATGCCGCAATGCCATCAAGAGAAAGCCGAATAAAAATTGTGGTAAGCAGCACCGATTTCGGAAGGTTTTTCGTTAGCATCCAAAGGGAATTTCGAAAATTCAGAAAAGTCTTTTGTGGACTTCCCATTTGCAACGTCGCACCGCCAACGTGATAAACAACAGATTTCGGTTCATATTTGGCGATGAATCCTTTGTTGAAAGCACGCCAACACAAATCAATTTCTTCCTGATGGGCAAAAAAATCGGCATCAAAGCCATTGAGTTCGCGAAAAATTGGTTTTCGGATAAAGAAACATGCACCTGAAGCCCAGAAAATCTCAGTAGCATTGTCAAATTGACCGTTGTCTTTTTCGATGGTGTCGAAGATGCGACCGCGACAGAACGGATAGCCATATTGATCGATAAAACCACCCGCAGCTCCTGCATATTCAAAATATTCTTTGTTTTTGAAGTCCAATATTTTCGGTTGGATGATGGCTGTTTTCTGTTCGTTTTCAAAAGTTTTCAATACTGGCGAAAGCCAGTTTTCAGTAACTTCGATATCAGAATTTACCAAAGCATAGATTTCTTCGTCGACTGATTGCAAAGCTTGATTATAACCTTTTGCAAAGCCAAAATTATCCGTATTTTGGATGATTTTAATGTCGGGAAAATTAGCTTTTACAAATGCCACAGAGTCATCTGTCGAAGCATTATCAGCAACATAAACATTGGCTTCAGGAGAAAACGCCATCACCGACGGGAGGAATTGCTCCAGCAGTTTTGTTCCGTTCCAGTTTAGTATGACGACAGCGATTTTCATAAATAGTTATTTTCCGGTTAAGTATTGCTGCTGTTCTTTGCCGATCGCATCATTCAAATTATTGTCATATGATTTAGCAAGCATCTTGTATAAAAAAGCAATCATTTTTGCAGTAACAGTTTCCGGATATTCAGCGATAACTTTGTCAAATTCCTTTTGGTTTTCTGGATAAATGCTTTTTCTATCGTCGGTGATTACAGGTGTATTGTCGTATCCTACAAGAAATGCATACAAATAATCGCCGTACGTTTTGCGTGCATTTTTAAACTGCCTGCTTTTTGGAAAACGGTTTAGGAATTGTTCCCATTTGAGTGTTCTGTGTGTTACTTCTTCAAGGCTCACTATTATTTCGGCATCTGCCTGAAACAATTCAGCATTGTCTTCTGCTTCAAGTTTCAGGTATTCTTTATAATCTTCAGAGACATAATTTTTAAAAAGATTATAAAAATAATAGGGTTTTTTTCTTATTTCTACGAATCCTTCGCCCACTTCTGAGATTTCCAGACCAGCCATTTCAAAGAATTTCATTTTCGCTTTTATAGCATCTGGAACGGTATTTTTTTTATTCTTTTCGTCGTAAAATATTGAATAATAATTGTCGGTGAGGAATTCTTCTCTGATATTGATCTGCTTAACAAGCGTATCCATTTTAGCGCGAAATATATCATATAGTTGATTGGCTTTTTCAGTATCAGCGCTTTTTAAGTTGAGAATTAAATCTGTTTCAGTCCTAACAATTGATTCCGCAAGATTTTCTTTTTTTAATGTTGATGGTGTAGTTTGTGGTAGTTCCTGCGAAGAAATCGGCTCAAGAATTGTTGATTCTTTTTTGCACGCCAGCACTAAGATGAAAAGGAGACCAAAAGCCACAATTGTTTTTTTCATAAAATTTATTTTATCAGGTAATCAGGCAGGTTTTCAAGAAAAATATACTTTTCATTTTCATAATCCATTTGGCAAAAATAATGATTATGTCCGTTGGTTACCATCAGAAATTGCGCGTTCATAGTCATATTATAACGCGCAATTTGGTCAAAAGTATGCTGGGAGATTTTGACTTCAGGCGCTTTGCATTCGACTAAAATCAGGATCGAACCATCGTTATTAAAAACCACACCGTCATAACGTTTTGTCAATCCGTTGACTTTCAATATTTTTTCGACGTTGATGAGTGATTTTGGGTATTTTTTCTGCTGCAAAAGGAACTGAACAACGTGTTGGCGGACCCATTCTTCGGGCGTTAAAACCACGAATTTTTTTCTAATTTCATCGAAGATGGCGATTTTATTTTCGCTATTTTTGAATCGAAAGTTATATGTGGGGAAATTCAGTTGCTGCATGAAGCAAATATATTAATTTAGTATTTAGATTTTAGTATTGAGAACTGAGACTTTGCCAGTTGGTGACTCAAATAGATGTCAGATAATTTTAAATCTAAATACTAAAATTTCAATATTCAATACTAAACAATGGACGAAGTTCTAAAGATTGTCAACGATATCAAAGCTGGAAATATCAAGCCGATTTATTTTTTGATGGGCGAGGAGCCTTACTATATCGATAAATTGTCGGATTATATCGAAGAAAATATTCTCACAGAAGATGAAAAGTCTTTCAATCAGACGGTTTTGTATGGTCGCGATGTGTCGATGGAAGATATTATTGGTACCGCAAAACGCTATCCGATGATGTCGGAACGGCAAGT
Organism: Flavobacterium sp.; assembly: GCA_029946065.1. Lineage (GTDB taxonomy): Bacteria > Bacteroidota > Bacteroidia > Flavobacteriales > Flavobacteriaceae > Flavobacterium. The sequence goes on from JAQSDU010000015.1 coordinate 153,734, forward strand.
GGTCATTGTGAAAGAGGCCCAGGATTTAACAAAAACCATCGACAAGCTAGAAAGTTACGCCGAGAATCCGATGCCGAGTACGGTTTTGGTTTTTAACTATAAATACAAGACCCTAGACAAACGCAAAAAAGTCACCAAATTATTAGATAAAAACGGATTGGTGTTTGAAAGTAAAAAGCTATACGACAACCAAATCGGGCAATGGATCAGTCGTGTTTTGCAAGGAAAAGGTTATTCTATCGACCCGAAAGCCAATGCGATGATGGTGGAATTTTTAGGAACCGATTTGAGTAAAATTGCCAATGAATTGGAAAAACTACAAATCATTTTACCGAAAGGGAGTACCATTTTGCCCCAGCATATCGAAGAAAATATTGGTTTTAGTAAAGACTTTAATGTGTTTGAACTCAGGAAAGCCATTGGCGATCGCAACCAATTGAAAGCCTATCAGATTGCGCAATATTTCGCCAACAACCCGAAAGAAAACCCTATGGTTGTTACAACAAGTTTAGTTTTTAGTTTTTTTGTAAACCTGCTACAATACCATGGATTAAAAGACAGAAATCCGAAAAATGTGGCGGCGGTGCTCAAAGTGAATCCCTATTTCGTGAAGGATTATGATGTAGCACTTCGAAATTACCCGATGAAGAAAGTCAGCCAGATCGTTGCCGCACTGCGTGATATCGATGTGAAAAGCAAAGGTGTAGGAGCGAATGCACTGCCCAATAGCGATTTATTGAAGGAAATGCTGGTAAAGGTTTTTAATTAGTTTTCAGGCGCAGTTTATATAAAGCCCACATATAAAACTAACATTTGAATGTCTTACTATCGTGTAATGGAGTTTTAAACTTCGATAAAGTAGCATAAATCTCCTATTAAATGTTTTACTACTACATATTTTAGTATAACACTAACAATTTTCGGTATAAAACGTAAAACAATAGTTCATAGTGATTGTAGATAGATACAGCATACAATCAAGAGTAATCACCAAAAACTTATTTCACCAAAACAATAAAATTCACGATATTTGACCTTCTTAAAAAACAAACTATAAGAATGATGAATAAAAATACAGTTTTGGGGTGGGCAACACTAATTATGATCATCATGGGGCTAATTCTTATCGCACTGGGTGCTTTCCGCTACGACCAGACTGCTGGCTGGGGTTTTGCCGCTACAGGTGTTGGGTTTCTGGCGAATGCGTGGGTGTTTAACTCGCTCAAGGGAAGAGTTTAACTGTTCTGTATTGATTGATCAGTGAAGTAATTTATAATCTAAAATCTTAAATTTAATAATATGTCAGACGATAAAAAAGTAATATTCTCGATGCAAAAAGTAAGTAAGACTTACTCCAGCAGCGACAAACAAGTGCTAAAAAATATTTACCTAAGTTTCTTCTACGGTGCCAAAATCGGTATTCTTGGTTTGAACGGTTCCGGAAAATCTTCATTACTGAGGATTATTGCCGGTGCCGACAAAAATTACCAAGGTGATGTTGTCTTTGCGCCGGGTTATACCGTAGGTTATCTTGAACAAGAGCCGCAACTCGACGATGAGAAAACAGTAATCGAAGTGGTGCGCGAAGGTGTTGCTGAAACCGTTGCTATTTTGGATGAATTTAACAAAATCAACGATATGTTCGGTTTGCCTGAAGTATATGAAGATGCCGATAAAATGCAGCAACTCATGGATCGTCAGGCAGATTTGCAGGACAAAATCGACGCTTCCGGTGCATGGGAACTCGACACCAAACTCGAAATTGCTATGGATGCGCTGCGCACGCCGGAAGGTGATATGCCAATTAAAAATCTTTCGGGCGGAGAACGCCGTCGTGTGGCTTTGTGTCGTTTGCTCTTGCAACAGCCGGACGTTTTATTACTCGATGAGCCTACCAACCACTTGGATGCGGAAAGCGTACTTTGGCTAGAACAACATTTGGCACAATATGCCGGAACTGTAATTGCCGTAACGCACGACCGTTATTTTCTTGACAATGTTGCCGGATGGATTTTGGAGCTTGACCGTGGCGAAGGCATTCCGTGGAAGGGAAATTATTCTTCTTGGTTAGACCAAAAATCGACGCGTATGGCGCAGGAAGAGAAAGTGGCATCCAAACGCAGAAAGACTTTAGAGCGCGAGTTGGACTGGGTGCGTCAAGGTGCTAAAGGGCGTCAAACCAAGCAAAAGGCACGTTTGCAGAACTACGATAAGTTATTAAATGAAGATCAGAAACAACTTGATGAAAATCTGGAAATCTATATCCCGAACGGACCAAGGCTGGGTACGAATGTAATCGAAGCAAAAGGCGTAGCGAAAGCTTTTGGCGAGAAATTATTATACGACAATTTAAATTTTACCTTACCGCAAGCGGGAATCGTTGGCGTTATTGGCCCGAATGGTGCCGGTAAATCAACTATTTTCAGAATGATTATGGACGAACAAAAACCAGATGCAGGTGAGTTTTCCATCGGCGATACCGTGAAAATTGCTTATGTAGATCAGTCGCACTCCAATATTGATCCTAATAAATCGATTTGGGAAAACTTCGCTGATGGGCAGGAATTGATTATGATGGGCGGAAGACAAGTGAATTCTAGGGCTTATCTGAGCCGTTTTAACTTTGGCGGCAGCGATCAGAACAAAAAAGTATCGATGCTTTCCGGTGGTGAGCGCAACAGGCTGCACTTGGCGATGACTTTGAAAGAAGAAGGCAATGTGTTGTTATTGGATGAGCCTACAAACGACCTCGACATCAATACACTCCGTGCTTTGGAAGAAGGTTTGGAGAATTTTGCGGGCTGTGCCGTGGTGATTTCGCACGACCGTTGGTTTCTCGATAGGATTTGCACGCACATTCTGGCTTTTGAAGGCAATTCGGAAGTCTATTATTTTGAAGGCGGCTTTTCTGATTATGAAGAAAATAAGAAAAAACGTCTTGGTGGCGATCTGACTCCGAAACGAATTAAATACAGAAAATTAATTAGGAACTAATTTTTTTGAAATCATAAATTACAAAAACAGATAATTTTCAATTTTATAGATTTCAAAATTGCTTAGGGTTTGGAATCTATAAAATTGATATTTATTTGGAATTTATGATTTGTAAATTGTAATTTGGGATTTGAAATTTATTGTATCAAATTCTGTTCTATTAATTGGGGGTAAAATTGTTCAGGTGAAGAATATCATTACTATACTGCTACTGCTTTTGGCAACTCAAATCGGCTTTTCTCAAGCTACGGCTATTACTGAAAAGAAGAAAATAGAAGACCTAATCAGTAAATCAGGCAAATATTTTAAGAATGCCGAATATGAAAAGGCTTTGGATATTTCAAAGCTGGCGCTACTGCGGTCTTTAAAATTTAATGATGAATCATTAATTGCACAATCTTATAACGCCATTGGTGTCATTTACGATGAATTTTCGCAGAGCAGTAGGGCAATTGAATTTTACAATAAAGCCCTGCTTCATGTCAATAATACTGATAATGACGCACTAAAAGATTGGATATACAGCAATCTCGGCAGTGTCTATTATTATAGCAAAATAGACGTAAAAAAAGGGATAGTCTATTATGAGAAGTCGTTGGAGTTCGCACAAAAAATTAACGATAGCGCGCAAATTACTTACACCAAACTCAATATCGCCAGTGCCTATTTCTCGATAAACGAATTCGAACCCGGAATGCGTTATGTGAAAGAAGTTGAAAGTTATATTGACAGAAAAGGCGAGGAGGAAGCCAGACTTTCCTATTACACGCTCAACGGCATTTACTTCAGCAACCATAACAATCCGAAATTGGCAGAAGCATATTTCTTTAAGTCGATCGCAATCGGTAAAAAAAACATGCCCACTTTCTTGGTCAATACGTATCAAAACCTTTATGAACATTATGATTTGTACAAAAATAAGACTCAGGCTGCTTTTTACAGAAACAAATATGATTCGCTAAACAAGTCACTTTATCCAGAGGAAAATATTAGCAAACTTAACGATGCTGCATTACAGATTGAACTTGATGAAAACAAGCACCAGTTAGAGAAAATTGAAACTGCCAACGAGTTAAATCAAAAAAAAATAAACGATTCAAAAATTATCAGCATACTGTTTTCAATAATTTTAATTGTGTTGCTTTTGCTTGTTTATACGCTTTATAGGAACAATAATTCAAAGAAAAAACTCAATTCAGAACTGACGCTCGCCAACAATGAACTCAGGATTGCCAAGGAAAAAGCAGAGGAGATATCACAATTAAAAACACAGTTTGTTGCCACAATCAGCCACGAACTCCGTACGCCTCTTTATGGTGTAATCGGAATTACAAATATGTTTCTCGATGAACATAAAGAGCACCTGAACAACGAGCATTTGCATTCGCTGAAATTTTCTGCTCGTTATTTGCTGGCATTGGTTAATGATATTTTGCAGATCAATAAGATGGAAGAAAAGAAAATCGTATTAGAAAATACCACTTTTAATCTGCAGTCAGAGTTGAATACCATCGTCAACTCACTTACATTTATTGCCGATAAAAATGATAATTCACTGCGCATCGAAATTGATCCAGCGATTCCGGAATTTCTCATTGGCGACGAATTGAGACTGTCGCAAATTTTGATGAACCTGATTAGCAATGCCTTGAAATTTACCCACAACGGAGAAGTTATTGTTACTGCAAACCTTGATAATGTGATTGATAAGACGCATTATATAATGTTTACAGTTAAGGATAATGGAATCGGAATAGCAAAACACGATCAAGAAAAAATATTCGATAAATTTGTACAGATAGAAAGAAAGGATGGCGATTATCAAGGTACAGGATTAGGTCTGACCATTGTACAAAGGCTCATAGAATTATTCAACAGTAAACTTTATCTCGAAAGCGGAGAAGGTGCCGGTACAACATTTTCTTTTACAATAGGATTTACACCCGACGATACGCTAGAGAAAGGAATGGTTGCAAAAATTGTAACTGTAGATTTCGACAAGAGGATATTTAACATACTTGTTGTAGAAGACAATAAGATCAATCAGATGGTTACTAAAAGAATTATTGAACGCTACCATCATATTTGTGTTTTGGCTGATAATGGTTATGATGCCCTTGAATTGCTGCAACATGAAAAATTTGATATTATACTTATGGATATCAATATGCCAATGATCAATGGTTATGAAACTTCCCGCCGTATCCGTGATTTTGGCATTACAACACCTATTATTGCATTGACTGCTTTTGACAAGAATGAAGTAGAACCGCAAGCCATTTTATCTGGAATCGACGGCGTAATCATCAAACCTTTCGATCCTTCTGAACTGTTTGAATTGATTGCTGCTCAAGTGAAGTAGTGTTACTAATCACTATTTTTTCCTATATAAAAGCTAATTATTTAGTCGTTGTATTCCATTCTGTTAACACACTTATCAATCCATAATTACGTCTTTATGATTAAGAGAATATTGAATATTTTTGGTAATGGATTGCCTTGGGGAGTTGCTTTTTTTGCTATTAGTTTTTGTATCGGATATTTTAATAGTGGAATGACTTTAAAAGATATTTTTCCAATTTCGGCAGCTATTGCGCTTTTGGCTTTAATAGTTAACGGTTCCATTTATAGCAGATTCACAAAACCCTTAAAAATTTTAGAAAGAATCGAAATAAAAATTCCAGAAAATGAAAATTTAATGATAAGCGCACCTGCAAATCATTTAATTGATGGCGATATAATGTCTGGGAAATTATTCTTGACGGATAAAAAATTAATATTTAAAACGCATCAATTAGAAGAGTTTGTTTGGACAAAATCTGAATTACATACAATTGTTTTCTATCCATCTTTTAAAAACAAAGGTGGTGAATTCACTTTAAAAGAAAAAAATGACCGAAAACTGATGTTCGAGGTTAATCAACTTAAATCTTGGAAAAGTGCTCTACAAAAAAAATACTAAGAACAGCCCAAAATATGGACTTGGTTATAGACTATAAAATGTTATTAGCGTTTTTAAGAATTAAAATAGTTTTTAAAAAGAATATATCAATTCCTAATCGTTACTACTGAATTGTAAACGCTCCTTTTTTAGAGAAAATTACAAATGAGTTGGTTACAAATATCTATATCTCCCAATTTACAACATTCATTAGCTATTTAATAATCCCCGAACAAGCAACTCTCGCACCTGCATTTCCGGAAGGCTGCGTAGTATAATCATCTGGATTTTGGTGTACAACCAATCCTTTACCAACAATGTCTTTTGTAGCATCGCCACAACTGATACACCATTCGTTTGTTTTGAACAACACTGTAGCATTTCCATCAATATCTGCAGTGAAATTGCCAATATCGCCACGGTGATAAGAAGTTGATCCCCATTTTCCATGATTTTTGAAAGTCGGATTCCAGTGACCTCCGGCGGAGCTTCCATCGGCAGCCGAACAATCTGCTTTTTCATGGATGTGTATGGCATGAACACCAGGTTGTAGTCCGGTGAGTTTGGCTTCGAGTGTAACTTCGCCATTCTTTTCTATAAATGTCGCTGAACCAGACACTTTACTGCCACTTTTCGCATCCATTGTGATGGTAATGGCTTTAGAAGGCGTAGTGCTGCCGGCGGTTTTGCAACCAATTGCTATAGCGATAACTACTGCTGCTGAAACTACTATTTTTTTCATTTGGATTGTTTCTTTCAAAGTTACGCAAAAGCGAGGCACTAAAATTTAAGATTTAGTTAAAAAAACATCTAGTGTTTTGTGACGAATCACCTAGGTTTCTTGGTTTGAAACAATTCATTTATTGAATTAAATACCATTCTCTCATTATTCATGAAAATTATCACTTGGTTTTCTCGCCCACAAAATAATGATTATTGGATTTAAACAAAACATTAAAAGTCGTAAGACTTCCGTAAATCCTAGTAATATATTGTTGTAACTCTACCTTTTCGATTTCTTCAATATTACTGGCGTTGATTTTTTGTTCCATTACGCGCAATCGGTCGCGCACCATAATGATTTTATGGAAGAAAGTGTCCACCGGAATTTCCTTTGAAGCCAATCCTGCTTGTCCCGGCTCTAAAATAATTCGGCCGCCTTTCCATTTGTCGCCAATAGGAACGATTTCCGAAACATCAGACCATTTTTTGAGCAAGTCACGTAACGTCTTTTCGACATCATAAAAACTCACGGTATCTACTTCGTTTTCTGCGGCTTCAATGACTTCAAATTCACTATCGAGTTCGATGGTTTCGAGTCCGTTTTCTATAAATGTGACCCAATATTCTTTGGTAGAAACATTAGTAATTACGCCTTTTCCGAATTCTGGATGGTTGATTCTGGAGCCAATGCCTAGTATTTTCATATGAGTTTTAATTTTTCACGAAAATAGGGATGTATTTTTAAATGGCAAAATTGTTTTTCGTTCACAAGAATACGTGAGGGATAGGAGCGGAAAGCCCGGAGCGCGAGGCCGACCGCAGGGAGGCCGATAAATGCGAGGACTTGGTGCGGATAGCCCGACCGCGTTTTTTACATATTTTTATGAAGCAGAAGACGTAGTAACGCGGTCACGTCCACAAAAATGGTAAAAAAAAACCGCCCAAATTAATGAACGGTTTTGATTTTATTAAAAATGAATTGTACTAAAAGCAATATTCGTTTTCCGCCACTAATTTTGACGTGATTTGTTCTCGCAAAGCCACAATATTCGGCATATTGGTATATTTTGTAAATCGGCGTAAACCCATCAACATCATGCGTTGCTCGTCGCCTTCGGCAAAAGATATGATGCTTTCTTTTCCTTTCTGGGTAATGATATCAACGGCTTTGTACAAATACAATTTTGCCATAGCGATTTGTTCTGCGACTTTCGCTTCGCCTTCTTTCTTTGCTAGTTTTTCTGTACGAAGGATAGTAGATTCTGACATATAAATTTCAATGAGCATATCGGCTGCAGCCATCAGTAGTTGTTGGTGTGCATCTAAATCCGGGCCGTATTTTTGCACGGCACCACCGGCGACCATTAGGAACGCTTTTTTGAGTTTTCCGATCAGTTCTTTTTCTTCGGCGAATAATTCGGTATAGTCGGGTGTATTAAAATCAGGAATCCCCATCAACTCTTCCTGCACTTTTGTCGCTGGGCCTAACAAATCAACGTGGCCTTTCATGGCTTTTTTGATCAGCATTCCTACAGAAAGCATTCTGTTAATTTCATTTGTTCCTTCATAAATCCTAGAAATACGGGCATCTCGCCACGCACTTTCCATCGGCGTATCTTCTGAAAATCCCATGCCACCAAAAATCTGAATACCTTCATCGGCACAATTTTGCACATCTTCCGAAACGGCTACTTTTAAAATAGAACATTCAATGGCATACTCTTCCACACCTTTCAATTCTGCTTCTTGGTGCGACGCTCCGGCTGCTTCACGTGCCTCAATTCTGTCCTGAATGTCTTTGGCAGCGCGGTAGGAAGCGCTTTCTCCGGCATAACAGCTTGTCGCCATTTCTGCCAATTTATATCTTATTGCGCCAAATTGCGAAATTGGTGTGTTGAATTGCACTCTTTCATTGGCATATTGTACTGCAATACTGGTTACCCTGCGTTGCGCATCAACGCATGCAGCTGCCAATTTTATACGACCAACATTCAATGCATTCATTGCAATTTTGAATCCGTTGCCTCTTTCCGATAGCATATTTTCGACAGGAACTTTGGTTTCATTAAAGAAAACCTGACGTGTAGAGGAGGCGCGGATGCCGAGTTTATGCTCTTCTTCATTCATAGAAATACCGTTGCCTTCTACATTTTCAACGATAAAGCCGGTAATATTTTTATCGTCACCAATTCTGGCAAAAACGATAAAAACGCTACAAAATCCGGCGTTGGAAATCCACATTTTTTGTCCGGTGATCGAATAATATTTTCCGTCTTCAGAAAGCACAGCTTTTGTTTTTCCGGAATTGGCATCAGATCCCGCACCCGGTTCAGTAAGACAATAGGCGCCAAACCATTCGCCTGAAGCTAACTTTGGCACATATTTCTTCTTTTGTTCGTCGGTTCCATATAAGGTAATTGGCATGGTTCCGATTCCGGTATGTGCGCCAAAAGCTGTGGAAAACGACCCGGTCGCGCCCGAAATATAATCGCATACCAAAACGGTATCAACGAATCCCATTCCCATTCCGCCATATTCTTCAGGAACAGCTACACTTAAAAAACCCATATCGCCGGCTTTTTTCATGCATTCTTCGGTGAACGCATAATCTTTGCTTTCAAAGCGGTGTTTGTTGGGCCAGATTTCTTTATCCACGAATTCTTTTACAGAATCGCGCATCATTTTTTGTTCATCTGAGAAATCTTCGGGTGTGAAAATGTCTTCGGATTTTGTTGCTTTTACGAGGAATTGACCACCTCGGGTTACATCTTTTTCGGTTTTTGGTTCCATGGTTTTTAGATAATAGACGGATAGATGATAGATTATAGACAGTTGCTATAAACTATGTTATCCTAATTTTTATTGATTGAATTTTGAAATGACATTGTTGCTTTTTGAAACTCTTCTAGTTTATCTTCGATTAATTTTGTGTTTTCTTCTATAATCTATCCGTCTTTTAGACCAACTCGTATATTCCTGCAGATCCTTGTCCGGTTCCAACACACATCGAAACGATTCCGTATTTGCTACCACGGCGTTTCATTTCATCAAATAACTGCACCGATAGTTTTGCGCCCGTACAACCTAAAGGATGACCAAGAGCAATCGCACCACCGTTTACATTAATAATTTCAGGATTTAAATTCAATTCACGTGTGACTGCTAATGCTTGTGATGCAAAAGCCTCGTTCAATTCAATTAAATCAATATCGTTTAAAGTCAATCCAGCTTGTTTCAATGCTTTAGGAATCGCTTTTACTGGGCCAATTCCCATAATTCTTGGCTCGACACCAGCAGATGCAAAATTCACCAATCTGGCAATAGGCGTAAGGTTGAGTTCTTTGACCATTGCTTCCGACATTACCATCACGAATGCAGCGCCATCGCTCATCTGAGAGGAATTTCCTGCGGTCACACTTCCGTCAGCAGCAAATACAGGACGAAGATTGTTTAATGCAGTAATATTCGTATCGGCTCTTGGACCTTCGTCTTTGGTTACGGTATAAGATTTTGTTTCTTTTTTTCCATTTTCATTGATGAATGTCTGCTCAATGGTGATCGGTACGATTTGTTTGTCAAATTTACCTTCGGTTTGCGCTTTCAATGCCTTCAAATGCGATTGTAGCGCAAATTCATCCTGATCTTCTCGAGAGACATTAAACTGCTTTGCAACAGCTTCTGCGGTTAGTCCCATTCCCCAGTAATAGTCTTCGTGCCCATTTTTTGCTACGGCATAATCAGGAGTAGGTTTATAACCACCCATTGGAATAAAACTCATGCTTTCGGCACCACCGGCGATGATACAATTTGCCATTCCGGCTTGTATTTTTGCAGTTGCCATTCCAATTGTTTCGAGACCTGAAGCGCAATAACGATTCACCGTTACACCTGGAACATCAACGATATTCAATCCCATAAGCGAAATTAATCTTGCGACGTTCAACCCTTGTTCCGCTTCGGGCATGGCGTTGCCAACCATAACATCATCAATGCGCTTTTTGTCGAAATCAGGCAGTTCATTCATCATGTACTGAATGGTTTCTGCAGCCAATTCGTCAGGGCGTTTGAAACGAAAAACACCTTTTGGAGCTTTGCCAACTGCGGTGCGGTATGCTTTTACTATATATGCTGTTTTCATGTTTATTTATTTTAGATGATAGACGGATAGATGAAAGATGATATACAATAGATAAAATTTTTCAAATCTATTATCTATCCGCCTATTTTCTATTATCTCATTTAATTTCTCAACGGTTTTCCCTTAGTCAACATAAACTGAATACGTTCCAAAGTCTTACGTTCTGTACATAAACTCAAGAATGCTTCACGCTCAATATCAAGTAGATATTGTTCACTTACCAACGTTGGTTCTGACAAATCACCGCCAGCCATCACATAAGCGAGTTTATTGGCAATCTTCTTGTCATGATCCGAAATATATTTTCCGGCAGTCATTTGGTCTGTACCGACTAAGAACATGCCGAGCGCTTGTTTACCGAGTGCTTTAATATCTTTTCTATGGATGGGTTGTGTATAACCGGCTTCTGCCATCAATAAAGCGTGTTTTTTTGCTTCGGCAATTTGCCTGTCTTTGTTTACTACAACAATGTCTTTCCCGTGTTGTAATACACCGGTATCAAATGCTTCATAAGCCGAGGTGGATACTTTTGCCATCGCAATTGCCAAGAAATATTCTTGTAAGACATTCAGCTCAACGTCATTTTTATGGAATAGATCAGAAGCACGCAATGCCATTTCTTTAGAACCGCCGCCGCCCGGAATTACGCCCACACCAAATTCAACCAAACCGATGTAAGATTCTGCCGCAGCTACAACTTTATCAGCATGCATGCTCATTTCGCAGCCGCCGCCCAAAGTCATGCCGTGTGGTGCAACAATTACCGGAATCGATGAATAGCGCACGCGCATCATTGTATCCTGGAACATTTTGATAGCCATATTAAGTTCGTCATATTCTTGTTCGACAGCCATCATAAAAATCATTCCGATGTTGGCACCAACGGTAAAATTCGCTGCCTGATTGCCAATTACTAGGCCGGAATATTCTTTTTCAGCCAAATCAATCGCTTTGTTGATGCCTTGTAAAACGTCACCGCCAATGGTATTCATTTTGGAGCGAAATTCTAAATTCAGAATCCCATCGCCCAAATCCTGAATGATTGCGCCTGAATTGCCCCATATTTTTTTGTTTTCTCGGATGTTATTCAGGATAATAAATGCATCCTGGCCAGGAATTTTCTTTTGCGATTTTGATGGGATGTCGTAATAATAGGAAGCACCTTCTTTTACGCTGTAAAAATTCGTACTTCCCGATGCCAGCATTTCGTCAATCCATTCGGCATTTGATAAACCTTCAGCTTTAAGAAGTTCGATTCCTTTTTCGACACCAACGGCATCCCAAATTTCAAACGGACCATTTTCCCAACCGAAACCGGCCTTCATGGCATCGTCAATTTTGTATAAATCGTCTGATATTTCCGGAATTCTGTTGGAAACATAGGCAAACATGGCGCCGAAACTTTTGCGGTAGAATTCACCTGCTTTGTCTTTCCCTTTGATTAAAACCTTAAAACGGTCAATTGGTTTATCGATGGTTTTGGTTAATTCTAAAGTCGCAAAAGATGCTTTTTTAGCAGCCCGATACTCCATCGTATCCAAATCAAGTGACAAAATATCTTTGTCCACTTTTTTATAAAATCCTTGACCGGTTTTACTTCCCAGCCATTTGTTTTCCAGCATTTTGGTAATAAAATCCGGTAATTTGAACAAATCGTGGGCTTCATCATTCGGAACGCCTTCGTACAATCCGTTAGCAACATGAACGAGTGTGTCCAATCCAACAACATCAACTGTTCTGAAAGTCGCAGATTTTGGTCTGCCGATGACAGGACCGGTGAGTTTATCGACTTCTTCAATGGTTAACCCCATTTCTTTTACCAAATGGAATAGGCTTTGAATGCCGAAAATCCCAATGCGATTTCCAATAAATGCGGGCGTATCTTTGGCAACAACCGAAGTTTTTCCGAGGAATTTCTCCCCATAATTGCTCAAGAAATCCAACACTTCCGAGGAAGTTCTCGGACTGGGAATAATTTCGAATAATTTCAAATAGCGCGCCGGATTGAAGAAATGCGTGCCGCAAAAATGCTGCTGAAAATCTTCACTTCGACCTTCACTCATAAAATGAATTGGAATTCCTGAGGTATTCGACGTAATAAGTGTTCCCGGTTTTCTGAATTTTTCAATTTGCTCAAAAACTTGTTTTTTGATGTCCAACCTTTCAACTACAACTTCAATAATCCAATCTGCATCAGCGATTTTTGCCAAATCATCGGTTGTATTTCCGGTTGCAATTCTGCTTGCGAATTTTTGGTGGTAAATTGGTGAAGGTTTTGATTTCAAGGCATTCGCCAAATGTTCATTGACTATTCGATTGCGAACAATCTTACTTTCTAAAGTGAATCCTTTTTTAGCTTCGGCTTCGGTCAGTTCACGCGGCGCAATGTCGAGTAAAAGTACTTCGACGCCAATGTTGGCAAAATGGCAGGCAATTCCGGAACCCATGATTCCGGAGCCTATTACAGCCACTTTTTTAATAACTCTTTTCATAAATGTAAAATATATTTTTTAGCGGTCACTTATAGTATTACTTTTTTTAGCGGTTATTTTTTCGAGAAAAACTGTGGTTAGTGGCTATTTCACTTTCTGATTTTTCGCTAGGGGTGAATATGTTTTTATCGATGATCAATTCGTTGATGACCTCGGCGACTTCTATAAAATGCGATAATTTTTCGGGTGTAATGTTTTGCCTTACGGTTTCATTGAATTTCAAAACGGTATTTTTAGACAAAGCTCTTTTTTCTTTCCCTAATTCAGTAAGATAAATCAAGACGCCTCTGCCGTCTTCGGGGTTTTTTTTGCGAATGATAAACTCTTTTTCTTCCATTGATTTGAGTACTCTTGTGATGCTGGTGGCTTCCATTCCCATTTTCGGACCAAGTGCCGTCGATGGCGTACCATTTTCTTTATCGATGCTTAACAATGCAAAACCTATCGACATTGTAAAGCCGTATTTCGTGGCTTCTTCATTATACATCCGGGAAACTGCCTGCCAAGTTGCGCGCAGGATATAATCGATTGTTTTTTCTTTCATAGAGATTACTATAACGATTTCAAAGATAGTAAAATTTATTATGCGTGCATAGTAAATTATATTATTTTTTTATGTATTGCTTATAAAGGTAGGTGATGTATGGAAGAAAAGCAACAGTAATTTGCATCATAATTGAGGTATAGCAATAGCTTGACTAATTTTTCTAGCAGACATTATTTTATTACGGCAAACAAATTGGAGATTTTCTATTTTTTTGTATAACTTCGTAAGATACAAGCTGATAATCTATTTAATACACGCCAAAATGAAGTGGGAAGCAAAAATCATTACGCACAAGAAAGAAAGTCGAATTGTAGTTTATTTTGAGCGTAATCCGGATTTGATTACTCGTTTCAAGTTACAAGAAGATGCCAGATGGAGTGTATCACTTGGTGCTTGGCATTTACCAGACACTTTTGAAAACCGAATAAAATTTAATATTATCCCCGTCCACATTAAAAGGCCTTCGGTCGAAGGGTATGAGCAGATTGAAAAATTCAAGTATTGGCTAATTTCTAAGCGTTATAGTCAGAATACAATTAAATCTTATGTCGAAGCATTGAAATCCTTTTTGACATTTTTTAATGAAAAATCTATATGTGATATTATTAATGACGACGTTATACGGTACAATAACGAATACATTAAGAATAATAATCTATCGGCATCCTATCAAAATCAAATTGTCAATGCCATCAAGTTATTTTTTTCGACCATCAGGGAAACTAAAATCGCGATTGAAAAAATTCATCGCCCAAAAAGGTCTAAAATGTTACCAAATGTTTTGAGTAAAGAAGAAGTGAAGGATATTTTACAGGCGCATAAAAACATAAAGCACAAAACTATGTTATGTTTGATATACAGTTGTGGTTTGCGTTGCGGAGAATTATTAGCATTAAAACCCGTGAGTATAGATTCAAAGCGCAACCTCATATTAATAAAAAACGCTAAAGGAAAAAAAGACAGAATAGCGCCATTAAGTCCGAGGATTTTAGAAATGTTGCGTATTTATTATGTAGCCTATAAGCCTAAGAAATGGTTGTTTGAAGGCGAATTTGTTGGTGAGCCTTATTCAGTAAAAAGTTTACAAAGTGTATTGAAACAGGCCCTTGACAAGGCGAAGATTACAAAGCCCGTCACTTTGCATTGGTTGCGTCATAGTTATGCAACCCATTTACTTGAAAGTGGTACAGATTTGAGATACATACAAGAATTATTGGGTCACAACAGTAGTAGAACTACTGAAATTTACACGCATGTAAGCACTCGTAATATTCAACAGATTAAAAGTCCATTTGATGATTTATAAAATAAATGCTATCTTGGTAGAAGAAATATGGATTTGCCATTTATCAGACATATCTACTCGCAAGAATGTGTATATTGCTGAAAATGTAAGACATATAAACGAGTTGGGCGATATTGCGCAAAGATCGCGTTAAACAAAATGAGAGTTGAATTAAATATAGAGACTATTAGTTTGTGGAAAAGAGCAATTATAATTTGTTCAATCCTTTTATGCTCCATTTTAATCTTCGAATGTTCATCAATTTTACGATATTCATCGTGGCATGATTTCTATAAATATGGTGTTCTCTTAGGTTATAGTTTGTTAGGTTGCTCAATCGGTTTTTCTGGATTAAATATAATTTTGGTATGTATTTACGAGCGAAGCATGAGTCTAAAAAAAATTGGAATACTTTTTCTAAGTTTGTCGCCCATAATATATTTATTCTGGGTAACATTGGTGTAATGTACTGAAAATCAACATCGCCCAACAGCAGTTTCACTCCAGAGCGGCCTTTTGTGCAAAATTGTTCTACTTTTTTTCATAACTTCGTTCTCGGTCACCGAAAGTACTCACATCCAAAACCGCCGCACCGGCGTGAAGCTGCGGGACGTTATGCGCTATCGGAGCGCCGATGCCGAATCAACATATGAGTAAATCCCGTTTTGATAATACAGACTTAGAAAACTTAATAAGTAATTTACGAGGAGAGATTGGAGTAATTATTCAATCTTGGACGCTTATGCGAGATTTATTATTTGAGTATCGAAGTCTGTGTAGTGATGACTTTATCAAAGATTCACAAAACAATAAATTGTCAAAACTTCATTTGCTGAAAAAGAAAGTTGAAAATGAAATAATCGCAGCGTTATCGGAATTAGGAGAAAAAAAATATAGATACGTAAATTTTTATTTTGCAACCGCAAAGCTAAATGCTTATAAAGCAGATGCTGATGAATTTGAAAACTTTTTAAAATTAAAAAATATTAGGGCTAAAAGGCATGAATTTATAAGTCATAAAGATTTACCGGCTACTTTTGACGAACAAGTTGGAGAATATAGAATTGAGTACTTTACACTGTTAAGAGCTATTTGTAAAGCTGTAATTCTAATGAAAAAAATAGATAAACAATTCATTGGCATAAATTCAAAATATCAATGGATAGAAATTCGAAAAAGAAGATATGATTACTCACTTTCAGCACGAGCAGCATATTTGCTTTTACCATACATTAAAATAAGTACGACAAATAATGACAGCGCATAACAGCAGTTTTGCGAAATTGCCTGATTTAGTGCAAAATAGAACTAGTTTTTTATTAACTTCGTTCACGGTCACCGAAAGTACTCGGCTCCGAAATTCCGGCAACTTCGCAAAGCTGCGGGACGTTGGGTGTGATTTTTAAGAAAAATCCGTTTCAGAATTTGCTTAGTTACCAAAAAATGGTAACTTTGTGTAAATTTAAATGTCATGGGGAAAAACACATCAATATCATTGGGGAATCATTTTGAAAGCTTTATTGAATATTCTCTATCAAAAGGCAGGTTTCAAAATGCAAGTGAAATAGTTAGAGCAGGATTAAGACTACTCGAAGAAGAAGAAAATAAAATTGTAGTTCTGAGAAACGCGATTCAAGAAGGAATCGATAGTGGACTAGTTCAGAATTTTGATCCAAAAAAACATCTTGAAGAATTAAAAGCAAAACGAAAAGCAAATGGCTAATTATCTATTGACTTATAAAGCTTTAGATGATTTAGCTGATATTTGGAATTATACTTTTGACGAATGGTCTGAAAATCAGGCTGAAAAATATTATTTATTGCTACTTGATTCTTGCCAAGAAATCGCTGACAATCCGAAAAGAGGAAAAAAATATGAAATTGGGATTAAAGATGTTTTAGGATTTAAGTCAAATGAACATATAATTTTTTACCGAATTATCTCCAGCGATGAAATTGAAGTTGCAAGAATATTGCATGGCAGAATGGATTTAAAAAGTAAAATCTGATAAAACCAACACCCAACAGCGGTTACAAGAAATTGCGGCCTTTAAGTGCAAAATTGTTCTACTTTTTTTCATAACTTCGTTTTAGGTCACCGAAAGAACTCGGCTCCGAAATAGCCGCAACTTCGTGTAGCCGCGGGACGTTGGCTGCAATTAGCCCGCGAAACGTTTAAAAACAAATAAATTAAAATGAAAAAAATTGCAATCTTATTTTTGACTTTGTTATTTACAAATCTATTTTACGCACAATCAAATATTAATGAAGCGAAAAATTTGATTATTGGTAATTGGATTTTGTCAACAACCACTTCAATATATGAGGGAAAAAACGGTATTAGTGAAATAGCAATAGGAACTTGTAGCTATTGTGAAAAAATAAATTTTAAAAATGATTTCACAGTTGAAGTGAATACTTCTAAAGATTTGTTTCAAAACTATAAATGGAAAATAGTTGGCGATAAGATATATTTTGAACCAATTGATATAAAGTCAAAATATAAATTTTTTATTGAAGAATATTTACTTCGTTTTGCAAATACAGAATCAACAGAAGTTGAATTAGTAAGCGAAAATGGTAAACGAATAATTACATTAAAAAAACAATAACTGCAGCCAACAGCAGTTTCACTCCAGAGCGGCCTTTTTGTGCAAAATTGTTCTACTTTTTTTCATAACTTCGTTTGCGGTCACCGAAAGTACTCGCATCCAAAACTGCCGCACCGGCGTGAAGCTGCGGGACGTTAGCTGCAATATTTATACAACAAACCGTAGAAAATGAACAATCAATCAAAACTAGCAAATAGATTTCGGGAAGTAATTTTAAATG
>JAQSDU010000016.1 GCA_029946065.1 Flavobacterium sp.
GGCAGGATGAGTTTGGGTTGAACATGTATGACATGGATTTTCGGGATTATGACCCAGCAATTGGAAGATGGGTGGTTATTGATCCTATTGACCATTTTGGGCAGTCGCCTTATAATGGATATGATAGTAATCCTGTTTTGTTTGCGGATCCTAGTGGAGCAACTACCTCATTCGACAATTGGGTGCAGGGTGTTGAAGATGACTGGGCTGCAATTGACGCTGGGGCTAATCCTTTTTCGGTTTTTAATGCTAGGATTGATTCAAACCATAGGCGGGATGTTACTGAAAGAATAAAGAACAGGCGATTTATGAGTGCTTTGATTGATGCTTTGACTGGGATGCTAGGGCCGAGAGGATTATCGGTTAAGGCTGGGCCATTAAGCGAAGAAACAGAACAAACAAAATATCGTGAAAAGGGTGCTAAGAATGGTGAAATATTTAATTTTGACAATAGTCTTTTAGATAGATTTAAAGATTCAGGTCTAAATCCTGAAGCAAAAGTAGGAGTTGACTTGGATAGGAATAAAGAAATCATGAAGGTCATTGATAAGGTCGGCGGATTAAAGGAATTTTATGCAGCTATGGGTTCTCCTAAAATTACTGACTATGGATCTAGTAGCATGGGTTATAGAGGGTTTACCTTCCCAAATAATACAATTGCAATTTATAATGGGGCATATAGTAATTATTTTTTGTTAGCTTCAACCATCTTCCATGAACTTGTACACATTTATCAAAATCTATTAGCACCACTAAATAGTTTTGAATCTGAACAGCAGTCTTATAGAGTTGAATGGAAATTAGGTGATCCATCGCTTAAGAGAAAATATAAAGATATATATAGATCTATTTGGATCCATACCTATTTTAACGACAAATACCCTTATTAAATATTATGAAAAATCTATTTATTTGCCTTGCCGTTTTTTTGGCTGGGTGTAGTTCGCAGAATGCGATTGAATTAGAAGTGCTTACTAAAGAGATTAATTGTAAAAATGTTAAACTTGCAGATTATCCAAGCTACATGAAAATGGATACTATAGCAGTGCAAGAATCTAGGACAATTATTGTTTATAAGCTAACAAACAATTCAGATAAAAATTATTATTTTAATTTTGATGGTAGTGATTTCAAGGATCATTACATAAAGATTAATAAAGCACTTCTTTCTATTTCCGATAGTGCAGGTAAAAATCAAAAGCCTCATTTATCTTTTCCATCTGGTGGAAGTACGGATGAATTTCTTTATTTGGATTATTTAAATTACAATTATATGAGATTATCGCACGACAGTAAAAATTTTATATTACATGCTCGTGAAACTCTATATTTTGAATGGTTTATAGTTTTGCCTTTTGGTAATATGTTAGAAGATGTTAATTATTCAGTTGTACTCGATCCAAATAAAAAATATTATGCCGAGGTTTTAGTAAATAGTGATAGTACAAACTTTAAAAGTTCAATATCAAGAACTGATTTAAAAACAATTCAAGATAATGGATATGAGGTTTTCAATGGTACAATTAAGTCAAAAAATAAAATCCCTATTGTATTTCATTAGTGATTAATAAAGTCTGGGTGATGTATCAAATTACGTCATTTACATTTTAAAAAATCTAAATACCTGATAAGCATTGCCCCTATTGGCGGTACAACAACAGTAAGAACCACAGATTACCTAAACGGTTTTCAGTATTTCGAGGGAAAACTGGAGTTTTTTGCCACTTCGGAAGGTTATGTAAAGAATACCGAAGATGAGAACGGGCATCACTTTAATTATGTGTATAATTATACTGACCATCTGGGCAATGTAAGACTGAGTTATGGTTATGACCCTATTGACGAAGTTGTAAAAATACTGGAGGAGAACAATTATTATGCTTATGGTTTAAAGCATAATAATTACAACATGAGCCAGTCTCAGTATGAAAAGATTGAAAATACGGTTGGGATTAGGGATGCTGCCAACGGCAAGAGCGATGGTGATTTTGATTATAAGTACAACGGCAAGGAATGGAAGGATGAGTTTGGGTTGAATGTTACCGCAATGGATTATAGGCAATATGATAATGCCATTGGGAGGTTTAACGGGATGGATGCTTTGGCGGAATCGGCGTTTTCTGTAACACCTTATCATTTTTGTGCGGGTAATCCGGTGGTTTTTGGCGATCCTAGTGGATTGCGGCATGGATACACTAATTCGAATAATGTTGATTTAAATGGTATGCCGGATTGGGCGGCAGCAATTTGGATGGCTACTCCCAATGGAACAAACAGTCATTGGACAAGGACAACCGACGGTTACTTTGATAATGATGACGGTACAGGATATATTGATCGTGAATATAATTATATTCAGTTACCCTTTGCCCTTCCTGAATTAAAAGTAACCCGACGTGCGTTCTGGCTAGGAAGCGACGAGGGAGGCTTAGGTGACCAAGCCGAATATCAGGCATATAAATATGGTCCTAATTATCAATATCTAAGGGATAAATGGGCTTCAGATACTTTGGATGAGTTCCAAGATTATCTAGGTAATGCGGGCCTTATCCCCTTAGCGGGAGAACCTTTTGATATAGTGAACGGTATAGTTTCAGCAGGAAGAGGAGATGTTACCGGGGCTCCCTGTATTGACCAAGTCAAAAATGGAGTCAAAAATGATTATATATAAGTAACTATTATAAAGCTATTTAGAATACAAGTAATTCTATATCAGTGCATTCGAATATTCGAATACTGCCTTGTAGAAATACCATGTTTCTAAATAGCAAAAGAAATAGTAAAATGATTAATATTACCTGATTAAAAGTTAGGATACAAGATTAAACGTTCATTGATTTAATTGTAGAGATTTAAAAAAGAAATGAAATTTAGGTTTCTTTTGAAGAACTATTCCATGTTTTTGTTGACTTGTGTCTATGCCGATAGCTTACAACAGTAATTACGATTCTCTTCCAAACGTTGTTGGTTGGATTTGTCCAAGACTATTTTGATATTGGCCAGTTCGGGATTTTGATGAACTTCGTTGGGCGTGTAGATTTTATGCTTATCACAAGGTCGATTATTATTGTAATCGTCAATAAAGAATTTCAATTCCTCATGTATTGTCGTGGAAAGAATTTCTTTACACCGAAAATAATACGTTTTCATGATCTTATACGGCCCTTCCACTATCGAGTTGGAGAAAGTAACATCTTTAAGCGCAATCTTCTTATTGATGTTGACGTGACAATTGCGAATGAATTCGGAAATAGTTCTGTTATTATTTTCAGAACCACCATCAACAATCAAATCCAACGATTGATTATCGATTGTTACATCAAATTCATTTTTGATGGCCTGTCTTACGGTTTCAGTCCTAATCTTGGAACATTTTTTTGTGGAGATGTCCCAGGCAATTATTTTCCTTGAGAAATTATCGACTACGATATAAATGTAAAAGATAACATTGTCCAGTGTTTTATATTGTGAGATATCCATGTGCCAGGTTTCATTTGGACGGGACGCATTAAATGAACCTTTCTTGCGTGTTTTCTTCTCAGGTTTCCTTGCTTGTGAATATCCAAGTTTTTTGGCATACTTGTACCAAGTAGATTCTGCCATTGAAACAGCACCTTCACGAATAGCCTTTCCCCAAATGGAACGGATACACCACCTTTTATACTTGGAATTGTTCATGTAATTTTTCAGAACAATAATTTCTTTGTTTGAAATCTGCTTGGGTCTTCTTTTAAAACATTGCCCGATAAGGGATTTTGAACAAGAGAATTTCCTGTCGCCTAACCAAAAAGCGTATTGAGGTTTTGTTATCTGCAAAAAAAGAAGCAAGTCTTTTTTAGCTATGGGAAAATCATCTCCTAAACCTTCAAGTAAATCGACAAAAACATTTCGGTTGGCTTTGATAAGTTTTTTGAAATTCTCTTTTCCAATGAGGGTGATGATAGTAATATATAATCTGCCAAGCTGACCAAAAGCTTTTCTTCCAAGAACCAAACGCTTATCAAGGAATAGTTTAGTATCATCCAATCCATCTTCAATTTGTGAGACAAAATCAGAACCCAAGTATTTATCAGGATTTTCATTCTTCCAATAATGAGAAGTTGAATTTGGAATTGATTGGATAAAAATTTGCGGAAGAAGTTGCTCCTGAAGTCCTAAAGCGAAACAGGTTTTAACTCCAGTATGGTAGGTGTTATAATTACTTTTCATTTTGCTTTTTTATAAGATTCATCAAACAATAAATCTTAATATCTCTATATTTGTTTTGAATGGTTGTCGTTAAACGCAATTCGAAAATTCGAATCCAAAATATCAAAACCTATCCGGTTCGATGTCCAAGAAGGGTTGATTTTTATGCTAAAATACAAAAAATCAAACACTTGCGGTTCGAGATTCGGTCAGTAGGGGGAGCTCCTCTTCCTAACGCAAAAAAGGAATTATGACATGATTGGTTCTAACTTTGAAGTAAATAGCAGATTCCACAGACAATCACGAGTTTTGTATTTTGGCATTACCTTCAGACCTTTCAGAAATCATAAAAAAACAGAAGAGACAGAAGAAGAACAAGATAATGGTGCTGAAAAAAGTGAAGACTAATTACTTTTGACTACGTCTTTATAAAATTTCAAAACGCTATTAATATGTTAAAAAAAAGCTTCCTTATTTTGTACTCAAATCAAACCATTTTTTGCTAATACTTTTATAATTGAAACTTTTCACCCAATTGATCAATGGAAATGCAATAGAATAATTTAAAATAATTATTATATCGCAGTTCAATAACAGTGTAAATCGTCAACAAAAAGTGAACTGATTTAGGTCAAAACTAAGAGAGCGTTTTCAATATTCGAAACCTTTTTTGAAACTAATACATAGCACTCATGAGTACCTCCTTTCCCAATTTCGGTATTATTTAACTTTTTTAACAAATTGCTGAATTTTAATCATAGCTTTTCTATTTATTCTAACAGTTCTTTCAATTCCTCAATTGTAAAAGGTGGATTTCTTTTGTGAATCATAGCATGGCAATTCGGGCAAACTGGTATCAGATCTTTAATTGGATCTACCTTGTAAGTCTTGCCAATTTGGGAAATTAGAACTAAATGATGTACATGGATAAACCCTTTTCCAATTTCCCCATATACTAGTTCAAAATCAAAATTACAAGCTGCACAAATGGCACCATAGTTTTCAATACATTTTTTTCTGGCATTGGTGTCTCGTTCATATTTGTTAACTAATATTTTAATTTTAGTTCCTTCATAATAATTTTCATTACTGCCATCATTTACCTCGTCAGACAATAAAGTATAAGGAGCGTATGTGGTTGATAAACCATTTCTCAACAAATCAATTTCAAAAAAAACATTATCATCAACATCTACTTTTTTAACATTAATTTCATCACCAACATTAGCATTCTTAAGTATAAAATACTCTGACATAAGTGTGATTCTTACTTCATCATTTTTTTTGCTTAAATTTTGCACAACATAAAACTCAAATAGTCTATTCAAAATTTTATCATAGAAAAAATATTTCCTTCCAAATCCTTGATTAAAAAACAGAGTACGATCTATTTGTGTTTTAGGTACAACGATACTGCCTTTCAGATGTGACTTGGTTAAGCCCATATTTGTTGGAGAAATAACTTTTATGAAGCTCAAATTTCTCATTCTATATATTTTTTTAAAACAGCTGCAATACCCCTAGCCATCAATGGAGGAACTGCATTTCCTATTTGCATATATGTTTTAAGATAAGCACCTAAAAAAACATAATCATCTGGAAAGGACTGGATTCTTGCCGCTTCTCTAGGTGTAATACTCCTTGCCTGAAATGGGTGTATATGCGAATGACAGTCCATTTTTAAATGTGCTGTTATCGTTCTACAAGGTTTATCAGCTATTAATTTAAAATATTTGTCTTTAAAAACATGATTCCGGTGCGCATAAGGCATTATTTCCTTTATTTTTTCATTTGTACCATCATCTCCTTGATCTAAAAGTCTATATATTTCGTGATTGATATCATTTGCATATCTTGCCTTATGATTAAAAACGTATGGGACTTTTCTATTTTGATTTATGGCTTTTAAATAGCTGTTCTCGTTACCTGAAAATTGATTTACATCTACTTTTTTCCCTGTTACTTCATCATCTATTTCTGTTAGATTTTTAACCCTAGGGGCTTCAAGTGGTTTAATAAAATCTATTGCATCCTTCAATACATGTTTCTTAGTTTTTCCTGAAGACATCTCAATTTCATCAAACAATTTTGAAGGAGTTATTTTTTTTGATTTACTCACATCGTTTCTAACTGCTATAAAAATAAGTCTTTGTCTTTTTTGAGCAACACCAAAATTATCTGAGATTAAAACTTTATACGAAACATCATAAGAGTATAAATTATTTTCTTTCTTAATCTTAATATTTTTATAATCTTCCACAACTTGCTCTGCATAAGGAAGCATGCCCCTTACATTTTCCATAATAACGAATTTAGGAGCAATCTTTTCAATAGCCTTGATATAGTATTTATACAATTCATTTCTAGGATCATCGATTACTCTTTGCTGATTTGCAGAACTAAATCCTTGACATGGAGGACCTCCAACAACAACATCAATCTCATCCCTTAAATAATCATCAATATGGTCAACAATGTTTCTTATGTCTCCATTAATAACTCTTTCATCTTGAATTTCGGGGTGATTGAATTTATATGTTTCAATACAAACTGACTCATGATCATTTGCCAAATCAATATGAAATCCTTCTTGTACAAAACCCAAGCTTAAACCACCAGCACCACAAAAAAAATCAATTACTTTAGGTTTTTTATTTTCCTTAGCACTTTTTTGAAGCAAAATTCTTTTTGTTTTATCAAATTTCTCTAGTGTATCGTCTAACTCATTTTTATGAACAATACTTAATTTTAAACAATTAAAAAAAGCATCATATAAATCTTTTTTTAATATTTTTTCAAGATCTTTCAATTCATTTTTTGATTCAACAATATTTAACTCGATAAGCCTTTTAATTAATATCTCTTCATCATCATTAAAAGATACTTCAAGAGAAACTTGATTCTTCAAAGCAAATGCACTAACTAATTTATTGTAAAGCTCAACCTTTTCTATAAAATACTTTTTACTAGTTAAATTATTTAATTTACTAATCCTATCAAACATTTTTTATCCTTTCTAAATTTTCTTTAATACTTTTTGCAATTGCCTCTGCCATTAATGGTGGAACCGCATTACCTATTTGTTTGTATTGTTGTGTACGTGGCCCTTCAAATACAAAATCATCGGGAAATGACTGTAATCTAGCTGCTTCTCTAGGTGTTATAGTTCGCTCTTGTTTATAGTCAGGATGAATAAACTGATTGCCGTCTTTATACAAATGTGCTATTATAGTTTTTGATGGTTGATCCCACCATTGAACTACATAGCTATTATTAAAAACTCTTTGTTTTATATGATTTAAATCTGGTCTTTTTTCTAATAAATCAGAAAAGGTCCATTTATTTTTACTCATGGTCATATAACGAATTCTATCTTGCTCATTATGTGTACGTGAAACATGATCTCTTAAAAACAGATCTTTATTATCTCTGATTTTTAAAAGAAATTCATTTGGTTCTTTAATTTTATGTTTTACCAAAGCATCACCATCTCCTGGTTTCAATGAAGGCAAGTCTGCAATTGCATCTTTTACTGTTACATATTTTTTTAAAGCGCTCTTATTTTCAGATTCATTTTCAGGATTATAATGCGTTTTGATTATTCCATCATATATAGTAGAGGGTTTAATATTAAGATCCTTTCGTGTCCCAATTAAAATAATTCTTTTTCTAATTTGTGGAACACCATAATCACAAGAATTGAGCACCATATCATTTGGGTCTTTCAAAAGATTGTACTTTTTTCCGAGTTCTTTTAAAATTTTATTTATAATTAATTCCCCATTAAGTTTAGCACTTAACAAACCAGTAACATTTTCAAAAACAAATACTTTAGGCTCAAAATGATTTAGAATTTTTACATAACTTTCGAATAAAAAATTTCGAGGATCATTGGCCATACCATTTTCATCTTTTGCTCGGCCTAAAGTTGAAAAGCTTTGACAAGGAGGCCCACCAATAATTAAATCCACATGTTTGTTTTTAATTTCTTGATTTATACGCTCAATAATAATATCACTCGTAATATCCGTCTCTATAACTGATGCTTCTTTTTCAGAATAACCATAATGCAACATTCTTGTTTTTAATGTTTTACAAGCATGAGAATCTATTTCTACATGCGTTAAACTTTTAAAACCTTGTCTATAGAATCCTTCACTCAATCCACCACAACCAGCAAAAAGGTCTATAAATGTATATTTACTCATTATTTATTTTTATTAATTTTAATTTCAAAACCCAAAAACCATGAAAACTTAGACAGATAATCCATGCTACAATTGAATTTGCCATTTTCAATTTTAGAAATCGTTGTCCTGCTTACTTTCATGATATCGGCTAACTGTTCTTGATTATACCCTTTCTTTTCTCGAATTTCTCTTATGGATTCACCCATTTTAAGGCGACAGTCATGAAGATAACTTTCTATCATAATCTCGGAGACTTTAGAGTTATTATTGCTCATTTATAATAAATTATTACGTATTACCTTAAACAAAAATAACAAAACAAGCATGCTAACGTGCAATATACTGAACAAATTGTTAACAATTTTATCCTCTATCCCTGAAGATTAAACATTTTGAATTTAATATACACAAAAACCTCTGTAAAGGGAAAATTTAATAAATCTAATTCATCAATATGGCTTTTCAGGATTGTTTGATTCGTAGAATTTTGAGACCTATGAAAATCAAAAAATAAGCATTTTAGCCATTTTGGGTTGTATTGTTTTTGAAAAATTGTTAGCATGAACGAAGCAGTATTGCAATTAATTATATTTCAAAACTGCTATTTTTTACTAACGATCTTCATGAAAAAGAGTTAAAAAAAACCATACCGTCTTCAATAGATTTAATTGTGATAATCAACAGTTTAGTGCATTTTTAGCCTTTTTTCTTTATCCAGAATTTACTAATAACGTTTCGCATAACAATTTTAAAATTTTGACACCCCCAGATCATACCATTTCACATGCTTAAACAGTTGATAAATTCAACCAAAATCTAATTATCCTAAGCAATACTTATTGTAATTTTGAAGTGATTTAATTCAAGTTTGAAATACGCAATACGCTGCTTTATTTCATCCGAAAATCACACCAAAAATAAGCATGGAAAAGAAAAAACCTGACAACATAGTCTATTCGGAAGAAAGTGGTTATAACGCCAATATTTTACCTTATGCAACCAATATTGGCGCACCTGTAATAAAAACTGATGATTTAGTTGCTTGGAAAAGTAGCGGTATTCACAACGTCAATAAGGCGTTTGAAAGTAAATTTAATGAGCTTAAATCGGAATATCAAAAATTGATAGAAGAATACAAATGGAATGAATTAGTTTACAATGCTAAATTCTCGTTTGAACCTGTAGTTGGCGGTATTTATCACATGTATAAAGGGAATGACGGTAAAGAGTTTTTGTCCTTGATATCCCCGCAAGAATGGAATAAAGAATTTATTGCGTCTTTGCGATTAAACAGTGAAAAAAAATGGATTGTTTTGGATAAGAAAAATCCCGATTTTTGCTAATCTCAAATATATTCGTTTTTATAACGTATCAATGTGTTTTAGATAATAATCGGCTTGATCAAGTAATGCCTTTTTATCTTCGGGCTTCATTTTACGCCAAACATTATACATCATCCCTATTCTCGGATTTTTAGACAATTTGTCTTCGTGTCTATCATAAAAATTCCAGTATAGACTATTAAAAGGACACGCTTTTTCTCCGACTTTTTTGGCTTTATTATAAAAACAGTTTCCACAATAATGACTCATTTTGTCAATATAGGAGGAAGAACTCACATATGGTTTTGTTCCAACAATACCCCCATCGGCAAACTGGCTCATGCCACGTGTGTTGGTGATTTCGACCCAATCGATAGCGTCGATATAAATACCGAGGTACCAAGCGTCCACTTCATCCGGATGAATGCCTGCCAAAAGCGCAAAATTTCCAGTGATCATTAGCCGTTGTATGTGGTGCGCATAGGCAAATGTTAGTGACTGCGTGATAGCATCTTTGAGACAATTCATTTTCGTTTTCCCGGTCCAAAACCAATTTGGGAGTTTTTCCTTATGATTGAAAAAATTTAAGGCAGCATATTCCGGCATTTTTAGCCAATAGATTCCGCGCATGTATTCCCGCCAACCAATAATCTGACGCACGAAGCCTTCTAATTGATTGTATTTGATAATTTCCGGTCGCTTTTGCCATGCTGCGATAGCGCGTTCAATCACTTCTAAAGGTGTAATCATTTTTGTATTCAAAGAAAATGACAATCTTGAATGGTACAATGACCATTCATTGGGCATCATCGCATCCTGATAAGAGCCAAAAAAAGGCAAACATTCCCATACAAAAAAGTCAAGTAGCGCTAACGATTGTGTTCTGGTAACTGGCCAAACAAAATGCGCCTTGTCGATTGTTCCAATGGTTTTGATATCGGTTTGCAAAATCATATCAACTATTGCTGCAACATTTGTATCAAAAACCAAAGGCGCTATAGGTTTATGCGTTTTAGGCAACTTCTTTCTGTTATCAGCATCATAATTCCATTGGCCTGTACTTGGATTATTGCCTTCCATGAGCATGTTGTGTTTCTTTCGCATGGCGCGGTAAAAACTTTCCATCAGAAATATCTTTTTTCCATCAAAAAAAGTCCCGAGCTCATTTCGGGTACTAAAAAAATGTTCTGTATCGGCAACTGAACTGGTGATAGAAAGGCGCGATGAAAAATCTTTCAAGATAACATCCACGCGGTATTCATCTGGTAATTGGTATTCAAAATGGGTAATGTTATTATGAGTGATAATTGCATCTAAGTTGGCTTCAAAAGATTGTAAATTGTTTTTATCGTCTAATTTCAAATAAACGACATTGTGTTTTTGTGCTCGCAACCAATCGGAAAACATGCGCATTGAAGCAAAAAAGCCTACTATTTTTTGAATGTGATGTGTGGCATAATCGGTTTCGGTTCTAATTTCCATCATGACATAGGTAATAGCATTGTCTGTGGTTGTATACCAAGAATGATTGTAATGCAACTGATCGCCAAGAATTAATCGTAATGTTTTGTCTGCCATATTATTTTTCATTCCAATTTATTACTGCAATATTTCGCCTCGTCCGATACTTTTTCTATTTTTTTCTCCATGAAAAAACACGATGGCAACCACACACGTTTTGCTTGAAAAGTGCTGTTTCTTTTTATACCCGCATAGCTTTTTTTGCAAATAAATTATTTTGAAACAAATTTTCGGAATGAAACACTGAGTACCATCTATCGACTTTAAATAATGTCTGTAAGAATTAAGTTGACTTAAAGTATTGATGTAATTTCCTTATTGGGTTTTGCATAACTCAGTCGGTCTAATCTTACCGTCTTGTGATAACTATCCAAACCTGAGCAAGTAATCGTATTGGCTTTTTCAATATCAATAAAACCATCTTCATGCAAACAATTTTCGGGAAAATATATTTGAACGATCTGACCGATAACCATTGTTGTATTATTAATGGCAATATCCACTTTTTCTTTAAGTTGAATACCTAACTGAATGGCACTTTCTTTCACGAACGGCGCGAGAAAGTCGTTTTTAAATTCTGGAGTCAAGCCAACAACTTCAAATTCGGAGGTATCCATATCATATCGTGCTGAGGTTTGGTGTGCTTGTTTGTAAATCGCTTCATTAATATGATTAATGGTATAATATCCGGTTTCCATTATATTCCTATAGGTATCGCGCTCTGAAGGACTTGGTCGAAAAATCAAGGCAATTAATGGCGGATTGGCTCCTATATGAAAAACAGAACTGAAAATGGCCAAATTACTATTCCCCGATGCACTTTTTGTACCAACCAATGCAACACTTTTGAATCCGCCTAGACTATTAATAAGGTGAACTCTTACTTGTTTATCTAAAAGTTCAATTTGCTGTCTGTCTAAGTAATTGTTATTCATCATTATTTTAAAATTTCATCATTTGAATTAATTAACGGCGATTCTTGCAATTCCTTTATTTTTTTGTTTAATAAATTTATATAAATATTAAACAAAAATACTTATTTTTTATGCATTTACTTTAAAAGTAGCGCACTAAAAATGTGAATATCGATTTAACTGTAGCCGATAACTATAAATTCTTCAGGTCATTATATTATAAACCAAAGCCTTAGCAAAAAAGTACTGTTTTAAAGAGTAAGGTCAATTGATTTTTATCGATAATATCTAAACCATAAATGTTTCAAATTAAATTGCGCTACCGATGTTCTATCGTGTATAAAATACACTCAAAATGCGAATTTTTATATTTTTAACATATTTTAATGCACTTAATCGATAAAATAATGCATTTTATCGATAAAAAGTTTGGTGGTTGTATTTTCATTTTATATGTTTGACCTGTTAAAATCTAAAAGTTCATGAAAAAAATTACTTTTCTGTCACTACTTGTGACATTGGTTTGGGGCCAGATTTCATTTTCACAATCCACAAATACGTGGCAATCAAAAGGCCAATCGGAACTTACACGAAGCGTAAAACCTAACCGTAAGACAGTTCCAACAAAATATAAAGTTTTTACATTAGACAATACCACTTTAAGAGCAAAATTAGCGCTTGCCTCCAAAAGAGACGAGAACAACAATCTTGCGACAACTGTTTTATTGGATTTTCCATTCGACGATGGTTCTACTGAAACCTTCAGTATTGAAAGAGTAAGTGTTTTGGCGCCTTCTCTCGAATCGAAATATACCGAGATCAGGTCTTATTATGGTGTCAGCAGAAAAAATCCGCTGAACAAGATTTATATCACCATGGATCCGGGAGGATTTACCGGATTGATTACCGGTGAAAAAACCATATACATCGACCCTTATAATTTTAAAAATAACGGTGATGATTATATAGTATATGACAGGAGCAATTGCATCAGGAATCCAAATGATCCGTTTGTCTGTAATGCCGATGTTGACACAAAAATTATCGACGCAGCGACCAGTAGCAATATTACCGCACGAAATGTTACAGACGGTAAATTGCGTACGTATGAATTGGCCGTTGCATGTACTTCTGA
Organism: Flavobacterium sp.; assembly: GCA_029946065.1. Classification (GTDB taxonomy): domain Bacteria; phylum Bacteroidota; class Bacteroidia; order Flavobacteriales; family Flavobacteriaceae; genus Flavobacterium. The sequence goes on from JAQSDU010000016.1 coordinate 13,271, forward strand.
ATATTCATTTTATTATGGTAATACACTTACTGGCGTACTTGCAGCGATCAATACAACTATCACCCGCGTAAACAGTGTTTACAGAAGGGATTTTGCTGTAGTTTTTCAACTTGTGCCTGCTGAAGACAGACTTATCTATATTAATAACGTCAACAAAGATACGCCAACGCCAGATCCGGACCCATACGACAATTTTGATGGGTCTCAAATGCTCGGTGCCAATACTGGAAATATAACCGGATTAATTACAGCCACAGCCTATGATATCGGTCACGTTTTCAGTACAGGTGGTGGTGGTATTGCCAGTACTGGTCCATGCGCCACTACAAAAGGGCAAGGTGTTACTGGAATTGTAACCCCACAGTTCGATCCTTTTGATATCGATTATGTCTGTCACGAAATGGGTCACCAATTTGGCGCCGGACATACACAAAACAACAATTGTCAAAGGGCTACAGCATCAGCGATGGAACCTGGAAGTGCTTCAACTATTATGGGGTATGCAGGAATTTGTGCACCTAACGTTCAAGGCAATAGTGATGCCTACTTTCATGCCATCAGTATCTCGCAAATGAGTGGTGCCAGTGGAATAGCAGGCCATACTTGCGAAACTGAAACTGTCATTGCCAATACTGCGCCAGTGGCTACTGGGCCGGGTAACTTTACGATTCCCAAATCGACACCATTTACCCTTACGGGAAGTGCAACAGATGCTAACGGAGATGCTTTGACTTATAACTGGGAGCAAATGAACAATGAGACTACAGGTACTATGCCTCCGGTTGCTACCAACCCGGGAAGTCCCAACTTTAGATCGTTTTTTGCTACTACAAGTCCATCCCGTACTTTCCCAAACATGGCCGCCATCGTTGCCAATACTACCCCAACTTGGGAAGTATTGCCTAGCGTTGCAAGGACTTTAAATTTCAGGATGACTGTTCGTGATAATAATTCACTTGGTGGACAAACCAACCAGGCTAACAGTGTTGTAACGGTTAGTGCTGCCGCAGGACCTTTTATAGTAACAGCTCCCAATGCAGGAACAGAAATATGGTATGTTGGTGAAACTACAAGAACAGTAACTTGGAATGTGGCCAGTACAACTGCAGCTCCTGTTTCGACAGCAAATGTAAAAATATCACTTTCGACAGATGGTGGCTTTACTTATCCTGTGGTACTTTTAGCCAGCACGGCTAACGATGGAAGTGAAAATATTACAGTACCCAACAACATCGGCAAAACCATGAGAATCAAAGTTGAAGCGGTTGGAAATATTTATTTTGATATTTCTAACGCCGATTTTGAGATCAAAGCCAATACATTTGAACTTACAACTACTCAGTCAACTGTATCAACTTGCAAACCCACAAGTGCTGCTTTTACGGTTAATTATACGCCAGCTCCGACATTTTCGGGAACTACTACATTTTCTGTAACAGGGCTTCCATCAGGGGCAACGGCTGCATTTTCAAACGTGACGTTAAATGCTTCTGGAAGTACAGTAATGACAGTTAATGGAATTGGTGCGATTAATGCCGGAAGTTATAATCTTACATTCACCGCAACATCAGGTGCAACTGTTATTACACTTCCGCTTACCTTAAAAGTCTTCGATAATAATATTGCAACCGCAAGCCTTACAAGTCCTACAAATGGAGCCGGAAATCAGCAAACTTCGTGCTTATTGCAGTGGACTGATTTGTCAAGTGCCTCATCATATCTTGTACAGATTTCTACAGATCCGACTTTTGCTACCATTACGGAAAGCGCTACTGTTGTCAATGCTACGTCTTATCAGACCACTTTACTTACGCAGGGAACAATCAATTACTGGAGGGTTAAACCAATAAACCCGTGTTTGCAAGGTGCTTTTTCTGAAGTTTACTCCTTTCAGATTGCCAATGATTTATGCAGGACTTACAATTCCGTTTATTTTGATAACATCGATGCAGCCAGCAACAATACCTGGGAAACTAACTCTACCAATGCGGTTGCGGCAAAAATTAATGTAACCGATAATATAGAAATTAGTGATGTGAATTTTACGATGGTGGCAACACACCCGTTACTATCTGATATCAAAATGCAATTTAGCGGACCAACCGGAATCTTTGCTGAGATCTATAACAGGGATTGTAGCGGTGCTAATTTCAACGTTACATTTGACGATGATTTAGGAACGGCATTACCCATACCTTGTACTACAGGTTTGACGGGAACCAAACTATCCAGTCAGGCATTATCAAAATTTGACGGATCAACCTCTTTAGGTGTATGGACGTTATTAGCGACAGACCGGGTTTCAAATACTTCGGGCGGAACTTTTACGAGTTTAAGCATACAGATTTGCGGTAAGTTACAAATTGTAAATAACGTTACTGCAACCGTCAATGATATTTCTAGCATTCAGCAAGGTGCTACAGTTGCCATTCCGCAATCAAAATTACTAGCGGCACAAACATCAGCGACTGCTACACAGTTAATTTATGTAATTACGCAACTGCCTGTAAAAGGAGCACTTAAATTAAGCGGAACAACACTTACTCTTGGAAGTACATTTACACAAGCAGATATTAATAATAACTTGCTTACTTATGTACACACTACTTCGCTTCCTACGCTTACTGACAAATTTAAATTTTCAGTAAAAGGAAATAACACAGCACTTTTAGGAGGTCAGGTACTTAATTTTAATTTCTGTTCGATTACTAATACTGCATCTCAAACAAATGTGAGCTGCTTTGGTGCTACGACTGGAACCGCTTCAGTTGTTCCTACTAGCGGAACTGCTCCTTATACCTATGACTGGACGCCTGGAACACCAACTGGTGACGGAACAGCGACTGCAACAGGACTAATTGCCGGTTCATGGACTTGTAATATTGTTGATGCTGCGGGCTGTGTTGCAATTCAGAATTTTACAATTACCCAGCCTACTTCAGCATTGTCTGTTGTGGCGAATGCTTCTATTAACGTGAATTGTTTTGGTGGTAATACCGGATCGGCTTCGGTAACAGTGTCTGGCGGAACAGCCCCTTATACTTACGATTGGACCGGAACACCAACTGGTGATGCTACCGCTTCGGTTTCTGGATTAACTTCTGGAACTTGGGTTTGTAGTGTTACGGATGCTAAAGGTTGTACCGCCTCATTTAGTT
>JAQSDU010000017.1 GCA_029946065.1 Flavobacterium sp.
CAAAAGAAACCTAAATTTCACTTCTTTTTTAAATCTCTACAATAAATCAATGAACATTTAATCTTGTATCCTAACTTTTAATCAGGTAACATTAATCATTTTACTATTTCTTTTGCTATTTAGAAACATCGTATTTCTACAAGGCAGTATTCGAATATTCGAATGCACTGATATAGAATCACTTGTATTCTACATCCTAATTCTAAACAGCTTTATAATAATTACTTACATGTAATCCTTTTTGACCCCATTTTTGACTTGGTCAATAGAGGGAGCCTGATACACGTGGTTTGATATGAAGCCATTTTAAACGATTTAAGGCGTCAAAAGTAACAAAAGCGACCCAATAGATCGCTTAAATTAAGTAAGTTGAGTTTTATTTATATTGAAAATCAAATGATTGGAATCATGTTTTGCCAAACCAACACGTTTGATACACTACCTCTTCAATGTTTTAAACAATATAAATCATACCATCACTAACTTTGAAACACTACCTGCCTCCATTTTTGACTTGGTCAATATAGGGATCCACTAAATCTGAAACACCACCCAATTGTTTAAGTGTAATCGTTTTGCGATATTTTTTGGCTTGGTCAATAGGGGGAGCCCGGACCCATATTCACATTTTTTATAGAACAATTGACTTTCCGTTTTTTATAGAATTTAATTCATTTTGCATATGACCGAAAGCGAGCGCTAATTCATTAGCAACTACCTTGTTTTGCGGACCAAATGCTTCAACAATTTGTGCATTTGCAAGAAATGCAGACCATTCAGCACTTCGACCAACCCTTAATTGATCGAGGCTTTCCCAAAATGTCCATACGTTTGCGAAATTTGAATTTTGCGCGGTTTTAATAATCGGAAAAAAAAGATTAGAAAATTGATCATCAAAAATAAATCGATTGTTATTGTTTGCCGTCAAGTTACACAATCTAAATAAGCTACCTAACCATAGCTCAATAAGTAATCGGTGCTGAGGTATAAAAAGTGTAGGGATTTCAATATATATCGTTATTGGATCACCCTTAAAGAACCTAGAAATATCAAATGATGATTTTGCAACTGATTTTGCGATAAGCGGATTACTAAAGACACGAAGCATCTGAGTAGTAATAGTTAAAATTGAGGCGCGTTCCAGATCAGCTCTTGACAAAAATGCCGCAAGCAATTTGTAGCACTCTTCAGATAAACTTTTTCCATTGGTATCAAGGGTCACAGCCAAATTATAGACAACATCGTCATGAGATAATTGTTTAAGTAACTCACCAATATTTCGATCCTTTTCTGGTATAATAGATAAATATAGCAACATAGCATATATTAGTGAATAAGAGCTTGCTCTCCAAAATGGGTCAACTCCAATAGGCTGTTCAGGATATAACAACTCAGTGATAAATAAAGAATTGCCTGCTAATTGATTATCATCAATATAAAGTAAATCAAGAGGATTGAACTGGTCAGAGGTCAGTCCTGTTACACCAAAAGGATCAAGTAATATAACCTGACTTGACTCTCTCTGCTTTTCGGCTGTTAGCCTATAACATTGCGCTGATGATTCTAATACAACCACTACATTTGCAAATTCTGCCTGCATTAATTTAGACACTTCGTCCCATTTATTCGTTCTTGTCGAAGCGAACGTTACTCTATTGTTATTATAGGGATAAATTATCCCGTCACTTTTATTTTCTGTTACATCTGTCTGGTTTTGGTCATCCCACAACGAAACAATGTTTCCTTTTCGAAGTTGTCGCGATTTCAATGAAGATATTCCAAATATCCTGATCAATTCATTAATGGTTGGGGCACTATTATAATTACCTGCTAGTATTTCGTCGAAATTACTTAGAAAAGCTGACCAATCTGCAGGATATTTTTCTGTTAACTGATGTGGACTTTCCCAAATTGCACACAATTTTACATAATGGTTATCTATTTTCTGTAATGCTTTGAGTTGAGGAAAAAGTCCTAATTCAGAACAATTATCAATTACATATAAAAATTGTAACTCTTCGGAAGCTTTACATTCAGAAAGGTGTGTAAACGCAGAAAGCCATAATTTGATTAAGGGACTATATAATGACATAAACTGCATCGGAATTTCTATATATACTGTTAATCCTTCAGTATTGATAGTATTGAGATTAAAAGTAGTATTGTCTGTAATTTTTTGAATCACTGAAGAACTGAAAATTTTGACGATTTTGTTTGCTTCTTGTATAGTCCGGCTGCGTAAGCTATCCGACATCTGAAGAAAAGCAGCGATTTCAGCATAACAATCTTTGGGTAGTTTTTTACCTAAGGTATCAAGCACAACCGCCAAGTTGTATACGGTATCGTCTGAATTAATTATCCTCCACAATTCTGAAAGTGTAGCCTGTTTCTCAGGAATTGCAAAAAGGTATTGTAAAATGCTTCTGATTAAAGGAATAGCATTATTGTCCCAAAAAGAATCAATAGCTACGCTACCGACAATTGTACTCAATTCGTCAACAAACTCATATACATTTGTTTTCATTCCCTGCACTTGCAAAATATCCAGGGGATTAAATTTATCGCTTTTTTGATCAATAACATTAAAAGGATCAATCTTTACAATCTTACTAATATTTGAGCGCTTCATTGAAGTAGCGTTGTATAATTTTCCATCCGCCTCAATTATTAACGCAAATTTTTCAGAGCATTCCAAAAAAGAACTTTGAAGAACTTCCCATTTATCAGAATAACTTGGTGCAAAAATGGCCCTATGTCTTTTAGGGATAGGTATGTCGTTGGTGTTGATTTTGGTTTCAGCAATTTGTGCCAATCCAGATTCTCCGAACTCCAGAATATCTCCTCTTTTTAGATTCTTAATTACTGATGGCTCAATCCCAAAAACCGCAGCTAGTTCTGTACTGGCTAAAAAAGATTGGGGCCCTATACATTGTATAACATTGCAGTTACTAATAAATGCCAGCCACTCTTCAGGATATCGAATACGAATTTGATCAACAGTCACCAAATAGGTAACAATACTGATGTCAGTAAAAGAAAGTTTTTGGACAGCTATTAATTTCGGAAATAAATTTGTAACGATCGGATCCTCAATAATGAACAAAATCGGATGATTGAACTGAGAGCTATTAGTCGCCAGCTGCATAAATGCTATAAACCAAAAATGAATAACTTTTATATATGAATCAGAATCAGTACTAGGTAATTCAATAAACACATCAGTCCCGATATTGACGAAAGTTTCAAGATCAAAAGTAGTGCTTTCAATAGCCCGCTGAACATGCATCGCATTCAAGCATGATATTGCGCTGATAATCATTGTAATTATCATTGATTGATGATCCTTACTTCGATCAAGGAATGATTCGATTACGGCATATTCTGCTGTTCCCATTAACTTGCCTTCTTTTTCTATTAGACTGTGTAACTTAGCGGGTACATTATCAGTGAAAAAATAATTCATTCCTTCAATCAGAGCGGCTTTTCCATTTTTCTTTTTTATATGAAAAGAAACTACTGCCTGAAATAAGCCCATAGCCGATAAACGCCACGAAGGTTCAAATGCCAGAGTAGTAAGTTGATTTGAATCAATGCTAAAAAATGGGTTTATTGAAGTTAGTGGTTCGAGCAAAAGTGATAAAACCGAATCTTTAGCATAGTCGGGAATATAATCAAAAATGTCAATAGGATTGAACGAATGCTTTTTTTTAGTGGTATCATGGAAAAGACCGACAACCGGGTAGATGCTTCTATCAAGGGATTGCGTTTGTTTCATCAACATTTCCGTGTTTCGACTGAAAACAATAACCGGCGAAGTGGTTTTTTCTATTTGTTGGATAATAGAACGTACACGACCTTCATTATTCAATTGTTCAAATATTATTGTGATCATAACAAATATATTTAATTATTATGCTTCTATTATTATGCGGAAACCAATATCGTTTTCCCGAATAGTCGGAAAACTCCATCCTCGTAAATCTGTCGGTATATCTTCAACGAGCGTTGAAAATGCACCACCTTTAATTGCAATTCCGCGTTGGCTGTAATCAAAGTAATTTGATTGCCATTCCCAGACATTTCCAATAGCGTCTACCAAGCCATGAGAAAAAGTTGTTCCCTTTGAAAACATGCCTAAAGGAGAGGTACGATCTAAAAAATTACCGATATTGGCAAATGCCTGAAAATCATGAAAATCTTTTCCATTCATATTTATCCAAGGCAAATTACCTACTGTTTTATCATTAAATACAGCAGTATTCCACTCTTCTTCCGAAGGTAATCTTATTTTTATTGGTTTAAGATTAGGATTGAATAGAGATTCTTCGAGTTCATCCCAGTGTTTTAAAAGCCATTTGCAATATGCATTAGCTTCATACCAGCTAATACCAACTATCGGCACTCCGGGGTGTGAGATTCCAAACTTATTATCATTCCATGATCTTGGCAAGCGATCGTCCTCTGTATTATTGTTAATCCAGTTTATTGCTGATTCATCTAGTGAAAGTGATTTTCCAGAAAATGATAGGCAAATGTGATCCTGCCAATACATTAGGTCTCTAAAATCCGGAGCATCGAGAAAACGCTGATATTGTTGATTTGATATGAGATTTTTTCCAATATATAATGCCTTATCGTCAATTACAATTGGTGTGCAAGTATATAAATTCTCTGATAACCAACCCAATTCATCAAGAACAAAAGCAATGTCAAGTCGATACTTAAATTCATTCTGTGTATCAAGGATTGCCACAGCAAGTGTTTCCTTTAATTTATCCCGATATTTTCTGGACAGGTTTTCCCTCATGTCACGCGCTATCCTTCCAGCCATGATCATTCTGCGGGACCAACCTTCCCAATTATTATTTAATTTACAATCTTTACCTGCTTTTACACACTTGTCTAAGATTAATTCACGACGTTGTTCCCCCAATTCTGAATGTGCACCGGAAAGAACTATCACTTCTTCCCAAGTCGGCTCGTCAATATGTTCTAAAAGAATATTAACAAATTCAGTATCAAGTAGATTAATTAAAGCATCGGCTACAAGATATTCCCGAAAGCCTTCATGCGTAAAACTATAAATTGGCGGATCTGATGGTTCAGTTTCGACCAACAATCCGCTTCGCTCATGTGAGTGATGAAGAAAGAGTTCTGAGTAGATCAAAGCTTGCTCAGGATTTACTCCTTCCTTGTCTTCAAAATAATCTTTTAAAAAACTCACTAATGAATTAAAATCAATTCCAGGCCATTTTTTTTCCTTTTGCATTTGTAATGCAATATATGCTAACCTTTTCTTCTTAGCTTTTACCTCGGTTTTAAGATCTGGATAATTTATACCAGTTCCATCATCATCATCTTTATTTTTTCTGGCTTTGTCGTCCTGAGCTTTCCAGAAGCCGAGCAATAAATTAATAATTTCCTCATAGACATCAACTCTTCGTTGAGGTAGTTCGGCACCATGATATTTATACATCATTACTAAAGAAGTACAAAAGAGCGGCGTGCCTCCTAAAACGGTAAGATTGCTTGAACGAAAAATAGATTCGCATATTCCGGCAAAATCCTTTTGTCGCGTTTCACTGTCCGATTCGATATAATTTAAGATATTGTTGATGAGTTGTCGAATACTACCTGGCTCTAATGGCTTGACTTCTCTCACGGCCAATGACGAAGATTTTAAATACATTTCGACAGATTCATATCCTTTTGGACGTGAACTCAAGACAAAAAAATTGCTTCGAACACTATCTGATTTGTTGGATACCGTAATATCCGATTTTGTTTCGTTTGTTTTATATCTTTTAATAAATTCATTGAGATGTTTTGCAACTTCTGTACGATGTGCCATTGGGACTTCATCTAGTCCATCTATAAAAACTGCACAACCGCCCTTGTCAAGCAGATTGTCAAAAAAATTAGCGGTGAGTGTTACTCTTTCTGCTTCACGATAATAATAATCAAGATAAGAAATAATACTTCCCGGACAAGCTTCAACAAAATTAGACACTTCTTGTAGATAGTAGTGGAAACTTCTTAGTTTGAAAAATATAGGTACTGCCCCTATATTTTTCTTCCAGCCCGAAATGTCATTATTTCGCTCTTCAGCTAAAAACGCTATATTATCCTTCCAACCCGGAATATCGTTACTTCTCCCTTCAGCAAAAGATAATGCTAAATGCCTTAGTAAAGTTGTTTTTCCTATACCAGGTGGGCCAAGCAGAACAATATTTTTGGTCTTTGAAATTACTGTGCCGACTTTGGAATCATTACTTTCAAAATTTTTATCAATGCCTGTTATGTCACTGTTTCGTCTGTTTGTGTTTGAATCCCTTATATCGACAGGTACATAAATATCTTTAAGTGTTGCATCTGAACGATCCTGTGAACTTGACCTGGCCAAAGGTAATACTGAATATTTCAGTTGATGTTTTCGTAAATGATATAGATATTTACCTAACGCCAGTGTATCAGCATCGTTTAATTTGCGATCTTTTGATTCAAAAATAAAATTATCTTCAATCCTTTTTTGTAAGTCAAGTTCTGAAGCCAGTTTATTAGCGAATCCGGAAATGATATTAAGTTCAAGAAGGTCATCTACGAAAGAAATGATATCAGAATATTCATTATCGTTAGATAGCTTTTTTCGAAAGTCGTAAAGAAAATTTTTAAAAGAAATCAAGTTTGACTCTGAAATTTTTAATTCTTGTATTAGATATGTTGGTATTACTTCAGATTCAATATGGCCCATTTCAAAAATCGTTGCAGCAATCATTTGTTGAACAGAAGCACTATCGGAAATGATACTTTGATTAAATATGTTTTTGACAAGCGTAGATTCATCAGTAACTTTCTTTAAGATATTGTAAAAAATTTGCTGCCGATGTAAATCCAAAGTTAAATCATCTAGCCAAGCTCTTATTTTTACTGCTTTGAGTTGAAGCGAAATATTTTTGTTTTGAATTAAAAGCTGTTCGAGTACATTTCGGAAAGCAATAAAAATCGCTTTTATATTATTTGATTCTTTTGTTTGCTTGTCAACAGGTTTTGATAGTCTGGAGTTATTTTGCTTTTGACTCCTAGATTTTATAGACATTACAGTTTTAAACCTTTTTTTCGAGTCGCTAATTTTAATTCCGAGATCATCGAAAGCAAACTCTTTATTAAAAAGATGCTCACAAAAGCTAATTGCAGATGATACTGCTACCAATTGGTTTTCCTTCTTTTTGTATTTTTTCTTACCATCTGCAAAATCACAAATGCCTTTAATCATAATCCACTCGTTCACTCTTCCGTCACAAGCTGCATAAATACCTGCGCCTTCCATCTCTCCACCTTTTGCAAGTGGGTAAACGTTGGTTAATTCTTTAGAAAAATCTTTATCATCAATGAGTTTTTCACCGCTTAAAACATCGCCTACTAATATGGTTGGCTGTCTATTTTTAATTTCGAAATGCCAGTCGTTTATGTTCCGCACGCGATTGATAAGAATCGTTCCTGCGGGTCCTGATTTACCTCGATTTTGGTGTTTTGTTCCTATTCTTTGAGGTTCATAAGGAATGATTCGTTCTGCTATGAGTAAATCACCTACTTTTTGTTTTTTCCTATCAATACCAAAAGCAATACCTATCATGAGCACTATTTTGGGCTGACAGGCTTCAATTGCATCAATAGTTGTGGTTATTGATGATTCTCTGCCTATTGAACCCATATCGCCACAGGCTACATGGACGACATTATATTTTCCATATTTAGCTAGAAAGTATGTTTGCCTTTTATGCGCAATAGTAACAATTCCATCTTTGCCAGAAATAGGTAAAAGACATTTATGCAACTCGTCCTTTTCCAACAAGGTAGCCGTTATAATTAGTATATTGAAATAATTGAGATTATTTTGTAAGAATAAAGCGTTTTCTTCAATATATTTTGAGTTCATAAGAAAGAAAAATTATTTCATGCATTCAAATAGCTTTTATTTAGCATTTCCGGCGAAAAAACCTCACACAAACTTATCTTGTTAGGGATGAATCCCAATAATAATTTTTCGAAAGTGTGTCGTTGGATTTTACTTTGTAGTCCATAATTAGTCGTTAGTAGATTTATAAAAGCTCTAATCAATCGGAAGCATTATGCCGTAAAATCTTATTTAGCATATACATGAGCGTAAATTAGATAATCCCAACTAATCTGATTATAGTATTTATACTAAAAATTTATACGTATAAATACTTATCTGAAATTTGGGAGTCCATATTTCTCTAATGGATATAATTTCTCATATGTAAAACACATAGTCAGGAAATGAGTCCTAACCCCAAAAATAAATCCTCAAAACAGCATTCAAAACAACCAAGCTCCTGCTAAAACAAATCGTCTTTCGATTCAATCTTTTAAGATGAGTCCGAATACTCAGATTCTTTCGCTCAATATGATTAATCCCTCTGTGCTTTGTACTATGAATTTCTTTCGGAATCAAATACCTGTAATGCTTCAATTTATCAGTAACAATCCTTTTTGCGTCTGACAATTCCAGGCTTGTAATTACTTTCTTCAGCGTTTTATTAGTTCTTCTTCCAACATTAAAGCTCACTACACTCTTGGTTTCTTGTTCTAAAGCATATACGATCCAAGTGAGTTTAGACTTTTCTGTGATATAAGTCCTCATTTCATCTACCTGAAAAACTTTGCCTTTAGGAATAGCAGGTTGCCCGATGCTTTTAGCAATCAAAATGATTCGTGATAGTAGCGTGGATGTTGAGATCTTCAAAATTCTCGCAGTACTTCTGATTCCAAGTCCCTCTTTAGTGTAGGTAATGATTTTTTGATTTGTGCCAGATTGATAAGCTTCATAAGTATAACTTTCAACTCTTGTCTTGCCGCAATTCTTACAACGGTAACGTGTTTTATTTGCTGAAGACTTACCGTATTTGGTCAGCAAACCATTGCAGGTGTCACATATTTCTTTTCCACCAACACGTTTGATACACGTAGTTTGATTTGAAGCCATTTTAAACGATTTAAGGCGTCAAAAATAACAAAAGCGACCCAGTAGATCGCTTAAATTAGATAATAGGCATTTTATTTATATTGAAAATCAAATAGTTGTAAATAAATTTATCAAACCAACACGTTTGATACACTACCAGTAATTGATTACACTCACTAACGACTTGCTTTTTATTCATTGATTATTGTTTTTGTGTATAGATGTATCCTAGCTAAAGGCTTTGTTTAGCAATAAACTTTTTGTGCTCAACTATTTATATTCCATTTATAATTTCCTTAATCTCATTTTCATTTAATTCTATTGCATCAATATTACCATCATCAACCATACCGGATAATAATCTGCCTTTAAATGCTGTAAAACCCAAGTACATCTTTTGATTTGAAATTATTTCGCCATTTGACTCAAGCTGTCTCTTAAAATCTGGAGAAACGGTAATTTTATTAATTATTTCCAAGTTAAGATTTGCAGAGGTGCCATTCTCATTTTTAAATTTATATTTAATCCCCCTGGCACCAATAATCTTGTGAATTACCAGATTATTCTTATTTATAATTTCTTTTTTACACTCTGTGCTTGATTCATTAAACAAGTTTCTTGCCTTAACTGTTGAAACATAATTGATAAATGGTTCGATTAATTCAATTTCTATCGTCTTATAACTTGAATTTTTAAAACCTGCATCAAAGGAAATCTGTTTTAATACACCTGCTGGAAGAAGAGCCTTTGCTTGAACTGAATCTCTTATAGTATATGATGTTTTGAGTAGGTAAATGGATTCATCGCTCGAAAATGTTAAATCGTTTATTACAATACAATCCTCAGGATTGGCAATAATCTCGTTATCCTGATTTTTACTGAATTTCATAATAGTCAATGGACCATATGAAGCATTCGAATATTTAAATGGAGCAAAACCATATGTTTTTAAAAATTGATTTAAATCCTTTTTTTGATTGGGAACCACACTGCTTTTACAGCTTATAATTACTAATATGAAAAAAAGTAAATATGTCCCCCGTATTAATCCATAAGAAATTCTAGTTGTTCTCATTTTTTTTCAGTTTATAGTTTGAAGCCCAGTAAAATAATTCATAGTCTTTATTGGATAATTTATATTCAAAATATTTTTCATTTAGGTTTTCAATTGACTCTATAGAATCCTGATTTGACGGGTGGTTTTGGACATTTCTTTCAATGCCTAATTCCTGAAAAGCAGTAAATAAAAAGCTGGCACCATTATCAGCTGATAATAGCGCGATTTCATATGTCCCTGAGGCACTATAGGTGAGAGTTCTTTGAAATTCATCTTGAGCTTTTTTCTGTTCTTTATAGGACTGAGATGTTTCAGCCATCAGTAAAAAGCCAAGTGCATCGGCTCGAGTTTCGTTTTCAAGGCTAGGAGCAAGTGATCTTGAATCTAGCCAGATATGAACGAATTCATGAGCAACAATAAATCGTAGTAAGTTCTCATAAGAAATACTTGAATTTATTACTATTAATTCTTCGGTCATATTATCTATTATTGCATCTCCCATTTTAAATAACGACTGAGTGAATTCATCCATTTCCGGGTCAATGGGCGAGTATTCTGAAGTGGCCTGGGTTAAGTCCTTTTCAGTCCTTATTACATATGCAATTATTTTTTTTAGGAAGGTAACATTTACAAAAATTTTATTTTGACCAAGTGACGCATCTACCTCTTTAGTAAAAGAAGATGATGAATTTACTAATTCAACAGTTATATTGTCAAGGTTTACTTCCTTTTCTCGAATGATATACTTGTTAGTTTCAAGTTTTTTTGCTTTCGCAACAATTGTTTTTAGGATTTTATTCAAATCTTTTGCAACTTTTACAGTTGTTGCTGTACTGTCTTTTTTATATTCTATATCCGTTTTGTTTTCAGGTGAGCGATGGAATAATTTTGAATGATTTAGCATTGATTGGGCCTTATGTTTTTGCAAAGCAGAGCCTATCCCTGTAATAATTTCAGCAGAATTTGAAATTAATGGAGGCCTTAAACGCCCCATATTAAAGGAAATACAGCCAGTTAAAAGATAGACAAGTAATAATGGTAAGGTTTTTTTCATTTCACTTCATTGATTGAATTAAATTATACAATTATAAAAACTTGAGAATCAGTAGTTTTACTAAATCTTATATAGTAAATAGCGAAAACATATTAAGTATTTTTACGATAGTTGAAACTAGGAATTCATATAAACCCTGTTAATAAGCTTTGTAAGTGTAGCTTTCAATTCTTGTCTTCCCATAATTCCTGCAACGGTAGCGTATTTTGTTTGCTGAGGATCTGCCGTGCTTAGCCAGCAAACCGCTGCAATTGCTGCATATTTCTATTCCACCAAAGCTCCCCCTACTGACTCAATCTCGAACTGCAAATGTTTGATTTTTTGAATTTTAGCTTAAAAATAGACCTCTACTGGACATCGAACCAGTCAGGTTTCGATATTTTGGATTCGAATTTTCGAATCGAGTTTAACGACAACTATTCGGTTCTCTGCGGTTTTGAAGTCGTAAATTCATATGAGGTGATTAATTTATATCCTTTCTTTCCTGAAAACAATAGTTTATGTTTTTATTTTTTGAAAACAACACATTTGATAAACTACCCACTATCATCTTATGAATTTGATGTCTAAATATTTAAAAAACACTATAAATCCTCAATCGATAAATAATGAAATTTCAAGGCCTGCAGTATAACATTTGTAAAATTTTTTGCCCCTATTTTTTCCATAATGCGCTTTCGATGTGCTTCGACAGTCCGCACATTAATGAAAAGCCTTTCGGCAATCATTGAGTTAGAAAGGCCGCTTGCTACTAATTTTATTAATTGCAATTCCCTTTGCGTTATATCCTCAAGAGGGTCTCTATGTTTTGGCTTTTTATAATCCCCTATAATTATCTCATGCAATACCGATCCTATTTGGGTGTCAAAATAGAATCCATTTTTATAAATATCGAATATAGCTTTTTGAAATTGCTCTGGGTCAACGTTCTTGGTAAGATAACCATGAGCACCACAATCTAAAATTTTTTGAATACTTTCCTTATCATCAAGCACTGAAAGTACTAGTATTTTTAGTGAGGGATATAAACGATGAAGAATTGTGCAGGTTTCAAAACCATCCATTTTGGGCATATGGATATCGAGTAGGACTACATCTAAATTATTGTTTTCTAGATTCTGTAATAAATCCTTCCCATTTTCTGCTTCAAAAAGTACTTCAATGCCATCAAAAGAGCTTATCATTAATTTAAGACTCTTTCTAATTAATTGGTGGTCATCAACTATAGCTATTTTTAACATGGCAAAATGATTAGGACATGAGTGAACTATAAGCAAATAAACAACTAATTTATCATACGAAAACACGTAAAAATACCTGTTTTTTATAGTGATTTCACTATTAAATCAGAATTCTAGCTTATCAGGATTTTTATAACTTCTCCACATGTAAAATAAGATCAGCCTACTCCCAAAAATAAATCCTCAAAACAGCATTCAAAATAATCAAACTCCTGCTAAAACAAATCGTCTTTCGATTCAACCTTTTGAGATGTGTTCGAATGCTTAAATTCTTTCGCTCGATGTGATTAATCCCTCTGTGCTTTGTACTGTGAATCTCTTTCTTGATTAAATACCTGTAGTGCTTCAATTTATCAGTAACAATCTTTTTGGCGTCTGACAGTTCTAGGCTTGTAATTACTTTATTTAGCGTTTTATTAGTCCTTCTTCCAACATTGAAGCTCACGACATTCTTAGTTTCTTGCTCCAAGGCATAGACAATCCAGGTGAGTTTTGATTTCTCTCTGATATAAGTCCTCATTTCATCTACTTGAAAGATTTTGCCTTTAGGAATAGCAGGTGGCTGGATATTTTAGCAATTGAAATGATCCTTGATAATAAAGTAGTTGGTGAAATTTTTAAAATTCTGGCAGTACTTCTGATCCCGAGTCCTTCTTTAGTAAATAACACTATATTTTGGTTAATATTTTGCCGGCATGCATTATAACTGTAATAATCGATGAATCTTTTATTGCAATTTTTACAATAATATTGTTGTTTTTTGTTTTGAGTGAAACCATTTTTTACAATCGCCTTTGATTTACAATTTGTACAAAAGCCGGTATCACTAATTCTGGAACACTTAGATCCATATACAGCCATTTTTTCTGATTTAAGAAGTTTTTCAAATGTAAAAAGGCGGACTATATAGTTCGCCTTTTTGCCTTAAAATTATTTTTCTTCTTGATTTTTAGTGTTTTAAGTGATGAATATTAGACCATCACTAAATCTGGAACATTACCCTATCTGTTGATTTTTAATGTTTTAAACAATATAAATCATACCATCACTAACTTTGGAACACTACCTTAAACCATCACTAAATCTGGAACATTACCGGTTTAATAGCTAGAATTTTTTTCATAATATTTGTTTAAATTATAATAATTGTTGGTATCGATATATAATTTAAAGCTGTTTCTTTTGTAATACGCCTTTACTAAAGAATATTAAAATACCCAAAATCACAAAAAATGTAAATAAATGAACAAGAATATTTTCCCGTGAATTTTCAAAAACAACAAAAATTGGTCGTATAAAGTTGGAATCAATAAATCTAAATAAGATGAAAGCAGCACAAATTGATAAGAGTAATGAAAGCCAATTTGTATTTATTATCCATCTTAATCCAATAGCAATTATAACACCCATTAAGTATGGAAATACATAATATGTATTATTATATATAGGGTATTTTTGCATCAATAATTTTGGATTAAAGTCAAAATTATAAAAATATGTATCTGTATATGCAAGGTATAGAAGCCCAGAAGAACGTAGAATTGACAAAATGCAATAAATGATAAGTGTCAATAGTATGATTTGTTTTATTTTATTTTTTTCCATATTTATAATTTTTTAAGTGATTCGTGGAAATTTCTGTCCATTGACTCAGGAATTTTTTGAAGTTGGTCAATTACTGCATTTGCACCATCAGCAAAATTTTGCATTGCTGCTTTGTTAGCATTTTTCTGTAGTGCTGAATCAACGCTACTTGTATTTACTGAAGATAAACTTGGTTTACTAGTTGTTGTTTTACCATTTTCCAATTCATACCCTCTTTCAAGTTTTGAATTCGGTTCCCTCGTGACATCATAGGTTGATGTGCTTGATGTCTTTGTAACTGAAGCTTTGGTGTCCACTATTCCCAAACCTAATCCTATTGTCGTTGTTGTAGTTTGTGTACTTGTAGAAAATGTCGCAGCATCTTTAATATTATCTACCTTATTACCATCTCCGTCAAAATATTGTGACGTAACTGATGTTACTTTTGAACTTACAGAATAAGTAAACCTTGGCGCGCCTCCTTCTAAAGCGACTTTTACCAAAAAACCTTGTTCTTCATCTTTCATTTTTGAATATTCAACGTTTCGACCTGTTCCAGAGACATGCGACGTTGGTGTGACATGCTTATCCGAAGTGCCACATAACATACATTGGTTTGTATAACGAACTTGAACTGGATGGACATTTCCGACCGACGTTGATGAAGTTACCTGTTTAACTGGGTCACTTGGAACCATCCCATCAGCGTCAATAAAAAAGACTGGATTATTAAACGCATAGTTATAAGGAGAATGACTTCTCATTTGCTCTGCCATCGGGTCAATATTTATCCACCTGCCAATCGCCGCATCATAATTCCTCGCCCCATAGTCGTACAAGTTAAGCCCCAACTCGTCTTGGAGCTCCTTGCCATTGTACTTATACTTATACTTCTCCTTCCCATTATCCGGTTCATCAATGTGCATTGTGCCCGTCAATATTACATAATCCTTATAGTCCACATTATAATTATTATGCTTGAGTCCAAAAGGATAATAATTATTCTCTTCCAATATCTTCAACTCCTCATCATGCGGGTCATAACCATAGCTTAATCTGATATTGCCTAGATGGTCGGTATAATTATACACATAATTAAAATGATGCCCATCGTCTTCGGTATTTTTCACATAGCCTTCTGCCGTTGGAAAAAACTGCAATTCTTCATCATAATATTGAAAACCATCTATATAATCCGTTGTATGAACGGTCGTGGTGCCACCTATGGGTGCCGTGCTAATGCTTACTTTTTTCTGCACTTTTCTTCCCGTTGCGTCATAAAGGTATTCAATTTTCTTTAGGTTGCCAAACTGTATTTTCACTGGGAGATTCAGATAGTTGTATGTGATGCCCGTGATTCCCTTGTTCTGATCGGAAGTCATATTGCCATTAACGTCATAGGTATAATCATTAACAGTATCATTCGTGCCGTCGCTGTCATCATTAAATCCTGCCGGGCTGTTGGTATAATCAGTCACTTTCATTAATCGGTTTGAAAATGTCGGATAACTATAATCCATACTGTCAATAGGCATGTTCATTCCGTCGTTGTCATCATATTCGCCTGTGCGGAACATGTGCATGATGTTTCCGTTCTTGTCATAATCCATACTTTCATCATAGGAATGCGGTACTATATTGTTGCCTTCCGGTTTTTGATAAACCGAACTGCGCAGCCTGTTCAAAGCGTCATACTTGTAACCATACTTCCGAAGTACATTATCACTCGAAGTACGCCAGAAAGTTTCTGATATGTTGCCGTTGTATAGTTTCGGGACATTCGCATCTTCTACTTCATTCTGATCGTCGTTATCATCATAGTTGATTCTAAAGGCAAAAAGATCAGTTTTGTCGCGAGATTCCCCAAGGTTATCTACATCATTAATTCCCTTTAGCCAGCCTCTGATGTTGTAGGTATAATCCACTTTTTGGTAATAGGTTTCCCCTGTCAAATCCTGTCCTCCGACACGTTTGTTTTTTAGTTGTCCTAATTCGTCATACTCATTATAGGCGAGCAATTCCGGAGTTCCGCCATCTACAATATTTATGTGTGTGAGCAATCTGTCTTGTTCGGTATAGGTAAAATTGTCATTAACACGCAGTTCATTAACACTACTTCCATATCCTTTGTGCTTGGCTACAGTAAATAAGGTCTTGCCAGAAAAATCCAATGTAGTTGACACTCGTGTATGACCCCCAAGATAATTCGCTTGGCTGGTATATATTGGCCTGTAACGCGTGTCGTATTCCGTAAACGAAGTCTCTCCAACGGTGCCTGTAGGTTGCAATATCCTTGTCCAACTTCCTGTTGGCATGCCTTTTAGGTTCATCGTGCTTGTCGGGCCACCAACAAAAGCGTAGTTGTCGTAGTAATTCACGGTCAGTAGCTTGAATTTAGCATCTGGCATTACATTATTTGTATATTTGAGTTGATAGTCGTCGAGCGTGTAACTAGACACTTTGGTTTCAAATAAATCTGTTGTGCTGCTAAAGTCGCCTCGATAAGCAGTAATATTAGCTATACTTGACATATCGTATTCGCTCCAGCCGGTATAGGCAACCCTGCCAAATACGTCATACTTAGTAATAAGCCAACCGATAATGCTATTGCCAACGGGAGATTTGGCGGGACCTGTAGCTACTACACGATCCAATTTGTCATATACGATATATTCCCATTGCTTGCCTGGTAGTTTTTTATCTACCAACCGGTTGCGGTAATCATATTTATACTGATAACAAAGATTGGTCATAGCATCCGATGATAAGGTAACTACTGTACTTGTCGCTTCCGCTTTCGGTGGCAGCACAAAACTCAGGTTGCCGTATTGGTCGTAAACATAGTAAGTATCGAAAGTTTGTTGGTTATCAAATTTATCTAATGCATAGGTGCGCTTCAAAATTATCTTGCCTTCCTTGTCTTTAAATTCTTCGGTAGTATTGAGTTTAGGGGTTGCTAAAACCCAATTTTCGTCTTTGGTAATGGTTTTGTAAAGCTGATTGGCAGGGTAGAAGCCGGTACTGCTGAGCGTAGTGCCATAAGCCTCGTCATTAGCAACAAAACTTGCAGTTGTTGAATAAAACCTTACTTCGTTAGCAACATTGGTTTGGTAATCCATTTTGATTTCCTTGCCATTGCCAAGATGCCAAGTCTCGCCGGGTGCGGCTTGCTTTAGTACACGATTAAGAGGTGATGCCTCGAATTCCTTTTCGCTGAAAGGATAATTAGTCAATACGAAATCAGGATCGATGTTAGAACCGTAATAGCTTATCACATTTGCTGGTGCAGTGGTATCAAAATCCAGACTTGGTGTTGTTCTTACATACGGCAAGTATTCTTTTGTCTGTCTGCCAAAGCCATCATAGCCTATGTGGGTGATGATATCGCCGCCAGTGCCTGATTGCCTGTGAGCAATTTGTTGGGTGCTTCTGCCGAGCCCGTCGAAATAGCTAATCGTAACGGTTTTGTCGGCATCGGTAACCGTACCGCCACCAACAATACTTGTTCCGTTGGTGGTAGGCACTTTATAGGTTGTGGTTTTAACGTAGTTTTGATCCATGCTTTGCGAAACAACAAGCACAGGAAATAACAATAATAGGTTTATTAATTTTTTCATCTTGTTGCGTGCTTATGGTTTGTAGTGGTACTCGTTCTCTGAAAGGATGTTGCCATCTTTGTCTTTTACGTTTTTAAGCCTGCCAAAGGCATCGTAGTTGTAATAGGTTGTATTGCCTTTTGGGTCGGTAACGGTGCTTACACCTATGAGTGGTTTGTAGGTAAAGGTGGTGACCATAGAATCAGCAAGAGCAGCATTGTTTCTAAGGTTGGTCAAGGCGCTAAGCATTGCTGATTCAGAACCTGTTACCAACGAGGCATTTTCAATTGCTGTAATAAGTCCGGTTGGGATTGCAGAATAAGCGATATTTTCGATTTTGGCAACGGGCTGGGTTTTGTTGTATCCCCAGATATAACATATTTTTGTTCCTCCTTCTTGTTGGACTTCAAGTAAGTTACTGAATGCATCATATTTATTAAAATGCAATCTATCTTCAGGATTTTGTATGCCTTTTGCCGTAATTATGCCTTTGGGTAAATAAGTTAAATTGCCCGACTCTGGAAAAAAATAGGTCTCAGAAGAACTAATCGGAATACCATTTTTAAAGTAGCTAGATTTTGTTAACTCGGAAGAATGATTTGAATTTAATGCAGCATATTGATACTCCATTCTTAAAATATCGCCGGAACTATTACTACTTGTTTGTGTAAGCACTTTTTTATTATCATCATCATAAGTAAAATTCTCATCGTTGGTTACGGTTCTTTGTTGAGATCCTTCATAAAAATAATCTTTAGTTAACGTATGAGTTAATTTTGACCAACCGAACGTATCATATAAGAAACCGTATTTAATGTATTCGTAAGGATATTCATCACATAACCAGTGGCCGTCTGTTGAAATACCGTGTTCAAAATTCCATTTTTTGCCGTAGTAAAGATCATGTACATAACGGTTATTAATACTATATTTCCAATCATACCGACAATTATCAGGCGCAAAAACCTTCACGCCGGTAACAACTTTCTGCTCATCTATTTCATAATCATGACTAACTGATTTTAATGTATCCCCGTTTTGCCGGAAATATTGTTCCGTTTTCAATAATCCTCTGTTATAATCTTTATTAAGTGACGGCGCAAAAGGATAACTTTGTGGTACATGTTCAGGAAAATCGATAGGAGAAGTATATTTATACTTTGATTTGCCATTCCCAGATTCGGAAACAGTAACATTTGCATATCCAACGTCAGCACCTTTAGTTTTAGACATTTGCAGGTTATTTTGGTTTGAAACCACACGGTAATTATAATCAAATTCGCAGTAAATTGGTAATGGGGAACCAGAAAATGAACCACCTTCAATGTAATAATGTCTGGCTAAAGGATATTCATAAACTGGCAATGGAAATACCAGTGAACCGCTACTTCTTAAAGGATTATCAAAAAAACTATAATCATAATCTTTTTGTTTTGCTGGCAAATACTCAGAAGGGATTATGCTATCATAATAATTCTGCGGCACATCTCCATTTGTAAAATATCCGATGTTTTTGACGCGTAGTCCTCCTCCGAAAAGATATTCATGTACCGGTGTGTTCTTTAAACGGTACTCAATGTCCAGCGTAGCAGTACCTATAACTTCAGAATTAAACCACTCAAATCTAACCGTGTACTCTTTATTAGCTTCAAGTGTCAAAAAAATGGAACAGTCGGGATTTGATTCAGGACATGCGAGAGCACTTACCAATGTATTTCCGTCATATAGATACAACAAGCCAGTTATTGTTTGGTTTCCATCTACATAGGACGATGTTGTACCGTAAAAATTGGCATAGCGTGTATAATTTGCGGGTTGTATAGTGTATCTGTTTCCTGGAGATGAGTTGGTTGTTTCAGTCGGAAAGGGTTTCGACTCAAAGTCCGGCACATGAATTACCGGTAATGATGTCCAATTTTCAATGTTTGCATCAAAATTTTCGATGGCTTCATCTCCTTTATAGGAATAAGTATTAGATTCAAAATTTAAAACTATTGCGCCACCACTAGGAAGTTTCATTTTTTGAAGTACATCAGTTTTACACATTTCTCTATCAGTATCTCTAAACCTTCGTGCGTCATAAAGTGATGGTCGCTTGTTATAATAGCCCCAATAATCCTGGTCTACATATGGATATGCCCCATCAACATATGGTTTTGGAGCATAAGAAAGTTCATAAGACTCCGTCTCGGCATTAACATAATTGCCAAAATGCACTTCCGAAAGCATCATCCTATTCTTTTCTTTTATTTCTGAATAAGTATGAACGAAATCGACTTTTTTTATAGCATCCCCAGCCCAATTTCTTAAAACAATTTGCTTAAGCCTGCTTTTGCCTTCATTATTAGTGTCTTCCCTATCATTTTCAAGTATAAAATCAATTTTTGCTTGATCTGTAACTAGGATATGTGAAAGTTTTTGAGTGCTGTTTATAATCGTATTGACACATACACTATTCATTGGCAATAGCATATCTTGATGTCCACACATCGCCGACATGTAATTTGAAACAGTACCCCATTGAGTTCCTACAAAATAATTTATTGTTTTACTTCCTAAACTTCTCGTTTCTATAGTGCCATAGTTAGACTGATATTGAAATTCTGCTAAAACAATATTATTACTGTCAATAATTTTAGATAAATGAAAAGCGCTTTTATAGATAGGTGTCCATCCTTCTGCAGGAACAGTTTGAACATTATTGATATATGTTACATACGACATCGTTTTACTTTCTGTTTCCTCTAAAACATCAAAAATATACCTGTATCCTTTCTCGTCGTAAATAGTGAATGCTTTAGTTGTATTGTCGTATATAATCTCCAAGGAATTATCGTTGTCAAGTTTCACTACTTGATAATCGCCATTTTTTTTAGTAATATAGAACCTTCCACTATGACCCATAAATTCAAACTGATATAAATCGTGCTGAGTATCATAAATACCATTTTGATAAGTATCATAAAGAAATCTTGAAAGTGATTTTATTTGACCATCTGTGGCTTCATCAAGACCAAGCGTTGGCATAAGTTGGTAAAAATCGTAAGGATAGGGAAAATTGTCATACTCCCCAAACATTGACATAAGTCCGTAAAAATCGTAAGGGTTGGCAATGTTATCGTAATTTTTAATATCATAATTATGAATTCCCATATGTTTCCCATAAACAAGAGATTCATCAGGAATATCCCTTACTGTTCTCGATATAGTACCACCAGCAAATAAACTCCAACCTAGACCAGTAAAGGAAGCTTCTTCATCCGCCACAATACTTGCAGGATGATAATTTAATGAAACTGCTACTTGTATATCTTTGGAATGTGTAGGAATACTAAAGATGGGAATATTTATATCGGGCACACCTGTATAATTGCTTACAGGTATCTCCTCAAACTTCATAAGACCCGCAACAGTTGGCGAAGGAGGTATGACAGTTGGAAGTTCGTTCGTTTTTCCATCCGGTAATCCCGACAATTGGGAAAAAGCATTAATACTTGACAATAATAAAAGTGTTAAATAACATCTTAACTTCATATTTATATTTTTTATTTTTTACTAATCCCTTTAATAACTTTCAAACTAACTTCTCCCATATCCGTCGCCACCTTCACAATATAAATTCCTTCAGGATAATTCCCCAAATCCACCGGAATTGTCCGCTCACTTACCTTATAATCCTGCAATTGCCTGCCTGATAAATCATAAACAGAGATATTTCCTTTCGTATAATCAAACCCCACTACCACATTCGTAAACTGCTGCGTTGGGTTCGGGAAAGCCTCAATTTTCTTAGGCTCTTTAATTTTCTTGTCTTTATCTTTAAGCTTTACCACCCAAAAATCATTATTCCCCAAATTGGTTTTCTTATCACGAGATGCAGAAAGTCCCGGTTTAGGTCCCGATTGCGCCATCGCACCACCCAATTTGTCCAGTGTGTTTTCGCCTGTATTGCCTGACTTAAAAGCATCCCCCGGAGCACCAATTCCCATCTTTACCGGACTGTCCTTATCCTGTCCAACCGCTTTATTAATACCATCGCTAGCAGCATTCGTTTGCTCTTTATAATAGTCATTAGCTTTTGTTGTCGCATCACCAACGGTTTTATCCATTGCTTGATTCAATTGATCCGCCGCCGCTATATTTTCATTTTTTATATTGTTATTGAAATTCCCATTTCCCTTTCTTGTTCCTTTGGAGGTAAGAGGGGTTGGGTTACTCGTTCCCGCCATCAAATAGCCACCATCGCGAGTCTCAATTACTTTACGCAGTATGTCCACACCATCACTGCCAACAGTCCTGTCCCAAAGCTTTTCGCCTTTTTCAGAAATCTTAACGGCGATGTAATCATTGGTGCCTTCATCGCCTTTGCCTTCGCTTGGGGCATACCCGCCGATTAAAAAACTATGATCCTCATTTTCTACGAGAGATGTCAAAATATCTACCTTTCCAAAGTCGTAGGTTTCCTGCCAATCCATCTGTCCGTCTTGGTGTAATTTTATCACCCAAAAATCAGTTCCGCTGCGGTTGGTTTTGCTTTTGTTTCCCGTAGCACCTGAATTGGAGTTTCCGCCAATGATATAGCCTTTGTCATAAGTCTGTTGTATGGCAAAAAGCTGGTCGTCTTTATCGCCGCCCAATGTCTGTTGCCATTGTACATCGCCTTTGTCATCAAGCTTCAATATCCAAAAATCACTACCTGAACCGTAATTACCGTTTGCTTTTTCTACTGATTCGGGAGAGTTAGAATAACCACCTAAGATATAACCGCCGTCGGTTGTAGGAGCAATTGTTTTGAGCATATCGGCATATTTTCCTCCAAAAGATTTTTGCCATTCTTCTTTACCGTTTGTGTCGATTTTGATGACCCAATAATCCATATTACCGCTGCTTTTCGAGGTTTTGCTACCGTTATTATTTGATGCGGAAGTTCCTCCAATAATATAACCGCCATCTCTGGTTTGGTAAATGCTAACAAGATCGTCCTGCCCGCTACCGCCAAAAGTTTTTTGCCATTCTTCCGATCCTTTAGCATTGAGTTTTATGATCCAATAATCATTTCCGCCGAAAGCATCATCTGCCTTGTTGAATCCTTTCGAGGAATTGGAAGTACCGCCGAGAATGAAACCACCATCATTGGTGTTTTTGATACTGACCAGTAAATCCGAGCCGCTACCGCCAAAGCTTTTCTGCCAGTCTTCCGAGCCGTTTTCATCCATCTTCCAAATCCAATAATCTAAGTCGCCGTTGGCAGCTTCTGTTTTATTCCCACTTTTCAATGAAAGGGAACTCCCTGCTAAAACGAAGCCGTAATCCGCTGTTGGCTGCACATCGAAAAGATATTCAGCCTGTCGGCCGCCATAGGATTTTTCCCACTGGATGTCTTGGGCGAACGAAGTGAATCCGAAAAAAAGGTAAATTACCAATAAGCAGTGCTTTTTCATAAAGAGAGTTTTTAATTCAAAATCAAGTCAGCGTATGTAAGAATTATACTTGTAATATTTTCTTAAATAGAACTAACGTAAAAATGCAGAAATTATTCCGAAAAACATTATGTATTTATACCTGTTTTTAAAATTATTTTGTGAACAGCAGAAAATCGTTGGTGAAACACCCTGATTCAAATAGCGAATCCATATCTAATCTCCGTATTGTATTTTCAATTTCCTGTCAACAAAGCCTTGAAGATACTTATTAATCTTTCCTTCCTTTCGGTCTTTCTCCATTATCGAATGCATAAAATTTCATTCGTACTCTAAAAGTACTCATTCGATAAATTCGGGAGTCATGTACTGCTCTCTTAGCTTTAAGATTAGCTTTTCTTCTTCAATCCTCTTATGCTCATCTTCAACTTTTTTGGCTTCTTGTTCTTCGTGATTCTGATGTTGTTTCTGCTTCTTTGACTCCTCTACCTGTATTTGTTCTTTATAAAATCACTTCTGTAATGCTTGAAGGAAAAAACCCGCTTTATTAGTTACCAGCGTTGCCTTAAAATAAGCCTTGCAATATTTCAAGGTTTCAAGGATAAATTTTTCGTCGTATTGCCCGATGATTTGGGATTGTAATACTTCTTCCAATACCCCGAAAGACCTGATCTCATCTAGCCATAAATCCTCAGCAGTGCTGTCTGTATGATTTTTTGGCTCCTGCCTAGCTTGTGGTTTTGTTTTTTCGTTTGGAGTATTTTTTTTGATGTAGAAAGCAATTTTCTCAACACGTCTGCTGCCTTCAGATAATTCCTCAAAAGTGAAACATATATCAGTATGCAGCGAAAGGTCTTCCTGCGCTTTTAAAAGGATGCGCTTTTTGAAATTAGCATATTTGGTATATTTATCATCCACTCCTAAAATCTGTTTGAGTTCCTCAATATCAAAAATCCTCTTGCCGATGCCTTCATAGGATTTCAAAAGTTCGTACATTCTTATCGAGTTTCATGAACTGATCTTCAGGATGTTTTTCAAATCATACAGAAGGAACTTATTTTTGAGTTGCAAAAGATAGGGTTTCATTCTTGGATGGAAACTGACCTCTAGTACTCCCCTTCAATCAACATTATATACAAACGAGCTTACCAGTGCCGTCTTTAATTCCTTGTCTTGGTTGTCTTCCTTTAGAGGAATGACAATAATTTTCTTTAGCATGCTTGTCGTGAGCTGGCTGATCTCGGCATATATCGTCTTGGATTTTAGCTCGAATGTATTTATGATATCCTTGATAGGAATTTTATAAATCCTGAAATCCTCGTCTCTGTCATCGACATGGCTTACGATAAGAGTGAAAAGCCTCATTTCCATAAGTGAAAACGAATGCCTGGCAGTTACAAGATCATGTGATTTTTTTACCTTGAGATGGTTTGCATTCATCCTTGGTCAGTAAAATATAAATGTTACGGCTACTACTTGGGGCTACTGTAATTTTTTGCTGTTATAGTGCAAGGGCAATTCCCCGGATTTGGTATAATTGCATACTCCCCTGTTATTGTAGCCGTAAAACCCTATTTTGGTAGTTTTTGTGTCCGGATATGTAGCCCTTGCGACCTAAATCTGTAGTTTTTCGCCCTGAATCTGTAGCCGCTTTTCCCGATTGTGATACCTAAACACTTGTGAGGTGGCTTTTCACCATCATATTCGATACCTATAAACTTTATAATCATTCAATAAGGTAACATCTTAATAGGAAACAATTACAAGAATATATTGTTGTTTTGTTTTAGGTTTCTTTCCCCTTTTTGGCTTTCTATTGCCGATAAATATCAATATTGCCGTTCAATAACCTGTTACCGGCTACACTTTCGGGGCAAGGCAGTTCCGGCTCGGTCTTACCCGGACAGTCATAGACGCTCCCCTTCCGTGGTTAAAATTGCAGCTTTCAAAGCATTACCAAGCCAACAAACAGCGCCAATATTAATGCAAGCGCTATGCATATTATCATGAATGCAGTTGCCTTTGTGGATGCTCTAAGAAGGTTTGCATACATTCCTTGGAATTGTCATTGCGCCTCATTTCGTTGTAACTGCATTTTCTGGTTCTGCTCCTTATAGACATTTATCACTTCGTAACTGGCTTTCAGGGCTTCTTCCTTTTCTTTTATCTTAAGCTGGAGCATAAAATTTTCCTGTTTTTCCGACTCCCCCGCCGCCCCGTTTTTGTCGCTTTCTTTTTCAAGCTGTGACGCGGGCTCATTATGGGTTTCCTTCTCTAATGTCCTTCCCATTTCAGTTGCCATCCTCTGCAGGTCTTCCGAATCAATGTAACTGCTCTTTCACTTCCTGTCGGTTTTTGTAATAAGCTTGACATCAAACCTATTGACCCATACATAAAACGTCGAGGCACTTATGCCAAGCATCCTTTCGGCGTCTGTCCTTAAAATATGCATGTCCTGTATCGTAAAGAATTAAATGCTAACCAATGGTTATCACACCTTTCAAAACCCGGTTAAGCTGGCTAATCGGGAAAGTTCGGAAATACCCTGTTACAGGTCTGTCCATACCCTGGTCTGGGCTAGTCAAGGCTTGTCCGGTGACATTCTGGGTCGGTCTTGGAGGTGTTCCGGGCTGGTCGGTGTCCTTGCAGGGGAGCATCCGACTGTTTCCATTATAACGATATGATGCCGTTTTTCAAGGGATTTTTTTTGTAATAGGATTGTCCTGGCAGGACTTAGGTGCACGATGGGACGGATGAACGAATTCATGGTCGGACTTAGTCCGCAATAGGACATTCTGTCCCGGAACAGGGGAGTGTCGGGGCTCATCGAGGGTTATGCGAAAGTATGGAGCAAAGCCAGCTCTTACCTGTTCCGGGATAGTCTGGGCTTGAATAAGGTCGTCCGATCTATATTTTACTTATGGCAGGGGAGTACAAAAAAACCGTCCGGGTTAGCGGACGGTCTTAAGATTTGATGGGATATTAATATTTCTTTTCTGGATCCTGATGGGTATTGAAGACCTTATAGATGAAAACTGTTTCCTCTACGAGTTCATAGATGATAAGATAAGGGAACTTCCTTAATAACGTTTGTCTGTACGGCGGGTTTTTCATTGGGAATGATTCGGGGCTATGCGCAATTTGAGAAAAAGTACGGTCCAGCTCTGAGTGAAATCTCCATTCCAATCACGATTGTTTTTGCGCATATCGGCGCATCGCTTCATCCATGCAGCCCTGGACTTCATCATCCAATACTATGCGGTAACTCATTGCCCGTATTTTCTGGCTAAAATGTTCTTTACTTCTTTCCACGATTTCCATTTGATTTTCCCTGCAACATGGTCCTGGCTCTTCTTCTCAATTTCAGCCCGGATTGCTTCGGGAACTTCGTATTGGTCATCGCCCTCGAGTGGCGATTTCTCAAGCAGCATCATCTTGACTTTATTTAGAACCGAAGGGCTTTCCGTATCGATGAGCAATTGTATAATCTTGAGTTTGTCGTCCATCGCTATGTATTAAGGATAAATATATGAGGCTATTTTATCCATTTTTTTACGTAATGCAAGCGGGGATTCAAAACCAAATCTTTAATCAATCAGATAGTTCGCAACAAGTACTTCAGTTTTATTTATTGGGGTTCGTTTTCTGTCAGGATAATGAAAAAACCAATCATTGCGCTTGCTGTAGGCTTCCAGTATATCGGAAGGGTAGTTTACAAGCAGGAATTCTCATTTGATCTTTGCAAGGGTATCCAAAAGCACGATGTAATCTTCAGGGGTATATCCCGAGTGTCTTGTCTTAGATGAATTATTGAATGCCGGTGGATCAATGAAAAAAAAAGTGTTTTCAGTATCTCTGCTCTTTATCACTTTTATTGCGTCCCTGCATTCAAAATCCACATTTTTAAGTCTATCTACCAGATGCTTTCTAAGGCGATCTTTTTTCTTGTGGAAACTCAACACGGATTTATTGTCTGTCCTGCTAAATTTATATCAACCTCAAATCGCAGCTCAAAAAGACAAATTGCACACCACCCGAAATGCCCAACTTCTTTTAATTTTGTCAAAATGATCAGGATATTTTAACACCCGCTTTGCATGATTGAAGTGCTCTCTGCTGCACGGTGTGTTCTCAACCAAAGTCCTGAGCATTCCAAAATCGGACTGTACCACTTCAAAGAAGGTAACTAAATGTGCATTGGTATCATTCAGCACCTCGATCCTTGATGGCTCCTTTTTAAAGAAAACTGATGCGCTACCGCAGAAAGGCTCGCAGTATAAATCATGAGACGGTATCATAGCTACTATCTGGCTGGCCAGTTTCTGTTTTCATCAGTTGAAAGCCAGAGGAGCGGTCATTTTATTTTTCATCTTTTGTTTTTATTTTCTAAAACATCGAATCGGTTGATTGGTAATGAATATTACTTTGCCTTGTTAAGTTTTGAACGTCTTTCCAAATGTGATTACAAGCCAAATCGTTGTTTGCTGATTTCATTGGCTATTCTTGCCGTCATAAGGGGAGGCACGCTCATCCCGCAGACATAGCGGACAGATGCAGATCAAAAGTCAAAATCCGAAGGAAAACTACTCATACGGATGTATTCGGTATCATTCAGGTTACGGGCTTCGTTGTAATAAATACAAGCTCCGCCTGCGGTAAGGGTTGGGGCAACAATATTGTCGTAGATAATATAAGTGCTGAAAAATGCATTGAACGTTTTGAGGTTTCTGTATTTGGCATCGGCAAATCTTAAGCTCTGGTCACCATATTCAACATATGGCCGCCTGAGTGTTATGGATTTTCGCAGGGGTTTGTGCGAAGTGCTATTTCTATGGACGATTTCTCCAAAATAAATGGGCGGCTCGTTAAAGTCCAGCACTAGTTTAGGAAGATTAAGATCCTTTCTCCTTGAGATGAAAAAGATGCGCTCACGAGCTTGAGGAACTCCCATCGTAGCAGCATTAAGCCTGAAAATTTGTACCTGGTAACCGATCTTGTTTAATCTTTGATAAACATCTATGGCATATTGTTTAGCCCTTCATGCCAAAAGCCCTGGAACATTTTCCATTATAGTCGTTTTAGGTTGCATCTTGGCAACGCTATCACAGTACATAAATACCAGCTCGTCGAGTATTTGCTTTTTCTGTCATTCCTTAAATACTTTTTCCTTTCCTCGGTCTGCCTCACGATTTCCTGACATGGAAAAGGCACTGCACGGAGGGGAGCCGTCCAGAATGTCTAAATCATAAAGCTCATCCGGCAAATCGTTCCTATCATTAAATTCCCTGATGTCCTGATGGTAAAAATACTTTGGATTATGATTTCTCTTGTAGAGATCTGCCATCCTCTTATCTATCTCTACCCCTCATAAATGATTGAACCCTGCCAGTTTATAGCCCATGGTAGAACCTCCGCCTCAAACGAAGGTTCCGAAGGCTTTCAGTACGTTCTGCTTAGGGTAACCTTTTGCTAAAGTTCGGTGATAATTTAAATCTCTCATGGTCTTTTTTTATTTTATCAATGGATAATTCTTCATTTTTAAATGCCCTTTGCTTAACTCTCGGTTTAATTTTGGATATGGTTTTTTGTTCTCATTCCTGTAAAGGTTTGACATCAGGGTATTGCTTTTTGTTTTGTTTCATTTTTTTAGTAATTAGGAATAGTTATAGCAATTATTATTGATAATCAACTTTTTAAATAGGATAATTGGCAACCAGTATTTCTTTTTTTCTCTTGCCTTGTCCCGCCTTCAGCCTGTTGCCTGCCGTGAGTGGCTTATCGAAAGTCTTCGTATACCGATTATGTCTTTTAATAAAGCCTGCAAGGATTTCAGACGGATAATTGCTGAGCAGGAACTTTCCTTTTATACCTGCCAGTACGTTCAAATCGCGCACGAAATGCACTTCTGTATATCACCCGTAATGGCCCTGATTACTGTTGATGTATGGAGGGTCTGCATAGATGAAGGCGGTTTCATGATCGCGGCTTTCGATTACCCTGTGCGCCTGGTTCTGCTCGATCTGCGTATGGCGCAGACGGTCTGACATTACCTTTTGAAAATTTTCTATTTTATTTTGAAAGGAAGTAGCAGTCTTGTTTGATTTGTCGTAACCTCGGCTTCAAATCTTGTTCGCAAATCACTGGTTGGCGACGATGTAAAATGCCCAAGCCCTTGTAACAGGGGATTCGGCAAATAATCGGGGGCTTTCATAGATGAGGAGCGCTTTCTTATAGGTTTCCCTACTGAGTAACGTCTGTATTATTTTATGGTGCAGGGCTTCATATTGGGTTTTCAGTACTTCATAGAAATTAACAACGTTCATGTTCACGTCATTAATCACCTCGCACTGCGCCTGCTGTTTTGCCCGGAACAGTGCGCCTCATCAAAAGTAAGGTTCGATATAGATCTTATGTTCAGGAATCAATGGCAGTATATGCTTTAACATTAGCTGCTTTCATCAGTAATAGCTGATGGGAGTCTTTAGTTGTGGTTTCATTTTTGTTTTTGTCAGGCAATAAAAATTTTTGTTTAAAAAATAGTCCGGGCATTCCCGGACTATTGGCAGTCAAAACAGATACTTAGTTCTTTTTATCTTGCTTGTTCTCGGGAGCCTCCTTTTTATCGGTTGCAGGCGCAGCCGCCGATGACACAGGTGGAGTTTTTGCAGTAGTGTCTGGTGCCGTTAATACAGCTTCTTTGCACCACTTCTCGGTCATATAGGAAATAATAAAAAGATCATCTCCTATAAGTTCCATCAGTCTTTCATTTTCGGTTTCCACCTTATTGAGTTCATCAGGCAGTTTGCCCTGATAGATCTTAGTAATCATTTCAATAAGATCCTTGCGAGAGAAGTGTTTCAGCATCTCAGGGCTTATTTTTGTTTCAGTTGGTTCGGCTTTCGCCCTTTCCTTTAGGATGGCTGAGAACATTCTCATCAGCGCAGGTCTGTTGTCTTTCATTTTTTTAAGGTTTTACGTTATTATTGTTTTAATTTCAATTCCACTTTCCAGAATTCCTTTACCCTGGAATTTTCATTCGTTATATCGTCATTTTTTTCGATCAGGTCTGCATGGACTTTCTCAGCTTCTTCCTTTGTGTAATAGTATGGCTTCGGATTTCCATACGCCCAGACAAAATTGCCATTATCATCGGCAAGTTGGACGACGTAGATTTGTACCAGGTTCACATCTATGTGCAGATTAGGGAGTTTTTCGGGTGTTTCGATCTGGGTGTTATCATCTGCAACCTTAAGTGCAACGAATTTATCCCGCTCGTGCAGATACGCGCTGTATATGGCATAAAGAGGCACGAAATCCCCGGCTTTCTCTGACAATTCCCAATAGATATTCCTGTCATCATCGTCCCAGTCAACCAGCGGTTTTGTTTGCAGGTAATGGTTTCCCATTTCCAAATTGGCGAATGTTGCAAAAATCTTTTCATCGGTGATGTTGTTGTATTGCTCGAATCCGTCTGCGAGTTCTGAGAGCGTATTGCTAAGTCCAGGGTGTTCTTCCTTAATGGTATCCAACATTTTATCCTCATCTACAGTACCTAAATCCAGCCCGCCAGGTGATTCCTTGCCGGACATGAATTTTACCATAGATCTCAGCTCTGCGTTATTATAGGCCTTGAGAAATATCGGATTTAAATGTTCGGGTTCCTTCTCAGAGAGTGACCTAAGGTGCAATGCCCTGAGGTAGTATTCAATTACAAATCCTTTTTTTGTTTTCATTTTCTTTTATTTAGGGTTTTTATTTCAGCCAGATATCTTTTGCATTATCATATCCGACCCAATTGTGATTCTCGTCATGTCCTCTTGCAGCTAGTTCATAACGGATGATTCTCTCCAGCGGGATATTATGTGAGAGGATAAACCGTAATAATTCACCGTGAACGCTAGAGACCATTCCCATGATTTCTTCCCAGTGGTGGAGCGGGTCAAGCTCGGAACGAATATCCTGTATTTGCTGGTAACTCATCCCCGAGTAATCAGTGGGTAGAGGATTGAGCGTCTTTTTTTTGCCTTGCTGTTGCACAACATAATATTGTTTGGATTTTTTATCCTGCATGACCGCATAACTTCTTTTTTGGGTGCGGTACTTAAAGTTCATCCACATGGCAATATCGATGGCTTTCTGCAACGAGTTGTGGTGCTGCATTGCTTGGCTTTCCATAGTATTGATTTACTGATTATAATCTCATAATCTTCAAATCACCGTCATGGAACTGCCCGCCTTCGGT
Organism: Flavobacterium sp.; assembly: GCA_029946065.1. GTDB lineage: Bacteria > Bacteroidota > Bacteroidia > Flavobacteriales > Flavobacteriaceae > Flavobacterium. The sequence goes on from JAQSDU010000017.1 coordinate 31,181, forward strand.
AAAGAATTTGGATAGTGCTTCCTGGGCCTCACACTCGGTATCATATATTCTGCCGGGAATGGTGAGGTACTTGTCCTGCTTTTCAACACCGGAATCGTATATTCCATAAAGCGGGAGAAATTTCCCTGCTTTAGCACAGAGCGCGCGGTAGTTGGCGTGGTCATACGCTTCCCATTGCGCTACAGCTTTTCTGGCTAGGTAATGCGTCTGCAACCCTAATTGCTCAAGGGTTGCCCATACGCTCTCTTGGGTGATTATCGAAGAACCCTGCAATTCCTCCTCAAGTTGGGACAAAAGATAACCCAGGATGTATTGTTCATCGGAGATTGTTTCCAACAGTTCTTCCTCATCCATCTTATCTAGGTCCATCCCTTCAGGGATTTTCTTATTGAAGATCCATTTCACGATTCCTTTCAATTCTTGCTTATCGTAAATCTTAAGAAATACGGGATTAATTTCTTCAGGATTTTTTCCGAGTTGCATCCTTAGTTGCAGTGTCCTTAAAAAATACTGGATTACAAAACGTCTTTTTGCTTTCATTTGTGTTTTTGTTTTTTGTTGTTGAATTTTCTTTTTTCTATCTTTACTCACAGTATTGTACGATGGTAGCTAGAAGATGATCATAATCACTACTCATCGCTTTCTCTAAGACAAGATCGATTTCCTTGTCAGTCCAGTCTTCTTTTCTGGCTTGCTTTTTAAATGCGCCCATTACGGCATATGCATTACCATTGACACCCACCAGGTCTAATTTTACTTTCTTGTTTACTAACGGTTCTTTCATTTTTTACTTTTTTACTGATTAATTTTTTCTTTTTACTTGTTTTTTCTTCGCTCTTACTTTTGATTTTTTATTACCCCTGTAAGGCTTTTAAGATGTAAAGCTCTTTTTGTCGACGTCTTTTTTTTATGGAACTTATTTAGCAGTGCAAGTCCTTTTCTTTTTTTTGGATTGACGGTCTTAATTTGTTCTTGCCTTTGATTGAAGGGATTAAAAAGAGCTTTACAAGCTCTTCTGGCATAGGATTTAAGGCTTTCTACTTGTACTTTCGGGGTCTGGCGGGAAGTCTTAATGGGTCGCCATAAAGGTTTTCAAAAACGTATTTAAAAGGGTTTTGGCTGCCTGCTTGACATTGTAAAATTTCGGGATTACTTTCTGCTGAATGGACTTGCTATCGGGTAAGCCAATCAATATTCAACAGCTGCCTTGACAGCATCAATTCAAAAAAACTTTACTTATGGAAACAATTCTTAACTGGAACAAAAACAGCCGCCTTTGGAAGATTTCGTCAATGGAATTCTTTTGGGCAGGGGACTACATTATGGCAGATCTTGCCGGTGCAAGGGAATCCATTATCGGCAAGCATACAGAGAAAACCGACAAGGAGTTATTAAAATTGCGGCAGGATTCTCCCGGATTCTTAACCGTACTAAAAAAGCGGTTCCTGACCTTCGGGGAGTTCGTGACCCTTACCGGTGGAAATAAAAATGTGGATAAGGGACTTTCCGAATTTGCAATGCAGTACTACGGACTGCTTAAAAAATCTTCCATGAAATCTTTACTCAATACCAATACCGACCATGAAAAAAACTATCTGGAATTACTACAAAGATGTCTTGCTCACGCTTCAGGATTCTTTTTTAGCCCAAAGCCCTTGCCTGTCCCTCTCTCTGCGCTAAACAGGCACCTGCTCATTACAGGAAGGACAGGCTCGGGCAAGACACAATTCATGCAATCGCTGTTTTACCAGTTGCAGCAAAGTACACATGTAAGACAACAGGCAAGCCTTGTCCTGCTTGACCCACACGGCGATATCTCGGCGCAACTGCTTTCCCTTCGCCTGAATCTTAAAAAATCTGAACGCTTGTGGTATATCGACCCGCAACTAGACGGCGCAAGCACACCATGTCTGAATCCTTTCTGGGAAAAGGTAAACGACCCAATCCTTGTTGACCTTTTATCACAGCAGTGGGCAAAGGCATTCGCCGAGCTGATGCCGGAAACCGGCATGAGTCTTCAGATGGAAACCTTACTGAAGCCTTGTTTATCAGTAATGTTCCAAAGAGGGAGATGCGGACTCATGGATTTGCAGGAATTCATGGATGATACTGTAAACGGCAAGTGGGTGGATCTGGGTATGCAATCTTCAAATCCCGTTTTTCGCTCTTTCTTTAGCCAGGCATTCCCGAATAAAAAATATGCCGTCACCAAGCTTGCCATCTATACAAGGCTTCAACACCTGATGAACAACTACTGCTTCTATCAGATGATGAACGGACAGAGTAGTATCGATCTAAAAAAGGGCATGCAGCAAGGGAAAGTGATTCTGTTTAATCTATCAAAGGGTAAATTAGGAGAGGATACATCAAGGGCACTGGGAAGGTTTATTTCTGCTACGCTTTTAAGCATAGCGCTCCAGAGGGCTTTTGAAGGCGAGGACAACAGGAAGCCCTGCTACCTGTTCGTGGATGAATTCCATAACCTGGCATCATCAAGCATGGAAACCGTGTTTTCAGAGGCAAGAAAATATAGTTTGCATCTTATTGTGGGAACGCAGTCAATAGGCCAGCTTCCGTCATCGCTGAAAGATATGGTACTCAATAATACTGCCGTAAAACTTGTCGGGATTAACGGGCTCCCTGCATTAAAGTCGCAGGCTCCGGATATTGGGGTTTCATATTCAGACCTGCAAAACCTGCCGCCATATCATTTCTATTTAAAGTATGACCACCATCCGGCAATTAAGATAAAGAGCCCTGATTTCCTGCTAAAATATCCCAACCTTTATTTTGCGTTGCCAAAAGAAGTAAAATCAATAAAAGAGTTTTGTCTGCTAAAAAGTGGGATTTACAGGTCAAATGAAATTGCGAGTCCGGAAGAAACCTATAAATCTGTAGTAAATGACAGCAATCCGGTCAAAAATCAACCAGGGGATTTCACCCCGAAATTCGAACTGTAATCAAAAAATATTTAAACCTAAACAAAAATAAAAATGAACTCCAACGCTACCTTCGAGCGCATTACTGTTGCGCAAGAAAAAATCCTTGTTGCATTGGCAACCTTCAAATTCCTGACCACAGGGCAGCTACTCGACCTGAAAGTGATGACCGACAGGGCGAACATAAACAAGCAATTGGGGCTACTCAGAAATTCTTTCAAGCCACTTATCGGGTCGATTGCTTTTGGCGTACATCCAAAACTTGGTAAACTCGAAAGCGTGCATTACCTGACCGCGCATGGCGCCTTGTTGTTGCAAGAACTCTATGGGGAAAGGTATTATGTAAGATACCCGAAAGGAAAAAATGGGCTGTTTCAGCAGGATTATTTCCATAGGATTCATACCATAGATGTCCACATCGCCTTTAATCGCTGGGCAATGGCAAGTGACATGGATATTCTCTTTTTCCAAACATATTTTGACAAATTGTCTTCAGGAAGGGAAAAGGGATATAGGGCAGAATCGGCAATCCTTATCAGCGATAAAAATTATTTAATTGCAGATGCATTGTGCCTTTTAAGTGCACCCCGGAGAGAGGAGTTGTATGCGATAGAAATGTATAATGGCAATGATACAAACCGCGTGCATAATTCGCTGTTCGCTCATTTACAGGCACTGAATAATGGACAGCCGAGTAAACAGTTTGGACTAAATTATGGCTCGCGCGTGCTTTGTGTTTTTGAGTTCGATAACTATAAAAACCTGGCCATGAAAAGGCTGTCAGAAGACAAACGCTTTGCATCGGCCAAGTCTTATTTTTTATTCAAGTCTTTAGAGGAACTTGGGGTAGATGATTTTTTTGATTGGTGGTTGTTTGATGGGACAAAAGGGAGTTTGTTTTAAAATAGATTTAATTTCCCTTATCTGTTGAGTACTTAAAATAGCTTTTCCGTTCCTGTAAATTGTGCCAGATTTGCTTTTGTAAAATTTGAATTTTTCATGATTACTCCATTTTGTTAATGCCCTCCACCGCAGAGGAAGGAGGGAACAACGAGCAAAAAACTCAGGCTGAAAGTCAACACCAACAAGCGAGCGCAGCGAATGGAGCGGACACCTTGGATGACTATCAGGCAGTTTTTCCCAAACTTGCGCCGGTTCTCTTATAGGGGAATGTGTAGTAATTGGGTAGATTTTTTATAAAGGTAGAGATGATGCAATTTTTTGAAAAACAGGTATTTATACGTATAGGATGTTTAAGAATAGGTTGTTATATTGCATTCGGATCTAATATATAGAAACGATTGCTGATTAAACGCACACCGGTCATTTATAAGTAGCGATAACTTTTTAGGCTATAAAAATATTCGCAAAGGCTGACAAGTTGATTTACGCAATTTTTTGTTAAAAGTGTATTATCTTCTTCGTTCATAGTTTGTCGTACGCGACCAAATAGCAATGCAGTCTACAGGGCTTTTTAATAATGGAAATTGTTTTGTTTTAATTTACGATAGATATTTTGAGTAGTTAAGATGAAGAAGGGTCGAGTATTTTATTGAATAGTAAGTACGTGAATTTTTTTGTTTTCATTATTCAGTTCGTTATATCTGTTTAGGTTATTGGGCGCAATTATCCAAAGCTTAAAATACATATTTAATATATTCATTATTAATAAAACTACAAATGAAACAAGTCGCCTTTTTTTTGTTTATCTGTTTATTCTCTATTACTTGTCATGCCTCTCATTCTTCCAAAGAGAAGATATTACTTGATGAAGTAAAAAATGCTTATCAATTGGGGAAATCGGAAACGCTTAAGATATCAGTTAAAAAACTATTGGATTATGCTGAAGCTACATCGAATGATACATTAAAGATATTAGGGCTAAGATACTATGGGAATTATTATTATCTTAGAAATGAACATGCTTATGCAATCGAAAAATATATCGCTGCTATAAAAATTGCAAGAAAGGATGAATCTTTAAAAAAATTCCTGGCTAAACTTTATAATAATATTGCCTACAATTTTACAAAGATTGGCTACTATGATGAAGCTCTAAGGCAGTTACATAATGCAAAGAAAAGTATTATTATAAATATAACTGATAACGCAACCAAGGCCTTTATTTACGAGAATATTGCACAAACAAATCTATTTTATCAAAAGTTAGACTCAGTAGGGTTTTATATCAAGTTAGCGGCGTCAGTTAATACAAATCCTAAAAGTGGTAAGTACTACGATAATTATATTCAATCGTCTATTCTTTTAGACGAAGCTGTCTTGTCTTGGAAAAATATGAATATTTCCGAAGCAGAGATAGCTAAGCTATTTCAAAAAGCCATAGTGTTTGATGAAAAAATGGATGATTTTAAGCACATGTGTTCAGCTTATAGTGAATATTCGAATTTCCTATTGGCATTTGGAAATACTGAACAGGCAAAAATTTATGCTGAAAAAGGCTTGGTCATAGCAAATAATAATGATTATCTGGATTTACAAATTCAACTTTGCTCAAGTCTCAGTAAAATTTTCATGGAGAGCCACAATTATGAAGATGCATATAAGTTTGCTCATAAATCAATCCTATTGAAGGAAAAATTCCTAGAAATAAATAATCGTCAAACAACGATTTCAAAACTAGCTGAATTTCGTGTTGAAGAACAAAAAATAAAAGAAGAGGAAAAAGAAAAATTGGAGGAAAGAGAAAAATTTATAAAAACGCTTGGTATTGGAGTTGTTATAATTGCTTTTATAATTATTTTTCTTCTTTTAAGTCACAGCATTTTAGTGAATGGGAAGTTTATTACATATTTTGGAAATGTAAGTTTATTGATTGGGTTTGAATTTATAAATTTAATATTCCACCCGTTTCTTTATAATCTTACAAATCATGATCCTTTTTTAATGTTGATTATTTTGATTCTGATAGCTTCTTTTCTTTTAAAAGTTCATCATAAACTTGAAAGCTTGCTCCAGCAGTTACTCCAAAAAAATAAAATGAAAAGAGTAGAAATAGCAAAAAAGATATTGCATGAAGAAAATATTTCTGGATGGTAAGTACTTAAAAAATATGAATGATAAAGACTTTAACGGAGAAGAATTGGGAAAAGAGATGGGGAAATAAAATCTTTTAAAAGAAAACGCAGCAACTTAATTCACCGAATAATCATTTTTGGGTCAAGTATATTATTAGCGTTGGGGGAAATTACTGGGCAAATAAAGACCATCATTCAAAGGACGATCTCATCGAAAAGTATGAAAGATAGAAGCTGTTAAAGTGATTTACACAGAGGGGCTTTAAGAATTTTTAAGGGACCCTAAAACTTTTGTTTTAAAAAAAAGATGTTAGAATAAGGTAGGAAATAAGATATAGCATTTTAAACATAAATCATAATAGTCGATCAAGGTTAAATTTCGGTTGTAAGAAACTTTCTGATGTTTGATATGAGTTTTTCTAAATATCCTGAATCTTGTAAATTTCAGATGTCTATAAATGGGAAAGTGTAAATGTTATCAAATTACGCTGTACAAACAAGAGAATGGTTTTGGCTATTTATCCCATTAGATGTTAGTATATCTTGCCTTTTAATAATTACTTTAACAAATAAGCCCAACAGGTTTTTCCTGGATTGAAAAAACTAGAATGCAATCTTACAAAATCTTGAACTGACGTAAGTGATCCATATTCATCAAACTTATCTAAAGCGCTCATCACACAATGATTTTTATTATAAAGCATATAGGATTTGTGCGTTGCATAATCCATAGGGTCTTTGATTCCATTATTATCAAACGTCAGAAATTCTACTTGCTCTTTACTAAAGCCTAAATTTAGATAGGCATAATCTGAATTAATACCCTTAACATTTATTTCGTATAAGCTTTCTTCTTCAGTTAATTTATCTACAGTCATATTGTATTTGATAATTACTGCGAAACATAAATTAGCGAATTCTAATATACGTTCGCTAATGGAGCGATCCGCCTCCGGATTTAAGGTAAAACCAGAGTTTTTGCTAAGACGAAATAAATCATCAGCACTAATCGTTATTATTTCATTATTTCTTAGAGTAATAGAATAGCTGCCATCAAGTGGGCTTTTCGAAACCGAACTAAATACATTGTCCATTTGATACGTTGCAATTGCGAGTTTGATTAATGCTATTGTTGCACAATTATTTTTCCCTTTTTGGTAAAAGGCCTCAATTATAGTATTAGGGGCGATGTCAGATAAAGTATAATTAATAAGATTTTGGAGCTTAGGTTCAACAAGGTTAGCCGTCTGGATAGCAGCAAGGATAGTATTTACCTCTGTTTCTACCTTAACGTAAAGTGTTTGGGCATCTTTTGATATAAGGTCAGGGCTTGTTAGAACTGCCCGCTTAAAAACACTAAGAGCCTCTTTCGCTTTATTATAATCACCTCTTTGTACCTCTAGTTGTAAGTCGTTATATTTTGTGGAGATATCTTGGATATTAAACCAATCGTTCCTACTTGCCGTAGATGAAATTTCAAAAACCATATAGGGATAGTCTTTTACAGCCTTGCCGCTTTTATCAACTAACTTATAATCCCTCGGATCTATTAAAAGGTCCGCAACGTCGATAATATCTTTATCAACCCTCATAACGACAAAATATCCTGTTTCAACGCTTGTTAATTCTGTATTATAACCGATTTCAAGAATAGTGTCAGCACTGCTGCCAGTTAGTAATTTAATACCATCTTCCAGCGGTTTCACATACGGAAGAGCAGTTGCAATAAATGAAACTCCCCCCAATGAAGACATGTTTGTGAGAAGCTCAATAAAAGGTTCAGCCAAATCTGCCTCTTTAATAGAAAACAAACCGATTTCTAACTTTACGTCACCACCTCGATAAGGAACTGGTCCCAATAGACGCCGGTTAATGTTGATCACTCTATCTACATTTGCACTGTCTAATTTATCTAGATTACCAGGTGTCGTTACATAGTTAAAACTAGCAGGCTTGCCAGAAATATGTTGCACTTCAATGTGGCTATGAACAGTTGCATAAAATTTAGACAATCCTTTCCTTACATTTACAATACGCATTGATTTTAAAATGATATTAAGATACTCTTCGTGAGGGATTAGAGTCTTATATTCTATTTTATTAGGTGTTTGTTCCTTAGGAATTACTGAAAAAAACCAGTCTTTTGTCCTTGCTTGAAAAATGTTAGTAAACCAACTCATATTTATTTTATTTTTATTTATACTTTAGATCATGTGCTTTAAAAACGGAAGTTGCCCACATCCAGGCAGAAAATTCTTTAACAGCATTAATTTCTGTTCTGTAAAAAGAAAATCCTAAAATATTTCCATTCATATCGAGTAATGCTGATCCTGAATCTCCGGGGTTAGTGATGGGATTTGTAATTACTTTCACCTGATTATATGGATCATTATAAAGAATATCAGGTGACCATCCAATTACGTTAGTATTGCTTTGTTGCGATTCCTTATTAACAAAGGTACATTGTTCGAATTCGCGCGGCGTGGTTCCTTGAAGCGGACCATTTGACTTTAACAAATCACTAATCTCACTGATATCAGCATCGAGTTGTACAAAACAACTATCGCTTACATTATGTGTAGATATAACCGTGCCCGAAATACCATTAATTACGACTTTTGTCTTACCGACTTCAACATAAGAATTGGGAAAACAGTGCAAGCAAATGGTGCATCCGAAAACACCTTCCTTATTCGTAGTGTATGTGCCAGCTAATGATCTGAAACGATTGTCATTTTGCAAAAACATTTTGTGAGGCTTAGTTGGGTAACTTGTAGTGTAGTCTCGTTTAGGTGGTTTTGTTATAATAACCGGCCAATCTGAGTCACTGATGTTTTGTGAAAAAACATCTGCATTTAATAAATCAAAAGTACTTTTATTGCTGGAATTTCCTAGCGTAAATTGAACATTTCTATCGAATGTACTGGAATCAAAAGGGAATATACGGTCTATTTTGGACTTCCAAATACTGTAACCCGTTCGTACTGATTTAAAGCTGTTATGTTTTGAAGCATCAATATATACAGGTTCGTCTGACGTAAAAGCTGGATCAAATATAAGTAAGCAATAATTATTGTTTCCAAGGCAGAGTAAATATTTCTCAAGATTTCGATTTAAGAAAGGAAAAACAGAGGCTTTTCCTAGTGCATTGGGATAAAGTTTTTTTGCCAAGTCGGGGGATTCGAGTAAAGCTTGCCAAGTACTTGTTATTAAGAGTGGCTGTGCATTTGAGTTTTGCCCCGCTTCATATAAAAATGCACTAGACTTATTATTAGGATAAAATGATTTCCCTGCCCCATAGGAATCTAATAGTCCATTAGCAAAATCGTCAATCTTCATATTCGTATTGGATTAATTCTAAAGGATTGATATTGAGTAAGTATACTAATTTACAAAAATACATATATTTTAAGTTTTTTTTTCGTCGAGCTGTGAATTTAATCGCCAAAATACGTTTTTTTTCAAATGAATATGTTTAGCAAATTATTGCTGTCAACATTCTGTGTATTGAATATATTTAAATTATACTTAATGTTTGGCTCATAAAGTAATTAGCCTGTAGTACTTATATTGCCGAAGGAAAATTAATTTTTTCAGAAAAGGATTAGCTAAATAGAAAGATTCCTTATAAGTGTCCTAAATATACTTTAGTTTTTATCTGGGGTTTTTTAATGTTTCAAATCTTTTTGCCTTTTAATTCTGAAGATAAAAATCTTGATTACACTCACTTAAAATTACCTATCCTGCCATTTTTCTAACTACTGATAAAAATCAAAAGAAAGGACTTTCGCATTTTGATATGAACAGTCTGAGTAAAATACAAACCCTTGAAAAGATAAGTTTTGGATTCAAAGAAAAGCCAGTCTAATTTATGCTTTCATAGAAGTTTACTAAGCATATCTTATTTGATTCGCGAAAGTATATGCCAACCAAGCGCGGCGAATGTATTTCGGTAAATGGATTGACCTTGATGGCGAGTATTTTGATACAGCGCATTTTGCCGATATTCTCGTGCAATATACTTTTCTCGGCGACGGCTGTTACCTGTTGCTTGGAAAAGTTGAAGTCGATTATCATTTCCCGACCATGACAACTTTAAAAAGGCAAAAATGCATTTCATTCCTGATCCGCACTATTCAAGCAGTAAGGAAAAGCAGTTTGATACTCAAAAACAGATGCGTGAAGATGTGAGCATGACAAGCCGGAGCCCTTACCCACAGCGTATGAGATAAGTTTGCCGCGTTTTAAAATGCAATAAATTAAGAAGAAGAATGCTGATATGCCAAAAATCCGCTGCAAAGACTGACAAAACTTCCGAAAAATACTATTTGGCAGTTTAAAGGGAGATAAATAGAAAAATTCCGACATGACATGGAAAGTTAAATATCTATAAGTCGCAAAATAAATATCTGATAATGAGGAAATTAATAATTTTTTGACAAAATTAAATAAAATTTTGTCAGAGAATTCCAGCGTGGCATGAATTCTGTCTGACACAACTTCCCGTTAAAAGATTTTTTCCAAGATTAGAGCCCGAGGAAAGAATTGACAAGTTACTTGAAAAGAAAAGCTTGTCGGTAAGAGTGAACAAATATACTTAATAATTGGACACTGGCAATTTTTTAACATTTCTTTTCCGGAGAAACTCAATGCCGATTAAGTTTGAGCATTCCTAAAAAATAAGAAATGGGAAAAAATCAACATGTAGTACCACATCCAGATGGATGGGCAGTTAAAGGTGAAGGTAACACAAAAGTTACAGTTGTTACAAACGCACAGGAAGATGCTATTGATGCGGCAAGAGAAATTTCCGGGAATCAACAGTCAGAATTATTAATTCATGGAAAAGATGGTCAAATCAGAGCGAGAGACAGCTATGGCAATGACCCTCATCCTTCCAAAAATTAAGATATGACCGAGTATAGAATTTCAGGCGTGTGGTATGAGGACGATGTAATAGAATATTACGCCATTCACGAAGGTACGTTAGCCGAGTTAAGTCGTGCCACAAAAACTTCAAAGGCGGAGGCTATTAAGATCGTAGCAAACCCTAAAAATAACGTTAGAACAATCAAATGGAACTACGTCACGGCAAAATGGGTTAAAGGCGAAGAAGTGAATGTTACAACCGGAGCAAATAGATACCTACATACGGTTCCTAATTCCACAGTTACAGACAATCTTAGCCATCTGATCGATTACGATTGGCTTTCTTAAAGAAATTTATAAGCCTTCATTTTCGGATGGAGGCTTTTTTAAAAATTTAAATCTAAATTATATGAAATTAAAACACGTTGAAATACATAAATACAAATCAATTTCTGAAAGTCAGAATTTTGATTTAGAAGACGATATTACCGTTCTTGTAGGGATGAACGAATCAGGAAAAACATCTGCTCTGGAAGCTATCGCTAAAACAAATTACTTCCAAAATGATGAAGCATTTAGATTTAATGTGACGCACGATTATCCACGTAGAGAGAAAAAGAAGATGGATAAGGAGGGAGTTGATGCTGCGGCAATAACTTGTACTTACGAGCTTGATGATTCATTAGTGTCAAAAATTGAATCCGATCTTGGCAATGGCATAATTAAAACAAGAGTGTGGGTTGTTACAACCCATTATAGTGGTAAATGCACCCTGCAATCTTCAATAATCGATAAAACGAAATTTATTGAAGGGAAAACCACGCAGTTGGGGATTTCGAGTAAGTCGCTTAATGATAGATTATCCAAGGTTAATACCCCTGCTGAATTTTCAGCTTTAAAAGGAGAATATAGCGATCAAAAGTATTTGGAAGCTATAACAAAATTGGAAAAATATTTCGCCAATACATGTAAATGGAATGGGGATGCAATCAATGAATATGTGGCAAGAATTTATCTTATGCCCAATCGTCCGAAGTTTTTATACTACGATGAGTATTTTTCACTTCCGTCAAGAATTAGTATAGAAAAGCTTAAAAATGATGAGCTAGACGAAAGTAGATATAAAACTGCAAAAGCACTTTTCGAACTTGCAGATATTGATACGGACGAATTGCTTGCAGCAGATGATTTTGAAGATTATATTGCAGAGTTAGAAGCAACGGAAGCCATTATTTCAGGCGAACTTTTCAAATACTGGAAAACCAATAAAAATCTGAATATAACTTTCGCTATCGATAAACGGCAAGAAGATGTACACAACGGAACTCGGATTGTAGAACACATTTTAGATATTCGCGTAAAAAGCAAAGGCGTTTCTTTGCCGCTGAAAAATAGAAGTAAGGGATTTAACTGGTTTTTTTCATTCTTGGTTTGGTTTAAAAAAATTCAGGAAGATCCAAACTCAAATTATATACTTTTATTAGACGAACCAGGCCTAAATCTTCACGCCTCTGCCCAAGCCGACCTTTTGGACTTTCTTGAGGATTTATCCGATAACTACCAAATCGTATATTCAACGCATTCTCCTTTCATGATTACCTCAGGTAAACTCAACAGGGTAAGAACCGTTCTTGAAACGGATAATGGCTCGGTTATATCGGATAGCGTTCAGGAAAAAGATCCAAACACTTTATTCCCTTTACAAGCTGCATTGGGATATGACATTGCTCAGAACCTTTTCGTTTCACAAAAAAACTTATTAGTAGAGGGTGTTTCAGACCTTATTATTCTTACGGCCATGTCTGGAATGTTGGAAAGCGCAGGCCGTAAATTCCTCAATCCTGATATTACGATTGTACCTACTGGCGGATTAGAAAAAGTCGCAACATTTATTTCCTTGCTTCGAGGTTCGAAACTAGAAATAGCATGTCTGTTGGATTCTTTTACCGACCCCAAAGGTAAAGCTAAGATGGATAAATTGATTCAGGACAAAATAATCCAAAAGGGCAAGGTTCGATTTTTTGATGAGTATCTTACTGGCTATGCAAAAGCTGATATGGAAGACTTATTCTCTAAAGAGGATTATTTAAAGCTTTTCAATTCAGCATTTAAAGAGTATATCGATGTAAAAGAAACAGACCTCCTCCCTACAGTTCAGCAAATAATTCTGCAATTGAATCAGTTTTTTAGCATTCAGCGTTTTAATCACTATCGCCCAGCGAATGAGCTCGTCAAAACCTCGCCTGATATTGCGTCCTTTAGCGATTATACAGTTGATAATTTTGAAAAAGTCTTTGATGAAATGAATAAATTATTTTCAAAATAAACTTCTATGGAATTTTTAATAACAGGAGTCACAAAGAATAATGGTATTATAACCGATTATGGGTTTCACCGTCTTAATGCTACACATGATAAATTTTATCCTCTTCGAATGAAAACAAAAGCTGAAGCTATAAGGCTTGTTCAAAATCAAGCTAATAGTGCTTTCACGGGAACTTGGGACTATCAAAGTGCGCAGTGGGTAAAGGGTGAAAAGGTAAGAGTGATTGGGATAGGTAGCAATGCATACTTAAAGTCTGATCCAGATGATGAAATCACAGATAATTTAGGGCATCTAATCAGACTTATTTCTTATATAAATACTGATAGTCAGCAATGGTAATTGCGGGAGAAGCTGGGGCCTAAAGCCCCAGTTCTTCTGCAATAAAACGCGCAGTTTCTTCAAAGGCCATCCATGCGAACCAATTTTTAAGGTCGCCTTTTGCTTGAAGTGGCTCACCGAAAGAATTCTCTAATTCTTCTCGAAGTTCTTCAATCTCATAATAATGGGTGTCATAGAACTTATGCGTATCGTGATAGTAAACGAGTTTTTCAATCATACCACTTTGGCAACCGTGGTTTAGAAGCTTAGAAAAGAAATCTTCTACATTATCGTCGCGCACAATCATCCATCAGGTAATGATAAATTCAGCGATGCGGATAAAAAGCTGACAACAAAACTTGTAGGAGTAGGAAGGATGCTAGATTTGCCTATCCTTGACCACTTAGTCATTACCAAGCACGGGTATTCCTCATTTACGGATAACGGACTGATTGTGAATTCCAGTGCTCCGGTGCTATCACCGGAGTGTTGTACCTATGTTGTACCATACGAAAAAAGGCTGACAGAATTTATCTGTCAGCCTTTGTCTTTACTGGTAGCGAGGACGGGAGTTGAACCCGTGACCTCAGGGTTATGAATCCTGCGCTCTAACCGACTGAGCTACCTCGCCAAATTTCGGTTATCTGCGCCCTTGAACGCGGGTGCAAATATAAAACTAAATTTATAGGCTGCAAATTTATAGTGAGAAAAAATTGATTGAATTTAGGAAACTTTATTAAACAGAAATTCCAAACCTTTATGGTAGCAAATACATCAAGAAGTTACTCGAATCTTATTCAGACAAAATGCCGCTTACTATCGCAATGATTTAAAAAAAAAACGACTTGGCGAAATTTTCATAGTACACAAATAAAATTTTATTTTTAAAAATGCTTTTTTATTGGATTATTATTCTATATATTTCCCAAAAAATAACCAAATCTCAATGGAAGTCAAAGTTAAGTATGAATTAGAATTTCCGATAAATTCTTCGCCACAGCTCTTGTACCAGTACATATCAACACCTTCAGGACTTTCTGAATGGTTTGCCGACAACGTAAATTCTAGAGGTGAATTTTTTACTTTCATCTGGAATGATTCTGAAGAAAAAGCCCGTGTAGCCTCTAAAAAAACTGGCGAGAAAATCAAATTCCGCTGGATTGACCTTAATAACGTTGATACCGATTATTTCTTTGAATTGCGTATCCTCGAAGACGAAATTACTAAAGATGTCTCGTTAATGGTAATCGATTACGCACCCGAAGATGAACTCGACGAAGCTGCACAACTATGGGAAAACCAAATATCCGACCTCAAACATGTGATCGGTTCCGTATAAAATTTATTTATTAGACTTATATTTGCCCTGAATTTCAATAGGGCTTTTTTTATGATTAATTTTAATGGTACGCTTTCGGAAGAACAAAATGTATTAGTAAACAACCGCGCTTTTCTATACGGTGACGGCGTTTTCGAAACCCTCAAAATCGTCGATGGCAAAATCCTATTTTTTGAAGACCATTATTTTCGATTGATGTCCTCAATGCGGATCGTTCGCATGGAAATTCCAATGACTTTTACGATGGAATTTCTTGAAGAACAAATACTGTCGCTCGCAAAAGCCACTAATCTGACCGCTTCAGCACGTATTCGTTTTACTGTTTACCGCAATGACGGCGGATTCTATCTTCCTGAAACCAACAAAATATCCTACCTAATTGCGATATCCGAACTGCCGAATCAATTGTATAAAATCGAAACCGGCGATTACGAAGTCGATTTATATAAAGATTTCTACGTTACCAAGCAATTACTTTCCTCGATAAAATCCACTAATAAGCTCATCAACATCACTGGTAGTATTTTTGCAAAAGAGAACGATTTGGACAATTGCCTTCTCGTCAACGACAGCAAAAACGTCATCGAAGCACTAAACGGTAATTTATTTATGCTTATCGGGAATAAACTAATTACGCCGCCAATAAGCGAAGGTTGTCTCAACGGCATCATGAGAAAACAAATTGTAATGCTTGCGCAAAAGATAGAAACGCTCGAAGTGGTTGAAGACGTAATATCTCCCTTTGACCTTCAAAAAGCCGACGAGTTGTTTATTACGAATATCATCAAAGGCATTCAGCCGATAACTAAATACCGCAAAAAAGAATTCGGAACACGATTGTCCGAAGAATTACTTCAAAAAATAAATACTTTGGTAAGATTAGGGTAAACCCTAAAGGAGGTAAATTGTTCCAGATAAATAATTGCCCCGTCACACAAAGAACGAAACGAGATTATTATTAAAGCTCAAGAGAATTATTAATTGAACTTAAGTTTTAAATCAATTCAATATGGGATTTTCGGGCGCATTTGACCAAATCACATAATCACCGCCTAATTCCATGATTTTTTCCTTCCAGAAATGCGTTGTGGATTTGCCAATAATTTTATTTGCATAGGAATTTTTGGTAATAATCCAAGAATTGGAATTCATCTCATTTTCCAACTGTTCCGCAGCCCAGCCGGTATAACCCAAAAAGAAGCGAATATTATTCTTACCGATTTCGCCTTGATTGATCAAATCTTTGGTCGATTCAAAATCACCACCCCAATAAATGCCATTGGAAATTTCAATACTGTCGGGAATCAACTCGGGAATATTATGGATGAAATAAAGATTATCTTGCTCGACAGGCCCTCCATTATAGATTTTAAAGCGGGCATCGATTTCAGGAATCAAATCGTTAATGGTATATTTCAAAGGCTTATTGATGATAAACCCAACAGACCCTTCATCGTTATGATCGGCTAATAAAATCACAGATCGGTTGAATGAAAGATCTCCAATTATCGAAGGTTCCGCTATTAACAGGTTGCCTTTTTTAAGTTTGTCTGTTATCATTTTCCTGAAATTTTAATAAATTTAACGAATAAAATTTTAACGACCTAACATTTTTTGTTGATTTTTGGCAAAAAAAAAGTCTCCGGGTTAAGGAGACTTTAATTTATATCAGCTAAATATATTAGTTCATTCCGCCTTCTAATTCAGCTCCAGCTTTAAATTTAACTACTTTTTTAGCAGCAATTTTAATTGTAGCACCTGTTTGTGGGTTTCTTCCGTCTCTTGCAGCTCTGTCAGATACAGACCAAGATCCGAAACCTACTAAAGATACTCTTCCTCCTTTTTTCAAAGTAGCACCCACATTGTTTAAAAATGACTCTAAAGCTAGTTTTGCAGCCGCTTTTGAAATTCCTGAATCTGCAGCGATAGCATCGATTAATTCTGATTTGTTCATAATAATAGTTATTAATTGTTGGTTAAACATTACGTTAATATAACAAATTTAGTAGGAATTCCTTACTGCGCAAGCGTTTTCGGAGGTTTTTGTATTTTTTGTTGATAACTTAAACTTTTTGTTGATAAAGTAAGTTGGTTTTTTCAAATTTACGCTCAAATCAATGGTGACGCAGTCTTATGAGGCATTTGCACCGTCGGAAAATTGAATTCCATTGAGCAGTTCCGCAGCCTTCATTTTTTTCTTTCCCGGAAACTGAAGGTTCAAAATATAAATAAAACCATCGTTGACGGCGATTTTTATTTCTTTTTTAGAAGTGATGATTTTTCCGATATTTTCATCGTGATTTTCATCGATGAATTTTGCTTCATAGATCTTCACATTCCATTCTTGCCCGTTATCATTAAAAAAACACCACGACGCCGGATATGGCGACAGTCCACGAATCAAATTATGAATTTCCCTACCAGATTTTGTCCAGTCGATTTTGCAATTCTCGCGGTTTAGCTTATAAGCGGTTTTAATGTCATCTGAATCTTTTTGTATTGTAGTTAAAACAGCACCATTGGCAATAAGCGCAAGCGTTTCTACGACAGTTTTACTTCCTAAATCCATCAATCGGTCGTGCAGTTCACCGGCATTTTCACCGGCTGAAATCGGAATTTCGGCACTTAAAATCATCGCACCAGTGTCAATTTTATCATCAATAAAAAAAGTGGTCACACCGGTTTTGGTTTCACCGTTAATAATCGCCCAGTTGATTGGTGCTGCGCCACGGTAATTCGGCAACAGCGATGCATGCAGGTTGAAAGTGCCAAATTCTGGCATTTCCCAAACGACTTTCGGCAACATCCTAAAGGCTACGACGACCTGCAAATTGGCATTCAAAGCTTTCAGTTCCGTTAAGAAATTTTCGTCTTTTAAATTAGTCGGCTGCAATAAATGCAGGTTGTTTTCCAGCGCATATTCCTTTACCGCAGAATATTTGATTTTTTGTCCACGACCCGCAGGTTTGTCTGCAGCGGTAATGACACCAACGACTTCATAGTCATTTTTGATAATCGTATTCAAGATTCCCACCGCAAATTCGGGTGTCCCCATAAAAATAATGCGTAATTTTTCCATTATGATTTGATGCTGTATTGGTTGTTGGGTTTGACGAAAATCATGTCGTCATCCAATAGTTGTTTGAGTACAAAGATAACATCATCAGCCGAATGCCGCGTGATATTTTGTATTTGTCTCGAATTATAATTACCGGTTTTTAGCAATTGTATGATATCGAATGCAATTGTCTTTTTTCCAGAATTGTCCTTGTTTTGCATAATACAATAAGAACAAATGCCACAATTTTCTTTTTGGCTTTCGCCGAAATAAGCCAGAATCAGCTTGCTTTTGCAAGTATTTTTCTCGTTGATATAATGTAAAACCGATTGCAATTGCGCTTTCTTGAGATTGTTCTGGTTTTCGAGGTATTTTGAAACACGGTTGATTGTGCGGTCGTCTTCGCGTACTTCGTTAAAAGTCAACGTTGCGTCGTTATTTTTGGCGTGGTATTCAATTATAGCGCGCTCCTGTAATTTTTGTAAAAGTGCAGCAACTTTCGTCTCCGATGCTTCAGATTTTTTTGCGATGAGTGAAAGATTCAAGGCCGAAGGTGATTCGTAAATACCGGAATAAGTGCGCAAAATGGCTAAAATAATAGATTCGTCGTCCGGATTCAGGCTGATATAGCGAATAACTTCTTTCGACTCAATGATGAATTGTACAGTCACTTTTTCTGAAAATTCCTGCGATAAAGTCACAATTCCTTGTCGGTCTAAAAATTGAATTGCATTAAAAGTATTGACCACCGGGAACTTGTATTGCGAGCAAAACTGGTTCAGGTTGAAAGAAAACTGCTCGTCGATGCCTTCGCCATAAGCAATCCGAAAGTAGTTGCAGAGTTTTATATAAACAGTAGTCAGGAAATTTTTATCCGGTAAAACCGCAATAAACTGGCTTTCGGCATTCATTGCATCGGACGGACTGGTGAGCAAGACTGCGAATGCTTTTTCTTCATTTCGTCCCGCACGTCCTGCTTCCTGATAATAATTTTCGAGATTTTCTGGCAATTGTATATGGATGACGGTTTTGACATTCGGCTTGTCGATACCCATTCCGAATGCATTGGTGGCAACAATCACCTGCACTTTTTCATCCATCCAAAGTGCCATGTTTTTTTCTTTTTCTTTAGCATGTAAGCCGCCATGATAATAAGTAGCTGAAAATCCAAGTGAATTCAATTGCGATGCAACGTCGATACACGATTTTCTATTTCGGGCATAAATAATCGATGGCTGCGGATTTTTCTTAAGCATTTGCTCGATTTTATGCAGTTTGTCTTCAGCTTCAAAAACCATATAAGCGATATTTTTACGTGCGAATGATTTGGTGAAAACAGCGGTATTTTCAAGTTTCAACTGTGCCATAATGTCTTCCTGAACGCGGTTTGTCGCCGAAGCAGTCAAAGCCAGAAACGGTACTTTAGGGAATGCTGTTTTCAGATTGGCAATTTTGAGATATGCCGGACGGAAATCATGTCCCCATTGCGAAACACAATGCGCTTCATCAATCGCAATAAGATTTATTGGCAGGGTTTTTATACGGTCGAAAATCCAATCGGATTGCAATCTTTCGGGAGATAAATAAAGAAATTTGTAATTCCCAAATTGGCAATTGTCTAATAATTCAATCATTTCATCCGCATGGATGCCGCCGGTTAAAGCAATTGCTTTGATGTCGATTTTCTGCAAATTCATAACCTGGTCCTTCATCAAAGCTACCAATGGTGAGATTACAAGACAGATTCCGTCTTTTAACATTGCCGGTACCTGAAAACAAACCGATTTTCCGCCACCTGTTGGCATCAGCGCAAAAGTATCGCGTCCGCTCAAAACGGAATCGATGATTTCCTGCTGCGGCGAACGGAATTGTTCGTGCTTCCAGTATTTTTGGAGAATGGCTAATGCTTGCATTAGTTATGAGTTATGAGTTATGAATTATAAGTTATGGGTTATGAATTTACGACAGTTAGCCAACTCATAACTTTAACTCATAATTCATAACTACTTTGAAAGTTCGTCTAATATAAAGAGAATCCGCTTATCCACCGAATCTTTAGGTACCGGAATCAGATTGTAGCCATAATTCTCATAAGTTTCTCTAAGGTGATCGTAGATGAGTTTTGCCTGTTCGTAATTCTCGTAACGAGCATCATCGCTGGTATAAATTTCTTCCCAGGGTGGGAGGATGAAGATTTTGGTGTAAATATTTTCGCGACAAGCGTTATCAAAATGCACAGGATAACTATCGCCGATATAATGCATATAAGCCAAAACATCCGGAATGCCGCGGTCTAAGAAAACAACATCATGCTGTTCTGTCGTGGCATTAACGTATTGTTTTTTACGCCCTTCGAGCAGCAATTCACTGAACAAAAGTGGGTTTTCAAGAAACAATTGCTCGATGCCTTGTTTTTTAGCCTCCAGAGTAACTTCGCGTGAGATTTCGGGATAACAACAATATCCTTTTGCTGTAAGTCCGTCGATGATAGTGGTTTTTCCGGTTCCGGGACCGCCGATGATAACTACGATTTCTTTTGGCACTTTTTCAAAATAAGGCGCAAAGATAAGTTTTAGATTTCAGATTTCAGATTTTAGATTTTAGATTTTTATAAAGTTTGTGGTAAATCTGAAATTTTCTTATGAATGAAGCTGCCCTAGCCTCGATTACCTCATTGGCCTTTATCTTAATTGGAATTCGGTGAATTTCATTTGCAGTAAGTAGCTTTTTGGGCTGGTGTTCAGCCCGAAAACTACTGCGTAAAGCGGGAAATAGCTTCGAAAAATAAATTCAGTTGAATTTTTTTGCCCAAAACCCAGAAATCTGAAATCTAAAATCTG
The DNA here is from genome assembly GCA_029946065.1 of Flavobacterium sp. Lineage (GTDB taxonomy): Bacteria > Bacteroidota > Bacteroidia > Flavobacteriales > Flavobacteriaceae > Flavobacterium. The sequence continues at coordinate 51,905 of JAQSDU010000017.1, forward strand.
CATTCTAAAATCTTTCCTCTATATTTGCGTTTATTTGATTAGAATGGACAAGAAGACCGAAGAATTTTACATCAGGCTGAAAGAGGAATTGAGCACTACATCTGAATGGCCGTCTGAATACTTATACAAATTTATCGTGCCTACAACTGCGCAAAAGGTGTTGGAAGTAGAAAATGCTTTTAATAACATGGGCGCTGTTATCAAGACTAGCCAGTCGAAAACCGGCAAATACACTAGTGTTTCGGTAAACGTAAGGATGGAAAGCCCGGATGCTGTGATTGAAAAATACATTGCTTTGTCGAATATCGAAGGCATAATTTCACTATAAAATGACAGAAAAATATATCAAGGAAAACGCGAACGACGTGGTTTATCATTTGGAATATAATGCGGAACGTTCGCATCTTATCATTCCGGAATATGGTAGGCATTTGCAGAAATTGATCAATCAGGCGACAGAAATTGAGGATCGCGAAACGCGTAATAAGGCAGCCAAATATATCATCCAGGTGATGGGAAGTTTGAATCCGCATTTGCGTGATGTACCTGATTTTCAACACAAACTGTGGGATCATATTTTTATTATGTCGGATTTTCGTTTAGATGTGGATTCACCCTATCCGATTCCGTCACGCGAGGTTTTGCAGTTGCGACCTGATCCGTTAGAATATCCTCAGAATTTTCCAAAATACCGTTTTTATGGCAACAACATCAAGTATATGATTGATGTTGCGAACAAATGGGAGGAAGGTGAACTCAAAAGTGCTTTGGTAAAAGTCATCGCCAACCACATGAAAAAATCATATCTGAGCTGGAACAAGGATACGGTGAAAGACGATGTGATTTTTGAACATTTGTATGAACTTTCGGGCGGTAAAATTAACCTTACGGGAAGCGAAGAAGAATTGCTCACGACGACAGATTTGATGCGCACGAACAAACGCACGACCAATAAAATTATGCCGAATAACGGCGGGCAGAAACCGAAAATCATGAAAAACGGGAAGCCGAACAACCCGATGCATAAGAACCAAAATAGAAAACAACAATAAATCAATGATTTTTGAATTTGTGTAATTCAAAATTTATAATTCAAAATTCATAATTCTTTTAAAAATGGGAACTTTTAAAATTGAAGGCGGTGTTGCGCTAAAAGGAGAAATTACGCCACAGGGCGCAAAAAATGAGGCTTTACAGATTTTATGTGCTGTTTTGCTTACGCCTGAGAAAATTACGATTAACAATATTCCGGACATTATTGATGTCAATAAACTCATTACGCTCCTCAAAAATTTGGGCGTTAAGATTGAGAAAATTGGAAAAGGTTCTTATACGTTCCAGTCGGATGAAGTGAATGTTGGTTACCTTGAGACCGAAGCTTTCAAAAAAGAAGGCGGCTCATTGCGAGGCTCGATCATGATTGTTGGTCCGCTTTTGGCGCGTTTCGGAAAAGGATATATTCCAAAACCGGGTGGCGATAAAATTGGAAGAAGAAGACTCGATACCCACTTTGAAGGTTTCATCAATCTCGGAGCGAAATTTCGTTACAACCGCGAAGACCATTTCTACGGTGTAGAAGCGACGGAAGGCTTGATTGGAACGGATATGCTTTTAGACGAAGCATCTGTAACTGGAACTGCAAATATCGTTATGGCGGCAGTTTTGGCCAAAGGAACGACTACGATCTATAACGCTGCTTGTGAGCCATACTTACAGCAATTATCGAAAATGCTGAACTCGATGGGTGCGAAAATCACTGGTGTTGGGTCAAATTTACTAAAGATTGAAGGAGTAGAAAAACTCGGCGGATGCGAGCACAAGATTTTGCCGGATATGATTGAAATTGGTTCTTGGATTGGCCTTGCGGCGATGACAAGAAGTGAAATCACTATTAAAAATGTAAGCTGGGATAATTTGGGCATCATTCCCAACACGTTCCGTAAACTCGGAATTACTTTAGAAAGAAGAGGCGACGATATTTATATTCCTGCACATACTGATGGTTATGAAGTAAAAACTGACATTGACGGCTCGATTCTTACCATTGCCGATGCGCCGTGGCCAGGATTTACTCCGGATTTATTGAGTATCGTTTTGGTTGTGGCGACACAGGCGAAAGGCGATGTATTGATCCATCAAAAAATGTTTGAAAGCCGTTTGTTCTTTACGGACAAGCTGATTGATATGGGTGCAAAAATCATGTTGTGCGATCCGCACCGTGCTGTCGTAATAGGGCATGACTTCAAATCGCAATTAAAAGCGACTACGATGTCATCACCGGATATCCGTGCAGGAATTTCGCTGTTGATTGCAGCACTTTCTGCAAAAGGCGTTAGTACGATTCAGAATATTGAGCAGATTGACCGTGGCTATGAGGATATTGAAGCAAGGTTGAGAGCGATTGGCGCTAGGATTAGTCGTGAGGATTAGTGAATGAGCGAATTAGAAAATTATATAATGAAAATCCCGTCTTGTTGAGAGACGGGATTTTTTTGTTAAAGTTAATTATCTAATTAAATTACTCCAAAATATTCAAAAACTTCAGCCCAAAAACAACACCGTCACCGACATAGCCATTTTGGTAAGAGCGTACATAATCAACACGCAGCATTCTGAATTTTCCAAAACCAAGGTTGTTCAATCCAACTGTAAATTCGTTGTATGGACTTATTTCAGGAACCATCAATCGGTGAAATCCGATAATCAGATTGGATTTTAACAAGCTTAACAACGGAATTTTATTCATTATAAAACCACTGTCATTGTATTCTGAGTGTAATTCTAGATAAGAATCGTTTGTACTTGCTGCATAATATGGCAAAAGATTGAACACATTCAGGTAGCGCTCGCTTTGCCCGATGTGTGTTTGGTTGCCGTTAAAATGTTTGTAATCGATAAACGAAATGTCATCGCCATTAAAGAATTTTCCGCCTTTTAGGTTCACGGCAATATTGCCTTTGTTGCCGAATGTTACGTCATAAAAGGTGCGTGCCGATACAAATTGGTATTCGTAATTTTTTTCGCTTGCGGCAAAAGCATTTTCGTAAGAAAGCAGTAATGTTGGGTATTTGCTACTGCGGAAGTTTACTTTTCCATCTGGTCTTGTAATATATTTATTGCCAAAATTAATTCTTGCCGTAATGCCCGCTTTCATCAAATGGTGCGATTCAAAAGCCAGTGCGTCAGAAAACGGATTTAGCGGATTGTTCGAGGTATAGGCATCATCATCTTTTACAACCGATTGGTCTGTAGTGTTTACCAAAGGTTTTCGTTGTATGTACTCAATTCTTCCGGCAAGATTCACTCCATTGGCAACATTTTGTGAGAAGGCAACTCTTGCAAATTCCTTATTGTACAATTTCATGTAATTGTCCTTGAAAAATAAAGTACTCACCGTGTTGATCAACTTGCTGATCGGGTTTTCCGAATTGTATTGACTCACGGTACTTCCGCCCGAAATATTTAACGCAGCATAATTCTGGTTGTTGAAACGGTGGTAATAATTGCCCAATACGCGTAGCCTTTCGTCGGAAAAACCATAATTGAAAGTGGTACTTATTGCGGTATATTTACCTTTGTCTTCTTGGTTCCATTTCGTATAAGAAAATCCTGAATCGAGGTTCCAACCTTGAACTGTATTAAAGCTCAATGAGGTGAGGTTCAGCAAACCTTCGTAACTTAGATTGGTTTTCTTAAAGCTATTTTTGTAATTATAACCCGTAATTATATCTCCAATCCTAAATTTGTTATTTTTTTTGTCTATCGAATCCAGGTAGGTTTTTGAGGTGCGTAGCGTGTGGATGCTGTCTTTTCTTATGTAATCTGTGCTTTCTTCTTCTGTAAGCGGAATTGGTCTGCTTTCATTCCAAAAAGTAGCATCTTTTTTGTTCGAATTTTCTTCAAAACTTACGATTTCATTCGTAAACGTCTTCTTCGGAAATTTATCTTGAAATTCGTAGTTGCTATACACATAAGAAAATTTTCCGCCGAATTTTATACCAAACATACTTGCGGAAAACTCAATACTTTGGGTATTTTTAGCCCAGAGATTGGCATTTTTATTATAGCTGAAATTTTGCACGAGCTTCAATTTGTCAAGAAATTCTTGATGCATTCTTCCGCCTGTGGTCTCTAAATCGACGGCATAAATCGCCCAAGTATCTTCCACTATATAAATGTAACCTTCAAAAACTGGTTCGACATCGCGCTTGGCCGTTACTTTGATCTTGTTAATCATCTGGTTGTTTTCGTCGTTAAAAGTACCTTCTAGTTTGTACTTATAATAGTTGAAAGCGTTGTCAGCGATTGGCGAAATCATGTTCATTCCCAATTTTACGGTATTGTCATAGAAGTCATAAGTTGTGGACATGGCGGTATTGTAGCTAAAACCGTTGTCGTTCCCGCTGACTTTTGAGGCAATAATCTTTTCCTTTAGATTGTCGGGTTTTTCAAAAGTGATTTTGGAAACAGTTTCCGATAAGTATAAGATTCCGGTTCCTGTAGAATCGAGCATACCGTCCATATCGCCAACTTCCATGCCCATGATTTTTTTCGGGACGTCTTTCACTTTGAAAATTCCCCTTGAGTAGAAATCGGCTGTAAACCGCGCTGTTCTTTCAGAATTTTCTTTTTTGGCAGCTATTGCTTTGCGAATGACACCATTGGCGAGATTGTCTTTTGAATTGATGACCACTTCTGAAAGTGATAGGTTTTCTTCTGCTAGTTTTGCATTTTGTACAAACGGGAATTTGTCAATATTCACGCTGATTTTTTTCGTTTTATAACCTAAAGATTGATAAATGAGCGTGTATTTTCCGGGTGTTTTAATGTTAAGTTCGTATTGTCCCAAGTCGTTTGACGAAGTGCCATTGTAGGTGTTTTCGACCAGGATACTAACCAAAGGCAGCGCTGTTCCTTGTTCGTCGGTGATTGTTCCTTTGATTTGTGCAAATGCAGAAATGCCTGAGGCGAGCAATAAAAAAGTAAATAATTGTTTCATGTGTTAGTGTTTATTGTAATGAAGACGTTTTGGCTATGCAAATGGTTGTATGGAGTAAAAAAATTATTGTAAAAAAGATTGGATGGCGAGTGCGTAGCTCTGCATTCCAAACCCAATGATTATGCCTTTGGCGTTTGGCGAAATAAAGGAATGGTGACGAAAGGTTTCTCGGGCGAAAGTGTTCGAGATATGCACTTCTATAACCGGCGTCGTAATGGCTTTTACAGCATCGCCTATACCAACGGAAGTATGCGTATAGGCGGCAGCATTCAGTATAATTCCATCAAATGAAAAACCCGATTGTTGGATTTTATCGATCAATTCGCCTTCGATATTGCTTTGGAAATAAGACAGTTCAATGTCTTTGAATTGCTCTTGTAGGATTTTAAAATAATCTTCAAAAGTTTGGTCGCCATAGATTTCTGGTTCACGTTTGCCAAGCAGGTTGAGGTTAGGCCCGTTGATGATGATGACTTTCATAGTAGGATTTTTCGTAAATATAGAAAAAGAAATAAGATTTTTAGGCGGGAAGTCAGTAAGACGGTAAGATTTTAAGATTCTATAAATTGAAACCTATCTTTTTTAAATAAAAAAAACGCCAGATTCACTTTTGAATTGGCGTTTTTAATAAACGGATTACAATCTTAAAATCATACAGTCTTACGATTTAAAATCAAAACTTATATCCAACAGAAAATTGTGCAGTCGTATTTTTGATATCCGCATTTTCTGATGTATCTGTCAGTCCTACAACATATCTACCCGATACAAACAGTCCCTGAATCAAATTGACAGTTACACCGCCAGCGACTGCGAAATCAAAATTCTTGGCTTTAAAATCAGTACCAATATTGCTATAATTGTCATTTACAAGAAAACCAAATTGTGGTCCTGCATCAATACTTACAATTTTTGGCAGCACATAAAATCTTGCCATTACAGGAATATTGATATAATCTAACTTGATATCATCTGAACTTTCAACTTTCGCGCCTTGTGACGAATAAAGCAGCTCGGGCTGAACAGAAAAGCTTGGAGTAAGATTTAGTTCAACAAAAGCACCTACGTGAAAGTTGGTTATATTGTCGCTATTGAAGTCGGCTTTGACATTAGAAAAATTGGCACCGCCTTTAACTCCAAAATGAAAGCCCTGTGCATTTATGGATAATGATCCCAAGGTTAAAAACATTGTTAATAAGATTGCTTTTTTCATAATTTGATTCTTTAGTTATTGTAAAATAATTGTTTTAGTACTAGCGAATTTAGGCATATTAGAATCCTTTTTTAATAAAGAAATGTGAATTAACTTTTTTTTATGCGATTTTGATTGTTAACAATATGTTGATAACTGTGTTAATAACTCAATCTTAATGAAAAATCGAAGTGTTAAAATTTATATAAATTTGATAAAATTTAAAACAAAACAAAATTATGAAAAAATTATTTTTTAGCGCTGCAGCTATCCTAGCTTTTGGATTAGTAAGCGCACAAGACATTAAATTTGGTGCAAAGGCAGGTTTTGCTTCTTTGTCGGGTAAACTTGAATCTGCTGGAGTTTCTGCTACTGGATCTGATTCAGGTTTCTTCGTTGGTGGTTTTGCTGAGATTCCATTATCTGAAACTTTTGCTTTCAAACCAGAATTGCTTTATGTTGCCGTTGGTGATGTAAACCAAGTGCAAGTGCCTTTACACTTAAAGTACACTATTGCTGAAGGTTTTGGTCTTCTTGCAGGTCCAAACTTAGCTTTTATTACTGGTGCTGAAGACGGAATGAAATCTTTTAACTATGGTGTAGATTTCGGTGCTTCTTACGATATTACTGAAACTTTGGTGGTTGACGCTCGTTACAACCTTGGTTTGGCTAATTTGTTGGAAGATGGCGATAGCGATAATTCATACAAAATTAGCGGTTTCTATGTAGGTCTTGGCTACAGATTCTAATCAGAACTTGATATTATAAAAAAAAGCCTCCCATTGGGAGGCTTTTGTTTTTTAAAAGATTGTTTAAAATTTATAGCCGACACCAATCTGGAACACGGTATTTTTCGCATCTTGATCTTTAATAATGTCGGTGAGACCTAAAGTATATCTTCCAGATGCAAAGAATCCCATGCTAGTCTGGAAAGTTAATCCACCGGCAACGCCAAAATCAAAACTTTCTGCTTCATCAGTATCGGTTCCGCCAGCAGCGCCTTCATCATCAATCTGTTCGCTTACTTTGAAACTGAATTGTGGTCCGGCTTCAATACTTAATCCGTCGGTCAAATAAATTTTCGCTAAAACAGGCACGTTAATATAATCAAGTTTGTACTCTATTTTACCGTCAGAACCTTCTATGTCCGTTTGAAATCCTTGTCCTGAATAAAGTGCCTCAGTTTGAACTGAAAAGGCATCGGTTAATGGGAATTCGGCTAAAACTCCTACGTGAAAACTTGTTCTCGCATTTGGTCCGTCAAAGTCATCCCCTCTTACATTGGCGAAATTCACGCCACCTTTTACACCAAAACTAGTTGTTTTTCCTGTTGTCGTTGTAGTCGTTTGCGCATTCCCTGTTGTTCCTATCAACAGTATTAATGCGGCTGTTGAAATCAATTTAATTGTCTTCATAACATGTTTTTTTAATTAGGTTATGGTCCAAAATTACCGCATTAGGTTGCTGGGCGTACTTAATAAATTGCCAATTCACACAATATTAACTTTTGTAAATTCGTATTTTTAATAATAATTATTCTTATATATTATTAATTACATGAAAATAATGTAAAAATATTGTAATTATATAACATTTTATTGTTTAAATGATAATTTGCTGTTTTCGCATTTTATATCTTCAGCACCAGTGTATATGATTTTTTTTTTGCTTAAACTTGTGTATGGAAAAATGGACAGGTTTTATCAAAAATTTCCAATCTTACCTCAAAATAGAAAGAGGTTTGTCGAAGAATACCATCGATAATTATTCTTTTGATATCGAGCGGTTGTGTCATTTTCTGTTGCAAAATGAAATTGATGTTTCTCCTATAAAAATCTCCGAAGAAATCCTTCAGCAATTTATTTACAATGTCTCAAAAGAAGTGAATCCGAGGTCGCAAGCACGCATTATTTCGGGTTTGAAGAGCTTTTTCAGTTACCTTATTTTCGAAGATTATCGGAATGACAATCCACTCGAACTGATTGAAACTCCAAAAACTGGACGCAAACTGCCGGATACATTGTCGGTGGCAGATATTGATGCTATAATTGGCGCTATTGATTTTGAGAATTCGGAGGAAGCAGAACGCAACCGTGCTATGCTCGAAACACTCTATGGCTGTGGACTTCGGGTTTCTGAACTTGTGGAGTTAAAGATTTCCGATCTTTTTTTCGAAGAAGGTTTTATCAAAGTTACCGGAAAAGGCAATAAACAACGTTTTGTTCCCATCGGCAGTGTTACACAAAAATTCATCAGTCTATACAAAAGTACCAAGCGGAATAAGCTCATTATTAAAAAAGGTCATGAAGATACACTTTTTCTCAACAGGCGCGGTAGCAAGCTTACAAGGGCGATGGTTTTTACGATTATTAAGAATTTGGCTACGAAAATTAATTTAAATAAAGCAATCAGTCCGCACACATTCCGGCATTCATTTGCGACACATTTATTAGAAAATGGTGCCGATTTGAGGTCAATTCAATTAATGTTGGGGCACGAATCTATCACAACTACAGAAATTTATGTACATTTAGACCGGAAACATTTATCACAAATTATTAATGCTTTTCATCCAAGAAAACATTGAGTTTCTGATAAAATTGTTTATTTTCGTGGCATATTTAACATTATAAATGGTTTTTGTGATATTTTCTAGAATTTTAGATAAATGAAGTTAGATATCTTTCCGAATTCATTACAAATAGACGATAAGATTATTTTTTACAATAAGCTTTTATCGCAAATCCCCGACCTTATTTTTCAGATGACGATTTCGGAAGACGGGCACATTAAATTTCCGTTCTTGAGCGAATCTGTGATCAATCATTTTGAGTTAACACAAGAAGAAATCGGTTTTAAAACCATCGATGTATTGCGGGCTAAAATTATTCCGGAAGATTTAGAAGCGATGTTCCATTCTATGGAAGAATGCAAAAGTACATTACGCATTTGGTTGATGGAATTCCGGTGTAAACTTCCCGTAAAAGGACTGCGTTGGTTTCGCGTAAGGGCAACTGTAGAAAAGGATGCCGATGGAAATTTTATTTTTTACGGACGTGTCAATGACCACACAGAAACCAGAATTCAGGCGCTAAAACTTAAAATTTCAGAGGAAAGATATCAATTCGCACTCGAAGCTTCTTCGGAAGGAATTTGGGATTTGGATGTAAAAACAAATCGCGTTTTCTTTTCATCGCAATCTATGAAAATGCTGCAATTTGAAGAAAAAGATGCTGTTTTAACGATTGATAAATGGGACGATCGCATCCATCCTGAAGACAAGGAAAAATACGAAAAAGACATTCAGGAACACCTTGAAAACAAAACGCCTTATTATAAAAATCTGCAGCGTGTTCTTACCAACGATAACCAATACAAATGGGTTTTAAGTCGTGGTAAGATTATTGACCGTGATGAAAAAGGCAATCCACTTAGGGTTATCGGAACGCATTCGGATATTTCAACACAAATTACAAAAGAGCAGGAATTGCAGAAAACGCTTGATATTTTAAGCGAACAAAATAAAAAACTACTCAATTTTGCACATATTGTTTCGCATAATTTACGCTCTCATGCTGCCAATTTTCAAATGTTGCTTGATATTGTGGAAACGGAAACAGATCCTTTAATGAAAGAGGAAAGCATGAAATATTTGCGCAACAATTCCGATGATTTGATGGAAACGATAGACAATTTGAAAGAGTTGGTTGAAGTACATTCTAATCTAAAACCAACAAAAGAGCAACTCAATTTGTTGCAGTATTTGCAGAAAATGCTGAGCTTACTAAGTGAGGAATTTGCTAGGCATGAAGTCGAATTCCGTATTAATATTCCAGAAGATGCGACAGTTCATTTTAATCCGGCTTATCTTGAAAGCATATTGTTAAACTTTTCTACAAATGCCGTGAAATATTCACAGCCTGATAAAAAGCCATTGATCCAATATGATTTTTATTTTGAAAATGGCGTCAAGACTTTGTCGATTTCTGATAATGGAATGGGAATTGATTTGGTCAAGCACGGCGAATCGCTTTTTGGGATGTATAAAACGTTTCACAAACATCCTAATTCACGCGGACTCGGATTGTTCATGTCTAAGAACCAAATAGAAGCTATGGGAGGAAGAATTGCCGTTGACAGTGAAGTTGGACTTGGAACGAATTTCCGGATTTATTTTAGCGAATAAAGTTAAATAAACAGCGTGAATTTTTTTATAAATATTTGGTGCTGTGTGGTCTAAAGTTTCAGGATAAAACAAATTAAGCCAAACAAAAAATCCCGTCTTTAGAACGGGATTTTGTATAAAATGCAAGAAATTACTTCGCGATATTCACCGCTCTCGTTTCTCTGATAACTGTAATTTTCACCTGCCCAGGATAAGTCATTTCTGTTTGGATTTTTTGCGAGATATCAAATGATAAACTTGCCGCGTGCTCGTCTGACACTTTTTCGCTTTCTACGATAACGCGTAACTCTCTTCCGGCTTGGATCGCGTAAGCATTCTTAACACCGTTGAATCCAAAAGCAATTTCTTCCAGATCTTTCAAACGCTGGATGTAAGAATCCAAAACTTGGCGTCTAGCGCCCGGTCTGGCACCAGAAATCGCATCACAAACCTGAACGATTGGTGAAAGCAATGATTTCATTTCGATCTCGTCGTGGTGGGCACCGATAGCGTTACAAACTTCTTCTTTCTCGCCATATTTCTCAGCCCATTGCATTCCTAGAAGTGCGTGAGGCAAGTCACTTTCTGTATCTGGCACTTTTCCGATATCGTGCAGTAAACCAGCTCTTTTTGCTAATTTCACATTCAATCCTAATTCTGCTGCCATGATACCGCAAAGTTTGGAAACTTCACGAGAGTGTTGTAATAGATTTTGTCCGTAGGAAGAACGGTATTTCATTCTGCCGACTACTTTTATCAATTCAGGATGCAAACCATGAATACCTAAATCAATTACGGTTCTTTTACCAACTTCGGCAATTTCTTCGTCGATTTGTTTGGTTGTTTTTGCTACAACTTCTTCGATTCTAGCAGGGTGAATACGACCGTCGGTTACTAATTTATGTAAAGATAAACGTGCTATTTCTCTTCTTACAGGATCAAAACACGAAAGGATAATCGCTTCCGGAGTATCGTCAACGATGATTTCAACGCCTGTTGCGGCTTCAATCGCGCGGATATTTCTTCCTTCACGACCGATAATTCTTCCTTTTACATCGTCAGATTCAATGTTGAATACAGATACGCAGTTTTCTACAGCTTCTTCTGTTCCGACTCTTTGGATTGTATTGATGATAATTTTCTTGGCTTCCTGTTGTGCGGTTAATTTGGCTTCTTCCAAAGTGTCTTGTATATAAGCCATCGCATTGCTTTTTGCTTCCGATTTCAAACCTTCAATCAATTGGTTTTTTGCATCTTCAGTAGAAAGCCCGGAAATTACTTCCAATTGTTCCAACTGGCTTTTGTGCATGCGTTCTACTTCATGCTGTTTTCTTTCAAGGATTTCAATTTTCGATTGATATTCTGTGGTCTTGGCTTCAAAATCGTCGTTGATTTTCTTGGCTTTTGACAGTTCTCCAGAAACTTGTGATTCTTTGTCGCGGATTCTTTTTTCGGCTTCTGCGGTTTTCCTGTCACGCGCTAGAATTACTTGTTCGTGTTCGGATTTCAGTTCGATAAATTTTGATTTCGCTTCCAGAATCTTATTCTGTTTCATGTTTTCGGCGGTTAGGTTGGCTTCTTTTAAGATAGAAGCGGCTTCCTTTTTTGCGTTTTTTACAAGGTTCGAAACGTTGTTCTTTTCTAAGAGTTTGGCGATAAAAAAACCGCCTCCGATACCGACTATCGCTGAAATGATTATGAGTAAAATGTTGTCCATTGGTGTTAAAATTAAGGTATAAAAAAAAGCCTACGTTAGTAATGATTGAATAAACTCGAAAAGACAAGTTTTGAGCTAACTCACTGTTCAAGGATCTGCTCAAGGCAGCTTGCTTTAGTAGCGATGATTTGCTCATTCTAAATTGTTAGTGTTGAGTTTACCAAATGGGAACTAATGTAGGCAGTATCTTAGTTATGTAAAGAACGTGTTATTATTTGTCGAGGTAATCGGCTAGTAAATTGTTTATTTTCTTTAATCTTTCGTTCGTTTCAACATTGTCTGTTGATTTGTCGATTTGCTTCTGCTCCAACTGTGAGGCAAACTGCAGGGCGCACATGGCCAAAACATCCTGTTTGTCACGAACAGCATAGTTTTCTTCAAATTGCTTGATCATCACATCAATCTTTTTAGAAGCGGTTCTCAAACCTTCTTCCTGAGCAAATTCAACCGTTAACGGATAAACTCGGTCTGCAATCGATATCTTGATTTTAAGCTTTTCGTCCATATTTTTTAATCGGATAACTGTGCAATACAGTAATCAATTTCCCGGATTAATGAATTTATTTTAAGCTTTGTATCTCTTTTATTGTCATCACTGCCAAGCAATGAATTCGCTATTTTGAGCGTATCGTTTTGCGATTTCAGGGTTTCAATTTCCTGAGATTGCTTCTGGATAATCGCTGCAGCATGTTTCAACTCGTGTTTTTGATTGGTAGTAGTTTTCTCTAAAGTTTCTAGTTTTAAAAAAAGCTTTTCAAGCCTACCTTCCAGAGTATCAATAATTTCTGCAATTTCACTCATAAAGTTACTTTCATTACTTATTTCACAAAGTTAGTATTCTATTTTATTATAACAATACTTTTTCCCGATTTTTGAAATTTTTCTTCCGATGCCTTGTAATAATTAGGAAAATAGGTAGTTATAACTTTTAAAATCACCGCATTATTTTTATCTTAGCCAAAACCTTTTACGCCATGAAACATTTTTTATTTATCCTCCTCGCTACCTGCACTATTTCGGCCCAAAACCAGTATCCTAAAGACTATTTTCGCTCGCCGCTTAATATTCCACTCTTTCTTTCGGGAAATTTCGGAGAATTAAGAGCCAACCATTTCCACACCGGACTCGATTTCAAGACCCAGCAAAAAATTGGATTTCCGGTTTTCGCTGCTGCAGATGGGCATGTTTCCCGAATCAAAATTTCTGCTTACGGCTACGGAAAGGCCATTTATATTGATCATCCAAACGGCTACACGACAGTTTATGGGCACCTTTCCCAAGGTTCACCCGCGATTGAAGCTTATATCAAAGCCGCACAATACAAAGCCAAATCTTTTGAAGTCGAAATGTTCCCGACACCCGATGAGTTACCCGTAAAAAAAGGTGACACCATTGCATTATCTGGAAATACAGGCGGTTCCGGCGGTCCACATTTGCATTTTGAATGCCGCGATACAAAAACCGAAAAAATTATCAATCCGATGCTTTTTGGTTTCGATGCTTGGGTCGCCGACACGAAAGCGCCAGTTATCACCAGCGTTTTGGCGTATCCGATGGATGATTTTTCAAATGTCAATCAATCACAAAAGCCTTTGGTTTTAAATCTTTCGTTGCAAAAAGACGGATCGTATATCGCCGATAAAATCACGGCCACGGGGAAAATCGGATTCGGGATCAGTACTTATGATATATCCGATGCCAATTATACGAAAACTGGCGTTTTTGATGTGCAGGCATTTTCGAACGGAACCGCGGTTTTTGGCTACGAATTCGATACTTTCGATTTCAAAGAAGCAAGATACGTGAACGCACTTTTGGATTATGATCGTTTTAAACGAACCGGAATGCGCACGCAGGAATTGTTCATGACAACGCCATATCCGCTAAGTATTATTCGTACAACGCCCGAAAATGGCATCATCACCGTTGCGCCAAACTTAACGCAGATGTACAAAATTGAGGTTTCAGATTTTAATAATAACAAAGTGAATGTTGTCATTCCAATTGACTATTCGATTTTGCCACCAACGGTTTTAAAAATACCGACAAAGCAGACGAATTATCTGCTAAAAGCGAAAAACGATAACAATTATGCAAAAGACAATGTCTCCGTTTTTATTCCGGCGAACACTTTTTATGCAGATTTTTATTTGGATTTTGACGTGAAAGACAATATACTCACCCTTCAGGATGATTATATGCCGGTGCATTCCAACCTTACCATCACGTTTGAAGACACAACTTCAACCGAAACAGAAAAATCAAAAATGTTCATCGCTTCCGTTGACGGCAAAAAATTGAGCTATAATCCCACCACGCGAAAAGGCAATAGTTTTGTGAGTTACACCAAAAACCTCGGAAAATTTACGCTAGCAAAAGACACCATCGGACCCAAAATTACACCAGTAAATATTAAGGAAGGAAAATGGCTCAGTAAACAAACCGACATCCAATTGACAATTGGCGACAATCTATCTGGCATAAATGAATTTAATGGTTACTTAAATGGCAATTGGATTTTACTCGAATACGATTACAAAACAAAAAAACTAACACACAAATTTAGTGACAATATCGTTGCCGATGGGCGCAATGATTTAAAAGTTGTTGTCTCTGATAATGTTGGAAATTCTACTATCTTTGAAACGCATTTTTTTAGGAAGAAATAATATAAAATCAGCAATTTGAAAGCAAAATTCATAGTCCTACAAATATTTTTATTGTGCATTGGTTTTGGTGCTTGGGCACAGACGGCAAAGTTAAAAGGTATCATCCTTGATGAAAATAATAATCCGGTTGAAGGTGCAAATGTAAAAGCAAAAAATAATTCAACTACAACTGATAAGTCAGGCTACTATCTCATTTCAGTTCCTGCGAATGAAGAGATTCAGATTGTTTTTTCACATGTGACTTTAAAACAAGCTATTGTAAAATTCAATCTAAAGACGAATGAAACTTTCGAATTTAATCCCGTATTAAAAGTCAATGAAGAGCAACTTCCGGAGGTGACAGTCACTTCATCCAACCGAGAACGAATGCTTGGAATTGTAAACATCAGCCCTGCTACAGTAAAGAAAATCGCAAGTGCTAATGGCGGAATTGAAGCTGTTTTGAAAACTTTTGCAGGAGTAAACAGCAATGATGAATTGAGTACAGCTTATTCCGTTCGAGGTGGGAATTACGATGAAAATCTTGTATACGTCAATGAAATTGAAGTTTACAGACCTTTTCTAATTCGTTCCGGTCAGCAAGAAGGATTGAGTTTTACCAACACAGATATGGTCGATAATATTGAATTTTCCGCTGGAGGTTTTCAGTCGAAATATGGAGATAAATTGTCTTCCGTTTTGGATATTACTTACAGAATTCCAAAGAAATTCAGTGCTGCTGCGGAAGCGAGTTTTCTAGGTGGAAGCTTAGCATTGGAAACTGCCTCAAAAAATAAAAAATGGACAGGAATTATCGGTGCACGTTACCGTGACAATAGTCTTTTAGTGAATAGTAAAGAAACCGAAAGCAATTTTCATCCAACTTTTGCAGATGTTCAAACGTATGTAACTTTTACGCCATCAAACAAATGGCAATTGAGCTTTCTTGGTAATATTTCTCAAAACAAATACAACTACCAACCCTTAACACGTCAAACCAATTTCGGGACCATAGACGAACCGATTGCCTTGGGTATTTTCTATGAAGGACAGGAAAAAGACCGTTATTCGACCTATTTTGGCGCATTGAAATCGGCTTATAATGTATCCGAAAATTTTACATTGAAACTGATCGCATCGGCATACCATACGATAGAACAAGAATATTTCGACATTTTCGCGCAATACCGCCTCGGAGAAGTCAACAGCAATATCGGTTCGGAAGATTTCGGAGAAGTCGATTTTACAGAAGGCATCGGTTCCCAGTTGAACCACGCTCGGAACGACCTCGACGCATTTATCGTCAATACAGAAATCAAAGGCATTCATACCATCAAAAATTCTGGAAGTATTGAATGGGGTTTCAAATATACCCGCGAAGATATCCGCGACAGAGTAGTGGAGTGGGAAGTGATTGACTCTGCAGGTTTTAAAATCAATCCGCCAATCATTGATTTACCGCACAATGACCAGCCTTATAATCCGTATGTTGGTCCGTTAGTGCCTTATCAAAATGTTCGTGCGACCAATTTTGTGACCATCGACCGGTTTTCAGGTTATGCCCAATGGAACCGAAAAACTAAAATCGGAACGAGTGATTTTACCGTAAACGCAGGTGTTCGCATGCACCAATGGAAAGTTTCTGGCGATAATATTACCGGAAAAACACAAACGACTTTCAGTCCGCGCATCCAGTTTGCTATAAAACCCGATTGGGAAAATAGGGACATGGTGTTCCGGCTTTCGGGCGGTTTTTATCACCAACCGCCGTCATACCGCGAATTGCGTGATGCAAATGGTGTTGTAAATCCAGATGTCAAGGCGCAGCAATCGATCCACATCGTTTTTGGTAATGATTATAGCTTTAAGATGTGGAACAAGAAATTCAAGCTTGTTTCAGAAGCGTATTACAAGTCGCTTACCGATGTGAATCCCTATACTTTAGACAATGTCAGAATCAGATATGCCGCGAGCAACAATGCTAAAGCTTTCGCCCAAGGCCTTGATTTAAGACTGAACGGTGAGTTTGTTCCGGGAACTGATTCATGGTTGAGTTTTGGTTATATGAAAACCGAAGAAAACATTGATAATAAGGGTTATATCGCTAGACCAACCGATCAAAGGTTAAAATTTGGGATCCTATTTCAAGATTTTATGGAGAAAATTCCGAGTGTAAAATTATACCTGAATTTGGTTTATAATACCGGATTGCCGGGTGGTTCTCCATCGTATGCCGATCCATATTTGTACCAAAACCGTTTGCGCGATTATCGTCGTGCAGATGTCGGATTTTCATATGTATTGACAGAAAACAATCCGAAACGACCTAATGGACATTGGCTTAAAAAATTCGAGGACCTGTCAGTTGGATTTGAAATCTTCAATCTGTTTGATAATCAGAATGCGATTACGAATACATGGGTACGCGATGTTTATACGAAAAACCAATATGGCGTACCGAATTATCTTACTACAAGGGTTTTTAATATCAAGCTGACGGCCAAATTATAATGAAAATCTAAAGGTGCCTCCATAAAAGTTACCATCAAAAATCTTATATTTGATAAAATATTCTTTTGAAGATGAAAAAAATATCGACTTATATATTGCTTTCCTTGTCTATTGCTTTCATAAGCTGTAAAAAAGAGCCGGAAACACCAAAAGTGATTTATGAAGATGCTTCAAAAACACAGCCAAAACCTGTCAAAGTTGATTCGTCCCAAATTAAGATTGCCGATTTGCCAATTCAAATGGAAGGCACAAAATACTTAATTCATCCGATAGGCGATTTCCGCATTTATGAAGGAAGGTCGAAAACTGGCTACGGTTCGTCTAATACCGATAAAGTGAGTTTTTCGATATCGAATTATAACCGTTTTGAAATTACTGGCTATTTGCAGAACCTGAAATTCCAGCATATCGATTCTACCGAAATCAGACCGCTTACCAATGAAAATGTAATCATACAGACTGCCAGTTATCTCAACACAGTTTTCGATAAGACAAAGCAGCAATTCATGGTGTATGCTGTTATTGATATGGATACGAATAAAGACGGAAAACTTGATTCCAATGATATCAAAGCTTTGTATATAAGTGAAATTTCAGGGAAAAGATTCACGAAATTGTCGATAGATTTCCAGGAATTAATTGATTGGAATTTGGTGGAATCTAAAAACCGATTGTATTTCAGAAGCATCGAGGATACCAATAAAAATGGTCAATTTGATAAAGATGACTTTGTACATTATCATTTTGTCAATCTGACTTCGAAAGACTGGAAAGTCGAGGATTATGATCCGATAAAATAAAAATCACCAACTGTTTTTGACCACTTTATCTTAAAAATAAGAAAATTCTAAACCATTTAGATATTAAGTTTCATTAAGGTTTTACTTAATTTTTATTGGTCTTATAAGCGGTTAAAACCATCTGTTTTTTAGTGTATTCCCCCTCTAATTTATAAAAAAAAAGTTACACGAATTTCACAAATTGCCACAAATTTAAATTCGTGCAAATTTGTGAAATTCGTGTCAAAAATTAAGTTTTTATATTAAGCCCATAGTGGTTTAGTTTCTTAATCAGATGAAAACTAATGGTTAAAATATTAATTGGCCAGCTTTTTGTTTATAGTGAATTCACAAACGCAAGTAAATCGCTGCGTTGTTTGGCACTCAGTTTCTTATATTTCTCTTTAGCATTCATTGCTTCGCCTCCGTGCCACAAAATCGCTTCTTCAATGTTTTTAGCCCTTCCGTCATGCAGGAAATCCGTGTGGCCATTGACGAGATTCGTCAAACCAATGCCCCATAATGGGCGCGTTTTCCATTCTGTTCCCGATGCTAAAAAATCCGGACGGTTGTCGGACAAATCTTCGCCCATATCATGCAAAAGCAAATCTGTGTATGGAAAAAAAGTCTGATTTGATAGGGCAGAAACCGAACTACTTCCCGTTTGCTGTTTTGGGGTATGGCATTTTGCACACTCCAATTGATCGAAAATTTTCGCACCATTTTTTACATTCTGTTGGTCGATGTCTCTCGGTGCGGGAACGGCTAATGTCTTGCAATACAAAGCCACTTGGTTCAATATTGACATCGGGATTTCCGGATCATCAGTTAATCCATCTTGACCGTTTGATTGGTCAAATCCAGATTCATTCTGAAAAAACGGATTCGTAATGCCCATATCTTCTACATAAGCCGAAGCACATTGCGCCATGATAGAAGCCGTATTCGCTTTCCATCCGAATCTTCCCAATTGCATCATTCCCGTTACGGGATTCCATACATAATTGGCTTTTCCGGAAATACCGTCGGCGTTTGTATCGTTAATATCTTGGTTGGCGAGCAAATTAGCTTCCGGAATTTCTTCTAACAGCCCCAAACCGAAAATTGGCGTTCCTAGTCGCGGTGAAAGCATCATTCCTGCGGGTAAAGCCATATAAGGATTTGTGAGCGTTACAACTGGTTTTCTCAATACTACGGTAGTGCCGTCTGAAAAAGTTTCTGTTTTTTCTGTGTAAGTCACTTGATAAGCAGCTTCTGGAAGATAACCACTAATACCGCGATTTTGTATTTGAAGTCCAAAACCGGGTACAGGATTTGGACCACCGTGTGCATCCATTCCGGGAATACTGGTGCGTACCAAAAATCCGTTCGCTGAATTGATGTTTGTTGGATGCCTAGCACGTCCGTCACGCGGATGGCAATTGATGCAAGCTGCATTGTTATAAATCGGTCCAAGCCCAGGATTGATGGGAGCGGGAGCCGTTACAAAACTACCTTCAAAAAGGACGTCACCGGTAAAGTGGTTGTCCAGATCGTCACCGGTAAGATTTGCCGCCGGGCTGTTATAGGCGTTAGTTGTAACAGAAAAAATAGTCGTTTCGCCTCCGGCATATAACCTTTCATTGAGGTCGATTTCTTGATAATCGTCTTCATTATCATTATTACATGAAAACAAGCTGATGGAAAGCAGCAGTAAAAGGGAGATTTTTTGCACCATTGCTATGAATTGAGAAAAGAATACCCGCTGTGAAAGGAATTCTTTTTAGTTGTTGGTTTTTTGTGAATTACAAGTTAGTGATAAACGGAATCAATTGGCTTTCTAAAAGCGTTTTCAATTCGTTTACTTTCGTTTGTGCGTTCTGAACCTCAGGGCGGTGTGAGGTAATTGCGATGGTAAATGTCTCCGGAATCGCTTCAATAGCAGCAATCGCATCGGCAATTTTAGTTTTGATAGATGCATCAAGCGTACTGTTGGTCAATGCTACGATGTCTGAAAGTCCTTTTCCGGAACCGCCGTTAAAATCGCCAAGATAGATATTTTGGATGCTTCGGATATTGTTCGCAAAATCTGATTTTGAGTTGTTGCTAAAACGTGATTCTTCCGCTTCTGGTTTTGCACTTCCGGCATTTCCGTTCAATGGTTCTTCGATTTTTCCGGTGGCCACTTCAGTTGCAATGCCAACCATTCCTTGTGTAAATTCTTCCAAAGCTGATTTTTGCGATGGATAAACGCTTGATGATTGTCCGGCATTGATGAAGTTAATGGCATAATTCCCATCATTACTTTTCCATGCGTTATATAATTTCTGTGTATTGCTTTGTAAATCGGCAACGGCAGCTTTTAGGAACTCGACTTCTCTGGCATCGATAGCAGATGCGGCTTTGTTGCCACCAATTCCCCAAACGAAATATTCGATCGTGTGAAAACCTCTCGCATCGTCGTTTGTGGCTAATGAATTGGCTGTAATTGGAGCACCGTTGGCCTTGATTACGTCAATTGCAGCAACATCAACCGGCCAAGAATCGATAGCAGGATCTACAACTTCTTCTATTCCAACAGGACCGTAAAGGAAGCTTTCTGATTGTTCCCAAGGCGATCTTGTAGCTTGCCACGCTGTTTTCACCGCAGTTAATTGCGCTTCTGAAACCGGGAAAGTCAATCCGTCGATTACTGTTTTTAAGGCGATTGCTTTATTATTCAATTCGTTGTAAGTACTAACGATTACTGTGTTTGAAACATTAGCGAGTACTTCTGTTTTCAATGCTGCATTTGGATCTGTGGCTTCTGATTTGTTATCGCTACAGTTTAGTAATGTCAATGAAGTCATCGCAATTAAACCTAGATTAAAGATGTTTTTTTTCATAATATATGTTTGTTGTTATTAAAAGACATAGGAAATTCCAGTTGAAAAAGTATTTTCTTTTTGTTTTTCTCCTGTATAAAGTAAAGTGGTCGGATTGACATTCTGTGAGCCTAATCGACGGTTCGAATATTGTATTTTGAAAATTACACCTGGTAAAATAAACCAGTTTACACCTTCGGTAATTGCGCTTCTTTCCCATCTTGGGTTGTCTACAACGGCACCTTCTACATTTTGCATGGTGTCATAATAGTCGTATCTGACGAAAGGATAAACGCGTTGCTTGGTTGTATGATTGAAAAAATGAAGAATATCATATCCGCCTTCGAACGAAAATCCCAAGGCATTTTTTCCAACTGGCGTGCGTTTTACGCCTAACGAACTCGCAACACTTGCATTTTTTCGAGAAACGATGTCGGAATTTTCAATATCGCCATAGAGGATGATCGAGTTGAATCTCATATAATTTTGGTCATACGTAATATGCGCTTCGCCTATTTTTACATAAGCAGATTCTTTCATGTCATTTTTCGGGCGGTTTGCTGCAGCATCATTTACATATCCTGCAACACCAAAATAATTACGACCGCTTGTGCCGAATTTGTAATCTAGGCGCGCCATGTAAGCAAACGATTCGGCGTTGGCCATTTCAAAACGTTGTTGGTAGCCGTCTTTGATCCAGTTCCTGGAACTGAAGCCCGAAGCGTCCAAACCGGTTGTGATGGCAACGTGGTATTCGAATTTGTTTTTTAAGAAAGTTCCGGTAAGTTCAACACCTTTTTCGTACCAGCCCAACGGAAGCAATTCGTTTTCCATTTCCGGTCTGTGTGTGGTGAAATAATCGTCTGGATCATCAAGACTTTGCGCCAATCCGAAGTAGATTTTGAGTTTTCCAGTGCGCAATAATGTATTTTTCCCGATTGTGAATTCAAGGAAAGCTTGTTCGAATTTTACTTCTCCGCCAGCTTCGATTTCCGATTCGTATTCTCCGAATTCTTCTTGAGTATCTAGATCTAAAGTAGCTCCGGTTCCGCCGTGCTCAAACTCGATTTCCGATTGAAAGCGCAGCCAATTGTTATATTTGTAGCCTAAATATAAATTGAGCCTTTCCGCATCAACTTTATTTTTTAGGTTTTTATCCGTATCATAATCGTAGCCGTAATAATTGACGACACCATAACCGTTTAAATCAAATTTTCCCCAGTTGAAGACCGAAATGTTTTCCATCGCAATTTCCTTCTTAACTTCTGCTTTGAGTTCCGCTTTGAGTTCTTTTTTGATTTCTTCTTTTAGTTTTTGTCTTTCAATTTCTTCTGTCGTTTGAGCCGAAACTGAGGCGGCAAACATTAATGAAACCGAAGCGAATACATACTTCATTTATTTAGACTATTTATTAATAACGCGGCAAAGGTAAAAAAACTTTATTTACGCAAAAAACATTCTAAAGGTTTATTTTTATTTATTTTAAATAAGAAGAGTGGTTTTTTTGGCAATATCGAATAGCACACAGAGGGCACAGATTTAGATAGATAGCAGCTATTTTGAATTCTTTTTAGATAAGAATATCGCTTTCCAAATCTGATTTTTCAATGATGAAATCGAAGCCAAGTCGCTTTACGAGTTCAATCACAAGGTTTTTGTACCAGTTTTCAGATTTCGGGTGTATGTAAATTTTTTCGATGAGGTATGACAGATCAACATCGATCTTAACGCCGTTATCAATCTTTAGGTTGTAGGAAGTCATGTCGGAAATGATCCGCACTTCACGCTCATATTGAAAACTTTTTCGTTTAAACAGAAAAGGGAAAAATGTATTGTCAAACGGAATATATTCTTTCTTATAATCGATATAATTGACTTCGCCGATATGCTGTTCGTATTCGTTTTCCGACACCAATGCTTGCTGTAATCTTCCCAAAGTAGATTGAATTGCCAGTCCTTCGCTTTTCTGTGTAAAAATCTGCCACATTGCAAACGATTCATATTCATTGATATGCCAACTGCTGATCACGACGTTTTGTCGATGGGTTTTATAATAATCCAAAAAGTCAGGATTGTGAACGGAAAGTTTCCGTATTTCTTCAAAAGTGGGCTCGCTAAAAGTACCTTCGTATTGGTCCTCGAATTTATCCGAACGTGACATGAATAGTTTTCGGTACAACAACAAATCGACAAATTTGGACAAATCCAAGTATTTCCAGACGATGGTGTCGGGATCTTCGGGGAGTTTAATGTTATTGTCGTTTATGTACATATTTCAATTGCAATATCAATATTAAAAATCAATTTCAATTCTGATAGCATTCGGAACAAAAATCAAATTATTGGTGCCGAACCTTAAACGTTAAACCTCAAACTTTCTGAACTTGAAGCTACTCAAAAGACTGCATTTCTACCAGTTTTTTATAAATCCCGTTTTGAGATAGAAGTTCTTCGTGTTTGCCTTGCTCAACGATTTTTCCTTTTTGCATCACAACAATTGTATCTGCTTTTTGAATAGTGGAAAGGCGGTGCGCAATTACGATGGAAGTCCTATTTTGCATCATATTTTCCAAAGCTACTTGTACGAATTTTTCGCTTTCCGTGTCCAAAGCTGAGGTCGCTTCGTCCAGAATCATAATCGGTGGATTTTTTAGCACTGCACGGGCAATACTGAGACGTTGTTTTTGTCCGCCAGAAAGTTTGTTGCCGCTGTCGCCAATATTGGTATAAATGCCGTCGGGAAGGTCTTTTACAAATTCATAAGCGTTGGCTATTTTCAAGGCTTCGATGATTTCGTCGTCTGTGGCGTCGAGTTTTCCTAAAGCGATATTGGCTTTAATGGTGTCATTAAAGAGAATGCTGTCTTGTGTTACCAAGCCCATTAATCCGCGCAGTGACTGCAAATCCATATCTTTGATGTTGGTGCCATCGATGGTGATTTCACCTTGGTTGACATCGTAAAAGCGTGTAAGTAAATTGGCAATCGTACTTTTTCCGCTACCGGATTGGCCTACTAGCGCAACGGTTTTTCCTTTTTTTATTTGAAGTGAAAAGTCTTTTAAAACACTTTCTTTTTCATATTTGAAATTGATATTCTGAATGTTAATACCACTTTCAAATGTCGATTTATGAACAGCATTTTCTTTACTTGTAATATTATTTTCTTGGTGTAATATTTCCAAGACACGTTCTGCTGCTGCATTTCCGCGTTTGACACCATAAGATGCTTTTGAAATTGCTTTAGCAGGCGTGAGTATGTTGTATGCCAATCCCATATAAGTAATGAAAGCAGAGCCTTTGAGCGTTCCTTCTACTAAAACCATCTGACCACCGTACCACAATAAAATCCCGATGATGAGTATGCCGAGAAATTCACTCACTGGTGAAGCCATATTTTGGCGATTACCAATTCTATTTGATAATGAAAAAAATCGATTGGTAGAATTTTGAAATACTGTATTGAAGTATTTTTCGGCATTATAGCCCTTTACAACTTTCAATCCGCCTAAAGTTTCTTCAATAGTGGATAAGAATACACCTTGTTCTTGTTGTGCCTTTGTTGAATTTTTTTTCAATTGTTTCCCGATTAACGAAATGATGTAACCCGAAACTGGAATGAATACAAACACGAAAATCGTCAGTTTAGTGCTGATAAAAAACATTGTTCCAATAGTGAAAACGATTGTTAATGGCTCTTTTATGGCTATTTCAAGTATTGAAAGCATCGAATTCTGGACCTCATTCACGTCGCTGGAAATGCGCGCAATCGTATCGCCTTTCCTTTTCTCAGAAAAAAAAGCAATAGGTAATTCGAGTGTCTTTTTATAAAGTGCATTTCGCATGTCGCGTAAAACGCCATTTTTCAGGAAAGTCACAAAAAACATCGCCAGATAATCACAGAAATTTTTAAGCAGAAAAATGAATATGATCCCGAAAACCAGCAATGACAGCGTAGGTACAATGCCATGTGTATCTGTAAAAACGGTCAGGTGAAAACTGAGGTAGTCCTGAAAATAAGTTTTCAAATCACCAATTCCTTTGTAGACTGGAGGCGTATGATTGCTTTCAGATTGCTTGAACAAAACGTCAAGCATCGGCATTAATGCCACAAACGAAAGCGTGCTGAAAAGTGCATACAATACATTGAAAAAAATATTGAGATAAGCGTATTTTTTATACGGCTTTACAAAAGGAACAATTTGTCTTAAAGGGCTCATTAATTAATTTTAAGGTCTGCGAGAATATTTTTGATTTTTGAGTCGAGATATGCTTCGGTGGCGGCGAAATTTTCCACAGCATCGAGTTCGGCATTCACACTTACATAAAATTTTATC
The DNA here is from genome assembly GCA_029946065.1 of Flavobacterium sp. Taxonomy (GTDB): domain Bacteria; phylum Bacteroidota; class Bacteroidia; order Flavobacteriales; family Flavobacteriaceae; genus Flavobacterium. Next base: position 77,093 of record JAQSDU010000017.1, read on the forward strand.
TTTGGCTCGGTACCGCTTGGTCTTGCTGCGATTTTGGAACCGTCTTCGGTATAATAAATCAATACGTCGGATTTTGGGATTTTCATTGCTTCGACTTCGCCGGTCAATAAATTTTTGGCTGTTGAATTTTTGTAATCTTCGAGCATAATTACACGCTGACCGTTGATTTCAGAAACTGGATTTTCGCGCATATCAACCATCATCTGATTGATTTCTGCCAAACCTTCGATGCCTTTTTTGGTCATTGAAACCAGAAATTCTTTGTAAAATCCATAATCGACATACAATTGCAGTAATTCTTTATAAACAGAACTGCCTTTCGCTTTCGCCAGAGCGGCAATTTCGCAAACCAATAATGTTGCAGCAACAGCATCTTTGTCGCGAACGGCATCACCTACCATAAACCCGAAACTTTCCTCGCCACCGCCGATAAATTGCAGTTCTGGAAAATCTTTGATCATTTTGGCAATCCATTTGAAACCGGTGAGACCAACTTTACATTCAACACCGTAAGCGGTGGCGAGTTCCATGATCATCGGCGTAGAAACGATTGTTGAACCTACGAATTGTTTTCCGTTGATTTTTCCGGCGGTGCGCCATTTTTCTAATAGGAAATGCGTCATTAAAACCATCGTCTGGTTGCCGTTGAGCAAAATCATTTTATTGTTGTTGTCACGAACAGCAACGCCCAATCGGTCGCAATCTGGATCGGTTCCAACAACAATATCTGCGTTTAATTTCTCCGCCAAAGCCAAAGCCATTGTTAACGCTTCCGGTTCTTCTGGATTTGGAGATTTTACGGTTGGAAAATCGCCATTCGGTTCGGCTTGTTCCGGAACAATGTGCACGTTTTTATAACCTGCACTTTCCAAAGTTTGAGGAATAGAACGTATTGACGTTCCATGTAACGATGTAAATACGATTTCAAGATTGTCTTTTGCATCCTGCGGTGTATTAAAACTCGCATTTTCAACGGACGATTTTACGAACGCATCGTCGATTTCCTTGTCTATATATTCGATAAGTTCATTGTTGGCATTGAATTTTATCTGATCGTAAGTCAGATTTTCAATCATATTAATGATTTCTTCGTCTTGTGGTGGAACGAGTTGGCCGCCATCTTCCCAATAGACTTTATAGCCATTATATTCTGGTGGATTGTGCGAAGCGGTCAAAACAATTCCGGCTTGACAACCAAGATATTTTAATGCAAAAGACAATTCCGGTGTCGGACGCAAATCTGAAAAGAGATAAACGTGAATGCCATTTGCCGAAAAAACATCGGCTACAACTTTAGCCAAAGTATTGCTGTTATGGCGGCAATCGTAAGCGATTACGACCTTTATTTTCTTATCAGGAAAAGATTGGTGCAGGAAATCTGAAAGTCCTTGTGTATTTTTTCCTAAAGTATATTTGTTGATTTTATTGGTGCCGACGCCCATGACACCTCGCATGCCTCCGGTACCAAATTCGAGGTTTTTATAAAAACTTTCTTCTAAATCTTTAGGCGAATCGGTCATCATTTTTTTGATGGTTGCCTGTGTTTCTTGGTCAAAAGATGGCGTAAGCCAAACATTTATGCGGTCTAAAAGGTTTTGTTCGATATTCATAATTTGTATTTTGGTAATTTTTCGGTCGGCGTTGTTGTCGCTTCCATTACTATAAATATAATACTATTTTTGTGTTCTGGTTCTCGTTGAAGATTTAAGGCTACAATTTGTGATGCCACTTAGTTTATGGTTTTCGAAATCTTATAACGTTCTTCATTATTTTTGGTACGAAGAATGATTTCTCCGAGAAAACCGGCAAGAAACAACTGCGTTCCGATAATCATCGTCGTCAAAGCGATATAAAATAATGGATTTTGCGTCACCAGAATCGTCTGTAAACCGGAATAAAGCTTAATCAATTTTACCGTTATAATGATAGTTGTCGATAAAAATCCGATGACGAACATCACCGAACCCAAAGCGCCAAACAAATGCATAGGTCTTTTTCCAAATCTGGAAAGGAACCAAATCGTAATCAAATCTAAAAAACCGTTAACAAAACGTTCCATACCAAACTTGGTTTCGCCATATTTTCTAGCTTGGTGTTTTACGACTTTCTCTCCAATTTTTGAAAAGCCCGAATTCTTTGCTAAAACCGGAATATAGCGATGCATTTCCCCGGAAACTTCAATGTTTTTAACGACGATATTTTTATAAGCTTTCAATCCGCAGTTAAAATCATTGAGTTGAACACCGGAAGTTCTCCTTGCTGCCCAATTGAATAATTTTGATGGTAAATTTTTCGAAACAACCGAATCATATCGTTTCTTTTTCCAGCCCGAAACCAAATCGAAATTGTCGTTTACAATCATCTTATACAATTCAGGAATTTCCTCTGGATTGTCTTGCAAATCGGCGTCCATCGTAATAATCACATTGCCTTCTGCTTTGGCAAAACCTGCATGAAGCGCTTGTGATTTTCCAAAATTCTTAAGGAAACGAATGCCTTTTACATTTTGATTTTCGGCAGAAAGATTCTCAATGATGTTCCAAGATTTGTCTGTACTTCCGTCATCGATAAAAATGATTTCGTAAGTATAATTGTTGGTATGCATCACGGAAACAATCCATTGGTGCAGTTCTGTTAATGATTCTTCTTCGTTCAGAAGTGGTATTACAATAGATAGGTTCATACTGTTAGCGATCGTTTATTCCTAAAAATCAGCGCAACTAAAAAGCCGATAAGACTATCACGTAGCAAATATTTAATGGTTGGTGCTATGATTTCAGAAGGCGCAAAAGGGTCGTATGTTTTAAAGGTTTCGTTATTTTTAGCGATCTCTTCGGCTGGCGTTTCATTTTGTTTCATTATTTTCATATTGAAATCTGACATTTGTTGTTTGATGGTGGCTCTCGTTTCTGTTGTGAGGACAAATGAAGAAATAATGACCGCAAAAACACAAGAAATAAGCTTTCCTACTACTATTGTAAAGAAGTAGGTCGAAAATGCTTCCTTAAAAGTAATATATCCGCCAAGTTTTTTTTTGGTAATTAGGATAGCGATAATCCCGAAAATGACCGTTATGAAGATGGTAAAAAGACCCATCCATACATTTGTAAATAGTTTTGTAGCGATAAAATAAATATAAGACGAGAGCAATACTAATGCGACTCCTAGTGCGATGCCAAGCTGTATGCCTGTCTTTTTAATGATTCCGGTCATTGCGTAATTTTGAAATAATCAACAAAGATAGTAATTCCGATGCTAAAATGAAGTCAAAAAAAGAGGTGGGTGTATAAATAAAAAAGCTGTTAAATATTTTTTTATTAAAAAAAAAATGTAAATTTGCATCCTCAAATAATAAAGTAAAAACAAAAAGTTATAAGTCGTTTATACCTTTTCGTATTGAAAAGCTTCAAAGCGAGTTATAATTAACAAAGAAAAATAAATTTACAATGAAAAAAGGTATCCACCCGGAAAATTACAGATTAGTAGCATTCAAAGATATGTCAAATGAAGAAGTGTTCATCACGAAATCTACTGCTGATACAAGAGAAACAATCGTTCACGAAGGCGTTGAATATCCAGTTGTAAAAATGGAGATTTCAAGAACTTCTCACCCTTTTTACACAGGTAAATCTAAACTTATCGATACTGCTGGACGTATTGATAAATTCAAAACCAAATACGCTAAACACGCGAAATAATAGTTACATTGTTCAAATTATAGAAAGCCTTTCGGAAACGAAGGGCTTTTTTATTGATATGGGTTTTTCTTCAATATTGTTTCTTATTTGCGCCATCGCGTCTTTACAAGATTTTTATTGGTTCACAAATACGCGAAGGCGCTAAGTTTTTAATTTCTGATTACGATTATTTAATCGTTACAGAAAAACCTTATTGCAGAAATAGAACCAAAACTTTGTAACTTTGGTACTTTGTAACTCTGAAACTTCAAAAATGAACTACATACTCTTTGACGGCACCGTTCGCAACGCATTACTGCCATTCACTTTCACACGTCCGGTAGCTGATATCCGCATTGGAATTTTGACCATTCGCGAAAAATGGGAGAAATATTTAGGCTCCACCACGACAACTTTAACAGAAGAATACCTTTCTGAAAAATTTCCAATGGTCGAAATGGAGGAAAACGTCATGATTAACGCTTCTTTTTTGCCCAATGAAGTTTTGTCCGAAATGGTCAAAAGCCTCGAAAGTAACCAAGCGATTTTCAAAGGCGAAGAAGTAATTGCTTTTTATACGAATGACAGCCAGGAAGAAGTCGATTTTGACCAATATGAAATTATCGAATACAACGAAGATTGCCTTTTCATCGCCCACACTTGGGATATTTTTGCCAAAAATGATGCTGCTTTGCGTGAAGATTTTGAATTGATCACCGAAGACAGAGTTTCTCAACCAATACCTAAAAGCGTTAACGTTATCGCACCAGAAAATGTGTTTTTAGAAGAAGGTGCCAAACTCGAATTCGTCACTTTAAATGCATCGACTGGACCAATTTACATTGGTAAAAATGCCGAAATTATGGAAGGTTCCGTCATTCGTGGTCCATTTGCGCTTTGCGAAGAAGCATTGGTAAAATTAGCTGCGAAAGTCTATGGTGCAACAACTGTCGGCCCGCATTGCAGGATTGGCGGCGAAGTGAGTAATTCGGTGCTTTTCGGATATTCCAACAAAGGGCACGACGGCTTTTTGGGGAATTCCGTTTTGGGCGAATGGTGCAATATCGGTGCCGATAGCAATAATTCCAATCTCAAAAACAATTATGAAGAAGTGAAATTGTGGAGTTATGAAACCGCAAATTTTGCCAAAACCGGATTACAATTCTGCGGACTGATGATGGGAGATCACAGCAAATGCGGGATTAACACGATGTTCAATACAGGAACGGTTGTTGGCGTAAGTACCAATATTTTCGGCAGCGGATTTCCACGGAATTTTGTGCCGAGTTTTTCCTGGGGCGGTGCTTCTGGATTTACGACTTACATCACCAAAAAAGCTTTCGAGACGGCAAAAATTGTAATGTCAAGACGTCATGTTGACTTTGATGAAAAGGAAGCGCGGATTTTAGAACACGTTTTTGAGGAAACGAAAAAGTGGAGGAAGGAGGATTGATAATTATAAAATGTCATTCTGAGAACCATATGTATTGTAACTAAATTTTCTAATTCCCACATTTTATAATTTTCTAATTCGCTCATTATCTAATTATTTCGTAAATTTGCACCCTCATTTGCAAAATGTAATGGAAAAGAAAAAAGTTGCTTTTTATACGCTGGGCTGTAAACTGAATTTCTCGGAAACATCTACAATAGCACGCAGTTTTCAAGACGAAGGTTTTGACCGCGTGGATTTTGAGGAAGTGGCCGATATGTATGTCATCAACACTTGTTCGGTGACCGAAAATGCAGATAAGCAGTTCAAACAGATCGTTAAAAAAGCGATGAAACTAAATCACAAGGCATTTGTTGCTGCCGTTGGTTGTTATGCACAATTAAAACCCGAAGAATTGGCTGCCGTTGACGGCGTTGATTTGGTTTTAGGCGCAACCGAAAAATTTAAAATCACAGATTATATCAACGATTTGTCTAAAAATGATATGGGCGAAGTGCATTCTTGTGAAATCGTCGAAGCTGATTTTTATGTAGGAAGCTACTCGATTGGCGACAGAACGCGTGCTTTCCTGAAAGTTCAGGATGGCTGTGATTATAAATGTACCTATTGCACGATTCCGTTGGCACGTGGCATTTCAAGAAGCGATGCTTTGGAAAGTGTACTCAAAAATGCCAAAGAAATCTCCCAGCAAAATATAAAAGAGATCGTCTTAACAGGCGTCAATATTGGCGATTATGGAAAAGGGGAATTCGGAAATAAAAAACATGAACATACTTTTTTGGAATTGGTAAAAGCTTTAGACGAAGTCGAAGGCATCGAAAGATTGCGAATTTCTTCTATTGAACCAAATTTATTAAAAAACGAAACGATTGATTTTGTGTCAAAAAGTCGCACATTCGTTCCGCATTTTCATATTCCATTACAATCTGGAAGCAATGAAATTCTTAAAAGGATGAAGCGCCGTTATATGAGGGAATTGTATTCAGAACGCGTAACAAAAATCCGAGAAGTCATGCCGCACGCCTGCATTGGTGTTGATGTAATCGTTGGCTTTCCGGGTGAAACGGATGAATTGTTCCTTGAAACGTATAATTTCCTGAATGAACTCGATATTTCCTATTTACACGTTTTCACTTATTCCGAAAGAGACAACACTGAAGCCGCTGTAATGGATGGTGTTGTTCCTGCCAATGTACGCGCCAAAAGAAGCAAAATGCTCCGCGGATTATCAGTTAAAAAACGCCGTTCTTTTTACGAAAGCCAATTGGGAACACACCGAACGGTTTTGTTTGAAGGCGAAAATAAAGAAGGTTATATTCATGGATTTACAGAAAATTATGTAAAAGTGAAAACGCCTTGGAATCCGGAACTCGTGAATACTTTGCATGAAATTACTTTAACCAAAATTGATGACGACGGTGCTGTGAGGATGGAGTTTGCAGAAGTTTTAATTTAAAAAGACAAATAGATGACAGACAAATAGATGATAAACAGTACAAATAGTCTTTTATCTCTCCGTCTATTATTCCTCATCTAATACTTATGATGAAACTTAATCTTCGTAATCCGAAACACATTAAATCCGTATTGCTCCACAAATTCAAAAGTATGTCTTCCAGGTTGTTTGAAATCAATGATGATTTTTGCTGAGATTTCGTAGTACATTTTTTCGCCTTCAATCATCAAGCGATCTCCTTTTTTTCGATATGCGGAGCGAATTAAAGTAAATTCAGACAAATTCCACGTGGTCATACTGGCATCAAAATCTTCTGTTTGCGAATACAAGCCTTCGGTGATTTCCGTTTTACAGCCATAATATTTATCGATGTTTTCGAAGAAAATGATAATTTTGGAATTAGTATCGTCAGTCATGGAGTAAATATAAAAAAATGATCGCTGCGCTGCAAGACCGTTTTACTGCAAGATCACTTCGCCGCAAGAAGGAATAAAAATGAAAAAAGAGATAAGTGATACTATTTTTTCATCATTCAGCGCAGCGGACTTTCTTCTATTTCATAACTTAATACCAGGCGGTAACAAATCCTTATAGGTCGGATTTTTGCGGAAGAAAGCCGCAATTTTTGGTAAAATCGGTACGACTTTCAATTTACGTTCATAAGCGTTTGCCATAATCGCGTGTAGCAATTCATTGATGAATTCTTCGTCGGCAAAGCCGTCAGGAACGTTCAGGCGCGTCAGGAATATTTTCTTTTCCTGGAATGAATATTCCAATATGATGAGTTTTCCGTCAACAGTCGTTTCAAATTGCCTTGAAAAAGCATTGTCTTTGATTTCCATTTTTTCCTTTCGTATTAATTGTGTTGCATCGGAACTTCTATGAGCAAGATTTTCGATTTTTGATGAATGTCTATTCTGAGGCTATCTGTGTCAGTAATTCCGATGGCGTCTCTTTCTGATAAAACCTTATTTTCGATAGCAATTACGCCTTCAATCAAGAAAATATAAACACCGTTTCCTGGAATGTTGATTTTGTATTCGATGGTTTTTCCGCTTTCGAAAATCCCTAAATTGAAAAATGTCTGCTGATAAACCCAAAGCGCATTGCCGTCGTTTTTATCATAAGGCGCCACTACGTTTACGAATGCATTCAAACTGTTTTCAAGGTCGAATGATTTTTGGTCATATCGAGGTTCAACATTTTCTTTTTCAGGAAAAACCCATAATTGTAAAGTTTTCGCAGGTTCTGTTGCGCTTGGATTCATTTCTGAATGTAAAATTCCGGTGCCGGCACTCATCACTTGTACTTCGCCAAATCGCACGACGGCTTCGTTGCCCATGCTGTCGCGGTGTTTCAATCCGCCTTCGAGTGGAATCGTGATGATTTCCATATTGTCATGCGGATGGGTGCCAAATCCCATCCCGGCAGCAATTGTATCGTCGTTTAAAACGCGCAACATTCCGAATTGTACTTTTTCGGGGTTGAAATAATTACCAAAAGAAAAAGAGAAATTCGCCTTCAGCCAGCCAAAATCTGCTTTGCCGCGCTCAGTAGATTTGTAAAGTTGCAACCTCATAATTTATTTATAATTTAAAGCCGGAAATTCTATTTCTTCCCGTAAAAAAATTAATTTTATACAAATTTCGTAATAAAATGGCTGCATTGTTGTTACGATATAGTTAAAACAATTATGACAGACAGGATACCGGTTTATTTTATGCCAGGATTGGCGGCGAGTCCGCTCATATTTGAACGGATTGCCTTGCCAGAAGCCCAGTTTGAAATGATACTTTTAGAATGGGAAATTCCTTTGGACAATGAAACTTTACCGGATTATGCGAAACGTATTACCGCAAAGATACAACATAAAAATCCGGTATTAATAGGCGTTTCTTTTGGAGGAATTTTGGTGCAGGAAATGGCGCTGTATATCAATGCCAGAAAGGTGATTGTCATTTCTAGCGTTAAAAGCAATTTGCAATTTCCAAAGCGTATGAAAATAGCCAAAGCGACAAAAGCGTATAAATTGCTTCCAATCAATTTGGTCTTAAATATAGAGAATCTAGCGAAATATTCTTTCGGCAATAAAATCAACCAAAGGATTAAGCTTTATGAGAAGTTTCTCGCCGTTCGCGACAGGCGTTATCTTGATTGGGCTATTGAGCAGGTTGTTTTATGGGAACGCACAGTAGCCGATGAAAAAGTAATTCATATTCACGGGGATGCAGATGAGGTTTTCCCGATAAAATATATCGAAAATTGTATCGTTGTTAAAGGAGGAACGCATATTATGATTCTCAATAAATTCAAATGGCTGAACGAAAATCTGCCAAAAATTATATTAGAATAAAATACTTAAAATATAAAATTATGGACACGACAAAAAAAATCGGAATTATTGCTGCTATTATCATCGTTGCTAGTCTCAGTATTTATGGGGTTTCAGGAGAAAGCAAATACAATAATGCCAATCGCAGGACTTCTCAGTATATTCCGAAGGCGGTTGATTTTGCAGGCGAAAGCACGCCGTTGAATATTGCTGATGTTCGGGAACGTTTTGAAAGAGAATTATTGGTAAATGCCAATCTCGATGCCTCGACTTTGCTTATTATCAAAAGGGCGAACCGCGTTTTTCCGATTATTGAGCCTATTTTGAAAAATTACGGTGTTCCGGATGATTTCAAATATTTGGCTGTGATTGAAAGCGGATTGGTGAATGCTGTTTCTCCAGCCGGAGCCCGCGGTGTATGGCAATTTATGCCACTAACGGCGAAAGAACGCGGCATGGAGGTGAACGATTTTGTTGATGAACGCTATCACCTTGAAAAATCGACAGAGGCGGCTTGTAAATATTTATTGGATGCCAAATCGAAATTTGGTTCATGGACATTGGCGGCGGCTTCCTATAATGGTGGTATGAGTGGCGTTAACAAGCAAATCGACCTGCAACAAGTTTCCAATTATTATGATTTATTGCTGAATGATGAAACTTCACGTTATGTTTTCAGAATTTTGGCTTTGAAGGAAATTATGAAAGCACCGGACAAATTTGGATTTATCGTTACGCCCGAAGAGTTGTACCAAAATATTCCGACACGCAAACTCGAAATTGATTCGACCATCAATGATCTGGCATCTTTTGCGAAAACGCAAGGCATCAATTATAAAATATTGAAAATCCACAATCCGTGGTTGCGTGATAAGAAATTGCTAAATGTAGCTAAGAAGAAATATATTATTGAAATTCCAACTGAAGGTTATTGATTATTTTGTGGCAATTGTTTCCTTTTTGAGGTCTGATTTCAAAAGTAAATTTGTCAAGCCTTCATTATAAGCATCATAATTAATTTTAATCGCCTCTTTCAGGGGCGTTTTTTTTGGTGCTGCCGGTGGTGGTCCTTTTTTAATATCAATCACTTTTAAATTTTCGTCCAAAAAATAGGAGGTAAGATAACCAATGGAGTATTTAAGCGTTTTTACAACCTCTTCATCCCGTGTATAATTTTCGTTAGCATAACAAATCTCAATATTGCCGCAAAATTGGCTGGCGATGTTTTTAGTGCTTTGTTTCTTATCCCAAAACACGACAATAATTTTTAGGTCTTTGTAGTATTTTCGGGCAAGTTTGTTCAATGCCGGGATTTCGCCTTTGTTTAAAACGCACCAAGAAGCATATGTTTGGATCAGAACAGGTTTTTTGATGGCGCTCAGTTTTAACTTACCACCGCTGACTTTCTTGAAGGAATAATCCTGAAATTTCGTGCCAACGAGTTGGTTGTTGACTAGAGTGTCAAAAAGGTATTGGCCTTTTTCAAGGTCGCCTTGCCGGTAAGCTTTTTCGCTTTCTGAGTTGTATTTTCTAAGGTTTTCCTTTACTGTTTGGGGAAACAGTTTTTCTTCCTGCTGGGCAAAAGCAAAACAAGAAAAAACAAGAAAAAAAGTTAAAAACAAAGTTGTTTTCATCGTTTATCGGTAACTTAAATCGGTTAAACTACATCAAATATACTAATATCAATTAAAGTTACGACTTTTTTATTAATTTTTTTCTTACGATAACAAAAAAAGTCATTCCGTTAAGAATGACTTGATGTTTTTTTTACTATTTGTAAACCAGTAACTTATATTTTTTTAAGTTGGTCTTTCATCATTTTGATCTGGTCTTTTAGCAATCCTTGCTTGTCGAGTTTTTTAGCTTCATTTAAAAGATTGGTTGCTTCAAGCTTTCTTCTTCTTGACATCGCAACACCCGCAAGGTTCAATTTTGCGATGGCAATATCAGTATCCATTGACAATCCGAGCGTTAACGCTTTCTTGAAATGTTTTTCTGCTTGGATGATATTCGTTTGCGAGAGCATTAGTCCGTGCAAGTATTGGAAATAACCTTGTTGTTTTTTTACCAGCGATGCTTCTGGATTTTTGATATAGGCGAGCCATTTCTGTGCGCCAGGAAAATCCTGCTTTCTGAGTTTTAGAAAAGCCAGCAAAATAAATTCATTCTTAAAATATAAAAAGATGAAAATTAGCGACAGCAATAGCAGGAAAATTCCATTTCCGATTTCACCTTCCGTAAACTGCCAAATGCCCGTTCCGATGATTAAAGCGGCGATAATTAGTTTGATATTTTTATTGTACATTGTATGTGTTTTTATGACTGCGCAAAGATAGTAAAATCAATTAAAAATATTTTTACAAAACTACTTGCCAGAAAAAAAAGACTTTGTATATTTGCACTCGGTTTAAGAATAAGTAAATCCAACCCGAAAGATACATAAATAAGTTTTAAAGATACAAAGCAATGAGCAAAAGAACATTTCAACCATCGAAAAGAAAAAGAAGAAATAAGCACGGATTTATGGACAGAATGGCTTCTGCTAATGGAAGAAAAGTCCTTGCGCGCAGAAGAGCTAAAGGAAGACACAAATTGACTGTTTCATCTGAACCAAGACATAAAAAATAATGCTTTTGTAAGCATCCATAAAGGCGTTACTGTTATTAGTATCGCCTTTTTTTATACCTTGTAATGAAATAAGTCGAAAGTCGAAAGGCTTTGACTGGTTATAAAGATTTTCATTCAGCAGGGCTTTCGACTTTCAACTTTTGACTAAAAAATAACTACAAACTACAACACAATGCCAAAAGACAACTCCATCAAATCGGTTTTAATTATAGGTTCAGGGCCAATCGTAATCGGACAGGCATGCGAATTCGATTATGCAGGCTCCCAATCGGCGCGCTCTATTCGGGAGGAAGGTATCGAAGTGATATTAATCAACTCGAATCCAGCAACGATTATGACCGATCCATCCATGGCGGATCATGTGTATTTATTGCCGTTGACTACAAAATCAATCATCCAAATCCTTAAAGAGCATCCGCAGATTGATGCTGTTTTGCCAACAATGGGCGGGCAAACCGCTTTAAACCTTTGCCTTGAAGCAGATGAAAAGGGCATTTGGGAAGATTTCGGTGTCAAATTAATCGGAGTTGACATTAATGCCATCAATATAACCGAAGACCGCGAGCAGTTCAAGCAATTGCTCGAAAAAATCGGGGTGCCAACTGCACCGGCAAAAACCGCGACTTCATTCTTAAAAGGAAAGGAAATCGCACAAGAATTCGGATTCCCACTCGTTATCCGTCCGTCATTTACGCTTGGCGGAACCGGAGCAGCTTTTGTACATACAAAAGAAGAATTCGACGAAAAATTAACCTACGGACTGGAAATGTCCCCAATTCACGAAGTGCTTATTGATAAAGCATTGATCGGATGGAAAGAATATGAATTGGAACTTTTACGGGACAAAAATGATAATGTCGTTATTATTTGTTCTATTGAAAATATGGATCCAATGGGTATTCATACTGGAGACTCTATCACTGTTGCACCGGCAATGACACTTTCTGATACAACTTTCCAGAAACTGCGTGACATGGCGATTTTAATGATGCGGAGTATTGGAAATTTTGCGGGAGGTTGTAATGTGCAATTCGCGGTTTCACCTGATGAAAAGGAAGATATTGTGGCGATTGAAATCAACCCACGTGTTTCAAGATCTTCTGCATTGGCCTCAAAAGCGACAGGCTATCCAATTGCAAAAATCGCTTCGAAACTGGCTTTAGGTTATAATTTAGATGAATTACAAAATCAGATTACCAAGTCAACTTCTGCTTTATTCGAGCCGACTTTGGATTATGTAATCGTAAAAATACCACGTTGGAATTTCGATAAATTCGAAGGTGCCGATCGTACTTTAGGCTTACAGATGAAATCGGTAGGTGAGGTGATGGGTATAGGGCGCTCGTTCCAGGAAGCGCTTCACAAAGCCACGCAATCTCTTGAAATCAAAAGAAATGGGTTGGGTGCCGACGGTAAAGGCTATAAAAATTACGAGCAGATTATTGAGAAACTTACTTTTGCAAGTTGGGACCGTGTTTTCGTGATTTACGACGCCATTCAAATGGGAATTCCTTTGAGTCGCATACACGAAATCACTAAAATTGATATGTGGTTCCTGAAACAATACGAGGAATTGTATTCGCTTGAAAAGGAAATTTCCAACTATAAAATTGACACTTTACCAAAAGAATTGCTGTTAGAAGCCAAACAAAAAGGCTTTGCCGACAGACAAATTGCACACATGATGAAATGCCTCGAAAGCCAGGTTTATAAACTTCGTGAGGAACAAAAAGTCAATCGTGTTTATAAATTGGTGGATACTTGTGCTGCAGAATTTAAAGCGCTTACCCCTTACTATTACTCTACTTTTGAAGCAGAAATAGAAACGGCCAACGGCGAAAAATACGTGCATAACGAAAGCATCGTCACCGACAAAAAGAAAGTCGTAGTTTTAGGTTCCGGACCCAACAGAATCGGTCAGGGCATCGAATTTGATTATTCATGTGTTCACGGTGTTTTGGCAGCAAAAGAATGTGGATACGAAACCATTATGATCAATTGTAATCCCGAAACAGTTTCGACCGATTTTGATACAGCTGACAAATTGTATTTTGAACCGGTTTTCTGGGAACATATATATGACATTATTCGCCACGAGAAACCCGAAGGCGTAATCGTGCAATTGGGCGGGCAAACTGCGTTGAAATTAGCAGAAAAACTGTCGAAATACGGCATCAAAATATTAGGAACTAGCTTTGATGCGCTAGATTTAGCCGAAGACAGAGGAAGATTTTCAGAGTTGCTCACAGCGCTTAACATTCCATTTCCAAAATTCGGAATTGCGGAAACGGCTGATGAAGCATCGGCGCTTGCAGATGTTTTGGATTTTCCTTTACTCGTGCGTCCATCCTATGTTTTGGGCGGACAAGGCATGAAAATTGTCATCAATAAACAAGAACTGGAAGAACATGTCATCGACTTGCTGAAAAGTATTCCCGGTAATAAATTACTGCTCGATAATTATCTCGACGGCGCAATTGAGGCAGAAGCTGATGCGATTTGCGACGGTGAGAATGTTTATATTATCGGGATTATGGAGCATATAGAACCTTGTGGTATCCACTCAGGCGATTCGAATGCAACTTTACCGCCATTCAATCTTGGACCATTTGTGATGCAGCAGATTAAAGACCATACGAAAAAAATCGCATTGGCATTAAGAACTGTAGGTTTAATCAACATACAATTCGCTATCAAGGATGATACGGTTTATATCATCGAAGCGAATCCACGCGCATCGAGAACAGTGCCATTTATTGCGAAAGCTTATGGTGAACCGTATGTAAATTATGCGACAAAAGTAATGTTGGGTGTGAATAAAGTGACGGATTTTAAGTTTAACCCTCAGTTAAAAGGCTTTGCCATAAAGCAACCAGTGTTTTCTTTTAGTAAATTCAAAAATGTCAATAAGGCTTTAGGGCCAGAAATGAAATCGACTGGCGAAAGCATTTTGTTTATCGACGATTTGAAAGACGACCAGTTTTATGAGTTGTATTCGAGAAGGAAGATGTATTTGAGTAAGTAATCAGTTCAGTATGCAAAACTAAAATTCAGGCACTATTAAATCATTCTAGGGATTTATCAATTCAATTTTCTCTTGTAGAAAACATACCATAACCCCATTACCAATAGCCAAGTGATCATAAAGTCAAAAAATAAATTTCGCAAATTCCATCCAGAATTTGGAAACCCTGAATCAACAAAAAACTGATTGTAATATACTAAAGGAAAACCGATATCTAGTTTGTAAGTCTCATCGTTTTTATAATAATGCAAAGGATTGATTTGCAACAGCAGCGTCATAAACGAAATAGAAAAAAAGCATAAAACCGATAAAATCGTTCCTGAAATAAGCATTTTAAGTTTTTTCATATTGTAATATTATTTTTTCTGTGCAATCAGTATCAAATCAACTACTTTGGACCCATCTTTTGTAGGATAATCCTGGTATTGTTGGCTGATTATTTCAAAACCATTTTCAAGAAGCGCTTCCTTAAGATAAGCTGCTTCGTGGAAATACATAAAAAGGGTGTGTTTTCCATTACTAGAAGTCTGCAGTCGTGATTTTTTATAATCATCTTCCATTGTGCTGAGGTAAAGTATGCCGTTTTCATTTAGCAATAAAGCGGCATCGGCAATCAACTGAATGGTTGCTTCTTTAGCAAGATAAGGCAGACAGAAACCGCACACAATGGCGTCAAATTGCTTGTCGATTTTAGATATTTCCAACGCATCCATCACTGCAAAATGAGCGTTTGGATTGTTGTTTTTCGCCAATTCAATCATGTTGGGAGCTACGTCAATTCCAAACAAATTTAAATCCGGACGCTTTTCGAGCAAGTATTTAGTAATGTTTCCGGGACCACAGCCGATTTCCAAGACGGTTGCTTTTTCTTTCACAGCAGTGCAAAACAAGTCGAATGAATGGCTATACAAAGACACATCCATAAATTGTCGCTCATAATCGGCAGC
This sequence comes from Flavobacterium sp., assembly GCA_029946065.1. Taxonomy (GTDB): domain Bacteria; phylum Bacteroidota; class Bacteroidia; order Flavobacteriales; family Flavobacteriaceae; genus Flavobacterium. The sequence goes on from JAQSDU010000017.1 coordinate 92,611, forward strand.
ACAATGATTGAATACGGTTGCTGCGGGTTGGATTTGGTTCATTTTTATGTTTTCAAATGACGAAGTTAAGAAAAATGTTTTTTTTGCGGATGGTGAATTTTTTTTGAGGAAATTTACAGAGCCTTATGTGTTTATCTAAAAAATACCAATAAATAGATTTTTTAATATATATAATTTATTTATATAAAATAATTGTGATTAAAATTATTTTATATTCTCAAAATGATTAATTTTAATGTAAGTAATTTATTATTAATCAAATATTGAGAATTATGAAAAAAATTATCATTACCCTATTGTTGCCATTTTTTGCAACTGCTCAAGTGGGCATTGGGACATCAAGCCCTGAAGGAGCCCTCGATATCAAGAATACCCAAAATGGTGTCTTGATGGTGCGCACATCGCTCACTTCTGCCACAGACGTTACGACAATCACAAATCCAAATGGCGGTGCGCTTGTTGTAAGCACGATTGTATACAGCGACGGTTTGTCAGGTTTGAAACCTGCAGGTTATTATTTTTGGAGTGGGAGTAGTTGGTCGCCTATGAACAGCCTGAATACGCCTGGTGATATTAAATATGGTTTCCAGAATAGAGACCACGATGGTTGGTACCTGCTCAACGGAAGGGCAATTGCCGCTTTACCTACTTCGGTCCAGTCGACCGCTTTTGCGCTTGGGTTTACCACGAATCTTCCTGATGCAACAGACAAATTTTTAAAAGGGAAAAGTACTTCGGAGACGATGGCCACTACAGTAGGAAGCAATTTGGTTACTTTAACCCAGGCAAATCTTCCCAATTTTAATATGGGCGCCACCACAAGTTCAGACGGCAGCCATACACATACAGGAACCACTTCTACCGATGGTGCGCACACGCACAATTATGATGGCTACACGGGTACCGGGCAATCCTTGCTCAATATTCTGGGTGTGACACTACAACAGCCTAACATTGTATCAAAATCTACGTCTTCAGCTGGATCACATTCCCATACATTAAACGTGACGGCAGCAGGTTCGCATTCGCATACTGTTACAGTAAACAGCGGCGGAAGCGGCACAGCGACAAATAACGTTCCTTTAAGTATCGTGTCAAATGTATTTGTTTACTTGGGCACTTAAAATTAAAAAAACGTAATGGGTTGAACCGGATATCGTGCGTTCACAATCACATGGGAATATTATTTTTTGCAGTGCGATGCTGATTTCGCTGCGGTCGTGTCAAAGCAGTACAATCTTTCCGTCTGTTTTTTCCAATCAGGAATTGCCTTATATTTTATGCAAATAGCTCCTATCGTGGTTCAGTCTTCTGTAATTTTACTTACATTTATAGTCTGAAATAACCAAAAATATACCCATGCGCAACTGTTTCTTTTTTACGTTCTTGTCGTTTACTACATTGTCATTTTCGCAAACCTACAAAGATCCGAAAGCTCATGTACAAGACCGAGTGGAAGATGCGCTGTCGCAAATGACACTCGAAGAAAAGATTGATTACATCGGTGGTTACAAGGATTTTTACATTCGAGGTATTGAAAGACTTGGCTTGCCTGAAATAAAAATGACAGATGGGCCTGTTGGAACGCGCAATTACGGCAGTACAACGGCATATCCGGCGTCAATACTCACTGCTGCGACTTGGGATAAATCGCTAGCGATGCAATTGGGTGTTGCACTTGGGAAAGACGCACGGGAACGCGGTGTACATATCTTGTTAGCACCAGGCGTCAATATCTACCGTTCCCCAATCAATGGCAGGAATTTTGAATATTTGGGTGAAGATCCATTTCTTGCTGGGAAAATGGCAAGTGCTTATATTAAAGGCGTTCAAAGTCAAAAAGTAGTTGCAACCGTAAAACATTTCGCTGCCAATAACCAGGAATGGGATCGCAACAATGTGAGTTCTGATATGGACGAAAGAACGTTGCAGGAAATTTATCTTCCAGCGTTTAAAATGGCGGTGCAGGAAGGAAAAGTCGGTGCTGTCATGAACAGTTATAATTTATTAGACGGCATCCATGCAACACAAAATAACCATCTTAATAATGACATTCTCAAAGGTGACTGGAAATTCGACGGCATTCTGATGTCAGATTGGGTAGCCACTTACGATGGTGTTGCTGCTGCGAAAGGCGGACTTGACCTTGAAATGCCATCGGGTGCTTTTATGAACCGCGCTACACTTATACCAGCAATACAAAAAGGCTCGCTTTCAGAAGCAGTTATCAATGACAAAGTACGCCGCATCCTTACGATTATCTTTAGATTTGGCTTTTATGATACACCATACACAGCGGTAGCAGAATTGAAACCCAATCCGGAAAACGAAAAAGTAGCACTTGATTTAGCCAGAAACGGTATCGTATTGCTTAAAAACGAAAAAGATATTTTGCCGTTGTCAAAAAGCATAAAGACCATTGCACTTATAGGGCCTAATGCCGATGGGAATATTGCCGCCGGTGGCAGTTCTTTCACACATCCTTTTCATTTTGTTTCATTGCTCGATGGAATTAAAGCAGCAGTTTCAGCAAAAATAATACACGTTAAAAATGCAATACCGACAATGGAATCGCATACTTCGGAATCTCCATTTTTTACAGAGCCGGGTTCTAAAATTGCCGGACTTACTGCCGCATATTTTGACAACAAAAACCTCGAAGGAAAGCCTGTAGATGTAAAAACAGACACCAATATCAACTTTGACTGGCAAGGTGCACCAATTGTAAAAGGCATGCCGGAAGATCATTTTTCGATTCGTTTTACAGGTGTTGTACGTCCGAAGAAAACAGCGCTGTACAAATTTGCCGTTCGCGGTGACGATGGGTTTAGACTTGCTGTTGATGGTGAACAGGTCATCGATATGTGGTCGGATCACGCAGCAACTTTAAGGGTTGTGGAAAAGGAACTCGAAGCGGGGAAAGAATATAAAGTCAACCTTGAATTCTACGAAAACGGTGGCGATGCCCAAATTGCATTTGCCGTTTATAACGAAGTAATTGATTTCTCAGAAGCCATCAAAGCTGCAAAATCAGCCGATGTAGCTATTGTTTCTATTGGTCATGATGAATCATCTGAAGGCGAAGGTTTTGATCGTACTTTTCAATTACCGCCATATCAAGAAGCACTTATTAACGCTGTCACAAAAGCCAATCCGAAAACAATAGTCGTGCTGAATGCCGGTGGAAATGTGTATATGGAAAAATGGCTGCCGTCTGTAAAAGGATTGATCCATGCTTGGTATCCAGGTCAGGAAGGTGGCACAGCATTAGCTGAAATTTTATTCGGCGATGTCAATCCGTCTGGAAAATTACCGGCGAGTTTTGAGAAAAAATGGAGTGACAATCCGACTTTCGAAAACTATTATGACGTGGATGGCGACAAGCGTGTGTTCTACAAAGAAGGTCTAAATGTTGGTTACAGATATTACGATAAATCTAAAGTAAAACCACAATTCCCGTTTGGTTTCGGAATGTCATACACTACTTTCAAATATGCCAACCTGAGAATTTCAGGAGAAGAAACGACCAATATTACGGTCACTTTCGATATCACAAACACTGGTAGTTTTGACGGAGCAGAATCGGCACAAGTTTACATACACCAAAATAATACCCCGGTTGAAAGGCCAATGAAAGAATTGAAAGGTTTTACCAAAGTCTTCTTGAAAAAGGGTGAAACCAAAACGGTAACGGTTAAACTGGATAAAGGCGCTTTTTCGTACTACAAAATCGAAAACAAAGCCTTTGGTTACGATGCAGGAGATTTTGAAATTATTGTAGGCGCATCTTCTGAAGATATTCGGTTAAAAGCAACAGTGAAAGTGAAATAATTTTCAAGATTTTTACTTTACCATCAAATAAGTCGTTAGGTGTTTGATTTTGCCTTTTTCCATGTGGAAAACATCACAGAAAACAGCATTAAGCAAGCCACCGTTTTTCATTTTTCCTTGTACTGCGCCTTCGGCAATGACGATGTTGTTTTCTTCGACCATTCGTAAAATTTGGATGGTAGGACTTCCGGTGAAATTCTCGTTTTCAATTTCACCGTCGAAAGCTGCTTTTCCTTCATGGCGGTAATGTCCTGGCATTTCCCAGACCACATCTTCGGTAAGGCAATTGAGGATTTTGTCATGGTCGCTAGCCCGAAATCCATCCATGTATTGTCGGACTGTGGTTTTGTTGGCTGACATAAATATTAATTTTAAGGATTTGTATATCGTTCAAACGTGTGAAGGTTGACGTAATTTCTATTATCGCTGATTTTCCTTAAATCGATCGTTTCCAATTCTGAGAAACATCCAAGCCAATAAAATTTCCATAAACCATACAACAGTGCCACGCAATGGAAAATCATAAGTTCTTAAATTATCAATTGCAAGAGTAGAATAGGCATCATTTAAAGGCAATTGAATTTTTGGCACGAAATAAATAGCGGTAATTACAAAAATCCAAATATTTGCCAGCCAATAAATGACAATAAAATATCTTGGAAAAACTTTTGGACGCCACCAAAAAAGTGGAATGCTCAATAAAATAGGTAGAAAAGCAGGAATTAAAAAAGTTCCAAAAAAGCGTAATGGACTACTAGAATTGCGATAAGCTAACCAGTCTGTATTTCCTATAACGCTCCAAAAAGGATAATTAACCCAACTTTCAATACCTCCGGTACCTTTTGAATAAAAAAGCGAAGCAAATACCAATATAAATAACCAACGACCAAATACTTTTGTGTTATTAGTATAAATATTAAGCATATAAAATACCAAAAGCATCTGAAAAATTGCAGGAATTAATTCGAAATAAAAAGAAATTGGTAACAATTGTTTTTCTATTTCAAGTGTCAATCCGTTTGAAATCAAACTAACATGGATTGGATTTATAAAGATAATCAAGGTTGCTACCGAAATAATTCCTAATAAAGCCGAAATCCCAATGATGCGTCTAGAAATGATTTCTGGGTTTTTAAAATATAAATAAACAGATGAAACAACCATTAATATTGATGGAATTGTATTTACAAAAAACATTCTATCGTTGAAAACTTGAAAGACCATAGTTTTATTTTCGTGGATAGCAGAAAAAGTAGCATAATCGAAGAAATATATCATCATAGTGTTTCCAAAATGATAAAACGATAAAACAAAGTAAATTAGTAATGCCCAAATTGAAGATTTTGGAATAGTAACACTGTTTGATTTTTTCATGATTTATTAATTATTATGTTATTTTCTGGTACACAATACTTTCTTGTAACTCATTATTTATCTACATGTAAAATATTTAGGTTGCGTTCTTTTATAATTTCATATCTATTCCGGTTTTCTTCGCGTATTTTGTAGTTGGCCTCTAACAAATATAATTTATTTTCATTTTCGATAAATTATTTTAGAAAGAAAATAGATAGCTTTACATTTTAAATTTCAAATGAGAGCAAGTAAACGCATCAATACAAAAGCAACTACAGATAACAACACCGGATTTGGGACGAATCCGGGTAGCTATGGCGGTCGTTTCATCAACAAAGACGGTTCTGCAAATATCGAAAAGCGCGGTCTTGCGTTTATGAACCGTATCAGTTGGTACCATACAATGCTCGAAATGCCGCGTTGGAAATTTCTATTCATACTTTTTGCGTTCTATACGATCGTCAATTTTATTTTTGCTTGTATTTATTACGGTGTCGGCATTCAATATCTCAACGGCATCGAAACTACTGGTTCTGAATGGATTAAATTTGGGAAAGCTTATTTTTTTAGTGCACAGACTTTTACTACGGTTGGTTATGGGCATATCAGTCCGAATGGCTTCCTAACGAGTGCAGTAGCTGCGACCGAAGCATTAGTCGGACTGCTCAGTTTTGCTATTGCTACCGGATTGTTTTTTGGAAGGTTCAGCCGTCCGCGGGCATTTTTGAAATTTTCACACAATGCCTTGATTGCGCCTTATAAAAATGGAAGTGCAGTAATGTTGCGGATGACGCCATACAAGAACACCAATTTCACCGATGCCGAAGCGAAAATCACACTCGGTATGACCGTTGAGGAAAACGGAAAAATGACCAATAAATTCTTCACACTCGAACTCGAAATGAGTCGCATTAATGCACTAACGCTGAGTTGGACTTTGGTGCATCACATTACTGAGAACAGTCCGTTTTTTAATTTTTCAAGAGAAGATTTTGAATCCGCAGAAGGCGAAATCATAGTTTTTGTAAAGACTTTCGACGAAATGTTCAGTACAACCGTAGCAGCGCGAACCTCCTACACACTCAGTGAATTTGTATATGGTGCGAAATTCGAATTGATGTACACCGAAAACGAAGACAACACTTCTACAATACTACATTTAGACAAACTGAATTCTTTTTACAAAGTCGATATGCCATAAAAAAAGGCCTCAATTGAGACCTTTTTTATTATTGAAATTCAATTTGTTTTCTATCACAGATTGCAATTGCCTTTTTAGCATTGATATTTACATTATTATTGTTTCACTGTAAATTCTGTTTTTACATGTACTTTATTCGAAACCTTGCTTTTCACTACTGATGGAATTGCAATACCGAAATCATCGGCGTTTACCGTAAAGTTCGATATAATCTCGATTCCTGCATCGGTTTTTCTGATTTTTGCAATTGTGCTGATATCTTTTGTTTTGCCATGCATTTCCAATTTTCCCTTAATCGTATATTCTTTTGCTGTAGCCGTAAGCGCTGTAACATCAAAATTATCAATTTTACCTTTGAAAGTCGATTTTGGGTATTTGTCACTTTCAACATAATTTTCATTGAAGTGTTCTTCCATCAATGCAACTTTAAACCTAAAACCTTTGAGCATAGCTTGACTCGCGACCTCGCCGGTCTTTGGATTCAATACGAATGTAACACCGCTGTTCACACCCTTAACTTCTTCAAAAGCAGGAACGGAAGCTTCAAAAGTAATTTTACCTGTTTTTGAAACAAGTTTATCCTGTGCAAATGCAGTAGTTGCAGCGATTAGGATTCCGAATAATAATAATTTTTTCATATTTATATAATTTATTGGTGCAATTTATTCAGCAAAATTGGCATCTCGCCACGCAATAATTTGGTCGATTGTCGCCTGTGGTAATCTTGGCCCGCCCAACGGCATTAACCCATCTTCGCCATTTTGCTTGGAGATTTTCCCTATTAGATTGCGGTTCATGACGGCTTCTTTTACAGCTTCATAAGAGGTCATCGACATTGGTGCGCCATTTTGAGGTGTGCTCCCATGACAATAATAGCAGTTGGATGCTATAATTTGTTGGATATTTCCGGTATAAGTAATATTGCCTTGTGGAACTTCAATAAGATCATCTGGACTGTCATTGGCGCAACCGGACAAAATAAGACAGAGTAAAAATGGGAATAATAATTTTTTAATCATAGCGTGATTTTTAATTTTCATTGAATTTCAGTTGTAAGAAAACTGTTGATTTTTATCAAAAATAAATAATAAAGTTAAACAAAGTGAAGTAATAAATAAATAATTATGTTTGTAAAACAAAAATTGAACCAATAAGAAATCAATTATATTTTTAATCCTTTAAAATTGCTAAAAATGAAGAAAAAAATTATTCTGATTACCTCGCTTGTAATTATTGTTTCGGCAGTAAGCCTGTATTTTTATATGTATAAAGCGCATCGCGATATTGCATCTGAAAAGGCTGAATTTGCTTTATCGGTTCAACAATTACAGGATGATTATGCCAAAAGCGACACCTTGTTTAACAAAAAATACATGGACAAGACTATCGAAATATACGGTAAAATCACAACTGTGGATTCTGCCGAGAACGGAATTGTTCTTGATGAAAAGTTGTCAGTCACTTTCAACGATTCGACTAAAAAAGATGTTGCTATCGGAAAATCGATCAAAATTAAAGGTCGTTTACTGACTTATGACGATATTTTGGAAGAATTCAAGATGGATCAAGCATCCATAATTAAATAAATGACGTAAGTTTAAACAAACCTAATATGCTATGAGAAAAATTACTTTACTATTATTGCTACTTCCTTTTTTATCCTTCTCGCAAGATGATTTATTGTCAGGAATCGATTCTGTTGCCACAAAAGAAAAGGTTTCGTCTGCTTTCAAAGGCTTGAAGATCGTCAACCTCGAATCTACAAAATTGGCTGCGAAAGGCGATTTTTATTTCATTGTAGCGCATCGTTTTGCTTCTGTTAAAACTGGATTTGAGGGTTTTTTCGGACTTGACAATGCCAATACGCAGCTCAAATTTTTGTATGGGTTAAACAATTGGTTGACCGTGAGTGCTGCCAGGAGCGAATTTGCCTATGATTTTTCTACGAAGTTTAAATTGCAAGACCAGATTGAGAATGGCTTTCCGGTCGCTATTGTAGGCTTTACAAGTTTGGCATTCAATAATACTTTAAAAGAAACAAACTATCCCAACTTAAAGTTCGAAGACCGTATGACCTATGTGGCGCAATTGCTGATTTCGAGAAAATTCTCAGAAAATTTATCTTTGGAAATTGCACCGACATTCTTTCATGAGAATTTTGTTGATTTTGATGCACAAGACAACAGCCAGTATGCGATTGGCGTTGGAGGAAGGTATAAAATTGCAAAACGCTGGTCGGTAAACGTTGATTACGCAGCACATTTGAATAGGGCTTCAGGTTCTCCATACAACAATCCGCTTTCTATTGGTGTTGACTTGGATACTGGCGGACACGTTTTTCAAATGCATTTCACAAGTTCACAAGGGATTCACGAAGCAGGGTTTTTAGGACAAACAACTGGAGACTGGTCTAAAGGTGATATCTTTTTCGGGTTTAACTTGGTACGGGTGTTTTAAGCGCTTTAGGTTTGATACCAGTAATAATTTTGTGTGAATACTCAATATAATTAAAAACCATTAAGGTTCTATATTGATTTCAAAATCAACTTAGAATCCTAATGGTTTAATAAATTAGTAATCTCTGATAGTGTTACTTCCTTCGTGAACTACACAGTTATTCCTTCTCAGCTTTTATTTTTGGCCAATTGACATCAGCTTTTTCAATCAATGCCGCTTGATCTTTGCGCCACATCGACATCACATTTTCGTTATAATTCAAATACAATTTTTCGTTAACGATTGTAAAAGCTTCCGGAGTTGTTGGTGCTTTGTGACCTGCAGAAGTTCCGTAGGCGCAGTAACCACCATACTGAGGTGCATATTTTTCAGGGTTTGCTTTGAATTCGGCCATGTTCTGTGCAGTCGCAAAATACCAATTGGCAGTTTTCCAGTTGTACATGAATTCAGGATTTCCTTTAACTGGTTTATTTTCGGTAAAATAAGCCACTGGATCATAACCGTCGATGGCTCCTGATTTGCTTGTAAATATTTCGGACTTTTGGGCATTTGCGATAGTGGTTGCTACAATGAGCAGCAACAGTAGCATTTTTTTCATGGTATGATTATTTATTAGTTTTATTTTTTTGTTTTAGTTTGTCTTTAAAAACCTTTTCGAATTTTTCAAGTTTGGGCTGAATGACCATCTTGCAATACTGCTGGTTTTTATTCTTGGCGTAGTAATCTTGGTGGTAATCTTCGGCTTTGTAAAATTTTTGAAACGGTTCCAATGTAGTGACAATTGGATTATCATATACTTTGGCTTTTGTCAATGCAGCAATAATATTTTTGGCAGCTTTTTTTTGTTCTTCATTTTTGTAGAAAATTACCGAGCGGTATTGCGTTCCAATATCAGCTCCTTGACGGTTTAGGGTCGTTGGGTCGTGTACGGTAAAAAACACTTTAAAAATTTCATCAAGGTTTGTGACGGTCTTGTCGTAGGTTATCGCTACGGATTCAGCGGCACCAGTAGTTCCCATGGAAACCTCTTCATAATCAGGATTGGCAATTTTGCTGCCCGAAAATCCCGAAACGACAGATTTTACACCTTCGAGGTTCTCATAGACGGCTTCTACGCACCAATAGCAACCACCACCAAGCGTAATGGTTTCAAGGTTATCAGTTGCCTGAGATTTGTTTTTCTGTGCAAATGCATTCGCACCGACAAGCATTAAAAAGAACATTAATTTTTTCATTTTATTTATTGGATTTCATTTTTAGTTACTGCTAGGACGCTCCCGGCGGCTTTGTCTTGTATATAAACGATAACACTATATTCGGATGGGATTTTGTTGCTATCAAAAGCAATTGAAACTTCTCCTGTATTGTCGTTTAATGGCTTAGTGATAAAATCGGTAACAATGTTATAATTGGTTAATTTTCGACCGCTGTTTTCACCACGCCCGACATTAGTGATCGCTTTTTTCTTTACAAGCGCGACGTTTATGATATTGCTGCCTTTTCCTGAACATTCATATTTTACAATTAATTTTCCGTTTTTGGCGATCGCCGAAGTAACATCGATTTTTGCCACCGGATTTATTTTCAACTCGCTGTTAATGATTTTGCGAATTGGATTTTCTTGGCTACCGACCATTTCATATTTGCCGTTAATCATAAGCTGGGGCGTATAAGCAGTAGCATTCAACCTTTGGACATATTGCTGTTGCCGTTCCGAATACTCGGGTTTGCTGTATGGATCTTTCCATCCAATGTAATTCCAATAATCCACATGGAAAGAAAGTGGAATAATATTCGTGCCACCCTCACTAATAAATTTCCCCAATACAGCATCGGCGGCCGGGCAACTGCTGCATCCTTGTGAGGTAAACAATTCTAATACGACAAATCCATTCTCGGGAGCTGTAGTGGTTTTTTTATCGGAATGGTTGTCTGACAAAGTGAATCCCATACCCACAATGGCTATAACAATCAGCGTAGCATAAAAAATTGGTTTCATATTATTTTGTGTCGGGAACAAAATCAAGCACAATAGAATTAATACAATACCTTTTTCCGGTTGGTGGTGGGCCGTCATCAAAAAGATGTCCCAAATGACCGCCGCATCTTCCGCAAATGGCCTCTGTTCTTTCCATTCCGAGTGAATTATCGCTTTTATAGACTACACTTTGAGTATTTTCCTGCTCGAAAAAACTTGGCCAGCCGCATGAGCTGGAAAATTTTGCGGTAGAGTGGAAGAGTTTATTTCCACAGGCAGCGCAATAATAGGTTCCTTTGTCATCAGAATTCCAATATTTTCCTGTAAAAGGCCTTTCGGTATCGGCATGGCGTGAGACTTCATAAATGTCTGGCGGCAATACCTTTTCCCATTCGGTATCTGTGAGATTAAGTTTTGTAGTATCAGTATTGGAATAGTAAGGATTGTTTGGTTTTAGGATGCCATTCTTATTCTCTGCGATGGGCATCTTATTTTCAGGTTTGTCTTTTTTTTGTCCACAAGCGGAAAGAAAGAACAATGATAAAAATACGATGCTGTAAACATTTCTTTTGTTTTTCATAATCTGTTTTTATTAATGATTATTTTGAATGTTAATCTATTACAAAGATATTGCAGCAGCTACAGCACTATTGTCGGCTATCTTACAAAACCCTTTAATTAGCAAATGATTATGAGTAGAAGCATTCTAATGGCTGACATATTTGTAGCTATGATAGAATTATTCTCAAGGTCAACGCTTCAAAAAAGGGTCAGCTATAAGACGTTACATTTCTAAATTTAGGATTCATAATTGGCTTCATACAAATTGGTATATTAAAAGTTGGCAGAATTGTAAAGTAGCTGACAAATACTTTTTTTTTAAGCCATTACTTTTGAACTAATAAAAAAATTAAGCTATGAAAAAATATGTAATGCTCTATTTCTTAATCCTGCTATTTCTTTCCTGTGAATCTGAAGGCGAGTTCACAAGAACAGAAGTCGGGTCTGTTCCTGTTACGACCGATTCGATTTTGCAATATTCCGGATCGTTTCTACCAACTTCAGGAATTGAGGTTGCGGGTACTGCTAATATTTATAAAGATGGCAGCACTTTTAAGGTTTCACTCGAAGGATTTTCAATTTCAAGTGGTCCAGATCTAAAAGTCTATCTTTCAACTTCCGAAAGCCCAAATCAGTTTATCAACCTTGGCGCTCTTGGTAATGGAATGCTACAAACGTATGTTATTCCGAATGGAGTCGACTTTACGCTTTATAACCATGTGCTAATCCATTGCCAGCAATACAGTCATTTGTATGCTATTGCGGCTCTTGAAGCCACTAACTAATATTTTTATGAAAATCAATTTTATATCTTTTGTATTGTTGCTGCTTATGTTTCAAAATACACAAGCACAAGGTTGTAGTGATGCCGGAATATGCAGTATTGGTAATGCAGTTGAACATTCCGCAACAAAAAACCAACTTGAAATTGGTAGTGTTTTTGGCGCAGGTGAGTCGGACACACAATATTTGTCGCCCTATATTGCTTATATGCGAAACTTCAATGAGAAATGGGCTGCGTCCGTAAAAATCACTTCGTCGGTTGCTAGCGGCAGTTTTGGCAGGCGAGGTTCTATAGGTGATGCCTTTCTTACTGTAAATTACAAACCGCTTACCACAAATATTTTCAAATGGAGTTATACGACCGGAATGAAAATACCATTTAACAGGGCAAATCTCAAAATAAATAACCATCCGTTGCCATTAGATTACCAGACGAGTCTTGGGACTTTCGATTTTGTTGGTGCCGTGAATTTGAACTACAAAAAGTGGGATTTTAATGTAGGGCTGCAAATTCCGGTTTTTAATATCAATGCCAATTCTTACTTTTCGGAATACTCCGGTACAGATGAATTTCCTACTACTAACTTATTCGAAAGGAAACCTGATGCTTTGATTCGGACTACTTATACCTTCAAAACCAAAAACGAAAAGTTCAGTTTTAAGCCTAATGTTTTATTTATTTACCATCTTGGAGAAGATACCTATGAAAATATTTATGGCGAAAGGCTTTCCATTTCAGGTTCTGACGGGCTTACAATTAATGGTAACCTTATCTCGGCTTATAATTTTAAGACAAATACTATTGAATTGTCATTGGCCTCGCCTTTTGTAGTAAGAGATATTAGACCGGACGGACTAACGAGAGAATGGACTATAGGAATTGGTTATAAAACCAGATTCTAAATAAAAGAGACGAAGTAAATGAAGTTGCAGTCTGTATAAGTAAGCAACTATGCGTCGATTTTTAAAAGAAAATACTTTCGGAATACATATGTAAAATAGTTATTGGAGTTATGTATGTATATAAAATAGCATTATAGTTGCGTTTATTTCAATAAAAAAATCCCGCTCCAATTGAAACGGGATTTTTTATTTTATGTTAAAATCAGAATTAAGATTTCAGGAATTTCTGTGTATGTTTTCTTCCGTTGTTGTCTTTTAGGATAAGGATATAAGTCCCTGTTGGCAAACCTTGTGCGGAAACAGTCTGGTTGTTGATTTCTTTTGTAAGAATCAATTTTCCTGAAAGGTCAAATATTTGCGCCGTTTTGATGTTTGCAACATTTCCAGAAAGATTAATAACATCTTTTACCGGATTAGGATATACAACGAAATCTCCAGCTTCCGGATTGTTTACTGCTAAAGGCGAAGAATTTTCGGTGACTGAAATCGCTTGATTGATAGCAGGATTCATAATTACATCAGTCAAACCGCTTGGCCATTTGATGACAAGTTTTGATATACTAGTAGCTTGCCCAATTCCGAAGTGGCCGCTCAATGAGCTCATAAATTCAAATCCTTCACCACTTCTGATATCTCTGATTTGTGCGCCAAAAGATCCGTAAATTTCCAAACGGGCACCAATACCATTACTGTTACTTGTAACCCCGTGAAGATTTACGGTAATCCAATTGTTAGTATTGCCGGAATTCATTTGTAGTTTGTTTCCATTTTGGATATCTAAGAAGCCATCATGGTTGAAATCTCCAACAGAACCCAAATTGACACTTGGATAATTTACCGGTGAGAAAGTCATGTCGCCGTTATTGAACATGATTTTGTTACCGCCGCCCATTACATCAACAAATCCGTCATTATCAAAATCATACGCAATATAATCGCGGTTGGTAGAGTTGTCAGTATCCCATCCTGAACCAGCGGTAATATTCACAAATGCTTCTTCGGTATTATTGGTATTGTCTAACTTGTTCATAAAAAACATGTGTCCGGTAGCACCATTGGAACCAATAAGTATATCCATGTCACCGTCATTATCAAAATCAGCTATGGCAGAAGACCAAGACTGAACCGGTTGTACATTAATAGCTGCTAGAGCTGAAACATCTGTAAATACCCCATTTCCGTCGTTTCTGTGTAATTCACATGGAGGACCAGAACATTTTGAGATAAACATATCTACATCACCATCATTGTCATAGTCAGTCCATAATGATGCATAATTTCCTCCGCCCGGTGTTACACCTAAAGAATAAGCTCCTGGAGTTACACCCGATTGGTAGTAAGTAAAACCGCCTGCTCCATTGTTGATATAGTAAACATTAGGATTCACATCATGGCAAGAGAACACATCTAGATTTCCATCATTATTGATGTCAACGAAGTTAGTCCTTTGACAGAAGATGTATTGTCCAGGTGTGTCTTCAGTATAAGCAGTACCAGTACTGTTTGATTTCATTAATGTAAGTCCGTTTCCGCTTCCATATAATAAATCATTAAACCCGTCTTTGTTATAATCGCCCGCAGCCATACTCCAATCAGGAAGTCGATCGGCGGAAGTAGTAGTGATAGTATTTGGTGTGAACGTACCATCTGCATTTTGGTAATTGATTTTGATATTCGTTGCATTTACGCCAACAAGATCATCAAGAAAGTCATTGTTCATATCCACTACACATTTATTATAATAACCAGCTGTAGCAATAGAAGCCAATGTTACGCCAGTAAATGTTACCGGTGTAGGAGGTGGGATTACAACTGCATTTTCAATAATTTGAAAAGAAAATCCATTGCTATTCCAATTATTATCCCATGCAATATAGTAGGTAGTGCCGGCTGTAACGTTAAAGGTCACGATAGACAAATAGCTATGACCGTTATGAACAAGTACTCCAGAGTCGTCATCACCGGTTACGCAGTTCAAGGCAGCACAAGTGCCAGTATAAACTTGTACACGAGTATCGTCATTGTTGGTGCCATTATTGTTGATGGCAATATCTGAAGTAACTGTCACGGTGTAATCTTGAGTTGGAGTATAGGCGTACCATTCGGCATGGTCAGCGGGATCATTTGCGTCTGAGCAAAAGGAAGTAGGAGGTGTACCAGTTATTGGGCCAACTACTGTAATTCCTGCAGTAGTCAAAGGAACTGCAGTGGCACAATTATCCTGAGCTTTTATAAACTGCGTCAGGAACAAAAGCGCAATCAGTAAGGTAATTTTTTTCATTTTCTTTTAGTTTTAGGTTTGTATTATTTTTTATTCACAAGGTTGGAGCGAATTGATCCAGGCTTCAATAAGCGCAATTCCTTCTTCGTGGATGATTGTTCTTCCATGTAAAGGCATTCTGTAAGTTTCATTAGTTGTATTAAGTCGATAATACATCATCGATCTATTGATGCTGCCTGGCGAAACGACTTTACTCAAAGCAGATGGAAATCCCTGCATATCACTGGTGTTCACACAAACACCCATATTGGTTAAGTTGTTTTTGGTTTCGGCGAAAGCAAATCGCATTGGTCTGTAATCACAATGCCTGCCGTCTTGATGACAATGCGCACAGTTAATATCGACGTAGGAACGTGCCCTCAGGTCTAATGATTTTGATGTGTCATTGTAATTTACGGTTGTATTTTCTACCGACGGCAAACTAAAATTATTTTCAAGATAGCCTGCCTCAATCCACTTAGTCAATTGATTTTTGGTTTCTGTTCCGTAGTTATAGTCAAAATTCAGGTTTTGTGGTTTGATACCGATAGGAATATTTTTGATGACACTTTCACCATTGACGGTTTCATTTTTTTTATGGCAAATGATACATTGCGCTTCAGAAGGGATTCTGTAATCAGCTACTTTAGCGGCACCATTTGATTCTTGCCATTCTATATGCGTGAAACTTCCTGCTAAGTCATAAAAGGCTTCGGTTTGTTCTTCATTCCAAATATAATCTGCGAAAATCCAACCGTCAGATTTACGAATCATAACGCGTGTTTCAACGATTCTTGTTCCACCTATATTGGCGATATTCTGTACATTATCGTAATAAAAAGTCTTTACCAAAGCAGCACCAACTGGTAATTCCAGAACGGTTGTATCACTGCTATAGGTTGCTTTGGTACCGTCTGGCATCCAAACAAATCGCTTTTTATGCGCATAATCCGTAAAAAGGCTGCTTGCGGGTTCATAGGGCAGCACACCGAGCGATGGCTTTTGGGTTTTCATATCACCATCAAAAAAGTGATAATCGGAAAGTTTTTGATAAGGCACCAATGTAAGATCGACTGAAACTGGTGAAACCGGAATGTATTCTTCCGCATCCTCATTGTCTCCACAGGAAACCGTTGCAAATGTTAATAATAAAAAACAGGTAATTGTTAAGTAATTGTATCTCATAGGAATAAAAAAAATGCTGCCCAAAAATAACAATTATTTAAGAACTTTCACAAATATTTGGTGTTATATGTTGCAAAAAAAACGAAATAAAGAAGATAATTCAATAAATAAGGGAGGTTCTTCAAAAAAATCTTTTTTTAGCCTAATGGTATCGATTAAAATTGCGATATTAATTATGGCAAATGGACTTGCACTTTGTAATTCTCAAGACCTTTTATCGCATCAACTGTTTTATAATCAAAAACTTCTTCGTGAACGTCTCGGTCTTTCTTTAATGATATCATTTTTAGGCAATTGTAAAACCGCCTCACGTCGTCATAATTCGAAATTATCAATCCCGGAACTTCGGTATTTTTACCGTCATTGTCTTTGGCTACCATTGTAAAATAAGAAGAATTGCAATGTTTCACTTTTCCGGTTCGGATATTTTCTGACTCCACGCGAATACCAATAATCATTGAGCTTTTGCCAACATAATTGATGCTTGCTTTCATCGTTACTAATTCGCCAATTTCTATCGGATTCAGAAAATTTACGGTGTCAACGGAAGCTGTCACGCAATAAAATCCGGAAAATTTCGATGCGCAGGCGAAAGCAATCTGATCCATCAATGACAATATATAACCACCGTGAATTTTCCCACTGAAATTTGAATGCGAAGGCAACATCAGTTCTGAAATCGTGACTTTTGATGATTTTACGGTTTTGAATAGCGCCATATCTATATACTTTCGGGTTCTTCGTTTTCTGCTCTTTTGATGATATTTTCAGGCAATGATTTTTTGGCTTTGGCTCCCATTTTTTTAAGTTTTTCAACGCTTGTGATGAGGTTTCCGTTGCCGGTATATAATTTTTTCATTGAGTCTTCGTAGGCTTTTTTACCTTCATCCATTTTTTTGCCAACCAAGACCAAATCGGTTACAAAACCCTCAAATTTGTCATATAAAGCGCCAGCTTGTCGTGCAATCTCAACGGCGTTTTCTTGTTGTTTTTGGTTCGCCCACATGCTATCGATGGTACGCAATGTCGCCAATAAAGTCGATGGTGTAACAATCACAATATTTTTCTCAAAAGCTTTGTTGTATAATGCCGTATCTTCATTTAAAGCAATCGCAAAAGCAGGCTCTATCGGAATAAAAAGCAGCACAAAGTCTGGACTTTCCATCTGATACAAATCGTGGTAATTTTTCTCGCCAAGCTGCTCTACATGGCGTCTGATTGCATTCACGTGTTCTTTCAAATAAACGTTTTTTAAGGCATCATCTTCTTCATTAATGTACCTTTCATAAGCTGTAAGTGTTACTTTTGAATCGACGATCATCTTTTTTCCGTCGGGTAAATTGATAACAACGTCGGGGAAAACTCGGTTGCCTTCTTCTGAAATATGACTTTGCTGTACGAAATATTCGCGGTCTTTTTCCAGTCCTGATTTTTCTAATACACGTTCCAAAACCAATTCGCCCCAATTGCCTTGCATTTTACTGTCGCCTTTCAGCGCTTTCGTGAGGTTGATAGTTTCCTTGCTCATTTGTTCGTTCATTTCGCGTAAGCCCAATATCTGCTGGCGTAAAGCGGCGTGATAATCGATACTTTCCTTGTGTGTATCTTCAACTTTCTTCTCAAACAAATGAATTTTATCCTGCAAAGGCGAAAGAATATTTTTGAGGTTTTCTTTATTCTGTTCTGTAAATTTGGTGGTTTTTTCCTCTAGGATTTTGTTAGCGAGGTTTTCAAATTCTTTGGTAAATTTTTCTTGTAATTGTTCGACTTCTTGTTTTTGTTCCGTATTACGTTCCCATAAATTGCGGTAATCGCTCTCTGATTTTGATAAACGTATGGCGAGATCATCTTTTTGGGTGCGTATGATTTCGCGGTCCTGAACATTCTGCAGCAGGCGTTTTTCATAAGCGATTCTTTCGTCTGCCCATTGGTCTTTTACGGTATTCAGTTGTGCCGTAGTAGCAATGAGTTTCTCCTCTAAACTAATTTTATCTGCTTTGGAATTGGCTGAAAATAGAAGCTTTCCAATAAAGATACCGATGAAAAGCGCAATGATAAAAGTGACAATTGTAATGATGGTTTCATTCATTCTGGCATAAATTTGATATGCTCAAATGTAAGCAAACAAATTAAAACAAGGTTACGGGAAAACCGTATAAAAACAAAAAAAACGGCCACATAGTGTGAACCGTCTTCAAACAAAACATATATAGATGGAAACCCATTAAAGGATTTCGAATTGCCTGTCGAAGCTTTTATTGGCAATGCGTTTTTTGGAGTAGCTGTTGTAAATCATCTCACGCATTTTGCGTCTTTCACTTAGAATCATTGGTAAGTTGATCATCACGCCCACTATGCAAACGAGCATCAATACAACAAGTAAACTCATGTATATAAGGTAATTCATTTCGGTAGAATTTCTAAAATCGATCACGAAAAAATAACCTGCCACTGTAAAAACAGTTACGGACAATAGTAAGGATAATATTTTCATGACGTTGGGTTTTTATGGTTAGAAACTTTTTACTAAATTACTGCTAATATTAAGGTTTCATTTACACGATTTTAAGATAATATTGTATAATTACAAATCGTATAATCCCCAATTCCGGTATCTAAACCTTAATGGTTTTCCATCTTCCTCGTTTAAATAGCGTATAACTTGCAATCGTAATCGCAGTTTCTGAAACTGGAATCGCGATAAAAACGCCCAACGGACCCAATTCAAAATACTTAGCCAGTACATAAGCCAACGGAATCTGGAAGAACCAAAAGCCAAAAAGGTTTACATAAGTCGGCGTTTTCGTATCGCCGGCACCGTTGAACGCATTGATCATTACCATTCCGATGCCATAAAATACATAACCACAAGAAATAATTCTGACGGCTTTTACTGCAACTTGCTGCACTTTCAGATCATTTGAAAAAAAAGAAACGAGTATTTCTGCGCCAAATAAAGAAATTAGCATTACAAATCCCATATAAATAACATTGTATTTGGCTGTTTTTAAAACAGATTCTTCTGCGCGTTTCACTTGTTTTGCCCCTAAATTTTGACCAACCAAAGTAGCCGCAGCATTGCTCAGTCCCCAAGCCGGTAACAGGAAGAACATCATGAGCCGCATCGCTGTTTGATAGCCAGCGGAGCCATTATCGCCACCGGTTTTCGCCACGAGTTGTGCCATAAATATCCAACTGCAAGATGCGATTACAAATTGTAAAACTGCGGGAGAAGCAATATTTACAATACTTTTGATTTGTTGCCAGTCGGGTTTCAGGTATGCCAAAGTGATTTTTAGGATATTTCTCCCGTTGAAAAGATGAAACAACTGAAACAGCACGCCTATACTGCGTCCAATTGTCGTTGCAATGGCAGCGCCGGTGAGCCCGAAAGCCGGAATTGGCCCCAACCCATTAATAAAAATCGGACAAAGAATAATATTACTGATATTGGCAATCCACAGGCTTTTCATAGCAATGGCAGCATTGCCGGCACCACGGAAAATCCCATTAATCAAAAATAACAGCATGATCGAAATACTGCTTCCCATCATGATTTGGATAAATGGTGTCCCGTGTAAAACGGCTTCAGACGAAGCCCCCATGAGTGATAGGATATTGCTTCCAAAATAAATCCCAAAACTACTCATAATCAAAGTAGTGACGATGGCAATTCCAATGGCTTGCATACCCGATTTTGCTGCTGCGACAGGATCTTTTTCTCCAATTCTTCTGGCTACAACTGCTGTTGCGGCCATACTCATTCCAATCGCCAGTGAATAAATAATGGTCAACACCGATTCTGTAAGACCGACAGTTTGTATGGCAAAACTGCTTTCTTTTAAATGGCCTACGAAGTACAAATCGACAAGCGCAAATACCGATTCCATCATCATTTCCATCATCATTGGAATGGCGAGTAAGACTACAGAAAGCCTTATGCTGCCTGATGTAAAATCAATTTCTTTGCCTTGAAGTGATTGTTTTATTACAGAAAATAAAAGTGCTATTTTACCTTTTGGTTTTGTCTGTTCTAACATATGATAATGGTGTAAAATTGAAAAAATATGGATGATGAACGAAACATTTCCATCTATATAAAGCCTGTAGAATTTGTACGTTTTCTTAGAAAGGCAGAACGGCTGAAACAATCATAGTCCGTGAGCATTGAGTTTCAAATATATTATTTTATTTGCTGCGGGCAAAGCTTTGCACTTTTTCTTTGCGTCACGGAAAGCTAAAATATGGCTCGCGAATGCGCAAGGATGCAAAGATTTGGATAGTTATATTATTCTTGTAACTTAGTGTTTTGACTTATTGATAGCTCATTTCTGCATACCAAAATCGAAATACTCAATGCTAATATCTCACTACTAAATATCTAATAAATCCTATCTTTGCATCCATGTCCAACCACCGTCATTTTATAATCCACAAACCTTATGGTTATCTGAGTCAGTTCGTCTATGAATTGAAGCGAAATAAAAAACTATTGGGTGAATTGCACGATTTTCCTGAAGGAACAATGGCCATTGGTCGTCTAGATGAAGATTCGGAAGGTTTGCTACTACTGACAACCGACGGTATGATGAGTGAAATCGTACGCAGCAAAAAAGTTACCAAAGAATATTATGTTCAGGTGGATGGCGTTATGCATCAAGAAGCCATAAACGAACTAGAACAAGGCGTGCTGATTGGTTTTAAAGGCACTAAATACAAAACAAAACCTTGTCGGTCTTTTATATTGGATACAATTCCAGATTTTCCAGAACGAGGCAAAAAAATCCGCGACGAAAGGCACGGTCCAACAAGCTGGATTTCTATCACCATCAACGAAGGTAAGTTTCGCCAAGTTAGGAAAATGACTGCTGCCGTTGGATTTCCTACTTTGCGATTGGTGCGTGTTCGGGTTGGAAATGTTTTTTTGAATAAGTTGAGATCAGGTGAAGTTCAGGAAATCGAAAGTTTTAATGTATAAACTACCAATCTTAAATATTAAATCTCAAATCTTAAATCCCATAATATGTTGAATATTGTATTAGTAGAGCCCGAAATTCCCAACAACACCGGTAATATCGGTCGTTTGTGCGTGGGCACCGGAAATCGTTTGCACCTGATCCATCCGTTTGGTTTTCAAATAACCGATAAAAATCTAAAACGTTCAGGACTTGATTATTGGGTGCATCTCGATTGGAAAGAATACCAAAATGTGGCGGAATGGATACAACAAATTCCAGATAAATCAAGGGTTTTTCTGTTCAGTTCCCATGCAGAAAAGTCTTATTATCAAAATGAGTTCCGCGATGGCGACTGGCTGGTTTTTGGAAAAGAAAGTGTGGGTTTAAGTCAGGAAGTATTGAACATTTTCCCGAATCACCTTACGATTCCGATTTCGCCTTTAGTGCGCAGTTACAATCTGGCGAATTCAGTTGCTTTTGCTATCGGCGAAGCCAAAAGGCAAATGTTATATAATAATTTGTAATAGAAAATTCCTATATTTGGGTATGGAGAATTGAGAATTATTCAAAAAAATAAATCCTAAATGACAAATTCCAAAGTATAAAAAGGCAAATCTCAATCCCTAGGATTTGGGACAAATCCCAAATAAGTTTCAAATTTCAAATTCAAAACGTTTATAAATTTGAAATTTTTAAAATTGGTATTTGTTTGGAATTTGTCTTTTTGGTATTTGGAATTTGTTTTTTTATAATTTGTAATTTTAAAATTTTATGATTGATAAAGCAACTTTAAGAAGTACCATTTTCAGGCATCTTGACGGATTGGTAATTGTACCTACAGCCTTTTCTTTAAAGAAAAAAGGGGTTCTCGATTTTATCCTAGAAAAAAAGGCAACCAATCTCTCCATTATATCTTCTGCTTTCAAAGCCAACGAAGGTTATATTAATGTTGCACTTCGTGCTTTGGCATCGCAGGGATTTTTAGATTACAAAGTTGACAATGCAACCGACGAAATTGTAATTTCTGCTAATGAAAAAAGCCCGATAGCATTCCCATTATTTGATCTATATGCCGATGCCGTAGACTTATTGCAATTTTCGATGCAGTTTCACCCTCGTATTTTTGAAGAAGCACCTTTTGAAAAACTCAATGCCATTTTTGAAAAATACAAAAGCAATTATGGTATCCAATTTTCTGGTGATGCGGTTGTTGCGGAAGTGCAAAAGCAAGTTTTAAAACACATCGAAGGGCATCTTGTCGGACCAACATTAGTACGTTTGGGCATGATAGGCATGTTTCATAAATATTTCATGGAAACGTCTTTTCGTCCGGAAGAATTTCATAAATCGCCAGAGCAATTCGAGAAAATACTTGATTTTTTTGTATACCTCGGTTGGTTTACAGAGAAAAAAGGCAATTATCAATTTACCGAAACGGGCTTATTTTTTGCGAAAAAAGCGACTTCTTATGGCGTAACGGTGTCTTATCTTCCGACTTTCGCCAAAATGGATGAACTGCTATATGGAAACCCGTCAATACTCAGAAATACGGAAGAAGGTGAAGACGAAATCCACGTAGATCGCGAAATGAACGTCTGGGGCAGCGGCGGTGCGCACGATACTTACTTTAAGGTTGTCGATGAAATTATCATTAAATTATTCAATCTTCCGATCAACGAACAGCCAAAAGGCATTCTCGATATGGGCTGTGGCAATGGTGCCTTCCTACAGCATATTTTTGAAGTCATCGACCGACAAACCTTACGCGGCAAAATGCTCGACGATCATCCACTATTTCTGGTCGGTGCAGATTATAACCAAGCGGCATTAAAAGTCACACGTGCCAATCTGATCAAAGCCGATATTTGGGCAAAAGTAATTTGGGGTGATATCGGACAACCCGATTTGCTCGCTGAAGATTTAAAGGAAAATTATAATATCGATTTGACAGATTTGCTCAATGTGCGCACCTTTCTCGATCATAATCGCATTTGGGAAGACCCGAAAATTGTTACAGAAAATCGGGTCAGTGATTCTACCGGCGCGTTTGCTTATCGTGGCAAAAGACTCAGCAATAATAGGGTAGAAGACAACCTGCTTGGACATCTGAATAAATGGTCGCCTTTCGTAAAGAAATTTGGTTTACTATTGATAGAATTGCATACCATTGCACCCGAATTAACCGCTGCAAATTTGGGAAAAACTGCTGCAACGGCGTATGATGCGACGCATGGTTTTTCAGACCAGTATATTGTCGAAATTCCTGTTTTGCATAAAATTTGTGCGGAGGCTGGGTTGTTTCCTGATATGCATTATTTCCGAAGATTCCCGGATGCGGCAACGGCAACAGTGAGTATTAATTTGTTGAAAGGGTAAAAATATTAATCGATTAATATTTTGAAAAATACCGATACAACCTTAATCCCTTAATGGTTCAAAAAGTTAAATCTAAACTTAGATTTTTCAGCATCGAAAGTGATGTTTTCATCTGCAAAAAGTTGGTTTAGAGCGCCACTTTTAATGAGTTCATAAGGCGATTCCTGAACAATATTTCCGGCTGCCATCATGATCATTGCATCGCTAATTTGTAAGGCGAGTTCGATATCGTGTGTCGAAAATAAAATACATTTTCGGGTTTCTCGACTGAGTTTTTTTAGTAATTGCAAAAGCGAAACTTTGTGTCTTAAATCCAAATGTGTCGTCGGTTCATCCAAAATAATCAACGGCGTATCCTGAGCAATGGCACGTGCTATCAATACTTTTTGCAATTGCCCGTCACTAATTTCGTAATGTTTTCTAGCAGACAAATGACCAATTTCTGTAAGATTGATGGCGCTGTCTATTTTAGAAATATCTTCATCGGTAAGTTTGCCAATCCAGTTTGTGTAAGGTTGTCGCCCTAAAGCGACCAATTCGTATACCGTCAGGTTGTTGGGCGGCAATTTTTCGGTGAGTACGACGCTTAATTTTTGCGCCAATGCCAACGGATTATAATCGGAAATTAATTTATTATCGAGTAAAACGGTTCCTGAAAGCGGTTGTTGAATGCCGGTAATCGTGCGCAATAAAGTTGATTTTCCAATGCCGTTTTCACCAATCAAAGCAACAAGTTGTCCGCTTTGTAGCGACAAATTGATTCCTGTAGCAATAATATTTTGTTGCTTTTTATGACTGTAGCCGATGCTTATATGATTTGTTTTTAATATTTCCATCACAGCATCATTTTACGTTTTCTTAACAAAAGCCAAATCACAACTGGCGCACCAATAATTGATGTTATCGCGTTGATTGGCAAAATGACATCGCTTCCCGGGAACTGGCAAATAATGTCGCAAACCAACATGATAATCGCACCGAATAAAACCGTACTCCAGAATAAAACCAAGTGGCTACTCGTTTGGAAAACCAATTTTGCGATATGCGGAACCGCAAGTCCTACAAAAGCAATCGGGCCAGCAAAGGCGGTGATGCTTCCGGCGAGTATGCTTGTCGCAAAAATCAAAATGAACCGCGTTTTGTTAAAATTTAGTCCTAGACTTTTAGCGTAGTTTTCTCCCAAAAGCAAAGCATCCAAAGGTTTCAGACAAATGATACTGAGCAAAAGACCAATCAATACGCAAACTGTCAAAATTGTAATGGAAGTCCACGAAAGATTTCCCAAATTCCCCAACGACCAAAAGGTGAATTTCTGCAATTGTTCTGCCGTACTGAAATACGTTAGCACGCCAACAATTGCACTGGCAAAACTACCAAACATCAAGCCGACAATTAAGATAGCTGTTGTATCGCGGAGCCGTTGTGAAACGAATAAAACCGCCAGTAATACTAAAAAACTTCCAACACAAGAGGCGAGAATAATACCATAAGAAGACAGTACGAATGCCCCCAAAAATCCTGGTAAAAATCCGGCACCCATGATCAGAAATGCAACGCCAAGGCTTGAACCGGAACTCAATCCCAATACATAAGGTCCGGCTAGCGGATTGCGAAATAGTGTCTGCATCAGCAATCCACTAACCGATAATCCGATACCGGCTAGAACGGCAGTTATGGCTTTCGGTAAGCGATAATTGACTACGATATAATGCCAACTTTCCTTGGAAATGCTTTGTCCGCTAAGGCTTTTGAAAACTTCTTTTATGGGAATAGCAACAGATCCGAGACTAATATTCAATACGAATAAAACCAATGCTGCCATAAAAAGCAGCACAAATAAAATAATATTTCGCTTTGAATTTTGCATTTATCTCAATTGCTCAAAAAAGAATAATTGGTGTTCCGGTAGTAATTCCGGATGTAAAATTTTCAGCATGTCTTTTAATACCAAATCCGGACGGTTGGGCGCTAATTCATAATAAACAATACCGCCGGTTTTGCCTTTTAAGTTCGTAAAACTGTATGCTTTTTTATTTTTGAAAGCGTCAAATTGTGCGTAATGCGGATTGTCATCGGTCATTTGCTGTAGCGAAGACGATTCGTTGATCCAGAAATCGGCGTGTTGTGCTTTCTCAAAAACGGTTTCAAACGACAATGACAGACTTCCTGTACCAAGTGCGTCTTTCCATAGGTAATCGCCACCGGCATCTTTTACAAACTGGCTTCCCCAAGAAGTGCCGTTCGGAATGTACCAACGATTTTCATACATCGCACCAATTAAAACAGTAGGTTTTGTGGTCGCTTTTTTGGCGATTTCGACAGTTGCTTTGTAGTCTTTTTCGATGTTAGAAAAAATTGAATTGGCCAGTTTTTCTTTTCCGTATAAGGCACCAAAAAACTTGATCCATTCTGCTTTTCCGAGCGGATTTTGTTCATTCCAATCGCCGTTTAGCATGACTTTTAGTCCGCTTTTCTCCAGGTTATCAAGCGTTGGATTGTTATTGTCGATGCCGAAACCGATGATGACATCCGGCGCAATATCGATTAAAACTTCTGTATTTAGGCTTTGATTTGAACCCAATTCACGTACTTTTCCGGTATCAATAAGTTGTCTGACTTTCTTAGAAGAAATATATTTAGTCGTCGGAAAACCTTTCAATGTATTTTCAACGCCCAGCATTTCTAGCGACGGAATGTGCGTTGTCGATGTCACGACAATCGATTGAATGGGCACATTAATCGTTCTATATGATTTCAGGCTGTCGGGAATAATGCCGTTTTTTTCTCTTAAAATGTAAGTATAATCTTTTGCCGCATTCGGCCACGGATTGACTTTTACTATTGAAAAGCCTTCGTGTTTAAATATTGAAAAACGCGTCGCGTATTTTATGGAATTTTCTGTTTTTGCAACAATTATCGCTTTTGAATCCGCCTCTTTCTTACATCCTAAAAAGGAAATTACAAGTGCAATTAGTACAACCGAACGTAAAAAAATACTCATAAAAATGCTTTTGAAATAAACGCAAAGGTATAAGTTAGCATGCTTTTTTTGAACATTTATCAATTTTATTTAAAAATTGAATTGAGAAAGTTATATTTGCACCGAATTAAGGTTGTGATTTTTGATTACCATAAAATCACATTAAAAGGGAATTTGGTTCAAAACCAAAGCTGTTCCCGCAACTGTAAGCTATCAAAGCTTGTTGTTATCTGCATACCACTGTTCGTTGTAATTGCAGATTTCAGAGTTTAGATTTTAGATTCCGTGTAATCTGAAATCTAAAATCTAAAATCTACAATCAGAATGGGAAGGTCAACAACAAGACGCAAGCCAGGAGACCTGCCTTTTTTGTAACAAATATCGAATCTTCGGGAAAAAGATTCAGAGATTATGACTTTAAAAAAGCTGTTTTTAACTTGTTGTGTTTTGGTGTGCCAATGTATTTTCGCACAGCAACTTTCTGTTGCCTTAGATGAAGTCGTGATTTCGGATGCGCAACTTAAAAACTTCAGCAATTCGCAGTCGGTTTTGAAACTAGAAGATTCCGTAATTCAAAAAAACCAACCATCACTTGCTGCACTTCTTAATTATAATGCTGTTGTTTATTTTAAGGAAAACGGACTCGGAATGGTCGCATCGCCATCATTTCGCGGAACGACTGCTGCACAAACCGCAGTAGTTTGGAACGGTATCAACATCAATTCACAAACCACCGGACAAACTGATTTTAATACGATTACGTCCAAAGATTTTAGTTCGATTTCAGTAAGAGCCGGCGGCGGAAGCGTCATTTACGGCAGCAGCGCGGTTGGCGGAACCATTCATTTGAATAACGATTTGGATTTCTCGAAGCATTTTTCGAACCAAGTCAATGCGCAATACGGCAGTTTCAATACTTTGGGATTACACTACGGATTGGATGTTTCGAATGGAAAATACAGCCTGAAAGTAAGTCTTTCCAATAACAGTTCCGACAATGATTATGCGTATCCAAAATCAGGTTTTAAGAACGAGAACGGGCAGTTTTTTAATAGAAGTTACAATGTAGCTTTCGGATATAAAATCAATCTGAAGAACTTTTTGAAATTTTACAGCCAGATTTTTGATGGTGAAAGGCATTTTTCGCTCGCATCGCCATCGGATACCAAAACTAAGTACAAAGATTTTAACACAAGGCATTTGCTTGAATGGAGTTGCTACCAAAATCATTTTGTTTCCAAACTGAAACTGGCTTATCTGAGCGAAGAATACAATTATTTTGGCGATATCAGCTCGGATAATTTTTCGTTTGGGAAAGTAAAAACGGTCATTGCCAAATATGATTTTCTCTATAATTTAAATGAAAAAACCAGCGTCAATGCACTTGTTGATTTTACGCAAAACGACGGAAAAGGCTCGGACATCTTACACGAAAAACGCCAAATCGGAACCGCCGCAATTTTATTCCGACAGCTTTTAACAAAAAAAATTCAATATGAATTAGGTGTAAGAAAAGAAGCGACTTCCAATTATAAAAGTCCGCTTTTGTTTTCAGCGGGAAGCAGTTATGCGTTTTCTGCTTTGTATAAGATTAAGCTGAATTTTTCACGGAATTTCCGCATTCCGACTTTCAATGATCTGTATTGGGAAGGCGCCGGAAATCCCGATTTGAAACCGGAAAGTTCCTATCAAGGTGAAATCGGGAATGTTTTTAAATTTCGAAATTTCCTGATTACCGCAACAATTTATCACTCAGAAATTAGCGACATGATCCGCTGGGTGCCAGGAAATGGTGGTGTTTTTTCGCCGGAAAACACCAATAAAGTTTCTGTTTACGGATTGGAAACTATCGTCAATTGGAAAAGGAAATTTGGACACAGTACTTATGAATTCAATGGCACTTATGCCTATACAAATTCAAAAAACAAACAGCTCGATAAGCAATTGATTTATGTGCCTTATCACAAAATTACTGCTTCGCTCGGCTACGGTTTTAAGAAATTTACTGCTAATTACCAGCATTTATTCACAGGAAAAGTCTTTACACAATCAGACAACAATCCGACGAAAACTGTTGATATGTATAACGTTTCCAATATCGGCGCTGATTATGATTTTGGAAAAACTAATGTTTATAAAATCGGTTTTCGCGTGATGAATCTATGGGATGAAAACTACGAAAGTGTAGAAAATCGCCCGTTACCCGGACGCAATTTTAATATGTATTTAACCTTTAATTTTTAATATAATGAAACTCAGAAATTTTTTCTTTTTGGCCGCAATTAGTTCGGTTGTATTGGTGTCTTGCAATGA
Source organism: Flavobacterium sp. (assembly GCA_029946065.1). GTDB lineage: Bacteria > Bacteroidota > Bacteroidia > Flavobacteriales > Flavobacteriaceae > Flavobacterium. Next base: position 121,753 of record JAQSDU010000017.1, read on the forward strand.
TACAAGTAGTTCTTCAGCGCCGCTTGGTGCATACGATAACGGTATTTTGGTTGTCAATGAAGGCAATGGAACTGCAGGTTCTGTAACTTTTATCGGTAACGATATGACTACAATTCAACAAGATGTTTATGGTGCCGAAAATGCGGGAGACGGTATCGGTGGCTATGTGCAGTCTATATTTTTTGATGGCGACCGTGCATTTATCATTTCCAACGGTTCCAATAAAATTACTGTTGTCAACCGTTATACCTTTGAATTAATAGACAAAATTGAAACTGGATTTTCTGTACCAAGATATGGCGTTGTTGTTGACGGAAAGGCGTATGTTACTAACCTAAAAACCTTCGGCGATTTGACTGATGATTTTATTGCTGTAATCAATTTAGAAACGCTTGCAGTAGAAAGTACGATTCCGGTTAACGCTATCGCTGATAAAATCGTCGCTAAAAACGGTAAATTATATGTTGCGAATGGCAATTACGGCGAAGGCAGTTCTTTAACTGTAATCAATGCTGCAACAGGAACGATTACCGCTACGGTTGATTTGGGCATTGCACCGAATTCGTTGGAAGAAAAAGATGGTAATCTGTATGTGCTTTGCAGCAATTATTTTGATCCAAGTAAATTGGTAAAAGTGAGTTTGTCGAACAATCAGGTGGTGAGTACTGTTACGCTTCCGGAAAGTTTAGGAAATGCGCAAAACCTTGATATTGATGGTGGTAAAATATATTTTACGGTAAATTCAGACGTTTTTTCAACAGCTTTGAATGCCACAACTGTTAGCGAAACGCCATTGTTTGCATCTGCTGCTACTACGCTTTACGGATTTTCTGTTAACGACGGAAAAATTTATGTAAGCGATGCTAATGATTATGTTTCTGACGGAAAAGTTTTTGTGTATGCAACAACAGGAACTTTGGAAAATCAGTTTACGGTTGGATTGATCCCGAACGGGTTTTATTTTAATGACTAAATTGTAAAGCTTCCAACTTTTAAAAAAAACTTGAACCATTAAAAAAAGGCTTTCAGAGATGGAAGCCTTTTTTTGTTTTAGAACGGATTTTTAATTCCGCTTAAATCTTTTGGAGTATCAATATACATTTCATTTCCGAAACGTAAAATGCTTTTTGAATTTTTGAAATCAGGAAAAATTTTATCCGGATTTTGTCGGATCATTCTTCCGCTTGATGATATTATTCCAAGTGCAGTGCTCAATAATGGTTCGTTGATGTCTCCTAAAACACCAAGATCATTGATGTCTTCCTTCAATAAAACTGTTGGTTGCAATCCGTCTTGATAATCGCCAAAACCATCTTTATTGGTTGTTTTTAACACCAAAGGTTGCATGGCATAAGTGTGGTTTGGATTACGGTCTTCGGTGCCAAAGGTCGGAGAGTCGTATACCGTTATTGAAGCCACGTTTTTTCCAATTGTTACATCGCCAACCTGCACAACATTGATATATGGCTTTAATCCATTGATAACGAGTTCGCTTGCAGAAGCTGTTCCGTGCGTGGTAAGGATATAAACTTTAGTCAGATTTAGTTTGTTGATGGCAACGCCATTATCGACTACATCGGTAAAATTATTGACGAGTGTTCCGGGATTATTGGCTTCAAAATAAGCCTGTACTTTATCATTCCAACGTTCTTTTGCGAAAAGCTGTCCGGTAAATTGTCCCGTAATCATGCTCGCCAATCGCGTAGCCGTTTTCACGGAACCACCACCGTTGTAGCGCAAATCCAAAACCAAATCGGTGGCACCCGCAGTCGCAAATTCACCAAAAGCGGTGTTGAGTTGGCTGTCAAAATTTGCCGTAAAACCGTTATACATTAAATAAGCAACTTTATGCGCGCCCACAGGAATAACTTCTTTGATAAACACTGGATTTTCGGTCAATTCTGTTTTAGTAAGGGACACAGATTCGCCATTTGGCGTAAAATTGCCGCCATCGTAATTTGCGAAATTTAATATGTACGCCTCGTCATTGTATAGACTTCGGTAATTGTCAACAGTCAATTGCGCGCCATTAATGGCGTAGAAGATATCGCCTCGATGAATGTTTTTAGACGCTGCGTCCGATCCCGGGATAATATAATGTACCACACCAATGAGTTCCGAACTTCCAGTAGTTTTGCGGTATATCGTATATTCGGCACCGTGATTTTTGGTCACACCTTGAAATAGGTTTTCGAGGTAAACATAATCATCCACCAAAACGCTAAAACGATCGACAGCACCACCATTTGGGAATTTACTCACCGGTTTGTTCAACAAATCTTGAAATAAATTCTCGGGAGTTCCCTCTGTGCGAAGAAAAGCGTTGAGTTGGTTTTGGTTCGCAAAAACATCATCCGACAATTCCGGCACATCTGCCTGCCATAAATAGTAGAGATTGAGTCCTTTCCAGATGAAATTCTGCACTTGAAGATCAGAAGGGACATTCAAAATATCGTCCTGGTCTTCGCAGCTTTGCATTCCGAATAGGGCAATAGTCAGCAAAGCCAGTATTTTATATATATTTTTCATTCTAACAATTTTAATTAGAAACGTAAATTTAGTAACTTTAGTTCAATTAGTTAATTAGAAAATCAGATAATTAGATAATGAAAAATCAGCATGAATCCTGATTTCCAAATTCTTTTATCGGATGTATGCGGCAATTTTCTAATTTTCTAATTCAATTTTCTTTGTAACAAAAAATAATGTGGTTCGTCTTCCTTATATACGACCAGTTCAACCTAACCAATTTATGAACCAAAACGAATTCGTTAACCTGATTAATCCATTTAAGGATAAGGTCTTTAGACTTGCCAAACGTTTGTTGGTAAGCACTGAAGAAGCAGAAGATGCGACACAGGAAGTTTTGGTGAAATTGTGGAATAAGAATGAAAGCCTTGACAAATACAACAGCGTTGAAGCCCTGGCGATGACAATGACTAAGAATTATTGTCTGGACCAGTTGAAGTCGAAAAGAGCGAGTAACCTGCAAATCGTCCATAACAATTTTACGGATAGGGAAGCCGGATTGCAGCAAAAAATGGAAGATGTTGATAGTTTAAGTTGGGCAGAAAAAATTATCGAGCAATTGCCTGAACAGCAAAAACTCATTGTTCAAATGCGGGACATCGAACAATATGAATTTGAGGAAATTGCCAAAATCCTCGAAATGAACGAAACTGCGATTCGGGTCGCACTTTCAAGGGCGAGGAAAACGATAAGAGAATTTATGATCAAAACACACCGTTATGGAATTGGATAAAATAGAAATATTATTAGAAAAATACTTTGAAGGAGAAACCTCAATTGCCGAAGAGAATGCGCTTAAAGCCTATTTCGCTTCATCAGATGTTGCGCAGCATCTGGAGCAATACAAACCGATGTTTGGTTTTTTCGCCACCGCAAAAGAGCAAAAGTCGCAGCATTCATTGACAATAATCACTAAAAAACGCAACCGTGCGTGGATGTCATTGGCCGCTTCAGTAGTTGTTTTGTTGGGCATCGGAACATTTACATATTTTAATTACAGCAATACGCAATCAGAAGATTTGGGCACTTATGACAATCCGGAAGAAGCGTTTGCAGCCACACAAAAAGCGCTGTCGCTGGTGTCAAACAATGTAAATGTAGGCGTAAAAAGTGTGCAGTACATCAATGAATATGAAACTGCAAAGCGTAAAGTTTTCAATTAATCAACAATCAAAAAAAATAAATTAGGAATCATGAGAAAATTAGTTTTTACAATCGTTTTAGCTTTAATGCCGGTCATTTTTTTCGGACAATCTGTCTTTGATAAATTTGACGGTCCGGATGAGATTACAACCGTAATCGTTACAAAAAAAATGTTCAGTATGATTGGCGGTGTCGATACCAAAGACAAGGAAGCCCAACAATATATGGCTTTAGTCAAAAAACTCGATAACCTAAAAGTCTTTACTACAGAAAGTTCAAAATACGCTGCGGATATGAAAACAACAGCCGACAAATATGCAAAAACAGCCGGTTTGGAAGAGTTAATGCGTGTTAACGACAAAGGACAAAGCATCAAAATTATGATCAAATCAGGCGCAAAAGACACGCAGGTAAGAGAATTGCTAATGTTCATTGAAGGTACTGGAAAGAATAACCAGACTGTTTTGTTATCTTTAATGGGAAATTTTGATCTTAATGAACTGTCTGTTCTTACCGATAAGATGAATCTTCCTGGCGGAGACAGCCTTAAAAAAGCCGGAAAAGGCGCAAAATAAAACAAAATGAAAAAGATTTATATCATCGCACTAATCGGTAGTCTGTTTTTAACGGGTTGCAATTCCGGACCATCATTACAGAAATATTTTGTAGAAAATACGGAAAACAAAAACTTTATCATTCTTGACGTTGCGCCCGGAATTCTAAATCTCGACAAATCGAAATTGACTGTTGAACAAGCGCAGGCATTGGCTTCTTTCGAGAAAATTAATGTACTCGCATTCAAACTTGATTCAACAAATGTAGCGCAATACGACATTGAGAAAACCAAAGTAAAAGAAATCCTGAAAGACAAAAAATACCAGCAATTGATGAAATTCGGTTCCGGTAAAACAGGTGCTTCGGTAAGTTTCGTAGGCGATGAAAAACACATCGATGAGTTCGTGCTTTTTGCGTACGACAAGGAAAATGGCTTCGGTGTGGTCAGGATTTTAGGGAAAGATATGAATCCGAATGGTATTATGACCATGATGTCGGTACTTAAAAGTTCTAATATCGATATGGCACAATTAAAACCGTTGCAACAGTTACTTAAATAAATTGGGTTAGTTAAAAAAGGTTAGTTAAAAGGAGAGCGTCCCGAGTTTGGGACGCTTTTTTTGTGGTGAAATTTAACTGTAAAGGGAAGAAGTTTTAGGCAAAGTTTTGCGAGGCTGTATCGCGACGCTTTTAAGATTTGTCTTATCCTAATGTGTTTAATTTTAGTCAACCTATTTTAGGATTTTAAACCGTTAGCGTGATCAGGAAAACGCAAAAGATTGTTCGTTGCCATTTTAAAATTGGCAATCAAATTTACTTGGAATTTAGTCTTTGAGATTTGGAATTTGCAGTAAGCTCCTGCCTGAAGTATTTAAATGGCACTATCAGCATTCCAAAACATTCTCCATGTTCTTTACCCAAATGCTTGTGATGCATTTTGTGTCCGCGGCGCACAGCTCTAGCGTATGTATTATTGGCATTGCGAAACAACTTAAATCGTTGGTGTATGAAAATATCGTGCACCATAAAATAAGTCAAACCGTAGGCAAAAATCCCCAATCCGATGGCCAATCCGATCGAAAGAATTTCATAACGCCACAGCAGAAAAAAACCAATACTAACAACGGCATAAAATATAAAAAAGGCATCATTTCTTTCAAACCAAGAATCGTGGTCTTTCTTATGATGGTCGGCGTGCAAATGCCATAAAAAACCATGCATGATATATTTATGGCTAAACCAAGCCATGAATTCCATAGAGAAAAATACTGCAAAAAATACGAATATATTAATCCAGATCATTGTAAAAAGTTTAAGCGGTAAGTAAGATAGCATCTAGCGAAAAGACTAATTTTTTGGTAATCAGAAACGCGAATTCTTGTTGTTTTTATTGCTTCGGAAGGCGTTTTTTTCAATTTTGAAAGCAGTTTTTTGTAATATACATAAGCAGTATAAACACCAAACTTTGCTTCCATTGGCAAGTTCTGAATGCCTTCGTAGCCACTTTTAAAATCGGCTTCAATTTCGGCAATGATTTTTAGTTTTGAAGCTTCGTCTAGCGCATTCAAATCGGTGTCTGGAAAATAACTGCGACTTAAATCTTCGTGGTCGGCTTTCAAATCGCGAAGAAAATTTACTTTCTGGAACGCAGAACCCAATCGCATTGCGGATTCTTTCAGCGCTTCGTATTTTGTCTTGTCACCTTTTACAAAAACAATTAAGCACATTAATCCAACTACATCCGCGGAACCGTAAACATATTCCTCAAATTCTTCTTTGGTGTGATAGGTTTTTTTGGTAAGGTCCAATCGCATACTTTTCATAAAAGCCGCAATCAGTTCTGTTTTAATATGGTATTTGTTCACCGTAAATTGAAACGCATTCAGTACCGGATTCAGACTGATTTTATTCGTTAAAGCTAATGCTAGATCTTTTTCAAACAAGTCAAAGAGCATTTCCTTGTCATAATCGTGAAAGCTATCAACAATCTCATCCGCAAAACGGACAAATCCATAAATATTGTATATATCCTGGCGAATACTTGGCGCGAGCATTTTTACTGCCGACGAAAAGGAAGTGCTGTAAGTTTTAGTGACGTTCTTACTGCAGTCGAAAGATATGGTGTCAAAAATTGATTTCATGATGAGGGCAATAGTTGTTTTTTATTTTTTTTAATCAGTTCTGAGACGAGTTTTCCGGAAATCAGCGCAGGTGGTACCCCTGGTCCGGGAACGGTGAGTTGTCCCGTGAAATAGAGGTTTTTCACTTTGCTGCTTTTCAATTTAGGCCTTAAAAAAGCGGTTTGCAGCAGTGTGTTTGCCATTCCGTACGCATTTCCTTTATACGAATTGTACTCACTCACGAAATCATTTTTGCAGAACGACTCCTTAAATATAATGTTTTTTTTCACCGATTGATTGGTTAGTTGCTCGAAACGTGTGATGATTTTCTCAAAATAAATTTCCCGCAACGCCAAAGTGTCTGTGATATCTGGTGCCAATGGGATTAGGAAAAAACCAGTTTCTTTTCCTTCCGGTGCTGCTGTCGGATCTGTTTTTGACGGGAAATTGGCATAAAACAAAGGTGCTTCCGGCCAATTCGGAGTGTCATAGATAGCAGCGGCATGCGCATCAAAATCAACATCAAAGAACAAAGCGTGATGTGAAATGTTTTGGATTTTCTTGTCAAAAGCGACATAAAAAAGTAGTGCAGAAGGTGCGAATATTCGGCTTTCCCAGTATTTTTCTGAATAGGCGCGGTGTACCGATTCCAATAAATTTTCGGTATGATGGTAATCGGCGCCACTTAAAACAATATCGGCCTTAACGTATTTTTTATTTATAATTAATGCAACCGCTGTCTTATTTTCGACAATAATTTTATGGACGGTGGCATTGGTTTCAAATTTTACGCCGAGTTCGAGAGCAAGATTTTCCATCGCTTTTATGACATCGTACATACCGGTTTTTGGGTGCCAAGTTCCGAGGCCGAAATCGGCATAATTCATAAAATTATAAAATGACGGCGTATCAGAAGGTTTTGCGCCAAGAAATAAAACCGGAAATTCCAGGATTTGCACGAGTCTTTTATTCTTAAATTTCTTGCGGATGTCTTTGCTGATGTTGCCGAAAAACTGACTTAATTTCGCAATTGTTTCTGGCGTAATTAATTCTAAAGGTGAAACGCCTGGCCGATAAACCAAGTCTTTTATAGCGATGTCATAATTGCTTTTCGCTTGTGCCATAAATTGCTGCAAATGCCAGCCGCTACCTTTTTCAATGCTTTCGAATGTGGTAATGATTTCCGGAAGATTGTCGGCAATCGCGATGAAATCTTCGGTACCAAAATACACTCGGTAAGCAGGAGAGAGTTTTATCAACTCATAATAATCGGATGTTTTTTTACCAAAATCTGCGAAAAAACGCTCAAAAACATCAGGCATCCAGTACCAACTTGGTCCCATATCGAATGTAAATCCGTCACGAGAAAACTGCCTTGCGCGACCACCTATACTATTATTTTTTTCATAAATAGTCACATCATTACCGGCTTTCGCAAGGTAACAAGCGGCAGATAGCGCCGAAAATCCCGAACCAATAATTTTGATGTTCTGTTGCATGACGTAGGCGATTAAAGTTGGTCAATAACATCAGCGATGCCACTAAATCTGCTAATTTTTGGAGATAATTCACCGCTGTCAATTTGCATTGCTTTTCTGCCAACTAACCATAATTCTGTATTGTCGTCATCGAGAATTTCAGTATTCATTTCCGCTATGTAGCTGCTGAGTTCTTCTGGTTCGGGATAAACCGTCAAATAACTGACAAAAATGATGTTTTCGAAGTAGTTTTTCATTTGCTTCAGGTTATCTATGGGCAGGCTTTCGCCAAGATAAACCGATTGATAACCATTGAGCAAAATTTCATAATTGACGTACAATAACCCCAATTCATGTATTTCGTTCATCGGCAAGTATAAAACAAAAACTTTTTCTGTTTTTACAGGCTTTATGATTTGAAATTTTTCGATGTTAAGGAGTAATTTTTGCTTAATCAAATTGCTAATAAAATGCTCATGAGCGGCCGTTATTGTATCTGTTTGCCATAAAATACCAAGGTCATTGATTAGCGGAATAAAAACATTTTGAAAAATTTCCCGAAAGGATTTCTCTGACAGTAAAGTATTGTATGTGGATAAAAATAACTGTTGGTCAAAATTCATCATTGCCATTTTAAAAGCATTGATGGCGTGGCTGTTGGCGCTTTTTTTAGAAACGATCCCTTTCACCAAATCTGGAATTTTTTCAGGCTCGAACTTTGAGATTTTAGAAATTTTATAGCCGTGGTTGTGAAGCAAAGTGATGTTGAGCAGTTTTTGAAGTCCTGCTATGTCATAAATACGAATGTTGGTGTCGGTCCGCATCGGTTCCAAAACATTGTAACGTTTTTCCCAAATCCGGATGGTGTGTGCTTTAATTCCAGAAAGGTTTTCGAGGTCTTTTATACTGAATACATTTTTTATCCTACTCATGAATTTATTTTGTTTAACAAATGTACAAAATTAATAAACAAAAAAAAGCAACAACATATTATAATTCGTCAAACATACTTTTTTGTGTGTCCAGTTTTGCCGGAATGGCCAGGTCAAGCTGAAAACGCTCGTTCAATTTGCAAATAAAATGTGCTGCGAGCAATGGCGATTCCACTTCAATGTTCTGATGTACGAAGAAATATAATTTTTGAAGGCCTTCGCTTCGCCATTTTTCAATCCGTTCTGCCCATTCGTCAAGGCGGGAAAGGTCTGATGGATGATTGGCTCCTACATATCGGATAAAGGCCACCGGACTCGTGAGCCGCATGTGCAGCATATCACGTCTTCCAGCAGTATCTACGATAATGTTTGTCATTCCGAGTGCTTCCAATAATGCACAATAGGCTTCGTTTTTTTGCAAATCACTGAACCATTCGGCATTGCGCACTTCAATAGCCAGTGGAAATCCGGTGGGAAAATCTTTTAGCGCGGTGGTGAGTCTTTCAAAATCTTTCGGGCCAAAATTATCATGCAGTTGCAGGAACGCCATACCCAATTTATTTTCAAAATTACTAACGGCATTGCAAAAATCGGAAATCGGTTCCTTGACATCAATTAGTCTTTTGAAATGGCTGATGGTGTTGGTGATTTTTGGAAAGAATTTAAAATTTTCAGGTGTTTTATCGCGCCAGTTGGCTATTTGTTCCCATTTGGGCATGCCATAAAATGTGGCATTTAGTTCTATAGAATTGAATTGTGTGGCATAATATGACAATTCGTCTTTGGTGCCGCGGGGATAGAATCCTTTTAGTTCTGTGCGGTTCCATTTGGCGCAGCCTACGAACACTTCAAAAGGAAGGTCATTTTTGTTTTTTTCTAAAATATACTTAGTTTCTGGCGCATCTATAGGAAGTGAAAAATGAACGCCGCCGGGATCTGCTACTTTTCCAAATTGCATAACTTCTTTTTCACAGCAAGATACTTTAATTTTAGAATATTTGAAAGTGTGTGGGTTAAGTTATATTGGTTTTTTTCTTAACTTCGTTTTGTATATTTACAGATCCTTAACCTATGAAAGTAATACTGGCAATTGGCATCGGAAGTTTTTTTGGCGGTGTCATTCGTTATCAGTTGTCCCAATTTATCCAGTCAAAAATAGTGTCAGGTTTTCCGTTTGGTACATTTACGGTAAATATTATTGGCTGTTTTTGTATCGGATTGGTTTTTGCGCTTACCGAACGCGGCAATCTTTCTGCAGAATGGAAACTTATTATCACAACGGGATTGCTTGGCGGTTTTACGACTTTTTCGGCTTTTTCGATGGAGACAGTGACTCTTTTGCGTGACGGGCAATTGCTTTATGCTACAGGTTATGCAGTTTCGAGTGTAATCACCGGGCTTTTGGCAACTTTTGCGGGAATATTTAGCGTTAAATTTTTATAGGAATATGGCCTTCAACGAAGACACTGTGCAGCGGATTAGGGAAATCTTACAGCAAAAGCATGTTGATTTTTTTGAAAAGAGAATGTTCGGTGGTATTTGTTTTATGGTGGATGAAAAAATATGCTGTGCCACGCGAATTGATAAAAATTCTGGAACAGATTTGTTGCTTTGCAGGATTAGTGAAACGAATTATGTTACCGCTTTAAAAAGAGATGACGTTATCCCGATGGGAAAATCCGAAAACAAAATGAAAGGTTTTGTTTTTATAACCGAAGAAGGTTTTATAAGCAATAAAGACCTCGTCAATTGGATTCAACTTTGCATTGAATTCAATCCTTTTGCGAAAGCATCTAAAAAGAAATAATCAAAAATCATATACAGCATGAAGATTTTCATTTCAGTAATCGTACTTTTTTCAACCTTTATGCAGCTAAAAGCACAGCAAATTATGCCTTTGTATGATGATAAAATTCCAAACAGCAAACCATCGGTTAACAAAGAAAAATCGGAAGTCAATAGCGATGCAATTCTTATTGTAAGCGATGTTTCGATTCCGACCATTACCATTTATAAACCCAAAAATCCCAATCCCAATCACAGTGCCGTAATTATCTGTCCGGGAGGTGGTTATGGTGTTCTCGCAGCTGGTCACGAAGGTGCCGAAGTCGCAGCAATGTTGAGCAGTTGGGGTATCACGGCTTTTGTATTGCGATACAGATTGCCAAACGACAATATCATGAAGGATAAATCCATAGGACCACTACAAGACGCGCAAAAAGTCATACAACTGGTTCGAGAAAATTGCAAAAAATGGAATATTGATCCAGCAAAAATTGGTATTATGGGTTTTTCGGCTGGCGGGCATTTGGCAGCAACGGCATCCACACATTATGAAAAAGCTTTGATTGATAATCCCAAAAACACTTCGTTGCGTCCAGACTTTTCGATGTTGATTTATCCCGTAATCAGTTTTACGGACAGCCTGACGCATATGGGAAGCCGCGAAAATCTTATCGGGAAGCAACCATTAGCCGAAATGATTCGTTATTATTCTAATGAATTGCAGGTCACCGCACAAACGCCACCAGCATTTTTAGTACACGCTGCGGATGATGGGTTAGTGCCGGTTGGCAACAGTATTGCTTATTATGAAGCTTTACAAAAACACAAAGTGTATAGCGAAATGCATTTGTATTCGCATGGAGATCACGGTTTTGGCATGCACAATAAATCGACTGCCGACGCATGGACCGATCGTTTGAAAGAATGGATGACAGCTAATAAATGGTTATAAGTATTTATTAGCTTCAGGAAGACTACACCAAATAAAGAAAGAGATATCGCTTATTTAATACTACGCTATAAAACTTTGCACCTCAACGGCTTTGCGAGATAAAATTGGGTTGCAAAGCGGCTAGGGCGCAAAGAAAAATATAAAAAATTATCAGAAATAAGCACTACCTTTATTCCATAAAAAACCGATTTTGCTCAAAGAAACCTTTACCGAACTCCTTACAAAACACAGCGCAACTCCTGAAATTATCGGGAAATTGTGGACGGAAATCGAAGAACAATATTCCGGGAAAAAGAAATATTACCACAATTTATCACACTTACGGCATATACTGCATGAAATTACGGTCGTTAAAAGTGAAATTAAGAATTGGGATGCGGCATTGTTTGCGCTTTATTACCATGACATTATTTACAATGCGGTAAAATCGGATAACGAAGAGCAAAGTGCGGAACTTGCCGGAAAAAGGCTGCAGCAACTTGGTATTTCTGATACGATTATACAAAAATGCAAAGCGCAAATCCTGGCAACGAAAAGGCACCTCGAAAGCGGCGATTCTGATACCGATTATTTTACCGACGCAGATCTTGCCGTTTTAGGACAGGATTGGGAAACGTATTCGAGCTATTGTGCCAATGTTAGAAAAGAATATTCATTTTATCCCGATATGGTTTATAACGCCGGTCGCAGAAAAGTGCTGAAACATTTTTTGGAAATGGACAAGATTTTCAAGACCAAGCATTTTCAGGAAAAATTTGAAACGCAAGCAAAGCTTAATATTTTTAAGGAATTGCGGTTTTTATAACCATCAGCATTGTATAATAGGCATACAGCGAATTCCGAAGTCAAACCCATGACCGAACCAAAAAAAATGGACGCAAATCAAAAAAGAAACCATCGTTAAATACGATCAAGGATTTCAGGGCTTTCTGAAGCAGATGAAAAAATAAGCCCAACTTATAGCGTTTGAAATTGCTTTTTGAAGTTATGCATTCTTAATAACTATTGAAAAAATATTTTGCCACTCCTTTAAATAACAATTACTTTTGCGTCAGTTTAACTTTAATACACAACATGAAGGCTGACACACAACAACTCAACAATTTGGCGATTCAGGTACGAAGAGATATTCTTCGTATGGTACACGCCGTCAACTCGGGACATCCGGGTGGATCTCTTGGCTGTACGGAATTTCTCGTAGCCCTTTATCAAAATCTAATGGACCGCAAGGAAGGTTTCGACATGAATGGCATCGGCGAAGACTTGTTCTTCCTTTCCAACGGTCACATTTCTCCTGTTTTCTACAGTGTTTTGGCACGAAGCGGCTATTTCCCGGTAGCAGAACTGGCGACTTTCCGTTTATTAAATTCCCGTTTACAAGGACATCCAACGACCCATGAAGGTTTGCCTGGCGTTCGCATTGCATCTGGTTCACTCGGACAAGGATTGTCTGTTGCCATTGGCGCAGCGCAAGCGAAAAAACTCAACCATTGCAATCATTTGGTTTATACGCTTCACGGCGACGGTGAATTGCAGGAAGGACAGAATTGGGAAGCCATCATGTATGCTTCAGCGAAAAAAGTGGATAACTTGATCGCAACAATCGACCTTAATGGAAAACAGATTGACGGAACTACTGACGAAGTTTTGCCAATGGGAAGCATTCGTGCAAAATTTGAAGCATTCGATTGGGAAGTGCTTGAAATTAAACAAGGCAACAACATCGAAGCCATCATCGCCGGAATGACCGAAGCCAAATCCAAAACTGGAAAAGGCAAACCAGTCTGCGTTTTATTACATACAGAAATGGGCAATGGCGTTGATTTTATGATGTACAGTCACGCATGGCATGGAAAAGCACCAAACGATGCACAATTGGAATCGGCTTTAAGTCAAAATTATGCTGAAGGCGAAAGCGATTATTAATTAGAAACGAGATTTTAAAAATGAGATATTAGATTCGTTCTCGTAATCTATCTCAATACTAAAATCTCAATATTCAATACTAAAAAAAATGACAAAATACGAAAATACAGGAAGTAAAGATACCCGATCAGGTTTCGGTGCCGGATTGACGGAACTGGGGCAAAAGAACGAAAATGTCGTGGCACTTTGCGCGGACCTTATAGGTTCATTGAAAATGGACGACTTCAAGAAAAACCATCCAGAGCGTTTTTTCCAGATTGGAATTGCCGAGGCGAATATGATTGGCATTGCAGCCGGATTGACCATCGGCGGAAAAATTCCGTTTACGGGCACTTTCGCCAACTTTTCTACAGGAAGGGTTTATGATCAAATTCGCCAGTCGGTGGCTTATTCTGATAAAAATGTAAAAATTTGTGCTTCTCACGCCGGACTGACTTTAGGCGAAGACGGCGCGACACACCAAATCCTTGAAGATATCGGTTTGATGAAAATGCTGCCGGGTATGACTGTAATTAATACTTGCGATTACAACCAAACGAAAGCGGCGACTTTGGCGATTGCCGATCATCACGGACCGGTTTATTTGCGTTTTGGAAGACCGGTGGTGCCAAATTTCATGCCAGCCAACCAACCATTTGAAATTGGGAAAGCGATTGTACTAAATGAAGGTGCAGATGTAACCATTGTTGCTACAGGTCATTTGGTTTGGGAAGCGTTAATTGCAGCAGAGGCTTTGGAAGCAAAAGGTATTTCTGCTGAAGTCATTAATATCCATACCATTAAACCACTTGATGAAGCAGCGATATTGAAATCTTTAGCGAAAACAAAATGCATCGTGACTGCCGAAGAACACAATGTTTTGGGTGGTTTGGGCGAAAGCATTGCAAGGGTTTTATCGCTTAATAATCCAGCGCCACAAGAATTCGTTGCCGTTCAGGATAGTTTTGGCGAAAGTGGAACTCCGGAACAATTGATGGAAAAATACCAACTCAATCATCAAGCGATTACTGCCGCTGCTGAGAAAGTGATTAAAAGGAAATAATCCTTTTTAGAATAAATTACAAAAAGTAAATCCCAAATTCCAATGTTAAATTGGGATTTGGGATTTTTTATTTGGGATTTTTTTTTGAAATTTAATCAATGACAACTTGGATCCAAATGTTTCCTCAATCTTGTGGCAGATGTAAAGTCACCATTACAACTCGGAATACCTTTTGGTTCGCTATTGGCTGGGACATTTGGATCTTCAAAGGCATCATAAGGATAGGTTTTACTTGGCCCTTGACCGATATCAGCTCCGGTTTTTGTGATTTCAAATTTGGTTAGGAAATCATCACCATCATCATCAGTATCAAGGAAATCCGGAATCAAATCGCCATCCGTATCGTCATCATAAGGATTTCCGTTGGCATTCAGTTCTTCGTATTTTGTGAGTACGCCATCCAAATCATGATCTCTTTCTCTTACACCATTCAATCTTATGGTAAATACAAGCGGTGAATAGGCTGGAATACCCGTTCTCGAAACATTATAATAGCCAAGTCCTGAAGGTATAAATACCACACCAACTCCCGCATTGATAAAGTTAAAAGTACCATCGCTATTAGGTACTACGCTGCTAGCGGCTTTCAAAACTGGAGTAAATTGCCTGAATCCTGATATCAGCGAAATTTCCGAAGTCGTTACAGCCGGAAAGGTGGCCCAAAAAGGGGTATTGTTTTTATCGAATTCATCGTTATCGAGTTTCCAACCCCTATAGCTTACAAAGGTAGAATCAGTTGTAGTTGGTCTTGCACCACCACCTTCATTCAATACGACATAATATAATTTGTAATCCACTACATCTTCAGACGGACCATCGGTCAGATTGGAAACCCTAACATCATTCTTAACCATTTTGAATTGTAACGGATATTCGGTATTGTCCCAAATGGACACGCCGCCAGAAACAAGATCGGTAATGACAACATCTGTTAGGCCATCAACCTCAACTTTTGTAAGGGAATGGGACTTTAAATATTCTTCAATAGAATCAATATCGGCAGTATATTGAACTGCGCGGTCTCTAGGAGGTGCGGTAGAAGTACTATCGTCATGCTTACAAGAAAATAAACTTACAGATATAAAAAATAAAATAAAATAAAACTTAAATTTGTTCATTATTGCTCGAATTTTTGAGCGTGCAAGATACAATATTGATTTATTTTTGTATAAAATTTAACGGCATTTTTGGAAAAGATATGAGAATAGATAAATATTTATGGTGCGTGCGGTATTACAAGACCCGAAATATGGTTACTGAGGCCTGTAAAAAGAATCAAATCACCGTAAATGGCAATATTGCCAAGCCTTCCAAAGAAGTTTTTTCGACGGATAAAATCACGTTTCGAAGAGACCAGATCACAAGAATCATTACGGTTTTGGATATTCCGCCCAACCGCGTCGGGGCTAAACTTGTGGACATTTACCGAAAAGATGAAACGCCGGCTGAAGCATTTGAACATCTCGAATTGCTGAAATTATCCAAAGAGCATTACCGTAAAACTGGCGATGGGCGTCCGACTAAAAAAGACCGACGCGACCTTGAAGATTATAGTACCGATTTTAACGACGAAGCCATATAAAGCGATAAATTCATAACAGAACAAAAAACTCATGAGCAGGAATATCATATTGAACCATCAGGAAATTGAGCACAAAATCACGCGAATCGCTTATCAGATTTATGAAACTTTCGTAGATGAAAAGGAAATTGTATTGGCTGGAATTGCTGATAATGGTTACGTTTTTGCTAAAAAAATCGCGGTGGCCGTTGAGCAAATTTCGCCTATAAAAGTTTTGCTTTGCGAAGTGACGATTAACAAACAACAACCGCAATTACCGATTTTAACTTCTATGCAACCCAAGGAATACAAGGACAAAGGATTGGTTTTGGTGGATGATGTGTTGAATTCCGGAACGACTTTGGTTTATGGTGTAAGGCATTTTTTGGATGTGCCGCTGAGTAAATTTAAGACCGCAGTTTTGGTTGATCGAAACCACAAAAAATATCCGGTGAAAGCTGATTTTAAAGGCATTTCATTGTCGACATCGCTTTTGGAGCATGTTCAGGTGGATTTTAGCGGTGAAGAGAATTCGGCTTGGTTGAGTTGAAGGTGCTAACCAGGCAAACGCATCAGTTTAAAATGAACCACTGATTTGCGGTTTTTTTTCTGGAGAAACTGAATTTATAATTTTACGAACCAAAATCTGCAAGAATTAGCGTCATCCTATTTATCAGCGTTCCAACTTTTTAAATTTGTGCAACACTAAATTTAATTTTGGGTTATTTTTGGAATACGGATGATGCAGATTTAATAAGTAGTAACATTAATTGCATCCAACATTTTTACTATAAAGGTTTGCTAATCAGTATAGAAATCATGTCAATAATCCAACAATTTCTTCCATAATTTCTGTCGCTGTTTTCCCGTCTATTGTTACTTTATAAGTCGCCTGATTGTAGTAGTAACTACGGTCGAAAAGATGTTTTGCAATAAATTCTTCGAATTCATTTTCGTCTAAAGCTGCGATAAGCGGTCTGCTTGTTTTTGATTTCGAAAGCCTTTCGGAAAGTGTGGCGATGGCGCCTTTCAGATAAATTGAAATTACGCCATTTCCGTTGAGCAATTCGTGGTTGTTGGCATAACAAGGCGTTCCACCGCCAAGGCTAACAATCATAACTTCTGGCGAAGCAATAATTGTCTGCAGCATTTTGTGTTCGAGTTTTCGGAAATGGATTTCTCCTTGCTGCCGAAAGATCTCTGACACAGTCATACCTGCTTCTTTTGCTATTAAATCGTCTGAATCAAAGCTGTCGATGCCCATTTTTTTAGCCAGTAATTTGGCGATAGTTGACTTCCCGGAGCCCATATAACCTATCAAAAATATTTTATTCATGGAAATAAAACCTTATAAATTAAGGCGTTAAGGGTAAATGTAAAAAAAAGACAAATTTAAAGGAAAATAGCTTTGAAAAATAAATAATAACGCCTTATATTTGCACCCGCGTTCAGGAAATGAAAAATGACTCGATAGCTCAGTTGGTAGAGCACATCACTTTTAATGATGGGGTCCTGGGTTCGAGCCCCAGTCGGGTCACAAATTGACCCATTTCATGTACGCTAAGACTCGATAGCTCAGTTGGTAGAGCACATCACTTTTAATGATGGGGTCCTGGGTTCGAGCCCCAGTCGGGTCACAAAAAAGTCGGGCAATGCGCTTGGCTTTTTTTATTCACGGCCACGTGGAGAAATTGGTAGACTTGCCATCTTGAGGGGGTGGTGCTGTAATGGCGTGTGGGTTCGAATCCCATCGTGGTCACATTTGAGATTAAGAGCAGGACAGCCAGTGGCTGTCAGGTATTTTTTTACATTATAAAGCAAGCTAAAAAAATAGCTTGCTTTTTTTGTTTATTCACTATTATCACCCAATCATCAAACCATTTATAAATACTTCTAATTACAGTAATTTCAAGATGTTGAATTGACTGACTTATTATATAATAAAAAATTAATGCTAATAGGAGCGTTATGCTTTTTACCTTGTATGTTTTTTACTACCAAACAAATGTCCCAACAGCACCGCTATTTAATTTTGCAGTTGCATTTTTTCCATCATATCGAATCGTAAAGTTGGTACTTGTTGTTCCAGTATTCAATACAATAAGCACTTTTTTTCCTTCTGGAGTTTTAAAAGCTACATTCGGTAATTTGTCAATATTGTTTGAGGCAATGCGAAAAGAACCAGGTCTTACAAATTTTGAGGCTTGTGCAATGACATAATATGCTGGATTTCGTTTTACAGCAGATGCATCGATTGTTATAGCACCCATACAAGTTGTACAGCCGCCAGGCGTAAAAGGTTTATATTGTGGGTCCGCAGCTAAATTCCATTGTAGCACAGTGCGGCTCCAGTTGCGTGTCGCGCCAATGATGAGGTTTTCGGTATTCCATTTGAGATCGTTCGGGAAATCGCCTGGACCACCCGTCCATTGTTCTGTAAAATAAACGTTTTTGTCAGGATGTGCATCGTGCACGTTTGATAGAGCAGTAATCTCTCCACTATATAAGTGAAAAGCGGAACCGTCAACATATTTATTCGCTTCGGCATCGTTCAAGATTTCCAAAGGATACTGCGGTTTGTCACAGTTATGGTCGTAAACGATAATTTTAGTTTTGATTTTCGCCGCTGCAAACGCCGGCCCAAGGTGTTTTTTTATGAAAATCGCCTGGTCTTTCGCTTCCATATACATACTCGGATTGTTGCCCGGATGCAGTGGTTCGTTTTGGATCGTAATGGCATCAATCGCAATACCTTTGGCTTTCATGCCGTTGATATACTTCACGAAATATTGTGCATAACTGTCATAAAAATGAGGCAATAAACTACCTCCTTTAGAATTACCATTGTCTTTCATCCATGTAGGTGCCGACCATGGTGAACCTAAAATCTTGATGTTTGGGTTGATGGCAAGTATTTTTTTTAGAATCGGGATCAAATCTTTTTTGTCATGATCGAGGCTGAATCTTGAAAGTGTTGGGTCGAATTCGTCTTCATGAAGATCATCATACGAAAATACTGCCGGATCTAAATCGGAAGCACCAATGCTCACACGCAGGTAACTCACCCCGATTGCATTTCCATTGGTCTCGAACAATTCTTTCAATAGTGCTTTTTGCTTTTTCGGTTCCATATTATTGATTAGGGTTGCACTTCCGCCAGTAAGGCAATAGCCAAAACCATCAATTTCTTGGAAAGTTTTACTGTCATCTATGGTTATTGTCGGATTGGAATTGCTAGTTTCCGTAAAAACCAATGGCGATTGTTTGGTCATCAATGCCGATTGGTCTGCAGTCGTTAGCCAGAATTCTGCATCGGGAAATGTTGCCAATACATCAGGTTTTACGGTACTGCAAGCAATTACAAATGAAACGAAAATCAGTAATAAGATGGCTTTTAGGAAAGATTTCATAAAAAGTAGTTTGTCATTGGTTCTTGCAAACTTATCAAAAAAATCACCTTTAGAGATGGCGATTTTCATATAATTTAAATTAAAGGAGACATAAAATAAAGACATTCCGCAGTATTAGTGCGGAACGTCAGAAGATTTATGCGATTGATGATGGGTTTTTGATTGACTTAAATTTGGCTTTCGCCATTGCCATAAGATTGACGATTTATATAAAGAAGAACGAATGTCGATTTTGTTACACTAACACCTTGATTTTTTTTAAAAAATACCATGGCTGTTGACTTTAATTTGTTTCAATAGCTGCAATCAAATAGGAATGTTAAATAAAATCCTAAATCCTAAATCTAAAATCCTAAATAATTTATCTTTGCGGCTGATAAAAGCTACATGAAATTCGAATTATTAAAGACCGATCCGCAAACCAAAGCCCGTGCGGGAACAATTACAACCGATCACGGCACTATAGAAACTCCGATTTTTATGCCTGTTGGGACTGTTGCATCGGTAAAAGGCGTACACCAACGCGAACTCAAAGAAGAAATTAATCCGGATATCATACTTGGAAATACCTACCATTTATACCTCCGTCCGCAAACAGAAATCCTCGAAAAGGCTGGTGGATTGCATAAATTCATGAATTGGGACCGCAATATCCTTACAGATTCCGGCGGCTACCAAGTATATTCGCTTTCTGCCAACCGCAAAATCAAGGAAGAAGGCGTGAAGTTTAAATCGCATATTGATGGTTCTTATCATTTTTTTACACCAGAAAATGTAATGGAAATTCAACGCACCATCGGTGCCGATATTATTATGGCTTTCGACGAATGTACGCCGTATCCATGTGATTACCGCTATGCACAACGTTCGATGCACATGACGCACAGATGGTTAGATCGTTGTATTTCACATTTGGATAACTTGCCTTTTAAATATGGCTATGAGCAAACATTTTTCCCAATCGTGCAAGGAAGTACTTATAAAGATTTGCGCATGCAATCGGCAGAATATATTGCGAATTCCGGACAACAAGGCAATGCAATTGGCGGCCTTTCGGTTGGAGAACCGGCCGAAGAAATGTATGCGATGACCGAAATCGTAACCGCAATTCTACCAGAAGACAAACCTAGATATTTAATGGGTGTTGGTACCCCAATCAATATTCTCGAAAACATCGCGCTCGGAATAGACATGTTTGATTGTGTAATGCCAACAAGAAACGCGCGAAACGGAATGTTATTTACGTCTCAAGGTACCATCAATATCAAGAACAAGAAATGGGAAGCCGATTTTTCGCCCTTAGATGAAATGGGCCACACTTTTGTGGATACAGAATATACAAAAGCCTACTTGCGTCACCTTTTCGCTGCCAATGAATACCTTGGAAAGCAAATCGCCACTATTCACAACCTAGGTTTTTATATGTGGTTGGTTCGTGAAGCCAGAAAACATATCTTAGCGGGAGATTTCCGAGAGTGGAAAGAGAAAATGGTGAAACAAATGGACCAAAGACTGTAATTTAGTCTAAAGTGTAAAGTCGAAATTTTGAGAGCACTCATACGACTTTAGACTTTAGACTTTAGACTTTAGACTACATGAACATAATAGACAAATACATACTAAAACGCTACCTCGCCACTTTCACGGTGATGTTGTTGCTGTTTATTCCAATTGGGATCGTGATTGACGTTTCTGAAAAGGTCAACAAAATGCTGCAGAACAAGGTGCCATTTGAGAAAATTGCGATTTACTATTATGATTTCACAGTTTATTTTGCCAATCTGTTGTTTCCGATTTTCTTGTTTTTATCTGTAATTTGGTTTACATCAAAGCTGGCAAATAACACTGAAATCATTGCGATTTTAAGTTCCGGAATTTCCTTTTCGAGGTTCTTGCGTCCTTATATCATCGGCGCGACAATCGTTTCTGTTTTTGCATTATTGATGGGATTTTTTGTTGTTCCAAAAGCCAGTGAAGGCTTCAACAATTTTAGGTACATGTACCTTCGCGGTAGCGGCCAAATCGAAATGCGCGAAACGACCAATGTCTTCCGTGAGATCAGTAAAGGCGAATATTTGTATGTGCAGAATTTCAACCAAATCTCCAAAACCGCTTTTCAGTTTTCGTTAGAAAAGTTCAACAAGGAGAAAATGGTTTTCAAAATCACCGCCGACAGGATTCATTGGAACGCCAAGAAGAAGAATTATACCATGACCAATTACAAAAAAAGAATCGTTGGTGAATTGGGTGACCGCATAGAAGCTTCGGAAAAAAAAGACACTGTTTTTAAATTCGATCTCGACGATTTAACACCAACAGTGTATGTTGCAGAAACGCTCAGTTTAGGTGAACTCAACAAATTTATTAAAAAAGAAAAAAGCCGTGGTTCCGCCAATATCAATGTTTATTTGGTGGTTTTGTATAAAAAATACAGCATTCCCGTTTCGGCTTTTATCCTAACGATTATCGCTGTAGCCGTTTCGTCAATGAAAAGACGCGGTGGAATGGGCGTGAATCTTGCCATCGGCATCGGACTTGCGTTCACCTATATTTTCTTCGATAAGATTTTTGGCGTATTGGCAGAAAAATCAAGTCTTCCGCCGCTTATTGCTGTTTGGATTCCGAATACTGTTTTCGGAATTTTAGCGATTTACCTCTTGCGCAATGCCAAGAAATAACGACATAAAAAGCTATCTGCATCTTCATTTAATTGTTTTCATTTGGGGATTTACAGCCGTTTTGGGCGAACTCATCACCATACGCGAAGCCTCGTTGGTTTGGTACCGCATGGGACTTGCCGGTATTTTCCTATTGCTTTGGCTGTTGCTGTCCAAAAAGAAAATCCTATTGCCTACAAAAGCAATAATTCAACTCGTTTTAGTCGGATTACTAATTGCCATTCACTGGATATTTTTCTTCAAGGCAATCAATATTTCCAACGTTTCTATAACGCTCGCAATGTTTTCGATGGGTGCGTTTTTCGCCGCAATTTTGGAGCCGCTGTTCTTTAAAAGAAAAATGTTGTGGTACGAAGTATTCTTTGGATTAATTATCATCGCCGGACTTTTTACGATCATGCAAGTCGAAGGCCGCTTTATCAACGGAATGCTATGCGCATTATTTTCGGTATTCGTAGGCGTTTTATTTACGATTTTCAACGGAAAGCTCATACAAAAACACGATGCCTCAGTCATTGCTTTATATGAATTTTTTGCCGGATTTGTGTTCGTTTCTATCTATCTTCTCTTCGAAGGAAAGTTCACCCCGCAATTCTTCAATGTCTCCGGAAAAGATTGGATCTATATTATCATTCTCTCTTCCGTTTGCACTTCGTATGCCTTTACTGCCGCAGTTCAGGTTATGAAAAAACTATCGCCCTACACCGTAATGCTTACCACAAATCTTGAACCCGTTTACGGCATTATTCTTGCCTTTTTCATCATTGGCGAAGACGAAAAAATGAGTGTCCCGTTTTATATCGGCTCACTAGTGATTTTGGCGACGGTAATCTTGAATGGCGTAATCAAGCATTATAAAAAGGATTGATCCTTTATTAGAAGCCAATCCGGCTCTCATTCCAATCTTTTTGTCCGGAAATAGTTGTTTCAGAGTCAATATTTTTTTGGACAAAAAAGGATTTTCCCTTCCATCCGGGCTAGGGCAGTAGGGTTAAAAAGGAATACCGTTTTTCATTCTATAGCGTCTAGTACTTGAAAGGCATTCAAAGTTTTGGAATTTAAAACTGAATTTGAAATTGCAGTTGGCTTTTCCAATGTTTACAATTAAACAAAATTTTGCTTTCACCGACGATTTTATATTTTATCTTTGCGGTTCGAACTACAATTAAAAATGCACAAACCCTATGGAATATTTAGATTTTGAGCTTCCCATTAAAGAGTTAGAAGAACAACTCGACAAATGCGCAATCATCGGAAAAGAGTCCGATATAGACGTGACCAACACCTGCAAGCAGATTGAGAAAAAACTCGAAGAAACCAAACGAAAGATATACAAAAACCTAACGGCATGGCAGCGCGTACAGTTGTCAAGACACCCGAACCGTCCATATACAATGGACCATGTGAACGCAATTTGCGGCGATTCGTGGTTGGAGCTTTTTGGCGATAGGAACTTCAAAGACGACAAAGCCATGATTGGCGGTCTCGGTAAAATCGATGGGCAATCCTTTATGATCGTTGGACAGCAAAAAGGTTTTAATACCAAAACACGCCAATACCGCAATTTTGGAATGGCAAATCCTGAAGGCTATAGAAAAGCGCTACGCCTCATGAAAATGGCTGAGAAATTCGGGATTCCGGTTTTGACGCTTATCGATACTCCTGGAGCATATCCTGGATTAGAAGCCGAAGAGCGCGGGCAAGGAGAAGCCATTGCCAGGAATATCTTCGAAATGATCAATCTTAAAACACCAATTATTGCCGTGATTGTCGGAGAAGGTGCCTCCGGTGGCGCACTCGGAATTGGAGTAGGTGACAGGGTTTTGATGATGGAAAATACATGGTATTCTGTAATCTCACCAGAATCATGTTCTTCAATTCTATGGAAAAGCTGGGAATACAAAGAACAAGCAGCGGAAGCCCTAAAACTAACGTCTGCCGATATGAAAAAACAAAAATTAGTTGATGATATTATCCCAGAACCATTGGGCGGCGCACATTACGACAGAGTTACGACATTTAAAACTGTAAGCCAATATATCACAAAAGCATTCAATGAACTGAAAGACTTATCAACAGAAGAACTTGTAGCGCAGAGAATGGACAAATACAGCAAGATGGGCGAATATAAGGAGTAAATTCTTACAAATTTATATCAAATCCGAAGCCCAATGGTTTCGGATTTTTTTTTGGTTATCAACATAAAAACACTATTTATCAACAAACCGCCGTTATAACTCTAAACGGATTTCAGGTACATTTTTACTTACATTCGCAATATGGAAAATCTCAGAAATATTAACCCGATAAAAGTAGATAAAACTACTATCATCAACCTCGAGAAAGGTAAGCTGCCACCACAAGCACTCGAACTTGAGGAGGCCGTTTTGGGCGCTATGATGATCGATAAAAAAGGGGTAGATGAGGTAATCGATATTTTACAACCCGACGCATTTTACAAAGATGCTCATAAATACATTTTTGAGGCGATTGTGCAGTTATTCACCGACACACAACCCATCGACTTATTAACAGTATCATCGCAGCTTAAAAAGAACGCCAAACTCGATATGGCGGGAGGCGATTTTTACCTGATACAGCTTACACAGAAAATCTCTTCATCGGCGCACATTGAATTTCACTCCAGAATTATCTTACAGAAATTCATACAAAGAAGCCTTATCAAAATCTCTTCTGAAATCATCGAAGAATCTTACGACGAAACTACCGACGTTTTCGATTTGCTCGACAAAGCCGAATCCAGGTTATATGAAGTGACACAAGGCAATATCAAAAGAAGTTCTGAAACCGCACAAAGTTTGGTCATCCAAGCAAAGAAAAGGATTGAAGAAATTGCGGGAAAAGAGGGCCTCAGCGGTATCGCAACAGGTTTTGAACGACTCGACAAAATAACCTCGGGATGGCAGCCGAGTGATTTAATTATCATTGCTGCACGTCCGGGTATGGGTAAAACCGCTTTCGTATTGTCGATGGCGCGAAATATTGCAATTGACTTTGGTCATCCGGTGGCTTTGTTCTCACTGGAGATGTCTTCCGTACAGTTGATTACTCGTTTGATTTCATCGGAAACCGGACTTTCATCAGAAAAACTGAGAACGGGAAAACTCGAAAAACACGAATGGGAGCAGCTTTCCATCAAAGTAAAAAATTTGGAAAAAGCACCTTTATATATTGACGATACGCCATCGCTATCCATCTTTGATTTAAGAGCGAAATCGCGTCGTCTCGCTTCACAATACGGCATCAAGCTCATCATTGTCGATTATCTTCAATTGATGACAGCCGGCGGAAGTAACGGAAAAGGCGGTGGAAATCGCGAGCAGGAAATCTCGACCATTTCTCGAAACCTTAAAGCGCTTGCGAAAGAATTAAGTGTTCCTGTAATTGCACTATCCCAATTGTCACGTGCCGTAGAAACACGTGGTTCGAGCAAAAGGCCTTTGCTTTCTGATCTTCGTGAATCGGGTGCGATTGAGCAAGATGCAGATATTGTTTCGTTTATTTACCGTCCTGAATATTATAAAATTGACGAATGGGACGACGATGAGCATTCGCCAACCGAAGGTCAAGCAGAATTCATTATTGCGAAACATAGGAATGGTAGTTTGGAAAACATTCGACTGAAATTCATTGGAAATCTTGGTAAATTTGACAATCTTGAAGATTTTGGCGGCGGTTATGACGACTTGCCATCCAAAATGAACCACGATGATAATCCGTTTATGACCAAAAATTTACCTTCGGCAAATGAAGCTTTTGGCAGCAATATCAACAACGCTGATGATGATAGTGATGTTCCTTTTTAATTGTTAATTCAACATAAATTAGACCTTCGGTGATCCCCGGAGGTTTTTTTATGTTTTTTTGCAGGCGCTTTCACAAATGTTCGATAGCTGCGCTGTAGTTAGCTTGAATCAATCAAAAAAAATATTATAAAAAGAAAAAACACCCCGAAAGATGTTTTTTTATATTGAAGCGGAATAAAAATTTTATTGTTTTGTCCAGGTATAAACAGTGCTGCTTTCACCATTCACAACCGATGCGGTCATTGTACTTCCTGAAATTATAACTTCACTCCACGTAACGCTTACTGTATTGTTATTGTAAATCATATAATAACTGTCGTTTTCGTGCCCCCATCTTCCCAAAAGAGCTTCCGTGCCACAATCTGTTGTTGCGGTATGATAGGTTAGCTGTTCTCCGGTGAACTTAGCACCTTCAGCTTTGAAAGTGTAGGTAGTTTCCAATTCACAAGGTTTTAGTGCAATGGGTGTATCAACAGTTGTATGTAAGGTTTTTGAAGTAAGTTTCCATGTGCCCAGAATCGGATCATTTTCATTGGCATTTGATTCGTTTTGAGAGCCATTGCAGCCGAACAGCATCAGTGAAATTACAGAAAATAATACTACTTTTTTCATTGTTGAAAGATTGAAAGTTAAAGCGAATATAAAAAATTAAAACGAATTGGGATATAAAACCCGTGAAGATCAAAAAAATCCCGACGTAAAGCAACAATCGTCCTTTTTTTGTAATACTTTATCCATAAATGAAAAACTACTTTTAACGTGTTCTTTAAATAAAAAAACTTCGGATTCAGAAAATTTCTAAAACCGAAGTTTTCATTTTCAAGAGTGGCATCTAAAACTCAATAAACAATTTTTTTTGTATATATTCTGTTGTCAACGGATGTGATTTGAACCAATAGCAGTTCTCCTGCGACATTCAGATTTGTGAGCGTTGCCGCATTGCTATTGATGTTCGACTGTTCAAAAATTAATCTTCCACGGGTATCAAATATTTTTACAGCAGCCATATTAATTTTTCCTGAATTGATATTAAGTACGTTATTTTGTTTGAAAACAATGATATTACTAGCGTCCAAAAATGGATTGATAGCAAGCGTCGTGTCTTGAAACACTACACTGAACCTATTGGTGGTTGTTCCAGCTTCTGAAGCGAATGTGTAGGCGCTTTCTTTTATATTGTGCGTGATTCCGGCAATATTATCTTTGATAAATACATCCTGATCAGTAAATAATCCATCAAAGTGATCGATCGCAATCGTAAAAGTTCCCGCATTAAGTGCGTTAAAACTCAACGGAATTTCATCTGTGTTTTCGAAGGGTAAGGAACGTCCTTGAATGTTATATTTTTTTCCATCAATGATACTCGCGATATTGCTGATATCACTCTCGATTTGTTTGGCATCTATAGAAACGTCAACTTCCATAGTCGCTCCAGTCATATAGCCAACAAGAATTTGATTTTGCATACCACCTTCATCAAAAAGATTAAGCCATATCCTGTGCTTTTCTATTTCATTGGATGTCCTAAAAAACTGTCCGGTATTATCGCCAATACGCATATCGTTGGTAAATGTAGCAAATCCTGGAGTGGCTGTTAATAAAAGAAAACCCTGTCCGGTTTGTATCAAACCGTTTGGAGCAGGACCACCCGTTGCTGCGGCATATCCCATATCGGAATAAGTTGCGTAATTAGCCCCAGAGACAGCTGCCTGATTGATGTGTGTCCAGAAATAAAGTGAACCCGGATTTTGTGCTAAAAACATATCAGCATCTATTGGTGAGGGGTAGGGGTTTCCGATGAGGTTAAAGCCTTGCCCTGAATTCGTAATTGCGATGGTGGTTTGTCCATTATTCGGAACACCTGTAAATGTGCCGAAAAAAGTTTGTGGTGCCGTAGGGAAATTATTTGGTGCACGGATTGCATATCCTTTTGCAAGGTCAAAATCGGTTCCTAAAGGCTCCGTAATAGCCTGAAAACTATTGGTAGCCTCATTGATCGTATAAAAACGAGAATTGCCTGTTGTGCTCGGAAATCCCGGAGCAATAGTTGGAGATATGGTATATGGAGAAAACAGTTTCAAATCTTGGCCCATAACTGGCGATCCCCAATAGGTATAGTCGAGTCTGCGTATAGATGTTTCTCTTTTAGTTGTTATTTTGCCGATATTAGATACATCTAGATCTTGTGTCAGGTTCGCATTGTTTTCAAAAGTAAGTGAGCCGACAGCATCAACCGAAATGGCACCAGAAACGACAAAATCATCACCAGTGTTAAAAACAACATCGGCATTTTGTATTGTTACTGTACAAGCAATCAAATCTCCCGTAGAGCTATAATCTCCTGAAAATATTGCTGCAGCGGTACTGGTAGGTACGCCGTTATCCCATGCCAATCCATCCCAAGTAGTGGTGGTCGCACAGCTAAAATTACATAAGTTACTGATTTGTGTGGCGTTATTACAGCCTACAGCATTTCCAACAATGGTAGCGCCACCGCCGTTTGAAAGATAGGTACAAATACTTGGAACATTACAGGTTGACAAGGCAACATTGGAAATTAAGCTTAATCCCGTAATTAGCAATGGATTGATGTTGTCTAGTCCTGTTAGGTTTGTTAAAATTGCATTGTTTTCAATATATAGTAAACCATTTAAGTTGGTAAGGTTACTCAAATCAGATACACTAGTCAATGATGCATTGTTGCTTATGTCTAAATAGTTGCTCACGGTGGTTAGGTTTGAAAACCCGGAAAGGTCAGTGAGGCTATCGTTGCTTTCAAGGAATACATAACCGCCGATTGTGGTAAGGCTGTTAAAATTAACTGTTGTCAAAAGCGGATTGCTGTATAGCGCAAATAGATTTCCGTTTGATGTTAGTGAAGACATCGACAACGATGTCAAATTTGTATTCAGACCAAGGTCAATATAGCCGCCAACCGTAGTGATGTTATTTAATACGATGCTTGTCAGACCGATGTTTTGCGAAATCACCAAATCACCGCCAATTGATGTTAGACTGTTGAAGGTTGGCATACTCGATAAAGTCGCTTGATATATATACAAAGGACCGCTCAGCGTTGACAGATTATCCAATCCAGTCCAGTCATTCAATAGCGACAGATCAGTCTCAAAATCAGCATAACCTCCAATGGTAGTGATATGAGAAAGGCCATCAAGATTGGTAATATCGGCACCATATACACCTAAATTTCCCGCAATGGTATTGCAATGTGCATAAGTGGTGCCAAAATCATCAACATCAGCCTGCGCAGCAAAATACATATCGTTAGGGCAGGGAACGCTACAAGCAGCACTGACTTCTGATGCATTATTACAACCGGTCGCATTACCACTAATTGATGAGCTGCCACCTCCTGAAAGATAGCTGCACAAGCTGGCTACGTTACAAGTTGCTAATCCTACATTGGATATAAGATTCAATCCTGTTAGTAATAACGGATTTACATTATCAAGTCCGGTAAGTGATGTTAAAATGGCATTGTTTTCAATTTGAATAAAACCGGTTATAGTAACAAGGTTGTTCAAGTTTGATATATCGGTTAGCAGCGGATTATTTGAGATGTCAAGATAGTTGTTAATAGTCGTCAGGCCAGAAAATCCTGATAAATTTGTCAGGCTGTTATTGTCTTCTATAAAGAGATAACCGCCGGTTGATAGGAGACTTGTAAAATCTACTGAAGTCAATATAGGGTTAGAATACAATGTAAAAAGGCCTCCTGAAGATGTCAATGAAGCCATTGAAAAGGCAGTCAGGTTTGTGTTTTGTCCCACATCAACATAACCATTGATGGTTGTAATATTATTAAATGCTGCACTGTTGATTCCAGTGTTTTGTGAAAAGACAAAATCACCACCTATGATTGTCAGGTTATTCAATGTAGGAAGTGTTGTCAGGTTGGCCTGATAAAAATACAAAGCACCGTTTAGTGTCGAAAGGTTATCTAGGCCACTCCAATCTGTCAATAGCGATAAATTACTTTCAAAATCTACATAACCAGTAATAGTTGTGATATTTGAAAGGCCGTCAAGATTAGTAATATCCGCACCATAAACACCCAAATTGCCACTAATGGTGGTACAAGCGGGGTAGGTGATTATGAAATTATCAACTTCGGACTGACTGTTTAAGATGACATCTCCGACTGGGCATTGTGAAAAGGCAAACGAACTCGATAAAAGAATGATTGCTAGTACTAAATTGAGTAGATTTTTTTTCATAAGCTTTGTATTTAATTTTCAGGCGTTTACGGATAATTTTAGTGAACTAATTTAAGTTTTTTTTTCGAAATAAAAAAAGATAAGCGACTTAGATTGGTAACCGGTGAAATTTCTAATGCTTATACAAATGTATGTACGTAATTTCTTAATTTAAGTTTTTTATGTAAAAAAGTTGTGGTTTTGAGTTCGGATGTATTTTTTAAAGTTCTTAATAAAAAAAGCCTCCCAGTTTCCCGGAAGGCTTTTAATTATTTAAAGCTGTAAACTAATGTTTTAGTAAACTACTTTTTTGGTAACAACTCTGTTGTCATTTGAAGTAATTTGAAC
>JAQSDU010000018.1:0-120821 GCA_029946065.1 Flavobacterium sp.
GCTGTTCCAGTTGTAAATGATGGCGTTGGATTTGGTAGATCATTTTTACAATAAACAGCACTGCCATAAGTAAATTCCGCATCCGGCAATTGCGTAACAACAATGTCGAATGTCTGATTGGCAGTACATCCTGAATTATTTACTGTTACAGAATAAGCACCTGCATCAGCAGGATTAATCGTTATGGACTGCCCTATTTGTCCTGCAATTGGGTTCACACCCATATACCAAGTATAAGTGACCAATGCAGGGTCAAAATTATTGTCTGTTGGCGTTACCGTAATTGTTGCTGTACTGTTCGAGCATATATCGGTGTTTCCCGTAAGGGTAAATTGCGGCGTCAAATCTTGTACAGTCAATATAAACGAAGTTGTTTTATAACAGCTCGTGCCATTTTTATTAATCCTTACATAAATAACCTGTCCGTTAGTCCCTAAATAATTGTAAGGCGTCGTAATGGCGTTTGCAATATTATTGTTAACAGCATCATCTTGAGAAAGGAAATAAACTGGTGTATGGCTTCCTGGAACATATGGCGCCAATATTAACGCTTCGTTGTCTGTGAAATCAAAAGTTGCGCTTCCTGATGCATCACAGATAACGAGATTTTCCGGTGTACCGGCCGGAAGATCCTGGAAGAATTCGACAGTAATGCTATCCGTAGCCTCACATGTGGTATTGATGTAATTGGCTTTTATGGTGTAAACCCCCGGCTCAGTAACCAAAAGTGTTGGTCCTGTTTGACCTACAAGTTCATTTGTGCCTTGAAACCAGTGGAATTCATAAACGTCAGGATCTAATTGAGAATCTATTGTCACAGTATCTCCTTGACATATAGCAGTTCCAGCCGATTCTAGGAAATCGCTTCCTAATTCGACATTTCCAATATTAAAACTACCTCCTTCAAGGAATACGGCAGAATCAAAGGCACTATCACCTCTGTCTGCAATTACAAGCTTAATGTGATATTGTTGCCCCACAATAAGCGGCGATGTCGCTTCTAAAATTGTAGTTACACCGTTATAATTTATCGGTGCGCCAATTGGATTAATGCCATTCGCTCCGTAAAAAGCTGAAAAATACTCAGGATTTACAGATCCACACCCGTTATTATAAAGCTGATCCCTAACATTTACTACTGATACCGGTGTAACACCGTCAGGCAGCAACGCAATATTAGTCGTTACGTTTGTCGAGAGATTCGTCAATAGGAACGCAAATGCATCGGAATAGTTGCATTGGAATGTTCCATATTCTTCCGAGGCAAAAATAAACCTAAAGTTAATTGTATTGGCAAGAGGTATGAAATTGAATTCCAATATCGAGGCATTATGTGAACCTGTATCCATATTGGTAGCCGTTTCCAAATCTGTATCACCAGGCC
Source organism: Flavobacterium sp. (assembly GCA_029946065.1). Lineage (GTDB taxonomy): Bacteria > Bacteroidota > Bacteroidia > Flavobacteriales > Flavobacteriaceae > Flavobacterium. Next base: position 1,385 of record JAQSDU010000018.1, read on the forward strand.
AGTTAAAATCACCATCACCTAATGTGGTAAGGTTCGGACCAGGAGCATTTGCTGCATTTCCGGATGTAAGCACCACTCCGTCTGCAAATGGAAATTCTGATTGGTCCTTGTTAAAGTATCCGATTCCGTTGGTAGAACCAAAATCAGTTCCGGTTGACCATGTTACATCAGTAATACTGGCGCAAGTCGAATTAAACAAAATATCCTCAACCAATTGTTGTTTGGTATATTGGTTTGTATTGGCTGTAATTGGAGGCAATACTCTTCCGATACAAAGATCGTAGGTAACATCCTGTAATGTATTTTCTGAAGACCATACTCTTATATAATAAGTATCGCCAACAATTAATCCTTCTGCTAAACTTTCTTCAGGATCACTGCAATATACTAACGTCAAACCACCAGCACAGCTTCCGTGATATAAAGAGTGGACAAGATTCGTACTTGTTCCCTGAATGTTGCTAAAAGTAATAATCTGTGTCGGGCTGTTGCAAACGAATGAATACCAAACGTCGTCGTCTTCCTGACCAGCACAAGTACTTGGCTGTGGCGAAGCTGTAGCCCCGGTTAAAGCGCCTGGTGTTGATATAATACATTCCAATCCATTGTTTGGTGTTACTACAGTTGCAACATCGCAATTATCATTTGTGATTGGAGGAGGCGTAGTAATACATAGATTAAAATTAGCCGATTGTGTAGCATTCCCACCATTGGTATAAACCCTGATCATATAAGTCTGCCCCACCGTTAAGTTGTTGGCAATACTTACATTCGGATTGCTGCAATACAATTGTGTAAGCGCCGTACAGTCGGCTCCTTGATATAAAGTATGGTTGATATCTGTAGTACTTCCTATAATGTTGCTGAAAGTGATAATATGTATCGTTGACGTCGCTACAAATGTAAACCAAACGTCGTCATCTGTATTACCTTGACAAGTAGGTGCTGTGTTTGGCAAAGTACGTGTCGCACCCAATGTGCTTCCATTTACACTTGTTACACACTCTCTTGTTGGATTTGTAAGTACTGTTGTCGCAAAGGCACATTCGTCATTTACCGGTTTGGTAATAAATGTTTTTGGGTTCAGGATGGTCCAAGTGCCTACGTCTGTTGAGGAACATATCGCCCTAACATAATAGATATAATTGGTTCCTGGCTGCAATCCGTTAATTACTAATGCATTTGTTGTAACAACAGATGATACAATTGTTGAGTTTAAAGGTGTTATCAAATAATAAGGAGGTCCAGGAGTCGTACTCACAGCAGAGCCATTGACAGGAGGTGCCGATAGAACAGGGACAGCATATACTTCCCATTGTGTCGCAGTTCCCATTTCAGTCCAGCTAAGCGCAACCGAAGTTTGTGTAATTGAAGTCGCATCAACAGCCAAGGCCGTAGGTTTAGGACAAGTTGGTGGCGTACAATTTCCTTCCGAAGAATATAAGGAAGTTAACGGAGTTCCTGTTCCAGGTGTATAAGTATAAATAATATCTGTAAATGGATTCTGAATAGTAAACCCGATTTCGTCTGGCGCAGTTCCTGCTACACTCCAATACACATCAAATGGCACACCGTCGCAAATTGGAACGGTAACTGTAGTAGGTCCTGCACCAGAAATAGTAGTTCCGATTGTTGCAATGACGATACCATTGTGTCTTATTTGCATTCTACCACCATTCCAACCATTACTTCCAGTATCTGTAAGCACAAACTTGTAGTTACATTTATCCGCTGGATCGCAAGTAAGTGTATTGAAGATGATTGGTCCTGTCCAGGTACTTTTATCATCACCCGGACAAACTGTCCTTACATAATAATAATAAATTGTTGCTGGTGCCAATCCTGTAGCTAGGTATGGTGAGCCCGCATTAATAGGATGAATCCAGAATCCACCAAGCGGCACTGTAGGGTCAACTTGAGGTGCTGGTGGTGTTGGCACTGTAGGCCATCCAGGGAGTAATAATATTTCCCATTCCGTATCTGCTGGTGTTCCCGGAACCCATTGAAGGCTTGCTGTAGTTGTTGTTATTGTAGCGGCAGGAACAGCCAAACCTGTTGGTTTTGGACAAGTTGGCAATGTTGTAAATGTAGCACAAGTCCAAGCTGTTGGTACCAAGCAATTAACTCTTACACAAACCTCATAGGTTGTATCTGCCAATAGTGGCAAAGTAGTGTCAAACGGATTTGTAGTCACATCATTATAAGTCGGAACAGTATCAGGCCCTGGAGCCGGTCCACCAGCAACAGCCACATAAATATCCCATGACGTCGTAGCCGGCGCATCCCAATTGATGGTTACCGTATGCGTAGCAATGTTGGTAAAAGTCACACTGGCAGGTTGGATATCGCATCGGGGCGTATCACAATTGACTGTGTTGGAATAAACAACCTCCCCTGCAGTTCCTGTGCCCGCTGGTTTTGTATAAATGGTCTGTCCAAATGAGTTAAGTACTGCAACAATACATTGCTGAGGCTGCGTTCCAGCCACACTCCAGTATAAATCAAAAGGAATACCATTACATAATGGAACAGCAATATCCACAGGCCCCGCACCAGAATTATAAGTTGATCCGATTGTCGCAACAACGATTCCATTTTGTCTTACCTGCATTCTTGCGCCATTCCATCCATTATTGGAGGAGTCTGTCATTCTAAAAGTATGAACACAAGCATTCGCAGGATCACATATTAGCGTATTAAAAGGATATGGTCCCGCCCAAGCAGTATAAACTCCTGAGCCCGAAACGCACTCAGCCCTTACCCAAAATTGGTATTGGTGTGCAGAAACTAAATCTGTTTTGACATAGGAAGCAGTTCCAGTTACATAATCATAAGTTCCGGTATTTGGCGGAATAGAAGCGCCAAGATCCTGAACCGCTACTTGCCAAGCCGAAAAATCTGGACTGGTCCAACCCAAGGTTGCTTGATTTAAACCAATTTCTGTAGCAACACCTGTATTTGGTTTTGGCGAACAGTTTTCATTTTGAATTACTAAATTATAGGCAATCGTAGGTGTTGTTCCGCTTGAGGATATGACAATATAATACGTGTTTCCAGTTACTACTGCCAAATTAAAAGTTCTGACATTCGTATTAGAATTGGCAACACCGCCCAAACAACTTACGCCAATATTGCCACATGAAGCATATGCAAATACAGAAGAGTTTGTAGAGGTTGTACCAACCGGAGTCATTGTAATACTGACAAGCCCATCAGCGGCAGCAGTAAAGCTATAAAACACTTCATTTCCTTGCAGGTAATTAGTGCCTGGTGGTGTTGCACCACAAAGCGTTCCTTGAACGGTATCCACCTCATCACCATAATTGGCAGTATTGCCACTTGTTGAATACGGAAGATCGCCCACCACGATTGGATCGGCACAAACAGACCCTAACGGAATGGTACAAAATAGCAACGGTCCAGCCCAATCACTCGTATTGTCTGCAGCACAAACTGCTCTTACTTGATACTTATAACACGTTCCTGGGTTTAAAGCAGTTGCGCTATATGATGATGGTGTAGTGGTACTTGAAAATGGTGTACCTACACCAGTAAAATCTGAATTTTCAGGTACAATCTCTATTTCAAAGTTGGTCGCCGTACTTGTGTTAGTCCAGTTAAGCGTAACCGAAGTCGAGCTGATACTCGCTGTAACCACGTTCAAATCGATTGGTTTCAGACATTTCTCAACGATTTTTACGTCGTCAACCAACCAACGATCACCGTCTCTTTGCCCGGTTGGTTGTGTATAAACCCTTACGAATGCTATATAAACAGGGACACCAATGTATGCCGCAGGAATGTCAAACGACTTTTCCTCATATACTGTAATATCTCCGTTAAGATCGGTGAGTTCAGCTTCCGTCCACTCTTTTACAAGTGTAAATGCCGCAAGGTTGTCCTGCGCCGCGTTGGTGGAAATCCGAATTTGGTATTTTGTAAACTGATCTGAGTTTTGCGTCTGCTTTGTAAAAAAACGCAATTGCCCATTTGGATCAATAGTGACCTGCTTGGTAATCAGTAAATCTTCTTCGGTATTGCCCATACCAATCTGCTCGTTATTTACATAAGCCGCATTCGGGGCTGTATGCGCAGGATAAGCTGGCGTATTGAGTTGCCAATGCTGACTCTGCACCACCTCAGCTCCATTGAGCCTGCTTTTAATCAGCCAGTCTGTGGGCATCCCTGCATCAAAATTTTCATTCAACTGCCCGTAACTGACGGAAGCAAATAAAAATAACATTAATAATAAGGTAATTTTTTTCATGAAATGAAAAGGTTTTAGTGATTTAATATAGTTTGTAGGTATTAATTCCAAATTTAAGGAATTTTATCAAAAAAAAGAGAAATCAAAATTATTTAACAAAATCACCGTTTACGGCTTTTTATGTAACATTATTATGAATTATCCTTACTATTTTTGTCATATTGCGAAAAAATCTGTTTTTTTAAAATGATTCGATTTTTAAGGTGTTGCCATCAACATTTCCTATCTTTGATTTTTGATAATTTAAAATGGCACCCTTAAAAGAAAAAAATATATATTTCGCTTCTGACCAACATTTTGGTGCACCAACTGCCGAGTTGAGTTTTCCCCGTGAACAAAAATTCGTCGCTTGGCTCGACGAAGTCAAACAAGATGCCGAAGCGATTTTCCTTTTGGGCGATCTTTTCGATTTCTGGTTTGAATATAAAACCGTCGTACCCAGAGGATTTGTGCGTGTTTTAGGAAAACTTGCCGAAATTCGCGATAGTGGCATTCCGATTTATTTTTTTGTAGGTAACCATGATCTGTGGATGTCAGATTATTTCGAAAAGGAACTCAATATCCCAGTTTACCATGACAACCGTGAATTTACTTTTCAAGGAAAAACATTCCTGATCGGTCACGGTGACGGAAAAGGACCTGGCGACAAAGGGTACAAACGCATGAAAAAAGTATTCACTAACCCATTTTCCAAATGGATTTTCCGCTGGTTGCATCCTGATTTAGGCGTAAAATTGGCGCAATACCTTTCGGTAAAAAACAAACTGATTTCCGGCGATGCTGATGTGAAATTTTTAGGAGAAGAAAATGAGTGGCTGGTTTTATATGCCAAAAGAAAACTCGAAACAAAGCATTATAATTATTTCGTGTTTGGACACCGCCATCTTCCAATGAAAATTACTGTTGGGGAAAATGCTGAATATGTCAATCTAGGCGACTGGATTGGATATTTTACTTATGGCATTTTTGACGGAAATACTTTTGAATTAAAAGAATTCAAGTATTAATTGCGTCCGATTCCCAATAAATATTCCTGAAGATTTATCTTAAACAACGTGCCTTCGACAAGGTCTTTAATGGCATCCAATTCCTGCATCGAAACAGCCAAATCAATCTGCGGGCAAGGCGTTCGAAGCAAAAATCTGGTGCATTGGTGCTTTATTTTACAATCATCGCAACAATGATTTTTCGAAGCAGTTTCATCAATCAAACCGATAAAATAATCGAGTTCGGCAACGGTAAAATGAAATCCGGTTTCTTTAAAAACCAATTGCACTTTATCTGAAACAACTTCATCCCGGTTTTTCCAGTAAAAAGCCATCCCAAAATCATTCTTATATAGCTGTTCTATTTGTCTCATAGCCTTTTTGTAGGAAACAAATATAGCCTTATTTATATTTATTCTAAATAATATTGTGTTAAAATTTAATTCGAAAAAATATTTAAAAAATGACCAATAAGACTTTGCGCTTTAGCGTCTTTGCGAGAAATCAATGTTCGCAAAGACGCTAAGCGCAAAGTAAAATTCTCAAAATAAAATTTACCGAATATCCTTCAATCGTAATTGTGTCGAGACTTTTCCATTCCACTCATTTTCATCAATGCAGTAAACCGCTTCAAAAGGTTTTCGGTCTTTCGCTATCCCGATTTTTGCGCCAAGTCCAAATCCAATCGCGGCAAACCCTTCGGAATTATTTTGCTTTACAAATAGCCTTAAATGCTCATCTGATCCACCCATCGTTTTGGCAAAACCGGTATCAACAATATTTTTAGACATAAAAACCGGCGTTCTGTTTTGCGGTCCGAAAGGTTCGAATTGTTTTAAAATGCGAATGAGTTTTGGTGTAATTTCGCTAAAATCAATCTCAGCATCAACTGTAATTTCAGGCATTCGCATATCGGGATGAATGGTGTTGCGAACAACCTCTTCAAAAGCATTTTTAAAAAGCTCGTAATTTTCCGCTTTCAAAGTCATTCCCGCGGCATACATGTGTCCGCCAAATTGCTCGAGATGTTCCGCACACGCTTCCAACGCATTATAAACATCAAATCCCAAAACAGACCGCGCCGAAGCCGCATATTTATCGCCACTTTTTGTAAAAACTAAAGTCGGCCGGTAAAACGTCTCGATCAATCGGGAAGCGACGATTCCAATCACACCTTTGTGCCAATTTTCGTTAAAAACAACAGTCGTAAAATGTTCTTTCTCATTATTTTCTTCAATTTGCAAAAGTGCTTCTTTGGTAATTTGCTTATCGAGATCTTTTCTTTCGGCGTTGTATTTTTCAATTTCAAGCGCAAATTGCTGCGCCTGTTCAAAATCGAATTCACTTAATAATGCTACTGCGTGATTGCCATGTTTTATTCTTCCTGCAGCATTGATTCTTGGCGCAATAATAAACACAACATCTGTGATATCAAGTATTTTCTTTTTCACCTGATGAATCAATGCTTTAATGCCCGGACGCGGAAATGTATTGATCACTTGCAGTCCAAAATACGCTAAAATTCGATTTTCACCTGTCATCGGTACAATATCAGCCGCAATTGCCGTAGCCACTAAATCCAGATAAGGCATTAAATCTTCAATCGTTTGGTTTCTGTTTGCGCCCATGGCCTGAATTAGTTTAAAGCCAATACCACAGCCGCACAATTCATCATAAGGATAATTACAATCTTCTCTTTTTGGATCTAAAACAGCGACTGCTTCGGGTAAAATATCGCCTGGACGGTGGTGGTCGCAAATGATAAAATCGATGTTTTTGGCTTTTGCGTAAGCAACGTGATCGATTGATTTTATACCACAATCCAACGCAATGATTAACGAAATTTCGTTGTCGTCGGCATAATCAATTCCTTTGTAAGAAATGCCATAACCTTCGTCATAGCGATCCGGAATATAAGTCGCAATATTTGGGTATAAAGTCTTTAAATACGACGCCATCAGTGAAACCGCAGTCGTTCCATCCACATCATAATCGCCAAAAACGAGAATGTTTTCTTGGTCTTCAATCGCCGATTCTATACGCAAAACTGCCTTATCCATATCTTTCATTAAATACGGATTGTGCAAATCGTCTAAATTCGGGCGAAAAAATTGCCTTGCCTGCTCGAAAGTCTCAATGCCACGCTGCAAAAGCAATTGGGCAATCAATTCGTCGGTATTTAAGGATTGGGCAAGTTGTTGTTCCTTTTCAGGAGTCGGTTCGGGTTGCAGTTTCCAGCGCATAGATTTGATTTTGAATGGTGTATATTAGTTCAAAAATACAAAAATTTTAAATCCCAAATAGCAAATCCCAAATTACAATTCTGTACGCGTTTGTCATTTGGGATTTGCTATTTAAATTCCCTACTTTTATAATCAAATGTAAGACCAATGAAGATCGAAGGACAAATCGTTGACATTTTTAACCGAAATATTTATTCCGGCGAAATTATGATAGAAAATGGAAAAATTACTTCCATAAAACCAAAAGCACACGACAACAAAAATTACATTCTTCCCGGATTTATCGACGCACATATTCATATCGAAAGTTCCATGCTCGTACCTTCTGAATTCGCAAAACTGGCTGTAATTCACGGTACGGTCGCCACCATTTCTGACCCGCATGAAATTGCCAACGTGCTCGGAAAAGCCGGTGTTTACTATATGATTGAAAACGGAAAAAAAGTGCCTTTTAAATTTCATTTCGGTGCGCCATCGTGTGTTCCCGCGACATCTTTTGAAACGGCTGGAGCGGTTATCGATTCGGAAGATATTCGAGAATTGATGGCTTCTCCCGACATTTATTACCTCGCAGAAATGATGAATTATCCAGGTGTTTTATTCGATGATTCGGAAGTTTTAAAGAAAATCGAGTGGGCCAACCATTATAAAAAACCAACTGATGGGCATGCGCCGGGATTGCGTGGCGAACCGTTGCAAAAATACATTTCCGCTGGCATCACAACAGATCATGAGTGCTTTACTTTCGCCGAAGCGGAGGAAAAATTATCGCTTGGCATGAAAGTCATCGTCCGCGAAGGAAGTGCCGCAAAAAATTTCGAGGCTTTGATTGATTTGTTGCCTGACCATTATGAAAATATGATGTTCTGCTCAGACGATAAGCATCCCGATGATTTGATTATCGGACATATCAACTCGCTTTGTGCGCGTGCCGTTGCAAAAGGTTTCGATATTTTTAAAGTTTTGCAGATGGCTTGTATCAACCCCGTTTTTCATTACAATATGAATGTCGGATTGCTTCGTGAAAAGGACACTGCCGATTTCATAGTTGTGGAAAACTTGTTCGATTTTAAAGTGCTGCAAACTTATATCAATGGCGAATTGGTGGCCGAAAACGGACAATCGTTCATCAAGGATGTTGCTTTTGAAACGCCTAATAATTTCAACGTAAAACCTAAAAATCCCGAAGATTTTGAAGTGAATGGCAATGCTGAAAAAATCCGCGTGATAGAAGCGCTGGAGGGGCAGTTGATCACGAATGAAATTCACGAAAAACCATTAATTCAAAACGGTAAAATCATTTCAGATATTGAAAATGACATCCTCAAAATGGCAGTCGTCAACCGGTATCACGAAGCGCAACCTGCCATTGCTTTCATCAAAAATTTCGGATTAAAAAAGGGTGCGATTGCCGGTTCTGTCGCACATGATTCCCATAATATTGTTGTCGTTGGCACCAATGATGTTGAAATCTGCAATGCCGTCAACCTCATCATTGAAAACACCGGCGGCATTTGTGCGGTGAATGGCTCAGAAAATAAAATTCTTGGTTTGCCCGTTGCCGGAATCATCAGTGATAAAGATGGTTGGGCAACCGGAAGATTGTACCAAGAAATCGACGCCATGGCAAAATCACTCGGAAGCACTTTGAACGCACCTTTTATGACGCTTTCGTTTATGGCATTATTGGTCATTCCAGATCTGAAATTATCGGATAAGGGTTTGTTTAGCGGAAATGACTTTGCTTTTACAGACCTCGGGGTTAACATTTAATTGCTAAGGCTTTGGCGCTAAAGTATTGCGCTAATCTTTTGTTTCTTTATCCTTTTTTAGCTGTATTTTCCCTGAAACCACCACTACTATTTCGCCTTTTGGCGGCTTATTTTCGTAATGTTTTAAAACTTCGGCGGCGCTTCCGCGGATGTTTTCCTCGTGCAATTTCGACAATTCCCTTGAAACGCAAAGTTGCCTTTCTGCACCAAAATATTGTATAAATTCTGCCAAAGTCTTCAACAATTTATGCGGTGAAACATAAAAAATCATCGTTCGTGTTTCTTCTGCCAAAGTCAAAAATCGCGTTTGTCTCCCTTTCTTTTCAGGAAGAAAACCTTCGAAGATAAAACGGTCATTTGGCAATCCGCTGTTCACTAAAGCAGGAACGAAAGCTGTTGCACCCGGTAGGCATTCGACATCGATTCCATTTTCAACACAAGCGCGTGTCAGCAAAAATCCGGGATCAGATATGGCAGGCGTTCCGGCATCAGAAATCAAGGCAATCGTTTCTCCCGATTTTAATCTTGAGATGAGATTTTCCACCGTTTTATGCTCGTTGTGCATGTGGTGGCTGTGCATGTGCGTGCCTATTTCGAAGTGTTTCAGCAGCTTTCCGCTTGTGCGTGTGTCTTCTGCCAAAATCAAATCGACTTCCTTTAAAATGCGGATGGCGCGAAAAGTCATGTCTTCGAGGTTGCCGATTGGCGTTGGAACGATGTATAATTTGCCCATTTAATCGATTGTGATTTTGCTTTTCAATTCAAATTCGACATGCGCGTCAAAAACAAATTCGTAGTATGCCGCTGTGCCTTGTATAAGTTTTATGTTTTGCTGCAAACGGCCCATTTCGACTCCGCTTTTGTCAAATAATTTGAGGTGAACCGGCTGGTCGATATTTTTATCGGCGATGAAATAAATGCTGATGGTATTTTCCTTGCCTAATGTGTTTTGAGAAAGGTAATATTTTCCGAAACTGAGTCCTTTTTCTTTTAATTCAGCCGAAAGTGCAATGGTAACTTTATTTGCATCGGAAATTCCTTTTCCGAAACTCGTTACCACATCGCTTGTTGTTCTTCCAACAGTTTCTGCACCTGAATCGATTTTTTCTTTAGCTTTATCGGCGACTCTATTGCAGGAAAAGGAAATCGAAATTAACAAAAAACAGCAAGTCAGTTTTGCAAAATTATTTTTCATGTCATGCAAATTTCTTTTCTACAATATCCATGAAACGCTGCGCATAATCATCTTTTCCTTCCCAATTATTGTAATCTGGTTTTACCATATCTTCAATAAAATCTTGTGCTTCCTGAAAGGAATCGAAAGTGTTGAGTTGTGACAAAACGCGGTTCAGATCTTCACTGCTACCACCGAACAATTGCTTTTCAAAACCGATTCGATCATTCAGTCCGATGGCGATACTTTTGGAAAAATGGTCGCTTGTCGGAACCGGTTTTGATTCGGGTTCTTCTTGTGGTTTTTGTTCTTCCACAACTTCCAATTCGGCGATTTGGTTTTCTAATTCATCGGAATGTTGCGGCGCTGCTGCTGCTTCATGCGCTTCTTCAATTTTTTCGTGCGTTTCTTCCGCAGGAACTTCTTCTCTTATTGCTTCGACTTCTCCAGCTTTTACAAAAAATGATTCATTATAATCGTGGCCAAGAAAATCTTCAAATGCAATTTGCTTTTGTTCTTTAGGTGCTTCCTTCTCGTCTTCTTTTTTATCAAATGCCAGTTCAAATGATGGCATAAAATCATCCTCTTTTGTCGCAGATTCGTTGGTTTCGCTCACACCAGCATCTGCTGTAGATAGAATTTCTTGCTCGGTTTCCGCAATAGATTCATATTCAAGTGCATCGTTTACTTCTTCTACAGATTCCGGTTGTTCCGGCACTTCAACGATTTCTGTTGTTTCGGATACTTCGGTCGGATTTTCTGTTTCAGCAATTACTGTTTCGCTATTTGCTGCGGCTATATCTACTTCAGAAACAAGTGCTTCCGCTTCAATAACTTCTTCCTTTACTGCGTCTGCTTTTTTAAATGTTTTTTGTTTGGTTTCCGAAACTTCTGTCACTTCAACTTCCTCTTCTTTTTCAAAAGCCGATTCTATTTGCGCTTCTATTTCAGCATAGCTGATGGTTGGTTTTGCGTCGGCGAAATTTTCTTCTACAAATTTTAAAAGGCTTAGTTTTTCATACAAAATTTGCGCTTCCTTGTGCAGTTGCAAAAGATCAGATTTGTTTTTAAGCTGTAAAATTCTATGTGCGATGCTGATTAATTCGGCTTCGAGCTTTTTTTTCATAACTTTTAAAATTATAGTGGTTTCCGCAATGCTATTTTGCTAAATTTGTTTCTGCCACAAAGTAATAAAAACTATTCATTTTTAAGCGCAGAAAAATAAAAAATGTTTCTCGAAAATACAGTAAATCATAAAGAACAATTTGGGTGGATTGAAGTAATCTGCGGTTCGATGTTTTCGGGAAAAACCGAAGAATTGATCCGTCGCTTAAAACGTGCGCAGTTTGCCAGACAAAAAGTAGAAATCTTCAAACCCGCTATCGATACACGATATCACGATGAAATGGTCGTGTCGCATGATAGCAACCAGATTCGTTCAACGCCAGTTCCCGCAGCCGCTAACATTCGAATTCTCGCTCAAGGTTGCGATGTGGTTGGTATTGACGAAGCCCAGTTTTTTGACGATGAGATTATTGCGATTTGCAACGATTTGGCCAATTCCGGAATTCGCGTGATTGTTGCCGGTTTGGACATGGATTTTAAAGGAAATCCCTTCGGGCCCATGCCAGCACTCATGGCGACTGCCGAATATGTGACCAAAGTACACGCCGTTTGCACCAGAACCGGAAATCTCGCCAATTACAGTTTCCGAAAAACCGATAGCGACAAGCTCGTCATGCTCGGCGAAACCGAAGAATATGAACCACTGAGCCGTGCCGCTTATTTCAATGCGATGAAAAAAAATCAGGAAGAACTTACTGATTCCAAAGGAAAAAAATAATTCCAATGCAATAAATTTAGCCACGAACTATCGCGAATTAATTTTTGGGAATTCGTGCAATTCGTGGCAAAAGAACAAGCCAATTGCCCATGACCATCAATATACAAAATATTATCCCGACGATCAATGCCGTTTTTCACGGAGCCAATTCCGATGTTACAATCGACAATATCTCCATCGACAGCCGCTCATTGCAAAATAATTCCGGGACTTTATTTTTTACGATTGTCGGCCCGAATAATGATGCACACATTTATATTGCGGCATTAATTGAAAACGGCGTTCGCAATTTTGTCGTCACACACATTCCCAAAAACCTCGAAAACAAAGCCAATTTTCTTGTTGTCGAAAATACTTTAAACGCTTTACAACAATTCGCTGCTTATTACCGCAACCTTTTTGATTTTCCCGTCATCGGGATTACTGGCAGCAACGGAAAAACAATTGTCAAGGAATGGCTGAATTTTCTTTTAAGTCCAGATTACAATATTATAAGAAGTCCTAAAAGCTATAATTCGCAGGTCGGCGTGCCGCTTTCGGTGATTTCGATCAATGAAAAACACAACTTAGGAATTTTTGAAGCCGGAATTTCGACTGTAAACGAAATGACGAAACTCGAACCTATTATCCGCCCGACAATTGGGCTTTTAACCAATATCGGAAGCGCTCACGACGAAGGATTTTCGAATTTAGGAGAAAAAATTAAGGAGAAAATTAAGCTTTTTACAGATGTGAAAATGCTGATTTATAATAAAAATAAAACGATTGACGCTTTCATCAACCAAAAAGTGCAAACATTCTCTTGGAGTTGTAAAGATGAAACTGCCGATGTTTTTATCACCAAAAAATCAATTGTCGACAAAACAGTTTTGAAAATCCGTCACGATGGTAACGATTTTGAAATCAAAATACCGTTCCAAGACGATGCGTCGATTGAAAATGCCATCCAATGCATGATGGTTTTGCTGTATTTTGGCTATGACCACAAAACAATTGAAAGCCGCATGGAATTACTTTTTCCGGTAGAAATGCGACTAAAAGTCAAAAACGGCATCAACAACACTACGCTTATCGATGACAGTTATAGTTCTGATTTTCAGTCGTTAAAAATTGCGTTGGACTTTCTCGAATCGCAAAAACACTACAAGAAAAAAACACTGATTTTATCGGATATTTTCCAAAGCGGTTTGGCCACGGAAGAATTGTATTCTAAAGTTTCACAACTCGTAATTTCCAACAAAATCAACCGCGTGATTGGTATTGGAGAAACGATTTCTACGTTTAAAAATAAATTCGGCAACGCCATTACTTTTAAAAATACAGCCGATTTTATTGCCGCTTTCGATAGTTTGGCTTTTGCGAATGAAACCATTTTAATCAAAGGCGCGCGCACCTTTGAGTTTGAGAAAATCGTTTCGTTGCTCGAAGAAAAAACACATGAAACGGTGCTTGAAATCAACCTCAACGCTATCAGCCACAACTTGAATTTCTTCAAATCGAAACTCAAACCGGAAACCAAAATGATGGTCATGGTCAAAGCTTTCGGCTACGGAAATGGTGGTTTTGAAATCGCAAAACTACTCGAACACCACAATACCGATTATTTGGGCGTTGCTTTCGCTGATGAAGGAATCGCACTCAAAAATGCAGGCATCAAACTACCAATCATGGTTTTGAATCCGGAAAACACAAGTTTTGCATCCATTATACAACACCACCTCGAACCGGAAATTTATAGCATAAAAGGACTGAATGCTTTTCTTCAAATTGCCAAACAAAAGCAATTGCGGGATTTTCCGATTCACATCAAAATCGACACCGGCATGCACCGTTTGGGTTTTGAGGAAAATAATATTGATACGTTGATTTCGATTTTGAAGGAAAACAAATCCGTAAAGGTCAAAAGTATTTTATCACACATGGCGACCAGCGATGATCTTCAGCATAAGGATTTTGCGTTGTCGCAGATTGCTTTATTTGAAAAATTATCTTCAAAAATGATATCGGAATTGCAAGTTCAACCGATTCGCCATATGCTGAATACATCCGGAATTTCTAATTTTCCGCAAGCGCAATACGATATGGTGCGTTTGGGTATCGGACTTTATGGTGTCTCCAATGATACTGAAGAACAAAAGGAACTCGAAAATGTTGGCACTTTAAAATCGATTATTTCGCAAATAAGAACGATTCCTGCGGGTGATAGCGTTGGTTACGGAAGACGATTTGTTGCCGAAAAACCAACAAAAATCGCAACAATCCCAATTGGTTATGCCGACGGAATTTCTCGTGGATTGGGCAATGGCGTTGGATTTGTAACCATCAATAACCAAAAAGCCTATATTACCGGAAGCGTTTGCATGGACATGATTATGGTGAACGTTACCGAAATTTCCTGTAAAGAAGGTGATCAAGTGATCGTTTTCGGCGAAAGCCCGACGATTCGTTTTATTGCGGAACGACTGCACACCATTCCGTATGAAATTATGACGGGAATCTCTCAACGGGTAAAACGTGTTTTTTACCGAGAATAATTTTGTAGGAATTTAGTTAATATCATATCTTTTTTTTGCTAATTTAGCATTTAAACTATAAAACAAATACATTATGGGATTTTTCAGCGATTTTAAAGCTTCCTTAATGAAGGGAGACGTATTAAGCCTCGCAACGGCTGTTGTTATTGGCGCTGCGTTTGGTAAAATTGTCAGCTCTGCGGTTGACGACATTATTATGCCGATCGTTGGGCTCGTAACAGGCGGTATCGATTTTACCAAAAAATTCATCACGTTGGACGGAAATAGTTATGCAACGCTTGATGAAGCAAAAAAAGCCGGTGCTGCCGTAATAACCTATGGGAATTTTGTTCAGGCAGTTATCAATTTCGTAATCATTGCGTTTTTTATCTTTGCTGTGTTAAGAGCTGCTGAAAAAGCGAGAAAAAAACAAGCCGATGTTCCTGCTGCACCACCCGGACCAACCAACGAAGAAAAATTGCTGATGGAAATACGTGATGCGTTGAAAAGCAAATAACAAAACAATACCGCTACTTTACATATTCTAACTTAAACCGTCCGCACCCTTGGACGGTTTTTCTTTTGTTATAAATCTCAACCTTTTTTGATTTTTTGTGTTTGTGCATTTTATAATAGGTTTATTAATACTTTTGCAAAACAAAAATTCATTCAAAACAAAATTATATGAAAATTGCGGTTGTAGGCGCTACCGGAATGGTTGGCGAAGTGATGCTGAAAGTCCTAGCGGAAAGAAATTTTCCGGTAACAGAATTGATTCCTGTTGCATCTGAAAAATCTATTGGAAAAGAAATTGAATTCAAAGGCAAAAAATATAAGGTTGTCGGCATGCAGACTGCCGTCGACATGAAAGCTGATATCGCATTGTTTTCTGCCGGAGGCGAAACTTCGCTTGAATGGGCTCCGAAATTCGCAGCGGCGGGAACTACCGTAATCGACAATTCATCGGCTTGGCGAATGGATCCGACAAAAAAACTGGTCGTTCCGGAAATCAACGCATCAACATTGACGTCAGCAGATAAAATCATCGCCAATCCAAACTGCTCGACCATTCAGATGGTAATGGTTTTGGCACCTTTACACAAAAAATACAACATCAAACGCGTAATTGTTTCGACCTACCAATCGATTACCGGAACAGGAGTGAAAGCCGTTCAGCAACTCGAAAATGAATATGCGGGAATTAAAGGAGAAATGGCTTATAAATACCAAATTCACCGAAATGCCATTCCGCAATGCGACAGCTTCGAGGATAACGGATACACCAAAGAAGAAATGAAACTCGTTCGCGAAACGCAAAAAATCATCGGCGATGCATCGATAAAAGTTACCGCAACTGCCATCAGAATTCCTGTTGTTGGTGGCCATAGCGAAGCTGTAAACGTAGAATTTTCGTCCAATCCGGATGTGAACGAAGTGCGCTCTATTTTACACAACACACCAGGCGTTACCGTTCAGGACAATACCGATACATATACCTATCCAATGCCGCTTTATGCACATGGAAAAGACGATGTTTTCGTTGGTCGTATCCGAAAAGACGAAAGCCAGGAGAACACTTTGAACATGTGGATTGTTTCGGATAATTTGAGAAAAGGTGCGGCGACAAATACAGTTCAGATTGCAGAATATCTGGTGGAAAATAACTTGGTGTAGCAACACGGCACTATAAGACTTTAAGATAATATGATAAAATCCCGACTTTCTGTTCGGGATTTTTTTGTTAATTATTACGCCGAAAATCCAAAAGTCTTATCGCCTAAAAGTCTAAAACGCTATCTTTGCGTCAAATGAAGAAAAAACTTGCGATAATCAATTTTATGCTGATGCTGACGGTTGTCGGCGCCATGGTTTTTCAATCCATTCACTCTTATGAGCATTTGAGGGAGGAACTTTCGGTGAAAGAATGCCTGCACAGCCTTAAAGGCAATAAATCCATCATCACGCACAACCACCATCATCTCGACAATTGTTTTGTGTGCGAATTTACTTTTGCCAATTTCGTTTCCCCTGATATTTTTTCCTTTTCGTTTGCACGAATGCCGATTCAGACGAAATATACTTTTACCTATTCCCGAGAAATTACCCAATTTTTCCGCGGAAGCCTTTTCTCCCTTCGTGGTCCGCCGGATTTTATTGCTTAATCGAATTTTATTCCGAATCATTCGGATGCTATCTCATTTAACAATAAAATCATTTTCCAATGAAAAAAATTATCATGGCCCTAATCATAGGGTTTTCGGGTATGCTATATGCCCAAAATAAAATTTCTGGTGCCGTTACCAACGGCAATCAACTGCCGTTAAAAGGCGTTTCGGTTTACTTACCAGAGTTACACAAAAGCACCACAACCGATGACAACGGGCAATATGCAATTAACAATCTTCCCGACGGAAATCTCAAAATCAGTTTCTCTTTTGTAGGATATGTTACGCAAAACCAAACCCTAAAACCGCAGGAAAAAGAGACTGTTTTAAATATTATTCTGCCGCAAACCGCTTTCCAAATGGACGAAATTGTCGTTTCTACCGCTTTCAACAAATTGCAATCCCAAAACGTGATGAAAGTCGAACATGAAAGTATCAAATCACTGCGCCAAAAAGGAAGTTCCACTTTAATCGAAGGCTTGGCTACGATTCCAGGTGTGGCGCAGATTTCCACCGGAACTTCCATCGGAAAGCCTGTAATTCGGGGTTTAAGTGCCAATCGCGTGCTGGTGTATTCGCAAGGTGTACGGCTCGAAAATCAGCAATTTGGCGACGAACACGGACTAGGCCTCAACGATGCGGGCGTAGAGAGTGTCGAAGTCATCAAAGGTCCGGCTTCTTTATTATATGGTTCTGATGCGATTGGCGGCGTATTGTATTTCAATCCGGAGAAATTCGCCGAAGCCAATACTTTTAAAGGTGATTTCCGTCAACGGTTTTTCTCAAATACTTTGGGAAGCAGCAGTTCTCTGGGACTAAAAACATCTTCTGAAAACTGGAAATTCATGGTGCGTGGCACATACGACATGCATTCCGATTATAAAATTGCTTTGCCAATTCGGTCTTCGCCCTCGGGTCCAGATGGTGACCGCGTGACCAATACCCGTTATAACGAAAAAGATTTTAAGGCCGGAATCGGTTACAGCAATTCGGATTTTTCGAGTGTTTTGAGGTACAATTACAACAATCTCGATTTGGGAATACCTGAAAATGGCATCGCCGAACAATCGGAAAGCAAGAAAACTTTATATCCAAAGCAAGGTATTTTTAATCATTTGCTGAGTTTGAATAATAGTTTTTTCTTCAAGAATTCGACTTTAGATGCGAACATCGGTTACATCGCCAACGACAGAAGCGAGTTTGAAGACAGCGACGTCGCTTCTTTACACATGAAACTACAAACGCTGAATTATGACCTGAAATACCATTTCCCGAAAATCGGAAACATGGAAACGATTCTCGGCATTCAAGGCATGCACCAAACCAATAAAAATTCAGGCGAGGAATACCTGATTCCTGATGCGGCGACCAATGATTTTGGTGTTTTCGGAACTTCCGTTTATAATTGGGGTAAAAATTCATTTCAAGCCGGTTTGCGTTACGACAACCGCAATGTCAGCAGCGAAAGCCATGGCACTTTAGGCGAAGAAGGTTCTTTCGAAGCACTTGATAAATCGTTCGACAGCTTTAATGCTTCATTGGGTTATAAGCGAAATTTTGCCGAAAACCTGACGCTGCGATTGAATCTCGCTTCTGGATTTCGGGCGCCGACATTAGCAGAATTGACTTCCAATGGCGTTCACGAAGGAACAAATCGATATGAAATTGGCAACAACAATCTGAATACGGAGCAGAATTTCCAAACCGATATCAATCTTGAATACAACAACAGCCATTTTGAGTTTTTTGTCAACGGATTTTACAACCACGTGAACAATTACATCTATATAGCACCATCTGGAGAAGTGCGTGACGAGAATGATGTTTACGATTATGTACAAAATGATGCGAAGTTATTCGGTGGTGAAATTGGGCTACATTTTCATCCGCATCCATTAGATTGGCTGCATTTTGAAACCAGTTTTGAAACCGTTACCGGAGAAAAGCAAAATGGCGATTACCTGCCGTTGATTCCTGCAAACAACTGGAATAATACATTGCGTGGTGAATTCGACATCAAAAACTGGCTTTCAGATGGTTTTGCGACTTTGAATATTTCGCATACTTTCAACCAAGATAATGTGAGCGGATTTGAGACAAAATCGAATGATTATACCTTGGTGAATCTTGGTCTTGGTGGAAAAATAAAATTGGGCAAAAAGGCTTTTGAATTCAATATGAATGCCAATAATTTATTCGATAAATCTTATGTCGCACATTTGTCGAGGCTTAAAACAGATGGCATTCCGAATATTGGAAGGAATATTGTTTTGGGTGTAAATTTTGGTATTTAGGTGTTAGGTGCCGGGTTTTGGTGGATTAACCGAGACCCGGTATCTAAAACTAATATCTTTTAGGCGCCGAATTTTCGGGCGAATTTTACCAAAACCCAACACCAAATACCTATTAAAACCTATTATCTCCATCCAATAAATTCCCAAGTCCGCCCAAAATACTGCCTTCATCGCGGCTATTTCCGCCAGAACGTGGTGCCGAAGCGATAATTCTATCCGCCAAACGGCTAAAAGGCAACGACTGCACATATACAATTCCGGGACCGCGAAGTGTCGCATAAAACAAACCTTCGCCTCCAAAAATCGAGTTTTTGATACCGCCGATAAATTCGATATCATAATCGACATCTTTTGTAAAACCGACGATACAGCCGGTGTCCACTTTTAGAATTTCGCCAACAGCGAGTTCTTTTCTAGCCAATGTTCCTCCCGAATGCACGAATGCCATTCCGTCTCCTTCGAGTTTTTGCATAATAAACCCTTCGCCACCGAAAAAGCCACGGCCTAGTTTCTTTGAAAATTCAATACCAACAGCCACACCTTTTGCAGCGCATAAAAATGAATTTTTTTGACAAATGAACCTGCCGCCGAATCGCTGTAAATCAATGGCTACAATTTTTCCAGGATATGGGGATGCGAATGAAACTTTGCTCTTTGTATTGTTTTCATTCAGGTAAGCCGTCATAAAAAGGCTTTCTCCGGTAAGCATTCTTTTGCCTGCCGAAAGCAATTTGTCGAACAATCCCGACTGCTGCACGGAGCCATCTCCGAAAATGGTTTCCATGCGGATGCCGTTGTCCATCATCATAAAACTTCCGGCTTCTGCGACCACAATTTCCTGTGGATCGAGTTCAATTTCAACATATTGCATCTCTTCTCCAAAAATTTGATAGTCTATTTCGTGTGCTTGCATGATTGATAATTTAGTGATTATGCAAAATTAGTAGGCAAAAATGAGAAAACGTTACGGCATCGCTACAGATTTTTAATTTTAAGATTTAATCCTTCATTTGTGAACAATTTGAGTAATTTAAATGGTTATTATATAAAAATTTAGTTATATTTTTACCATATAACCAATTATAAAGTAGTTAAATATGAATTCAAAATTTACCACTATCGTAAGGATTCTTTTGGGGATTCTATTATTGGCTTCAGGGCTGAATAAATTTATTGGCTTTCTCCCAAATCCAGTGGGCGATTTTATTGCGTCTTTTGGCAATGTAGATTATGTCTTTCCCATAGTAGGCGTTTTGGAAATTGCAATTGCCGCAATGTTACTTTTAAAAAAATGGGTTCCCTTTGCCTTGATTGTTTTGGTTCCAATCTCCATAAACATTTTATTATTTCATCTTTTTATTGACATAAAAAGCATTGCAGCCGCGCTTTTAGTAGCCATTTTTAACGGCATTCTTATATACAAACACTGGCGTGCCTACAAGCCGCTATTTTTAGCGTATTACTAAAATCCTTTTTACTATTTTTGATGCAACCAAAATTATTTCTGATGAAAAGAATGATATTATTAATGGTTGTGACTACAACTATGCCTTCATTTGCCCAAATTCAAAAGCCGATCAACTATCCAAAAACAGCCAAAGGACAGACCGTTGATACTTATTTTGAAACACCTGTAAGTGATCCTTACCGCTGGCTGGAAGACGATAAATCTGCCGAAACCGCCAAATGGGTGACCGCTGAAAACGAAGTCACTTTCGACTACCTTCAAAAAATTCCGTTTCGCGATGCCATTCGAGATCGCATGAAACAATTATGGAATTACGAAAAAATAACGGCACCATTCAAACGAGGTGCTTACACCTATTATTATAAAAACAATGGTCTTCAAAACCAATCGATTTTGTACCGGAAAGACACCTCAGGGAAAGAAGAGGTCTTTCTAGACCCCAATACTTTTTCTGTCGACGGCACAACATCACTTGACGGGGTGAGTTTTACCGAAGACGGTTCATTGGTTGCTTATTCCATTTCAGAAGCCGGTAGCGACTGGCGGAAAGTAATTTTCCTGAACGCCACTACAAAACAACCTTTGGGCGATAAACTTATTGATGTGAAATTCAGCGGGCTTTCTTGGAAAGGCAACGATGGCATCTATTATTCCAGTTATGAAAAACCAAAAGGCAGCGAACTTTCTGCGAAAACCGACCAGCACAAACTCTATTACCATGTTCTTGGTAAAGCGCAAAAAGAAGATATTGTTGTTTTTGGTGAAACTGAAAAACGCCGTTATGTGGGCGCATCTGTTTCAGAAGACAACCATTACCTTTTTATTTCGGCTGCTAATTCGACCTCAGGAAATGAATTGTATTTAAAAGACCTTACGAAAGAAAACAGCCCGATCGTGCCAATGATAACAGGTTTTGACAACGATGCCGATGTGCTCGACAATATCGGAACGAAGCTTTATATCATTACCAACCTACATGCCGAAAACAAACGAATTGTAATTGTTGACGCTTCGCAACCACAATCTAAAAATTGGAAAGATTTTATCAAAGAAACAGAAAATGTGCTTTCGCCTACCACGGGTGCCGGCTATATTTTTGCCAATTATATGAAAGACGCGATTGCTGTTGTAAAGCAATTTGATTATAATGGCAAACTGATTCGCGAAGTCGATTTGCCGGGAATCGGAACTTCAGAAGGTTTTTCCGGGCGCATGAAAGATGAAACCTTATATTTTAGCTTTACCAATTATATTACGCCAGGTACAATATATAGCTTCAATCCAAAATCAGGAGAATCTAATATATATGTCAAACCAAAGGTCGATTTTAAAAGCGAGGATTATGAATCGAAACAAGTTTTCTATACTTCGAAAGATGGTGTTACAAAAGTTCCGATGATCATTACTTACAAAAAAGGATTGCAACTAACCGGAAAAAACCCAACAATCCTTTACGGATATGGCGGTTTCAACATCAGTCTGACACCAACTTTCAGTATTGCCAATGCAGTCTGGCTCGAAATGGGTGGCGTTTATGCGGTCGCCAACCTTCGTGGCGGTGGCGAATATGGCTCGAAATGGCATGATGCCGGAACCAAAATGGAAAAACAACACGTATTTGATGATTTTATCGCTGCGGCGGAATTCCTTCAAAAGCAACAATATACTTCAGCCGATTATCTGGCCATCAAAGGCGGTTCTAATGGGGGATTGTTGGTTGGTGCTACGATGACGCAAAAACCAAACTTGTTTAAAGTCGCATTGCCCGCAGTTGGCGTGCTCGATATGTTGCGGTACCATACTTTTACGGCCGGTGCCGGATGGGCTTATGATTACGGAACTGCCGAAGATTCAAGGGACATGTTCAACTATTTGAAAAAATATTCCCCGGTACACAATGTAAAAGCAGGCGTGCAATATCCCGCAACTTTAATTACCACAGGCGATCATGATGACCGTGTTGTTCCCGCACACAGCTTCAAATTCGCCGCCGAATTACAGGAAAAACAAGCTGGCACAAATCCTGTTTTGATACGTATTGAAACCAATGCCGGACATGGTGCAGGAAAACCGGTTTCCAAAATCATCGAAGAAGCTGCTGACCTACAGGCATTTACTTTGTTCAATATGGGTTATAAGGAATTGCCTAAGTAAAAAATCAATTGCAATTTCAAAAATCAAGCTCAATTCCAAATTTAAATCTTAGCCGATTGGGATTTGGAATTTTTTTCTTGAAGTTGATTTTTGAAATTGCAATTGATTTTTGAAATTCCCTAAAGCATGTGCCCAATCGTAATCGATCCATAAAAATACCCTGTATTTCGAGGCATTCGGACTTCTTTCCCTTTGTAAACAAAAACATAAGAAAGATTCCAGTTATTTTTTCGGTATTTGAATCCGGCTTCTCCTGTGAATCGGAACGGAATAATACTGCGCGTTACTGGACTGTTGTCATCGAACAAACTTCCCTGAACGGTAGTGTCATACAATTGATAATTGACACCCGGATTGACATAAAAATAAAACTCCCTTTCCTCCTTATACACCTTTGAGTCGGCATTTGCAGAAGCACCATACAAATTGGAATTATAAACTGGTAATAATGTTTTCAAACTGAATCGTGACAAAATTCCGGCATTGGCACCGTTTAGAACCGTGCCAAAATTTACATCTGCCAGCACATGAAAATCGATTTTTTTATTAAAATGCGGAAATATTTTCTTTGAATAAAACACATTTCCCTGCACTGCAAAAGCATTCCGAATTTGGTTTTCCCAACCATAAATCCTTTTGTAGCCGAAGTTTTTGTGAAAAAAATGCTGCGTTTCTTCGCCAAAAGCATTCGGCCCAACGAAACCTAACTGTAGGTTCATTTTTAAAACCGATTCGTTTTGATAAAAAAGATTGCGTCCAGCTTCCGCAAAAAGATAACCCGCAAACGGTCGGTCATTTCGCGATACTTCAACAGCGAATCTTGTGTAGGGAACGAAAATATATTGCCCTATTTTGAATTCGGTCATTTTTTTATTGACATTATCTTTCTTCTTTTTATTCGTATAACGGTAATAAAACTCAAAGCCGTTGGTGTAATATTTGTCGTTTACAGAAGAAAAATAAAGATCGTTATCGGAAATCATTCCTATTTCTGTGCCTCTTTGTCCGAAAGCAAACGCTGTCATGAATAGGAAAACAAGCAGCGATTTCGGATACATTTTAATAATCGAGTTTACCAACATATCCCATGTGTTTTACAATACGCCCTTTTCGTCTTTCAATATAAGCGCTTGAATTATTGGCCTTAAATCTTCTCGGACTTGGCAAAATCGCAGCAATTCCCGCAGCTTCCCGTTTGGTGAGATTTACGGCTTCTTTACGGTACCAATATTTCGAAGCGGCTTCTACACCATAAACGCCGTCGCCCATCTCGATGCTGTTCAAATAGACTTCCATAATGCGTTCTTTTCCCCAGATTAATTCAATTAGCACAGTAAAATATGCTTCGAGGCCTTTTCTAAAATAACTTCTGCCTTGCCAAAGAAAAACATTCTTGGCGGTTTGCTGTGAAATGGTACTGCCGCCTTTTATCTTTTTGCCTTTTTCGTTATTATCCATTGCTTTTTGTATGGCATTAAAATCGAAACCATGGTGTGTGAGAAAATTGCCGTCTTCACTCGCGATTACAGCGCGTTGCATATTTTTGGAAATTTTTTCAATCGGCACCCAATCATGATGACTTTCATAAGGTTTTCCTTCGGGTCTGCTTTCCATCGAACGAATTGCCATTAAAGGTGTATAAGGGACCGGCACCCATTTGAAGACAATCACTATAAAAATTGTCACGCCAAAAAACCACAGCATCGATTTGAACAAAAACCGCATTACTTTTCGGAGTTTTGTCCTTGGTTTTGGTTGCTCTTTCTTTTCGGGCTGTTTCCTTTTTTGTGTTTTTTTTATTGCCATTATATTAAATCTGCTAGTTCCGTACCTATTAAGCTGCCGATCGCCACGCCCATTCCGCCAAGCCTTACGCCGCAATATACGTTTTCAGAAAGCTGTTCAACAATCGGATTTTTGCTCGAGCCCATGCCCATTATGCCGCTCCATCGGTGTTCGATTTCGAAATCGCGACCGGGTAAAATTACTTCTTTTAACAATGTTTCCAATTTATTTTGAACGATTTGTGTTTGTCCGAATTCGGTGGTTGTTTCGGTTTCAAAATCGAGGTTCCGACCGCCACCGAATAAAATCCGATTACCGATATTTCTAAAATAATAATAGCCTTTGTCGAGATGAAAAGTGCCTTTTATGTCGAGATTTTCGATCGGCTTTGTAATTAAAACTTGTGCTCTTGCGGGTTTTACTGCACCTTTTGTCAATGCTGATGCGAAAGCATTTGTGGCAAAAAGCAGCTTTTTTGTGGTAAATGAAAAATCGCCGATAGCAACTTCAACGCCATTTCCATTGTCATAAAAAGCATTGACCGTTTGTTGGTTTAAGATGAGCATATTTTCAGAAACTGCAAGTTTCAATAACGCTTGCATCATATTTCCGGTATCGATTTGCGCTTCAAAAGGATTGTAAATACTGTATTCTTGAATGCCTCCAAATCCAAAACGGTCAATTTGCTTGTTAAAAACATCGGCTTTAAAAATCGGTTTCAGAATTTCATTGATGAACGGAATTCTGGCAACACAGCCGTTAAAACTGGTTTCGTCTTCGTTCAAAAACAATTCATAACCGCCGTAAGGTTTGAAATCTATCGCCACATCGCCGAGCCTTTTTCGCAAGAGTTGCAATCCGCTCCAGCGCTTTTTTATGAGACTAATGACTTCTTCTTCGGAATGGGATTTTAAATCGTCGAGGATTTCCGAAATACTCCCAAAACAGGCAAAACCAGCATTTTTCGTACTTGCACCTTGTGGCAACATTCCTTTTTCGAGGATTAGAATGCGACTTTCAGGAAATCTTTCTCGCAAACGAAGCGCACAGTGAAGTCCAACGATTCCGCTACCAACAATGGTATAATCAATATCCGTAAACCAATTCTTTATTTCCCAATAACTAAGGTGCATTGCATAATTTTTTTATAAAAATAGATTTTTACGCGTTAATTATCCATCGTCGGTACCATTTTTTTAGATTTTACATTTCGCACAAAACAACTTGTTCACGGTGTTATAAAATGTTACTCGTCGATAATTTTGTTAAATTAATGCCTTTTGTTGAAAAATTTGTTATAAAATTAATTTTTAATTACTTTTTAATTTTATATTTGAAATGTTAAATTACTATTAATCTCCCAAATCAAAACAGAATTATTTATGAAAAACAAACTACTTTCCGTTATTTTTATAGCAATGACGGGGTTTACATTTGCTCAGGGAACCACCCCATGGAGCAGCACAACTGTTAAATCTGGCGCAGTTGTGATGGAAAACAAAACCGGAGTTATAAATCCGCATTTGTTTTCATTGGATGCCAATAAGTTAAAGAATGCGCTGGTTTCAGCCACTTCGAGATTTACAGGCACAAAAGGAATTACCATTGCCTTTCCAAATGCAGAAGGGAAAATGGAAAACTTCAGGGTTTATGAATTCTCCAATATGGATCCGGCGCTAGCCGCCAAATATCCTGAAATCAAGGCTTATGCCGGTCAAGGTATCGAAAATCCTTCGGCTACCATTCACTTTAGCCTTTCGCCATTAGGATTGGAAAGTATGGTGATTTATGCAGACAAATCTGCTAGTTTCATCGAACCCTATACCAAAGATTTGAGTACGTATGCCGTTTATCGCAAATCAGACAAGATGGCTTCGCTTTCAAAATTTGATTGTAAAGTTATCGCCGAAGCGAAGAAAGACATCAGTGTTAGCGCTTTGCGTCCGAATGCAGACGATGGCAATCTTAGGAATTTCCGCCTTGCGATGTCGGTAACGGGTGAATATACTGTTTATTTTGGCGGCACAAAAGCGTTGGCACTTGCGGCTATTAATGCAACAATGACGCGTGTTAACGGCGTGTTTGAAAAAGATTTCGGCGTACACATGAACCTTATAGCTAATACAGATCTTGTGATTTACACGAGCGCTTCAACCGATCCTTATTCTGCTGCGGCAACAGGATCTGGCGGCGCTTGGAACCAAGAATTGCAAACCACATTGACCAATACTATCGGAAGTGCCAATTATGATATTGGGCATTTATTTGGTGCAACTGGCGGCGGCGGAAATGCAGGTTGTATTGGTTGTGTATGTACCAACCCTACAGCTTCTGTCCCATTAGGAAAAGGAAGCGGATTTACATCGCCAAACGACGGAATTCCTTCAGGAGATAATTTCGATATTGATTATGTAGCGCATGAAATGGGACACCAATTTGGTGCCAACCATACTTTTACGCACAGTAATGAAGGAACAGGCGCCCAAATGGAACCCGGCAGCGGCTCAACAATTATGGGTTATGCAGGGATTACTTCTTTAGATGTACAACCACATTCTGATCCGTTCTTTCACGCCATCAGCATCCAACAAGTAACCAATTATGTAAAATCAACTACTTGTCAGACAACCGTTGCAACCGGAAATGCGATCCCTGTGGTAAGTGCAGGTGCCGATTATACCATTCCAAAAAGCACACCTTTCCTATTAACGGGAACGGCAACAGATGCGAATGGTGATGCGCTAACTTACGACTGGGAAGAAATGGACAACGGAACAGCTTCGACAGCACCAAGCGCAACAAAAACTACAGGCCCGAATTTTAGGTCTTATGTTGCGTCAACATCACCAGTAAGGTATTTTCCTAAATTGTCTTCAACAATTGCCAATTCAACGACTACTGCAGGAACAGAATTGACTGTTGAAGCACTTTCTTCAGTTGCAAGAACATTAAATTTCAGATTAACAGTAAGAGACAACCGTGCGGGCGGACCAGCCAACAACAGCGACGATATGATTGTTACTGTAAACGCCACGGCCGGACCTTTTACGGTTAGCGCTCCAAACACAGCCGTTTCATGGGCATCTGGCTCTACACAAACTGTAACTTGGGCAGTTGCCGGAACTACTGCTAACGGTGTAAATGCTGCTAATGTTGACATTTTATTATCAACAGACGGAGGCAATACCTATCCTGTAACCATTTTAGCAGGAACGCCAAACGACGGAACACAAACCATTACTGTTCCAAATAATGTGGGCACAACCAACCGGATTATGGTAAAAGGAAGCAATCATATCTTTTTTGATATTTCAAATGTGAACTTTACCATTACGGCCGCTTCAACAGATACCGTTGCGCCAACGGCTCCGACTGCACTTGCTGCTTCAGGAACTACACAAACCACGACGAATCTATCTTGGACCGCTTCAACCGATGCGGTTGGTGTAACTGGCTATGATGTATATCAAGGTGGTGTTTTCAAAGCTACTGTAACTACAACTTCTTATGCGGTTACTGGATTGACTGCTTCAACAGCTTATACTTTTTCTGTAAAAGCAAAAGATGCTGCCGGAAATATCTCTGCAGAAAGCAATATCGTTAGCGTTACTACATTAGCACCTGTTGCTGATACAACTGCGCCTTCTGCCCCAACAACTTTGGCGGCTTCAGGAACAACTGCAACAACAACCAATTTATCATGGACTGCTTCAACCGATAATGTTGGAGTTACCGGATATGATGTGTATCAAGGCGGTGTTTTCAAAGCAACGGTAACCACAACGACTTATGCCGTTACCGGATTGACTGCTTCGACAGCATATTCTTTCTATGTAATTGCCAAAGATGCTGCCGGAAATGTTTCTGCTGCAAGCAATACCGCAAGCGTAACAACTACTGCCGTTACAATTGCATACTGCGCTTCTCAAGGCAATAGCATTGCCGACGAACAAATCGGACGCGTTCAAGTGGGCACCATCAACAATGCTTCAACCGGCGGAACCGGTTATACCGATTTTACTGCGATTTCAACCAACTTGACGCAAAACACCGCTTATACTTTAACCGTAACGCCAACATGGACCGCAACTGCATACAGTGAAGGCTATGCTGCTTGGATCGATTACAACAAAGACGGAGATTTTGCAGATGCTGGCGAACAAGTTTTCACAAAAGCGACTTCAACGACAACACCGGCAACAGGATCGTTTACAGTTCCGGCAACGGCAACTTTAGGCGCAACCAGAATGAGAGTTTCGATGAAATACAACGCAACACCAACTTCTTGTGAGGCTTTCTCTTATGGACAAGTTGAAGATTATACCGTAAATATCGTTGCCGGAACTGCTGATACGACAGCACCAACCGCACCAACAACTTTGGCGGCTTCTGGCACAACTGCTACCACGACAAATCTTACTTGGACAGCTTCAACAGACAATGTTGCTGTTACAGGATACGATGTTTACCAAGGCACTACGTTAAAAGCAACAGTTACCACTACTTCTTATGCTGTTACAGGATTGACTGCTGCAACGGCTTATACTTTCTCCGTAAAAGCGAAAGATGCTGCCGGAAACATTTCTGCTTCAAGCAATGTGGCAAGCGTAACAACTTTGTCTGCCGCTGCAGCCTACTGTACTTCTCAAGGCAACAGCACTGCGGATGAAAGAATAGGAAAAGTGGCTTTTGGAACCATTAGCAACACTTCAACCGGAACGGCTGGTTATGAAAACTTCACGGCTTTGTCATCCAATGCTACAAGAGGAACGGCTTATACCATTACCATCACACCAGCTTGGACGAGCACTGTTTATAGCGAAGGTTATGCTGTTTTTATTGATTACAATCAGGATGGTGACTTTGTGGATGCAGGCGAAACTGTCTTCACAAAAGCAACTTCTACAACCACACCGGCGACAGGTTCTTTTACGATTCCAACAACGGCAACTTTAGGCGCAACCAGAATGAGAGTTTCGATGAAATACAACGGAACTCCAACCGCTTGTGAAGCATTTTCTTATGGACAAGTAGAAGATTATACGGTGAATATCGTTTCTGCTGCTAAAGGATCAGAAGATGCAATCGCTTCAAAACTGGAATTCAAATTGTTCCCGAATCCTGTAAAAGACGCGTTGTTGAATGTTTCTGATATAAGCGAAAACGCTACATACCGAATTGTAAATACTTTAGGACAGGAACTTGGCAAAGGCAAAATCGTAAACGGAACAGTGACTGTTTCAAACTTGACTGCTGGTGCTTATTTATTAGAGGTTACTGCTGACGGACAAACGGCGGTTAAGCGTTTTATTAAGCAATAGATTTTTTAACCATAGTATCAAAAGCTATCTCGTTTGAGGTAGCTTTTTTTGTTTTTAATAGGTGTTTTTGGTTGCGTTGTTTATATTTGGGAGTTGGGCAAAAATATAACGAAAAATCCTGTAAACAATGAGACTAATATTTTTTACGTTCGTTATTTTATTAATTTGTAGTTGTCATGAGAAAACCGTAAAACCTAATTATAAAAAAATTGATACAAGTTGGATAGAACTTAATGAAAAAGATTCTATTCCGTATGAAATTTTAACCGTTTTAAAAACATTAAAAGGCAATAAAAAAATTGCCGATAGAAACGAGGCATATGAAGCAACTGATGTTATTGAAGATACAACTATACCAATGAGGCAATTAAGATTATTAGCTCGAAAAAATAATGATTGGCGATTAGTTTATATACAAGGTGGAATCGGAAACCACTATGTCTATTTGGAATGCAAGATTAAAAATGATTCGTTATACAATTTAAAGATTGGCGAATCATTATCAGATTTAGAAAATAACGATAGCATAACGAAACTTCTAAGTCAAAATAAAATTAATTTAAGGACAGTTAAAATTATTAATAAATAAAGACAGGTATGTTTCGACCCAACATGGGCTTAGCATGAATTTAGATTGATGTTAGTTTTAACCGAATAAAGTGAACTGATTAATATTCTCGATGAAAAAATATTTTGTGATTTTAGTCTTTTTAGTTGTAATCATTTCTTGCGAAGAAATCTCCTCAGACTCATTCTGGACAAAATTCAGGTATTCCGATATTATATCGAAAAAAATAGATCAAGGCCCATATGGTGGCACAACCGAAATACATTGGAAAGTGGCAAAAAAATTCTCGACCAAGGATGTCTCGCAGTATGCGAAAGCACATGGTTGGAAATTAGTGAATAAAACAAATGCCGATTTAAATTTTTCCAATCAAATTCTAGAACGTAGATTTGATAAAACTGGAATTGAAAATAAAACCATATTATATTTTAAATCAAATCTTCTGACCGTTGATGAAGACGAAAATTTAGAAACTCAAATTAACTGTTTTGCAATCATTGACTCGCTGAGCAATGAATTAATTATATATCATTGTTGGGGAGATTTTTAAAGACAGTTTACCAAATCGGGGATTTTAAAAACACATGAAAAAACTAATATTAATAACCGTAATTTCACTTTTTTTGATTTCTTGTGACCCAATAATAAGTTATAATTATTTTGTAAATAATCAATCCGACAAATCTTTAGTATTCCGATATAGGCATGGATATGCAGATGCTAAAGACAGCTTAACTGTTTGTGAACCGCATAAAATTACATTAATTGAAACCGTTGAAATGCGTGGCGCAAATCCACACGATGAAAAAGAAAATTTTTTAAAGTCATTTGACAAACTAAACATAAAAACGATTGATTCTGGTCAGGTTCTAAAAAACATATACATTAGAAATAATTGGACTTATTCAAAAGACATAAAGTATTTCGGAATTGTAAAAACAGGATCAAATAATTATATCCTAAAAATAAATAATGATGATTTAAAAAAATAGTATAAAAGCCGGTCACCAATATGGCTCGGATGAAATTGCGGAGCGCTTTCCAAAACTGAACTTCTATTTCCCTAAACTTCGATCACTACCCCTGAATCCCGGTGCATTGAGACAGCTTCGAAATTGCTGCCAAGATCAGAAACTCAATAATCCAACGAAATATTTATCCAAAAAATGACTCATCTAAGCATGCTTTCAACATCTTCACAGCGCCAAATAGATCATTTAATTTTCGAAATTTTATGCTGCGTGTTAATGCTTTGCGGAACAATATGAGCAATCTATAATAGAAAAAAAATATGAAAATTATATTCAATGCAGTTGGTATGGTAAATTATTGGATTTCAGACTATACACGCTTTTATTGATCGGCGCTATTGCCGTTGTAGTATCTGTAGTTAGATTTATCATTAAGTTTTTTCAGTAAGCCAGTTTCCAACAACTACTTAGTAACCATTTGCGCAACCTTCTTCCATTGGCAGTTAATTTTCAATACTTCATCAACCATCTTTCCCCAATAATTCCCTACTTTTAACTTCTCAAAAAATCAGTTGAAACCATGCGAAAAATACTTCTGTTAATCCTAATCATTATGAGTGCTACCGCTTCCGCACAAAATGTCATGTCACCTGAAACCTTATGGAAATTGGGTCGCGTAAGTGCTCTCGGCATTTCCAAAGACACCAAAAACATCATCTACAAAGTGACTTTCCCTTCTGTAGAAGAAAATAAATCATCCTCAAAACACTACTCGATTCCTATAAATGGCGGAACAGCAACAGAAGTGCCAGACACGAAGGCATTGTTAAATGACAAAAATATTTCGCCAGACGGGAAATATATCGTTTATAATGACGAAGTGAAAATCGAAAAAGTTCACGGAAAAGATTTCTATCCGGAACTCGAAAAATCAGAAGCTCAAATCTATAACGGACTTGATTACCGCCATTGGGATACTTGGAACGAAGGTAAATTCAACCACGTTTTTTACAAAGAAAATAAAGAAAACGCCGAAGGAAAAGACATTCTCGCCGGAGAAAACTTCGATTCCCCGCAAAAACCTTTCGGTGGTGACGAAGATTATATTTGGTCACCTGACGGCAAAAGCATTTTATACGTTTGCAAGAAAAAAGCCGGCACCGAATATGCCATTTCAACCAATACGGACATCTACGAATACAACCTTGAAACCGGAAAAACCACCAACCGCACCGAAGGTAATTTAGGTTATGATACCGCTCCACAATTTTCACCTTCTGGTAATTTAACATGGTTGCAAATGAAACGCGACGGTTACGAAGCTGATAAAAATGATATTGTAGTAAGCTTTAAAGGCATGAATATCAACCTGACTTCCAGTTGGGATGGCACCGTTGAAAGTTTTGTATGGAGTCCAGACGGTAAGAAAGTCTATTTTCAAGCTCCAATTGATGGCACTTTGCAGTTATTTGAAGTGAACTTTCCAGGATTAACAAAAATTGCGATAACCGTGACACAAGTAACAAACGGCGATTTTGACGTTGCCGGAATTGTAGGTTTTTCAGGCGATAACATCATCCTCTCAAGAACCGACATGAACCACGCAGCGGAGTTATATTCGTATAATTTAAAGAAAAAATCCTGGCTAAAACTGACTTCCGTCAACGACGTAATTTACAACAAACTTTCTTTAAGCAAAACCGAAAGAAGATATGTGACCACGACAGATGGCAAGAAAATGCTCGTTTGGGTAATTCTTCCGCCGAATTTTGATGCTTCAAAAAAATATCCAACATTATTATATTGCCAAGGTGGACCGCAATCTCCGTTGACGCAATTTTATTCTTTCCGTTGGAATTTCCAGTTGATGGCTGCCAATGGTTACATCGTTGTGGCACCAAATCGCCGTGGAATGCAAGGCCATGGCGTGGAATGGAACGAGCAAATCAGCAAAGATTGGGGCGGACAAGTCATGAAAGATTATCTTTCTGCTATTGATGATGTGGCAAAAGAAAGCTACGTTGACAAAGCACGTTTGGGCTGTGTTGGCGCAAGCTACGGAGGCTATTCGGTATTCTATTTGGCTGGAATACACAACAACCGGTTCAAGACTTTTATTGCTCATGACGGCGTTTTCAATACACAAAGCATGTTCGGAACTACAGAAGAAGTTTTCTTTAACAACTGGGATTTTGGTGGCGCGTATTGGGAAAAAGATAATGCTGTAGCACAAAAAACGTATAACGAATTCAATCCAGCAACTTTAGTGAACAAATGGAACAAGCCGATTTTAATTGTTCAGGGCGGAAAAGATTACCGTGTACCAATCGGACAAGGACAGGAAGCGTTTCAGGCGGCACAATTGCGAGGCATCAAAAGCAGACTATTGTATTTCCCTGAAGAAAACCATTGGGTTCTTAAACCGCAGAACGCTATCGTTTGGCAACGGGAGTTTTATAAATGGTTGAAAGAGACTTTGTAAGTTTCCATAATCAGTGTTCAAAATAAAAAAGCGATCCAAATTTGAATCGCTTTTTTTATTTTTATAAAATTTTGGACTGCCAAATGATGACTAGCCACGAATATTATTCTTCCGGATCATTCATTTTAAAATCGTCCATAAAAGCCGTGGTATAATCTCCAGCCACATATCTCGGGTCATCCATCAATTGCCTATGGAAAGGAATTGTAGTCTTAATGCCTTCAATTACGAATTCATCCAACGCCCTTTTCATCTTGTTGATGGCTTCCTGGCGCGTTTGCGCAGTTGTAATCAACTTGGCAATCATCGAGTCATAGTTTGGCGGAATCGAGTAACCTGAGTAAACATGTGTGTCCAAACGAACACCATGTCCGCCCGGCGTATGCAAAGTCGTAATTTTTCCTGGTGAAGGGCGGAAATCATTATAAGGATCTTCAGCATTGATACGGCATTCGATGGCATGCAATTGCGGCAAATAATTTCTTCCCGAAATCGGCACACCAGCAGCTACTAAAATTTGCTCTCGGATCAAATCATAATCAATAACTTGTTCTGTAATCGGGTGCTCTACTTGGATACGCGTGTTCATTTCCATAAAGTAGAAATTACGGTGCTTATCAACTAAAAATTCTACCGTTCCAGCACCTTCATATTTGATGTATTCTGCGGCTTTTACGGCAGCTTCACCCATCTTTGTACGCAATTCGTCGGTCATGAATGGCGATGGCGTTTCTTCGGTTAATTTCTGGTGACGACGTTGCACAGAGCAATCTCTTTCAGACAAGTGACAAGCTTTTCCGTAAGCGTCGCCTACTACCTGAATTTCTATGTGACGTGGTTCTTCGATTAATTTTTCAAGATACATCCCGTCATTTCCAAAAGCAGCAGCCGATTCCTGACGTGCACTTTCCCATGATTTGAGTAGATCCTCTTCTTTCCAAACAGCGCGCATTCCTTTTCCACCACCTCCGGCAGTTGCTTTTAACATCACTGGAAATCCGAATTCTTTAGCAAGTCTTAAAGCTTCTTCATATGATTCCAAAATTCCAACGGAGCCCGGAACACAAGGTACGCCGGCTTCGATCATCGTAGATTTTGCGGAAGCTTTATCGCCCATTCTGTCAATCATTTCAGGAGAAGCACCAATAAATTTGATCCCGTGTTCTTGGCAGATTTTAGAGAATTTTGCGTTTTCAGAAAGAAATCCGTAGCCCGGATGTATGGCATCTGCATTGGTAATTTCCGCAGCAGCTATAATACTTGACATTTTTAGGTAAGAAAGGTTGCTTGGCGGCGGCCCGATACAAACAGCTTCGTCGGCAAAGCGAACGTGAAGGCTTTCCGCATCGGCAGTAGAATATACTGCAACGGTTTTGATGCCCATTTCGCGGCACGTCCTAATGACGCGCAACGCAATTTCTCCACGGTTGGCAATTAATATTTTTTTAAACATCGCTCAGTGATTTTAAATTATAAATTATAAATTTTAAATTGTTTGAATGAGTGTAATTCATCATTCAAAATTCATCATTTAAAATAACTATGACGGGTCTACTAAAAATAACGGTTGGTCAAATTCTACCGGTGACATATCGTCAACAAGAATTTTTACAATTTTTCCTGAGATTTCCGATTCTATTTCATTGAAAAGTTTCATAGCTTCAATTACACAAAGTACATCGCCTTTTGAAATAGCACTTCCAACTTCAACAAACATAGGTTTGTCCGGAGACGGTTTTCTATAGAAAGTACCGATAATCGGGGATTTTATAGTTACATATTTAGCACTTTCGTCAGCTACTGGTGCTGCTGTCGGAGCCGATGAAGCTACTGGTGCTGGCGCCAGTGCCGAAGCTTGTGGCAATTGCGATGGCGCTTGCTGAACGTAGGTAATTTCAGGAGAATGTCCTTCGAGTGTAGTCCTGATGGTGATTTTAACATCATCCATTTCTAACTTTACTTCTGCCACACCGGAGTTGGCCACAAATTTAATTAGGTTTTGAATCTCTTTTAAATCCATAATATTCGTTTTAGTTATAGTTTGTCTTGGTGTTTTGTTTATTTAGTATGCCCATTTTAAATAGATCGAACCCCATGTAAATCCGCCGCCAAAAGCAGCAAAAATCAGGTTATCACCTTTTTTAAATCTATCTTCAAAATCACTCAACAAAAGTGGCAACGTTCCCGAAGTCGTGTTTCCGTATCTGTGAATATTGATCAATACTTTATCTTCGTCAACGCCCATTCTGCTTGCTGTAGCGTCTATAATTCTCTTGTTGGCTTGATGTGCTACCAAAAACTGCACGTCGTCGTTGGTCAGGTTGTTGCGCAACATGATTTTCTCACTTACGTCTGCCATTCCTGAAACGGCGTATTTGTATACTGTTTTTCCATCTTGAAAAACCGTGTGTTGTTTGGCATCTATCGTTTGTTGTGAGGCCGGTAAAATAGAACCACCTGCGTCTATCTTTAAAAATTCACGCCCGATTCCGTCCGATTTCAGGATTTCATCTTGCAATCCCAATCCTTCGTAATTAGGTTCAAAAAGCACGGCGCCAGCGCCATCTCCGAAAATAATACAAGTCGCACGATCCGTATAATCTATGATTGACGACATTTTATCAGCGCCAATTAGCAATACTTTTTTGTAGCGCCCAGATTGTATATAGGCGGCTGCGGTTGACATTCCGAACAAAAATCCGGAACAAGCGGCTTGCAAATCATACGCGAAAGCGTTTACTGCACCGATTTCGGTAGCGACATAAACGGCTGTTGCGGCAACCGGCAAATCGGGTGTGGCTGTAGCAACCAAAACCAAATCTATTTCTTCTGGGTTAATATTCTTTCTGGCGAATAAATCTTGTGCGGCTTTTATGGCGAGGAACGATGTTCCTTTTCCTTCTTCTTTTAATAGTCTGCGCTCCTTGATTCCGGTGCGACTGGTAATCCATTCATCATTGGTATCGACCATGGTTTCGAGCACTTTGTTGGATAAAACAAAGTCCGGCACATAGCCTCCGACAGCGGTAATTGCGGCTGTAATTGTATTCATATTGTTGATGTTTTTCTACTCAAATCGCTGATTTGAAAAGAGGTGGAAATTACAAAAAAAATTCTAAACCTGATTGTTTTGGGATGGCTTATTTGTAAAATTGTAAATAACAAAAAACTCCCACAGAGTGAGAGTTCGTGTAATTTATTCCGCTAAAGTATTAAGCAAGAGCAACTTGTTTGTCAATAACAACTTGTCCTCTGTAATACATTTTACCTTCATGCCAGTAAGCTCTGTGGTATAAATGCGCTTCGCCAGTTACAGGGCAAGTAGCGATTTGTGCTACGGTCGCTTTATAGTGGGTTCTTCTTTTGTCTCTTCTTGTTTTGGAGATCTTTCTCTTAGGATGTGCCATTTTATTGTATTATTTATCCGTTAATAGTTGTTTTAATTTGTCCCAGCGCGGGTCCGTATCTTCTTCTTTTTTAATCTCTTTTTTTGTCTCTTTAACCCTGAGTTCGTTGAGTTTGTCTAATGCTGCCGATTTTAAAGTACCGTCTTTTATTCCGGGATGAACCCTTTTGAACGGAACAGAAAGCACAATCATCTCATAAATCACCTGTGAAAGGTCTATTTGGTGCTCGCCATGCGGCAAAATGAGCAATTCATCATTGTCATTATTGAACGCATCTCCAAACTGAACTACCAACCTGAGTTTTCCTTTAACCGGTTGGTCAAACATTTCTCCGGTGGTGTCGCAAGGTACGTGAACCGTGCCTTTGTGCTTGAAATTGAGTTCGAGCATGGTGCTTTTCTTCTCTAAAACCACATTTACTTTGATGTCACAACTTTCAAATTCGTCGTAGTCAAAGCCTTCAAAGAACTTTTTGTTAATCTGAAACTCAAACTGATGCTTTCCTAATTTTAATCCTATAAAGGGAATTAAAAATTCATTCAACTGCTTCATCATCACCAAATTTTGTCCCATCCTGAAATTCAAAACGGGTGTGCAAAGATATAAATTTATCGCAAATCCAAAAGGGTTATAAACATTTTTTTGTTTATAAATGCTTTTCCTTTGTTTTTAAGGGCTTTTTGCTGATTTCTGCGTATTGATTTCTCGAATTATAAATGTCAATCGCCAGATAAACAGCTTCTTTGAACGAATTGAAGTCGGCTTTGTCTTTTCCGGCTATGTCATAAGCCGTTCCGTGATCAGGTGATGTTCTAATTTTATCCAATCCCGCAGTATAATTTACACCATTCCCAAACGACAAAGTCTTGAACGGAATCAATCCCTGATCGTGATAAGCTGCAATTACGGCATCGAATTTTTCATATTGCCCACTTCCGAAAAAACCATCGGCTGGATACGGCCCGAAAACCATCGTCCCTTTTTCAAACATTTTTTTAATGACCGGACGGATGATCAATTCATCTTCCTTACCGATTACGCCACCGTCACCCGCATGTGGATTCAACCCCAAAACGGCGATTTTAGGTTTGTTAATACTGAAATCCTGAATCAATGATTGTCTTACGGTTTCAATTTTCTGTTTGATCAAAGCTTCTGTCAGATGCGATGCTACTTCATTTACCGGTATATGATCGGTCAATAATCCAACTCGCAAATTATCCTGCACCATTAACATTAATGCGTTGCCTTCTAATTCTTGGTTCAAATAATCTGTATGTCCCGGAAATTTAAAATCTTCCGATTGGATGTTATATTTGTTGATTGGCGCCGTAACCAAAACATCAATTTCGCCTTCTCTGAGCGCCTTTGTAGCGGCAACAAACGATTTGATGGCAAATTCCCCAACTACAGGATTGTTAACGCCATATTCCAAATTGATGTTTTCTCGCCAAACGTTCAAAACATTAATTTTCCCGGTAAGGACTTGAGAAAGATTGTCAATGCCGTGTAAAACCGTCGTTGATTCAAAGCTTTTTTTGAGGAAAGACAGCGTTTTCACATTCGCAAAAATAACGGGCGTACACAATTCGAGCATCCGGTTGTCTTCGAATGTTTTGAGTACGACTTCGCTTCCAATACCGTTCAAATCTCCAATTGAAATCCCAACAATTATATTTTCTGCTTTTTTCATGTTATTTATTGCTAATTTTGAAGTGCAAATTTAGTAAAATAAAACCGAAAATGTTTACAGGAATAATAGAATCGCTCGGCACCGTGCGTGAACTCAAAAAAGACAACGATAACCTGCATATCACCGTTTTTTCTTCCATTACAAGCGAACTTAAAATCGACCAAAGTGTTTCGCATAATGGCATTTGCTTGACCGTCGTAGCTATCAATAATGATGAATATACGGTAACTGCCATCCGAGAAACGCTAGAAAAAACCAATCTCGGCGACTGGAACACCGGCGATACCGTGAATCTTGAACGCGCCATGAAACTTGGCGATCGCCTTGATGGACACATCGTTCAGGGACATGTTGACCAAATTGGCGTCTGCAAAAGCATCGAAAACGCAAACGGCAGTTGGTATTATACGTTTGAATATGACGCTTCGTTACATAATATTACGATTGAAAAAGGCTCAATTACCGTAAATGGCGTGAGTTTGACAGTAGTGAATTCCAAACAAAATGAATTTTCGGTAGCGATCATACCTTATACTTATGAACACACGAATTTCCATAATTTTAAAATCGGAACCAAAATCAACCTGGAATTTGACGTAATCGGAAAATACGTCTCACGTTTGTATCTTTATAAAAATTAACTATTTGTGTTCAATTTCTAATCGCTTTTTCTGCTACTTTTGAATAAAAACCCATGCTGAAAAAATTCCTCTTTATTGCTGTTTTGGCTTTCACCGTAATTGTAAACGCTCAAAACGAAGCCAAATCTATTTTTGATCGCCATCACGAAGTAAAAGTTGGCGCTGTCAAATTACTCGCAGGCCCAATTTTAGAAGGCACCTACGAATACATACAGAGCAGGGATTTTACTTATGGCGCTTCCATTCTTGCCAATCTTGACGGCGGTAATGACTATTACGAAGACTTTTCTATTACTCCTTTTGCCCGTTTTTATTTTCAAGAAACCAAAGAATTTGGTGCCAAAGGTTTTTTTGTGGAAGGTTTTGCAAAATATTCCACCGGCAGAAATACCACAAAGGACTATTTGGATGAAGCAAGCAGGAAATATTCGGCAGCGGCACTCGGAATTTCCCTTGGAAAAAAATGGATCAACCGTACTGGGTTTGTATTTGAAATTCTAGGCGGAATTGGTCGGACTTTAGGAAATTCAGAAGCGGCGCCAGACGTCTTATTCCGGGGTGACCTGAATATTGGTTATCGTTTTTAAAGACTCAAAAATTCAAAAAAACAAAACTTTTAAACAGAAAATTTTTTTACGAATTCGATTGCGAAACTGGTTGGTAATCTTCTACCCAACACTTTTAAATCTTTAGCTTTGTATTTCATCAAAATGATTTGTCATGCAAACTCGAGCTTTTTCTACTTTTATTTTTATATTTTTTACCAGTTTCGCTTTCGCACAATCGCCACGTCTGAAAACCGATTTCGACGAAGGTTGGAAATTCCATTTTGGAAACGCTTCTAATCCGGAAAAGGACTTTAATTATAGCATCGCCACCGTTTTTGCGAAATCAGGGAATGGTGCCAAAACTGCCATCGACCCGAAATTCGTTGATACAACCTGGACGAACGTAAAACTTCCGCACGATTGGGCCGTCGAATTACCTTTTGTAAACGTCAATAATTTCGATGTACAATCGCACGGCTATAAACCGGTAGGCGGATTATTCCCAGAAACGAGCATTGGTTGGTACCGGAAACATTTTACGGTTTCAAAACCAAAATCGGGTGGAAGATTACAATTGCAGTTTGACGGAATTTACCGCGATGCCAATATTTGGATCAACGGATTTTACCTAGGCAATAACAAAAGTGGCTATCTCGGCGCTAGCTATGACATCACCGATTTCGTGAATTATGACAAAGATAATGTTGTTGCCGTTCGCGCAGATGCCTCCCAATATGAAGGCTGGTTTTATGAAGGAGCAGGTATTTACCGCCACGTTTGGCTCAACGAATACCAGAATCTGCACATTGCCGATGATGGGATTTTCGCTTACGCAAAAGTGACTCAGAACGCCGCAACTGTAACAGTAGAAACCGACGTTGTCAATGAAAATTTCGTCAGTACAAATTATGCGATTACGGCCTATTTGAAAGACCACAATGGAAAAACAGTTGCCACATCCAAAACAGAAACAGTCAACATCAACGTTAACGAAACAAAAAAAACAAAACAAAATCTATCGCTTAACAAGCCAAAATTATGGTCACTTGAAAATCCATATTTATATAAGGTATTTGTCGAAATCAAGCAATCTGGAAAAACCGTAACCGATACTAAAACTGTGAAATTCGGCATTCGTACTGTCGAAATTAAAAAGAATGGTGTTTTCCTGAACGGTCAATTCGTGAAAATAAAAGGCACGAACAACCACCAAGACCACGCTGGTTTGGGAAGCGCACTCCCGGATTATCTACAATATTACCGCGTTTCATTGCTAAAAAATATGGGCAGTAACGCTTACCGAATGAGCCACAATGCACCGGCACCAGAACTACTAGAAGCCTGTGACAGTTTAGGAATGTTAGTTTTAGATGAACAGCGTTTGCTCAATAGCGGCGCCGAATATACCGACCAGTTCGAACGCCTTTTAAAACGCGACCGCAACCATGCTTCGGTATTTTTATGGAGCATTGGAAACGAGGAAGGCTATATCCAAACCACAGAAATAGGAAACAGGATTGCACAGACCTTATTAGCCAAACAAAAACAACTCGATCCAACACGCACCAGTACTTATGCTGCCGATGTTCCGAATGTTTTTAAAGGCGTGAATGAAGTGATTCCGGTACGCGGGTTCAATTATAGACAATTCAACGTCGCCGAATACCACAAAGACCATCCCGACCAACCAATTATTGGAACTGAGATGGGAAGCACAGTAACAACACGTGGGATTTACGAAAAAGATCCGATTCGTGCCTATGTTCCCGATCAGGACATCACCGCGCCATGGTGGGCAAGCAAAGCTGAAGATTGGTGGAAACTCGCTGCCGAAAATGATTTTTGGCTAGGTGGATTCGTATGGACAGGTTTTGATTACCGTGGTGAACCAACGCCTTACCAATGGCCGAATATCAATTCTCATTTCGGAATCATGGATGTGTGCGGTTTTCCGAAAAACATTTATTATTACTACCAAAGTTGGTGGACAGACAAAGATGTGTTGCACATTTCTCCGCACTGGAACTGGCCTGAAAAAAGAAAATGGAATAAACCGGGAGAGCCAGTTGAAGTCTGGGTAAACTCTAACGCCGATAATGTTGAATTGTTCCTAAACGGGAAAAGCTTGGGCAAAAAAGATATGCCACGCAACAGCCATTTGAATTGGACAGTGAATTATGAACCAGGAAAACTCGAAGCAGTAGCCTATAAA
Organism: Flavobacterium sp.; assembly: GCA_029946065.1. Classification (GTDB taxonomy): domain Bacteria; phylum Bacteroidota; class Bacteroidia; order Flavobacteriales; family Flavobacteriaceae; genus Flavobacterium. The sequence goes on from JAQSDU010000018.1 coordinate 43,892, forward strand.
AAAGGCAAAAAACTCACCACAAGTGTCGAAACTACAGGCGCGCCATTCGAAGTGGTCGTAACCCCTTATAAAACCACAATTTTAGCCGACGGAAAAGATGCTGCGATCATTAACATTACCGTTGTGGACAGAGAAGGACGCGAAGTGCCGGATGCCGATAATATGATTAAATTCGCCATCACCGGCAACGGAAAAATCATCGGTGTAGGCAATGGCGATCCAAGCAGTCACGAACCCGACAAATGTGTGGAAGGTGCATGGCAACGTTCGCTTTTCAATGGAAAATGCCAGGTGATTGTACAGTCTGAAAAAGGTTCTGAAATGATTCATTTCGAGGCAAAAGCGATAGGATTGCACTTCGGAGCCACGGATATCGTAACGGTTGACCCGAAAAAAGCGGCAGCCATTACCTCCGACAAAACCTATGAACTGAAAGGTGAAGCAGCAAAACCAAGACTTATAACGCAAATGCTGGGTGCTGATATTTCGTTCTTACCGGAACTAGAATCTAATGGCATCAAATTTTCTGATAATGGTGTTGAAAAAGATGCAATACAAATCTTAAAAGACCACGGCATGAACTATATCAGATTGCGTGTTTTTAATGATCCTGCCAATGCAGATGGCTATTCACCCGGAAAAGGTTTCTGCGATCTAGAACATACTAAAGTGATGGCAAAAAGGATAAAAGCACTCGGATTAAAATTCCTCTTAGACTTCCATTACAGCGATACTTGGGCCGATCCCGGAAAACAATTCAAGCCAAAAGCGTGGGAAAATTTATCTTTTTACGATATGAAAAAAGCGCTGTATGATTATACGGTAAAAGTCATGACGGAATTAAAAGCGCAAGGCACAACGCCGGATATGGTGCAGGTGGGCAACGAAATTAACCATGGTTTAGTCTGGCCCGAAGGCAACGTGAGCAATCCGGATTTAATGGCGCAATTGTTCAATGCGGGAACCGCAGGTGTGAAAGCCGTTGATCCGACAATTCCGATTATGCTGCACCTCGCTTTGGGCGGACAGAATGCGGAATGCGTAGATTATATCGATGGAATTATGGCAAGAGATGCGCATTTTGACGTAATTGGATTGTCCTACTACCCGAAATGGCATGGTACTTTAGACGATTTGCGCGACAATATGAATGATTTGGTACGCCGTTATAACAAAGATGTAATTGTTGTGGAATATTCCCAATTAAAACAAGAAGTCAATAAAATCGCTTTTGAAACTGATGGCGGAAAAGGAAAAGGCACTTGTATCTGGGAACCATTAAGCACTTGGGAACAAATTTTCGATAAAGACGGAAAATCGAATAGCTGGTTAGCGGTTTACGATGAAATGTCGCAGCAATTTTTGGTTAAGAAAAAATAGCTTTGCCATGCGACACAAAGACACAAATTGATTTTGGTTTATAATTACAAAAGGCGCAAATACACGACGATAAATGCGTATTTGCGCCTTTATGGCAATGCTTGGCGTTTTGTTAAACCTTCGCTTTTAACAACCAATTCTTCATCGAAACTTCACTTTCAATAATGTTCTTCAAATCTGAAATGGCAACACGATCTTGTTTCATTGAATCACGGTGGCGGATGGTCACAGTTTGATCCTCCAAAGTTTGGTGATCCACAGTAATACAAAATGGTGTTCCAAGCGCATCTTGTCTTCTGTAACGCCTTCCGACAGCGTCTTTTTCGTCATAAGCCATGTTGAAATCCCATTTCAGGTCTTCGATGATACTTCTTGCGATTTCCGGCAAACCGTCTTTTTTCACCAATGGCAAAACGGCTGCTTTTGTTGGTGCTAACACCGATGGCAATTGCAAAACCGTACGTGTCGAGCCGTCTTCCAACGTTTCTTCTTTCAAAGAATTCGAAAAAACTGCCAAAAACATCCTGTCTAAACCGACAGAAGTTTCAACAACATAAGGCGTATAATTTTTATTTTCTTCAGTATCGAAATACTGCATTTTCTTGCCTGAGAATTCTTCGTGCGCTTTTAAATCGAAATCGGTTCTAGAGTGTATGCCTTCTAATTCCTTAAATCCGAACGGAAAATTGAACTCGATATCCGCTGCGGCGTTAGCATAGTGCGCCAATTTTTCGTGGTCGTGGAAACGGTAATTTTCCCTTCCAAGTCCGAGTGACAAATGCCAGTTCAAACGAGTCGTTTTCCAGTATTCGTACCATTTCATCTCTTCTCCAGGTTTCACGAAAAACTGCATTTCCATCTGTTCAAATTCGCGCATACGGAAAATAAACTGTCGTGCTACGATTTCGTTACGGAACGCTTTCCCGGTTTGTGCTATACCGAACGGGATTTTCATCCTTCCGGATTTTTGTACATTGAGAAAATTCACAAAAATCCCCTGTGCCGTTTCCGGACGCAAATATAAATCCATAGCGCTATCCGCGGAAGCACCTAATTTTGTTCCGAACATTAAGTTGAATTGACGCACTTCCGTCCAGTTTCTTGAACCGGTATCCGGATCGGCGATTTCGAGCTCTTCGATCAGTGCTTTCACATCTTCGAGATCGCCTGAACCTAATGAACGCCCCATTCGTTCAAGGATTTCCCTATTTTTAGCAAGGTATTCCATCACACGCGGATTCGTGGTTGTATATTGTTCGCGGTCAAAAGAATCTCCGAAACGGGCTGCTGCTTTTTCGATTTCCTTTTCGGCTTTCTGAAAAAGCTTTTCCGCATAATCCTCGATGAGCACATCGGCACGGTATCTTTTTTTAGAATCTTTGTTATCAATCAGCGGGTCGTTAAAAGCGTCAACGTGTCCTGAAGCCTTCCAAGTTGTTGGATGCATCAAGATCGCCGCGTCGAGGCCAACGATATTTTCGTGCATTTGCACCATCGATTTCCACCAATATTCCCTGATGTTTTTCTTTAATTCCACTCCGTTCTGGGCGTAGTCGTATACTGCGCTCAGACCATCGTATATTTCGCTCGACGGAAAAATATATCCGTATTCTTTTGCATGCGAAACTACATTCTTAAATAAATCTTCCTGTTTTGCCATAGTGGTGCAAAAATAAAAGTTTTTCTTAATAATTCACTACTCGTGGCGATAAATGGTTGGTGCTGAATTAGGAAAATATACGGTTTTCCCATAATGAACTGAATTTTGGGTTGCTTAATTTTGAAATGCTCCCAAAGTGATTCTCTAAATCTTTAACCCCGAAGCGCCGGGATTCGCGCCTTTGCGAGCAAAACATTTATCTCTCGTAAAGGCGCAAAGTAAATAAATCGAAATTATGCTCAAAAACCTCATCAACCTATTTTTTCCGAAAGTCTGCTCCGGTTGCCAAGCACTTTTGCTCGGCAATGAAAATGTAATTTGCACAGACTGCCGACACGAAATTCCGCTGACCATGTTTCATTTAAACCCGGAAAACGAGAGCTTTAAGAAATTTTACGGGCGCATTCCGGTTGCCTTTGTTTCGGCGATGTTGTTTTATCACAAGAAAGGCATCGTGCAAAGCCTCATCCACAGCCTGAAATACAAAGGTAAACAAGAAATTGGCACCATTTTAGGCGCATGGTACGCAGAAGATTTAGCCGAAATTGAAATCTTCAAAAGCATTGATTTTATTATTCCGGTACCGTTACACAAAAAACGATTAAAAGAACGCGGTTACAATCAGGTTGATGCTTTCGGAATGGCACTTTCGCGGAAACTTGATATTCCATTCAATGATAAAATTCTGATGAAAAGTGTTTATTCCAAAACACAATCGAAGAAAAATTTTCAGGAACGCACGAGTATGAAAGAACGTGATTTTGATGTTGTTTTCGACCAAAGCGACCAAGGCAAACATTTCTTGTTGATTGATGACGTATTGACAACAGGAACTACCCTAGAAAACTGTACACGGGCCTTGCTGAAAATCCCAAATGCAAAAATCAGTATTGTAGCGATTGCAATGTCTCATGCTTAATCTATAATTTTCTTAAAACATTTCGTTTCCACTAAATATAATTGTTATTTTGTGGGGTAAAAATCAAGTTTCATGTTGAAAGCCACTTTTCGTGCTGTTTTAATCCTTTTTGCTATTTTTCTGATCGGCTGCGCCAAAAGAGGCAACATTACCGGCGGTGCAAAAGACACCCTCGCACCTGTGCTTGAAATGAGTACACCCAAGAATTTCAGTACGGAATTTAAAGGAAATGAAGTGAAATTATATTTTGACGAATATGTCAAAATCAAAGATGTGAACAAACAGCTCGTAGTTTCGCCACCAATGAATACGGCACCGGAAATTTCTCCGACCAACGCGAGCAAAATCATTACCATTAAAATCAAAGATACTTTACAACCTAATACGACTTACAGCTTTAATTTTGGGCAAAGTATTCAGGATAATAACGAGTCGAATCCGTATTCGCAGTTCAAATATGTGTTTTCTACGGGCAGTTACATCGATTCACTTTCGATTGAAGGTTCTGTAAAAGATGCGCTCGAAAAAGAAACAGACAATTTTGTAAAAGTGATGTTGTATGAAATGAACGACACTTATACCGATTCTATTGTTTATAAGGAAAAACCACGTTATGTGACCAATACGTTGGACAGCGTCACTACATGGAAAATTGAAAATATCCGTGCCGGAAAATACCTTTTGGTGGCTTTAAAAGATGAAAATAACAATTATAAATTCAACCCGAAAGGCGATAAAATTGGTTTTTATACCACGCCAGTTGAAATTCCAACAACAGCAAAATACGAACTGAAACTTTTTGCTGAAAAAGGCGGATTCAAAGCAGTAAAACCTTATCAGGCTTCAGCAAATCGCGTTGTGGTTGGTTATGAAGGAGATCCGTCAAAAGCGAAATTTGAAGTAAAAAATGGCACCGACATTTTGCAGACCATTGTCACGCAATTTCCCGATAAAGATTCTGTTCAAGTTTGGTACAAGCCGATAAAAACGGACTCGTTAAAAATTTCGGTAACCAAAGATTTATACAGTAAAGAATTTACCTATAAGACCAAAAACCAAAAGAAAGATTCGCTGAGTATTTCGGGTGCAAACGGGATTTTGCATTTTCGGGAATTGTTTTCGCTAAAATCATCTACGCCGATTGTCACGATTGATCCTACAAAAATTAGTATTAGATCTAAGGATTCTTCGGCGGTTGCCTATACAACAGATTACGACGAATTCAATCAAAAGCTGAATTTCAATTTTAAAAAAGAGCCACTCGAGAAATACACCATCCGTTTAATGCCAGGTGCTTTGACCGATTTGATGGAGCAAAGTAACGATACGCTAACCTATAAACTCAGTACCAGAAACACTTCTGAATATGGCAATTTAAGGCTTACACTCAAAAACACAAAACAATTCCCCGTTATCGTTGAACTCACAGATGAAAAAGGAAAAATATTAGCGACTGAATACGCGGAAACGGAACCTATAGTAAATTTTGAAGGACTTGAGCCGAATAAATTCTACGTCAGGATTATTTATGACACCAATAAAAACGGGCAGTGGGACAGCGGCGATTTTCTAGAAAAACGGCAAGCGGAAGAGGTCATTTATTTTCCGAAACCACTCGATGTTCACAACAATTGGGATGTTGATGAAACTTTTGATTTAGGAGGCTAGTCAAGTTCCTGGATTGGGGACTTAGGAATTAAGATTTAAGATTTCAAAACGATCACGATCTTCTAAAAAAGGTAACTTTCGGCGGGTTTCAAGCATTTCTTCCTTTGTAATTTCGGCGATGAAAACACCCTCGTTTTCTGTTGGAATGATTATTTCATTACCCATAAAATCTATTATCTGGGAATGGCCTACATAGTCAAGATAGTTGCTGTCATTTCCAATTCGGTTAACACCAACAACAAAACACATATTTTCTACAGCGCGTGCTTTCAATAATATATCCCAAGCATTCACACGCGGTTTTGGCCAGTTGGCGGTATAAATCAACAAATCGAATTGGTCTGTATTTCTTGAAAAAACGGGAAACCGTAAATCGTAGCAAATAAGCGGACAGATTTTAAATCCGTTGTAATCAATCAACAATCGGGTTTCGCCTTTTTTATAGATTTTGTCTTCTCCAGCGAGTGAAAACAAATGTCTTTTGTCATAATATTGCACTTCTCCTGACGGAAAAACAAACAAAAATCGGTTGCAAAAATGACTATTTTCTTTTATGATTACGCTGCCGCAGATGGCAAAATTCCCTTTAACGGCAACCAATTTCATCCAAGATACAGTGGCACCTTTCATCGTTTCAGCACAATTTTCCGGTTGCATCGAAAACCCTGTGGAGAACATTTCCGGCAATACAATCAAATCTACTTTCTCTGAAATTGAATTGATTTTTATTTCGAAATTATTGCAATTCGCAACGGCATCTTCCCATTGCAAAACGGTCTGAATTAAGGCAATTTTCATAGTTATTTGATGGTTATTTCGTCGATAAAAATAAACGCATCGCCGCCGAAACCTTGGTGCCATTCCGGTAAAGCGCCGTAATTGTAGGCTTTGACTTTGATGAATTTAGCATTTATCGAATTGATTTCCGCTTTAAAATTGACGATTTTTGTGTCTGAAATATGTGCATCCAGCGTGTTTTCAATAGTTTTTGCTAAAGTAAAATTGAGATTGTCTGTAGAGGTGTAAAATTCAACTTTTGTTGGCATTAAAATCCACGCTCTTGAATCCTGTAGGAAATTGGCAGAAATTTCACTTACCTTCTGTTCTTTTTGCAAGTCGATTGTCGCTTCAAAATCCTGGCTTTGGTAGCCTTGCCAGTCGCCTTTGCGCCAGTTTTCTGAGCCAAAAATACCGTCAATCAAGCCATCTGGCCCGCCGGCATTGTATTGTCGGTTGTATTTTGATTTGATGTCGATGGTGTAATTGTTGGGTTTTTTGAAGAATGTGGCGGAGATGGTGTCGCTAGATTTTCCATAGCCGTCGTTGGAATAAAACGAAACCTTTGATGTTTTATCTAAAACAACTTCATCTTTAAAAAGGCGGAACTTACTTTCATTAACACTGTAAAAAATTTCTGTTGCTTTGAGCGCAGATGAAAATTTAATTGCCATTTTATCTTTGAATGATTTACTTTCGGCATTGATAACAGGAACTATTGGAAGATTCATGAAACTTTGCTCTTTTGCTTTTGCTAAAACTTCTTTCAAATAACCTTTCATTCCTTTTTTGGTGATGGTAAGCTTTTCTTTATTTTCAAAATGGACCTTCACTTCATCAAAATATGGAGATGTTTTGCTCCATTCACCACTTCCTGGAGTAACGGCATAAATTCCCATCGCGCTTAAAACATACCAAGCGCTCATTTGCCCGCAATCTTCGTTTCCAATAAGTCCGTCCGGTGCATTTTTATAAAAATTATCGAGAATGAAGTGTACTCTTTCAGTTGTTTTTTCAGGTTTCCCTACAAAATTATACAAATATGCCATGTGGTGAGAAGGTTCGTTCCCATGCGCATATTGTCCAATCAGACCAGTAATATCAACTTGTTCACGACCAGTTGTAGCAGAAGGCGCAGCAAACATTTCGTCCAGTTTGGCCTCAAATTTTTCCTTTCCGCCATAAGCTTTAATCATTCCCGGAATGTCTTGTGGCACAAAAAACGAATACTGCCATGAATTACCTTCTGTGAAATTATTGCTTACTTCACGCGGGTCGAAAGGTTTTTCCCAACCGCCGTTTTTCTTTGGGCGCATGAATCCCGCATTCCAATCGAAGATGTTTTTCCAGTTTTGGGAACGCGCAATAAAATACTTATAGTCGTCGTCTTTATGCAACAGATCCGCCATTCGTGCGATACACCAATCGTCATAAGCATATTCGAGTGTTTTGGAAACACTTTCGTGTTCATCATCGATAGCAATGAAGCCATTTTTCTTGTAAGCATCTAGTCCAAGATGATCAAGCATGGCGCTGTGTTTTGCGGCTTCGAATGCTTTTTCGTAATCAAATCCGGTAATGCCTTTCGCCATCGCATCGGCAATAACCGAAACGGAATGATAGCCAATCATGCAATCCGTTTCATTAGAGGCGAGTTCCCAAACCGGCAATCGTCCGCCTTGTTCGTATTGCTTGATGAACGTATTGATGAAATCGGAAGTACGTTTTTTTTCAATCAAAGTGTACAATGGATGCGCCGCCCGAAACGTGTCCCAAAGCGAGAAAACCGAATAATAATCAAACCCTTCTGCGGTATGAATTTCGTTGTCACGCCCACGGTATTTGCCGTCGAGATCTTGTGCAATGTTGGGTTGCATCATCGTGTGGTAGAGTGCGGTGTAAAAAACAGCGTTTTTGTCTTTGTCGTTGCAAGTAATTTCTATTTTGGACAGTTCTTTGTTCCAAGCGGTAGCTGCTGCTTTTTTGACTTTTTCAAAATCCCAGTCTTTGATTTCTGAGCTGTTTAGGTTGGCACCTTCAAAACTTGTTGGAGAAAGTGCCACTTTAATAAGAATTTTATCGCCTTTTTTGACTTGTTTAGAAAAACTAATGGCGAGTAAACTCCCAGCAAATTGTTTGTCGGTAGTTTTTGCCGGTGCAAAAGCATTGTTGTTCACTTTTGTAATGGTCATTGGTACGCTGAATTCGATTCTGGCATACACATATTGGTCGCGTGCCCAGGCTTCGCTTTCGCGCAGGACTTCGATGGTTTTATCATCGATGATGCGGACATTTCCCATCAACAATTTATCGCGATGGTTTAGATCTAGGATGATATTGGCCTGTCCCGATTTGGCGAAAGTGTATTGGTGGAAACCGACTCTTGTTGAAGCTGTTAACGCCACATCAATATTGTCTTTGTCTAATTTTACGGCATAAAATCCGGCGGAAGCTTTTTCGTTGGTATGCGAAAATGTTGATGCGTACGATTTGTTGTCCAAATTCGGCTCGCCCATTGTTGGCATCAGCATGATATCGCCGAAGTCGGAAACGCCTATTCCGTTTAAATGCGTATGTGAAAATCCGTAGATGACATTGTCGGAATAATGATAGCCGGAACATCCGTCCCAGCTGCCGTCGATTCTTGTATCTGGGGATAATTGCACCATTCCGAATGGCAAGGTTGCCCCTGGAAAAGTATGTCCGTGACCGCCGGTTCCTATAAATGGATTGACGTATTTGGAATAATTTTGGGAGAAAATTGCGGTCGAAAGGAACAGCAAAAGCAGTGAAAATAAATATTTCATTGTAGTTGATTTGTTTTTCAAATATAGGAAAAGTTTACGGCTTACTGTCTGTTGAAGCCGATCGCTTTTGTTGACGAAATCCTTATGCGTTAGGGATAGAGGCGGTATCCTTTTTGCTCCTTCTTTAGGAGCGAAAAGATATAGCCGAAAGCCCGACCCGCAGGGAAACGCCCAAAAATAAAAATATAAGGGTTTTCCCTGTGTTTTCAAAAACATGGAATGCACAGTTTTTTAAGGAATTGGTTTTTAGGAATTTAGTATTCTGAAAAATCAACTTATAAAACATCTTTATCATGAAAAAAATTACACTTTTATTGTTGCTGTTATCGGGCTTTTTTGCAGAGGCACAACGTTTCGATTGGGTTTCCACTGCCGGTTATGCAGGCGTGGCCAATAGTTACAATGGTGCTATTGCAATTGCAAGAGATACTGAAGGAAATTTATACACTATGGACAGCGCAAATGACACACAGCAATGTCAGGGTTTAACGGCTGAAGCTGCCGGCGGACAAAGTATCTTTCTTTACAAATTTAATGCATTGGGAGCAATTGTGTATATCAAACCGATTGGAACTAATTTTAAGCCGCTTAACCTGGTCGTTGGCGAGAATAATAATGTTTATGTTTTAGGTTCACTTATGGGAACGGGTGAAATTCAAATTAACAACCAGACGATTATCGATACCGAAAACCGTAATTACATTTTTAAATTAGACCCCGATGGTAACCTGATCTGGAAAGCCAAGAATAATGAGAGTTTTTACAATTTCACAGAAGCTTCAATGCTCTTATTCTCCAACAACCATATTTATTTTCAGACCGGAGCATTGACAATTTCTAAATTAAATACTGATGGCGGATTTGTTAGTAGTTTAACGGCAAATAATTTTACTTCGATTACGATAGCCAACGGTGTTTTTTTTAGAGGCGCAGGCGTTTTAGCCAATGGGGATTTGGTTTTTTCTGCCACCTCAAGAGGAACGATAACGTATGGAGATACGGTATTAGCTCCTACCTACAATTCATTCCTTCATGTTGCGATGCTAACAATCAGAACTACTGAAAATTTGGGCTTCGTATGGGGAACTTATACCGATGGGCTGCGGGATCCGGACAGAAATGTAATTCCTATGGCCGTAGGAAATGACAACGGTATTTATTTGGGTGTACAAATTTCTGGCACAATAACGGCCGGTTCGGATACGATTGTAAGTGAAAGTACTGATGGAAGTACAATTGGTGGGATTTTAAAATTGGATGCCGACGGCAATAAAATTTGGGCGAAATCAACCACAAGTAATATACAAAGCTGGAGCATTATCAATAATTCCAACGGAAGCGGTGTTTTTTGTGGTGGTCAGATCTTTGGTTTTCAGCCAGTCACTTTAGGCACAACAACAGTCAATCCGTTAAACGGAAATTCTATTGTCACTAAAATAGATTACAATGGTGTTTTTCAGAATTCTTTTGCCTTTTCCAGCGGACCAATTGGTTCGTATGTTAATTCATTAGCAACAGATAATTTAGGTGTATTTTATGTTGGTGGAAAGCTAAACAACAATACAGCACCTATTTTCAGTTGCGTGCCTCGTCAGGAAAATAGAGGATTGTATTTGGCAAAATTTACGGAACAACTTGATACGGCACCACAACCCACAATTATTGCCGATGGAAGTGTATTGACCGCTTCGCCTGAATTTGATGGAAACATTCAGTGGTTTTTGAACGATGAACCGATTGATGGCGCAACCAATCAAACTTTTACAGCTACCGAAAGTGGAAATTATAGTGTTTCGTATTCGTATGTTGCTGCGTGTATATCCGGATCTAATCAAGTGAATATTAGTGGTCTTGGGATTTCAGAAAATGGCAACAACGCATCATTGGCGATCTATCCAAATCCGTCAAACGGAATATTGAACGTCAATTTTGAAAATTCTCATGGAATCGTATCACTATCAATTGCAGATTTGAATGGTCGAATCGTTTACACAAATAAAAATTTCGATGCTCAAAAAGCCGTTGACATCCATAACCTTCAATCTGGAATGTATCTTTTGCAAATTACAAGTGATGGCAATACTTACACGCAGAAAATCATCAAAAACTAGTACCATGAAAAAATTACTATTGCTTATACTGCTCTGTTTCGCGATTGCCTCGGCTCAGCCCGGAAGTGTCGATATGACTTTTAATTCTTCTGACTCTGGCTACGGAAACGGTATCGGCGGGTTTGGAAAAAGTATCGATAAAATCATCCTGCTACCTGATGGGAAAATTTTAATGGCAGGATCATTTGATGCTTTTCTGGGTACCGCAAGAAATCATATTCTAAGGTTAAATGCTGATGGCTCACTGGATATGACTTTTGACCCCGGAATGGGAGCCACCGGTACGGGAGCAAATATTCTTGCCTTAACACTGCAGTCGGACGGAAAAATCTTAATCGGAGGTTTTTTTACAGCTTACAACGGCATTGCACGGAATAATATCGCACGGCTGAATCCGGACGGAACGCTTGACACTACATTTGATCCGGGTATAGGCACAGATCAGGTTGTCAATGCTATCGAAGTACAGCCGAACGGAAAAATCATTATTGGCGGAGATTTTTCAACTTATAACGGCACACCACGAGTTAACGTAGCTAGGCTAAACACCGATGCAAGCCTTGATACTGAATTTGATCCGTTGGTAGGAACCAACAATTCTATATCGTGCATGATTGTGAGAAGTGACGGGAAAATACTCATTGCAGGAAGCTTTACAACTTTCAATAATATCGAAAGAGACCGCATTGCTTTATTAAATGCAGATGGAACGCTAGATATAACTTCGAGTTTTGGTGTGGGAGCCGGCGGTACTATCGAGGCCATGACAATGCAATCTGACGGAAAAATTTTAATCGTAGGCTATTTTACGACCTATAACAATACACTTATAAACCGCGTTGCGCGAATTAATCCTGACGGAAGTATTGATGCTGCTTTTAATACGGGCAACGGCGCTCATGGTGTTGTTTCTTCAGTTACCGTGCAGGCAGATGGTAAAATTCTGATTGGAGGCTATTTTGATACTTATAATGAAATCATAAGCAATAATATGGCCAGGCTAAATCCCGACGGGTCACTCGATGCAACCTTTAACTCCGGAAGTGGTGTCGAAATCATAACGAGCACGGTTAAAACTACTGCCGTACGGCCCGACGGTAAGATTCTGATTGGAGGAAATTTCAGGGTTTATAACGGAATCACAAGAAATTACCTCGCGCTATTAAATGCCGATGGCGTTCTTGATACCACTTTCACAGCAGGTACATCAGTGGGTAACAATGTGAATTCCATCGCAATGCAAACAGATGGAATGATGGTAGTTGGCGGCGATTTTTATTCCTACGACGACATTTCTAGAAATAACATCGCGCGACTTACTAGCGATGGAACGCTTGACACTACTTTTAATCCGGGAACCGGTGCTAACGACGTTATCAATTGCGTGGCGGTACAAACCGACGGAAAAATTCTGATTGGCGGAGATTTCACCGCTTACAACGGAACTTCAACAAATCACATAGCTCGACTGAATGCAGATGGAACGCCAGATTTTGGTTTTAATGCGGGAATTGGAGCTAATAGTGCTGTTGAAACTTTTACGCTGCAAAGCGACGGCAAAATAGTGATCGGAGGCACGTTTACTTCTTATAATGGCACTTCAATAAACCGCATAGCTCGACTTAATGCTAATGGTACGCTCGACACAGGCTTTAATGTTGGAACCGGCGCAAACAATGCTGTTTTTTCAATAAAAATGCAGCCTGATGGGAAAATACTGGTAGGAGGTGCTTTTACAGCATACAACAACTTTATGCGGAATAGGATCATCAGACTGGATGCAAACGGAAGTCTCGATACAACTTTTAACACCGGAACCGGCGCGAGCAATTTTGTCAACGTTGTCGCCATGCAAACCGACGGCAAAATCTTAATCGGTGGCACATTTATCACTTTTAATAGCACTGCAATGAATCGTGTTGCGCGACTCAATTCAGACGGTAGTTTAGACAGCAGTTTTGGTATCGGAACCGGTTCAAATTCAGCAATAAGGAATATCCTTGCAACACCGGCGGGCAAAATTCTGGTTGGCGGATCTTTCAGTTCTTTTAACGGTGGAACTGCCAGATGTTTCGCGCAGTTGAACAATGACGGGAGTACAGACACTAGTTTTCAAAATCCATTTGGCACAGACGGTACTGTAACGGACATCGCATTGCAGGCTGATGGGAAATTATTGGTCGCCGGAAATTTTGCTTCCTACAACCAGATTGGAAGAAATCACCTTACAAGAATTTTAACAAGTGAAAGCCTCGATATTTCAGATTATGAAAAGACAGTAATGTCCTTTTATCCAAATCCGGCTAAAGATATCATAACTTTTACAACCCCATTATCAGCACTTGAAGTCTTTACTCTCGAAGGTAAAAGAGTTGATGCGCATTATGCCAATAACACTCTTGGCATTTTAAATTTGACTAACGGCATTTATATCTTAAGAGGACAAAGTACAGATGGAAAATCTTTTACGTTAAAAATGCTAAAGCAATAATTTGGCGCACAAGGCCATTATTTGTGCTGATAATTTTATAACTTAACCCATTCAAAACCATTCTATTGATGATTATTCGCTATTGTCGCGCCGCAATTTTTCTTTTTATTATATTGAATTCTCTAATTTCTCATGCGCAAAAGGATTCGACACGCGTTAAAGAATTACTCGACAAAGCCTTTGAATTTGAGGCATCAAATCCGAAACAAGCATTAAAAGTTTATCGGGATGCCTATCGATTAAGCCTGAAAGCGAATTATGCCATAGGTACTTTCAAAGCATTGCAATACAGTGGTTTGGTGCACAATGACAACGGCAATTATGATTCGGCGTTGTATTATTTCGAAAGGTCAAAGCCTTACAGCAAAGCGGCAAAATATACAAGAGGCGAAGCCATGACGTTCATCAATATGGGCAATAGTTATCAATTTAAGGGCGATTATAATACCGCTGTAAAACTGTACCTTTCCGGTTTAAAAATTTTCGAAACAATTAAAGACAGCGCAGCTTTAAGCCAGTCGTACCAAAATCTCTCAGCGCTTTACACAACGCTTAAAAACCCGGAACTGGAGGTTTTATACCTCAAAAAAGCACTACAATTTTTAAATCCTACCAATAAAGACCAAGCAGCGATGTTATATGGAGATCTTGGCCTTACGCTTTTAAATCAAGGAAAAATAAAAGAAGCATTTCTCAATTTTACAAAGACTGAAGAAATTGCGAAAACGTCTGAAGACCCGCGGGTTCAATTTATCTCAAAGAGAAATCTGGGCGATTATTACACACACATTAAACAATACGACAGAGCAATTTCACTGTATGAAGCTGCCAATACTTTGGGAAAAGGGCATAAGGTAGAACAGAATGACTTGTTGTATCTTTTGTCCGGACTCTATTTCGAAATGAAAAATTATCCAAAAGCCAAAGCCTATGCGGAGCAATCTGTCGCATTATCGAAAGAAATAAAAACACGGGAAATTCTTTATAAATCCTACCGTAGGTTGGCTGAAACATACGACGCGACGAACCGCCCAAATCTGGCTTATGATTATCTGGCGGCAAGCATGAATTTGAAAGATTCCATCATGAATGAAAATTTCCTGAAGCAAATCTCACTCATACAAACGCAATATGAAACCGAGAAAAAAGACAAAGCAATTGCCCAACAGCAAATTGAATTGGAACAAAACGAAGTACAATTGCTCAAAAAACAAAACCAGGCGACTTATTTCTTAGTTGCGATTTTATTTCTGGTATTACTATCACTCGGAATCTGGCTCGTTTTCCGTCAGCGTCAAAGAATAAAAAACAAACAGATTATCGCCCTGAAACAAGAACAGGAAATTGCCAAATTGGAAGCTTTAATCGACGGAGAAGAAAAAGAACGCCGTCGAATTGCACAGGAATTGCATGACGGTATCAACGGCGATTTATCGGCAATTAAATACCGCCTTTCGGGATTGGAGGATTCCATTATCAACGCCGATGACCGCGAAAGTTTGTCGAAAACCATCGCAATGATTGATAATTCGTGTTCGCAAGTGCGCAGTATTTCGCATAACCTGATGCCGGGCTCGATTTTAGATTTTGGTTTAGTGGAAACGGTACGCGAATATTGCACTAAAATAAACGGTTCACATCCTTTGGTGCTGGAATTTCAATCATTTGGAAATCCAGCACCATTGCCTCAAAAAGCCGAAACCGCAATTTACCGCATCATCCAGGAATTAATTAATAACATTACCAAACATTCCGAAGCGACGACCGCTTTGGTACAGATGAATTTCCACGAAAGTGAACTTTTTATAACTGTTGAAGATAACGGCAAAGGTTTCGATGTTAAGGCGGTTAAAAATGGCATCGGACTTAAAAACATCGATTCGCGAGTTCATTTTCTTAATGTGCAACTTGAAATTGAAAGCGGCGAAACCGGAACTTCTTTTACAATAAACATCGACTTAAAGCAGCTTAAAGATGATTGAAATAGCCATAACAGACGACCATACGATTGTAATCGAAGGCATTCGCACGATGTTAAAAGCTGAAAAGGAAATTTCCATCATTCAGTCTTTTACCAATGTGAAAGATATGATGAACGGCTTCGACAAAAACGTACAGGTTTTGCTACTTGATATTAATCTGCCTGACGGAAATGGCATCACGGCATGCAAAGAATTATTGCAGCTATTTCCGGAACTGAAAATCATTGCGCTGACTAATTTCGAGGATATTTCTTTTATCAAGCAAATCATCAAAAACGGCGCAATGGGTTATCTGCTCAAAAATACAGACCGCAAGGAAATGGTCACAGCGATAAAAACGGTTTTGTCTGGCGAAAGATTTCTTCCACAAAAAATCCAGCAAATGTTACTTAACGATTCCCTGGGAAAAACAGCGCCTTCGTCTTATTTCATTCCGAAACTGACCAGCCGTGAAAAAGAAATTCTAGATTTGATAATAAAGGAATATACTACCGAAGAAATCGCAGCAACCATTTTCCTGAGCGTGAAAACAGTCGAGTCGCACCGCAGCAATCTCTTTCAGAAATTGGGCGTAAAAAACAGTGCCGGATTGGTAAGAGTGGCTTTTGAAAAAGGTTTTGTATAAAAAACGGCTTACAAAACTGTAAGCCGTATAATTGTTAATCGTCAATTATTTATTGTCAATTTATCTTATCCTTTCAAACTTGCAGATAAATATTCGCGGTTCATTCTGGCAATATTTTCAAGTGAAATTCCTTTCGGGCATTCTACTTCGCAAGCGCCTGTATTGGTGCAATTTCCGAAACCTTCATCGTCCATTTGGCGAACCATGTTGAGGACACGATCGGCAGCTTCAATTTTTCCTTGCGGAAGTAATGCAAATTGAGACACTTTTGCCGAAACAAAAAGCATTGCTGAGGAGTTTTTACAAGTCGCCACACAAGCACCGCATCCGATGCAAGTTGCCGCATCAAACGCACGATCGGCATCGTGTTTTGGGATTGGAATTGTATTGGCATCGATTGTATTTCCAGAAGTGTTTACGGAAATAAATCCACCCGCGTGCTGAATTCTGTCGAATGAACTTCTGTCGACCACCAAATCCTTAATTACTGGAAATGCTTTTGCGCGGAAAGGTTCAATGTAAATCGTGTCGCCGTCCTTGAACATTCTCATGTGCAATTGGCAGGTTGTAACGCCTCTATCCGGACCATGTGCTTCTCCGTTAATGAAAAGAGAACACATGCCGCAAATACCTTCGCGACAATCATGGTCAAAAGAAACGGGATCGTCTCCTTTGTTGATAAGACCTTCGTTTAAAACGTCTAGCATTTCAAGGAATGACATATCCGGCTCCACGCCATCGAGTTGATAATCAACCAATTTCCCTGTGTCTTTGGCGTTTTTCTGACGCCATATTTTGAGTGTAAGTTTCATATTATTTAGTTTGAAAGTGAAAAGTCTAAAGTGAAAAGTCTTTCGACTTGCCGCTTTCGACTTTCGCCTAATTACTTATAACTTCTTTGTACCAATTTCACATTATCAAACACCAACTGCTCCTTGTGCAAAATGGCCTCGCTTGGTTTTCCTTTATATTCCCATGCAGCAACGTAGGCAAAATTATCATCATCACGAAGTGCTTCACCATCTGGTGTTTGGTATTCTTCACGGAAGTGTCCGCCACAAGATTCATTTCTGTGTAAAGCATCTTTGGCGAACAATTCTCCTAATTCAAGGAAATCTGCTACACGCATGGCTTTCTCCAATTCCTGATTGAAACTGTCTAAAGTACCCGGCACTTTTACATCTTTATAAAATTCTTCGCGAAGTTCGGCAATTTCGCTAATGGCTTCGTTAAGCCCTTTCGCGTTACGCGCCATTCCGACTTTGTCCCACATGATTTTTCCCAATTTCTTATGGAAATGGTCAACTGAATGTGTGCCTTTATTATTGATAAATTTATTCAATTGGTCACGAACATTTTTCTCGGCTTCAACGAACTCAGGTAAATCGGTAGAAATCGGTCCTGTTTTGATATCCGGAGCCAGATAATCTCCGATTGTATATGGTAAAACGAAATAACCATCTGCCAAACCCTGCATCAATGCTGAAGCACCAAGCCTGTTGGCACCGTGATCTGAAAAATTCGATTCCCCGATAGAGAAACAACCCGGAATCGTAGTCATCAAGTTATAATCAACCCAAGTACCACCCATGGTATAATGCACCGCAGGATAAATCATCATTGGCGTTGTATATGGATTTTCATCTACAATTTTCAGGTACATTTGGAACAAGTTCCCGTATTTATTCGCAACGACTTCAGTCCCTAATTTTTGAACCAAAGCCTTGTCATTTTCGTCCAAATGACGGATACGCGCTTGGTCTTTTCCGTAACGCTCTATCGCTGCGGCAAAATCAAGATAGACTGCTTCACCTGTTTTATTGACTCCAAAACCGGCATCACATCTTTCTTTGGCGGCACGCGAAGCAATATCACGCGGCACTAAGTTTCCGAACGACGGATACCTTCTTTCGAGGTAATAATCTCTTTCATCTTCCGATAAATCAGTTGGTTTTTTCTTGCCTTCGCGGATGGCTTTTGCGTCTTCGAGTGATTTTGGCACCCAAATACGGCCGTCGTTTCTCAACGATTCCGACATCAGCGTAAGTTTAGACTGGTGATCGCCCGAAACCGGAATACAGGTCGGGTGGATCTGAGTATAACAAGGATTGGCAAAAAAAGCGCCTTTTTTATGAATTTTCCATGCAGCAGTGGCGTTGCTTCCCATCGCATTGGTAGAAAGGAAAAACACATTTCCGTAACCACCTGATGCAATGACAACAGCGTGTGCCGAATGTCTTTCAATGTCTCCTGTGATTAAATTTCTTGCGATGATGCCTCTGGCTTTTCCGTTAACGATGACCAGATCCAACATTTCGTGGCGGTGGTGCATCTTGATTTTGCCACGACCAATTTGACGGTTCATCGCAGAATAGGCGCCTAAAAGCAATTGTTGTCCGGTTTGTCCTTTTGCATAAAAAGTACGCGAAACCAAAGTACCTCCAAACGAACGGTTGTCTAATAACCCGCCATATTCACGTGCCAACGGAACACCTTGTGCCACACATTGGTCAATGATATTGGCTGATACTTCCGCCAAACGGTGCACATTCGCTTCTCTTGCGCGATAATCGCCGCCTTTCACGGTGTCGTAAAACAATCTGAAAGTCGAGTCGCCATCGCCCATATAATTCTTCGCTGCGTTGATGCCACCTTGAGCGGCAATCGAATGCGCGCGACGTGGAGAATCCTGGAAACAGAAAGCTTTTACGTTATAGCCCAATTCTGCTAAAGTCGCAGCAGCAGAACCTCCGGCAAGACCTGTTCCAACGACAATAATGTCGATGTTACGCTTGTTGGCAGGGTTTACCAAATTAATATGATCTTTATAATCTGTCCATTTGTCCGAAATCGGGCCAGCCGGAATTTTTGAATCTAATGCCATTATAATTGATAATTAATTATTGAAATGATGAAATAATGCAACCACGATGAACAATGCCGGTACAACGACCGCAAATCCGTAGCCTACTTTATTTAAGAATCTTGAATATTTGTTGTTCATTCCGACAGATTGCATCGATGAACCGAAGCCATGCCAAAGATGAAAAGCCAATAGTAAGAATGAAATACAGTATAATCCTGTGCGAACTTGACTATGGAATTTGGCAACCAATTCCGGATAATATCTTGTTGCATCAGGCAAATCGCCATGGATGTATTTTGAAGCGATTTCTGGGAACCAAAAATCATAAAAGTGCAATCCTAAAAATGCCAAAACCACCAATCCGGAAATGATCATATTTCTTGATGCCCACGAAGCATTCGCAGCACCATTGTATTTGGCATAACCAATAGGCCTTGCCACATTATTCCGGTACGTTAACACAAATCCCATCAAGAAGTGAAAAACCACACCGAAAGCCAAAATAGGCTGCATCACAAACTGCACCACAGGATTATATCCCATAAAATGCGAAGCGGCGTTGAATGCATCGGCGCTAAAAACAGAAACAAGGTTAAGGGAAACATGCAGCGCTAAAAAGGAAATGAGGAAAAGTCCCGAAAGTGCCATCGCCACCTTTTTCATAATGGACGATTTCAATAGTGCAGATTGTGCCATAAGAGTTCGAAGATTTTATTTTAAAAACAATACAAAAATACAGCTATTTGGCATATTGCACAATCATTTTGCGCTTATTTATAATGAATTTAAATGGCGCGAAAAGCATCTTGTTTAATGCTTATCGTATGGAATTATGCGAACACAAAGCAACTTTAAAATTTCAGCGTTAAACAAAGTTTTTACGGAATTTTAAATTTTTACATTTTAATTTATCAATTCCGTAAAAATGAGCAATTGTAATGATTTTTTGCATAAAAAATAATTTTCTAAAATCGTATCGCCGTAATTTTATTGCCTTAGAAATTAAATCAAATGACAAAAACAGGAATCGACGCCATCGCTTTTGATGTTGCCAAAATACACTTACCCATAAAAACTTTGGCACATGCCAGAAATATTGAACCCGAAAAACTTGAAAAAGGACTCGGGCTGTTGAAAATGACTTTGCCAGACACACACCAGGACACGGTGGTTTTCGGCGCAAATGCCTTGACAAAACTGATTCTCGACAACAACATCAATTTAAGCGAAGTTGCCAGAATTTATGTCGGAACCGAAAGCAGTATCGACAGTTCAAAACCAATTGCGTCGTTTTTAATTGCTTTAATGGAAGAAAAATTCGGTGTTGATACGCTAAGCAGTTGCGACGTCGTCGATTTTACGTTCGCTTGTATCGGTGGTGTTGATGCTATGCAAAATTGCCTCGATTTCGTCAAGTTAAATCCGACCAAAAAAGCAATTGTTGTTACGACCGATTTCGCCAAATATGACCTTGAGTCTACTGGCGAATATACGCAAGGCGCAGGCGCATTAGCAATGTTAATTGCGGCAAATCCTAGAATTATCGCTTTCGCGGAAGAATGGGCGACAGACACCAAAGGGCTTTTTGATTTCTTCAAACCTTATCGCAAAGTGCAAAAATCTGAAATTACAGGAAACGAAAATAATGACAACTGGTTAGGAAATCGCGAAGCCGAAATAGAAATCCATAAAGACCAACCGGTTTTTGACGGACAGTATTCAAACCAATGTTATATGGATCGAACTCGAAATGCTTATTTTCAATTTAAAAAACTAAAAGGCGCGACCGACACCGTTTATACTTCGTGGAGCAGCATCATCATGCACTTGCCTTATTCTTTTCAAGGCAGAAGAATGTTGTCTGAAATTTATACGCTCGACGCAGAAGAAAAAACGCTGTCCGGAAACGAAGACGCTGTCGAATACCAAAACAAATTAAAAGAAACCGCCAAATCCGATGCTTATCGGTTGTTCGTGAACGAGAAATTAATGCCCGCAGAATTGGCATCTTCATTGATTGGAAATTTGTACACAGGTTCTATTTTTATGGGATTGTTGTCAACATTGGCACATTTTCATGATACAAATACGGAAATTTCCGGATTCAAGTTTGGCTTTTTAGCTTATGGAAGCGGTTCCAAATCAAAAGTGTTTGAAGGCGAAATTCAACCCCAATGGAAAACGGCAATGGCATCTGTAAACCTTTTCGAAACGTTGGGCCAGAGCCACGAAATTGACTTTGAAACGTATGAAAAATTGCATAAAAAAGAACAGCATCGAAGCATTTCAGCGCCCAAAAACGAATGGGTTTTAGAGCGCATAGAAAAGGAAATTCCGAATTTGATGGGTGCGCGGTATTATAAATGGGCTGAGTAAATATAACATTTTTTGCTCCCGACGCTTCGAGAGCAAAAAATGTTATTTGATTCCGTCAATAGTAAAATGAAAATCATCCTGAAGTGCGGGCAATTTTTTAAATTTCATCGCTTTTGCCTTGATTTTAAAATGATTTTTATCCTCGAATTCTATTGAAAGAATACTGTCTTTTTCGTCATAATCATAAGCCATTTTGTTTTTTTGAAGATTATAATTGAACGTCTCGAGTTGTTTTCCTGTGTCAAGTTTAACGAAATAATCCTTCATTATACCTTCGTTACTTTCAAAAACCAGATAGGCTTTCTTGCTGAAGAAAATCCGCTTTACCGGAAAAGCTTCTTTTGAAAGCGTGTCGCCGTCTTTAATTATTGTTATAACTTCATAAGCGCCGGATAACAAATTCTGATTTGGCTCTTTTTTGTCAAACAAATACGGATATAAAATCTGCAAAAGAAAAATGCTAATAGCAAAAAACTTAACGCCTATTTTGAAATGCGGGATTTTAATAATTTGGACATCTTTATCATGCAATTCAGCAGATTTTTGAAGTATAAAAAAACTCCAAATAGCCTTTAAATAAAGAAAAATTGCAAATATTGAAGCACCCAAAAGCAAGCACGAAAAAGTCTTCACCGAAATATCAAAGGCAAAATTAATCAGTACAATATTTGCTAAAACCAAAATCGAAAGTAATAATCCGACGGCTCTTGTTCGCTTAAAAATCAGTAAAACCGCAACCAAAACTTCGATAATTCCAGTTACGATAGAAAATGTTGGCGATAGACCCATCGTGCTCCAATACAAAATATCTTTCGACAGTTTTCCGAATTCAGCATATAAAATATTAGGTTCAGGCTGATAAAATTGCTGCAGAAAAATCTTGTCGAAACCGTATTTGAGCAAAATAAAAATGAGGTAATAAACCACCGAAATCCTCGCGAAGTAAATTAGTTTTTCCGTTTTAATTTTGAATGCATACACTACCAAAACCAACAAAATCGATAGCAAAAACAGCAACACCAAGAGCAAATTGAGCGCAATCGTGTCTGACGAAAAATAAACAAACAACAGCGCATCTTCAAAAAAATGCTGCTGTAATAAAGTGACCGGTTTTGAAAATAAAAGTTGGGTAATGTCCAACTGAAACGGAATTCCGAGAAATGGCAGCGGCACAAAAATAATCACGCCGAGGAAGAAAAACGAAAGGACTTTTGCACCAAATTGCTGCATCAGACAGCCATCTGTTTAAACCGATTGAGCTTCCAGCTAAAGTAAACGACTATTGATGACAAAGCAAAAAGCAGCAGCAGCAATACGCTTTTGGAAGGTTTATTGTTTGCAGGAACGAACGGAATGGCTTGCTGTTTTGATTTTTTCCTTTCCTGCTTTAAATTTTTTTGTTGTTTTCTCGTCGCTTTTATGGCTTGTTTTTCTTCTTTCTTTGACTCCTTTTTATATGCGGCAATGTTGTTGTCAAACCCAACAAATTTGATGTCTTTTGTATCGCGCGAATATCGATAATAGTTTTTCAGTAAGGGCTTTATGCTGTCAAGCGAATGCCTTTTCGCCAAAAGCGGTAAACTCAAAGTATCTTTATTTAACTTCCCGAAACGCTGGAAAACAAAAACTGACTTATCCTTTGAAAGAAATATAACCGAATCAAGTACCGGATAATAATCTTCCTGCGGATTTCCAAAATTTGACGCGCCAATATCAAACAGATTATTTTCAACAGCAATCCTAAAATTTTTCAAATTACCGCTATGGCTTTTAAACGAAATTAGCTTGGTTTGGGCAATTCCTGAATGGGCAAAAAACAGGACAAACAAAAGACATACTTTTCTCATTGTGATGGATTTATGACCGAAAGATAAAAAACATTTTGGTATGCAAATCTTTTTTACATTCGCTTTAACAACAATTTGCTACATGTACTTTTTTGGCATGGTCAATTCATATAAACTTTTAGAAATCTTTTCGTATTTCGCTACGTTTATACATTCGTGCCCGTTTTTTTCCTTTGAAACTTTGTAACTTTGTCATTCAGCAATTCAAAAAAAATGAAATACCACCAAATTGACCGTAACTTATTCATAAAAAATCGCGCAAAATTCACCGCACAAATGAAGCCCAATAGCTTGGCGGTTTTCAATTCCAACGATATTTATCCGGTTTCTGCCGACAGTACTTTGCCCTTTGCACAACACCGTGACATCTTTTATCTTTCGGGTGTTGACCAAGAAGAAAGTATTTTATTGCTTTTTCCCGACGCACCATACGAGCACCAGCGTGAAATGCTTTTTCTGAAAGAAACCAGCGAACATATTGCGGTTTGGGAAGGCGAAAAACTCACCAAAGACCGTGCTTTTGAGGTTTCTGGCATCAAAACCGTTTATTGGCTTCAGGATTTTCATAAGATCCTAAACGAAATGATGACGTATTCTGAAACGATGTACATCAACACCAATGAGCATTACCGTGCGGCTGTTGAAACGGAAACCCGTGAAGATCGTTTTGTAAAATGGTGGAAGGAAAAATATCCTGCACACACTGTCGCAAAAAGCAATCCGATACTTCAAAGAATTCGATCCATAAAAGAAAGCGAAGAAATCGATCTCATTCAGAATGCGTGTAATATTACCGAAAAAGGTTTTCGCCGACTTTTGGCTTTCGTAAAACCCAATGTAACCGAATACGAAATCGAAGCGGAACTGATCCACGAATTCATCCGCAACCGTTCCAAAGGATTTGCTTATACGCCAATCATTGCATCAGGTAATAATGCGAATGTTTTGCATTACATCGAAAATAACCAACAATGCAAAGCCGGTGATTTGATTTTGCTCGACGTGGCGGCAGAATATGCCAATTACTCAAGTGATTTGTCGCGTACGATTCCCGTTTCCGGAAAGTATTCCGACAGGCAGAAAGCAGTTTACAACGCCGTTTTGCGCGTGAAAAATGAAGCTACAAAAATGCTAACGCCCGGCGCTTTATGGAAACAATATCATGTTGAAGTGGGCAAATTGATGACTTCTGAATTGCTCGGTTTAGGCTTGATCGACAAAGCCGATGTACAAAATGAAAATCCGGATTGGCCAGCATACAAAAAATATTTCATGCATGGGACATCCCACCACATGGGGCTTGACACACACGACTACGGCTTGTTGCACGAACCGATGAAAGCCAATATGGTCTTTACCGTTGAACCTGGTATTTACATTCCGGCAGAAGGTTTCGGGATTCGGCTTGAAGACAATGTTGTCGTTCAGGAACAAGGCGAACCGTTTAACTTGATGCGCAATATCCCAATTGAGATTGAGGAAATTGAAACTTTGATGCATGCATAATTTGGCGTAAGGTTTAAAGTTAAAACATAACCTTAAACCTTAAACTTTAATCTTCTTACCTTGAATTTTCTCACCCACAAAAACACGCGCATCGCCTATTCCGATACCGGAAAAGGAACTGCTGTTGTGTTGCTTCACGGTTTTCTCGAAAACAGTACAATGTGGGAAAATTTTGTTCCGGAACTCTCAAAAAAAAATCGCGTTATCTGCATTGATTTGCTCGGCCACGGGCAAACAGAACCTATGGGTTACGTGCAAACGATGGAAGACAATGCAGATGCCGTTCATGCTATTTTAAGTGAATTGCGCGTCAGAAAAGCAGTTTTAGCCGGACATTCCATGGGTGGTTATGTGGCCCTGGCTTTCGCCGAATTGTATCCGGAAGCAGTAAAAGGAATCGCTTTGATCAACTCCACATCCATCGCCGACAGCGACGAACGCAAGACCAATCGCGATCGGGCGATTAAAGCGGTGAAACAGAATTATACGAATTTTGTACGGTTGTCAATCGCCAATTTGTTCAGTGAAGACAACCGAGAACGACTCGCGAATGCCATCGAAAACGTCAAACTTGAAGCCTTGAAAACACCTTTGCAAGGCATCGTAGCTTCACTCGAAGGCATGAAAATCAGGAAAGACCGCGAAGTGTTGTTGCATTTTGCAACCTATCCAATTTTACTGGTTTTAGGCAAAAAAGATCCCGTTTTAAATTACGAAGAGAACCTCGAGCAGATTGAAAATACCGATGTGCAATTGGTTACTTTTTCTGATGGTCACATGTCGCCGATTGAAAACAGGCAGCAGCTTTTGAAAAACCTCGAAGTGTTTTTGAAGAAAATTTAGAGCATCCCATCCAGTAAATATCCTTTCTCAATCAATTCCTTTTTATCTTTTAGGTGATGGGCTTTGCCGTCTTTCATCAAAATTAATTTTGTGGCGATTTGGATGACGTTGTTATAATTATGATCAGTGATGATCATGCCTTTTTGTGTTGTATTTGCCACAATTAATGTGTTGACCTTTTCGGACATGACTGGTGAAAGACCGTTGTATGGTTCGTCCAGCAAAGCAAATTTCGAATCGCTAAAAAGTATCAGTTTTATTTCGAGATAGCGCTTTTCGCCTCCGGAAAGATGACTGACTTTCTTGTTTTTTATGGACGTAATCATTTCATCAGCATAAAAATCTGCTAATTTTTGCTTGTCAACCGAAAGCGAAATCGCTTTTTGAACCCAAAAATTATCGGGAATAAAATTATCTTGGTGCAAGTAACTTACTTCGCCAAACAAAGCAGCAGTCGTTTGTTTCACAACACCATCAATTCTGATGAATTTATTGTCTGCTGCGACAATCCCAAATATGATTTTTAGCAACGTTGATTTTCCAGAACCGTTTCTTCCCAAAAGACCAAGAATTTCCCCGGTTTGGCATTTCAAATAAATATCTGAAACGACTGTTTTCTCTCCAAAACGCTTTTGAATACTGTCGGCTTCTAAAATATGTGGCTTCAAAATAAATGCTGTATTAGGACGATTAATACGCTTGCGGTAATGGCAAATGTCACGCTCATCAGATAAGCAAAAACCCACAATTGAAGCTTTGTGATACCGTTATTGAAGTAAAAAAAGTAGTGATTTTTGTTGCGAACTTCAATGATTGCAAGACTCGAAGCGAAACCTAAAGTCAGGAATAAAACAAATACAAGTGAAAAACTACCGAATAAAAATCCGCACAAACTGACGGCAAGATTCACCGGTAGTGTGGTTTTGAAGAAGGCGAATATGTTGGCGGTTTTCCTGATGTTTGATTTGTTTTAATATTTTTTTCAAAAAACATAAGCTTTGTATTAAAAAACTTCTTCCTAAATATCCTTACTTTTCTTTTGTACCTTTTGTATTACAATCATACTTTTTCCGTAAACGGCACCTCAGCATCCAAAATCTCTTTAAGCAACAAAACAATCTGTTCCAGATATTCCGAAAGGACATGCTTATCTATAATGGTTTTTTTCTCTTTTTCTTCCTTATAATTAAACGGTAAAAATCCCGATTTCATATTTTTAAACGAAATAATTCCCGCTTCTACAGATTGTTCTTTGGCATGCTCTTCATAAATAAAAGCATATGCCAACACCTGGATAATTTTATCGTTTTTGATGTCGGATGTAAGGCCACTCCAGGATTTCAGGCTGACATTCGCTGCATCCACGCGTCCGGATTTGTAATCGATAATGCGAATTATGCCGTTGCGCTCTTCGATTCTGTCAACAGAACCACCGATTTTAACCGGAAATGGCAGATTTGGATGCTCTAAAATTTGTTCAAAACGCTGTTCCAAAGCAAGTATTTTTACCGAATCTCCGTTTTTTATGTTTTCTAATTCGACTTTTAAAAAATTAGAAACATTGCGTTTGGCGACTTCAAATGCCAATAAATTACGGCCTTTTTTGATTTCACCTTCTTTATAAAAAACCCTAAATTGTTCTAAAACCGCAGCGTCCATCGATTTAAAACAACTTTCGATAGCGGCTTCTGATAAAAATTTCCCGATAAACGACTCCAACAAAACCCGAAGCGATTCGTGAATGATTGTTCCCAAAGTATTGAGTGCGATGTTTTCTTCAACTTCTTCGACATCGCTGATGCGCAAAATCTTCTGGAAATAAAAATCAATTGGATTGCGGATATAACTTGTTAATGCTGATGGTGAAAACCCTTTTTCGGCAATTTCACGCAGTCGCATCATGACGGTTTCTGACTTAGGGATTACCATCGGTCGGTAGGCAGTTTCCGGTAGATTTGGATTATAAATTTCGTGTGTGATGGTATGATTTTGCTGTTTTTCTACTTCGAGTTGTGTAATGAAACGGCTTTTTTCTCCCGCATCAAGTCCTTCGCTTTCGGTATTATACAGCAGATAAATGTTCTTGGCGCGTTGCAATAAATGATAAAAATGATAAGTATAAATGGCATCTTTCTCCTTGAAAGTCGGCAATCCCAATTCGCGTTTCACATCATACGGAATAAACGAATTCATTGATTTTCCGGCAGGAAATTTGCCTTCATTCATCGACGTTACTATGACGGTTTCAAAATCCAGCACACGACTTTCGAGCACACCCATAATTTGTAATCCAGTTAACGGTTCTCCTTCAAAAGACACCTCCGCAAGGTCGATGACTTGTTTGTAAATCGCATAAAGTGTTTCGATTTTGTCGATGTGATCGTGCTGCGAATAGTAATTGATCAGTTTGTTGATAGTTTTGAATATTGAAAAAACGAAGGCTTTGGTGATTTTTTCTTCTTCAGAATCATTGCCCAAATTGCTTTTGATGGTGAGCAGCAAGTTTGATATAGTAGACAATACTTCCATTGAGCCATTTTCCCATTTTTGGAATAAAGCGGTAAACATGCTGTTTGGATTTGGATGCAATTCCAACAATTTTTTATGCGTAAGAAAAGTATAATTGTTGCGATTGATGGTGTACACTAAACTTGTAGCGCCTGCATAAGGTTCAACCAACGGATGTGTTAAAACATCGAGCACATCTTTATAATAAAAAACATAACTGCTTCTGGACGATGCGTTGGTGTGTGCTTTAAAGAGCTTGGTAATAAGAATTTGTGCCGGATTGTTTCGCGCCGGATAACCCATTGTAATGTTCAGACTACCGATGGTTTCGGGCAATGCATATAAAAGTGGCACCAACAGGTTCTCTTCACCTAAAACCACGGCTACTTTATCCAGATTTTGTGCCGGATTTTCATTGATGATTTTTTCGAGGATACTGCCAGCGATCTTGGCCTGCCCGACACTTTTTGGTGTGCCGATAACGCTTATGTTTTTCGCCTCAGCAAAATCGTTGACAATCCATTCGAACGGGTTGCTTTTATAATGCTTCCATTGGTCTTTAAAACGCCTTATGAAAAGGCAAGCGTCGTGGAAGGGATCATTGAGGAAGCTTTGGTCGGCATCCCATAAAATTTGTGCGTGACCAGTTGCCATTAGGTGCTGAACTATTCTTTCTTCGGAAGCGTTTAACGCGTTAAATCCGGCGAATAAAAATTGCTTCCCGCTAATGGATTCTGAAAAATGATTGAGGTTGTTAACGGCTTCTCGGTATATAAGACCTTGATAACCAACGCCTTTTTGTAGCAAATGATTGTAAAACGACTCGTAGTAAAGCGGTAGTAATTTCCAAAAGTCGATATAGTTTTCGAGCAGTTTTGTTTTATTTTCGACTTCGATGCCCCATTTTTTGATGTCTTCGATATCTTTTAGATAGGATAGTACATGTGATGGTTCCAGCAAATAGCGATCAATTTCATTAAAATCTTGCAATAAGGTTTTGGCCCAATTGGCGAAAAGTTCAAAAGTTTGCTGCTGTGTTTTTTCGGTGACCAATAAATATACCTCGTAAAACTCGAATAGTAATTCAATCGGATCTACGTTTCGTATGCCGGAAATTTCCTGGATAAAATCTTCAATACTGATGATTTGCGGTGCAAGGACATTATGGGTAACTTGTTTTTTTAGCGCTTCAATCAGGAAAATTCGGGCGCGTTTGTTGGGCAATACTACTATTGTGTCGGATAATGTTTCTGAATAATTTTCAATTAAAACCCTTGCCGTTTTGTCTAAAAAAGAAACATTTGTCATGTTATAAAAATAAAAAAAACGCCCCGATAAATCGAGGCGTTTCTATAATTATTTTGGTGGAAATTATTTAATCAATTTCACTTCAACTCTACGGTTGTTAGCTTTACCAGCTTTCGTTTTGTTGCTGTCGATTGGTTTAGTTTCTCCGAAACCTGCAGAAGACAATCTTGAAGCGGCAATACCTTTTTCAATTAGGTAGTTTTTCACTGCTGCTGCTCTGTCTTCAGATAATTTTTGGTTCATTGCATCTTTACCATCGCTATCTGTATGTCCTTCGATGCTGAATTTTGAAGACGGATATTCTGTCAAAATAGCAGCAATAGATTGCAACACAGGGAAAGTTTGCTCTTGGAATGAAGATTTACCGCTGTTGAACAAAATTGTTTTAGCATAAGCGTTCAATTTGTTGATTTGCTCTTCAGAAATTTCAGGACAACCGTTGTTAGCAACAGTACCTTTTACAGTAGGACATTTATCGTCTTTGTCTAAAACTGAATCACCGTCAGTGTCTGGCCAAGGGCAACCTGCATTTTCTTTAGGACCTGCAGTCGTAACACATTTGTCATTTTTGTCTTGTGTTCCGTCACCGTCTGTATCAGGGCAGCCTTGGAAAGCTTTTAAACCAGCAACATCCGGACAAGCATCAGCTGCATCAGTAATACCATCTTTGTCTGTATCAGGACAGCCTTGAAATTCAGCTAAACCTACAACGTCAACACAAGAATCATCTTTGTCAAGAACGCCGTCGCCGTCTGTATCAGGGCAACCTTTCAATTCTTTTGGACCTGCTGCTTCTGGACAAGCATCGTCTTTGTCATATATTCCATCACCGTCTGTATCTTTACCGCCAAATTTGAAAGTAAGACCTGCAAAATGCTGGAAGTGAGAAGGGAAATTAGCCCTAGTATCGTCAGCAAAAGCTTTTTTGTAAGTAGTCTGTAATGAAAAACCTACGGTTTCTGTAAACCAAAAAGTAAGTCCACCACCAGCATTAAAAGTTCCTTGATCATAGTCGCCAATCCAAGTGTAACCACCTCCAATGTGTAAGGATGGATCGATTACTTTTGAACCGATAAGGTTCATGAAGCTATATTTAACAACTCCATCTACTCCATAATAAGCAAGGTCACCAGGATTAGTGGTAACGAAATCTTTAGGATTCGCCTCAGAACGGCTTACAAATTTAGTAATCTTGTTTACAGATCCTGTAACACCAAAAGTAAAACCACCACCCATATAGCGGCTAACATTTACGAAAGACAATGATGGAAGAATGTTCCAGTTGTCTTTTACTTTGAACATTTGGTCAAAATGAGCTGGAAAATTGTCATCTCCTGCGCTTGTTCTGGTATCGACGGCATTAACACCAAAGCTCAACGCCCATGGATTGTCGCTGTCTTGTGCTTGCGAAGCCAGTCCAACAAACAAGCAAACAGCAATAAATAATTTGTTAAGATTTTTCATACTTGATTTAATTTGATTACAATATGTTATTGTCTGCAAAAGTATGACGGATTTAACGAAATACAAAGAATTAGTTAAAATTTTTAATTTTTTTTAACCTTAAATCAAGGATTTTTTATAACATTTAGCATGTTTCCAACTTCGACAAAAGCCGCTATTGCCTTATCTAAGTGTGCTTTAGAATGTGCCGCAGAGAGTTGAACACGTATCCTTGCTTTTTCTTTTGGGACCACGGGGAAAAAGAATCCAATTACATAAATTCCCTTTTTTAAAAGCTCATTGGCCATGGTTTGCGACAATTTTGCATCGTATAACATGACCGGAACTATGGCAGAATCACCTTCAACAATGTCAAAACCCGCTTTTTTCATGCCTTCTTTGAAGTAATTCGTATTCCATTCCAATTTATCGCGCAAAGAAGTGTCTTTTTGTAAGAGTTCAAAAACCTTAATCGACGCACCCACAATTGCCGGTGCCAACGAATTGGAAAACAAATAGGGTCTGGAACGTTGGCGCAGCAATTCAATTATTTCTTTCTTTCCTGTTGTATATCCGCCCATCGCACCACCTAGCGCTTTTCCGAGTGTTCCAGTTATGATATCAACGCGTCCCATTACACCTTTTGCTTCAAGCGTGCCTTTTCCGGTCGCACCTATGAATCCTGCAGCATGGCATTCGTCCACCATGACCATCGCATCGTATTTATCGGCGAGATCACAAATTTTATCCAAAGGCGCTACAACACCGTCCATAGAAAAAACGCCGTCGGTAACGATAATTTTAAACCGCGCACCGGCTTCGTTGGCCTTAATGAGCTGCTGCTCGAGGTCTTTCATATTGCTGTTTTCGTAGCGATAACGTGCGGCTTTGCACAAACGAACACCATCGATAATCGAAGCATGGTTAAGACTGTCGGATATAATTGCATCGTTTTCGTTGAATAACGGTTCGAAAACCCCACCGTTGGCATCAAAAGCTGCAGCATATAATATGGTGTCTTCTGTGCCGTAAAATTCGGCGATTTTTTGCTCTAGTGTTTTGTGAATGTCTTGAGTGCCGCAGATAAAACGCACTGACGACATTCCGAAGCCATGCGTATCCAAAGCATCTTTCGCCGCTTGCACCACTTCCGGATGTGAGGACAATCCGAGATAATTGTTTGCACAAAAGTTCAAAACAGTTTCACCTGTCGAAATGGTGATTTCTGCTCCCTGTGGTGAAGTGATGATACGCTCTTTTTTGAAAATGCCGTTGTCTTCGATAGCCTGCAGCTCACTTTGCAGGTGTTGTTTGATTTTTCCGTACATATTTTGGGTGTTAGGTTTTTGGTGTTAGGTTCTTGGTATTGGTCTTTCGACTTTCGACTTTCGACTACAAATGTACCACTTCTACATTTTCTCCGATATACACCAACGCTTTTTTAACGACTTTATAGTTCATTTTTTCGATCGCATATTGGTAATCATCGAGTTGCTTTTGGTATTTCGGAAGATGGCTTCCGGTTTTGTAATCGAGCAATAAAATTTCGCTTTCCGGCGTCAATACCATTCTGTCAGGTTTGATGATACCGCCTTCTTTCTGAATAATCGTCTGTTCGTTCAGAATTTGATTACCTTCTGAGAAATAAATTTTCAAATCAGCGTGGTCTAAAATATTGTCAATTGTAACGCGAACTGATTGCAATTGATTTGTATTGATTAAGCCGCTTTCGAGGGCTTTTATGAGTGCCGTTTCCACATCATCTTTTGTTTTTATGAAAGACAAAATTTCATGCACCACATTTCCATATTCAATCGCTTCCTGCTGGTGCGTGCCCCACATCAATGCTTCGCGTTGCGCTATTTTAATGCTTTTTGGATTGAGCGTTGCGGCCACCGGTCGGATTTTCGGACTTTCTTCTAACGCTTCACTTTCTGGAGATAATTTTGTGGGATTTCCAAATGCATATTCCGAAACATCAACATCGAAAATACCCTTGTGCTCCAAGAAATTCATAAAGAATGCCGACATGTTATTGGGCACAATATCGCCGCTCTTGTTTAGGTTTTTATTCGAAATAATGTATAATTGCTCTTCAGCACGCGTAAGTGCCACATACAAAACATTGATATTATCTAATAACTCTTCTTGCTTTTTGTGGTTGTACACTTCTGAAGCCGCTTCGCCAAAACCTTCCACGGCGCTGCTGTTATCGATGAGCACTTTTGGCAAACCAAAATCAACTACGTCGGCGTTAAGCCACAATTTGTCTTTTGGTTTTCGGTTGTAATCTTCTTCGGCAAATGGCATAATGACGACCGGAAATTCCAATCCTTTTGATTTATGGATGGTCATAATCCTAACAGCATCGTTGCCCTCGGGCGATGGAATGCTAAATTTCTCGGCATTTTTATCCCAATAGTCGAGGAAATCTGAAATACCGGCTTGACTGCGAATGTCGCGTTCTAAGACGATATCAAGGAAATACTGGATATAGGCGTTGTGCCCACCATCCTCCGAAGGGAGCATTTGATCTGTTTTTAGGATAAATTTTGAAATGATAATTTCAACCGCTTCGTATAACGCCTTTCTGCGGATATTTTTAAATGACAGCGATTCCGAAGTCGTTGTACTGAAAAGCACCAGCCATTGTTCAAATTCCGATTCGTCGCGCATTTCCATGCCTTTGGCTATAAAATCATGCACCGGCAATTCATTTTGGATGTTTTGGGCGATGTATTGCAAGAAATTGGCTTTGGCATCAAGATCGGCACTATTTTTTAGATACCTTAAAACATGAACGATTAGCCTGACTTCTGTGGCATTTTGGATCATCAACGTTTCTGAAGATAATAACGGAATATTTTGCTCCGTCAGGTAATTCGCCACCGCAATACCTTGTCCGCGCTTGCGGGTCAAAATGACAATGTCTTTGTATTTGAAGCCCAACTGAAGCACTTTTTGTATGATCTGTAAAGTCGCCAAAACATACAAATCGGTTTTATCCAAAGTGTCTTCGCTGTCTTCTGTGGTGTCAATTGGCGGCAAAAACGAAATGTTTACATAACCGCCTTGCTGACTATTGCCCTTCTGGTGGCTATGGTTTTCGTATAAATCCTTATAATCGGCGTTTTCAAATTTGTTAGAAAGCAACTTGAAAAATTCATTGTTAAAATCGATTACTTGTGAATAACTGCGGTAATTTTTATCGAGGTGAAACAGTTTTTTATCGGGATTATTAAACGGATTTTCCTCTTTTGAAAGATTTATAAACTGTTCTGCTTTTCCGCCACGCCAACGATAAATGGATTGTTTTGGGTCGCCTACGATCATCAACGTGCCTTTTTGTCCGGAATCATCTTGTCCTGAAAGCGCGTTGTCAATCAACGGAATCAGGTTCTGCCATTGCATTTCCGATGTGTCCTGAAACTCGTCAATAAAAAAATGACGGTAGCGTTCGCCCAATCTTTCATAAATAAACGGCGCTGGTTGGTTCTGTATTTCACGGTGGATGATAGCGTTGAATTCGGCAATTGAAAGCAGGTTTTGTTCCTGTTGGATTTTGGCAAGTTCATTGCTAACGGTGTTTAAAAGCGAAAGCGGCGTGATATTTTTCAAAAACGCTTCGTAAAAATGCTTTTTTTCGAAATTTTTATAGACGGTGACAAGAATTGATAATAATTCAGGTAAAACAGCTTCAATAATAGCGCGGTCTTTGGCTGTTTTGTTTATGGCAATATCGTTCGATTCATAGAACATTTTATTTTTAGGATTGAACCTGTTTTCTGCAATACTTTTAATGTGATTGGGGAAAGTTTCCCGAGAAAACGATTTTTCGTCAATGCCGTTTGCCGCAATAATGGTAAGCATATTTTGCGCATAACCCACATTTTCGGCGTCGAGATTTTTGCAGGCTTCGGCAATTTTCTTTTTGATAACAAGAAAATCTTTAATGGATTTGTCTTTAAAATGGGTAATTTCTTCTCGGTTGTTTTCGTTCAAAATCAGCCTTCCCGTTTCGAGGATTTCGCGGGAAATGTCCCAACTTTTGTCGTCATCGGTTTTCTCCATCGTGAAATCGACGAGCAATTTGGTCAACGTTTCATCTTCTCCTGCTTGTGCGATAAGGGCATCAACGGCTTCGGTCAAGAGGTTTTCGGTGTCTAAAGTGACTTCAAAAGTCATTGGTAGATTTAAATCGTGGGCAAAAGCGCGAATGACTTTGTGCGTAAATTTATCTATGGTCGATATGTCGAAAGCAGCATAATTGTGGATGATGTGCTTGATGATTTGCTGTGATTTTGTTTTTATTCCGGCCAATGAAATTTCGGTTTCGACGGTTAAATCCTGCATTAGCGCTGCTGCTTTTTCTGAAGGTTCGTCTTTGGCAAATTCGGATAAATTGCCGACGATACGCGATTTCATTTCGTGTACAGCTTTGTTCGTAAAGGTAATTGCAAGAATATTCCGGTAAGCATCATTTTTAGATGCCGTTAGGATTATTTTAAGGTATTCTTTAACGAGGGCGTAGGTTTTTCCGGAACCTGCTGATGCGTCGTAGATGGAGAAGGATGGTCTTTGCATGGATGAACACATTTGAAATTAAAAGGAAAACAGCCGGTGGCTGTCAGGTATTTCCGAACGCGGATTATTACTGATTGTCGCCGATTGTCTCCTAGTTTTATTCTGGAAACGAATGCCTAGCCCCGATGGAGGCAGTATCCTTTTTGCCGCTTCTTTAGCGGTGAAAAGATTGAGCCGAGAGCGGGATTAGCTTCAAATCAATTAATTTGATAAAACTATAACAAAAAAGGATTTCCATTTCCAAAGTTAAATGTTTAAATTTGAATAAAATATTTATAAACTACTAAAAATAAACATACCATGGCTTTTGAATTACCAAAATTACCTTATGCATACGATGCGCTCGAACCACACATTGACGCACGTACGATGGAAATACACCATACAAAACATCATAATGCCTACACAACCAACCTGAATGCTGCGATTGCAGGAACAGACCTGGACGGTTTGACGATTGAAAACATCTTGATCAATCTTGACAAGAAAAATGCGGCGCTTAGAAATAACGGTGGTGGTTTTTATAATCATAACTTGTTTTGGACGGTTATGTCGCCAAGCGGTGGCGGAAAACCTAGTGGCGATTTGGCGGCTGCGATAGAAAAAGATTTTGGCAGTTTTGAGGAATTCAAAGCGAAATTTGCCAAAGCTGGGGCTACACAATTCGGCTCGGGATGGGCTTGGCTTTGCGTTCAGGAAGGTGGCAAGCTAGATGTTTGTGGCACTCCGAACCAAGACAATCCATTGATGCCGGAAGTGGGCTGCGGAGGAACACCAATTCTGGGAATGGATGTTTGGGAACACGCTTATTATTTGAACTATCAGAACAGAAGACCGGATTATATCGAGGCCTTTTTTAATGTGATTAACTGGACGGAAGTGGCCAGAAGGTATGCGTTGGAGAAATAGTTGCTGAGGTTCGTTGTTAAGGAGTAAATTCCAAATTTCAAATGTGTTGCGGTTTTAGAAATCGATGTTTAACATTATTTGGATTTTGGAATTTGCTTTTTGAATTTTTGTTATCTTTAAAACATGGAAACCGCATACATTAACTCGCCTCTCGGAATTACAAAGATTATTGGTGATGAAAACGGCGTTGCTGTCATTTCCATTATGAGTGAAGCTACAGCAATTTCAATAGAAATTCCCGAATCACTAAAAAAATCGGTTGCAGAATTGCATGACTATTTCGAAGGAAAACGCCACAATTTTACTTTTAAACTCAATCCGTCAGGCACTGAATTCCAACAAAAGGTCTGGAAAGAATTACTGGAAATTCCGTTCGGAAAAACAATGTCTTATCTTGATTTGTCTAAAAAATTAGGCGATGTAAAAGCCATTCGCGCAGTGGCTTCTGCTAACGGAAAAAACCCACTGTGGATAGTCGTTCCCTGCCATCGTGTTATTGGAACCGATGGTTCATTGACCGGATATGCGGGCGGATTGTGGCGCAAAAAATGGTTGTTGGAACACGAAACCCCAACGAACCAGCAAAGTTTATTTTAACCTAAATTACAGTAGCAGCTTATGAAATTCCTGAAAAGATTCCTATTTCGTTTTGTGGTTGTACTAAGCTTGCTCATTCTTTTGATGTATGTTTTTAACGTTGATTACCTCATCACCGCAGTGCGGACGGTTTACTTTAAAGGCCACACCACCGCTTTTCTAGACGACTATAAATACTTTGAAAACAGGACTATTCCGAAAAGCAAAAATCCACAACCATGGGCAGTTGCGAAAGATTATAATGCTGTGAAACCAACCGAAAAACTGGAAGCTTTGCACAAAGAAATTAGTTCTGTTGCTTTCCTCATTATAAAAAATGACAGTGTTTGGAACGAAAGTTATTATGACGGTTATAGTAAAGACTCCAAATCAAACTCGTTTTCAATGGCGAAAAGCGTTGTTTCTGCCGCATTGGGAAAAGCCATAATGGATGGCAAAATAAAAAGCCTTGATCAGTTGGTTAGCGATTTTTATCCGGAGTTCAAAACGGGAAAAGCAACAACAATGACGGTTGGCGATTTGTCTTCGATGGCATCCGGACTTGACTGGGATGAATCTTATTACGACCCATTTTCGGTAACGACACAAGCCTATTTCGATAATGATTTAGCAAAAATCATTTTGAAAATGAAAGGCATTTCCGATCCGGGAAAAAAATACGAATACAAAAGTGGCAATACGCAATTACTGGCCATGGTTATTGAAAAGGCAACCGGCGTAAACCTCGCGGATTATGTCGCCGAAAATTTCTGGCAGCCAATGGGCGCTGAACACGATGCACTTTGGCAAACTGATCACAAAGATGGGTTGGTAAAAGCCTATTGCTGTATTGCAAGCAACGCCAGGGACTTTGCCAGATTCGGTAAACTCTACCTTCAAAACGGTAAATGGAACGGACAACAGCTTCTCGACAGCACATTCATCGCAAAATCGACAACGCCGAGATTCAAAGATTCACCACAGTACGGTTACGGATGGTGGCTGTGCAATTATAAAGGCAAAAAAATATTTTATATGCGCGGCCATTTGGGTCAATATGTAATTGTGGTTCCCAAAGACAAACTTATCATCGTTCGATTGGGAAGTCAGGTGAAACGCTCCACAAACGGCAGTCCACATAGCGATGATTTCTTTGTATATCTTGATGAAACTTATAAAATGCTTGGTCAGCAAAAAAGCCGTCAAAATTAATCCAACGCCAAAATAGTAACTTTTAATACACGCCATGATAGAAAAATTAAACCTCGCAAACATCTTGTTTCTGGACATTGAAACCGTTCCGGAAACAGCAGATTTCAAAACACTTGACGATGAGACCAAGGAACTTTGGGAACTCAAAACCCAATACCAACGCCGCGATGAATTTTCACCGGAAGCTTTTTATGACCGTGCCGGCATTTGGGCTGAATTCGGGAAAATAGTATGCATTTCTGCCGGTTATTTTGTGATTAAAGGCGATGTGCGGAACTTTAGGGTGACATCATTTTTCGGAGAAGAAAAGAAAATTCTCACCGATTTCAACGCCATGCTGAACAACCATTTCAATCAACCACAACATGTTTTGTGCGGGCACAACGCCAAGGAATTCGACATTCCGTTTATGGCAAGGCGCATGATTATTAATCAGGTGAAATTACCTGAAAAACTAAATCTCTTCGGAAAAAAACCTTGGGAAATTCCGCACCTAGATACTTTAGAATTGTGGAAATTTGGCGATTATAAACATTTCACTTCGCTAAAACTACTGACTAAAGTTCTTGGCATTCCTTCCTCAAAAGGCGATATCGACGGCAGTCAGGTTGGCCATGTTTTTTATGTAGAGAAAGACATCGACCGCATTATCACTTACTGCGAAAGAGATGTTATTGCCGTGGCACAGATTTTTCTGCGGATGCGACGGGAAGATTTGCTTATTGATGAAGAAATACTTCATGTATAAAGGCAATGCCAAAAGAAAAAACAACCAATACATCGAAATATGTACTGCCTATTGGCTTTGGATTTTGTCTTCTAAATTACTTATTCAGCACAATCTTTTTAGTCGTTTTATACTGCTCATTTTCGACTGTTAACAGATAAACGCCTTCCTGAAGATTTTCTATATTGATAACCTCTTCCGAATTATTGGTTGTTTTTGACAATATTTTTCTTCCTTGTATATCGAAAAGCTGCAATATTGTATTCGTCGTATTTTGAGGCAGACTTACATTCACAATGCCTTTTGTCGGATTCGGATAGACGGTAACTTTGGCAATCAATGCATCTTCTACACCAAGATTGGCATTGGTGACATTGCAAAAATTCAAGTTTACACTATTAATTGTACCACCATCGCCATTATAAGAATCAAAAACGCGCAAAGTCCACACACCGGCAGCAGGTAAGTTGTTAAAGCTACTCAACGGTTCGAGAGGCAAAACAACGCCAGAGATTCCTGGATCAGGAGCACAAGTAAACGGAACTCCATTATCGCTCACGGTACAGTTCATGTTATCATTATCGCCACACGGCTCTTGAAACAACACAATTTGCGGACTTCCAATGGCTTCCGGGCCTTCAAGATAAACCGTGAAATCTTGAATATAAGTATGTGTAATATTCAAATCGACAGTCATACTTCCTACTGTGACATTTCCGGTTACCGTAATCGGCACCGATGCTTCTGAGTTTTCTACATTGTCAATAAATGCGTTTGAAAAATCTGTTGCCGAAAACACATTGCCGCAGCTTTGCGAACCAGTATCAAACCTATAAATGGTATTTGAAGTTGCTTCGCCACATAAATTTTTAGGCAAAACCCTCCAATAATACCTGGTCGCTTGAAGCAAATCTGTGACTGTATAATTATTGGTGTCTGTAAGTTGGTTGACAATAAGATTCGTGAAAGCATTATCGGTTGCAACCTGAATGCGGTACTGCTGTGCGTTTACATTTTGTTGCCAAACCAATGGTATTGCTGTTGATAAACCTTCTTGATTGTTTGAAGGCGATGTCAATATCAAGTTCGAAAAAGTATTGTTAAAAACCCTTAGGCCTACATTATCTGTTTCGGATTCTGTGCTATTAGTGCCTTTAAAACCAATCGAATAAGCGCCTGGTGTAACATTTTGCAAATTTGAAATGGTCATCGTAATTACGCCTGATGAAGACGCTGAAGTAGCATTGAAGGAAGCTATTGCTCCTGCCGGTAGTCCAATTGCCGAAAAATTTGCAGTGTCAGAAGTGGTGCTCGTATAATTAAACGTATAACTGGCGGTTTCATTACTACATACTGTTTTATCTGGTGACAATGGTGTTATTGAAAAATTAGATTGTGCACCAGTAACAACTAGTGAGAAATTTTGAGCGCCATTTACTAACGTTCCTTTATGGGTTACTGTTATCGTATAATTCCCAACCGGATTGTTTACAACGACTTTTTCGACGTTGTCAACATTGTTATCTCCATCATTTATAGCAACAGCACCGCCATCTATATTTAAACGCCACGGATAAAATGTTGCTATATTTTTTTTGATGCGAATGTCAAGATCATTAACCAATACAGGTGTCATGTCATTTGCAAAACCACTGGACAATTCACCCGGAACGTCGGTCCACGCTATAGTTGCTTGAAGTGGCTCTAACCCACTTGAATGCACCGTCATTGTATAGGTTTGTCCGTCTTGCAAAGTTTCTTCATTTATCAAAGACGACAACCCGTTTTGCGTAATTGTTTCTGCCGCTTTTTTACCATTGAGCAATCCCCAGCCAAAAATAACATCTGGACCTACAGTTCCCGCATCATCTGCCGTATGACAAGCAAGTGCCTTTAATGTAGCCGCTTTCATAAAATGCTGATTGGTATTGTTATAATATTGTTGCAAAAGCAATAAAGTTCCCATAACATTTGGCGAAGCCATTGACGTTCCCGAAAGCACTCCATAAGCATTATCGCTTGATTCTAAACAAGAATAAAGATTGGTTCCATTGCCCGTAATGTCTGGTTTAATCCTATAATCATCCGAAGGTCCTTGGCTGCTGCTACCATTTATCGCAACAGAAATCAAATTTCCGGTACTGCTAATATTGGCATCTTGCGCATTGGCTACCACAAGATTGTTTTTAGATACTTTATTGCCGGTGAGTTTATCAAATCCTGTAATTGACGGATTCGGATTAGCATCAAAACCGTTATTGCCAGCAGAAACCACCTGCAAATAATAAGGAGATGCATACGCAACAACATCCCAATCTCTGGATTCGTCAGTATAAGATCCTATGTACCAATCGGGTGCATTTGCCGACGGAACCCCGTATGAATGGTTAGACAACAACATACCTCCTTGTACCTCAGACAGTGCTTCGCCCACATCATTGGTCCAGTTAAAAGTCCGTGCTGACCCCATAGGCGCCATTCCCATTGCGGCAGGATCAACGCCGCCCGCAATAACGGTTCCTGTTACGTGTGTCGAGTGAAAATTATTTCCGCTTGGTCCGGCAGTATCATCAACAACGGTTACTCTATTAAAAAGAAACTCATCATGAGAAGCTCTTACCTTTCCGCCATCCCAAACCCTTGCTACCATATTCTCGCCCAATAATCCATATACATTTTGTAAAATATTGGCCCTTGTTGACACTGCTGCATTGACATTACTGACAGAATAATAAAGCGGAAAACCATCCCGTGTCAACTTCATAAGCTCATCAACCGATCCATCGGCATTGGTTTTGTATATCGGCCAGTTGTTTGCCTTAGCGGCTATTTCGGCTTTGTGCCTTTCTATTTGTGCTCTTTGTGTATAATATTTTTCAAGGGTTTTGATCTCTTTTAAATCATAATCTTTCGTAATGTCCAACACTTCTTTTGCGGTTTGGGCATAAGCGGTTGTAAATAGTAGTGTTAATAACAATGCGCATGTAGTTTTAGACATGGGATTTATAGTATTTTTAATTATACAGAAGGATTCAAAATTCGCCAAATATAAACATTTGGTCGCCATTAGTCTTATTTGTACGAATAAAAAAAGGCAGCAGTTTTAAATTTAACACCTTTATTTCTTGACAATTAACGCAATTCAAAAAACGAAAAATACGTAACTTCAAAAAGGGACTGATTTTTTTTTGCCTGAAAACTATAAATGCTACATTTACAAAAAACATCTTTATGGTACTAAGCAGATTTTGGCTGGCGATTTTTATATCTTCGATTGCTTTTATTGTAATTGGATTATTTACGGCGCAACACTATTCCGTTGATTTTATTTTGAATGGAAAAATGGGCGATCCAAAGCAGATTTCAGAAAAATACCTGAACCAACTACCCGCTTTTATTCAAGACAGCATCGCTAAAACACCTGAAAAAATAGTCGATCGCGTTGCGGAACAAACAGTCGTCATTGATAAAATAAAAACCAATCCGGATACGACCTACGTTTACAAAAACCAAACCGTTAAAATTTTTAGCGGTGTTCAAAAAACCGACGGTTTGCTGCCCACATGCAAAACTACACTCTTTGACATTATCTTGCCATTAATTGCTTATCTCGCTTTTTTTTGCGGATTGATGCAACTGCTTATCGATTCCGGCGCTTCCGAAAAACTGGCTAAAAAATTAAGCCCGGTGTTTGTAAAGGTTTTCCCGAGTATTCCCAAAAACCACGAATCAATTTCGTATATGACCTTGAATTTTGCTGCGAATTTCCTCGGATTAGATTCTGCCGCAACGCCATTCGGACTCAAAGCAATGCAAAGTTTGCAAGAACTCAACCCTGATAAAGACCGTGCCAGCGATGCACAAATCATGTTCATGTGCCTGCATGCCGCCGGACTAACATTGATTCCAACATCGATAATCGGTTACCGTGCTGCGCAGAATGCTGCCAATCCAGCCGATGTGATGCTGCCATGTATTATTACTTCTTTTGTCGGAACAATCGCAGCGTTTTTAATCGTCGGAATAAGACAAAAAATTAACTTCAAAAGTGCGTCTTTAGTGATTACACTTATGGCTTTAGTTGGCGCTATTACAGGTTTGATGATGTATATCAACCACCTAGATATTATCGGTAAAAATGTCTTTACATCGAATCTTTCTGGCTTGATGCTGATTGGAATAATTGGCTGCACGCTCATTTATGCTTTTGTTCATGAGAAGAAATTTGTCGAAAAAGACACTACCGTCTTTGATGCATTCGTCACCGGCGCGCAAAACGGATTGACGACCGGCGTTAAAATCTTTCCTTATGTCTTGGGAATGTTGGTGGCGATTTCATTCTTCAGGAACAGTGGCCTTTTTGAAATCATCAGCAATTGGATTTCGTTTGCATTTGCCCAAGTTG
Organism: Flavobacterium sp.; assembly: GCA_029946065.1. Lineage (GTDB taxonomy): Bacteria > Bacteroidota > Bacteroidia > Flavobacteriales > Flavobacteriaceae > Flavobacterium. The sequence continues at coordinate 87,422 of JAQSDU010000018.1, forward strand.
GCGTAAGTAAAGAAATTACTGATTCGTTGCCTGTTGCAATGTTGCGCCCATTCAGTTCCGGTGGTTCCCGCGGTTTTATGATTGATGCGATGCGTACTTTTAAACCGGATTCATTTACCGGAAGACTGGTTTGCATCTTCCAGTGCAGTGCCGAAACAACTTTTTATGTCATTGCAGTTTACTTTGGCTCCATCAATGTCAAAAACACGCGCTACACACTTGCAACAATGTTACTGGTAGATTTGATTTGTGTTATTGCGGCTATTTTTGTAGCTGGCTGGTTCTTTTAAGCAAACGTAAAATGTTTATATATGAAATCAATTTTTGACAAAAAAACCAATAGCGAATTGTTAGAAAGATTAGAAAAACTCACACCGCAATCGCAACCCTCATGGGGGAAAATGAATGTCTCACAAATGTTATGGCATTGCCAACAACCGCATAATGTTGCCACTGCAGCGCTTCCTTTGAAGAAAGGATTGCTTGGTTTTCTTTTCGGGAAAATGGCGAAAAATGACTTCCTTAAAAAAATGGGGTTTTCTAAAAACTTGCCTACACATCCAAAATTTAAAATTGAAACAACACCTGATTTTGAAACCGAAAGAAAAATACTAATCAATCAGGTAAAGACTTTTGGCGAAAAAGGACCTAATGCAATTGATAATAAAAAACACCCTTTTTTCGGACTGATGAATGATACAGAATGGGGCAATTTATTAGGAATCCATTTGGATCATCACTTGACTCAGTTTAATGTATAAATTTCAAAAAGCTAATCCGAAATTTCAAACTTGAGCAGTTGAAATTTCGGATTAGCTTTTTTGAATTTGTTTTTGGGATTTGAAATTTATTAAATCACCATCTCCGGAATATCACCTTCAATAATCAATTCTGCTTCCGTTGAAGCGATAATATGGTCAACGCTTACGCCTGGCGCACGCTCCAATAGTTTGAATCCGTTGGGTGTGATTTCCATAACGGCAAGTTCTGTGACAACTTTTTTAACGCAGCCAACGCCCGTTAATGGCAACGTACAACGTTTTAATATTTTGGATTCTCCGGCTTTGTTAACGTGCATCATCGCCACGATAATGTTTTCTGCGGATGCAACCAAATCCATCGCGCCGCCCATTCCTTTTACCATTTTTCCAGGGATTTTCCAGTTGGCGATATCGCCGTTTTCTGCTACTTCCATTGCGCCAAGGATTGTCAAATCGACGTGCTGCCCGCGGATCATTCCGAAACTGAATGCCGAATCGAAAAATGATGCCCCCGGAAGCGTTGTGATGGTTTGCTTTCCGGCGTTGATAACATCTGCATCTTCTTCGCCTTCAAATGGGAATGGTCCCATTCCGAGTACGCCGTTCTCACTTTGAAAATCAACGTCGATGCCTTCAGGAATATAATTGGCGACTAATGTCGGAATCCCGATGCCGAGATTAACGAAATAGCCATTTTTTACTTCTTTTGCGATACGTTGCGCAATTTCTTCTTTTCCTAGTGCCATATTGTTGTGGTGATTTGGTGATTCGCTAATTTGATAATGACCGTATTGTACATCTTCAAATTAACAAATTATCTCATTTTCTAATTCTTTTTCCTGGTAGTACGTTGCTCGATTCTCTTTTCATAGTGCTCGCCCTGAAAAATCCTGTTGACAAGAATTCCGGGAATATGCACTTGGTTTGGATCTAAAGTACCAGCTTCTACCAGTTCTTCTACTTCGGCAACGGTGATTTTAGCAGCACCACACATGCACGGATTAAAATTTCGCGCCGTTCCTTTAAAGATTAGATTTCCGGCAGTATCGCCTTTCCATGCTTTTACGATGGCGAAATCGGCTTTGAAAGCGTGTTCCATGACGTGCATTTTACCGTTAAATTCGCGGGCTTCTTTGCCTTCGGCAACTTCTGTTCCGTAACCCGCTGGCGTGAAAAATGCGGGAATTCCGGCTTGTGCGGCGCGGCATCTTTCGGCCAATGTGCCTTGCGGAATGAGTTCAACGTCAAGTTCACCGGAAAGCATCTGGCGTTCAAATTCGGCATTTTCGCCCACATAGGAAGAAATCATCTTTTTGATTTGCTTTTGTTGTAATAGCAATCCGAGACCGAAATCGTCAACACCGGCATTGTTAGAAATGCAGGTTAGGTTTTTGCTGCCTTTTTTCACGAGTTCGTTAATGCTGTTTTCTGGGATTCCGCAGAGTCCGAAACCACCGAGCATGATGGTAAAATGGTCTTCGATGCCGTTGAGCGCTTCTTGAACGTTGTTTACTTTTTTGTTGATCATAGTAAGTTATTTGGAAATCGAATTTTTGATTGTAACCGAATGCCCTAGCCCCGATAGCAGCAAATATCCTTTTTTGCCGGGGTTCGGCGAAAAAGATATTGCGAATAGCGGGATCAGCTTCTAATTACAAACCGAATTCGTCTGTATTTTGTTCGTTTTCAAGCGAATCAGTTGCTGTTGTATCTCTGATGCGTTGGTAACAATCGACTTTTATGGCGAGATTGGCCGGTCGTTTGAAATCTTCCATCGAGACATCGAGCGTGCTGTCGCCGTAACATTTTTTCATGAACATCGCCCAAATCGGAAGTGCAGCCGTAGCGCCTTGTCCGTAGGTAATGCCTTTGAAATGCGCCGAACGGTCTTCGTTGCCCACCCAAACACCTGTCGCCAAATTGGGCACCATTCCCATAAACCAACCATCTGACTGGTTTTGTGTGGTCCCGGTTTTTCCGGCAATTGGATTTTTAAAAACATAAGGGTAACCGGTAACGCGGTTGTATCCGTTGCCACCGCCTTGTGTACGCAAACGGGCTCCGGAACCGGATTCTGTAACGCCTTCGAGCAGTTTTATGACGGCAAAAGCGATGTCTTTATTGAGTACGTCGTGTGACTCTTGTACGGTTTTATAGAGCACAACACCGTTTTTGTCTTCGATTTTTGTGATGACTTGCGGTTTGATGTAAACACCTTCATTCGCGAATGTGCTGTAGGCAGCAACCATGTCCTGAACAGTGATTTCTACTGCGCCGAGCGCAATGGATGGTTGTGCCGGAATTTCAGATTTTACGCCGAGTTTGTGTGTTAAAGCGACAACTGCTTCCGGACCAACTTTGTCGATTAATTTTGCAGACACGGTGTTGATGGAATTGGCGAGTGCGTATTTAAGCGTTACCATTCCTTTGTATTCGCCGTTTGAATTGGTCGGTGTCCAGGTTTCGGTAACATTATGACGCCCTTTTGGGATGGTAAATGGCGAGTCGATTATCGTATCGCATGGCGACATACCGAGTTGCTCGATTGCGGTGGCATAAACGAACGGCTTGAAAGTTGAGCCTACTTGTCTTGCGCCTTGCCCCACATGATCGTATTGGAAATGCTTGTAATTGATGCCACCAACCCATACTTTTACATAACCCGTTTGCGGCTCCATAGACATTACGCCAGCCTGTAGAAAATGTTTGTAATAGCGGATGGAATCGTTTGGCGTCATGATGGTATCGCGCTCGCCTTTCCATGTAAAAACTGTCATTTTGGTTTTTATCCCGAATGATTTTTCTATTTCTTCATCAGATTTGTCTTCGGATTTCATGATTCTCCAGCGGTCAGAATTCTTACGGGCGCGCTCCATGAGCTTGTTCGTTTCCTCATCATTAAGTCTGATGAAAGGTGCATTTTTGTTGTCTTTCGCCTGCGCAAAAAACTCTTCCTGCAGGTTTTTCATGTGTGCCGTAACCGCTTCCTCTGCATAGGTTTGCATTCTGGAATCAATTGTGGTGTAGATTTTTAAACCGTCGGTGTAGATGTCATAATCGCCACCATCGGATTTTTTGTTTTCTTTTACCCATGTTTTCATAAAATCACGTAGATATTCGCGGAAATAAGTGGCGATACCGTCTTTGTGGCTTTCGGGGTGAAAACTCAGGTTGATGGGTTCTTTTTCGAATTTATTCTTATCGGCTTCACTCAGTTTCCCATTGCGTACCATTTGGTTGAGCACGACATTGCGCCTTTTAAATACTTTTTCAGGTCTTCTTACTGGATTAAAAGCGGCGGGATTCGTTAGCATTCCTACCAACATGGCGCTTTCGTTTACTGTCAAATCACGCGGTTCTTTTCCAAAATATACTTTTGCGGCAGAACGAATTCCGACCGCAGTATTAACGAAATCGGCTTTGTTGAAATACATTGCGATGATTTCGTTTTTAGTGTATTGTTTTTCCAAACGAACCGCAATGATCCATTCTTTGGTTTTCTGAACTAGCCGTAAAATTGGGTTTCTTGAACCTTCACCATGAAACAGCAATTTTGCCAATTGTTGCGTTAGCGTACTAGCACCACCATTAGAACCTAAGCGCAATGCAGCGCCTAAAGTCCTGCGCCCGTCAATTCCGGAGTGTTCGTAAAAACGTTCGTCTTCTGTTGAAACCAACGCATCAACCAAGTGTTTCGGCAAGTCGGAATATTTGATTGGTGAACGGTTTTCGTTGTAAAATTTACCTATTACAACACCATCGGCAGAAATAACTTCAGTAGCGAGATTGGAATTCGGATTTTCGAGTTCTTCAAACGAAGGCATCGAGCCAAAAACACCCCATGATGCTAGAAGAAAGAAAAGAAATGTGCCTCCGATTGTGTAAGCAAAAACTTTCCAAAATTGCTTTTTATAGTATTGGATGTCTTTAACCTGATTGTTTTTTTGTATCTGATTTTTGATTTTAACAGCCATAATTTTATTCTATTGATTCTATCCTGAAACCCACTTCTGTAATCCCTTCGAGTTCCTCGACACCGGGAATTTTTCCGGTTTGACGAACGGCTTGCCGGATACTCACTTTATAATCCCCAATTTTCGGGAATTTCACTTTTTCTTTATAAAAAAGCTTGTTTTCTTTGGTGTCGGAAAATCCTTCACCCATTAATGTCCCGTCGGCATTGGCCATTTCGTATTGCAATGTATCTACATGTGTCAATCCGCCTGGTTGTTCCAATGAAACAATTAAGAACAAATTATTGAATTGGTAATCATTGTTATCCCTGACATTGATGAACAGGTTGTAGGGTTTTACCGTGTCTCCCTGCTTGAATGTAAACGTGGCGACGCTGTCTTTTTTCCAGCCACTGCCAACAGATTTGTATTCGTCGAAAACCCGTTTTTTGTCGCATGAAAACAAAAGAACGGCAATAAGTATAAAAAACAAACTATGCTTTAGGTTCATCTTTTTTGACCGGTGTTATTTTATTATCCAATGGTTTTTTCTCGCCTTGCGGACGGTTGTCGCGTGGTGGACGGTTGTCTCCCTTGGGGCGATTATTGCGGTTTCTATTCTCTCCTTGTGGGCGATTTCCGTCACGAGGCGGACGGTTTTCGCGGTTGTTATTTTCGCCTGGCGGACGATTATTCTCGCGAGGCGGACGACTTTCGCCTTGCGGACGATTATTCTCGCGAGGCGGACGGTTTTCTGTAGCCGATTTTCCTTCTATCGCTGGGCGGTTATTTTCTCCTGCTGGACGCGCTTCTGCCCCTTGTCGGTTATCTGGCTTGCGGTTTTTGTTGGGTCTTTTTTTCTTCTTTGGCTGATCAAAACGCGTTAAGCTTTCCTGACCCATGGCATTGTTGAAATCTTTTTCTTCTGTGACAGGAACATCCAACGCATAATCTTCTAGCGAAGAAACTTTGTTTTTTAGTTTATTTTCGGCAATGATTTCTTTTACCTGCTCAATTTTCAGTACGTGCCAATTGGCGAAATTATCGGTATAAGCAAACCACATTAGGCCTTTAAAAATATCTTGTTTCTGGCAAACAGCATTACCTTTTTCTGTGACTAATTTGGTGTCGAAATCAGGAAATCCCTGCAACGCATCCATGTAGGTGTCGAGTTCGTAATTGAGACAACATTTCAGTTTACCGCATTGTCCTGCAAGCTTTTGTGGATTTAGTGATAATTGCTGGTAGCGCGCTGCAGAAGTATTGACGCTGCGAAAATCCGTCAGCCAAGTCGAACAACACAACTCGCGTCCGCAAGAACCAATGCCGCCCAAACGGGAAGCTTCCTGACGGAAACCTACTTGCTTCATTTCGATTCTGGTGCTAAATTCCTTTGCAAAATCTTTAATTAGCATACGGAAATCCACGCGGTCATTGGCGGTGTAATAAAACGTTGCTTTTGAACCGTCGCCTTGGAATTCGATATCAGAAATTTTCATTTCGAGCTTTTGGGCGATAGCGAGTTCACGGGCGCGCACTTTCATCGGCTCTTCTTTGTCCCTGGCATTTGACCATATATCAATGTCTTTTTGGGACGCTTTTCTGTAGATTTTCGGAATATCGGCGTTTTTGTGGTTCGTGCCTTTTTTCTTCATCTGGATTTTTACGAGTTCGCCTGTAAGCGTTACGATTCCGATGTCGTGTCCGGGAGAAGCTTCGGTGGCGACGATATCGCCTATACTCAATGTAATTTTTTCCGTGTTGCGGTAAAATTCCTTTCTTCCATTCTTGAAACGCACCTCAATACAGTCGAAAGGCGCTTCTCCATTGGGAAGGCTCATGTTCGACAACCAGTCGAAAATGGTGAGTTTATTGCAGCTATCTGTGCCGCAGGTGCCATTATTCTTACAACCTTTTGGCGCACCGCCATCTGAGGTTGAGCAACTTGTACATGCCATGATTTATATGTAGTGTCGCGACGCGCACGACTTAAGTTCTTAAAACGTTTTGTGGGTAAAGATAGTATTTTTTAGTGGCAAAGTTGCAAAGTTTCAAGGCTGCAAAGTGCTAAAAAAACAAAACCTGTCACATTTTACTGCAACAGGCATTTGGTTTATAAAGTAAATATTTCTCGATTCTATACAAAATATTGAAAATTTGCAACTATTCTAACCGATACAATTTATCAGAAAGCCTTATTCTGAAAGGCAATTTAAAAGTACAGGTTTGTCCAGCGATTGCTTTTGTGGAAGCGATGTCGTTGACGAACATTGCTTCAATAATCATTTTCTGGCTTCCTGTAGTTGGGCCTTTGATAATGATTTTGTCGCCAATGGCTATTTCCCCTTTTTCGATGTAGAATTGACCGATGCTGGCCTTTGGAAAGAAATGAATGCCTTTACCGACGAGGGTTTTCTTGATCTTAGGTGTTGGATTTTGGGTCTTTGGCTCTGGTTTTTCAGCTACAACTTTAGCATTCACATGTTCTGTATTCTTAAAAGTCAGCTTGTCGGATTTTCCTTTTTTGAAAATCTTATTCCCGTTTTTGATACCGCGGCGAATGGCTTTTTGTTCTTCTTCGGGAAGGTGAATGATCTCGACACATTCTACAGAACAACAGCCTTCATTCGCTGAAGCGCACGCTTCACACTGGATGAAAAGCAAGTGACAGCCTTCATTTGCGCAATTTGTATGTACATCGCAAGGTTTGCCGCATTGGTGGCATTGGGAAACAATATCGTCTGTAATTCGTTCGCCCAAACGGTGGTCGAAAACAAAATTTTTTCCGATGAATTTGCTTTGCAATCCTTCGGCTTTTACTTGTCGTGTATATTCGATAATACCGCCTTCGAGTTGGTAAACATTCTCAAAACCTTTGTGTTTAAAATAAGCGCTAGCTTTCTCACAACGGATGCCACCGGTGCAATACATCAATAATTTTTTATCGGATTTGTGTTCCGACAATTGTTCTTCAATGATTGGCAACGATTCGCGAAACGTATCCACATCGGGTTTTATAGCTTGAGTAAAATGTCCGATTTCGCTTTCGTAGTGGTTGCGCATGTCAACAACTATGGTGTCCGGATCTTCTAGCATATCGTTGAATTCTTTTGCCTTCAAATGAATGCCGATGTTGGTGGCGTCAAAAGTTGCATCATTTAATCCGTCGGCGACGATTTTATCACGGACTTTTATCGTTAGTTTTAAAAACGAAAAGTCGTCTTGTTCGACAGCAATATTGAGGCGGATACCGCGCATGAAATCGTATTTTTCGATGGTATCTTTGAATTCATAAAACTGATCTGCCGGAAGCGACAACTGTGCGTTGATACCTTCGCGGGCGACATAAATGCGTCCTAAAACGGCAAGTGGATTCCAAGCGAGGAATAAATCATTTCTGAATTGTGTGGGATTTTCGATTTGCGCATAAGCATAGAAAGACAAAGTAAGTCTTTGCTTTCCGGCGTCGTCAATCATGACGGCTCTTTCTTCTGCGCTTAAAGTGTTGTACAGTTGCATGCTATAAACAGGTTTAAGATGGAGAATTATTTGGGTGCAAATGTAGGGAGAAAGTTGCAAAGTTGCAAAGTTGCAAAGTTGCAAAGTTACTGAGTGCCTGAGTTGCTGAGTGCCTGAGTTTTGCAGGATTGGAACGCAGACGCTACGGATGAAATGGATTTTCGCAGATTGCTGAGTTTTCTTAAACGTTTTGATTTCCAATTCTTTGGCTACCATGTAACCACAAGTATAAAAATTAGCACACAGATAAAACAGGTTGAACTGATTTAAAAGAAACAGCCACGAATTTTATATAAACATTTGTTGGTACACGGTAGCCTCCTTTGGAGGGATGCCCGAAGGGTGGAGTGGCTAGCATTGGAACACAGGTTAAGTATGGTTACAGATGGTCACGGATTTCTCTGTTTGAGAAAATGTTTATTATTTGCAGAATGTCCTAGCCCCGATAGCAGCAAATATCCTTTTTTGCCGGAGTTCGGCGAAAAAGATATTGCGGAAAGCGGGAAACAGCTCCTAACAAAAAAGCCGCTGATTCAATTGAACCAGCGGCTTTTTTTAATTTTGGACCAAAACCCAGCACCCAACAACTAAATTAACAGAATTCGTCGAAAGCGTCTTTTAAATTATCGGCAATGAGTTCTGCCGGACGACCTTCGATGTGATGGCGTTCGAGCATGTGCACCAATTCTCCATCTTTAAAAAGTGCGATACTTGGCGACGACGGTGGGAATGGGAACATAAAACCTCTGGCTGAGTCCACTGCATCCCTATCAACACCGGCGAAAACCGTTACCAAATGGTCTGGCTTTTTCTCGTTCTGTAAACTCATTTTAGCGCCCGGACGTGCATTTCTGGCGGCGCATCCGCAAACGGAATTTACGACTACCAATGTTGTGCCCGATTTTGCAATAGCATTTTCAACTGCTCCTGCACTATATAATTCTTCAAAACCTGCCTCGGATAACTCGGCACGCATCGGTTTTACCATTTCTTCTGGATACATACTTTTTTATTTAAAGTTTAACGTTGCAAAGTTAGTGAGAAATTGAATTGTAGCCGTCGCAGAAATGATAAAGATTTGTTATCCTTTAATAGCATTAACAAATTCTTCTACGGATGCTTTGCTTGTTCCGTTTTCTTTCAAATGCTTTATAAATGCGCTTCCGATTATTGCACCAGAACCAAATTTGCAAACGGTTTCGAATGTTTTTTTATCATGAACGCCAAAACCAATCAGATGTGGATTTTTTAAATTCATATTTTGAATGCGTTGGTAATAGTCTGTTCGAAAAGTGCTGCCGCTGGTGCTTCCGGTAATACTATTGGATGCCACTAAATAAATAAATCCCGATGAATAACTGTCCAATTGCCTGATGCGTTCTTCCGAAGTTTCTGGAGTTACCAGCAGCACATTTGAAACTTGATTTTTCTCACACAGTGCTTTAAAATTCGAAATGTAATAGTGCAAAGGCATATCTGGAATGATGATGCCATCCACACCAACTTCTGCGCATTTTTCGATGAATGCCGCCTCGCCAAATTGCAAGACCACATTCAAATAACCCATTAAAACAATTGGTTTTTGAGTGATGCTTCTTAGCGATTGTAGTTGTTCGAATAAAAGATTTAAAGTCATTCCGTTTTCAATAGCTTGACCACTACTTTGTTGAATAACGGGTCCGTCGGCCAAAGGATCAGAATACGGAAATCCGATTTCTATCATATCAACATCGCCTGCTTCTAAATTCTTTAAAATCGACAACGTGTCGTTTAAATTTGGAAATCCTGCCGTAAAATATAACGACAAAATGTGCTCTTTTTTGGTTTCAAATAAAGAATGAATCCTGTTTTTCATGATTTATAATTTTGTAAAGTTGCCAAATCTTTGTCGCCTCTTCCAGATAAATTTACGACTACAACATCGGTTGTTTTGAATTTCATTTTATGCAAATATGCCAAAGCATGTGCCGATTCAATAGCTGGAATAATGCCTTCTTTCCGAGACAAATCATAAGCCGCTTGCATCGCTTCATCGTCGGTAATACTCACAACCTTTACTTTTTTGGTATCGTGTAAATAGGCATGGATAGGGCCAATTCCGGGATAATCCAATCCCGCCGAAATCGAATGTGGTTCGACAATCTGACCGTCATCAGTTTGAATTAAATAGGTTTTACTGCCGTGGATGATGCCTTTTTTTCCTAAAGCGATTGTTGCAGCCGTTTTTCCAGAATGAACACCTAAACCGCCAGCTTCAACGGCAATTAATTGGGTTTTTCCGTTGTCTATAAAATTATAAAAAGCGCCAATCGCATTGCTACCGCCGCCAAGGCAAGCCACCACATAATCTGGATTTTCTTCGCCTGTTTTTTCCTTTAATTGGATTTTAATTTCTTCACTGATAACCGATTGAAATTGCGCCACCAAATCGGGATAAGGATGCGGACCAACCACCGAACCAATAATATAATGTGTTCCAACAGGATCGTTTATCCAAGCACGAATGGCTTCGTTTGTAGCGTCTTTTAAAGTTTTGCTGCCGCTAGTTGCCGGTTGGATTTTGGCGCCCAAAAGCTGCATGCGTGCTACATTTGGTTTTTGGCGTTCAATGTCAATTTCGCCCATGTAAATGGTGCAATCCAAACCCAACAACGCGCAAGCAGTAGCTGTTGCAACACCATGTTGTCCTGCGCCGGTTTCGGCAATAATTCGTTTCTTGTTGAGGCGTTTGGCTAATAAAACCTGGCCAATAGCATTGTTGATCTTGTGCGCACCGGTGTGATTCAAATCTTCTCTTTTCAGATAAATTTGCGCTTGGAATTGTTCGGATAAATTCTTCGAAAAATACAATGGCGTTGGTCGCCCTACATAATCTTTTAATAAACTTTTAAATTCGCTCTGAAAGTCTTTGGCTGCTATGATTTGCAGGTAATTTTGTTGCAATTCCAATACGTTTGGGTACAACATTTCGGGCACAAATGCACCACCGAATTCGCCATAAAATCCGTTTTCATCGGGCTGTAAAGTCGTTTTCATCGTCTTCTCATTTTTTCTATTAATTCGCTCACTTTTTTCGTAACTTTTTTATTATTTGAATCTTCAAGTTGGCTATTAAAATCCAATCCTATTAACATCGGATAACTATTGAATTTAATCTTACCGATGTTATTGATACTTAATCCGCCACTTAAAAAAAATGGCTTTGATAAAGTGTAATTTTCTAATAACTCCCAATCAAATGTTTTTCCACTTCCGCCATATTGAGCGGTTTTAGTATCAAATAAAAAGTAATTGCAAACCGATTCAAAAGCGGCGACTTCATTAAAATTGAAATCATTATCTACCGAAAATACTTTGATAATTGGTATGCTGTTTTGTTTGATTGTTGCACACGTTTCAACCGATTCGTTTCCGTGCAATTGAACAAAATCAAAAGAAAATTGCTTTTGCATTGCTATAATTTGTTCACTAGTTTCATTCACAAAAACGCCAACTTTTTTTATGCTTTTCGGCAATTTTTCTAATGATTTAGGCGAAAAATCAGCACCAACATAACGCTTCGATTTTGGATAGAAAATAAAACCCATATAATCTGGTTGCAACGCACCTACTTCAAGTATGTTTCTTGGAAACTTCATTCCGCAAATCTTAATTTTCATATATGTAAAATTTATTTTTTATCGATCATATATGTTATCGCCTTTCTATTTATTGGTGTTTGCTTACGCAAACTTGTTGTTAATGGCGATTTCATAGTAATTGTCGAATTAAATTGCTGCATTTTTCAGCAGGATTTTCGGCTTTCATAAAATATTCTCCCATTAAAAATCCGTGAAATCCGTTGGCTTTCAAAAGCTGAATTGTTGCTAAAGATTGAATGCCGCTTTCCGCAATTTTAATACTTGATTTAGGTAACAATTGTGCCAATTTAATACTGTTTTCAACCGAAACTTCAAACGAATTTAGATTGCGATTGTTAATTCCAATTATGTCAAAAGGTAAATCAATGTTTTCTAGAATTTCTGCTTCATTTTGGGTTTCCAGAAAGACTTCCATGCCTAATTCATGCGCCAAATTGGTATAGGATTGCATTTGTTTTTTGGTCAAAATTTTAGCAATCAACAAAATTACATCGGCGCCCATCGCTTTCGATTGAATGATTTGGTATTCATCGACTATAAAATCCTTTCGCAACATTGGAATCGTATTGTTTTTTCGCGCCAATTCAAAGTCGTTATTTCTTGCTCCAAAAAAATCTGTGTCCGTCAAAACCGATAATCCAGCAACTGCTGCGTTAGCATAACCTTGCGTAACTTCAACTACATTGGCATTCAAATTTATGTTTCCTTTAGCCGGTGATTTTCGTTTGAATTCGGCAATAATTCCGCCAGTAACCGAACTTTCAATGGTTTTTCTCAAAGAATGTGTCGCCGAATTAAACAATGGTTGTTCTTCTAGAAAAGAAATAGAAAACTGCGCTTTCAAATTGGCTACTTCTTGCACTTTTTGCGCTTTTATAGTATCTAAAATGTTCATTGAATTGCTTTTAATCGGTTAAACGAATGCTGAGCTTTCAATCCGAAAAGTGATTCTTTTGCTTTATCAAATGCTTCCTGAAAATTCAGATTTGGACAATAGGTTTGAATCGCCAAAGCGGCATTTACCAAAACCACGTTGTTTTGAGATTCGGAGCCTTTTCCGTTTATAATTGTGGTAAAAATTGCTGCAGCTTCTTCCAAAGTCGCACCGCCATACAATTCGGAAAAAATTATTTTTTTCAGACCAAAATCTTTGGCTTGTATAAAACGTTCGCCATTATTAGTAATTAATTTAGTTGTGTCGGTGAGCGTTACTTCATCAAAACCATCCAAACCATAAATTACGGTGTATTGGCTGTTTTCTTCTTGCAACAAATACTGGTACATTCGCGCCAATTCTAAACTAAAAACGCCAGTCATTTGGATTTTTGGAAACGCAGGATTCACTAATGGCCCCAACATATTAAAGAATGTTTTAATACCTAATTCCTTCCGAATTGGACCAACGGCTTTCATGGCTGGATGAAACAATGGTGCGTGTAAAAAACAAATGTTGGTTTCGGCAATTTGTTGTTTCAGAATGGCTTCGTTCGTTTGAAAAACAACACCCAAAGTTTCTAAAACATTAGACGACCCCGAAATAGACGAAACGCCATAATTACCATGTTTTGCTACTGGAATTCCTGCACCAGCAACGACAAAAGAAGTCAATGTTGAAATGTTAAACGTGTTTTTTCCATCGCCGCCAGTGCCGCAAACATCCATCGGATTGTAGGCCGACAAATCTATTTTGTGACACAAATGTAACAACGCTTCCCTAAACCCCCGAAGTTCCTCGAGTGTAATGTTTCGCATGATAAAAACCGTCAAGAAAGAAGCAATTTGGGTTGGATTGTATTTCGCTAAAGCGATGTCCGTTAGCACCTGTTTGGCCTCGTCTTTCGTTAAGGTTTTGTGTTTGAATAATGATTCTAATATTGTTTTCATCTGACTATTTTTTTATCCAATTAGTAAGTATTTCTTTTCCGTTTTCGGTGAGGATGGATTCGGGATGGAATTGCAATCCGCGTACATCATATTTCTTATGTTTTAGTGCCATAATATTTCCAAATGCGTCTTTGGCAAGAATTTCCAAATCATCTGAAATCACTTCAGCAACGACCCAGGAATGATAATGCCCAATGTTGAAATGCTTGGGCAGATTTTCGAATAAGTAATCTTCTTTTATAATTTCAATTGTTGATGCAACGCCGTGAAGTGGTGCTTTCAAATTGACTAAATCGGTGCCAAAATGTTCGGCAATGGCTTGATGACCAAGACAAATTCCGAGTATGCTTTTTGTCGCGCCAAATTCAGATAACAATTGTGGCATCATTCCGGCATTTTTTGGAATTCCTGGTCCGGGCGAAAGCACTATTTTATCGTATCGATTTATTGTTGAGAAATCGAGTTGGTCGTTTTTGATGACATCAATTTCAGCGACACCAATTTCATACAATAAATGCACGATGTTGTACACAAACGAATCGTAATTATCTATAACTAATATCTTCATGACTTATATATTTTGAGCTAATTGAATCGCTTTTCGAAGTGCCGACAATTTGGTTTCTACTTCGTTCAATTCGCTGTTAACGTTTGATTTTGTTACAATTCCGCAACCTGCTTGATACGTCAATTGATTGTTGCTACTGACAAACGAACGGATAAAAATGGCATGATTGAATCCGCCATTAAGACCAATAATGCCAATCGTTCCGCCATAAAACCCGCGGGATTGTGGTTCATATTGATCAATTAATTGCATCGCCTTGTGCTTGGGTGCGCCCGACAAAGTTCCGGCCGGATAGGTGTCGCCCAAAATTTGTATCTGATTGTATTCGGGTTCTAATTCGGCACTAACTTTAGACACCATGTGAATCACGTGCGAGTAATATTCGATTTTTTTAAAACTTTCGACCACGACTTTTTTACTGGATTTACTCAAGTCATTTCGGGCCAAATCGACCAGCATGACGTGTTCAGCGGTTTCTTTGGGATCTGCCAAAAGTGCTTCGGCTAAAAGTACATCTTGGGCATCATCGCCAGTGCGTTTGAACGTTCCAGCAATCGGATTGATGATGGCTTTTTGGTTGTTTATCGTGAGTTGCGCCTCCGGAGAAGAGCCAAATAATTTGAAATTTCCATAATCAAAATAAAACAAATACGGAGACGGATTGATGGACCGCAACGCTCTGTAAACATTGAATTCGTCGCCTTTAAATTGTTGTTTGTATTTTCTGGAAAGTACAATTTGAAACACATCGCCCACAAAACAATGCTGTTGTCCTTTTTTAATGACTTTTAAAAAATCATCGTCTGAAAAATTGGAAGTTTCTTCATTTTGAATCGAAAATTTGAATTGCGTCAGGGAACGATTGTTGATGATTTCCTGAATTTTTTCCAAATTAGAAGTTTCATTTTCTTGCAAATGTTCCAGTAAAAAAAGTTCGTTATTGAAGTGATTGAACACAATCGTATAACGAAACAAATGATATTGCATCAAAGGCAAATCAAAATCGGTGTTAGTAAAATTAATGTCTTCAAACAACGGAATCGCATCGTAACTTGTATAGCCAAATAATCCTAAAGTTTCAAATCCAAGCTTTAAATCGGTTACCGAAAATGATTTTGCGAATTGATTCAGTTGGGATGCAATTTCTATTTCAGCAGTTGGTTTGACTACAATTTTTTTATCGGGAAAAGTGATTGTGGTTTGATTTACATCGGCAATAAATGATGCAATCGGATCAAAACAGATGTAAGAATAACTGTTTTCTTTGCTTTTATAATCGGAACTTTCCAAGAGAAAACTATTAGAAAACTGGTCCCGGATTTTTAAATACAACCCTACCGGCGTATGCATATCACTCAAGGTTTTTAATGCTTTGGTTTGAAAATAATATAACATGATAATAGATTTTAGAAAATTTTGACCATAAAAAAACCCGCTTGGAAAAGCGGGTTTAACGATATTGTAGAAAATTACAAATAGCAGTTACCAACCAATTCCAAAAACGGAGTTAGTTCTGTGCCACCAATTTGTATTTTGTGTTTTGTTCATCATAAGTCATACAAACGTATTGAATTATTTTGTTGTAATAGTGTTATTTTTTAAATTTTAACATTCGTTTGGACTTATTTAAGTTTCATTCTGTTTTGCAATTCTTGCTCTATATCGTTTAATTTCAATTTTTTAGCCTGAAGCAAAATCAGATAATGAAACAACAAATCGGCAGCTTCGCCGATAAACAAATGTTGATTGTCGTCTTTGGCTTCAATTACTAATTCGACGGCTTCTTCACCTACTTTTTGAGCTATTTTATTAATGCCCTTCTGATAAAGCGACGCAACATACGACGCTGAACTTGGATTTGAAATCCGATTTTCGATTATGTTTTCCAATTTATTAAGAAAAGAAATTTTAGGGTCATTTACAAAACAAGAAGTCGTTCCATTGTGGCACGTTGGTCCGTTTGAAATGACTTGAATCAGCAACGCATCTTGATCGCAGTCTTCTTTTATGGAAACCACTTTCAGAAAATTTCCCGAAGTTTCCCCTTTTGTCCAAAGCCCATTTTTACTTCGACTGAAGAAAGTTACCACATTTTCAGCTTGTGTTTTTTGTAACGCTTCTTCGTTCATATAACCCAACATCAATACTTGTTGCGTATCGTTATTTTGAATAATTACCGGAATCAATCCGTTATTTTTTGAGAAATCTAAATTCATCTGATGGAAATATTTTTGGTTTTTAAAACTTTTTTTAATTCGGAAATCGGCACTTCATTAAAATGAAAAATACTCGCTGCTAATCCGGCACTCACTTCGGTTTTAGTAAATAATTCAACAAAATGTTCGGCGTTTCCGGCGCCACCAGAAGCGATAACCGGAATGGAAATTGCCTCGCTTATTGCATTTGTAATTTCTAAAGCAAATCCGTTTTTGGACCCATCGTTGTTCATAGACGTTAACAAAATTTCTCCTGCGCCTAATTCTTCCACTTTTTTCGCCCAATCGATAGCTAAAATCCCCGTGGCTTCTGTTCCAGCTTTTATGAAAACAACCCAATCCATTTCAACTTTTTTGATGTCGATGGCAACCACCAAACTCTGGCTTCCAAAAGCGTCTGAAATTTGAGTAATCAATTCCGGATTCAAAACTGCAGCCGAATTTATACTTACTTTATCTGCGCCAGATTGCAGTAATAATCGCGCATCTTCAACCGATTGAATGCCGCCACCAACTGTGAATGGAATATTGATCTCTTTGGATAACTGTATAACCATTTCGGACAAAGTTTTTCGTTTTTCTAAAGTCGCACTAATGTCTAAAAATACCAATTCGTCCGCACCATTTTTGGAATAAAACGAAGCTAATGCTACTGGATTTCCAGCATCTTTTAGTTCCAAAAACTGAACACCTTTTACTACGCGTCCATCTTTAATATCCAAACACGGAATGATTCTTTTCTTTAACATAATTCGCGTAGATTTTCGATTTTTATGGTGCCTTCATACAAAGCTTTTCCAATAATAGCGCCTTCGCATCCGATGCTTTTTAATAGTTCTAAATCGGAAATAGCTGTAACACCACCACTCGCAATTAAATTAACTTGTGCTTTTTCTAAAATATTAGCATACAATTCATTAGATGTTCCTTGAAGCATTCCGTCTTTAGAAATATCGGTACAAATAACATTCAAAATTCCTTTTGAAACATAATCAGTAATGTAATCAACAACATCCAATTCTGAAGTTTCGAGCCAACCTTGCGTAGCGATTTTTCGGTTCAGACAATCAGCGCCTAAAATGATTTTGTCACTTCCAAATTCAGTCAACCAGTCGAAAAATTCGGTTGGGTTTTTTGCTGCAATACTTCCGCCTGTAATTTGATTGGCTCCGTTTTCAAACGCGATTTCAAGATCTCGTCTCTGTTTTAGTCCGCCACCAAAATCAACTTTCAAATTGGTCTTTGTCGCAATTTGATACAAGACTTTATGGTTAACAATTTGGTTGGATTTTGCGCCGTCCAAATCGACCAAATGCAAATACTGGATGCCGTTGTCTTCGAAATATTTGGCGACTTCCAATGGGTTTTCGTTATAAATCTTTTGCGTGGCATAATCGCCTTTGGTCAATCGGACGCATTTTCCGTTGATGATGTCGATGGCTGGAATGATTCTCATAATTTTATTTTTTGGGACACAGATTAAACGGATAAAACAGATTGTCACAGATTTTTCCGTGGTTATATTTTTAGGAAATTTAGTAAAAGTTGTTCGCCAACATTCGATGATTTTTCGGGATGAAATTGTGTTGCATAAAAATTATCCTTTTGCATCGAAGCACCAAATGGAACGATATAATCGCAAACCGCTGTGGTTTCTTGACAGATTTCGGCATAAAAACTGTGTACAAAATAGAAATCATCTTCCGTCGAAATACCTTTATATAGTTCAGAATTTAGTGCTGAAATGTTGTTCCAACCCATGTGCGGCACTTTTAATGTGGGTTCAAATTTCTTTATTGTTGCTTCAAAAATGCCTAAACATTCTGTGTTTCCCTCTTCCGAAAATTGACATAATAATTGCTGTCCGAGGCAAATTCCCAAAACGGGTTGTGTGAGTTTTTTGATTACTTCATCCAAACCTTTTCCTTTAAGATATTTCATCGCCGAACTTGCTTCGCCGACACCAGGAAAAATGACTTTTTCGGCTTGTTTCAAAATCGCTTTATTATCTGTTACGACACAAGAATAACCCAATCGTTCAACCGCGTTCTTCACCGAAGTGATGTTGCCTGCGTTATATTTAACTATCGCTATCATAGCATTCCTTTTGTGCTTGGTATGCCGTTAGTACCGTCTTTTTGAACCGCCATTTTTATCGCTTTCGCAAATGCTTTGAAAATGGATTCTATTTTGTGGTGTTCGTTTTCGCCTTCACTTTTGATGTTCAAATTGCATTTGGCGCCATCGCAAAAGGATTTAAAAAAGTGCGAAAACATTTCGGTGGGCATTTCACCAATTTTTTCTCTGTTGAATTTTGCGTCCCAAACCAACCACGAACGTCCGCCAAAATCTAATGCAACTTGCGACAGGCAATCGTCCATCGGCAATAAAAAACCATAACGATTAATACCTTTTTTAGAACCCAATGCTTGCGAAAAAACGTCGCCCAAAGCAATGCCAACATCTTCAATCGTATGGTGTTCGTCAACACACAAATCGCCTTTTACATGGATGTTTAAATCGATATTTCCGTGTTTTGCAATTTGGTCTAACATGTGATCAAAAAAACCTAAACCGGTATTGATGCTGCTTTTTCCGTTTCCATCTATGTTGATTTCGACTACAATTTCTGTTTCTTTTGTTTTCCGAATTAGTTTTCCTACTCTAGGTTGTTCTTTTAAAAATTGATAAATGGTTTCCCATGATGATGTTGATAAAACTGCTCGTTCATTGGCTGTAGCCGAAATAAAAATCGCCTGACTTCCTAGATTTTCTGCCAGTTGAATATCGGTAATTCGATCACCAATTACGAACGAATTTTTCAAATCGCAATTGCCTTTGATGTATTGTTGCAACAATGCAGTTCCGGGTTTTCGGGCTGGCAAATTTTGCTCAGGAAACGAAACGTCAATAATCACATCCGAAAATTGAATGCCTTCGTTTTCAAACGCTTTGAGCATCTTGTTTTGTGCGGGCCAAAAGGTATTTTCCGGAAACGAATCGGTTCCCATTCCATCTTGATTGGTTACCATGACCAATTCATAATCGAGTTCTTTGGCAATGCGAGACAAATACTGAAAAACCTGTGGATAAAACTCCAATTTCTCCAAACTATCAACCTGAAAATCGATTGGCGGTTCGATTATTAATGTGCCGTCTCTATCTATAAATAAAACTTTCTTCATGACGTTACTAAATTTAAAGCATACAATAATTGTTGATTTTCTCGTGGCGTTCCAATGGTAATTCTAATGGTGTTTTCAACTACCGAACTTCTGTTGCGTGTAATGATTTGTTGTTCGATTAAGCTGTTGTAAATTGTTGTTGCATTTTCCATTTCGACCAATAAAAAATTAGCTTCTGAGGGATAAATTTTAGTAACAAAATCTAGTGCTAAAAGTGATTGTTTGAGCAACTCACGTTCTGATTTTATCAGTTGTACATTCCATTTAAAATCGTCTTCATTAGCAAGTGATTGCACCGCCGCATCTTGATTTAATTGACTCACATTATAAGGCGGCTTTACCTTATTCATTACTGAAATTATCGTTTCATTGGCATAGGCAATTCCTACTCGAACTGCTGCCAAACCTGGTGCTTTGCTGAAGGTTTGTGATACAATTAAATTATGATATTGCTTGATTTTAGAAACCAAAGAAGATTGCTCGCTAAAGTCGATATACGCTTCGTCTAAAAACACAATTCCGTTAAAATTTTCAATAATATATTCCAAATTTTCAAGTGTATTTCCTGTCGGATTATTGGGTGAACACAAGTATAAAATTTTGGCGTTTTGAGCTAAAATGGCTTCGGGATTCAACTGAAAATTTTTGTTTAACGGAATCGAAATTACCTCCAAATTATTAATATTAGCATACACTTGATACATCCCATAAGTTGGTGGACAAATGATGATTTTATCTTCATTCGGTTCGCAAAAAACACGTTGTGCCAAATCGATGATTTCGTCGCTTCCGTTTCCAATTAAAATGTTTTCAATTCCGACTTTTTTTTGACTGCTCAAAATTTGCTTCAATCGCCATTGGTAAGGATCGGGATACCGATTTAAATTTCCAAACGGATTTTCATTGGCGTCCAAAAAGATACCTTGATTGCTTTTGTACTCGTCGCGCGCGCTTGAATATGGCGTAAGCGAGAGAATATTTTTTCGAATTAAATTGATGATATTATCCATTTTGTAATTTTTTTAATCGGATGGAAACGGCATTTTTGTGTGCGTCTAATTGTTCCGCAGCAGCCATTAATTCTATTGTTGGCCCGAGATTTTGAATGCCTTGTGACGTTAATTTTTGAAACGTCATTTTCTTTACAAAACTGTCT
The DNA here is from genome assembly GCA_029946065.1 of Flavobacterium sp. Classification (GTDB taxonomy): domain Bacteria; phylum Bacteroidota; class Bacteroidia; order Flavobacteriales; family Flavobacteriaceae; genus Flavobacterium. The sequence goes on from JAQSDU010000018.1 coordinate 108,305, forward strand.
AACGAAACGCCACTGTAATTCTTTGCGTATCCGTTTGTTGGCAAAGTGTGATTGGTTCCGCTGGCGTAATCTCCGGCACTTTCACAACTGTAATTTCCAATGAAAACCGAACCTGCATTTTTAATCAATTCAATTTTATTTTCAGCATTTTCAATCGCCAAAATCAAATGTTCTGGCGCATAAAAATTACTGAATTCGATTGCTGTTTGAATGTCTTCAAAAATTATAGCACGACTGTTCTGTAAGGCTTTTTCTACCGTTGCTTGTCTTGGTAAAATGGGCTTCTGATTTTCGATCGCTTCAATAACTTTCAGGACAATTTCTTCTGATTTTGTGACCAAAATTACCTGACTATCATCGCCATGTTCTGCTTGCGAAAGTAAATCGGATGCCACAAATTCTGGATCACAAGTTGCGTCGGCAATTACTAATAATTCACTTGGTCCAGCTGGCAAATCGATGGCCAAACCCAATTGTTGCGCATATTGTTTGGCAGCCGTTACATATTGATTTCCAGGTCCGAATAATTTGGAAACTTTCGGAATTTCATCGGTTCCAAAAGTCATTGCGGCAATGGCCTGAATACCGCCAACTTTATAAATTTGTGTTACACCTATCAATTGTGCAGCATACAAAATGGCTTGGTTAATGTTTCCGTTTTTGTCTGGTGGCGAACACAATACAATATTCTTGCAACCTGCGATTTTTGCCGGAATAGCCAACATTAAAACCGTTGAAAACAGTGGCGCCGTTCCACCAGGAATATAAATTCCAACAGTATCTATGGCACGACTTTCTCTCCAACAAAAAACACCCGAAGTGGTTTCAATTTTAGTCGGATTTTCTTTTTGAGAACTGTGAAATTTCGAAATATTATCAGCTGCAATTTGAATTGCATCTTTTAAATCGGATGGAATTGCTGCAATAGCGTTTTCAACTTCTGATGCCGTTACTGCGAAATTTTCTATTGATACACCGTCAAAGTAATTGGTGTATTTTTTTACAGCTTTGCTTCCGTTTTTTTGAATATCAATAAAAATGAGTTTTACGGTTTCGTTCAAGTCAGCGGTTGCAACCGTTTTGCGTTTTGCCAATTCCGCCCATTGTTCAGGACTTGGATTGATGTATGTTTTCATGCTTATTTAGTTGAATTATCGAATCATTTTTTCTATCGGAATTATTAAAATTCCCTCGGCACCCAAGTTTTTGAGTTGTTCGATTATTTCCCAATAATCGTTTTCTTGGATAACCGAATGCAAACTGCTCCATTTTTTGTTTACTAGCGGTAAAATGGTTGGTGATTTCATTCCGGGCAGCAACGAACAAATGCGCTCGATGGCCGAATTGGGTGCGTTCAACAAAATATATTTGTTCTTTTTTCCTTCGCGAACGGCTTGTATTCTAAATAATAATTTGTCTAAAATGGTTTGGTTTTCTGGCGTGAGATTTGGATTTGAAATCAATACAGCTTCACTTTTGGTAACCGTTGCCACTTCTTTCAATCCGTTCATTAAAAGCGTACTTCCAGTGCTTACAATATCAAAAACGGCATCGGCAAGACCAATACTTGTTGCAATTTCAACGCTTCCACTGATTTCCTCTATGAAAACATTAATATCGTTTTTGGCAAAAAAATCAATTAGGATTTTAGGATAACTTGTGGCAATTCGTTTTCCTTCAAAATAATTTAAATCGGTATAGATTTCATCTTTTGGAATTGCCAATGACATTCGGCAACCCGCAAAACCTAATTGCTGGATGATTTTGACTTCTTTGTCTTTTTCCCAAACTTCATTTTCGCCCAGAATGCCTATATCTGCAACACCTTGTTCTACATATTGCGGAATATCATCATCGCGAAGGAATAGGATTTCAATTGGAAAATTTTGAGCAACTGCTTTGAGTTTTCGTTCACCATTAGAGATTTTGATGCCACATTCTTCTAGAACTTGAAGTGATTTTTCACTTAATCGGCCACTTTTTTGAACCGCAATTTTTAAAGTATTCATTTTTTATTTGGATAAAATCTGAATGCACTGCGATGGGCTGAAAAACAAAAAACCGTCTAAGTACACTCAGACGGTTTTTAATTATAAGTATATACAATACATCATTAACTCGCCTGTCTGCAAGAATGATGATGGTGTAATTGTGCAATAATCGTGTTCATTGTTTTATTTTGATGGAACAAAACTAAAGATAAGTTTTGGATTGAAAACTACTTTTAAAGAAATTTAACATCTGTATAAGCTTCATTACGGAAACAATCTTCCTAATAACGCTTTAATAAATAGTCCTTTTGGGCATTTCCAAATAACTTGCAAATCTTCCCAAAAAGTGGTTTCTTCATCTAGGAATTTAAAAATTAAAGCTGGATTTCCTTTTTGAAAAAGTGAAGAAAAAATTGCAGCACCTTTCTCATTTTTTTCGCTTAAAATGTCAAGCAAAAGCAAATCATAAAACCAGAATTTTGTCTTTTTATGGAATTTTGAAAAATCAGATTCCGTTTGAAGAAATTCGATCAACTGTGACGATTTTTTATCAGAATTCCGAAAAGTATAACCTGTACTTGCTTTTGTCCAACCGCCGGAAGTGCCTATATTGAGTATGTTTTTAGTGTTATTTTGCCAAAATTTATAGGCTGTCATCGGAATACTGCCTTTTTCTTTTTCTAGGATTTCGTAATTGACAATGTTTTGTTTTTTGAGATAATTTTTAATTTCAGATTCATATTCTTCTGTCGAAAGCAAATCTTTTGAAAACAAAGTATATTCAATCAAAGCTTCGGTGTTGGAAACTGGCAATACATACATAAACCGTGTATTGCCTTTCTGTTCGACCGAAAAATCCATAAAAGTTGGTACATTCGGATCAAAAACCACCGTTTCACTTTTGACCAACCAACCTATAAAATGCTGTTGTATCAATGGATATTTTTCCTGCTTTCGTGCCAATTCGGGATTATAAATGCTGTTGAAAAGCTTTTTACAGGAGAAAAATCCAGCAGTAGATTGCACCACAACGCCATCCGCAGATTCATGATATTCAATGACTTTTTCATTTACGAAAGTGACATTGATTGCTGTTTCAAAACGTTTAAAAATCTTGTTATAAAAATCAATACCACGTACCATTTTGTATTCGTAAGGCAGTAAATCGAGCTTGCACCGAAAATCAGCATTAGCAAATGAAGCGTATTGCCATTTTTGAGTAGTAATTTTATCCCATTTTCCTTTGCCTTTTTCCCAAAAGCACCAAGTTCTATCGTTGGATTTCTTTGGGTTTTCGTCAATCAGCAAAATACTTTTGTCGTCAAATTTTCCAGATTGTACCATTTTATAAACCATCAGCAATGCCGATAATCCTGCGCCTGTAAATATGTAATCGTAGTGCTTCATTTGCGTTTTGAAACGCTAAAGTTAGTTTTTTTACAACAAAGGATACAAAGATTTTCGCAAAGTAAGCAAAGTTCTGATGCAATCTAATGCCTTTTAAACTTCGCGAAAAACTACTTCTATTTGCGGCTATTTTTTACAATCGAAACGAAAATCCAAACGCACCATAATAATCAGGCGCATTGGCTGTAATTCCGAATCCGCCGGATGCATCAATCATGAAATTATTGGAAAGTAAATAAGTAAATCCACCATCAAAACGGTGATCGGCTGAATCGTTTTGCGGCGCAAATCCATAAACTTCAACATAACAACCCATTTTTTTCGAAAGCGAAAATCCGGTTGTCAATGTGTAAAGAAAAGTTGCGTCGGGTGTTTCGCCGTCCCATTCGGCTCCTAAATTATAGCCCAAACTGATTCTATCTGAAAGCGTATGCTGCATCGTAAAACGAAATCTTGGCGCATAATAAGTCGATTTTAATTTTGAAGATGCCAAATCCGGAAGCAACAAATGGGAAATAAAAGACACTTTCGGCCAGATGCCTTTTTCTTCCGCAATGCCGACTTTAAATCCAACCAAAATCGGATTGATGCCGGAAATTTTTGTGCTGTTGGTTTTTTCAGAACCAAATTCTGTGATTAAACGAAATTCAAATCTGTCATTCAATCCATACTTTATCAATGCCGAAGGCAATAAAAATGACTCGGAATCGCCATTGGTTTTTTCAAAACTAAAGCCGTTTTCCATTTGGAACATGCCTTTTGGAACAATTGCTGGTGTTTCGGTTTGGTCTGGTCTGTCGGTTTCAATCGGTTCATTTTGCTGTGCTAAACTTTTGCTAAAGCACATTAAAATCAAAAGTATATGTTGCAATTTATAATTCATTTTTTTAATAGATTAAATTAATTTTTAGACAAAACTAAAAAAATAATTTTATAAATAGAATTTTTATATATATTTGTGTTGCAAATATTTATATGATGGGAAAATCATTAGAAGAAGTACACGAATCGGTTTCGACACAAAATAAAACCTCAGTTTTTAGGCGAATTCTTGCCTTTTTTGGACCGGCCTATTTGATCAGCGTTGGTTATATGGATCCCGGAAATTGGGCGACAGATATTGCCGGCGGAAGTCAGTTTGGTTACGCTTTGCTATGGGTTTTGCTGATGAGCAACCTGATGGCGTTGCTTTTGCAGAGTTTGAGTGCACGATTGGGAATTGTTACACAGCGTGATTTGGCGCAGGCTTCGCGCGAAACATATTCGCCGTTTGTCAATTATATTCTTTACTTTTTAGCAGAGATTGCCATTGCAGCTTGTGATTTGGCTGAAGTGCTTGGTATGGCAATTGGAATCAATTTATTATTCGGTTTGCCGTTGATTCAAGGCGTAATGATAACGGTTTTGGACACGTTTTTACTGCTTTTCCTTATCAATAAAGGCATGCGGAAAATGGAAGCTTTCATCATCGCATTGGTAGCAATCATTGGCGTTTCATTTGTTTTTGAAATGGTATTTGCGCAACCCGAATTACCTAAAGTTTTAGCTGGATTGATTCCTTCTTTACCGAATGAAACAGCGCTTTACATCGCCATTGGGATTATTGGTGCCACAGTGATGCCGCACAATCTTTACCTGCATTCATCGTTAGTTCAAACTCGAAAATTCGACCGCAGTAAAGCCGGAATCAAGCAAGCTTTGAAATATAATCTCATTGATTCGACAATTGCTTTGAACTTAGCTTTTTTCGTGAATGCTGCTATTTTGATATTGGCTGCCGCTACATTTTATAATAATGGCAAATTTGACGTAGCCGAAATTCAGGATGCCTACCGATTTCTTGAACCTTATTTAGGGACGAGTTGGGCACCCATTTTGTTCGCAGTCGCATTGATTGCCGCCGGACAAAGCTCAACGATAACGGGCACTTTAGCCGGACAAATCATCATGGAGGGTTACCTGAATTTAAGGATCCAACCTTGGGTAAGGCGTATCATCACTCGATTGATCGCAATTGTTCCAGCCGTGATTGTGATTTCTGTTTTTGGCGAAGGTGTTACCGGAAAAATGTTAATCCTGAGTCAGGTGATTTTGAGTTTGCAATTGGGTTTTGCGATTATTCCGTTGATCCATTTTGTGAGTGATAAATCAAAAATGAAAGGATTTCATATTGGACGCATTACGCAGATTACCGCCTGGATCATTGCGTTGATAATCGTTTCATTGAATGCAAAATTGGTTTTTGATGAGCTGACAGGTTGGTTGGCTTCGTCGTCAAATCCTATTATTTTATGGCTAACAGTCGTTCCGATATGCATTGGCTTTCTAGTTTTGCTATTGTATATCGTCTTCAAACCATTTATTACGAAAGCGAAACACGACATCCTAAACCATTCGCCCCATCATTTGGCGCTGCAATTCAATAAATCCGGTGCTTATAATAAAAAGAATATTGCGATTACAGTTGACTTTTCAAAATCGGATGAATCAGCCATCAATAGTGCTTTTGAATTGGGCGGAGCCGAGGCCAATTACACCTTGATCCACGTCGTAGAAACCGTTGGTGCGATGATGTACGGTGAAAATATCGAAGACCACGAAACAACAATCGACGAAAAATTATTGCAGGAATACCAAGAAATGCTAGCAGAAAACGGTATAAAAGCCGATATTCAACTTGGATTTGGAAAGCCTAATAAAGTAATTCCGAAAATCGTCAATGAAGGCAATTTTGACATTTTGGTGATGGGAACACACGGCCATACCGGCTTTAAAGATTTGCTTTTCGGAACAACAGTTGATAAATTACGGCACCAGATTTCGATTCCCTTGTTTATTGTTAAAAAATGAAATTAAGAAATTAACCGCAAAGCAAAGAAGTTTTACGCAAAGTTTAAAAAACTAAACGCTCCCGTACTTTGCGAAAAACTTAGCGTACTTTGCGTTAAAAAAACATATTGCCCTTATGGTAAAAAACATGACTTTTTCAGAAGAAAATTACCTAAAAACCATTTATCATCTGACGACGGTTTCAGAATCAGAAGTGAGTACCAATGCTATCGCCGAAAAAATGGAAACCAAAGCCTCATCGGTAACTGATATGCTAAAAAAACTGGCGGAAAAAGATTTGGTTTTTTACAAAAAATACCAAGGTGTTTCTTTAACAGAAAAAGGACAACTCGCCGCCAAAATGATCGTCAGAAAACACCGTTTATGGGAAGTTTTTTTGGTAGAAAAATTAGATTTTTCCTGGGATGAAGTGCATGATATCGCCGAACAACTCGAACACATCAAATCGGAAAAACTTATCAATAGGCTGGACGATTTTCTTGGAAATCCGACAGAAGATCCGCACGGCGATCCGATTCCCGACAGCAATGGCAGTTATGTAAAAGTTGAAAAACAATTACTTTCCGAACTCGCAGAAAACCAAAGCGGAATTTGTGTGGGTGTAAAAGATACGTCGTCGGAATTTTTGCAATATCTCGACAAACAAAGCATTGCTTTAGGCTCGAACATCAAATGTATTTCGAAAGAAATTTTTGATGCTTCTCTAAAAATAAAAGTAAATGAAAAGGAATTGACCATTTCCAATAAAATCGCGGCAAATCTTTTTGTGAAGTTGGTTTAATGACAACCGCAGTCATCACTACCACAGTTCTTGGCTGATTTTTTCTTTTTAAAAAAGAATTTCCTCGCCAGAAAAAAAACGGCAATGGCCAATGCTGAAAATGCTAGAATTTCTTGTGCCATAGTTTACTATTTTAAAACCTGATAAGCAATCAACGCCACTAAATAGGCAAATCCGCTCATAAAAAATAATTGAAAAGTGGGCCATTTCCAGGTATTGGTTTCTTTTTTGGTAATGGCAAGCGTACTGGCACATTGCATCGCAAAAGCATAAAAAAGCAACAATGATATCCCAGAAGCAAAATTGAAGATTTTTTTGCCATCGGGTGCCATTTCTGCCGCCATTTTTTCTTTTATCGGATCTTCATTGTCCGAATCACCCACACTATAAATCGTAGCCAAAGTACCCACAAAAACTTCTCTTGCTGCAAATGAACTGATAATGGCTATGCCTATTTTCCAATCATATCCCAAAGGTTTGATAACCGGCTCAATACTTTTCCCCATGATTCCGATATAGGAATTTTCAAGCTTATAGGATGCTGTTGCTTCATCAATTTCGACGGAAGTCAAATTTTTTCCAGCTTTCATCGTTTCATTTTGGACAATAGTATGCGCATTGCTAAAATTTTTCCCGGGACCATAAGATGCCAAAAACCAAAGAATCACCGAAATCGCCAAGATTATTTTTCCGGCCCCGAAGACAAAAGCTTTGGTTTTTTCGATCACGTTGAGTGCTACATTTTTAAAAAGCGGCAATTTGTAATTGGGCATTTCTACGATAAAGAACGTCTTTCCTTTTATTTTGAGGATTTTATTTAAGATGTAAGCGGAAAAAATCGCCATCCCAAAACCGCACAAATACAAGAACATCAACGTAAGTCCTTGCGTATTAAAAACACCAAAGATTCGGGTTTTTGGAATTACGAGCGCTATGATAATTGAATAAACTGGTAATCGAGCAGAACAAGTTGTAAAAGGTGTGACCAAAATTGTAATGAGTCTTTCTTTCCAGTTTTCGATATTTCTAGTCGCCATAATCGCCGGAATCGCACAAGCTGTTCCAGAGATCAAAGGCACGACACTTTTGCCGGAGAGACCGAATTTTCGCATGATTTTGTCCATTAGAAAAACCACACGACTCATATACCCACTTTCTTCCAAAACAGAAATAAAGAGGAATAAAAATGCAATTTGCGGAATAAAAATCACAATACCGCCAATTCCCGGAATGATACCTTGCGACAATAAATCGGTAAAAACACCTGCCGGAAGATGCGTAGCTGTATATGCGCTTAAAGATGCGAAAGTGTTGTCTATCCAATCCATCGGATAACTCGACCAGTCAAAAATCGATTGAAAAATCAGCATTAAAATCGCAGCGAATATGATATAACCCCAAAATTTATGGGTGAGAATTCGATCTAATTTGGCGCGAATATCTTTGGCATTTGCGGTATCAATCGTTCGTCCTTCTTTCAAAACATCGTTGATGAACTGATACCGTTTGATGGTTTCTTTTTGCTGAAGGCGTTTTAATTCGGCGTTAGGTTTGGCGAAATTCTGCGTTTCCACCACATTTTTCTGCAAGTTTGAAAAGTTGACGTCTTGTGTAATGACGAGCCACAATTTGTATAACGACTGCGTCGGAAACGCTTTTCGCAACCCGTCAAAATATTCCTTGTCGATGCTTGATGCGTTGAGGCATGGTGCTGTCGAAAGCGAATTATAGTCGATAATCAATTTTTTCAGGTATTCGATTCCGGTATTTTTTCTGGAACTGACGAGCGCAATTTTTGTTTTCAGATGCTCTTCAAGATAGGGAATATTGAGCGTAATGCCTTTCATCTCCATACGATCTGCCATATTGATGACGAGAATTGTAGGTACTTCAAGGTCTTTTATCTGTGTGAAAAGCAGCAAGTTTCTTTTGAGGTTTTCCACATCGGTAACCAAAACAACCACGTCCGGAAAATCTTTATCGTTTTTGTTCATCAGCAACTCAATGACCACATTTTCATCGATTGAGTTGGCATTGAGACTGTATGTTCCGGGCAAATCTAGAATGGTTGCTTTAAATCCGAGCGGCAAACTGCAGGTTCCCGTCTTCTTTTCAACGGTAATGCCAGGGTAATTTCCAACTTGCTGTTTCAAGCCTGTAAGTTGGTTGAATACTGAAGTCTTTCCCGTGTTCGGATTCCCGATAAGTGCTACTTTGATACTTTGGTCCGACATTGAACTTAGGCTTTGATGATTTCGACTTCAATGACAGAAGCGGTTTCCAGTCTGATGGCCAGATGACTGTCGTTGATATTTAGGAATAATGGATCACCAAAAGGCGCCACTTGCAGGATTTCAACAGTATTGCCGGGAAGACAGCCCATTTCTATCAACTTCAATGGGATAAAGTTGATGTCAAAATCTTTTATGATGGCTTTTTCGCCTATTTCGAGTTGGGCTATTGTAGTTTGCAAACCTTATTTAGATTGAATAAAGCAAAGGTAATGATTTATTTGAGATGGCAGACAGCAGACAGTAGATTTCAGGGTTTGAGATTTGAAAATTAATTTTCTTCGGTAAGCAATAGATTAATGTCGGTGATAAGTTTTTGAATGTCATCCGGCTTTGTTCCGTCATAAAATCCACGAATGCGTTTTTTGGTATCGACAAGTATAAAATTTTCCGTGTGCACCATGTCATACATTTCGGCGGTACTACTCGTTTTTACTGCAAGATATGATTTCCTAGCGATGCCGTAAATGGCTTTTTTATCGCCTGTAACGAGATTCCATTTTGAATCGACAACACCTTTTTCTATCGCATATTTTTTCAAAACGGCAACATTATCGATGTCTGGTGTAACGGAATGCGAAAGCAGCATTACTTTTGGATTATTGAGAAAAGCTTTTTGCACATCCAAAAGATTTGCGGTCATTTTCGGACAAATAGATTGACAGGTGGTAAAGAAAAAATCGGCGACATAAATCTTGCCTTCGTAATCTTTTTGTGTAATTGTTTTGCCATTTTGATTGGTGAACGAAAAATCGTCAATGATGTGATTTTTGCTTTTGTATTGTACGGTAGAATCCACCATTTCGGGATTCACATCCGATGGATTCATGATCGGAAGTGATTTTTTCGGATTCAGCAACTGGTACGAAATTGTTAGGAAAATAATTCCGAAACCGAGCATCGTGAAAAAGAAAATTCGGTATTTTTTAAAAATTTGTAACATCGCTTGATTTTGGCTGCAAAAATACAAAAGCCATCTTGGAATCTATGGGTTAACAGCAATAATTATAACATCATTTAACATTGTTTGAAAAGTAAATTCGATAAATTTGTGACTGAAAAACAAAATTTTATGAAAATAAATCTGAACAAACAATTACTTTTTGTGATTCCTGCAATAATTGGATTTGCAGAGACACAGGCACAAACTACGCCGAACAAAAAAGAACCGGGTATCAATGTTTCCTACATGGATAAAAAAGTCACGCCAAACAACGACTTCTTTCGCTTCGTTAACGGCACTTGGCTCGACCAGACCGAAATTCCTGCAGACAAAACCACTTGGGGAAGTTTCAACGAATTGCGCCAAAATACCGATAAAGATGCGTTGGCCATACTCAAAGGAGCTGCGAAAAACCCGAAATACAAGTCCAATACTGATCAGGGAAAAGCCATAAGCGTTTATAAATCGGTAATGGATACTATCGCAAGGAACAAAAAAGGTATCGCGCCATTGCAGCCTTATCTGGCGAAAATTAACGCTGTAAAAAACATCAAAGAATTACAGGCTTTAATGATTGAAATGGAACCTGTTGGTGGCGTTGGCTTTTTTGGAGCTGGCGTTGGACCGGATGACAAAAACAGTAACCGCAATGTTGTTGGTGTAGATCCGGGATCACTTGGATTGCCAGACCGCGATTATTATGTTTCTGACGATAAAGATTCTAAAGAAAAAAGAGATAAATATGTTTTGCACATAGCGAGAATGCTACAATTTTTGGGCGAAAAACCTGCGGAAGCAAAAGCCGATGCCAATAAAATCCTTGCTTTGGAAATCGCCATGGCAAAACCGAGATTTGACCGTGTAGAAAGACGCGACAGCAGAAAATCATACAATCCAATGTCGGTTGCAGGTTTACAGCAAGCAATGCCATCGATTAACTGGAATGCATATTTGACAGGAATTGGACTTCCAAAAATTGATTCTGTGATTGTTTCTCAACCGAAATATATGGCAGCATTGGACGCTGTCTTTAAAGAAAATAAAGTCGCCGATTGGAAAGCATATATGCGTTGGATGTTACTCAACAAATCTTCGGGACAATTGTCAACAGCCATTGAAACCGCCAACTGGGAGTTCTACGGAAAAACCTTAACCGGTGCTTTAAAACAAAGACCGCGTGAGGAAAAAGCATTACAGGTTGTCAATGGAACTGTCGGTGAAGCACTTGGGAAATTATATGTAGAGCAAAAATTTCCTGCCGAAGCAAAAGCAAAAGCCGAGAAAATGATCCACAACGTAATCCTTGCGTTCCAGAATCGTATTAACAATTTGCCTTGGATGTCGCCAGAAACAAAAGTTGCTGCCGTTGCTAAACTCAACAAACTTACTGTAAAAATTGGTTATCCTGATCAATGGAAAGACTATTCTCTGCTTACTGTGAAAAGTCCGGAAGAAGGAGGCACCTATTTTGACAACATGAAAAACGTTGCGAAATGGCGTTACAACGAAAACATAGCCGAACTCAACAAGCCCGTTGACAAGACAAAATGGGGTATGTCGCCACAAACCGTAAATGCTTATTACAATCCTTCTTTCAATGAAATTGTTTTTCCTGCGGCAATTTTACAACCACCTTTCTATAATTATATGGCGGATGAAGCCGTGAATTATGGCGGTATCGGTGCCGTAATCGGTCATGAAATTTCACATGGTTTTGACGATTCTGGCGCACGTTACAACGCTGAAGGCAATTTAGTCGATTGGTGGACAGCAGATGATTTAAAACAATTTTCGTCGCTTACTGGTGCTCTTGCAGACCAATACAGCGCTCTGCAACCATTGCCTGGCACTTTCGTGGATGGGAAATTTACGCTTGGTGAAAATATTGGGGATTTAGGTGGCGTGAATGCAGCTTACGACGGATTGCAATTGTATCTAAAAGAAAATGGCAATCCTGGATTAATCGACGGGTACACACCAGAGCAGCGTTTCTTTATATCATGGGCGACCATCTGGCGTTCAAAAATGCGCGATGAAGCGTTGAAAAGTCAAGTGAAAACGGATCCGCACTCTCCTGGATTATACCGCGGATATGTGCCTTTGCAAAATGTAGATGTGTTTTATGATGCCTTTCATATCGTTCCGGGAGACGGAATGTATGTAGCGCCTGAAAAACGTGTGAAGATTTGGTAATCTGAGAAGGTTTAAGGTTTAAGGTTTAAGGTTTAAGGTTTAAGGTTTAAGGTTTAAGGTT
>JAQSDU010000018.1:120921-123012 GCA_029946065.1 Flavobacterium sp.
AAGGTTTAAGGTTTAAGGTTTAAGGTTTAAGGTTTAAGGTTTAAGGTTTAAGGTTCGACGGAATTTCCGGGAAACGTTACACAACTTTAAACTTTAAACCTTTTTCTTTTTAAAGACGATCATTTGGTCAAAAAAAAATCCAAATTCCAATTGAGCAAAGCTTTCTTGGAATTTGGATTTTTACCGATCCGTTATCGGGGATTGGAATTTTTATCTTCTATTTCTTGACAATCAAGAATTCACTTCGTCTGTTCATTGCGAACTCTTCCTCTGTACAAGCTTCTTTACAATCGACTTTTGGTTCGCTTTCACCATAACCTTTTCCTGTGATTCTGCTGGCAGCAATGCCTTTTGAAATCACATACTGTACGGTTGATTTCGCTCTCTTGTCAGACAACTCCATATTGTAAACATCACTTCCTCTGTTATCAGTATGCGATTTAACCATGATAACCATTGCATCGTTGTTTTTCATTACTTGTACTAACTTGTCCAATTCGAAAGCGCCAGCCGCAGTGATATTGCTTTTGTTGTATTCGAAGTTGATGTCTTTAAGTACCACTTCAGTAGGCGTAACGATAACATCAATTGGATTCAATGGTGCCTCAACTTTGGCCTTTCCACCTTTATTTTTAGCAAGATCAAAAACACCGCTTTCGTAGCCGTCTTTCGCTGCTTGAATGGTATAGGCTTTGTTACATTCTACATTATAACCCACTTCACCGAACTCATTGCTGGTTTTTGTCTGAATAACGTTTTTCTTTTCGTCAAGGATGGCTACCCTTGCGCCTTCTAAGATTTTTCCTGTCTTAGCATCTGTAACAAGAATTGTTGCTTCCACGGAACAAACAGGATCTGCAGCATAAATATCATCTGTGCCACTGCGGTTACTTGAAAAGAACCCGATATTTTTAGCAGTATTGAAACTGAACGAAAAATCATCTTTTTCAGTATTTACGGGTTTTCCTATATTTTTTGCTTCTGCATCTGAACCGCTAATGCCTTTATTCAAATCGATTGAAAAAACATCCAATCCGCCCAAGCCTTGTCTGCCGCTTGAAGAGAAATAAAGAATATTGTCATCGGTAATGTATGGAAATTGTTCGCTTCCTTCAGTATTTACTTTAGCGCCAAGGTTTTCTGGAGTGCCATAAGTATCACCGTTTACAGATACTTTCCAGATATCATTACCGCCTTTTCCACCTGGCATGTCAGAAGTAAAATATAAAGTTTTGCCGTCTTTGCTAATGCTTGGACTACTAACAGAATATTCTTTGCTATTCAATGGAAGTTGCGTAATGTTGCCCCATTTCCCATTGTCTTTGGTCGCTTTGAAAAGATAAACCTGGCTGAATTTTGTCTTTAGCTTTTTGTCGTTCTCAAACTCTTTTATCGCATGACTATCTCTTGCAAAATACATCGTGTTGCCATCGGCTGTGATCGAAACAGGGCCATCGTGCCATTTCGTGTTAAGTTCCGTTACTTCAACCGCTTTTCCGAAAGTACCATCAAGATTGTATGGTGCCAAATAGATATCAAGATATGGTTCATCGTTCCAGCCATCAGTTCTTTTGGTTTTGTTTCTAGTACTTACGAAATACAAGTTGCTGTCATTCGCCAATACTGCTCCAAATTCCGATTTATCGCTGTTAATGGCTACACTTTTTACATTAAAAGATTTTTGTTTGTCTAACAATTTTGGAAGATAGTTAGGGTTCTCTTTAAATGTCTTGGCGCGCTGATCGTTTGGTGCTTTTGAAGCAAATGTTGCCATCTGTTTGTTGGACTCCTCATATTTGCCGTTAGCTTTCAGCATTTGAGCATATTTGTAGTACGTCTCAGCATCTTGCGGCTGGGTCACCACTTTTGCATACCATTTGGCTGCCTCGGCAGTGTTGAACATATTATAATAGGCCTCTGCCAATTGTTTATAAACGTAATTATCGGCCTTATTTTTATTAACCAATTCAAGATATTCTTTTGTAGCATCAACGTATTCAAACTGTGCAAACAATTTGTCGGCTTTTTGTGTATCCTTATTCTGAGCCTTTATCGATGTGGTGCCTGCCAACACTAAACTCAATAATATAT
>JAQSDU010000019.1 GCA_029946065.1 Flavobacterium sp.
CAAAAGAAACCTAAATTTCACTTCTTTTTTAAATCTCTACAATAAATCAATGAACGTTTAATCTTGTATCCTAACTTTTAATCCGGTAAGATTAATCATTTTACTATTTCTTTTGCTATTTAGAAACATCGTATTTCTGCAAGGCAGTATTCGAAAATTCGAATACGTTGATATAGAATTACTTGTGTTTTATATACTAATTCTAAACAGCTTTATAATAATTACTTACATGTGATCCTTTTTGACCCCATTTTTGACTTGGTCAATATAGGGAGCCAGGTTCCTTGTTGCGATAGTTGTAATCAAGGATTTTCGAAAGATGAAGAATATTTTGCGTGTGCCATTGAATGCATTTTACATGGATCCGCGAATATCGAAATGCTCGAAAGAGAAAAAATTAAAAATATTTTGTCAAAAAAAGAAGTTTTGCGCAAAAGATTGCACGATTCCTTTTCAACGGTAGACGGTAAAATTTATTTTAAATTTGAACAAAGCAGATTTGAAAATGTTATAACAAAACTTGCTAAGGGACATGCTAAATTTGAAAACAGCGAAGTCAAAGTTGATGCTCCTGATTCGATTACCATTACGACCATGCCAGTTATGACGAGGCGACAGCTAGACAATTTTATTAATAATCATGAGCTACATATAGCTCCCGAGGTTGGCAGCAGGGCATTGTCTAATTTATACTTATATGACAGTAATGTCCGTTCGCATTGGCAATATGTTCAAGACGGTGTATATCAATATTGCGTTTTACCTACATTAGTAGACGTAACCGTTAAGATTATTATTTGGAATTATTTAGTTGCTGAAGTTATTTGGAATAATTAAATTAGTTCGATTGCTATTTAAAAATTACTATGTATTAGAAAGAAGATATTTTAAATTAAAATTTTGGTCAGCTACTTTATAATACCCCCTTGAAGACCCAATATATTCTTTTGATATACCAGAGACGTCATATAAATACTAACCCAAATTTCCTATTCTATAGAATCCTTTGTTTTCAATTAAGGTATATGTGACAAAAAAAGGGTGTTTAATATTTCTGCGTTCTGCCATTCTGTAAACGATGTAGTAAGTGTAATCAAGCATCACATAATTATTTTAATTAGAAATTATGTTTTAATAGAGAGAAATTTCATTTCTCATATTAAAAAGTAAATCAGCAAGATTTCTGTCATTTTCTTCAAAAATTGCGTAATTTATTTTTTTGTCAATTAACAATATCAAGTTGTCTTTTAAGTAATAAAAGCTGTTATCTCCGCTAACACAGTATTTTTCTAAAGCTCCAGATACCGTTTCGACAATTGCACTTTTAAATTTACTAATTGTTTCTGGTGAGATACCAATTAGCGAAAGCTTTTTGTCATCTTCAACCTCTTCTTCGGAAGTTGGAAGTCCGCCGAATCCTATCGATTTTTGAAATTTGCATAGCATGAATGTACTTTTTAATAAATCTGCAGAATTACAAGCTAAAATGAATATATTTTGAGCTTCGAAGATTTTCATCTCTTCACGACTAGCTAATGATTTTTTTTCATAAGATGGTAGATTCTCCCCTCCGTAAATTCTATCTTCTCTGCCATGGCCTAGGAAAATTATACTTGAACCCTTTTTTAAATTTAAAATTGTCTCTTTGGCCGATTCATAAGAATCGTCAGATGGTTGGATTTCAATCACGTCAAAATTTATAGTCTTTGAATTTAAGTATTCAATGATTCCGTATAAAAATTTTGTTGAAGGATCTACTGAAATTAATATCTGCATCATTCTGCCTCCAAATTATTTAAATCTATTAAATGTGCTAGGGTTAATTCTAAAAGACATCTTTGAAACTCAATACCATTTGGCAAATCTTTATCAATTTCATTTGCTATCTCTGACAAGGCTTTGCCTTTAAATTTGGGATAAACGCTTTTAAATTTTTCGTTCCCATGTTTTTCCAGATAATTAACTAAATGTTCTTTGAAATAATAGCTCTTTTGTTGAGCGGTAAAAAGCTGAGTTAGTTCATCAGGAATTCTGGTTCGGTCAATAAAATCATCAATTTTTAATTTAATTAGTTTTTTAACCTGTTCAGGAGTGCTAAAAGATTTTGCAACTTTATCTTGTTCGGCAGAATATAGGCAAAATCTCGCTCTTCTTAGTCGATGCTTTTTAGAGGTACACTCATTTTTAATCCACTTTAACAACTCGAACCCGTCAAGGTTAGCATCTTTAAAATCATAATCAGATGCTACTATATCATAATTTTCATTTACTAGATTTTCTGTAATGTATGCTTGGATTTTTGGTTTGTCAAGTATTGTATGTCCGGTTTTTTGATCTTTAGTTTTAAAATCGTCATTTAAATGCAAGAAGGTTTCATCTAAATTAAACCCCAAACGCTTTAGTTTTTTCCTCAAATTATCAATCTGAGAGTCTAACTTATTATCATCGATATAGAGAAGTCGTTTTATACTCATAAAGCATTAAATGTTATTTTAAATGTTGCACCGGATAATAGTATATTATTTCCTGCAAATTCTATTTCACAACCCATTTCATTCAATAGATTTTTTGCATAATAAAGTCCAATACCAGATCCGCTTAGGCCAGTAGGTGGAATATCTCGGACTGATAATTCAAAAATTCTTTCCCAATCATCTTTAAATTTCTCAGACAAACCTTTGCCGTTATCAGAAATGTATAGTACCATTTTCTTATCATCAATCTTTTCAAATTCGAGCCTGATTTTAGTAGATCCCCATTTTACAGAATTACTAAGCAAGTTGTCAATTATTATTGACATATTCAAAACGCTCAAATTTTTAATAAGATGAGCGTCATTAGTCACGAAATCAAATTTTAATTTATCAGAGAATGTATCGCCATAAAGTGAGATGTATTCATCAATATATTTAACAATATCGACTTCTTTGGCTTCTATATCTTCTTTTAAATCTGCTCGGGTAACAAATTCCGCCATTTTTAGTGATCTTTCAGCACTAATTTTAAGAAAACCCAACCGTTTAATTAAGTCTTGTATCTCAAAATCATTTTCAGTTAAATCATCAATTATATTTTCTATCCCGTCTCTAATGTCAATATTATTGATTTTTATTGTATGTATTAATCCATCCGCATCTGGGCTTAAAGTCCTCCTTGTAGCTAACAAGTAAAGATTTTTTTCTTTTTCAATCGATAAATCTCTTTCTGCTTTAATAGCTTTATCTTTATAGGAGTCTGCGCTTTTTTCTGCGTCTTCTTTTTGTTTTGTAATATTTTCTAGCTGTTTTTTAAGATCTTCAATAATATTGGTCTGGCTTTCGATTATACTTTTGTAAGATTGTAGTTCCGCTATAGCTTTTGTTGTTGCGTCATTAGTATTGTATTTTGACAGATCGTTTATTTGTTTTTCTAAATCTTTGTTTGTGGCCGCCTTTCTTTGTAAAATCCGATTTAGTATTTCTCCATCAATTTTTTTATTTTCAAAATCTGCTATTAGTTGCTCGAATTCTCTTTCAGCATTTAGTCTTTCTTCCTGAATTTTATCTAAAATAAGATTTTCATTTATGTAGAGTTCTATAACGTTGTCTGCCTTTGCAGCAATAATTGAATGAATACTTTCATAAACTCTTCGTCGTTTCGTTATATCATCTTCACGGTATTTTAAATCTTCCTCACTTGTTTCTCCCGAAATAATCTTCTTCTCGATCTCACTAATTTTATTTCTATCTTCTTCTGGTATGCTGTCCCAATCTAAACCATCTACAACATACTTTTCTAATCTTCTGAAGGCTTTAAAGAAATAGCCAAATTTTGTTTCAGTAAGTTTTTTATAGCTTTCATTTTTCACAATTCCTTCTCGGCTTGAAATTACCTGAAAGTCATTATCATGGTCTAATATTTCAATTCTCCCAACTAATTCCCTCTGACTAAGAAAACGATTATAACCTTGACTTTTTCTCTGTTCTAAGTTTAGCCAATCGTCTCCTGATTCTCCGTACGGTGGAACACGAAAACCATTTAAAAAAACATAAATGGAGCCATAATCGACGGATCGAATACCCATTTGTTTTGTAAAAAAAGCTTTTGTATATGGATTTAAATAATAAAGAATAACCTTTATATCTTTAATTTCTGGCAAGAAAGTATTAAATTCTTTAATCCAAAAGACAGTTTGACCTTTGTCTTTTAATTCCGTAAGAATTACTTTCCCATCATCAATAATTTTGCTTTCGATGCTAGTTGCCTTAAAATCCAATTTATCAAAAATTGTGTTTTCAATTTTCCCTATAAATTTATCACTATTCTCTTTTTCGCTATTCTCTTTAATAAATTCTGGAGCATCAAGATATATTCCAAAATCATTATTTTCAAAAGCTTGGTTCGGATTAATTAATTTTTCAAGATATTTTTTTAATTCAGTTAATTTATCAGTATTCCAATACTTTCCGCGGCTATCCTTAACTTCATAAACCCAATTACTTCGTAACTTGATTATTTCCAATAAAACGCCATGCTCAAAGACCTCAATGTTTCGAGCTATGAGATCTTCTTTAGATAATGTTTGAAGTTCTAAATCAACACTCTGAATTTCCTTTGTATTGTCATCGATTTCAAATTTTTTCCAATCAATCTTTAATAGTAAATATTCATTAGAATTTTTCTTTTTTGTATATAAATTTAAATATTCACCCAATCTATCGCAAGAGAACCTACCCACGCCCTTTGCACCTGCCATCATTCTGTTATGCTGCTTATTATTGGATTTTTTTTCAGAATATGCTATATTCAGCCACTTATCTTGAATGTCTACCAAATTCATTCCCACACCATTATCTTGAATGATAAGCCTAGAAGTCAATTTGGAAAATGATGCAATAATTTTATCATCATTGCTTTTCAAATTAAAATATCGAACTTCAACTTTCTTGGCATCAGCATCGAATGAATTTTTAACCAATTCTAAAATAGCAATGTTATCATCATTGATAAGATCTTTACCGATAATACTTTTAAGTTGTATATTGGTTTTAAAATGTAAGTTGTTATTGCCTGCCATTAACCTATAAGTTGTTTCAGAATTAATCCGCTTTGTTCCCCAAAAAGAGGAGGTATGGCATTTCCAATTTGAGAATACCTTGGCACTTCTTGAGTCCTTCTTTTGCCACCAGTTGTATACTTCCCCTTAAATTCATACCAATCATTAAATGATTGTATCCGAGCGTATTCCCTAACAGTAAAAATCCGTGGTTCAGAATAATGTATATAATCATCAGGTAACGTTGTAATGGTAGCTGTAGGAGTTAAACCTGAAAGAGGAATTACTGTCCTCTTTTTTAAATCAAACATTTCCTTTATTTCAACTGATAAAGTTTTGTTTTTTTCAGCGTGGCGTAAAATGTATTCAAATTTTTGAAGTGTTGGTTTTGTGTGCTTTGCAAACCTATGGCTATCCGGAATTTTAGCTTCATTAACACCTATACGCAATAATTTTTGGTAGTTGGATTCTGCAACACCATACATACCCGCTTTAAAACTTTTAGTATCTGGTGATTGCACTTCTTTCCCTTCACGCAATAAATCAGAAATTGCGTGCTCTAAGTTATTTGTAATCCCAATGTTTTTACTTAATAAAAATGATTCTTTATTTGCAATAAGCGCGTTGAAAAATGATTTCGCTCTGTTTTTGTTTAAACTACCCTTTTTAATTCCTACTAAAATAAACCGAGTCCTTTTTTGAGGAATCCCATATAAAGAAAAATCAACTAATTTACCATAAACATCATAGCCAGGGAAATCGCCTGTCGCAGTACGCAGTGCTTTAAGTACGTATTCAGAATAGGCTTTGCCTTTACTTTTATTTTTATCGAATTTTTGCGTAAAACCTTTGACATTTTCAAAGAAAATCATTTTTGGCTGTACTAACCTGATAAAGCTGATATAGGATTTTATTAATTTATTCCTCTCGTCAGTTTCCAACCTTTTACCTGCCGTGGAAAAACCCTGGCATGGTGGGCCACCAGCTACTAAATCTACTTGGCCGCGAAGTCCTCGTAATTGAGCATTAAAATTTTTGAGTACATCATTTATATCATGCTCTTTAGTAGGAAGCCAATCAGGCCACACAAAATGATTGTTGTTTTTAATCAGGTTATGCTCTAAAGTTTTAAAAGCATCTGCATTTTTTTCTACCGCAAACAAACCTTTCCATAGCCCTGAATTGTATAGACCTAAAGAAAGCCCGCCGCATCCTGCAAATAAATCGATGTATAAAGATTTGTTTGTATCCATAGTGAATTTTTCCTATTTATACAAAAATATACAAAAGGAAAAGAATTCAATATTTTTTGGGCAATAAAAAACTTAGCAAAATACAAAATTTTATTTTAAAATATGTGACATGACACCAAATCGATTATTTTGGAAATACAGTTATCCAAATCTTTCCTTATCTCATGTTCCCAAAAGCGTATAATGGTGTAGCCTATATCTTGAAGGTCAACGTTATTTTTTAAGTCTCTTTCCATGTTTTTTCAATTTTTGGAATCTAGTAATCGTGGTTATGCGGCTTTTCTTTTCTCCCCAATTGCAACCATGCCAAAATTCGCCATCGATAAAAATTGCCAATTTGACTTTGCCAATTACGATATCAGGCTTGCCAGAGAGTTTTTTTACATTTAACCCAATAGCGGACCCCGGCAGCCCAAAGCGCCGTGCGCAAGATTACTTCCGGCTAGGTATTTTTACTGCGGATATTTGACATTCGTTTAGAACGTTCCGGGGTAGTCTCAAAAATAAATCGCGTTGGCACTATGCCACTTTTTTTAAATTGCTGCATTTTCAAGTTTTTGTATTAAATTATGGAATTTTAAAATACTTTCAAAAATTTTAACCATGTAATAAGTTGAATTTATATACTATATCTTAATTTTAACATCATGACAAAACCTTTAAGATTTGATACACCCACACAAACGGCAGTCTTCTGCGGTGCGGGTATTTCATATCATTCAGGCTTGCCAATTGTTAAAAGTCTTCTCGGGAAAATTTTAGATTCTATGGGCATTGAAGAATCAGAAGGTAAAATTATCCTTGAATCTGACATGCCTTTTGAATATTTTATGGAAACGATTATGAATGAAGTAGTAGTTGATGATTTGCTTGATATTTATAACAATGGAGAACCAAATGCTACGCACCATTACATAGCTGCCCTTGTAAAAAGCGGCACAGTCAAAACGATAATGACGACCAATTTTGACCAGCTTATTGAAAAGGCACTCGTCGAAGAAGGGATTGTTTTTAAAGTTTTTGCGGATGAAAGTTCTTTTGAAACCATCGATTGGAGAAGCCTGGGAGTTAAAGTAATAAAAATCCACGGCTGTGTTTCGGATAAAGATAGATTAGGAATTACTATGAGAGCTGTTGCTGGTAAAGGTATGTGTAAAGGGAAAAATTCAGCTGTGAGCAATTTTTTCTCAAAAGGAATTAATCCAAATATTCTGGTTATGGGCTACAGCTGTTCTGATTTATTCGACATCTCGCCTTTAATTGAAGAAATCTCTACCGAAAGAGGAAGCAATATCCATTTTATAGAGCATACCAATAGTAATGATATTTATATTGAAAATATAGGTCTAAAAATCGATAAAAATCCTTTTAAAAACTTTAATGGAAAACGTTTTATTACAAATACCGATTCATTTGTTCGGGATGCGTCAGGAAAATTGGATGGATACAAGTATGAATTCATTTCAGCTACAACAAGCTGGGAAGAAAATGTAACCAGATGGTTGCTCGGCGCCATTGAAGAGAATACTTGTGGTGTTGTGCACCAAATACCCGCCAGATTATTTGATAATATTGGAGCCTTTATACTTGCAAAAAAACACTTTGAAGCCTCTATGATGACGGCGTATTCAGCAGGGAACCAGATTATGTTTTATAGCGAGATGGGCAACTTAGCAGTAACTTTAGCTTCTTTAGGAAATTATAAAGAAGCGAGGAAGATGCTCGAAGAATCAACAATTGCCTGTAAGGATTTAGGCAATGTCGATGGGGAGATAACGCAATTACAGGCGCTGGGCAATGTGTACCGTAATTTAAGTGATTTTGAATTAGCGATAGCTGCATATGACAGTGCAATAAGGTTGTGCGAAAACGAACGTGACATTTGGGGCTTATGCAATTCCCTCGGCAATGCCGCTTCAGCATATAACCATACTGGCAGGCCGGATAAAGCTATTGAATACCTTGATAATGGCTTAGGAATAGCAATAGCTATTGGAGACAAACAAAGTGAAGGCAGCATGATGTGCAGCTTTGGTTTCGCTTATGCACAAAAAGGTGAAAAACTTAAAGCTGCCGAATATATACAAAAGAGCATTGAAATTACTAAAATGCTTAACGACAAGAAAGGAGAATGCATAGCATTGCATAATTTATCGAATATTTACCTGGGTTTCGAAGATTACAAGGAGTGTAGGAAGGTCGCTTTTTCAGCACTGGAAATTGCAATGGCAATACATTCAGTCCCTAATATCGCCCGTGCACAATATAACATCGGTAGTTCTTATTTATTTACAAAAGGCGAAGCTAAAACCGCTTTAGGGTATTTTTATAAAGCATTGGAAAATAACCTTAAAGTTTTCGAAGAGGATAGTAGGGAACACATGCCAATGGTTAAAGGTATTATAGAAGCAAAACTTTTATTAGGTATCAAATAGTTATAGGGTTCGCTAACTACTCAACCTTGATGATAACTAATTTATAAATAAATAACTACATTGCAGTTAATTATGTAGTATTATGCAGTTTCGTCTTTTAGCCATTCGTCCTATTGAGGACCCCAACAACAGGTATACTAAAGCCTTAAGTTTGGATACTTTTTACAGCTTGTATGCTGCCTTTAATTTTGATAAATACATCGACACATCAAACGAGGTTATTGAATATGATGAAACAAAGGAAATCGACTTATATTCATTCGGGGTTACCAATGTAAGCGTTAGTGCAATTGTTGGGAAGAACGGTACCGGTAAAAGCAGTTTGGTAGAGCTTTTTTACGCCTTGATTTTTTTATTGTCTAAACAGGTTGGCTTTATCGATAATATGACAATAAGAGAAACCCACGAATTTACCGAGGATGAAATGAACAAATATACTGCTGATGGTATTGAGCTTGACAAAATAAGAGTCCAGGTTTTTTATCAATTGGGAGAATCCGTCTTTAGTCTTACGAAAAGGCGAAAGGTTGAAGTACATAAATTCAGGTTACAGAATGGGCAGTATAGTAATCCCGAACGGATCAGATTGACTCATGCCTTTGTAAAAAAACATTTTTTCTATTCAGTAGCAACCAATTATTCTCTATACGCGTTAAATACAAATGAGTGTGGCCTGTGGCTAAAGCCATTATTCCATAAAAATGATGCTTACCAAACGCCTCTGGTTTTAAATCCTATGCGGACACGGGGAGATATCGATATTAACAGGGTCACTTATCTTTCAAAAAATAGGTTGCTGGCAAACCTCTTATCACCAATACCAAAACAAATCAATAAGGAAGATAGTTTACGGTCATTAGTAAATGGCAAAGTTGCCGATTCACTCGTTTTCCAAATTGATGAAACAAAGTTTTACCGATGGAATGCACAGAAGAGGATGAATGAAGTAAATCTCGATTATATTGAAAAACATCCTGATAAAATCGCTCAGATTGTAAATGCATTTGCTATTACCGAAAGGGATAAAAAAAATAAGGAAGTGTTTAAACGGTTTTTACAAAAAGCCAATCATTTAGAAAAATTTACCTTAGAATACATTTTACGGAAAACAGAAAAAATTGGAAGAACCTACTACTATAGTGGTGTAAACAGAAGTGAATTTTCCCTAAGCAGGCCAAGGCTTCTTGCTAATCTTCTCACAGAACTTTCAACTGACTATAGCCACGTAACATTTAAGATTCGCCAGGCAATAAATTTTTTGCGATATAATGAATTACTAAAAGATAATACTCACAATCATCCGATTAAAATTGACACTTTATCCGATAATCTGCAAAAATCAATTACCCGGTTAAGAGAAAAAAAATTGCCCGAAAGGATTAACGATTTTAAAAGCAGGAAAAAAAAGGAAGAAAATGAAACCTTAATTGATGCCTTCAATGAAGAGGAATATTTTAAATTGATAAACTTCTTGCCGCCATCATTTTTATCTTTTGATATCCAATTTGAAAATGAGGGCAGTTATCTACAGCTCAGTTCTGGTGAAAGGCAAAAAGTATATACTGTTAGTTCAGTAATCTATCACCTTGTGAATCTAAATTCCGTCGAAAAAAAGAAGATTAAATACGATTATGTAAATCTAATTTTTGATGAAATAGAATTATATTTTCATCCCGAATTTCAGCGCACGTTTTTAGATGACTTATTAGGGTTTATACAAAAATCAGGAATCGATTTACGGGGCATTAATATTCTTTTTATTACGCATTCCCCATTCATCCTTTCAGACATCCCAAAATTTAATACTTTATTTCTGGAAAAAAATAAAGAAGATAAATATGCGCATCCGGTTACAATTGACATAAACACGTTTGCTGCTAATATTCACGAGCTGCTTGCCGAAGGTTTTTTTATGGATCATACAAAAGGTGCAGTAGCGAGTAGGAAAATAGAAGAACTGGTGTCACTTCACGATCAAGTAAAAGCTGCCGTAAATAATAAAAAAGATTTAGAGTCTTTTAAAGAATCTTATATCCAAAAGCAACAGTACTTTAGTAGAATGGTATCTTGCATCGGCGAGGATTATTTGCGTAAGATTCTGGAAAACCAAATAATCAATCTCGGAGAAATGTTGGGTATTCTATCTAAGGATAAACTCGATAAGGAAATTTTAATCCTTAAGCAAAAACTTGATGTTTTAGAAAAGAAGAAAAATTCGTTGTAATGATAAAAATGAATTTTCCTCAGGATAGGAATACCCGTAAGGCAATGGAGAAACGCTTTTTCCAATCTTTACGGGGTAATATGGATGAAGCAGCAATAAATCTTGCGCTCAATGGTTTATTATATAATGGTGCAAATCTTGATTTAAAAACTATTCTGGTAGCGCCTTTTGATGATTTGATGGAAATTGCGGAAACAATTAAACGCGGCTTTGTTGCTAATGCTGCTGGACTTGCTACTCTATATGGTTATTTTAACTATGAAGACCAACGAAAATTATTATTTGATTTTTTTATAGCAGAAGATATTCAGGGCAACATTGATTTATGTACTTGCCATTATTGCAATATCGACTTTATCAATGTATATGACAGTAACGGCGGGTATATAAATAAGATTCATTTTCTTAATACGGCCCCTATAGAAAAGTTAAATTTAATTCCTGGAATTAAAGATGCAACTTCTCAGAGGATTATAGCGGAACGCGGCCCTAGGCCCATTAAAAATCTGTCCCTTTCCTTTTTGACTGCGGGAAAACGCACAAGTATCTTAACGTATAAACTTAAGCAGGACCGGGGAATTTTCACCCTTGATCATTTTTATCCACAATATTTGGGTGATATACTTGTAACATCATTGTACAATTTAATACCAAGTTGTGCACCTTGTAATTCTAGGTTTAAACACATGTCTGATTTTCAGGTTGGTAATAACACAACCTATCTGTCACCAACTTCAGAGAATTATGTAGTACAGGAATTTCTTGTGTTTGGATTGCTTTTAAGGCCGGGTAAAAATATTGGGAATGTAAAAAGCGTAAATGATATCGAATTGATCTATGAAAATTACATTTTTGGTCAGGAAGAATTTCTGGAAATATTTAGTCTTCCGGGCAGGTATAGCTTTCATAAAAAAGAAGCGGTAAAACTTATTTTAAAATTCCAAAGGTATCCGGAGAGTTATATTGATGAAATTGAAAAATCACTTAAATATTCCGTCGATAGGTTAACTATCATGAAGGATTTATTTGGCGCCGACATATTTGAAAGTAATGGAAATAATCAGCCGCTTGCTAAATTGAGGAAAGATATTGCAGTACAGATTGGTTTGATATAAACTAGCACTGTTGTAAAGAACTAATGTTCTTTACAACAGTGCTAGTAAGGAAGTTTTACCAATAGCCTTTACAGTTGAAAGTGCCTTGTTATTTTAAACGGAATTAGTTTTGTTCAAACCACTTTCAACTGTAAAGGCTATTGAGCGAAGTTAGTCTTTTTTTTCGAGAAAGTCAAGTTCTTGGTTTTCATTTAAAGTTAATAGTATCATAAATAGCATCATTACAATCTTCTTGTTATTCACCCAGCTATTTACCCACATTATCTATAATCTCTTTAGTAACTATAGCAGTATCATTATGATTGGTACTATCATCTTCTTTACTATCATTAGTTTATTCACCCAGCTATTTACCCACATTATCTATAATCTCTTTAATAACTATAGCAGTATCATTATGATTGGTACTATCATCTTCTCTACTATCATTAGTTTATTCACCCACCTATTTACCCACATTATCTATAATCTCTTTAATAACTATAGCAGTATCATTATGATTGGTACTATCATCTTCTCTACTATCATTAGTTTATTCACCCACCTATTTACCCACATTATCTGTAATCTCTTTAGTAACTATAGCAGTATCATTATGATTAGTATTATAATCTTCTCTGCTATCATTAGTTTATTCACCCACCTTTGGTTCAATATAATGAATTATCCAATTACCACCTTTAGTTCCTTCACGTTCAACCAATCCTGCATCTTTTAACGCATCTATATTTTTATCTACAGCACTACCGCTAAGCCCTGTTAGTTTTTCCAAATCAGCCTTTTTTATAGTCGGGTCATAATGCATTGATGTTAGGATTGCAATACGTTTTTCCGATAAGTGATTTACCCACTTATTTACCCACTTTTCAAAATCAAATGGTCTTCTTAAGGTTACAGTAAATATCCCATCCATATTAAATTCCGGTGGGGTTAATCCTTCTCCATGCATTAATTCACGCATACGGGTAACACCCGACCCAATATGTTCAACCATTCTTATTTTTTCAAACAATCCAAAAATCAAAGGATTGCGGGTAAGGCTACGTTTTCCAAACTCACTTCTTGGGACAGCGCTTACTAATCCACCCGGATTGGTAATTTCAATTCTATCGTCAAAAATCTCAATGGTAATTCGTCCACCATTTTCATAATAGTCTCTATGCGCAAGTGAATTAATGATAGCTTCCTTAAAGACTGTTTCCGGAATTTCCCATAACTCAATCCTGGGTCCACCACCCGCGGCTTCAATATCATACCTTACATTGAGCTTACTTTTAACCCAATCCATGCTTTTATAATATTGCTGGAGCAAAGTGCCGTCCATAATTTTGTTATCAGCAATATATCGCTTATCAATGCCATCAAATTGCACACAGTGGATAACCGCTTTATCAAAAAATCGCTGCGGATTTTCTGCTAAAAATAATGCAGCTCCATTTTTTAAATAACCATCGTCAGTTACCAATTTAAGATTTTGGAGTACTTGTTCTTTTGAAACAGAAGCACTTAAACCTGCCCTTCCCTTAAAATCATCGATCTGGGATTCTGGTATATCCTTATTGATATCTGCTTCAACGCATGGTGCTTCATCAAAATAAATTTTACCAGCTTGCTGGAAAAAATCCCGCATTTCCTCTACGGTAGTAAGTTTTTGCGAGTTTGGACCTTGGCGGACATACATAGCTCCTGACAACACATAGGGCTTATTAGCCCCGGAAGGGACATCGATAACCCACACTTCTTTTCCATCAACATCAACCATATAAAATTGGCAATGTATTTTTGGAGTAATTTCATTTATGCTGTTTTGCAAAGCTGATCGTCTAGAGTTATCAATGGTTACACCTTTGATTACGTTTTTGTCATCCACACCAATCAGTATAGTACCTCCTGCAGCATTAGCAAAAGCACATACTTCTTCTGTAACACTTTTAACATTGGCTGGAAGGCTCACCTTAAATTCAGCATTATATCCTTCCCCTGATTGGACTATTTCTCTAATTTCTTCTTTACTGAGCATGTAAGTATCTGTAGGAATTTAAACAAAGATAAGGATATTACTGTTCAACTGTTTAGGCAACTTCCTTTCGATTCTTGTTTCTTTAGGAAATCTAATGGCGGATTTGCAACCCCCGGTCCCGCGCGATTCCCATCGCGTGGTTAGTATAAATCCTGGTGGACGGTTCTAAATTCTTCTGCTATTTTCGCCTTAGTAATTATCAAAAAGTGTTCTTTGATACAAATCGCCGTTAAATTTATTTATCAATTCCCGTATAAATTCATAGTGCTTCACGTATTGATTGGGTATGAATAACAGTTGTATATTTTTGCCGGCAAGCAATTCCATTTTAGTTTTATCTGATCTAATCGTCTTTCTGTTTTGATAATGTTCTTGTCCATTCAATTCAAAAACTACTTTGGGCAGGTTGTTTTGGTACAGAACCCCATCAAACTCTTTTTTATTGACTAGTGTGTTATGGAGTTCTTCCGGAAATAACTCAGTGATTTTTACATTTCGTTTAAACTTAGTGTCTTTTACGGTGCAATAATGCTGCATGGTTTTATAAAATTCATCTTCAAACTTAGAGTTGTTGGAGAATCCTATGGTAAACTTATTGACCGTGCTATGCGCTATTTGAGTTGTCCCATTGGTTTTGGCATAGTCAATTAAGGCATACAAATCGTCCTCTTTCCGCGATAATTTGTCGATGGCATTTAAGTCGGTTACGACTATCAAATTTTCTTTTGCCCTGGTGATTCCCACGTTTATTAATTGGCTGTTGTTTTTTATCCAATCGTATGTTTTTTGTGTGGTATTGCTTGAAATAGCGGTAGATATTATAATGGTTTTATTCTCTTGCCCCTGCACTTTGTGAATAGTTCCGCAACTTACCGAAGTATTGATTGCCCCTTGGCCTTTTGCGTCCTCAAGGTAATGGTTGATCACCTCTTCCTGATTCCTGAAAGGGGTTAAAATAAAAACATCCGATAGTTTATTTTCTTTGATGTAATCTACTATCGCTACCGCCTCTTCTATTTGTGCATTCTTATTTTTTTGATTGACATTGGTTACCGTAATTAATTTTACGGTGCCGCTGGTTTTGACCGCAGAAAGATTTAAACGTTGATCGTAAAAACGTTTGTTGGAATAATCGATTATTTTTTGGCCACAGCGGTAATGATAGCTTAATAAAATTTCCCTTGAGATGGAATCAATATTTTTAAAGATGGATAGTATCGAGTTGGTATAATAATTATAATCTTTATCGATATTATATTGCTCCATTAGCTTTTGGTTCTTATTTTCATCAAAAACAATAATGGGTTTCAACTGGTTGGTATCGCCAATTAAAACCATGTTTTTGCATTTTGAAATAGGGAGTAAACTAGTGGTACTATCACACTGCCCTGCTTCGTCCATGGTCAATAAATCGAATTTAAACTGCTGCCCCAGTCTTCGACTTGAAATATTGGTGGTCAATATAATCGGAAAGATTTTTGTGAATTTCTCGAGGTTTTTGTCATCACTCAACCAGGCATTGAACTTTTTTACCTGCTCGTTTTCATCAGTAATATAAACTATTTCGATTAGTTCTATATAATCTTTAGTCTTTAACCGTTTGATGTATTTTAGCGTTTCGTAGTAAAAGAACTGAAGCAGTTTATAATTGCCCTCTATGATTTCAAATATCCCTTTTACGTCTTCATCATTTGTTATGGGAATTGAGTTTATTTTGTTAACCAATTTTTCTCTCTCCTGTTGCAACAGCCAGTAGCTTCCTTGGGAAAGCAATCCATCAATAAATTCCAAATTTTGCTCTAAGTCGGTTCGCTCTTCGTAATGCTGTAATTTATCGAGTAAGCGTTTGTTTTTTTCCTTTGAATTCTCCCTCAAATTGAGCAGTAGCGCTTCTTTGGGCACATCAGCGGTTTCGTATTCATACAGTTTTTTGATGGTTTGCAATGCTTCCAGCGTGCATTGCCTATTGCCTATGCGGATAAAAGGGATTAAAATCTCTTTGTCGCGGTACTTTCCTAAACTCAGTTTATCCTTGATGCCATCAATGGGAATGTTGTTGTTTGAGCTTATGAGTATTGTTTTATTATTGATCAAACAGTTCACCACTATGTTGAGTATAGTCTGTGTTTTGCCGGTGCCCGGTGGTCCCTGAATGTAGGTTACGGGATATTTTAACGAATTGTATATAGTTCTAAGTTGGTCAATATTTACGTTTTTGTCGTAGAGAACAATGTGGGGTTCTTTCCTGTTTTTTCGGTCTAACAGTGACGAATTTTTAAAGAAAGCTTTTAACGGAATTTGTAATTCTTTGTTATTGTGTTCGTCGTTTATCCTATCGTAAATTGGAGCGATATCAATTTTAGAATATCCTAAAACTACCACTTCCGGTCTGGTGTTTGGCAATTCCCCTGACTTAAAGTTACCTCTCAGTAATTCAATGGTGTTTGCTTTGTCGTTTAAATATTGCTCTTCAAAATCGGCACTACTGATATCGGTATAGTACGACAAGGAATATTTGACATCCTTTATATAAAAATTGGGATTAAAATAGGTGTCTTTACTTAGTAGGAGTATTTTTTTTACAGGGTCATAGGTTAGTTCCCGATAGGCAACCACAAACTTCCCTCTGGACTCCATATCTATGGAAAACTCACATAAAGCTAATTTGTAATCATGAAATTTGTGGTAATCATTATGATAGATTTCCTGAATGATGTGTTTTTGTTGTTCATTTGACAATTGAAAGGGATTCTTTTTCACTAATGCTGCCAAATCAATTTCAGGGATGAGATGCGTTTTATGTAAAAAGGGGTCATTATTGGCTTTGTAACATTCTAAATAATAATTTAAAATATTGTTGTTGAATCTGTCAAACTCATAAACCTGCAAACGCTCATCTTCATTAATTTTCTGTATTAATTGGTCAGGAACGTCATAATGGGAAAATCGTAATAGTTCGGCTGTTTGTATGCCTGAGATCGAAATGGGCCTTTTCAATATAGGTTCATCTTTCATCACATTAAACATGTCAACTACTATTTTATCATCGGCAGTAATATCAAGAATTGAAATCCAAAAAGGTTTTACCTCACCTTGCTTGTTTTTGTAGTGTATGCTGAGGTATTTGCCTTGTCTGATGGCTTCTCCAATTTTTGTTGTGATTTTTTTATTGCTCATGTCAATCGGGTTGGCATATTCATTAAAATTTGATAGTCGAACCAACTTGCTTATTACTAACAAATATATACAAGTTTATATTTTTTTGAGAATTATTAAAGTCCCAAGGCAAAGCATGATAAGTAACCCCACCCGATGACGCTGGTTTTTAATCCGTGCTTAATCACAATAGATACCCGAATCCATTATCATATGCGATAGTCACTAACGGCTGTATACTCTCTTTATACTTATTACAACCAGTAGTATTTGAACTACTCAAACCCGATGGTGCGGAGTTATAATCCTTTGAGCGGGACAATTTAGAAAAAAAACTATAAGGCTTATCATAAATTAAACTTTGGCAAAAAGTAGTAGTTTTTGCCAAAGTTTAATTGCTATAAATAAGAAAACCCATTATTCCCAGCAGTGGTAATTAAAGACTGCATGCTTTCTTTGTACTTCGAATATTCAAAATTGTCAACCGTTTTTAAACCCGGGAAAAGTATCTGGTATTCTTCAACTCGCTTACTGTTAGTGTTGCTGTGGTTGGAGCGGGATAGTTTTTGAGTTCGCTGGCGCTTGGCTGAAAATGGAATGAGCAAGTATTACAAGAGTGCAACTAGGGTCAGGCAATATCTTTTAAGAAAGCCTGCCATACGCAAACACATCTATAAATTAAAAATCAACATTTTTAATGAAAACAGTATTTTACTAATCGTTTAAACCAAAATATACAATTAATCGAATTTATTAACAATTAATCGAATTTGCGCATTTGTTTAAAAAAAAATAAATTACTTTAGATTTACATAACCCCCGATAATTCCAGCATCTTCATGCCGGCATTATCGGTTTTTTATTTTATAGAAGCAGATTTCTTAAGTAAGGTATAACGAAATTTTTATTAACAAATATAATTTTATGATGAAAAAAGAAACTTTTAAATATTCAAAAACTCCTTATGCCGAACTACATCTTCACCTTGGAGGAGCAATTTTACCAAGAATTTTGTGGCATAAATTTCAACTTGATCACAAAAGTGATAATGATAGTGTCACGTTACCTATAGGCCCTTATCAGTCATTCAACGAATTTCAAGCTTTTTTTGATAGTCCAAAAAATAATTTAGAGGAATATTTAGAAATGCACAAATTAGTCGAGCCCATCCAGACATATAAAAGGCTTGATTATTTTATAAACCGACTTATGAGGGGCGCGTTTGAATTCGAAAATCTTTCATATATGGAAATTAGACATTGTCCGTATGGAAGGACTGATAAAAATAAAAGTCAAAATCAAAGAATTGATCAAATGCGAGAAATTGTATTGGAAATTGATCGTGCAATGAAATACTACAGTAATGTAAACGAAGAAAATTATTATCCAATTATAATGAAACAGATAATTTGCCTTCATTCACAATATCATGATGATGTAAATGAGGCACTATTATCATTAGCAAAGGAATTTTTTACCGCGGGTATTGTATGTGGTCTTGATATCGCTGGAGGAGAGCAACCTTACAAAGATAATATGAAGCAAATAATACGATGGTATAGAGAAGCAAAGGATTTTGGGCTCAACACTACAGCTCATATTTTCGAAACGGAACATACGCCAATTGGCATGTTGGATTTAATACCGTATTTAGATAGAATTGGTCACGGAATTCAATTGCCATTAAAGTATGAAAATGAAATGAAAATTTTAAATAAAGAAAAAATTTGTCTGGAAATTTGCCCCACAACTTATTTCAAGTATAATACTTTTACTGGCTATGAAGATCCAAGGCTTCATCGAATTTTCAAAGTTTGTGACGACAGAAACGTTGATATTGTTATTGGTACTGATAATAGCGGGATGCACGGAGTACGCTTACAGTCAGAATTCGAAAATTTACTTATTCATGAAGTTATAAGTTATGACAAATTAGATCAATATAGACATAACGCGTTTAAACATGCTTTTGGATTAAGTAAACTCCAAAAAAAAATGTATACAAAAGACCCCATGATTAATATCGACTTGCCTAATTATTCATTACAAATAAAAATTTAAAGCTGCTTTTATAGAAGCATTCATAGGCTGTAGATATGTCGGTAAAATTTTTTAGTTCGCTTAGACTTATCTTTTAAGTTTAGCGAACTAAAAATATTCCGTTTTGATTTTTAGCTTTCTTGGTGTCAATTATCGATTCGGAATCTCAGCTTTATTTTTAAGCCACATTAAAAACTCTTCCACTTTTTGATTATATAAAACTATATTTTTTTCGCCAAAGAAAGATTTTCGGTTTTCGTATATGTTTAGTAAGGATTCTTTGTTATCAATATTGATAGATTTATTGGGGCCTTTAATAAATGAACGTGTGAAGTTTTCCAAACTGATTGTCACATACATCAAATTTTCTATGATACACCAAGCAGCTCCCTCTTCATTCAAACATGTTCTACTTTCAATATAATCTTGAGATACAAATTGTATAAAAAGTCCCATATCGTTTTTAATAAATTGTCGTAAATTATCTGAGATATTTTCTCCGGCAGCTATTCCTCCAACCTCGCTACTAGTAAATTTAATATCGTGTATTTGAATTTCAAGTCCTAATTGTAATATTGTTTCCTTAAACTTAAAAACAATTTCTTTGTCCTTGGAAGAATGGCTTAAAAAAACTCCTTTCTTGCCTTGTGAAATCGACTTGGATTGGAGCATATCTTTTTTATTAAAACCACAGATTTCCCCCAATCGTAATTTGGTTATAAGCTCACTATAGGCAAAAATATTGACTTTATCAGCCATTTCGTTATTGAAGGCTTTGTTAGCATCGTTATTGGAGGATATATATATAATTTCAGGGAATTTATATTTTGAATTATTTTTAAAGTTTCTTAAAGTGTAATAGCCTTTAAAGTTTCCTCCAAAACTTACATGGCAACAGAGCACAATTGCATCATCTTCGGAAATTTGATCATATATTTCATCAAGCTCCTTTTGACTGTGAAATCTTTTTACATCACGATATAACGTACTCTCTCCATTTTCCAAACCTAGATGCCTTTGGGTGGTTTCTCTTGAAAATTCTTCAATTTCATCCCAAACTATAATCGTAAAATCTTTCAAATCTACCATTACTATATTATTTTAAAACTTAATTTCTGAATAAACGTTTCTGGGTATTTTACGTTTTCATATTGAAATAAATCATTCGGGAACTTTTTTAATTGATTAATGCGATACAGGCCATTACCACCACCTTTTTTTGAATCTTTAGAAATCTGATTTGCGATTTCAATCATAAGCCTATTATTATCAACAACAAAACTGATTGCTAAAAGTTCATTTTCGTCGGCATGGGAACTAATGTTTGAGACCAACTCATTTAAGATTATATGATTAAAAATATACTGTGGGAAATCGACATTTACAACGGTCAACGCCCCTTTTTCTATGTTTACAATTTTCGCTTTACCCTCAGCTTTAATTTTGTCTAAGGCTCTAAAAAATAGTCCAATAACATCTGAAGAAGATATATTGTTAAAAATTTTATATGGGACTGATTCTGAATTGATAAATCCCTCTCTGAAATTTAGTAACAATTCACTAATTTGATCAAAGTTACTTGTAGCATTGAAATACGAAAACATCTGGCTAAGCTGGCCGTGTATTGTTCTTAAAGAATTTATTCCTTGCCCTTCAAACTTTGAGAGGTATATTGAAAGATAGCTACCGTATTCGATTGTAAATGAAAGGATATCTTCGATAAAAGAAGAAACGTACTCCCAACTATCTTTCAACTGTTTAACCTTTCTTTCGTTGTAAGAGATTCCCATAATTTGAAGTTCTACCAATACGGTTTCTAAATGTACATTTACGGCCTCGTTATGCATTTTTGCATCATTCAGCTTCCTATAGTTATCTTTTATTTTAGATAGGTCGACATTAAAATCAGAACCTGAAATTTTTGTTAATGTAGAGACAAATGTTTTAAAAACTTTAATTTCGCTTTTGAAATTGTCTTTAATCATTTCATTTTGAAGACAAACATCTATGGTATGTAATAAATGCCCAAAAGTTTTTGAATGATTTGGGAATAAGGGGTTTACTGAGGAATAGATTAAAAATTTGTATAAAATATATGTAAGTGTTGAATCTTCTGGTTCTGTAAATTCAAATAACTTTATAAGTCGCTCAGTAGTAAGATATTTTTCAAGTTTTTCTCCTTGAAACACAACAAAAAATAAATGAATTATATCTTTTTTGCTTCTTGTCCAATCATAAGTCAAATGTCGTTCCAAATTTATTTTTTTATTCTCGCGTTTAGAATTGCCAAAAATCAGGGCTTCGACAAATTCTTCTACTTTTTCAGCTATATCCGGTAAAATTTGCCGGACTTGATTGTATAAATAGGGCTCGTACATAAAACAAAAACACAAAAGTTCAATTTCTTTATATCTATTTTCAATGTTTGCTGAGTCGGAATATTTAGTGATAAAAGCATTGAACCATATAAAACTTTCAATGTAAAAACGGTACCCAGTCACTTTACCAATTTCATTTCGAACCAATAAGATTTCTTTTTTAGGTAATAGTGTACTGTTCCTTATGGTTGGAAGATATTTATAATCCTTGATTTTTTTATTTTTGGGGGATATTTCCCGCAATACATTTCTGGCAATAATTTTAATATTTTCGGGAGTATTTTGCAACTTAATTAATTCCTTTAACCAATGGTACTCTTCTGAGTTTGGATTATTATTTGCGTAATAAGTTGGCACGTGCCAATGGGTTCCAAAATAAATATGCAAATCAATGTCTGATTTGCTCGATTTAATTTTTGTAAGCCTTGAGAAAAATTCTCTTTTATGATCATCTACCCTACCAACTAAGCTTAGTAATATAATATTTTTAGGGTTAAAGTAGGCTATTTCGTTAATCATCTGAAGCAAAGAGTCACCAGTGCATGAGCCATCGTCAAGAATTAAGACTGCATTATTTTTGATAATTTCGTCATAGTAATCAGTTGTATGTGGAAACTTCCAGCCAGCAGAAGTGTTATAACGCTCAAGCTGGTATTCGGTAATTGAATGATCCTTAATTACGTAATTTTTTAAGTTGTCGAAGCTCAAATATCTTATATCTGAATTCTTAGGAAAAACAATTTTTAAATCATTAATTTCATGTAGTTGTCTTAATTTATCAAATAAAATTTTAAATATTGAATTTACCTTTAATTCAATTTTTTTATTAGATTTTATTAAAATTTGTTTTAAATTAAAAAAATAAGGATGTATCAAATTATTAAATTCCTGAAAAGCAATCTCAATATCTTCCTCGTCTATAAAATCAATAAATTCTTCGTTCTTTATTAGAACACTTTGATCATAGTACGTGTTGAACTTACTTAACGTAATCGGAATATTTGTAAAGGGGTTGATGCGGATAACGTTTTGAAGCTCGGTTTTGTCTATTGAAGATTTAGGATATTTTTTTATAGGATATTTTTTCAAGCTAACAATTTGTTTGCCATAAATATTTATAAAATCTCTACTATATTCGAAATCTTTGTCGATTGTGTCTGCAATAACTCCTATAAATAACAATTCCGCTTCTTGGTTTTTTAAGATTTCATCAATCCTCTTGGTCAACCTTCCAGTAGATAATACGTCACATATAAGTATATATTTTTTGCCAGAAAGAATTTGTAATATTTTTTCATCATTTTCGAAGCTGACATAGCTGTCGAAAAATAAACAATTGGAAGTATTTTCATTTAAAAGGTTTTGATGTATAAATGAATTTAATATTTTATGACTACTTGAAGTAATTGCAATAAATCCACAATCCCTGATGGATGGATATTTCGACTCCAGTTGGTCAAACAATGCCTTTGATAAGAAGTTACACTCATCTTTATCGTTAAGCAAGTTGATTAATTGAAAATACTCTTTTTGATAATAATTACCACTGCATAAAAAGACACCATCTTTTTTTAAGAACTTATGTCCATCTGTATTTAAATCAAGGATTACATCCCCAACATCATTATATCGATTAAAATAGAATTCATTTAAACTCGCTCGATCAGGTAAGTTTGATTTAAGGTTTCCGTGATTATCGAAAGTGTTTAAATTGCCCACCACATTATCTGGATCTTGAAAATCAGACCTTGAAAGTGAAAATTCCTCATACAGTAGATTATTTAATTTAATTCGGTCATCATCGTTATACACTCCCAACCATGTAATTCTTATGTCATTTGCTATTTCGTTTTTGTGTATGAAGGGTAATGGGTGGAGTTTAAAGTCTCTTACAACTTGGTTTAGCTGCATTATTTCATAGTTTATATTCAATAGAAATTCTTCTCCTGGGGGGAAAAGAATTATTACATTATTGTTAACATTGATATCGTAATCGGTCAGAAGAAAATAGATCGTTTTTTTTAATACACGGTTATTTAAGTCGCACCCCAAAAAGCTTAAGTAAGTTACTGTTGGAACGGATATTGTAGAGAATTCTTTTCTTATTTCACATATTAGTAAATCGTAAATGTTTGCCTTGTGCCTATCAAGTTTTTTAATTATTTTGAATAAATTAAGATATTTAATATTACTTGCTCTGTAATTGTTATCTAATATTTGTGGTTTGATTGTGCTTTTATCAAATTGTTTGGAAGAAGGAATCGTTGGTATATAAATACTTATCAAGGTTCCCGGGAAAAATTCATTTTCTTTTCCAAAATTCAGACCAGAATTTCCAATGTTCAGATCATCCGAAAAATCATATAACATTTTCCCATAATTGCTTCTCACAATTATTAACCCTGAGTACCTCTTTACAAGTGAAAGTAAGTCAAATAAGCCCCTAGGTATAAAAATTTCCTTATCTTTGAGCTTATCCTGAATTGGGTGTCGCGAAGAATTGTGCTTAAAGGCAAAATTTAATATTTCCGAATCTGAAAGTTTCTCATAGTTTGTTTTTTCAAATTCTTCTCTTAAGGTTGTGGGTATACCTACTCCAAAATCCAAAAAAGAAAATTCTATATATGATTGATTTTTAAAAATTCCCTTGCTTTGATCATAAAAAAAAGATTTACTCTCGGGTAAACATTCTTCCCGGAAATTTTGAAAAAGTATATGTTGTATAACTTTTTTATCATTCTTATTTTCATCAATTTTCCCATGAAGCGATAACGACATAAAAGCGTTTTCGGTATTACTTTTCGAGAACATACCGGTTTCAAAATGGTCAAGGAAGTTTTCATAAAGTTCCTTGACTATTATTGAAGCCATGGAATTATTTATAAAGGGATGGTCAAGATTATGATTTTTAATAATTTCTTGGGTAGCGCTGTTTAAATGCAGGAATTTTGAAATCATTTTTTCGACTTCCAGTTCATCATAATTTTTAATGTACTCAAGTATTAAAAAAGGGGTTATACTTTCATTGTTCTTATATACTGCTGCCCGTGTTAAATTTATTTTTTTTTCTTTTTTTAAATTTGTAATAAAAACTGGATCAAAACCTAAATATTCTTTATATTCATAATTTGGTATTATCTGAGCAATCTGCCAGTTTTCC
Source organism: Flavobacterium sp. (assembly GCA_029946065.1). Classification (GTDB taxonomy): domain Bacteria; phylum Bacteroidota; class Bacteroidia; order Flavobacteriales; family Flavobacteriaceae; genus Flavobacterium. The sequence goes on from JAQSDU010000019.1 coordinate 24,817, forward strand.
CATACTTGTATTATTTGAATTGCCTTTCTTTCTGATAGCTCATATATCGGAGTGCCTTTTTTATAGAAATTTATTTCAAATTGTATATTTGATCCAATGAAATATTTCAGCAGGCCTGTAAGAAATAATAATTCTTGATTAGATATCCATTCAGTTTCTATTAAGTCAAAATAATACTTTTCCTTTTTATTCGACTTTATATTTATATAAATAGCATTCGCAATCTCATCCAAGTCGATCTCCGAAATTTTTTTTTTAAATTTAATCAGCATTATCCAAATTAAAAAACCGATAGCTTCCGGATCTCAATTGAGCCGGAAACTATCGGGGGTTATGTCTAACAAATCTAATAAAATTTTGTTAGACTTGAATGTTTTGAAGGCAAAATGTTAATTATGTAGTTTTTGTTGCGTGAAAGTTGCGTAGATTGATTTACACGAGAATGTAATGCTTTAAAAGAAAAGCGACAATGGCGCAGGACATCGTTGCCTTTTATTGGATAATTAATAATAGATTAAAACCGGAAACATTTCTTTGCCCTACCTTTGTAAAAATTTCACCCTATGAAAAAAATGCATTTGGCAATCCTTTGTGCCGTTATCTTTATTTCCAGTTCTTATACTGTTTTTGCCTGGGGCCATAAAGGCCATGCTTTGGTTGCTGAAGTAGCATTTGACTATATGGATGCCACTACGAAAAAGAATGTGCTGCAATACCTTGACGGCATGAGTATAGAAGAGGCAGCCAACTGGATGGATGCCATTAAAAGCGACCATGCCAACGATTATATGAAGCCTTACCATTATATAGATATTGAGAAAGGCTCCAAACAAATGCCTGCCGGCGACAATATCATAACGGTTCTCGACAGGACACTTAAGGAATTAGACAATAAAAAATCATTGTCAAAAGAAGAAATCAAGACCAGAATTTTATTTCTCTTTCACCTTATTGGCGATCTTCACCAACCTTTGCACGTTGGTTATCCCGGGGATAAGGGCGGTAACGATGTTAAGATTTTGTTTAACGGCCGCAGTTCTAATCTGCATGCGGTTTGGGATACAGAAATCATTGAAAACAAAAACATGGTGTTGGCGGATATCCTAAAAGTGAATGCCTACAGTAAAGACGAATTTGCCGCCAAGCAAAAGATTGACGTTATTGGATGGGCGGCGCAGACACGAGGTTTCCTTAAAAATACTTATGACATCAAGGATACAAAAATCAACGATTTTTATATCGATAATAATGCTAAGATTATCAAGCAGCAATTGCTTGATGCCGGAATCAGGCTTGCGGCGGTATTGGATTATTATTTTAAATCGTGATTGTGACTTTCCGATTTTATCGTGAGTGAATCGTTAAAGACCCTTATAATCATCTAAAAACCGACTGATTTTTTCACGGGATTGACGATTAAAATTATATGTATTATATAGGTCATTGCGTAAACTCTTCCAACTCAAAATTTCTTCATGGTTTTGATTGATCAAACTTGGTCGCTTTGACAAAATGTTATAAAGATTGCCTCCTATATTAGAAAATAAGACCGTACTAAGTGGCGCAATGGCTCCATAATTGATTTGCGTAATTTCTTGATTCAGTATTTCCAAAATACATCTTCTCATGAATCCAAAGCGCTCTCCGAGCTGGAATGAGTCAAATTGTTGGGGTATATAATCATGTTCCCAGCTTATAGACATAAGACATTCTTGTAGATATTGAGTGTTCTGACGTATCAGTTCAAAATAACCGGAGCCAAGTTCGGTAAATTGCAGTGTATTTTCGCACTTTGTCATGTCTTCGTGAGATTCGTAAAAAGATTTGTCATCAGACCATAATAGTGGTCTTTGCACCGTCAAGAGATAATTTACGGTATCAATAAAGTCTTCCATTCGACAATCCTTTCTGTTTTTGAAACTAGAAGAAATTTTCTCCCAGATATATCGCATTTCAAATTCTTTAATATCTTGAGCTTTTTTCGAGTAATTGAGTATAAGGTATGGCAAAATATTAAAATCGCTATAATTATTAAGGCATAGTACATTGGCAATATTACCTTCCCCAGGATTGTCAAAAAGATAATTAGGCGATTTATATGCCATGAATGCTTTAATAGCCTGATCTGGATAAAAATCGTGATTACTATAGTCAATAATATTATTGACAAAGAACCTTTTCGAAATTGTTAGTGCTACACGAGAACTTCTACCAACAATTTTTGTAAAAAATCGCGAGAATGAATTATCTTCTTCAAGCATTTGCTGATAAGTTTTAAGTCTCTTAAGCAAATGTTCTGCGAATGATTTATCATTTAATTCAAGATCTGAACTTGAAACATGATCTGCGAGGTAAGCCTTAATTCGTGCTATCACGACCTTTCTAGGTTCTACACCATGATGGTGGATATATCCATAAGAATATGCCGCATGGTGGTGGATGTCACGTTGTATATCACGAATTGTTCTTTTAAAAGTTGCTCGTCTCAGTGGAATGAAACATTTTACTTTTGCTATGGTATTATATTTAAAAATATTGCGAAGGATTTTTCGTTGTGCAAAAGGTGTTAGTACATCAATATTGTCGAAGACTAATAACACTGTATTACCTGTCATTTCATGCTGAAACCAATAAACGATTTTCATGAGTGCACTTACTTTGTTTTGGCAATGTTCGAGATAGCTAAAAAAAGCTTGTCTTTTCTGATCCGGGTTGAGTATATTATGTCGCCAATTTAATTCTTTACATGCGTCGAAAGCTCTAAAATCACTATAATGTTCCCGCTTATCCCTTAAATGGATTGTATTACAAAATTGGTTAATAGCATCTTCATTATCTTCAAAATATTCTTCAATTTTTATAGCTAACTTATTATAAATTTCGGCGTTAAATTGAGTTATCACATCGTCATCATTATCCCCATAGTGTCCATTAAAATCAAATTCGAGAGTAATGATAAAATCGCCTTTTTTGCTACGTGCTTCGATTATAGAATTAGTAATGTATGTGCAGGTAGAAGTTTTGCCTGTACCCATCCCACCTGCGATGACATAATTATTGTATTTGCCGTTGAGCATGAGATGCGCTACGATGTTTTCGTATGAGTGGGTATTGCTTTCCACATTAACATCATAATTCTCTTCTGCCGCCTGCCTTTCGGTAAAAGGTGTGAAAGTTTTAATTTCATCTAACAAATAATCCCCAATTAGAATGTAGCCTTGGGTAACGGAGGCTTCTGTGTGAAAAATATCATCTGCTAAAGGTAAAATGACAGCATTATACCATGTGTTTTTGTCGAGGTAAAATAACCTCGGATTTAGGGTTACTTTTGATTTCATAAGTTGTCTTCAAGGTATTGATTAATATTCTGAAAATAACTGCGACAGTAGTCTAACGACGTCTTTTCAGGTTGGGTTTGCTTCGCAAGATTATTCAATTTTTCAAAAATGGTATGATAAGAACTAAGTTGCTGCTTATCCTCAACATCGTATTTGAATTCTTCTGTCTGAATAATAGTTTCAAGTAAATTTTTAGCCATCACATTTTGTCCCAAGACTTTAAATTGATCATGTTGGCCTTCGGAAAGCTGTGCTAAAATTGATTCCATCACTTTCTTAAACCGGTCAAACTGAAGTTTTGTTTTATGTTTGGCCCTATTGCGTTCTACCTTAAAAGTTAAATAATTAGCAATTATGAAGATTGCAGAAAGTGACAGCACTGCTTTTGCCCACTCCTCACATACTTTTGGTATGTCAATTGCTACTTTATCGGAAAAAATACAGGTTGGGAAAAAAGCAGCAAGACCTGCAAAAATTAAAAAAAGCAAACTATTTATTAACCAATCTTCCCCAAAAGTACTTTTAAAAAAATGCGTGTTATTATTATTTGGTATTTTTTGACTCATGCATTAAGGTTTAGTAATTATTGAATTCAAATAGGCAAAATATAGACTTAATATTGTGTTCAAATGGGTTATCCTTAATTAAGAACTCCAAATGGGATTAAACTTTAATTTAAGTTTCCTGCACACATTTGCTATACTTACTATTGCTATTTCTTATTATAAACCGGAGGTGTGACCTCTTCCGTATCAATATACATTCTTCCATAAAATCTAATGTAGCTTTTTGTCCATTTGTGAAATTCTGCCGCTTCGCCCGGCATATCACACTTTCTTTCAGAAGCGAACACCGTATGATGTGGACTCCACACAACAACGCCTTTTTTGCCTGTTATTTTTCTCCAGTGACGGCCTAAATTGACTACATAATCGCCCGTCCCTAATAAGTCTACTCCGTCGTATACTGTAAAACTAACATCCGAGATGTAGGCAAGGTCATCTTTGTAGTTCCCTTTTGATAATTGAGGTAAGATAATATGTAAACGTTTTGCCATTATGGCATAGCAAACAACTGAAGTGTCAACGATGCTCTTTAAATATGGTGTAGTTGCATTTGTTGTGTTTACACGGAATTGTTTTGCCGCTAAATCTAATTCAACTTTTGTAATTGATACCTCATCTTTATTTTTTAAGGTGTATATGTTTGTGTCAGCGTCTAAAGCCTTGACCGAGTAAATACTTTTAAGTCCAAATGCATTTAAATTTGCTTTTATCAATGCTATAGATGCGCAGTTATTTGCGGTGTCCTGAACGTAGGCACGGAAAAGATCGTCTGCCGGAACTCCCTGACTGAGGCATTTGATCGAGATTAAAAAGAAAATACTGATGTAGATGAATTTGTTTTTCATGGTAATAGCATTTAGTGATTAATAAAAAACCCGATAACTCCCGGTTCAGTACGAACCAGGAATTATCGGGGGTTATGTAAGACGAATGTAATTAAATTTTTAGGTTGTGCAATATTGAGTCACTAAAATGTTAAATTATTCGACAAATGACAATTAATAAGTGTTTATCCCCCACTTTTCGTTATTTGAATCAATAGTTATATTTTTTTTAGAGTATTAATTCCCGAATGGCAACGCACACTCTCAAATTCACCACCCACTTTCCCAAAAAAACATTTTACTTTCGCCTTTGAATTTCATGACGTTCATGTCGGGAAAAACAGCGACTTTAAAAAACTGGAAGTAAATGTTTATATCATTTACATTCATAAAATAGCCCAATCTACTCGTTCTTTTTCTCCAATCCTGCCTTAAAAAATGATTCCGTAGCTAAGGCTATGCAATGATTTTTTGCGTTGTCTTGAAAAAAAATAACTTCGCATCTTTAGACTATTTTATAAATGTAAATGGTGTTAATTAAAATTATTGCAATGCGGAAAATTTATGTGACTGCGTGTTTGTTTATGACGCTTTTGATTTTTGGAAAGACGTGTACCTATGGATGTTCGCCGTTTCCGAATTTTTATTTAACGGCTACTTATACTATTGGCCGCGATGAAGAGTGCCTGACTTTGAGTATTCCGCGGCATACGAAAGTGAAATATGTCCTGGTGATGGGGGCCGGGGAGAAGGCGACCGTTATTGATCGGGGGGAATGTGATGAAAGTGAATTGGATTGCTAATGGGTATTCCACAATTATCTTCACCTTTAATGTGCCTACATCAAGTGGTAAAAATAAATAAACCAATAACTTATAAATTATGAAGAAAGTATTTCAAGTATCAGCCTTGTTGCTGGCTATGACAGGCTGCGTAAAAAATGAAGGACCCCGAGAAGTCAAAGGACTGAAAATCCCCATTCAAACGGTTAAGCGAATTTCTGTTTCCGGTTATAAAGGACAACTTCCTTATATCAACGGTGCAGACATGCAAGCCTTGACTCGTTATAACGCTGAGCACAATTGGGAAGAAAAGATTTCGGACACTTTAGTAGACTGGGAAGATTTGGATCGTGAGTACCGTAATACGTTGCCAAGAGAGGTGCGGCAGCAGTTTGCATTTGATATCCTGGTTGCAAAGGATTTAATAGGATTGGCGAAAGCGGCGCCAGAAGGCAAAGTATACCAGGAGAAAATTAAAAAATATGTTACGGTTTTAACTGCTGAGCATTATGTAGATTTCTGCGTGTTATATGAGGCGATCAGTGCTGTGGAGGATACTGATTACCGGCGCGATAGCGCGGCGACGATTATTTCTTATAGCGCGACTGACGTTTTTCATCTGCAGGCTTTAAACAATCCGGATCTAGCGAATAGCGCTTACAAGATAAAGATTGAGGAGAATTACGGGTATTTGGAGAAGATCAGGACAATGGCGGAATGATGGGGTTTTTCCTGAAGCGCGTTAGGCAAAGCACTAATAACTGCATTTTAAAGATTTATATTTTTACTTATTGGTTTGAAAAACAGGTATTTATACGTGTATCTTGATTATATATAAGTAGTATATTTACTACACCAAGTTAATTGGCTGTATGTAAGCCATATGGCAATTAGCCCAGAAGTATCACTTAAATCCAATCATTATGAAAAAAATCCTCAACCCAGTTACGATTGCCCTCTGTAAGGCCGTCAAATTCAGGCTAAGTTTTACGTTTGCCTTGCTTTTATTTACCTGTGGTATTTTTGCGCAGGGACTACCCGATAATGAAATGCGAACCCATTATATTGATGTAGGTCAGGGCAATGCGACCCTGCTTGAATTTTCATGCGGTGCCATATTGATAGACGCCGGAGCGGAAGGTCCCTATACGCAAGCAGCGTTAATAAGGTACATTGAGCGTTTTTTTAACAGAAGGACAGACCTGAATAAAACACTGAACCTTGTTATCGTCACCTATGCGCACGAAGACCACAATGCAGGCTTAAAAGATGTGTTTACTAAGTTCAAGGTGCTGAATTATATCGATAACGGTCTGCGCAAAGGCTCGGGCAAAATGAACCAAAAATGGGCACAGGACAATGCGACTTCCATGGGAATCGCTTATGCCAGCTATTCGTATGACCAGGCAATTGCAGTGCCCTGGAAAAAAGGGATAACCGATGCCATCATCGATCCCGTAAACTGCAACGGAACCAATCCCGAAATTTCAATCTTGTCAGGGCGGTTTATAGCGGTGCCAGCGGGTATGACGAGAGCAGCACTGGACGACAATGGCAACCTGCACAGTTTAGTGGTAAAGGTGAAATTTGGCGACAGCTCCTTTCTTTTTACCGGCGACCTTGAAGATAAGGCGATGAACCAAGTCGCCAATTTTTACTCAGGAACCAGGATGCTGGACTGCGATATCTGGGAAGTCAGCCACCACGGTTCTTATAACGGAACGACCACCACTTGGCTCAATGCAGTGACCCCGAAATGCGCATTCATTTCTTGCGGAAAATGGGACAGCGGAAAAGTAGGCGCGAGGGATAACTACAATACGTATGGCTACGGGCATCCAAGAATCCAAGCACTCGACATGCTGCAACAGGCCATCACAGAAAAACGCAGCCCATTGGACAGTATAGTGGCTTTCTATGGTATTAAAGAGAAGCATAAAAATTATAAGGTCACCCAAAATGTCTATTGCAGTGCTTGGGATTGTACTGTTGTGATGCGGGCGTTTAAGAATGGTACTTATAGCATGGTAGATTGATTTTACTTAGGTTGCTCATTCGAAACAATTATTCATCCTAACAATCTACAATAATCAAGGTTGTAATTCGTACTCCAGGTGTTTACATCGAATAAAACAATCTTTTTACCAATTTCCCAAGCGGTAGTTATTAAGAAAGAGCGCATTGCAGATTTTGAGTTTTATATTTTTGGAGGGTATTGCAAAATAGCTCATACAGCTACAACCACACCTCACTCCCTTTCAACGGGTGAAACGACGGCATATACTTTATATATCCGCCAGCGTGCAATGCTTTTAAGCCCCGATGGTACGTCACTTTTGATTTGGTCTTGCTCGTTCGCATGAGCTCTTCCCTATCGATACTCACGGGGTTGTTAAAGTTATTATCGCTCCAACATTTCAACAGTGCCACATAGAGGCAAATGTGCGACGGATTGATCTTGCTGTCATTTTCGGCTTTTTGGATAAAGCCTGTAAGTTTTCTGAAGTAGGTCACAATGAAAGTTTTAAGTTAAACATTATAATAGAAGCCGCTGCAACAACTCTTGCAGCGGCTTTGTTTGTAGTTGTTTACCTGTTGTCTGCTATCCCGAAAGCAACTGATTCGGTCACGGCGGTCGCCATCCCGGTGCCTGCACCATCGAGCGCAGCCACAATATGGCCTATAGAAATATCCCAATCGCGGTCGCGGGGCTTGCGCCTGTGGGTGTCGGCAAAGTAAAATGCGTAGCGCGCGACGGAAGCTGTTGTAAGCAATATTTCAGACTCCCGGGTGTTGAGGCCGCTATTGCCGATGACAGCGGCCTCATAGGCAATTGTATAATTGTAAACCGTATTGTAATCTTTTTGCTGATCTTTGAACCACATCAGCGTGATGATAAAATCTGCTACGCTTGCCTTGGCCTGTGTGCCAAGCGATGACGTTGCTATTACCGTTGCCATTGCTGCTACCGGATTGTTGCGGAAATCGTCTATTTGTGTGGCAGAAGGGCTTTTGTAAGCTGCTGTTTTAATGGCAAGAAATTCGGGATTTGCATTTGCCAATGTTTTTACTTTACCGATTATAGCAGCGGTTGAAAAAGCAGGGTTTTCATAGGGCAGGTATGCTTCGGAAATATCATAATATAGTTGCCCTGCAAGGTCGTAATCGTTGGCTTGGTTTTCCGGGAAGTTGCCTGTTTTCCTTTCCAACATTGAATTATTTATTTTTTCATACGTTTGGGGTGCGTTGGTTTTTTCGGAATCATTACTACAAGACAATAGCATTGCTGATGCCATCAGGCATAGATAAATTTTTTTCATTTTAATTGTTTAAAAAATGTTACTGAGTACTTTGTTTCGTCAGTCCATTTCGCCCGGGAGATCTGAACGTTTGAATTAGCTGTGCCAATTCGGTTTTGAATTCAGGAGCAAAGCTATTGGCAGGCTATAAAAGGTGCAAACCGCCTGAAAGTCATTTCCAGAATTACTATCGGATTTTAGCGTGCCATTCGCGAATTGCACACTACATTTTTAGACCGAAATGCCTATAAAAACAGGTATTTCTACGCATTTGTGTTGGGTTAACTTTAAATATATTTATCGCGCCACTCTTTTGCCCTCAGCAATAAGCGGCTATTATTGATGCTTACCCCTAATGCCTTATGTATAAAGTTTTTAAATATTCGTGTTTTTTTTTCATCACTTCTAGCATTTACAGCCAACCACTTAATTCCGCATTAAAAGACAGCCTTGCCGGAAAAGATTATGCAATACTTGCAGATAAAATTGACGCTATACCTAACAAAAAACTTCAATTGGTTTACAGTAATGTGTACCTCAGAAAAGCCAAACAAGAACACAATCCGAAACAGATTGCCGAAGGCTATAAATTACTGCTGCATCTTTCTGAAAGGCCTTATAAATTAAAGTATGCCGACAGTATGGTTGCTGTTGCCGTTGCAAGTGGCAAGAATGAACTCATCGGGTCTTGTTACCTCACAAAAGGCATTGTGTTTTATGAGTCTAAAAAAATGAATGATGCCCTTGCAACCTATTTAAAAGCCAACAGCTACCTTTCTAAAACCGATGATCAGTACCTTTTGCATAAAGTGAAATTCAATATTGCCCTTGTCAAGCATTACCTTTGGGCTGACGCAGAAGCCATCAGCATATTAAAAGAATGTGTTGCTTATTTTAAAGGAAAAGAAGAAAAGCCCTACCTGAGTTCATTGCACTCTTTAGGACTTTGTTATATCAGGACGAAGCAATTTGGGCTGTGTAGGGCGACCAATGCAAAAGGCATTGCTGAAGCGAAGCGGGTTGGTAACAGTACGTTGGTATCCTATTTCAAAAACTCTGAAGGTGCCAACCAATATTTCAAACGGAATTTCAGGGAATCGATACAATTGCTGCAGGAAGGATTGCCGGTGCTTATACAAAGCAGGGATTTCGCTAACGAGGCAACGGCCTATTACTATCTGGGAATGGATTATCTGAAGACAGGGAAACGTGATGTTGCCATGGTGTATTTTAAAAAGGTTGACGAAATATTCCTATTGGAGGATTATATCAGTCCGGATATACGGGGTGCGTATGAGGAGCTTATTAAATATTATCGGGATAAGCACGATGAACATAATGAACTTATTTATATCAGAATATTAACGAAGGCTAACGAGTCACTGTTTTCTAACTATAAATTCCTCAACAACAGCATTAACAAAGAATATGACAACGTTAAACTTAGAGAGCGGTCTAATTATCTTGAAGCATCTTGGTTTAAAAGGAACATTCTTGATTATGGACTTGTAATCCTTATCATCATCCTATCGATAACGGCTTTTAGTTATTTCAGAAAAAAAAGGTTATACAGGGAAAAATTTGAAGTTTTTATTGCCAGGGCTACGACACCGCCGGTGAAAAAGCCGGCGCAACCTGCCTATGTCGATATTAATCCTGAAATTATAAGTGCCGTAACAGCGCGAATGGAAAAGTTTGAACGGGAACAAAAGTATCTTGAAAAAGAGGTAACGGTAACCAAGCTTGCACAGCTATGCGGCACCAATACTAAATATGTTTCAAGGATAATATTGGCGTATAAAAACAAAAAGACAACCGACTACATCAATGATCTTAAAATCGAGCACATTGTAGCACTGCTGACACGCGAAAAGAAATACAGCCAATACACTTTCAAAGCGTTATGTGAGGAAGGCGGCTTTATTACTACACAACATTTTACCAGAGCGTTTTTTAATTATACCGGCATTAACCCTGTTGTTTTTATGGAAGAGATGCGTAAAAAACATGAACGTGTGCAGGCTGACTAGCGGACCGTATCGCCGGTTTAAATAATGTACCGGTTTAAAAACACAATATAGAAGTTTCCGGCACATTGCGGAATACTGCTACCCTATGATGCAGCGCATCACATCTTCAACCGGTAATCCTGAATATTTGCAAAATTCTTCGATGAAAACAAACTGGTGGGATTCTTTACCAAGACTGCTTTTGATCCTGTTCAGATACAATCTGGATTGCCTGTAGGTTTTTCCTAGAATGCGTTCTACATCCTTTGGGTAGATGCATGCCCTTAGGTTTCGTGGCGCCATTATTTTTGGTTTATGGGTTAATTAGAAACAAATCTATAAAAAAGAAACCCACACAATGTGACTAAAAAAGGTAATTATATACCATTTTGTACCGTTTTTGACGCCGTCATTTTGTTTTTGCTTTTTAATGTTTAAATCTTTGCTTCAGTCATTCGAATTTAAAGTTGCAACGAAAGTCCGGAATGCGATGTACAAAAAAAGATTTATCAATTTAAATTTTAAAAATTATGGCAAAGCAAAAAGGCATAATTAAACTGAAAGGTACTATCGGGGATATTACTTTTTATAAAACAGAAGACGGGTATATGGCCCGCGAAAAAGGCGGTATTGACGCCAACAGGATCAAGAACGACCCTGCTTTTCAACGCACCCGTGAAAATGGTGCCGAATTTGGCAGGGCCGGAAAGGCTGCAAAAGTGCTCAGGACAGCAATGCGGGAAATACTGCAGAACTGTAAGGACAGGCGGCTGTCAAGCAGGCTTACCCGTGATATGGTGAAGGTTATACAGGCCGATACAGTAAGCGTTAGAGGAGAACGAAATGTTATTGATGGTGAAGCAGAATTGCTGCTGGGCTTTGAATTTAACATCAGGAGCAAGCTTAGCACGACGTTGTTTGCGCCATTTACGACGGAAATAAACCGTGTAAGCGGAGCAATGACTGTGGCATTTGATTCTTTTACTCCGGTAAACATGGTCGTAGCGCCTTCCGGGACTACCCATTTTAAAATCATGTCGGCCGGCGCTGAGGTTAACTTTGAAGAGGAGAGTTCTGTTATACAGACTTCTCAGACAGCTATGCTGCCATGGAATGCCGCAGCCACTCTGGCCATTACCCACACCAATACGGTTACGGCAGCGAGTACGAAACCTTTGTTCCTGGCAGTTGGTATTGAGTTTTACCAAGAGGTGAACGGTACCATGTATTCGTTGAAAAATGGTTCTTATAATTCACTTGCGCTGGTGAAAGTAAGCGGAATGTAAACCTGATTTCCCTCAAAGGCATTTGCCTGTGGGGGAAATCTTTAAAATTAAAGCAATGGAAAATAACCATATATTAAAATCGGGTACTATTTGCGGAACGCTATTGTGCTTTGTGCAGCGCGACATCTTTAATGATATCGTGAGGACCATTATCCTTGCGGCTACAGGCGCTACAGTAAGTTTTCTGCTGACGCTGTTTTACCGGTGGGTGTGGAAAAAGCAGATTAGTAAAAATAAATAGTAAAATGCCCGATATTGTGTCGGGCATTTTTTGAAGGGCCTATTCGACCAGACGGTGCGATCTAATGCGACGTATCCGGACCATAGTGTATTGAAATATTAATCGTCAGGATGAGCAACAATGTTCTTTTGTTTGTAGGCACGGTCACGGAATGCAATTCCGCGCCATCTTGTGCGCACGGATTTTAAATCCACGCAATTTAACATACAACCTAATGCTCTGTTTTATAGTTTAAAAGTAAATCCGTCGGAAACTTTAGTGTTATATTTTACTTGGTCAAACATATAAAAGTAAGAGCCTTTTCGCGAAGACTTCATGTCTTTTTCTTCCGTTTTCAATAAAATATCGAGTGCATTGATCTTGTTGATGAAATTGCGCTTGTCTAATTTTTCTCCTAAAATTGTTTCATAAAGCGTTTGCAATTGCTTCATTGTGAATTTTTCAGGTAATAGCTCAAATCCGATTGGTTTGGTGGAAGCGCGGTACCGCAAACGGCTCATCGCATTGGCGACCATAACATTGTGGTCAAAAATCAAATCGGGTGCTTCATTGATGTTGAACCATTTCGCAGAAAACCTTCCGTTAAGAGCACTGTGTTCCGGAATATCGATGAGTGCATAGTAGGAAACAGAAACCGTTCGCTCAACAGGATCGCGGTCTAACGCACTATAAGCGCGCAATTGTTCCATATATACATTTTCAAGTCCGGTGAGGTGATTTAAAACGCGAATTGCGGCATCATCGAGCGTTTCATTGCGTTTTAAAAAGCCGCCCATGAGCGACCAATGTCCTTTTTCGGGCTCAAAATCACGCTTGATCAATAAGATTTTTAAATTTTTTTTATCAAATCCAAAAATAATACAGTCCACGGCAAGTAATACAGTTTCTTGGTCTTTATAGTCTTCCATTTCATTTAAAAAGCGGCAAGATAGTAACAATGACGCTAATTTCCAAGCTTTTTATATTTACCAAAATAATACACATTTGGCAATAGAGAACGTTTGAGTATTGCGTTGTTGATAATTATTTTGTGTTAAAATTTCACATATCGCTTTTTTTTTTATTTTTTTTAAAAAATTTAACTATTTTTGGAAGTGTAAAAAACACATTTATTAAACTAACCAAATTTTTAATGATTATGATGACAATTACCAGATTATTAAAATGCACTTCCGGATGGCCATTGAAGGGTAACTTTGCCGTTATTGCATTTCTTTTGTTGTCTGTCACGAGCATCAATGCGCAAAGCATTACGATAAAAGGACAGATGACAGCAGCAGAAAATGGCGCACCGCTCCCGGCGGCAAATGTCATGGTCAAAGGCACTACCAATGGAACGGCTACTGATCTTGACGGTAATTACACTATTTCGGCTAAGGCGAAAGAGGTGTTAGTATTTTCCTACATCGGATACGAAAGTAAAGAAGTAGTGGTAACCAACCAGACAGTTTTGAACGTTTCCTTAACGCCAGAAGCTACCAATCTTAACGATGTAGTAGTAATTGGATACGGTACACAGAAAAAGAAAGACCTTACGGGTTCTGTGGCTGTTGTTAATGTTGATGATGCCAAAAAAACAGTAACCTATGATGTGGCCAAAATGCTGCAAGGACAGGCAGCGGGTGTTACCGTACAATCTTCAGGGGAGCCTGGAGGTTTTGTAAATATAAAGATCAGAGGAATTTCTTCCTTTACCAATAACAATCCATTGTTTGTTATCGATGGAATTATTGTTGATGCGCCGAACGATTTTGCCCCTGGCGATATTGAAACGATTCAGATATTAAAAGACGCCTCTTCTGCGGCCATTTATGGTGTAAGAGGTGCCAATGGTGTTGTAATCATCACTACTAAAAAAGGGAAAGCCGGAAAAGTATCTGTAAGCTTCAAATCGTTAGTAGGTTTCCAGAACGTAGCAAAGAAAATCAGTGTTACAGACCGTGTTGGTTATCAAAAGATTACCAATGCAGCGATGGTCAATTCAGGACAAGCAATGCTTCCGGCAAATGACCCAAGCAGTGCCTCTTTTATTGACAATGTTGATACAGATTGGCAAGATGCGGCATTCAAAACAGGTGTCATTCAAAACCAATCTTTCACTGTTAATGGTGGTTCTGAAAAATTGGCGTTTAATTTTAATGTTGACAATTTCAGCAATACCAGTTGGATGGAAACACCACAAGATTACAAAAGAATCTCTACCAACCTGAACATTAATGCTAACTTAGGCAAATTCAAATTCGGGTCTAAACTAGCGTTCACAGAATCTAATAAAGAGCGTTTTGCAGAATACCTTTCGGGAACGTCTTCCATGACGCAGCTTTTACAAGCCATTCCAACAATGCCGGTTTATGATCCAAACAGACTTGGTGGTTACGGTGGTGCTGATAATGCTACGCAAAGAGCCATTACTTTAAATGTTATCGGATGGAATAATCTTGTTGACAACAACAGCAAAAGAGACAGGTTTGTAGGTAATATTTGGGGTGAATATGAAATTATTCCAGGCTTAAAATATACGCTTCGTGCCAGTGCCGATCAATTGTCTTATGGCGACCGTTTGTATATTCCACCAAGTGATTTAGGTTGGTATTATATCACAACTAATGCAGAATCGTCTCTTGACGTTGCCAACGGAACGGTAACACGTACCGTAATCGATAACCTTTTAAACTACAACAAGACTTTTGGCAAACACAAAGTGGAAGCCTTATTGGGTTGGGTACAGGAGCGTAACGATTATTACAGCCACAATTCAAGAGGTGTAGGTTTTGACAATGGCGAAATCAGCAAACTCCAATATGCAGATGCTATTTCTGCCAGTGAATATGAAGGTGTTGAAACACGTGTTTCTTACATCAGCAGGTTAGATTATGCCTACGATGATAGGTATTTGCTTACTGCTAACTTCAGACAAGACAGGTCTTCTTTATTCCCGGAACACAACAATACCGGAAATTTCTATTCTGTTTCAGGTGCTTGGAAAATTCATAATGATATTAAATTGCCATCATGGATGAACACAGCGAAACTTCGTGCAGGTTATGGGCTTTTAGGTAATAATACTATCGGAAGATACGGCTATACGTCGAGCGTAAACAATTTTGCCGGATACGATTTCGGTAACAACCTTGCTCCGGGAACCACCGCAGTAACTGTAGTAGATCCGAACATCAAATGGGAAGAAACAACCACAACAAATGTTGCTCTTGAGGTTGGGATGTTGAACAACAAGCTTCAGTTTTCAGCGGAGTATTTTATTAAAAAATCAACAGATCTTTTGGCGAATGTGCCATTGCCTTATTCCACAGGATCTTTCCCGGCTTTTATTACCACCAATGCAGGAAACATCAAAAATACTGGACTTGAGTTTGCCTTATCCTACAGCAATCAAGACCACCCATTCAAGTATACCGTTTCTGCAAATTTAGGAACCCTTAAAAATGAAGTGACTAAAATCGGAAACGACGATACCCCAATTTACGGAACCAACTCTAAAACAGAAGTAGGCCGCTCTATGGGAGAATTATATGTTTATGAAACAGAAGGAATTTTTCAAAACCAAGCCGAAATTGATGCGCATGCAGTACAACCAGGAGCTGTCCCTGGAGATGTTGCTTTTAAAGATGTGAATGGTGACGGACAAATTACGGATCAAGATAGGTCTTTTCAAGGGGTTACTATTCCAAAATTCAGTTTCGGATTTAATTTCAACGCAAGTTATAAAAACTTTGATATGTCGTTGTTCTTCCAAGGTCATGGCGGCAATAAGATTTACAACGGAACTTATAATTCGTTGATGATCGGCGGTTTAACGAACCACAGTACAGACATGCTTAATTTCTGGTCTCCTGACAATACAGATACTAATATTCCACGTCCTGATCAGTTGGAAACCAACCAAAATGCAAGACCATCTGACCGTTTCATCCAAAATGGCGATTACCTAAGATTACAAAGTGCAGAATTAGGATATTCATTGCCGTTTAAAAACAATAAATTTATCGAACGCGCAAGAGTTTATGTTTCAGGACAAAATTTGTTTACACTTACAGGATATAAAGGGTACGATCCGGATTTTAATTACAATGACGGAACATTCTCAAGAGGTTATGAGTATGGATCTTATCCAAATCCAAGAACTTTCATATTTGGAGTAGAGCTTAATTTCTAAAAAATAAAAAATAATGATTATGAAAAAATTAAACAAAATCAAATACACAATTGCCTTTCCGGCACTGGCATTACTGATGTCAGGTTGTGTAAGTAATGAAGATCTGGTCCAGGTTGACCCTAATGCCAACACGGAAGCCTCATTTTGGAAAACAGATGCAGATGCATTAAAAGGTGTCAATGCTGTTTATGGAAGTTTACTCACAGATGGAACGTACATGAGAAGTACACCTATCTTGTTAGACGGTAAAAGCGACGATGCCCGTAGTAACAGCCCATGGTCAGCAATGGCGAATGTCGGAAGATTCAATACCAGTGTTTCTGATGCTGCAATTTACGGTTGGGCTTTCGAGACTTACTATCAAGGAATTTATCGCGCCAATCAAGTGTTACAGTATGTTCCAAATATAGAAATGGAAGATGCAGCGTTAAAAGACAGGATTCTAGGACAAGCTTATTTTTTAAGAGGGCTATACTTTTTCCATGCCGTAAATCTATTCAAAAATGTTCCTTTACCATTAGATAATAGTAGTCTTTTCCACGTGCAAAAAACACAGGAAGAAGGTTGGGCGCAAGTAAAAGCAGATTTTCAAATGGCTGCCGATTTACTTCCTACTTCTTACGATGGTGTTTCCGGACTAGATGCTGGTGAAAAAGGGCGTGCTACAAAAGGAGCTGCTTTGGCCTACCTTGGAAAAGCGCAATTGTTTACAAAAGATTTCGCAGGTGCTAAAATCTCTTTTGAAAGTGTAATCAATTTGGGTGTTTATTCATTAGTGTCGAACTATAAAG
Organism: Flavobacterium sp.; assembly: GCA_029946065.1. GTDB lineage: Bacteria > Bacteroidota > Bacteroidia > Flavobacteriales > Flavobacteriaceae > Flavobacterium. The sequence continues at coordinate 42,127 of JAQSDU010000019.1, forward strand.
ACAACTTTACAACTGCCAACGAAAATAATTCAGAATCTATTTTTGAAGTACAATTTAGCCGCGATGCGGGTGGAGTTGACTTGGGCTGGGGAGGCGTTCCTTCTTCAGGTTGGGGAAAAACATCAGCACGTGCCATTACCTATGCACCAAGAGGTTTTGGATGGACAGACATGCAACCAACATGGACATTGTTCAACGAGTTCCATGATGAACTTACCGTTGGCGGTCAGGTAGATCCAAGATTAGATGCTACAATGTTTTACAACAAACCGGGCGGAATGATGTTATACGGTCAGGATTTCGCAACACGTTATGCTTCAAATCCTTCAGATCTAAACGATCTTTTCATTGCCAAATATGAAAATGCAGGTGGTGAATTTGCAGACGAATTCGACTGGAGATCAGGAATCAACGATCGTCTGATGCGTTACGCCGATGTTTTAATGATGTATGCAGAATGCCTCAACGAAACCGGACAAACGGCTGCCGCATATCCATACATTCAAATGGTGAGAAGTCGTGTGAATTTGCCTGATCTTGCTACAACAAAACCAGGAATGACGCAAGCACAGATGAGAGACCAAATTGCACACGAAAGATTCTTAGAATTTGCGCTCGAAGGACACCGTTCAGACGACATCAGAAGATGGGGATGGTTAGAAGACACAGCGAAATTGGCATGGTTGAAATCACGCGATGCAGAATTCAATACTTACCAACCTGGTCGTGAATATTTCCCAATTCCACAATTAGAAATGGATGCCAATCCGGGAACAGTACAAAACCCAACCTACTAAACAACAATAACAACACAACAATTAGTATCATATGGTAAGCCAACACTGGCTTGCCATGTGGTATTAAAATTTAAAAGCATCATGAATAAATCCCCAAAATATACAAGTCTGCTGTTAGTTGTCTTAATGACAATTGTCCCGGTTTTATCCGTTTCTGCACAACAAAAAGCAGCAATTGCTATTGCAAAAATTGATAATGCACCGATAATAAGCAAACATATTTACGGGCATTTTTCCGAGCATTTGGGCAGGTGTATTTATGATGGTTTTTATGTAGGAGAAAAAAGCACAATCCCCAACACCAATGGTGTTCGAAATGACATCATTGCAGCATTAAAAGAACTCGGAATACCAAATCTTCGCTGGCCGGGAGGCTGTTTTGCCGACACATACCACTGGAAAGATGGCATCGGACCCAAAAGCGAAAGACCTACAATGGTCAACCAATGGTGGGGCGGTGTTACCGAAGATAATAGTTTTGGAACGCACGATTTCCTCGATTTATGTGAAATCTTAGGCACAGAACCGTATCTAGCAGCCAACGTAGGAAGCGGAACGGTAAAAGAATTTACAGACTGGGTTGCATACGTAAACCACAGTGGCAAAAGTCCAATGTCTGAACTCCGAAAAAAGAACAACCGCGATAAAGCCTGGGGCGTAAAGTTCTGGGGCGTAGGCAACGAAATGTGGGGCTGTGGTGGCAATATGACACCGGAGTTTTATGCGAATCTTTTCAAGCAATATTCTACTTTCATGACCGATTGGGACAATTCGGGAAAAATGTTCCGTATTGCATCAGGGGCCAATGTAGCCGATTATCACTGGACGGAAGTGCTTATGAGAGACATTCCAAAAAACCTTATTGAAGGTGTTGCCTTACATTCTTATTCTTTCGTAGCATGGGATCATAAAGGTTCTTCAACTAAATTTAACGAAGAGCAATATTTCTCTACGATGAAAACCGCTCTCAAAATGGAAGAGCTTGTAACAAAACATACCGAGATCATGGACAAATATGATCCGGAAAAAAAGATTGCCCTTATCGTTGACGAATGGGGCGGCTGGTATGATGTGGAAGAAGGTACAAATCCCGGATTTCTTTATCAGCAAAACACAATGAGGGATGCCATGATTGCGGGCACGACTTTAAATATTTTCAACAACCACAGCGACCGTGTGAGAATGGCCAACCTGGCTCAAACGGTTAACGTATTGCAGGCGGTAATCCTTACCAAAGGCGACAAAATGTTACTCACACCAACATACCACGTCATGCATTTGTACAAAGTACACCAAGACGCAACATTATTACCGGTGAAAATAGATTCGCCGCTTTATAAATTCGGAAATGAAACGCTTCCTGCGATTTCTGCTTCGGCTTCCGCAAAAGACGGAAAGACCCATATTTCTTTGGTAAACATCCATGCCACCGAGAAAATCACCACAGACATCAACCTTGAAACATTGAAGCTGAATAATTTTTCAGCCCAAATCATAACTTCGGCAAAATTGCAGGATTATAATTCATTTGAAAATCCAAACGCCATTACCCCGAAACCTTTTAAAGATTTTAAATACAAAAACGGCATCCTAACAGTTACAATACCGCCTTTTTCAGTAATTGTTTTCGAAGCCCAATAAAATACAAAATGAAAATCCCCCAAATAAAACTCGAAATTAAGCCTTATGCTTTCCTAATTTTAACTGGCTTGACGCTCTGCATTTTCGCTTGCTCTAAAGACGACGCAGCTACTTCAGTACCAGTAGAAGAAAACCCTCCTCCTGTTACCGAAACTTTTCCTGGACCAACATACGCCGACAATTATACGCCTATGGGCGCTTGGGAGAATCGCGCCCAATGGAATCTCGCCAATGTGCACGATCCGAGTGTGGTTAAGTCAGGTAACTATTTTTATATGTACCAAACAGATGCTTCCTATGGTAACGCCACTGAAGGCCACGGTCATTTTCATTGCAGGCGTTCTACCGATCTTGTTAATTGGGAATATATCGGTTCGTCTATGGATGAGGCACCAACATGGGTCAAAGATACCATGAACAGCAAACGCACACAAATGGGCTTGCCGCCGATAGACAATCCAAGTTTCGCTTTTTGGGCACCTTGTGTCAGGAAGGTTGGCAACGTCTATCGGATGTATTACAGCATTGTCGTGAACAATTTGATTGTAGGCAACGATTTCAATGCCTCATGGGGAGAACGTCCATATATTGGGCTTCGGGAAACTACAGATTTGGCGTCCAACCAATGGACAGACAAAGGAATGGTGGTTTGCTCAGAACCAGACGGTGTGTTCGATTATATTCGCGGTGGCAGCAACGATTGGAATTCCTATTACAAATTTAATGGTATTGATCCAAGTTATATTGTAACCGACAATGGCGAGCATTACCTCATTTATGGTTCTTGGATGACCGGCATCGCATCACTCCAACTGAATCCGGAAACAGGAAAGCCAGACCAACTAAATACTATTGCTGATTACGGCACGCGCATTGCAGGTCGTGGGAACATCAGTACGAGTCGTTGGCAGGCACTCGAAGGCAGCGAAATCATATACAATCCTGACACACAATATTATTATTTGTTCATGGCTTATGACGAGCTTTCAGTCGCCTACAATACTCGTGTGGCACGTTCCACCAACATCAACGGGCCTTTTCTAGGGATCGATGGTCAAAACGTTTCAGCAGGAGCAGAATGTTGGCCGATGTTGACACACCCTTATGCTTTTGGGACACATACCGGTTGGGTGGGCATTTCTCATTGTAGTGTTTTTAAAGACGATGCCACTAACAAATGGTATTTTGCTTCTCAAGCCCGATTGCCGGAAAACGTTCCTGGTATCAATGTATCAAATGCAGTGATGATGGGGCATGTAAGAGAAATGCAATGGAACTCAGACGGATGGCCGGTAGTTTCTCCTGAACGATATGCCGCCGTACCACAAACAGACGTGATTGAAGCCGGACTTGTTGGGACTTGGCAGATCATTACTATGAATTACCAATACAAACAAATTCAACGTTCTGTCAATGTAACCCTTGCCAGTGATGGCGCTGTTATTGGTGGTATGACTGGTACCTGGCACTATGACAGCACTAAAAGAGCCATTTATCTGAATAATATAGAATGCAAGATTTCTAATGGTTGGGATTGGGAAGCGTCGCCAAGAAGAAGAACCATCACGCTTTCCGGTTTGACCGCTGATGGAAAGCCGGTTTGGGGTAAAAAAGTCAACTAATGAAAAAAATAGTATTCATAGTATTCTCCGTTTTTCTTTTGTTTTGCAAAAGCGAATTGGTGTTGTCTCAAACATTGAATAATCCGATTGTAAAAGACAAATATACCGCCGATGCAGCCGCTTTGGTGTATAAGGATTCGGTGTATTTATATGCCGGACATGATGTAGCACCCAACGATTTCAATTTCTATAAAATGAACGAATGGCTCGTCTATTCATCAGCTGATATGGTGAAATGGGCGGCACATAAAGTGCCGCTAAAAACTACCGATTTCAAATGGGCAACTGGCGACGCGTGGGCTTCGCAAGTGATTGAACGTGAAGGAAAGTTTTATTGGTATGTAACCGTTTCGCATGCCACAATTCAGGGAAAAGCAATCGGAATTGGTGTTTCAGACAGTCCAATAGGGCCCTTTAAAGATGCACTCGGAAGAGCATTTATTACAAACGATATGACCACCCAAACCAAAATCGATTGGGACGACATTGACCCGACGGTTTTTATAGACAAAGACGGGCAGGCTTATTTGTATTGGGGGAATTCCGTTTGTCACTATGTTAAATTAAAGAAGAATATGGTCGAAACCGACGGCCCGATTGTTACCGTTGATTTACCGAATTACACAGAAGCACCTTGGATACACCAACACGGCGACTGGTATTACCTATCATATGCCTATCAATTCCCTGAAAAAATCGCCTATGCTATGAGCAAATCGGCAAAAGGGCCGTGGCAATTCAAAGGCATTTTGAATGAACTAGCAGGTAACTGTAACACGAATCACCAAGCGATTATAGATTTCAAAGGAAAATCCTATTTCATTTACCACAACGGAAGTATTCAGCCTGATGGCGGCAGTTTCCGCAGGTCGGTTTGCATAGACAGATTATATTATAACGAAGACGGCACCATGAAACGCGTGGTAATGACTTCAGAAGGCATACAAAGATAATATGGATAGATTTAAGCTTTTTGGTTGCTTATTTTTGATTTGCGGCAGTGTCTTTTCGCAGAAGACGCTGCCCATTAATCAAACGATTGTGCACGATCCTGTAATGATTGAGCAAGACGGAATCTATTATGTTTTTTGCACGGGAAAAGGCATTTCGATGTTTTCATCCAAAGACAAACAAGAATGGAAACAAGAAAAACCCATTTTCGAAAATGCTCCCGATTGGGTAAAAAACGTCGTTCCCGATTTTAAAAACCACATTTGGGCACCAGATATCTCGTTTCACAACGGACAATATTATTTGTATTATTCGGTATCCGCATTTGCCAAAAACACATCGGCAATAGCTGTTGCCACTAATAAAACGCTAAATCCGGAAGACAAAGATTATAAATGGGAAGACCACGGCATCGTCATCCAATCTTTTCCGAACCGTGATTTGTGGAATGCGATCGATCCTAATTTGGTTTTCGACGAAAATAATATTCCGTGGTTGTCGTTCGGCTCTTTTTGGGACGGACTTAAATTAGTAAAACTCAACGCCGATTTACTTTCCATAGCACAACCGCAACAATGGTACACAATTGCCCGCCGAGAACGCAGTTTTGAACTCGACGATACCGATCCAGGAAATGCCGCACTTGAAGCGCCTTTTATTTTCAAAAAAAACGACTTTTACTACTTATTTCTTTCCTGGGATTTGTGTTGTCGAGGCGAAAAAAGCACCTATAAAATTGTAGTCGGAAGATCGAAAAATGTACAAGGCCCCTATGTTGATGCAACCGGAAAAGCCTTAAACGATGGCGGTGGAACTATTCTCCTGCAAGGCAACCAAAATTGGTACGGCGTAGGCCATAACAGCACTTATACTTTCGACGGAAAAGATTATATGGTTTTTCATGCCTACGATGCTTCACAAAAAGGCGCACCAAAACTAAAGATTAAAGAAATAACTTGGGAAAATGGCTGGCCAAAAGTCACGCCAATAGACTAAAAATATTTAATTTCTGGACATCTGTGCTTTTGTTGTGAGTAAAGCAAAAGTACAGGTCCGAAATTTAACATAAAAGAATACAAACTATGAATTATTTTAAAGCATTATGCCTCGCTATTTTTTCTTTCCTGATATCCGGTTCGCCCGATGTTAGCAAGGAAAAACAGTTGGTCAATACCAATGTCGAATTATCCGATTATCCAATCGAAGCGGTTCCTTTAGGTGATGTGAAAATTACCGATGAATTTTGGCTGCCTATTATCAAACGCGTTCAAGAAAAAACCATAAGCTATGCCATCAAAAAATGCAGCGATGAAGGTCGTTTCGAAAATTTTCTCATCGCCGGCGGAAAAATGAAAGGGGAAGTACGCGGCGCAATGCCATTTGACGATACTGATGTTTATAAAATTATCGAAGGCGCTTCTAATTCCTTAATCAGTTCTCCGGATCCAAAATTGGAAGTTTTATTGGATTCGCTCATTGGCATTATTAAAATCGGACAAGAAAAAGACGGTTATTTAACAACTTGGCGCACCATCAATCCGGCAAAACCCCCAGCGCCATGGGTAAAAGTAGGAAAAGGCGAACGTTGGGAATACATGAATATGAGCCACGAAGATTACAATGCGGGTCATATGTTCGAAGCTGCGGCCGTACATTTTCATGCGACAGGGAAACGTAATTTTCTTGATATCGCTATAAAAACAGCAGATCTTTTCGTAGCAACTTTTGGCAATGGCGAAGGCAAAAGACAATCGGTTCCGGGCCACCAGATCATCGAAACCGGGCTCATAAAATTATACGAAATCACTAAGAAAAAAGAATACCTTGAACTTGCGAAATATTTTCTCGACAATCGTGGTAATCCGAAAAATCACGAACTGTACGGTGCTTATTCCCAAGACCATATTCCTGTAATTCAACAAGATGAGGTTGTTGGCCATGCCGTTCGTGCAACCTATATGTATGCCGGAATGACGGATATCGCTGCAATTTACAAAGATGAAAATTATAGAAGCGCCATCGATAAATTGTGGCACAATATGGTCGAAAAGAAAATCTACATCACTGGCGGAATTGGAGCGAAACATGACGGAGAAGCTTTTGGTGAAAATTACGAATTGCCAAATTTGACCGCTTATAATGAGACCTGCGCCGCAATCGGGAGCGTTTATTGGAATAACCGATTATTCAATTTGACTGGCGACGTGAAATATTATGATGTTTTGGAGCGGACATTATACAACGGATTGATTTCGGGAATTTCGCTCTCGGGAACAGAGTTTTTCTATCCTAATGCGCTCGAATCCGATGGAAAATTCCAATCCAATCGTGGTTCGTGCACACGGCAGGCTTGGTTTGATTGCTCGTGCTGTCCAACGAATTTAATCCGTTTCATTCCTGCAATTCCAGGATTGATTTATGCCAAGCAAAAAAACACGCTATTCGTCAATTTATACATGGCGAACAATGCTGAAGTTACTTTGGAAAACAACAGAGTCAAAATCGCGCAGCAAACGTCTTATCCATGGACTGGAAAAGTAAAACTTATCGTAAATCCTGAAAACGAAGGCAACTTTACCATAAAACTACGCGTTCCGGGTTGGGCGAGAAATGAAGTTTTGCCTGGCGGATTGTATTCCTATAAAAATAACAGTAAGGCAATTCCAACAATCGATATCAATGGTAAAAAACAAAATTTTAAAATTGAAAACGGCTATTTTATTTTAGATAGAAATTGGAAAAAAAACGATATTGTTGCGCTAAATTTCCCGATGGAAATTAAAGAAGTTGTCGCCGACCAAAAAATCAAAGACGATAATAACAAAGTAGCTTTGGAATACGGCCCAATTGTGTATGCTATCGAAGAAACCGACAATAAAATTAATTTTGACAATATTGCAATTAATGACAAAACAGCTTTCAAAATCAAAAAAAAGCGGGAATTATTGAAAGGAATTTATACCATTGAAGGCCAATCCGGAAATCAAAAATTTACAGCAATTCCATACTACTCCTGGTCCAATCGCGGCGTGGGGAAAATGAAAGTATGGATTCCCGAAACAACAAAATAAGAACATAATTTTTACCAATGAAAATAAATACATTAAAAAACATTGCCCTTTCTTCGATTTGCTTTACCGGAATTTTAGCCAATGCGCAAACCAATAAATACGTTTTGGATTGCAAAGACACCGGCGTAAAAATCGAACCAACGATGTACGGAATCTTTTTTGAAGACATCAATTTTGCGGCTGATGGCGGATTGTATGCCGAAATGGTTAAAAATCGCTCGTTTGAATTTCAGGTGCCACTCATGGGTTGGGAACAGCCAAACAGCGACCGGCATTCACGCAACGAAAAATCAGGTTATGCATTGCCAATTGAAACCGGAAACGAAAAGAACAAAAACATCTGCCGTATTGAAGTCAAAGATGATAATGGCTACAGCTTAATCAACGAGGGTTTCCGCGGAATGGGCGTAAAAGCCAATGATGCCTACAATCTTTCAATCATGGCGGAAAACCGGGAAGGCAATATTTCGAAGATAAAATTTCAGTTTGTTGATGAAAAAGGAAACATTATCGGAGAAACATCTGTAAATCCATCTTCAAAAGAATGGAAAAAATACACAGCACAATTCAAAGCCACTAAAACAGAGGCAAAAGCGAAACTCAAAATTACTTTTGAAGGCACAGGAATCATCAACGTTGATATGATTTCCATCTTCCCACAAGACACATGGAAAAATAGGCCAAATGGTTTGCGAAAAGACCTGGTGCAATTGTTATCTGATTTAAATCCCGGATTTTTGCGTTTTCCTGGCGGATGTATCGTCGAAGGTAGCACTTTGGAACTACGCTACCAATGGAAAAAATCTGTGGGTGCTGTCGAAGACCGCGAAATGATTATCAACCGATGGAATACAGAGTTCAGCCACCGTCCAGCACCGGATTATTTCCAAACGTTCGGACTTGGTTTTTTTGAATATTTTCAATTGGCAGAAGATATCGGTGCAACACCATTGCCAATTTTGAGTTGCGGAATGGCGTGCCAGTTTAATACGGGCGAATTGGTGCCGATGGGTGAAATTGATCCATATGTTCAAGATGCAGTTGATTTGATTGAATTTGCCAACGGCGATGTAGCGACCAAATGGGGGAAAGTACGCAGCGATATGGGGCATCCGCAACCGTTTAATATGAAATTTATAGGTGTTGGCAACGAGCAATGGGGACCAGATTATATCGAGCGTTACAAAATTTTTGAAAAAGCAATTAAAGCAAAATATCCAGATATCACTATTATTTCGGGTGCCGGCCCTTTTCCGAACGGGGAGTATTTCGACTACGGCTGGAAGGAATTGAAGAAATTGAATGCTAAAATCGTTGATGAGCATTTTTACAATAGACCAGAATGGTTTAAAGAAAACGTGACGCGATATGACAGTTACGACCGCAACGGGCCAAAGATTTTTGCGGGTGAATATGCTGCACAAAGTGTTGCGACCGTTAGCCCGGACAATAAAAATAATTGGGAATGTGCTTTGTCGGAAGCTGCTTTTATGACCGGATTGGAGCGAAATGCAGCAGTCGTTCACATGACTTCTTATGCGCCGCTTTTTGCCCATGCTGAAGGTTGGCAATGGACACCGGATTTGATTTGGTTCAACAATCTTAAATCATATGCGACGCCTAATTATTACGTGCAGAAATTATATGCGAACAACCCCGGAACCGATTTGATTTCGGTTACTACTGATGGAAAACCAATCACAGGACAAAATGGAATGTTTGCCACCGCCGTCATTGATAAAAACACCAATGAAGTCATTATTAAAGTGGTCAATACGACCGCAAATCCCCAAAAAACGAACATTGCTGTAAAAGGAAAAAAATTAGCGTCAAAAGGAATAATGACAACTTTAAAAAGCGATAACCTTTCCACAGAAAATTCATTCGATGCAGAAAAAATAGTGCCAAAAACATCAGATTTTAATTTGGAGAAAGGTAAAATCATGAGTGAAATCCCTGCTTATGCATTCGTCATTATCAAAGTAAAAATTTCGTAACTAATCATTAAATTGCCAATAAATATGAACACAATTAAAATAAGTTGCTGCCTTCTGCTTACAAGCATGATGCTTTTTAGCTGTAAGAAGGAAGAAAAAAAACAAGACAACATGGAAACTGCTACCGAAAAAGCTACGGCTTCGATTACAAAATCTGATTATGCCACGATGGCAGACGGCACGAAAATCGACAAATATACGTTGACGAATAGCAAAGGGATGACAATGGAAGTCATCACTTTTGGCGGCATCATCACTTCATTGACGGCGGCTGACAAAAATGGAAAATTTGAAGATGTTGTTTTAAGTTATACAAAACCGGAAGATTATTTCAACGGCAATCCGTTCTTTTTTGGCGCGATTATCGGAAGATACGGCAACAGAATAGCCAAAGGAAAATTTTCACTTGACGGGAAACCATATCAATTGACTTTAAACGACGGCGTCAACACGCTTCATGGCGGGAAAGGTTTTGACAAAAGAGTATGGACAGCCGCACCAATTGATGCTGCGAATCCGACTTTAAAATTGTCTTATACGAGCAAAGATGGGGAAGAAGGTTATCCTGGAAATCTTACGGTTTCTGTGATTTATACACTTACAGATGATAATGAACTTGCCATTTCTTATGAAGCTTCGACGGATAAAAAGACGATTGTGAACTTGACACAACATTCCTATTTCAATCTTTCTGCGAATTTCAGCAATACGATTTTAGACCACGAACTGACGTTGAATGCGGATAAAATGTTGCCTGTTGATGGTACTTTAATTCCAACCGGAGAATTGAAAGCTGTTGCCGGAACGCCATTTGACTTTACTACTGCGAAGGAAATTGGAAAAGACATCAACGCCAAAGACGACCAGCTTGCAAAAGGAAAAGGCTACGACCATTGTTGGGTTTTCGCTGATAATGCGACTGGAGTACGTGAAGTAGGTACTTTATACCACAAAGCTTCAGGAAGATTAATGACGGTTTCCACCGATCAGCCGGGCATACAGTTCTATTCAGGCAATTTCCTTGACGGTACAAAAGCGAGTAAAACAGGAGGTAATTATGAATTGCGTACTGGTTTGTGTCTTGAAACACAACATTATCCGGATGCACCGAATGAGCCAAAATTTCCATCGACAGTGTTGAATCCGGGAGAAAAATATACTACGAAAACCATTTATAAGTTTTCGGTAAAATAATAATTTTGTTTGATTTGAGTTAGTTATTTAAGAAGAAACCTGTCTATAACAGACAGGTTTCTTTATTTAAAGGAAGAGAATTATGATATTAATTCTTTAAGCGCAAAATTCTAATATGGCTTAATAATAAGTTTCTTTAAACGTTTGTTCTAGGCGCTCCGGCTAAAATCTCTGCATTGGCGTGTTCTTCGAATTTGGCGAAATTATCTTTGAATTTTTGTGCTAATTCTAATGCTTTGACATCATACAAGTCTTTATCTGCCCATGTATTTCTTGGATTCAAAATTTCACTTGGTACATTCGGGCAAGATTGCGGTTTTGCAATGCCAAATACTTTGTGGTCAACATATGTTACATTGTCCAAATCGCCATTTAAGGCTGCGGTGATCATTTCGCGGGTATATTTTAGCTTCATCCTACTGCCAATCCCATAAGGTCCGCCAGTCCATCCTGTGTTGATGAGCCATACTTTTACATTCGCATCTTTCATTTTTTTGCTCAGCATTTCTGCATATTTCGTTGGATGCAATGGCATGAATGGCGCTCCGAAACAAGCAGAGAAATTCGGCTGTGGTTCTGTAACACCAGCTTCGGTTCCGGCAACTTTCGCAGTATAACCGGAAATAAAATGGTAGGCCGCTTGCCCTGGTGTTAGTCTTGAAATTGGAGGCAAAATACCGAAAGAATCTGCGGTAAGGAAAAATATATTTTTTGGATTTTTGCCGATAGAACCTGGCTGCACATTATCAATATGGTAAATTGGATAGCTAACGCGGGTGTTGGGCGTGATCGAAACATCTTCAAAATCAACTTCGTTGGTGCCGTTTTTAAAAACTACGTTCTCTAATATTGCGCCTCTTCTAATGGCACGGAAAATATCCGGTTCGTTTTCTTCTGTAAGATTCACGACTTTCGCATAACAACCGCCTTCGAAATTGAAAACTGTGTTTTCGCTCGTCCAACCGTGTTCATCATCGCCTATTAATTTTCTTTTCGGATCGGCAGATAAGGTTGTTTTTCCGGTACCTGATAATCCAAAGAAAATCGCAGTATCTCCGTTGTCACCTACGTTCGCGCTGCAGTGCATTGGTAACGCATTTTTGTCAACGGGAAGAATGAAATTCAATGCCGAGAAAATTCCTTTTTTCATTTCTCCTGTATAACCTGTACCGCCAATCAAAGCAATTTTTCTCGTAAAATCTAGGATTGCAAAATTATGCTGTCTTGTTCCGTCCACTTCAGGGTCGGCCATAAAACCTGGTGCGCACATAACATGCCAATCGGGGGTGAAGTGATCCAGTTCTGAAGCTTCTGGCCTTAAAAACATATTGTAACAAAACAGATTTGACCAAGCGGTTTCTGTCACCACACGAACATTTAATCTGTAATTATCATCGGCGCAAACATAACTGTCGCGCACGAATATTTCTTCTTTGGCTGATAAATAAGCCGCTACTTTATTGTATAATTTGTCGAATTTATCCGGAGAAAACGGAATGTTTACTTTCCCCCACCAAACTTGGTCTTCGGTGATATGGTCTTTTACTATGAACCTGTCTTGTGGCGATCGTCCGGTAAACTCACCGGTGTTGATGGCCAATGCGCCTGTTGATGATTCGACTCCTTGTCCGTTTTGAATGGTGATGTCATGCAATTCGTCCGGAGTAAGCTGATAATGAACATTTGAATTGTCGATTCCGATGGTTTTTAACGAAATCGATTTCGTAAACAAGGCGTTTGTATCCATAAATTTATTAATAAGTTGTGTAATCCGTTTGCAATTGTAAAATGCAAAAGTAAAAATTAATTACTACAACGTTATCGTAAATTGAAAAATTATGATTTTTGCTTCAAAATATTAACAAATAGGCAAATCCAGCCAAGAATTAATAAGAATCCTCCAACTGGTGTTGCGATTCCTATAATTTTGAAATCTATTCCGCTAAGTGATTTTGTAGCGAGCAGATAAATAGATCCTGAAAATAAGAGCACTCCTGTAATGATAAGATAAAAAATAGTTTGTTTGGCTTTCTCAGAAATGAAACCCATCATTCCGATAAATAGCAAAAATAAAGCGTGGTACATTTGGTATTTTACCCCGGTTTCAAATGTTGCAAGTGCTTCAGTTGTCAAAACCTCTTTTAAGGCATGTGCGCCGAAAGCGCCTAAAATAATGGCTGTTGCGCCGAATGCTGCTCCGGTGGTGATGATTTTTTTGTTCATTTTTATTTTTGATAAAGTTAAAAAAACTTTGTGGTTTTGCGTCTTTGCGAGCGAAAAATTAATCTCGCAAAGACGCAAAGCGATAAAGCTTATTGTTGAGAAAATTAAATACAAAATCAAAATTCACTTTTAAAAATCTAACAAATTCATACATTTGCGTGATAAATTCCAAACATGAGAAATATCCTGATTATTGGCGCCGGGCGTTCGGCTTCTTCCCTGATTCAATATTTGCTGAAAAAATCCGATGCCGAAAACCTGCACCTTACCATTGCCGATTTATCTGTCGAACTGGCGCAGAGAAAAACCAATAATCATCCAAACGCCACGGCTATTTCATTCGATATCTTTGATGAAAAGCAGCGACAAACAGAAATTCAAAAGGCCGATATTGTCATTTCGATGTTACCGGCGCATTTGCATTTTGAGGTGGCAAAAGACTGTATTGTGTTTAAAAAACACATGGTTACCGCATCTTATGTTAGCGATGCGATGCAAAGTTTAGATGCATCCGCAAAAGCGAACAACCTTATTTTTATGAATGAAATCGGATTAGATCCGGGCATCGATCACATGAGCGCCATGAAAGTCATTGACGAAATTCGCGAAAAAGGCGGCAAGATGCTCTTGTTCGAATCGTTTTGTGGCGGACTCGTAGCACCTGAATCAGACAATAATTTGTGGAATTACAAATTTACCTGGGCACCTAGAAATGTAGTGTTGGCAGGACAAGGCGGTGCAGCGAAATTCATTCAGGAAGGTACTTACAAATACATCCCCTACCACAAATTATTTAGAAGAACCGAGTTTCTTGAAGTCGAAGGTTATGGCAGGTTTGAAGCCTATGCCAACCGCGATTCGTTAAAATACCGCAGTGTTTATGGCTTGGATGATGCATTGACATTATACCGCGGTACCATCAGGCGTGTTGGTTATTCCAAAGCTTGGAACATGTTTGTGCAACTCGGCATGACCGATGACACTTATGCGATTGACAATTCGGAAACGATCAGTTATCGTGAATTTACGAATTTATTTTTGCCGTACCATCCAACGGATTCTGTTGAAATCAAGCTGCGATTAAATCTCGGTATCGATCAAGATGATATTATGTGGGATAAATTATTGGAACTTGATATTTTTAATTCCAATAAAATCGTCGGTTTGAAAAATGCCACACCAGCGCAAATCCTTGAAAAAATTCTCAACGATAGTTGGACATTGCAGCCAGACGACAAAGACATGATCGTGATGTACCATAAATTTGGTTATGAACTTAATGGTGTCGAAAAGCAAATCGATTCGAAGATGGTTTGCATTGGCGACGACCAGACTTATACCGCAATGGCAAAAACTGTCGGGCTTCCGGTGGCTATGGCAACTTTGCAAATTTTGAACGGAAATATTACGACTCCGGGTGTTCAATTGCCGATTAATAAAGAGGTTTATCTTCCTATTTTGAAGGAACTTGAGGAATACGGTGTTGTTTTTAACGAAAAGGAAATGCCGTATTTCGGCTATAATCCGGATAATCTTTAGGAGCATGATCGCGCTGTACGCTGTATCTTTTGCCCGCTAAAGAAGCGGCCAAAAGGATGTCGCTTCCATCACGGCTAGCTATTGCGTAAAATTGATAGTTTTAGTTTCAATTTGGAACATAATTATTACATTTGGTTGAAATTAGAAACCAATGAAAATCAATTCCCTTCAGATAGAAATCGACGGCATCGACAAAGAAATCCTCCGAGCGCTGATGGACGATGCCAGAAAACCCATTTTGCAAATTGCGAATAAAATTGGAATTTCTGGTGCGGCGATACACCAAAGGCTGCGTAAACTGGAATCTTCTGGTGTGATTTCCGGATCTAAATTTACGGTTAGCAACAAGGTTTTGGGCTACAGCACAATGGCTTTCGTGGGCATATATCTCGACAAAGCCGCCAGAAATCCGGAAGCTGTGAGAGATTTAAAGAAAATACCTGAAGTTTTAGAGTGTCATTATACAACAGGCAACTGGTCGATTTTAATCAAGATTATTTGTCGCGATAACGAACATTTGATGCACCTGCTGAACACGAAAATACAAGCGATTGAAGGTGTTTCGAGAACCGAAACTTTTATTTCGCTCGACCAGCAGATTGAACGACAAATTCAGTTGTAGATGATTGCCAGAAGAATACAGAAAGTGTTATCTAGCAAAGTCATTCAACGGATATTGTTTTATATTTTATATACCGTTTTTGCGCTTTTATGTCTTAATGCTTTTCCGGGAGGTGCTTGTGGGCCGGGTAGAGGAACTATTTCGTTTTTTCTTTTATTTCCTATTAGTGCAATTTTTTTTCTAGCGGATTTTATACGTTTTTGCCACAAACGCACTAAAGAATATGGATATGCCGTTCTTGTGCATCCATTATATTGGATTATTATGTATGGTTATATCACCTTTATTTATTTTGCCGAAATGTCGATTATTTGATTAAAGTACTTTTGAAAACAAATGCCCTAGCCCCGATAGCAGCAAGTAGCTTTTTGGGCTGGTGTTCAGCCCAAAAACTACTGCGGATAGCGGGAATAGCTTCCATAAAAAAATCCGCATCTAAAAGACACGGATTTCTTAGTATTAACCTTTTTTAATTTATTTATCTTCGGTTCCCAAAAACCTGCAGCGCCCAATATAGCAATGTTGCAGCAGCACCGATGGCGGCTACCACATAGGTCCTTGCGGCCCATTTTAAAGCGTCTTCGGCACCGGCATATTCCTGTTGGCTTAACATATTTTTGTTTTTCAGCCAGGCGAGTGCGCGGTTGCTGGCATCATATTCGACAGGAAGTGTTACAAAACTGAATGCGGTTACAACTGCCATCACCAATAGACCGGCAACAGCAATATAAAATCCGAATCCGGAACGTGTTGCGGCGCCCATCATGATCCCGATAACAATAATCCATGGTGCAAGACCGGAACCGATGTTGACAACTGGCACCATTTGCGAACGCAACGTTAGCATACTGTATGCTTGTGCGTGTTGTACAGCGTGGCCACATTCGTGTGCGGCAACGGCAG
Source organism: Flavobacterium sp. (assembly GCA_029946065.1). GTDB lineage: Bacteria > Bacteroidota > Bacteroidia > Flavobacteriales > Flavobacteriaceae > Flavobacterium. The sequence goes on from JAQSDU010000019.1 coordinate 58,687, forward strand.
CGGCGGCAGCGTTTCTTTCGTTGTAAACCGCTTCACTGAGGTTAACGGTTTTATCGGCAGGATTGTAATGATCGGTGAGTCGGCCTTCGGTAGAAATCACACGAACATCGCGGATTCCGTGGTCGGCAAGCATCTTTTCGGCAATTTCCGCACCAGACATGCCATTGCGGAGTTGTACCTTGGAATAAAATTCGAATTTGCTTTTTAGTTTTGCACTCACAGCCCAGCTTACTAAAGCGATGGCGCCGAGCATTATGAGATAAATTGGATCGTAGTGAAACATATTTATATATTTTTTGTTTTTATATATATTATCAAATTATAAGCCAGAAAATTATTGGCAGATTGTTGTGTAAAAATGTCAGTTTTATTTATTTCTAAATAACTATTGGGAAATTTATATCAAATTTATTTCCTGAGAAACTTATGCTTTGCGCCTTCGCGCCTTTGCGAGATTAATTTGGCTTGCAAATGCGCGAAGGCGCAAAGCTAAAAAGTATGTTTATCCGACTAGATTGATAATCTTTCCAGGAACGATAATCACTTTATTCGGCGTTCTGCCTTCGAGTTGTTTGAGCGTGCGCTCGTCTTTCATGACGATTTCTTCTATTTGTGCGGCGGTTAAATCTAGGGGCAATTCCATTGTAAAGCGCATTTTTCCGTTGAATGAAACTGGATATTCCTTACTGCTTTCGACCAAATGTTCCGGATTGAATTTCGGGAATGGCACTGTCGAAATGCTTTCAGAATGTCCTAATTGCTTCCAAAGTTCTTCGGCGATGTGGGGTGCATAAGGCGAAATCACGATGGCAAGCGGCTCGAGAATACTTCTTTCATGACAATTCATTGCGGTGAGTTCGTTCACACAGATCATGAATTGGCTTACGGATGTGTTGAATGAAAACCCTTCGATATCGTCCTGTACTTTTTTGATGGTTTTGTGTAAGGTTTTCAGTGCTTCCTTGCTTGCCGGATTCGAATTGACAATCAGTCCTTTGTCATCAAAATAGAGTTTCCATAGTTTTTTGAGGAAACCAAAAACGCCAGTGATTCCGGCAGTGTTCCATGGTTTGGCCTGTTCGAGCGGACCGAGGAACATTTCGTATAAACGCAAAGTGTCGGCGCCGTATTCTTCGCAGATGTCGTCGGGCGTGACTACGTTGTATTTGGATTTGGACATTTTTTCGACTTCGCGGGAGACGATGAATTTTCCGTTTTCTTCGGTGATGAATGCTGCGTCTTTATAGTCTTCACGCCAATTTTTGAATGCTTCTATGTTTAATTCGTCTGAAGAATTTACAAAACTTACATCAGCATGGAGTGGTTGCACTTTGTAGTCGCCAATTTTATTTTTGGAAACGAATTTATTTGTGCCTTCAATCCTATAAACAAAAGCACTCATCCCCAAAATCATTCCCTGGTTGATGAGTTTCTTAAAAGGCTCATCCTGATTTACAAATCCGCGATCTTTTAAAAATTTATTCCAGAAACGCGAATACAGCAAATGCCCGGTCGCATGTTCGCTGCCGCCGATATACAAATCGACATTCTGCCAGTATTGTTCGGCATCTTTGGAGACAAATTCGCCGTCATTGTGTGCGTCCATATAACGCAGCCAGTACCACGAGCTTCCTGCCCAGCCTGGCATGGTGTTTAATTCCAATGGAAAAATCGTCTCATTGTCAATCAACTGATTACTAACCACAGTACATTGAACACTGTCCCACGCCCATTCAACAGCGTTGCCGAGTGGTGGTTGTCCGTCTTCTGTCGGCAAATATTTTTCTACTTCCGGCAGGCGAATTGGTAGGTATTGAGGATCAATCATTTGTGGCAATCCGTTCACATAATAGACAGGGAAAGGTTCGCCCCAATATCTTTGTCGTGAGAACACAGCATCGCGCAAACGGTAATTCGTTTTGCCTTTGCCTTGTCCAATCGCTTCGAGTTGTTCAATGACGGTTTTGGTGGCTTGTTTGTAATTCATTCCGTTGAGGAAATCAGAATTCGCAATCACCACATTGTCTTTAGAACCATATGCTTCGGTCGAAATATCGACATTGTCGAAAATATTAACAATTTTGTTCATGCCGTTTTGCCCTTTGAAGTGATTCGCAAATGCATAATCGCGCTCGTCGCCACAAGGTACTGCCATGACTGCGCCTGTTCCGTAACCGGCTAAGACATAATCGCCAATCCAGACCGGAATGGGTTCTTTTGTAAAAGGATGTTCCGCATAGGCGCCCGTAAAAACACCAGAAATGGTTTTCACATCGGCCATTCTTTCTCGCTCGCTGCGTTTGGCGGTGGCGTTAACATAAGCATCAACTACGGCTTTTTGTTCCGGCGTTGTGATTAACGAAACGAGTTCGTGTTCCGGCGCTAAAGTCATGAATGTTACACCGAAAATCGTGTCGGGACGCGTCGTGAAAACTTCTATTTTATATTGATTGGTCTCATCTCCGCTAAGGAAATAATCGAGATTGTCTTTTTCTTTATCTGAATCAATCACTTTGAAAGTCACTAAAGCACCAACTGATTTTCCAATCCAGTTTTCCTGCGAATCTTTGAGCGATTGCGTCCAGTCGATGTCTTTTAATCCGTCGAGAAGTCTTTGCGCATAAGCAGAAATTCTCATGCTCCATTGCGTCATTTTCTTGCGGATGACCGGAAAGCCGCCACGTTCAGAAACTCCGTTTACGATTTCGTCGTTGGCGAGAACGGTTCCTAATCCCGGACACCAGTTGACTTCTGTTTCTGCCAAATAAGTCAGTCTATATTGCAACAGGATTTTTTGCTGTTGTTCATTTGAAAGCACTTTCCATTCTTCTGCAGTGAAAGTCGGCACATTGTCATCCGCGACAGCGTGTACTTTTGTATTGCCGTTGGCTTCGAATTCTAGCACCAGACTGTCGATACTTTCGGCTTTATCGGTTGTTTTATTGTACCAAGAATTGAACAATTGTATGAAAATCCACTGTGTCCATTTGTAATACTCCGGACTTGAAGTACGCACTTCGCGGCTCCAGTCAAAAGAAAAACCAATTTTATCAAGCTGCTCGCGGTAACGGGCGATGTTTTCCTTAGTAGTTTTATCGGGATGCTGCCCGGTTTGTATGGCATATTGTTCGGCCGGAAGTCCAAAACTGTCGTAGCCTTGCGGATGCAAAACGTTGAAACCCTGGTGGCGTTTGAAGCGTGCATAAATATCAGAAGCGATGTAACCTAGTGGGTGACCAACATGCAAACCGGCACCCGATGGATATGGGAACATGTCGAGCACGTAATATTTTGGTTTTTCTGAATTGTTCTGGGCGGCGAAAGTTTGGTTTTCGGCCCAGTATTTTTGCCAGTGGGCTTCGATTTCGTTGGGATTGTATTTCATTTTTTGAGTAGCTTAGTGCCTGAGTAGCTTAGTGCCTTAGTTTTTAAAACGCGTAGATTTTTTTATTTAGAAAGCGCTCAGGCACTAAGGAACTCAGCTACTCAGGCACTCTCCATACAAAAAAAATCAATTCACGCACGCAAATTTACGTTTATTGTACGAAAGTCAAAACTTTGGACGTTATAAACTGTGATTAAACAATTTCTTTATTATTTTTACCGAATAATTACACGCAAACTATGAGTTCTTCTTACGAAAAATTTAAAAAACGCAGGATCCTAACCTCTTATTTTTCTGTCGTACTGAGTATTTTTCTGGTGTTATTCCTTTTGGGGTTTTTGGGACTTTTTGTGCTGAATTCCACCAAACTGACCGATAATTTTAAGGAGAAATTTGCAATGACAGTTTTCTTCAAGAACGAAGCCAACGACAGTGTTATCAAGGCTTTTAACGAAGAATTGAAAACGGCACATTTTGTAAAAACATTTGTTTATGTCGATAAAGAAACTGCTGCAAAAACCCACATGGCTGACATTGGTGAAGATTATATGAGTTTTTTGGGTGCGAATCCGTTGCAGAATTCTTTTGATATTCACCCAAAAGCAGGTTATATCCAAAATGACAGCATTCGCAAAATCGCAGCAAGATTGTCTAAAAATGAATTGGTTTCCGACGTCTATTATGACCAAGCATTCATTGATTTGGTGAATAAAAATATCGATATGATTAGCTTTTATATTTTGTGCATCAGCGGATTTTTGGCCGTGGTTTCGATATTATTGATCAATAGTTCGATGCGCCTTTCTATTTATTCGAATCGCTTTATCATCAAAACCATGCAAATGGTCGGCGCAACAAAATCATTTATCCGCAAACCATTTATCTGGAGAAGCATTCAATTGGGTATTATTGGTTCACTTTTGGCAGTTGCCGCTTTAATTGGTGTATTGTTCTATGCCAATGACAACTTGAATGAAGTGGATCTTTTGGACGATCCTTTGATGACTGGATTGGTTTTATTCGGTGTTGTTGTGGCTGGGGTCTTAATTACTTGGATTTCCACTTTTTTTGCAACACAGCGTTTTCTTAATTTGCGTACAGACGACCTTTATTAGGCTTTAAGCAATAGGCCGTAAGCTATAAGCAACGGCATAATCAAAATAAAAATGAAAAAAAACGACCAACCATCAGCTCCTGTTAAACAGCCTGAATTTCTTTTTGACAAAGTCAACTACAAAATCCTTTTGATTGGGATAGGTGTAATCGCGCTAGGATTCATCCTGATGTCAGGCGGCGGCAGCGATGATCCGAAAGTTTATAGCGATGCTATTTTTAATTTCCGCAGAATTCGGTTGGCGCCGACATTAGTGCTGATCGGATTTGGAATTACGATTTATTCGACGCTTAAAAATCCTAAGAAAGCATAAATGGATTATTTTCAAGCCGTCATATTAGCCATCATCGAAGGCATAACCGAATTTTTGCCGATTTCCTCAACCGGACACATGGTCATTGTTTCGTCCTTCATGGGTATCGCCAAAGACGATTTCACAAAGTTGTTTGAAATCGTTATCCAGTTGGCCGCAATACTTTCTGTGGTTGTGATTTATTGGAAGAAGTTCTTCGATTTTAAAAGAATTGGGTTTTATGTCAAGCTGATTATCGCTGTTATTCCGGCATTGTTTATCGGTGGACTTTTCAAAAAACATATCGAAGCAATGCTCGAAACGCCCGTTGTTATTGCAGTAGTTTTGCTCGCTGGTGGATTTATACTGTTATTCGTTGACAAATGGTTTACCAATCCGGTGATTGAAACGGAAGAAGCTATTTCCAATAAAAAAGCTTTGACCATCGGTTTTTATCAAACATTAGCCGTGATTTTTCCGGGATTGAGCCGAAGTGCAGCGACTATTATTGGCGGAATGCAACAAGGTTTGACTAGAAAAACAGCAGCGGAATTTTCGTTTTTTCTTGCTGTTCCGACCATGCTTGCGGCGACTGTAAAAAGTATTTATGATGTTTATAAAGATTCTCCGGAAGTTTTAAACACCAATAATCTTGGTATTCTTGCCGTTGGAAACGTTGTGGCGTTTATTGTGGCATATGCTTCGATTAAATTTTTTATCAACTTTTTGACGAAAAACGGGTTTAAAATGTTCGGTTATTACCGCATTGTTTTGGGAATTACATTGTTGCTGATTTACTTCTTTTTCCCATCCAATCAAGTTTAATGACAGCCGAAGATTTCCAAAACGGACAAATCCTTTTAATTGACAAACCCTTGCATTGGTCGTCTTTTCAGGCAGTCAACAAGATGAAGTGGGTTTTGAAAAGCCAACTCGGACTCAAAAAAATTAAAATTGGTCATGCCGGTACTTTAGATCCGCTTGCGACAGGATTATTGATTGTTTGCACCGGAAAATTCACCAAGCGAATCAGCGAACTGCAAGGCCATGCGAAAGAATATACCGGTACTTTTTTCATTGGTGCAACGACACCTTCTTATGATCTGGAAACAGCAATCAATGCGACTTTTCCAACGGAACATATCAACGATGTTTTAATTCACGAAACCGTAAAGCAATTTTTAGGGGAAATCGACCAGCAACCGCCCGTATTTTCTGCGATTAAAAAAGACGGCATACGCTTGTATGAACACGCCAGAAATGGGGAAGAAGTAGAAATCGCTTTCCGTAAAACCACCATCCACGAATTTGAAATTACAAGAATTGCGCTGCCGGAAATTGATTTTAGAGTGGTTTGCAGCAAAGGAACTTACATTCGTTCGTTGGCGTTCGATTATGGAAAAGCGCTAGGTTCAGGTTCTCATTTAACCGTTTTGCGCCGCACGAAAATTGGTGATTATGATGTAGCAAATGCCATTTTACCGGCTGAATTTGAAAAACAGAATAGTCCTGATGAAGATTAAATATGCCTTATTATTTTTATTGATGTGCACTTTTTCATTTGCACAAACCGTGTTTTATGAAGGTAATGATCCAATAAGCAAAGAGAAACCGAACAAGTTTAAATTGTTAGGATTTACGCATTTTGAACTTTCTACGCCATTAAAGTTTAATCCAGAACGTGAAGATGAAGATGCCGATAATGAAAATCAAAGTTGGTTTATTCCAGACGGGCTCAATGCAAAATTTGGGTATGGTATTCACTATGAAGAGGCTATAACGTTAAGTGTACATTCCGGGATTGAATGGGAAATTACCGATAAATTAGTCGTCGCGCCGGTATTCGGAAATATTAATTTTAGCCCGTTTATATCTGATGATGCGAAAATTGGACTACAGTTTGGCTATGGAAAAGCCTTTGTGCTTGGGCGTGGACATTTACAAGGCATGTACAAAAGATTTGCGCTTAGCCTTGAAGCCGGTGATGGATTTGGAATTTTTGCAGAAGTAGTTCAGTATCGGATGAATTACAATGGAAACGACAGGATCACAAACCTGAATTTAGGCGTTTCTTATAGATTGTTTTAATGTTCCAGTAACGCTATGATTTCTTTTTGTGTCGAGATACCTTTATCATGCAAATACCAAAGTTGTAATTCGGTTTTAATAGTTTCGTCAATAACACCGTGTTCTTCTTTATAATTCCTGACCAAATCAATTGCTTCTTTTGGACGCGGACCGAAATCGGCGATAACTTCATGCGTGATTTTGTCGAGTACAATCAGTTTCGGAATTGACTTTGTGCCATTCGTAAGGAACAAATTCATCAATTCAGCATTCGCATCACGGAATACAATCTTCAATTCAATCTTCTCGGAAAGCAATTCCATTTTATGAAAAATAGGAAGCAATTGTGCCGCATCACCACACCAACCTTCAGAAATTACGAGCCAGATGTATTGCTTTTTAAGGGTTTTCAGCTTTTCCGAAGTTGCATCTGTAATTGTCAAAGTCTTTTCCAAACGGTTCATTCTGGTTTCATTCAAAAGTGTATAATGCAACAGATTTTCCGATTGAATATCGCCTGAAACTTTCCCTTCTGCCAACAAATCTGAAACAATTTTGCGGTATTCGGCATAAGAATGGCTATTTAACAAACTTTTATCTATAAAGGCTTTCATAATTTCGATAGTTTTGTGGTACAAAATTACCGATTCGTTTTCAGAAAACTTATTTTTTAAAAAACAGAATATGTCTATATTTGCACAACTCAACTAAAAATAGAAATGAAGTACAAAAGAATACTCCTGAAATTAAGCGGCGAAGCCTTGATGGGCGAAAGACAATATGGAATTGACCCAGCCAGACTCGCTGAATATGCGGAGGAAATTAAACAAATTCACAATAAAGGTGTGCAAATAGCCATCGTAATTGGTGGCGGTAATATTTTTAGGGGAGTTGCTGGTGCCAGCAATGGTATGGATCGGGTTCAAGGCGATTATATGGGAATGCTCGCCACCGTGATTAACGGAATGGCATTACAAGGCGCTCTCGAAGACAAAGGAATGCTTACTCGTTTGCAGACCGCGTTGAAAATTGAGGCGATTGCAGAACCTTATATCAAAAGAAGAGCCGTTCGTCATTTGGAAAAAGGACGCATCGTCATCTTTGGTGCCGGAACCGGAAATCCATATTTCACTACGGATACCGCAGCGGTTTTAAGAGGCGTTGAAATTCATGCTGATGTAATTTTGAAAGGCACACGCGTTGATGGCATTTATACTTCCGATCCCGAAAAAAATGCCGACGCAACAAAATTTGATTATTTGACGTTTGATGATGTACTGAAAAAAGGATTAAGTGTAATGGACACCACAGCTTTTACACTAAGTCAAGAAAATAAACTGCCGATTGTCGTTTTCGATATGAATAAAGAAGGCAATTTGCTGAAGATTTGCGAAGGTGAAAAAATAGGAACAGAAGTAAATGTATAGTGATCAGTGATCAGTGTTCAGTTAGCAGCCGAACACTAAGAACGCTGAATACTTAACACTAAACTCAAAAATATGACTGAAGAAATTGATTTTATATTAGAAAGTACCGAGGAAGCGATGAACAATTCGATTGCGCATCTTGAAAAATCTTTCCTCAACATCCGCGCAGGCAAGGCAAGTCCGGCGATGCTCGGAAGTGTTTTTGTTGACTATTATGGGTCAGCGACACCACTTTCGCAAGTGGCAAACATCAATGTGCCCGACGCTAGAACGATTACCATCCAGCCATGGGAAAAAAATATGTTGCAGCCAATTGAAAAAGCGATTATGGTTGCCAACATCGGTTTTAACCCAATGAACAATGGCGATGTGATCATCATTAGTGTACCGCCACTCACGGAAGAACGCCGTAAAGATTTGGTAAAACAAGCCAAATCGGAAGCCGAAGACGCCAAAATTGGAATCCGCAATGTGCGTAAAGACGCTAATACCGATATCAAGAAACTAGAAAAAGAAGGCACTTCTGAAGACATCTGCAAAACTGCAGAAGACGAAGTGCAAAATCTTACCAACGCTTTTATAAGAAAGGTTGAAGAACATCTTGTGACGAAAGAAGCCGAGATCATGAAAGTCTGACTTTCGTTAAATCCATTTAAAATCCGCTATATGCGGATTTTTTTATTGCTACTTTTGTCTTACAGTATACAAAACCCTGATGAAACAGTTGCTCGCTTTGATTTTCTTTTTTACGGTTGCTGCACAGGCGCAGTTTGCCGTCAAAGGAATTGTGAAGAATGCCAAAACAGGAGAAGCGCTTCCTTTTGCGAGCATTACTTCTGGAAATGACGGAGCAACAATTACAGATGTTGATGGCAAATTTGTCCTACAGACATTTTCTAAAATCACCAATATTTCTATTTCTTATGTCGGATTTCACGCAGTCAAATTAGACATAATTCCGGCCGAAAAATATTATGTTGTTGATCTCGTTCCCATTATTGAAAATCTCAATGCCGTATTTGTTGACAATCCGGCAGACCACATTATAAAGCTAGTAATACGCGAAAAAGAGCATAATAATCCGCAGAAGAAATTATCAAGTTTTCAATTCAAATCGTATAATAAGCTTATTATTACCGCCAATCCTGATGCTATTGAAAGCCGCATAGATTCGGTTTTTACAGAAAAAAACGGTAAACGAAAATTTTCTAAAATTGATTCTTCTGCTTATAAATTCAGTAAAATAGTTTCGAAAAGGCATCTTTTTCAAACCGAAAAAGTATCGCAATTTCAATTTAGTGATGGTCATTTAAAAGAGAACATACTTGGCACCAAGATGGCCGGATTTTCACAACCCGTTTATGAAATTATAGCATTCAATCTACAGTCTTTTTCTATTTATGATCAAAGTTATGAACTCTTTGAAACCAACTATGTAAGCCCGATTACATTGGAAGCTTTTGCGCATTATAAATTCAAATTACTGGATACTGTAAGCATCCAAAACAGAAAGATTTATCTGGTTTATTTTCGTCCGAAGCGGAAAAAAAAATCAACCGGATTAGAAGGTTTGCTTTATATTGACGCGAAGAATTATGCTCTTGCAAAAGCTGTTATGAGAATTCGTGGTGTGCTCGACATAAGTGCAATTCACGAGTTTAAGTATCTAGAGAGCGAAAAAATTTGGTTTCCTTCCAATAAAGAATTCAAAATCGTAAAAGGAAAAAATGACGAGGACATTAAAATTTTAGGTGAAACCTTAAAATTTGATGGCGACAAGAATGATTCAGACCCCAAAAGACCAAAGCAGGCCTCAGATTTCACTTATTTGCTTTCCAAATCATATAATTTTGATGCAGAATATAATATTCCGCTAAAAATCAGAAACAGCTCCATCGCTATAGAAATCAAAGACGAAGCCATTAAAAAAGAAGAAGATTTTTGGGAAAAATACCGAACAGACAGCATTGATGTTAGGAGTCCACAAACCTATTTTGCCCTTGACAGTATCGCCAAAAAAAGAAGAATAGAACAAAAATTACGCATTGGTCGCAAAATCATTAATGGCTACCTTCCGTTAGGACCTTTAGATTTAGACTTGCGATATTTGCTGAGTTATAACAATTACGAAGGTTTTCGTGTGGGACTTGGCGGCATTACAAACGAGAAATTTTCAAGAAAATATAAAATAGAAGGCTATAGCGCTTATGGCACGAAAGACGGTGCTTTTAAATACAATCTTGGTGGTGCAGCACGCATTGGCAAATTTTCGAATACTTGGATGGGCGCTTCCTATACAGATGATGTCCGTGAGATTGCAAGTACTTCGTTTGCGATTGACAAAAGGGTTTTCAAGATTTATGATCCGCGTCCCATTAACGTCAGTACTTTTTATAATTATTGGAATTATAGGGCATACATCGAAACAAGAATCATCCCGAAAACAGAAAGCATCTGGCAGTTGGTTTACAGTAAAGTAAATCCAGAATTTGAATATACTTACAATCTTAATGGAAAAGCATACCATGAATTTACGATGACTACAGCCATGGTTTCGTTGCAGTGGAATCCGTTTAGCAGTTATATGCAAACACCAACCGGAAGGCTCGAAATCGAAAAAAGGTTTCCAAAATTCACATTTCAATTTACGCAAGCATTACCACATGTTTTAGACAATGATTTTGAATTTACCAAGATTGACTTTCGTGCAGAATATGAGAAAAAATACCTAAACGGGCAACGATCCGCATTGCTTATTGAAGCGGGTTATGCCAATGGCGACGTTCCTATTACGCATTTATACAACACTTCGCCGAATAACCTGACCAAAGAAAAAATCATACAAAGGATTACGCTGAGCGGGAAAAACAGTTTTGAAACGATGTTTTTTAATGAATTTTTCTCAAGCCAATATATTAAACTCCAACTTAAACACGGTTTTAAAAGGGTTAGCATCTTTAACAAAGTGAAGCCCTCACTGGTGCTGGTAACGCGTATGGCATGGGGCGACATGGAGCATCCCGAAAACCACATCGGTATTAACTATAAAACATTGGAAAATGGTTTCTTTGAATCGGGGATCGAATTGAATCAAATCTTCAAAGGATTAGGTCTCACAGGATTTTACCGTTATGGCCCGAACCAATTGCCGCGATTTGAAGATAATATTGCTGTAAAATTGAGTTTTGTGCTGGATTTGGGACTTTAGTGAGAGGCAACCAATTTCAATCCGACAATCGAAGCAATTAATGTCGTAATAAAGAAAATCCTCCAGAAATCAGCCGGTTCTTTAAACAAAAATATTCCGATTAGAACTGTTCCAACGGCCCCAATTCCTGTCCAAACCGCATAAGCAGTTCCAATTGGTAATGTTTGGGAAGCTTTATACAACAAAGTCATGCTGATAGCGAGGCAAATGAAAAATCCAATAAACCATAGGGTAGCGATTGTTCCTGAACTTTCTTTGGCTTTGCCGAGACAGGTTGCAAAACCCACTTCGAAGAGACCGCCGATGATGAGCGATATCCAGTTCATCAGAAATTAATATTGGTCAATTTATAACCGATTCCGAAGGTCCAGATTTGCTTGTTTTTGGCATCATAACCGTAATATGGCGTAATGAACATCCATCGTTTGTATTCAATAATTGGAGAAACGGCAAGTCTTGGCATCGCTTTACTGTCCATAACAATTAATGATGGAACTGCACCAATACCCATTTTAAAATTTTTTGTGAATTTGTATTTAAGGCTTGGCCCACCAACATTAATGCCTAACGTTTTGCTGCCATAGGAAACGCCGATCATCCCGTCGAAGCCGCTTTCTATTTTAGATTCTGGTTTAGGTGTTTGCTTTTCTTGGGCAAAAATCCCGATTGAAGAAAAAAGCAAACCAATCAATATAATTTTCATTAAACGCATCTTACAAATAAATTATGGTTTGATGATAAGTACAGATGGAATGTTACTGAGCCATGTGCTTTGTGAATTCACTAGTTTTTTCCAGCTTTCAAGGCTGATAATCATGATATCCTGCTGCTCTAAAAATCCTTTTTTCATTGTGCGGTCTTGCATCATTGAAATAAAATTTGGAGTTTTCGCTTCGATCGCATCAATTTTTTCGTAAACGGTTTTGGTGTTTTTTATCGCTTCGTTTGGATCAACGAAAGTAATTCTGGAGCCATTGTTAAAAATCAATTTTTCGGCGAAATCAATCAAAAACGCATCATCTGGGTTGAAAATCGGAATGAAAACGCGGTTGAGCTGCTGCAAATCTTTATCAACCAAAATCCCAACAGGCATTTTGCTTTTGGCGATAATCTGTCGCGTTCTTTCATCAAAAGGAGAATTTTCAAACAAGCCTTCCTTTCCTATAAATTTATCGATCAAACGATCCGGATTGATGATTCTTGTTGTATAGCCCAAGACTTTTCCTAGCAAAGTGCCTTCAAAAATAGATTGTCCCAAGCCGACAAGCAATAAATCGTAATCGCCGTGGTTGGCCATTTCAACGATATCCGTATCGATGTCATTGGAAGCTTTGAACAATGTTACGACTTCCTGATTCAAGTTTTCCGATTCTGCTAAAATAGGGGCGAAGCTCTTTTTTTCTTGTTCTTCAAGATCAAAAGTATGCAATTCGTTGCTCAATGTGAGGTGCATTGCCGTAACAATTGCTTCCGTATTTTGTTTTTTTACTAAACTATTTGCCAATCGCAATAGCGCTTTCCCTCTTTCGGAATTTCCAAAAGAAATGAGGATTTTGTATTTGCCTTCAGTGTCAATTTCTTCTGGCAGGTTTTCGTCTTTCGTCTTGAATATAAAATTGATTAAATCGAGTGCTGGCCCGGTCATGAACGTCGTTACTAATGCCATGATCACCATCATTGTAAACACTTTATCCGAAAGCACACCCAACTCCAAACCAATATTTAGTACAATCAGTTCCATAAGACCGCGGGTGTTCATCAGGGCACCAATCATGAGGCTGTCTTTCCACGATTGTCCGACGAATTTTGCTGCGATGGCACTTCCGAGGAATTTTCCAACTACAGCAACGATAATTATAAGACCTGTGATTTCCCACATTTCTGGCGTGTCAAGCAATCCCAATTTGGTTTTTAATCCGGTAAAGACAAAAAATAAGGGCAACAAAACAATAACGGATACATCTTCTACTTTTTCTATGATTATAGCACGGAATTTTGCGTTGTCTGGCATTATAGCGCCCGCCATAAAAGCGCCGAAAAGGGCATGGATTCCGATAATTTCAGTTGTATATGCCGAAATAATCAGCGTTAATAAAAAAATGGCTACGACAGGTTTGCTCAGACTTTGTCGCGAATTTTTTAAGGTGCCGACCCTCTGAAGAAATGGGCGTACAACTTTTAGCATCAGGAAAACATAGGCAATTGCCATTCCGATTACATACAGCGAACTTACAAGAGATCCTGCTTTAACAATTGCAATTACGGTAGCCAAAATACACCATGCAGTAATGTCATCGGCGGCGGCACACGTAATGACAATAGTACCAAGTTTAGTCCTGTGAATGCCTCGTTCCTGAACGATTCTGGCCAAAACAGGAAAAGCAGTGATGCTCATGGCGATTCCCATAAACAATGCAAATGACGTAAAAGCCACACCCACCGGTGCCAGAAAGCTATAGGTGAAATAGGCAAGTGTAATTCCCAATGTAAAAGGGAAAATGATACTTGCATGACTGATGACTACAGCTTCCTTTGCCTTATTTTTTAGCGCTTTTAGGTCGAGTTCCATGCCAATCACAAACATAAAAAGGATCAATCCAAGCTGACTGAACAATTTTAAATTGCCCATTGAAGTGGTGGGGAACAAATTATGGAAAAAGTCAGGAAAATACAATCCGACGAGTGATGGTCCGAGTATAATTCCGGCGATCATCTCGCCAATAACCGAAGGCTGACCGATTTTCCGGAAAAACCATCCGAAAATTCGCGCCACTAAAATGATCGTGATAATTTGAAGCAGCAAAAGCGCTAATGGCTCTTGGGCACTTTTTACAAGAAAATCTGTCCACGGACCATTACTGACAACTTTATTGGCCGCCACTTGCGATGTTTCAAGGAATTTTCCTTTGTGCAGTATAACGTAAATCAATGCCGAAAAACCGCTGAGCATCAATATATAAAAAATGGAATTCTTTAAATTTTTCATGGTTCTATTGTTTCGGATTGACGAAAAAACACAATACAAATATGCGAAACCAAATATATAAATTATTCAGGCAAAAAAATTCATAACTTAAAATTAATACTGGTGTATTTTCTTACTTTTATAAAAATAATTACATTATTTTTTTTTGCTTAGAATTACATACGCAACAGCTATAAAATGCTACGGTTTATTTACCTTTGCAACCATTTTAATACTGTATGAAACACAAAGTGAAAGTTGGATTTTGGGAAACTATCGCCCGAATCATACTGAAAAACCGGATACTTATTTTAGGAATCATTGCCGCCATAACCATTTTCCTTGGTTTGCAGTGGAAAAACCTTGGTATGACTTATACCGAGGCGAACCTGCTTCCAAAAAAACACATCGTCAACCAACAATACGAAGAATTTTTAAGTCGTTTTGGCGAAGAAGGCAATCTAATCGTCATCGGTTTTAAAGACGAGACTTTTTTCACGCCAAAAGCTTTTGCTGCATGGAACGATCTGATGACAGGCCTAAAAAGTGCCAAAGAAGTCGAACTGGTCGTGTCTATCAATGACCTTAAAACTTTACAGAAAGATACGATTAACGAAAAATTCGAACTCGTTCCATTTATCGATGCGAAGCAAACCGTAAACGCCGATTATCTAAAACAGAAAAAAAACGAACTTTTTAAAAAGTTGCCGTTTTATGAAGGATTGTTGTTCAATAAACAATCGGGAAGCATTCGCTCGGCGGTTTATCTCGACAAAAAAGTCGTGAATACCGCCGATCGAAAGACTTTTATTATCGAAAATTTAGTTCCGAAAATCGAAAAATTCGAAAAAACTACCGGAATTGATTTGCGCGTTTCAGGAATGCCGTACATCAGAACAATCAACGCCGAAAACATGAAAGGGGAAATCGGACTTTTTATTGGTGCGGCTTTGCTAACGGTTTCGTTGATATTTTTCTTTTTTTTTCGTTCCTTTCGGGCGACATTTATTTCGATTTTTATTTTGTTGTTTGGCGTCATGTGGTCGTTCGGAACGCTTGGTTTGTTTCACTACAAAATCACGATTTTAACCGCGATTATTCCGCCGCTGATCATCGTAATTGGTATCACCAATTGTATTTTTCTTATCAATAAATACCAACAAGAAATCAAAATTCATCACAACCAAGCAAAGGCTTTACAGCGAGTGATTTCTAAAATCGGCGTTTCCACTTTAATGACGAACCTTACGACAGCGGCTGGTTTTGCTACGTTTATGATTACCGGAAACGATTTGCTTTTTGAATTCGGATTGGTGACTTCTTTGAACGTTATTTCGGTTTATTTACTCACATTGGTTGTCGTGCCGATTGTATATAGTTTTATGTCGGTGCCAAAAGAAAAGCACTTGTATCACCTTAGCAAAACTTACATTTCCTCGCTTTTAGATTGGGTCGAGAA
This sequence comes from Flavobacterium sp., assembly GCA_029946065.1. Taxonomy (GTDB): domain Bacteria; phylum Bacteroidota; class Bacteroidia; order Flavobacteriales; family Flavobacteriaceae; genus Flavobacterium. Next base: position 74,604 of record JAQSDU010000019.1, read on the forward strand.
AATCGTAATAACCAAAAGATCGGTCATTTATTCCATCTACGGATTGCTATTGATTTTCAGTCTGATTGGTGTTTTGCAAATGAAAGTTTCGGGAAGTCTTATCGGTGAAATGCCAAAAAGCGCATCGTTTTTTAAAGACATTACTTTTTATGAAAAGGAATTTCATGGTGTGATGCCGCTTGAAATCATGATTAATACAAAACGCAAAAAAGGCGTGATGAAATTGTCGACCATGAAAAAAATGGACGAACTGCAACAAACAATTACGCAGATTCCGGAATTATCGCCACCAGTATCCATCGTAAATCTTGTAAAGTATTCCAAACAGGCCTATTACAACGGCAATCCAGAATATTACGATTTACCCACTTCACAAGAGCAAGGTTTTATATTTTCGTATGCTAAAAATGCCACGAAAAATTCGAAAGACAATCTGATGAAAAGCTACGTTGACTCGACCGGACAATACGCACGAATCACAACTTTCATGAAAGACATCGGCACACAGGAAATGGCAAAAGTAGAAGCCAAAATTCGCAAAAAAACCGACGAAATTTTTCCGAAAGACCGTTTTGAAGTAACGCTTACGGGGAAAGCGCTCGTTTTCCAAAAAGGCACTTCGTATCTTATTGACAACTTAATTGAGTCGCTAATTTTTGCCATTTTGATGATTGCTGGTTTGATGGCCTACTTGTTTCGTTCGTTTAAAATGGTAATGGCATCTGTAATTACGAATGTTTTGCCGCTTTGCATCACATCTGGATTAATGGGTTATTTTGAAATTCCGCTCAAGCCATCGACAATATTGGTTTTTAGTATAGCATTTGGGATTTCGGTGGACAATGCAATTCAATTTATGGCAAAATACCGTCATGATTTATTGGCGAACAATGGAAAAGTCAAGAAATCGGTATTTAGTGCATTGCGCGAAACGGGTATCAGTACTTTTTATACTTCAGTGGTTTTGATTTTTGGATTTGCAATTTTTACTTTGTCCAGTTTTAGTGGTACGATTGCGCTGGGCGGATTGATTTCATGTACTTTATTGTTTGCGATGTTTGCGAATTTGCTTGTGCTTCCTGCTTTGGTTTTGACTTTTGAGAAGAAGAAAGCCAAGAATGAAGTTTAGCCACAAAGGTTTTGGTTAATTTAACGATTCAGTTCAGGTGTCGCACTGACCTAGCCCCGATAGGAGCAAATATCCTTTTTTGCCGGGGTTCGGCTAAAAAGATATTGCGGATAGCGGGAATAGCTTCTGATTGCTTCGTTCCTCGCAATGACATTTCAAACAATTCCACTATATTTGCGCTTCGATTGAAAAATCTAAAATCTGAAATCTACAATTAAGATGAAACATACAAAGATTAAAAACCTGCTCAACAGCACAACGACACTACAAGAAGTGAACGCAAAAGGATGGGTTCGCACATTTAGGAACAACCAGTTTATTGCGCTAAATGACGGCTCAACGATCAATAATATCCAGTGTGTTGTAGATTTTGAAAATACGCCTGAAACTACTTTAAAAAGAATCACGACCGGTGCCGCCATTTCTGTAATTGGCGAATTGGTAGAAAGCAAAGGTGCCGGACAAAAATATGAAATTCAGGTAAAATCTCTTGAAATTCTTGGCGATTCTGATGCCGAGAAATTCCCGATGCAACCGAAAAAACATTCACTGGAATTCCTTCGTGAAAATGCTCATTTGCGTGTGCGTACGAATGCTTTTGGTGCAATCATGAGAATCCGTTCTGTTTTGGCATTTGCCGTTCATAAATATTTTCAGGAAAAAGGTTTTGTATATGTAAACACGCCAATCATTACCGGTGCCGATGCCGAAGGCGCAGGCGAAATGTTCCAGGTGACTTCGTTGCCTTTGGATAAATTGCCTAAAACCGAAGATGGAGACATCAATTATAAAGAAGATTTTTTCGGAAAGCATACCAATTTAACCGTTTCCGGACAATTGGAAGGGGAGACTTTTGCGATGGCTTTGGGCCAGATTTATACGTTTGGACCGACATTCCGTGCAGAAAACTCAAATACGTCACGTCACTTGGCGGAATTTTGGATGATTGAGCCGGAAGTGGCATTCAATGATTTGGACGATAATATGGATTTGGCGGAAGATTTTATTCAGTACGTCATCAAACATGTTTTAGACAATTGTCAAGACGACTTAAAATTCCTTGAAGGCAGATTGCTTGAAGAAGAAAAATCAAAACCACAAGCCGACCGCAGCGAAATGACATTGTTGGAGAAACTGAATTTCGTTCTCGATAACAATTTCAAACGGGTATCTTACACCGAAGCGATTGATATCCTTAGAAATTCTACACCGAATAAAAAGAAGAAATTCCAGTACATCATTGAAGAATGGGGCGCCGATTTACAGTCGGAGCACGAACGTTTCCTTGTTGAAAAACACTTTAAATGTCCAGTGATTTTGTTTGATTATCCAGCTAACATCAAGGCGTTTTATATGCGTTTGAACGATAATACGGCGCCAGGAAGAGAAACAGTTCGCGCAATGGACATACTGTTTCCTGGTATTGGCGAAATTGTTGGTGGCTCGCAACGGGAAGAACGTTATGACGTTTTGGTGGAAAAAATGAAAAAAATAGGAATCGACGAAGAAGAATTGTGGTGGTATTTGGATACGCGCCGTTTCGGTTCTGCTGTGCATTCGGGCTTTGGACTTGGCTTTGAAAGGTTGGTGCTTTTTGTAACCGGAATGACGAATATCCGAGATGTGATTCCGTTTCCGAGAACACCGGGAAGTGCAGAATTTTAATGGTTATTTGTGGATTGGGTTATTTGTTAATTCGAAATTTCGTAAATTTGAATGAATCCGGTTCTAAGATCAAATAACCGAATTACCATTTCAACAAATAAACCATGTTAAAGCAGTTCCTTAATCTCAAACTCTCTCAGAAATTATCTCCACAGCAAATACAGCTGATGAAGTTAATTCAACTGCCAACGCAGGCATTTGAACAACGTTTGTTGGAGGAAATGAACGAAAATCCCGCGCTTGAAACCGGAAAAGAGGAAGAAGATTACGAGAAAGACGAATTCGACAACGAAGATTACGACGATTATGACGAATCGGAATCCGACAGAATCGATGCCGAAGACATCAACATCGACGAATACCTGAGTAACGACGAAACACCAGATTATAAAACTCAGGCCAATAATTACAGCGATGACGACGACGACCGTGAAACACCGTTTGCTGCGCCAGTGAGCTTTCATCAGGATTTAATCAATCAACTCAATACTTTTATACTTAACGATCAAGAGCGCGAAATTGCCGAATTCCTTGTTGGAAGCATTGACGATATGGGCTATATCCGGCGAAGTATTCCTGATATGGTAGATGATATGGCGTTCACCCAAGCCATTTATACCGACGAGAAAATGGTGGAAAGAATGCTGCATGTTATTCACGAATTGGAGCCTTCAGGCGTTGGCGCACGCGACTTACAAGAATGTCTGTTGCTGCAATTGAAACACAAAACACCAACGGAATATGTAGCGTTGGCGACCAATATCATTGAACAGCAATTTGATGCGTTTACAAAAAAACACTACGATAAGTTACTTCAGAAATATGCCGTTTCGAATGAGCAGCTCAAAAAAGCCATACACGAAATTGAAAAACTCAACCCGAAACCGGGCGGTTCCTTTACCGGAAACAATCGCGTCACAGAAAATGTCGTTCCGGATTTCGCAATAAGAATTGTTGACGGCGAATTGGAATTGACACTGAATGGTAGGAATGCACCATCACTTCACGTTTCCAAAGATTACCAAGAAATGATGCAGACCTATAAAGTTTCCCGCGACAAGTCAACACAGCAGAAAGAAGCCGTGCAGTTCATTAAACAAAAACTCGATTCTGCCAAATGGTTCATCGATGCCATCAGACAGCGACAGGAAACGTTGTTTGTAACGATGAATGCCATTATGCATTATCAAGAAGAATATTTCCTCGATGGCGATGAGACGAAGATGAAACCGATGATCCTTAAAGATATTGCCGATTTAGTAGGACTTGATATTTCAACGGTTTCGCGCGTTGCCAACAGTAAATATGTCGAAACACCTTATGGCACGAAACTCATCAAGGAATTCTTTTCCGAAGCGATGAAAAACGACCAAGGCGAAGATGTTTCTACACTCGAAATCAAGAAAATTCTGCAAGATGTGATTGGCGAAGAAGACAAGCACAGGCCGCTTCCAGATGATCAATTGGCTGATATTTTGAAAGAAAGAGGCTATCCGATTGCAAGACGAACGATTGCAAAATACCGCGAACAGCTTGATATTCCGGTGGCAAGAATGAGAAAGAAAATGTAGCAGCCGAAGGCAAATTCCAAGAAATAATTCCAAATCTCATTTTGAATAAAATACTGCCTTTATTTTCGTACCTGTTTCACCCGCTGTTTATTTCGGTGTATGCAGTTTTGGTATTTTTCTTTTTTGGGCACAGTTACTTTTCTTATCCGCAGATTTATCTGGTTGTCATCCAGATCGTCATCATTACGATTTTTATTCCGATTACTTTTTATTACTTCCTTTTGTCATTGGGAAAAGTCGATTCTGTGATGCTTTCGCAGACATCGCAACGCAAAATTCCTTTGTTGATTCACGCCGTTTTATTGTTTATTCTGATTAAAAAAAGCATTACGATTGCCGATTTTCCGGAACTGTATTTTTTCTTTTTGGCGAGTTTAATCAGCACTTTTCTTGCTTTGATTATGGTTTTTTTGAAGTTTAAGGTTAGTCTTCACATGATTGGTACTACGGCACTGACCGTTTTTACCATCGGTGTAAGCCTACATTATCACACAAGATTAATTGTCGTAATTTTTATACTGATTATGGCTAACGGACTGGTTGCGTCATCGCGTCTTGCCATGAATGCACACACTAGGACAGAACTTGTTTTTGGAAGTATTATTGGAATTTTGCCACAAGCAGCTTTGCTGTATTTTTGGTTATAAAATATAGAACATCAGCCCTAAATTCAGCGTTCGCATATCAATTGCTTTTCCATCGATTTTTGCCGATTTGAATATTGGGTTCATACCGTAAAAGCCATAAAAATTCCACGTATTATAACCAAAAGACAAGTACGGGCCATATTGTAATTTGTTAAAATCGGCATTATTGGTTATCGTAACATCTGTGTCTCCAACATATTTTGTCTTATTGTAAAGCAGGTAACGAATTTTGAAACCAGTATAAATTCTCCAAAATTGATGGCTTTCGAAAGTAGAATTCCGCCATCGAATTTCCAATGGAACGTCAAGGAAAAGCTGTTCCATTTTGTTGCGAGAATAGCTTGCTCCGTCCACAATTTCATAGTTGACAACACCGGCAGTTTTCGTAACCTTCATGTTTTGATGGTATTTGTTGTAGGAAAGCCCCAAGCCGGCAGCGATGGCCCAAGTGCGGTTTTTATTGATGGGCATATCGCGCAAAAAACCAAAATTCAAGCTTGTTGACAAACCATTTTGCACGAGTCCAGGTGGTTTCTTCTGCAATAAATTGATCGTGATTCCAAAATAAAACTGGTCTTCTCGATACAGCGAATCGACAGCCGTAAACAGCGAATCTTGTTTTACCACGGGTAGTTTTTCTTGTGAAAAAACATTTAGAACGACAAAAAGCAATAAGATATTGAGAAACCGCATGTTGATTATTTGTGGTCTAAAATTACTAAAAAAAGCGCAGTTTTAGTTGCATTCTATTCCCGGATTTATGGCTGCAACGATTTTTCAAAGCAAATGCTATTGTCAACACCGGTATATTGTCCGTAGTTTGGAATAATGTGGTAATTGCATTTTTTATATAAAGCGATGGCTTCCGGCTGTTTGATTCCGGTTTCGAGTATGCATTTTTCAAAATTCATTTCGACCGCCCATTTTTCAAGCTCCGACAAGATTTGTCCGGCTATTCCTTTGCCGCGATTTTCTGGCTGTACCCACATGCGTTTGACTTCCATCGCAACGGCATCATATTTTCGGATGGCACCACAGCCAACGAGGCAGTTATTTTCGTATGCCACTAGGCAATGCTTAATCGTATCCGTTTTATTCAATTGGGCATAAAAAGCGTGGTCTTCGCCGTCACGGATTTTCAAATCAGCATCGAGAAAACGCACCAAATAAAGGAAATCGAGGTTTTCAGAATTGGTTCTTATAATCGTAATCATTGGATTTTTGAATTTGAGATTTTGAATTTGAGATTTTCTTCGGTTATTGCACCATGGTGCCGATGGTTCTTTTGTTCCTAATTTATGAAAATATTTGTTTTATTATTTTTAATGATCGGAATAAAAATAAGAAATAAAAAACCACAAGCGTGAACTTGTGGTTTAAAATTTAAGAAGGGATGTGCTGTTTTTACCAGAATTTTACATACAAAGCGGCAACTACCATTACGGTTACAACAATCAATGCCATTGTTGAAGGCGCTACTTTGAACATGGCCCTGTCTAATTGGAAAGCTTTCGGATTGATTTTCGGTCCGAAAAGGCTTACTACAATCATCGATAACAAAGTAAAGACGAATGACCAGCCCATGCAAATTAGGAATGGGATTTCGTAACCTCCTTTTCCATTTGGAAATGCAGTATATAATAATGTTTCATTTCCGAAAAGTGCCGGTGCATAATTATTGAAAAGTACAGAAAGGAAAAATCCGGTTAGGATACCAACAATTGCCGCAGCACCCGTTGTGCGTTTCCAGAACATTCCAAGGATGAACATTGCGAACACTCCAGGGCTGATAAATCCGGTATATTTCTGGATGAAAGTAAAACCACCTTCACCACCAATACCTAGTAAATCTTTCCAAGTCAAAAGTATAGACAATAACATTGCCGCTACGATTGTGATACGGCCGATATTGACCATTTTCTTTTCGGAAGCTTCTTTGTTGATGTATTTTTTGTAAATATCTAATGTAAAAATCGTTGAGATACTGTTTGCTTTTCCTGCAAGGGAAGCTACAATCGCAGCCGTTAATGCGGCCAGCGAAAGTCCTTTTAATCCTGATGGCAAAAATCCTAAAATCGCAGAATATGCGTTGTCGGCATTAAAATGTCCACCCGGTGCCATTTCTGTTTGCAAACCTCCGTTTTGGTACAATACATAAGCAGCAATACCCGGAAGCATTACGATAATAGGCATCGCCAGTTTCATAAATCCGGCAAAAAGTATTCCGGTACGGGCGGTCTTCAAATCGGCACCCAAAGCCCTTTGTGTGATATATTGGTTGCAACCCCAATAGTTCAAATTCACGATCCATTGTCCCGCAAAATACATTGCAATTCCTGGAAGCATTAAATATTTATTAATGTCTGCTTGTGATGAATTCGCCGTTGGCTTTTCAAGAATCATGTGAAAATGCTCTGGAGCAGATTTCATCATTTGCGTGAAACCGGCAAGTGCGTCCTGACCCAATCCGAATTGCTCACTTACCAAAGTCAATGCGATATAAGTCGTTGCCAAACCACCAATAATCAAAACGACAACCTGAATTACATCGGTATAACCAATTACTTTCATTCCACCAAGGGTAATAACGAGCGCAAATAAAGCCATTACAATGATAATTAAGTGGAAATTACCACCGCCGGCAATATTGTCAATCGCTAAAGCGCCAAGGAATAGAATGGAAGTAAGGTTAACAAATACATATAAGAACAACCAAAAGATGGCCATAATAAGACTTACGGATGCATTGTACCGCGTTTCAAGAAATTGCGGCATCGTAAAAATTTTGTTTTTCAAATACACAGGAATAAACCAAACTGCCACGATGATAAGTACGATTGCTGCAACCCATTCGTAGGCTGCCACGGCGATACCAACAACGAAACCATTGCCGCTCATCCCTATAAATTGCTCTGCCGAAATGTTCGATGCAATAAGCGAAGCACCAATCGCCCACCAAGTTAGCGATCCTTCTGCAAGGAAAAATGCCTTAGAATCTGAAGAGCCTTTGTCTTTTTTACTCCTATAAATCCAATAGCCATAACCCGCCACAAGGAAGAAATAAACAATAAAAATAATGTAGTCAATCGTCGAAAATTTGCCCATAATGCTGGTTTGGTTGGTTAAAAGTAAAGTCGGTACGGTTAGTTCCCGACGTGATTATTGCTATTTGTATGCGATGTCATTCCATCGTATTTCATTCCTGAACTGGTCGAGTTTCGTGTCTTTTCCTATCGCTAAAAATTCAATATCGGCCATATCGGCAAAATCCTGAATCACTTCAGCGGATAAATTTTGACTATAAACTGTGTGGTGTGCACCTCCTCCATAAATCCATGCTGCACAACCTGTTTTCATATCTGGAAGCGGTTTCCATAAAACCCTTGCTACTGGGAGATTTGGTAATTCATGCTGTGGTTCAACGGCTTCGACTTCATTAATCAGTAATCTAAAACGATTACCCATATCGATCAAAGAAGCGTTTATTGCCGGTCCGCCTGCAACGTTGAACACCAATCGCGCTGGATCTGCTTTTCCACCTATTCCCAAAGGATGCACTTCGAGGCTTGGTTTTGTACTCGCTAATGATGCGTCAATTTCGAGCATGTGTGACCCTAAAACGAGTGAGTTGTTCGGATCGAAATGGTAGGTATAATCTTCCATAAAACCATTTCCGCCTTCTAATCCGCTTCCCATTACTTTGAAAGCACGCACCAAAGCGGCCGTTTTCCAGTCGCCTTCGCCGGCAAAACCATAACCGTCAGCCAACAATCGCTGTACTGCTAATCCCGGTAATTGCACCATGCCATGCAAGTCTTCAAATGTGTCCGAAAACCCTTTGAAGTTTCCATCTTCTAAAAATTTGCGCAAGCCTAACTCGATCCTTGCTGCTTCATAAACCGATGCATGGTTTTCTCCACCGCGGCGCAAGTTATCACTAATGGTATATATGTTTTCATACTCCCCTACCAGTTTTTCGATATCGATATCGTTAACGTCGTTAATAAGGGCTACCAAGTCGCCGATTCCATAAGTATTTACAGCGAAACCGAACTTCAATTCGGCTTCCACCTTATCACCATCGGTTACAGCTACATAACGCATATTATCGCCAAAACGAGCAAATTTAGCACCCTGCCAGTCGAACCAACCAGCTGCCGCACGTGTCCACCCGCCGATTTGCGAAAGGGCTTCCGGATCTTGCCAATGCCCTACGACCACTTTTCTATTTTTGCGCATACGAGAAACCATAAAACCGAATTCGCGGTCACCATGGGCACTTTGGTTAAGGTTCATGAAATCCATGTCGATAGAACTCCATGGAATATCACGGTTGTATTGGGTGTGTAAGTGCAAAAGTGGTTTTTTAAGGATGCTGAGACCACGGATCCACATTTTAGCCGGTGAAAAGGTATGCATCCAAGTAATCACACCGATTACATTTTCGGCAGAATTGGCTGCTAATAAAGTTTCGTATATTTCTTCCGTTGTTTTTACGGTTGGTTTATAAACTACGCGAACCGGAATTTGTCCGGCGCTGTCAAGACCTGCAGCAATTGCTTTTGAGTGTTCTGCAACAAGATTCAAAGTCTCTTCGCCATACAAATGTTGGCTTCCGGTAATGAACCAGACTTCTAACGTTTTTAAGTTTATCATATTTTCTGTTGTAAGGTAGGTTTGTATTTATTGGCCGTAATAAGAATCCGGGCCGTGTTTGCGTTCGTAGTGTTTTTTGACGAGTGCCTCTTTTAATTTCGGTGCTTGCGGATTGATTTGCTCGGTGAGTAATGCCATTTGGGCAACACTTTCGAGAACAGCGCTGTTATAAACCGCTTTTTCAGGTGTTTTTCCCCAAGTGAAAGGTGCGTGGTTCCCAACCAGTATCATTTCTACTTCTTCGTAACTCAGGTTTTTATCTTTAAAGCAATTCATGATTTGAAAACCGGTTTCATGTTCATAATTGCCTTTGATCATTTCATCATCCATCGGTGGCGCGCATGGCACATCAACAGTCAAATGATCCGCATGTGTAGTTCCAAAAATCGGTATGTCACGTTGTGCTTGTGCCCAAGCTGTTGCAAAAGTGGAATGCGTGTGAACGATTCCGTTGATATTCGACCAATGTTTGTATAAAACGGCGTGGGTTTTTGTATCTGATGACGGACGCAAATCGCCTTCGACAGTATTGCCATCAAAGTCCACAATCACCATTTTTTCGGGTGTAAGGTCTTCATAAGGAACGCCGCTGGGTTTAATAGCAAATACGCCAAGAGAACGGTCGGCGGCACTTACATTGCCGAAAGTAAACAACACCAAACCTAATTTTGGCAATTGCATATTCGCATCGTAAGCACTTTGTTTGATGTGTTGGTATTGGCTCATGCGGTTACCGTGTTGTGTTGTGGTTTAGCAGTTTTGGCGTCGATTTCCTTTGCAATAAAATCGCCAAGTGTTTTGTATTGGTTGTAGCGATTTCTATAAACGGCTGCCTTGTCTTTGTTTGGAAAATATTCTACATCGAAACCGCGGCCCATGGCTTCCATAGCCGCTTCCACATTCGGATAAATTCCAGCTACAACTGCTGCAAACATCGAAGCGCCGAGTGCACATGTATGCTTGAATTGGTGAATTCTGATGGGCATTTCTAAAACGTCTGCCATCATTTGCATAACGAAAGGCGATTTTTTGGCGACACCGCCGATGCCGATGATTCCTTTTACCGGAATGCCTTCTTCGACAAAACGATCTACGATACTTTTGGCTCCGAAACAAGTCGCTTCTGCCAAAGAACGGAACATTCTTGGCGCATCTGTCCCTAAATTTAATCCAGAGATAGCACCTTTTAAACTTTGATTCGCATCAGGTGTTCTTCTTCCGTTGAACCAGTCGATGGCGAGTTCATTCGTGGTTTCTATTGGTAATAATGCAGCTTGGCGGCTCAATTCAGGAATGATCATTTCTGCAATTTCTTCTTTTAAAGCTGCGGCTGTTGCCGAATCTATGATTGTCGATTGGGAAAGTAAATTTTCCAAAGGCCATGTCAATATATTTTTAAACCAAGCATACGTATCTCCGAAAGCGGATTGACCAGCTTCAAGACCAACCATGCCCGGAATTACCGAACCGTTAACTTGTCCGCAGATGCCTTTTACCAATTTTCCTTCAATGTCTTCATTCGGCGCTACGAGGATATCACAAGTGGAAGTACCCATGACTTTACTCAAATGATACGGTTCAATTTGTCCGCCGACGGCACCCATGTGGGCATCAAAAGCGCCTACGCCAACGACGACATCCGTTGACAAACCTAGTCTTTCCGCCCATTCCGGACTTAAATGACCTGCAGCAACATCGGAAGTGTAAGTATCTTTGAATAATTTATCTGTGATTCCTTCCAGTATTGGATCTAAAGAAGAGAAGAAGCTATCTGGCGGCAAACCATCAAATTCTTCTGCCCATAATGCTTTATGTCCCGCTGCGCAACGGCTGCGTTTGATGGCGTTTACATCATTTCCACCAGTTAGTAAGAACGGAATCCAATCGCAGTGTTCTACCCAAGAATGCATGGCGTTTTTCACGGCGGAATCAGTGCGTAAGATACGGAGCATTTTTGCCCAAAACCATTCAGAAGAATAAATTCCGCCTACATATTTCAAATAATTAGTGTCGAAATTGGCCGCATGTGCATTGATTTCCGCAGCTTCATTGATGGCAGTATGGTCTTTCCAAAGCACGAACATTGCGTGTGGATTTTCGGCGAATTCAGGGTTTAAAGCCAAAGGTGTTCCGGTTTTATCCACAGCAACAGGGGTTGAGCCTGTAGTGTCAACGGAAAGGCCTTTTATGTTTTTAGCGGCAACTTCGCCACCTGCAATTTTAATGCAATCTTTTATGGTAATTTCAAGTCCTTCGATGTAATCGAGTGGGTGCTGCCTGAACTGATTTTCAGCGGGTTTGCAGTATAAGCCTTTCTGCCAACGCGGATAATAATATACAGAAGATGCGATTTCCTCGCCATTCGCAGCATTAATAATTACTGAGCGAACAGAATCTGAGCCATAATCAACTCCAATTACAAATTGGTCCTTAGTCATAAGATGAAATATTAATAAGTGTCAAAATAACACTAATTTTTTCATAAAAACAAGTCTGCTAATAAAAAAGTAAAAAAATTAATAAATCGGCAATCAGAGGTTTAAATTTTAACATATCTGCATCATTTTGTACTTTTCGGCAAATCTTAGGCTTATATAAAACCATTAACTTCAGATTACTAAAATAATAAATGTAAATTACATACTTATAAAAATTTCGTTTTATTGTCAGCAAGATTTACCTTTGCCAGATGACATATCCTCCAAAGATCATCCGCACCACCGTAGCCGCCATGTTTTTTATGGCCGGTTTATGTTTTTCGAGCTGGGCATCGAGGATTGCAACCATTCAGCAAAAACTCTCGCTTTCCGATGCTGCTTTGGGCGGCGTATTGCTGTCGTTGCCGGTTGGATTGATGCTGTCATTGCCCTTATCGGGTTGGGCAGTGAACAAAATTGGTAGCAGGAAAGTATTGGCTGCAGCGCTTTCTTTATATGGATTAATGCTCATTACGTTGGGATTTGTAAACGATGTAATCTCGTTAATTGCCTGTCTGATTTTATTCGGAATGGCGAGCAATGCGACAAATATTTCAGTCAATACACAGGCTGTTGCCACCGAGGCTTTGTATGCAAAACCCATTATGGCTTCTTTTCACGGATTGTGGAGCCTTGCAGGATTTATCGGTGCGGGAATTGGGACATTTATGATTGCAAAAGATATTGCTCCGGCACCGCATTTCATCATTATCGCGGTAGCGACTATTATAGCCGTTATCATCAGTTGGAAATATTTGCACAACGACCACAGCCGCTCCAATTCGGGTTCGGCTTTTGTTATGCCCGACAAAACTTTAATTACTTTGGGATTAATTGCTTTTTGTTCAATGGTTGTTGAAGGCGGTATGTTCGACTGGAGCGTTGTTTATTTCAAAAAAGTGGTACAACCCGACGAAGATTGGATCGGAATGGGTTTTACCGCTTGCATGTGTATGATGGCAGGTGGAAGATTTGTCGCGGATGCATTTTCGGCAAAATTTGGACTTAAAAGAACTTTGCAAGTTAGCGGCACTTTAAGCGCAATCGGATTATTAATCGCCGTTGTTTTTCCAACCTTATGGACTGCAATTATCGGATTTATGTTTGTCGGTGCCGGAATTTCGTCGGTCGTGCCGATGGTTTATAGTGCTGCCGGAAAATCAATAACAATGCAACCCGGACCAGCTATTGCGGCTGTTTCTACCATTAGCTTTATTGGATTTCTGATTGGTCCACCTGTAATTGGCGTTTTGGCCGGCATCTTTAGTCTTAAAATTTCATTTGTGTTTTTAGCCGGAATGGCTTCGTTAGTCGTCATTTTTTCAACAAAAGCTAAACTGTAGCGCATTAATTTATCATATTCGCTTTTTCGAAAGGTTTTTTTATTACATTTATAAATGTAATTTAAACACTTATAACAATGCGCAACTATTATTCCGCCATTTTACTATTGCTAGTGACTTTCGGTTTCGCTTCAGATCCAAAAAACAATACAACTATTACAAGCCCGGATAAAACTTTAAAAGTCGATTTCGGTGTCAACAACAAAAATCAGGCTTATTATTTGGTTCGAAAGAACAACCAGACTATAATCGACACTTCTCTTTTGGGAATTATCCGAAAAGACGCCGATTTCTTCCAATTTCTCAAAGTCATTTCAATTGCTAAAACGCAAAAAATAACAGATGCTTATCGGATGCTTCAAGGTAAAAAAAGTATGATTGAATATACTGCCAATCAGAAAATTTTACATTTACAAAATAAAAACAGGCAAAAAATAGACATTGTTTTCAATGTTTCCGATGACGGATTTGCTTTTCGATACCAATTTCCCGAAACTACGGCAGACGTAAAATTCATAACTGAAGAAATGTCGTCTTACAACTTCAAAACGTCGGCGAAAGCTTGGCTGCAACCTATGGCCAAAGCCAAAACCGGCTGGGAACACACCAATCCATCGTATGAAGAAAATTACCAAATGGGTGTTCCCGTTAACGCAATTTCCACAATTGGCGAAGGATGGGTTTATCCCGCATTGTTCAATGATGGCGATGTTTGGGCGGCGATTTCAGAAACCAATTTAGGCAGCAATTACTGCGGAAGCCATTTAAAATATGATGAAAATCTAAAGGCGATGAAAGTCACCTTTCCGCAAATCGAAGAAGTTTTCACCAACGGCGCATTAAATCCGGAAGCCAAATTACCTTGGGAAACACCGTGGCGCATCGTAGTTGTTGGCGATCTAAATACGGTTACCAACTCCACGTTAGGAACAGATTTGGCTGCAAAAGCGATTACAACCAACACTTCTTACATAAAACCTGGAATAGCATCGTGGAGTTGGGCAATTTTAAAGGACGATTCCGTCAATTACGAAACTAGTAAACAATTCATCGATTATGCACACGACATGCGTTGGTCATATTGTCTTATCGACGCCGATTGGGATCGAAAAATTGGAATTGAAAAAATTAAGGAACTCGTCGCTTACGCAAAAGTCAAAAACGTAAAACTCATCTTGTGGTACAATTCGTCGGGCGATTGGAATACGGTGCAATACACGCCAAAAAACAAATTTCTCACACCGGAAAGCCGCGATGCCGAATTTAAAATGTTGCACGATATTGGTATTGCAGGCGTAAAGATTGATTTCTTTGGTGGCGACGGACAATCGATGATTGCTTATTACCATGAGATATTGAAATCGGCAGGAAAACATGAAATTCTCGTAAATTTTCATGGTGCGACCTTGCCAAGGGGTTGGCAAAGAACTTATCCAAATTTAATGACAATGGAAGCAATCAAAGGATTCGAGTTCATCACTTTTTTTCAGGAAGTCGCCGATTTGGCACCGAGTCATTGTGCTACGTTGCCATTCACACGCAATTTATTTGATCCGATGGATTTTACGCCGATGGCTTTGGATAAAATCCCTAACATCAACCGTCGTTCAACAAGCGGTTTTGAATTGGCGTTGCCGACACTTTTCTTATCTGGAATCCAACATTTGGCGGAAATCCCAGAAGGCATGGCGAAAATGCCGGATTATGTTGTGGATTATTTAAAAGACATTCCGACCGCTTGGGATGAATCGAAATTGCTCGCTGGTTTTCCCGGAAAAGAGGTCGTTATGGCGCGTAGAAAAGGCACAACTTGGTTCATCACTGGGATCAATGGCGAAAATACCGCCAAAGAACTTACGATAGATTTAAGTTTTATAAAAGCGAATCAAGGTTTTATGATTACTGATGGAAGCGATGCATTGTTTTTAAAAACTTCTGTAAAACCTGAAAAGATGATTGTAAAATTCAAAGCTTTTGGCGGATTTGTGATGAAGTTTTAATAATCTGCAACCGACAGCAAAGAGTAAATTAATTACAATTCAACAAAAAAAGAGCTGTCATTGTTGGCAGCTCTTTTTTTATAAAGTATTTTTCTTTCCTATTTTTCTTTTGTTTCTTTATTCGCTTTCGCAATATATTTTTCCAATGCCATGGTCATCGATGGTGCTTCCGGCGATGGCGCCATGATATCGACTCTCAATCCATGCTCCAAAGCTTCTTTTTGCGTAGTGCTTCCGAAAACAGCAATCCTTGTATTGTTCTGCTCGAAATCAGGAAAATTCATAAACAATGATTTGATTCCGGTCGGGCTAAAAAACGCCAAAACATCATAGTAAACATCTGCTAAATCAGACAAATCACTCATAACGGTTTTGTAAAAAGTAGCCTGCGTCCAATCGACTTTCAGGTTGTTCAAAACCATCGGCGCGTCGGCATTGAGTTGGTCGGAAGCTGGTAAAAGGAATTTTTCTTCTTTGTATTTTTTGATCAGCGGCGACATATCGACAAAATCTTTCTGTCCGACATATATCTTACGTTTTCTGTAAACGACGTATTTCTGTAAATAGAATGCAATTGCTTCCGATTGACAGAAATATTTCAATCCTTCTGGAATTTTGTAACGCATCTCTTCGGCCACACGAAAAAAGTGGTCAATAGAATTCTTGCTTGTTAATATAATCGCCGTGTAGTTGTTGAGGTCAATTTTTTGAAGCCTGACATCTTTCGCATTAACACCTTCGACATGTATAAAAGGCCTGAAATCAATTTTTACTTTATGCTTTTGCTGCAGTTCAAAGTAAGGTGAATTTTCTACTTTAGGCTCAGGTTGTGACACCAAAATTGTTTTCACTTTCATATTTGATATTTTCTTAATGCTAACTTCTTGTAAACCAATAATACATGAAATAATAGGGCCCTATTTCAAGTGCGCAAAGATACAAAATAAAATAAAACAACTTGCTGAATATTAAATTTTGATAAATTTTCAATGAATTTAGATAAGTTAACAGGTTTGTTATTAAAATGGCAGCAATAACGACGTAAAAAAAGATAATTGATATTGAGTCATTATAAAACAGTATAATATTGATAGGCAAAAGTACAATTCCGGAGTAAGTGCGGTAACTAACTTTTTGCAAATTAAACTGTTCTGCGAAATCCTCGATGTTGAAAGAAGTTGAAATGATTTTCTCGACGAGGTATTTCGCCAAAATAAAAACACCTAACAACGTAAAAATCCTGATAAAAAGAATGTAATCGGTTTTTGAATAGTATGAAACAACGTGGCTATCGGAATAACTCAATAGCAGTTGTATAAAAAAAGCAAATGACAACAACTGCACCAAAAATAACATGATATTGAACCAGCTCATCATTTCGCTTTCACGGTAAATCTTGATGTATTTATTGGAAAATGCGAGTTTCGAAAAATCGCTAAAACGACTTTCAAAAACGTTTTTGGTCAAAGCAATCAACGCAAAGCTCAGTACGAATAAAACCGTAGCCCAATCCTTGGCAGCAAAAGCCCTTGCGTTAAATAGAATATCCGTCATACATCGCAAAATTACTATTTTTTATTTGACGGTTTTATAAATTAATTAAGATTCGGCATCCATAAAAAGATTATTTTTGCGTTGTAATATAAAGATTTCCATGAACGACGGCATAGTTATAATTCCAACCTATAACGAAATTGAAAATATCGAATCCATTATCAGGGCAGTGTTTTCGCTACAAAAGCCGTTCGACATCCTGATTGTTGATGATAATTCTCCAGACAAAACTGCTAGAAAAGTCATCGAATTGCAACAAGAATTTCAGGAAAGGCTATTTTTAGAATCACGGGAGAAAAAATCCGGACTTGGAACCGCTTATGTGCACGGCTTCAAATGGGCGATTGCAAAAGGCTATGCCTATATTTTCGAAATGGATGCCGATTTCTCGCACAATCCGAATGATCTCGAAAAATTATACGATTGCTGCCATTTCGGAAAAGGTGACGTGGCGATTGGCTCCAGATATGTTACCGGTGTGAATGTCGTGAATTGGCCGTTGGGACGCGTACTGATGTCTTATTTTGCTTCGGTTTATGTAAGAATGATTACAGGAATGAAAATCCAGGATGCGACTGCCGGATTCATGTGTTACAAAAAAGAAGTACTCGAAGGCATCAATCTAGACAAGATCAAATTCATCGGATATGCATTTCAGATTGAAATGAAATACAGGGCTTATGCCAAAAAATATAATATTATTGAAGTCCCTATTATTTTTACCGACAGGACAAAAGGGCAATCCAAAATGAGTAATTCTATCATAAAAGAAGCCGTTTTGGGCGTCATTACACTGAGAATCAGAAAGTTTTTTAACAGGTTATAGTAAAGGAAAAATGAAACGGATTTTAATCAAGAATGCCAAAATTGTCAACGAGGGGGTCATTTTTGAGGGCGATGTATTAATAGAAGACAGCATCATTGCTGAAATTGCAGAAAGCATCAGCGCAAAATCTTCCACAACAAAAATTATCGATGCCGGAGGGAATTACCTAATTCCGGGCGCAATTGATGATCAAGTGCATTTTCGGGAACCGGGATTGACGCACAAAGGTGATATTGCTTCCGAATCAAGAGCGGCAGTTGCGGGTGGAATCACGTCGTTTATCGAACAACCAAATACGGTTCCAAATGCTGTGACACAGGAATTATTGGAACAGAAATATGCCATTGCCGCCGAAAAGTCTTATGCGAATTATTCGTTTATGATGGGTGGAACAAACGATAATCTGGAGGAAATTCTCAAAACCAATCCGAAAAACGTTGCCGGGCTCAAATTGTTTTTAGGTTCGTCAACAGGGAATATGCTCGTTGACAATGAAGCGGCTTTAGAAAAGATTTTCTCTTCTACGCCATTGCTAATCGCGGTGCATTGTGAAGACGAAACCACTATTAAAAACAATCTAGAAAAATACAAAGCGGAATATGGCGACGATATTCCAGTAAAATTCCATCACTTGATCAGAAGTGAAGAAGCTTGTTATATTTCGTCTTCAAAAGCGATTGCTTTGGCGAAAAAAACCGGAGCAAGACTACATGTTTTTCATGTTTCGACTGCAAAAGAAGTGGATCTGTTCACGAATAAAATCCCGCTAGAAGACAAAAAGATTACCGCTGAAGTCTGCATCCATCATTTGTGGTTTACGAATGAAGATTACGATACCAAAGGCAATTTCATCAAGTGGAATCCAGCAGTAAAAACCGCAAACGACCGCAAAGTCTTATGGGAGGCTTTGTTAGACGATAGGATAGACGTGATTGCAACCGATCACGCACCGCATACTTTGGAAGAAAAACAGCAATCGTATTTAAAAGCACCTTCTGGCGGACCGTTAGTACAACATGCTGTCGTGGCGATGTTCGAAGCTTTTCGTCAGGGAAAAATTTCTGTCGAGAAAATCGTCGAGAAAATGGCGCACAATCCTGCGAAAATCTTCAAGATTGAAAAGCGCGGTTTTATCCGTGAAGGCTATTTTGCCGATTTGGTTATTGTGGATGCGAACTTGCCGTGGAATGTTAAAAAAGAGAATATTTTGTACAAATGTGGTTGGTCGCCTTTTGAAGGGTATAGCTTTAAATCGAGAATTACGCATACATTTGTGAACGGACAATTGGTTTATAATAATTTTAAGGTCAAAGACATACAATGCGGCGAGCGTTTGCTTTTTGATCGATAATCAGCTTATAATGAAACGATTTTTATTATTTTTCGCAGCAGCAATATTGGCATCAGCTTGTAACAATAGTGTTATTGAGAAGCCGGACAATCTCATCAGTAAAGATAAAATGGTAGATGTTATTTATGATATGGCGTTGCTTCAGGCGATGAAATTGGACAATCCGGTTTTTTTAGAGCAGCACAACTTAACTCCGGCAACTTATATCTATAAGAAGTATAAAATCGATAGCGTACAGTTTGCACAAAATGACCGTTATTATGCTTCGATGTTGACGACTTACAAAGAGATTTACCAAAAAGTCAATGACCGTTTGGAGAAAAACGAAAAGAAAACAGATTCCCTTTTAAAATTGAAACCTGAAACCGAAAAAATTATTGCCAAGAAAACAGACACTGTTAAGAAAGACGATGTGAAGTTGGACAAAGAAAAATTGCGGAAAGTAAAGCGTGCGATGTTTCAATCTAAAATTCCTTCTGAAAAATAAACAGCAGTTGTTTTTATCGCTTCTTCTATCGGAATAAATGCATATCCAAAAGTGGTTTTTATTTTTTCGTTGCTGTATAAAGTTTTGCTGTGTAAAGATTTTGCCGTCGCTTTAGAAAATTTTCTTTTCGTTCCACTAAGCCTTGAAAGCAACCAATCCAATCGCCATAAAATTTCGGTTAATCCTTTTTGAGCATATTTGTGTGGTGGTTTTACCTGCAATCCGATAGCGATTTTGGTGAGTAATTTTTCAAATGAAATATTTTCGCCGACAAGGATAAATTTTTCGCCATTAGTGTCGCTTTCCATCAACAAAATCATGATTTTTACTACATCTTCAACGGCCACAAATCCTGTGTTTCCTTTGGTGTAATAAGGCATTCCTTTTTTTACTTTGGAGAAAATAACGCCGCTACTTTCGTTTGGTTTGCAAGGACCAATGATTACGCCCGGATTTACAATCACAACATTTAACCCTTCTTGTTGGGCGCGCCATACTTCCATTTCAGCGCCATACTTTGATATGGCATAGTCGCTGTGGTTTTTTTCCGGATTCCATTCGGTTGTTTCTGAAATCGTATTTTCATGCTCCTGTAAATCGCCCAAAGCTGCGATGGAACTTACAAAACATAGTTTTTTAACGGCATTTACAAGCGACAAATTGACCACATTCGCTGTCCCTTCGATATTGGTTTTGCGTAAAATTTCCTCGTCATTGGGATCGAATGAAACCAAAGCCGCACAATGGTAAACGAAATCAACATCCGCGAAAGCGTTTTCCATCTGCGGAATATCGGTAATGTCACCTTCAAACCATTCGATTTTTTCGAAAAGCGATTCTTTTTTGTAGTGTTTAAAAATCGATTTTACAAACTCAATTTTCGCCGAGTTACGGTACAAAGCACGTACTTTCTGCTCTTTTTCAAGAAGATGCAGTAGTAAATGCGAGCCTACAAAACCTGTTGCGCCGGTGACTAAAATCATTTGCTAAAGTTACTCATTTAACTTTATTAATATTGATAAGAATTTTCAAATTATCTAATTTGCTAATTTTCAAATTAGGTTATCTTTGCGCAAATTATTATCAAAATGAAGAATTTAGTTGAAGAATTGCGCTGGCGCGGATTGTACCACGACAGTATGCCTGGAACCGAAGAACAATTGTTGAAGGAATCGACGACGGCATATATCGGATTTGATCCAACGGCTGATTCACTGCATATTGGAAGCATGGTGCAAATCATTCTTTTGGTACATTTGAGGCGTTTTGGTCACCAACCGATTGCTTTGGTAGGCGGAGCAACCGGAATGATTGGCGATCCTTCGGGGAAGTCGGACGAACGAAATTTGTTGAATGAAGAAACGCTCAACAAAAATGTTGAAGGCATTAAATCGGTGTTGTCACGATTTTTGGATTTTGATTCAAAAGACAGCAACGCACCATTAATGGTGAACAATTACGACTGGATGAAAACATTTTCATTCATTGATTTTGCGCGGGAAGTAGGTAAAAGAATCACCGTCAATTATATGATGGCGAAGGATTCTGTGAAGAAGAGACTTTCGGGCGAAGGCGAAGGGATGTCGTTTACTGAATTTACGTACCAATTAATTCAAGGCTACGATTTTTATCATTTGCACAAAGAATACAACTGCGTTTTGCAAATGGGCGGATCCGATCAATGGGGTAATATCACCACCGGAACGGAACTCGTGCGTCGTATGAATCCGAACACGGAAGCAAAAGCTTTTGCACTCACAACCCCTTTGATTACAAAATCTGACGGCTCTAAATTCGGAAAAAGCGAAGGAGGCAATGTATGGCTAACGGCAGACAAAACTTCGGTTTATAAATTTTATCAATTTTGGCTCAATACTTCTGATGAAGATGCCGAAAAATACATCAAGATTTTTACGTTCTTGGACAAGGAGACGATTGACAATTTGATTGCGGAACATAAAGAAGCGCCGCACTTGCGTGTTTTGCAGCGTAAATTAGCAGAAGAAATTACGACTTTCGTGCATTCGGCAGCCGATTTGGAAAAGGCGATAAAGGCATCGAATATTTTGTTCGGAAATGCATCTGCAGAAGATTTGAAACAATTGGATACAGCGACTTTCTTGGAAGTTTTTGAAGGTGTTCCGCAAGCGGAAATAGCTAAAGCCGATATCGAAAACGGCTTGGATATCGTTACGGTTTTGAATGAAAAATCAGGATTTTTAAAATCGAATGGTGAGGCAAGACGTGCTTTGGCGGAGAATTCTATTGCAGTAAATAAAGAGAAAGTGACGGAAGAATTTAAACTTTCAACGAAAGACTTGATTAATAATCAATTTGTATTGTTACAACGTGGCAAGAAGAATTATTTTATTATTCGTGTGTTTTAACAATAGGATTTTTAAATATATAAAACCCGTTAAGATTCGTTTTAGCGGGTTTTTTTAATCGAAATTGATTTCCGCTTTTTCGGAAGAAAACGTGCCTCCAAGAAAAGTATCGTCTTTCATTATTTTGTCAAATTCAGCTTTAGCTTTTTCGAAATCACCTTCGACAGTCAAGTGTGCGTAGTATTTTCGCAGATTGACAATAAGCGTCAAGAAATGCGGAAATCCCTGATCAACATAGCCTTGGTGGTTCATTTTTCGGTTGGGTTGGTTTTTATTCCAATAGAAAATTTGCGTGAATTCCCAGTGCTGGCCCGGACTTAAAGTAAACAACGAATTGCGCAGCAGCGTTTCGTCGGGATTTGTTGGTATGACTGTGTCTTCAATGTTTGCTTCAGCAGGTGGCGCTCCTAAGTAGTATTTGACGGTGTTATGTTCTTTTTCTTTGGTAAGAAATGCCGCGACTATTTTGTCTTCTTGATGCACGCTGAAAGTCAAATTGTTTAATTCCGGATCATTAAAATAAAAGCGTACTGTTGCATCACTAATATTTTTGAGATGGTAAGTAACTGTAAATTTACGTTCGTTGAGACTATCGGTTTTAGCGATTTTACTATCGTGCTGAAAATTTATTACCGAAGTTGTGTCAGAAAATGTGATGTGCTCAATTTTTACTTCCAAAGTATTTTGAGCGAATACATTTGACATCAATATGATGAAAGTAATGGAGAAGAAGTGTTTCATAAATGAAGTAACACTGAAATTTACAAATTATTACAAAACCATCAAATTGCAACCACGAATATCCGAATTGTCAAATCGCCCTAAGACTTCAAACGAATTATTGTTGTATTTCTTGCCTAAATCTTGCGTTGCAATAAAGGAACACGAATTGATATTCGCCAGATCAATCACGTTGATGCCGCCGGTTTTTCCGTTTTCGACATACGTCAGCGCGTCTTCGGTATCTCGGATTTGGATTTGCATCCAGTTGGGGCATTCAAAGATGCCGTTTCCGAGCGAATAAGCCTGTGAAAGCAATTCTGTCATCCCATATTCAGAATGGATACTGGGAACCCCGAATCCGTCACATAGGGTGTTGTGCAATTCTTCGCGGATCATTTCTTTGCGTTTGCCTTTCATGCCGCCGGTTTCCATGATGATGGTGTTTTTGAGCATGAACTGTTGCTTTTCGATAAGATCGAGCAACGCATAAGTAACGCCGATCAGGATTGTATTTTGCCCTGAATTATCGAGCTTTACTAATTTTGCTATGAGTTCTTCGTAATTGTGCAGGTAAAATCCGCTGTCGGGATTGTTAGATATTTCGATTAGATCTTTCACCATATAAATCAACGAAGAACCTTCACGTTCGAGATAGGATGGAAGCAATGCCAAAACTACATAATCTTCGATATTACCATAAAATTCGGCAAAAGCTTGGCGGTAACTTTCTTCGTAAAAAGTGAGATCGGTAATTAAATGACGACTAGCAATCATTCCGGTTGTACCGCTGCTGGTGAAAGTTTCCTGAACTTCATTTTCATTGGAAACTACATCGTGACTTTTAAAGAATTGTATGGGCAGGAATGGAATTTGCTGGATTGCTTTTACGGATTCCTTTTTGACTTTCAGCAAATCGCAGAACTCCTGATAGACTTTGTTGTTGTCGTATTGGAAGCGAAAAACTTTGAGTGCAGTTTTCTCGAATTGCTTGTGGGAAGCGATGGTGAATATGTCGGAATGGGTAAGCAAGGATTTTTTTTACAAAAGTAATTAAAATAAAAAAGCATCCCGTTAAGGATGCTTTTCTTTATAAAATAAAAACTAATTATCTGATAACTAATTTTCTTGTAGCAGTGTTGCCATCTTCAGTAATCTTAACGATATAAACGCCACCTTTAAGGCTTGACACGTTTACTTCGCTTGTAACAGTTTTTGTATTTAGAACCACTTTGCCTAATACATCATAAACTACAACCGCTTTTTCAGCATTTGCTGAAGTTTCGATGAATAATTTACCGTTGGTTACTGGGTTTGGATATACTTTTAGGCCTGCAATGTTAGAGTTGTTTATTCCTAAATTAGTGCCAGTTACTTCTTCCCATGTAGTACCGATTCTTAATGCATCGATTTGTAAAGAAGGCGTTTCTGTAGCACTATCTTGTCTAAAGAAAAACTTGTTGATTGTGGCTAAATCTGTAGCAGTGTGTGTGTCTGTTATAGTAGCTGTAGGTTCTGGAGATCCAACAACTGGATTGATCCAAAGGTTAACCGAATCATCAGCAGCATCAGCACCAAAAGTATAAGCTACAACAACAAAGTAAGTTTGGCCAGTTTGGTAAGCATCTGGAGTCCAGGTTGTATTTGCTGCATTAGCAGTCCTAACTTCAACACCAAAATTAAAATTGGTATCATCAACTTGCTTAGTCCATAAAGTTGCTCCGAATGTAGTTGTGCTTGATCCAAGACCAGCAAAATAACCACCATTAGGATCAGTTACACCAGTCATTGAACTTATATTCGTTAGGAAAGAGTAATAAACGGTACCACTTGTTACATCACTTGTAGTCAAGAAAGTATCGATTCCGCTTCCGGCAAAAGAGATAGAGTTTCCAACTTCAGCCAACCCTGTATAACTAAGATTTCCTGCTGTTGTCAAAATATCATCACCAGTATTTATGTTAGCCCAGTTTGTTTGTCCTCCTAAAGCGGCACCTTCAGCATAAGCAAATTGCTCAGAAAAAGGTAGTGCAACACCTGTAGGTGGTGGCGTACAGTTTGGAGAAGTTACATTAACAGTAAGGTTACAGTCACCGCCATTAGCAGTAAAAACAAGATTAGTGCCTTCGCTTAATCCTGTAATAATGATATTTCCAGAAGCAGTAGTGCTTGGATTGTCTCCGCCTATAGTTCCTGAATCGGCGTTAAGATTGTATGTGCCTGTCGCACCTCCTATAAAAGGAATTGTTACAGTGTAAGTATCAGTTCCTCCAGTAATAGCATCGCAAACTTTTGTAGCAGCTTGAAAAGCCAAAGGACATGTTGGAGGAGGTGTATTACCAAACCAACCAGCATCTACATATAAACCATCAATAGTGATGTTTTGTGTTAATGCAAATTGACGTAGATAAACACCAGCAATTGTAGCTAAACCACCACCTGAAGCAGTAGCTTCAGCAGTTCCAGCGGCAGCTTCAGTAGAAGGAACTCCTGAGGTTTCTACCCATAGGCTAACAGAGCCTGCAACCGCAACATCATATTTTACAATAATTAAGTAGGTAGTATTTAAATCAAAATCAGTTGTTCCATAGGTACCAGTTGATGTATTTGATACGCCAAAGTTAATCTTGTCTGGAGTAGTTGAAGGGCGTACGAAAATTCTTGCAGCAAAATTTGTAGTGCCATTTCCTAAACTTGTAAAATAGCCGCCAGTAGCAATATCGCTTGGAGAACTTACATTTACTAAAAACGAATAATACAGAGTTCCAGAAGTAACACTTGCAGCAAACGGTTTGTTAACATCTTCGCCTGTATTATCAAGTAATGCAGCGTTTCCTTCAGCTGATGCGGTTATTCCAGTTAATCCTGAATAGCCTGCATAAGATAAACCATTTGATGCACCAACATCAATAGAATTAGTGCCTGCTCCACTCTGTGCTGTCCACCCATTATCAATGAGTAAAGCACCGTCGGCATAATTTAAGTTATCAGTAAATACCTGACCAAATGACACAGTAGTTAATGCTAACAATAGTAAAGTGTAAAGTTTTTTCATTTCTTAGTTTTTAATAAAAATTATTGTGCAAAGATAACAAGTAATTTGTTTTATCTAAAACAAACCATGTGAAAAAAACATTAAATTGTAACAAATAAAAATAATAATTACTTGACAATCAGTTTTCTTGTGGCGGTAGTTTCGCCTTCCTTGATCTTGATGATGTAAACGCCAGGAGATAATGTAGAGATGTTCAACTCTTTATTGGCTGTCTTTTGTTCGAAAACCAATTTGCCTAAAACATCAAAAATAGCGATTTCTTTTTCCAATGAAGTTTTGGAAGTAATATAAATCTTACCATTACTCACCGGGTTTGGGTAGAAACTCAATTCCGTGGTACTAGGTTGCAACGGTTTGTTTTCCTGAGCTTGGGCGCCAACAGTAAAAAAACAACACAACAGTAAGATAATATAAAAGTAGTTTTTTGGCATCATTGGGATTTGATTTTGTAAATGTATAAAAAATATTTCAAAAGTAATGCCAAAAATAATCCCCGTTTCCTAAATTTTTCAGAAAACGGGGATTGTTGATTTTATAAGGTTTTTTACTTAGAAACCAGCAGTCCAACCAGCAGCCCATGTTGGGGCTCCAATACCGTTTCCAGCGCCTGTTGCAGCACCTTCAGTAAATACAGCAGTTACATCTACAGTAGCACCAACTGTTTCTGGCGCTACGACAGTAAGCGTTCCTTTAGATTTTGCAGCAACGTCTGCAATGAAGTTTACATTGGTAGCTTTTAGGCTTCCAGCAGCGATATTGGCAACAGTTTCATCATTTTCAACATTGAAACCTTGTTTCCAGCTGCTCAATACAACATTGGTAAAAATTCCTCTTGTACCTCTTCTCAATTTTAAACCATTGTTCTCTGTATAAACAGTCGCGTCAGCAGTACTTCCGGCACCAATTAAAGTAAGGTTGGTAATTGTTGGGTTTGAGATTGGTGTATTAGCAAATCCAAATTCGTAGTTGTCTGCTTCAATACCTCTGTTTCCTTTACCAAAATCTAATTTACCATACCAGTTGGTATTGGTTCCATTCCAACCTTCAGTCCAGTCAAATTGATCGTCTTCGTTACCAATTGAAACCAAGTTTGAAGTGTTTACTGTACCTCCAAAAAATTCAAATCCGTCATCAGCACCGTGAAATGCTTGTACATATTCAAATGTTGTTCCAGAACCAACACCAAATAATGATACACCGTTGAATTCTTTTGTAGCACTAAATGAAGCACCAGCATATTCAACTCTTAAATATTTTATTGAACCAGAATTATCGTTAGCGATAGTTCCACCATAAGTTAAACCTGCAACTTCTGATGAAGCTGTAGCAGTACCACCGGAAACATCATTAATTGGTGCTTTTCCACAAATTACAAGTCCACCCCAATCTCCAGCAGCTTTCGTTGCCAATCCACTTGTCATTACTACTGGGTTTGAAGCAGTTCCGTTGACGTTGATTTTTCCACCTTGAGCAACAGCAATATAAGAAGATGTTCCGTTAATTCCTTCAATAACTGTTCCTGCAGGAATTGTTAAAGTTGCTGTTTCTTTTACAATAAGTGCGCCTGTTAATTTGTAAACAGTGTTGGCATTAAGTATTACTTCACCATCTTCAATATTTCCTTGAAAGTTATTGGCATCCAATTGAAATGTAGAAGAAGAAGAACTGTCGTCAGAGGATGAACATCCCGTAAGTATTGTTGCTGTTACAGCAAAAATTCCGAATAATTTTACGATTGATTTTTTCATTGTATTTATTTTAAAAATTTAATTTTTGCAAAGGTGGGGCAACTTTAGAAACGCAATGTTAATTCAATGTCAAGGTTAGCTTAATTTAAGTTTACTTGCGTTAATGTTTTCTAAAAGGAACGCCCGTTGTTAGTACGTTTCTTGTTAAAATTGATAATTGATATTTAAACTTAATGTCAGTCCTTTTTTGTAGGATAGCACATTTACATCGCCTGAATTATTTTCTTGAACTCTGTTGATTGTTGGGTCTAGAATATTTTTCACGACCAATCCAAGTCCGATTTGTTTATTCAACTTTGATTTGGCAATAAAATCTAATGAGCCGAAAGCTTTGTCAACCTGATTGCCCATATCGTTAGTTCCGATGGAGTAGATTCGGTCTGAAAAATAGGTATAAGCTAGTGTAGTCATGAAGTTACTTTGTTTTTCATTCCACTCGTTTAAGTAAGAAATGTCAGCATTTAGTAACAAATCAGAAGCGCCCGTAAGTCCGGTTTCTTTTTCGGTAAAAGCTACATTATAAGCGGTCTCTTTTGCGACTTTAACATCGCTTAATTTTTGGTTGGTATATAAATAAGAAGCATTAATACCGGCAGACAATTTTTTAGCATTGCTTTCGCCGAAATTAAAAATTTGCTTTCTATATTCGACTTCTCCACCCGCAACATAACCATAATCACCTGTGTTAATGTAGGAAACGTCATTTGTTGAAGAAAGAATTGTAACTTCATTAATTGGGTTTTGGATGTATTTTCCAAAAGCAGTGAATGAAATGAGTTCTTCGCTTTTCGGGAACATTTCCCATTTTATATCCACATTATAGTCGTCTGAGGCATACAAATCTGGATTTCCAAATTTCGCTTCATTCACTTCTTCATATACAAAAAGTGCTCTTTCTTTAAATTGTGGTAAAGTATAGGTTTTACTGAATCCGAATCGCAAATTTTGTTTTTCGTTCAATTCATACTTCAAAGTTAAACTTGGTAGAAATGCAAATTTATCCAATTGGTCATCATCCCCATTAGGATCCAAAGAAGTATTCCATGCTACTTTTTGAATTATAGATTCGGCCCTTAAACCTAAAACGCCACTCAATTTATTGAATTTGTATTCGGTATTTACATAACCGCCGTTTATCATTAAATCGCCATTATAAAATTGTGGCTTGGTGGCATTTGGTACTTGTGAACCACCTTTGAATGTTGAAATTTCAAAATAATCGTTTGCAAAATTTTGTTGGTTGTAAAACAAATCCAAATTATTAGGATCAACGATAGTATTGGTTACGGCGCTGCTGGCTTTGAAGTTAAATTGTGTAGCTTCAAAATCACGTTTTTTTGACCTTCCAGAATATCCTACCGTTATTTTTCCTTTGTAATCGCCTTCGGCTGTTTTAACAATTTTATAGTCTACAGATGCGTTTACTGCCAATTCATCTTCTTTTAAGTTTTGAAAATATCGGTGGTTATCTGCAGCAGAAATACTAGAAAGCACATAGCCAGTTGGTTCTTTTCTAAAAGTATTTTGCGCCCTATCTGGTTGTTTGCCGGTAATTGTGTTGTATGAAACACCCCAATTTAATTTAGACCGCTCGCTTAACTGATGATCACCTAACAATTGATTGATCCACAAGCTGTTTTTGTCATATTTAAAACGGCGAATCAAGCCATTACCGTCGTTAGCAATATCAACAATATATCCGGTATATTCTTCGGTAGATTGTCCGCTTGTATTGATGAAAAGTGTATTAAAATTAAGCTTATTGTTGGCGTTTATTTTATAGCCAACATTACCCATTGCTGTCGTATTGGTGTTATAGCTTACAAGGGTGTATTTTTGATAATCTCTGTTGATAACACCACTCCCGTTAACGCCACCTTTTGCAGTTCCGTCGCTTCTTGAAGAATAATCATTGTCGAAACCAACGGTTGCAAATAAGTTTAATTTTCCTTCTTCACCAACATTAAAAGATTTTCCGCCAGCAAGGTTAAACGAACCTGCAATCGGATTTTTTGATTCGGTTTGCAGCGAATTGAATTTGTAACTTGTAAGCGCATTGCTCGGAATAGTAACATTGCTAAATCCAGAACTGCTCGGTCCTTTTTGAAGTCTAAAATCATCTTCTGAAAGCGCGTTTGTATTCACTTTTGAGCCAACATCTAATTTTAAAAATCCTTTACCTTTGTAATCTTTAGATACAATGTCAACATTTCCGCCAGCAAAATCGCCATACAATTTACTGTTATATACTTTATCAATGCCAATTGATTCGACAATATCGGTTGTAAAAATCTCTAGGTTTAGATTCTTTTTTCCCGGATCATTTGATGGAACTGGCAATCCGTTCATAGTGGTTGAGTTATAACGGTCACCCAATCCTCTAACGAAAATATTCCCCGAACCTTCTTGTTTGGTGATTCCGGTAGTTTTGGTTACGGCAGTAGCCACATCGCTAACGCCTTTTCTCGACATTTCTTGGGCGCCAATGCTTTGCTTAATTTGAACAGCATTTTTTTGGTCCAATAAAAGGGCTGATTCTTTTTCCTTGTTTACCGTTGTTGTCAGTACTACATCTTGAAGCGTGACACTACCTGAGCCGATAGTTTTGTTAATTTCAAGGGTTTCGTTCGCTTTTATAGTAAACGGAAATTCCAGTGTTTCATAGCCAACAAAACTGATTACAAGAACATGGTCGCCGGCTTCGACATTTAAACTGTATTTTCCTTCGATGTCTGTAGTAGTGCCAACACTTGTACCTTTTAACATTACATTGGCGAAGGGCAGCGCCTCATTATTTGAATCTTTATCCGAAATAATGCCGGAAACCGTACCTTTGTTTTGTGCGAACGACGCAGCAAAGATGAACAACGTGATCAATAATAATTTGAGTTTCATTTTATGTTGTTTAATTTTTTGCAAAGGAACTGTTGTTTTGTAAAGTTTCCGTTAATCGGCCGTTACGTTTAGGTGTTCTTAATATTATCAAAATGTTAAGCAATTAAATTACAGTTAACGGCTGTTTACCGAAGTGTTTTATATTTACATTTACAATCGCAAATCATATAAATTTTGCAATTATGAAGAAAAAAGACATCAAGATTCTTTTGGTTGACGATGAACTCGACATCCTCGAAATTGTAGGGTATAACTTGGCACAAGAAGGTTATCAGATCATCACAGCCGTGAATGGTAGGGAAGCGGTCGCAAAAGCTAAAAAAGAATTACCCCAACTCATCATTATGGATGTCATGATGCCCGAAATGGACGGAATGGAGGCAACAGAACTCATCCGAAAAATGCCGGAACTGCAAAATGTCATTATCACTTTCCTTACAGCAAGGAGCGAAGATTACTCGCAAGTTGCCGGTTTTGATGCCGGTGCCGACGATTATATTACCAAACCGATCAAGCCAAAACTGCTCGTTAGCAAGGTAAAAGCACTGTTGCGAAGATTAAAAGGGGAAGAACAAAATTCAGACACACTCAACGTTGGCGGCATCGAAATCAACCGCGAAGAATATAAAATCATCAAAGACGGTGTCGAGATTATTTTGCCAAGAAAAGAATTTGAACTGTTTTACTTACTCGCATCAAAACCCGGAAAAGTATTCAAACGCGAAGAGATTCTCGATAAAGTTTGGGGCAATGAAGTGATAGTCGGCGGCAGAACTATTGACGTGCATATCAGAAAACTAAGAGAAAAAATCGGTGACGACTTTTTTAAAACCATTAAAGGAGTTGGTTATAAATTTGAGGTTTAATGATTTTATAGTGCCAAAAACTTTTCACCTTTGTAACTTTGGTACTTTGCAACTTCAAAAATGAGCCTAAACTTTAAAAAAACATACAAGTTTGCCATAAAATCGGCGTTATACATCACGCTGTTTGCTACTGGTTTTGTATCCATTTTGGGTTATTTTTTCTTTAAACCATCGCAAAATAACCTGATTGCATTTGCGCTCGCATTTGCGTTTTCGCTTTACATTTTTTCGTTTTTTGTCATTCAATACCGCGTTGAGGTTTTTATTTACAGGCGTGTGAAGAAAATTTATGATGACGTGTCATTTTTGGAAGCCAGCTCTTTTCGCAAACAGCCAATTACAACCGATATGGCGACATTGACCAAAGAAGTCAAGAAATTCGCCACCGACAAGAAAATGGAGATCGAAACACTAAAAGTCCGCGAGGAATACCGCCGCGAATTTTTAGGCAATGTGTCGCATGAACTTAAAACGCCATTATTTACGGTACAAGGCTATCTTTTAACGTTGCTAGACGGCGCGATGAACGACAAAACCATTCGAAAAAAATACTTACAAAGGGCTGAAAAAGGTGTCGAAAGACTTATTTTTATCGTACAGGATTTAGACATGATTACCAAACTCGAATCGGGCGATTTGAACCTCACAGTTTCTAAATTTAATATTGTTGAAGTGGTGCAAAATGTCTTCGATTTACTCGAAATGGAAGCAGAAAAGAAAAACATC
Organism: Flavobacterium sp.; assembly: GCA_029946065.1. Taxonomy (GTDB): domain Bacteria; phylum Bacteroidota; class Bacteroidia; order Flavobacteriales; family Flavobacteriaceae; genus Flavobacterium. Next base: position 106,707 of record JAQSDU010000019.1, read on the forward strand.
ATCTTAACTTTCGACAACAAATATGCCAAGCCGATTATGGTTTTTGGGGATCAGGAAAAAATCCAGCAAGTCATTACGAATCTTGTAGTGAACTCTATTAAATATGGTAGAAATGACGGTTCAACAGAAGTCGGTATCGAAGATATTGCCAATAATAAAGTAATTGTGCGTGTTAATGACAACGGCGAAGGTATCGAGAAGCACCATTTGTCAAGACTTTTTGAAAGGTTTTATCGTGTTGACAAAAGCGGCGCAAGGGCAGAAGGCGGCTCCGGTCTCGGATTGTCGATTGTCAAACACATTATAGAAGCACATGACGAGAAAATTTATATCGAAAGCCAATATGGCAGCGGCTCAGAATTTTCATTCACCATCGAAAAGGCGGAATAACAGATGCCAGTCGATGGTATTTTCGATTACTGAAAATCCGGAATAGACCTCTGCTTCCCATAAGTTTTCCATCTTAAACTTGTTTTGTTTTGCAAAAGGAACAATGCCTCTTTCCTTTAATTTTTTGGCAAGATATTCTTGTTCATACTGTCCTGGTGTTGGAATAAAAAATGCTTTTTTGCCTAATTGTGCCAAATCCATAATCGTAGTATAGCCCGAACGGCAAAGCACTAATTTACTTTCGTTAAACGTTTTTTCAAGTTGTTCAGAATTCATGAAATTGTAGTATTTCACGTTGTCTTTGATCGTTGATAGCTGTTCTGCTTCGATTATTCCGCTAATAAAAACCACTTTTCCATTAAACTGCATTAGTTCGGTTTTTATCTTCTCTTCAAGCATTGTTCTTTGTGGTTCAGGTCCAGACAAAATGACCATTAAATCATATTTCTGAGGGATATTCAATTTCCTGATACGGCTCAACGGACCGATATATTTGATCTTTAAATTTGTTTTTTTAAGATGGCCGAGTTTTCCGGTCAGGTTGGGTTTTTTTTCAAAATCAGGCACCCAACATTCGTGGAATTTTTTGATGATGAACTGGTGCATTTCACTGGTTAGTTTTGAAGTATTTCCAGTAAGAACATTGAGCTGGTGCGTAATAAAAACAGATGGAATCTTTTTGCTGCGAACGCCCAAACGGTTGTCAGAAATAATGCCGTCAAGCTGATGTTCCGAAATCCATTGGTTGACAGTCCGTTTTTCATTCAAAATAGCAGTAACCATTTTTGGGAGTCCGGCAATCATTTTCCATTTAAAATTACGGCCGTTTTTGGCATAAGTAATTTCGTATGATGGTAATTCGATAGACTTCAGGTGTGGAAACTCTTTTTTCAGCATTTCCAAAGCGGCTCCATCCGAGGCCAGAATCGGGCGAAATCCTTCCGCTTCCAATGCACGGATTATCGGAATACAACGGGTGGCGTGTCCTAAACCCCAATTTAAAGGGGCGACTAGAATGTTTTTAGGAGTAGTTCTCAATACTTTTGTTTTTCTTTGCGATCATTTTTATTAAATCTCGCAAAGCCAAAAAGCCGCAAAGATTGTCAAATTCTAAAAGCTAAAGATAAAACTATTTGAGGTATTTTATATTTCCGTAATTTTACCAAAATATTAAACAATATCGTGGGAAGTAAAAATAAATTAAAAAGATTCAAGGAAAACGAGACATTCGAAAATGTTTTTCAACCGACAAGAGAAGAAGTTACAGGAGGGCTATTTCCGCTAAAAGGAAAATGGAATACCGATTTTTTCAAAAATAACCATCCGCTTGTCTTAGAATTAGGCTGCGGAAAAGGAGAATATTCTGTCGGTTTAGCCGAAAAATATCCAAACAAAAATTTCATCGGAATAGACGTCAAAGGTGCGCGTTTCTGGCGTGGTGCGAAAACTGCCGTAGAGGACGGAATGCGCAATGTCGCTTTTATTCGCACGCAAATTGAACTGCTCGATTACGTTTTCGCCGAAAATGAAGTCGATGAAATTTGGATCACTTTTCCTGATCCACAAATCAAATACAAGCGCACCAAACATAGGATGACGAATGGTGAATTTCTACAACTTTATAAAAAAGTTTTAAAGGAAGGCGGCGTCATGAATCTCAAAACCGACAGCGAATTCATGCACGGTTATACTTTGGGTGTGCTGCACGGCGAAGGCCATGAAGTGTTGTATGCCAACCATAACATATATAAGAATGAAGGCAGTCCGGAGGAAGTGACCGGTATCCAGACTTTTTACGAAAAGCAATATTTGGAAGTTAATAAGGCGATTACGTATATTCGATTCAAAATAAAGTAAAATGGGTTATGCGTTGCCGCTTTTTCTCGGATTCATAACGTCGTCGGTTGGTATAATTCCACCAGGATTAATCAATATGACTGCAGCGAAAGTCAGCCTTAACGAAGGAAGAACGAGGGCTTTGGTGTTTGCGGCGGGTGCGACATTGGTAATTTTGATACAGACATTGGTGGCGGTGCTTTTTGCAAGATATATCGATAATAATCCGCAAATCGTAATTCTTTTAAGAGAGGTCGGATTGGCTATTTTTCTGATTTTGACTATTTATTTTTTCTGGTGGGCGAACCGTCCGAAACCTGTTAAGGAAGTAGAAAAACTACATAGTAAAAAAAGTCGTTTTTTTCTTGGAATGCTGCTTTCGGCTTTGAATTTTTTTCCAATTCCGTTTTATGTTTTTGTGAGCGTGACCCTGGCGACTTACAACTGGTTTTTCTTTGACAAGCCTTTTATTTATACATTTGTAATGGGTTCCGGACTCGGTGCATTCGCTGCTTTTTACTGTTATATCGCTTTTTTTAAGACGATGGAAAACAAATCAAAATTTCTATTAAAAAACATGAATTATATTATCGGTACGATAACTGCCTTGGTTTCGATATTGTCACTTATTAACATTCTTGAGTTTTATTACGGGTAGTGTACGATGAGAAAATTTAAAGGCATTGACGGATTAAGAGTTATTAAAACTTTTCTTAATTTTTTTAATGCTTTTATGGTTCAAAAAAATACGGTTGTAAAATGGTAAAAATTCCGAATCCGGCTAACGACAATTTCTTCGAAAAAGTTTACGCGATAGCAAGGCAAATTCCTTATGGGAAAGTCACTTCTTATGGGGCAATTGCAAAAGCTATAGGCTCCGCACAATCTGCAAGAATGGTCGGATGGGCGATGAACGGCGCGCATAACCGAGAAGATGTTCCAGCACACCGCGTTGTCAATCGCTTTGGACTACTCACCGGAAAACATCATTTTGACGGTACGAATTTAATGCAACAATTGCTCGAGAATGAAGGAATTGAAGTGACTGACAATCAGGTTGTTGATTTTGAAAAGCATTTTTGGATGCCCGAGGTGCAGTAGGTAGTATTCAGTAATGGGAGGGAAGTATTGTAAACGCAATCATACCATCAACAAATCCAATACAATTCCTTTACATTCACAACTTTTCGTATTATCTTTGTAATCTGAATTTAGTCTTAATAAGACAACAGAAAACAATATGAAATTAGACAGAAAAGAAATCCTCAAAGCACTAGAAACCATCACGGTTGCAGGCGAAGGAAAAAATATGGTCGAAAGCGGTGCCATTGCCAATGTGCTCACGTTCGGAGATGAAGTCGTTGTTGATTTATTGCTCCATTCACCGGCGATGCACATCAAAAAACGCGCAGAAGACGACATCCGCAAGGCGATTTTGGAAAAAGTATCCGCCGAAGCGAAAATCAAAATCAACACCAAAGTCGAGACACCCGAAAAACCCAACGAAATCAAAGGAAAATCCATTCCCGGAATCAAGAATATCATTGCGGTAGCTTCCGGAAAAGGCGGCGTCGGAAAATCAACAGTAACCGCTAATCTAGCCGTAACATTGGCAAAAATGGGCTTTTCTGTCGGTATTCTCGATGCAGATATTTATGGGCCATCAATGCCAATCATGTTCGATGTTGAATCTGCGAAGCCAATATCCGTTAATGTTGATGGCAAATCAAAAATGAAACCCATCGAAAGCTACGAAGTCAAAATCCTCTCCATAGGATTCTTTACCGCACCAAGCCAAGCCGTTATCTGGCGAGGACCAATGGCTTCAAAAGCATTAAACCAGATGATTTTTGATGCCGATTGGGGCGAACTCGATTTCATGCTCATCGATTTACCGCCGGGAACTGGCGACATCCATTTGTCGATCATGCAATCGCTTCCAATTACCGGCGCCGTTGTTGTAAGCACGCCGCAAGCCGTAGCTTTAGCCGATGCAAAAAAAGGTGTTTCGATGTTCTTATCGGAAAGCATCAATGTTCCCGTTTTGGGAATCATAGAAAACATGGCCTATTTCACGCCCGAAGAATTACCAGAAAACAAATATTATATCTTCGGCAAAGAAGGCGCGCAAAATCTCGCCGCAGATCTTGGGGTTCCATTTCTAGGCGAAGTGCCAATCGTACAATCCATCCGCGAAGCTGGCGATTACGGTCGTCCCGCAGCCTTGCAAACCGCTTCAGTTATCGAAGGCGTTTTCGAAGAGATTACTAGAAATGTCGTTCAAGAAACGGTTAACCGAAATGAAAATTTACCCGCAACCGAAGCCATCAAGATTACAACAATGGCGGGCTGTTCGGCAGTGAAGAAGAATTAGATAATTTGATAATGAGAAAATTAGATAATGAGAAAATGTATAAATTTTCTAATTTTCTAATTTTCTAATTGATACATTAGTAATATGACAACAGAAGAATTAACACAAAACGTCGAAAAAGCGCTCGAAGAAATCCGTCCGTTCCTAAATTCCGACGGCGGTGACATCAAGCTCATCGGTATCGAAAACGACAAACATGTCACCGTTCGCCTTGAAGGCGCTTGCATCAGTTGCAGCGTCAACCAAATGACACTCAAGGCCGGCGTGGAAACGACCATCAAGAAATTCGCACCGCAAATCGAAACGGTTGTGAATATTTCCTAGTGTAGTAATTGTTTTAGGGCGTTTCCTTGTTGTGGAACTTGTAAATTCACGACAAATTTCCTGCAACAACAACGTCGGGCTTTCGGCTTAATCTTTTCCCCTCTAAAGAAGCGGGAAAAAGGATACCGCCTCAATCCCTAACGCAGAACAGACGAGAAAGAAGAATACCTGACAGCCACCGGCTGTCCTCCTTTTAATTTCAAATCTAACGCGTAAACCAGTCAAAAGTCAAAGTCGGCAAATTCTTCCTTTCGACTTTTAACTTTCAACTTTGAGACTTTAATTCATGATAGAAACAGACATACTCATCATCGGCGCAGGTCCAACCGGACTCTTTGCTGTATTTGAAGCAGGATTGCTAAAACTCAAATGCCATATCATTGATGCCTTGCCACAGTCGGGCGGACAATTATCTGAGTTGTATCCGAAAAAGCCAATCTTCGATATTCCTGGTTTTCCGGAAGTTTTGGCTGGCGATTTGGTAACCAATTTAATGGAGCAAATCAAGCAATTCCAACCCGGATTTACTTTGGGCGAACGCGCAGAAACCATAGAACACCTCGAAGACGGAACGTTCATCGTTACAACCAACCTCGGCACAAAACACCACGCCAATTCCATAGCAATTGCTGGCGGTTTGGGCAGCTTTGAACCAAGGAAGCCACTCATAGAAGATATTGAATTTTATGAAAACAAAGGCGTGAAATATTTCATTAAGGATCCGGAGCAATTCCGCAACAAAAGAGTCGTGATTGCCGGCGGCGGTGATTCGGCTTTAGATTGGAGTATTTTTCTTTCCAATGTCGCTTCCGAAGTAACATTAATCCACAGAAGAAACGAATTTCGCGGCGCATTGGATTCTGTTGACAAAGTGCAAGAACTCAAAAACGAAGGCAAAATAAAATTGATTACTCCGGCAGAAGTTGTCGGACTCAATGGCGCAGAACATTTAGAATCTGTCGATACTGAAGATGACAAAGGAGCACATCGCAAAATTGAAACCGATTATTTTATTCCGCTTTTCGGACTATCTCCAAAACTTGGTCCGATAGCCAATTGGGGACTCGAAATTGAAAAAAATGCAATCAAAGTCAACAACGCTTTAGATTACCAAACTAATATTCCAGGTATTTACGCGATCGGCGATGTCAATACCTATCCCGGAAAATTAAAATTGATCCTTTGTGGTTTCCACGAAGCGACTTTAATGTGTCAAAGCATTTACCAACGAATGAATCCGGGCAAGAAATATGTAATGAAGTATACCACGGTTTCTGGCGTTGATGGTTTTGACGGTACACGAAAAGAAGCCGAAAAACAAGTTGTAAAGTCAATAGATTAATGAAACTGAATCATCCTGCGTTGACCGATTTGTTGCAAAAAGCATATTCTGCCGAAAAGGCTGCCGCTTTTGCTTATCAAGGGCATGCGGGTTCAGTGAAAGATGTTTCTGAAAAGGCAGCAATTCGCCAGATTGAAATAGACGAATGGTTTCACAGAAAAGAAGTACTTCAAATCATGAATGTTTATGATATTCCGGTTTCTAAATGGTACGAGTTTAAATTTTATATCATTGGAAAAATCATTTCAGGAAGTTGCTATGTAATTGGGTGGTTCATGCCTTTTTATTTTGCCGGAAGGCTCGAAAGCGGAAATGTTTGCGAATATTTTAGGATAAAACAGTATTTCAACTCACTTGGCATTAAAGAACATGATCTTCTGTTTTATGAAATGGGAATGAAGGAAAAAGAACATGAAATCTATTTCTTAGCGCATATAAAGACCAATAAATTCCTTCCGTTTTATGAAAAGTACTTTTCGTGGGGAAATAATTCGAGTTTCAATAACATCGACCTTGACAAGAAATATCCGGTAGAACATTCAGATCATTATTGTAAAAGAGAATAAAATGGCACAAGACATTATCATTAAAATTACTGACCGCGAAGGCACTATTCACGAACTACAAGCACCAACTGATATGTCCATGAACATCATGGAACTCTGCAAAGCCTATGATCTACCTGTTGAAGGCACTTGTGGCGGCATGGCGATGTGCGCTTCTTGTCAATGTTACGTGCTCAACGATGTACCGTTGCCGGAAATGGGTGATGAGGAAAAAGCGATGTTGTCTGAAGCTTTTTATGTAAAATCCAACAGCCGATTAGGTTGTCAAATCCCAATTAAGGAAGCGTTCGACGGACTAGAACTAGAACTCGCTCCGGAGTATTAAAAAGTAAGTTGTAATTCGCACACAACATTTAACTATCTACAGAAAACTACTCCTGCAAAAGAGCGTTCGCAACGGGAAATAACAACTCTACAAATTTAGCATACGCCAATTGCGAAGGATGCAATCCGTCTGAAGCGACGAGTGTGGTGTTGTCCAATCCTTGTCTTGTAATGGGTGTAATGTCAATGAATTTTACACCATTCTGCTCAGCATAATTTTTAGCAAAGGCATTATATTGGTCAATTTCCGAAGAAATCTGTGCCTGATTTCCTGTGCTCATGCCGTAAGGTGTATAAGCATAATCCGGTATCGAAACTACAATTACGTGGTTTTTATCGCCTTTCGCCAAGTTTATGGCTGTATTGAGCAATTCAGGAAATTCCTGCTCATATATTGAAAAGGCTTTCTGTTGGTATTGGTTGTTGACGCCAATTAAGAGCGTCACCAAGTCATAATCATTAGGTAATCCAACTTGTGCAATTGTCGTTTTTAAATTGGTGGTTGTCCAGCCCGTTTGCGCCACTATTTTGAGGTTATAATTGGCGTCGATGCTTCCGGCGAGCATTGTTTTCAATTGTTCCGGAAAACGACAAGTTTCACAAACACTTTGTCCAATTGTATAACTGTCTCCTAAAGCAAGATATTTAATGGTTCGCGCCGTAGGTTGTGTTATTGGTGGAACGTAGGCAGATTCGCTGTCGTCAATGCCGCCCGAGCAAGATACCAAAAGCAAAACGAAAAGCAGCTTTGCACATTTTTTAAGTAAGTTCATCTTTATATGTTTTACTAAGAAATACCTACGCAAAATAATAGTTTTCAGTTTTATGCGGGTTCCATTTTCAGTGCAATTTTCTCTTGAATGGCATTCCACAAACCGATGCGTTTTTCAAGAGCTAAAACAGAAATTTCTTCGACTTCCTTCCATTTTGCAGCATTGTTACCGCAAAGTGTGCTGACCATTTCCAAGGCTTTCGGACCGTGATCGTCGGCATCTAATTCGATATGCCTTTCAAAATAATAAATCAGTTTGTCGAGATTGGTTTCCGGAAAATTAGACTTGAAGTTTTTCAGGATTTCTGTAAACATCGCCGGAATCAAATCTTCTCTTCCAAAGGTAAATGCTGCGGCAATTTGGTGCGGTTTTCCTTCTTCGATGACACGGAACGTAAAATCTAGGAAAGCTTTGATGTCGGGATGTAAACGGCTGTTTTTGATCGAAACAAAAATATTTTGCATGCTGATGACATTTTTCAAAAAAGCATCCAATTGCGTTGTATCGGCTTTTAAATCCTGCATGGCTTCGACATACATTTCAAAATGGCTTTGTCTTCTACCGTCAAGCGTAAGATCACTTTCTTCCGCCAGAACGATTTCATTAATAAGATAACGTGTTTCTGGATTCTCGGAAGCAAACCATGGCGTAGTTGTGCAAGTAAGCTTGGATTGTAAGGCTTTCAATAGGGACATGAAATCCCAAACGGCATAGACATGGCTTTCAAGAAAGCAATTCAAATCGTCAAGTGTCTGGATTTTTTGGTACAAAGTATGCTGCAGCAACTGGTCTTTCTGCGTTTCGATACGGCTGTTGATGTAATCAGTATTCATAGCGTGAATTTTTTCGTAAAAGTAAAAAAGCTTCCCAGAAACAGGAAGCTTTTTGTATTGATTTTAGTTATTGTTTAATACTATTTAAAAGCCGAAATCCCCGTGATGTCCATTCCGGTAATCAATAAATGGATGTCATGCGTGCCTTCGTAAGTAATTACAGATTCTAAGTTCATACTGTGGCGCATTATAGAATATTCACCAGTGATGCCCATTCCACCCAATATTTGTCTGGCTTCTCTTGCAATGTGAATGGCCATATCAACGTTGTTTCTTTTCGCCATAGAAATTTGTGCTGATGTCGCGCGACCTTCGTTTCTCAAAACGCCTAATCTCCAAGTAAGCAATTGTGCTTTAGTGATTTCGGTGATCATTTCGGCGAGTTTTTTCTGCTGCAATTGCATTCCGGCTATAGGTTTGTCAAATTGAATTCTTTCTTTGGCATAACGCAAAGCCGTATCATAACAGTCCATTGCTGCTCCGATTGCGCCCCAAGCGATGCCATATCTTGCAGAATCAAGGCAGCCAAGCGGTGCACCCAATCCTGATTTGTTAGGTAGTAAATTTTCTTTTGGTACTTTGACGTTATCGAAAATCAATTCGCCAGTTGCAGAGGCACGAAGTGACCATTTGTTGTGTGTTTCAGGAGTAGTGAAGCCTTCCATGCCGCGTTCAACGATCAATCCGTGGATACGTCCGCTTTCGTCTTTTGCCCAAACGACAGCGATGTCTGCGAAAGGTGCGTTGGAAATCCACATTTTGGCGCCGTTCAATAGATAATGGTCGCCCATGTCTTTAAAGTTTGTCGTCATTCCGCCTGGATTCGAACCGTGATCTGGTTCTGTTAAACCGAAACAACCGATGAACTCGCCTGTTGCTAATTTTGGTAGGTATTTCACTCTTTGTTCTTCGTTGCCGTATTTCCAGATTGGGTACATTACGAGTGAAGATTGCACTGATGAAGTCGAACGAACGCCAGAATCACCTCTTTCAATTTCTTGCATGATGAGTCCATAGGAAATCTGGTCAAGTCCTGCGCCGCCGTATTCTTCTGGGATATATGGGCCAAAACCACCAATTTCACCAAGGCCTTTGATGATTTGCTTTGGGAATTCTGCTCTTTGTGCATAATCCTCAATGATGGGTGATACTTCACGTTTTACCCAAGCACGTGCGGCATCGCGCACTAATTTGTGCTCTTCGGTCAGTAAATCATCTAACAAATAGTAATCCGGCGATTGGAATAAATCTGGTTTCATAACAAGCTTTTTGGTTTAATGGTGGCAAATTTACAGAAAGAAATTTAACAATCCCGTGAACGAATGTTATAATTTCAATCGAATTCGTAAAATTATTTTGAAAATGGGAATAAAAATTGTGAATATGGAAAATAAGAATAAGGTTGTCTGTATTGGGGAAAGTTTCCAGTCTTTTAAAGGCTAGAAGTTTTCAAAATAAGCGGTTACATTTTCAAATAAAAATCTTTTGTCAAGGCAATATATTCTGGGGTGTAATTGTGGCGTGAAATCTCAATGATAAGTTCGTCAATAGGGAAATCTTCAGTTTTATTTCTGCTGAAAGCCATTAGACTTCTTTTAATTTCAGAAGTTGCGGTGCCTTTTGTATGGGTAATTTTCATCGGATACAATTCAGCTTCGAATGCTAAATCCAGAAATTTCTTTTCTTCTTTGTATGGAATGATAACGGCGAAAATACCGTTTTCGGAAAGCAGTAAATCAACAGCTTCGATTAAATGCTCAAACGGCAATGCGTCCTGAAATCTCGCCTGGTCACGTTGTTCGTTTCCGGTGAAATAATCCTCAGAAAAGAACGGTGGATTGGAAATAATGAGGTCGTATTCATCTTCGGGTTCTTCAATAAATTCATCCAACCCAGCGTGGAAACAGAAAAGACGGTCGCCCCAAGGAGAATTTTCGAAATTCTCTACGCATTGTTCGTAGGCATTTTCGTCGATTTCCAAGGCATCAATTTGTTCGGCAGAAGTTCGTTGGGCTAACATTAATGACAAAATTCCGGTGCCGGTGCCAATATCTAAAACAGAAAAAGGATTGTTGTATATTGGTGTCCACGCGCCAAGTAAAACACTGTCTGTGCCGATTTTCATCGCACATTTGTCTTGTTCAACTGAAAATTGCTTGAATTGGAACAAATTGATTAATAATTAATAATGATGGTGTGTTGAACTTATGTGCCCTAGCCCCGATAGTAGTGGAAATCCTTTTGTGAAACGCAGTGGAGCAAAAGATTGAAACGGATAGCGGGAAATTGCTCCTAAAAAAATTATTAATTATTCACTGTTAATTATCAAAGATACATTTCGAGTAAGCCTTCCGGTAAATTCATAATAACCTTTTTGTTTTCACGGTCAATCTTCACCAAAAAATGATCAATCATTGGAACAAGTATTTCGACTTCGCCATTCAAAACTTCAAAAAGCGGTTGGGCAGACGAATCATTCACGGCGTGTATTATTCCGAAAACGCCTAAACGTTTGTCTTCAATTTCAAATCCGATGACTTCGTGAAAGTAGAATTTGTTGCCGCTAAGTTTCGGCAGCATTTTTAAGGGAAGGTAAACGGCGTTGCCAATAACAGCATCGGCGTCTTCCTCGGTGTTCATGTCTTCAAAACGAACGCGAAGAAAGTCGTTTTTGTGCAGGGAACTATTTTCAATAAAAAAAGGAACCAGATGTTTGCCGCATTCGACAAACACTGATTCCAAATTTTCGTATAACTCGGGTTCGTCGGTATCTAAATAGATAAGGACTTCACCTTTGAAACTGAATTTTTTTGCGATTTTACCTAAATAGAAACAATCTTCTTTACGCATGAACCGCTGGAAAAATTAAGCCTGAGTTTCTTCGTTGTTTTCTTCAGCAGCAGGAGCTTCTTCAGTTGCAGGAGCTTCTTCAACGGCTTGAGTTTCCTCAGCAGCTACTTCAGCAACTTCTTCTGTTTCTTCAACTTCAGGTGCATTTGCAGCAGCTTCAGCAGCGATAGCATCGGCTTCAGCTTGAGCCGCAGTGGCTAAACGTTTTGCGTTAACAGCTTGTTCTGCTTTCAAAGCTTTTGCTTTAGCATCTGATTGTGCTTTAGTCAAACCTTCTTTTTTAGCATCAACTTTACCTGCTTTTTGGTCTAACCAGTCAGCCAATTTAGCATCAGCCTGCTCCTGGGTCAACGCTCCTTTGCGAACGCCTCCGTCAAGGTGGTGTTTCAACAACGCTCCTTTATAAGAAAGGATTGCTCTTGCGGTATCAGTTGGTTGTGCGCCATTGTGTAACCATTGAACAGCACTGTCAAGGTTAAGATCGATGGTTGCAGGATTGGTGTTTGGATTGTAAGTACCGATTTTTTCAAGGTATTTACCATCTCTTTTTGAGCGTGCATCAGCAGCTACTACCCAGTAAAAAGGTTTTCCTTTTTTACCGTGTCTTTGTAATCTAATTTTTACAGACATAATCTAAGATTAAATTTTGAGGTACACGACCTCGATTAATTAAGGGTGCAAAGATACACTTTTTTTCGATTGTTGCTAATTCGCTTCTGATTTTTAATGTATTATTGTTTGCACTATTCGTTAAATATTTCAAATTACCGAGAAATTATTCAATTTTCTTTAGCATATTTCGTTTTAAAAACTATTTTTGTATCCAAAATACATCAACTACCCAATCTTAATTTATATTTTAATGAAAAAGTTTTTCTCAATTTTTATATTAACAGTAGCTTTTTGGTCATGTGAATCAGATGTGAAATTTAGCGACCCAGGTTTTCAGGGAAGAAAAGATAATTATGCTTGGAGAGCCGATGTAACAACTGCTCACTTTGAAGCTACTGATCCTGCTACCGATCCAAGTGAAGGTTATTTGATTATTTCTGCATATAAAGGACTTGAAGTTGTTTCTTTAAAAATGCCTTTTAGAATCGATCAAGGTATCACAAAATTCAACCCTGAGATTTTCACTTTAGGACCAACAGCAGATGTTAGCGATGATATTTTTGTTAGTTATGAATATGAAGACGGAGGATTTGCTTTGGTCTATGCAACCGATCCTGGCGAATATCCTGATGGTGATAGTGTAGGCAATGCTGGAATTACGATTAATGAGTATGATACAACGGAACATACTGTGTCAGGAACATTCAAGTTTAACGCTAAATATACAGGAACAAGCACAATCGTTAACGATAATGTAAATTTCCAAGAAGGCGTTTTCTATCACATACCTCTACAATAATAAAAAATATTTTTTTATATCATAAAAACCATCCAATTTGGATGGTTTTTTACTTAAAGAAAGAAAATGATAGCGCCCCCAATCCCTCAAAATGAAATTTTTAGGCTTAAAGCTTTAAAAGAGTATTCGATTCTTGACACATTGCCCGAAGAGGAATATGATGATATCACCAGGTTGGCGTCTCAAATTTGCGGAACGTCCATTTCTACGATTACGCTCATCGATGAAAAACGACAATGGTTCAAATCAAAAGTAGGTCTCACTTCGTCAGAAAGCAATAGGAAAGATGCTTTTTGCGCCCATGCGATTATCGATCCAGATGACATATTTACGATAAAAGATTCCAGGCTTGACGAACGATTTCACGATAATCCGCTGGTTGTGGGAGAACCTCATGTGATTTTTTACACCGGTGTACCGTTAGTAAGCCCGGACGGTTTTGCGTTGGGTACTTTATGTGTCATCGACGATAAGCCGAAAGAACTGGACGCTGAACAACTTGCCACATTAAAAGCACTTTCCAACCAGGTAGTAAGTCTCTTTGAGCTCCGAAAAAGCAAAATGCTGCTCGAAAAATTCACAAAAGATCTTGAAACCAGAAATCTTGAATTGGAAAAATTCGCAAATGTAGCAGCACATGATATCAAATCGCCGCTTAATAATATTTCCAGCCTAACGCAGATTTTACTTTCCGATTATTCTGACAAATTAGATGATGAGGCTAAAATGCTCATGGAAATGCTCGATGTTTCTTCCAATACTTTGCGCAATCTTGTTGATGGAATTTTGGAACACAGCAAAAGTGATGCTGTTCTCGTTGAAAAAAGATCTGTTTTCAGTTTGGAAGCGCTTGTAGACGAAACGGTTGTGCTGCTTGATAATGATAAACAATATAATTTCAAGAAGATATTTGAAGATAAAACCGTCTATACCAACAGGGTAGCTTTGCAACAAATCCTGATCAACCTTATTGCCAATGCCATAAAATACAATGACAAGACTACGGTCGAAATTGAAATTGGCTTCTCCGAATCAGAAGAATACTACGAATTTTTCATCAAAGACAACGGGCCAGGTATTGCAGATGAAAATCTTGAGAAAATTTTTAATATCTTCGAAGTACTGACCTCAGAAGACCGTTTTGGGAATCGTGGGAGCGGTATTGGCTTGTCTACCGTTAAAAAACTTGTTGAAGGTCTTGGTGGAAAAATTACAATCGACGCTACAATTGGAGCAGGAACTGTTTTTTATTTTACGATTACCAAGTTTAACTTTCTTTAAATCTCAGAAACCCAATAAATCTCAATTTATTAAGCTTCAAACGGCGCTGTTTTGAATATAGCTCACGAAGCATCTGACGGATATTATTTTAGATTTTGTAATTAGGTATTTCTGCTATTCGGTTTTATTTTATATTTTTTTTAACTTACAAATAACTTAGCGCATAGTGCTTTACAATTTTATTAAGCCTATATTTGTTGTAATTAATAAATAGTACATATGAATATTTTTGTTGGAAGCCTTCCATTCAGTATTGAGGAAGCAGATTTAAGAGAATCTTTCGAGGCTTACGGAGCCGTTGACACAGTAAAAATCATTACTGACAAGTTCACAGGAAGAAGTAAAGGTTTTGGCTTTGTTGAGATGCCAAATGATGATGAAGCACAAAAAGCTATTGACGAATTGAATGGAGCTACTGTTCAGGGTCGTGCAATTGTTGTTAATAAATCAGAACCGAAACCAGAAGGAGAAAGACGTAGTTTTGGTGGCAGCGGCGGTGGAAATCGTGGCGGTGGCGGAGGTTACGGCGGAGGAAGCAACCGTTCAGGCGGTGGTGGTGGCTACGGCGACAACCGCGGTGGCGGAGGTGGATACAAAGGTGGCGATAGCCGCGGTGGTGGAAACAGAGGCGGATATTAATCCCCAATTCACCGGATTTGATCCAACAATTGGCATAATGTACTGTTAGACGATAACACTATTTTTTTACCACATATAAAAACCATTCTTCAACCGGAGAATGGTTTTTTTGTTTGTGTTACTGGCTGCGGGTGTAAGGATTTCATTTTTATTAAAGGCAGGAATATAAATCTGCGATAATTCCGCTAAAAGCGATTAATCGGTATAATTCCCATGTAAAAATCTGAGAATTTGCGGTCAAAATAATGAAGGCAATAATAGTTGCTTTGTTGATAACTTCCCGCTTATTTTTCTACAGAAAAAACTATTTTTGAATAACCAATTTGCGGATAACTTTACTTTGCAAAACCTTCAAAATCAACTATGTATTTAATCTTCGATACCGAAACTACCGGATTGCCAAAGCGTTGGGACGCACCCATCAGCGACTCTTCCAACTGGCCGCGCTGCATACAAATTGCCTGGCAGTTGCACGATGAATACGGTGCGCTTATCGAACATCAAGACTATCTCGTAAAACCCGAAGGTTTCAATATTCCGTATGATGCAGAGCGGATTCACGGAATTTCAACCGAATTGGCCCAAGCCGAAGGAATTCCGCTCAGCGAAGTCCTCGAAAAGTTTAATGCCGTTTTAGCAAAAGCAAAATTCATCGTCGGGCAAAATTTAGGTTTCGACGTGAACATCATGGGAGCTGAATTTTACCGTTTGGGTGTCGGTTCGAAAATGACACAAATGCCGGTTTTGGATACATGTACAGAAGTCACCGCTTCTTTATTGCAGCTTCCGGGCGGACGTGGCGGAAAATTCAAATTGCCAACATTAACAGAATTGCACCAATATCTTTTCAACGTTCCTTTTTCAGAAGCACATAACGCGACTGCCGATGTTGAAGCCACAACAAGATGTTTCCTCGAACTCGTGCGCCGTGGCAATTATACCGAAGAACAACTCGACGTTCCAGCAGGATATCTAAGGGATTTTCAGGAACACAATAAACATGAAATCCCGTTAATTGGATTAAAACATATCAATTTAAAAGCGGCTTCAGAAGCGATTCGCGAGCAATTCAAAAAAGCGCAGGAAGTTCAAATTCCGATTACAAAACAAACCCAGCAAAGCCTTGTTGATGTTGACTTCGTTCACTTGCACAACCATACCCAGTTTTCGGTTTTGCAATCGACAATTAGCGTGGCGGCTTTGGTGAAAGCGACGGTTCAGAATAAAATGCCCGCCGTTGCCATTACCGATCATGCAAATTTAATGGGGGCTTTTCATTTTGTACGAGACATCCTTTACCACAATAAATCGGTGGAGGCCAAAAATAAAGCCGCTGTTGAAAATGGCGATGAACCCACTGAAAAAGAAATAAAACCTATTGTTGGTTGTGAATTTTTTGTCTGCGAAGACCATAAAGACAAAACCCGAAAAGACAACGGTTATCAGATAGTTTTTCTGGCGAAGAACAAGAAAGGCTATCACAATTTGGCAAAAATGTCTTCTATCGCTTATACGGAAGGATTTTATTATGTGCCGCGAATCGACAAAAATATCATCCATAAATACAAAGAAGATTTAATCGTCCTTTCGGGGAATTTATATGGAGAAATTCCAAATAAGCTCCTGAATATCGGCGAAAACCAAGCTGAAGAGGCCTTGCTTTGGTGGAAAAATGAGTTTGGAACGGATTTGTACCTTGAACTAATGCGCCACAATCAGGAAGACGAAAATCGCGTTAATGCTGGATTGGTGACTTTGGCCCGAAAGCACAACGTCAAATTAATCGCTTCCAACAATACGTTTTACATCGATAA
The DNA here is from genome assembly GCA_029946065.1 of Flavobacterium sp. Lineage (GTDB taxonomy): Bacteria > Bacteroidota > Bacteroidia > Flavobacteriales > Flavobacteriaceae > Flavobacterium. The sequence goes on from JAQSDU010000019.1 coordinate 123,464, forward strand.
AGAAAATGCTAACGCACACGATATTTTGCTTTGCGTACGCGACGGCGAAAAACAAGGAACACCAATTGGTCGTGGTCGCGGTTATCGTTTCGGATTGCCAAATCAGGAATATTACTTCAAGTCAGGTGCCGAAATGAAAGCACTTTTTCACGATTTGCCTGAGGCAATTGCTAACGTTTCCGAAATTGTCGATAAGATTGAAATTTACAATCTCGCCCGCGAAGTGCTGCTTCCGAAATTTGAAATCCCGAACGCTTTTTTAGTCGAAGAAGATATTGCCGACAAAGGCAAACGCGGCGAAAATAAATTCCTGCACCACTTGACTTACGAAGGTGCAAAAAGGCGTTATGCCGAAATCACCGACGAAATAAAAGAACGCATCGATTTTGAATTGCTTACAATTGAAAATTCCGGTTATCCGGGTTATTTTCTTATCGTTCAGGATTTTATCGCCGAAGCCCGAAAAATGGGTGTTTCTGTGGGGCCAGGTCGTGGTTCTGCAGCAGGTTCTGTGGTCGCTTATTGCCTCGGTATTACCAATATCGACCCCTTATTGTACAACTTGCTTTTTGAGCGCTTCTTGAATCCGGATCGTGTATCACTTCCCGATATTGATATCGATTTTGACGACGAAGGCAGGAGTAAGGTTATGGATTATGTAATCAATAAATATGGTAAAAAGCAGGTAGCCCAAATTGTAACTTACGGAACAATGGCTGCAAAATCAGCTATTCGTGATACAGCACGTGTTTTGGATTTACCACTTTTTGAAGCAGATAAAATTGCCAAATTGATACCGTTGAATTTGAACCTTGCTAAGATTTTTTCCTATGACGACGCCAAATTAAAAGCGGCTTTGCGTCCGGAAGAATTTGATAAAGTCAAGGAATTGATTGCTTTGGCGAAAATGAATGATTTGGGCGGAGAAACACTACAACAAGCACAAGTTCTTGAAGGAAATCTGCGAAATACCGGCATTCATGCTTGTGGAGTGATTATTACGCCTGACGATATTACGAATTTCGTTCCGGTGGGTACCGCAAAGGATTCCGATTTATTTGTAACGCAGTTTGACAACTCTGTGGTTGAAAGTGCTGGTCTTTTGAAAATGGACTTTTTGGGATTGAAGACCCTTACACTCATAAAAGACACGGTCAAATTAGTCAAATACCGCACCGGAAAAGACATCGATCCAGACGCTTTTCCGATAGATGATTTAAAGACTTATGAACTCTTTCAGCGAGGAGAAACAGTCGGGATTTTTCAGTATGAGTCTGCCGGAATGCAAAAATACATGAAGGAGCTAAAGCCAACGGTTTTTGGCGATTTGATTGCCATGAATGCATTGTATCGTCCGGGACCAATTGCTTATATTCCAAGCTTCATCAAACGTAAAAATGGCGAGGAGGAAATCGTTTATGACCTTGATGCTTGCGAAGAATTACTTAAAGATACCTACGGCATCACCGTTTATCAAGAGCAGGTAATGCTTTTGTCACAAAAACTCGCCGATTTTTCCAAAGGGGATGCCGACGTTTTGCGTAAGGCGATGGGAAAAAAACAGAAAGACGTTCTCGATAAAATGAAGCCTAAATTCATTGGTCAGGCCGAAGCCAAAGGCCATGATGCGACAAGACTAGAGAAAATCTGGAAAGACTGGGAAGCTTTTGCGGAATATGCGTTCAACAAATCACACTCGACTTGCTATGCCTGGATTGCCTACCAAACCGCTTATCTGAAAGCCAATTATCCAGCAGAATATATGGCGGCAGTTTTGTCCAATAACATGAATGATATCAAACAGGTTTCGTTTTTTATGGAAGAATGCAAGCGTATGGGATTACAGGTTTTGGGGCCAGATGTAAATGAGTCATTTTATAAATTTACGGTAAACGACAGTTATGCGGTGCGTTTTGGAATGGGCGCCATAAAAGGCGTAGGTTCTGGAGCAGTGGCTACAATTGTTGAAAACAGAAAAGATGCTAAATACAAATCGATTTTTGATTTGGCAAAGCGCATTGATTTGCGTGCTGCGAATAAAAAAGCTTTTGAAAACTTAGCGTTGGCAGGTGGTTTCGATTCGTTCACGGGAACACATCGGGCGCAATATTTTCATGATGAAGGCGACGGAATTACGTTCCTTGAGAAAGCAGTGCGATACGGTTCTAAATTTCAAGAAAATGAAAATTCCTCTCAGGTAAGTTTATTTGGAGAAGCTAGCGAAGTTCAGATTGCAGAGCCTATTGTGCCGCCTTGCGAAGATTGGAATACGATGGAAAAACTCGCTAAAGAGAAAGAAGTTGTTGGGATTTATATTTCCGGACATCCGCTTGACGATTATAAATTTGAAATGCAATATTTCTGTAATGCCAAGTTGGAAGCGCTGAAAAATCTTGAGATGCACGTTAACAAAAGCCTGACTTTTGGAGGTATCATTACCAATGTGCAGCATCGAACGGCGAAAAACGGTAAAGGCTGGGCTTCGTTTATGCTCGAAGGATATGACGAAAGTTATGAGTTTAGAATTTTTGGGGAAGAGTATTTGAAATTTCGTCATTTTCTGATACAGAATAATTTCACCTTCATGAAAGTGTTGGTAAAAGAAGGTTGGGCCGATAAGGAAACCGGAAAAAAAGGTGAGCCGAGACTACAATTTATGCTTGTGCAATATTTGCAGGATGTATTGACGACTTTTGCAAAAAAATTGATTATTAACTTAAATATTATCGATTTAAAGACCGATCTAGTACATCAGTTGAGTCATGTTTTTCAGGAATATAAAGGCGATAATTCGGTGACTTTTGAGGTTTTGGAACTGGAGAAGATCAAAAAAATGGTAGAAATGGTTGTTGCTGTAAAAGAAGAAACAGACGAAGCTGCTATTGATGAAGCAGTCGCCGAAGAGCAACAATTAAACGAAATGGTCGAAGTGGAGGAAACAAAAATAGTTACCCGTCTGACTATGCCAAGCAGGAAACTAAAGGTAAAAATTTCAGGAGAATTGCTTCAGGAGTTGGAGAAGTTGTCTGTAAATTTTAAGTTGAATTAAAAGACAGATGCAGCCCAAAAGGTATAGACATTTAATTGTGAATGTTGATTTTTGTAGTGGTTATTTTGGTGTCGGAGATTACTTTGGTTATGTAAATTCCGTCAGGAAGTGATGCTGTTGAGAATTCATATTGCCTATCATTACCTAAATTTGTTTTGGCAAAAATCAATCTGCCAGTAACATCATACAATGTGCAGGTGTTTATAAATGTTGATTCAGGATTTACGAGGACCATCTTTTTTGAGTCGTTATTTTGTAAAACAATAAAGTCTGCTATAGCTGGATTATGATTGCCTAAAGTGGAATCAATAGTAAATGTTATTTCGAAACGGTCATTATTTATTCCTGCAGGTAAGTCGATGTTAAAAAAACTATCGGTTATATTATAATACTTTTTTTCTTGCTTGTCGTGAATGAAAATTTTTTCGGCATCACTAAAGTTTGCAATATCGCTCACTTTAATTTTATAATTGGCTGGTTGCTGATTCCTGAAACCAATTGGTATTTTTTTATTAATATCAAAATCGACTGCTTCGATGACAAACTCTTTATCCCTGTCCAATACAAAATAAGTGTCTGTATTATATTTGTCAAGCAAGTGTGCATCCATCATCCTATCGACGCCATCTGTTGCTGCTTTGTTAAAAACAAGAGCGGTTGTCCTGATTGCTTTGTTATTAATGATATTAAAAAACCGTATTTGCTGTACGGGTGTTTTCGGAATTATGGTAAATCCATTTTCTGAAACAGAAGGTATTTTAGTTTGCGGTTCATTATTTTGTGTTATGTTAGAATTTCTTTCAAATACAGAGAGTCCAAGATCTTCTTTTACATAGGCTCTGTAGCTGTTTTGCATAGTAACAAAACCTGAACCGTTACCTTCAATAACAAATCCTTGTCCGATTGGCAAATATTCTCTCGGATAATAATTTTCAGGAGATGTTGATGGTGCGTCTTCATCTACAATTACATCTGAAAAATCCTCATTCCATGTGTAGTGATAAAATATAGCAGGAACAAAAGTGCCGGGACCTTCACGTGTTAAACATGCGTAGGTGCTATAACCACCCATATAATCTGCAAGATTGTGAGAGTTGATATCTTTGTCCTGTTCCCAAAAATAGGCGATCCCTGTACAATCGGTGTTATCAAACAAGTACTCGCTCAGGTGAACTGCCGAAGGATAAGGATTGCCAACAAAGGATTCAAAGCCGCTAACTACTCCAACGGCAATATTTCCATTATTAGGCCTTCCCCTAAAGTCATAGCGCTGATTACTGCCAGGATTATTTTGAATTCCTAAAACTGTAGTGGCATCTGTTCCGAGTGTTCCCTTCATCGTAAAGCCTTCGCCAGAATTGAGGTCAGTTGCGCTTCCGACATACTGCCAAGCGGGGTATGTTGTGGCGATAACATATTTATTTATCCATGATTCAGATATTTCAAGTGAACTTGTTGAACATGATCCGTCAAGCCCACTTGTGGTTGTTACCGGCGTACTTGCTGTTGAAGTGGTCGGACGATTGAACAAAGTAATCCCGAATGCTGTGTTTCCGGATGATGAAAGTGAAGGATCGCCAACGGGAGAACACCAATAATTATATTCGTAATTGTCACACGTGCCTTCCTGATAAACAGATAAAATACCTGTTCCTGTGTTGGCTGTGCTCGCAGTACCCTGAAGCAACTGCCCATCTTTTCTTAAATAAATTTTACCATTGAGGTTGATGCCTTGATTTACAAACAGGTAGCTGTTAGAAACATAAAGGTATCCATTGGAACTTACATTTAATTGGGCATAAAAGTTATTACACTGCAAGAAGATAATATAAAATGTAATGGCTTTAAAAAATGTTTTCATATTAAGTTAATTTTAAGAAAATATTTCAATAAAATTAAGTTAAAGTATTTTATAATTTTATTTTTTTTAGAAAAAACATTTAGTTAATTTAGTCTGAACTTACGAATTTGAATAAAAACCCTTAATTATGAGAAATTATAAAATCACATTTAATTTGTTTTTAATATTGGCTTCGATTAATCTCTATTCGCAGATTGGTATTAACACTACCGATCCAAAAGCGCAACTTGAAATTAAAGCAAATTCTCCTGCCACCAATATTGATGGATTAATTATTCCCAGAGTTAGTGTTTTGGTTACTTCTGGTATGACAAGCGGACAACATAGCATGCTGGTATATCTCACAACAACAGATGGGAGCAACACACCCGGATTTTATTACTGGTCATGGAACAGTACAACATCTACAGGAGTCTGGCTACCACTTGGCCTTTCCGGCTGGGGGTTGTTAGGGAACGCCGGCACGTCGGCTACAACTAATTTTCTAGGGACCACAGATAATAATGACATGATTTTTAAAAGAAACAGTATCATGTCGGGAAGACTCAGTACAAATAATACATCTTTCGGGGTAAGTTCAATGCAGGGAACGTCAATTTCGGGCACAAATAATTCAGCTTTCGGGCAAATGGCCTTGCAAAATATTTCATCCGGGTCTGAAAATACAGCTGTAGGTGCGGCCAACCAAACCCAAAACGGCGGCGGAACTGCTAATACTTCTATTGGTTATGGATCGTTGTATGCAAATACCGTTAGCGGCAATAATACCGCCATTGGACGTTATGCCCTTAATGCAAATGCCGGTAATGGTTCGACCGAAGGTGTCAGGAATACCGCGGTAGGCTCTAACTCAGTACCAAGAAACACTACAGGGATTGATAACGTAGGTATAGGTTCAAACGTTATGTATGAAAATACCACGGGTAAAAATAATGTCGCAATAGGATCGAGTGCACTGCACGGTTATTCGGGAACTTTAGGCCCGCCAGCAGAAGACAGGATTGCTGTAACGGGCAATGATAATACAACTATAGGATATTTTTCTTCCTATTTTACCTCGACCGCTACCCAAAATACAGCCGTAGGTGCATTTGCACAATACAGAAATAAGGAAGGGAATTACAATGCAGCATTTGGAGACCATTCGCTATTTAATAATTTAGCAAGCAAAAATACAGCTGTTGGTGCCAATTCATTACGTGCAAATACCACAGGAACTTCAAATACTGCCGTGGGATATCAGGCATTAACGACAATAACTACCGAAAACAAAAATTCAGCATTCGGATATTATGCCGATGTTGCTGCAGGGGTTACAAATGCTACCGCAATCGGATATGCTGCTTATGCAGGCATCAGTAATTCTCTGATTCTTGGCAGTGTGCCGGGATTTAATGCACCTGACGGAAGCTCAAACAGTTATGTAAATGTTGGTATCGGGACGACTACGCCTCACGCATCACTTCAATTTTCAAACACGTCTGCTAACCGCAAGGTCGTACTCACTGAAGCAACAGATAATGATCATCAGTATTATGGTCTTGGCGTAAATGCAAGTGTGTTGCGTTACCAAGTGAGCTCGACTTCAGACGACCATGTTTTTTATGCCGGAACATCTTCTACGACCTCCCAGGAATTAGCGCGTATCAAAGGAAGCGGCGATCTAAGCATTAGCGGTAAAATTTTGAATGAATCATGGACTACGCCGTCATCACTATCAAATTCATGGATTAATACCGGCACAGGATTCAATTCTCTTAGCTATTATAAAGATAAAGAAAATGTGGTGCATCTCAAAGGAACTATTACCGGCGGGACTGTAAGCGGAAGTAATGAAGTGTTCCAATTGACGACTTATTACAGGCCAACCGGAACCAGTGCATTCACTGCAATTGACAGCAACGGCGGGGTCGCAAGGATTTTAATTAATTCGAGCGGGTATTTGTATGTGACGCATGGAAATTCATCTTACAACATAAGTCTTGACGGTATTTCTTTCAGAGCCGATTAAGATGGATTTTAGAAAATGATAAAGCCCTGAAGTTTCTTTCAGGGCTTTTGGTTTTTATATTGCTAACTGTTTAATTCTTTACATTAATCTTTTTGCTAAACTCATTCCCCAAAGCATCAGTGAGTCTCGCAATGTAAACCCCATCCGCCAAATTTGAAGTTGATAATTCATAACTATCATCACTTCCCAGTTTTTTCGTCAATATCATTTTTCCGTTAAGGTCAAATAAAGTAAGGTTTTCGAGTGCCAGATTGCTTTTGTTTTGCACCACGGCGTTTTTCGAACTGTTATCATGCATAATTGCTATGCTTTTTTTTGTAAGTGGATTTGCTCTTAAAACGGTATCGTTCTCAAAAGTCAACTCATACTGACTATTGTTTACACCGCGCGGCAACGTAATTTTAAAAGGTTTTTTGCTGATATCGAAATATTGTCTTGTTTTTTTATCATGCAGGTAGACCGTCTCTATATTGCTTAAATTGAGCAACCCCTTTACAGAAACTTCGAATTTGGTGGTAGCGGCATTCCTAAAGCCAATCGGGATTTTTTTATGGATGTCGAAAGTCATCACATCGACAACATATTCTTTTTTATCGCGACCAATCACAAAATAACTGTCCGCCGGATATTTGTCATACAAACGGGCATCCATAGCATGATCTACAGCGTCGGAAGCGTTTTCGTCAAACGCGAGCGCCGTTTCCCGCACCCATTTTCCGTTGATCGTAGTGGTTAGGCGTACTTGCGGCACAGCTGCTTTTGAAACCTTGGCATAGTCAAATCCCGAAATGGATTGGATTTTTGGTAAAAAACCTGAATTTCCAGTTGTGCTGCGTTCAAACTCCGATTGGTTTTCAGCTCCTTCAGGAACAAAAACGCGGTATATATTCTTCATGGTGATTTCGCCGAATCCCTCGCTAATACGCTCAATGATGAATCCTTGCCCGATTGGTGAGAACCGCCTTTCATAATGATGATCAGGCGTTGATCCGCCTAAGAAAGGTGTATAAACTGCTGGAACGTAAATGCCTGTCCCGCCGCGGCTCACCGGAGCGAAGGTGCCATATCCGCCTACATAGTCGGACTCAATGTGGGTGTTGGCATTCTCGTCCATCTCCCAAAAATAGGCAATGCCACTACAGGCGTCGGCATCGGTCAGAAACATAGAAAGGTCGATGGCTGATGGATACGGATTACCAGTCAATACACTATAGCCTCCATAAAGCGTTGCGGTAATCTCTCCGTTATTTGGACTTCCTCTGAAATCATACCGTTGGTTTGACCCCGGATTGTTAGGAACTCCCAGCACTTCCAGTGAGTCAGAGCCTGCGGTACCCTTCATTGTAAATCCTTCGCCCGGCGCCATTTGAATTCCTGAAGAGGTATCTGCGATCTGAAAATAGTAGGATGAAGAATTTAGCCTATAAATCCAACGGTCTGCTATGGAGAGTGGATTTGCAACCCCGTCCATACCGTCGATATCGTGGTTAATGACAATTGCAGGCGTACTTTCAATAGCCGATGTTGGCTGATAGAACATATTTATCCAGAAGTTTTTATTTCCGGAGCCATACACATTTTGATTGCCCACAGGGGCACACCAGTAATTGTATTCATAATTATCGCTCGTTCCCTCTTGGTATACCGATAAAATGCCAAGTCCGCGGTTCAATGACAAGCTGGTGTCGTCTGCCTGCAGTAGCTGCGCTTCATTCCTAAGGTAAAGGTTTCCATCGAGGCTCGTTTCTTCTTTCACATATAAAAAATCATGCGAAACATACACATAATCGTCAGTTGCGATGTGTAACTGAGCAAAATTGTTGTTAAATGTCATAATTAAAATCGGAAGGAGTATTGATTTTTTCATAATGAAGATATTTTGTGAAATAAAGTTACAAAAAAATATCAAAAAATAAATTTATTACTAAAATAATTTCAAAGCGAGATTTTTATCTTAATTACTAATAACAATGTAGATATAACCAAAACCAATTTCTAATTTCCAAACATTCGAAATTAAATGCCTAATTTTGTGCTATAAAAATAACATTAAAGAGAAATAATATGGCATTAGCAATAACAGACGCTACTTTTGATGAAGTAGTTTTGAAATCAGACAAACCGGTAATGGTTGATTTTTGGGCAGCGTGGTGTGGCCCGTGTAGAATGGTAGGCCCAATCATTGACGAATTGAGCACTGAATATGACGGAAAAGTTGTAGTTGGAAAAGTGGACGTTGATGCGAACCAAGAATTCGCAGCGAAATACGGTGTTAGAAATATTCCAACAGTATTGGTTTTTCAAAACGGAGAAGTAGTTGGTCGTCAAGTTGGGGTGGCACCGAAACAAACGTATGCAGATTCGCTAAATGCGCTTTTGTAATCTTCTTTATAATAAATACAGTAAAGTCCGGTAAAGTCCGGACTTTTTTATTGGTCAGAGTTTTTTGATAATTTCGAAGAACGCTGTTTTTCTTCTGCGCGACAATTCAACGTTATCGCCATTGCTCATCTGGATATAGTCTTCACCGTCTGATGACTGGAACGATTTAACGTGTAAGATGTTAATCAGGTTGCTGTTATGGCAACGAAAGAAGTCATATTGAACCAGTTGCTCCTCAAAATCTTTAAGGGTTTTGGCGACCAGCAATTTTGGTTTATCGGCAAAGAATATAATAGAATAATTACTGTCGGCTTTGATCCGAATAATTTCCTGCGGTTCGACAACAATCATGTTTCCTGCATTAGAGTGAATCGCGAAACGGCCGGCAACGATCTTAGGTTTGGCTTTGGTTTCGATTCTTTTGATACATTTTGCAATGGCCTCACTGAGCTCATTAATACTGAAGGGTTTTATCAGGTAATCAAGGGCTTCATTTTTTATGGCTTCCAGTGCATATTTATCATAGGCCGTTGTATAGATGACCTCAAAATTTTTTGACGGAAACATTTTCACAAAATCAATACCGTTGATTCGAGGCATTTCTATATCCAGGAAAATAATATCGGGTTTTTTTTCCAAGACTATACCGTGAGCCTCTACCGGATTTGTATAGGTATTGAGTACTTTTAAAGTGGAAGCGAAGCGGGTTTCTATCATTGCCTTCAATCCGTCAACACAGTGCTGTTCATCGTCAATTATAATACAGTTAAGCATGGAATTCGGTTATTTCTGGTACTGTAAGAATTATTTTTGTGCCTGTGGCGCCGGTTTCATTTTTTAAGTCAATTGTTTGTATTGCCTGAAAATGATGCTGTCCGGCCAATTGTTTCAATCGCTGTTCTGTGATTTCGAGTCCGTAACTTTTGCGTGCTATTTTTGAATGGGACTTTATTTCTTCCGCTTTATTTCTTCCGATGCCATTGTCTTCGATCACGCAGATTAAAGCGTTGCCAATCTTATTAATGCTGACAATCAATATTCCCTTTTTGTTTTCCAATACTGATAATCCATGCCAGATCGCATTTTCGATAAAAGGCTGTAAAATTAGCGGTGGAATCCTGCTGCCTGATAAATCTATATTTTTTTCAAGAATGAGTTTATAATCAAAATTGTCATTACACCTTCTTTTTTCGAGTTCGACATACAAGTTAAGTGCTTCCAATTCTTCTTTTAACGTAATCGTGGATTGTGCAGAAAACTCGAGTATCATTCGCATCAATTTAGCAAATTTACTGAGATAATCCGAGGCATCATCTTTTTTGTTTTCCCATATAAATTTTTGGATTGAATTCAGGGAATTGAAGATAAAATGCGGATTCATGCGGCTTCTCAGTGTTTTCATTTCCAGTTCCGCAATCTTTTTATTGTTTGCTGTTTTTTCTTTTTCCTTTTTTCTGATATTTTGAATTCTTCTTGTTACAAAAGTATATATCAGGATCACCATAAGCAAAAATATAATCGTACGAAACCACCACGTATTCCAGAATGCCGGCGTGATGCAAAAACGATAAGTAGCATATTTGTCGTTTACCAGCCCGCTGCTGTTTGTGGCCTGCACTTTAAAAACATAATTCCCGGTCGGAAGATTTGTATAAGTCGCGATGCGATTTCCATTGTCGAGGTACCATTTGTGGTCGTAACCGACAAGTTTATAACTAAAGGAAATACGCTCAGGACTGTTATATTCTATCGCAGTAAACTGAAATTTGAAATTATTCTGGTTCCAGTGAAATTGCCGTTCAAATGCCTTTCTGTCAGGCGTTGGAATTTTCACAGTATTATTCATTACAATCTCTGTAATGTAAGGATGCGCCGCAGAAGTATTTGTTTCCACAGTTTTTGGATTGAATCTGGTATAGGCCATTCGATAGCCCAGATACATCAGACCATCGTATTCGAAAAAAAATGAAGGATCGAAAGAAGTATTGTAAACGCCATCATTTTCGGTAAATTTCTTTAGTTTTTCAGTAGTTGGGTTGTATAAAAATAAGCCCTGCGTGGAATAGATCCATAACTTGCCCTGTTGGTCTTTTTTAAGCGAATGGATATTCATTGAGGTGATTTCCCCTTTTGCAATTTGCTTCGATATATGGGAATCCGGATTGTATTTTACAAGCCCGCCTGATGTCGCGATATATAGGTTCCTGCCGATTTTTTCTATTGCAAACCCGGATTTCAATAAATCCGGATGTTCCAGATTTTTCCAATAATTCACAGGTTTGAAGGCTTTGTTGTGAAGATTATAAGAGAAAAGGCCGTATTTGGTGACGGCATAAACGGTATCATCCAAAAGCAGCAGGTTCTTAAAATAAAAATCCTTATGATCAATTGGATTATTGAACCTGAACACTTCCGTTTTTCGGGTATAAGGGTCAAGATAGCCAAATCCCTTTCCGGAAAACCATATTTTTCCATCGTCAGACTGGTAGCTTGAGTTCGAATAAATACAACCTTGTTTATCCTTAACTTCTATAAACTGACATTTTCCGTTTTCAATCTTTGTCGCCCCACCATACGAAGGCGCCCAGAGGATCTTATTCTTGTCCTCGAAAAAATTGTCAACCCAACGCTCCCCATAGAAATAAGTTATGTTATTGCCTTCCTTGTCGAAGTATATCCGTTTGATTATGGCATCTGAATTTTTATCATATTGCGCTATGCCGCTGCCGCAAACCGTCATCCAATATTTACTGTTATCATTAGGGTCGTCGCGTATGCCTGAAACGGCATTATAATAGGCACCATTCAATTCAGGAAGTTCAGCATTCCGGAATTGCTGGTTTTCAGCATTGACTTTCACGAGGCCCCGGCTGCTTGAAATCCAAAGCGTTCCATCAGGTGCTGTATATAATGAATTATTAAAATCGGTCGGAATTCCGGTTTTTGTTTCAGGCTTATATTGAAACCATTTCACGAATTTTTTTAGTGATTTACTGTAAAGCGCAATGCCATTGGTTAAAAGGCTGACCCAGAGAATGTCTTTTCCGGTCAGTTTTTCGCACATTGTAGCACAGGAATAAATATAACCTTCTTGTGTTTTTATGAGCGCATCGCTTCCGGTCACTTCAAAAAAATTGGCGGTATTGTCAGCTTTTCTGCTGTCAAATTTCTGAAAACCGCTGCCCCAGGTACTCAGCCAGATTTCATTATCCGAATCCTCAAAAATATGTAAAGGCCAATAGTTATAATCAAAATACGATGCGCTATTATTCATGGTATTATAAACATAATAACCATACCGCTCGATTGGAATCCAAAGCCTGCCATTGCTGTCAAGAGTTATAGAAAAAGCATCGAATTGCAACTGTCGCGACAATGAAGTAGTCGTGATTTGTTCCGATTTTATATCCAGTTTAAACAATCCTTCCTGACAAACGAGCCAAAGACAATGCTGTCGCCTGTCGAAAGCCAGATTCTTAATTGCATTAAATTTTTTAACGCTTTGAATGTCTTCAAAACGCTCGTTTACCTGGTCAAAATAGCAAAGTCCATTACTATAAGTGAGCCAGATGCGGTCCTGGCTGTCTATGGCAATATCGAGAAGAAAGTTGTTTGGGAGTCCGTTTTTATTACCTTTTTTATATTGAAAATTCCTGAAACGATATCCGTCAAAACGGCTCAATCCATTTTCGGTAATGATCCACAAAAAACCTTTGCTGTCAGCAAGGCATTTCTTTACATTGTTATGTACCAATCCGTTATGGGTAGTATAATTGATAAACTTATAATTATAAGGAGACGACAACTGGGCATATATAAAAGAAAAGGGCACCAGTAAAAATACCAGTGTGAGGATGATTTTTAAATAAAATAAATTCAGGAATCGCATTCTTTTGCTACAGTTGTTAAATCCCGCAGAACAAACATAAGCCATAATTTTTTAATTTGAGAAGAAGCCTTTTTGCGGGACTTAAAAAACCGCGTTTTCTGACTCCGAAAACACTACTCCAAAAACCGCAAAATCACGAAATGTACCGTTTATCCCGCTTTTTTGACCGCCAACTAAATGAGGAAAAAAACCTGCAATTTTCACTGTAGTTTTATCTTCTGATTGCCAAATATAATACTGGAAATCAATCTTTTAAATAAAAAACAAACTTTAAAACTGACTTAATTATGATTAAAGAAAAAATTTTACTGCTCATGCTTTTGGTGTGTATGCCGATGGTTATACTGGCGCAGCAATCTGTTGTAGTTACTGGGAAAGATGCATCGGGAAGTACGGGCAGCATCAGTTATTCGATCGGGCAGGTCGATTACAGCATTGCCTCCGCTTCTGAAGGCTCAATCAGCCAAGGTGTACAACAACCCTATGAAATTTCTGTACTTGGAGTGGATGAAATCCCTGAGATTACCTTAACAATGTCTGTCTATCCAAATCCCACAACTTCCGGGGTCAATTTGAAAATAGAAAATTATTCAGGCCAGCATTTTGAATACTATCTTTTTGACTTGACCGGTAAACTGCTGGCAGATAAAAAAATAACTGAAACGGATACCTATATTGATATGGAGCGTTTTGAACAAGCAGTCTATCTTCTTCAGGTGATGGACAATAACCTAACTGTAAAATCCTTTAAAATCCTTAGACATTAAATTATATTATTATGAAAAAAACTTTACAACAAACACTTAAAATGATATTGCTGTTGCTTGTCTTTTGCTATTACGGAGCCGCATTTGCACAGGCGCCTCAGAAGATGAGTTATCAGGCTGTCATCAGGAACACGGCAAATGCATTAGTTGCCAATAGTTCAATTGGTTTAAGGATAAGCATATTGCAATCTTCAGAATCAGGTACAGCCATTTACGTTGAACAACAAACACCTGTAACAAATGCAAATGGCCTTGCCACCTTTGAAATTGGTGCCGGTAACGTGCTTTCCGGAAGTTTCGCAGCGGTCGATTGGTCTGACGGACCTTATTTTATTAAAACAGAAGCAGATATAACAGGAGGTACGAATTATACCATTACAGGCACCAGCCAGCTTTTAAGTGTGCCTTATGCTCTTTTTGCAGCCAGTGGAAACGAGGGGCCGGCAGGTCCAACCGGCGCGACGGGTGCTCCAGGTCCACAAGGTCCGACTGGTTTGACGGGACCTGTAGGAGTTACTGGCGCGACGGGTGTACAAGGACCAATTGGTTTGACTGGGGCAACCGGTCCTGCTGGTCCACAAGGTCCGATAGGATTAACAGGTCCTGCAGGCCCACAGGGTTCGATAGGATTAACAGGTCCGGCGGGTGCGAACGGTGCACAAGGTCCAACTGGTTTGACTGGAGCAATAGGTCCTGTAGGAGTGACCGGCGCGGCGGGAGCTCAAGGTCCGATGGGATTAACCGGTCCTGCTGGTCCACAAGGTTCGATTGGATTAACAGGTCCAACTGGTTTGACTGGGGCAACCGGTCCTGCAGGCCCACAGGGTTCGATTGGATTAACAGGTCCAACTGGTTTGACTGGGGCAACCGGTCCTGCAGGCCCACAGGGTTCGATAGGATTAACTGGTCCGGCGGGTGCGAACGGTGCCCAAGGCCCGGTTGGTTTGACTGGAGCAATAGGTCCTGTAGGAGTGACCGGCGCGGCGGGAGCTCAAGGTCCGATGGGATTAACCGGTCCTGCTGGTGCGAACGGTGCCCAAGGCCCGGTTGGTTTGACTGGGGCAACCGGTCCTGCTGGTCCACAAGGTTCGATAGGATTAGCAGGTCCTGCAGGCCCACAGGGTGCCCAAGGCAGCACAGGAATGTTGGCTTCAGGCACATCCACAGGAAATACAACATTTTGGAATGGCATGGAATGGGTATTAAACAGCAATAATCTTTTTAACAATGGAAGCAGCATAGGTATAAATACAACAGTGCCGGTCGAGAAACTAGAAGTGAATGGTAATGTAAGACTTGGCAGTGATGCCGGTTGGATAGATGCTTCAACAGACAGGGTTATAAAATTTGGAGACGGCGACTATGTTACAATCGGAGAGCAGTCAGCAGACGATACCATGGTAATTAAAGCCAATCAGTTCATATTCAGTCCTACAGGATTCGCTCAAGGCGTTGTCGGAATCGGTACAAATACACCAACAGAAATGCTCGATGTTGCTGGAAGAACAAAGACCATTACGCTTCAGGTTACCAATGGAGCGGCATTAGGTAAAATCCTCACTTCTGATGCTTTGGGTATTGCTTCATGGCAAAATGCGCCTTTGGCAGCAGCAAATTCATGGTTATTAACGGGAAATTCAGGTACGAACTCCAGTACAAATTTCATCGGAACGAGTGATAATACAGACCTTGTTTTTAAAAGGAATAATGTTAAATCCGGGCAGATCTCTTTTGGACTTACGTCATTTGGTCTTCAGGCTTTGAACCAGTTAACTTCGGGTGCTCACAATAGTGCATTTGGGTTTTCTACCCTAAAAAACGACACTACAGGAAGTGAAAATTCAGCTTTTGGCTTCAATTCACTTACAAATAACGCTACTGGATCGGGAAATACTGCTGTAGGATATTTAACATTATCCAGTAATTCCGGAAATGACAATACCGCAATAGGCACTTTGTCCCTGAGCTCTAATGCTGCAGGGTCTGAAAACACGGCAATCGGAAGCGGATCATTAAACTCCAATACTACAGGAAATGGCAATATGGCTGCAGGTTACCAGGCACTTTACGCCAATACTACGGGCGAAAACAACACGGCACTCGGGTATTCTTCGCTCGGTGCCAATGTTTCAGGATTTGGCAATGTAGCTGTTGGTACTTCAGCACTTTCATCAACTACAACCGGAGGTAACAATACCGCAGTCGGGCTTAGCGCTCTTTTTCAAAATACCGCCGATAATAATACCGCTATAGGTTCCGAAGCTTTAAAAACAAATACAAGCGGGATTTCAAATACGGCGGTCGGAACAAACGCGCTTACATTAAACACAACCGGATACAGCAATACCGGTACCGGAATGCAGGCACTTGCAGCCAATACCACCGGGCATGAAAATTCGGCTTTTGGGAATAAATCTTTAAATGCAAATACTACGGGATATTATAACACCGCCATTGGAGATTCAGCTTTAGCACTAAATACGAACGGTTACGGCAATTGTGCCGTTGGAAGTTCGAGTTTACAATCCAATACTACAGGAATCTCCAATACGGCATCAGGAGTTCGGGCACTTGCATTCAATACTTCAGGATGGTTTAATACGGCTAACGGTGGATTCGCGCTTTATTCCAATACAACAGCGAGTGAAAATTCAGCCTTCGGAGCAGAATCCCTTTACAGTAATACGACCGGGAGTTCAAATACAGCACTCGGAAGATCGGCACTCAATCATAATACCAGTGGAGCTTTTAATACAGCGTCAGGAACTCAGGCACTTGCCTATAATATTTCAGGCGGATATAATACGGCCATCGGTGAGGCGGCACTTTATTCCAATACGACAGCGAGTGAAAATTCAGCTTTTGGAGCAGAAGCCTTATACACTAATTCTACTGGTAGCTCCAACACTGCGACAGGAAGACAAGCTTTGTATTCAAATACATTAGGTTCGTTCAATACGGCAAATGGTAAAAAAGCATTATTCGCAAATACTTTCGGAGATCGCAATACGGCAAGTGGTGCGTCATCTCTTGAAGACAATACGTTTGGCGGCGATAATACCGCTAACGGCTATAATGCACTTTCGTCAAATACCACAGGTAACAGCAATACAGCAAGTGGAAGTAAGTCGCTTTTAGTGAACCTGTCGGGAAGCAATAATACCGCGACCGGAATATCGGCGCTCGCGAATAATACAACCGGATCAAGCAATACGGCTTTCGGCGCCTATTCGCTTAATGCAAACGTTTCAAGCCAAGGAAATACCGCAGTCGGAATGAACGCACTCAACCATACCACTGCTAATCTCAATACTGCGGTGGGTTTCAATACGCTTCCGGCCAATACCACAGGACATCACAATACAGCCATGGGCAACCAAGCAATGGAATTTAATGTCAGCGGATCCCAGAATGTAGCTATCGGCTATGATGCGTTAAACGGAAATATAGCAGGATCCAATAACACTGCCGTCGGACCAAATGCATATCCGGTAGGCAATTATTTAAACTCAACAGCACTCGGGGCTTTGGCAACAGTAACCGCAGATAGTCAGGTAAGGGTTGGAGATAACACCGTTACCAGTATTGGCGGACAGGTTGGATGGACTACAGTTTCTGATAAAAGGTTCAAAAAAGACATTCGGGAAAATGTTCCGGGATTGGATTTCATCAAAAAATTAAGGCCGGTTACCTATCATCTTGATCCGGATGCCATTGCCCGATTTGAGAAAATCCCTGAAAACATCAGGGATAAAGAAGGCGAAGCTTTAAAAGCGAATATGCTGCAAACCGGATTTATCGCGCAGGAAGTTGAACAAGCCGCCACAGAAAACGGTTTCGACTTCAGCGGTGTTGACAAACCCAAAAATGAAGGTGATTTCTACGGATTGCGCTACGCCGAATTTGTTGTGCCGATGGTAAAAGCCATGCAGGAACAACAGCTGATTATCGATGCCCAAAACCTCAAAATCCAGTTACTGGAACAAAGACTGAAAGCAATTGAAGATAAGCTCAACAAATAATTTTACAGAAAAGGCCTGATGCAAAATCGGGCTTTTTTATGCCCAAATTTTGGCAATCTTTTAATTTTTTAATCATTCAATCTTTTAATACATTTGGAATATGAAGATTGAATCACAAATAGAAAAAATATCGAGTTTCCAGCACCTTGAATTGTTAGCAAATCAAGTTGTTGAAGGCTTTATTTCCGGAATGCATAAAAGTCCGTTTCATGGTTTTTCTGCAGAATTTGCCGAACATAAAGTATATAATGTAGGCGAAAGCACCAAGCACATTGATTGGAAATTGTTTGCCAAAACCGACCGTTTATATACCAAAAAATACGAAGAGGAAACCAATTTGCGTTGCCATTTGATTGTAGATAATTCGTCCTCAATGCATTATCCGAAACTCAAAGACAACCAAGCTTTTTATGAAAGCAAGATTGGATTTGCTGTGCTGGCTTCGGCGGTTTTGATGAATTTACTAAAAAAGCAGCGTGACGCTGTTGGAATCAGCGTTTATTCTGACAACTACGAATATTATGCGCCCGAAAAAGGAAGTGAGCGGCACCACAGGATGGTTTTGAACAAGCTGGAGCAATTGTTGGAAAATCCGAAACAATCCAAAAATACCGATACCGTCACATTCTTGCACCAGATAGCCGAAAAGATGCACCGCCGTTCAATGATCGTGATTTTTACAGACATGTTCCAGCCCGGTAACGAAGAAGCTTTGTTCAGCGCTTTGCAGCATTTAAAACACGACAAGCATAAAGTGGTACTTTTTCATGTAATCGATAATAAAACGGAACTCAATTTTGATTTCGACAATGCGCCAAGAAAATTCATCGACCTTGAAACCGGTGATGAAGTCAATATTTTTGCTGATAATGTAAAAGAATTGTACGAAAAACAAGCCGATGCCTATTTTAGACGACTCGCACTCACTTGTGCGCAAAACAAAATCAAGTATGTTCCAGTAAGTGTAGGCGAAAGTTTTGAAAAAATATTAACGACATACCTCGTTGAAAAACAAAGTTTTGGATAATTTCTAATAAAAATATCTGAAATTTTTACCGCAAACACTTGCAGATTCAAAAATGTGTACTATATTTGCACTCGCAATTAAGCGCTGGTTTGGTAGTTCAGTTGGTTAGAATACGTGCCTGTCACGCACGGGGTCGCGGGTTCGAGTCCCGTCCAGACCGCTTAAAGGGATAAAGGTTTTCAGAAATGAAAACCTTTTTTGCCCTAAAATATTTAAGATTAGTTGTGTTGTTTACGTCACGCCCTTGTAAAGCGTGGCAGGTTTAGTAGTTAGACCAATGAAAAGCTTTCCCTTTACCGGGATGGCTTTTTTGATTTAATGAAGTTTCAATTCTATTTTTCTCCTCACTTTTTCCTGTATTTTCTCAAAAAAAGGCTAACATTTTGGTGTGCATGTTTTTTTGTTGAGGTGTGCATCTTTTTTATATAATCCATTAATAATCAAATACTAAATATATAAGCCATGAAGAAAATCAGTATCATATTTCTGTTGTCAAGAAGCAGATTAAATCGAGCAGGAAAATGCACAATAAGATGTAGAATTACCTACTTAAAAGAAAGGCATGAATTTGCCATAGGACAATTTGTAAATCCTGCAAATTGGTATAGCAAGGAACAATTAGCGAAACCACCAAACGAAGAAAATACTTTTGTAAACACTCAAGTGAGCCTGATTAAGAATAAAATTAATCAGGCTTTTTTGTTGCTACAACTCAAAGGACAAGCATTTGGTGTAGAAGATATTTACTCAGTATATATAAGGAGAATCTTTAAAAAAGGATAAATCAGTTATTGAAACTTTTGATGAATATAACAGCAAGATTAAAAAACTTATTGGAAAAGACATCGAACAAGTCACCTATGACAAATATGTAGAATCTAGAAATCATCTTAAAGATTTTATCAGGCATAAATTTAAATGCAATGACATTAAGCTTAAAGATTTAAAAAGTAATTTTCTTGATGATTATGATTATTATCTAAAAACTGAAAAAGGAAAGAACAAGAAAGGTTTTGAGCAAAGTACCATCAACAAAGTTATCCAGAGGTTTAGACGAACTTTGAAATATGCAATGTCCGAACGATATCTAGCCTCTGATCCATTTATAATTTACGAGTCGAAAACAGTTAAAAAGAAAATCACTTTTCTAACTACCGAGGAACTTAAGAGATTACAGCATCATCAATTTAAAACAGATAGAATACAAAATATAAAAGAATTGTTTGTGTTTTGCTGTTACATTGGACTTCCATTTACGGAAATGAGCCGTTTGAGAAAGTCCGATATTTTTACAGGCTTCGACAATAAGCTATGGATATCCGTAAACAGAAAGAAAACAGACAGGGAATATAAAGTTCCATTACTGCCTAAAGCATTGCAGATTATAGAAAAATTTAATGATGAAAATTCATTATTGGTATTCCCAAAAATCTCCAATCAGAAGTTTAATGAATATTTAAAGGAAGTTGCTGAAATACTTGAAATCAAAAAGAACTTAACGCATCATGTAGCCAGAAAAACATTTGCTTCTACGGTGCTGCTATATAATGATGTGCCGATGGAAATTGTTTCTGAATTGTTAGGACATGCAAAGATGAGCACTACACAAGAAAGTTATGGCAAAGTTGTT
Organism: Flavobacterium sp.; assembly: GCA_029946065.1. Lineage (GTDB taxonomy): Bacteria > Bacteroidota > Bacteroidia > Flavobacteriales > Flavobacteriaceae > Flavobacterium. The sequence goes on from JAQSDU010000019.1 coordinate 144,102, forward strand.
CAGAAGAAGATTGGAGACGTAATGGAACAATTATCCAATAAATTGAAGTAGTATAATCAGCCTTAGGTAACTTAAGGCTGAATTACTATTTAACGTTTAAAAAGAGCAGAATCAAAATCTGTTAAAATAAAATAAGTTTCTTAAGTATTTTTTAACACTGAGTTAAACAAAGTTTATAGTAAATATTTGAATTTCGGCATCTAAATTTTGGAGTTTTAGTTATGATTATTAATCCCAAAATAATTTAAAACAAGTATAAATACTTAGTTTTTTTTACAAATAATTTCCGCATTTTTGCCGAATCATATTTGAAAATTATTATTAAATATAGTTGTTACACCAAAAATGCTTTATAATTTCAATTAAAACTCTTCTTATGAAAAAAAGATGCTTAGTACTTTTTTATCTGTTTTTTGGATTCACTTCATTTGCTCAAGATATCCTATGGGAGAAAAGTTATGGAGGAAAAAGCGCAGAATATTTGGCAGATGCTATTGCAACACCTGATTATGGATTTATTCTTGCCGGTAGTTCTTTGTCAAAAAAAACCGGAAAAAAAACCGAGGATAATCGAGGACAACTAGATTATTGGATATGGAAAATGGATGAAAAAGGGGATTTAGATTGGCAAAAAAGTTTTGGAGGAAGTGGGTCTGATATGTTGCAGAGTATTACTTTGACAACTGATGGAGGTTTCCTTTTAGGCGGAGTATCCTCATCAAATAAAGATTTTGATAAGAAAGAAGATTCGAGAGGGCAGGATGATTTTTGGATTATAAAATTAAACGCTAAAGGAAACGAAGAGTGGCAAAAGACAATTGGCGGAGAAGGTCAGGAAAAATTGCAAAGTGTAATTAAGGACAAAGATGGGGGGTATATATTGGCAGGTTCATCGGCATCTGATATTTCCGGGGAAAAAACAACCCATTCATTTGGAAATCTAGACTATTGGGTGATTAAATTAGATTCTAAAGGATCAATTGTTTGGCAAAAAACGTATGGCGGCCTTTTTATCGATGAACTGCGTAGTATTCAATCAACTATGGATGGAGGATATATAATAGGAGGATATTCCAATTCCGTTATATCTGGAAACAAAACCGATGATACTTTAGGGGATGGAGATTACTGGCTTTTAAAAATTAATGGGACCGGCGATATAGAATGGCAGAAAACGATAGGAGGTAGCAAAGATGATCAGTTGGCTGCTATATATCAAACATACGATAAAAATTATATAGTAGGGGGAAATTCTAATTCTGGCAGCGGTAAAAGTAAAAGCAAAAGTAATGAATCGGGTACAGATTTTTGGGTTTTGAAATTAGATGAAAGAGGAGAAATTCTATGGCAAGAGAATTATAATTTTGGAAAGGTTGATGTGCTTACTTCACTCGTTGAAAATGAAGACCATACTTTTTTGATAGGAGGTTTTGCTCAAGGTGAGATTGTGAAGAATTCAAAAAGCAATAAAAAAAATATGAGTGAACCAGACAAGAAGAAATCAGGCACAGACGATTTTGTCGCCCTAAAAATATCAGCGATAGGTGAAGAACTTTGGAGTAAAACAGTCGGAAGCGATGGAGAAGATATTCTCCAAAAAGCAATCGAAACCAGAGATGGCAGCTATATTTTAGCAGGCACTTCAAAAGGTATAGTTTCAAAAGATAAAAACAGCAACATAGGAAGTAACGATTTTTGGGTAGTAATGATAGGTGATAAAAATAAGCCCAAAGAAAAAAAGCAACCCGTTGAAGCAATTCCAAATCCGGCAAGTAACTTCACAAATGTAATTATTGGATATGATTATAAAAAAGGGACCGCAACTCTGGTTGATTTAGCCGGCCACGTTTTGCAAACATTTGAGATTACAGAAAAAACAATCCCGATAGATTTACAAGGATTATCAGAAGGAATATATATTGTTAATATAGCAACGGATGTACAAAATAGCGGAGTTAAAATCGTCAAAACTAAATAGTATGAAAAAAATGTATGTGATTTTTTTGATGCTTTCATGCATTAAAATCAGTGCCCAAATGTCTGACACTTTTACTTCTTTAGAGTATAATGAAAACGTAAGCACCCAAAATAACACAACAAAAATTAATCTTTTTAATATCGATTTTAACGGTGAAAAATTCCCTGTAAATTTAATATACACACATAAAGGGATCATGATTAACGAAACCCCGAATAGTCTTGGGATTAATTGGCAATTACAAAATATCGGAAAAATATCCGAGACTTTAAATGATGAGGCAGATAGTAAAGATACGGGTTGGTTCAACACTCCGAATCCAGATTATACTAGTTCAGAAGCACTTGAAACGATAAACTGCACAGTCACACCCGGGCAGGGAGGTACATGGATAAATTGTCCCGCTGTTGGAGGAAGTTATTATGGCAACGATTTAGCTCCTGACTTTTTTACATTTAACAGCTCAAATGGTCTGAATTTCGATTTTTTATATAAAAAGAATATTATTGGTAGTAATACTGTCGGACCACCTATTCCTGTAATCTTATCTAACTTTAAGGATTTCAAAATAAATACTAATTTTTCAAACTTCTTAAGTATCGACAATCAGTATTGGACGCAAGATGATATTGTATTTGATATTGTAGATACTGATGGAACCAAATATGATTTTATTAATGGGCCTGATAATCCAGATGTAAATAGGAGTTTTAATGGCGATCATAGAAATGATTTTTATGTAGCCTCAATTACAAATCCAAGTATGACAAGCGAGATGTTGAATATAACTTATCGGACAACGCTTGTTGAAAAAAAAGTATATTACAGTACAGGTTACAGTCAATGTCCAGGCGGTTTAGGGTCAAATTCTTGTGATGTTATTCATAATAGAACTTTAGATTATTTTACAATTAGCGAAAATCGATTTGATATAGAACAAATCGTTACAAACAATTGCAAAATAAATTTTGTTTATCACAGTGATTATTTGGAAGAAATAGAGATAACCGATCTTTATGGAAATTATATTACAGGCTATTTTTTTGATTATGTATCTAATCCAAATAATAATTTTTTGAAGAAAATCGAAAAATTTAACAATGATAAAACGGAACGTCAAACCCTATTTGAATTTGATTATTATGATACTGATTTAGGTATTGATTTTAGCAATGCTGATCTTTTATCGAGAGACTATTTTGGTTATTTTAATAACACTTTTACACAAACTAATCTTTTTCCACTTCAGGCCGATGGGTTGCCAGCCGCGGATTTAAACCCTAATTTGACTTTTGCTCAATATTTTAGTTTAAAAAAAATTACTAATAAATATGGAGGGACAAAAGAATTTGGATATAAATTGAAAACTGATGTATGTGCTGCTTGTCAAGGTGATGTCACTTATGGAGGTGGATTAATAACTGATTATGTAATTACGAATTCGGACGAAAGCCGACCGCAATACATAAAATACGATTATGATGATTTAGATGGCAATGTAGTCAATTTCACTAATTTTAAAGGTCATTATGCTAAATTTCTTGAGAATGTTGACTTTATTTGGTCATCAAGATTAGAGCTTTATAATACTCAACATTGGTTTGACCAACAAATGTACCCGATACAAAAAGTGGGTAATTTTTATAAAAAAATCACAGAATCTGTATATGATTTTCAAACGATGAACTTATTGTCGAAAATATATAGAGAATATGAACCTAATCCGGAAGGAATTTATCTGACGCCACAACTAAAAAAGGAATTATTTTATAATGACGCTAACACTGTTGTTAAAGAAAATGAATATTTCTATAGTAATTCTATAGTTGAAACAATAGAATCGGCTTCTTATACCTGCGACACACGTAACTTATACCCTTCTATGTATGCTATTAAGAAATTGAGTATAAAAAATCCCATGCCAATACAAGTAAATAGATCCCAACTTATTGAAAAAATAGAAAATTTAAATATAAATTCGAGTAGTATTACGAATCAAACTTATTTCAATTATGTAGACCCATATTCTAATTTAATTAGAAGTAGAAAAGAATTTTCATCTAACGGGACGAGCAATGAGGAACGCTATTACTATCCAAATGACCCAGAAGTTGCAGGGGAGCCTAATATTAATATTTTGCAATTAAATAACAGAGTAGGGTCTCCCATAAAATCAGAAAGTTACTATGGAACTGAAAAAATCGGCGAGACAAAAACCTTGTTTGGAATAGATGCTTCTACATCTAATTTATTTCAACCAAAATATTTATACGCAAAAAAAGGAAAGGATTCTGATAGCACTTTAGAAAAGAAGTTGACCTATAACAGTTATGATGACAAAGGAAATATTACCCAATATACACAAGAAAATGGGGTTCCTATATCTATGATCTGGGGTTACAACAAAACAAAACTTCTTGCGAAAATTGAAAACATCAGTTATTCAGCTATCCCAGTAAGTCTTATAACTGCTGCTCAAAATGCTTCGGATATTCCTAATAATGAGGCAAATATTTTGAATGCACTTGATGCAATAAGAATTGATAATTCTTTAACAAATAGTATGGTAACTACATATACTCATATTCCGCTAATAGGAGTTTCAACAATCACCGACCCAAAAGGAGATAAAGTAGTCTATAAATACGATAAATATGGAAAATTGATCGAAACCAGAGACAAAGACAATTATATTCTCTCTGAAACTGATTACAATTATAAACTTCAAAACTAAAGGGCGATGAAAAATATATTATACTTTTTTTTATTACCAGTTTTAGCTTTCGGGCAATCGCCGACACAAACTGAAAATTATGTCAGAACCAAGATTTATAAAACTGCTACAACATCTACTATTGCCACACCAACGCCAGCACAGGTGTCGCAAAACGTTTCTTATCTTGACGGGTCTGGACGACCTATTCAGCAAGTAATTAGTCAACAATCTGGTAATGGAAAGAATATTGTTATTCCTTTTGAATATGACGCTTTAGGTCGACAGGTTAAAAAGTATTTGCCTTATAGCACGCAAACAACAGGTTTAGATTTTGAAAGTTCAGCTTTGACAGATGTTTTAGATTATAGCCCTTACCAGGGACAAAATCCTTATAGTGAAACTTTATATGAAAATTCGCCATTAAGCAGGGTGTTAAAGCAAGCGGCACCAGGCTCAGATTGGGTTATGGGAAGCGGACACGAAATTAAATCTGATTATTATTTTAATGATGTAACTGGTCCCTATGCGGTAAAGCTATTTGTTGCTACATCGACATGGAACACTGCCTCTGGACTATATGATATTGCGCTAACGCAAACAACTAACTATGCCGCCAAAACATTGTATAAGACAACTACTAAAAATGAAAATTGGGTAAGTGGCTTGAATAATACGATTGACAATTTTATTGACAAAAACGGGAAAGTGGTTTTAAGTAGGCTACATGATGGTTCTGGAATTGTTGATACTTATTATGTCTATGATCAATTTGGAAATCTTACATATGTTATTCCCCCAAATGCCGACGCATCGATTAACAGTTCCATTTTAGATAAGTTATGTTATCAATATAAATATGACTATCGCAATCGCCTTGTCGAAAAGAAACTTCCCGGTAAACAATGGGAGTTCAATATTTATGACAGGCTTAACAGAATAGTAGCAACGGGGCCCGCATACCCTCCTTTCAGTAATCTAACGCAGAGCGGATGGATGATTACAAAATATGATGTCTATAACAGACCAGTTCTGACCGCCTGGATGACCTCTGCTGCGACAATTAATAGTGCTTTGAGAAAGACAAGACAAGATGAAAGAGATGCCGAAACAGTAAATTTAAGCGAGTCGAGAACGTCATCTACTCCTGATGTGACAATAAGCGGAATCACATACCGATATACAAATTTGGCAATGCCAACTTCAGGATATCATGTCCTTACTGTAAATTATTATGATGACTATAATTTTCCTGATGTCCCAACAATACCGACCGCAGTAGAGAATGAGCCTGTCTATTACAACAATGTTGTCAAACCAAAGGGACTTGTAACAGGTAGGTGGATAAGAGCAAGTAAAACCAGTACATCATACAGAAGTGAACTGAGTTATATTTTGTATGATAAGAAATCCAGGCCAATACGAGTTTTTACTAGGAATCATGAATTGGGAGCAGGTGGATACTCCCAAATTGACAGTAAATTCAACTTTATGGGGCAAGCTGATTATACAATAATCACCCACAAGAGAATTAATAGTGATAGCGGTATTACCGTAAAAGATTTTTATACTTATTCAGACCAGAACCGTTTGCTGACACACACCAATCAAATTAATTCAGGTGCGGTTCAACTGTTGAGTTCAAATACTTACGATGAGTTAGGGAAATTAATTTCTAAAGATATTGGCAATACTTCTGGAAGTCCATTACAGAGGGTTAACTTCAGTTACAATATAAGAGGTTGGCTTACTGGGATTAATGACATTTTGAGCCTTTCGCAGCCAGGAGATCCATTAGATTTATTTGCATTTAAGATTAATTATAATACTGTTGAAAATGAGACGAATTACACGGGAACACCTCTATATAATGGAAATATAGCAGAAACCTATTGGCGTTCCAGTAATGATAATGTCCTGCGGAAATATGGTTATTCTTTTGATAACATGAATAGACTGAAAAGTGCTATTTATCAAAAGCCGGGTAATACTACACCAGTCCCTAATTCATATGATGAGAATTTGACGTATGACAAGAACGGAAACATTCTTTCTCTGAAAAGAAATGGTAATACTGATGGTGTACTGCCAGCCCAGGCAATAGATGATTTGACCTATACCTATGAAGCAGATACCAATAAATTATTAAAAGTTTCGGATAGCCCCGTAACAGCGACAAGTGGTTTTAGCGACGGTATCAATACTGGAAACGACTATACATATGATGCCAGCGGTAATTTGATTAGCGATGCAAACAAAGGAATTACCGCTATAGTATATAACCACCTGAATTTACCAATTAAAATAACTTTTGGCAGTGCTGGCACTGTTGAATACATTTACGATGCTGTTGGAAATAAATTAGAGAAAATTGTAACAATAGGGTCAACAATTACAAACACTAAATATTTAAATGGTTTTCAGTACGTTAATGATGTGCTGCAATTCTTCCCGACGTCTGAAGGTTATGTGACCAAGATAGGAGGTGTTTATAAATATGTATTTCAATATAAGGATCATGTAGGGAATGTTAGATTAAGTTATGCAAAAAATTCCTCGGGTACCATTGATATAATCGAAGAAAGTCATTTTTATCCTTACGGATTAAAACATTCCGGTTATAATACGACTGGAGCGCCAAGTGGAAATGTTGATGCTCAAAAATATAAGTATAACGGGAAAGAATATCAAGATGAGCTAGGGTTGAATGTTACAGCAATGGATTTCCGGCAGTACGACAACGCAACCGGAAGATTTAATACTATAGATGCATTATCAGAATTAGACCCAGACAACTCGCCGTATTCTTTTGCAAGAAATAGTCCTGTAGTTTTAAACGACCCAACAGGATTTTGCCCAGAATGCGAAGATTATTATGAGTCTTTAGGTTATGAACCAAGCGGAGGGCAAACATTTACTTCCAGCGGTGGTGCAGATTACACCTTTAATGAGATTGCGGGTCAGTGGGACAGAACCGATTTAGTTAATACTCTTGATGAAGTAGTTATTACAGCCGGTGGTTTTGATGGTAGGAATGGTGACGATGATGATAGATCCGGTGTAGACCAAAGAGACGATTACGAAATAGATACAGAAAGTTTGAACAATAGTGCCAATGGTATAGGTATTGCGACTGGTATCAAGACCGAAATAATGACGTATGCGATTGCTCAAAACTTTAAGTCAGCAACAAATTCTTGGGCTTTTGCTAATTTAAGAGCAACACAGCAGGCTTGGAGAACAACAAATGCATTAGGTAATTTTGGAAGTAAAGCATTGTCAGTCACCAAAGGACTTGGAGCAATTGCTGGAGCAGTTCAAATAGGACTTAAAATTAACGAGATTAACAACAAAGGAGTTGCAAATGCAACCGTGAGAGACTGGACAGATTTAGGAGTGAATTCTGCAGGGCTTGTTGCAGCTGTCTTTTTTGCTTCAAATCCAATTGGCTGGGCAATTGGTGCGGGCGCTTTAGTATATTCAATAGGAACCGCAATATATGATGCAAATCATCCTGAAACTACGCAACAATAATGAAAAAAATATATTATAAAACAATGATTAGCTCGATATATACAGCTCAAAACAATGGTTTTATGAGTGATATTTGGAAATTTACATCAAGCTTTTATTTTGCCTTTGCAACGTCTATATACTTAATGTTTATTTATCTAATATTAAACAACTATCTCATAAATAATTATTTGGATTTATTAAATTTAAAAATTGTAAGTAGTAAATATAATTTTATAATAAATATGGTGATTTATTTTTTTCTTCCAATTATGACCGTAAATTATTTATTAATATTTAAAGGAAGTAAATACAAATATCTTATTAAAGAATATAAAAACAATTATAATAAAAAGTTTTTTGCCTGGTATTTTATGATTGCCTTTGTTTTTATGATTGCAACATTGTTTATAAAAATTAAATAATGTATCAAATCTCGATCGTGCAGTAGGCGAACCCTTATTAGATGCTGGCTATGGAAATAATTAACTATATATTTTATATTTCTTATATGAGATATAAGAAGCAAGACACAACAATTTATACTGCTGTATTACATCTATCAATGATTGAGTATTTGTTTTTTTGTGGAGTTACATTATTAATAAATTCTATTCTATATCCTCAAGAATTATTGCTTAAATATTTATTAAAAGGTATTAGTCAGGGTGTAGTCAATTTGTGTGTTTTGTTTATTGGTTTTGCATTAATATTAATTAATTATTTTTATTACAAGAAAAAAGTTTTAAATATTGAAGAAAAGTATAGAAGTTGTAATTATAATAAATGGGTAAAGGCCTGGATGTTTTTTGTGTTTGATTTAGTATTACTGTTAATAGCAATTCTAATCTTTAAACTAAGACGTTTATATAATGTGTAGTATAGGTATTGACGAAACCATTGAGACTTCTTTTTTGTTGTCGACTTACTTACTTTGCAATTATAGACGATCATCTTGATAATGACGATGACGGGTATATCAGAGAAGAGAGGGCTAATAATGAAAGAGCTCTTGAAGAAATGGCAAGTAGATATCAAAATATTGGAAGCGCATTAACTATTACGGGTATGATTTTGTCATTTACCCCATTAGCCCTTTAGGTTTGGCTTTAATGGCTTCTGGATCTGCTTTTTCAATTGCCGGAGCTAGTATTAGTCTTATAGAGGACATAACTGATGATGATGATGATTTTGAATTGAGGAATTATGCCCTAGATGCTGCAAGTATTTTTGTCTCTGAATTTTTCAACAAAAATTTTACAAATGGTGCAATTGGTGTTGAAAATTTATACTTAGAATTAGGTTTTACGGTTTCAAGTTTATGGTTCGAAGCAGTTTCTAATCAGAATAAATAAAAAATGATATATAAAGTATTAATTGGTCCTTTTATTTTTTTAATAATTTGTATTTCTCTTTTGTTTTATTTATATAAAAGAGATAAGAAAAAAACTAATTCTGATGAAAATATTCCTTCGGTTATTATTAGCTTTAGAGCCTATTATGGATTAATAATTTTAATTTTAGCTGGCTTATTAGGGATAATAATCAAGTTAGTAAAGTATTGGTAGCGTATCAAAAGTGTTGACACCAAATCATTTCTTGTAACATTTCGAGAAAATCAACTATTAACGTAAGATTGCAGTCAAAATTAAAAACAACTTTCGGGTTGTTTTTTTATCTGTCTGCTACAAAAGAATACCGACTGTAATTATTGCTATGGTTTCGAGGCCAGAGGCGGCTGTTAAATGGTTGTCGCATTAACTTAAAAATGATTTGGAAAAATTTGCAATTAAATTATTAGGAATAGTGGAAAACTTCAAAACATCTCCGCTTAGTTTCATTAAGCGGAATATAAATTTGATTGTTATCCTACCCGCTTTATTTGGTGGGTTATGGCAGGTTGTTGAACTTGCAAGGATGTCATTTTCCTTTATTCGGTTCTTTTCTGTTGGTCAAATTATCCCTGATGGATTGCTGGTATTGCTATTTTTGATTTGCTTCTTTATATCAGCTATAATCCTTATCCATTTTTGGCGTAAACTCGATGACGAAGACGATGATAGTGATGACCCAATCTTGCCTAAAAAAGGAAGTATTCCGATAGCTATTATATTGTTTATCCTTTTCATAGCTGGGCTTTTTTGCCTTGTATATCTCGATAATTATTTTATTGAAAATATTGGTAGCTTATGGACACTAATATTTTTTCTTCCAGCTAATATTACTCTATCAGTATTGTCATTGATGGCACTATACTATTCAGCTTTCCATTGTAAAGATTTTAGAATCGCACCAGCGGTAAGTAATGCTATCTTACAGTTTAAATTTTTAACATTTCTTGCACCCTTTACAATGTTGATCTTATTCATCTTAAAATTCCACCAAACATTTACATTTCCAATTGAATTGAAGAATGTAGAAAATCTTGTTTGTAAAATGGAGAAAATTGATGAATCTGCTAACATTGAATTGTTGTACTCCAATGATAAATACATTTTTGTCAGATGCAACAAATTTACTAAAGACTGGAAAGGGAAACCGCGCACAAGTGAAATAAGGATTTTTCAATTTGAAGAACTATTCGACGATACGGCATGTGTTGGAAGTAAACGGATAAGAGAACAATTTGTTAAGGATTCTATCTCGGACTCTAAGCAGCCGAAGAAATTATCAAAGTGAACATTTAAAGTTTAGATTTTGAATCAAAGTGTCTGATTTTGTAATATAAAAATCAATAAGTTATTTTTTAAATAAAATTACACAAGTTATGGCAGATTATTAGTTTACTATTAAGCCCGAACACGAACAATATGTTGAGAGGGTTAAGTCATTTATCAAAGCTTTCACTTTACCGGGATGGCTTTTTTGATTTAATACAACACCAGTTTTTCAAATCCTACCGCAACTACCTAAATTTTACTACATTTGAAATAAATTCAAAAGCAACCATGAAAAGCATATTGCAAATTTCAATCTTTACCTTTCTGTTTTTTATGGCCATTCCAAAAGCATCTGCGCAGGAAACCGCAAAAGCAGACCCGGATATCGACCTGAAAATCGAGCTATACAACAAATACAAAAAAGAAGTACTCGCTTTTACCAAAAAAGATTTCGATGCCCTGTTCTTCGAATTTTTCTCTAAAATGGACGAAGGACAACCAACCATGACCAAAGAAGCATATTACACTTATACCATAAAAATCGCCATTTACAATGAACGCTTGGGGCGCTTGTACAAAGATAAAAAAGAAGTTTCCAGCGAATCCAAAGAAAAATGGTTCAGCAAGGACTATCAAGTCTATTTAAATTCCAAATAATCTTGAAAAAATCGGCTTATTTTCTGCTTTTTTTAACCTTGGCTTCCTGCCAGTATTTTGGTCGTGAAGTTCCGTCGAAAGACGCTTTGTTGCAAGAAAAACTAAAGGAAATCAATTGGAAAGAAGTCGATGAATACCCATCGGTGGCAGAATGCGAAAAAATCGACGACAAAACCGCGCGCCAACAATGTTTTTTCGATTTTCTTACCAGCACCATCCAACAAAAACTAAGTGTTGATACCTTATCAATTCTATATCCCGAACTCGACACAATCGAAGTAAAAGTCACCGTTTTTCCCGATGCAACTATAAAATTTGAACCGCAATTCCCGCAAGATTCCGTGGCGTACGACCGCATCAAAATCGACAGCATCCTCAATGCGCGCCTGTCTGATTTTCCAAAAATCAATCCGGCATTAAAACGCGGCATTCCCGTGAAAACACAGTTTATCCTTCCTGTAATTTTAAAAGTGGAATAATCTTATTCTGAAGCTAATCCGGCTGTCCGCTACTATCTTTTGCCGCCTGGCAGCAGGCGGCAAAAGGATAACCGCTACCATCCGGGCTAGGGCATCCGTTATTTTCGAAACTTTCGGTCTTTCCATTCAAATTCCCCAAACAACGAATACAAAACTACCGCCGTACTAAAAAAAGGATACAGTAAACTGCCCAATAAAAACTGGCGTGTTTTGTGCCCTAAAAACGTATTGGTTTCGGCAATCAATAAATAATCTGCAGCAAACTTCAACGTCGTAAAAACAAAAAATAAAAAAGTGTTCCAGAAACCCAAAACCCAAAATCCAAAACCCAACACCCACATAAAATTGACTCCAAAAACTACCAATCCCAAAAATTTCGCAAATCCACTTTTGTAACCCGAAGCCTTGGATGCCCATCGCACCCGTTGAAAGAACAGTTTTCTCCAGCTATTTTCGGGTTTTGTATGCACAATCACATTCGCAGATTTTAAATAATGCACTTTCTCTGGAAACTGGCTAATCGCTTTCTGCAACAAAAAAACATCATCGCCACCGGCAAAATCTGTATTTCCGGCAAAACCATCAAGCTTTTCAAATAAAGATTTGGTGTAGGCAAAGTTGGCGCCATTGCACATAAACGCCTTTCCAATTCCAAAACTACCAATTGTTGCGCCTTGTAAACTCGCCATATCCAACTGCTGAAAAGCGTATAAAAATGATTTACTTCCGTGATAAGCCACCGCTCCAGCTACCATCTCAGCATTATTTTGGTGGATAAAATTATCAAAACCCAAAAGCCAATCCGGATTTACAACACAATCTGCATCGGTCGTAATAATCCAGTCGGTTTTCGCCAAATTTATCGCTGTCAAAATCGCATCTTTCTTAGGAGAATTCGAAACACGATTGTTGGGCACAGTCTGCAGTCTGTAGTCTGTAGTCTGCAGTCCGAATCTATCTTCAGACCCATCATCCACCAATATTACCTCAAACAAATTAACAGGATAATCGAGGTTAGAAAAGCTATTTAGCAATTGAGGAAGATTGTCAGCCTCATTGCGAAACGGCACAATAATCGTGAATTTTGTTTCCGGATTGCGGTTTGTAATTTCAAAAGTTTTTACTTTCAAAAACCCGCCATAAAGCGAGAGTATGACAAATAAGTATGTAATAAAAAGCAAAAAGCAACAAAGTATCATGGCTTGGAAGTTTTAAAATTGAGTACAAAATAACTTCCAATCAAAACCGGAACAACCACATTGAGCAACCACATCAAAGTTGAAATAAAAACCACAATCCATTCGTTCACATCCAAAATACCGAAGAAATAAACAGCAACGCTACCTTTTACGGCAAAATCCAAAAACTGAAAAGTAGGCAATGACGATGCCAGAAAATAGACACTTGTAATTGCCGACATTAATGTGAGATAAGGTAAATCGACATCAAAAGCCAAAAATAAAAAGTAATATTGGTGCGAAAAAACCAAATAACGCGCCACCGCAAAAACAATATTTTTTTGGTGTATTGACTTCGGAATGGCGTTGATTTTGTGTGCGAACTTCTCCAAAGAATAGCCTTTAATCGTGATTTTTTTTAAGAAGAAAGCAATAAGAATCAGGAGCAAACACAAACCGAATACTGCCGCTACCGTTTGGGTCGTAATCACATTAAATTTTGCATTGAAATACAATAATCCAAAAACGCCAAAAATTATGGTCAACACCATCTGAATACCGTTGCAAACAAGATTCAGGAAGACAATTTTCTTGGTCATCGATTTTTCAAAAAACAACGCTTTTCCGGCATATTCGCCCACGCCATTTGGCGTAAAAATTCCGGCAGTCAAAGCACCTAAGACCTGTTTGGAAGCTTCGGTCAGGGAAATATTTTTGATGTATGAAACCAAATTTTGCCATTTTAATATCTCAAAAAAACGATTCAGAAAACTCAGCAATAAAAGAAATAAAATCCCTAAAACAGACCAGTTCTTTTGAAATTTTTCTGCGAATAATTGCCAGTCAAGCTTGTCGTTGTTGGCCAGTTGGTTGTAAATAAAATAAAAAGCGCCGCCAACAATCAAAAGTTTGAGGGTAAGAACAAGGAATTGTTTAGCTTTGTCAGGAATCGAAATCATTACAGCAAAGTAAAGGAATCTCTGTGAATCTTCTTGTCTGCTTTGCGAATCTCTTAGAAATTAAATGGCAAACGAACGCATCATATTGGGAATCGATCCAGGAACAACCATCATGGGTTTTGGACTCATAAAAGTTGTCGGTAAAAACATGGAATTCCTTCAGTTAAATGAGTTAATTTTAAGCAAATACGACGACCATTACACCAAATTAAAAGTCATTTTTGAACGTACCATCGAACTCATAGAAACCCATCATCCCGACGAAATTGCCATTGAAGCGCCATTCTTCGGTAAAAACGTTCAATCGATGCTAAAGCTTGGACGTGCACAAGGTGTTGCCATGGCGGCTGGTTTATCGCGGCAAATCCCGATTACGGAATATGAACCCAAGAAAATAAAAATGGCCATCACCGGCAATGGAAACGCCAGCAAGGAACAAGTGGCAAAAATGCTACAACAGCTTTTAGGATTAAAGGAATTGCCTAAAAACCTCGACAGCACCGATGGATTGGCGGCAGCGGTTTGTCATTTTTTTAATACAGGAAAAGTAGTTGGCAGCAAAAGTTACTCAGGTTGGGACGCTTTTGTGAAACAAAATGAAGAACGTGTCAAAAAATAAATATATTTGTCGCATCACTAACAAAAATCTTTAAAATGAAAAAAATTCAATTATTGGCGGTATTATTTATTTCGGTACTTTTCGCTTCTTGTTCGTCTAGCGACGATGGTGGTTCATCATCCGCTGAGGATTACTTCCATTACAAACTTGACGGCACAGACATCGAATTGACAACCATTACTGCCATCAGAAGCGGCGATAGTTTTGAAGTACTGGGCCAGACAGCCGCCGGCACAAGTATGTATTTCAGCTTTAATCAATATGGCGACCTGAACCGCGCAGGCAACACACCTGATAATATTTCTGATGTTTCCTGGAAAAATTCTGCTTATGAATTCTCTTCACACTATTTTAATTTCGAACTGGTATCGATCGATGCAGCCAACAAAAAGGTAAAAATCAACTATTCAGGGAAATTATATGAAGACGAATTTGATCTCGATTCCGCCTTTTCAACAGTAGAAGGCAGCCTTTATGTTACCTACACGGATGTGGTGCCTCAGGTAGCCGGCCTGGGTGTTGCTGCGAAAATTGCAGGTCAGGACTGGCATGCGGTAAAAAGCAGTACGAGCATCAGTAATGGTCTTAGTTCTATTATCGAAAATAGTGACGACGAATACCAACTGTCATTTTATGTAGATGAAAATACAGCAGTTGGTAACTATACCTTCAATGCCGCTTCACAAGATCATAAAGTAGTATTGTCGAAATACAACACAACAACAAATGAATATGTCGATTATGTAGGTTCAGGATCCATAACTATCACTGAAAACACTTCGGGTATAGGTTATTCGTTGATTGTCGGAACATATAGTTTTACCGCAACAAATCCGAATGACAATAGCCAGATTCAAGTCACCAACGGCACGATAAAAGAAGTTTATTCGTTCTAATACAATTCGAAAGGCAAGTTTATCTTGCCTTTTTTTATATGTCAGGCATCTACATCCATATTCCGTTCTGCAAACAAGCTTGCTATTATTGCGACTTCCATTTTTCGACTTCTATGAAAAATAAAGGTGCGATGGTTTTGGCTTTGGCCAAAGAAATAAAAATGCGTAAAAGCGAATTCAAGGATGAAATTGTTGAAACAGTTTATTTCGGCGGCGGAACACCAAGCGTACTTTCCAATGCCGAAATCAATTTCCTGACCCAATGTGTTTATGACAATTTTAATGTGTCTTCAGCACCAGAAATCACGCTCGAAGCCAATCCAGATGATTTATCCGATAACCGAATAATCGAATTATCAAATACACCTGTCAACCGATTGAGCATCGGCATTCAATCTTTTTTCGAAGATGATTTGCAGATGATGAACCGCGCGCACAATTCGGAGGAAGCCAAAAAATGCCTTGAAACAGCAGTGCAATATTTCGACAATATTTCACTCGATTTGATATACGGAATTCCAGGCATGAGCAATGAAAAATGGCAACAAAACATCGAAACGGCATTGGCTTTCGGCATTCCGCACATTTCGAGTTATGCTTTGACGGTCGAGCCTAAAACAGCCTTAAAAAAACTTATTCAAACCGGAAAAATTGCTGCGCCAAAAGACGATGTCGCCCAGGAGCATTTTGAAATTTTGGTCGAAGCGCTTGAGAGAAATGGATTTATACATTATGAATTGTCCAATTTCGCAAAAGAAAATTATTTTTCAAAGAACAATTCAGCATATTGGTTGGGGAAAAAATATATCGGAATTGGACCTTCGGCGCACAGTTATGACGGAATTTCCAGAAGTTGGAACATTGCCAACAATTCCCTTTATTTAAAAAGGATTGAAGAAGGAAAGCTGCCGTCAGAAACAGAAATCTTAACCAAAAATGACCGCTATAACGAATATATTATGACCGGATTGCGCACAGTATGGGGCGTTTCGCTTTCGCGGATTGCAACTGAATTCGGAACGGAATATTTGGATTACCTGAACAAAAATGCCCAAAAATATATTGACGACGGGAAACTAATAGTCGAAAATAATACGTTGAAAACGACTAAAAGCGGAAAGTTTTTGGGCGATGGTATCGCCAGTGATTTGTTTATGCTGAACTAGTTTCAGCATAAATAAATCTGGGAGTGGGGCTGCCTCTACAAAAAAATATAATGCAACGATTTTAATTTATTTTGAAATATTTGATGATTATTCAGATGCTTTTAAAAGAGAAAAGCAATTGAAAAATTGACACAGTGAATGGAAATGGAATTTGATTAAGCGTTCCAATCCTGAGATAAAAGATTTATATTTGGACTTATAATTGGCATCTCTTACGAGATGCTGAAACGAGTTCAGCATAAATGAAAGCAACAATCCAACATAACGACCAATTTTTAGAAGTCGATTTCTCAAAACCAATTGATATTTCGATTCCGTTGACCAATACATCCGACAATCCGATTGCGTGGTATATTGACAAGCCTGTCATCGAACCTGTTGTTTTCGGCGATTGGATTGGAAAAGTCTCAGAAGGAAAATCATCGACAAATTTCAATAATATTTTCTTCAATCCGCACGGACATGGCACGCATACCGAATGTTTGGGACATATCACACGTGAATTTTACAGCGTTAACCAAAGCCTGAAGACTTTTTTCTTTTTTGCGGAATTGGTTTCGGTAATACCCGAACATGATGGAGACGATTTTATTATTACAAAAAGTCAACTTGAAAAGATTTTAAACGGAAAAAAGCCCGAAGCCATTGTTATCCGTACCCTTCCGAATAAAGAGGACAAATTATCGATGAAATATTCTAATACAAATCCGCCGTATTTGCATGAAGACGCTGCGATTTTTATTCGAGAAATTGGAATAAAACATTTACTGATTGATTTACCTAGTGTTGACAAAGAACACGACGAGGGAAAATTATTGGCGCACAAAGCATTTTGGAATGTAAAAGATGTCAATAACCTGAATGATGATGCGCGTTTGGATTGCACGATTACCGAAATGATTTTTGTGTCAGAATACATTCTTGATGGAACTTATTTGCTGAATTTACAAATCGCTTCGTTTGAAAATGATGCCAGTCCAAGTAAGCCCATTTTATATTATTTTAAATGATAAATTTTGAATTATGAATGTGCGTTAATTAAAAATTTATAATTCAAAACTCAAAATATTTTTATGAACATCCAACTATATTTTGACTATTGTTTGTCCAAAAAAGGCGTTACCGAACATTTCCCGTTTGACGAAGACACTTTGGTGTTTAAAGTCGGTGGAAAAATGTTTGCGCTTTCGTCTTTGTCAGAATGGGAAAAGGGAAGTCCGTCTGCCAATCTCAAATGCGATCCAGAAAAAGCCGATGAATTGCGGGCAGAATATGACGGCATCAATCCGGGTTGGCACATGAGCAAAGTGCATTGGAATACCGTAAAGATCAATGCAGATGTCCCAGACAAGCTGCTCAAAAAACTCATCGACGATTCTTATGAACTGGTTTTCAAAAGCCTGACTAAAAAAATCCAAACCGAAATTACCGAATTAGAAAATTAGGCATTACTTTTGCACAAAATCCAGCAAACCAAGCTATTTTAGACATGAACGAACAACTCAAGAAATTCCTGAACGAAGAACAAGATCCGAAAGCCGTAGAAAAAATCACTTCAAAACTGAATGACCTTTTGATGAAAGGTGAGGAGATAGGTTATATCGGTGTACAAAAAAAACCGGTGACTGTTTTTCCTGACAGTTTGGTTGTAACGAATAAACGAATTATTCTTTGTAGTCCGAAAAACCTCGGATTGTCAATGGATTTCAATGATTATACTTGGGATGATATTGAAAGTGTTTTTGTAAAGGAGAATATTTTGGGTTCAGAAGTTTCCTTTACAACTAAGACCGATTTGTCAATTTCCATCGATTATATTCCAAAAACGCAGGCGCGGAAATTATATACTTTTTCAAAAGAACAGCTCGATATTCTGAAAAATGGACCTATTGCAGAAGTAGCAGTTGCTCTTGAAGCGCCAAAACTAGCTGATGAAATTGAAGTGGCTGAAATTCCTGCCCAATCGCCTGAAGCTGTTGAAACGATAGAAGAAATAGAAACCGAAGAAGTGACTAATTTTGCAGAAATTATGCCGATCGTACAACCTGAATTTTCTGCACCTGATTTAGCCGCCAACCAACAAGCGGAAGGCAAAATTGAAAAAACATTGGCAGAATTATCCAATGAAGAATTGTTTGAAAAACTACAGAATTATAAAAAATTACTCGATAACGGATTGATCCTGCAAGGTGAATATGATGCTTTGAAGAAAGAGATTTTGAGTCATATGTAATCTTGAGTCAGAAAAGTCAGAAAGTTGGAAAGACACAAAGCCTGAAAATCATTAAGATGTTCAGGCTTTTATATTTTGTTGTACTTCCGGACTTTTCCAACTTCCGGACTTACCGACTATAAAGTTTTTTTTTGCTTTTCTACGAAATTATGCGCTTGCAGCTCTAATAATTCAGTAGCTTTTTGACGCTGTAAATTGTACAATCCTTTGTCTTCCGCGATATCACCATAAACCTTGTCGTGCATTGCCGCGCTGGTTTTAACCAATAAATCACGTTGGTATTTGTCTTGTGTAAGTGTCGCTTTTAGGGCTGTTTCTATATCTTCAAGCTTGAAGTCGTATTCGCCTTTCGGGGAAAGTAATTTGGCAATAATTGGCGAGGTTTCGATCGCAAGAAATAGCAGCATGATAAAAAGTGATGGCAGTTGCGGGAGCTTACCCAATGCATTGATGCGTGCCATTAACCCGTCGAATCCGTCGATTATCGGTTGTGTGTCGGTTACTTTTTTGTCTAAATCGGCTTGTAATGTTTTGGTTTTGGCTTCTTTTTCGGCAATTTTGGCGAGATTGTTCTTCCGCAAAGTATCCAACTCTGATTTAGCGAGATTGTGCTTGGCGATTTTTTCTTTGAAAACCGGACCTTTTCCGAGTTTCATGGTGCCTTTGGTGCCCTCAGCTTCTGTGATGTAAGTGGTGTACAAGGCGTTGACCTCGGTTTCTTTTTTGGTGATTTCCGATTTCAGGCTATCGATTTCTGTCTTATTTTTATCGAGATCAGATTGGAAATAACTGGCAACTTCTTTCTTATTGCTCAGTGCCATTGCGTTTTTTTCTTTCAATAAAACAGTATCGATTTCTTTTTCAAAAATCTTGATTTCTAATGGTTTTGAAATAACGATGGCAATGATAATTGCTAAAATTATCCTTGGTGTCGCTTGTAACAATTCGCTCGAAAACTTATCGCGTTTACGGATTGTGGAAACAATAAAACGGTCGAGATTAAAAATCAGCAAACCCCAAACTACACCAAAAGCCATTGCGGGCCAAATGCTGTCGAATACCGTAAAAAGCGCATAAGAACTGGCAATAAAAGCCATTACGGCAGTGAAGAAAACAGTTGCGCCGATACCGGCAAATTTGGTTTGTTCGCCTTCGGAACAGGTTTCGAGGAGTTTTTTGTCGGCTCCCGAACACAGGATAAAAAATTGTTTCATGATGATTTGATTTTGATGATGATGGTATTTACAAATTTAACGCCAAAAATTTCTGTTTGTTGTAAATCGTTGGTTTTATTTGTGTTAGGTGCTGATTTTGAGCAGAAAGCGTTTGCTTCGCCTATTCGCTGGCGCTCGGGTGGGATAGAGGTGTTATCCTTTTTGCTCCTTCTTTAGGATCAAAAAGATATAGCCGAAAGCCCGACCGAAGGGAAAGCCAAAAAAAATCCACTCAAAAGAATGGATTTACAAGTTACTTTTTGTCTTGCAGTGAGATGGGTAGTGAATATAACACGCGCACTGCCTTGCCATTTTGCATTCCGGGTTGCCATTTTGGAGATGCTTTTAAAACCCTGGCTGCTTCATCACCGGTTCCATGTCCGAGATCCCTGAGGATTTTGATGTTTGAAAGCGTACCGTCTTTTTCGACTATGAATTGCATATAAATTTTTCCGGTCCCTTTAAATTTTTTTGGATACGTATAACTATTGGCGACGTACTCATAAAATTTCTGCATGCCGCCTGGGAATTCCGGTTTTTTCTCAACGGCGTTGTATATCGACTCATCTGCGAGTTGTTCTGTTGTTTTCGCTTCTTGTTTTTTGGTTGTTACTTGTGCATGCATAATGCTTGTGAAACAGCACATTAGTGCGAAAAGGAAGGTAGTTTTGGTTTTCATAGTAATTAATTTTTAGATTTATTCTTCTCCCATAATTGTGATTGGCAATGTAAAAGCTACTCTTACAGCTTTACCATTTGTTTTTCCCGGCAGCCAGTTATCGCTGTTTTTTAAAACTCTTGTGACTTCTTCATCGCTTCCAAATCCGGCGCTGCGAAGTATTTTTATGTTGGTGATTGCGCCGCTTTTTTCTACAACAAATTGTGCAAAAATAGTTGCTTTTCCTTTGATTTCAGTCGGTACTTTGAAGTCGTGACTGAAGTTGCCGTAGAATTTTTCAAACCCGTCTTTTGGTTCCGGTTTTTGTTCGGCTGTTGTGAAGATCTCGTCTTCTTGTTCAGTAGCAATTTTCGTTTTTGCGAACTTTTTATTGGCTGCTTTGGCGTCTTCAGCGAAAATTTCAATGGTGTCGCCACTATATTTTTTCTTTTCTTTTCCCATTTCGGTTTTGTCAAAGTAAGCATGTGTATAAAACCAGTATTGAAAAGGCTGCGGATGCTTTTTAGTTCTGGCATTTTTGAGAATTACACTGCCTGAAAAATAAGCAATTTCTGTTGGTTTGTATTTGTTCAAAGCTGTGTTTGGGACATTTTTTCCGTCAATCCAGATGGCGTAATTTTTGGCGTTTTTAAAACTTTTTAGTTCTTTATCGGTAGGCGATTTTTTATAAGTTCTTTCTGGTGCAATAAGGAAAGCGGCATATTTTGTTCGTTCATCGGATGTTAATTCTTCATAGAGCTTGTCGAGAATTACCGCTTTGCTTCTGTCTTTTTTAGGCGTTTTCCATCCGCATTTGTAAACAATTATTCGAGTGCCTGTGAAGTAAGCTGCATTTCTTTTTTCTTTTGAAGTTTGTGATTTCTGGGTTTGATTGGTAAGATCGGTTTGCGTTTCTTGCGCAACAGTTTCCGTACACAAGAAGAAAACAAGTGCTGAAAGTAGCGGTAAAATTGTAATTTTCCTGAGTAATGCCGCCGTTGCAGAAGTGGTTTTTGTCATCATAATCAGTCGTTTTTTGGTTAAGGAATAGTTGAGGTTGCTGGCAAGGTTTATGGTTTGAAAGTTGGCTTTCGACAATAATAATTTTTGGTAAAAAGGCACGTCATTATTGACGGCAACAACTTTTTCGTCGGCGAGAAATTCGTGGTTGAGTTGCATGGCTTTTTTGTAAAAGGCGAATATCGGATTGAACCAGAAGATGGTCTTTACAGTTTCAATAAAAAGCACATCTAATGTATGTTTTTGAAGGACATGTGTGAGTTCATGCGTATATAATTCTGCTTCGATATTACGATTGTTGTAATCGGTTTCATTGATAAAAATCGTGTTGCCGAAGGTGTGTGGAAGCGTTTTTTCTTTCACCAACGCCAGATGGGCATTTTGGAATTTGACTTTTATCGATGTATTTTTCTTTTGGTTGATTTTTATAAGGTTGCTGACGAAACGGAAACTGAAAAATACTAAGCCGATTCCGTATAAAACCCACAAAATATAGGGTGTGTAATCTATTTCTTCAATCGGCTGCGTAAAATCGGTTTGAATGAATGGCATTTGTTGTATAGTTGTCGCTTGAACAACTTTAGAAATGATTTCAATTGTAATAAACGGAATGGCAAATGAAAATACAATCGCGAATAGTAGGAAAAACCTATTGAAACGGTGCATTTTTTCTCTTTCTAGGAAAAGGTGATAGGCGACCAGCAATACCAATGCACCAACGGATGATTTGATTAGGAAATCGATCATTGCTGTTGTTTTTGGATTTGTTTGTCGATGATTTTGCGGAGTTCTTCTAGTTCTGAAGCCGAAAGATTGGTTTCGGTGGTAAAGAAAGAAGCGAATTGGGAAGCCGAATTGTTGAAGAAATTCTTGATCAATCCGTTAACATGTTTCGAGAAATAGTCCGATTTGGCGACGAGCGGATAATATTCACGGGAATTGCCAAATTCAATGTAAGCGACGAAATGCTTGTCGATCATGCGCTTTAATAAAGTGGCAACGGTTGTTGTAGCTGGTTTTGGTGCCGGATAGGCTTCGAGGAGGTCTTTCATGAAAGCTTTTTCAAGTTTCCAAAGGTGCTCCATTAACTGTTCTTCTGAGTTGGTCAATTGCATTGCTCTACGTTTTTAGAATTAACTCTACAAATGTAGAAGTAAATTTTAAAAATGCAAATTATTTAGGTATTTTTTTTTAAATAGGATTTACATTTGATTTTAAATTTTGGAAATATAGTGATTGAATAACTAGCTTTCTTGGTGATTTCAGGTTTGCGTTAGATTTACTACGTCAGTTCGCTTCGCTCGGGTGAGAATAAGAGGAAAGCCGGTGGTTGTCAGGTATGTTAAATTTTAAAACACTAAATGCTGTTGTTTTGCGGGTTTGCGTTAGGGATGGGTGCGGAAATCCTGACATTGCTATTTGCTCGTTCTTCGGAATGATAGTAGTTCTGCAATGGCAGATTGGAGAGACAGCCCGACCGGAGGGAACGCCCAAGAATTACTTAGAAATTTCAATTGGAAGTTTATACATTACTCTAACTGGTTTTCCTTTCAAGAAGCCCGGTGTCCACTTCGGACAGTTTTTTAAAGCCCTTATCGCTTCTTCTCCAGTGCCGTAACCAAGGTCTTTGAGGATTTTTATGTCGCTTAATGTGCCGTCAATTTCCACAATAAACTGAACGATGATTTTTCCCTTGATCGAATCCTCATCAGGGATTTTGAAATTTTTTGAAATGTATTTATAAAAAGCTTCAGCGCCGCCTGGAAATTCAGGTTTTACATCTACATTTTGTTGATTTTTAAGAATTTCGTTAAAATAAACCTCATTGGTTGTAATCACTTTTGGACTTTTGATTGAAACGGAATCCATTTGCCTTGTTTTTTTAACAGTTGTCTTTACGTCAAGCCTGTTGCTTGGTATTACTTTTCGATAAGTAGCATGTTCTGGTGCAATGATGATGAGCATCATACCATAGCTATCTTTGTTTTTTTCGAGTGCACTTCCAAGAAGAAGCTCATACTGTGCGTCGGTCAATTTTTTTGTGGCGCGAACGACAATGCGGTTTGTGAAAACTTTTGTTTCAGCGACTTCTTCTGTTTTCTGATTCGTGATTTCAAGTTTGTAAATCTGTTCGTCTGGCTTTGAGGAGGTTTGTTCGTCAAGGTTACGTTCGTCGGTGGAATAATTTTCTTCTTTAAATGAAGCCTTTTTGATTGTTGTGACTGGTGTTTTAATTGTGGGTGTTACATTCGGCAATTCCGTTAAACTATCCTTTTGGATTAATGTGTCTTCCGTATAAATTTTGTTTTCTTTTACGGGACGATTATTTTGTATTTGATTTTCTAAAGGCATTGCTTTTTTAGCCATTTCGAAATAAATCCAGACTATCAATGCCGCGGCTACTAAAAAAAGTAGGGCTTTAATTAGTAAAGACTTGAAGGGTTTTGTTTTTTTGCCTTCTTTTAGATGGGCATCAATTTTGTTCCAAAGATCGGCAGATGGCATTTCATCGAACGCCTCGCTACCTTTCTTGAAAAAATCATATAATTCCGGATCTTTCATAGCTCATTAATTTTTGAATCGGTATTGAAGAAAGTCTTTTTGAGCTTTTCTTTTGCGTAGTTCAGTTGCGATTTGGAAGTGCCTTCGGAAATGCCCAACTGCTCGGCAATTTCGGCGTGTTTGTATCCTTCAACGGCATATAAATTGAAGACGATGCGCGCTCCTTCGGGTAAAATAGACAACATTTTTTCGATGTCGCGTTCCGCAAGTTCATTGGTAACCGTGTTTTCAACAGAAAGCTGAATGATATCCGGTTTTAGCTCGGCATCGAAATTGGTTTTTTTGCGGAGTTCCATCAAGCAACAGTTTACGGCAATCCGCAAGATCCAACCTTCAAAACTGCCCTCGCTTTTGAATTGTCCGATTTTTTGGAAGACAGTTAGGAACGCGTTCATTACCATTTCCTCGGCGCGCTCACGATCTTTCATGTATCTTTTGCAGGTGCCGAAAACTTTGGGGGCATAGGTTTTGTATACAAGGTTCTGTGTTTTAGAATCCTGCTGCTGGCAACGTTTTATGATTTCGCTTTCCGACATTAATTAGTCTTTCTTTTTTAACGGGATTTCTGCGTATTTTGGTTTCACGACTTCTTTTCCGGTAGTATCGATGAAGCCGTATTTTCCGTCGATGTTAACAAGCGCCCAGTTTTCTTTATAAACACCGAATTTATCTATTTCGTCATATTTGGTTTCTACTACGATTTGACCATCGTCGTTTATGAAACCATTTCTACCATTTTCTGTCTGTACTTTTGCCCAGTTTTCATGGTATTCGCCAAAAGGTTCGATGGTCACATATATTGGCGGAACGATTTCTTTTCCGTCGGCATTTAGGTAACCTACAAGCCCGCTATCGGAATAAACCATTACCCAATTGGCAGGGTTTTCGTTATTGGCTGTTAGGAAAGTTATGGTGCCACCGTAATTTTGTGCGGAAATGTTGAACGCAATTCCCATCAGACACAAAGAAAGTATTTTTTTCATAAGATTTAGCTTTAAGTTGTTGGCTATTTCTTATAAGATGCGGTCGGGTTGTGAAATGGTTGGAAGTATAACAAGAATTGCACAAATTTACACAAATTAAAAACTTTAAATCTGTGAAAATTTGTGCAATCTGTGTTAAATGGCGCTAAAAATTACTTCGAAAGTGCTACAAAATATTTGTAAAACAACGGAATCGTTTCGATCCCTTTCAGATAATTGAAAATCCCAAAATGTTCGTTTGGAGAATGAATCGCATCACTATCCAATCCAAATCCCATTAAAATGGTTTTACTTTTGAGTTCTTTTTCAAAAAGAGCTACAATTGGAATACTACCGCCGGAACGCACCGGAATTGCTGGAACGCCAAAGGTTTCCGTATAAGCTTTATTCGCCGCCTGATAACCAATGCTGTCAATTGGCGTTACATAACCCTGACCGCCGTGATGTGGTTTTACTTTTACGGTAACGCCGCTTGGTGCGATGCTTTCAAAATGTTTGGTAAACAGTTCGGTGATTTGCTCCCAATCTTGATTTGGAACCAAGCGCATTGATATTTTAGCAAAAGCCTTGCTGGCAATAACTGTTTTTGCACCTTCGCCAGTGTAGCCGCCCCAAATACCGTTGACATCTAAGGTTGGGCGGATGGAATTTCTTTCGTTGGTCACATAGCCTTTTTCGCCGTAAATGTCATTCAGGTCTAATGCTTTTTTATAGGCATCGAGGCTAAAAGGTGCTTTTGCCATTTCGGCTCTTTCTTCCAAAGATAGTTCTTCGACATTATCATAAAATCCTGGAATGGTGATGTGGTTGTTTTCGTCGTGAAGCGAAGCAATCATTTTTGCTAAAACATTAATAGGATTCGCAACAGCCCCACCATATAATCCGGAATGCAGGTCGCGATTCGGACCGGTTACCTCAACTTCTACATAACTCAAACCGCGTAATCCGGTGGTAATAGACGGTTGTTGGTTGGAAATCATTCCGGTATCTGAAATCAAAATGACATCACATTTGAGTTTTTCCTGGTTTTTTTCGACGAACCAACTCAGGCTTTTGGAACCGACTTCTTCTTCGCCTTCGATCATGAATTTTACATTACACGGCAACGTGTTGGATTGCACCATATATTCAAGTGCTTTTACGTGCATGTACATCTGGCCTTTATCATCGCAAGAACCGCGAGCGAAAATAGCACCTTCGGGATGAATTTCTGTTTTTTTGATAACAGGTTCGAACGGAGGAGACGTCCATAAATCCATAGGGTCCGGTGGTTGCACATCATAATGACCATAGACCAAAACGGTCGGCAGATTTTTATCGATGGTTTTCTCGCCGTAAACGATAGGATAACCTGGCGTATCGCAGATTTCCACAAAATCACAACCGGCTTTCTCAAGGCTAGTTTTTACAGCATCGGCGGTGTCGATAACGTCCTGAGAATAAGCTGGATCAGCACTTACCGATGGAATTTTAAGCAATTCGATGAGTTCGGCTATAAAACGCTCTTTGTTGTCTTGAACGTATTTTTTTATATTTTCCATAAATGGTTGATTGGTTTGAAGTTCAAAAGTACAAAAAACAGCGGAAATATTTTTTTGATAATTTCCTTTGAAAGTTAGAACTTATGTTTATATTTGCACTCCGATTGAATGAATATTCATCGACAGTTTCGCGGATATGGTGAAATTGGTAGACATGCCAGACTTAGGATCTGGTGCCGCAAGGCGTGTAGGTTCGAGTCCTATTATCCGCACTTTTAAAATGCAAACATCTATAAAATAGGCGTTTGCATTTTTTTTATTTTATAATATTCCCACAGATTGCGGATGGCTTTATAAAACCCGTTAAACATTGTAAATCCGGGTATGCTAATTAAGCGTGAAATTTGTCCATCAGATTATATATTTAATCCATTTTACAGTAAGGCAAGTTGTTAGAATTTTGTAGTGTCAATAAGACATAACTTAATTCATTACATCATGACACGTATTCAAGCTTTAAATCCAGACGAGGCTAATGGCAAAACAAAAGAATTATTCAACACCGTGCAATCAAAATTAGGCGTTGTGCCTAACATGATGCGGACTATGGGCAATGCGCCAGCGCTTCTGGAGGGTTATCTCAGTTTTAGCGGTGCATTGGCTAAAGGGAAATTAGGAGTTAAGGTTGGTGAACTGCTAGCTCTTGCCATATCCGAAAGTAATTCTTGCGATTATTGTCTTTCAGCACATACCTTTATCGGAAGCAATCTTGTAAAACTTGATGAAGAGGCGCTTTCTGCCGCAAGATTGGGAAAATCATCCGATGGGAAAACCGAAGGCATTCTTAAATTTGCGAATGTCTTGGTAAGTAAAGGCGGACTTGTTAATGATTCAGATGTCAGCGAGGCGAAAGCAGCCGGAATTACCGATGAAGAACTTTCTGAAATTGTAGGGCATGTTGCATTGAATGTCCTGACCAACTATTTCAATAATACGGCCAATACACAGGTTGATTTTCCAGTTGTAACGGCATACGCAAACGCAAAAAATTAATTCAAATATTCTATACCTGCCGGGACAAATCGTTCCGGCTTTTTTTATAATATTACATAATGGAAATAAAACGCTATCCGTTACCGCCGTTCACTATGGAAACGGCGCTACAAAAAGTACAAGCTGCCGAAGATGCTTGGAATACTAAAAACCCCGAAACCGTTTCACTCGCCTATACTATCGATACTGAGTGGAGGAACCGAACCGATTTTATCAATGGTCGCGAAGAAGTGAAAAGTTTTTTGCAAAGAAAGTGGGAAAATGAACTGGACTACAAATTGAAAAAAGAGTTATGGGGTTTCCGTGAAAACCGAATGGCTGTCCGTTTTGAATACGAATGGCATAACGCCGAAGGGCAATGGTTTAGAAGTTATGGCAATGAGCTATGGGAATTCGACGACAATGGCTATATGCAAAAGCGTTTCGCCAGTATCAATGACATGCCAATAGCGGCATCTGAAAGAAAACTATAGCAAAAATATGGCTACACAACCGCTTACTTTAGTAGACCCGCAGAATGGCAACCTCGCGTTTAAGATTTTTTCTTTTAGCGATAATGGTGCGTTTGATCACCTGCAACGCCATAACTATTATTCGCTAATTTGGATTAAGGAAGGCAATGGCGTCGTGAGGGCTGATTTTGCGGAATATTCATTTGAATCCAATTCGCTTTTTGCCTTTTCGCCTTACCAACCATTTCTTTTTAATGTAAAAGAAAATGTCTCTGGCATTGCCATACAGTTTCACCCTGATTTTTTCTGTATTCACATGCACCAGAAAGAAGTTGCCTGCAATGGCGTGCTGTTCAATAATATCTATGATCCGCCAATGACGCGCGTTAATCCGAGTGACATTGCCACTTTTGATATGCTATTGGCACAAATGAAAAATGAAATGGGCAACCCTGCACTCGCACAATATGAACTACTGGTTTCTTACCTGAAAATATTTCTGATTACGGCATCACGACTAAAGACTGAGCAGCAGCCAAAAGCACTTGAGGCATTTTCGGGATCAAAAGAGCCCTTTATCCTGCAAACACTTAAAGAGGCCATCGAAACCAATTTCAAGACCAAGCATGCGCCGGCTGATTATGCCGAGTATCTAAAAATCAATGTAAAAGCGTTGGCGCGGATTACCAAAATTCATTTCAACAAAACACTAACCGAACTCATTTCTGAGCGCATTATCATAGAAGCAAAGCGTGAACTTTATCTTACCAATAAGGCCATCAAGGAAATTGCCTATGAATTGGGTTATAACGATGAATATTATTTTAGCAGATTTTTTAAGGCTAACGCAGATATTTCTCCGCAATTCTATAGGGAAACGGTGGGTTTTGGCAAAGCAAAATAACGATGGTTTTAGTTTTTACCAGTGATATGTTAGTGGAGCGCCGCCAATTGTTGGATTGAAACACAAATGTATCTTCTTGAAAAAGTATCTTGTAAGTATTTATTGGTTCTTGAAATACTACAACTACTATCCTGACAAAATTGATGACCAGCATCCATCTATGATGACGTCTAATTGAAGTTGTCGCAAAAAATTTTTTCTGAGGTTTTTTTATCAACTAGGTTTTCTAGAAGACTCTTTCACAAACGGCTGGATTTCAATGCCCGCTTTGTACAACTCCACTTTACAATTTTCGAGTGTATCCGAGCAAACATCACCAAAATCACCAATCAATGACCATGGGCGTACAGCCAGTTTTACGGCGCTGTCTGTGAGTTCTGTGACGGAAACAGTTGGAATTGGTGTTTGCAATACCTTTGGGTTGTCTTTCAAAACTTTAAGGATAATTTCTTTTACGGTTTTCAAATCGGCATCATAGGCGACCGAAAAAATCAAATCGGCACGGCGCGTTCCGGCGATAGAATAATTGATGATCGTGCCGTTGGATAAAATACCGTTCGGAACAAAAATCGTTTGATTGTTTCCGGTGATGAGCTTGGTCACAAAAATCTGTATTTCAGAAACGGTGCCAATCACGCCTTGTGCTTCAATTGTATCGCCTACGCGAAAAGGTTTGAACATAATAATCAGCATACCACCTGCAAAATTGGAAAGCGAACCTTGTAAAGACAAACCTACAGCCAATCCGGCAGCGCCTAAAATCGCTACGAACGAGGATGTTTCAATCCCAAGCTTGGAAATAAACGAGATAAAAAGCAATACTCTCAAAACCCAAATCAAAATATCAGCAAGGAATTTCGATAAAGTTGGGTCGAGATTGCGTTTTACCATCAGCTTCTTAATCATTTTGTTGATGAAGCGGATTGCGTATATCCCGATAACTAAAATTAGGAATGCTGAAAGTAGTTTCGGGCTATAATCAACGATTGCTTTTATAAACTGTTCGGCGTAGGTGGAGATGTGTTCTGTGCTTAATGTCATTTCAAATAATTATAAAAAAAACCTTTTGTTCTGGTTTTGGAATCAGAAGGCAAATGTACAGTTTACAGCATTAATTGGTCTTAAAAATAGTTTAAAACTATTCGTTTTTAGTGCATCCCCTTTTCAGATTCTAAAAAATTCGTGGCAAAAATTAAGTTGTACAACCTTATAGATTTTCAGTCTGCTAACCAAATCTATGGACTGAAAGTCAAGAGAGGTTTAGTTTTTTAAATCTAAGTTAAATAAGATTATTGAACGATGATTTTCCGAACAGAAGTACGTGCTTGAGAAATCACTTTGATCATATACATTCCGGAAGCAAGTTTGCTCAGGTTAATGTCAACTGCATTGGAGTTGGGCGTAAGCGTTTGGATGATCCTGCCGTTACTATCCACAATTTCAATTTGAGAAATGGCGTTTGGTGTTTTTACTTGCAATAAATCGGTGGTTGGATTTGGGGCTAATTTTACAAAATCATCGGCTGTAAAATCAAAATCACCGGTTCCTAAAGTATTGCTGTCAGTTGCAATCCAACTTGAAGCAAGGTTGTTATCAAGTATTACATCTGTGAGTTGCAGATAGCTTCCGTTGCCGTCGGCGTCTGGCCAAGGTTCGCTGTCATAATAATGCACATGGTCAATCACATTGCCAAAACCATCCGCCAAAACGATATCCTGATCGCTGTTGGACATATTGCGTGTAAATTCGCCGTTGGCGGCAAAACCATATCTGTTTAGAAAAACTGTTGCTTTGCTTGCGAGATATACCGTTGAATTGGCCGGGAGAATTTGGTTTACGGGAAATTGATAGACGAATCCGGTACCTCGAAAATAAACACCGGTCATGTTCACAGTTGTTGTTCCGGTATTTTTAATGGCGATGAATTCCTGGTCGTTGCTATTGGTAAAAGTGCCATTAGTGCTCGGGTTGTAATTGATTTTACAAATCACAAGCGAAGGAACTGTAACATTATTACAATTTGAAAATGAATCTAACTGACTGTTCATCCAGTCTGTACGGCTGCTGAGCCATGATTTTATATTTTCAGTATCGGTATAAATATCCGGCACAGTACCCCATTTTTGGTCTTCGCGAAGGGAAGCTTCATAGATATAAGCGACGGTATTATCAATAAATGTTTCCATTGAAGCCAGATTCATTGGCTGCCCAGCCTGTGTCACTTCATTCCATCTTTTCGAGAAATAGCATTTAAATTGTGGATTATTGTACAAATCAGTCCAGAATTTCGCACCCTCATTGTCGCCGTTGCTAAATTGCCAAACGTCATAATGGCTCCTGTCAAATCCCCACAAAAATAAATCATTGCCATAAGTAAGGTTGAAATCCCAAATCGGTCCCGCTCTCAACTTTCCATTTCTATCTTTATGAAAATAGCTGCTCAGTTCGTAACCATCTGCGTTGCTGGCCAGCTCGTTCGAGACCATAAAATCAACAAATGAAGGCACATCTATTACTGATGGATAGCCATTAATAAAAGAAATATTATCGACGCTAGTCGTGATTTCGAGTTTCGTAAATTGGTTGTGGATGTAGGTATCCTGTTGAGATGTTACATTTTCCGGTTTTGGTAAATCGTGAATGAAATTCGTGTAGCCTCCTGTATAAGATGCCATCGACCAAGCTACCGGATCATTACCCGTCGTCTTATCAGCTTTTGTAATGTAGCCGCCAGTGACCAGTGGCGCAGTGTTTTGTGTATTTGTAATTTTAGTAACATCGACCCGATTGGAATCTGCTTTTATTTTTTCCTGAAGCAGATATAAACCGACATATTCGCCATTAATAACAACCTCGCAATAAGCAGTTCTTGGGGCATAGTTCCCTATTTGACGGGAAAGATTATACGAAAGATAATCGCGGATAAGTGAGGGATCAAAGGCAAGTCCGTTTAGAATCCAATCGTTTTCCGACGGCATTCCCAATAGGCTTACATTGTTGTTGGTACTATTGTCTGGCATCAAAGTTGTTAATCCGTAGCCTTTTTTAGGTAATGCCTGAGAACTTGAGCCGCGAATTTCGATACTGATGCGACCATTATAATTAAGGTAAGCGGGCGTATTTTGGTCGGTTATTAGGTTTTGCACACCTTCACCTTTATAGATGATTTTCATATTGCCAAAAATGCGTGGATCGTCGGGAATTTCCTGGGCGTCATCGGTATTGATGATTACGATTGGCAGATTACTATCGGTAAAATTTTGAGAAGTTACTTTTTGATGGCTTAGTATAAAAAGCACCAACACAGCAAAATTGAAAATCGATAGACGACTTTTTGACAAAATATTTTTCATGGTATGTAAAAAAAATGTGCCGTAAATGTAAAGATAAGATTATTAGCATTTTAAAAAAAGTCAGCTTTTGCCGTTTTTTTGCTATTTCTCAAGTAAATCACCAATTTTTTTAACGATTTTATCGAAATTTTCTGATGGTAATTGGCAGGTTTTGTGCTGGCAGAAATAAAATTCCGTCTTCTTTTCCTTGAAGCGATCTTGCAGAAATGGCAGTGAAGATTTTGCCGTCGAACCAGCAAAAATGACATTTGGATGGTATTCGAGGTATAATTTTTCAGCAAATTGCAAAGCATCTTTTCCGCAAATGGCGAGTTCGCAGTTTTGTGGCGAAACGTGCAGTAAAACGTTTAGCCAGTTGGAGAATGCCGATGGATAATCGATATTAGGAATGATTTTTCGCAACATTTTTTCGGCGGTATTTTCATAATAAGAATTACTGAAATACAATGCCAATCGCAATAAATTATCAGCCATGACCGAGTTAGAAGCCGGGATTACATTGTCTTCCGTTTCATAATGTTTTGTAATCAGCGCATCGTCTAAATTAGATGTGAACGAGAAAAGCGCCGCATTTTCGTCATAAAAATGTTCAAAACAATAATCGGTGAGTTGTTTGGCATTTTGCAGCCATTTTTCATCAAACGTGATTTCATACAAAGCAATAAAGCTATCGATTACGAAACAATAATCTTCGAGATAACCATTGATTGTGGCTTTTTCGTTTTTGTAATTGTGGTATAAATTTCCCTCAGGTGACCATAATTTTTGCACAATAAAATGGGCATTTTTCAAAGCGATTTCCAAGTATTTTTTATTTTCAAATGCACTGTGCGCCTTTACAAAACCTTTTAGCATAATAGCATTCCAGGAAGTCAGGCATTTGTCATCAAGCCTTGGATAGCTTCGTTTCTGTCTTTCGGCGAATAGCAATTGTTCCCAAGTTTGCTTTTTTGATTGTAGCTTTTCTATCGTAATTCCATAGTTTTTGGCAATATTTTCCAGAGGTTGATTTTGAATCAGGACGTAATTGCCATCTTCCCAAAAACCAAAATCATTAATATTAAAAACCTCTGCAAATAAAGGGAAATCATCTTTCAACAATTCTTGTAAATTTTCTTTTTTCCAGACATAAAAAGCACCTTCTTCGAGATGGTTTTGGTCGTTTAGGCTGTCGGCATCGAGTGCACAATAGAAAGCGCCTTCGCTATTGGTGAGTTCCCGTTCGATAAACGCCAAAGTTTTTTCGACGACTTTCTTATACAGTGGGTTTTTGGTTAATTTGAAGGCATCGGCATACAAAGAAACCAATTGTCCGTTGTCGTACAACATTTTCTCAAAATGTGGGACATGCCATTTCATATCAACGGAATAGCGAGAAAATCCGCCGCCGATGGTGTCGAATAATCCGCCGTAAGCCATTTTTGTCAAAGTCAGATTGACGAAATCCAGCAATTCTGAATCGTTGTTTTGGTAGGCATAACGCAATAGGAATTTGTAATTGTTGGGCATCATGAATTTTGGAGCACGTGCCATTCCGCCAAATTCAAGATCAAAACTTTTGCGCCATTTTTGAACAAGATTTTCGAGAAGCGGCGATTGTGATGCGGTATTGAAATCTTTTGTTTCGATAAAGTTCAAGCTTTCAATGCCGCCGTGTAGTTTTTCGGCATAATCAATCATTTTTTCGGGTGCCGATTGGTAGAGTTGCTGCAATTGTTCCAAAGTATTGATCCATTCGTCTTTTCGGAAATAGGTGCCGCCCCAAACCGGTCGTCCATCGGGAAGCGCTACGACATTCAACGGCCAGCCACCGCGTCCGGTCATGATTTGTATGGCTTTCATATAAACGGCATCGACATCGGGACGTTCTTCGCGATCGACTTTTATGTTGATGAAATGAGCGTTCATGGAGGCTGCAGCTTGCTCGTCTTCAAAAGTTTCGTGCTCCATAACGTGGCACCAATGGCATGCCGAATAGCCAATACTGATGATGATGAGCTTGTTGTTAGCGACGGCTTCTGTTAAAGACTTTGGATGCCATGCCTTCCAATGCACAGGATTATTGGCGTGTTGGAGTAGGTAAGGGCTGGTTTCAGAAGACAATTGGTTCATGGTAGCAGGATGGTTTTTAGCCCGGATGGCAGCGGTTATCCTTTTGCCGCCTTCTTTAGGCGGGAAAAGATAGTAGCGTACAGCCGGATTAGCTTCGAATCAATATCAATATCAAAAATCAATATCAAAAATCAATATCAAGTTCAAAAATCAAGCTCAAAAATCAAGTTCAAAAATCACTATCAAATATCAATTTTAAGTTTTCGGATTGCAATTGAAATTTGAAATTGTCATTGCAATTTTTTTACGCGTTGATGGCTTCGACTTTGATGTCTTCGTCTTTGAGCATGTCTTTGAGCATGTTTTCGATACCGTTTTTGAGTGTAAAAGTTGACGATGGGCATCCGCTACAGGCACCTTGCAAGATCACTTTTACGCGTTTTTCGGTTTCGTCATAGGAATCAAAGAGGATATTTCCGCCATCGGCAGCGACGGCAGGCTTAACATATTCTTCGAGAATGTTGATGATTTGTTGCGACGTGACATCGAGGTTATCAAAATTTTCGATTTTTTGTTTTTCGATGGTAGGGTTTTCCGCAGCGAGGTTGTTATCAATTACGGTTCCTCCGTTTTCGATGAATTCCTTGATAAACGAGCGCAGTTCTAGCGTGATTTCAGCCCATTCATTGACCGCATATTTGGTCACGGAAACGTAGTTTTCATCGATAAAAACTTCCTTCACGTAAGGAAATTTGAAGAGTTCTTTGGCTAATGGCGATGCTGCTGTTTCGTCGATATTTTTGAATTCCATTGCCACTTTTGTGAGCATGGTGTTTACGACGAATTTTAATACCGCTGGATTTGGCGTCGATTCACCATAAACTGTCGCTGGTTGTTTTTTGTCCCATGGTTTGACTTCTTCCTCGATTTTGAGGATGGTGCCGCCTTTGTTGACGAAATCGTCGATTTGTTCGGCAACTGCGTCTTTGACATCATCCCATTCAACGATATTGTATCTTTCGATGGCGATGAAATTTCCTGAAATATAAACGGATTTCACGAAAGGCAGGTAAAACAATTGTTGGGCTAAAGGTGATTTTGCGGCTTCGTCAATATTTTTGAATTCATGACTCGCATTTTTAACGATAAAGTCGGGAAATTCGAACTTTAGTATGGTAGGATTTTGCGTTTCTTTTATTATAACATTTTTCATTAAAATTGTATTTATTTGCAAATTTAACAACAAAATTTTCTATGAATAATTATATTTGGATTTTTAATATATAAATTAACAAATTACTTGTTTTTTCTCATTTTTTAAACGAATTACCCAAACATAGATACTATGAAAAGAGCTTTACTTTTATTCGCTTTTCTTCTAACAGCGGCTTCCGGATTTGCACAAGCAGATTTAATGGTTACCGTTACTGATAATAAGACCATCTACGTTCCTGGAACGGATGTGATTTATACTATTACGGTACTCAATTACGGCTCAGCAAATTCTAATGGTGTTCGCGTTACGGCGGCTATGCCCGTAGGTATAACAACCGGATTTTTCTGGGAAGGCAGTAATAATTCTGCTGGTGCTGGAGCGGTGAATGACTTGAATAGGAAGCTGGCTCCGGGTGAGTTTGTTACTTACACGGTTACTGTAGAAATTCCGGCGACATTTACCGGAGATCTTGTGTTTAAAGCATCGGCATTAAGTGAAGGGATGCCTGCATTACCGGGTCCTCCGGTGGTTCCTGCTTTAACACCGTCTGCCGATCCTAATCCGAGTTCCAATACGGATATTACCGATACAGATATTCCAGCCAATGCTGATATAGGTATAGTGAATACTGATTTTACTAATGTTTACACGCCCGGACAAGCTTCTGTTTATCTGGTAAAAGTTACGAATAATGGTCCTACCGATGCGTTGAATGTATCGATCAAGAATACCGTTCCTTCCAATATAAATCCTGCTTCCTTTTCATGGACAGGAAGTAACGGAACTTCTGGTACTGGTATTGGGTTAAGTGATTTCGTAGAGTTGTTTCATGTTGGAGAGGTTATAACTTATACGGTGACTATAAATGTACCTTTAGACTTTGGCGGCTACCTAACAAGTAATGCCTTTTTATTTGCAACAAGCCCTGACCCTACACCTGCCGACCAGACAAGTGCAGATACTGATGTTCTTACTTTTGGGGCTGATGTTGTGGTGGCAGTAACAGACAATAACAATTCCTATATTCCGGGTCAAGGTAAAAGTTACACGCTTACCGTTACCAACATGGGTGAGAATGCAGCAACGCAAATTCATGTAACAGCACCGCTTCCTGCAGGTATTGCGGCGATGTCATGGACAGGCAATAGTACTAACGGTAATGGTTCGATAAATAATACAATTGCGAATCTGGCTGCCGGCGCATCGGTAACATATACGATTAACTTTAATGTGCCATTAGATTTTATAGGAAATTTAGTGGTTTCCGGCAATGCAATCGGTGCAGAATCAGATCCAAATCCGGATTGTATGCTTTGTACAGATACCGATTATCCTGGGGCCGATCTTGTAGTTGTTA
Organism: Flavobacterium sp.; assembly: GCA_029946065.1. Classification (GTDB taxonomy): domain Bacteria; phylum Bacteroidota; class Bacteroidia; order Flavobacteriales; family Flavobacteriaceae; genus Flavobacterium. The sequence goes on from JAQSDU010000019.1 coordinate 181,458, forward strand.
ATACTAATAATCAAACCAAATATACGCCGGGACAAACTACAACTTATACTGTTACGGTTACTAATAATGGACCAAATAACGCAGAGAATGTTGTGTTGACCAATGCAATACCAAACGGAGTATCAACATTTTCATGGTATGGCAGTAATGGCAGCAATGGTGCTGGTGCTGCTTTGCAAGATACGCTTCCTATACTTGCTGTTGGAGAAACGGTAACTTATACTATTACGTTGGTTGTTCCTACCGGATTTACCGGGCCATTGACCAATGCTACTTATACTACTTCAGATACAGAAGATCCAGTTCCTGGCTGTACGCAATGCACAGATACAGATGCGCAGCAGGTTTCTGAAATTCAAATTACCAATACGAATGGAGAGATTGACTATGTTGTTGGTACTATTCATACAAAAACTTATACCGTAACGGTAACCAATAATGGTCCTGATGCTGCGGTTAATGTTTTTGTAAATAATCCTATTCCAAGTGGTGCTACTCAATTTTCATGGACGGGTACTAATGGATCAGGGAATAACTTTGCCTTAAACAACACTATTCCATCGCTTGCTTCAGGTGCTTCGGTGACTTATACCATTACACTTCAAATGCCCGCAACGATAACCGGAAATTTTATATCTTCGGCAAGTGTGCAGATTTTGGGCTATACGCTGGATACAAATACCGCTAATAATACTGCTATAGACACGGATGTTCCCGTGGTGCCGAATGCCGCAAATCTGGTCGTGACCAATACGAATGGTCAGGATGTTTATACGGCTGGAAGCAATACCACCTATACGGTTACGGTTACAAATAACGGCCCTGCCATTGCAACGAACATCACCTTTACCAATCCGGCGCCGTCTGGCACGACTATTTCAGCATGGAGTGGCAATGCTACTAGCGGAAGTGGCGATTTGAGCAACACCATTGCGTCATTAGCAGTTGGTGCGTCAATGGCTTACACCATTACTGTTCAAATTCCGGCTGGATATACAAGCAATCTGGTCGATCAGGCCAATGCTACAAGTGCGGTTCCAGATCCAGATCCTTCATGTCCTTCTTGTACGGATACTGATGTGAGCGCTTCACCACAGGCCGACGTTAGTGTTACCATCACTGATAATAAAACGAATTATGATTTGGGTGGCGTTTCTGTTTATACGGTTACGGTACACAATAACGGTCCGCAAACAGCAACTGGCGTGCATGTTCAGGCTGCTATCCCGAGTGGCATAACTTCTTTTTCGTGGGCAGGAAATGCTGCAAACGGAACCACTGCTTTAGACAACACAATTACATCACTTATTAATGGTGCAACGGTAACTTATACCATTACGATAACGGTTCCGGCGACTTATAGCGCTAGTGCTTCGGTTGCCTTGCAAGCTGGGATTACCGCTTCAACTTCTACCGATCCGGCCGCAGCAAATAATAGCGCAACGGATACCGATTTGCCAAAACAAACAGATATCAGTATTACTAATGTTGCCAATCAGCCAACACCTCCAAAAGGAGGAACAGTTACTTTTACAGTCACTGTGACGAATAATGGTCCTAATAACGCAACTTCCATTAACTTTACGAACCCATTGCCGGTAGGAATTACCGGAATGACTTGGTCTGCCAATAATGGCACTTCAGGTAGTGGCGCAATCAATGCGACCATTCCTGTGCTTGCTCTTGGCGCTTCAATTGTTTATACGATAACGGTTACAATTCCTGCGAATTATACAGGAACTTTATCAAGCATTGCTACCGTAAATGCAGCGATAGACAGTACGCAGCCAACAACTGCTACAGCTACCGTTACACCAGCCAACGCTGCCGATATCGGGGTTACTATTACCGATGGAACAACAACCTTTCTTCCGGGACAAACAAAATTTTATACGATTACAGTTTATAATAATGGCTCCGCAACGGCAACCAATGTTGCTCTTAATACAATATTACCAGCGGGTATTCCGGCGGCGAATTATACATGGAGCGGTAATTCATCTTCTGGAACCAATGCTTTTACGAATGTAATTGCTACAATACCTGCCGGAGGATCGGTGACGTATTCGGTTAGTATTGTTGTGCCTAACACTTATGATATCAATGAAAATTTAGTTCATATTGTTGCCATTAATTCCACGGCTACCGATCCTACGCCGAATGATCATTCAGCGCAAGATGTTGATACACCGAATGTCTTTGCGGATCTTGTCGTAAAGAAATCAGATAACAAAGCTACTTATGAGCAGTCGCGCTATGTTGACGACAAGCCAAATGATGCGGTGCAACCCGTACTCGTTAATGAGTACGTGACCTATAGCATTATTGTTACCAATTATGGTCCGGCAACGGCTAATAATATTGAAGTTTACGACCCGATTCCCGTTAACTCGAATGCTACCAATTCGCAAATACAGCTATCTGATGTGGAATGGATTAGCAATTCTGGAGTTTCAGGAACCGGAGATTTGTATGATGTAATTCCATCATTGGCGGTAGGGGAATCTGTGAGTTATACCGTAACGGTACACGTTCCGCAAAATTATAATATTGGAGCTACTGTAGGCAATTTGACAAATAATGTTACAGTGACCAGTGATACTGCGGATCCGCAATTGTCCAATAACTTTAGCTCAGATGTGGATGTTCCGTCGGCGAAATTCCTGTTGATTAATAATGACCCACTACTCTACGCCTCTAATTATACCGATGCAACACTTGCGCAGGGATTTGTAGAAGACGTATTAGTACGTTCTCATTGTGCCAATGTTTCTAATTTTGTAATGAGTTCAGGACCAAACCACGTTCAAAAATACGGTGTTGCTTATTTTAATAGGAACGGTTCCGATTTTCCAATTGAAGACGGAATTGTTTTAACAAGTGGTGATGTTACACAGACTTCAGGGCCAAACGATCCGGGTGTTAACAGCAATAGTGATGACTGGACCGGCGATTCCGATTTGTCATCTCCAGCTTTAGTTCCTTCTGTTGGTGCAAGCAATGCCGAATTGCATAATCCTGTTTCCTTGAAATTTAACTTCATTCCGACTGCTCCAGAATTGAGTTTTAACTTTATTTTCGCTGCAGATGAGTATAGCATTGTCAGTAGTTATGAGTGTACCTATTCAGACGTTTTCGCATTCATTCTTAAAGATCTGACTGCAGGCGGTCCTGCAAAAAACCTAGCGGTATTGCCTGGCGTTATCCCGGCAACTCCCGTTAAGGTAACGTCGATACACGAAACCGTTGCGGGATGTCCAGCTATTAATACACCGTTTTTTGGAAAACACAATTTTAGTCTTACGGATGCTACTGTCGGTCAAAATGCTGCTATTGATGTTAACGGTCAGACAAAATTGCTTCAGGCAAAAGGTACTGTTATTCCCGGACACGAATATTCTATTAAATTGGTTATTGCAAACAAAAGTGATGGCGCATTGAATTCTTCGGTATTTATCGAAGGCGGAAGTTTTAAGTTTAATAATGAAATAGAAGGGCCTGGTAACGTTAACAGTTTTCCTGTGGGCAAAGAGCAATGTTACGGAGAACCTTTACACCTTACTTATGGAGATGCACCGCTTGTGGGTGCTACCTATTACTGGAAAAGGAATGATATTCGTATTCCCGGAGAAAGCAGTTATGATATTACGGTTACCGAAGGTGGGATTTATACCGTTGTAGCCGAGTTCAGTGCCAACTGCAGGGTGAGTGATGATATAACCGTTACTTTCAAAGATAGATTGCCGCTTTCAGACCCTAAGCCATTGAGAAAATGTGTTGAGGGAGGGCCTTATGTATTTGATCTTGATCAAACAGCATACATGCTTAATGGCGGCAGTGCAGCCAACTATGACATTCACTATTACGAAAATGAACAGGATGCTAAAGATTACGCGAGTAACGATATAGAAACAGCGGGGAATCTCCATAATTTTATCGTAACAGCTGATATTGCTACTACCCCAAAGACGATATATGTAAGGATCGATGATTTAGGCCCTTATGGTTGTGTTGAAATCAGACCATTCACATTAAGCGCCTATGAATCAGAAGGAACAATTGCCTATCCAGCGGGACCTTACTGTATTAATGGTGGAATATTACAAGCACAACCTTCGGCGAACCTTACCTCGGGAGGACAATATATAGCTACACCTGCAGGATTAAATATTAACCCGCTTACAGGTGCTATAGATCTTGACGCCAGTGTTCTTGGTACTTATAATGTTGTATACAAGATTCCCGCCGATGACTGTCCGGAATTCGATAGCAACATTGTACAAATCCTTGTAGAACCTTGTATTAGCTGTACGGTTGATGCCACTGGCCCTGCTTCAGTTTGCTTGGGCAATACTATAAATCTTACGGCATTATCAAACAATGCTACGGCCACGTATTCTTGGGTTGGAACTGATGGATTTGTTTCTAGTCAGCAAAATCCTACCGTAACACCATTGCCTACTGCAGGCACTTACACTTATACTGTAACTTCTACGGTTATGGGTATTGATTGTGCTACTGACACCGTAACAGTTGTGGTTGTTGATACGCCAACTGCGGCTTTTGTATCGAATTCGGCTACCATCTGTACTAACTCATCAACCAACATCGTATTTGAGGGAACGCCGGGTGCTAGCGTAGTTTATACAATAAATAATGGGTCGCCGATTACTTCTGCGCCAATATCAACACCGCCGTCAGGATTGGGTACGGTATCGATTCCTACTGGAAATCTTTCAGCCGCTACTACTTATACTTTGGTGAGTGTTACGACTAATACTACTCCGGCATGTACTTATGCATTTACACCAGCACCAGCAATTACAATCGCTGTCGGGCTTCCAGACGCAACAGTTGTTGCCGTGAATCCAGTTGTCTGCGCACAAACTTGTGCCGATTTTACAATTACAGGCACTCCAGGAGCAACGGTTGCTTATACCGATGGTACAACGCCGGCATCGGTTACCTTAGACGCAGCTTCCGGTACCGCGACGGTATCTTATTGTAGTCTTACCACCAATAAAACAATTACGCTCACCAATATTATAAGCAATAGTACGCCGTCTTGTTCGAAAGCACTTACCGTTTCAGCAACGGTTACGGTTAATCCGCTTCCTTCAGTAACAACTTTTACGGCTATATCACCTATTTGTGAAGGTACAACGGGAATACTTACTTTCGTTGGAACGCCAAATGCTTCGGTTACTTATACCGATCAGAATAATGCTGTTTATCCAGCAGTGCCTTTGAATGCTACAGGAAATGCTACTGTTACGACTGCTGCACTGTCAACCGCAATGACCTATACGCTTATTAATATCACAAGTTCAGGGTCGGTTCCTTGTACCGCGACGTTAACCCAACAAGCTATTATCAATATTGATTTGTTGCCGGTAATTACAGCTCAGCCAGTAGATTCGACAGTTTGTAATGGTCAGTCCGTGACATTTACGGTTGCTGCTACAGGAACAAATATTCATTATCAATGGAAATTTGGCACTACTAATGTCGGAACCGATCAAAATTCCTATACAATTGCAGTACCAACCAATGCCGATGCCGGTAACTATACCGTTACGGTTAGCAATAACTGTAGTTCCGTAACTTCTAATATTGCAGTGCTATCAGTTAACCAACCAACAGTTATTACATCACAACCCGCAGATTTGACGATTTGTGAAGGTCAGGCAATTTCACTTAGTGTAATTGCTACCGGTGTAACATTATCTTATCAATGGTTTAAGGGTACTACACCACTTGTTGGCGAAACCAACGCTTCATTGAATATTGCTTCGGCAATACTTGCAGATGCTAGCGCTTATCACATAGATGTTATTAATCCGTGTCAGACTGTATCCAGTGCTGTGGCGAATGTTGTGGTAAACCAACTTCCTGCAATCGTTACGCAACCAGTAGGATCAACAATTTGCTCAGGTCAGCCATTTACTTTAAGTGTAGTTGCTACAGGAACTAATCTTACGTATCAATGGTATCAAGGTCCAAATCTTATTTTGGGCGCTAACACAGATACTTATACAGTAAATTCATCCCTTGTAAGCGATACCGGCGATTATACGGTTGTTGTAAGCGGAGTATGTACACCGTCGGTTGCTTCAGCGATTGCGGCAATGACAGTAAACCAAGGGCCAGCAATTGTTACGCAACCTATGGGAGTAGTTACTTGTGAAGGACAACCAATTAATCTTAGTGTGACGGCTACGGGCACAAATCTCAATTATCAATGGCTTTATAATGGCGGGATTATTCCTGGCGCTACAGCAGCAACATTTTCTATTCCTGTTGCAGCCTTGGGCGATGCCGGGAACTATACTGTTGAAATAGCAACGAGTAGTTGTCCTACAATATTATCTTCAGTAGCTGTTGTTGTAGTCAATCAACTTCCTGCAATTATAACCGGTCCAGTTGCAGTAACAGTTTGCGAAGGTGCTACCGTTACCCTTACAGTAGATGCAATAGGAACTGGGCTAAATTATCAATGGAAGAAAGGCACGACGAATGTTGGAACCGATAGCGCTACATTTACAATTGCTTCCTCTTTACCTTCAGATTCAGGGCTATATAGTGTCGTTGTAAGCGGCGTTTGTGCCCCGGCGGTAACTTCGGTCCCTGTTCAGGTAACTGTTGATGCAACTCCTGTCATCACCACTCAACCGGTTGATATTACAAGATGCGCTGGTGAAACCATTTCTGTAAGTGTTACTGCTACCGGTTCTAATTTGACGTATCAATGGTTAAAAGGAATAGTTCCAATTTCGGGTGCTACGTCAAGTACTTTCACCATTGCTAGTACCGTTGTGGAAGATTCGGGGACTTATACTTGTATTGTCAGCAACAGCAACGCTACTTGTCCAGCAGTTACTTCAGGTCCTGCCGAAGTGGTGATTAATGTTGCTCCGGGTATTGCTACCCAACCGGTATCAAGAATCGTATGTCTTGGCGAAACGGTTAATTTTACAGTTTTGGCAACAGGCAATAATTTGGAGTATCAGTGGTTATATAATAATCAGCCGATTACAGTTGATGGAACAAGTAACAGTTATATAATACCAGTCGCACAATTGAGCAATAGTGGAAATTATACCGTCAGAGTAAGCAGCCCGTCATGTCCATCGGTCACTTCGTCGGTTGCTTATTTAATAGTAAATCCACTTCCACAAGCTACAATTGCTAATGGATTGGAGCCAATCATTTGTGGTGGAAATGCAGCAGATGTAATTATCAGCGGTACGCCAAATGCGGTGGTTACTTATACAATCAACGGTGGTGAGGAGCAGACAGTTATTCTAAGTCCGTCTGGAAGCGCTATATTATCAACTGGTAATCTAGAAGAAAGCGTAACTTATCAATTGAATAGTGTTGCTTCTAATGACACACCTATATGTACAAAATCGTTGCTGAATGAACCGGGCAATGTTGCGGTAGTTACCGTAAATGTATTGCCGGATACACAATTGGATCAAGATGGATTTATTTGTATAGACGCTGTAACGGGTTCAACGCTTCCAGATTCACATTACTTGCTCGATACCGGGTTGGATATTGCAACATTCTCATTCGAATGGTATCTTGATGATGTGTTAATTTCGGTCGCTAATCCACCTTATAACAACGCTGTTGATCAACCCTTTTATGATGCTGTATTAGCAGGAGCGTATGAAGTGATTGCGACAGATAGAAATTCAGGTTGTACACGTACCGCAACGGCCACGATTACGACTTCTTCACCTCCGGTTAGTATTACCGCCGATGTTGTGACAGAATGGTTTGCAGAAAACGCCACTATTGTAGTGACTGTAACACCTCCGGGTCTATATGAATACCGTTTGGATGACGGTCCATATCAGGAAAGCAATACTTTTGAAGGCGTTAGAACGCTCATTAATTTTGATCAAACTGGAGCACATAAAGTATATGCAAGGGACTTAAAAGCTTGTGATGAAATTAGTTACAATGTTGACATAATTGATTACCCAAAATATTTTACACCAAATGGCGATGGATTTCATGATTACTGGAATATTTCTACATTAAGTGGTTATCCTAACGCAAAAATTTATATATTTGACCGATTCGGAAAATTGTTGAAACAAATCAGTACAACAAGCCTCGGATGGGATGGAACATTTAACGGCAAGCCAATGTTGGCAGACGATTACTGGTTCGTGGTGAAATATACCGAAGGCGGAATCAATAAAGAGTTTAAAGCACATTTTTCATTAAAACGTTAACCCAATGAATTTTAAAAAGAGATATTTAGTACTATTATTGTTCATATCACAAATTTCATTAGCACAAGAAGGAATTGCAGTTTATTCAGACTATTTATCAGATAATTATTATTTGATACACCCGTCAATGGCAGGAGCTGCCAATTGCGCCAAAATCAGGCTTACTGCACGTCAGCAGTGGTTTGGACAAGAAGACGCTCCAAAATTACAAACATTGAGTTTCAACGGAAGAATAGGCGAACAATCAGGTGCAGGTATTATACTTTTTAATGATAAAAATGGTTACCATTCTCAAAAGGGAGTTAAGCTAACGTATGCCCACCATATCATGTTTTCAAGAAGTGATGTCGATTTGAACCAATTGTCATTCGGTATGAGTGCGGGTTTAGTTCAAGCACAACTTGATGAAACGCAATTTCCGGATTACGATCCCGTAATTGGAGGGATTATTCAAAAGGATTCTTATTTTAATGTTGACATTGGTGCATCTTACAATTATTTGGAGTTCTATACACATTTGACTATTAAGAATGCATTGGCCAGCAAAAGAAGCCTATATTCTGATATCGAGTCTGATAACCTTAGAAAGTTGTTATTGAGCGCAGGTTATGTTTTTGGCGATAGTGAAAGAATCCAGTGGGAACCATCATTTTTATTCCAATTGGTTGATGAAACGCAGGAAAAAACAATTGACCTTAATATAAAAGCTTACAAGGATTTCAATTTCGGAAAACTTTGGGGTGGACTTTCTTACAGAAGGAGTTTTGATGCTGCACAGTACGAAACTAACGGAAGCGTTTCCAACCAAAGATTGCAATATATTACACCGATTATCGGTTTGAATTACAAAACCTACATGTTCTCTTATACTTACTCGCACATTATCGGCGATGTCAAATTTGACCAAGGCGGTTTTCACCAGATTACTTTAGGGGTGAACCTATTCTGTAAAAGAGAGAAATATGATTGTAATTGTCCAGCGATTAATTAATTTTAAAGTTGATATTAATTCAGTCCCGATAGTTTTATCGGGACTTCTTTTTTTAAAGCTATGTTGATAAAATCCGTAAATGGCAAATCTCCGCAAATTCCGGAAGATTGCTATGTAGCTGAAAATGCTACGATAATTGGCGATGTGACTTTTGGAGATTCCTGCAGTGTTTGGTTCAATGCGGTCATTCGTGGCGATGTTCACTACATCAAAATTGGTAACAAGGTCAATATTCAAGATGGTGCCATCATCCATTGTACTTACCAAAAACATCCAACGGTAATCGGTAATAATGTTTCCATCGGGCACAACGCTATCGTCCATGGCTGTACTGTAAACGACAATGTTTTGATTGGGATGGGTGCTATCGTAATGGACAATTGCGTAATCGAAAGCAACTCCATTATCGCCGCTGGTGCCGTAGTAACGCAAAATACGGTAGTAGCATCCGGATCGATTTACGCAGGTGTTCCTGCCAAAAAGGTAAAAGACATCAATCAATCAGATTTTGCGGGCGAGATTGAACGCATTTCGAATAATTATGTGATGTATTCGAGTTGGTTTAAAGAAGAATAAAATTAGAAATCCTTTTCCGAAACTGAATAATGCTTTCCGACAATATCCGAAAGCACTTTCGGATTTGCATTCGTATAGAATACTTGCGTGCTCTTTTCGGAGCTATTAAACGCGTCATTCGCCTTCAAAACATTTTGTGTCTGCCTTGCAACCGCTTCACCTGAATCTATTATTTTAATGTTTGGCGGCAGTATTTTTTTAATCTGCGGAATCAGGTAAGGATAATGGCTGCAGCCCAAAACCAAATAGTCAATATTGGCTGTAATCATCGGTGTAAGGTAGGAGCGAAGCAGTTGGTCCATTTCCGGCGAATCGATAGCGCCATTTTCAATCAGTTCGACCAATCCGTGGCCTACCTGTTCGACGATATGGGTGTCTCGGTAAAATTCCACAGCTTTATTGAAAAGTTCGCTGCTGAGCGTTCCCTTTGTGGCTAGGATGCCGATGGTTTGCGTTTTTGAGTTGTGTGCTGCCGGTTTTATGGCGGGTTCGATTCCAATAAAAGGAACGTTATATTTTACTCTTAATTCTTTTACGGCGTTTGTTGTGGCGGTATTGCAGGCTACTACGATGATTTTGGCATTCATTTCAAGTAGCAATTCGGTATTTTTCATGCTCAGGGCAATGATCTCGTCTTTTGACTTTTGTCCGTAGGGCGCATTCCTACTATCGGCAAGATAAATGGTGTTTTCGGTCGGCATCAATTGATGGATTTCCTTCCAGATCGAAGTGCCGCCAATACCAGAATCAAAAAGTCCTATCGGATTATTATTCATAAAACAAAAGTAAAAAAAAACTGTCCACGGTAATGGACAGTTTTCATATTTGTGATTGGGTCTTCTTAGAAACCTAATTCTTTTTTTACATCAACAGTCAAATCAGGACCATCAGCAAGTAATAAACCTGCAGCGTTAAATACGTATTGGTATCCTTTTGCTTTTCCAACTTTTTGGATGGCGGCTTTTACTTTTTCTTCGATTGGTTTCATCAAATCGCTTTCTTTTGTAGAAAGTTCTTTCTGGGCTGTTTCCCTGAATTCGCCGATTCTTTTTTCCATATCTTGTACTTCTTTCGAACGCTCTTCGTTGATTTTGTCTGTGATACCGGGAGCCGTAGCTTCTTCAGAATACTTTTTTAGTTTCGTTTGGTATTCTGCAACCATAGTTTTAAAATCAGCATCATAAGTTTCGCTTAATTTTTGCAATTGTTTCTGAGCATCAATATATGCCGGCATCTTTGTCATTAATTCACTAACGTCGATGTGTGCTGATTTTGCCTGAGCATTTGCCATTTGAGAAGCGCCTAGAACAAGAACAGCCGCAATTAGTAAAGTTTTCAATTGTTTCATCATTTTTAGATATTAAGTAAGTAATTATTTTTGTTTTTAATCGTTTTTGTTTTCGTCTGTGGTGGTTGGTTTAGTCTTATCCTCTTTGGCTTTTTTGGCAGCTTCGCGGTCAGCGGCAGCTTTAGCTTTTTTATCAGCGAGCGCTTTTTTACGTTCTTCTAATTTTTTTGCTCTATCATCAGCTTGTGCTTTTTTAGCAGCTTCGCGATCAACGGTTGCGGTTGAGTCCTTTGTTGACTTTGCTTCCTTTGATGCATCGCTTGAGGTGGATTTATCGGCATCTTTAGTTGCACTGCCTTCTGGTTTAGCGGTTGTTTTCCCTGCTTTTTCATCTAGTGCTTGTTGGCGTTTTGCTGCAGCATCTGCTTTCTTTTGTTCGGCTGCTGCTTTACGGTCTGCTACAAGTTTTTCACGCGCTGCTTTCTTTTCGTCTAGTTTTTTCTGCCTTTCAGCTAATGTTCCGTTTTCATCCTGAACATCTTCCTTGTAGGCTTCGGCTTCTTCTTCCTTGATTTCTTTTCCGCTTTTTTGGGTTCTTTTTGAAGACCTATTAAGCACTCTTATGACCTGATCGCTGATGTCAAACCTTTTGGCAGAAAAAAGCATCGTAAGGTCGGAAGATTTATCAAACACAAAATCATATTTCTTCGCTTCGGCGATATCTTGTACTGCAGTAAAAACTTGATCTTGAACTGGCTTTGCTAAAACGGCTTTCTGTACGTTAAGCTCTCCTGTTGGGCCAAATTTCTTTTGTTGAAAATCAGACAATTCTTTTTCTTGAAATTGAATTTCTTCTTCTCGTTCTTCAATAAGCTCTTTCGTAAGCAACACCCTTTCGGTTTTTAGCGATTCTTTAAGCCTATTGATTTCATTTTTTTTGGTCTCTGCATCCTGCTTCCATTTTTGTGCTTTTAGCTCTAGTTGGTTTTTGGCTTCGAGATAATCGGGAACATTCTGTAGAATATATTCCATATCGATGTAACCAATTCGTACGCCCCTTCCGGACTGTGCTTGCACTGTAAAAGTTACAGTTATCAATAAAACCAGTAATAAAAAATGTTTTCTCATAACTTAAAATTGTATTAGAAAATATCGTGCCAAATTTAGAATTGCTGCCCGATGATAAAGTGGGTTTCCCATCCGTTAGGCTTATTGGTGTTGGATCCTGGAACGGCATCAAAGCCATGGCCAAAGTCAATTCCCAATAAACCAAACGCAGGCATGAATACCCTTATCCCAAATCCAGCCGAACGCTGCAATACAAACGGATTATATTGTTTAAAATTGTTATACCCTGCACCAGCTTCAAAAAATGTCAATGCATAGATCGACGCAGATTGTGCCAAAGTGATAGGATATCTCAGCTCTAACGAAAATTTATTATAAATAGTTGCGCCGTCTTGTGATTGCGTTCCAGTTCTTGGGTCCGTTACCAGTGGTGTCAGCGATTGGTTTGGATAACCCCTCAACTGTATGGTTTCCCTACCGTCGAGTGCAAAATTCGCCAATCCGTCACCTCCTAAATAAAATCTTTCAAACGGAACATCGCCTCTCTCGCTGTTGTAATTTCCTAAGAAACCAAATTCGGCAAGAGAACGCAATACGAATTTACCATAAATTTTTGTATACCAGTCTGCTTTGAATTTAATTTTATAATATTCAAGCCAATTGAATCGTTTTTGATCTACTTTAGATTGGTCTGCATCGGCATCGGTATAGGTGTCAACTTTTTCATAAACACCAGAATTAAGCTCGGTTTCTCTGATATAATCACCTGCACTTGGATATTCATTGTTTTCATTTGCGGCTTTTGCCATTCCCGCTACGTACTTGAGTTTGTAATTTTCCTGGTTTTTAAGATCTCCATAATCAACGCCGTTCCATAAAGAATAAGGAGGTGTAAATTTGGCAGAAACACTAAATTCAGAACCATAAGTTGGGAAAATAAGGTTGTTACCTTTATTGTTTCTTTTTAATTCAACCGTATAAGCAAGGTTCCTTGAAGCACCATCGCCAAATTTAAACAAGCCGGTGTTGTAGTTGTTCAGGTCATAATACTGGAAGCTCAATGCTTGAGAAAAGTAGAAATCGTTATCCGGCTCCCTTAACCTTTTTGACAAACCTACCGATAAGGAAATGATGTTAAAGCTTCTGCTTTTGTCAACGCTATTGTAGCCATTGTTTAGGTACTGCTTGCTGTAAGACAACGAAGAGTTGAAACGCACTGGCTTTTTTCCGCCGAACCAAGGCTCAGAGAACGAAAGACTATAGGTCTGAAAATAGCTGCTTCCCTGGAGACGCAATGCTACTTGCTGACCGTCTCCCATTGGAAGTGGCTTATAAGCTTCTTTATTAAAAATGTTAGCCATCGAGAAGTTATTGAACGAAAGTCCGAGTGTACCGATAAATCCGCCGCCGCCATAACCACCTTGCAATTCGATTTGGCTTGAACCTTTCTCGGTCAATTCATATTCAATATCAACAGTTCCCGCCGCAGCATCAGGGTTTTTGAAATTTGGCTTGATGGTTTCAGGATCGAAGAATCCTAAAGTTCCCAACTCGCGAATTGTTCTTACTACAGCATCTTTACTATAGGTATTACCAGGCTTAGTTCTTAACTCACGGTAAATTACCTTGTCATTGGTTTTGTCATTTCCGACTACGGTAATTTTATTGAATTTTGCGATTGGGCCTTCCATGATTCTGATTTCAAAATCGATAGTGTCATTTGCCGTACGCGTTTCTACCGCATTGATTTGCGAAAATAGGTAGCCGCTGTTTTGGTAAAGATTGGTGATGTCGTCTGCTTCGGGATCTTTGCTGTCGGCAATTCTTTTTTCGAGTAATACACCATTATAAACATCACCTTTTTTGATGCCGAGCATTCTGCTTAGTCCTTGGTCGGTATAAATCGTATTGCCGAGAAATTTAATATTACCAAAATAATATTTGTGACCTTCTTCCAGTTTGATGTGGATCGCAAGCTTGTTTTTATCTTTGTTGTAATTGACAGAATCACTAATAATACGGGCGTCGCGATATCCTTTGGCTTTATATTTTTCGATAACGCTTACCAAATCTTCTTCATATTTATCACGAATGAATTTTGAAGCCTTAAAGATGCGAATCGGGTTGATTTTCTTGGTATTCTTCATCGCCTTGCGCAACTTTTTGTCGGATAACTTTTCGTTGCCGTCAAATAGGATTTCGCTAATTTTTACTTTGTTGCCCTTATCAACATTGATAAGCATTTTCACATTATTACCAGAGGTAGTATCGGGAATAGTCGTGATTGTTGCTTTGGCTTTAAAAAAACCGTCTTTTTTATATTTGTTTTCGATGTAATTTCGGGTAGTTGTAATGAGGTTTTCGTTGACGATTTTGCCCGTGGTAAGGCTATTGTCTTTTATTAGCGTTTCAGCTTTTGATTTTTTTACACCATTGATCTTTACATCGCTTAACTTTGGAAGTTCTTTCATTGCGATTTCAATATAGATGCTGTCGCCATCAATTCTATTAACATAAAAATCGATGTCGCTGAATAATCCGAGTTTGCCTAATTTCTTGATGGCATTACTGATTTCTTCTCCCGGTACGATAATGGTTTGCCCTTTTTCAAGTCCGGCGAAAGTAGTAATTGCTTGTTGGTTATAGGTAAGTTTGCCGGTAACTTTAACATCGGCTAGGATATAAGAGGTGCCCTGATCAAAAGCAATCCTTTCTTGTGCTTTTACTTGAGAAATACTTCCAAAAATTATAATTGTGAAGAGTAATTGTATGCTTTTATTTAACACTAAGAAATTATTTAATTTGTTCACTTGTTTTTCCGAATCTGCGTTCTCTTTTTTGATAACTAATGATAGCCTCATATAAATGTTGTTCTGTAAAATCAGGCCATAATACATCGGTAAAATATAATTCTGCATAAGCGATCTGCCACAACAGGAAATTACTGATTCTATGCTCGCCACTGGTTCGTATTAATAAATCTACATCCGGTAAATTTTGCGTGTAAAGATGCTGATTAATAATTGATTCGTCAATAGCGTCTATTGAAATTATATTATTTTTAACTTTACTACTGATGTTTTTAATTGCATAGATGATCTCTTCCCTTGATCCATAGCTTAATGCGATGGTTAAGGTCATTCTGGTGTTGTCTTTTGTTTTGTTAATGGCTTCTGAAAGTTCCTTTTTTACGGTGTCAGGAAGCATCTCAAAATTGCCAATTGTGTTGAGTCGAATATTGTTTTCATGGAGTGTTTTGAACTCACTTCTCAACGAATTGATCAACAACTTCATCAGGGTTTCTACTTCAATTTTTGGGCGGTTCCAGTTTTCGGTAGAAAATGCATATAGCGTAAGATTTTCAATGCCTAGTCTTGCACTGGTTTCAACGGCAATGCGTACTGCTTTTGATCCGTTTTCATGACCTAAGGCACGCATCATTCCGCGTTTTTTTGCCCAACGACCATTCCCGTCCATAATAATGGCGAGGTGCTTTGGAAGATTGTCTGTGTTAATGGTCTCTAATAAGCTCATAAAAAATTTAATCCTGACAATAACAAGGAGAGTTGCCGAAGGTATATGTTAATGTAAACCCACTGAAAACATACCAATCCTTATTAGTCGTGTTGCCGAATTTTAATCCGGGATATTTATCCTGACTGGGACTGCTCCCGTCTAAATCATCTTCAAAAGTATATCTTGCGCCTACTTCAAACCCCAAAACCAAATGCGGTGTGATATTCGATTTTACCCCAACAACCATCGGAATGGCTAAAGAGTTATTACCGCCGGCATCTTCGGTCTTGCTGTTACGCACATATTTTGAATCATACCTGAAATAACTCAATCCACCGTAAATATAAGGTGTAATCTGCCGATCAAGCTGGTGCAGGTCGAAATCAAAAAAATTGAATTCGAGGCCTAATGATAGTTCTTTTACAGTATTGTGAAATTCGTAACCGCGTTGTTCACGGCCCGGCGATTTGGAATCTGTATCTTTTCCTATCAATTCTCCTACTGTAAACGATGCTCTCCACGCATGGCGCGGACTACGGTTCCATTTATACACAATACCGATGGCCGGAGCATTCGGGTAAACGTAATTGGTTCGTCCAACATCACCAATGAAATTAGCACCTCCGGCAAACAATCCGACTTCATGGATCTGCGAATGTACCAGAGAAACCATAAAAAAGCACAAAAATGTCGATAAAATTCTATTCATTGGTTTTAAAATAGCGTGCAAATATAATAATTATGAGTACCAATCAGCATTGAAATCGGTAAATCTGTCTATAAATTAGACTAATTAGCCTTTTTCACTGATTAGCGAATTTCGAATTCGATAAAAAGTAAACGGAAAGCCGATCAGTATCGTATAAACTGGCGCGTTATAATTTGGTTAAAAGAGCATTTAAACCATGCTAATAGATGAGCGTCAACAAATTTAATCTACAAATCACGAATTCCAAATAAGCGCCAAATTCTAAATTCCAAACCCATTGGTAATTTACAAGAAATCTGAGTTTGAAAATTGGAAATTATTTGGATTTTTAAAAAAGCATGTAGCATTAATTTCGCTTGTCTTCACCCCAAAGCAATTTGTTGCGAAGTGTTTTAAGGAAAGTTTCGTCGGTAATTTCAACCATGTTGATTTTGAACGGCGTTTTTTTGATGGTAAGCACGGATTCATTCTTAATCGAAGTGATCCTGGAGTCAAGCGAAACCAAATATTGCTCTTCTCGTCCAGAGACTTTAAGCCTGATTTCGGTATCATCCCGAATCACAAGCGGTCGTGCGTTAAGGTTGTGTGGTGCAATTGGCGTGATGACAAGACTTTGCACATCAGGTGTTAAAATTGGTCCACCGCAACTCATTGAGTAACCAGTTGAACCTGTCGGCGTAGCGATAATCAGCCCGTCTGCCCAATAAGAGTTTAAAAATTCGCCGTTGAGATATGTTTCTATAGTAATCATCGAGGTCGTGTCTTTCCGACTCACAGAAATTTCGTTCATAGCAAAGTCAATGTCTTCAATGCCTTCGTTATCAGGCGTGATATCAAGGCTCAAAAGAGAACGCGATGAAATTTTATATTTTTTATCAATGGCGAACTGCAGGAATTCTGCGATGTTGTCTTTTTGTACAGAAGCTAAAAACCCCAATCTTCCAGCATTAATTCCTAAAATCGGAATTCCGGAATTCCGCACCAAAGTGGCCGACCTTAATATCGTTCCGTCACCGCCAATACTGATGAACATATCAAAACTGCTGTCGAGTTCTTTATAGGAAGTAAAAGTTTTGTACTCTTTTTTGACAAGTTGCTTTTCGTACAGCATTTTCAAAAAATCGGATTCGATCACCATTTCAACATTATTCGTATTGAAAAAAACAAAAATGTCCCGAATAATCGGTTCGGTGCTGTTCTGGTAATATTGCCCGTATATTGCTACTTTCATGTTTTTATGGTCGAAAGTCGAAAGTCAAAAGTCGAAAGACATTGTTTTCACTTTTGACTTTCGACTTTAAACTTTTGACTACATTATATATTAAGGTATCGGTCCAAATAATCCGAACGTTCTTTCAATCCGTTCAAATAATTGTCTTCCTGGTGTTCCGAAATAATCTCGTA
Organism: Flavobacterium sp.; assembly: GCA_029946065.1. Classification (GTDB taxonomy): domain Bacteria; phylum Bacteroidota; class Bacteroidia; order Flavobacteriales; family Flavobacteriaceae; genus Flavobacterium. Next base: position 199,259 of record JAQSDU010000019.1, read on the forward strand.
ATCATAACGCCTAAAGGTTTGGATGATTTCATTCATGCTGCCCAAGGCGATTTTTATTGTAATCTGAATTGTATCGACGGTAGTATTGGAAACAAAAGCACCCAGAATTTTTCCGTTATTGCTTTCGACAATCTGAATAATCTGTCCCATCGAATAATCAATGATGTTTTTTTCAACGATGATGATGCCACCTTGTTCTTTTAAAAATGGCGTTTCGTTAAAAAATTTGATGATGTCCGCCACTTCGTAGTAACCTGAATATTTATTGTTTTCGTCTAAAACCGGAATAATGTCAGAGTGGTTTTTGGCGAAAACTTCTAAAACATCCATCCAAATCATGTTTTTTCGTGCAAAAAAGCCTTCTAAAGTGTAACGGTAATGCGATAAATTTTTGTCGGAATCGAATGCCTCAACATCCTCGGCGGCAATGCTTCCTATATATATCCCATCTTCAATCACGGGAAAATGCGAGAAATTGTTCTCCGCAAAAAAGTCCTGAACGTCGGCAATTGTCTCGCTGGCTTCCAGTGGCTTAAAATCCATGTTGATGTAATCTGTAATCTCAGTCATAAAAATTGAACAATAAATGATGCAAAATAATCAAAATTTAGCACAAAACACCTTGTTTAACTTTGTATTTTTGTGGAGCATTGGCTTCAAGAGCCGTACAAATATTATTCCAATGACAAAATTAAGCGTAAATATCAATAAAATTGCCACACTCCGAAATGCCCGTGGCGGCAATGTTCCTGATTTACTGAAAGTTGCCCAAGACATACAGCAGTTTGGCGCACAAGGCATCACCATTCATCCGCGGCCTGACGAACGTCATATTCGTTATCAAGATGCACGTGATTTAAAAGCGATCGTATATACAGAATACAACATTGAAGGCAATCCTGAGAAGAGTTTCGTCGATTTGGTTTTGGAAGTCAAGCCAACACAAGTAACATTAGTGCCCGACGCCGTTGATGCCATTACTTCTAACGCAGGTTGGGATACGGTAAAGTACAAGGATTTCTTAACCGAAATCACGCAAGAATTTCACCGTAATGACATACGTGTTTCAATATTTGTGGATCCCGTAAAAGCCATGATTGAAGGTGCAAAAGCCACGGGAACTGATAGAATTGAATTATATACGGAAGCTTTCGCACACCAATATGGGTTGGGTAATGCAGCTGGCATCAAACCCTATACGGAAGCTGCAATTTTTGCGAATGAACTTGGTTTGGGCATTAACGCTGGACACGATTTAAGCTTGGATAATATTCAGTTTTTCAAGCAAAATATTCCAAATTTACTCGAAGTGTCTATCGGGCATGCGTTGATTTCGGAAGCGATTTATTTAGGGTTGGACAATGTAGTGAATATGTATCTCAATAAACTCAAATAAACTAGACATGAAAAATAATGAGAAAATTGCAGCATGCTACAAAGCGGCTTCAAACTATCCAGATCTAGCAAAACGATTAACCGAAATTGGTGTTGCTTCATATACTGTTGATACCGCAAGCAACGCAATACTATATCGGTTTGAAGAAGGCGTAAATATTTTACATCAGGGAAATATTGGTCCGAGAGTTATTCAGGACGATTTCGACGAACAAAAAACAATTACAGCCGTTAGAAACAACCAGCAAGGCAAAACAGATTTCCCTGGTTTTATGAATGAAATCGCCGAAGCCGGAGTTCGATTTTATGAAGCAACGCTAAACGGGAATAATAAAAGAGTCACTTACATCGGAATTGGCGGCTTTTATGAAGAAACAATTCCACAATAATTTAAGATGAAACAGGAATCTAAAATCTCAATTCTCAATTCTAAAATCTCACAATGCTCTACTCCAAAATAGAAGGCTCCGGCCAACCACTTCTAATACTCCACGGCTACCTCGGTATGTCCGACAACTGGAAAACCTTAGCAGGTCAATATGCTGAAGAAGGTTTCGAAGTTCATGCGCTCGATTTGCGCAATCACGGACGAAGTCTGCATTCTGATATTTTCACTTATGAAGCCATGGTGCAGGACATAATCGAATATTGTGAAAACCAGAATTTAGATAAAATCGATATCATCGGGCATTCTATGGGCGGAAAAGTTGCGATGTTTTTTGCTACTTCCTTTCCTGAAAAAGTAGAAAAATTAATAGTTGCCGACATCGCTCCAAGATATTACCGTCCACACCACCAGGATATTATGGCGGCTTTGAACGCGGTAGATTTTTCCAAAAAGCCATCACGAGCAGCTGTAGAAATTATTATGTCTGAATTTGTTCCCGATTTCGGAACACGACAGTTTTTGATGAAAAGTTTGTATTGGGCGGCACCAGGACAACTTGATTTTCGTTTCAACCTCGAGGTTTTTAATTTAAAAATCGATAATATCGGCGAGGCACTTCCGGAAAATGCCATTTTTGAAAAGCCAACGTTATTTCTAAAGGGCGAAAAATCCAATTATATTTCCGAAAAAGATTATCCCGAAATAAAACAGCATTTCCCAAATGCGACAATCGAAATCATTAAAAATGCCGGGCATTGGCTGCACGCTGAAAATCCTTTGGCTTTTTATGATGTGACCATTGCATTTTTGAAAAAATAGCATTCAGCAAATACAAGTATTAAAGTTCTTTGCGTTTTTTTGAAGTTATAGGAAGCTGCGAAAATCTGGAAATTTCTGTGTTCTAATTAATAAACAAGCCATCGTCCGAACTCCAATCATTGCCCAATTGATCCGATTTCACTATTTTTATTAAAATTTTCAACTATGAAATTCATTATTAAAATACTTCTTACCGGACTTTTCATTGCGGTTCTTTCCAATTATATGCGCGGCATTCATGTGCCGGGTTTGACAACTTCTATAATTGTGGCGTTGGTTTTAGCGCTGCTCAATGCCATTGTAAAGCCAATATTGATATTATTGACTTTGCCCGTAACCATTTTAACGCTTGGTTTATTTTTGCTTGTTATTAATGCTGTTATGGTACTTATATGCGCCGAAATCGTCAATGGCTTTCGTGTTGATTCGTTTTGGTATGCGTTGTTGTTTAGTATTTTGGTGTCGCTTTTTCAGTCGGTGGTTTTTGGTATGACGGAAGATAAAAAACAGCGGCGCTAAGAAAACTGAAAGTCTTTTTGAACCAGTAAGATTCTTGAATGTGGTTTCGATATTTTAACGGCAAAGGGAAATGATTTTTTTTGCAAAGAAAAGAACGGCATTAATTTTTCGGGAATAAGTTTAGTGTTCTTATAGATTTAGCGCTCTTAAATTTTAAAGCCTTAATGGTTCAAATACGCATAGGTTTAAATTCTGATTGGTTCTTAATTGTCGATTATAATACAAAATCTTAAAAGCTTGGATGGGTTGCAAAAATGTTATAATTTTGCCACCCAATTTTAGTATGTAAAAAGATGAATATCACAAGAAATAATACAGATGCCTTAAATGCGGTAATCACTGTGGAAGTCAACAAAGCCGACTTCGCTCCGAAAGTTGAAAAATTATTAAAAAACTACCAGAAAACCGCAACTACTCCGGGTTTCAGAAAGGGTGGTGTGCCAATGGCGCTCATACGCAAACAATACGGCAAAGCTATAATGCTTGAAGAGGTGAACAAAGTAATCCAAGAAAACCTAAATAAATACATACAACAGGAGCGATTGGATATCCTTGGAAATCCGCTGCCGGTTGCTAATGAGAGCTTTGATTGGGATGCTGAAGATTATAAATTTGAATTCGAATTAGGTCTTACGCCAACATTCGATATCAACCTTGACAACATCAAAACCGTAACCCAATACAAAATCGTTGCCGACGATCAGATGCTTGACGACCAGGTGTTGAGAATCCGCAAGCAATACGGAAATGCAGTTCCTAAAGACACTGTTGAAGCCGGAGATGATATCTCGGGAACTTTCAACAATGAGGAAAAAGGCATCAACAATCCTGCTACAATTACATTAGATATTTTCAAAAATGAAGCTGCTGCTGCTGCTTTTATCGGTAAAAAAGTGGGAGATGTTGTAACGTTAAACACCGTAGGTTTATTTCCAGACGATCACCAATTGATGGATTATTTAAAAGTAAGTCACGATGATGTTCACGATTTGGATATTGATGTGACTTTTACCATCGAAGAAATCACTGTTAGCGAACCGGCGGAACTCAATCAAGAATTGTTCGATAAATTATTCGGTGAAGGTAATGTGTCTTCTGTGGAAGAAATCAAAGCTAAAATAAAGGAAGATGCTGAAAAGCAATTCGAAGTTCAAGCGAATCAAAAATTCCTAAACGACGTAACAGAATCACTTTTGGCGAATACAAAATTCGATTTGCCATCTGCGTTCTTAAAAAGATGGATTCAGACTGTCGGCGAAAAACCATTAACTCCGGAACAAGCCGAGGTGGAATTCGAAAGATCAGAAAACGGCTTGCGTTACCAGTTGATCGAAGGAAAAGTCATGACACAGAACCACCTTCAAATTACTTTTGAAGATTTGAAAGCCTATACTGCTGAAGTCATTAAAAAGCAAATGGCACAATTCGGACAATTAAATCCTACCGAAGCAGATGTGGAAGGCATCGTGGCAAGAGTATTGTCAAACCAAGAAGAAGTGAAAAAATTGTCAGATCAGGTAATGAGCGAAAAAATGCTAAACCTATACAAATCAAAAGTAAATGCCGAAGTAAAAGAAGTGACTTACAACGAGTTTGTAGCCGCGTCTTACGGAGAATAATTTGACAAAATTGATTATATTTGAGCGTCAGAATGCCATTCTGGCGCTTTTTATTATTTAAAAGCCTTTGGAATAAAGTTTGATGCCAACAATATGTCATTCCAACCTTTGGCCTTTAATTTTAATCATTAACAAAAAACATATTATGAATTACGGTAAAGAATTTAAAAAATTTGCTACAAAACACCAAGGCGTTAACGCCATGTATTACGATAAAATCGTAGGTGCGATGACCCCAACCAATATGACGCCTTATATCATCGAAGAAAGACAGCTTAACATATCTCAGTTGGATGTTTTTTCACGTTTGATGATGGACAGGATCATTTTCCTTGGCACAGGTATCGACGACCAAATCGCCAATATCGTTCAGGCGCAACTATTGTTTTTAGAAAGTGCCGACGCGTCTAAAGACATACAGATTTACATCAATTCACCAGGCGGAAGCGTTTATGCTGGTCTAGGAATTTACGATACGATGCAATATATCAAACCAGATGTAGCTACAATTTGTACTGGCATGGCAGCTTCCATGGGTGCTGTGCTTTTGTGTGCAGGTGCTGCAGGAAAACGTTCGGCTTTGCCACATTCACGTGTGATGATCCACCAACCATCAGGAGGCGCACAAGGCGTTGCTACAGATATGGAAATCAACTTGCGTGAAATGTTAAAACTGAAAGACGAATTGTACAAAATCATTTCTGACCATTCGGGACAAACATTTGACCGCGTTCACAAAGACAGCGAGCGCGATTATTGGATGATTGCCGACGAAGCAAAGGAATACGGAATGATTGATGAAGTGTTGAGAAGAAACTAAAAATAGTGTGCAGTATTCAGTGTTCAGTAATCAGACTGACCGCTGAATACCGACCACTGATCACTAAAAAAAATGGCAAAAGAAGTATTAGAGTGTTCATTCTGCGGGAGGAAAAAGCCAGAAACCAATTTATTGATTGCGGGTATTAATGCCCATATTTGCGACCGATGCATCGAACAGGCGCACGGTATAGTAATGGAAGAATTAAAATCTGCCGGAAGTGCAAAACTTGTTGGCGATTTGATTCTTAAAAAGCCAAAAGAAATTCGCGCGTTCTTGGACCAATACGTAATTGGGCAGGACCAGACCAAAAAAGTAATGTCGGTGGCGGTATATAACCACTACAAACGTTTGATGCAACAGCAATTGGACGATGAAGTGGAAATCGAAAAAAGCAACATCATTATGGTCGGGCAAACCGGAACCGGAAAAACATTGGTGGCAAAAACAATTGCGAAAATGTTAGACGTGCCGCTCGCGATTGTCGATGCGACTGTTTTAACCGAAGCGGGTTATGTTGGAGAAGATGTTGAAAGTATCTTAACTCGATTGCTGCAGGCCGCCGATTATGATGTTACAAAAGCCGAACGCGGTATCGTTTTCATTGACGAAATTGATAAAATTGCCCGTAAAAGCGACAATCCATCCATCACCCGTGACGTTTCAGGAGAAGGTGTACAACAGGCCTTGTTGAAACTACTCGAAGGAACTGTTGTAAACGTTCCGCCAAAAGGAGGAAGGAAACATCCGGACCAGAAATTTGTAGAAGTCAATACCCAAAATATCTTGTTTATTGCCGGTGGCGCTTTTGATGGTATTGAAAGGATTATTTCTAAAAGATTAAACCGTCAGGCAGTTGGTTACAGCACGTCGAAGAATTCAGACAATATCGACAAAGACAATTTATTGCAATATATTATCCCAAAAGACATCAAAGATTTTGGATTGATTCCAGAAATCATTGGGCGTTTGCCGGTTTTGACACACATGGATCCTTTGGACAAAGAAACGTTAAGAGCGATTCTTACACAACCGAAAAATGCGCTCATCAAGCAATACCAAAAGTTGTTCTTGATGGACGAAGTCGAATTTACGATTACCAACGATGCGCTAGATTTTATCGTTGACAAAGCGATGGAATACAAACTCGGTGCCCGTGGATTGCGTTCGTTATGCGAAGCGATTTTAACCGACGCAATGTATGATTTGCCAAGTTCCGATGAAAAAATACTCGAGATTGATGTGGATTATGCCAAAGAAACTTTGAATAAAAATTTGTTGAAACGTTTGGAGATTGCTTCTTAGCGAATAAAGACCGCTTCGCTGCAGGATCGCTTCGCTGAAAGAGGCAAGACCGCTTCGCTGAAAGAGAAAAAGAGAAATGTAAATATATTGAACCGCAGGTTTGCTGATAAAGCGAATTTGCGGTTCTTTTTTTAAATTATGGAATTAACCGATACCTTGCGAAGGTGCGAAAACATTTGTGAAACGGTCTTCGGAATGCTTGAAACGGTCTTCGGAATGATACAAATAACCTTCGGAATACGAAATATGGTTTACGGAATGGTAAATTCGATTCTCGAAACACAAAAAGCGATCTTTTAAATGGCAATTCCAATCATTTGAACAGTAAAATTAATCTTCAGACAGCTACTTTTCATCTTCTGATTGCCGACAGTGCTTTTCGGAAACAAATTCTTTCAATAATCATAATGTCTTTTATCCTGCAGCGAAGCGATCTTTCTTCCAAACAAAAAACCCGTTCCGAAGCAGAACGGGCCTTTCAACCTAACTAATCAAATTGCAATACCATTAGCACTTATAAAATAGTCTAAAGATGCGAAGTTATTTTTTTTCAAGACAACGCAAAAAATCATTGCATAGCCTTTGTTACGGAATTATTTTTTAAGGAAGGATTGGAGAAAAAGAACGAGTAGATTGGGCTATTTTATAGGTGTTATTGGTATAACCTTTATTTTAATCCGCCGCCGCCTTGGTTGACTTTGTCGGTGTTAATGTTCGTGTCTTCTTTTTCTAATTTTAAATTTCCAAAGTTATAGGTCAGCGAAATCCTAAAGTTCCGACTGTCTTGTTTTTCAAAGAATTTAGTATCCAAATTTTTACCTGGAATTAGCGCATGTACTTCGTTTTGGTTGAAAACATCAAAGCAATGCAATCCGATTTTGAGGTTCTTGTTCAAGAAATCTTTGTTGAACGAAATGTCAAATTGTTGGATGGGCTTTTCAACATGGTAAATTTCCCAATTGCCTTTCGGTAAATAAAAATAGTTCATCGTATTGGTAATATCCCATGGCAGCAGCAACTGCGATTGCGCACCATAATTGAAATTACCTTTGGTCGAATATTTAAAATCGAAACCTTCAATATCATTTTTTACATAATTGATGTTCACGAAAATATAGTTCATTTTGTCAATGGTGTTCATCCTTCTGCTAAATTCTTCTTTGCCTTTAAAGAAATAATCTAGCGGAATCGGAAACGATGCGAATGTGCTAAAAGTATTGATTCTGTCAAAAGCAATCGAAGTTTGGTTGGCAACCAGTTCACCCGCTTCGGCGCTATAGACAAACATGTTTTTGTCTTTTGCAACCGTATAATTGGCGCCAATTTGTATGTAATTAAAAGCCGACATTTTTAACTCATAATTGTCAAAATAAATGGGTTTCAAGCCAACGTCGCCTTCAGAAGTGTTGTATTTGTCGAATGCCGATCCGTTGTTTGGGTCTATAGTATTATAGCCTGGCTGTGCGATTTTTTTCGAAAATGAACCAATGATATTAATGTCTTTTGTAGCTTCATACATCATGTTGAGGTTAGGAAAGAAATTGTTGTTGACGTATTTGATCTTGTCGGTCAATGTGCTTGAAGCCCTTTCTACATCGTAATTTTCAAAGCGAAGTCCTGCAGTAAAATTGAATTTTTTGACTTTCTTTCTGGCCTCAACATAAAAAGCCAGGTTGTTTTCGGTATAATCAAAATCGATTATCGAAGCATAATTTCCCGAGTCAAAAACACCTTCACTGTCACTGTTGATATTGTATTTTCCCAAATCGGTCACTTTCGTAACATTGTATTTTCCGCCGGTATTGATAGAAAATCCGATTTTTTCAAACGGAAACGAAAAGTCATATTTCAGATAATAATTTTTTAAATTGAAATTGATATCGCCATTGTTATAGCTAAAGTCGTTGTCTTCAAATGCGGTGGCCTCGTTGCGTGGATTTCGTTTAAAAAAGTTAGAATAAGCCGTGATGTCAAAAGTGCTTCCGAGTGTATCGAGTTTTGTTTTGTATTGTAAACTCAGTTCGTGAACGCTATTTTTGTCTTTTGTCGTACCGTCATTTTGGTAGTCGATGCCTTCGCCTAAAGTTGATGCTTCGGTGACACTTCGATTATTGCTTGCGTTCATATTATAGTTAAAAAGCAAGTTGGATTTGTCATTTAGTTTATAATTCAAACCTGTTCTGAAATACAAATTCCGGAAAGTATTCACCGTATAATTTTCCTGACGGAGCGTTTTCACTGGCGTAAAAGAGGTGAAATCTTGTTCGGTCACATGAATCTGATCAGTATCAATATAATTATAACCCAGCATCGTTTGCCAGCTCAGGTTTTTTTCCTTTCCGTTCATCAGGATTTGCGGACTCGGTTTTTGGTATTTGTTGAAGTTGTAATTGATATTGAAACTCGCATTCACGCCTTTCATTCGCTTGGATGCAGTAACAATATTGATAATGGAGCCACTCGAATTGGCATCATACGCCGCGCCAGGATTGTAAATGAGTTCTACCTTTTCGATGGCTTTCGCCGGAAGGCTAGACAGATAATTCTGCAAATCGGTGCCGGTTAGTGTGCTTGGTGCGCCATCAATATATATCATAACACCTTTGCTATTTAGTGTCAATCCGCCCGTTGGCGAGGTAACAACGCCTGGAAGTCGTTTTACGGCATCGAGCGCATTGCCGCTGTTGAGCATGCCGTTGTCTTTGACGCTGACCGTTGTTTTGTCCGATTCTACTTTGATATATTGGCGGCGGTTACCGAAAATTTGAATTTCGTTGAGTTGGTTCGTTTTTTCGTGGAGGATTATCGGATTGAAGACAATCTTATCGCGATTATCAGCCGTAATTTCAAAGTCGATTTTCTGTTCGTCGAAATTTAATCCGGAAATCGTAAAAGTATATTTCCCAAGGGCAAGCACTTGTGAAAGGCTGAATTTGCAGCCTATACTTTGGTAACTGCCAATCGTGTTTTTTTGATTGTTTTCGGTATGCTCCAAAAGAATGTTCCTTTCGGTAGCATCTTTTTCGCAGACAACATTTTCGAGATTACTGTTGACTTCGAGATAAGTCTTCGTTTGTTGGGCATTTACTGCCAAACCCAAACACACCATAAGTGTGGTGATTAATGATTTCATTGTTGATTGATTTTTGATTGATGATTAAGAGTAAGACTTGTAAACGGGAAAAATGTTACAGTAGAAGTTTGTTTTTTTTTATTAAAGGTGTTTGTTAATTCAGAAATTCGATTTACAATCTGGGAATCAGCGGTGTATAGTATAAAAAAATCCTGTAAAAACAGGATTTATGAGTTGACAGTATTGGTCTTTTTATTTGCGACCGTTTGATTGATGATAGGCTTTTCGGTTTTGCAATAGCGATTGGTGCATTTCCAGCCGCTTCTTCCGCATGAACTTAACGTTATTGCTGATGCGAGTAGTGCCAATGTGAGCAACTTTTTCATAGATTATAATTTATCTTAATTTGGGCAAAATCCATGCCATTATCGCGATAAATCACTAGTGTTTAAATACTCAACTGCTTCAATTGTTCCAAATAATTTCTCTGGTTAGACAACCTCGGGATCTTATGCTGACCACCCAATTTGTCTTGTTCTTTAAGCCAGTCGTAAAATAAATTGGCCCTTGCTACATTAATTACAGGTGCGTTTAAAGTCATATTATTGAAGCGTTTCGCCTCATAATCGGAGTTAAGCGATTGCAATGTTTCGTCAAGTATTTTATTGAAAACCGTCATGTCGGCAGGCGTTTTTCGGAATTCGATGATCCATTCGTGGGCACCTTTTTCCTTACCGTCCATAAAAATCGGCGCAACGGTATAGTCGATGACCTCAGTTTCTGTAATCTTGCAAGCTCTTGCGATGGCATTGTCTGAATTTTCTATTATCAGTTCTTCGCCAAAAACATTGATATGGTGTTTTGTTCTTCCAGTAACCCTAATTCTATATGGGTTTAACGATGTAAATCGAACGGTATCACCCATTTGGTAACGCCACAATCCGGAGTTTGTGGTGATTATAATCGCGTAATTTTTGTTCAGTTCAACATCCGCTAAACGAACGACTTTTTGTTCAGAAGTGCCATAAGTTTCCATCGGAATGAATTCGTAAAAAATACCGTAATCCAGCATCAACAATAGATCGCTAGAGTCGTTCAAATCCTGAATGGCAAAAAATCCTTCCGATGCATTGTAGATTTCATAGTATTGGAAATCGTTTTTCTGCATGATTTTTTTGTAAGGCTCTCGGTACGGATCAAAACTCACGCCGCCATGAAAATAGACTTCCACATTCGGCCAAATTTCTGAGATGTTTTCCTTTCCGGTTTCTTCCAAAATTTTATTAAGCAAAACCATCATCCACGACGGAACACCCGCAAAACTCGTTACATTTTCATATCGTGTTTCGTTAACAATCGCGCCAAGTTTGGTTTCCCAGTCGCTCATTAACGAAACGCGGTTGCTTGGCGTACTGCTAAATTCTGCCCACATCGGCATGTTCTCAATTAATATCGCCGACAAATCGCCAAAAAAAGTATTGTTGTCTTCATACAATTGCTTGCTGCCACCAAGGCGAAGACTTTTTCCGGTAAACAATTGCGAATCTTCATTGTTGTTCAGGTAAAGGCAAAGCAGGTCTTTGGTGGCTTTATAATGACAATTTTCCAAAGCCTCATAACTCACCGGAATGAATTTGCTTTTAGAATTGGTTGTTCCGCTCGATTTGGCAAACCATTTTATGGGCGTATTCCAAAAAATATTCTGTTCGCCTTTGCGGGTTCGATCGATCAATCCTTCCAAATCTTCGTAAGTAGAAATCGGAACTCTTTCTGTAAATGCTTGATATGTTTTTACCGAATCGAAGTCGTATTTTTTGCCGATTTGCGTATTTTCCGCACTGCGAATTAAGCTCAACAGCAATTCTTCCTGCACCTCGTTTGGATATTTGAGGAACAATTCAATTTGGTGGATTCGCTTTTTGAGTATCCACGAAGCAACGGAATTGATGATGGGTAGCGGCATACAGATTTTAGATTTTAGATTTCAGATTTCAGAATGCCATAACAAACCTTATCTTTGCATCTGAACCAAAAATAGCAAAAAAACAACGAAATTTATGGTTCAGTTCGTAAAATCTGAAATCTAACCCGAAGGTGCAGCCGAATTGTATGGAGCGCAGCGCATAAAATCTAAAATCTACAATGACTTACGAAGGCGTACTTACGAAAATGCAAACGGAATTCGGTAATCCGATTCAGTATTATCTTGTTTTTGAAAACAGTTTCCTGAACTTGAACCAGTTATTGAACAAGAAAATAGCGTTCAATTTCGTAGGTTATCAATGTTTGAATTGTGGTAAGAAAAAGAAAATTTTCCGCCAAGGATTTTGCTACGACTGCTTTTATTCGAGTCCGGCTGTGGGCGATTGGATCATGAAACCTGAACTCAGTACGGCACATTTAGGGATTGCAGACCGTAATTTGGATTATGAATCGAAAGTTCAATTGCAACCGCATATTGTTTATTTGGCATTGTCGAGCGAAGTGAAAGTAGGCGTAACCCGAAAAACCCAAGTCCCAACACGGTGGATCGATCAAGGCGCAGAAAAAGCTGTTGCGATTGTGGAAGTTCCGAACCGTTATCTTGCTGGAATCACCGAAGTGCAATTGAAAGATCATTTTTCTGATAAAACCAATTGGCGTAAAATGCTTACCAACGACATTCTTATTGCTGATTTATTGCAGTATAAACGGAAAGTTGAAAGTTGGTTGCCCAATGAAGTCATGGAATTCTTCAATCCGGAACATATCGATATTTATGAAATGCATTATCCGGTTTTGTATTATCCAAAGAAAGTCAACAGCCTAAATTTAGAAAAAACACCTGTTTTTGAAGGAAAGCTGATTGGTATAAAAGGGCAATATTTAATTTTTGAAGACGGTACTGTTTTTAATATTAGAAGCTCTGAAGGGCTTGTTGTGAATATAAACGTATAAAAATCAAACAAGTTTTTTGAACCATTTTGGCGTTAAGAAAAATGAAGCGTTAGTCTTATCGCCAAATGGTTCAAAAATTTTCCCACCTATTCTTTCTTAGGCTCTTCTTTTTTCTTCTTTTTATTAAAAAGCCCGTTAATCAAATCATTGGCTTTCGTTTTCACATCTTCTTTTGTTACAGGAGCCGTTGTTGCTGCTTTTGTAGTGTCTTTTTTACTGCCTCCGATTAAATTTCCAAGTGCAGAAGTGCCTTGTTTGATCAATTTATCTTTTTGTTGTTTGACCAAATTGTTAACCAAAGTTGTAGTCGCCTGTTTCATGTCGGTGGTGACTTTTGGATTTTTGAAATTTCCGGTAAGAATGGCATTAATCGGAATATTATCCAATTTTGCAGCATCGGCAGGCGATAATTTTGCAATGAGGGCGTTGGCTTCGGTACCCAAATATTTTACGGGAACATCCAATTTGACATTATAATTCATCGTTTGATCAAAACCATGTGAACCGCCAACATTGACTTTTATATCTTGGTATTTGATGTCGAAAGGTTTCACATTTACTTTTCCATCCTTAAAAGTCAACTGTGTTTTCAAGTCATTTAAATTGATTTTTTTTAGGTCGATGAATTTCAGGTTGTTGGTCAACGACGTTAATAACTCAGAATTGCTTGCATTCACTGTCGTGGAAAGTAATTGTCCGAACAAATCGCCTGTCATTGATTTTAAATCGGGCGTCATTTCCTTAGCATCTAAGTTGCCAGATAACTTGATGGTCGAATTTAATTTTCCATTGATGACACCAGCAATCGGAGCGATGTTTTTCATCATTTCCAACTGTGTGAATGTTTGTTGGATATCTACTTGCTTTAAATCGAGTTTCATATCAAAAACAGGCGTTTTTGCTTTGGTTGAAACCGAACCGTTAGCGCCAATCTGCCCACCAAAAATAGATGTTTTAATGTTTTCTAAAGTCACTTTTTGATCTTTGATAATGACTTTCCCTGAAACATCTTTCAACGTTAAATTGTCATATAGAACCGTATTGATTTTCGCAGCAAGCGTACAATCTAAGAACGAAGGCACTTTGATGGCTTCTTTATTAGTCGCAGTTTTTGCCATAGTTTTTGCATCGCTCGCTGGCGCTTCTTCACTCATAAAATCTGAAACCGCAAATTGGTTCGATTGCAAATTGAAATTCCCTTTTAGCTCTTGGTTTTTGAAGAGAAATCCGTAAAAATTATCTAAAGTTCCGGTAACATTCAAATCGGTTTTCCCGGTTGTGGCGCTAAATTGCTGTAGGTTCACACGACTCGGATTGAAAGCCACTTTTGCGATGCTGATGTTGAGTGCTTTTCCTTTTTCGTCAATATATTTAAAACCTGAAAGCGTCATATTGCCTTCGTTTTTGATGTTTTGATATTGACTGGTTTCTACCGATTTCATGTCGAAATTGGTTTTTACATCGGCATTTAAAATCCCGGAAAGCGGTTTTTTAAGTTTTATCGGATACGCTTTTGAAAGGTTCGCAAGGTTGACGGTTCCTTTTAAAGCTGCGTCAATCAGAGGATTCACAGTGATATTTTTGATATTAGCTTTTGCATCAAAAACATCTTGATCTATTCGAAAAGACAATTTATCAAGATTGACATAAGTGTCATTCAAAATTCCTGAATCGTTGATTATTTTGGTGTCGATTACGATATTTTGAACCGATTTCGGCAAATTCGGATATTGAAATGACGCATTATTGGAAGCAATCGCCACGTTAAATTTCGGAACTGTCGTGTCAGAATAAGTACCTTTTGCAAATCCGTTTACGGTAAAATCACCAGTCGTTTTCACATTAGCAAGACTTCCAGAGTAGGCTGATGGAATTAAACCCAAAAAATTCTGAAAGCTCGAAGTCGGCGTTTGGAAAGTCAAATCGTATTCCTGACCGTTTTCAAGCATTTGGACGGAACCGTCAAATTTTAGGGGTAATTTATTGATCAGCAGAGTGTTTTTCTTAAAGGTATAAAGTTGCTTGTCCAAATCCAATCCCAAAACGGCATCGAGTGTCAAATCAACATTTTTAAGGTAATTCACTTTGTCCATGTCGAGTGAAACCCGTGCGGTTGTTTTTGTAGTCAAATCGAGTTTTGAGGCCTCAAAATTCCCTGTCCCGTTGTGGTCCAAGCTGTCGAATTGGGCTTTCATTTTTGATTTTTCATCAAAATATCGGACGGTATAGTTTTCGATTTTGTATTCTTTTATCTTTAGCGAAAGCGGATTACTTTTATCATCGTCTTTCTTTTCTTCCTGGTTTTTTAGGGCGATATCGAAATTTCCAAGGCCCTCTTTATTGAAGATTATATTGACCAAACCGTCTTTTGACGAAAACGATTCGATGTTCATCGCTTCGTCTTTTCCTTTGAACAATTCTTTTATAGACATTTTCAGGTTCACTTCGCCAATCGAAACCAACGTATCGCCTTCAAACGGGGCTTTATTGATGATTACAAGTTTTTCGATCGTTACATTGGCTTGCGGAAAACTCTTGAAAAGGCTCAAATCTGCATCTGAAAACGTCACTTTGGCATCTACATTTTCGTTAATGGCGGCGGCAATCTTGGCTTTTATCTGGTTTTGAAATAAATAGGGAAGCGTGAACAAAGCCACAATAAGCAATAACACAATAATACCGAACCATTTTAAAATCTTCTTAATCATAACAGAATTTTTTTGTTAAGCTAAAATACAAATAGAAAGCCAACTTACACAAAAATCAATGTAAGTTGGCTTAAAAATAACGTTTTTCGATTTTGAACTTTTTCAGAATTTTAAACGCTGAAAAGGTTATTAAAAAAGGAACTATTTAATAAAAATCTCGTAATCCATTTTTGCCTGAATGCCTTTTTCGGCTGTGGTCATTTTTTTTACTTTTTCCCAAATTTCAAAATTCTCAGCGCCAATTTCTTCTTTTATCAAACTGGCTTTTGATTGTGCGAATGGAAATCCGCCTAACATATCGCCCAATGTTTTCTCGTATTCCGGATAATTTCTGGTTTTGTATGCTGTAATTTTTCCTAGTTTTGCAGCAGCTTTCAAAGCGTCATCCATGTTTCCGATTTTGTCAACAAGACCGATTTTTATCGCTTCAGAACCTGACCATACCCGACCTTGACCAATAGCATCGACTTGTTCGAAAGTCATTTTTCTACCAGTGGCAACGCGGGTTACAAATGTGCCGTAAATGCGCTCGACACTTTCTTGAACAACGGCGCGTAATTTTGGGTCTAACGGACGAAACGGACTGTATGCTGCCGCATTTTCGTTGGTGCTAACTACTTCTGTATTGATACCGATTTTCTGACTTAATGCAGTGAAATTGGGCAACATTCCAAAAACACCGATAGAGCCTGTAATCGTATTTTCTTCAGCAAAAATCTCATTAGCATTACAAGCGATGTAATAGCCGCCGGAAGCGGCAAGATTTCCCATAGAAACGACTACGGGTTTTACTTTTTTAGTAAGTTCAATTTCTCTCCAGATCAAATCGGAAGTCAGTGCATTTCCGCCCGGACTGTCAATGCGCAGAACAATAGCTTTTACATCGTCGTCTTCTCTTGCTTCTTTGAGTGAACGGCGCATCGAACCTTCGCCGATATAACTTACATCGCCTTCTCCATCTTTGATTTCACCTTGGGCATAAATAACGGCAATTCTGTCTGAAGTACTGGCGCTTTTTGGGGAATTGGCTACTTTTTGGGCATAATCTGCAATGGAAACAGAATGATAATCATCGTCTTTATCTACTTTTAAAGCTTTTTTAATACCAGCACGAAATTCGTCTTCATAGGCGATTTTATCAATTAAATGCTGTGATTTTGCCATTTCTGGCGTTCTTGCCAAAAGGCCGTTGGCGATTTCATTGAGTTTTGTAACGGGAATGTTCCTGCTTTTTGAAATATCGTTTAAGACAGAATTCCAAACCGAATTCAATAAAGCGGAAACCTGTTCGCGGTTGGCATCGCTCATTTTATTTTCCAGAAATGGTTCAACGGCACTTTTGTATTTTCCGTGGCGGATGATTTCCATTTTTACGCCCGATTTGTCTTGCAAATCTTTGAAGAACATCAATTCTGTCGAAAGTCCTTTGAACTCCATTTCTCCAACTGGATTCAGATAAATGGTATCGGCAACAGAAGCCATATAATATTCTTTTTGAGAATACATATCGGCATAGGCCACTACAAATTTACCTGATTTTTTAAAGTCTGCGAGTGCGCTTCGAAGTTCTTTTGCTTGCGCCATTCCAATTCCAGAACTATTGTTAAGGATGGAAATGCCTTTGATTTTTTCGTCGGTTTTAGCTTCTTTGATGGCAGTAAGCACATCTGAAACACCGATGTTTTTGCCTTCTGAGAACATGGTTACCCACGGATCTGAATATTTTCCTCCGTAATCATTAGTGATTTTTTTCATGTCGAATTCGATTACCGAATTGTCATCGACAACCACTTTATTGGAATCACCGCTACGGAAAATGGCACTGATGACAATAAATCCGCCAAAAAAGAGCATGCAAAAAATGAATATTCCAACGATTGTTGCGAGTACGTTTCCTAAAAATTTCATAAGTATATTTTTTGTTATAAGTCTTGTTAATGCCGAATTTGTTACAAATAGACATCGAAAAGGCACATCGATAAATTTATCAACAGCCTTCGCAAATATAGTTCTATTCTGAAATTCTTTTGCTTAATTTGTAAAATGCAGCATCAGGTAATTTTATCGATTGGAAGCAATCAGGGCGACAAGTTGGCCGCTATTGAGCAATGCATCGAGGTGCTTCATATGCAGGTTGGCACAGTAGTCAAAGTATCAAGGCTTTATGAAACGCCTTCGTGGGGATTTGAGAGCGATGCTTTTTATAACTGCGTGGTTTTGATGCATACCCAGAAAACACCAGCTAAAATTTTAGCCGAAATCCTTAAAGTAGAAAAACGCCTTGGGCGCATCCGGACAGCGCAGTCTGGCTATGAAGCGCGTGCGATTGATATTGATATTATAGATTTTGATGGTACTTTTGTGAAAACTGCCAATTTGCAAATTCCGCATCCGCAGATGGAAAACCGGCTTTTTGTATTGGTACCGTTGAAAGATGTAAAACCAGATTTTGCACATCCGCAATCAAAGAAAAGTATTGGCGATTTAATTCGCGAAAGCGTTGACAAAAGCGACTGTAAATTTATAGGAAAACTGAAATCTCCGTTGTCAAAATTGCCTTTGGAACAATTTAACTATATTGCGATTGAAGGTAATATTGGTGCTGGAAAAACTACACTTGCCAATAAAATTGCAGATGATTTTAATGCTAAAAGTATTTTTGAACGATTTGCCGATAATCCGTTTTTGCCAAAATTTTATAAAGACCAAAGCCGCTATGCGTTTCCGTTGGAGATGTCGTTTTTGGCCGATCGTTATCAACAATTATCAGATGATTTGGCACAATTTGATCTTTTTAAGGATTTTATCGTAGCCGATTATCACATTTTCAAATCGTTGATTTTTGCTAAAGTGACGCTTACCGATGATGAATATCGCTTGTACAGAAAACTTTTTGAAATTATTTATAAGGAAATGCCAAAACCGGATTTGTACATTTATTTGTATCAAAATACAGAAAGGCTTCTGGCGAATATCAAGCGCCGCGGGCGTACTTATGAGCAAGAGATTCCTGCAGAATACCTCGATAAAATTAATCGTGGCTACTTGGACTACATCAAATCACAAACTGACCTGAATGTTTTGGTAATTGATGTTTCCGACAAAGATTTTGTAAAAAGTCAAGAAGATTATGTTTTTATATTGGAGCAAATACGCAACAAAATTCCGCAATAAATTATCGAACTAAACTAAAATGTCCACGAATTTCAGGCGTTATATCATCCAATTTAAAGACGAACCAATAGTCGTTTGCAGGCAATGGTCGGCCATCGTATGTGCCGTTCCAGGTAAGGTTCTTTTTGCTTAATTCACATATTAATTTTCCATAACGGTCAAAAATCGCTACGTGTGCTTTCGGATAATTGATCATGCCTCGAATCGTCCAGTAATCATTGTAATTATCGCCGTTTGGCGTAAAGAAAGTTGGAATCAGATAAATCGTAAAATCTTTCTGGTCTTCTCCACAAAAATCCGCTTGACGTACATGGGCGGTATAAGCACCTGCATTTTGCAATGAAAAAACATTAGAAGTCTGATAATTGATGCCATCCACCGAATATTCAAAATTTCCTGTATTCGAAGTAAGGATTGTAACACTTGATCCTGAAACCTGAACGGTACTTATTAAGGGATTGGCGACATCTGTAACGGCAAATGTTTTGATACTGGTGCAGCTCTCGGGCGCAAGGCTTGTTACTTCAACCGTATAAGTACCTGGATTAGAAACCGTAATTTGTTTCGTTATTTGCTGTGTAGCGGGCCAAAAATAAGTCACGTTATCGATGCCGGCATTTAGAATAATATTGCTGCCTTCACATTTGGTTGTTGTTTCGTCTGTAACGACAGGTCTTTTATAAACGGTAACAGTAACCGGAATTCTTGGAAAAGTAGGGCATTCGTTGTAAAATCCCTGAACGTAAAAAGTAGTTGTTTCGGTTAAATAGGGCGTTACAAAATTAGGACCAACACCTACAATCTGACCGTCAATAGGAGCATCGTACCACTCGATAATTCCTGCCGATGTTGTAGAAGGAATCGTCACTGTGCCTTCGCAAATGGGTCCTGGTTGCATAAAAGTTATGGTTGGTCTAGGAATTACGGTCGCAACTACTTCGGTTCTTGTGGCTGTGGTGCATCCGATTGGATAAACATCTGCATAAAAAGACGTGGTGGCGTTGAGAAATGGTGTTGTAAAAGGTGTTCCGGTACCAAGGAGTGTTCCTCCGGTCGGGCTGTCATACCATTTTACGACACTTGCAGAATAAGCATTTATGACAACTGTTCCTGGGGCACAACGTGTGTCGCCGGCGGTTGCCGTAATAAACGGAATCAAAATAGTAGTGCTGGTTGAGATGTTCAGTACCGGATCGCCAGCAGAACCGCCATATTCTACAATATAACCTTTGGGCTGATAATTGCCGCTAACATCGCCCACGTTAGACAAATCATTCCATGATCCTGCGACACCGACTCCGGGTGCGGTAACGTGTGCATAATCTTCATCGCCAGCATTATTGGGTTCGCCGCTGTTCCAAAAAGCGAAATTGGGCGAATTTCCGGTGATGCCGCCATTCCAAAAAATAGTTCCGGTTTCAGGACCAGTCATCCATTTCCAGACGCCTTCGGTTTCTGCATCGCTGCCGCCAATCCATCCTGCGCCAGCTGCTTGTTCTCCGGATAATTGCGCTTCATCGGCTGCCAAGATTGTTGCGAGATAACCTTGCAATCCGTAATAAGTACTTGTTGCTGCTTGGGTTTTTGCGTTGCTCCACGTAATTCCAAGTGACGCTACATATTGGTAATAATGTCCTGTAGATGGCAAATAATTCGCCTGTCCAACACTTACAGAAAAATTTCGGGCACCGCCGGCCGGTACTGCAGCATTGTTTGAATAAACGACATCTTTAATTGCGGCAACAAAATCGGTATAAGAAACGGGAATATTGGTAGGGCTCTTAAGTGTAAGTTTTCCGGCGGTGATGTTCCAACTACTCACGATCGTAGGATGACTTCCTATTAAGGTTAGTAAATCTTGAGCGCTTTCGTAACCAGCAGATATTTGTATGTAAATAGCGTCGGTCGTAGTATCGTCGGGATCGGTAATGGTCATATCGGTAACGATATTCATTGGACTTCCCGGACAAAAAACCTGATTTCCAGTAGCAGAAAGTACCGGAGGCTCATTCACGAAAAATAGGTTATGGGTATAATGATAAGCCGGAAAGGGTGGGGTTTTTGAATGCGGAAAAACCGGATTAGCATAAGTCGCAATTGACGTTATTAGTAGTAGTAATGCAACTAAGAAATTATTTTGTATATGGGTTTTCATTGCGGTAAAGATATTGAAAAAGTGCCTTTTTCAAATCATTTTAACTTTTTTTAAACCCATCAATACCTTATCTTTTTGAACAGATCCCAGGCCACAATGCCCATACTTACAGAAATATTTAAAGAATGCTTGGTACCGAGTTGTGGGATTTCAATACACCCATCACAAAGTGCTATTGCTTCTTGTGAGACGCCAAAAACCTCATTTCCGAAAACGAGTGCGTACTTTTTGGTTTTTTCGAGTTCGAAATCAGGCAGAAAAACTGCGTTTTCAACTTGTTCTACCGCAAATACTGCGATATTGTTTTGCTTTAATTCGGCAATGGCTTCGAGTACAGATTTTTTATATTCCCAGGCAACAGTTTCAGTGGCACCGAGCGCTGTTTTATGGATTTCCTTATTAGGCGGAATTGCAGTAATACCGCAGAGGTAAATTTTTTCAAGCAAAAAAGCGTCGGCTGTTCGGAATACAGAACCAATATTGTGCAAACTCCGGATATCATCCAATAGAATAATCAGCGGCGTTTTTTGGGCATCTTTAAAATCGGCGATTGATTTTCTATCAAGTTCGCTGTTGTCAAGCTTTCGCATACGAATAAATTAAGCCATAAATATAAAAAAAGCTTCCTAAATCAATAGGAAGCTTTCTGTTTTTTATGATAAAAAGTAATTAGCTTTTTGTTGGAGCAGCAACTGGAGTAGCCGGAGTTGGGTCTGGCAAAATTTCACCTTTGATAGTCAACACTTTAGAAGTATTGTTTACTGCGTTTGTAGTCAAAGTTACGTTTTTAGTAAATTTACCAACTCTGTCTGTAGCATATTTTACACCAATAACACCTTTTGCTCCTGGAGCAATTGGCTCTTTTGGCCATGTTGGAACAGTACAACCACAAGATCCTTGTGCGTTAGAAATTACCAATGGCTCAGTACCATTATTAGTAAAAACAAATTCACGTTTTCCATCAGCATTGTGTTGGATAACACCGTAATCGATAGTTTCGTTTTCGAAAATAAGACCTGCGCCTTCAGATTTTGGAGCTACATCAGCTTTAGCAGGTGTAACCGATTTTGTTGCAGTTAATGTTTTAGTTTTTGTTGGTTTTTTTGAAACTTCTTGTGCAAATGAAGTGTTCATTGCAAAAAGAGCCATTGCTGAAATTAAAAATATTCTTTTCATTTTATAAGTTTTTTAAAATTGATATAGGCAAATCTATAAATAATATTTCCACGTCATACAGTTTTATTCTTAAATTAAAATTAAATTTCCCACGCGCATTTATCCGCTATAAAATAATTAAATTCGCATCTCTATTTTGCAAATCATTTAAACCCCATCACATTGGCATCAAAAGTAAAAGAGGTTAAGGAAACCCCGTTAATGAAACAATACAACGAAATCAAGCGAAAATATCCCGACGCTTGCCTATTGTTTCGCGTTGGCGATTTTTATGAAACTTTTGGTGAAGATGCCATTCGTGCGTCAAAAATACTCGGAATTGTACTCACCAAACGAGGTGCGGGTTCTGTAACAGAAACCGCTTTGGCCGGATTTCCGCACCATTCTTTAAATACGTATTTGCCAAAATTGGTAAAAGCCGGTCTTCGCGTTGCAATTTGCGACCAACTTGAAGATCCAAAAATGACCAAGACCATCGTCAAACGAGGTGTTACTGAATTGGTCACGCCTGGGGTTTCTATGAATGATGAAGTTTTGCAATCTAAATCGAATAATTTTCTCGCATCGGTATATTTCGGGAAAAAGCATATCGGGATTTCTTTCTTGGATGTTTCCACAGGCGAGTTCCTTACCGCACAAGGCAACGAGGAATATATTGACAAGCTGTTGCAGAATTTTAGTCCGAGTGAAATATTGATTCCCAAGCAAAACCGCAACAATTTCAAGGAAGTTTTCGGCGACGATTACCACAATTTTTACCTTGAAGATTGGGTATATAAAGAAGATTATGCTTTAGAAACCTTGACCAATCACTTTCAAACGGTTTCATTAAAAGGTTTTGGAATCGAAGAATTGCCTGACGGTATCATCGCCTCAGGTGCAATTTTGTATTATTTATCCGAAACACAACACAACAAACTGCAACATATCACGGCCATTCAGCGTATTGCGGAAGACGCTTATGTTTGGATGGACCGGTTTACGATACGCAATCTAGAATTATACCACAGCTACAATCCTAATGCCGTGACGCTGTTGGATGTTATCGACCGCACACTTTCGCCGATGGGAGGAAGGCTTTTGAAACGCTGGCTGGCGCTTCCTTTAAAAGATATCAACAAAATCCGTGGTCGCCATGAAGTGGTTGCTTACCTTAAAGAAAATCAGGATGTCCTGAAAAGTATTCAACACCAGATCAAGCAGATTTCCGATTTAGAGCGTTTGATTTCTAAAATCGCTGCCGGGAAAGTGAGTCCGAGGGAAGTTGTTTACCTCAAAGATTCTCTGGATGCCATTATTCCTATAAAAAAATTGGCGCTCGAAAGTTCGCAAGAAGCTGTAAAAATCATCGGCGATAGCCTGCACAGTTGTGATTTGCTTCGCGAAAAAATCAAGGCGACTTTAAATCCCGAAGCACCGGTTGCGATTGCAAAAGGTAACGCTATTGCGAAAGGTGTCAACCCGGAATTGGACGAATTGCGCGCTATTTCTACCTTAGGAAAAGAGTTTCTGGAAGGTATTGAAAAACGGGAATCTGAAGCAACAGGAATCAGTTCGCTAAAAATTTCGTTCAATAATGTCTTCGGATATTATATCGAAGTTAGAAATACACACAAAGACAAAGTGCCTTCAGAATGGATCCGTAAGCAAACTTTGGTCAACGCCGAAAGATACATCACAGAAGAATTAAAGGAATATGAAACCAAAATTCTCGGTGCCGAAGAAAAAATCTTTAAGCTAGAAGTCGAATTGTTCGAGCAACTTGTTAATTGGATTGCCACTTATATAAAACCCGTGCAACTCAACGCTAATTTAGTGGCGCAACTCGATTGTCTGACGTCATTTGCACAATTGGCGATAGAAAATAAATATATTTGCCCTGTTTTAGACGAAACTTTCGAACTCGAAATCACCAACGGTAGGCATCCTGTGATTGAAAAACAATTGCCGGTTGGTGTTCCATATATTGCCAATGATGTTTTTCTTGACCGAGAATCACAGCAGATTATCATGATTACAGGGCCGAATATGTCTGGTAAATCAGCTATTTTACGCCAAACAGCGCTCATTGTTTTATTGGCGCAGATGGGCAGTTTTGTTCCTGCTGATAACGTTAGGATGGGTGTTGTAGATAAGATTTTTACGAGGGTCGGTGCTTCGGATAATATTTCGATGGGCGAATCGACTTTTATGGTCGAAATGAACGAAACGGCTTCTATTTTGAATAATATTTCTCATAGAAGTTTGGTGCTTCTGGATGAAATCGGTCGCGGAACGAGCACTTATGATGGGATTTCTATCGCCTGGGCAATTGCAGAGTTTTTGCACGAACATCCATCGCAACCAAAAACGCTTTTCGCAACGCATTATCACGAATTGAACGAAATGACGGAAATGCTTCCGAGAATACAGAATTATAATGTTTCGGTGAAAGAATTAAAAGACACGGTACTTTTTATTCGTAAATTGGTAAAAGGAGGCAGCGCACATAGTTTTGGAATTCACGTTGCGAAAATGGCTGGAATGCCGCAAACGGTAATTTTGAAAGCGCAAAAGCTTTTGAAAAAACTAGAAAAAGACCATTCAGTAGAAACGTTGCATGGTGTCAAAGCTGCAAAAGACGAAATGCAACTCAGTATTTTCAATCTCGATGACCCGCTTTTGGAAGAAATAAAAGACGAAATCATGAACCTCGATATTAATACGCTCACGCCGGTTGAAGCGCTGATGAAGCTTAATGAGATCAAGAGAATGCTTGTGAAAAAATAATGTCAGGTATAACACCAAATCCCAAAGCTTAAATCTTAAATAGAATTCAATTTTCAATTTTAAAAGCTTATAAATTTTACGAAAAATCAGGAATTGGATGCTATTTGTTTTTTAGAAATTATTTTTTGGAATTTAAACTTTACGTTATCAGAAAGTTACATTTTGCCTATAAAATTTTTCTAAAAAAGGCTTGTATAATTGAATTAATGTATTAAATTTGCCTCCGCAATACCGCACAAGTATTGATGTTCTTTTAAATTAATGCGAAAATAGCTCAGTTGGTAGAGCGCGACCTTGCCAAGGTCGAGGTCGCGGGTTCGAATCCCGTTTTTCGCTCTTTATCCAGCTCGGATGGTGAAATTGGTAGACACGCTGGACTTAAAATCCAGTGAACAGTAATGTTCGTGCGGGTTCAAGTCCCGCTCTGAGTACAAGTAAAAAGCGCAAACAGTTAATTATTAATTGTTTGCGCTTTTTGCATTTTAGTATTTGTACGGTTATTGTACGGCTGATATTTTTTTAAGATAAAAAGTTACTTTAACAGTTTATTCAATCAAATACCCAGTTGTGAAATTTCTATTCTCTTTATTGAAAAACTCCAACAAATTTTCTTTGGTCAAAATATAATATTCTCCGTTTGTGTTGCCATTAATGTCTTCAAGTTTTATTCCATTCTCGACATCACTCTTTTTCATTTCATTTACATTAGAGCCGCCGTCTTTATAGGTAGTTTGGACATAAAATTTGCCGTTTTTTTCATATACAGTATATGAACAAGAGGTGAATTCCTCTTCATAGAACATTCCGAGAATTTTGCCGTCAACTTTTCCAGCGTTCTTCTTGGATAAATTTTCTTCTGCCTGCGTTGCACCCATAATCTTAATTTCTAATTCGGGGTCAAAATGACTAATTGCCCATGCGACACCTACATCACCTGATGTTTTTAGTGTATAAAATATATAGAACCTGCGTTGCTTATCTTTTGAATTATATAATTGTTCCGCTAAAGTTGCGATTTGACCTACCGTTAATTTTTCACTCAATTGGACTTTTAACTGATTTTTTTCAACGGCTGCATTACTTTCGTCTGCCGTAATTTCATATTTAAAGTTATCTGGAAGAGGTTCTTTTTTGTATTTCCCAATGGTGGAACTGCTGCCCCCAACCAAGTTGATTAAGACTATAAAAAAAGCTGCTGTGAATACTGCTACTAAGATTAGAGTTTTCTTTGAGTAGGTTTTTTTTGCGTTTGGATTGTACGGGTTCGTTTTGTCGAATTTTTCCATTCTATTTTAGTGTTATTCCCAAATGTCCCAAAACAGAGGTTAGATAAAATAATCAGCGTGGGACATTTCCTACCAGTAAGCAACGTCCGACCAAGAACGCATACACATAATAAGAAAGCCCACGCCTTTGCGTGTGCAATTCTTATTCTTGTATATATTTTAAACTTGGTCGGTTTTGCTTACTTGAATAAGGACGCCAATATGTAAATTCTTTTTTTTATTTCATACAGCAAATATAAATTACTTAAATCATAAATGTGTAATATTTATATCGTTTCCATGTCTAACTAATGCGTCTCTATTTTCTCTTAAAATTGAAGCAATAATAAAGTCCGCTGGATAAATTGCGTCAATTTCAGTATTATATTGCTCTTTCATTTCTGTTTCTATCTGTAAAGTATTAACACCATTAAAAAATAATTTTAAACCATAATTAGCGCAAACAACAAAGGGCTGAACATAGGTACTCCAAATAGAAATAATTTTGTTATATCCAATAAAACATAAGCATCCATTATCAAACAGATTACTGCCTAATTCATGACCGCAACTACATGAAAATGTATAAAAAAAGGAATTTTGAAAACTAGTGTTATTTACGGTTGTAGAGATATAAGAAGCGTTGGATTTTACCAAACAATTTTTACCTCCATGAGAATAAGCTCCAAAAACAAATGTATTTAAAGGTTCAGTAACTAACTGTACAGATAAGTCATTCAACTTTGCGCTATTCAAATAGGTTGGTTGAATTGATATGCTATCAAAAAAGACGTTCAAATCATCTATACACAATTGAAAAAAAGAGCCTAATTTCGTGTCAGCTTCATCGAAAACAATTATAGTATCAGCCATTTAAGTTTTCTTTTTTTCTTAATAATAAATCTATTGTAAGTTCATTTAGCCTTCTTGAGAATGATTTTCCTACTTCACTCTGCATTCTAATTTCATGTAAAATTTCGTTCAAGGAATAAGATTGTCCGTCAGATGTTATAAAAATTGGTTTGTCCTTATCTTCGTCTTTAGCAATTATCCAATCTTCAATACTATTATCAAGATTTGTTTTGAAAAACTCCTCGGCTTTATCTATAATTTTCATGGCTTCAGCAGTAGTTGCCGTCTTGCTTATAAAACCGAATGCGTGGTTATTTATGAAATCACTAAAAGCTTCTTTGTTTTCATCAATCCCACTCCATAGAATAACTGGAATTAGTTCGGAAGAATTTCTTATGTCAGATAATAGTTTATGCCCGTCAATATTATTTGCGGGAAATTGAATATCGAGCAAAACAATTATATTTTTATTTAAATTGTCTTTTACAAATTGTAAACCTGCGACAGGATCGGAAAGGAACGTCACATTTTCTTCGCCATACCTGTCTTTTAATTCCCATACCAAACTATCATCTTCTAGTTTTTGGTTATCGTCAATTATTACAATACTTAAACTCATATAGCTATTTTTTAAATGGTAACGTTATTTTGAATGTAGCTCCGTGTGGTTTGAATTCATTATCAATAACTTCAATTGTTCCTTGCATGGCTTCAATTCTTGTCTTAACCATATAGAGACCGATTCCTGCACCGCCATCCTCTGCAGTTTTTGTAAAAAAAATATCAAAAATTCGCAACCTATCTTCTTCAGAAATACCTACACCGTTATCGGAAAAATATAGTGTCAATTCTTCTTTTTCTAAAATGCCACTACATTTTATCTTTTTGCCGCTACAATTTTTCAAAGCTTTTATTGAGTTTGAAATAAGATTGTCAAAGATGTCTTCAAGAGCTTTTTTATTATAACTTAAAATTAGTCCTTTGTTTAGTTCTAACTGTGTGCTAATATTTTGCTTCTGAAACTCCGAAACGTAAATGTTGCTAAATAGATTTTCAATCAATTCAAACAAATTAATATCTTCAATATTATCGTCTGATTGAGCATACTTCAACATAAAATCAACACCAGTTCTTAATGCTATAAATTCTGAATAAATTCTAGCAGCAATAATTTTAAATCTGGCATTCAATTTTTCATTTGGAAAGTGAGTTTTAAAATATTCAGCATCTCTTAATACATGGCCAATAGTGTTTTTTGTCATGTGAGAAAACATTGCTGCATACGTTTGTAATGATACTAAGCTGAAAAATAGACTCTCCTTGTTTCTGCTTTCTACTTCTAATTTGGCATAATCACGAAAGCTTTTATTTACTGTGCCCTGCAATTTTCCTAAATCTGCTTCAATAAATTGAAGTTGTTTTTTCATTTCGGGAGTTGCCTCTTTCTTTGCATTTGCAATATTTTGCTTTATGCTTTTTAATTCGTCATTAGCTTTTCCTAAATCTGATTTTGTAATTTGACGAACATTATCTCTTTCAAATTTTAATAATTTTTCAATTTGTTGAATTTGTTCAATAATGAAAAGTTTAAGTTCCTTCCATTCAATATTGTCAATAAAATCTTGTCTATTAGTAGCTTCAATGATATTAGGATTATTTTCGTCTGTTAGTTCTAAAAATCCTAATAAATCTCTACTATTAAGTCTGTCAAAGAACCCTGAATATCTTCTTTTGTCAATTCCTAAAATATCTTTCTGCTTCTCGATACTTGGTTCCGTTTCAGCAAAAGGCGTTGTAATAATTCCATCCCTATATATTTTAATTCCATCGATATCCTGATTAAATTTGTCTTTAAACTTCCGTTTGTCATTTTGATTAAAATAATATAACGAAAAATCAACAAGTCCAAATAATCTAGGAGTAACTTCTTTTTTAATTATATTGCCTTTTTCAAAGAAAGCAATCTCTTGGGTTTTGTTTTTTTTGTTGTGTTTAAGTTCAATGGTTATTGTTGCAAATTCGACAATTGATAAGGGCTTTACATCAATTTTTTTATAACCTTCATATTGAGATTTGATTGTTATATTAAAGGGATACTTGCGTGGAATATTGGCATTTGGAGAAACTAATTTGGAAAGCTCCCTATATGCTCGTTTTACATCTAACTCTGTCCATTCATCATTTAGGTTTTCAATTTCTAAAATTGTTCCTTTTTCGGTCTTTACAGCATCTTTATACCAATATTTGTTTTTTATATCAGTAAAAAAATCTTTCTTATCATCAAACGGAAGAGTTAATTGTTTCGCTTCTAAGTCTGAATATTTTGACCAATCCGTTTCTAAAAAAATCCATTGGAGGTCATTTTCTTTTTTAGTTTTCAGAGTTAGCTTTGCTCCCAATAAATCCACGGCAAATCGACCTATTCCTTTTTTTCCAACAACTTTTCGATAATAAGGTGCTGGAGAAGTTCTTTCTCTCCGCTTGCTACTAGTACCAATTACCATCCATTTATTTTCTAGGTCAGATAATTGCATTCCTAATCCATCGTCCGTAATAATGATTTTTGAATATTTTGTCTTCGGGGAAACTTTGATGAACTCAACTGTTACGTGATTTGCATTGGCATCATAAGCATTTTTGACTATTTCAAATAATGCAGTTATCCTATCAGTTATAAGCTCTCTACCTAACAGGCGATAAGCACTAACATCAAAATTAAAATTTAAATAATTTACCTCATTATTGTCGCTCATCCTTATTTGCTAAATTTATTATTTGTTGGAAGATAGCTTTTGCGAGTAGAGGGGGAACTGCATTGCCAATTTGCTGCTGTTGGAATGTAAGATTTCCTTTGAAAATGAATTCATCAGGGAAGCTTTGGATTCGAGCTGCCTCTCTGACGGAAAGCCCTCTGTCCTCAAATGGATGAATAAGCATATTTTTTCGGTAATTTGCAATTACAACTGATGGACTCTTCGGGTCAAGTCTTCTGTATATGCCGCTATGACAATTGGCGGTATCCTTGTAATTGGTCATCAATTCCGCAGGTATCGCTTTCCAATTTTGTCCAGGTTTTATATAAGAATATCTTTCAACAACATAATCTCTATTCCTAGAAACATAGTTTTGCAAAGATTTAGTTGACTTACCTCTCATGAGGTCGATATATGAATTGGTTTTGACTTTTCTGTAATTTAAGAATTCATGTGAATCTCCATTCTGAAGTTTTGGTAAATCTTTAATTGCATCTTTCACTGTGACAATTGTATCTTGTTTTTCAGGAAAAGTAAATTTTGTCCCCATCCTATTTCCAATCATGAAAAAGCGATGGCGATTTTGAGGTACTCCATAATCTGAAGCCTTGAGAACATCCCAAGTAGTGTCGTAACCTAGTTTTTTAAATTCTTTTTCTAAGCGTTTCACAACTGTCCCTTTTTCAAATGTAGTTATGCCTTCGACATTTTCAAAAACAAACCATTCAGGAGTTAAGTCTTTTATTTGTCGGATATATTCATGAAATAGGGAATTATTTTTATTATCACTATTCCTAGTTTTAGTGTTTGAAGTTGAAAATCCCTGACATGGTGGGCCTCCAAATAAAATGAAAGGATTTTTATATTTTTCTTGTAATTTAACCTCTCTAATATCCTTCTCTATTACTTCTGTTTTTGGATGATTGGCTTTAAATGATGCTACAGCGTGTTTATCGTATTCTACAGCGACAGAAACTTCTATGCCCACCATGGTAGCGCCAACACTCATGCCGCCAGCCCCGCTAAAAATATCTACTGCTGTTAATTTTTTTTTATTTTTCATCTTTAAAGAAAAAACTGATAGGTTTATGATAATAACTTGCTAAAATCATTAGCTTTGAAGCATCTATTGTGCTTAAACCATTTTCAAATTTTGAAAGGTTACTCTGTTTAATTATTCCACTTTCTTCGACTTGTTTTTGTGTCAAGCCAAGCTCCTCCCTTGCTTTCACAAGTTGATGTGAAATGAACTGGTTAATTTTTTTTTCGTTCATAGAAAAAAAATTGAATATTCCATTTTGCAATATTCGGTAATACTTTTTAATATTCCATTTAAGAATATTAATTTTTTATATAATGAGTTAAGAAGAATAGTTTTAGTTACTGTAAGCCCAAATATTAACTATTGCAATATGTTGCGTACTGCTTTCCGCATACATTTAGCACATATTTTGTAGCTGTTATATATTTTGTTGTTTTTAATATAAAAGTGCTTTAAAACTCTTGAAACAAGCGGCATAGTTGGCTTTAAAATAAATACTGTTATATTTTTCTTGTTGCATTTTGCACTTTCAGCATTATCGACATTTTAAAATGCTGAAAGTGTTGAAAGTGCGGACTTATGTTTTTATTTTTTTTGCATAATAACCGTGCCGTATATGGCTAAATAGAATATTATCATTTATAAAATCTTTTACTCTTCTTTCGGGCAATACATATTTAGCTCCCATGGCGATTGCTTCTGAAGTTGTAAATTCGTTATTTAATGAATTGTAAAGGCTTTTCTTATTTTCTGGCAACGTTGAAAGATAGTTAGCTGGATTTTGAATTATCTCTAAAACCTTGAAAGAGCAATTAATGTAATAGAGGCATAATTTCTTTGCTCCTTCGACCGCTCTAATCTCAATATTATCACTATTTGGATTTTCCATAATCTGAAGTATTATTGCTAAACGAATAAAGTGACTGTCATATTTTGACACTATTTCTCCCTTAATGTTATCAAGATGCTCATTCACTAATGAGCAATTCTCTTCTTGCCATTGATAAAAGAAAGCTTTTGCATCAGGAGTCCAATTCAGTATTTTGCTATTAATACAACTGTTTATCTCTGCAACATTCGTGTTTTCGATGTAGTCTTCGATAAATTTGGCATAGCGTTTAATTATAACATCATTTAACTCATTGTCATTTATGGGTTTTTTAACGACAGATTCAGGATATGCAAATAAGAATCTTTGAAAGAACCCATTGTCCAGTTTTTGCATCGGGAACACCTTACTTAACATACGTGGTTGTAAACCACCAATAACTGATAAGAAAGGGGTTTTTATCAACAATGGAATCGGAGTACCTACTCTATCACTTGTTATGGGTTGATTGCTCCATATAGTCAAGTAGTTACTTATCTGGTCTCCATTAGAATAATTATTCATTCCCTCAAAAAATGTAGCCATTTCATCACTTAAAACCGAACAACCTCTCGGGTTTTCATTTAATCTTTTATTTAACGCTTCGGGAGTGAAGTTTGTTAAAACGTGTTTTTTTAAGATTGGCTCTTCAATTTCAGTAACTTTTAATTTCTCTCCTTTTGAAAGTTTTTCGTACTTGATGAATTTTTTATATTCTACAACATAATTGTCGTGGTTTCTTTTATCAACGTCTTTTAATGGTGTGAACATAGTGTTTATGGGATGTGTTTTGTTTGCTCCTGCATTCCCAATCAGACAAGCATAAAATGAGGCGTACTCAAACCAGTTGTTTTTTACCTTCACTTTTACACTTGTTCCTATCATAGTAGAAATTGCTATTATCATAGCTGTTGCTGAATAATCGACAGGAAAATTCAAGGTGTCATTTAAGTCAAAAATTAATTCCTTAAAAGTAGTCGCAATCACATCGATAGGGAATTCATTTTGCTTCTCGAAGTTTTCTGTGTGGAGTTCTGAATTGTTCACCATGATTATCGTTTTAACAATGTCAGACATTCCAGTATTTCTGATTTTTTGTAATATCGGCGGTTACCAATTCCGTAGGCTTTTACTTTCCCCTTGTTCGTCCAATGCCAAAGAGTGCTGCTGTCGATTTGCAGAAATTTGCAAGTTTCCTCACGGGTTAAGAGTTCGTCGGGATCGGATGTGTTGAGGTCTTTCAGAAAGATGTCTAACTGACCTTTTACGCTTTTGTTGATTAGATCCGATAATTCTTCGGGACTTAAATTTTGAAGTAGAATAGAGTTTTGCATGTGGCTTATCTTTTAAATTATAAGCCAAAGATATTTGGATGTGTTTGGTACTGTTTCCAGTACTAGTACTATTAAAATACTGATTTAAGATTCATCATCATCACTTAATTCAATTGTAAATTCCTGAATAATTGCGAGATGATTTTCTTGGCAATAGTTAATTATTTTTTTCATTTTTTCAGGGCTATTATATATATTTTTATCCCAATTTGTGTTTGATTTTGGGTATCTCTTCATTGTTGCCAAAATATATTTCTCATACTTTTTATCGCCAAGTTCGGCAGCTATTTTAGGAGCTGTATATCCTGCTTTAATGTCTTTTCTGTTTGCCGTATAATATTGTTCCATTTCTCCAGTCGCAAGTATTACCCCAACTTTAAACCATGCATGATTTTCATATGCCTTGCCTTTTACAGTTCGGATTTTCGAATGGTCGTTTTCAACCATTAGTTCCTCAATTCTATTTTCCAAAAATTTCTTATGATAGAAAAGATAATCTTGTTCATCTCCAGCAAGATTTTTACGGTCAGCATATTTGGCTAGTTCTGCTTCTATATATAATAGGTTTTCGTTTACCTGATTTAGATATTTTTCAAAATAGAAATCTCCCAATGAAGCTCTGGTTAGGTTTTCATCTTCCGAAAAGATATAATAAAGGTCTTTATATATTGTGTCTATAAAAGGAATAGGGGATGCGAATACCTTTAAATAATTGTTGTAAGCTTCTTTTTGATGAAAATGTTCTTCGCTTATCGAATCGTCATTGTTTCTCATTTTGTCAGTTTAGAAATAGTTAGCCAATTCCATTGCCAAATCTTTGTTGCTCTTTCCAATATACTTTAGAAACATTACTTCAGTACTATGACCAGTTGCAGCAATTAAAAATGAAGTTGGAATTTTACCGTAATGGTTTGTGGCAAATGAGCGCCTACCAATATGTGAGGTTACTAACTCCCATTTTTCAAATATACCTGATTCTTTCCTATAAACCTTGCTGTTTTCTTCGGTTTCACTCTTTTTACTGCCGCTTATCTTATCATTAATTTCTCCAATCCGACAGACAGTTTTTATGTACTCATTATACTTTTGGTCTGAAATTGAATAAGGGAATTTTCCGTCCTTTTTATCCAGGATTTCAATGACCTTTGAATGTAATGGAATAATCATTGTTTTGCCAGTCTTTTTTTGGGTAAATTCTATAAATGTCTTGCCGTTTTCCTTTCTGATTTGAGTATCAGTAAAACGCATAAAGTCCGAGATACGCTGGCCCGTGAAGCAGCTAATGATTAACCAGTCCCGTGCATTTTCCAAGCTTTCGGTTAACTTACTTTTCTCAATTTCCTGTATTTTTTTAAGCTCCTCCAAGCTCAGATAAATACTATCTGTTTTTTCCTTATCCATTCGCAATCCATCCAGTTGCGGACTTGTCTCTAATCCTAGATAGCGGGCGTGTTTGCAAAAAGTCTTGATGTAAGCTAAATCTCTTTCGATAGTATTTTGAGAGTATTTTTCAGATTTGCAGTAATCCACAAATTCATTTTTGAAACTGTCGTTTACATCTTTTAATAAAATTATCTTCTTCCGGAAGACTTGAAAGCGTTCCACTTTGTGCTTAGTAACTTTCAACTTTTTAATAAGACCTTCTTTTAATTCGTGCTTGCGGTAATCAATATAAAAGTCAATATATTCTATTAGTGCTGTCGGCGTTGCTTTTGCGTGCTGTACAGGGTTGTAGTAAAGGTCAACTTGATTTTGCAGCCATTCCTTGTTTATAGCTTTAGCATCAGTAGTTTTGTATGCTGCTAAAATATAATTCTCTAATTTGTTAAGTTCAGTCTTAACCTTGGTTTGTTCGTTAACTATTTCTATATCTTTGGGGCGTTTCTGTTTATGTTGTTTACTCCAGTATTCTTTTGAAACTTCATACTTTGTATTTGCTCCGAAAACTAAATCAGTTTCGTTATAACGGTACAATAATCTAAGTGATAAGTTAGCTAAAGGCTTTTTGGAACGATATAAAAAATTAATTGTGGCCATGATAATCAGGTATTTGATACCACAAACATAATAAAAAAAATGTACGGTAATTGTACGGCTGGACGAAAATTACTTCAAACCAATACCAATTACATCTAAATATAATTTTTAAAAAAGATTGGAAAGTATTGATTTTATTG
Source organism: Flavobacterium sp. (assembly GCA_029946065.1). Classification (GTDB taxonomy): domain Bacteria; phylum Bacteroidota; class Bacteroidia; order Flavobacteriales; family Flavobacteriaceae; genus Flavobacterium. The sequence goes on from JAQSDU010000019.1 coordinate 234,407, forward strand.
ATACTTTAGCAGCAGACACGGAGTTTTTTTGTTTTCAGCGTTTTGCATCATTGTGCTACCGCTCTGAGTACAGAAAAAGCTTCAAACATTGTTTGGAGCTTTTTTGTTTTATGCCGGTTGGTAATTGTTATTTATAATTTGGAATTTTTAAGACATGGGGGCTTTTGTAATCAGTAAACGCTTTAACGACGAATATAAATTTGTTTTCACTTCGAGAAAGGGCAAGCCTATATTTTCAAGTACAAGTTATGAATTGAAATTTGAGTGTGAGGATGGAATTGCGTTGTTCAAAGAAAATATCGACAATTGCCAGTTTGTAAAGCACAAATCGGCATCGGGTAAATATTTCTTCAAACTGATGCTTAATGATGTGCTGTTTGCTATAAGCAGAAAGTATTCTACGGAGTTGATGTTGGCTAAAGGAATCAATGAAATAACAAAATATGCGGTAAAATCAGAGACGTTAGATTTTTCGGAAAGCGATTCTATTTTCGGGTAATTGGGCAAATAATAAGCATAAAAAAAGCCTTGCATTGCAAGGCTTGATTTTTTCCGTAATTCGAAAATTACTTAGCTGGAGTAGCAGCAGGAGCTTCAGCAGCAGGAGCTTCAGCAGCAGGAGCAGTAGCAGTTGTGTCAGCAGCAGGAGCTGGAGTTTCAACAGCTGGAGTTTCAACAGCAGGAGTTTCTTCTACTGGAGTCTCAGCAGCTTTTTCTTTACAAGATACTACAGTTAATGCAGCGATAACAGCTAAACTTAAAAATACTTTTTTCATCTTACTTAATTATAAAAGGTTAATTATTAATTCGAGGCAAAGATATAAATTTTTTAATATGTAAAATTATTTTTCAATATTTTTTTAAAAAAAAATAAACTTTGCAACGCTAAAACAGTTTACAAGTACTGTGCCAAAAAATGATTTTTAAAAATAAAAATTAACTTTTTTTTACGAAAACGTTTAAGATTGTCAAACTTTCTCAATTTCAGCTTTTTATTTCTTTTTTGGGTGTACTAATTTTAATTCTTCAATCAGGTTTTTTGCACCCGCATATTTATCTATAATGAAAAGCACATACCGAATATCCACCATAACGTTCCTGCAAATCGCCGGATCGTAAAAAATATCGCTCATTGTGCCTTCCCAAACACGATCAAAATTCAAGCCAATCAGATTGCCTTTTGCATCAATCGCTGGGCTTCCAGAATTGCCGCCTGTAGTGTGATTGGTCCCAATAAAACAAACCGGCATTTTTTCGTTTTCGCCATATTGGCCGTAGTCCTTATTATTATACAATTCAATCAGCTTCGCCGGAATATCAAATTCATAATCGCCCGGAATATATTTTTCCATGGCGCCGTCAAGATACGTCATCGATGTATAAACCGTCGCGTCTTTCGGCTCATACCCTTTCACTTTTCCATAAGTCACACGCAAAGTACTGTTGGCATCAGGAAACATCCGCGCATTTTTATTCAGTTCCAATTGCGCTTTCATGTACGTGCGTTGCAAGGTTGTAATTTTCAAATTCAATTCGTCGTATTTCGGAGCCACATTTTTAAAATAATCATCGGCAATATTTTTCACCAGTTTAAAAGCCTTGTCGTTATTAAGATTCGTCAAAATGGCTTTGCTGTCGCCAGTCAATAATTCTTTTAATCCGGAATAGCTTACAATTTTCGATTGCTCATAAATCTCGACAGATAATTTTTTCGAATCGATGCCCGAAAGACTTGAAGGCAAAAATTGCTTTGGGGATTTATTCGCATACAAATCAATTAACTGTTCAAAAACTTTTTCGTCAACAGATGCATTGAAATCCTTATAGAAATCGCCCAATCCATTGACTAAATTGTTTTTCCTGTCCGTAAAAGCCTGCTCGCCTTTTGTATTGTAAAGCTGCTCCAACTGATACAATTTATAAGTCGTACTCAATAATTCGGTGTTACGCAAAATCACTTCCGTGAAATAATCGCGTGCCAATGCATAAGGTGCAATTTCGGTGTAATTTTTTTCGAAATCCGAAAGTAAGTTGCCATATTCTGCTTGCTTTTTTAATCGGGTGATATTGTTCGAAAAAACCAGTTCCTGGTGCCGTTTGATGGCGACAGCCCCCGATTTTTTTAAGCCTTGCGTTTCACCAATCCATTTTTTCCAGTAATTGGCAACGCTGGCGTATTTCGATGCGTATTGGATTTTTATCGCATTGTCTTTTCGCATAAAACCGTCTTCGACCTTGAGTGCACGGTCACGAATTTCAATTTTCGCCGGATTCAGTTCTTTTACGATTTGCTCAATGGCAACCGCCGGAAGATATTCGGTAGTTTTTCCCGGATAACCAAAAACGAGCGTAAAATCGTCTTCTTTCACGCCGTCAAGTGAAATCGGAAGAAAACTTTTCGGTACATAAGGCACATTGTCTTTCGAGTAAGTTGCCGGACGATTGTTCTTGTCGGCATAAATCCTAAAAAGCGAAAAATCGCCCGTATGACGCGGCCAAACCCAGTTGTCGGTATCAGAACCAAATTTTCCAATTAACGACGGCGGCGCACCAACCAAACGGATATCTTTATAGGTTTCGGTCACAAAAAGCATATATTGGTTGCCTTCGTAGAAAGTACGAATCTTATTTTCCTGCCAGTCTTCTTTCTTGAATGAAGCGGTCAGCGCCGTAATGTTTTCCTGGATTTTCGCTTGCTTTTCCTTTTCGGATGGCAATGCGTCAACGCCTGCGAGCACCTGCGTCGTTACATCATCGATTTTTACAATGAAAGTGACAACCATGCCTTCGTTCGGCAATTCGTCTTCCATTTTATAAGCCCAAAAACCGTCAGTCAAGTAGTCGTGTTCGGTTGAAGAGTGATTCTGAATCGCATCAAATCCGCAATGGTGGTTCGTTAAAAGCAAGCCTTTCGGCGAAATAACCTCCGATGTACAACCTCCGTTGAATTGCGGCACGGCATCTTTCAAACTTGATTTATTAACATCATAAATATCCGAAGCCGACATTTTCATGCCAAGCGCTTTCATTTCTTTTTCGTTCATGCCTTGCAAAAGCGACGGAATCCACATGCCGCCTTGTTGCGCTTGAACAGAAATGACGAATAATAAAAGTAGTAATTTTAAGTTTTTCATAATTATTGGACTTTATATTTCATAATGTTGCGCTTGTGCAGCTCAAATCCGGTCGCAAGATATAATTTTTGAGCGGTTGAATTGTGGTTTTCGACTTCCAGATAAAGCAATTTTAACGATAATTTAGCGGCTTCGGCTTTTAAAAAAGCGATGGATGTTTTTCCGATGCCTTTTCCGCGATGGCTTTCCTTAATGTATAATTCGTCAATGAATGCGATTGTCCCGCCATATTCGAAGCTGAAAACGAAAGTAAGAATTGCATAACCGGCAATTTTTGGAATTCCTTTTTCATCGGAATGACAAATCAGCCAACCTTTTCCATGATTTTTATTCGAAATAAATTCAGAAAAAAGCAATTTCGATTTTTCAACGTCAATCGGGTAACTGTCGATGGCATAAAATTCCTGCATCATTTCCACAATAATCGGAATGTCGGAAACTTCGAGTGGCTTAAAGGTTGTCATTGGAAATATGAGCCATTATAATGGCAGTTGCGTTTTTATTCATTTCCACGAAAGTGGCGCAAATATGGCCTTTTTCCAATCGTTCGTCTTCGTTTTGAATAAGGTGTGAAAGTGTTTCTTCGAGTTCTTTTTTGTTTTTAACAGAAATGCAGCCGCCCATGTTTACGAGCGCAACTGCTTCTGAAAATTTCTGATAATTAGGCCCGATAACCACCGGAATTCCAAAAGTCGCTGGCTCCAAAATGTTGTGTAGCCCCGAAGATCCGAAACCACCGCCCACATACGCAATGTCGCCATAACTATAGATTTTTGTCAAAATGCCAATCGTATCCGCGATAAAAACTTCGTAACTTGATAAATCCAGATTTTCTTTTTCAGAAAATAATATTGTTTTTTTAGAAATGCTGTTTTTCAATTCTTGAATTTGTTCCGCTTTTATGTTATGTGGTGCAATGATGAATTTCACGTCAAACGGATTTTTATTGATGAAATCGATCAATTGACTTTCGTCTTTTGGCCACGAACTTCCGATGACAACGGTTAGTTTTTCTGCTTTAAAATTCTCAATGAAATCAAGAGAATTGTCGCGTTCTAGGATTTTTATTACGCGGTCAAAACGTGTATCGCCGCTGATTTTTACATTCTGAAAACCGATTTGCTGCAAAAGCTGTTTTGAACTTTCATTTTGAACAAAAAAGTAGCTGAAGGTTTCGAGAGCATTTCTGTAAAAACCGCCGTACCATTTAAAAAAAACCTGATTGTCACGAAATATTCCAGAAATCAAATACGTTGGAATATTTTGTCTTTTGATTTCGTTCAGATAATTCGGCCAGAATTCATATTTAATAAAGAAAATTATTTCCGGATGTGCCAGTTTCAGGAATTTTTGAACATTAGATTTTGTGTCTAATGGCAAGTAAACCGTAACATCTGCGACAGTATTATGCTTCCTAATTTCATAACCTGAAGGAGAAAAAAACGTTACTATGATTTTATGATTAGGAAATTGCTCACGCAGTTTTTCAATAACAGGAAGTCCTTGTTCAAACTCGCCCAGCGAAGCCGAATGCAGCCAGATCGTTTTGTCTGAGGGTTTTATTTTTTGGGATAAAGTGGTGAAAACAGTTTTTCTACCATCGACAAAAAGCCTGATTTTCGGACTAAAAAGCGCCACGATTTTCAGCAGTTGCGAAGCGAGGATTGCCACTAAATTATAGAGAAAAATCATGCTTGAAATTTTGTGTGGCTAAATTACGCAGATAAACTTAATTTCATTGTCCGACTGCTATTTAATTCTTATTTTTGCGTGTTTTTAATACACTCGTAAATGAAAAAAATCCAGATGGTTGACCTGAAAGGGCAATATGAAAAGATAAAAGAAACCGTCAATACTTCGATTCAGGAAGTGCTTGACACCAATACATACATCAATGGGCCGCAAGTGCATGCTTTCCAAAAAAATCTCGAGGAATACCTTGATGTGAAACACGTTATTCCGTGTGCCAATGGGACGGATGCGCTTCAAATTGCCATGATGGGATTGGGTTTAGAGCCAGGAGATGAAGTTATTACTGCCGATTTTACTTTCGCTGCGACAGTAGAAGTCATTGCATTATTGCAACTTACACCGGTTTTGGTCGATGTTGAAATGGGCAATATGAACATTTCAATCGAAGGCATCAAGAAAGCCATTACACCAAAAACTAAAGCGATTGTACCGGTACATTTGTTTGGTCGTGCCGCCAATATGGAAGCAATAATGGCAATTGCCAAAGAACACAATCTTTATGTAATTGAAGATAATGCGCAGGCCATTGGCGCCAATTGCAAATTTTCTGACGGTACAAAGAAAAAAGCCGGAACGATAGGACATGTGGGTTCAACGTCGTTTTTCCCTTCAAAAAATCTTGGTTGTTATGGTGATGGCGGTGCTATTTTTACCAATGACGATGCATTGGCTCATACGATTCGAGGTATTGTAAACCACGGTATGTATGTGAGATACCATCATGATGTTGTAGGTGTAAATTCGAGATTGGATAGTATTCAAGCTGCGGTTTTAAATGCGAAATTGCCGCTTTTGGATCAATATAATGCCGCACGTCAACATGCTGCACGAAAGTATTCAGCCGCGTTTGAAGGTCATGCTAATATTGTTGCCCCAAATATTTGCGATGTTTGCGATTGCCACGTTTTTCACCAATATACATTAAGGATTTTAGATGCAGATCGCGACGGATTGATGCAACATTTGCTCGATAAAGGCATTCCTTGTGCGATATATTATCCAATTCCGCTGCATTTGCAGAAAGCGTATTTGGATGTTAGGTATATGGAAGAGTTTTTTCCTATTACCAACAGATTGGTAAAGGAAGTGATTTCGTTGCCAATGCATACCGAATTGGATGATGAGCAGATTAAATTCATCACGGATTCTGTTTTAGAATTCCTAAACCAATAAAATGAAAACAAGTTTTTGGGAAAAATACAAAGCGTTTGTCGTTTTCATTGTGGTTTTTGCGATTGCTTTTTTTGGAACGCGTGCTTTGCTTTCCATGCCTAAGAAAGACAAAACAAAAACCAAACCAACTACCGAAAAGGTAACCGATACCACAACCATAAATACAACCAAATGAAAATACTCGTTACCGGAGGCCTTGGCTTCATAGGATCGCACACTGTTGTCGAATTGCAAAATGAGGGATTTGAAGTTGTCGTAATTGACAATCTTTCCAACGCTGATGAAAAAGTGCTGAGCGGCATTGAAAGCATCACCGGGAAAAAACCGCAGTTCGAGAAAATTGATTTAAGGGAAAAAATGGCTGTTCAGGATTTTTTTAAAAAACACAGTGATGTTTCTGGCGTGATTCATTTTGCTGCATCAAAAGCGGTGGGTGAGAGTGTTGAAAATCCGTTATTGTATTATGAAAACAATCTTGGAACGCTCGTTTATATCTTACAAGAATTACAGCAAAAAACCGAAGCCAGTTTTATTTTCAGTTCTTCGTGTACGGTTTATGGCCAAGCCAAAGACATGCCGATTACCGAAAATGCACCAATACAACCAGCGATGTCGCCATATGGTAACACAAAGCAAATCGGTGAGGAAATCATCAAAGATGTGGCGAAGGTTAGTGGTATCAAATCAATATTATTGCGTTATTTCAACCCGATTGGTGCACACGAATCTGCTGCGATTGGCGAATTGCCGATTGGTGTTCCTCAAAATTTAGTGCCATTTATTACACAAACAGCGGTTGGATTAAGAAAAGAATTGTCGGTTTACGGATCGGATTATCCTACGCACGACGGTACTTGTATCCGCGATTATATTCATGTTGTCGACTTGGCGAAAGCACACGTTATCGCTTTGCAAAGATTGCTCAACAATAAAAGTTTAGAGAAAGTAGAAACTTTTAACCTCGGCACCGGCACCGGAAGCTCCGTTTTGGATGTTATCAATGCTTTTGAAAAAGTAAGCGGTAAAAAATTGCCATACAAATTGGTTGACAGAAGAGAAGGCGATGTGATTGAAGCTTATGCGGACACTAAAAAAGCCAATGAAGTTTTGGGTTGGAAATCGGAATTGTCGCTGGAAGATGCGATTGATTCGGCTTGGAAATGGGAGCAAAAGATACGCGCTTAACAATCAGGAATGATATAAAAAATCCCAAATGTAAATTTGGGATTTTTTGTATGCCGTAGTTATAACTCAATATAGAACAAGCCATTGGATATTGTACCGTATTGCATATCGGCTGAAATGAGACCGCAGTCAAAATCGCCGCTTACCACATTGGTTAGGAATGTTTGGACAGTATTAGAAGCGCCGCCGCTACCGATCCCGTTAGTGAAAATTGTAGTAGTAAAATTTCCATTTACCTCTGTAGTGACGTTTAATTGTATCGTATCAAAACTGTAACCGTGATCACCGGGAATATCTTTTACCAGATCCAGAATAATCTCGTATTGTGATTGTTCACTTCCCGGAAATTTTTTATAACCGATAATTTTTAAATGCGCCAGGCCGTTTTCGGTGCTTTTCTGGGCTGTGATACCACCAAATGTTAAAAGCTGGCTGTTGTATTTAATAGATAAAGTGTTGTTTGGACTCTGGGTAATCGGGTTGTCATCATCACCGGAACACGAAAAAGTTGTAGCAATAATAAGAACGAGAAATAATTTTATAAAAAGCTTCATGGTTGATTTTTTATGAAATTAGGCATTAAAAGTAGCGACGTCACGATCAATCTTATTCACCAATCCTGTCAACACTTTTCCAGGACCGATTTCTGTAAACGAAGTCGCGCCATCTTTAATCATTTGCTGCACCGATTGCGTCCATTTTACTGGAGCCGTCAATTGAATGATTAGGTTTTTTTTGATTTCAACAGGGTCAGAAACAGCGCTTGCGGTTACATTCTGGTAAACCGGACAAATTGGTGTTGAGAAAGTTGTGTTTTCAATCGCTGCCGCGAGCTCTTCACGCGCAGGTTCCATCATTGGTGAGTGAAAAGCACCACCAACAGGTAAAATTAATGCTCTTTTTGCACCTACCGCTTTCATAGCTTCGCAAGCTTTTTCTACGGCTGATGTTTCACCTGAAATCACGAGTTGTCCGGGACAATTATAATTCGCCGCTACAACCACGCCGTCAATCGAAGCACATACATCTTCTACAATCTTATCTTCCAAGCCTAAAACAGCAGCCATTGTCGATGGCGTAATTTCACAAGCTTTTTGCATTGCGATAGCACGTTGAGAAACCAATTTTAGACCGTCTTCAAACGAAAGTGCGCCATTGGCAACCAAGGCTGAAAATTCTCCAAGTGAATGTCCTGCTACCATTTCTGGTTTGAAATCTGCGCCTAACGTTTTTGCTAAGATTACGGAGTGTAAAAATACCGCCGGTTGTGTTACTTTGGTTTCTTTTAATTGCTCGGCTGTGCCGTCAAACATGATATCGGTAATGCGGAAACCCAATATTTCATTGGCTTTTTCGAATAATTCTGCTGCTAATTCGGAGTTGTCATATAAGTCTTTGCCCATTCCTGTGAACTGTGCGCCTTGACCCGGAAATACATATGCTTTCATAATTGTGGTTTTTGTTTGTTACCACAAAAATAGGTTTTTTTTAGATTGTAACACGGTGAGATTTCAATAGGGTAAGATGAATCTCGAAATCTAATAGTGGTATAATCTCACCGTGTTATGATCTTATCTATACCCGATAATCCTTAAACATATAAATCCACAGCAACCTTGAAAAGCGGATGTTAAACGAACACATCGCCAAAATTACAACTGCAATTACCGGAATTATTTTAAGGTCGAAAGTCTCATCGAAAAAAGGACGTACCAGAAAATAAGTGAGAATTCCCTGTGCGACTGTAAGTCCGTAATTTACATACATTGCTCCAAAAAAATAACCCGGCTCTTTCTCGAATTTATAATGACAATGACTACAACGGGCATTCATCTTAGGAAAGCCAATGTTGGTAAAAATATTTTTGTCCTGAAATACTTTTCCAGTATGACAATTCGGACATTCATTATTTAGGAGATGAAAGATGGAATGTGACATTTTTAGCTTAATTTTATCATACAAATTTAAGATAATGCAGCCTTTTATGTCTGTCAGTAAATTCGCCAATAATAGCACAATAGAGACATGAAAACATTTCCGGTTTACAGTGTAGATCATTTTAGCTGCCAAAATGCGAATGGCGAATTGTATGCCAACACTTTTAGGGAGCACCTAAAAACCCATAGTTTTATCGAACAGTCGCACCGGCATGATTCTCATTTGCTCGTTTTTTTTACACATGGCTCAGGAAATCATGAAATCGATTTTGATGTGTATCCGGTTAGTCGTGGAACTATGTTTGTGCTGCAGCCCGGACAAATGCATAATTGGGAATTGTCGGCAGACATTGAAGGTTTTATTGTTATATTTTCTGCGGCGCTTTACAATTTATATTTTGGTGAAAAACAACTCGAAGATTATCCTTTTTACGCTATGCAAAATACCAATCCGCAAATTAAATTCCCCGATGAAGCTACAAAAAACCTCTTGCAGTATTTTAACCAGATGATTGAAATCGCCTCAAAAAACCGGGCTTACCATCAAGACCTGACCCTTAATCTTCTCGATTGCATTCATATGGAGGCTGCCACCTATTTTCCTGATCAGCCACATACTTTTCATGCATATAATCATAAAATAAAACAATTCACGCAGTTGCTCGAACACTATTTCAAGACTAAAAAATCGGCTTCTTTTTATGCATCAAAACTGAGTATCACCATAAAGCACTTGAATCGAATTTGCCGCGAAACCCTCGAAAAAACAGCCACACAAGTCATCGCAGAACGAATCGTCCTCGAGGTAAAGCGGCAACTCATGAATCCCAATCTGTCAGTAAACCAGATTGCAGATTCAGTAGGCTTTGAAGATTATTCTTATTTTACGCGCTTCTTTAAAAAGAATACCGGTGTCACGCCGGTGAAATTCCGCACCCTTAAAAATAAGCAGGCGTAAAACCTGTAACTTTACTTATATTTAACGACTAATCCGCATAACCAAAACCAAATTCATCATGAGAAAGATTGCTCCATTTGTGTTATTTCTTTTCGTTATCTTTTTATTCTTTTATTTCGGAATGCCCGTGCTCAACTATGGTTTTCTTCAATTGCCGTTAATGCTGTTGATTTTAGCGGTAGCCGGAATGGTGCTTTTTACTCGCTTTCAAGTATCTCCTGATGCGAAAAAAGTAAAATTAATTTCAAAACCCAACCGTCTTTTCTTTGTTTTAGGCGGCGTTGCAATTCTATATATGACCATTTTGCCGTTGCTTACTAGCACAACAATGTTTAGGGCAGAAGCCTATCAGAAAATGATTGGCGAAGTCAAAAACGGCACGGATTTATCGCATCATATTGCACCTATTTCTATCGATGAAATCCGTGTTGTCGATGAACCGTTGGCACATCTTCTGGGTGAAAAAATACTCGGCTCACAGCCCGCACTCGGAAGTCAAGTAGAATTGGGCGAATTCACCATACAAAAAGTCAACAATGAATTGTATTGGGTGGCGCCTTTGCTACACACCGGTTTTTTCAAATGGTATAAAAATGCAGAAGGTACGCCAGGTTACGTAATGGTTTCCGCCACAAACGAACGCGATGTAAGGCTTATCCAGCAAAATGCAGGTGTGCCATTGAAGATAAAATTCCAACCCGAAGCTTTTTTCGGTTCGCAGATTGAAAGGCACGTTTATTTTAGCGGTTACGAAAGCACAGGATTGGCGGATTACCAATTCGAAATCGACGACACCGGAAAGCCATTTTGGGTGGTGACGACTTTCAAAAAAGAAATCGGATTTTCAGGCGATGATGCTTCTGGTGTTTTGGTTGTAGATGCCCAAACTGGTGCTATAAAAGAATTCGACATTGCCAATTTGCCACTTTGGGTAGATCGCGCGCAGCCCATCAGATTTGTTCGCGAACAGCTTGATGATTGGGGTGATTTGGTGCACGGCTACTGGAATTTTTCCAACGAAAATAAACTCACAACCACCGAAGATCTTACCTTGGTTTACGGTCAGGACCATCATTCGTATTGGTACACCGGCCTGTCATCGGTAGGAAAAGAAGAATCAAATGTCGGATTTGTATTGGTGGACACCAGAACGAAAGAAGCACATTTTTACAAACAAAGCGGTGCGACCGAATTTGCCGCGCAAAGTTCTGCTGAAGGGAAAGTACAAGAGAAAGGTTATAAAGCATCTTTGCCAATTCCGTATATCATCAATAATATACCAACCTATGTGATGACATTGAAAGATGACGGCGGATTGGTGAAAATGTTCGCCATGGTTGCCATCAGCGATTATACGATTGTAGGTGTTGGCAACACGATGCGCGAAACGCTTTCTTCGTTCAAGAATGTTTATAATATGGCGGATAATAAGATGAATCCAGCAAGCGAATCTAACAGAAAAACATTGGAATCAGTGGTAACAAGAATCCATAGCGACGTGAAAAACGGTAACAGTTTTTATTATTTTACGGTAAAGGACTACCCGAATATCTTCGTTGGTGCTTCGCAAATGTCCAATGAACTTCCGGTTACGATGGAGGGCGATAGTGTTAAAATTTCGTTTGATTTGGATATGGAGGAAGTGATCGACGTTTCGGCTTTTGATAATAAGAACATTGGTAAGAAAACACCTTAGTGACTGATTGTCATAGTTTATACATAAAAGAATCCGCTTCGGCGGGTTTTTTGTTGCACAAAGATGTGGAGAGGATCCGCAAAGTTACACGAAGATTTTGTTGTTTTTCTTGTTGGTGATTTGTACCTGTGTTTTCACGTTAATGCAGGTTTTTTACTATGGGAAGATGCGCAGAAAATAGGCGAAGTTACGCGGAGGTTTAGCGGTTTGTGTTTGGTAAGCCAACGTTAGCCAACGTTTTTATAATTTTTTCTACTCTTAAGTAATCTTTCATATTCGGAAAGTTGAGTGTTTTAATAAATAAATTACCATCATAAACTTCAAATTCTAATCCATTCTCATCTTTGAATAAGTTTAGAAGTCTAATTATGTAAAGAATATTGTTTGATCTTTTTATTGTAAAACTCTCATAATTATCCAATTTTATATCATCGTCGTTTCTAAATATATCCGTTAAGGTTTCGAAACTTGTTTTCTCTCTTAAATAAAAATGACCAGATAGTTGCTCATCTTTTATCCAAAACATGATTTGTGATTCATGATATCCTGGTTGATGTCTATTTCCTTTAATTTCAACTGCAGGAAATAACAGAAAACGATTTCCGTTTTCGTTTGAGAACGAACTCGAATAAGACCAGCTATCATATTTAGATAACGTTTCGGTCTTTTCAAGTAGTTCTAATTGCGAACTTGTAAGCTTTTTATGTGTATATCCAGTTTTTTTAATGTAATTTTTAAGTTCTTCAACTTCTCTTTCATTACAATAATAAAATTGCTTTATCTCATCCGAATCTTTTATTCTATTTACATTGTCATGTGGAATCCAATGCCCAGATTCTGCTTGCTCAAAAGTTAATTTTGTTCCTGTCTCAGGATCATAAATAAATTCATCTGATAGACTTTCTTTTAATCGATTTTCTTCTTCAATTTCACTTTTACTTGCAAAAGTCATTACTTTCCAAAAGAAAACTATAATAATAATTCCAATAATTATAATGACTGTATCACTCATGTTGGTTAAAATGTTTGCTAATATTCAAATATACATAAACAAACAAACAATTGCTATCTAGCATCGTTTTCCAAGAAACGGATTAAAACCAAATTATTGTAACCCCATCTTACCGCTAATAATTCCACTTAACGTATCGCGTTCACGCTGCAGCATCTTTACTTCCAATTCGAGGGCAGCGATGGTGTCGCTTTTGGTGTTGTCAGGTTTTGCACTTACGGAAAATTCAGCAGGTAATGCAGCGGCGATGTCTGCAAAGAAATTGTGGTGCAGTGCGGTACAGATCTTCAAAAGTATGTCTGTACGCATAAAACTTTTCTTCAGCCGTGACTCCAAATTCGACGGCGAAATGTCCAAAGCCCTTGCTAAAGCTGTTTTTGAAATCTTATTCTCACTGATATAAGCACTGACAAGCGCTCCAAGATTTATGTTATTTGGCATATTACGGTGTGTTTTGTGTCAAATATAATATTTAATTCATTTATAAATAAATTAAATTATTATATAAATGAATTTTTATAAATTATAAATGTATTTGTTTTATTTTTAAATGAATTTTATTATTCTAAAAATAAAAATAATGCATAAAAAAATACATTTAATACATATATAAATGAATTAAATGTATTTTAAAGTAAATAAACAGCATATTTATTTGCCTTTCTCTAAATTCGGAATTCTTTTCCTACCCGTTTGCTTCTCATAACGCTCAGAAAGCTTCTTGACAGCTGTCTTTGCGCCAGAAACGCCCGATTTAGCAGCAATTTCATATAAATTGTGAACGGCGCGCGTCATGTCGTAAGCCTCTTTTCCAGCAATGCGTTGCGTGGTTTCAATATAGCTAAGTGCCGTTTTAAGGCGCATTTTTATTTTGTCCATCTGCTCAAATAACGCATAGTCTGCAATCAGATTTTCTACATTGATATAGGCAGGCATGACCTCGGGGCCACTGTTCTTGAGTATATTGATGCAGTCTTGCGCATACGCTTTGTTTTGCACGTCCATACCGCGAAAGGCCTTGCGTTCTTCAGGCGTCATGCCATTGGCCGGAAGTATTGCTAGCAATGCGTCTATATGAGCATTGATAGTAGCCAGGTTTTCTTCGGATACTACAGCGTTGATGCGGTTGAAGGAAATGTTGCTCATGGTTTTAAGTTTTAGAGGTTCAAAGGTTCAGAGGTTCAGAGGTTCAAAGGTTCAAAGGTTCAGAGGTTCAAAGGTTCAAAGGTTCAGAGGTTCAAAGGTTCAGAGTTCAGTGTCTCAAAGGTACAAAGTTGTTGCTGAACTTTGTAACTTTGAAACTTTGCAACTAAAAAAAAAAATGAAAACCGAAAAACAAAAAATGCTCGACGGCGCATCCTATCTCGCCAATGACAAAGAACTCGTGGCAGAACGGCTGCGGGCAAAAAAACTGCTCCACAGGCTCAATGTAATCGAATACATCGCCAACGGAAATGCGCGCGCCATTATTCGGGAATTAATGCCGAATGCCAACCGGAAAATGTATATCGAGCCGCCATTTCATTGCGATTACGGCTACAACATCCATTCGGGAGAAAATATTTATTTTAATGTAAATTGTGTGGTTTTGGATACGATGAAAGTTACCATCGGCGACAATGTTTTTTTTGGTCCCGGCGTTCATCTTTACACGGCAACCCATCCGCTTGATCCCATTGAAAGGCGTACTGTAGAGCGTTCAAAACCTGTTACTATCGGTAATGATTGTTGGATTGGAGGCAATACGGTGATTTGTCCTGGCGTAACGATAGGAAATGGTGTTACGATTGGCGCAGGTTCAGTAGTAACAAAAGACATTCCCGATAATGTGCTAGCAGTTGGAAATCCGGCGAGGGCTATTCGAGAATTGTAATAAATGAAAAGGGTTTTTCATTTTAGCGTTGTCATATAAATAATGTGTGATAGAAACAATCCATTAACAAACTATTTCTTCGCCACGAATTGCACGAATTAGCACAAATTTATTCGTGCAAATTCGAACAATTCGTGGCAAATAAACAAATGTAGCGTCATTCTATTTCAAAGCTTTGTGGATTGTGCCAAAATACCGGAATCACACACTATTTGGGACAACGCTTTAACCATAAGAAGAGTGACTAGTGACTACGAGTTAGAGCATTTTGATTAATAGAAAAATTAAAAGTAAAGGCATTAAGATTAATTAAGCCAAATAACTTAATAATCTTAATGCCTTAATGGTTTAAAAAAACTAACTGTTTTATTTCGCTTTAACTTTCGATTTTTCAGCCACCAAAGCAAACGAAGTCGCTTTAAAACGATTCCCAACAATTTCTCCTGAAACAGTCGCTTGTCTTACAGCGTTGCAGAATCCGTCTTTGGCATGTGGATCAACATAAGCTTCCATTTTTTTGGCACCATCGACGAAATAAGTTTTTCCGTCAATTTTTACTGCCATTTCACAGGCATCGCCTTTCATGCCGAATTTACATTCGCCACAAGCAACATCAACGACTTTATTGGTGATTTTTTGAGCACTTACCATACTTGTGATAAAGAATACGGCAACAATGATTACGTTTTTCATAATTTATAGTATTGAGATGTTAGATATTAGAATTGCGTTTTTTTCTTTTGACTTTCGACTTTTAACTTTTGACTACGCTGACCAGCGCAGCAGCGGCTTTAGCCCTTTCGGTAACTTCTTCAACAGGCGTTTCCAGACCGTCATTCGTTAGCGCAACACCCATTCTTCTGTATGGTCTTGATGTTGGTTTTCCAAATATACGAAAATCTGTTTTAGGTAAAGCAGCAATTTTTTCAATGCCTTCATAAGTGGGATGGTTGCTGTTTTCTGAAGCTAATATGACGGCACTTGCACCAACTTTTTCCAATTTGATTTCAAAAATAGGAAGACTCAAAATCGCCCGTAAATGCAATTCAAATTCGTTGAAATTCTGCGTTCCTGCCAAAGTCACCATTCCGGTATCATGCGGTCTTGGCGACAATTCTGAAAAATAGACACCATCATCGGTCAGGAAAAATTCGACGCCAAAGAGGCCTGCGCCACCTAAAGCTTCAGTGACTTTTTCGGCCATATCTTGCGCTTCATATAAATCTTTGTCCGAAATTTTCGCCGGTTGCCAACTCTCTTGATAATCGCCGCGTTCTTGCCTGTGACCTATTGGTGCGCAGAATAAAGTTGGATTATTGTTCTGAGTGACGGTTAGCAAAGTGATTTCGGAATTGAATTTCACGAATGCCTCTACGATTACTTCCACAACATCACCGCGGGAACCTTCGACGGCATAAAGCCAAGCTTTTTCAATATCACTCTCGGTTTTGATGGTCGATTGCCCTTTTCCAGAAGACGACATCAGCGGTTTTACCACACATGGAATACCGATATTAGCGACGGCTTTCTGCAATTCATCTGATGAGGTGGCGTAACGGTAATTGGCGGTTTTCAATCCCAATTCTTTGGCAGCCAAATCGCGAATCGCTTTTCGGTTCATCGTAAAATTCGCCGCTTTTGCGGATGGCACTACGGTAATACCTTGCTTTTCGTAATCATAAAACCGTTCGGTGCGAATTGCCTCGATTTCGGGAACGATAAAATCCGGTTGGTGTTTGGCAACAATGCGGTCGAGTTCGGCACCATCGAGCATGTTAATGACTTCAAAACCATGTGCCACTTGCATTGCCGGTGCATTTTCATAACTGTCAACGGCAATTACGGTTTGCCCGATTCTTTGTGCGGCGATAACGAATTCTTTGCCGAGTTCGCCGGCGCCTAGGAGGAGTATTTTTGACATTTTTGTGATATTTGGATAGAAAGTGAAAAGTAGAATGTCGAGAGAATGGTATTAAAGAAAAATACCGAAGTCAATTGGAACTTCGGTATTATCTAGTTATTCGTTATTGACTTTCAAACTTTTGACTAATTTGCTAAAACTTCTTTGATTCTTTTCAGTGCTTCTTTGAGTTGGTCTTCGCTAGTTGCATAAGACAAGCGGATGCAATTCGGATTTCCAAAAGCATCACCGGTAACGGTTGCGACAGCGGCTTCTCCCAATAAATACATCGAAAAATCATCTGCATTTTTGATTTCGATGCCGCGTAAAGTTTTTCCAAAGTAAGAAGAAACATCGGGGAACACATAAAACGCACCTTCGGGAACGTTGAGTTTTAATCCTGGAATTTCATTGATGAGGCCAACGACCAAATCGCGTCGGCTGTGGAAAGCTTGTACCATTTCGTTCAATACTTTTGGATCGGCATCAACGGCAGCAATTGTAGCTCTTTGCGCAATGCTGTTCGCACCGCTGGTGACTTGTCCTTGCATTTTTGTACATGCTTTTGCAATGAATTCTGGAGCGCCAATATAACCAATTCTCCAACCTGTCATGGCAAATGCTTTGGCAACCCCATTCACGGTAATTGTTTTTTCGAACATGCCCGGAATAGAACCGATGCTGCAGAACGTCCCTGAGAAATTGATGTGCTCATAAATTTCGTCCGCAACGACATATATATTCGGGTATTTTTCCAACACTTTCGCCAACGCAGTCAGTTCTTCACGGCTATAAACAGAACCTGAAGGATTACAAGGCGAGCTGTACCAGATCATTTTTGTTTTCGGCGTAATGGCTTTTTCTAATTGCTCGGGTGTGATCTTGAAATCTGATTCTACCGATGTTGGCACCTCTACAGGAACTCCGCCGGATAACTTTACGATTTCGAAATAGCTTACCCAGTATGGAGCAGGTAAAATTACTTCGTCGCCATCGTTTAGCATCACCTGAGCAATATTATATAGTGATTGCTTGGCACCCGTCGATACTACGATATTGGCGGGTTTGTATTCTAAATTATTGTCTCTTTTAAATTTTCTGCAGATGGCTTCTTTCAAATCTGCATAACCGTCAACGGGCGTATATGTGCTGTAATTGTCGTCGATGGCTTGTTTTGCAGCTTCTTTAATGAAGTCGGGTGTATTGAAATCCGGCTCGCCTAAACTCAGGCTGATGATGTCTTTTCCTTGTGCTTTTAATTCTCTTGCCAAGGCTGCCATGGCAAGTGTTTGTGAAGTTGATAAGTTGTTAATCCTTTCCGATAATGGGTTCATTGTGTTGGTTTTTCAAAGGATGCAACGACTGCATCCGTCAATTATTATTGGGTTTGCAGTTTACTATTTTTATGCCATTTGCGGGTTTTGCCCTAAATCTTTCAAATGTCTGAAATGAGCAATTACAGCACCGCGCATGGTTTTGAATTCATGGTAAGGTAAGTTGCATTCTTTTGCCGTTTGCTTAATAATCTCAGCGATTTTCCCATAATGCACGTGACTGATATGTGGAAACAAATGGTGCTCGATTTGGTGGTTCAATCCGCCAGTAAACCAATTAACGATGCGGTTTTTTGGTGCAAAATTTGCAGTGGTGTATAATTGGTGAATGGCCCATGTGTTCTCTAATTCGCCATTTTCATCCGGAATCGGATTGGTTGTTTCTTCAACCACGTGTGCCAATTGGAATACGATGCTTAAAATTAGACCGGCAGTATAATGCATTGCGAAAAATCCAACCAAAACCTTCCACCAAGTGATGCCTAAAATCATCGGCAATACGAGCCAAATTGAAATATAAATTACTTTGGTGATTACCAAAACGGTCCATAATCTGGCTGGACTTTGCGGTTCGCCATAAGACAATTTGCGTTTCAGGTAACTTCTCATTTGCTTGAAATCGGTCGTAATCGCCCAGTTAAAAGTGAGTAATCCGTAAAGGAAAACAGAATAATAATGTTGAAATTTATGGATTTTGTACCATTTGGCTTCTTTCGTAAAGCGGATTACGCGTCCGGCATCCAAATCTTCGTCATGTCCGTGAATGTTGGTGTAAGTATGGTGCAAAACGTTGTGTTGTACTTGCCAATTATACACATTGCCAGCCAACACATAAATGCTGCCACCCATGAATTTATTGAGCCATGATTTGGTCGAAAAAGAACCGTGGTTGCCATCGTGCATCACGTTCATTCCAACGCCCGCCATTCCAACGCCGATAACGATGGACAAAAGCAGCATCAGCCAAAACGGCATGTCAATGGTTAGGATTAGAAAGTAAGGTGTGAGGAAAATAACAAACATTAAAATTGCCTTGATGTGCAGTTTCCAGTTACCCGTTTTTTGAATGTTGTTTTCTTTGAAATAGGTGTTAACCCTTGAATTCAGGGTTCTAAAGAATTTCAGGTTGTCTTGTTTAGAGAATGTAGGGATTGTGGTATTCATAGTTTTTAATTAAAACGCAAAAGCGTTGTCAAAGGTAAATATTCTATAGCATGTAAACGTTTAAAACGGCAATAAATTTCATCACGAAAATGATTACTTTTGTGACTCGAGGCGTATAGCCAAATTGAATGATATTAAAACTTACGAAATGAAAGCCATTCTGGATTATTTCCCCAACCTGACTGATACCCAGAAGCATCAGTTTGCAATGCTCGAAGCCTTATACCACGATTGGAATGCGAAAATCAACGTCATTTCCCGTAAGGATATCGACGAATTATATACCAAACATGTGTTGCATTCACTGGCAATTGCCAAGGTGCAAAAATTTGAACCAGGCACCTATGTTTTGGATGTTGGTACAGGAGGCGGGTTTCCGGGAATTCCGCTTGCGATTTTATTTCCGGAAACGCGATTTTATTTGATTGATGTGATTTTGAAGAAAATAAATGTCGTAAAAGCTGTCGCGGAAGCATTGGAATTAAAGAACGTAAAAGCAGAGCAAATTCGTGCAGAAAACGTAAAAGGCGATTTCGATTTTATTGTGAGCCGCGCCGTAACAAACATGCCCGATTTTGTTTCTTGGATAAAAGACAAAATCAAAAAACAAAACAAGCACGAGCTTAAAAACGGGATTTTATACTTGAAAGGCGGTAACTTGACCGAAGAACTCAAAGGTTTCCCAAAAGCGACGGAGTATAATATCGCTGATTTCTTTTCAAACGAATTTTTTGAAACGAAGAAAGTAGTGCATTTGCCACTAAAGTTTATTCCTAAGTAAAAGTGCGGAAACCTTTCAAATAAAAATCCCCCAAATAGTGTCTAACTTTTTGGGGGCAGTTCATATCGCTCCGGCTTTTTATTCTTCGACTTTAACTTTCAACTATTTTTTAAGGATTTTTTTGACAACAATTCCTGCATCTGTAGCAACCGAAACCAGGTACATCCCTTTATGAAGACTACTAACATCAATCGCTCCGCCTGAAGGATTTCCAGTAAGTATCCTTCGGCCGTTAAGATCTGCAATGGTAAGAGACTGCAATTTAACATTTTCAGGAAGTTTCAGATAGAGAAAATTGTCAACCGGATTCAAAATCTGTACATTTTTATCCAAACCGTTATGGGCGACAGAAAGATTGATCTGAAATTTTTCCATAATCGTATTGGTCTGGTTTATAGATAGTAAAGGAACATCGACAGCTGTAGTTGAAGTCCGGAATACCGGTGCTTGCCCGGCGTTGCTGTAATAGCCATAAGTGGTTACAGTAACTGTACCGACTTCTAAAGGTCCGTAGTACAATAAAATATTTTGCACTGTTTTTAAACGGGTGACCGATGTGCTGTACGTGTCAATTCCCGAGCCATTCAGGAATAATGTTCCGAAGGCATCAACAGTCGTTGTAATGGCTCCGGTAAATGTGCCGGAATAAGTGCCGTAAGTATAATTTCCAGCGATATTATCAGAATTTGTGTATCCGTAACTTAACGGAAAAGCACCGAGAGTGGCGTTATTGGTGTTGTAATTAAGGACCAGCCCGTTATTTTCGGCAGCTGTTATGGTAAATGCGTTCTCTGGCGTTCCTGAATAAATTTTAGAAGTACTGTTTACGCCATTTACGACAGATGAAGTTGTTACGACTTTACTAGTGTTCGGGTAAGACGCCAGTTCTGTCGGTGTCGGTGTAGCTTGACTCTCTGAAGATGATCCGGCAGAGGTAAGATTGCTGAAATTCCACACGGCGTCTTCACCTGAAGGAGATTGGTCTATTGCAGTATCGGCAGTATAAACTTCAAAATCTGCAGCACCCGGACCGAAGAAATCTCCGACTGGCGTTTCAGGGTTGTCGGCGTTTATGAAACGTTCCATTAGAATATCTGTCAAATAAGTTTCAGACGCACCAAATTCGATTGTAGTTTCAGTTGTCCTGAAAATCGGTGCTTCGGTTACGCTATCGTCGTAATAGGCGCATATGGTTATGTTAAGACTGCCTGTAACCCCCATAAACCCTTGTTTTAAATTATAATGATGTACTGTCTTTATACGGGTAACAGCGCCGGTGTAGGGACCAAAACCTACGTCATTAAGGTTAAGGGTTCCATAAGCGTCTACACTCGTAGTGATAGTTGAGACAAAGAAAAGAGACTGATTCGAACCCGGGGTTCCAAATACCCAACTTCCGGTTCCAGTGCCGTCTGGATTTTCAGGGACAATCGTAGAAATCACAGTATCATTATAATCTAATGGAAAAGTACCGATTATTGGCGAGTCAAATTGGTATTCTTCAAAGGAATTGATGGTAAAGCCATCTCTGAAATATACTATTATTGGATTGTATGAACCATTAGATGGTACCGTCGTATAAAGCGACCGCAAAGTCAGCCCATCGGCGAGATTGCTATAAGTGGTTCTTGCAATACGCGGTGAATTGCCATCGATTTTTATCGTAGTTGTCGCTGTCTTTAAAGGAATCGGATAACCGGAAGGGCTATAGTCTTCAGGCACGGCATCTGAAATACTGTCCCTCGATGTGCCAATTGCTGATAAATTATTGAAATTCCATACCAGTCCACCTCCTGCCGCTGACTGGTCAATCGGGGTAGAGGAAGACAATACCGTATAATTGGCATGATCGGCCCAAAAATAGTTATTTATTGGAGTTTGGGAATGGGCGGATAAACAAAATAAAATGAGTAAAAGGAGTAGTCTTGTTTTCATAGCAAATGATTTTAAGTCAGGCAAATATACAGAGAATTGTAGTATATGTCGCTAAAGTTAAAGGTGTAACCCAAATGCATTTATTTTTTGATAATTTTTTTGACTGAAGTGCCTTCCGAAGTTTGAATTCTCGCCAAATAAGTTCCGGTTGGCAAAGCGCTTAAATCCAAATGCGCAGTTCCTTTTTTGGTATAAACTTCTTTTCCAGAATTATCGGTAATCACCACAGCAATTATGGTTTGTCCTGAAGTTAAAATTTCTGTTGTGTCACCAACCGGGTTTGGAACAATTGCGAGCTTTTGGTTAAGATTGGGGTTTATGACATTAAGCTGGAAATACCAATTAGCTTTCTCAATATTAGTAGTGTTGGTATGTACGTTAAGCAAATCAACATCCAATACACTATTTGTAGATTTTACAAGTGGCCACCAATCATTTTCTCGGTAATAGCGATACGTGGTCTGGACGAGGGTGCCAATGACACCAAATCCAGGGTAGGAAATTTGTAATGTTTCTATCGTTTTTAGCCGTGTTACCTCGCCAGTTTCTTCAGTTGTTGTCATGCTTCCGTACGCATCCACTTCTGTGATTAATGTTCCTTCAAAAGTACCGGAATAAGCACCATAAATGTAATTTCCTGCAACGGTATCGTAATGCAAATCGCCATACATCTGCGGGAAACTTCCAAAATCAGCATTGTCGGTTGCATATTTCAAAAGGAAAGTACTGTCCTCATAACCCAATAATCCAGATCCTGAGGCATACGATTTACTATCAATTGTAGCTCCGTTAATAGTTGTTATAGATCCTGTCGTACGCATTGTAGCACCAGGAAATTCAGGCAATTCAATTGTTGCAGGCACGGTATTGTAGTATTCTTTTGTTTGGTCTGCAATAAATGTAAATCCCGAAATATCCCAAGTTTGGTCAAATCCGGCTGAAGATTGGTCAAATACCGTTTCGGGCACGAATTGCTGATAAATCCGAAAGTCAACACCATCTATTGGAAAAGGCATGTTGGCTAAAGATCCGTTCAAAGCACTTATTTGTGTCTGTGCCTGAAAACTTAGTGTAAATAAGAGCAAAATAGGTAAAGTTATTTTCATAAACGGTAGGGTTTTAAGTTGCTCAAATATAGCGAATTAGTTTGCGTTTTATAGTTAACGGTTTACAGTTTTTTCAAAAATTGCGCATAAAAAAACCAGAATCAATTATGAATCTGGTTTTTTCTATAGCTGCTACTGTTAACTGTAAACCGTAAACTGGGAACTAAAATCACTCCCCCAAAAACGGATAACGATAATCCGCCGGAGTCACAAAAGTTTCTTTAATCGTTCTTGGCGAAACCCAACGCAATAAATTCTGCATAGAACCCGCTTTGTCATTTGTTCCCGAAGCGCGTGCGCCACCAAACGGCTGCATGCCCACAACGGCGCCAGTTGGCTTGTCGTTGATGTAGAAATTTCCGGCAGCGTTTTGCAGTCCTGTCGTCGCTTCTGCAATCGCATAACGGTCCTGACTGAAAATCGCACCTGTCAAAGCATATTCCGATGTACCGTCTATAAGCTTCAAAGTTTCCGCCCATTTGGCATCTTCATATACATAAATCGTCATTACCGGTCCGAACAATTCGGTTTCCATAGTTTTGTATTTCGGATTCGTGGTCACGATAATTGTCGGTTCGATGAACCAGCCTTTCGACTTGTCGTAATTGCCACCAACGATGATTTCTGCATCCGTATCTTTTTTCGCTTGATCGATGTAGCTTGCCAATTTGTCAAACGAACCTTCGTGGATCACGGCCGTAATGAAATTTCCGAAATCTTCCGGAGAACCCATTTTAAACGATTTTACATCCGTAATCAGTTGCTCTTTCACTGCTGGCCAAAGGCTTTGCGGAATATAACCACGCGATGCCGCCGAGCATTTTTGCCCTTGAAATTCAAATGCGCCGCGTACAATTCCGGTTGCAACTTGTTTCACATCGGCACTTGGATGCGCCAAAACGAAATCTTTTCCGCCAGTTTCACCAACAATTTTCGGATAGGTTTTATAGGTATGAATGTTCTCGCCGATTTTCTTCCAGATTTCTTTGAATATAAAAGTAGAGCCTGTATAATGAACGCCTGCAAAATCAGGGCTTGCGAGCAAAGTATCGGTAATCATCACCGGATCGCCAAAAACAACGTTAATTACGCCATCTGGAACACCCGCTTCTTTGAAAACATCGATAATCACTTTTGCCGAAAAAACTTGGCTGTCACTAGGTTTCCAGACCACAACGTTGCCCATTAAAGCGGCGCTTGCTGGCAAATTCGCCGCAATCGCAGTAAAGTTAAACGGCGTAATCGCATATACAAATCCTTCGAGCGGACGGTATTCTACACGGTTCCAAACGCCAGAATCTGATTTCGGCTGGTCGTTGTAAATCTGCGTCATGAACTCAACGTTATAGCGCAAAAAGTCAATCAGCTCGCAAGAAGCATCAATTTCTGCCTGAAAAATATTTTTAGATTGACCAATCATCGTTGCCGCATTGATTTTTGCACGATACGGGCCGGCAATCAATTCTGCCGCTTTCAAAAAGATCGCTGCGCGTTGTTCCCAAGGCAAGTTTGCCCATTTTTCACGTGCTTCCAAAGCGGTCGAAATTGCTTTTTCAACATGTATTTTTGCTGCCAAATGATAAATCCCAACCACATGCTGGTGGTCGTGCGGAGCTGTAATATTTTTTGTGTTTCCGGTTTTTATTGCTTCGCTTCCGATATACAACGGAACATCAATTTTGGCATTCCACATTTGCTTGTAAGCCGCTAAAACAGCCGCTTTTTCCGGCGAATTCGGCGCATAAGATTTTACAGGTTCGTTAACCGCTTTCGGTACGTGAAAGAATCCTTTTGGCATATTGTTATATTTTTAAAAATTATCAAAATTTCTTGACGCAAAGATACAAAATGTTCTTTCATATCATTTCAATTTACGAATTTGATAACAATATGTGGTTTTAGGAGCAACAACTTTCCGTTCCCCCAGAACAGTCGTCCCGCTATACGCAGTAGTTTTTCACTGCTAAAAGAGCAGCAAAAAAGCTACTTGCTGCTATCTGGGCTAGCTAAGACATTTTGTACTTTCATTAACTTTCCTCAAAATAACTTTGCGCCTTTCCGAGAATTTAAAAATTTCGCTCACAAAGGCGCAAAGAAATTTTTGGAAGCAACTATGATAAGAAGTAACATATTCTTTAATGAACCTTTTCCGAAAGTTATCAGGGCTCAATAGTCCAAAAAAAAATTTTTAAATTGAAAATTAATTCAAAGCAAACGGTGCGCTCAACCTAAAGTTAGGTACAATCACACGAAAACTGCGAGTAGAAGTAAAATTAATCATATTGAAATAACCGCGCATCGCTCCAAATGGAGACGACAAAAGGCAACCAGAGCTATAAGTATGTGTTTCTCCTGGTTTTAGGACCGGTTTTTTTCCGATAACACCTTCACCATCTACAATTTCAATTTCGTTCAATGAATCAAAAATTTCCCAATGGCGTGAGGTTAACTGTACCGAATCTTTGCTGTGGTTTTCAATAGTAATCTCATAACTAAAGGCAAAATGCAACTTGTAGTTCTTGAAGTAGGTGCCTTCAAAACTAGTCAATACTGAAATTTTTATGCCTCTTGTTATTTGTGTAACCATTTAAAAAAGAAGTTTTAATGTATTCAAATTTACGAAAAATAGCGCAAACTTAGTTTTTTTGCCGTTAAATTTACATTAATTGGTAATGTCAACAGACGATGCAACACCTTTCCCAATCACACGGTCATAACGTTGACTATTTTCGCGGTAATAAACGAGCGCAAAATAATTATTTTCGGTTTGGTAGAAATTCCCGTCCAAAGCGTTTTCGCCGTCTATTTTTCCATTGTTGTCGGCGATTACATACTGGTAATTCGTAAAGCCTTGTTTGATTAAAATAGCCTTTTCATAAATGCCCGATTCTTTGTTGTAATCCATTTTATATTCTGGCGTAGTGGCGTAATTGTTGAACATTCCCGTAACATAAATGCCATTAGTCCCAAAATAAGCCGGTGCCGAATACCTGAAATAGACCCATACATAATCTGCCTCGACCGCATTATTTTCAGCATTGATATTTTTGACGATGAAATTGCCATTAACATCTGGATAATAAGTGTAGTTGAGACTTCCCCTGGCGTTATTCAAATAAAGATGCGCATTATAAATATCACCCGAATCCACATATCCAACATTGTTTGTCGCTGCACGAATGTCTTTATTCTCAAAATACCAAAATTCGTTGCCGCCCCAAAACTGTGTTTCGTCGTTGTATTTATAAATCAGGTCGTTCCCGATGGTATATTGCGGTTTGATATTGGTGATACCGGTATTGAGTTGTCCGTTTTGCAAAAGCAACACTTTTACATTCTGCAGCGGACTTTGGAATAATATATTCTGAGATTTTATGGCAAAATCGAGGTTTTGCTTATAATCGATATTGCTAATCGTTCTGGAGCGTTTGACCTGCATTGGCACCGAAACCAAGTCTTCAAAAAGAATGAATTTTCTTGAAAAAACCACTTCTTTATCATCGTTTAAAATCTTTAAAACATAATTGCCGCTTACTAAAAAACGGGTGGTTTTATTCGGAAAACCTATGCGATAATGGGAATAAAGCTGCAACGTGTTAAACGAATTCGTGTAATCTTGAATTCTCTGGTCATCAAAACCACTGATGTATTCGCTTTTGCTGAGTTGCGACGGTTTCCAGTCGTAATCACAATGCTGTAACACATAAAAATAGTTTGCTTCATTGCCGAACAAATCGTCAAATTGGAATTCAAAGTTGTCGTTGAGGCTAAAAATCGGAATGGCATTCTGTCCGTTCTGAACAAAAGTTGCCGTTTTGATATTGTAAGGCGGAACGATCTCTTTTTCGGCTTGACCGAAACAAAAAGAAAAGAAAAATAAAAACGCAGCGGCTGTATATAGATGCTTAAAATAATGCTTCATGACCAAAGTTGTGGAGTTTTTCTTAGTTGTAAATATAACAAATAAAACGAACGAATTGTAGTAAGAAAAAAGATAGCGTTTTGAAGTTTATACCTTGAGCTTTTAAACTTGTTATGTGCGCTAATTCTTATATATAGTTAAAGATTTAATAATAAATTTCAGAATTTGAGGTTTATACTATACTTTTCAACAAAATCTATACCTATATGAAACAATTCAACAAAGCATGGCTCTTTTTATTGGCATTGCCACTGTCAATGGGCGCTCAGGAGTTAAAAGGCGACAGCCCAATCCCGTTTGATCCGAATGTTAGAACCGGAAAATTATCCAACGGACTAACGTATTACATCCGAAAAAACGGAAAACCTGAAAACAAAGTCAGTTTAAGACTTGTCGTAAACGCCGGTTCTATCCTCGAAGATGACGACCAACAAGGTCTCGCACACTTCATGGAACACATGAATTTTAACGGAACAAAACGCTTTCCGAAGAACAAATTAGTCGATTATCTACAAAGTATCGGCGTGAAATTCGGTCAGCATTTGAACGCTTACACGAGTTTTGACGAAACAGCTTACTTCCTTCCAATTCCATCAGACGATCCGGAAAAACTTGAAAAAGGCTTCCAGATTATCGAAGATTGGGCTTTCAATGCAAATCTTACGCCTGAAGAAATCGACAAGGAAAGAGGCGTAGTTTTAGAAGAATACCGTTTAGGGCTAGGTGCAGACCAGCGTATGGAAGAGCGTTATCTTTCTAAAATGCTTTACAAATCACATTATGCAGACCGCCTTCCTATCGGGAAAAAAGAAGTACTTGAGAATTTCAAATACGATAAAATCGTAAAATTCTACAAAGATTGGTACCGTCCGGATTTGATTGCTGTTGTTGTCGTTGGCGATATTAACGTGGACGCAATGGAGAAGAAAATCAAAGAGCATTTCGGAAGCTATAAAAATCCAAAAAACGAAAAACCACGCGCTACATTTGACGTTCCGAACCACAAGGAAACATTTGTTGCGATTGAAAGCGACAAAGAAGCTTCGGCGACACAAATTCAATTGCTTTACAAAGACTACGGACTTCCGAAAAAAACCGTGACCATAAATGATTACAAAAATGATCTTATTGAAGGTATTTTTTCGTCGATGCTCAACAACCGATTGGATGAATTGACGAATTCGCCAACGCCTCCTTTTACATTTGGGTATTCCTATCACGGCGGCACTTATGCCAGAAATAAAGAAGGCTACCAGTCTTTTGCCATGGTACAGGAAGACAAAGTTTTGTCGGCTTTAAAGGTATTGGTAACAGAAAACGCAAGGGCGAAAAAATTCGGATTCATGCAATCGGAATTGGACAGAGCGAAATCGGATATTTTGGCGCAATATGAAAAAGCGTTTAACGATCGCGAGAAAACGAATTCTGATAATTTCATCGGCGAATACCAATCAAATTTCCTTGAAGGAGCGCCTGCGCCAGGAATTGACTGGGAATATAATACAGTGAAAAAAATGGTTCCGGAAATTACGCTTGCCGATGTTAACAAAGTGATCCAAGATTACGTAAAAGAAGACAACCGAGTTGTTGTAGTTACGGGGCCTGAAAAAGAAGGCTTGAAAAAAGTCACTGAAGCAGAAATTTTGGATGTACTTAAAGTAAATGCCAATGATATTGTTGCTTATGAGGATAGTGAAGTTGCGAAAAGCTTGTTGCGAAATGAAGTAAAACCGGGTTCGATTTTAAAGAAAACTAAAGACGAAAAAATTGGTGCTACAACTTTATTCCTTTCTAATGGTGCGAAAGTAACCTACAAAAAAACCGATTTCAAAAATGACGAAATCATCATGGAAGGCATCAGTTTTGGAGGTACGAATATGTATTCTAATGAAGATATTAAGAAAACGCAATTCGCCAACGGTGCTTTAACGGAAGCCGGATTTTCAGGTTTGAAAACCAATGATATCAACAAATTTATGGCCGGAAAAATAGCGAGCGTAAATCCGTATATCGGAACAATTACCGAAGGTTTGCGCGGCACAACGACGCCGAAAGATGCAGAATATATGTTCCAGATGATCTATGCGTATTTCACCGATTTGAATATGGACAAAGATGCTTATGAAGGTTACAAACAAAAGTTGGATGCTTCATACAAAAATATTGCATCGCAACCGGGATTCTACTTTCAACAAGAATTTTACGGGTTTTTATTGAAAGACAATCCGCGTTTCAACGGGCTAATTCCAACCGAAAAAACTTGGGCAACAACAGATTATCAGTTGGCTTACAACAAATATAAAGAACGTTTTGCAAATGCTGGTGACTTCGAATTTTACTTCGTAGGAAATGTTGACGATAAATCGATGGAAGAATTTTCGGCGAAATATATTGCATCATTGCCATCGACAGATAAAAAAGAAAAAGCAACTGATTTAGGTTTTAGAATGCCAAAAGGCGATTTGAAAAAAGTTGTAAACAAAGGTACCGACCCAAAATCTAACGTAACGATTATGTATTATGGGGATGTTGATTATACACCAAAAGAAGCGTTTGCGATGCAAGCTTTGGGCGAAGTTTTGACGATTAAATTGATCGAAGAACTTCGTGAAAATGAAAGTGGCGTATATGGTATCAGTGCGCGTGGCAGCATGAGCAAAGTGCCAAACGGGAGTTACAGTTTCAATATCAGCTTCCCGTGCGGACCAGAAAACGCAGAAAAATTGACAGCTTCGGCTTTAAATGAACTGCAAAAAATCATCGACAAAGGTCCTGACGCTAAGGATGTTGAGAAATTTAAAGAAGCGGAATTATTGGATTACAAAAAAGATATTAAGGAAAACAGGTATTGGTTGAGTAATTTCAGTAAATCGTTTACGAATGGTTCAAGTCCGGATGAGGTTTTGGATGCCGAAGCTAAAATCAACGCGGTTACTGCAAAAGAAATTCAGGACGTCGCGAAAAAATACCTTACAAAAGACAAGGTAATCGGAATGTTGATGCCGGAATAGTAGAAAGACAAAAGGCTAAAAGATTGCCACAATAAAATGATAAAGCCTGATGGAAATTTTCATCAGGCTTTTTTATTTTGAAATACATTTATTGAAAATCTGAAGGTCGATTGCGCTTAGTCTTTCGACTTTCGATTTTTTACATTCGACTTATTTATAACAAACCGGAATAATTTCCCCTTTAGCCAAGCAATATTTTTCTACAAGTTCAGGGGCGATTTTCTTCGTATAATCTTCTTCAACAACCTTAAATCCAATGGTTCTTAACTTTTCGAAATAATCACGACCATAAATTCGAACATGGTCGTATTGTCCGAAAATGGCGGCGCGTTGCTTTTGGTCGGTGATCGTATCGTCGGAAAAAGTTGTTGCACGTGACAGATCCTGTGGAATCTGGAAAATGCCCATTCCGCCGGGTTTTAATACGCGGTACAATTCCTGCATCGCTTTGGTATCGTCCGGAATATGTTCCAACACGTGATTGCATAAAATAATGTCATAACTATTGTCTTCAAAAGGCAAATCACAAATGTCTGCTTTTACATCTGCCAATGGCGAGAACAAATCTGTTGTTGTATAATCGAGGTTTTTCTGGTTTCGGAATAATTTATAAAATGCTTGTTCGGGAGCGAAGTGCAATACTTTTTTCGGTGCGGTAAAAAAATCGGTTTCATTTTTTAGGTAAATCCAAAGCAAACGGTGTCTTTCGAGTGAGAGTGTGCTTGGCGACAAAACGTTATTTCGTTGGTTGCCATAACCGTAAGGCAGGAACATTTTAAAACTTTTCCCATCGATTGGATCGATGAAGTTGTTGCCTTTTAAAGCCAATGCCAAGATCGGTCGCGCAACATAGCTCAAACGGATTAATAATGGTCTTGGAATTGTATTTAGTATGAATTTGAAGAGTTTTTTCATTACAAAACAAGCGGTACTTTTCGGAATTCGTCTTCTTCGTTAGAAACGATTCCAAGTTCTTTGTAGATGTACGCGAAGGTCGAAAGCAATTCTGGTTTTCCATCAACCAAAGCTACGTCGTGTTCAAAGTGTGCACTTGGTTTTCCGTCGGCAGTTAAGATGGTCCAGCCGTCTTTTAGTTGTTTGATGTTTCGTGTACCCATGTTGATCATCGGCTCTATCGCAACGACCATTCCTTCTAAGAAAAGTTTGCCGCGACCGCGTTTTCCATAGTTGGGCATTTCTGGATCTTCGTGCATTTTTTGACCTAATCCGTGTCCGACCAACTCGCGAACTACGCCGTAACCATGTGATTCTGTATATTTCTGAATGGCATTTCCGACATCTTCCACGCGGTTGCCAATCTTGAATTCGCGGATACCGACGTATAAAGATTCTTTGGTAATTTGTAGTAATTTTTTGGTCGCAGGCGCAACTTCACCAATCTCGAAAGAGTAGGCGTGGTCACCGTGATAACCGTTTTTAAACGCGCCACAATCAACAGAAATCACATCGCCTTCTTCTAGTGGTTTGTTGTTCGGAATACCGTGAACGACTTGTGCATTCGGACTCATACATAGGGAATTCGGGAAATCATACAGTCCTAAAAAACTCGGCACTGCACCGTGATCACGAATGAATTCCTCTGCGCGTTTGTCTAAATATAAAGTGGTCACGCCTGGTTTTATCTCTCCGGCGATCATGCCTAAAGTTTTGGATACGATCAACGCACTTTCGCGCATCAATTCTATTTCTTCACGTGTTTTCTGGATAATCATACTGCTTTTTTGAGGTTGCAAAATTACGGAATTTTTAGACTATTAAGACGATAAGGTTTTAATTCTAGGTGTCTCACAGTCTCCGTTTATCTTTTCAATGCAAAGTGCCCAAGAAATTCCTTGTTCACCCCATTTTTTACATAAACAATCTTGAACCAGTAATCGTCAGAAGGCAGTGGTTTTCCGTTCAAAGTGCCGTCCCATCCGGTTTCATTCTTGAAGATCTCCTTTATGAGTTTGCCAAATCTATCAAAAATATAAACATTCGAAATGTCAAGCCCAACGCGGCCGCCTATATTCCAAAGGTCATTGAACCCATCACCATTGGGTGTGAAAAATCTTGGAAAATCTACCACAACAATTTCTGTACTTACTTCGCCACAGCCATATTTATTGCGGACAGTTAACTTATAAATACCTCCTTTAACATTATAAAAAACATTGGAATACTGCCAGCCATTGTCGTTAAGTTGGTATTCAAAATCGTTGGATTGCGGTGTTACGATTGCCGTAATGGTGTTGTCAACTTCAAACGCCACCAGTTCTGAAGGATCTCCAACTATTGAAAAAGGAATAACTGTGTTTTCAGTTGTAAAATTGGCTACAGTCGAACACAAAGCCTGATTGGTCAAGTTAGTAATCTTAACTGAATATTCTCCGGGTGTTGGGGTTGAAAAAGTACTGCCAGACGCCGTTAGTATTTCATTTCCAGTAACGGCATCAAACCCGTTGAACCAAATAAAATCGTAATCCGTTTCGCTTAATTGGGTGTCGATAAAAGCCTGATTGACTACATTATTGTTAATGTCTACGCAAATTTTATATGGATTGACGTGTATTAGATTTTCAGGAAAAGGACGTACAAACAATTCTTGTTCCAATATTCGGTAACAAGCTTCACCACTTTCGCTGTCAAAATTTACCTTGCTGTTGATACGCACATAAATGGTTTGGTGGGAAGCTTCGGTATTTGTAAATGCCTCGGGTGTACTAATGGTATTCCCATTATTGACTTCAGCATCCTCCAAACGAATGTAATATTTAAAATCAATTTGTCCGGCAGGAGTAGTACCAGTCATTGGAAATTCACGTTCGGTAAGGTCAAATGTAAAAAAACCGCTATCATCACAGCCTTCCAGTAAATTTGGATTATTGGGGCTTCCGGGGCTTTCCGTTACATTTAATTGTAAAGTTGTGGTCGATGTACAATTGTTGTTGGTTGGGTCTGTAACCCTAACGATAATTGTCTTTGGTGAAGTTTCGAAGGCATCAGAATTCGTAATAGGATTATTAGCATTCAAATCTGCTTGTGTTTCATAAAAGTTAACCTGATAATCGGTATTGCCAGCAACGATTTGAACATTTCTTAAAGTCAGATTGAATATGGCAGTACCGCTGCCGCAAATTGTAATAGGATCGGGCGCTACAATTGTCGGATTTGGGAATACGTTCGCATCAAAATTCACAACGGAATAGCACTGGGTTGATGTGTCTAAAAGACGTACAAAAACGGGAGTACTACCGACGGCTAAATTGACGGGTGCATTTTTATTAATTGCATTGGTGTTATTTTGCGCATTATCAAATGAATAAAAATAGGCCGTTTGCACTGAAGTGGCTTGTCCTGCCAAAGCTTCGCTGTCTTTGTTGGATAAAATTACATTCTCGCTTTTACATACATTAATTGGTGTAATGGTGTTTTGCGGTGGTCCTGCTTTTACTTCGACCTGAAATGTACCAATGCCTTCGCAATTGTTGCTTGTTTCAATCCGGGTATAAATTGTCGAAACGCCCACAGGAAGCAATGAACTGTTCGTAAGTGCATTTTGTTCAATCGCTGCATCGTTGGGATTGCTGTAAAAGACAATATCTACATTTGATAATGGGTAATAGGTATTTTTGATGAAAACCCGCTGCGAATCAAAATTCACGGTTCCCGAATTGGTATTGACAATTGGGCAAACGGGAGCCATGTTGGTATAATTCGCAATAGTTGTCGGATCAACCGTCAAAGCAATCGTCGCTGTAGCAGAACTACACAGCGGTACTTGACCAGGATAAACACCACGCACATAAATGTTTTGATTGAAGGCGATCGTATTGGTGAAATCTTGTGGATTGGCAATAGGCTGGGTAAGTGCGCTGTCGTAAAAATAACTGAGCGCCAAAGCATTGTCACCATTTGTAATCGCTCCATACACTTGTGTAAGGTTCGTGTGCGTTAATCCATCAGTATTGGAGCCAATATAATCGCACTGGTGCAGTGAAATTGGCGTGGTATTAATATTCGGCTGCGGATTTATAGTGATCGAAACCGAATTAGAAGTTGTCGCACAAAGATTTTGTTCGGTAACTTTTACAGAATAAACCGAGGTTGTATTCACAGCCTGATTGGCCGCACTTACAACATAACTCGATGCTGTTGCGCCACTCACTTGATTGCCGTCTTTGAGCCACTGGTAACTCAAACTGGTCATTTGAGAAGCGTTGGTTACAGAAGATAAAATGGCGTAGGAATCGTTTGCGCAAATCGTTTGGTTGTCTAAAATAACCGGTGTTGGTTTTTGGTAGATACTGATGATGGAAGAATCAACTGGCGTACATCCTGGATTGGAAACCCTTACGGTATAATTTCCGGCTAGTGTCGGAGTAAAGGAACTGTTGGTTTGTCCAGCAATCGCCACATTATTTCGATACCATTGGTAAGCGTAAGTCTGTGCCGGAATGCTATTGTCAGTAACTTGCAATGTTGGATTGTCGTTCAGACATTGTGAAGCTGGCATTGCAACTGTAAAATTAGGTGCGCTGTAAAAAGTTAGTGTGATCTCATCGTTGCTAATTGGTAGATCTTCCTGAATGACATCCGGATCGGTGCTATCATAAGCCGAAAGCTCTATTTTATATGTACCGGTTGCCGTAACAGTAAGTGTGTTGGTGCTTGCGACTTGTGCTGGGAGATCAACTATTAGCAAATCATCTTTGTACCATTTATAGTTGAACCTCAAATCGGCAACATTGCCTTCAAAATCAGAAGTATCAACAGTTGCAACAATATCTTTAGTGTCGGGAAGGCAATAATCCAATTGGGTAATTTCGTTTCCGGCAGTGTCTTTTATTACAACCGAAGAAAGAAACCCGCAGTCTGAACTACCGTCTCCACCAGTCTGAGCAATGGATATTTGTCCTGGAACATTGTCGAAATTATCTACCAGCAATACATAATATTCTCCGGTTTGGGCAGCGGTGATGTTAACTTGTTCTACGCTTGCGCCGGAATAGCTACAATCGACCTCAGTAGCAACAGCGAGCAAATTGCAGATATTATTCATGTCGGTAAATGGCCCCCAAATGGCAAAATCCACATCGGTTCCTGTACCAGAATTGCTTACCTGCGAAATCTGCAATTGGATGTCGCCCGAATTCTGGATTTGCATAAAAAACCATGTAGGACCGTGAAAATTTGTCGGAATACATGATGTTTGCTGGTTTAGGGTTTCGCCGCTAATATTTCCGGTAGAATTTTGGAAAGGGATATTGGTGGCGCATGACTGATACAATTCAAAATGCGCTTGAAGTTCTGCACAAGACGGAGCACCTTCCTGAGCGTAGGTTGTACCAGAAATAAGCAGCACGACAATAAGAATTATTCTGTATAATGAATCCATAGTTTTCAGGGTAGGAAAATTGACAAACATCAGGTTATAAAAGTGAATGACGCGTCATGGCTTCTGGTTTTTCAATACCCATTAACGCTAATATGGTAGGCGCGATGTCGCCCAAAACCCCATCGTGAATGGTTTTCAGTTCACTGTCCACCAAGACAATCGGAACGGGATTTGTAGTATGTGCGGTATTTGGACTTCCATCAGGATTGATCATCGTTTCGCAATTCCCGTGATCGGCGATTACAATGGTCGTATAGTTGTTGGCCAAAGCTGTCGTGATCACTTTTTCTACACATTGATCTACCACTTCACAAGCGCTAATTGCCGCTTCCATAACCCCAGTGTGTCCAACCATATCACCATTAGCAAAATTCAGGCATACAAAATCAACATCGCCTTTATTGAGTTCTGGAATCAAAGCATCTGCGAGTTCAAAAGCGCTCATTTCTGGTTGTAAATCGTAGGTGGCTACTTTTGGTGAAGCACGTAAAATGCGGGTTTCGCCTTCAAAAGGCAATTCCCTTCCGCCAGAAAAGAAAAAAGTCACGTGTGGATATTTTTCAGTTTCCGCAATGCGAATTTGCTTTTTATTATTTTTTTCAAGGACTTCACCAAGTGTTTCCGTGATGTTGTCTTTGTTGTAGATTACATTTACATGCTGATAACTTTCGTCATAATTGGTCATCGTTACGTAATACAGTGGCATTTTGTGCATGTTCTGCTCATGGAAATCCGTTTGCGAAAGTGCTTCCGTGAGCTGTCTTCCACGGTCGGTTCTGAAATTGAAGAAAATCACAACGTCGTCTTCGTGAATGGTTGCCAATGGTTTATCGGCATCATCCACCATCAAAATCGGTTGGATAAATTCATCGGTAACATTGTTTTTATAACTTTCTTCAATGCTTGCAACGGCATTTTTGGAGTGTGTGCCAACGCCATTGACTAATAAATCGTAAGCCATTTTCACTCTTTCCCAGCGTTTATCGCGATCCATAGCATAATAGCGTCCAATTACAGAAGCCAGTTTTACGGGTGTATTGGCAATATAATTTTGTAAGTCCTGGATGTATGATTTTCCCGATTTCGGATCTACATCGCGACCGTCTGTAAACGCATGAATAAAGACGTTTTGTAGTCCAAAATCCTTCGAAGCATCAACCAATCCTCGCAAATGTGAAGTGTGAGAATGAACGCCCCCATCAGAAACCAAACCTAAAATGTGCACATTTTTATTGTTGTCTTTGGCATATTGAAAAGCCGTAGCAAGAACAGGTTCATTGTTCAACGTTTTTTCAGCAACAGCCAAATTTATTTTTACAAGATCCTGATATATAATCCTGCCAGCGCCTAGGTTCATGTGGCCTACTTCTGAGTTTCCCATTTGACCTTCAGGCAAGCCTACGTTGAGTCCGTCGGTCCTGAGTTCGGCAGTTGGATATCTAGTGAATAAACTATTAATGAACGGAATATTGGCGTTGTCTGGAGCTGATACTTTTGGGTCAGGAGATTTCCCCCAGCCGTCTAATATCATGAGGATTACTTTTTTATGCATGGCATTGTTTTTCGCAAAGATAATCATTTATGAAACCGTCGATTATTAGGAATGCTAAAATTTAATTAAAATAAAAGTGTCCGTCATTACAACGGACACTTTTGAAAAATAGCTGTAAAGCAGCTTTATTTTTTTGAGATTTTTCGAGTATATAAAAGATCATTGCTCTTAATGACTAAAAGATAAATTCCGGAGGATAATTTTGAAGTGTTAATTTCAAACGTATTGTCTCCAGAAGCATTGAATTTTGTTTCAATAACCTGGCCTGTAAGCGATAAAACCTGAATGTCCTGCATTTGCAAGTTGGTATTGCCTTTAACAGTTACTTTGTCTTGCACTGGGTTTGGGAAAACTGTAATGTTGAAAGTCGCAGCAATTGGTTCGTTAATACCCAAAACCGATGCGTCAAGATAATCCGGAACGCCATTTGTATTCAAATCGTCATCTTGCAAATTGCCATTGTTGTTGTAATCTTCGTTGATGGAAATAATACCGTCACCATCATCGTCGATGTCCAGATAATTTGCAATTCCGTCGTTATCTGTATCTTGATAGGTGGAAGTTCTTCCGCCAAGATTGATTAGCTCAATGTTCGTAAGCACCAAATCGCCATCATCGTCATCGTCAAGATAATTTGGCATGCCATCACCATCGGTGTCGTCATTAGCAAGATTTCCATCGTTATTGATGTCTTCTTCGGCAGTTGGAATTGCATCCGTATCCGCGTCAGTTCCACAATCGACCGTCGAAATCGTCACGGGAAGCATATCTATTGTTCCGTTATTCAACAAAGCATAAAGCGTTTGTGGATTAGTTACAGGCACAAAAGTTGACGGGTTAATCGGATTTGAATTGGTTAGTGCATCTGTAGTTGATGTATAGAAAGTGGCGTTCGAAAAAATTCCGGTCATCATCGGCGTAAGACTAACTGTTGCATTAGTAATGGAACAAAATGTGACCAGTACCGGTTGTGTTTCAGAGTAAGGTGTAAATCGCCAGCCCTCGTTTGTTGCGCTCCACGAACTGGTGTTTCTGCCCGGAGCTGCGATGCCGTTAGCGCCTGAGGCGTCGAGAACACCTAACAATGCATTTCCGCTGTTCCAAGTTGCGCATGCTTGTTTTTCGAGTACTTGTACGTCTATGATGTTTGTAGATTCATAAAGGATGATTTGGGATGTCAGATGTGAGGTTGTACATTGAAAAAATGGCACATTGATGAAGTTGATGACAAATTTCCTATTGGGTGCTGTGCCACTGATTCCGGTGAAATAATTTCCAGTTGAATTCACATTGTTCAAATCAGTATAGATACCGAAAATTGCGTTTTTAGTAGGAAAAGTGGGGTTTGGAATAGCAACGTTAAAGCTCCACGGTGAAAGCGCGTTTGGAGTGCTGGTGTCAAAAGTTACATACCCGTTCGAGCTTACCAAAAGATTAGAATAAGTAGTGCCATAAAAATTAAAGGGGAAAGGAATCGGAATTACACCAGAATAAGTATCGTCTCCAGAAAATTGCACAGTAGCAGTGCCCTGATACATTTGGTGCGTTATCGGCTGTACATTGTAAACCTGCGAAAAGCTACAAAAACCAATTAGTAATAAAAATAAAGTGTAAAATTTTCTCATCGTAAATTATTTTATTGTAATCCTCAAATATAATTAATTTTTAAATCCAAAGCAATTTAAAACCAGCGCTTTGCAGTGTTATAATCGATATAATAACGGAAACTTACCGAAAAAATATTATTCAGATTTTCGCTAAACAAATTTTTAAAATTATTGCCAAAACTATGATCGATGATCTGAGAATAATCTTGTGCATTGTTGCGGTATAATACTGTAATCTGACTTGCCGGAGCAAACCACCACGAATAAGAAAGATCAAAATTCCACGCACTAAAGTTTTCATCCAAATCCGGTACAAAAGCCGCATCGGTCACATAGCCGTTGTTCTGCAAAATAAAATTGCGCTTGTTCTGCAATGCCAGCCAATAATAGCGCGCTGTTAGGTTGATGGTCATTTTATTATTAAGTGCTAACTTTCCGCTAAATTCGTTGGTAATGGTTTTTACGTTGCGTTGTGTATAATAAATATCGTTTAACGTATTGGCAACATAGACAGAGCCTCGATCGTTGAGGTTTCTAAAATAATTAAACGAATAAATCAACAAGATTTTGTCGTTAACACGGTAGCGCGGACTTACATAAAAACCATAATCGATTCTTCTGTTTTCGTCGTAAAATTTGACTGATGGTTGTATATCGATTGCGAAAGTTCGGTTGTAATTAGAAGAAAATACGAAGAAAGAACTGAAACTCCTCGGGACATAAGAATACCGTCCGGTAACTTGTGGCTGATAAAAATCGAAAGTCGTTAAAGGATTGATTTGCACAAAAATCTTGTAATAATCATTGTTAACAGAATTGCCTTCCGCTCCGAAATTGTAAAAGTTATCTTGGATTTTTCCGGTTGTATTTTGTATTTCAATACTCGATTTCAAATCCATCCGAAAAGTATTGAACCATTTTGTTGGATTCAAAATCCTGTAACTGGCATCGGCATATACGTTGTGATAATTGTTCTGGAATGCAATTCCCAAATCGTTAATGTCATACTTTCCTGAAATATATTTCCCGAAAACAGAATAACGGTACTTGCCTTTTGTCTTTTCAAAATTTAGTGAAGTCTTGAAGCCGTTGTAATCTTCGGCTGTATATACCTGACTGTATTTAAAATCGCCCGAAAGATTATAGTCGTTGTTTTTGGTGTTGAGGTCGAATAAAAGTGCCGTTGCATTGGCGTCGCGATAATGACCATTTCTCATTACGTTGGTATTGGTTAACGAAACAGACGAATTTTGGTTAAAACGCTGGTCCAAAACCAACACATTATAATTGGTAAGTGGTTCTACAATACCTTTTCTTTTTTCGCCTGTCACCGTGTTTTCAATCGTTCCATACGTTTTTTCGGTAATGGCATTCAAGAATCCTATGCCAAGACCATTTTTGGTTCTTCCGGATATTTTTACAGCGTTCAGCAGATTTACTGTCGCAGGCTTATCGATGACGGTTTCAGTTGAAGCGTCAAAGTCTTCGGGAACAAATTTTGGTGCAGCACCGATTCTTCTCGTGTAAACCAGATTTGCTTTGCTGAACAAGTCGGTGCCTTCGGTGAAGAATGGACGATTTTCGGTGAATTGTTGTTCATACGGACTCAAATTTAAGATCACATTGTCGAATTTGGTCTGTCCGAAATCGGGAACGAGTATTGCGTCAAGCGTAAAAGAATCGTTGATGCCATATTTAAGATCCATTCCTACTTTGAATTTATTGGCAGAACCGGATTGGTTTTTCTCATAATAATAAGAAGAATACGGAATGAAGAAAAGTCGCGTTGGCGGTTTTATATTCTCAATGCCTTCGAGCACACCGCTTTGGTTACGCACGGATTCTGTCTGTGTATTAATTGGATTCCACGTATAATGTTGGCGATCACGACGGATGCCTCGGTAAAAATTTAACCCCCAAGTTTGCACATTTGCATTTGAGAATCGCAAAGCCGCATAAGGAATTTTCATTTCGACAGCCCAACCAGTATCAGTAAGCTTCACTTCGCTGTCCCAAATCGCATCCCATGAAAAATCCTGATCGAAATTATTGGGGGAGACCTGTCCGTCTTCGGTGGCAAGTCGGTCCATTTGTACGCCGGAAGCACTTACAAAAAACTGAAAATCCTGCTGTCCATCATTGAAACCATTAATAAAAACTCCAAAAACATCTGCAGTTCCAACATTATCCCGTTGTGTTATTTCTTTTAGAATTTTTGATGGTTCATCGTCATATAAAGTTGCCGAAATGTAAACCGCTTCATTGTCATATAAAATGCGTACTTCTGTTTTTCTATTTTCATTAACGGATTTTCCGTTGTCTGGTTGGTACATTATAAAATCAGTAGCGATAGGAGCAGTGTTCCAAACGGCTTCATTGAATTTGCCGTCAATAGTGATTTTTTCGGCAGTTAATTTTGCCTGAATTATTTTTTTCTGCGCAAAAATCCCATAAGAGTTTATAAAAATAATAACAAAAAACAGCTTAGAAATCTGGTTCATAGTGGTTTGGTTGGCAGCACAAAAATAGAAATTAAAGGCGCATTTGCAATCATACCATTATAATTAATTTTGAAAAGATGCGTTATGTAACCAACATCAAATGTTTAATTACTGTTAAAAGGTACCTTAGATTTGCTTTTGGGTATGCTTTTTGTATTTTTGCAGACCTACTAACTTAAAGATATTCAATGATTTACAGGTTAACCCCATTATTCTTCTTCTTTCTGTCAATATTTTCTGACGGAACAGCAATACAGTTACATTCAAATGCTATCGCCGCCAAAACCGAAATGAAGGTTGAAAGTAAGGCTCTCACTGTATATAATCAACTGAATGCTAATCATTTATCTATTCCTAATTTGGAAAGCTTTACCAATGCATTGGAAGGTTTTTATGATTTGAAAGCAAAAGGATTGGTTTCGAGAGATATTCTGACGCTTATTGATTTTAGCATGTCGTCTAACCAGAAAAGACTTTGGGTGATCGATTTGACTACGAATACAATCTTATACAATACGCTTGTGGCGCACGGTCGCAATACCGGTGATGAATTTGCCAAAACGTTTTCGAATGCGGCAGAATCCTATAAAAGCAGCCTCGGATTTTATGCTACAGGTTCAATTTATAATGGAAAACACGGCGCCTCACTTTATTTAAATGGCTTGGAAAAAGGCGTCAATGACAACGCCAGAAACCGTTCAGTTGTAATGCATGGTGCCGATTATGTGTCGGAATCATTCATCAAAAATAACCACAGATTGGGCAGAAGTTTAGGCTGTCCTGCCATTCCTGTAGAGATGACGGCGGCAATTATCAATGCGATAAAAGACAAATCTTGTCTTTATATTTATCATCCATGCAGGTGTAAAAAACCAACTGTAAATATGATTTCTTAGTTCAATTTGCGAAACATCAGGTAGTGCAAGCCGACATCTTTAATGTCAAAAACGCTACCTGAAATGTTATAATTCAATTTTATATAAAATTCAGAGGTAGTAATTCTGGCGTTAAACCAGATGATTTTGCCTCTTTTTTTTGCGATTTCCTTTTCTGCGAATTGTACGAGTTGTGCGCCGATTCCGAGTTTTTGATATAATGGAGAAACGGCCATTCCACGTATTTGAAACTGCTTTTCTTCGAAAAATTTTGGATTTTGGTTTTCGAAAACAGATATAACGCCGAGCAGATTATCTTCATCAAAATAACCAAAATGAAATGTGGAAGGTAATTCGTCGCCGTCAAACCAGCAGCTTTCTATCGGTTTTCCATGCCTCAGAACAATATGCCGCATCGGAATCGTAGCAGAAGCACTAATTTCTTGAATAAATGGCATACTTATTTTTTAAGTGTATTGGGTGCCAATAAAAGTATAACTTTTTAAAAGTAAAACGGTTACGGCGTTCATTGATTTTTTTAGTTTTAGCGAAATCCGACAACAATATTATTTTTCAAAAAAAACTTGCATCTAAAAAAACTTATTACTTATATTTGCACCGTGTTAATGCGGAAGTAGCTCAGTTGGTAGAGCTCCAGCCTTCCAAGCTGGTTGTCGCGAGTTCGAGCCTCGTCTTCCGCTCTTCGAATCCCAAACGAAAGTTTGGGATTTTTTTTACCGCAAAGTTTGCAAATTTCACCGCAAAGTGTACCAGTTTTTTCGCGAAGGGAAAAAGTTTACACGTTTTCATGAGAATACAGCTTTGCGAAACTTTGTGTGAAACTTCTTTCCTTTGCTGTTAATTGTTTCAGCGGTTACTTCACAAATCCCAAATCCCAATCACTTTCCAATTCCTTAGCTTCCTGATTTTGCCTAAAAAGCCGCGCCGTCAAACCACCTTTTAAAGTGATTTTCTCACCTTTTACTTCCAGCCAACTGCCTTCTCGCAATCCTAAAACCGGAAGTGAATTGAACTGATGGAACTCTTTAATTCGGGTTTCACGCGTTTCGCCCATGTGCTTCGATTGCAAATCAGTATCAAGATAATGCGGATTCAAATTGAACGGAATCAATCCCAACGTCCGAAAATCCGGCGGATATATAATCGGCATGTCATTGGTCGTTTGCATCGTCAATCCAGTGATATTGCTGCCAGCGCTTGAACCCAAATAAGGTGTTCCGGATTTCACGACTTCTGCCACAACATCCATTACCTTAAATTGATACAACTGCGTGACGAGTAGGAATGTATTGCCG
The DNA here is from genome assembly GCA_029946065.1 of Flavobacterium sp. Classification (GTDB taxonomy): domain Bacteria; phylum Bacteroidota; class Bacteroidia; order Flavobacteriales; family Flavobacteriaceae; genus Flavobacterium. The sequence continues at coordinate 277,529 of JAQSDU010000019.1, forward strand.
CCGCCGGTAAAAATCCCTTCCGCTTGACGGACAGCATCAATTGGCGTTTCAAACTCGTGAAGCCCATTTACGGTAATGTTTATTTTGGCAAATGCCTCGCGCACTTTATCGGTATAGGCATCGTGTGAAATCCCGCCAGGCCTTGCATATGGAATAAAAAGAACCGATTTACAAGCGGCGAAAAGCACAGAAAGTTCCGGCAAAATATAGTCGAGGTAACCGCCGCCATGAAGCGTTGAGGTACTCGCGATAATCATATTTTTCATTCGAGTTTATTTTGTGGCTTAAAGGTAAAAAATCTTATTGCGTGTAATCAGTTTTTGAGATTTTTAATTAACACAAATTTACGATTGCGTTAGTAATTAATTTAGAGTACTATAAGATACTTTTACCTCGGTTACGCAGTTATAAACCCCATTCAAAATTTTCTAAAAATGATCAGGCATTTGTTTTTTTTCTTCGTTCTATTGTTGACAGTAACGTCGTGGTCACAAGAAAATTCGCGCAAAATTGGCAAAGGGAAAATAATTGCCGGAATTTCCAATGCCTCCGACATTAACATCGTGAATGTCCAAACTGAAAAATATACGGTTTCTGATGCGGATGGTTATTTCTCGATTCCTATTCAGGCAGGCGATACATTAATGTTTTCAGCAGTACAATTCAACGCAATAAAAATGGTGATCAAGGAAGAAGATATCCAAAAGGAAGTATTCTTTGTAAAAATGGAACCCGTTGTCAACCAACTGAGCGAAGTTGTCATCGTACAATACAAAAATATCAACGCAGTAGCTCTAGGCATTATTCCAGCCGGAGTGAAAAGTTATACGCCAGCAGAAAGAAGACTCAAAGCCGGAACGAAAGGGTTTTTGGCAGTAGACCCTTTATTGAATGCCATTTCAGGAAGAGCAGCGCAGCTCAAACGCGATTTTGCGACAGAGAAAAAAGAGTTCTGGCTGGAAAAAATCAGGGAATTGTATGAAGATGCCATCTTTATTGATGAATTGAAGATTCCTTCTGAATTGGTTAAAGCATTTCAATATTTTATTGTTGAAGACACCCATTTTACGAATGTTCTCGATTCGAATAAAAAGGAATTAACGCGTTTCATTATGGGCGAATTGGCGACAAAATACAAAATACTGAATTGCTTGTGAGACAAAAAAATACATTTTTTTATTTTATTTTGCTGCTGATTCCAATGTTCATTTTTTCGCAACAAGAAAAAATAATCAAAGGCAAAATCAGCGTTAAAGATGCAACTCCTCAAGGTGTGCATATTATCAATTTGGTAAATGAAAAAGAAACCATTTCTGATGCTGTCGGTGATTTTAGTATTGCCGCTAAACCGGATGATGTATTGGTTTTTTCGGCCATACACCTCGATTTGATGCGCAAAATCATAGAAGATTCAGACTATAAGTCGGGAATTTTTTCTGTGGTGATGACTTCCAAAATCAACGAATTGGAGGAAGTGAAAATCAACAATAGCATCAATGCCGTTTCATTGGGCATTATTCCAAAAAATATAAAATCGCTGACGCCGGCTGAGCGCAGACTTTATGCATCTGAAAGCAGTCCGTTAGACGACTTGCTCAATATCTTCAGTGGCAGAAAAAAGATGTTGCTTGCTAATATTGAAACAGAAAAAAAAGAATTTTTACTTCAAAAATTAGACGGTTTTTTTGAAGAATATTTATACACACAAAAATGGTGTATCGAAAAAGACAAAATTCAGGCGTTTCATTATTACCTCGTTGAGGACAAAAAATTCGCCGAAACCTTAAATTCCAAGAACAGATTTATGGCCGAATTGCTCGTTATTGAACTGGCAGAAAAATTCAATGCGCTGCAAAATGAAAAAAAATAGTATTTTATTACTACTTTTTTTTGTCCAACTTGCTTTTGGTCAAGAAAATAAGCTGTTGAGTGGCGAAATTAGTATAAGTGATGCGACTCCGGCGGGCGTTGAAATTGTGAATGTTACCAACAAACAACAGACAGTTGTTGATGCCAAAGGGATTTTCGTTATCACAGCCAAATCCGGAGATACTTTGTTGTTTTCGGCTGTACATCTTAATGTGACTAAGAAAATCATCAGCGAAGGCGAGTACAAATCTGGAAAATTTTTCGTCAGGATGACTTCTAAAATCAACGAATTGGATGAAGTTACAGTGAATTCCAATATTAATGCGGTCGATTTGCGGATAATACCAACGGCCATCAAAAGCAAAACAGCTGCGGAAAGAAGACTAAGAACTGCTGGCGATTTTAAGGCTTGGCATCTTTTAAAAATTATCAGCGGCGGTATGGAACTAGATCCTATTTTTAATAAAATTTCCGGACGTACTAAGCAAAAGAAAAAAGAATTGCAGATTGAAAATAAGGAACTTTTGTTGCAAAAAATCGACAATCAATTTGAAGCTGATTTTTTTACGGAAAAGCTAAAAATCCCAACAGATTATGTCAACGGATTCAAATATTATCTCATTGAAGATGCTGATTTTGTGAAGGCCATAAACCAAACGGATAGGATTAACACCGAATTTATTATGAGCAAACTGGCAGATTCCTACAATAAAATGCTGGTTGTCGCCGAAAAGAAGTAATTTTGAATAAGTTGCTTTTAGGCATAAGAACATCGAAATTCAAAGATTGAATGAACAAAAACGCGATAATAGTATTCTTTGCATTGTTGGGGCAAATGGCTTTCGCTCAGGAAGACAAGCTGCTTAATGGAAGAATTATCGTGAAAAATGCTTCTCCGGAAGGTGTTCATATTATCAATTTGGTCAACGAAAAAGAGGCGATTTCTAACAGCAAAGGTGATTTTACCATTATGGCGAAATCCGATGACGTTTTGGTTTTTTCGGCAATACAACTCGATTTGATGCGCAGAATTATCAGTGACGAAGATTACAAAATCGCAACTATGATTGTTGAAATGACGTCAAAGATCAATCAACTTGATGTGGTAGAGATCAATACCTATAAAAATATCAACGCTGTCGATTTGGGAATTTTACAAAGAATGCCAAAAAGTTATACGCCGGCAGAACGCCGTTTAAAAACGGCAACATCACTGGATCCGTCGTTTGGTGTCGGGAATATGATTGGTGCGGCAATGTCGGTAGATCCTTTAATCAACTGGATTTCAGGGCGTACAGCCTTGTTAAAGGCAGAATTAGAAGTAGAAAAAAAGGAAATCTTACTAAAGAAATTATCCGATTTATATGAAGAAAAATATTTTACGGAAACATTAAAAATTCCAACTGAATATGTCATCGGCTTCGAATATTATTGTGTTGAAGATAAAAAAATAGAGGAGGCATTGAATTCGAAAAACACTGAAATGGTAACTTTTGTAACGACCACACTGGCGCTACAATATATTACTTTATTAAATGAAGAGAATAAATAAATTGCTCGTTACTTTTTCACTGTTTTTGATGCAGGTTTGTTTCGCACAACAAATTCCGCGCGAGTTGATCCGGGGTGAAATTGTTGCTGATTCTATTGGTGTTGGCAATATTAACATCACCAATATCAGTTCGGGAAAGCTTGTGATTTCTGATGAGAAAGGCGAATTTTTTATGTATGCGCGCGAAAAAGACACACTGCTTTTTACGAGCCAGACTTTCGATGCTAAGCGGATAATAGTCACTAAAGGTGATTTTCTGGTGAAGGTTGTACGGGTAAAACTTCAAAAATATATCAATCCACTCGACGAGGTGAAGGTAGGGGCGCATTCACTGACGGGAAATCTTGAAAAAGACGAAAAGAACTTTAAGGTAATCACATTTCCTGTAATAAAACCTGAGATATCGCCAATAGCCATTTATACTGCCGACGCCTATACATCACCGGAAAACACATTGATGCCGGGTTATAACGATCCGAGATTCATGGTAAACTTTATGCAGATTGGCCGAAGATACTTAAGACTGGGCAAGAGCAAGCCAAAGCCCGAGAAAATTATTTTTACCTCAGAAAAGATTTTCCAAGAAGCGGTCAGGGACAGAGTATCAGACAATTTCTTTCTAGAAGTATTAAAGATTAAAGCAGATGAAATCGGTTTATTCCTTTCTTTTTGCGAAAATGACACAAAGGCAAGATCGTTGCTTGAAGTAAAAAAAGAGCTTGAACTGATAGATTTCCTCATCCAGAAAAAAAAGGACTACGATTTGTCGTTGAAAGAATAAGATAAATGTTTTATTTTGCTTAACGAAAACCCAAAAATAAGCGCTGCCGGTTTTTAAACACGCAGAAAAGCGTAACTTTGTTTTCTCATAATTACCTAAAATAAATTGCTATGTTTGGAATTGACGGAAGCGAACTTTTTTTAATCATTATCGTTGCAATAATGCTTTTTGGTTCGAAAAATATTCCTGAAGTGGCGCGAAATTTGGCCAAAGGACTGGCCCAGCTAAAAAACGCGACCAACGATATAAAATCTGAAATTACCAAAAGTGCCGAAGAAAACGGATTCGATGTAAAATCGCTCACCGGCGGACTTACTGAGGAAATTGATAGCGTCAAGCACAACATCAAAAAAATGACTGAAAATTCCGGGATTAATCAAGAACTCGAAGGGATTCAGCAGAATTTCAGGAACCTGACGCAGGATATTCCGCAAGACCCGATGCATATAAATAGCATTACTGCCGATATTGATACCGAAATCAACAAGGCTAAAGAGAACATTGAAGACATTGCTACCGGACCCATCAAAAGACAAAATTAATGTTGGATTATTTGTTGCACCTCGATCGTGACGTTTTTATTTACCTGAATTCATTAGGATCTGAGCGTTTTGACGGCTTATGGCTTTTCATTACCAAACAAATCAACTGGATTCCATTTTTTTTGATTATCGCCTATTTGGTTTTTAAGCATCTTGGATGGCGCCATGCTGTTATGATTATTTTGCTGATGGCGTTACTGATTACATTAACAGACCAAACTACAAACCATTTTTTTAAATACCGTTTCATGCGATTGCGTCCCGGAAGCGATCCAAGTCTTGACGGAATTATTCGTGCGGTAAAAACCAGTAGTAGTTTTAGTTTTATTTCGGGTCATGCATCCAATTCTATGGCGGCGGCGTTTTTTCTTTATACCGTTTTGAAACCGTATATAAAATATATGGGATTTATTTTCCTATGGCCGTTAATTTTTGCTTACAGTAGAATTTACCTGGGATTACATTATCCAGGCGATATCCTTTGCGGTTACATCTGGGGATTATTGATGGGTTATCTAATGGTTAGATTGTATGCCTATTTGCGCGATAGGTTTTTCCCGAAACAAAAGGAAAATTTAGACCACCCGACTAACAGTGAGCCCGTCACGAATGGGCAATAAGACGGTTTCCACTCTTGGATCTTCTTTTAAAATTTTGTTGTATTGCAGTAAAATATTTGTACTGAGGTCTTTTGGATCGACTTCCTGAACGACTTTTCCGCTCCATAAAACATTGTCGGATAAGATGATACCGCCTTTGTTCATTTTCGGAACAATCAGCTCATAATAACGAATGTAGTTTTCTTTGTCGGCATCAATAAAAACAAGATCAAATTTTAAATCTAATGTCGGAATTACGTTGGTCGCCTCATCCAAATGCTGGAAAATCTGCTTTCCCCAAGACGATAAATCAAAATATTTCCGCTGAAAATCTACCAATTCTTCTTTAATGTCAATGGTGTGCATTTGTCCGTTTTCCAGCATTCCTTCGCAAAGGCATAAAGTCGCATAACCCGTATAAGTGCCGATTTCGAGAACATTTACTGGGCGGATTAATTTCGACAGCATGCTCAAGACACGGCCTTGAAAATGTCCGCTGAGCATCCTTGGTAAAAGGATTTTCTGATAGGTTTCCTTGTTTAATTGTGCCAGTAATTCCGGTTCTTTTTCGGAATGCTGCTCGATATAATCTTCTAAATCTTCGGATAGGAAATGCATTGCTGTTGTTTTTGCCAAAGTTATCAAATTATCGAATTGACAAATCCACAAATAACCATTAAATTTGCACTATGGAAATCCAGAAAAAAGACATCCGTTCCTTATCCAAAGACCAGCTTCGCGAATTTTTTGTAGCCAATGGCGATCAGGCATTTCGCGGCAATCAGGTTTATGAATGGCTTTGGAGCAAAGGTGCGCACAGTTTTGAAGACATGACCAATGTTGCCAAAACTACACGAATGATGTTGGAGGAAAACTTCGTAATCAACCACATCAAAGTTGATCAAATGCAGCGCAGTTCAGATGGCACCGTAAAAAATGCTGTCCGTTTGCACGATGGGTTGGTGGTTGAATCGGTTTTGATTCCAACACTAACGCGGACAACAGCTTGTGTTTCGAGTCAAGTGGGCTGCAGCTTGGATTGTAATTTCTGTGCTACGGCACGACTCAAAAGAATGCGCAATTTAAATCCAGACGAAATTTACGATCAGGTGATTGCCATCGACAAAGAAAGCCGATTGTATCATAATCATCCGCTTTCGAATATTGTTTTTATGGGGATGGGCGAACCGTTAATGAATTACAATAACGTTCTCAAGGCGATTGATATGATTACGTCATCCGAAGGGTTGAATATGTCGCCAAAGCGAATTACGGTTTCTACATCCGGAGTTCCAAAAATGATTAAGAAGTTAGCCGATGATGAAGTGAAATTTAAACTTGCGGTTTCGTTGCATTCGGCAATTGATGAGATTCGTTCGCATATTATGCCCTTCAGTAAAAATTTTCCTTTAGCAGATTTGCGTGAATCGCTTGAATATTGGTACAACAAAACCCGCAGCAAAATCACGTATGAATATGTGGTGTGGAAAGACATCAATGACAACAAAGCGTCTATTGATGCGCTCGTAAAATTTTGCAAATATGTGCCGTGTAAAGTCAATTTAATCGAATACAATCCGATTGACGACGGCGAATTTCAGCAAGCTTCAGAAGCGTCGATTATGGCTTACATCAAAGCACTTGAAGCGAATGGTATCGTGGCTAAAGTGCGCCGTAGCCGTGGCAAGGATATCGATGCGGCTTGTGGTCAATTGGCGAATAAAGAAGCATAGAAAGATAAATTTCAAATAATAAATCCCAAATCCCAATATTACTACATTGGAATTTGGGATTTTCCTCATTTAATTCCCCAATACAATAGTATGCGGTGTTCCGTTAAAAGTAAAAACTGCCTGATTATCACATTCGCCATCGCCATAATCCAAACTAGCGGTATTGCCGTTTCTTTCATATTCAATCACACCTTCAACAATATTGCCGCAGTTCAATTTTACGATTAATGGCGTTGTAATAGTGCTTGATAATACAGGTGTTCCTGCCAAAGTGGTTGTCCAGCTTCCTGTTACCTGATACACATTGTCTGCCAGAATATTTGGTGTATTGAAACCTGCTGTAATTTCGCGAACGCGACTGCCGACCCTGTGATAGACATTTCCGTTCGGGAAAGTAGCCGTGAAATCCATGTTCATGGTTACGATTGGATGCGTTTCGGCATTGGCGCTACTGGTACCCATTACTCTTGTGAAAGTTTTGTTGCCATCAAATTTTATCGCGTTATGGTAGAAATTATCAAAAGTATAATTGATGGTATGGGAAGTTGCATTTGGCTCGTAGGTAAAAGTCACGATGATTTTTCCTTTTAGTATGTTCCCATTGCTAAGCGGGCAACCAGATGTTCCGAAATCAATGGTTTTTGTAACAAGCTGACCTGTTTCAAGTCCGGTTCCGAATTCGGGAATTCTTGTTACTGTAGCGCAAGTAGGCAAGTAGTCCTGAGCATCCTGGCTATCTCTTCCGGTAAATCCATCCTGAGCGGTTGCTTGGTTTTCTACAATCTGTGAAACATCGTTGTTCATGATGTCGAGTTGGGCATTTGCGGTCGCTTCTTCTGCGGTGAAAGACACAGTTTCATTGTCGTCATTCCCGTTACAGCCTATTGTCAATGCAGACAAAAATAGCGCTGCGAGTAAAATTTTAGTTTTCATATTTTTTTTGAATTAAAGTTTTATATAGGACGCACAATTTTAAGAAAGGTTTAACCAAAGCCAAATTTTTTATCAGCTTCCCAAATGGTTGTATAATTTCGTACTTTTGAAACGATGAAAATTACCGAGCAAATCAAGCAGCCTATATTTCAGGAAATGGAACTTTTCGAGAAGAAGTTTCACGACGCAATGTCTTCCAAAGTGGCTTTGCTCAATCGTATTACCTATTATATTGTCAATCGAAAAGGCAAGCAGATGCGGCCAATGTTCGTATTTCTGACAGCCAAAATGGTTTCTGGCGGACAAGTCAACGAACGCACTTATCGCGGTGCTTCGGTCATCGAACTGATTCATACAGCCACTTTAGTCCATGATGATGTTGTTGATGATAGCAACCGCAGGCGTGGTTTTTTTTCCATCAATGCGCTTTGGAAGAATAAAATTGCTGTGCTCGTTGGCGATTATTTACTGTCAAAAGGTTTGCTACTTTCCATAGATAACGGCGATTTTGATTTGTTGAAAATCATCTCTGTCGCAGTGCGCGAAATGAGTGAAGGCGAATTGTTGCAGATAGAAAAGGCGAGGAGGCTTGATATTACCGAAGATATTTATTACGAAATCATCCGTCAAAAAACCGCAACTTTAATTGCTGCCTGTTGTGCACTTGGCGCAAGATCGATGATTGAAGATGAAATCGAAGTGGAGAACATGCGCAAATTCGGAGAACTTATAGGAATGGCTTTTCAGATCAAAGATGATTTATTCGATTATACCGACGACGCCATTGGCAAACCCACCGGAATCGATATCAAGGAACAAAAAATGACGCTGCCATTGATTCACATATTGAACAATTGTACATCAAAAGAAAAAAGTTGGGTCATCAACTCCATCAAAAATCATAATAAGGACAAAAAACGCGTGAAAGAAGTCATCGCTTTTGTAATTGACCATAACGGTTTGGCTTACGCCGAAAATAAAATGATCGAATTCCAACAAGAAGCATTGCTACTTTTGCAAAATTATCCAGATTCTCCTTACAAGGAAGCGCTGATTTTGATGGTGAATTACGTCATCGAAAGGAAAAAATAATTAGATAATTTGAAAATTAGATAATTAGAAAATGTCTGGTTTGCGGAAAAATAGAAATTTTTTAATTTTTTTTTAATCGCTTATGCCTAGTATTTGCAGGCGTTTTAATTGTCTCATTATCTAATTTTCAAATTATTTAATTACCCCATGCAACGTTTTTTCAACCAATCTCGTCTATGCTAATAGAACACTGTAACAATTGCAAAAATCAATAGCAATATCAAAAATCAATTGTAAGTTCGAAAAATAAAACAATGGTAAATAGAAGATAAGATTTGTACTTCAGTACAATTTGAAATTGACTTTTGAGCTTGAAATTGAAATTTTTTAAAATGAAAGTAATCAACTTACATCAAGAAGAAAACGAAATCATCCAACTGGCCGTCGAAAACAACCGACATGCACAGCAGAAGATTTACACAAAATTTTCCCCGAAGATGTTGAGCGTTTGCCGCCAGTACATCAAAGATTTGCATCAAGCAGAAGACATAATGATTACAGCTTTTATGAAAGTGTTCACCAACCTGAAAAATTTTGAGCACAAAGGCAGTTTTGAAGGATGGATCAGAAGGATAATGGTAAATGAATGCATATCGTTTATTAGGGTACAAAAGAAAGTGAATTTTCTGGAAGATGAATATTATAAGGAAGACGGCTTCAACAATATAGAAAGTAAATTTTCAGTTGAAGACATTCAGTTCTTGATAGACAATCTGCCGGATGGCTACAAAATGATTTTCAACTTGTATGCCATCGAAGGATTTAAACACAAGGAAATCGCAGACATGCTTGGGATTAATGAAGGCACATCAAAATCGCAATTGTCGCACGCCAGAAAAATGTTGCAGGATCAGGTTAACAAATTAAAAAATTACAGCAATGGAACCGAATAAATTCGAAAAACAGATAAAAAATAAGCTGGAGCAAAGAACCATCATACCATCGCCAATGGCTTGGGATAGGCTCGACGCCATGCTAACGGTTGCCGAAGAAAAAAAATCAAAACGCGGCTACGGCTGGTTGTACATTGCAGCAAGTTTTTTGGGATTTATATTGATTGGAACAATATTTTTCAGCCAAACCGAAGCAATTATCGACAAAGGTCATAATGTGGTTATAGACGAAAAAGCGCCTTTAAACACAACTGTAGCGCCAACAATCGCAACGCCAACCCATACAAATACAGAAAGTAATAACGATAATATCATTGCGACAACAAAGGCATCAATCAAAACAATCAATAATCAAAATCACCACACGAGCGCTAGCGAACTGGCGCAGCAATCAAAATCAGTAACCAAAGAAGCGCTTCCCGTTATTGAAAAAAATCAAAATCAAATTGCACAAAATCAGCCAACAAAAACAATCATCAATCAAAATTCGGAACAGAACGGAACCATCAAAACAAACAACGCCAAAGCTGACGAGCTTGTCGCTGCTGTAGACAACAATCAAACCGTAACTTCCAAACCAACCGTGAAAGTCGATGCCAACTACCTGCTTTCACAAGTTGACGGAGACCAGCCAGATCTTTCCTTCACCGAAAGGGTTTTGGTCAAAGCCAATAAAAATTACAAAACAATCAAAACGGCACTCGCCAACAGAAACAAAGAGTAAACAATCAAAAACAATTTAAAATCAAAACACCATGAGAAATTTTACCATTTACTTAGCGCTACTCCTATGCCTTTTTGCTAGCAAAATGATGGGGCAGGAAAAATTTGAAGACAAAGCAAAAGCCATCGCCGACAAGATCGAAGCGGTTACCAAACAAGAAAAAGCAACCCTAAAAACAGAGGTTGATGCCGTCAACAAAGAACTGGAAGCCGGCACCATCACCGACAAGCAAGCCGACGATAAAAAACTCCAACTCGCAGAAATGCGCGCCAAAAATATCGAAACCAAAGTCAACGAATACGAAACCGAATTAAGAGATCTGGTACAACAAAAAGTTGATGGCAAATTGAAAGATGACGGTTCAAAAACCTTCACGTTTCACTGGAGTTCAAAAAATGATTCTATCAGACGACACAAAGGCGAACCAAGAACGACTTCCCAATTTGTTTTCGCCTTCGGTGCCAATAATTTAGCGACCGACGGAAAAATTGCAGGTTCAGACTACAGGTATGCCGGTTCGCACTTTTATGAGTGGGGGACAACATGGAACACACGCATCATGAAAAATGACAACCTGTTGCACGCCAAATACGGAATTTCCGTAATGTACAACAACCTGCGCCCAACAGACAATCGTTATTTTGTTGACAACGGCTCAGAGACCAGCCTCGAAACATCACCAATTAATCTAAAAGATTCCCGTTTCAGAAATGTGTATATCGTCGTGCCTTTGCACCTTGAATTCGACTTTTCGGGCAGCAAAACGATTGACGGGAAAAAGGCTTTCAAATCGCACGAAGGTTTCCGCTTAGGAGTCGGTGGATATGCAGGACTTAACGTAAAATCAAAACAAATCCTACGCTACAATGACGATGGCTACAAAACCAAATCAGTCACCAAAGGCAATTTCAATGTCAACGATTTTATCTATGGTGTGAGTGCCTACGTAGGTTACGGAGAAACCAGCTTGTATGTGAAATACGATTTGAATCCGCTGTTCAAAAACAACGCAGTCGATCAGAACAATATCTCGCTGGGCGTGCGTTTCGATCTCCTTTAAATTTGTTAGGTCATACCATTAGCATTTATAAAATAGTCAAAAGATGGGAAGTTATTTTTTTTCAAGACAACGCTAAAAATCATTGCATAGCCTTAGCTACGGAATTATTTTTTAAGGAAGGATTGGAGAAAAAGAACAAGTAGAGTGGGCTATTTTATAAGTGTTAATGGTATTGTTATATATCGAGTAAAAGGCGTTTCGAAAGAGCCGCTTTTTTTGGTTTGGAGCTATTTCCCGCTATCCATTCCAATCTTTTCCCGCCTTGCAGCTGGCGGCAAAAGGATTTCCATTGCTATCGGGGCTAGGACACTAGTGTCAATAGCAACCTCAGCATTCAATTTCAAAACCTTAAACTTTAAACCTTAAACCTTCAACTTTAAACGGTAAACTTTGTAACTTTGAACCTTTGCAAATCTGAACCTGAAAATTGATCTCAAAAGCCACCATAGACACCGTTTTCGAAACCGCTCGAGTAGAAGAGGTGATTGGCGATTTCGTACAATTAAAGCGCGCCGGAAGTAATTTCAAAGGACTTAGCCCATTTTCCGACGAACGATCGCCATCATTCATGGTGTCGCCGGTCAAACAGATCTGGAAAGATTTTAGTTCCGGAAAAGGCGGCAATTCCGTGGCATTCTTGATGGAACACGAGCACTTCACCTATCCCGAAGCCATCCGTTACCTCGCCAAGAAATACAACATCGAAATCGAGGAAACCGAACAAACCGAAGCCGAGAAAGCCAACACCGACGTGCGCGAAAGCATGTATTTGGTTTCTGAATTCGCCAAAAAATATTTCCACGAAATCCTTACCAACTCCGATGAAGGAAAAGCCATCGGTTATTCCTATTTCAAGGAGCGTGGTTTCACCAACGAAACGATAAAAAAATTCAGCCTCGGTTATTCGCCGGATTCTTGGGATCCATTTACCAAAGAAGCACTCGGAAAAGGTTACAAACTCGAATTTCTAGAAAGCACGGGTTTAACAATCGTCAAAGAAGACAAACAGTTTGACCGTTTCAAAGGCCGCGTGATGTTCCCAATCCAAAGCATGTCGGGAAGAACGTTAGGTTTTGGCGGAAGAATTCTTACCAACGATAAAAAAGCTGCAAAATACCTCAATTCACCCGAAAGCGATATTTACCATAAAAGTAAAGTGCTTTATGGAATTTTCCAGGCGAAACAATCCATCGCCAAACAAAACAACTGTTATTTGGTCGAAGGTTACACAGATGTCATCCAGTTCAATCAATCCGGAATAGAAAATGTAGTAGCATCTTCCGGAACGGCATTAACGCCAGACCAAATCCGCTTGATCAATCGACTTACCAAAAACATCACGGTACTTTTTGACGGTGATGCTGCTGGTTTGCGCGCTTCTATCCGAGGCATTGATTTGATTTTGGAAGAAGGTATGAACGTAAAAGTCTGCACTTTCCCTGATGGCGATGACCCGGATTCTTTCGCCAAAAAAACTTCTTATGAAGATTTGGTTGCTTACCTTGAAAATAACGCAAAAGATTTTATTCAGTTCAAAGCGTCGCTTTTAATGAATGAAGCCAAAAACGATCCTATTAAAAAAGCCGATTTGATCCGCGATATGGTAACGAGTATTTCTAAAATTCCGGATCGTATTCAAAGAGAAATTTATATACAGGAATGTTCGCGCATTATGGATATTTCCGAACAGGTTTTGGTGAGCACTTTGGCACAATTGGTCAAAAAAGACATCGCCGAGGTCGAGAAAAAAGGCAAACAAGACCAAAAAGCTTTTGAAGTTGTAAAAAATGAATCACAAGTTCAGATTGAAAAAATCGATATTCTCTACGGACTCGAACGCAAAATTATAGAAATTCTATTGCTTTACGGTAATGTCGAGGAAGAATTCGAAGACGATTTAATGAAAACCAACGAAGAAGGTGAAGTAGTAACGGTAACCGAAAAAACGATGTCAAAAGTTTACCAACGCATATTTTTAAGCCTTCAAGAAGATGAGGTCGAACTCGCCAATCCATTATTTCGCGATATTTATAATGATTTGATAGCCTATTTTCATCAGAACGAAGTGTTCAATGCCGAGCATTATCTGATGCATTTGCAACCGGAATTTGCGCAAGAAGTCACCGACATTTTAATGGAAGACGAAAAGCTAACGCTGCACAACTGGGAAGCGCAGAACATCATCGTGAAACAAAAAAACCATTCCATAACGCAATATGTTTCAGAAACAATATTAACGATGAGATGGTTTTTAGTCGATAAAATTATCGAAGAATTAAAAGCGGAAATCAAACCCGAACCGGAATCAGACAATTCCGAAACGCTTTCCATGGCAATGGATTATTACAAGCTCATCAATTCCTTTTCCAAGAAATTAGGACGCGTAATGTCGCGTTACCACTAAACGATTTCCAAAGTCTTCGCCTTGTTCACCAAGTCTACAAGATTGGTTACATTGAGCTTCGTTAGCAATCTTAGTTTATAAGTACTAATGGTTTTCTCGTTCAAGTCTAAAATCTTCGAAATTTCGTTGTTTTTTTTACCATCGCTCAAATAGCGCAAAACTTCGATTTCTCGCGAAGAAAGTTTTCGGTATAATCTTTCGCTTTTATTTTGTTTGGCAATCAACGCTAATTTTTTCTTCACGTCTTCGCTGAAGATAATGGCACCGTTGCTGACTTTTACAATCGCCGATTCTAAATCTTCGAGACTACTGTTTTTGTGAACATAAGCGGAAACTCCGGCTTTTATAGCATTCGGCGTATAAATCTGCTCAGACAAATTGCTGTAAATGATAATTTTGACTTTCGGAAAATCTTTTATCATCTGCTTTACAAAATTGATGCTTACAAGACCTTCTAATTCGAGGTCGATTACTAAAATATCAAAGGTTTTTCCTCTGAATAATTCCTGCACTTCTTCGTAATTTTCGGCACCGCCAACAATACTAATTTCCTTATGATTATTAAAATAGGATTTTATGCCAAAGTGCACAATCGGTTGGTTATCTGCTATACAAACTTTAATCATGACTGTAATTTTTTAAGATACTACTAAGTGTAGTGGTTATAGTAAATTTACAGATTAAAAAACGTATTTCCTGATTTTTGTTAAAAAATTATGATTTTATTAATTTTTCAGCATGCAAACTGGTATTGGCTCCATTTTATGTTGATTGATACGGTTCAATCGCTTATAAATCTCAAAAACCGTTTGCTCACGTCCGGAAAACATATCGACTGTTTTGCCAGCTGCGTCTTCTTGCATCGCCCATTCCAACTCATCATAAGTAGCGCCAATTTGTTGCGCATCGGTACGATCATCGCCAAAAAGACCATCTGTTGGAGCTGCGGTCAAAATTGAATTTGGCACGTTCAAAAATCGGCCTAATTCAAAAACCTCAGATTTCATAAGATCGGCAATCGGACTCAAATCAACGCCGCCGTCGCCATATTTCGTATAAAAACCAATCCCAAAATCTTCCACTTTATTGCCGGTTCCTGCCACCAGCAAACCATAAATTCCTGCAAAATAATAAAGCGTCGTCATTCGCAAACGCGCTCTCGTATTTCCCTGTGCTAAATACAATTTCGTTTCGTCATCAGTCCTGGGAACAGCACTTTTAAACGATTCAAAAACCGGAGTGAGATCTGCCTCAGCGTTATCAACATTAGGAAACCGTGTTTTCAATTGCGCAATATGTTCACGCCCTCGACTCACATGACTTTCCGCTTGATGGATTGGCATTTCAACACACAAAACTTTTAAACCGGTCTGCGCACACAAAGTTGATGTGACTGCCGAATCAACTCCGCCCGAAATTCCAACAACAAAACCATTCACTTTTGCGTTATCAGCATACGCCTTTAGCCAACTTACGATTTGTTCATTCGCGCTCTCGGCCTGAAATATTTTCTTTTTTTGCATAATATTGGGCTGTTTTTTAAAACGGCAAATGTATATTTGCACCAGATTTCAATAGTTATAAATTTAAGTTTTTATTTCGTAAAATTATAAATTTTTGAAGCTAATCCGGCTATCCGCTAAATCTTTTCCTGCCTAAAGAATGCAGAAAAAGGATATCGCTACTATCCGGGCTAAAACACACCTTTATCCATGAGAAAAATTATTGCTGTTTTACTACTTATCGTTTTCATAAGTTCTTGCGACAAACGCTCTAAAGTCGAAAAAGAAATCGACGAAATTCCCGTTGGAAAAATCGAAGTTGTCCGTTATGAAAAAGCTTTTTTCGAAACGCCAGTCGCCGATTTACCACAACTAAAAGTAAAATATCCAGAGTTTTTTCCGCCTGGATTTTCTGATTCCGTATACGTCGAAAAATTGCAAAACCCACTT
Source organism: Flavobacterium sp. (assembly GCA_029946065.1). GTDB lineage: Bacteria > Bacteroidota > Bacteroidia > Flavobacteriales > Flavobacteriaceae > Flavobacterium. The sequence continues at coordinate 293,663 of JAQSDU010000019.1, forward strand.
TGGCGAGAACTTTACACAGAAGTCGAAAAAAAATACAACAATTTCGAACCGCAAAAAAAGGAAATCGAGGAATTGTACCGTCACATCAAATACTATTATCCAAATGAACCTTTGCCAAAAGTCTATACGCTCATTAACGACATGGATAATTATTCAAAAGCCTTGTATTCGGGCAATAATATCCTGATTTCACTCGAAATGTATTTGGGAAAGGATCATAAGTTCTATGATTATCCGGCTTACCTGAAACAAAATTTCACCGAAAAGCAAATGATGCCAGACATTGTTTCAGCGTTTGCAACCAATAGGATTCCACAACCAATGGACAAATCGTTGCTCGCTTTTATGATTACCGCCGGAAAAGAATTGTACATGAAAGATTTATTCCTTCCAGACTATTCCGACGCTGACAAAATAGGTTATACGCCCGATCAAATTGCCTTTTGCCAAGTAAATGAAGGTGAAATGTGGAGCAGGTTTGTTGAACAAAAATACCTTTTCAGTACAGATTCTAAACTCGAAAAACAATTCATAGATCCAGCGCCATTTTCTAAATTTTACTTAGAAATCGACAACGAAACGCCGGGTAGAATCGGCACTTGGGTAGGTTGGCAAATCGTGCGTTCTTATATGAAAAATAACGACGTCACTTTGCAGAAAATGCTTTTGACGGATCCGGTAGCAATTTTCAATAACTCCAAATACAAACCAAAAAAATGAGCAATATAACTTCCGAAATTAAATTCCTAGTCGAACTCGACGAAAACCGTGTTCCCGAAAAACTAACTTGGACCGCACAAGACGGCGGTGTTGATGCAGAAGAAGCCAAGGCAATGATGTTGTCGATTTGGGACAGCAAAGTGCAGGAAACACTTCGCATTGATCTGTGGACAAAAGATATGCCGGTTGATGAAATGAAATTATTTTTCCATCAGACACTTGTCGCAATGACAGACACTTTCAGGCGCGCCACTGACGACGAGAAAATGGCAGATACCATGAAGGATTTTTGTGATTATTTTGCGGAAAAGTTGGAGTTAACCAAGTAAATTCGGGATTATTGAAGGATTGACTTTTTGCGAATGTCATTCAAAATTCTATTGTAAGAACCCATAAGCACTGTGTAAGTAGGTCGTGCAGTAAAACTTGCATCTTCATGGAGTTTACCAACAGCAGTTTGAGTATAAACAATCGTCCCTCGATTCAAGTCATAAACTTCCAACGTCACGACTGCAGCATTCATTTGCTCTAAAAGATAAGTGTTTTCGGTATAATCGTAATTCGTCATATCATTCCTGCCGTTTTTGCATTTGATGTTGATGAAATAATCATAACCCGTACTTTTCTTCAAAAGATCAATTTGGTATTTATTTGGATTTAAGGGATTTTGTAACGGAATTAACAATGCTTTCTCTGTAGGAGCATATTTTACCCTTTCGTTTAGAAGAGCAGTAAAATCTTTTATGGCAAGTGCGGTTAATTTTGTTTTAACGTTTTTGTTAACTTCAATATCGCCAATTAACCATTTTCCGGTGGTAAAATTAAGACCATTGGATTTGTCCGAGTTGTATAAATGATAAGTAACGGAATTGCAGCCTGAACAAAGTACAGATAATATTCCCATGATTAGAATTTTGCGCATGGTATTAATTTCCGTTTTTAAAAATTTCTTCGTTAACACCATCTATATAAGAAAGCAAATCTTCCTTTCCAGTACTTTCCGTAGCCGAGGTAACAAAATAATCCGGCATCTCAGCCCAATTGTTCGCTAGCATCGACTTTCGATAAGCAGCAACATGTGAATCCACTTTAACTTTACTGATTTTATCTGCTTTTGTAAAAATAATACAAAATGGAATTTCGCTTTCGCCCATATACGACATGAATTCTATGTCGATATTCTGCGCTTCGTGTCGAATATCAATTAGAACAAAAGCACAAACCAACTGCTCGCGTTTTTCAAAATAATCAGTGATAAACTGCTGGAAAACCGATTTTGTTTTTTTAGAAACTTTTGCATAGCCGTAACCAGGTAAGTCAACTAAAAACCAGTTGTTGTTAATCTTAAAGTGATTGATTAATTGCGTTTTTCCTGGTCTTCCCGAAGTTTTTGCCAGATTTTTATGGTTCGTCAGCATATTGATCAATGACGATTTTCCTACGTTGGAACGGCCAATAAAGGCATATTCCGGCAGCATTTCTTTCGGACATTTGTCAACTTCTGAGTTGCTGATGATAAATTCGGCAGTATTGATTTTCATGGCTTTTGTAATTTTACTTTGTACCATTCGGCCTTTGGCCTCGGGTCGGCAAAGATAATCAAAAAAAAGAACCGCTGTTTTAGGAAATATCCTGAAACAGCGGTAATTCCACTCATGGAGGTTATGGGACTAAAGGTGCTTCTCTTTCAGCCAAGAAAGCATCACTTCATTAAATTCGTCTGGATGCTCCATCATAGCAGCATGACCGCATTTGTCAATCCAGTAAAGCGAAGAATTTGGCAACAATTTATCAAATTCAACAGCAACATCTGGCGGTGTAACTTGGTCGTTTTTACCCCAAATAATACAAGTTGGCACGTGCATTTTTGGCAAATCTTTCGCCATGTTATGACGGATGGCACTTTTTGCAATCGTTAATGTCTTAATCAATTTGATGCGGTCATTCGCCATGGCATACACCTCGTCAATAATTTCTTCAGTTGCTATTTTCGGGTCGTAAAATACATCTTCGGCTTTTTTCCGGATATAATCACGGTCACCACGTCTTGGATAACTGTCGCCCATAGCATTTTCGTATAGTCCTGAGCTTCCCGTGATGATTAAGCCGAGCATTTTCTCAGGATACATTTTCGTATGGTACAACGCAATATGTCCACCAAGGGAATTTCCGAGTAAAATTACACGGTCAAAACCTTTGTAGGTGATAAAGTCCTTTACATATCTCGCAAAAGCTTTTACGTTTGTTTTCAAGATACTTTGGGTGTAAATAGGCAATTCTGGAATCACAACTTTATAGCCTTTCTCAGGGAAGAAATCGGCAACACCGTCAAAGTTGCTCAAACCACCCATTAGCCCGTGCAGGATGATGATTGGTGTGCCTTCACCGGCTTCATAATACTTGTATTTTCCTTCTTTTTTAACGTTTTTGTCCATTGGTTAGGGCATTTCAATCCCGAGCGGTCGGGAACACAAATATAGGGTTTTATCCCTAAAACGGCAGTTTTGGCGAATTTATTTTAACACATTTTCAGCGCTCTAAACATGCAAATTTGTGGGGCAAAAATATTTTAACAGCTATTTTCTGTAAATGCCTAGTTGTCAATAAATTCAAGATCAGCAATCCTTTTTTAGAAAACCTAAAAGTTGCTGATAATTCAAATTTTGCATTCAGAAGACACTTATTGATGCGGAATTTTTTATAAAATCTATTTCTTGTTAAATTATAGATAAAGAAATCGCTTTCGTGATTATTTTATCATGCAATTAAATGTTTGTCAAGTGGTAAAACTTATCAACAAAGTGGGGTAAATTGGTAAAATGTGGGAAAACTTTCTTTACTTTTGCTTTAAATCACACAAAAATCTACCATTGAACGCAATTATTGGAACATACGAATGCAAGACCGACGGTAAGTCGCGGTTGATGTTGCCTTCTCCATTGAAGAAGCAGCTCAACGATGCTTTGCAGGATGGATTTGTTCTAAAGCGTTCTGTTTTTGACACTTGTTTGGAACTCTGGCCGATGTCGGAGTGGAATCTGATGATGCTCAAAATCAACAAACTCAACCGTTTCAATAAGAAAAACAATGATTTCATCCGCAAGTTCATGGCGGGCGTAAAAATCATTGAAATCGACGATGCGGGGAGATTGCTCATTCCAAAAGATTTGATGGTTTTCGGGCAAATCGACAAAAATATCGTGTTGTCTTCCAAAGTAAATATTGTTGAAATCTGGGATAAAGATTTGTATGAAAAATCGATTTCGGGTGGTGACATCGATTTTGCCGATTTGGCGGAAGAAGTAATGGGCAATATAAATGACGATGACAATGGAATATCATAATCCGGTTTTGCTGCACGCTTCCGTTGACGGGCTAAACATCAAGCCTGATGGCGTTTATGTGGATGTGACTTTTGGCGGTGGCGGACATTCTCGTGAAATTTTGCGCAGACTTGGTCCAAACGGAAAATTATTTGCTTTTGACCAAGATGAAGATGCACTGGCGAACGCAATTGATGATGAAAGGTTTACATTGATCAACGAGAATTTCAGGTTTATCAAAAGATTTTTAAGGTTTTATGGTGCAAAAAGCGTTGATGGAATTTTAGCCGATTTGGGCGTTTCGTCGCACCAGTTTGATGTAGCGGAACGTGGATTTTCAACCCGTTTTGATGCCGAACTCGATATGAGAATGAGTCAGAAAAACGACCTGAATGCGTATCGTGTTGTAAATGAATATGATGAAGCAAATTTAAAACGTGTCTTTTTTGATTATGGCGAATTGAAAAATGCTCCGGCGATTGCAAGAGTAATTTTAGAAGCCAGAGCACAAGAAGCAATAAAAAATACAGAACAATTAAAATTCGTGCTAAGCCGATTTTTGCCTGCGCACAAAAGCCACAAAATTTTAGCCCAGATGTATCAGGCTATCAGGATAGAAGTCAACCAGGAAATGGACGTATTGAAAGAATTCCTAGAGCAATCGCTTGAAATTTTAAACCCAAACGGAAGATTAAGCGTGATTTCGTACCATTCTCTCGAAGACAGATTGGTCAAAAGATATATTAAAAACGGCATGTTTGAGGGCGAGCCAGAACGCGATTTCTTCGGAAATTTTTCGGTTCCATTCAAAACCATTGGAAAATTAATCGTTCCCGACAACGCCGAAATCAAAATCAACAACCGCGCCCGTAGCGCCAAACTGAGAATCGCCGAAAAAATATAGATTTCTAAAAGCTTATAGCATATTGCTTAGAGCCTAATGCTAAAAATAATGAAAAACGGTGTTTACAGCATATTAAAAGCAAGATTCCTAGTCAATGAAGACGCGGTAAAAAACTGGCGTTTCATTGTTTTCTTGGTTTTGCTGGCGATGATTATGATTGAAAACAGCAATCGTTATGACCAGAAATCATTCGAAATCATAACGCTTACGAACGAAGTGAAAGAATTGCGTTCGGAGTTCGTGGACCGTCGCTCAGAATTGATGAAACTCAGAATGGAATCGACCGTTGCATCAAAAGTGGAAGACAAAGGCATATTACCGTCATCGGTACCGCCAGTTAAAATAAAAGTTAAAAAAGAAGAAGAAAAAGGATTTTTCAAAAAGATATGGCAGTAGAAGAAAAAACAACCGCTTATAGGATTTATCTGGTCGCATTCGTGATCGTGATCATGGCGTGCGCTGTTGTCGTAAAGCTAACCAATATCCAATGGGTCGAAGGTGATTATTACAGAAAAATGGCGAAAGACAAAAGCGTAAAGAGCTTCGTAATTCCCGCCAACAAAGGCAATTTGTATTCCGCCGACGGGAGCTTGCTCGCTACTTCAATTCCAAATTATGATATAAGATTTGACGCTGTTGCGCCGAAAAGCAGTGACTTCAAAGACAATATTTCAGGTTTATGCGATTCACTTTCCATCATGTTTGAAAAGCCAAAAAGTTTTTTTCAATTGGAACTTACAAAAGCCAGGAACGATAAAAATCGCTATTTTCTTGTGGCAAGAGGTTTGAGTTATACAGAATATATTCGCATCAAATCTTTCCCGCTTTTCAACAAAGGCGCTTTTAAAGGTGGTGTTATTACAGAACAAAAAACCGTTCGAAAATACCCAATCGGCAACATTGCAGGAAGAACAATCGGTTACGAGCGCATCGACGATAAAGGAAAGCCCGACGGAAAAGGGAAAGGCATCGAACAAGCATACAGCAAATACCTGAACGGAAAAGACGGCAAAATCATGAAGCAGAAAATCGCAAAAGGGCAGTGGAAACCGTTACGCGATGAAAATGAAGTCGATCCGCAAGACGGCTACGATGTAATTGCTACAATCGATGTTTATATCCAAGATATTGCGCACCACGCACTGTTGAAGCAACTCGAATATTACCAAGCTGATCACGGTTGCGTTGTCGTAATGGAAACCAAAACCGGTGCTATCAAAGCCATTTCTAACTTAGGAAGAGATTCTGAAGACGGTGCTTATTATGAAACCGTAAATTATGCAGTTACTGAAGCGCACGAACCGGGTTCAACGTTTAAACTTTTGGATTTGATCGCTTTATTAGACGATAAAAAAATCGATACGAGTGCCGTTTTTGACAGCCACGGTGGTCGTGTCATGTATCGTGGCTATGCTGTAAACGACTCTCATAAAGGTGGTTACGGAATCATTTCGTTGGCTAGAGGTTTCGAACAATCGTCTAATACCGTAATGGTGCAGGCGGTTTATAACAATTACAAAAACGAACCTGAAAAATTCGTCAATCGCATCAACAGTTATGGTTTGAACAAGAAATTGGGATTGCCATTTGCTGGTGAAGGAAAACCTTATATTCCGCAACCGTCAGAGAAAACATGGTCGGCAATTTCACTGCCGTGGATGGCTTTCGGTTATGGTGTCGCGGTTACGCCTTTGCAAACACTTTCGCTTTACAACGCAATTGCCAACAATGGCGAAATGGTAAAACCTATGTTTGTTACCGAAGTGAAAGAATGGAATAAAACCATAAAAAAATTCGACAAACAAGTCATCAACCCGAAAATCTGTTCCGATGAAACGTTGCTTAAAGTAAAAGCAGTTTTGGCGAATGTAGTAAAACGCGGCACCGGAAAAAAACTGTATTCCAAGGATTTCTCTATGGCCGGAAAAACGGGAACTGCGCAGGTTGATTACAACAAAGGCGAAGGAAAATTATATTACGCATCTTCTTTCGTAGGTTATTTCCCTGCTGATAATCCGAAATATTCGTGCATCGTAATCATTCACAAACCAAATGTCGCACAAGGGTATTATGGCGCAGATGTTTCCGGTCCGGTTTTTAAAAGAATCGCACAGAAAATTTTCACCGATTCGCCGACAACCAACGAAATCAAAAACCTGAAAAAGAAAAATCAAATTCAGGAACGCAATTATAACGCCTACGCAGAAATAGAAGGTAGCAAATCTATCACCATTCCGAACGTAAAAGGAATGGCAGGAATGGATGCCATCGCGTTACTCGAAAATTTAGGTGTGAAAGTAAAAGTAATCGGCCTCGGAAAAGTAAAAAAACAATCGCTTAATCCGGGCGAAAGACTCGATAGAACCAAAACCATAACACTCGAATTATCGTGATTGTGCTCAAAGACATATTATACAAAGTTAGCCTCGAAGCCGTAAAAGGTCTCACGGATATCACCATTGGCAAAATCGAATTTGATTCAAGAAAAGTTGAAGAAAATGACATTTTTGTAGCCATTCGCGGTGCTGTTTCTGATGGTCATGAATTCATCAATACAGCCATCAGCAAAGGTGCAACAGTAATTGTTTGCGATTCTTTTCCGGAAATAATTGTTACTGGTGTAACTTACATAAAAGTAAAAGACACGAACAACGCATTGGCTTTTATGGCAGCTAATTATTACGATAATCCGTCACAAAACCTCAAATTGGTTGGAATAACAGGCACGAACGGCAAAACGACAATTGCATCTTTATTGTACCAATTGTTTAAAAAAGCAGGTTTCAAAGTTGGATTGCTTTCTACGGTAAAAATCCTTGTGGATGACATCGAATACAAAGCGACACACACGACTCCGGATTCATTGACAATCAATCGTTTTCTCAAAGAAATGAACGATGTCGGCGTCGAATATTGTTTTATGGAAGTCAGTTCCCATGGCATCCACCAAAAACGCACCGAAGCCTTGCATTTCGTTGGTGGCGTTTTCACGAATTTGTCACACGACCACCTCGATTATCATCCGACTTTCGCCGAATACCGCGACGTGAAGAAATTATTTTTCGACCATTTGCCAAGAACGGCTTTTGCATTGGTGAACATCGATGATAAGAACGGATTGGTGATGTTGCAGAACACCTATGCTTCAAAGAAAACGTATGCCCTGAAATCTTATGCCGATTATAAAGCGCAAATCCTCGAAAACCAATTATCAGGTTTGTTATTGAAAGTGAATGACAATGAAGTTTGGGTAAGATTGATTGGCACGTTCAACGCTTATAATTTATTGGCCATTTACGGCACAGCAGTGGAATTAGGCTTAGATCATTTTGAAGTTTTGAGGTTATTATCAGAATTAGAAAGTGTTTCCGGCAGGTTCCAGTTCATCATTTCCAACGAAAAAATCACAGCAATTGTTGATTATGCACACACGCCGGATGCATTGGAAAATGTACTGAAAACCATCAACGATATCCGTACTAAAAACGAGCAATTGATCACGGTTGTTGGCTGTGGTGGCGATCGCGATAAGACCAAACGACCAATGATGGCAAATATCGCTTCTACTTTGAGCGATAAAACCATCATTACTTCTGATAATCCGCGGACAGAAAATCCGGAAACGATTATCGCCGAAATGGAAGCGGGCGTTGAAGCGCAAAATTATAAAAAAACCATGGCGATTACCGACAGAAGGCAGGCAATTAAAACCGCTTGTCAGCTCGCAAATCCAAACGATATTATCCTAATTGCAGGAAAAGGACATGAAACCTACCAGGAAATTATGGGCGTTCGCTACGATTTTGACGACATGGCGATTGTAAAAGAACTTTTAGAACAATTAAATAAATAGAATTATGCTGTATTATTTATTTGAATACCTACACAAATTGAACGTTCCGGGTGCCGGCGTTTTCCAGTACATTACGTTCCGTTCGGCATTGGCGATTTTGATGTCATTGGGTTTATCGACGATTTTCGGTAAAAGAATCATCAATTTCTTGAGAAGACAGCAAGTAGGCGAAACCGTTCGTGAGCTAGGTCTTGAAGGACAAAAAGAAAAAGCGGGAACGCCAACAATGGGTGGATTGATCATCATTTTCGCCACTTTAATTCCAGTGCTGTTGTTTGCAAAATTGAATAACGTGTATGTTATTTTGTTGATTGTAACTACTTTATGGATGGGGGTTATTGGTTTTGTTGATGATTATATTAAGATTTTCAAAAAAGACAAACAAGGACTAAAAGGCATTTTCAAAGTGATCGGTCAAGTCGGATTGGGAATAATAGTAGGTTCGGTTTTGTATTTTAATCCGAGTGTAACAGTTCGGAATGATACTGGCGCTACTTATAATTTTAAAGCGACTGAAAGTGTTGTTGCGCTACATTCGATTGATGAAAAATCAACGGCAACGACGATCCCATTTTTCAAAAATAACGAGTTTGATTACGCAGAATTAATAGCATGGACAGGTGATGGATATGAAAATTGGGCTTGGTTGGTGTTTATTCCAATCGTAATTTTTATTATAACAGCAGTTTCCAATGGTGCTAATTTAACCGACGGTATCGACGGACTCGCGGCAGGAACATCGGCCATTTCCGTCATCGCGCTCGGAATTTTCACGTTTGTTTCCGGGAATATCATTTTTTCAAATTACCTCAATATTATGTACATCCCGAATTCGGGCGAGATGACTATTTTCATTGCCGCATTCGTAGGCTCCTTAATTGGATTTTTATGGTACAATTCCTATCCGGCATCAGTATTTATGGGTGATACAGGAAGTTTGACCATTGGTGGAATCATCGCAGTACTAGCAATTTCTGTTAGAAAAGAAATGCTAATTCCATTGTTATGCGGGATATTTTTAGTCGAAAATTTTTCAGTGGTTTTGCAAGTCAGCTATTTCAAATACACAAAAAAACGTTTTGGTGAAGGTCGTAGGATTTTCTTGATGTCGCCATTGCACCACCATTACCAGAAAAAAGGCTATCATGAAAGTAAAATCGTAACCCGCTTTTGGATTGTTGGCATTTTATTGGCGATTCTTTCAATTGTAACATTGAAACTAAGATAATGGCGCGATTAGTTGTACTTGGGGGAGGCGAAAGCGGCGTAGGAACCGCAATTCTCGGAAAAAAACAAGGCTATGATGTTTTCGTATCCGATTTCGGGAAGATAAAAGAAAATTATAAAGAAGTTCTTACCAATAATGAGATTGCCTGGGAAGATGAAATGCACACGGAAGCATTGATATTAAATGCCGATGTAGTGATGAAAAGCCCTGGAATTGGGGATAAAGTGACGATTGTAAAAAAGTTAAACGAAAAAAATATTCCGGTCATTTCGGAAATTGAATTTGCATCTGAATTTACAAATGCAACAATCGTAGGAATCACAGGAAGTAACGGCAAAACGACAACCACGATGTTGACGTATCATGTGTTGCAATCGGCAGGACTAAACGTTGGATTGGGCGGCAACATCGGAAAAAGTTTCGCTTGGCAGGTTGCAGATGAACAATTCGATGTCTATGTGCTCGAATTGAGCAGTTTTCAGCTCGACGGATGTTTTACTTTCAGGCCGCATATTGCAATTATCACGAATATCAGTCCGGATCATTTGGATCGGTATGATTACAAATATGAAAATTACATTGCCTCGAAATTCAGGATCACGATGAACCAAACGGAAAGCGATTTCCTGATTTATGACGATGACGACGAAGCGATAGCTGGATGGTTTCAGCAGCACACGACAAAAGCACAAAAAATTCCATTTTCGATTTCAAAAAAATTGGATTTTGGAGCCACAATAAACGACAAAACGATGAAAATTAACACCAAAGACGAAGAATTTACTATGGATACCAGCCACTTAGCACTCGAAGGAAAACACAATATCAAAAATGCAATGGCCGCCGCTTCGGTAGCGCAATTGTTGAAAATCAGGAAGCAAACCATTCGCGAGAGCCTTTCTAATTTTCAAGGTGTTGAGCATCGTTTAGAGAAAGTACTGAAAATCCAAAATGTACAGTACATCAACGATTCTAAAGCCACCAATGTTAATGCGGCTTTCTTCGCTTTAGACAGCATGACTGTTCCAACAGTTTGGATTGTCGGCGGTGTTGATAAAGGCAACGATTACTCGGAGCTGATGTCTTTAGTTCGTGAAAAAGTAAAAGCCATTATCTGCCTTGGTGTTGACAACAAAAAAATAATCGACGCTTTCGGAAATGTAGTTGACATAATGGTAGAAGTTGAAAGTATGACCGATGCGGTTAGAACAGCACAGCACCTTTCTGAAAAAGGCGATGCAGTTTTATTATCGCCGGCGTGCGCGAGTTTCGACTTGTTCGAGAATTATGAAGACAGAGGAAGACAGTTTAAACAAGCAGTTCAGAATTTATAAATAGAAATGAGTATTGAGATGAAAATCGAAGTACAAATCTCAATACTAAAATCTCAATACAAATGAAAAGTATATTAACAAGTTTAAAAGGAGACAAAGGCATCTGGTCATTCGTGGCGTTGCTTGGCATGTTTTCTTTTATGCCTGTTTTTAGCGCAAGCAGTAATTTGGCGTATATGAACCACGGCAACGGCAATACTTTAGGGTATTTGTTAAAGCATTTCGTGCATGTTGTGTTTGGTTTTTTCATTTTGTATAATATTCAAAAAGTGCCTTACCATTATTTCCGTGGACTATCGAAAGTCTTATTGCCGTTAGTATGGTTGCTTTTGGGATATACGTTATTCTTTGGAATCGAGCAAGGCAGTGCCACACGCTGGATTCAAGTGCCATTTGTAGGGATTTCGTTTCAAACTTCATCGTTGGCTTTTATCGTTTTGATGATTTTTGTCGCCAGGTTTTTATCGAAAACACAACCTGAGCCTTTGTCATTTAAAACATCGTTTTTGCAACTATGGGTACCGGTCGGAATTACTTTAATGCTGATTTTACCTAATAACTTCTCCACCGCAGCCTTGATTTTTGCAATGGTTTTGATGTTAACGTTCATCGGAAATTATCCACTCAAATACATCGGAATTGTTGTAGGTTCCGGAATCGTATTTTTTATGATGTTTATTCTCGTCGCAAAAGTCGTCGAAAGAACAAATCCCAATCATACACCGAAAGTTTTCGCAAGGGTAAAAACTTGGGAGAACCGTGTAGAAAGTTTCTTTAGCAACGAAGAAACGGAAACTTCAAAAGACGATAATTATCAGATTGAAAAAGCAAAAACAGCCATCGCATCAGGTGGTATTTACGGGTTAGGTCCTGGAAAGAGCGTACAGAAAAACTTCCTGCCACAATCGTCTTCCGATTTTATCTTCGCGATTATTGTAGAAGAATACGGCTTGATCGGCGGACTCGGTGTATTGACATTGTATCTTTTATTGTTCTTCCGATTTATCATTGCGGCACACAAAGCGAATTCGCCTTTCGGCAGATTATTGGTCGTCGGATTGGGTTTTCCGATTATTTTCCAAGCATTGATCAATATGGGTGTTGCGGTGCAATTGCTGCCGGTAACAGGACAAACTTTGCCGTTGGTCAGTAGCGGCGGAAGTTCCATTTGGATGACTTGCGTCGCCATAGGAATCATTCTCAGTGTCACCAAAAAAGAAGAAGAAATCGCAGCCGAACTCGAAGAAAAAGAACAACGCGAAATTGCTTTGCAGAAATTAATCGACAAGCAATTGGCAGATGACGAAGCTCAAGCCGAACGCGCCGAAGAAGAAAAACTATCAACTGCTTTCGCAACCGATAATTATTCGATAGAAGACAAAGCAAGCAACCCAATGAACGCAGTAAAAAACAGATATTAAACATAGCAACTAGTAGTTCCGAAGCTTCGGGATTCATGCCAAAAAATAAAAAAAATGAAACAACTAAAATTCATACTAAGCGGCGGCGGCACTGGAGGGCACATTTACCCTGCGATCGCCATTGCCGATGAATTAAAGTCACGTTTCCCTGACTGCGAAATCTTGTTTGTGGGTGCCAAAGACAAAATGGAAATGCAGAAAGTACCACAAGCGGGTTACAAAATCGAAGGTTTGTGGATTGCCGGATTGCAAAGAAAAATAACACTTCAGAACGCAATGTTCCCGCTGAAATTAATCAGTAGTCTCGCTAGGTCACGACAAATTCTGGGTAATTTCAGGCCAGACGTTGCCATCGGAACCGGTGGATTTGCCAGTGGCCCGTTGTTGCAAGTTGCCAACAACTTGAATATTCCGACTGTCATTCAGGAACAAAATTCCTATCCCGGCATCACGAACAAATTGCTCAGCAAAAAAGCAAAAGCCATCTGCGTTGCGTATAAAAATTTAGAGCGATTTTTTCCAAAAGATAAAATCATATTTACCGGAAATCCGGTGCGTGAAGATTTAATCGACATCCACGGATTAAAAAATGAAGCGCGTGAATATTTCAAGCTAAGTGACAATAAAAAGGTTTTGCTTGTCCTTGGCGGAAGCTTAGGTTCTAGAAGAATCAACCAATTAATTGCAAAAGAACTCGTCAATTTTGCCGCACAAAATGTTCAAGTCATCTGGCAATGTGGAAAATTTTATTACGAGGAGTACAAGCATTTTAGTGATAATGAAAACGTACAAGTTTTGTCTTTTATCGACCGAATGGATTTGGTTTATGCTGCTGCAGATTTTGTGATTTCACGTTCCGGAGCATCATCGGTTTCAGAATTGTGCATCGTTGGAAAACCGGTGATTTTTATTCCGTCGCCCAACGTTGCCGAAGACCATCAAACAAAAAATGCACAAGCCATTGTTGATCACAAAGGTGCGTTGATGATGAAAGAAGTAGAATTGGACACGCAATTCACCAATATGTTCAACAATTTACTCGCAGACGAAAACCTGCAAAGCGAATTGTCAAAAAATATAAAAGATTTGGCCAAAGTAAACGCCACCAAAGAAATCGTAGACGAAATAGTCAAACTAATAAACCCAGGCACTTTATGAACTTAAACCAAATACATAACGTCTATTTTATAGGCATCGGCGGAATCGGGATGAGTGCTTTGGCGCGCCATTTCAAAACCCTCGGTAAAAATGTATGCGGTTACGATAAAACGCCGACAACGCTGACTTCTGAATTGACTGAAAGCGGCATTGCGATTCATTTTGAAGATGATATCAGCCAGATTCCAACAGATTTTTACGCTGAAAATACGTTGGTGATTGTCACGCCGGCAGTTCCGAAAACGCACTCGGAATGGAATTATTTCCTCGAAAGAGACTACCAAATCAAAAAACGCGCAGAAGTTTTAGGCATTATTACAAAAGACACATTTTGTTTTGCCGTTGCTGGAACACATGGAAAGACAACAACTTCAAGTATTCTGGCGCATATTTTATATGAAACCGGCGCAGATGTTACTTCGTTTTTAGGCGGAATAGTTGAGAATTACAATTCCAATTTGGTCGGAAATGGTAAAACCGTAACAGTTGTTGAAGCGGATGAATTTGACCGTTCATTTCTGCATTTACATCCAAATATTGCTTGTATTACGTCAATGGACGCAGACCATTTGGATATCTACGGAGACAAAGCGCACATCGAAGCCTCATTCGTTGAATTCGCAGATAAAATTGAAGAAAAATCGAATTTATTTATTGCAAAAGGATTACCTCTTGAAGGTTTGACCGTTGCCGTGAACGAGGCCGCCGATTACAAAGCCATCAATATCAGAATAGAAAACAGTAATTATGTTTTTGATGTGCAAACGCCGTCGGAGACCATACAAAATATTCAATTTGGATTACCGGGAAAACACAATTTAATGAATGCAATAATGGCTTTGGCAATGGCTAAACGCTTCGGTTCCCCAACTGAAGGCATTGTCAAAGCGTTATTATCATTTCGAGGTGTTAAAAGACGGTTTTCGTATCAAATAAAGACAGAAAATCTCGTTTACATAGATGATTATGCGCACCATCCGACAGAAATTAATGCAGTGCATCAAGCAGTTTCGGAATTGTATCCAAATCAGAAAGTTTTGGCGATTTTCCAACCGCATTTGTTCAGCAGAACTAGAGATTTTGCCGATGATTTTGCGAAAAGTCTGTCGGCTTTCGAACAAGTAATTTTACTCGACATTTATCCGGCAAGAGAATTGCCGATGGAGGGCATAAATTCAGAATTTCTGATGGGAAAAATGACAAATCCGAATAAAAAAATCGTTTCAAAAGAAAATTTGATTTCCGAAATTTTAAAAAGTGATGCAACCGTTTTCGTAACCATTGGAGCAGGTGATATTGGCGAGTTGGTTGAACCAATAAAAGAAGCGCTTTATGAGAAAATTTAACTGGACAAATATCTGGCAAAATATACGACTGCTATTGATTTTAGTAGGGTTGGTGTTTTTATATTCATTTACGCTACAACGGAATGAAGCACGCAAAATCACCAAATCAATCGTTGAATTTACGAGTGGTGACAACCAATTTGTGACCCGTGAATCGGTTAATAAATTGTTAATAGAAAATAATTCAGACGCACAAACCATTCACAAAGATAAATTAGATTTGAATAAATTGGAAAAATCCATCAATTCAAACGATATGGTCGAGAAATCGGAAGTATTTGTGAGTATCGATGGTGTCCTGAAAGCTGTTGTGAAACAAAAAACTCCGATTGCGAGAGTCAACAACGAATTGGGTTCTTTTTATATTGATTACGAAGGACATACCATGCCGTTATCTGAGATTCATGCCGCGAGAGTTCCACTTGTTTCGGGTGAAATTAATGCGAAAAACAGCAAAGAAATAAGCAAATTATTGCGATTTGTCTATGACGATGATTTTTTGAAAAAGAACATCATTGGTGTACAGATTTTGCCAAGTGGGAGCCTTTTGATGTGGAACCGTAACTTCGATTATACGATCGAATTCGGGAAAACCATCAACGTCGAACAGAAATTTAATAATTATAAAGCTTTCTTTCAGAAAACAGTTCAGGATAGTTCAATTAACAAGTACAAGTCAATAAACCTGAAGTTCACGCAACAGGTAGTGTGCACAAAATAACAGATTATGGAAAAAGAAAACATTGCTGTCGGTTTAGACATCGGGACAACGAAAATTGTCGCCATGATTGGCAAGAAAAATGAGTACGGGAAACTGGAAATTTTGGGTGTCGGAAAATCCAAAAGCCTTGGTGTGGCGAGAGGTGTCGTGAACAATATTACGCAAACCATTCAGTCGATCCAACAGGCTGTGGCCGAAGCCGAAAACAATTCTGGCTACAAAATCAACGATTGTGTGGTTGGCATTGCTGGACAGCACATCCGCTCGATACAGCACAGCGATTACATCTCAAGGAGCAATCCTGAAGAAGTGATTGGCGACAAAGACATCGATTTGTTAATCAACCAGGTGCACAAACTGGCGATGCTTCCGGGTGAAGAAATTATCCACGTTTTGCCGCAGGAGTTTAAAATCGACGGGCAATCTGAAATCAAAGAACCAATCGGTATGTACGGCGGAAGGTTAGAGTCAAGCTTTCATGTTGTTGTCGGACAAGCTTCTTCTATCAGAAATGTCGGAAGATGCATCCAAAGCTCCGGAATCGAGTTATCTGGGCTAACATTAGAGCCATTGGCTTCTGCTGATGCGGTTTTAAGCCAGGAAGAAAAAGAAGCTGGAGTTGCTTTGATTGATATCGGTGGCGGTACAACAGATTTGGCAATTTTTAAAGATGGCATTATCCGTCACACGGCAGTGATTCCGTTTGGTGGCAATGTTATCACAGAAGACATCAAAGAAGGCTGTTCCATCATCGAAAAACAAGCGGAACTATTAAAAGTAAAATTCGGATCTGCTTGGCCAGGAGAAAATAAAGACAACGAGATTGTTTCAATTCCAGGATTAAGAGGAAGAGAGCCAAAAGAGATCTCTTTGAAAAATCTTTCAAAAATAATCCACGCAAGAGTGGTAGAAATCATCGAACAAGTTTTCTCGGAAATCAAAGCTTATGGACACGAAGATCCAAGAAGAAAATTAATCGCAGGAATCGTTTTAACCGGCGGCGGTGCCCAATTGCAGCACATCAAGCAATTGGTAGAATACATCACCGGAATGGATACAAGAATTGGCTATCCAAACGAACATTTGGCAGGTAATTCCGATGAAGAAATTTCAAGTCCGCTCTACGCGACAGCAGTTGGATTGGTAATGAATAGCATCCAGAACAATACTAAAAGCGCAACGCTGATGGTGCCGGTTAAGGAAGAAGTAAAAATTGTTTACCGTCAAGCAGAACCGGAAATAACAAAAGCAGAAACTTTGGTTGAAGAAGTTCGTGAAATGGTGCATGCGGAAGTTTCGCAACCTAAGCCAATCAAAGAAGTCGAATCGACAGAGAACAAAATCAAACGTTCATTTTTCGATAAGTATGTAGATAAAATCAGGGATTTCCTAGATAATGCTGAATAGTCGAAAGAGAAAAGTCAAAAGTCCAAAGAATGGAATTTTCGACTTTCGACTTTAAACTTTACACTAAAATAAAAGAATTAAAACCAAATAATATGACAAGCAACTCAGATTTTGGAAACATTTCATTTGATTTACCAAAAAACCAATCGAATGTAATTAAAGTGATCGGTGTTGGCGGCGGCGGAAGTAACGCCATCAATCACATGTTCAAGCAAGGGATAAAAGGCGTCGACTTTATCGTTTGCAATACCGATTCACAGGCATTACAGAACAGTTCTGTGCCGAACAAGATCCAGTTAGGTGTTCATCTGACAGAAGGTCTTGGCGCTGGTGCAAATCCAGAAGTAGGCCAGCAATCTGCCATTGAAAGTATCGCTGAAATCGAGAAAATGCTCGACAGCAATACCAAAATGGTCTTCATCACCGCAGGTATGGGCGGCGGAACCGGAACCGGAGCTGCTCCTGTAATCGCACAATTAGCCAAAGAAAGAGACATCTTGACGGTCGGAATCGTAACCATTCCTTTTCAATTTGAAGGGAAAGTTCGCCAAGATCAAGCCTTATTAGGTGTTGAAAAACTGCGCAAGCAAGTAGATTCGTTAATTGTAATCAACAACAACAAACTGCGTGAAGTTTATGGTAATCTAGGTTTCAAAGCTGGGTTTTCAAAAGCTGATGAAGTTTTGGCAACAGCTTCTCGCGGTATCGCTGAAGTCATCACACACCATTATACCCAGAATATCGACTTAAAAGACGCGAAAACCGTATTGTCAAACAGCGGAACCGCAATTATGGGTTCAGCATTGGCAAGCGGCGAAAACCGCGCAAAAGAAGCGATTGTTTCTGCTTTAGATTCGCCATTATTGAATGACAATAAAATCACAGGTGCCAAAAACGTATTGTTGCTTATCGTTTCTGGGACCAACGAAATCACGATTGACGAAATTGGAGAAATCAACGACCACATCCAAGTTGAAGCAGGCTTTAACGCCAATATCATTATGGGTGTAGGTGAAGACGAATCTTTGGGCGATGCTGTTGCTGTTACAATTATCGCTACGGGATTTAATGTTGAACAACAGAACGAGATCGTCAATACTGAGCCAAAAAAAATCATCCATGCCCTTGAAGACGAGCAAAAGATTGTCCATAACCTGACACCGAAAGTTGTTGCTTCTTTCGATTTCACGGAAATGCAATCTTCTTCCAACGAAAAAATCGTTCACAATTTAATGGAAGAAATCACCATTGAAGAGGCTGTTCGTGTTGAGGCAGTGGCTTTTGAATACAATCTCGTTCCGACTACAGAATTCATCAAAAATATCGATGTGACGTTTGAAATCGTTGCGCCGCCGGCCGAACAAGATTTCTATTTCACTTCGCCTGAAGTACGCGAAATTGAAGTGCATGAGCCGCAATTCATTGTAAAAGAAGAAGAGCAAATCACATTCTCTTTCGACCTGCCAATCGCAAAAGTGGCGCCAGTTGTCGAGGCTAAAGAAGAGAAAATCCTTTTCGAATTGACACATGAAACCCGCGAAATTCAGGTGCACGAACCAGTACAAATGGTGCCTGTAACAGAACTGGCTGAAAACGGCATCATCCGCTATTCACTCGAAGAATATATGGAAGTTGAGAATTCATTATTGGATTCAAAACCGGTTGCAAAAGTAGCAGAACCTGAAAACGAAGCGCTTAAAATCACGATGAAAAAAGTCGATTTGGCACCAGAATATAACACTTTCGAAAACATTTCTCCAACAGAAATGTCTTTGGAAGAAGCTTCAAGATTAAGAGCCGACGAAAGAAGAAGAAAATTAAAAGAGTTCAATTATAAATTCCATAACAACCCGTCAAGGTTAGAGGAATTCGAAAAAGAACCCGCTTATAAAAGAATGGGCGTTGACATCAGTAGCGCGCCGTTGAACAATAATAATTCCCGAACTTCAATCGGAACCGATAGTAACGACGACATGCAATTGCGTTCGAACAACTCGTTTCTGCACGATAACGTGGATTAGCTAACTCAAACCAATTTCCTTAACCCGAACGTCTTTTGATTTTCGGGTTATTTTTTGCCGTAGAGTTACAGTAAAAATGCTTAAATTCGCCTCAGAAAAATTGGGGCCTTTTTCCGGCTGTACGTTGCAAGCTTTCTTGTTAAAACGTTTTTTTCTAGGCACCTGAAAGCGCTTCCGTTGGTCGCGTTTCAGCTGCAAGAAAAAATACGTTTTTCCTGCAAAAGGCTTTCCACTTCCATCCGGGGCGAGCATCCGTAAAACAACAAATTATGAGTTTATCAGTAAGAATCATGGACGAAATTAAAACCGCCATGAGAGCAAAAGATACCGTAGCATTAGAAGCACTAAGATCCATAAAATCTGAATTGCTTTTAGCACAAACATCCACAGGATCAAAAGAAGAAATTACCGAAGAAGACGAAATAAAATTATTGCAGCGATTGGTTAAAACCCGCAAAGAAAGTGCGAAGATCTTCACCGAGCAAAATCGTTTGGATCTAGCAGAACCAGAATTAGCACAGGTTGCAGTAATCGAAAAATTCCTTCCAGCACAACTAAGCGAAGCCGAAGTAGAAGCAGTCGTTGCGAAAATCATCGCTGAAACCGGTGCTTCCGGAATCGCATCAATGGGCAAAGTAATGGGCTTGGCAAGCGCGCAATTGGGTGGAACAGCCGAAGGGAAAACTATTTCGACTATCGTTAAGAAACTGCTGACATAATGAATTAAGATTTAAGATTTTGTGATGCATTCTTAAATCTAAAATCTACAATCAACTAGGCTGCGTAGTTCAATGGATAGAATGTCAGATTCCGGTTCTGATGATGGAGGTTCGAGTCCTCTCGCGGTCACAACATATTGCATGAAATGTCATGCGTATAAATGCTCCGGTAAATGCCGGGGCTTTTCTTTTTCATAAGACATGGATGTCAATAATGTCGTAATCGTTGCGCTCTGCTTTTATTACTATAAGTTATAGCAAGTCATTCTTTTAAGTCAATAGTTGTTTGAAAATTCACTCCTCCTTGTAATTTTGTCCAAAGTAATATTGTAGTAACTTTGTAATTATCGTTTTCCCAAACAATTCTTCTTTCATAAAATTCTATAGGTTTGACGGGCATCGTATCATCGTATTTCTTTTCAATTTTGCCTTGGTTCGGTTTAGGTTCGCCAATTTCTTTTGAAATAACCTGTATTATTTTATCAAATGCGACATTATAAATCTTGAAAAAATCTTTTCGATTAGTTTCATATTTTACATTCCAATCATAACTTACAGATCCGACTACACTGTCATTTTTAGAATAGAAATATTTAACCGATACTGGTCCAAGTATAGAATCGTTTGGGCGTTTAAAAACTTTAGGTTGCTCAAAATCGCAATAAACAATTTTATATCTTGGAAAAATTTCTTTTGATTGATATGCCTTTTCTATTATTTGTGCTTTTTCAATTTTAATTTTCTCATAATTGAAGAAATGATTCTGCCCATATATATTAATACTCATAATTGATAAGCAGAATATGAAAACAGGTATAGTAATTCGTTTCATATGATGAGTTATAACGCCAAGGTTTCTGCGATTCCGGAGCCGAGTACTTTCGGTGACAGAGAACGAAGTTATGGAAAGAACTGTTACAATTTAAAAAGTGTGCTGCAATTGCATGTTGCCCAAGTTATGTGCCGTTTTTTTATTTTACAATTGTAGATTTACTATAACTTCCTACCGTGATTTTTTTATCTCCTTCCGGATAAACAGCATTAAAACAAACAAACCAAACTTCTTTTGCAAGTTCTAAATTTTCTATTTTTACTCCAATTAAGGTTCTATCAATGCGATAACGGTCTGGAAAATCGGAGGAGAGCAATTTAAAGTTTTCCGTATTTTTTTCCGAACCGATAAGCATAACCATATTTTCATGAACCTTTGAGAAATCTACTTCTTCAATCTTGTAAATTTTCTTTTTGAATTTAAAAAAAAGAGTGCCTTTAGAATCTATTTGAGGCAGGTATATTTTATCAGATTTTATTGGACAATCAATAGTGTCATTTTCAATTATAATTGAGCATTTTACAGAGCGGTTACTCACTATCGTTTGATTTAAGTAAAAACCAAATTCGAGAACTAAAGGTTTTTTTTGTGCCTGAGCACTAAGAGTTATCAAAAATAAAAGCGATAGTAATTTTTTCATAAAATGTATATATATTTGAATTGCAATGGATCCCAAAATGGCATATGACTCTCAAACACAAGATATAAAGCACAAATATTCTTCCAATAAATATAACAATTTCCGTCTAAAATCCGCCCGCTAATTTTAGCCATCTTCTTACAATAAAAACCCCACAACAACTCAAAAATGCTATCTTTGAATTTATAGTTTCTTTTCTTTTTAAATGGTATTATTTTTCGCAACAATTTTTCTCGCCCTTTCTGTCGCAGTACTACTTGTCGTCGGATTTTTCAATTTGGTTATTGAGCCTGTTTATTTTCAAATTTTCAAAAAGCCTGTTTACGTCTATTTTTATCCGATACTGAAAAAATTGCCCCAACAGCAAAAGCGTATTCTAGAACAAGAAGTCGCTTTTTTTCAAAAACTTTCCGATAAGAAAAAGCAATATTTCGAGCACAGAATGGCTGAATTCCTAACGTTACATCAATTCCACGGTCAGGAAGGAATTACTGTCACAGATGAAATGAAAACCATGATTGCAGCGTCCTACGTAATGCTGACTTTTGGTATGCGTTATTATCTTATTGATGTTTTTGACAAAATATTGATTTATCCAACATCGTATTATTCTACCGTAAAAGACGAAATGCACAATGGCGAATTCAATCCGCAATACAAACTCATTGCTTTTTCGTGGGAACATTTTAAGGAAGGTTACGAAGCCGATAGCGATAATTTGAACCTTGGTATTCACGAATTTTCGCATGCGCTGCACAATTACGGTATGAAAAAACAAAATAATAGCGCCGCTTTTTTCGCCGAAATGTATGAGCAAATCAGGAAAGATGTCAAACGGCCTGCCAATGCACAACGTTTGGTTGATTCGCAGTATTTTAGGATTTATGCGTTTACAAATGAATTTGAATTTCTGGCGGTGATCATGGAACATTTTTTTGAAACACCCCAGACTTTCAGGAGTGAATTTCCGGAATTGTATCTGAAGGTGAAGCGCATGATAAATTTCACGCCTTAGTCTGTATAGGCTAAATAATATTACTAATTTTGGTTTAAATAAGCTCTTATGAAGAAAATCTACTTTGTTGTAATTGCCGTTTTATCGCTTCATTCATCGTTTGCTGCGAATGTACTGACTTTTGATCCGCCGTCTTTTTCTTACGAAAATACCGATTATTGTCAGTCGTCACCTGAGGCTTTTCCAATATTTAGTCCGGGAAGTAATATGGGAGGGTTGTTTTCGGCATCGCCTGTAGGCATGATGTTGCATCCAGTTACTGGCGCAATTAATTTTTTTGAAAGTGTGCCTGGCACTTATACCGTTAGCTACTCGACACCGCCAAACGGCGAAGAACCAGGATATGAAGTTACTACAGTCATTGTGATTGCTGCAGCAATACACCTACAGCCGATTGAAGATGTTAATGCCTGCGTATTTTATGTATTACCCGCATTAGTCCAAGGCAATTATTTTTCCGGCCCTAACGGAACGGGAACGCCATATTTTGCAGGAAATTTTTTTACAAATACTACCACGATTTATGTGTATGCAGCAGGTTCAGGCGTTTGTCCTGATGACGAGGAAAGTTTTCAAATCAACATCAATACAATTGATATTACGGTTGCCGTTGATGGTAATACGCTTACTGCCAACCAAGAGGCAGATTTGTACCAATGGGCGATTTGCGCCGATCCTCCGGTTGTAATACCAGGCGCTACGACCCAAAGTTTTACGCCATCAGAAAATGGCAATTATATTGTATTGATTTCCGTTGGCGATTGTGATGCCTACAGTTGGTGTACATCGGTTACTGGTTTGGAAATTGCAGATAATTCTTTAGACAACATTTCGATTTATCCAAATCCGGCGAAAGATCATTTGCTGATTGGAAACCTACCAAATACAATGATTGATAGCGTTGCAATTACGGATATAAACGGGCGTCTTGTAACCGAAAACACTAAGTTTTTAGGTTTAGTTGACGTTTCTGGACTTCGTGAAGGAATTTATTTTCTGCAGATTTATTCTGGTGATAAGACTAGTTATCGAAAATTTATCAAACAATAATTTTTATTGTAATACTGCTTTCAGCTCAATGATTGTCTGTGTCGGATTGTCTGACCGAAAGACAAAATTTCCAGCAACCAATATATCAGCACCGGCTTCTTTTAATTGTACAGCATTTTTGTCAGAGACACCACCGTCGATTTCAATTAGGGTTGATGCGTTTTTTTTGATGATTAATGCTTTCAGTTTTTTAATCTTGGCGTAAGTATTCTCAATAAACGATTGTCCGCCAAATCCAGGATTTACACTCATGATGCAAACAAGATCAATGTCGTTGATAACGTCTTCTAAGAGATCAATATTTGTGTGGGGATTAATGGCAACACCGGCTTTCATGCCTTCGGCTTTTATTGCCTGAAGTGTGCGGTGCAAGTGTGGGCAGGCTTCATAATGAACCGTCAGATTATTGGCCCCCAAATCTGCAAAAGTCTTGATATAGCGGTCTGGATCGACAATCATCAAATGCACATCGATGGTCTTTTTGGCATGGCGTGTAATGGCTTCCAAAACCGGCATTCCGAAAGAAATGTTGGGCACGAAAACCCCGTCCATAATGTCGATGTGGAACCAGTCGGCTTGGCTGTTGTTGACCATTTCGATGTCGCGCTGTAAATTGGCGAAATCGGCTGCGAGGACTGATGGTGCGATAAGTATTTGGCTCATTGTGTAGTTATTGTTTGCTGCAAAAGTAAGGTTATTTGTTGATTTGTTGATTTGGTTATTCGAAAAAAATACGTGAATTTGAATCCGTATGCGTGAGGGATTGGTGCGGAAATCCTGGCGTTGCTGAGATTCCTCGTGCCTCGGAATGACAATGGTGAACAGCAATGACAGATTGGAGAGAAAGCCCGACCCTTGTGGTCACGCCCAAAAACAAAAAAACCATTAAGAGAGTAAGAAAAATCAAGAATAGATCTTGATGAAACTTAATTTCTTAATGGTTTAAAATACTCATTTTTAATTGATTTGATAAAAAACAAAACTCCGGATACCCGAGCGCTTGCGCATTTGAAATTAAAAGGAGGACAGCCAGTGGCTGTCAGGTATTTTTGCATTAGCAAAACACTAAAATCAAACAGTTTTGTTTGATAAAAAACAAAACTCCGGTAATCAGCCGGAGTTTCAATCATCAATCAAAAAACGAACAGTTAATCAGACTGTTGTTGTTTTAAATATTTTTAATAACGGGTAACATATTGGATGTGCAAAATACAAATAATTTTTAAACTACCAAATGTTTCTTGTGATACAATTGTGATTACCGTTATCCAAGGTATGTTTTCAGGATTTTGCTTCTTGAAGTATGTTTCAATCTTCTGATCGCTTTTTCCTTAATTTGTCGTACCCTTTCTCTTGTAAGATCAAAAGTCTCGCCAATTTCTTCTAAAGTCATTGGATGTTGGTCGCCCAAACCGAAATACAAACGCACAACGTCTGCTTCTCTTGGGGTTAAAGTTTCTAAAGAACGCTCGATTTCCGTACGTAATGATTCATGAATCAATTCGCGATCCGGATTTGGAGATTCGCCTGAACGCAAAACGTCGTAAAGGTTAGAATCTTCGCCTTCCACAAGCGGTGCATCCATGGATAAGTGACGGCCAGAGTTTTTCATGCTCTCTTTTACGTCATTTACGGTCATGTCGAGTTCTTTTGCAATTTCTTCAGCAGATGGCGGACGCTCGTTAGATTGCTCTAATAACGCATACATCTTGTTGATTTTATTGATAGAACCAATTTTGTTCAATGGCAAACGCACGATACGTGATTGTTCTGCCAAAGCTTGAAGAATCGATTGACGGATCCACCAAACAGCATAAGAAATGAATTTGAAACCACGTGTTTCGTCAAATCTTTGTGCGGCTTTGATCAATCCTAAGTTGCCTTCGTTGATTAAATCGGGAAGTGTTAGTCCTTGATTTTGGTATTGTTTTGCTACAGAAACCACAAAACGTAAATTGGCTTTCGTCAATTTTTCTAACGCTTTCTGGTCACCGGCTTTTATCTTCTGAGCCAATTCCACCTCTTCATCAGCGGTGATAAGATCGACTTTTCCGATTTCTTGTAAGTACTTGTCTAGGGATGCAGTTTCACGATTCGTTACCTGCTTTGTAATTTTAAGCTGTCTCATTTAATTTTCCTCCTGTGTTATATTAAGTGTACAGTTTATTATACGCAAACAAACGCCAAAAGGTTACAAAACATTTACTATTTTTTTTTGGATGAAGCATAATATGATTACAATAGATTAACTTTCGAGATTATTTTTGTGTATGAAAAAGAGAATTCCGTACCTATTGCTATTGTTTAGGCTGGTTTTAGGGCCTTTTATGATTGCTTATACCTATCAATACGGAACTTCCGTTCGCGCGGCATTGGTTGTTATGATTGTTCTCGGATTGCTTTCGGATATTTTTGATGGCATCATTGCTCGGAAAGTTGGTGTTTCATCCGAAAAATTGCGAAGGCTCGACAGCCAAATCGATGTTGTTTTCTGGCTTTGTGTAGGTTGGTGCGGTTGGATTTTGAATCCGGAAATTGTCATTGAAAACAAATACTTAATCCTTCTTGTTTTCGTCATGGAAGCACTGACTTATGTTTTTAGTTTTGTCAGATTTGGTAAAGAAACCAGTGCACATGCCTTGTTGTCCAAACTTTGGGGATTAACATTATTGTCGGTTTTTGTATCGGTTATCGGATTTGGCTATGCCGGAATCCCGTTTTTCATTTGCATAATTGTTGGCATTATCGCCCACATCGATGTTTACCTGATTATTTTCTTCTTGCCAAAATGGACGCACGATGTGCCGAGTTCGTGGCATGCGTGGCAATTGCGGAAAGGAAATGTTATTGCGAAAAACAAATGGTTTAATGGGTAATGAAACCCGGCTCCGAAACCGAAACCGGGCTTTTCCAACAACTAAATTCAAATTACAATTTGCAAGTAAGGCCAAACTGTATGGAGTAAGTCAGCGGCTTAAAGTCTGTATTATTAGAAAAAGGCTTCAACTGGTATTTTATAAGTGGAGAAACATCAAACCGCCAGTTCTTTGTGAGTTTATAATTGAATACCGCACCCAGATTCCACCCAAAAACAGCACCTTTGGTATTACTGGCTTCCCCAAGATCCAAATCTGACTTTCCGTCTCCTTTTGCAATAATCTTGCTCTTGTTCAGGAAGTACGCACTAAATCCGGTGAAACCATCTACACCGATTTTACCTTCGTCATTGAATACATAATAGAAATCTACCGGGATTTCAAAGTAATTGGTTTTTTGTACCAATTTAACTTCTTTAGTGCCTTCAAAATGGGTGTTGAAATTCGTCGTTGCTGAATTAAACGGCACATCCACATTGTTGAGCAGGTAAAATCCTGTGTCGTTTGGGAATATGGTTGTCGTATAACCCAAACCCGTCAATATAAATCCGAGGCGAATTCCGATTTTATCATTGAACATCGCGCGTCCGTAAAAGCCTGCAGACGCCCTTACATTTCCTTTTTTGTCAAAATTATCGCCACTTTTAATTAGTCCCGAAGATTGTGAGAACGAATCATAATAAGTCGGCCCGACAAAAACGCTAACATAAGTTTGGAATTCTTTTTCCTCAACCGGCGGTTTTTGAGGCTTGTATTCCCGTTTTTTCTTTAAAGTATCGGTTTTCTTTTCAGCTTCTTTTAACGCAACGTTTTGAAGCGAATCCGTGTTCTTGACCGGAAGCTGTTGCACCATCGTATCATTTTTAACCGCCACTATTATGCCATCTTCGCGCCCGACGATATTCTTGCTTCCGTAATTTTTTGAAGCAATCTTTTTAGACTTGTATGTTTTCTTTTTAGAGGCGATGGTTCTTTTCTTTTTGGATTTGAATCCCTTTGATGCTAATACTTTTGTACGGATTCTTTTTTTAGATTTCAAGGTTTTTGCATGCTTTGCGCCCGCAAATTTCGCCCTGCCGGCAGTTGTTTTTTGAATTGTTGCCTTGTTGTTAGCGGCAGCGGTTTTTGTGGTTGTAATTGTAGTCGATTTGCTTTTTCTGACGTAAATCTTATACTTGGTAACGACTTCATATTCTTCAACTTCATTCGTAGATTTGATCAGTTTTTTGGTAGTTGTGGCTTTTGATTTCGTTATCTTTTTGTTTTTAAAAGTCGTGTCTGACTCTATTTTACTCTGAAATTCAGTTGTATCGGAAATTACCAACCGACTCTTGTTCTGCTTTGGAGTTGTTACCGGAACATCATCTTTTCCGGCAGAGAAGAACATTCCCTTTGATGCGGTAATACCCAATAGCAGCATCAAAATTCCAGCCCCGGCAGCAAGGAAGAAAAATACAAATCGTCTTTTTTTCTTTTTATCTAAGTCGGCATTAATAGCGCTCCACACTGCGTCATTCGGCGTTGTATCCAAATTGTTCAGCTTTTCCCGAAACAGGCGGCCTATATCTTTTTTATTTTCCATTGCTTGCGGTGTAATTATGGAATGAATCTTTTGTTTTTATCTTTTCTTTCAAAATTTGCTTGGCACGGTGCAGGTTAGATTTTGATGTGCCTTCGGAAATCGAGAGCATCGCTGCAATTTCTTGGTGCGAATAATCATCGAGTTCATACAGGCAGAATACCAATCGGTATTGGTTGGGCAAGTCCTGCACCAGTTTCAAAATTGCGTCTAAAGAAATATTGAGGTCTTCGGCAGCCACTTCGGTATCTTGAATGTCATCTTTTATCGGAGCCAGTTGAAAGCTTTTCTTATAGCTGTCGATTGCTTTGTAAATGGTTATGCGTTTCATCCATCCTTCGAAAGAGCCGCTATTATTGAATTTTTTGATATTCGTAAATATTTCAATAAAGGCGTTGTGCAGATTGTCTTCAGCTTCGGCTTCGTTTCGGCAATACTTCAGGCTAAGGGCAAAGAGTGTTTTCTTGTACAAATTGTACAATTGCTCCTGATCCTTTCGGTTTTGCTTGGCACAGCCTTTTATGAGATGGTCTAAATTCAACGTCGGTGCTTTATGGTTTAAAACTACATTTTATTTTTGTCAAAAGGCTTAAAAATACCTGACAGCCCTTGTTTTAACAATGTTCGCCGTCGGAATTTTAGAGATGGCATTAACACTTCCATCAACAAAGCTAATGGCTATTGCGTTGTTGGCATCGAAGGCGGTGGATGACCAATAATAATCTGCCGTGAAATTGCCCAAGGCAGCGAGATGCAAATTTTGGTATGCTGCGAGAAGTTCCTCTTGTGATGGCAAAAACCAATCGTCATAACTGTCGAATCCCGTTACATGAAAAGCGACTGCGTTTTTGGCGGCGACAGTACCATTGTTCGCAACATTGCATACGCTGGGATTCATATAATAATTGTCCAGATTATCATGAAACCCTGCAATTGCAGCACTATTGTAAAGCCCTTTTCCTACGATTACAGCTGTATTTTCAATATCCGAACCAAGGCATCCCCATTCAAAAAAACCAGAATCAGTGGTACTGATTTCCATATAACGCCAACCGTGGCTGTAGGCACCTTTGTCATAAAAAACCATGCCGCCCGCAGGCCCTGTTGCACCAATAGCATAGGGAGTAAGGGTTTCGCACTTTTGCTGCAACACATAATTTTTAGGAAAATTTTCAATGATGATTTTGTCGTTATTAAAATGTACGCGACGGTCGATATTCCAGTAGTTGGCGGTATCCGAATCGCCTTCGAGATTGATATTGATATGCAGTTCGTTATTGACATAAAGGAAAGTCCATGTGCCGTTATAGGTTGTGCCATCGAAATCAAAATGAAGCGTTCCATCATTATTGGTATCGAAAATGCCGCCCGAATATTTGTTATCGGCATCTTCAAAATAAGGAACAATCCAAACGCAATGTGGGCTTCCGCCAAACAATCCGCCACAATAAGAAATGATATCTTCTTTCGAGCAATTGTCTATGGCGATCTTCAATTCGGTATTGTTGGCAACGCTAAAAACGGTGCCGTCTGCTAAAGTGGTAGCAATCGGATAGCTGATGCTGATGGATTGGTTGTCGGGCAAATCGCCTAAAAAAGCACTAAAATTATCATCGCCGACAATGGTTATTGTGCCGATTACTTGTAGGTCTGTATCGTAAATTTGCAGTGTCAGTGGATAAATAAAATCGATGCAGGTAATTTTTACTAACGGATCATCGCTTGTCGTGGTAACGTTTTGAAGTATTTGATATAAGTCGGAATCTTTTTTGATGACCTCTTCTGCGTTGACCAATTTCAGGTTGTCATCTATATCGGTGCAACTGTTGGCGACAAGTATAAAAATACCGAAAACGAGCAAGAGCGTCAATTTTAGTGTAGGTTTCATAGCATTTTTTTTAAGCGGTTATAATCAATAGTCCGCAAAAAAGAAAATGGTTGCTTCGGAATAGAAAAAAACAAAATTCACGGTTGCGCAAAGTGTCCCGACTCTGAGCCACCATAGCTTCCAGCCACCCATCCACTTTTTTTGACAGCTTCCAACCATTTACCAACAAATGTTATCTTAGTAATAAAAACCGCCGTTGTGCAGCATACAAAGCAGGTGAAATTTGCATTTGATTGTTTATATTTATGACTTCGATGCGATGTAATCAGTGTAAAATTGCAGCATTTTAAGTTTATTTTATCGGTTAATTATCAAATGTGTTTATGAAAAAAATATATCTGTTACTATTAGTTGCACTTACAATTGGTTGTCATGGACAGGAAAAGGTCAAAACCGCTGGGCCGGAATCGCCCTTCAACAAAGATGATGTAGATAATTTTTTCATTGGAGGCTATGCTATTAATCCGAAATTGAAAGAAATCAATAGAGCGATTGAGACAGGAGGTGCATCTTGGGACGGAATAGGATGGGTAAAAGCGTCCGAGATTAATTTTGAATCGACAAGCCTCATTTTTATTGGGCATAGTATGATTTTTAAGGAACAAATGCCCGCGGGTTGCGATATGAAAACACTCGGCGCCATATCGAGTGAATGGACTACAGCATTTAAAGACAACCATAAAATATATACAGCTCCTTTAAATGGCTATCGGGCACAGGCACTTGATATCTCAAATTATAAAGTTTTAAGCAAGCGTTTCTACCAAGATTCCCAAAACAACATTTGGGCGCTATTGGGCGATTTGACACAATTGGAGTATAGTTTGCAAAAAATCATCACCAACGAGAAAGTTGATTTTCATACGCTGCAATACCTTACCGGTTATTTTTATGCGGATGAAAACGGTTTGTATTACGCATTCAGCGAATCAAATAAACAAAGCTCGGGATACTATTATAACTTAAAAAAGATTTGTGATGACGGAGGTGAAAACACAACGCCATTCGTTGCAAAGAATTATTTGGTATATGGAAAATGCGTTTATAGTTTAAAATCAGGCACCCCTTTCAAATTAGACCTCGACGTGAGTAAAATGAAGGAGATAAGTGCCGAATTTTCGAGCAACCACAGTTATCTTACCGACGGAAAACGAACGTACAAGGCCAATAATGCCAACAACGGTTATGATACGATTACTAAATACGAACGGCGGTACCAACACCAAGTATTAAACGAGAT
This sequence comes from Flavobacterium sp., assembly GCA_029946065.1. Lineage (GTDB taxonomy): Bacteria > Bacteroidota > Bacteroidia > Flavobacteriales > Flavobacteriaceae > Flavobacterium. Next base: position 324,938 of record JAQSDU010000019.1, read on the forward strand.
CTTTACGACAAATGGCATAACGGTACAAAAAATATATTCCGAACAATTGGTGTTCTGCGAAATCAACAATACAGATTTAATATTTAGTAACGAAAATCATAAGTCTTGCAATAAACCCCTTAATGAAGGCAGATTGATAAAAACATCTGCCGGTTATTATTGGCTTGCTGCCGACAGCAATGCTAAAAAAGCTAAAAAGATCAACAATGTTTTCTTTTATAATGTCGCAACAAAGAAAAATGAAGTTTTTGATGCCAATCAATTCACCTATTTTAAAGACGGATTTTATCGGTACAAAAACCAATTGTATCGGAAAACGAACTTACTTGCAACAAATTTAGATGTTGAAAAAACCAAGCTGATCCAGCAACAAAATGAGGTGTCCAATTTCCTTACCGATGGCAATAATATTTTATATATTGGGAACATTACAGGATATTCTAACAGCACTGTAAAAGGAATTGAACAAGTAATGCTTACCGACCGAAGTATAAAGAACATTAATATCTCGAACATCAAAATCGCTAACGAAGATGTCTTAATTTTAAATGATGCTGTTGTTGTAAGTAAAGGCGCTGCAATCTCAATAGCAAAATTAGGTATTGATGTCAAAGTTTATAGCGAAGATTAGGATCGCTTTTCAAGGGAGAGGAATGATTTAATACCATTAAAAATGAAACCAATAATCAGTATCGGCATTTTCCTGTTTTCGGTCTTTTCTTTTGGACAAAAGCAGCTAAAAATCAAAGATGTAACCTTACAAGTGATCCAGAGCGGTGAAATCATCGTAACCAAGAACGGCGACTATTTTTATCTAAATATAAACCTGAATTCTGGCGCAGCAGACCCGTCAAAGCAATTTGAAATTGCACTTCAAAAAATAGCGGCATCCGACATAGCCTATGCGATGAGCAATAATGTTATCGCCCATTCTGATGACATTGTTCCCTACAATTTCAAAAAACTGAAATCCCTAAGATTTACTTTTACGAAAGACAGTATAGCACACCAGCTCTATGCCTTGAATGATGAAGCATTAGTGGCACGTTTAAAGCAACTTAGCGCAAGAAATAAAGGAACAACTATCGAAGATATTTACTTGTATTATGTATTGGATTTGGGCAATAATAAAAAGATTGTGTGTTTTCATGGCGGCTATATCATCCCTTTAAAAAGTGGACTGAAAGTTTTTAATTTTCATAACGACGAAGAGGAGGCGTACCAAATGGAAAAGGATGTAAAATTAAAACCCATTGAAATCGCAACGGGACATTTTACCGATTTATTCAGTTATTATCAGGTGGATACTTTGCCGAACAAAAAAGTAGTTTTTAACAATGTATTCCGAAGCAATGTCTTGCATAAATCTTTTGATTCGATTATTAGCAACAGGGAATTCATTGCGGGCTACAACAAGAATAAGATTGAACTGTACAACTACCAATTCAAGAAATTAAAAATACCCGATTTAAGAGCAGTAAAACTGCCAAAATATTTTGCCCATGCGCACGTACTTTCAAAGAATACGATAAAAAAAATAAATTTGTTAGGCGGCGAATACCACCGTGGCGACGGTAACGATTTTGTGGATTTGTCATTTCAGTTTCCTGACGACGACGCTACTTTTGTCTTAATTAAAAAACCAGATGGCTTTTATATCGCCGGTGATTTATACAAATTAGTATCAAGTCCTGAACCATTCTACTTGAACCAAGAATCAAAATTATTTCACACCACTGCTGTTGATTCGTTAGAATTTATGACTCCGGGTGAATTATTAGACTATTCCGTCGGGCATACTACGATTACATTTGGAACAGAGTCGGGCTATAACAAGAAGCGCCCCGTTTTGATTTTTTCGAGATTGAACACCGGGAAATACAACTTAAACACGATGGACTATTTTTTATATGAAAATCCAAGTAGCGCCATCACTGCCATTAACGATGCCTTGCCGAAAGATTTAGATTTTGTGGAAAACACCAACGGCGATATTTATCTGATTGCGAAGAATGGACTTTACACCTATTTTCCTATTGTAAAAGAAATTAAGTACAAAGTATTAGGAAAATTTAAGGATGATTTTGCACGCTTTGAATTGCCCAATGGCAAAAAAGGATGGCTTGATTTAGATGGGAAAGAGTATCTCGATGAGTGATGGCTGATCGGTTCACTACTGTCATTGCGAGGTACGAAGCAATCTCTTATCGTTGTTGCGCAAACAATAGTGGATTGGTAAGCTGCCAACAAATAAAATCAAATAATAATTAAAATATACGCAGTCTATTGAGATTGCTTCGTGCCTCGCAATGACAAGCCGGTAATATATAGATAGAAAATCCGCGAAAATCCGTACTATCCTCGTCATCTGTGTGCCTATTTCGCCACACCTCCACTTTTTTTTGACAATTCCCAACCATTTCCCCACAAATGTTATCTTAGTAATAAAAACCGCTATGCAATATAAAAACCGCATAATCGTACTGTCACTACTACCGTTTTTATCGTGCTCGCCGTATAAAGCCGTTTATAAAACCCGTACAGATATGGGTGTTATCTTGGTCAATGACTCCATATTGTATTTTTCGCAGCGCGGCGGAGCGGGTGATTACCATTATACGAAAGAAGGCAACGAGATAAAGGTTCCTGCTCGTGAAAAAGACCTGCGCACACCATTTGAGATGGACATGAACTATGGCGAAGTTTTTCAAGTCTATAAAGACAGCATCGTGATGCTGCGCAACAACCTGGTGTTTTATGACAAGCATTATTATGAGCGCCATAATATCGGCGAAACTTTCTACTTTATCCAAAATGGCGTTAAGCATAAAGTCACGCCTGGGAATCCGCGTGGTAAGCAATATTTTAAAGTGCTTCTCGAGAAATACTTTCACAAAATCATACCGCCCGAACAGGCACTACGGGAGTATGGGGTGAACCCCAATTATGACTGCTGGATGATTTATGATGAAGAGCAACATTACATTCAGCCTGACTAAGGTTGAGACCATGCCGGTAAAACAGATTGGTAAGCATCGTAAATTACAAACGGATCACCCCTGAGCTATAAAAGCTTGCCCTTAATTTTTTTCGTAACTTCGTTTTTCGGCCGCACCACACTTCCGGTTAAAACTTATTAAATAGCTTCACTAATAAAAAAACACTAAATTATAAACTGAAAATGACAAGACTTTTACTGCTTTTTATCTGCCTTATGTGCAGTACAGTGTTGCTCGGCCAATCCCGAAATATTGATGGGATTGCGCCAAGGCAGATATGGGATGTCGGACACAGTTTCTCAACCTACGGAGAAAAAAATTTCTTGGCGCTGTACCCTGAAAACATAACAGCCCTGCCTGAAAATATAAAAGCATTAATTGCGGCTTTTGCAGTATTTGCGCCCGTTGATGCCCATGACAAAAATACATTGGCGAAACTTGTGGGTTATCCTACTCTGGAAGAGGCAAATCAAAAGCTGGCTGCCAAATGGATTACAAGCTTGTCAGATATCTCAAGGGAACTGTTCTTTCAAAGCCTGTCTATTGTTCAACTGGATAACAATATCTTTTTCTTAGATGGTGATGATAATGTTTTGGTGTTTGAAGAAAGTAAAGACCACAAAATAACGCTAAAGGAACAATATAACAGCAGCGCAATAAACCGGTTAGAAGCTCCGATTGATAGGCAGGCACGCTTGAAATATGAAAAAAGTGCACGCGCATCTTCTGATAAAGGGGTAGTCATTAACGGATTAAAATGGGCAACCCGCAATGTAGGCGCGCCCGGGAAGTTCGCGGACAGTCCTGTGCATTACGGGCGGCATTACCAATTTAACCGTAAGACAGGATGGTATGCCTATAGTGATGAATCATGGGACGCTACTGTCCCAGAAGAAGACAGTTGGGAAAAAGCCAACGATCCCTGCCCTGTTGGGTGGCGGGTGCCAAGTACTGAAGAACTCAAAACCCTTTTAGACACTACAAAGGTTGACAACTCTTATGCAGAACTCGACGGTGTTAGCGGTGTGAAATTTACCGATAAACAGACGCAAAAATCTATATTTTTACCCTACGCCGGATACCGTCGTTGGGAGGATGGCAGGTTTAGAGAGGGAAGTGGTTGGTATTATAGCAGCCAACGCAGCCAACCGCAGGAAACTGATTGTACTGGTGCTCCAGAATGCAGGTATGTAGATTTCCTATATTTGTCGTCACCCCGGTATGCCTACATGGGCAGGAATAGCCCATCTTTGGTATTAAGCGTGCGGTGTGTGGCGGAATAATCCAATCGGGCACTTGGTGGCTAAATACATTTAAATCGGGTTCGTCATTCTTGCTCCCCACGCTCCCGGGTAAATCCCTTCGTTTGATTTCACCGCTTGAATTGAATAAAATGGTACTGATTCGCCCGTGCTATCTATGCGATCTGTGTACCAATTGCACACCCCGGCTTTCAGCCACCCCTCCAAAGGCAAACGTGTACCCACATGCATAAAAATTGGCTCAAAAATGAAATATAACCAACAGATTTAAAAAACAAACAAACACAAATTAGCACAAATTTTATTTGTGTAAATTCGTGACCCGAGCCTAAGGCGAATAGACGAAGTAAATTCGTGTTGAAATTTTATCTAAATATTTGTGGGTACACGGTAGCTCCAAAGGGGAAATAGCACGACTTCACAACGACAACGTTAAGATAAAGAGATAAAATCCATGAAAATCCGTGGCATCTGTGTGCTAATTTCGCCACCCCGACCTACGGCCCCCTGCCAAAGGAGGGAAATACCAAGACTTCGATCAGCAAACAATTAAAAAACCCCGAGACATAACTGCTTCGGGGTTTTATATTCAAATAATGGGACTTTATTCCACCCAAACCTTCACCATCACTGCTGCACTCCCCGGATTATTCACCACCAAATAAACACCCGAAGGCGCAAGGTTCGATGCCAAACGGGAACGGGTTTCATTAGCAGCCAGTTGCACCGGGTCAGGCCCCTCGTGGTCGGTGGTGTCCGAAAGGCTAAACTGTACCGCCCCCGAACCCTCGTTTTGAAGCGTATAAAAAGTATCGGCATCATAAGCCGTTGCGGTGTGAACGGTCATTGTAGTAGCAGGCGGAACGCTCACCGTTGCCAAAGGCCCTTCAACAGCACCGTTAGCGTCGATGGCGCGTGCCGATTCGTATAAACTGAACACAACCGGACTGTTCACGGCAAAGCTGCGCATCAGTACATCGAGCTTGTCGTCGAACAAAGCGCGAATACTGGCGATAATAGCCACCACCTGTTGGTTGTCGTTTTTGCGCTGGTCGATGGCGAGCGTCGGGTCGGAAATAGCATCCAGGAATGCCGTAATCGCAGTACCCAAAGCCGTCAGATCGGCAGCGGCAGCACCAAATGGCACAAGCGCAGCACCCGCAGGAGCGAGGTTTTTTATGATGGTTGCTTGTGTGATAAGCTCATCTTCTGTCATACCATGCCATCTGCTCGTGCCAAAGTCGGCGCGTTTGCGCAATACCGGGTCGCTGTTCATCACCGCATAAGACGTAATGGCATTGCTGATTTTAAAGGCGAGTGCCTCTAACGCCTGCCTTTTGGCGAGTTTCGCTACGGCATACCCGGTGAGGTCGGCGCGGCTGCCGGTGTCGGCAACGATGAGTTGGTTAATGTAGGTGCCGAGTTGTGTATAAACACCTGCAACGGCGGGAACGGCTGTCATCGTGGCCGCATTCTTGGTGCCGTAGTTTTTCACTTTCAGCGCCATGGCAAAAAAAGATTCCTGTTCTCTGTTCATATCAATAAGAATTAAAGTTACGGGTCAAAGTCGGGGGTATGTATCGAATGTAGGAAAAAGCGACACCAAACTCCAAAAAAGTGACCGCTACAGCCCTTAATTTAGACCGGTTTTACAGTTTTAGACTTATAAACCCACTAACGGGACTTAAAAAGCACTTTAGGCAACTTATTAAGGTGTTTGTTAGACTTAAAAACCCATCTCGGCGACTTAAAAACCCACCACGGGGACTTAAAAACTCATTTCGGCGACTTAAAAAAGCATTTCTTGGACTTAAAAAGGCACTAATTAGACTTAAAATAAGTCTAAATGGCTGTTTTAGAACTGCACTGTTGTCATAAACTAACAGTTTGCGATCTGAAAAATCCAATTTTGTAAGAAATATTTCCATTTGTAGTTACCACGAAAGCATTTTTTTTATAGATTTGAATAACCCCCGCTTAACACATAAATTCTTAGCCTATGAGAAGGACTAAGCGGGGTGATATTAAACCGCACCAAAGTAGTATTGTTATCAACATCATGCCTGTGCTGCAGGCGCGTTGCATAAAATTCCCGGATGCCTATTTAAAGAAGCTCGGCATCAGCTCGACCACCACCACTAAATTGCTAAACGGCGAGGCCTCGCAGATCAGCGCAAGGACCCTCACCAAAATTTGCGTAGCCCTTGAATGCACGCCCAACGACTTGTTTGCGCTGCGCGACATGCCATTGCACAAAAGCCACCCATTGCTCAACTTGCCGGATTATAAGCCGGTGTCGGACATGATGTCGGTCGAGGAGTTTTTTAGGGGCAAGACGGTCGAGGAGGTGAGGAAGATGTTGAAGAGGTGAGGGAACAATTGTTTATATTTGAGAGTTAGCAGAAATTTAATCCACCGAACATGGAAGGAAAATATACAAAAATTAGTGCATTGGTTGGTATAATTGCATTAGCGATAGCAATATGGCAAATCTATCCAAAAGCCAAATACAATATTAACGGTGAATGGAAAATGATATCACAAATAGAAGATTCCAGTTTATCTACTTATAAGGGTATGACTGTTGAATGGCAAATGTTTATATGTGAAAATGCTAATGATATAAAAGGTACAGCTGAAAAAGTGAAGATCAATAATGTTGAACTTAGCGCTGCAAGTAGAACTAGCTTAGAATTCGAAGGTCATATTACGGACGATCAAATTGTTTTAAATTATCAGGAAAATGGGAAAAAAAGAAGAACTTCCGGAATTATTACTGCAAAATTAAACGGTGACTCATTTGAAGGTAAATTTTCTCAAACAGCTGCAAATACGAAAGGTCGAATCTTTGCAGAAAGAGTTGAATAAACTTCTGCTAACATGGATTTTGATAAAATTGCAGCATACTTGTGGAAATTGAACCCGATATCATGGATGTTCTCGCAAAAGCTAGCGCGGATTTACTTCGTCAGTTCGCTTCGCTCGTGTGCAATCCGTGCCCATTCAGATTGTCGGCACGGATTAGACTAAAAATCCGCACTATCGGAAGTAGATACAAATGCATATATTTTGGAGTTGGCTGCAACCCTGGAGCAACAAACCGCATAAAAGTATTGCGAAAATAACTACAAAATTTTAATGAATACAAGTTAATAATTTATTAGAACATTAACATTTTTTACGGGAAAATCGTAATTGTCCTTATTAATGATGCAATACTTTTACGAAGTAATTTTTCAGATATTGTTCTTAAACAAAAAAAGGTAGTTGATTCGAAATTTAACTTTTGAAGTTGGTTTCAACCTTGACTTCAGTTTTTGCTATCCATTTTGTGGAAAGTTTTTTTTAAAATAGGTATTTATAAGTAGTTGATATTTCCAAGAACGGATTACGTTTACAATCAAGGATTAAAATATTTTTAACAAGTAAAAGAGGAAAAAGAGACTTCCCATCTAAATATGACAAAATTAAATTTTCATTTATTTTATCAGGTTTGTTATTAAATGAAATCACGAATAAACCAACCACAAAAAAAGCAGCCCCTACGTTTTAATATTTTCGACGATATAAGTAAGGACTGCAGTAATTAAAAATTATTATACGAATTTATGAAAAATTTATTATTTAGCTTAATCGCACTGTTATCGATTTCTGGAATTAGTGCTCAGGACATCACAAAATTGAATGAAGACAGAGAATTTATAACATACATTACAAATGAAGCCAACTTCATCAAAAATTCCCCGAGGAAAGATTTGCTTAATACAATTTTTGCCGATAAAAAACTGGAAGAGAATGAACTTTCAACATTTTATACTATTTTTGGAACAGACGCAGCAAGATTTAATTCCTTTACTGAATCTCAAAATAGTATGCTAAAAGCGCTAAGTGTAAAATATAATTTTAATGGACATTCCGATTTACAACAAATTCTTATTGTTGAAATTGGCGAAATTCAGTCTTCTGTTTCAAGGGATAATTGTCAACAACGATATGACAATGCTATAGCCACAAATGCAGCAGCTATGGTAGTTGCACATTTCGGATGTGCTAGCGTAGACTGGACAGGTGTGGGTGCAATTGTTTGTCACGCAGCTGTTTTCGTTGTTTACCTTGCTGCAAATGATAACGCTTTATTGGATTATCAGGACTGCAAAAACAAATAAAACTATAAATGGAAAAAAAACTTAGATTAGTGCCGTTAATTCTACTTCTGCTATATTTTTTAATTATTGGGAATAGTGAAAATTATGGCTTCGAAATAAAAATCGGAGTATTAACATTTATTGTATTAACTGCAATTATTATAGCTTGGATGAATTATAAAAAAGGTAACATCACAAAACAAAGGCTCCAAATGGCAGTTATATTTTCACTGTTCGGAATTGGGGTTTATCTTTACTTACTGTTTACTTTTAAGCCATGAAAGTGGAATTATTGTATTCTAAAATCCACTAAATGAAAAGAAGTATAATGTTTTTAATCTGGTTATTATTGCCTACTCTGTCTTTTGCGCAATCAGACTTAGAAAATGTATTAAAAGGCGGAGAAATAGTTATAAATGGATTATCATTCTTAAAAAGTGCCAAATCTGAAAACAAATCAACAAACTCAAAAGTTATTGAAAGCGTTTGCGTAAAAAACAAACTAACTGATAAAATTTCTTTCAATTTAGTTGGCAAAGATGACGAAGGAAACGCAATTAAAAAAGAATTAGTTATCCAAAAAGACGGCAAAGAGTGTGTCTTTGAATTGCCAAAGGGCATTTATACATATGAAATTGTGCTTTCTAATAAAGAAATTTTTAAAAAAGGAGAATATAAGTTCAATGAAGAAATTGTAATTACCGTAAAAGCTGATTAGAACTTTTGCAAAAATATTAAAAGCAGTTTTGGCGAAGCCAAAACTGCTTTTTTTTGTTGTACTAAATTTCAAACAAAAAAACTATATGGCGCAGATGTTCTCGCGAAAGCTAGAGTGGATTTACTTCGTCAGTTCGCTTCGCTCGTGCGCAATCCGTGCCTATTCAGATTGTCGGCACGGATTAGAAATCTGCGTTATCGAGTAGTTCAAAGAGATTGTTTGTGCCTCGCAATGACAATGCCTAGCCAGAGCGGCTGTTTTGTGCAGCATTGTTCGTCTATTTTCCATAACTTCGTTTCCAGTCACCAAAAGAACTCGGCACCGAAACCTCAATATATAAATAGCATTATGAGAAAATTTTATTGGGCTTTATTTATTGTCGGAATCGCTATAATTCCAATTTGTTGTTATGCAATCTTAAATACAATTGTAAGTCTTAAATATGAGACCGAAAATCCTGGAGATTGTATTTCATTGACTTCCGGGGTTGATTTATGCCAAACTATTTTATATCTTAAATTAATAATTAGCGTTTGTATCGTGGGTATTTTATTAAGCATTTATCAACTTGCATTAAAAAAGGAAACAGCATAAAATCGCCGATAGCGCAGATTTGCAAACTAAAAGTGCTTCGCCCCAAAATCACCACAACATCATAAAACCCTTACCGCTGGCCATAATCGTAACGAACCATTTCTCACATGAAGCAACTATTTTTTATTTTGTTTGTCTTTTTATCCGTCAATAGTATTTTTGGGCAAAAAGACAATGCCCAAAAAATCGATACGGTAGCCACCGAAGTAGATTTTAAGGAAACAACATTACGAGGATTTCAGTACAAAGGAGTTGTGTATTTTGTAACAAACGACATGCAAACGGTTACCGCATCAAAAGACGGAAAATTGCTATGGCAAAACAACGTGATTTTAGATTGCGAGAAATCCAAGTCAAGCCCATCGCAAATTCAAAAGATAAAACTTCATAAAGGCTATTTACATGCCTTTTATGGCAATACAGATATTTGGATTGAACCTTTTGATGGTAGTGTTTTCATTTGCGGAAGATATTAGCGACAACTAACAGCTAATCCGCGCTATCGAGTGTATAAAAACACTCCGTTTAAAGAGATTGCTTCGTGCCTCGCAATGACAAACCCGTGAAAATCTGTTTTATCTGCGTGATCTGTGTGTCATTTCCCACTATTCATATCAATCAAGCCTTGTTGCCAAAACTACCATCATCACTTTTAAACAAATTAATAACACAACATTATTTTAAAGCAACTTTAATCAATGTACATTTGGGGCGTAGTTTATATATTGCCTGAATCCGTTGCTTGTATATGCAACGATCAATAACAACTAAATGACATTAATCTCTCAAGAGAAATTCTCTGAAATCGCCGGGCTTTCTAAAATTCCAATTCCCGGACTGTCTTCCTGTCTGATGAAATTTCTGAAGATTAATGATTTAAACACCATGGTTAGTGAAGCCGGCGACCTTGAAGGAGCTGATTTTACCGAACATGTTCTGAAAACGATAGGCGTAACAGTTCAAATTGCTACTGCCGATTTGAATAATATTCCGGCAAACGGCGCATTCATTGCCGTTGCCAATCATCCTTATGGCGGCATCGAATCTTTGGCATTATTAAATACGATTGCCAAAGTTCGCCCGGAAACCTTGTATATGGGCAATTTTTTATTGAAGAAAATTCCGAACCTCGAAAAAAGTATCATCGGTGTAAATCCATTTGAAAACATACAAAATGCATCGAGTATAAGTGGGTTAAAAATGACCTTCAAAACCTTAAAAGATGGCATTCCGGTAGCGATTTTTCCTGCTGGAGAGGTTTCATCTTACAATTTTAAGACCAATGAAATTACCGACAAGGAATGGCACCCGATCGTCGGAAAAATTATTGCCAAAGCAGGTGTTCCTATTGTGCCCATTTATTTTCATGGCAATAATGGTATTTTTTTCAGCCTGCTCAAATCAATTCATCCGATGTTACAGACTTCAAAATTAATTTCTGAGCTTTTTAATAAAAAAGGATATGTCTTGAAAATCACTATTGGGAAGCCTATTTTAGTAAGTGATTTAGAGGATAATTTAAATCCGTTGCTATTGAAAAACCTGAGACAGCGACTTTATTCGCTAAAGGGTTAAAATCCCGCTACGCAAATTCTCTCCCCTGTTTCCAGTTTGTAATTAGCAGTAAATAAATTTTGTTTTTCGGTATTTTATAGTATTTTTAACAAAATCTAAAACCAATTTATGAAATCAAAAATTATTATCTGTTTACTTTTTCTAAGTAGTATTTCGTTTGTGTCTTGTAGCAGTGACGACAGTTCAAACAGCAGCACATCCCAATTTGAAGACAAATGGTGGTACTCACCCGACAATTCAACGTTAGACCTGAAATTTAATGCTGACGGTACCTACTTGTCTGTATTTGTTTTTAGCGGACAAACACTGAATTCTAACGGACAATGGGAATGGGTTGACGAAGCAGCCAAAACGTTCCATGTTTTTAACCTTCAGGGAAATGCTACAAACGAATTTTACGGAAAAGCAACTACGCTAACAGCACACAACCTGGGTGTTAAAATGTCGCTTGATGGCGGCGCTACTTATTCTGCAGAAGTTCCTTATGTAGATACAAATAATTAAGTAAAAGGCATTTTTACTTTTTGCCCACGATTATAAAAAACTGCAAGTCAAACACTTGCATTTTTTTTATACTTTTAAATTAAAATCAAACCACATGGTGTTGACCCGCTGCGCAATGTCTCCCGACTTTGAGCAACTCTTGATCTTAGATGTTCATTAGAACTGGCATGAGTTTAAAGTGGTAAAAATAGCGTAAAGTCAACCAACCTGAATCAATACAAAACCAAAAAACCCCGAAACATTACTGCTTCGGGGTTCTTTATGAATTAATAACTAAAAATATTAACGTTTGTCGTCTCTTCTTGGGCCACGATCATCACGACGCTCAGGACGTGGTGCTCTTTCTTCTCTCGGAGCATTTTCGTCTCTTGGAGGTCTTGGCATCAAGGCTTTTCTCGATACTTTTTCTTTTCTTGTTTTTGGATCGATACCAAGGTATTTTACCTGGAATACATCACCCATATTAACCACGTCGGTAACGTTTTCCGTGCGTGCCCAATCCAATTCAGATACGTGAAGCAATACTTCGTTGCCCGGTGCTTCTGTATATTCTACCACTGCACCAAAATCTAACAATTTAATCACTTTCACTTCGTAAGATTCACCAACAGTTGGTTTGAAAATGATAGAATCAATTTTCGCCAATACTGCCGCGATACCTGCTGGATCTGTACCAAGAATTTCAACAACACCTTCTTCGTTCACTTCGTTGATCACGATAGTCGTTCCGGTAGCTTTTTGTAATTCCTGAATCACTTTTCCTCCAGGTCCGATAAGCGCACCAATGAAAGCACCAGGAATGGTTCTCATGATGATTTTCGGAGCGTGGTCTTTCACGTCTGTTCTTGGTGTAGCCAATGTTTCAACCAATTTGCCAAGGATATGCAAACGACCATCACGAGCTTGTGCCAAAGCCTGCTCCATGATTTCGTATTTCAATCCGTCGATCTTGATATCCATTTGACAAGCCGTGATACCTTCTGAAGTTCCAGTTACTTTGAAATCCATATCACCCAAGTGATCTTCATCACCTAAGATATCAGACAGCACTGCGAAACGATCACCATCGGTAATCAATCCCATTGCGATTCCAGAAACCGGACGAATCATTTGAACGCCTGCATCCATCAAAGCCAAAGTTCCGGCACAAACTGTCGCCATAGAAGACGAACCGTTAGATTCCAATACTTCAGAAACAACACGAATCGTGTAAGGATTTTCAGCAGGGATCATGTTTTTAAGTGCGCGTTGTGCTAAGTTTCCGTGACCAACTTCTCTTCTTGAAGTACCTCTTAACGGACGTGCTTCTCCTGTAGAAAATGGCGGGAAATTATAGTGTAAGTAGAATTTTTCTTCTCCTTGTTCAGATGGCGAATCAATTTGGTTCGCTTCTCTTGAAGTTCCTAAAGTTGCTGTTGCCAGCGCTTGGGTTTCTCCACGGGTGAACAATGCAGAACCGTGAACGGATGGTAAGTAATCTACTTCACACCAAATAGGGCGGATTTCTGTAGTTTTTCTTCCGTCAAGGCGTGTACCTAAGTCTAAAGTTACGTTACGTACGGCTTCCTTATTAACATCTTTAAAATATTTAGAAACAAGGTCACCATTTTCAGCCAATTCTTCTTCTGTAAACAAAGCTTTCACTTCTTCTTTTACAGCGTCAAATGCAGCAGAACGCTCTTGTTTAGCAGAACCTTTGCTTGCAATGGCGTAGATTTTATCATATGCTGCAGCTTTCACTTTAGCGTGAATCGCTTCGTCTGATTTTTCTTGCTCGTAAGTACGCACTTCTTTTTTACCAAAAGCAGCTTGCAAACGCTCTTGCGCAGCAATTTGATTTTTGATGTGTTCGTGTGCGAATTTAATGGCTTCTACCATTTCGGCTTCTGAAATTTCTTTCATTTCGCCTTCTACCATTGCGATAGAATCTGTTGAAGCACCAATCATCATGTCGATATCAGACAATTCCAATTGTGCACGAGATGGGTTGATGATGAATTGTCCGTCAATACGACCAACTCTTGCTTCAGAAATCAATGTTTCAAAAGGAATGTCAGACAGCGCCAATGCTGCCGAAGCGGCTAAACCTGCCAATGCATCCGGCATAACGTCTTCGTCATGCGACATTAATTGGATCATTACCTGTACTTCTGCGTGGTAATCATTTGGGAAAAGCGGACGCAAAACACGGTCAACCAATCTCATTGTTAGCACTTCGTTGTCACTCGGACGTGCTTCTCTTTTGAAGAAGCCACCAGGAAAACGACCTGCTGCTGCAAATTTTTCGCGATAATCTACCGTTAACGGTAAGAAATCAATACCTGGACTTGCTTTTCTTGCGGATACAACTGTACCAAGGATAACAGTTTTTCCAATTCTTACTACTACAGAACCGTCGGCTTGTTTGGCCAAACGCCCTGTCTCGATTGTGATGCTTCTTCCATCACCTAAATCGATACTTTCTACAAATAATTGTGGAATCATAAATTTTTAATTCTCTAAGTTAAACAATGGGTTTTAGTTGTGTTGTAGTGTTGTTGTTGTGTGTAGTTATCTAAAACCCAATGAAAAACCAAAACTTTTTATGTTCAGCCAAAAGCCACTAGGCAGAAGGCAATTTTTAGTCTGACGACTATTTCTTTTTGGCTTTTGGCGAATGCCTTTTGCCATTATTGCAAAAAAAAAGAGGCGCGTGTGCACCTCTTTTCCGATTGATTATTTTCTGATATTCAATTCTTTAATGATCTCACGGTATCTGTTGATTTCTGTTTTCTTTAAGTAATCCAACAAACTTCTTCTTTTACCTACCAACAATACAAGAGAACGCTCTGTGTTGAAATCGTGGCGATTTTTTTTCAGGTGCTCTGTTAAGTGCGTGATTCTGAAAGTAAAAAGTGCGATTTGGCTTTCTGCTTTTCCTGTGTTGGCTGCTGTTCCTCCGTGTTTAGCGAAGATTTCTTCTTTAACTTCTTTAGTTAAGTACATGCTAATATTATTTAATGATTATTATGTATAGAATAAGATTATCTTATTCGAGGTGCAAAAGTAACAATTATTTTTTAAATTCCAATTTTTAAATTCCAAATGTTACTGTGGCTAAATTGGGATTCGGGATTTCAAATTTAGAATTTGCTTAATAAAGCTTTGCAATTTCCGCATTCACAAACTCTAAAAACCTTTCGTCTGCTTCGGTAAATGGATCCAGCACATTGCTATCGATATCAATCTGTCCAATATTTTCGCCATTTACGAAAAGCGGCACGACGATTTCTGATTTTACGGTAAAGCTGCATGCGATATAATTGTCTTGCGCCGCAACATCCGGAACAACGAAATTCTGGTTGGAAACCGCCACTTGTCCACAGATGCCTTTCCCGAAAGGAATGACGGTATGATCGGTCGGAGCGCCAACATAAGGCCCGAGCAGTAATTCTTCTTTTGCTCCATTCCTGAAATAAAAGCCAACCCAGTTGTAATAATCGACATTGGATTCAAGCAACTCGCATATTTTTAACAGTTTTTCGTTTCTTGAAATGTTTGTATCTGACGTAATTTCAGTTACTTTTGGTTTTAATTCTTCGAAAGTCATGGCGTATTTTTTTGCAAAAGTACCATTTGCGTCAACTTTAATTTACATAAATTTGTTAAAAATTATTCCTTGAAAAATTACTTCATCAGATTTCGCCCGTTTTTACTGTTTTTGGGTAAATTCCTGCTTTCCTATATTGTAATGATTGTGCTTTATCAAATGTACTTAAATCAGTATGACGAAAAATTTTTCGAAGTAGATGGCATCACAAAAATGGTTGCCAATCATGCGAAATTCTTTTTGGAAATATTCAATTATGACATCACGCTAACGCCAAGAAGATCCGAGGCCGCAATCAAAATGGCTGTCAATAAAGATTTCCTTGTCAGGATTATCGAAGGCTGCAACGCCGTAAGTGTTATGATTTTATTTGCTGCTTTTGTAGTGGCATTCAGTGGAAAATTATTAAAGACACTGTTGTTTATCATTTTAGGAATCATTTTAATTCATATTTTAAATGTTATTAGAATCGGTTTGCTATGTCTCGGTTTGCTCTATTATCCGCAATACGAGCATGTGCTGCACGACATTGTATTTCCGCTATTTATATATGGTGTTGTTTTTGCACTTTGGGTGATTTGGATCAATAAATTTTCTTTTTATGCTAAAAAAACTCCTCAATCATAAGCTGCAAGTTTTGGTCTTTGTTTTTTTGGTGGCACTTTTGGCAGTCATCCGTAATTTTGAAGCAGCCTTATTTTACGATCCATTCCTTTATTTCTTTAGGATTGAATTTGCCACTTTGCCATTGCCAGAATTCGATACGCTGCAACTTTTTCTGAGTCTTTTGTTTCGGTATGCGCTCAACACGATTGTTTCACTTGGTATCATTTATACGGTATTTAGAGATGTTGATTTGGTGAAATTCTCAGCGGTTTTATACCTGATATTTTTCATTTTATTGATATTCACTTTTTTTGCAATCATTCACTTTTCCGGTGCCGAAAATAATCTTGCACTTTTTTACGTCAGAAGGTTTTTGATACAGCCGTTGTTTGTGATTTTGTTTGTTCCGGCGTTTTATTATCAAAACCGGATATCGAAAAAATAACAATCTCTTAAGTGTAATCGGTTTATTTTTAAATACTTTTGCAACATGAATTTAAAGAAATGCACTTCTTTGTTCCTCGCTTTGCTGCTGTTGGTTTCCAACGCTGGCTTGGCTTTTAACGTGCATTATTGCGGCGGAAAAGTAGCTTCTGTAACTTCCGTTTTTGCCGGTTCTAGGGCCTGCGAAATGGATAAAGTGGTGGTTGAAAAATCCTGTTGCAAAAAGAAAATCGTAATCAAACACAGCAAATGCTGTAAAGATAAAGTTGTTACGATCCAATCGAAAACAGATCAAAGCGTCGCCAAAGCTTTTTCATTTCAGGTTGAAGCACTTTTTATAATGTGTGATTGGAAACCGTTAGTTTTCAAGGCAATTCCTGATTTTAAACCGACTTCAATCAATAATTATTATTGCGATGCGCATCCGCCGCCGCTTTTCAAATTATATTCGCAATACATTTTCTACGCCTGATTGTAATGTTTTAATAGATTTCGCTTTTGCGAAGAATATCTTTTATAACATTATAATTATACTATGCATAAACATTTAGCATTGCTTTTATTGGTTTTGTATTCTGTATTTTCATCTGCTCAAGACACTTTACAGACAGTGAAAATTGAAACAAGAAGTAAAAGTTTAAAAAAATCCTTTACCACAACTGCCAACATCACCACTTTGACCAGCAAAGAATTGCTTAAAGCGGCGTGTTGTAATTTGGCAGAAAGTTTTGAAACGAATCCGTCAATAGATGTGAATTTTCCCGATGCGCTCACGGGAACCAAGCAAATCAAAATGCTCGGATTAACGAGTCCATACCTAATGATTACTGAAGAAAATATCCCTTCAGTACGTGGTGCTTCTCAGGCTTACGGATTGTCATTTACACCAGGCACTTGGGTCGAAAGCATCCAAATCACCAAAGGTGCGGGTTCTGTTGTCAATGGCTACGAAAGCATTTCCGGGCAAATCAATACTGAATTGATAAAACCGATTAACGACATTCCGTTTTTTCTTAATGTTTATGGTTCGACAGATTCGAGATTCGAAGTCAACACGCATTTCAACCGGAAAATTTCCGACAAATGGAGTAGCAGTCTTTTCATTCATGGCAATGCAAGAGTGGCCAAAAACGATATGAATGACGACGGTTTTCTCGATAATCCGTTGGGGAAACAAATCAATGTACTCAATCGCTGGCAATACAACGATGCCGAAAAAGGTTGGGTGAGTTTCATCAATTTTCGCTACATGAACGACGAAAAGCAAACCGGACAAATTGGTTTTGACAAAGACCGCGATCGTGGAACAACCCACTTTTGGGGTTCAGAAATCAATACACAAAGACTTGATATTACTACGAAAATTGGGTATGTTTTTCCCGAAATGCCGTTTCAAAGTATTGGTTTTCAAAACGCGTTCAATAGTCACGACCAAGATTCGTATTTCGGTTTGAACCAGTATAATATCAGGCAAAGTAGTTATTATTCGAATTTGATTTTTAGTTCGATTATCAATAATACGATGAATAAATTTTCAACCGGACTTAATTTTACTTACGACAAATACGATGAATTTGTATTGGTTCCGAATATCGACAGGAATTTTGATCGCATTGATAATTCTGTCGGTGCTTTTTTTGAATATACCTATGACAATACTGATAATTTTAGCGTTGTTGCCGGCGGAAGATTCGACAAGCATAACCGTCTTGGGGCATTTTTTACGCCGAGATTACACATTCGCTATAATCCGTGGGAGAAAGGCGTTTTGCGTGCATCTGCCGGAAGAGGCAAACGGGCAGCCAATATTTTTGCCGAAAACCAACAGCTTTTTGCCTCGTCAAGAGCTTTTGATGTTTTGAATTCAAATGGAAAACGCTACGGACTTGACGCGGAAATTGCGTGGAATTACGGACTGAGTTTCATGCAAGGTTTTTCTCTTTTTGGAAAAAGTGCCGATATCGGATTTGATTTTTTTCGTACCGACTTCCAAAATCAGGCAGTAGTCGATTTGTACCAAATGCCGCAGCAGGTAGTGTTTTATAATTTAGACGGGAAATCGTTTGCCAACAGTTTTCAATTGGAATTTAACGTCGAATTGCAAAAGCACCTGAACTTACGTACTGCCTATAAATATTATGACATTCAGACCGATTTTTTAAGCGGCAGCAGTGAAAGACCTTTGCAGGCAAAACATCGTTTCTTTGGAAATCTGGCTTATGAAACGCACATCAAGGAAAAAGGAAGGCAATGGAAATTCGACTTTACCTACAACTGGATGGGAAAACAGAAATTACCGTTTACCGGAACAAACCCCGAATCTGAAAGGCTTCCCGAATTTTCGCCGTCATTTTCGCTAATGAACATGCAGGTGACGCGTACATTTTCGAGTACATTTGAAATGTATTTGGGTGGCGAAAACATCGGTAATTACAAACAAGAAAAAGCGATTTTAGGCAGCGACAATCCGTTTGGGCCGAATTTTGATGCATCGATTGTGTATGCTCCGGTTTTCGGACAGATGTATTATGCGGGAATTCGGTTTAAGATTAAATAATATTTCAATTTCAAATAACAAAATTAATTTCAAAAACAATAAAAATGAAAAATATACTTTTAGTAATAATGATTGCATTCGTAGGAATTACGGGTAATGCACAAGAGAAGAAAAATAAAAATGCCAAATACAGTATCGAGGTCAATGGCAACTGTGAACAATGCAAAAAGCGCATCGAAAAGGCGGCTTATTCCGTAGCCGGAGTAAAATCGGCAGTTTGGGACATCGAAAGCCATAATTTGCAACTCATTCTCAATGAAGAAAAAGCAGCTCCGCTTGACGTAAAGAAAGCTATGGCGAAAGCAGGTCACGATACAGACGAAGTGAAAGCGACTACAGAAGCATACGAAAAGCTGCATTCCTGCTGTAAATATGATAGAAAATAAAATCATTTAATAGTGGCTGACCGTTAATTTAAATGCAATAAATTGCGGTTCACCTAAATTATACTTAATTTCACGGACTTAAATTTTAGCCTAAAAACCAATAGAATGAACAACTTTGACTGGAAGAATCTTCTCGATCCGCTTTTTTATATCAATTTTGACCTTGACGGTGTAAAAATCGGATTGTATATCGTTTTGTTCATTGTATTTGCCGAAACAGGACTTTTCGCGGGTTTCTTTTTACCGGGTGACAGTTTGCTTTTTCTAGCGGGAATTTACAGCAGTGAACTTGTTCAAAACATCGTTTATATACCATATGATTTTGTAAACCTGATTTTGCTTTCGTCTTTAGTAGCTTTTTCGGGAATATTGGGCAATATGGTTGGCTATTGGTTTGGTTCAAAAAGCGGACATTACCTTTATACGAGAAAAGATACTTTCTTCTTTAAGAAAAAATACCTCATACAATCAAAAGATTTTTTCCAAAAACACGGTGGTCGGGCTATCATTTTTGCGCGTTTCCTGCCGATTGTGAGGACATTTGCGCCCATAGTTGCCGGGATTGTAGAAATGGACAAAAAGAAATTTATGTATTACAATATATTGAGTTCTTTCATGTGGTCTTTCAGTCTTATTTTTGCCGGACATTATTTGCAACAATTGCTATTAGAAAATTTCGATATTAATCTGAAGGACCATATCGAATTGATCGTAATAGGGCTTGTTGTTGTGACGCTTTCTCCCGTCATTTTCAAGTTTGCAAAAAGCACAGTGACGCACGAAAAACACGATGTTTCTGAAGAATAAAAAAACCCGAAGTACTCACAGTGCTTCGGGTTTTTGATATTCAATTGATTTTAAACGTCTTTATCTCAGAAATTAATTTTCCATCTATCGTGAAGCCTTCGATAAGAAGTCGTATCTCTTTTTGATTTTTGTGAGGGAAGTAGCATTTAAAGATGCCGCTTTCTTCAGTGATAATATACGGTTCCCAATCAATTACGCCAAAATTTGTAAAACCCTGACCTTTCGTATTATTGTATGTAACATTTTCAAAGGTATTTATTCTAGAGAAGCCCCCATTGAGTGTGTATGGAAGTGAAGCTAGTTTAGGTGCTACATATACTGGTTTTTTGCGGTAAATTTTGATCATCCCATGAAAGTTATTCATGGAAGCTACAATGGCTTGTGCGCTTAGATAAATTTCGTCAAGATCGTTCATGACAATATTGTCAAGCATATCGTCACTTCTAACTTGCACATCATCAAGATAGATTATTGGCCTTGTCCTAGAGCCGTTGATAGTGGTTGAGCCTCCGCGCGAATAAATAGCAACATCACCATTTCTATTGAAAACATCAAAGCCATTGTTGCCAATATAAGTTAAAAGTGGCATTACATCGGTGTCTTTAACTTTATAACCCCGCAAGTTGCTATTGCCCAATATATTTTGTCGTGTAAGTCCATTTGTGGGTTTTTGCTTAACAGCCACCTCATTAAGGTAAATCATCTTTTTTTGGCGCTCCGGGAATGAATAATCCTCAGTCAAATCTGTAGCTGGAATTTCACAAACACATTTTATGGGCGCAAAAATTTTATTAAACTGCCTTTTACCGTTTGTTATTTTTGCGGTATATTTCAGTTCACTTTCCTCAAAAGTAGGAGGTTTGAGGAGACTTATGCTCACTTTTGAAGAATCGGCTGCAATGATGTTATTAAAGTGAAAATCATTGTTTTCATCAATTTCTGAAAACACTCTTACATGTGATGCCCAAGAATCTAGCCTAATGGTAAATTTTGAGCGGTCTTTTAGCGGTTGATTAACACTTCCTTGTATGCTTAGGCCGTTTTCAAATGGATATTCGTTTTTAGGCGGATCAGAAAGTATATTTTTCCAATTGTATTTGGCTGATTTTTGATTCAGCAATAGCAAATCAAGCTCATATTTCTTAGCTTTTGATGGCGCCACAAAATAGTAGGAAGCATTAAGGATAGGTACCGTAAGATACGGATTTATGAAGAAATCAGCAAAAATGTCATTAACATCCAAACGAAGTGAATTTTCAGGTAAAATCGAAATACTGATGTTTGCATTTCCATGATTGAGTTTGCCGGAAATGCTAATGGTGCCGTCATGTTTATCTATAAAACTTACATCACTTTCTAATATGGAATCAGGAAATTTGGCAATCAGTCGCTCGGCCAGTTGCCGGTAGTCGGCATCGATAATCCGGATAATGTTGATGCCGTCATAAAGATATTCGTTAGATAATACAAATTGTTGTTCTTTATTCCCGTTTTTAAAATCGGCATTAACAATGCTTAGTTTTTCATCTTGTTGGATGATTATGTATAGTTGCTTTTCGGTCAGTTGCGTTACAAAAGAGCTATTTGTGCGGAGTTTTACAACAAATTTTCCAGCAATGGCATAGTTGTTAACTTCTAGTGCAATGCCGTTGCTTACTGCTGCAGGCAAAATAGTTTCTATTTTTTTATTGTTGATTGTCAAAACTGCTTTATAGGTTTCGTCTGTTGGCAGGATTTCAAATCTTCCGAATCCGAATTTATTGGTAAATATTTTCTGAATTACTTCTCCTTTTGCGTTTAAAATTTCACCTTCGGCCATAGGGATTTCGTTTCCAGCGCAACCTTTAAGTTGTATGCCGACCACATTATTAGTTCCTTTGATAAGATTTCCTCCTTCAGGTTGAAATTCGACAACAACATTGCTATAATCAGGTTTTGTGAATTGCACGGATCGAGGCTCGGTATTATCAATAACTCGTATTTTATAAGTAGCCGATTCATCTTCGATAAAGTTATTCATCCAATAGGTATAGACCCGGATATAATAATTTCCAGAAACCATTTTGTCAAGTTTAAAGCTTCCTGAAAAAGAACCGGTATTGGCATAAAGCAATTGTTCTTTCAGCTTATTGCCATTTTCGTCATATAGTGTTGCAAAAACATTGGTTGTTGTATAAAACGGAAGATTGTTTTTTCTGTCGAAAACATAACCCTTGAACCATATTTGTTCGTCGTTAAGGAAAATGGTTTTGTCGAAATGAAGGTGAATGTTCTCGCGATTGAGAGCGAAATAATTATCTGCAGCAGTGATGATTTTTTCTTTTATAGGATCAGTTTCCTGTGCTTTTAATGCAGCAGTAAATACAAATAATGCAGCAATTAATAAACTATGGCTTGTAAATTTTCTCATGGATAAAGATTTTCTGGATGGAATATATTTTGTTTTTTGTGATATAAAAATAGAAAATAAAAGACTGCAATAAAAAAAAGAGGACGTTTTTTGAACGTCCTCCTTAAATTTATTTATTATCGGATTCAAATTTTAATTCCCAAATTCCATACGTACTTCGTTTTAAAATTTGGAAGCTTGATATTATTTGAGATTCTCATAATTTACATCATCCCTGGCATTCCTCCACCCATTGGGTTTCCTCCGGTATTTTCTTCTTTGATTTCCACCAAAGCACATTCTGTAGTCAGGATCATTCCGGCAACCGATGCAGCATTTTCCAAGGCTACACGCGTTACTTTTTTCGGATCGATGATACCGGCTTTTAGCATGTCAACGTATTCGTCGGTTTTGGCATTGTAACCAAAATCACCTTTTCCGTCGGCTACTTTTGCCACTACCACAGAACCTTCAAGGCCTGCGTTTTCAACGATGGTTCTCAACGGCGCTTCAACGGCACGGGAAACAATTTGTATTCCAGTTGCTTCGTCGGCGTTGTCGGGTTTTAAGTCCTTTAAGACGGCTTTTGCGCGCAATAAAGCTACACCACCACCGGCAACAATTCCTTCTTCAACGGCAGCTCTAGTTGCATGAAGTGCGTCGTCAACGCGGTCTTTTTTCTCTTTCATTTCTACTTCAGAAGCAGCACCAACGTATAGCACCGCAACACCACCAGCCAATTTGGCCAAACGTTCTTGTAGTTTTTCTTTATCATAATCAGATGTAGTCACTTCCATCTGTGCTTTGATCTGGTTGACCCGGTTTTTGATCATTTCCGGATCGCCTGAACCGCTAACCAAAGTCGTATTATCTTTGTCGATGGTCACTCTTTTTGCTGTTCCCAACATTTCCAGTGTAGCATTTTCAAGAGTGTAACCTCTTTCTTCAGAAATTACAGTTCCACCGGTTAAGATGGCGATATCTTCTAACATTGCTTTTCTTCTGTCGCCAAAACCTGGGGCTTTTACAGCAGCGATTTTTAAGGCACCACGCAATTTATTTACGACCAAAGTTGATAGCGCCTCACCGTCAACATCTTCAGCAATAATCAATAATGGTTTTCCTGATTGCGCAACGGGCTCTAAAACCGGAAGTAATTCTTTTAACGAAGAAACTTTTTTGTCGTATAATAGGATGTAGGGGTTTTCGAGCTCGGCTTCCATTTTTTCAGGATTGGTAACGAAATAAGGAGAAAGGTAACCGCGGTCAAATTGCATGCCTTCTACAACATCCACGTAGGTGTCAGTTCCTTTGGCTTCTTCAACGGTGATAACACCTTCTTTTCCTACTTTGGCGAAAGCAGTAGCAATCAATTCACCTATTACTTCGTCATTATTGGCAGAAATAGAGGCGATTTGTTTGATTTTTTCAGAAGCACTTCCGACTTCTTTAGATTGTTTGGCAAGATCGGCAACAATCGCTTCAACAGCTTTGTCGATGCCTCTTTTCAAATCCATAGGATTTGCACCTGCAGCAACGTTTTTCAAGCCTTCTTTTACGATTGCTTGCGCCAAAACTGTAGCAGTTGTAGTTCCGTCTCCGGCAAGGTCATTGGTTTTAGAAGCGACTTCTTTCACCATTTGAGCGCCCATATTTTCCAGTGGATCTTTTAATTCAATTTCTTTTGCAACAGTAACACCGTCTTTGGTAACAGTTGGTCCACCGAAGGCTTTTCCGATGATAACGTTACGACCCTTTGGGCCTAGGGTTACTTTTACTGCATTTGCCAATGCGTCAACGCCGCGTTTGAGTCCGTCGCGAGCTTCGATATCAAATTTTATTTCTTTTGCCATTGTTTGTTTTTGTTGAAAGTTTAATGTTTAAAGTTTCAGATTGTTGTTGTTTGAAATTATATGATTGCAAGGATATCATCCTCACGCATAATCAGGTAATCCTTTCCTTCTAATTTAAGTTCTGTTCCGGCGTATTTTCCGTATAATACAGTATCTCCTGGTTGTACCGTCATATCGTGGTCTTTGGTGCCTTTTCCGACAGCAACGACAGTGCCTTTCTGTGGTTTTTCTTTAGCGGTGTCAGGAATGAAAATTCCAGAAGCTGTTTGCGTTTCAGCGGCTACAGGCGCAATAAGAACGCGGTCTGAAAGCGGTGTAATGTTTAAAGCCATAATTTATTATTTTTTCTGTTATGATTAAATTCGATGTTTTCCTTTAGTCAGAAATTGTGCCATGCCTTAAAACCTGACATATTTTCAGAATTAAAATTAAAAAAAAATGCCAACTGTTAAGCTGGCATTTTTATATATGATGCAATGAAATTACTTCTTTGCAGGTGTTTTCACCGGTGTAACCTCTACTGGGGTTCCTTGTGTTGTTGTTGCCGTTGGTGCCGGAGTTGCAGCGGCTGGTTTGTCAGCAGGTGCTTCTGTTTTTGCAGGCGTTTGCGTTTGTTCTTCTTCGGCAGGAGCTACTCCTGTTGAAGGAAAACTAAGACTTGAAAACAAAATCAAAACGATCAAGAAAATTCCAAGCGCCCAAGTACTTTTGTCAAGGAAATCAGTTGTTTTCTGAACACCACCCATTTGTGTTGAACCGCCCAATGAAGACGAAAGACCGCCTCCTTTAGGGTTTTGTACCATGATCACGACGATTAAAAGGAAACAAACGATGGCAATCAGCACTAAAAAAATTGTAAACATACTTCTATAATTAATTGTTATTTTGTTGTAATAGCTTAATATCCGAAATTCGGTCTGCAAATAAACTACTTTTTTCCGGATATTTCAAAATTAATATTTCATAAGCCTGAATTGCTTTGTGATATTTTTTCTGTTCGAGATAAACTTTGGCCAACGTTTCGGTCATCAGGTAGCTTGTATCCTCCGAATTCCTTGTTGTTAAGGGTGAAGGCATAGCATCTTTTATTGATGGGATTTTCGGATTGGCTTCAATAAATCTATCAATCAAATCAATTTTTTTCTGTTTTTCAGCATCGGTTTTGATGATTGCTGACGGTGAATCAGTACGCTCAATTGGCTTAAAACTTGCCAGTTGCAGCCATTCCTGGAAAGAATGTGTCTCTTGTTTTGAAAATTCTAACGGTTTTCCTATCTCTAGTTTGGCTTCGATCGCTGCTGTTGTAACCGGAATATTCTGATTTTCAAATTCCGGCGTAGCTTCTTTTATCGAAGTAAGTATTGATTGTTCTAATGAATTGATTTTGGCTTCGCCCTGCATTGGTTCCGCTTTTTTTGCAATAGCGACGATCTCGCTTTCATTGACCAAAATGGCGTTAATACGCGCTTCTTTTTCTTCTAAAAAAGCATGTTGCAGGCCAGTAAATTGTCCTGCCGTAATAAAATCAAATAAAACACTTCTGTCTGTCGTATGCGCCGCAGTGACTTTTAGCGCCTGATTGTATTTAAAACTATCCTCATTATACAAACCTTTTAGGTGCAATGCCCTGGCGCTCTGGAAAAACGGAAATTCAGTCACGATTTTATCCAAAGCTAACGTATGCCTTTCCTGAATGGCACCCGGTTTGTTTATTATATTGGTATAGTCTGTTAAGTTCATTTTGTCTGTTCTGTTATTTGGTGATCGGGTAATTTGGTTGTTGCATCACAAATAACCTAATCCATATCTTCCCCTTTGGGGCCGGCGGGCTACCATTTTGCCAATGAGGCGCTAAAAATATCCTGTGTAATTCTTTCAAAAATAGCATCCAGCGCCGTTGTCAGTTGTGAGCCAACAAGCTGTTCCTGTCCTTCATAATCATAGAAAAAAGTAAACGGCTTCTCAAAATCGTCGTCTTCCTTATATTTATTGGTATATCGAACGTTTATGGTTACTGTCAGACGGTTTTGCGCAGCCTTTTGGTCGGCCGTCGCAGTCATCGGTGAAATCCTGAAATTCGTGATTTCGCCTTCATAAACCAAATCGCCACCCGAATTCGTAAGGCTTAAATTGGTTTGGTTTTGAATTAATTCCTGTAGTCTGTTGGTAAATGTACGTTCGATGCCGGGCTGAATCAAATCGGCATTGTTCTGAAAATAATTGACCTGAAACGTTTTGATTTTCGGGTCAAGTGGCGTCGATCCAGTAAAATTGTAGGCGCCGCAACCGTTCAGGGTTAAAAATCCCGCAAGCGTAGCTATGTAAAGTAAATTTTTCATCTTATTGTAAAGTGTAAATATATTCATTTTCAAATATTTGTTCCGAATAATTTACAAGTCAAATTGTTTTATTTTGCGGTACAGCGTCCTTTCGGAAATACCCAACTCATCGGCGGCAGCTTTGCGTTTGCCTTTGTTTTTTTCGAGTGATTTCTTGATCATTTCGATTTCTTTTTGCTCCAGTTTCAAGGTTTCTTCTTCCTCGATGGTTTCGGCAAAAAGATAATCGTCTTCGTCCTGATTATCAAATTGTTCATTTGAAACAGTGGCTTTTTGCGAAGGGATTACCGATAATTCTCTCGAATCTTCAAAATCAATATCGTTTTCATTGTGTGAGCCGTATATTTTTTGAATCAGGTTGGGATTGGTTTCCTGCACTTTTGCTGCACCGTTTTTCATGAGTTCGAGCGTTAGTTTTTTCAGGTCGTTCAAATCGCTTTTCATGTCAAAAAGCACTTTATATAAAATTTCTCTTTCGGTACTGAAATCGCTGTCGGATTTTTTGTCTTTAATGACCGATGGTAAATTACTGCCTTCAGAAGGTAGATAAGATTGTAAAGTAATCGCGGAAATGTCGCGGTTCGTTTCGAGAACTGA
Source organism: Flavobacterium sp. (assembly GCA_029946065.1). GTDB lineage: Bacteria > Bacteroidota > Bacteroidia > Flavobacteriales > Flavobacteriaceae > Flavobacterium. Next base: position 352,302 of record JAQSDU010000019.1, read on the forward strand.
AATCTGCTCTGCAACGTTGCGCAATTGGCGAATATTGCCGCTCCATCGAAATTTCAATAAGATTTGCACCGCATTATCATCAAGTTTTATAGGCGGCATTTTGTATTTATGAGCGAAATCTGAGGCGAATTTCCGGAATAACAAATGGATATCATCTTTTCTATCACGTAACGGCGGCAGGTTGATGTCAACGGTGCTCAATCGGTAATACAAATCTTCTCGGAATTTCCCTTTTTCAATAGCATCAAACATGTTGACATTGGTCGCAGCAACGATTCTTACATCGGTTTTTTGTACTTGTGAAGAGCCGACTTTTATAAACTCGCCATTTTCCAATACGCGCAACAAACGCACTTGTGTCGTTAATGGCAGTTCGCCGACTTCATCCAGGAATATTGTTCCGCCGCTTGCGACTTCAAAATAGCCTTCACGCGTTCCTGTAGCGCCTGTAAAAGCGCCTTTCTCATGCCCGAATAGTTCACTGTCAATTGTGCCTTCTGGAATGGCACCGCAGTTAACAGCGATGTATTTTCCGTGTTTTCTGTGCGAAAGCGAGTGGATAATTTTTGGGACGCTTTCCTTCCCGACGCCGCTTTCCCCAACCACCAAAACAGAAATATCTGTTGGGGCTACCTGGATCGCTTTTTCTATGGCACGGTTGAGTTTTGGGTCGTTTCCGATGATTTCGAACCTTTGTTTTATGGCTTGTACTGATTCCATTTTTTTTCTTTTGCCACGAATTTCACGAATTAGCACGAATTAAATGCTAACCTTGCTCGTGTTTAAATTATTATTCTTTTATGTTGTAGTGATTTAGTAAAATTGACAATTATTCCAATTTCACTACCGGCGAGTCTGATATAATTTATTGTTTGTGATATATGCTCGTTTAATATTTCCTTTATGGCTTTTACTTCAAGAATTATTTCGTCATAAACTATAAAGTCAGCATAATATTGATGGGCCAGAATCACATTTTTATAATTCACTGAAAAAGCTTTTTCTCTTTCGAACGGAATGCCATTACTTTTGAACTCAAATTCCAATGCATCTTTGTAAATGACTTCAGATAATCCCGGACCTAAAATATTATGTATTCCCATACAAATACCTGCTATTTTATAGTATTCTTCTTTTTTATATAATTCCATTTGGCGTGTATTTTTTTATTTTGGTTTTTATTTTTGCTTATTTTTTTGCCACGAATTTCACGGATTTCCACAAATTAAATATTTTGATTTAATAATTATTGCTCTTTTAATATTAAAAAAGCCTGAAAATTCGTGGCCAATAATCTAACTCCAATTACTATTAAAACACAAAAAATTCGTGCTAATTCGTGAAACTCGTGGCAAATAAATTTAATTCCTATCGCTATTAAAACACTAAAAATTCGCGCTAATTCGTGAAATTTGTGGCAAATAAATTTAATTCATATCGCTATTAAAACACCAAAAATTCGCGCTAATTCGTGAAATTCGTGGCGAATAAATTTAATTCATATCGCTATACCCAACCGCTTCTCCAATCAAAGTTCCGCTAGTGCAACTATTAATTTTTACATTTACAAAATCTCCAATCTTATAGTTTTCTTTTGGGAAAACAACGGTGATACTTTGTGAATTGCGACCAGACCAGTCATTTTCAGATTTTTTGGAAGCTTTTTCTATCAAAACCTCCATCGTTTTCCCGACAAATTCTTGTGTGCGAAAACCACTGTGTTTTCTTTGTAAATCGACTATTTCTTGCAATCGACGCAGTTTTGTCGGTTCCGGCACATCGTCTTCCATTTTTCTTCCTGCCAATGTTCCCGGACGTTCAGAATAGGCATACATATAACCGAAACTATATTTTACATATTCCATTAAGTCTAAAGTTGCCTGATGGTCTTCTTCTGTTTCTGTCGGAAAACCGGCAATCATATCCTGTGTAATGCTACAGTCGGGAATGATAGCGTTTATTTTGTCAATCAAAGCCATATACTCTTCACGAGTATGAAGCCTGTTCATTTCCTTTAGAATTCTGTTGCTGCCCGATTGTACCGGCAAATGGATATGGTTGCAGATATTGTCATATTTCGCAATCACATGTAAAATACTCTCGTGCATGTCCTGTGGATTCGAAGTCGAGAAACGGATGCGCATCTTAGGAAACCCTTCGGCAACCATTGAAAGTAACTGTTCAAAGTCAACAGCGGTAGCTTTTTGCATGTCACTGGCTTTTTCGAAATCTTTCTTGAGTCCGCCGCCGTACCACAAATAACTATCAACATTTTGCCCTAGAAGCGTAATTTCTTTATAACCGCCATCGCTCAGATTTTGAATTTCTGCCATGATACTTTGAGGTTCGCGGCTGCGTTCACGACCTCTCGTGAAAGGAACTACGCAAAACGTACACATATTATCGCAGCCTCTTGTGATTGAAACGAAGGCAGTTACACCATTGCTCATCAATCGTACGGGGGAAATATCGCCGTAAGTTTCGTCTTTGGACAAAATAACATTGATGGCATCGCGACCTTCTTCAACTTCTTGCAATAAATTCGGTAAATCTTTATAAGCATCAGGACCAACCACGAGATCAACGATTTTTTCTTCTTCTAAAAACTGGCTTTTGAGGCGTTCTGCCATACAGCCCAGCACGCCGACTTTCATTTTCGGATTCACGGTGCGTTTGACGGCATTGTATTTTTCTAGGCGTTTGCGAACGGTTTGTTCTGCTTTGTCACGAATGGAGCAGGTGTTTACTAAAACCAAGTCGGCTTCTTCGAGAATATTTGTAGTGTTATAACCGCCTTCCGATAAAATCGAAGCAACGACTTCACTGTCCGAAAAGTTCATCGCACAGCCGTAACTCTCTATAAAAAGTTTTTTTTTGTTTTCTGGTTTGTGTTCCAAAATGAGGCTTTCGCCTTGTTTGCTTTCTTCAATAACTTTCTCCATATAATAACTTGCTCAATCGCGATTGCAAATATAAGGCTATTTGTTGCAATATGACAAGATGGCAGTTGGGGTTTAACAAATCTTTTAATTAGAAATGCCTGTCCAGATTTATTTTGAATAAACGCAATGAAAAAAAGTTTTCCGAAAAACTGAGCAAAGAGTGCTTTGAAAATTTTGCGTAAATCTTTGTGAACTTTGTGGGAAATTTTCTCAATGATGACCTTCAGAATTCCGTCCCCAAAAATAAAAAATATCAGAATCTAAAAAAAAAATATACTTTTGCGACACAAACAACAGCAACATGGCAAAGAATTTAGTGATAGTGGAGTCGCCCGCAAAGGCAAAAACGATTGAGAAATTTCTGGGCAGCGATTATCAGGTAGAGTCAAGCTACGGGCATATTGCCGACCTCCCGTCAAAGGAAATCGGTGTCGACGTCGAGAACGGGTTTAAACCCAGATACGAAGTTTCCCCGGACAAAAAAGCACTCGTTAGTAAACTCAGAACACTTTCCAAAAATGCCGATATGGTCTGGCTGGCAAGTGATGAGGACCGCGAAGGAGAAGCTATTTCTTGGCATCTTGCCGAAGAATTAAAACTCGATAAAAGCAAAACCAAAAGAATTGTTTTTCACGAAATCACCAAATCTGCCATTCTAAAAGCAATTGAAAATCCAAGGGAAATCAATTACGATCTTGTCAACGCACAACAAGCCAGAAGGGTTTTAGACAGGTTGGTAGGTTATGAACTTTCTCCGGTTTTATGGCGTAAAGTGAAAGGTGGACTTTCTGCCGGACGCGTGCAATCCGTTTCCGTAAGGCTTATCGTAGAACGCGAGCGCGAAATTCAGGAGTTCAAAGCTGTTGCTACTTATTCTGTTGTTGCAGAATTTACCAACGAAGCGGGAAAAACCTTGAAAGCCAGACTTCCGAAAAATTTTAATACAAAAAAAGAAGCCGAAGATTTTCTTAATAAAAATATCGGATCTATATATAAGGTATCGGATTTAGAAACAAAACCTACCAAAAAATCGCCCGCAGCGCCATTTACAACGTCAACCTTGCAACAGGAAGCCGCGAGAAAATTGTATTTACCGGTTGGTATTACGATGCAATTGGCGCAAAGATTATATGAAGCTGGACTCATCACTTATATGAGAACCGACAGCGTGAATCTTTCGCAGGAAGCCATGGGTGCGGCACAAGCCGAAATCGTAAAATCGTATGGCAAGGAATTTTCCAAACCACGAACTTTCGTTACCAAAAGCAAAGGAGCACAGGAAGCCCACGAGGCGATTCGCCCAACGGACATGTCAAGACACACGGTAAATATCGACCGCGATCAGGCACGTTTGTATGATTTGATATGGAAAAGAACATTAGCATCTCAAATGAGCGATGCTGAACTCGAAAGGACCAATGTTAAGATTGAAGCTAATAACCACAGTGAAATTTTTACCGCAACCGGCGAAGTTTTATTGTTCGAAGGTTTCTTGAAAGTCTATCTCGAAGGACATGACGATGACGAAGAGGAACAAGAAGGCATGCTTCCGGCTTTAAAAGTCAACGAGAGATTACAGAACAACTATATCACGGCAACCGAAAGATATTCGCGTCCGTCAGCAAGATATACCGAAGCTTCTCTGGTAAAAAAATTAGAGGAATTAGGCATCGGAAGACCGTCAACCTATGCGCCGACCATTTCTACCATCATCAACAGGAATTATGTGGAGAAAGGGAATTTGGAAGGGCAGGAGCGGAATTATACACAACTTACGCTACAATCCGGAAAAGTCGGCGAAAAGTTATTGAAGGAAAATACTGGTTCAGACAAAGGCAAACTCGTTCCGACAGATATCGGCACCATCGTGACTGATTTCCTTGTAAAGAATTTCGGCAACATCCTCGATTATAATTTCACTGCGAAAGTAGAACAAGATTTTGACGAAATCGCCGAAGGGAATGTCAATTGGGCTCACATGATGAAGGAGTTTTACGATAAATTCCACCCAAATGTCAAAGAAGTCGAAGCCAATGCCGAACGCGAAAGCGGTGAAAGGATTTTAGGGAAAGACCCGAAAACAGGAAAGCCGGTAAGCGTTCGTTTAGGAAAATTCGGCCCGATGGCGCAAATTGGCGAACCGGACGATGAAGAGAAACAATTCGCAAGTCTAAGACCAGAGCAAAATATTGGGACCATTTCCTTAGAAGAAGCGCTGAACTTATTCCTGCTCCCTAAAAATTTGGGTATATATAAAGGAGAAGAAGTTGAAGTTAGTAACGGTCGTTACGGACCGTATGTGCGTCACGGAAGTGTGTTCATTTCATTGCCAAGAGGGGAGGAGCCTTTAGATGTTGCCATGGAGCGCGCGCAAATTCTCATTGATGAGAAAGCAAAAGCCGATGCGCCAATTGCCCATTATAAAAATGAAGCGGTACAGAAAGGTGTTGGTCGTTTCGGACCTTTCATCAAATGGAACGGATTGTTCATCAATGTAAGCAAAAAATACAATTTCGATAACTTGTCACAATCCGATGTCGAGGAATTGATTGAAGACAAATTGCAAAAAGAAATCGACAAGGTCATTCACGACTGGAAAGAAGATGGTATTTTGGTGGAAAAAGCCCGTTGGGGACGTTCAGTTATAACCAAAGGCAAAATCAAAATTGAACTCAGTAAAGATGTCGATGCTACAAAACTGACGCTCGATCAGGTCAAGGAAATGATTGAGAAGAAAGCACCAGCCAAGAAAACTGTTGCAAAAAAGCCTGCAGCGAAAAAAGCGCCAGCTAAAAAAACTGCAACCGCTAAAAAGAAATAAAAGATGGGATTTGACTTTCTTTCGCCATTAGACAATGATTTTATCGGATTCATAGCCGAACTTTCCTCTCAGCAATTGGGAAGCAAAGTGGTGCTACATTCTGAAAAGGATTTTCCGGATACAGAAAAGATACAGCTTGCCATTGTGGGCGTTTTGGACAATCGGGGCGATGATACGCAATTTGAGGAGGTAAATTTAGATGCCATTCGCCGCGAATTTTATAGCCTTTTCCCTGGAAATTGGTATGCATCGATTGCCGATTTGGGTAATATTGAAGCCGGTAACTCCATCGAAGATACCTATTTCGCGCTGCAAATGGTAATAGCGGAATTGATCAAGAAAAAAATCGTCCCAATCGTTCTCGGAGGTTCACAGGATTTAACATATGCCATGTACCGTGCTTATGACGGATTGGAACAAATGGTCAATTTGGTAGCCATCGACAGCAAGTTTGATTTCGGAAAGCCGGAAGAAGCGATAAGCGCAGGTTCTTACCTCTCAAAAATCATAATTGAAGAGCCGAATAACCTTTTTAATTACAGTAATATTGGCTATCAGACCTATTATAACGCTCAGGAAGAGATCGATTTGATAGAGAAATTATTTTTTGATGCCTATCGACTTGGAGAAATAGGCAATAATATATCGATTTCGGAGCCGGTTTTCAGAGATGCCGACATAATAAGCCTAGATTTAACAGCAATAAAATCTTGTGATTCAGGTAATTTTATTACTTTTACGCCGAACGGATTTAACGGAAAAGAAATATGTTCTTTATCTCGTTATGCAGGAATCAGTGATAAAGTTTCGTTATTTGGGATTTTTAATCACAATAATTCAAAACAAGAGTCCATTTTAGTAGCCCAGATTATCTGGTATTTTATTGAGGGCTTCCAATATCGTTCAAAAGAGTATCCTTTCGGAAGCAAGGATAATTACATAAAATACATAGTGCCACTTGAAGATGAGCAACTTGTGTTTTATAAGAGTGATAAAACAGAGCGTTGGTGGATTGAAATACCGTTTATTTCAAATGTTAATAATAAATTAAAAAGAAATACGTTATTACCATGTTCACACGAAGATTATCTAGCAGCGTGTAATAATGAATTGCCAGAACGCTGGTGGAAGGCACAAAGAAAAAATGTAATATAATTGAAGTTATCCCTATGAAAATTAGAATTATAACATTCAATTTCACATTTTTTTAAGTTTTTGTTACTAAAAAAATTGTTTTTTAGAAAAATAATAAATAGGTTTACGCCCTTAAATTAAGAATACATTATAACCCAAATTTATATGAAGAAGTTCATTGCATTTGCAGCATTATCGTCATTATTGTTTAGCTGTGGTTCAAGCGATAAAGGGGAGCTCGTAGGAGTTAAAGGAAAGAAATGGCATCCAGAAAAGCCGTTTGGAATGACTTTAGTTCCGGGTGGCGCCTATATTATGGGTAAATCAGATGATGATTTGGCCGCTATCGGAGATGCTCCAACCAAAACAGTTACAGTTCGTTCTTTCTATATGGATGAAACGGAAATTACCAATAGTGAATACCGACAGTTTGTAGAATGGGTTAAAGACTCAACTATCAGGGTGCGTCTTGCTATTTTAGCAGATGAAGTTGGTGGTGGTGCGCCAGCGGCCGGAGGTGGTGGAACTAAGAAAAGTGGGAAATCTGGTGGAAGCATTGGTGACTACGCGTTTAACGATGCAGATCCAGCAAAAATGACGCCTTACGACAAATACATGTACGAGAACTACTATAGTGTAGGTACTGACGACGACATGTATGCCGGAAGAAAACTAAACAAAAAAGTAAAATTAATTACCAGTACAGCTAAATATCCAGATGAATATTATACGGAAGTTATGGATTCTATGTACATTCCCGTTGCTGAATCTTATAATGGTCTCAGAACGATTGATGTTTCCAAATTAAAATTCCGTTATTCTTGGATGGATATTGGTGCTGCGGCCAAAGCAAAAGTTGGTAAAAGAAAAGAATTTATCAAGACAGAACAGGTAACTATTTATCCTGATACAACAACATGGATTAAAGATTTCGCTTATTCTTATAATGAGCCAATGCACAATGATTATTTCTGGCACCAAGCTTACAGCGAATATCCTGTAGTTGGGGTGAACTGGAAACAAGCAAAAGCATTTTGTGCTTGGAGAACGTTGAATAAAAATACTTATGTAAAATCTAAAAAGAAACACCAAGATCTTGTTAACTCATTCCGTCTTCCAACGGAAGCAGAATGGGAATATGCTGCAAGAGGCGGGTTGGCATCTGCGACTTATCCTTGGGGTGGTCCTTATGCGAAAAGCGACAGAGGTTGTTTCTTGGCAAATTTCAAACCTAACAGAGGGGATTATGCGGCGGACGGTGCTTTATATACTGTTGAAGCAAAATCTTACGATCCAAATGGATACAACCTGTACAATATGGCAGGAAATGTTTCAGAATGGACGGATTCTTCTTATGATGCAGGCGCCTATGAGTATGTTTCTACAATGAACCCGAATGTGCCAGATCAGAAAAACCAACGTAAAGTAGTAAGAGGTGGTTCTTGGAAAGATGTTTCTTATTACCTACAAGTAAGTACTCGTGATTTTGAATACGCTGATACAGCAAGAAGTTATATCGGTTTCAGAACGGTACAAGATTATATGGGTTTATCGAATACTGCGAATCAACCCGGAAAATAACAAATTAAACCAACTTTATTAAACTATCTAAATTAACAAAAAAACAATTTTATTATGGCAATTTTAAGCAAAAAAGCAATGAATTTCGCTTACGGTATGGGAGCAGCGGTTGTAATCGTAGGAGCATTATTCAAAATTATTCACTTTGAACTTGGTCCATTGACAGGAAACGTAATGCTTACGATTGGTCTTGTTACAGAAGCTTTGATTTTTGCATTATCAGCATTTGAACCAGTTGACAATGAATTAGATTGGTCATTAGTATATCCTGAATTAGCAGGAGGACAAGCTAAAGAAAAAGGGAAAAAAGAAGATCCAAAAGATGCTCAAGGTATGTTGTCACAGAAATTAGACGCAATGCTTAAAGAAGCAAAAGTAGATGGTGAATTGATGGCTAGCTTAGGGAACAGCATTAAAAATTTCGAATCAGCTGCTAAAGGAATTTCTCCTGCTGCTGACGGAATTGCTGCTACTAAAAAATATAGCGAAGAATTGTCCATGGCTGCTGCACAAATGGAATCATTGAACAGCTTGTACAAGGTACAATTGGAAAGTGCTGCAAGAAATGCTGACGCAAACAAAGAAATCGCTGATAACGCTAGCAAATTAAAAGACCAAATGCAATCTATGACTGCAAACATTGCTTCTTTGAACAATGTTTATGGTGGTATGCTTTCTGCAATGAACAACAAAGGATAATTAGTTTCAGACTATATTTTAAATCAACTAACAAACTAATTAGAAAAAAATGGCAGGAGGAAAATTAACCCCTAGACAGAAGATGATTAACCTGATGTATCTGGTTTTCATCGCAATGTTAGCATTGAATATGTCCAAAGAAGTACTATCGGCTTTTGGACTAATGAATGAAAGATTCGAGGCAGCTAACACTGCTTCAAAAGCGAGTAATGAGCAATTATTGCAGGCATTAGACCTAAAAGCCGCTGAGGCCAAAGGGGATTTTATCGCCGCAGCAGCTACCGCACACAAGGTTGAAACCGCTACAAAAAAGTTTTATGATTTTATCGAGACTTGTAAAGCAGAAACTTTGAAGAAAGTAAAGCCAGAAGAGAATGGTAAGTTGCCTTATGAGCAGATGGATAAAGGTGAGAACCTTGATAATAGTTGGTTTATCGGTGATGGTTATACAAAAAGAGGTAAGGAAGTTATTGCTGCTATTGAAGCGTATAAAGCAGAGATGAAAACCGCTCTTAGTGATTCTAAATATAAAGCAATTGTGGCTGAGGTAAATAAAGCTTTTGATATTGCAGATGTTACTACTCACGAAGGTTTGAAAGATAAATTCTTAAACTATCACTTTAAAGGTTTCCCTGCAATCGCTTCATTATCTAAATTGTCTGCGTGGCAGAGTGATGTAAAAAAAGCGGAATCTGAAGTTTATAGTTCTGCTTTAGGAAAAGCTGCTGTAGATGAATCCTCTTACAGTAGATTTCAAGCGATTGTAGTTCTTGACAAAAATGCTTATTTTCAAGGAGAAACCGTAACAGGTAAAGTTGTTTTGGGAAAATATGACGAAAATGCTCAGTTTTCAGGTTTCAAAGGCCCTGGTAAATTAGTTAACGGACAAGCTGTCCTTTCTATGACTGCAGGTGGTGTTGGAGAACAAACTATTGCAGGTTCTTTTAATTTTACTGAAAATGGTAAAGCGATACCGCTTCCTTTTAAAGGCACATACGTGGTTGTTCCACGTCCAAATTCTGCTACTATTTCAGCAGATAAAATGAACGTTGTTTACCGTGGTGTTACCAATCCAATTACCGTTTCTTTTGCGGGTGTTTCTGACAATAATGTTACTGCATCTGCTCCAGGTTTGGTAAAGGCTGGTGCTAATGGTAAATACACCATGAAACCGGGTAACGGAACTGAAGTTAAAATTAATGTGACGGCTAAGTTACCTGATGGTAAAAGTGTTGCTGATACAAAAGTTTTCAGAATTAAAAGTATTCCAAATCCAGAAGGAACAATTGGTGGCTCACTCGGCCCTGTTAAGGGACAAAAATCTAGACTTGAAGCTTCTACCATTGGTGCTGCATTACCTGATTTCGATTTTGAGGTAAGCCTTAATGTTGTTCAATTTAGTATGAAAGTTGCTGGACAGCCAACAGTTGTTGTAAATGGTAACAAACTGAATGCTCAGGCTAAAGCTGCTTTGGCGAGAACTACACGTGGCGATCAGGTTATATTCTCAGAAATCAAAACCAAATTAGTTGGATCTGATATCGAACTTAAGAGAACTTCTACAGTTATCTACGAAATACAATAATAAATTAAGTCTGGCGTTACATTGTCATACACTTTGAATAATATAAATATGAATTGCAAAAATCTTTTATCAGTAGCCGTTTTGCTTGCAGGGAGCTTTACTTCTTTTGCACAGTCTAATCTGTTGAATGCAAAAACACCAGATGAGATTGGAAAGAAAACTGCTGCCCAGTTGAACTCTGACAATGACAAACCGTTACCTTATGGTTATGTACATGATAGGGATATTATGATGGGTAAAACTGTTTGGGAAATCATTGATCTTGATGAAAGAATCAATTTTCCAATGTATTATCCTATTGATACAAACAATATTGGTAAAGACAGAAGGTCTTTGTTTGATGTGATTATCAAAGGAATCAAAGAGAAGAAGATAACGGAGGTGTATGCCGATCCATATTTCAATACGAAACGTAGTTTAGGGGATCTCGAGACTACATTCAAATTTCGTGATACTACCGATGCTGGTAAAGAGTTAATAAATCAGGATCCTGATGCCTATAAAGGAAGACACGTTGCTGCTCAACCTGAGAAAAAGAACAAAAAAGGTAAAGTAACGCAGGCTGCTACTCCGGAGCAAGATTTGCCTGCTTCGAAAGTGCTTTCGGCCGAGTATATTGACGAAAGATTTTTGACTTCTCAGGATATTTCAGGATACAAAATCAAAGGATATTGGTATTTTGACAAGCGTCAGGGTGAATTAAAGTACAGATTGTTAGGATTATGTCCGGTAGCTCCTGAAGCTAAGGAAGTTGGAGCAGATAATCCTGATGTTATTGAGCTGTTTTGGGTATATTTCCCAGCAGCGAGGGATGTACTTCATGGCGCTAATGCTTTCAACGATAGAAACTCTGCAATGCCAATTACTTTTGACCATTTGTTAAACTCACGACGTTTCAATTCTGTGATTTATGAAGAAGAAAATGTATACGGTGATAGGTTAATCGAACAATATGTTAAGGAAAATGCGCAGTTACAATTACTAGAATCTGAAAGGGTGAAAGAAAAAATCCGCAATTTCGAACAAGATATGTGGAACTACTAAAAAGTTTAACATTTAATACAAAAAACTCCTATCACTTGGTAGGAGTTTTTTTATTTTTGCACCATGACAGATTATCTAATCGTAGGCTCCGGTCTCGCTGGAATTTCATTCGCTGAGAAAGCAATCAATGAAGAAAAAAGCATTGTCGTTTTTGATCATAATAAGAACAGCTCTTCCCGAATAGCAGGCGGTTTATACAATCCGGTGATACTAAAAAGATTTAGTGAGGTTTGGCGTGCCAAAGAACAATTGGAATTACTTGAGGTGTTTTATACTGAAATCGAAAGAAAACTAAATGTTAATGTCGATTTCAAAATGCCAATTCTACGGAAATTCTATTCTATCGAAGAACAAAATGACTGGTTTACGGCTTCGGATAAACCCAATCTTTCCGACTTTCTTTCCACGAAAATCATCACATCCAAAATCAACGGTATCGATTCACCATTCAATTACGGCGAAGTATTGCACACTGGTTATGTTGATACAAGACTTTTGCTCGACACCTATAAAGAATATCTTACTAGCCAAAACTGTCTCGTAGAAGCTGTTTTTGATTATGATGCGATTGTTTTTAAAGAAAATCATATCGAATACAAGTCGATTAAGGCAAGACACATCATATTCGCTGAAGGATTCGGGATACATAGCAATCGGTATTTTAGGTACCTTCCGGTTGATGGAACTAAAGGTGAATTGTTCATTATCAAAGCACAGAATTTAAACCTAGATGTAATTGTCAATACAAGTGTATTCATTTTGCCACTGGGAGGTCATTTATTCAAAGTCGGTGCTACCTACGACCCAATCGATAAAACACAATTGCCAACTGAAGACGGAAAGCAACTGCTGATTGAAAGAATCAACGAAATTCTTAACTGCGATTTTGAAATCATTGAACATTTTGCTGGAATCCGTCCGACCGTAAAAGACAGAAGACCTTTGATAGGAACGCATCCCAATTATAAAAACCTACATGTTATTAACGGACTCGGGACAAGAGGCGTAATGCTCGGTCCGCAAATGGCAAAAGAATTATTCGAAAATATCGAATACGGAAAACCAATCGACAAAGAAGCAGACATCAAAAGATATCAAAAAAGGCTTTCGATGTTTATTTAGGCTCGTAAGCAACAAATATATTAATATAAATGCTTCTCGAAAGCCGCATCACAATCGGGAACAATAAAAGTATCGCTGCGATTATGGCAATAAAAGCGGTTTTAATATTTTCGCTTATTAAAAAGGATATTATAAAAGTGATAATGCCGATGGCGACATTTAATCCATAGCTGACATACATCGCGCCATAAAAAAACGAAGGCTCTAGTTGGTATTTCAATCCGCAATGGCTACAATGCTCCTTCATTTTGATGCATTTGCTGATGTGAAGTAGGTTTTGGTCCACATACATACTTTCATTCTGACATTTAGGACAAGTTCCTGTTAAAATGCTATATAGTTTGGATCCTTTTTTTAACATTTGCAAAGAATTTGAATTACCCATTTTTGAGTAGTGCAAATTTACGATTTAAAGATGGGTTACCCTGCGTTTAAATCTTTAAATACTTTAAATCCTTTAAATTAAAATGAATGCTTAACATACACAACTTATCAGTTTCTTTTGGCGGTACCTATTTATTTGAAGAAGTGACTTTTCGATTGGGCGCTGGCGACAGAGTAGGTCTTGTCGGAAAAAATGGTGCTGGAAAATCAACAATGCTCAAAATACTCGCCAAAGATTTTGCTCCGGATTCCGGAAGTATTGCGACTGAAAAAGAAGTACGAATCGGTTTCCTGCGTCAAGATATCGATTTTGAGCAAGGAAGAACCGTTCTTGAAGAAGCTTATCAGGCTTTTACCGACATAAAAGAAGTAGAGCAAAAGCTCGAAGTTGTCAATCATCAGTTGGTTACCAGAACGGATTATGAAAGTGACGAATACAGTCAGATCATTGAAGATCTTTCTGATTTGACACACCGATTTGAGCTTTTAGGTGGCTACAATTATGTTGGCGATACCGAAAAAATCCTTTTGGGACTTGGTTTCAAAAGAGAAGTGTTCAATGACCAAACTGAAACTTTCTCTGGCGGTTGGAGAATGCGTATAGAATTAGCAAAATTGCTTTTGCAGTCCAATGACATTTTGCTTCTCGATGAGCCAACGAATCACTTGGATATCGAAAGTATCATCTGGCTAGAAAGTTTTCTTCGCAATTTTCCGGGCGTTGTCGTAATCGTTTCCCACGATAAAATGTTCCTTGATAATGTCACGAATCGCACTATCGAGATTTCCCTTGGAAAAGCTTATGATTTTAATAAACCATATTCTCAATATTTAGAATTGCGCCACGAAATCCGTGAAAAGCAACTCGCCACGCAAAAAAACCAGCAGAAGAAAATCGAGGAAACCGAAAAACTGATCGAAAAATTCCGCGCCAAAGCCTCAAAGGCCTCAATGGCACAATCACTCATCAAAAAACTTGACAAGGTTGAACGCATTGAAGTCGATGAAGATGATAATTCTGTCATGAATATTTCATTTCCAGTTTCAAAAGTGCCGGGGCGAGTCGTGATTGAAGCAGATCACGTTACTAAAAAGTACGGAGATAAAACCATATTAAAAGACATTTCACTTTTGGTCGAACGCGGAAGCAAAATCGCATTTGTCGGGCAAAACGGTCAAGGAAAATCGACTTTCATCAAAGCGATTGTCAACGAATTTGAATTCCAAGGACATATCAAACTCGGTCATAACGTGCAAGTGGGTTATTTCGCCCAAAATCAAGCAGAATATCTCGATGGCGAAATTACATTGCTGCAAACTATGGAAGATGCTGCAACGGATACCAACCGCTCGAAAGTACGCGATATGTTAGGTTCTTTCTTATTTCGTGGCGACGATGTAGAAAAAAAGGTAAAAGTGCTCTCAGGAGGCGAAAGGAACCGTTTGGCGCTGTGTAAATTATTATTACAGCCAATTAACGTATTGGTAATGGATGAGCCTACAAACCACCTTGATATCAAGTCGAAGAATGTATTGAAAGCGGCTTTGCAGAAATATGAAGGCACTTTACTACTCGTTTCCCACGATAGGGATTTCTTGCAAAACATGTCGAATATCGTTTATGAGTTCAAAGACCAGAAGATTAAGGAATATTTAGGCGATATCAATTACTTCCTTGAACAACGCAATCTTGAGAACATGCGCGAAGTTGAAAAAAGGGATATCATCAAAAAAGAAGCACCTACAGCCAACGCAAAAGCTTCTTATGAAGATCAGAAAAAAGGGAAGGCACTTCAAAATCGCCTAAGTAAAGTCGAAAATCAGATCCGTGATTTGGAAAGAGACATTCAGCACGATGATAAATTATTGGCGTCTAATTACGATAAGCATATTGAAGACGCATCTTTTTTCATGGCTTATAATAAAAAGAAAGCCGACTTGGATAAACTGCTCGAAGAATGGGAAGCGGTTCAGGAAGAGATTGACGGGCAGTAGTTGGATTGCAGGTTTTAGATTTTAGAATTGATAAGGCTTTAGTTTCATCACAAAAGATATAAAAGTTTGAAAAGGCACAAAGAGGTTAATCGTTGTGCCTTTTTGCTTTCGTAGCAAATCACACAATCAGCCCAATTTTCTTAGAATGCGCAATCGCCTCGCTGCTTTCTCTAAAATAACAAACAAAAACACCCAGACTTTCTATGTTTTTAAGAATGGCTTCGGCTTTTGGTTTTTTATGTTCGCCAATCTGCCGTATATAAACAGCTTTTACCGTAACCGGAAAGATCTTACAAATGGCTTCATATAAAAACGGGTCGTGCTGAGAATCGTCGCCCAAGAGTGTGTATTGCAAATGTGGGTAAAACTCCAGAATATGCTTGATCTTGTCAAACTTGTGGTTGTGGTCGCCTCTTCCGGTAACGAAAAAATCCATTAAGCTGGTTTTGATGTCTTTTAACAAAAGTACGGCCCGCGGCAGTTGGTGGATTTCTGTGAATTGAATGATGAAGCGGTACAAATTCCATTCACTACTCGAAACATAGAAGAACGCATTTTGTTCTTCTTTTTCATTTCTTCCCGCGGTACTCAAAGCCTGATAGTGCTCAACGACATCGTCAAAAATCTTCCTGGCATTGACATTTCTGAACAACAAAATGTATAATTTTTTAAAGGCATTCCGCGTATGCGAAACCAAAAAAGTGTCATCGATGTCTGATATAAATCCGAGATTCCCTTCATAAGGCCTGATATAACTGCCTTTCGTGATAATTTCTTCATCATTATAAAAAAGACTAACCCGATAATCCGTCCAGCCATACCCGGGATTTTCTGTCAGCGGAATGCAGAATTTAAAAAAACCATCATCTAATGTCTTGGTATGGATTTTTTTTGTGCCGTGCTGCAAGTAAACATCAGCATTGGCTTGTGTTTTTATCCGAAACATCCGAATTACAGAACGGGCATTCTTGAGTTTTTTATGCTGAAAATCGTAGTCTTCCTTTGTTGTAGGCCTGAAAACATGGCCCATTACAATCAACTCCTGCTCATTTGCATAGCCGCGGTATAATTTTAAAACTGGCTTCATAAAATGTTATACATTTGAGTTTCGGTATAACAAATTACAAAATTATTGGCAGATTAAGCTTATGGGAACGCAAAAGAAATATATTTTAGTGGTCAACCCGATTTCAGGCGACGTCGATAAAACAGAAATATGCACTGCCGTAGCAACTTATGCGGCTGCTACCGACGTTAAGATAATCACTTTTGAAACTTCTGGAAAAAATGATGAGGCAAAACTCAGAAAGCTCTACGAAAAGTATCAACCCGAACGTGTTTTAATTGCTGGTGGCGATGGAACGATAAAAATGGCTGGCGAAGCTTTGGAACATCAAGACGTTATTTTTGGGATTTTACCTGCTGGTTCCGCCAACGGATTGTCAGTCGATTTAAATCTACCCACCACAATCGCCGATAATTTGCCAATCGCCTTCCACAGCGATTTTATAGCAATAGACATGATTTCCATCAACAATAAAAAAAGCCTCCATCTTAGTGATTTGGGATTGAATGCTTTGCTAGTAAAAAACTACGAAAAGTCTAATATACGTGGTATGATCGGTTATGCATTGCAAGCCATTACGACTTTAAAAGAAGCCGAACCGCCATTTGAAGTAAAAATTGAAGCGAACGGCACCACAACTGAATGCATCGCGCGCATGGTTGTCATTGCCAACTCCCAGAAATACGGCACTGGCGTAACGATCAATCCCAACGGAAAGATGGACGACGGCATGTTTGAGATTGTAATTTTAAAAAATCTAGACCTTTTGGTATTCGGAAAAATCATTTCCGGTAATATGCCTTTGGATTCAGATGATGTCGAAATCATTACTACAGAAAAAGCAAAAATAACGACAGAAGTTCCCGTAAGTTTTCAAATTGACGGCGAATATTGCGGAGCCGAATCATGTCTTGATATTCATATTTTGCAAAAACAGATGAAAGTTGCTGTGGTGTAGGAAGATGGCAGATTCCAGGAAAGAATTAGACAGTAGATTGTTGGTTTTCAGCTGCTTCCTGTAGTCTGCTGTCTGAAGAAAAAGGATTCCGTTCCTTCCATTCCGTTTTAGGTTCGAGATAATCGAAGATTTTGGCGATCTTTTTATTGATTTGCTTATTGCGGTGTTGGATAAGACCATACATTTCAAGCGGTTTTGCGCCAACGGAACTTTTGATTTCCAAGGCTGTCCGCGCAAATATAACTTCACGAAATCCTTTGTTGACAGAATAGGCAATAATGTCATAAAGCATGTTCAGGTAGAGCATTTTTTCTTTTTGGATGTTGTCGTCATAACCCAAAAAGTAGGTGTCCATAGCGGTTCCGTTCCTGATGAGCGTATTAAACCCAATTAGTTTTTCGTCTAAAAAATAACCATAAAAAAGAAATTGGTCTTTTAGCAAACGCTTAAAGGTGCTGAAGTGATTTTTGGCAAGTAAGAACGTATTGAACGGCGCATTTTTTGCAACATGTAGATACAATTTATAAATAGTTTCTTCAAAAGTGATGATGTCTTCGAGGTGCATTTTTCGTTTTTCGATGCCATCGGCTTTTTTGCGTGCGCGTTTGTATTGGTCACGGTACTTTTTTGAAAGTGCGTTGATGTAATCCTGCTCCGATTTCCAGTTGGCATCAATACTAAAAATCATATTGGGCTGGATGGTAAACTGGTAATAATTTTGATAACCGGCGTTCTTGAAATCGGTAATTTCTGCTGCGGAAAAA
This sequence comes from Flavobacterium sp., assembly GCA_029946065.1. GTDB lineage: Bacteria > Bacteroidota > Bacteroidia > Flavobacteriales > Flavobacteriaceae > Flavobacterium. Next base: position 370,397 of record JAQSDU010000019.1, read on the forward strand.
TCTTTGAAAGTTGTGATATGTACTTTCAGTCGGCGTTTTTGAAATATCTTTTTTATGGATTCAGACGCAGATTTTAATGCCAAAAGTGCTTCTGATTTATTGATTTTTTCATCAAATGAAAAGGCATTCTGTCCTGTTAACATATTGTTGCCAATGAATAAAACATGTGATGCAAAAGTTTTGAAGATGAAATTTCGCACGGAAGTTTTAACGCAACGGTCGCGATCCCCAAAAGATGCTAGCTTATTCAGGTCAAGGAATTGAGAAAGCGCAATGCCAACCAGGTTTTCGTTTTCAAACAAGCCGATAAAATGGCAGGTCATATTGATTGGCGCCGATTTTTCAAGCACTTCTAGGTATTCTCGCGTTAGGAAAATGTTATCATTGGCCAAAACATTCCAATGCTCAGGAAGTTCCGCAGCCGTAGTAAAGATTTTATGGGAAATGGTTGTTTTCAAATGAAAAAAAATCGCCCTGCAAAAGTAGGGCGATTATATTGATTAAGGTGTTAAAATTATTTCCAGCCGCAGATAATTCCGCCCATGATCATGCAGGTAAGCACCCAGTAACCTCCGGTCACCAACACATATTTAAAACTTCGTTTTTCATAAATAGCACTGGTGCCAAGAACAGGCAAAGCTAAAAATAATCCCGTCATAAAGCCATGCAACATGCCGTGTTTGACTGTTCTGTATGTGTCTCCGTAAGCAGTCAGGTAATTTTGTAGTACCGATGGGTCAACTCCAGCAATGTCTTTTGTCGCCGATAAAGCGCCCCATTGGTGTATAACCATGAATTGCAATGTAAAGGAAATGAAAAAAGCATACAGTAGCGTCATACCAAAAATCTTGACCATGTTATTGTTGCTTTTTGCAGCTTCTTCGGTTATTCCAGCTTCACGCATCCAGATGGTTCCGAAAACTTTTGGGTTGTACCAGAGAAAACCAGTAACTAAACTTGATAATGTGGCAGCGACAAGTGCCATCCAGTTAATACTCATAATGTTGTGGTTTAAGGGTTTGTTATTCAAATGTAATAAATATTCTTAAAAAATTAACGAATAATCAATTTGGCGTAAAATAAATTTCAAATTCTAAATTTCAAAAGCAAACGAATTCCAATCCTTAAATATCAAATTTGTAGCGTTTTAAACCAGAAGTGTCGTGACGGAATTTGGATATTGTTTGAGATTTAGAATTTGCTATTTGGAATTTTTTATAAAAAGCCTTGTATTTATAAATATTGGTCGTATATTTGCACTCGAAACAGCGCGGGATAGAGCAGTAGGTAGCTCGTCGGGCTCATAACCCGAAGGTCACTGGTTCGAGTCCAGTTCCCGCTACTAGAAAAAAACTCTTCCTAACGGAAGGGTTTTTTTTATTTATGATTTTAGAGTTTAGATTTGAATAAACCAATCTAAAATCTTGAATCTAAAATCTACAATCTAATCTCCCTCTTATGGAACACAAAGCAGGATTTGTCAATATTATTGGTAACCCGAACGTAGGAAAATCAACTTTAATGAATGCGTTCGTTGGTGAGCGTTTGTCTATTATTACTTCAAAAGCGCAGACCACACGCCACAGGATACTTGGCATTGTCAACGGAGATGACTTTCAGGTGATTCTTTCCGACACGCCGGGAATTATCAAACCAGCATATGAAATGCAAGAATCGATGATGAATTTCGTGAAATCTGCGTTTGAAGATGCCGATATTTTAATCTATATGGTTGAAATCGGGGAGAAAGAATTGAAAGACGAAGCTTTCTTCAACAAAATTATCCACGCTAAAATTCCGGTTTTATTGTTACTGAACAAAATCGACAATTCTAATCAGGAAGAGCTGGAAGAACAAGTTGCTTTTTGGACCGAAAAAGTACCAAACGCAGAAATTTTCCCGATATCGGCTTTGAAAAATTTTAATGTTCCCGAAGTTTTCAGTAGGATTATTCAACTTTTGCCAGTTTCGCCAGCGTATTATCCAAAGGATACCTTGACCGACAAACCGGAGCGTTTCTTCGTAAACGAAACCATTCGTGAAAAAATATTGCTGAATTACAGCAAAGAAATTCCTTACGCAGTTGAAATTGAAACGGAAGAATTCCATGAAGATGACAATATCATCCGTATCCGTTCCCTTATTATGGTAGAACGTGACACCCAAAAAGGCATCATCATCGGACATAAAGGTGCGGCTTTGAAGAAAGTTGGAATTGAATCTAGGGCTGATTTGGAGAAATTCTTCGGCAAGCAAATTCACATTGAATTGTATGTGAAAGTGAATAAGAATTGGAGAAGCAATGCGAATCAGTTAAGAAGGTTTGGGTATAATCAGTAGGCAGTATTCAGTGTTCAGTTTTGCCTGGTTTGTACCGGGCTTTTTTGTGAATATAGCCCACTAGCAAAAAATAAAACCACATCATCATCATTGATCTCCAGCGCAACAAACTTTAAACCTTGAACTTTAAACTTTAAAACGTACCTTTGCAAAATATTTCAAAAATACCATGAACAACATTGTAGCCATAGTAGGCCGACCGAACGTAGGAAAGTCAACACTTTTTAACAGGCTGATTAAAAGAAGAGAAGCGATTGTTGATTCTGTTTCCGGGGTGACCCGTGACCGGAATTACGGCAAGAGCGAATGGAATGGAAAGGAGTTTTCTGTAATTGATACGGGAGGATACATACGTGGTTCCGACGACGTTTTTGAAGGCGAAATCAGGAAACAAGTGGAGCTCGCTATTGATGAAGCCGATGTAATCATTTTTGTTGTAGATGTCGAAGAAGGCATTACGCCAATGGATGACGCAGTTGCAAAATTACTCAGAAAAGTCACCAAACCGGTATTATTGGCGGTGAACAAAGTTGATAATGCGATGCGTGAGAAAGACGCCATCGAATTTTATAACCTCGGATTGGGCGAATATTATACGTTCGCAAGTATCTCAGGAAGCGGAACAGGCGATTTGCTTGATGCACTAATTGATGCTTTTCCAATCAAACCAGAACCGGTTCAGGATGAAATTGAACTGCCAAGGTTTGCAGTTGTTGGGCGCCCGAATGCGGGAAAATCAAGTTTCATCAATGCCTTAATTGGTCAAGATCGTTATATCGTAACGGATATTGCTGGAACGACCCGCGATGCCATCGATACAAAATTTGACCGTTTTGGATTCGAATTCAATCTTGTTGATACTGCTGGTATTCGCCGTAAGGCCAAAGTAAAAGAAGATTTAGAGTTTTATTCGGTGATGCGTTCCGTTCGTGCCATTGAGCACGCCGATGTTTGTATATTGATTATCGATGCGACACGTGGATTTGAAGGTCAAGACCAGAGCATTTTCTGGCTGGCGGAGAAGAACCGAAAAGGTGTTGTCATTCTTGTCAACAAATGGGATTTGGTAGAAAAGGATACGATGTCAACCCGCGATTACGAAGAAAAAATTCGCAAGGAACTGATGCCGTTTACTGATGTGCCGATTTTATTTGTTTCTGCATTAACGAAGCAGCGTTTGCTGAAAGCATTAGAAGCTTCGGTCAAAGTTTTCGAGAACCGCAGCCAAAGAATTCCGACATCAAAATTCAACGATTATATGCTAAAAGTGATCGAAGGCTATCCGCCACCGGCACTTAAAGGAAAATATGTGAAGATCAAATATTGCATGCAATTGCCAACGCCAACGCCACAGTTCGTATTTTTTGCAAACTTACCGCAATATGTGAAAGAAGCTTACAAACGTTTTCTGGAGAATAAAATTCGTGAAAACTGGGATTTTTCAGGTGTTCCGATTGATATTTATATTAGAGAGAAGTAATTTTGGAGCGTGCCTGAATAGCTGAGTGCCTTAGTTTTTGGAGGAACTTTGTTTTGATATAGACCTGATGGATTTTCTGTCAGGTTTTTGTTTTTTGCCACGAATTGCACGAATTTACTCGAATTGAATTTGTGGCAATTCGCGCAATTCGTGGCTGAATAATTTAAAACATTAAAAAGAGCTGTAAAACTCGAGAATTTTCTATCCGTCTTTTTTTGTACAAACGAAAAAGAATCGGCTTTTTTTGGAAAAATAAAATTGTTAATCTTTTTGTAAGAAATTATTTCTTTAAATACTAAATCGCTTATTTCGCTGTTATTATCACAACCTAATCAACCCAAGTCTATGACCAAAATCTATCTCAGCCTTGTTTTTTTATTTTTAGCCTTCTCTTTATCCGCGCAAAGTAACATCACCATCAAAGGGAAAATCATCGACGAAAGTGCGAAACTTCCGTTAGAATCGGCAACCGTTTATCTCACTTCGGTAAAAGATTCTACGATAATCGATTATACGATTTCTGATAAAAATGGTGCTTTTCAACTAACAACCAAAAAAATCAAACAGCCTGTTTTTTTGAAAGTTTCGTTTATCGGTTACCAAGATTACAAACAAGAAATTGCGGAACTTTCCGCTGACAAAAATTTCGGAGAATTGCTCGTGAAAGAAAGTGCAAAAGACCTCAGTGAAGTCGTTATCAAAAGCGAGGCACCGCCAATCCGGATCAAGCAAGACACGTTAGAATTTAACGCTTCCTCATTCAAAGTACGCCCAGATTCGAACGTTGAAGCGCTGTTGAAGCAATTGCCAGGTGTTGAGATTTCGCCCGACGGCAAGATAAAAGTCAATGGTAAGGAAGTGAACAATATCTTGGTTAACGGCAAGCCATTTTTTGGAAAAGATGGTAAGGTCGCCACCGAAAATCTGCCTTCAGAAATTATCGACAAAGTACAGATTACGGATACAAAGACCAAAGAAGAAGAGCTTTCTGGACAAGCTGCGAGCTCCGATACTAAAACCATTAACCTTACCATCCAAAAAGACATGAACAAAGGATTGTTTGGAAAATTTGGCGCAGGGAAAGGCTCTAACGACCGATATGAAGCAAGCGGGCTTATCAATTATTTTAAAGATGAACAGAAATTCAGCTTTCTTGGTGGCTCCAATAATGTGAATTCGATTGGCTTTTCAATGGATGAAATCTTCGATTCTATGGGCGGCGGTCGGAACGTCAATTACAGTAGCGACGGGAGTTTTAATATCGACGGGCAGCAATTTGGTTCCGGAAATGGTATCACCCTTTCGAGTATTGCAGGTATTAATTATGCGGATTCCTATTTCAAGAAGATAGAAACCAGCGGTAGTTATTTTTATACCAATGCAAAAACGACCAATTTTTATAGAAATAAGACTGAAAGCTTTATTGCCGCGACGCCTACGGAAGCCGCAAAGTCATATACCTCAGAATCTGTAGGAACTTCCGACAGGTTTAGCGACGGTCACAATCTTAATTTTGATTTTGAATATAAGATAGATTCGCTTACAACCTTGTCCATACGTCCAAAATTATTGAAAAACAGAGCACAAAGCGAAAGCTCCTCGGTGAGTTCTGCCAGTAATAATTTGGGCCATGTTTATGAAAGCGAAGGCGATAATGATGCCAATAATAACTCCGAGAGTTTTGAAAACGAATTGTACCTGAACCGCAATTTTAAGAAAAAAGGAAGAACTTTAGGTATTACTTTTAATAATACCAACAAAAGTTCAGATGCGAGCACGACCACAAATTCTGAAACCCATTATTTTCAGGATCCGGATCGGGAAGATGATTTGCGCCACCAACGTGAGAATGACGGTACAAAAAATGATGAATACTACACCCGCATTGGTTTCAGCGAGCCGATTACCGATTCGTTGAGCGTCACTTTTCGGACTTCCTACAACTGGAAGAAAAACAGTTCAGACAAAAAAACGTTCAACCGTGACGGCACAACAAATTTGTATAACAGCTATGTGGATTCGTTGTCTTATGGCTTGAATGCTAAGGCAACACATGTAATTCCATCTTTGGGTTTCACGTTAAGAAAGAAAAAAATTAGTTTTGGAGTAACATTGGGATCAGTTTTTAGTAATTACAAAAATAGCCAACGCTATAAAGGTGTGATCAGTGAAAAGAACGAAAGTTATGTTTTTCCGGATGCCAGTGCATGGTTGAATATCAGGTTGGGAAAATCAAAGGCGATGTATTTTTATTATGATTTAGATGTACAGCTTCCAACGGTGGATCAGCTTTTTGTTGTCGATAAGACGCAGCCATTGTCGCAAATGCTGGGAAATGTGGATTTGCAACCTACCAAAACCCATAATGTGTATCTGAATTACAATAATTATGATTGGGCGACCCGATCGGGCTTTTATTTATATGCGGGAATTAATTTCCAGGAACGTCAAATTGTTATGGCAAGCGAGTTGGATACGAAGAATCTTATCAATTATATGACCTATGAAAATATAGACAATACGTTCAATACTTTTTTAGGTTTTAGTCTGAGCAAGTCGATTAAAAAAGAACAGCATAAATTCACCTATGAGCTGGGCATGAATGGTGGTTTTACGTTGAGTAAAGGCATTACCAATAACAGTTTGTATGAGGCAAAAAGCCAAAATATTGAACCTAACACCTCATTTACTTATGAATATGGAGAACTACTGACCATTAAACCATCTTATAGTTATAGTTATAATATTACCAATTTTTCGAATTATTCTATCGACAAATCTTCTACTTTTAGACACGTTTTTAAAACAGAAACAACAGTAAAATGGCAACATGTTATTTTCGGGAATGATTTCGGATATACCTATAACTCGAATATCTCAGACGGATTTAAAAAGGATTTTTACCTGATGAATGCGAGTTTGGGTTATAATTTCCTCAAAGATAATTTATTGGCAAAAGTGAAGGTGTATGATCTTCTGAACCAAAATACCAATGCCACACGAAGTATTTCCCCGCAAGGAATTTCAGACATGCAGAATACTGTTTTGAAACGTTATGTGATGTTTTCGCTGACTTATAAGATTGAAAAATTTGGCGGGAAGAAGAAAAACGAATGGGAAATGGGCGAGTAGTTTTCAGTAATCAGATTGCAGCTAGCTAAAAGCAAATTACAAGAATGCTGCACTAATAAACAAAAAATCCGGAAGCAATACTACTTCCGGATTTTTTGTTTTTATTTGGTATATTGAATCACCAGCTTCCGCCAGAACCGCCGCCAGAGAATCCTCCACCGCCAAATCCACCACCGAAGCCACCACCGCCTCCGCCAAAGCCACCACCGGACGAACCGCCAAAGCTACCTCTACTACTTAAACTGCCCAGAAGCATACCCGCAAGGAAATCGCCGCCACCGCCGAATCCGCTGCCACCTCCGCCATTACCGCCGCGTCTGTTCCGTCCGGCAACTGCTATAATGATGACAATGATAAAGAATATTATGGCGAATGGAAATTTACTGCCAGATTTGCTGCTTTTTCTTTCGCCTTTGTATTTACCTTTTAAAACGTCAAATATGGCATCGGCGCCTTTGTCAAGTCCGTTGTAATAGCTGCCGGCTTTAAATTCAGGGATGATAATATTTCTTGTGATTTCACCTCCGATTCCTGCTGTGAGTCTGTCTTCAACGCCATATCCGGTAGAAATCCATATTTGTCTTTCCTTCACAGCAAGAACAATAAATACGCCGTTATCTTCTTTTGCCTGACCAATGCCCCATTTGTGACCCCAATTGGGTGTAACGGTTTCAATATTGTCGCCATTTAAGTCTGGAACAATTGCAATAACAATTTGGGTCGAGGTAGAATCAGAATAACGGATAAGTTTTTCTTCTAACTGTGACTTATCGGATGCGCTGAGCAAGTTCGCATAGTCGTAAACACTCGTTTGAAATGATGGTTTCTCCGGAATAGCAAATTGTGCAAAACCAATTTGGATAAAAAAGATACAAACCAAAAGTGGCAAAAAGGCATTTTTTATTTTTTGTATCATTCTCCTTTTGATATTTCGTTAGACAATTCGTCGATGTCATCATCTTCACACGGAAAATGTTTTTGTAATGCCGCGCCAGCTCTTAAAATCCCGTCAATAAGACCTTGCTTAAAATCGCCTTTTTTAAAATGTGTCGCCATTATTTCTTTGGTTGAATCCCAAAAATCGGCGCCGACAATATCATTAATACCTTTGTCTCCGCAGATTACAAATGCTTTGTCATCCACAGCAAGATATATTAGCACGCCATTTTTAAGTGCCGTTTCATCCATCTTCAACAAATTAAAAACTTCCGTCGCGCGGTCAAATGCGGCAACGGAAGTTGTTTTTTCTATGTGAACACGAATTTCACCTGAAGTTTCTTTTTCAGCCAAACGAATGGCTTCAATGATCTCCTGTTCTTCTTCTTTGGTTAAGAAAGTTTCGGTTGCTGACATTTTTAGAATTTTACCTCTACAGGTTTATCAGCGCCTTCAACAGATTTGAAGAAAGCTTTTTCCTTGTAGCTTCCCAAAACAAGATTGTTTGGGGTTTTAAGAACATAACCGTTATATTTTTCAACAGATTCGTTGAATCTTGTTCTTGCAGTAAGAATCTGATTTTCGGTGCTGGACAATTCATCTTGTAATTTTAGGAAATTTGAGTTGGCTTTCAGTTCGGGATATTTTTCTACAGAAACCAATAATCTTCCCAATGAGCTAGTAACACCACTTTGTGCCTGACTGTATTGTGTCAATTGCTCAGGTGTAATGTTTGAAGGGTCTATGGTAACAGAAGTGGCTTTCGCACGGGCTTCAATCACAGCAGTCAAAGTAGATTTTTCAAAATCGGCAGCACCTTTAACAGTATTGACAAGATTTCCGATAAGGTCATTACGTCTTTGATAAGCGGCATCAACATTTCCCCATTCTTTTCCAGTCGCCTGACTGTATTGTAGTGCTGTATTTTTTACACTGATAACCCAAAAAACGAGGATTAATAAGATCCCTCCAACGATAATCCAAGGCAAAAATTTTCTCATGATTTATTTAATTTACTGGTTGTTTTTATTATTTAAAATTGAAATTGAAATTGAAATTGAAATTGTTTTTTCTAAAGCTGATTCTTAATATTCGTCAACTGCGTTTTAATCCCTTCGAGCTTGCTGATAATTTCATATTTATCCAGCGTCTTTTTCTGACCTTCTTTCAAATGCGTCTTGGCACCTTCAAGCGTAAAGCCGCGTTCTTTTACAAGATGAAAAATTAGTTGTAGGTTCTTGACATCTTCGGGTGTGAACATCCTGTTGCCTTTGGCATTTTTCTTCGGTTTAAGGATATCAAATTCCTTGTCCCAAAAACGGATTAGCGATGCATTTACGTCAAAAGCTTTGGCCAGTTCGCCAATGCTGTAATATCTTTTGTCAGGTGAAAGGTTGATGTGCATTAGTCGAGTGCTTGGTTTTCCTGGTTAGCTAATTTTGATATGGCGATATATTCTGCCGCCGAAATATTTCCGTAATAAAAATTCAATGGGTTCACGACCTCGCCGTTTTTGTGTACTTCATAATGCAAATGCGGTGCTTCCGATCTTCCGGTGCTGCCAACATAGCCAATGATGTCGCCTCGTTTGACACTTTGTCCAGCGCGTACTTTGTATTTGCTCAAATGGCCATACAGTGTTTCATAGCCAAAACCATGCCTGATTACAATGTGATTCCCGTAGCCCGAAGCGGTATTGTCTGCCCTTTCCACCACGCCGTCGCCTGTTGCAAAAATGGGTGTTCCAGTTTTGGCGGTAAAATCCATTCCGGCATGAAATTTCCTGATTTTGGTGAATGGATCACTTCGATAACCAAATCCCGACGCCATCGCTTTCAGGTTTTCGTTGCGAACAGGCTGAATCGCAGGAATTGCCGATAACAATTTGGCTTTTTCCTTGGCGAGTTTCATAATTTCGTCAAGCGATTTGGATTGCACGACCAATTCTTTTGAAATAATATCGACACGTTTTGTGGTGTTTATCACCAATTCAGAATTGTTGTAACCTTCAAGTTCCTTATATCTGTTGACACCTCCAAATCCAGCTTTTCTTTGTTCATCGGGAATTGCAGAGGTATTAAAGTAAACACGGTACAAATCATTATCGCGTTCTTCAATATTCGCCATTACTTCATCAATTTGATCCATTTTTTTGTTGAGGATGGCATAACGAAGCTGCAAATTTTCAATTTCACGCGCCTGCAAACGGTCTTTTGGTGTTTCAAAAAATGGCGTGTTCAGTAAAACGATGAAACTCAGCGTTCCAAATAATGCCGAAGCCAATAAAAACAGTGCGACATAAGCAAATCGCTTTCTTTTTTTAATTGTAATTTTCCGGTAAGCCAGATTTTCGGAATCGTAATAATATTTTACCTTCGACATATTTTAAAATATCCTATTTTTGTGCCTGATTTAAAAGCAGTCATTGGTTATACGAACAAATTTAGTAAATGTTTCATAATCCCGATTGTTTTTTTAAAAGTCCTGAGCATTCCGGATTTTTAATATTTGTAACTAATTATAATATATGAAGTTAAGTTTGAATCTTTCGACTTTCAAACTTCCGACTTTCCAACTAAAAAAATATGAAATCGCAAGACATCCGCAAACAGTTTTTAGAATTTTTTGAAAGCAAAGGCCACCTTATTGTGCCATCTGCGCCAATTGTCCTAAAGGATGATCCAACGTTGATGTTCAACAATTCAGGAATGGCGCAATTCAAAGAATACTTTTTAGGGAATGGTGTGCCAAAAAGCAAACGTATTGCCGATACGCAAAAATGCCTTCGCGTTTCCGGAAAACACAACGATCTTGAAGATGTAGGTTTCGACACCTACCACCACACGATGTTTGAAATGCTTGGCAACTGGTCTTTTGGCGATTATTTCAAAAAAGAAGCCATCAATTGGGCTTGGGAATTGTTAACAGAAGTCTATAAAATTGATAAAGACATTTTATATGTGACCGTTTTTGAAGGCAGCGAAGAAGAAAACGTACCGTTCGATCAGGAAGCGTATGATATTTGGAAAGGATTGATTGCTGAAGATAGAATTTTATTAGGCAACAAAAAAGACAATTTCTGGGAAATGGGCGATCAGGGACCATGCGGACCTTGCTCTGAAATTCACGTGGATATCCGTTCTGCGGAAGAAAAAGCCCTTATTTCTGGGAAGGATTTGGTCAATAACGACCATCCACAAGTGGTTGAAATCTGGAACAACGTTTTCATGGAATTCAACCGAAAAGCCGATGGTTCTCTCGAAAAATTACCGGCACAACACGTAGACACCGGAATGGGTTTCGAACGCCTTTGCATGGTTTTACAACATACAAAATCCAATTATGACACCGATGTTTTTACACCGCTGATTGCAAAAGTAGAAACGATTACCGGAACAAAATATGTTGCAGGAAAAGCATCTGATGAAGAAGAAAAAATCAATATTGCCATTCGTGTTATCGTGGATCATGTTCGTGCAGTGGCTTTCGCTATTGCAGATGGACAATTGCCGTCTAATACCGGCGCGGGTTATGTAATCCGTAGGATTTTACGCCGTGCGATCCGTTACGGATTTACTTTCTTAGACAAAAAAGAGCCTTTTATATTCGAACTTGTTGAAGTATTGAGCAAACAAATGGGCGATTTTTTCCCAGAAATTCGCTCCCAGCAGTCGTTGGTTACGAATGTAATCCGGGAGGAAGAAACTTCGTTTTTACGTACTTTGGACCAAGGCTTGCAATTGCTTGAAAATGTTGTTGCGCAAACAAATTCCAAAGAAGTTTCGGGTGAAAAAGCATTCGAATTATACGATACGTTCGGATTTCCAAAAGATTTGACTGCGCTGATTTTGAAAGAAAAAGGCATGTCGTTCAACGAAGCAGATTTCGACAAAGCGATGCAAGTACAAAAAACACGTTCGCGTGCCGCATCGGAAGTTTCGACAGACGATTGGACAATTTTAGTGGAGGGCAACACGGAATCTTTCGTCGGTTATGATCAATTGGAAAATGATGTAAAAATTACGCGTTACCGAAGAATCGACAGTAAAAAAGATGGTGTTTTGTTTCAGATTGTGCTCGATACCACACCATTTTATCCTGAAGGTGGCGGTCAAGTTGGTGATCGCGGCGTATTGACATCGGCGAATGAAACCATCGAAATCATCGATACAAAAAAAGAGAACAACCTGATTTTGCATTTCGCTAAACAATTACCAGAGAATACTCACGGAAGTTTTATGGCAAAAGTAAACTCTGAATTGCGCCAACATTCCCAAAGCAATCACACGGCAACGCACTTGTTGCATCAAGCTTTGAGAAGTATTTTAGGAACACATGTCGAGCAAAAAGGATCGTTGGTTTCGCCAAATTACCTTCGTTTTGACTTTTCACATTTTGCAAAAGTAACCGATAAAGAAATCAAGCAGGTAGAAACGTTCGTGAATGCTAAAATACAAGAACATTTGCCGTTAGAGGAAAGACGAAACATCCCAATGCAACAAGCAATAGAAGAAGGCGCAATGGCTTTGTTTGGAGAAAAATATGGCGATTCGGTTCGTGCGATTCGTTTTGGCGAAAGCATGGAACTTTGTGGTGGAACGCATGTTAAAAATACCGCTGAAATCTGGCATTTCAAAATTTTGAGCGAAGGCGCTGTTGCTGCCGGAATACGCAGGATTGAAGCCATTACGAACGATGCGGTGAAAAACTATTTCAACCAGCAAGAGAAAACGCTGCATGAAATTTTGGAAACACTAAAAAACCCACAAGATGTGGTGAAAGCGGTGAATTCGTTACAAGATGACAATACAAAACTCAAAAAGCAAATCGAGCAATTGCTGAAAGAGAAAGCCAAGAATATGAAAGGTGAATTTGCAGCGCAATTACAGGAAATCAATGGCGTGCAATTTCTTGCCACACAAGTTGACTTAGATGCCACTGGTGCTAAGGATTTGACGTATGAGTTAGGAACATTAGGCGACAATCTGTTCGTTGTGTTCGCAACCGTGACAGATGAAAAACCAATGTTAACTTGCTATATTTCTAAAGAATTGGTTGCTTCAAAAGGATTGAATGCCGGAACTGTTGTTCGGGAATTAGGAAAATATATTCAAGGTGGCGGAGGCGGGCAACCGTTTTTTGCAACTGCTGGCGGGAAAGATGTTGACGGTATCCCTGAAGCACTCGAAAAAGCAATTGATTTTGTAAAATAAACCGCTGTTTTTCAACATAAATACAACAATAATTATCTAAAAATCCCAAAAATGTTTTAATGCTATTTTTGGGATTTTATTTTTTGTCTAATGTACTGTGTCTCGGTTTTATGCCTATTTTCGTGAAAATTTAAATCAAAAACAAACATGAAAAAATTAATTTACCTTTTCAGTTTCGCAGCTGTTTTGGCGTCATGCGCTGGAAGTGATGACGCAAACGAAAACACAAATCCGGAAACGATGCTCGTAAAAAAGCGGGTCTTTAATGATGGATTTGAGACCGTTACCACAAACTATACCTACAACGGTCAAAAATTGGTCAAAACAACCGACGATAACGGAATGTATTCGAAACTTACTTACACTGGTGATCTGATCACGAAGTGGGAATGGTTTGATGCCGACGATACCAGTACAGAAGTTGAAACTTTTGAATATAATGCATCCGGACAATTGACAAAATATACCGATCTTTATTATGATTTTGAAGAAGAGGTTGAAGTTTACAATTATGTGCACAATGCCGATGGAAGCATTTCTTATACCCATTATTCAGGCAACAGTACAGTGCAATCTTTTGACCACGATGGCGTAATTACTGCAACACAGTATTCAGAACACCATGAGGATTTGGGTGAGACCTATACCAACACCTTCACGTTTGACGACAAAAATAACCCATACAAAAATGTTATCGGGTTTGATAAAATTGTTTTTTCAGAAGGATCTGATCCAGCACCGCTTAATTTCAATAATAATGTGCTGTCTAATATTCATAGCGAATATGATGATGAATCAGGGACTTTTACTTATACTTATAACGCGGCTAATTTTCCGCTTACTCAGGACGAGTTAGAAGCAGATGAGCACTATACAACAACTTATACTTACCAATAAATAAAGGCATGCAATTCAGAACCCAAATACCCATTTCAAAAAGTAATCATCCTATTGGTTACGAGTCAAAAGTGGTGTCTTTGGGTTCTTGCTTTGCAGTCAATATCGGGGAGAAATTCCAATATTTTAAATTCCAAAATACCTTCAACCCGTTTGGAATTTTGTTTCATCCGCTAGCGATTGAAAAGTTCATTGATTTTACCCTTTCGGGAAAAGAATTCGGCGCCTCCGATGTGTTTTTTCACAATGAACAATGGCATTGCTTTGATGCCCATTCGGAAATCAGCCATCCGGAACAAGGCGCACTTTTGGAAAACCTCAACCAAATAACCCAATCCACAAATAACCAAATTACCGAAGCCACACACCTTATCATTACTCTAGGAACAGCTTGGATTTACCGAAAAATTGATTCTGGAGCAATTGTTGCGAATTGCCATAAAATCCCACAGCAGCAATTTACCAAAGAATTGCTTTCGTCAAAAAGCATAAAAGAAAGTCTTGCTCGCATCATTGAAAAAGTAAATGCCACAAATCCAAATTGTAAAATCATTTTTACGGTTTCGCCAGTACGCCACATCAAAGACGGTTTCGTAGAAAACCAATGGAGCAAATCAAATTTTATAACGGCTGTTCACGAAACTATACTTCAGTTTCGGGAAAATGCAGTTTATTTCCCAAGTTATGAAATCATGATGGACGAACTGCGCGATTATCGTTTTTATGCCGAAGATATGCTGCATCCTAACCAAATTGCCATCAATTATATCTGGGAACGTTTTTCGGAAGCCTATATTTCGGCAGAAAGTCAAGCTGTTATGACGGAAATCGACAGCATTCAAAAATCACTTTTGCACCGCCCGTTTAATGTGGAATCGGAGCAGCATCAGCAATTTTTATCGAAATTGCGTCAGAAAATAGATGCAATTCTGCAGCACTATCCTCAGGTTAAGTTTTAGTTTCGGATTGCAAAAAAGCAAGAATCCCTTTATTTACGAGTGTTTTTCGATGTTTTCGGCAGGACTTTTTTTACGAAAGTTAAAAATACGTAATATGCCCTATTTTCTTGTGTAATAATTCGGCATAGGTTTGTCATGTAATTATTTAAACAAAAACACATGAAAACTTTAAAAAGATTAGGATTTACAGCTTTTACAGCTTTGGCATTAGTATTAACGGCTTGCAGTGGGAGTGATGATGGCGGCGGCGGAAGCTCACTTGACACTTACATCAGTGCAAAAGTAGACGGCGTACAATTTACGACATCCTCTTATCAGGGACAGTCAGTAGGTATTGCAACAAGATCCGGAAGTGGGGAATTCGAAACCATCATCGTCAACTGTTCTAATTTGACCTCGCCGACAGCCACAGATTTCCACTCGATGAGTGTTGCCCTTGTTGGCGTTTCAGCTCCAGGAACTTATGAGGTTAACTCGAGTACCAATACAACACTTGGTTATATTGAAGCAACTGCGGCTACAGGAAATGTAAGTTGGGATACTGGCGATTATGCCGGTGTGTCAGGAACTATTACCGTAACAACGCTTACCGCCAATAAAGTTGAAGGAACTTTCAGTTTTACAGGTGCAAAAGATGATGAGTGCACCAACCATAAAGTAGTGACTAATGGTTCGTTCAGAGGAACTTTTGCAAACTAAGAATCAAAACATTTATCAATAAGGAAGGCTGAGAAGTCTTCCTTTTTTTTATGTCAAAATTTAACGACCTAGATGTACTGTGCGAAAAAAAATAGGGCATTCTACGTATTTTCTTACATATGAATTACCTATAAGTTTGTGATGTAACTATTAAAAACCAAATAGTATGAAATCATTCCAATTCATCTTGCTTTTTGCTTTTCTTGCAATAGGCACACCAAAAGCGTTTGCGCAAAAACCGGTACTTACCGATGAGGATGCTGTAACGGAAACCGTAACCAAAGAAATTGATGCCGTTTTTCATTCAGAGGAATTCCTGAAAAAGAAAAACAAAAAATTCGCCGACGTAAAAGGCACCATGATTGTCGATATCGGCGTAGTGCAAAATGGAAAGGTATCGTCTTTTTTTAAAGTCGATAGCGATATCAAAAACATCGATTTTATCAACTTCATGTCGAACTACATTTTGGACCACAAGTTCCAATTCAAACTTCAAAAACAACAGCGTTACAAAATAAGATACAACGCAACCTTCGAATAAAAGATTACAATCAACCACCAAAAAACTTTTTAAAATGAAAAAATTAAATGTATTAATGCTCGCCGTATTTATTGCGGCTGCATCGCCAGCATCGGCCCAGTTCGGGAAGCTACTTGGCAAAGGAAAATCTGGAGCCGGTAAAAAATCTGGAAATTTCGCTACTACTTGGGAAGGCGAATTCGGCAACAAAGCTACATTTTTGGCATTAGTCAGTCCTGACAGTCAATTTATAATCGGAACTGACGATAATTCTGCGTCAGTGTTAGACGGTGAAGGAAAGCCAATCTGGAATGGCGATTATAAAAAAATAACCACTAACAAAACGAACAAATGCGAATTCCAATATACAATTTGGAAGGAGCACGGCGGTTACTTGTTCTTGTTTGATCAACGTTCGCTTGGCAAAGACCGCGTGGCAGTGATTGATATTGCAGGCGGTAAAGAATTGTGGAATTCAGAAGAATACCAGGATCTTATTCAAAAAGGAGTAAAAGCCGAAGATGGCGGTGACGATGGAGAACTCGAAACGGTAAAATATATCTATGAGCTGGATGCTTTCCTAATTTCACAAAAAGCATCGGTAATATTGGTAAAAGCCAACACCGGTGAAAAAATATGGGAAACCAACCGTTTTAAAGGAGGTGTTGGAAAATACATTTACGATGCGAAAAGAAACGAAATCATCATGGTGAATTTCAAGCCAACAGGATGGGGCGCTTTATTCGCCGGATTTAAAAACCAGTTGATAAAAATCAACGCTGCGAACGGCGATATCCTTTGGGATGCGACGTTCACCGGCGCAGTGGCAAAAGAAATGGTTACCAAACGTGCCATTATCGATTTATGGATCAAAGGCAATAAATTGTATATGCATATGAACGGACTTCAGGTGTATAACATCGATAACGGCCAGCTATTGTGGTCGGCTACCTTCGATGACGATATGGAAAAATCTAGCGGCGGCTTTCTTGGAACAAAGAAACGTACCGGAATTTACCATGCGATAGCAGAGCCTCTTTTTACTGATGATGCGGTTTACTTGGTGATGCTTGGCAAAGGAGACAAAACAAAATATGTCGAAAAGCACGACCTCGAAACAGGGAAAATGCTTTGGGCTTCAGAGAAAATCAAAGGTGCATTTTGCATGCCGCACATATACAAAACCGGCGACAAAATAATGTGTCAGGTAGGCGGAAAGGTACAAATTCAGGAATACCGCTGGGAAGAGGCCTCGACAGGTGCTGCAGGCGCAATGATGGCGATGGGTGGATTTGGTTCGGGAAGTGCAAAACAATGGGTGCCGTATATATTTTGGGATTATAAAGCACAGAAAAATAGCGTGCTTGCCCTGGATGACAAAACCGGACAAACGTCGTGGCGTTCTGAAAAATTTGATAAAAGGATTACAGATTTGATTATAGACAATGACAAAACCGTTTTTGTAGGCGATGGCGATGAATTTTACGGCTACGACATTGCTTCCGGAAATCAATTGTTCGATGTGAAACACAACGACGCCAAAGTTGGAAAGGCTTCAGACGTAATTGACTTTGATGATAAAGTAGTGGTACTTTCAGAAAAAGGATTGGCTTGCTACAACAAGAAAGACGGCTCACGAGCATATGCTTCTGAGAAAATCAAAGGTGTCGACTATTTCTATCACATAGGAGACAATTATTTCCTGAGAGACCAGAGAAACAGTAAAAACATCATTTATGGCATCGACATGACAAATGGAGAAACTAAAGGTTCAGTGCAATCTAAAGGAAAAGGCGGAAGCCCGCAATACGGCGATGGTATTGATATTTCTGATGATGGCGAATACATATTTGCATTTAAAGGCAAAAAAGTAGAGAAAATAAAAGTCAACAATTAAAAGGTTTTTGGTAGTTGGAAAAGGGCTGCGGATTTATTCTGTGGCCTTTTTTGAATTTGAAAAATGAAGATAAAAATGTTGCCACAAAGGCACTAAGACGCTAAGTGTTTTTTGAAGTTTTTTACAAATATATCTTTGTGTCTTAACGCCTTTGTGGCATAACAACCAATTAAATGAAAAAGTACATCACAATTTCAATATTATTTTTTTCGCTTGTTTCATTCTCCCAACAAGTGCAATGGGCGAGCAAACTAATTAAATTTTCTTCTGATTTGGGTGGAAAACAAAACGGTATCAAAAGAATTCTAGGCAAACCCGACGCGTTTCCGCAAGGTGGTCCGAGTCCAAACGCTTGGTGTTCAAAAAATGCGCTGGATGGCAAGGAAACAGTTGTCGTGGGTTTTGATACGCCACAAACGGTCAAGCAAGTGGCTGTTTTTGAAAACTTGAACGCTGGGTGTGTTCTGAGTATTTCAGCGGATAACGGCTCGGGAAAATTTCAAGTGGTTTGGTCAAAAAAAACCGATTGGAAAACCTACTATGCAGGAACTTTTCAAAAAGATCGTAAATATTATTTTGGACGCAAGCGAAGAAAAGTCGAAAAAGCGCCGGAAGCCAATGTAAATCCCGGAATAGAATATGCGATCCTTGAAAATGCCATGGATAATGTAGTGGCGATTAAAGTTGAATTTAACTTTGCAATGCTCCCCGGACAAAAACAGGTAGATGCCATTGGAATAGCTGATACTGAAACACCCATCCAGGCATTAATCAATACCAAACCGGAATTTGAAAGTCTGCCAATGCCGCAGTCAATAAATTTAGAAGGTATCAACCCTGCCAATCCAGCACTTTCGGAAGACGGACAGCAATTGTTCATCACTTCGATGCAATCGCCAAAAGACGAAATATTTTCTTTTACAAAAGATGCATCCGGAAATTGGACACATAAAACGTTACAAAGTAATTTCAACACCGGCAACAGCTATAATTATATTGATTATTGTAGCGCCGATTTTATTCTGAAAGGCGGAAAATCAACCGTAAAAGGAACAACGGATACCGGCTATGAAATTTTTAAAAACAACAATGGCAATTATGAGTCAACAGGAAATATTCAGGTTACGGCTTATAATAACTATGACGACACTAATGACGCGACTATCAGTAAAGACGGGAAAGTATTCATTATGGGTATAGAAACTGACTTTACTCAAGGCGGTTCCGATTTGTATTTTGCATTTCGCAGAGACGATGGGACTTATGGTTTTTTGCAAAATATGGGCAAAATCATCAACAGCGCTGCCGATGAAGGTATGGCACAATTGCTATCCGACCAGAAAACGCTTTTGTTCAGTAGCAATGGTTTTAGTTCTTATGGCGATTATGATATTTATGTTTCCTATCGCTTGGATGACACTTGGAAAAACTGGTCACCACCAATAAATTTAGGTAGTAAGGTCAATTCAAACGATTTTGACGGCATGCCATTTTATAGTGAAAAAGAGCAGACGCTTTATTATATTACTGCTTTTGATGGTAACACGGTTTTAAAATCAGTTCCGTTACAAGCCAATATTCTTTTGAAAGAATTATAGCAGAAAGCAAAGAAAATACGTAAAACAGCGTATTTCAGGATCTCGGAAATTGTATCAAATTTGAAATTATAAATCATAAAAAATAGTATGAAAACAAAAATCTTTATTTCAGCCTTAATTGCGCTAACATTTACATTCATTTCATGCAGCGGCAGTGATGATGACGGTGGCGGGAACAACAATCCGGTCAATGGTTTTATGTGGACAGAAAACGGTAGTGCTACTGTAAATACAGCAGCTACGGCATCATTTTCTACGCAATACAAAACCCTGATGGCAAAAGATGCTTCCGGCAACACACTTTTTGAAATCAACCTTAATGGGACAACGGCAGCAACTTATGCAATTGGTGCGAACAATGCTTTTACTTATGCTGCGGTCAATCCGTTTTATATTGCTACAGGAGGTAACATAGTTATCTCGGCGAATGCCAGCAATAAAATGTCAGGAACCTTCACTACTACGGGGAGCGGCTCCAACATCACCGCTATTAACGGAACATTTACCAACATAGACGTTGTACCATAAGCACAAAATGGATTTGGTTAATTTATAAATGATCATTATGCTGAATTTTTTAATAATACTCGCAGTTTTGCTTTTCCTATTTATTTTTTACCTTAATTATAAATTTTATGATGATAGGAAAAAGTTTAGGTTAAGACTAAAAACGCTTGAAGAATTCATCTTGAAGATTGACAAGCAACAAGCCATACAGCACAATCAGTTGCAGCTTTCGGATGACATGAGACACAAACTCAAGTCCATTAACGCAACACTTAGCAATGATATTTTTGATTTAAATTATGAATTATTTGAAGTTTTATCTAAAAACAACCTTCTTGACAAATAGGAAGGTTGTTTGTTGTTAATATAAATATCGTTAAATTGAAGCCGTATTAAAGAACTATTTATGAGAAATGCACTCGCGCTCTTTTGCATATTGTTGCTGTTGGTTTCTTGTAATAAAGAAAAATCGCAGTCAAAAGTCGGCAATATCACCCAAAACCAAAGACAGATTGCTAAATGGTATCTTTACCGATACGATGTTGCAAACCTTAGTGTTGACACAATAACTTTATATGCCGACAAGATTGAAAAAGCAGCGGCAAATGAACCCGCGGCATATCAGGCAATGGCGGCAATGTTACGCGGTACGGCTTACGGCAATTCGTCTTCTTATGAACTCGCGTTCAAAAACTACGAAAAAGGATTGCAATTGGCGAAAAAATCAAAAGTTGATACGCTTGTAGCAGTTGGTTTATTAGGCGTTGGCAATTATTATAAAAACACCGGAAATTTCCCTAAAGCACTTGATTATTTCTATAAATCGCTTAAAATCTATGAGCAGATTAACAGTAAAATTGGAATTGCGTATGCCCATGCACACATTGGCGAAGTTTTTCAACAACGCAACGACATCGATGCAGCAATCGAAAACCTGAAAATCGCTTTAAAAACCCTTGAGCATAACAAAAGCAATCATATTTATCTTTACGCCGCACACAATCTGGCAAATGTAATCGGGATGTCGGGAGATTTCAAAGGCGCACTTGCCATTGATGAAGAAGGCATTAGGATTACCGATAGCCTACATTCGCCACGACTGAAATCGACTTTCCTAGACAACAAAGCGCATTGTTATATGTTTACGAATCGCATCGACAGCGCCAAGTATTATTTCACCGAATGTTTGAAAATTGATATCGCAAGCGGCAACAAAAAGCAAATTGCAGATTCCTATAGCAATTTGGCCAATCTGGCAATGTATCAAAAAGATTATCCGACTGCCGAAGACAATATTTTTAAAAGCATCAATTTGCTAAAGCAGATTAAAAACCGCCATAATCTAGCAAAATCTTATGATATTCTAGCTGATATATACCAATCACAAGGCGAATTCAAAAAGGCATTCAACGCTCATAAAATGTTTTATGACGAATGGAAGTTGCTGATCGACGAGAAGAAAGAAGCTGCTTTGGCAGAATACAAAATCGTTTATGATACCCAGAAAAAGGAAAAGCAACTCGCTGAAAACAAAGTGCTGCTTTTGCAAAACGAAGCCGACTCTAAACAAAAAACGACAACCATAGTCATGCTTTCACTATTGATTCTTTTTCTTGGTGTTGTTGGCGTTCTGATCCAGCGGCAGCAGCGGTTCCAAAGCAACCAGCGCGAACAAGAATTCCAGTTAAAAACGGCCATATCACAAATCGAAACCCAAAACAAATTACAGCAGCAAAGGCTCAGTATTTCGCGTGATCTGCATGACAATATCGGCGCGCAACTCACTTTTATTATCTCGTCAGTCGATACCGTGAAATACGGTTTTGATGTCGAATATACCAAACTCGGCAACAGACTCGACACGATAAGCGATTTTACCAAATCAACGATTATAGAGCTTCGCGATACGATTTGGGCGATGAACAATAACGAGATCTCGTTTGAGGATCTAAGGGCACGGATTTTTAATTTTATCGAAAAAGCAAAAATTGCAAAGGAAGATATTCAGTTCAAATTCAATATCGATGATAATCTTGATGATATAAAATTGAGTTCCATACAAGGCATTAACATTTATCGCACAATTCAGGAAGCCGTCAACAATACTATCAAATATGCGAAAGCAACCGAAATTTCAATAGACGTAAAGCGCAATAACGCAAAAATCGAAATCGAAATCAACGACAACGGCATCGGTTTCGATTATAAAAATACCAATGGCGGCAACGGATTGATCAATATGAGGAAAAGAATTGATGATATTGGCGGGAAATTTACGCTTGAGTCCAATAAAACAGGCACCAAAATAGCGATTGAAGTTCCCGAAAACTACAACATAGATTAAAGATGATGAAGAAAGCTGTTTTGTTTTTTGTATTATGTTCTGCGCACTTTTCGTGGTCGCAGACAAAAACAGCTATTGATTCAATCAACAATATTTCGTTTGCATTGAAAACCGAAAAAGCGGCCTATTATACTGCAGTTTACCTCAAAAATGCCAATGTTGCACAAAAAATAAACTACCAATCCGGAGTTGCCGACAGTTACAGCAATCTCAGTCTTATTTATTATTATCAGGGCAAATACGACGAAAATGTCGCCTATTCGCTCAAAGCCATTAAAATATACGAGCAAACCAAACAGCGGGAAAAACTGGCGGCGGAGTATGGAGAATTAGGTTATAGGATGAAACGGCGCAATATGCCCAAAGCGCAGGAATATATGCAAATAGCCAAACGCATTTCCGAAAAGCAAAATTTCACGTTGGCATCGATGAAAATCTACGACAATTATGGTGTGCTCAAGGAAATGCAAAATCAATTGGACAGCGCATTGTTTTTTTACAACAAAGCACTCGCACTGAAAGAAGTCAGCCATGACAGTGTTGGAATTCCATACAGTCTCAACAATATCGCCGGAATTTATCTCATGCAAAAGCGTTTTGATACCGCAAAATCGTTGTATGAAAAAGTACTAAAAATAAGGCAATCAACCAAAGATCATATCGGAATTGCAGAAAATTATACCAGTTTCGGCGATTTGTATGCGACGCAAAATAATCATAAAGCAGCGATCGAATATTACAAAAAAGCATTGGAAATGGCCACGCATTACAACTACATCGACCTGATGAGTAGCAGTTACAAGATGTTGTCACAAGAATATGAATTACTTGGGAATAACAACGAAGCTTTCCGGAATTACAAAATGCACATCCAATACAAAGACAGTATTCTGAACCAACATACCAATGCTAAAATCGCAGAACTCGAAGTAGAATTCCAAACCAACGAAAAGGAAAAGCAACTTGCAGAAAACAGAAACCAATTGTTGCAAAAAGATATTCAGGTTCGCAAATCAAGGTTTTCGTTGATTATAATTGCAGTTTTTGCTTTCTTTCTGATGCTGATTAGTTACTTGGTTTACCGTCAGCAAAAACTCAAAAACAAGCAACAAGCACAAGAATTTGATCTCAAAACCGCAATTTCGCAAATCGAGACCCAAAACAAATTGCAGGAACAAAGGTTGACCATTTCACGGGATTTGCACGATAATATTGGTGCGCAGCTTACTTTTATAATCTCATCCGTTGACAATCTGAAATTCGGATTTAACATCGAAAACAAGCAACTCGACAACAAACTAAAAACGATCAGCGATTTTGCCCAATCGACTATTGTTGAATTGCGCGATACGATTTGGGCGATGAACAACAATGCGATCACGTTTAACGACCTTAAAACCCGTGTGCTGAATTTCATCGAAAAGGCTAAAATTGCGAAGGAAGAAATTAGTTTCAAATTCGAAATAGATACCGATTTTCAAAACCTTAAAATGACGTCGATTGTCGGGATGAATATTTATCGCACGATCCAGGAAGCGGTTAACAATTGTATCAAATATTCACATGCGACAGCAATTTCCATCGAAACAAAACACGTTGGCAACACAATAGAGATTTCTATTTCGGATAATGGCTTGGGGTTTGATATTCAGGATACTGAAACAGGAAATGGCTTACAGAATATGAAAAAACGCATTGAAAGCATTCGTGGAAAATTTAGTGTGACGTCGGAAATTACAAAAGGCACGAAGATTAAAATTGTATTACCGGAGCCGAAATCGAGCAATACCTCGGATTTATAAAGATACGCCTGAAACGGTTAAAACCCTATTTTATCATATCCCATCCGAATAAAAATACGCAATATGCCGTATTTTTCGGTGCTATTAATATCACCACATTTGTCAGGCTAACACACCTAAACCAAAGCCATGACAAAAGTTGTAATTGTTGATGATAATATTTTTCTGCAGAAAGCCGTAGCCGAAAAACTTTCTTTTTTTGAAGACATGTCATGTAAATATACCGCCGATAATGGTTTCGACTTGATTGATAAACTCGAACTTAACCACAATATCGACTTGATTTTGATGGACATAGAAATGCCAAAAATGAACGGTATTGAAGCAACAAACATTGTAAAGACCAAATATCCGCACATCAAAATCATCATGCTCACGATTTTCGACAACGATGAAAATATCTTCAAATCCATAAAAGCCGGTGCCGATGGTTATTTGCTAAAAGATGTCAATCCCAAAGATCTGAACCAAGGCATTATCGAAACCTTAAATGGCGGTGCAACGATGACGCCTTCAATAGCACTAAAAACCCTTAAACTTTTCCGGAATCCAATTGAATTGGAATTGCCAAGCGGTGATGATGCCGTGAAACTTACCACCCGCGAAATTGAAGTGTTGGAACAATTGAGCAGAGGACTTAAATACAACCACATCGCTGATAATCTGATTCTCTCATTAGGAACTGTGCGCAAACATGTTGAGAACATTTATAACAAACTTCAGGTGCATAATAAGCTTGAGGCCATACAAAAAGCCAAAAATAATAAGCTAATATAAAAAATAGGGCATTTGTCGTATTGATTCGATTTCCTAATAAATGCAATTTTGTTTCAAGTTTAACCAACAAAAAATTTAAAAAAATGAAATCAATTATTTCAATTACAAAAATGAGCTTTTTAGCTTTAGCGTTCTTAGTAATCTCTTGTGCCGGTGGCGATGATAATGGAGGCGGCGGAACAACAACCGCAAACGGGACTATCAAAGCTAAAGTTGGAGGCGCTAATTTTACATCGTTGGCAGCAGCCACTACAGCTATGAAAGTAGCTACGGGGAATAATTTCCTTATCCAGCTTCTTGGGACAAGTTCCACAGGAAAAGCACTTAGTTTGACCTTGGCTGAAGTTCCCGCTACAACTGGAACGTATGATATTGGTGGCGACAATTTGATTTCTGTTGCGGGAAGTTTTGTAGATACAAATATCAGCAATCCACAAGCATCACCTACTTATGTTGCGCCTTGGGATGGTGGAGGTGTTGCCGGTTCAATCACAATCACTGAAATCACTGACACTAAAATCGTTGGAACATTCCATTTTACTGCGAAAAACCAAGCTGATCAAACCGATGTAAAAGAAGTTACTAACGGTGCTTTCAATGTAAATTTCCAATAATCCAATAATAAGGGAATAAAAAATTTGCAGCATTACTGCAGAAAAATCCAATTTTGTTTGGGGTTTATTAATTACCTTCCTTTCCAAAAATGAAAATGATCCGCGAAACTTCATTTTCTAATTTTGGAAAGGATTTTTTCCAATATTAATGGAAAATTATCCAAATCTGCTCATGGTCCTACTACTTTGTCTGATAATCATTGCGAACTCCGCTATCATTGCTTACCTGCTCGTTAATAAGCGGAAAGCGATGGCGATACATGTCAGCAAAGTTGCGACACTTCAGGCAGTTATTATCGAATTGCTTAACAACCAGAAAGAACAACATGAAAAAATTAAGCTTGCAGACGAATTAAAAGAAGCACTCAAAACATCCAATTCTAGATTGAGTCACGATATCGTCGCATTGCAATTTGATTTTTTTGAAATCCTGAAGCAAAATAATTTACTAGAATAATCCTACAAAGTGCAGATGAGAACATTTTTAACTACTTTTATAATTCAAGTATAATATTATGAAGCAGTTACATGTCCTTATTTTTTTGTTCTTCACGCTCTTTGCCTTTTCGCAAAATCCTGTCATCGACAGTTTGCAGCGGGAACTCAAAAAAAAGCAATCGGAAAGAGGGAAGTTCCAAACACTCATGCTGCTTTGCGAAGAATACAGTAAGGACAATCCCAATCAGGCATTATATTATGCAAAATTGTGTTTGATTAATGCACGGTCGGTTAAAAACGACACTTTTCTTGCGGTGGCCTATAATTCACTTGCGACAACTTATCAAAATAGCAGTGAATTGGATACTGCTTTATTGTATAACAACAAGTCACTAGCTGTTCGTAAGAAACTAAAAGACTCGGTCGGAATCGCCGATTCATACAATAATATAGGTGTCACGTATGATATGAAAGGGCAGTTTGATGCGGCGCTTCAGCATTATTTTTTGGCGCTGACATACTACGATAAAAAAAAGGATATTGATAAACTGGCGATGACTTACACCAATATCGGCATCATTTATAAAACCCAGAAAGAATATACCAAGGCACTCGATTATTATAAGAAATCGTATGATTTGTATGTAGAAGCCAAATCTGATTTTGGGATTACGGTGTCGTCTGGCAATATTGGTTCGGTTTTGATCAATTTCAAAAGGTACAAAGAGTCGCTCAAATATTCAGAAATGGCAGAAAAAGGCTATCGAAAATTGGGCTACGAAAGTTATGCTGCTTATCCGCTTTCTACTATTGCTGTGGTTTATGACAGTTTGCATGATTTTCCGAAGGCGAATGCTGCCTATGTCAAATCTATTGCGCTGCACGAACAATATCAAAATTGGTACGAAGTTTCAAATACGTACAACGCTTATGCGAATTGCCTGGTGAAACAGAAAAAATATGACGAGAGCATTAAAATGTCAAACAAAGGCGTTGCCGCTTCCAAAAAGGCTGAGGCTTATTTGCTGGAAGTAGAAGCTTATCACAATCTCGCAAAAGCGAATGCGGAACTAGGACATTTTAGCGACGCTTACAAGTATTCCAATTTATATACAAAGGGAAAAGACAGTCTTTTTGAAGCCGAGAAAACCAAGACGATTTTTGAACTCGAAGCGAAATATGAAACAGAAAAAAAGGAAAAATTACTCCTAAAAAAAGAAGCAGAAGCCAAGCAGAAAAACGTTTTGTTGTTGGTACTTGCCATCTCGATCTTCTTTGCGATTTTAATCGGGTATTTGATTTTTCGTCAGCAGAAACTCAAAAATCGCCAACAGGAGCAGGAGTTTGAACTCAAATCGGCGATCTCAGTCATCGAGACCCAAAACAAATTGCAGGAGCAAAGACTTAGTATTTCACGCGATTTGCACGACAATATCGGTGCGCAGCTTACTTTTATTATTTCGTCGGTTGACAATATTAAGTATGCCTTCAATCTCGAAAATACCAAACTCGACGGCAAACTGCAAAGCATCAGCAAATTTACCAAATCGACCATCGTGGAACTGCGCGATACAATTTGGGCAATGAACAGCAATGCTATCGGTTTCGAAGATTTGCAAATGCGAATTATGAATTTTATCGATAATGCAAAAATGGCAAAAGAAGATATCGAATTCCACTTTGAGATCGACGAAAAATTGAGCCATTTGAAATTGTCATCAGTCACCGGAATGAACCTTTACCGTGTTACACAAGAAGCCATAAACAACGCAATCAAATATGCCAATGCTTCTAAAATTGCGATCGATGTGCGCGAGAATAGTGGTGTAATCGAAGTAATCATTAGCGATAACGGCTCCGGATTTGACGAAGAAAGCATCATTGCCGGCAACGGTTTGCACAATATGAGAAAACGCATGAAAGACATAGGCGGAGAATTAGCCATTGCTTCAACTATTGGAAAAGGCACAACGATTAAGATTGCTATTGAAAAACCAAAAAAGAACAACGTATAAATTTTCAAAAAATGATTAAAATAGCTATAGCAGATGACAACCATTTTCTGATCAAGACAATTCAGGAAAAACTATCCTTTTTTGAAGATTTTGTAGTGAAATTTACCGCCTTTGATGGCCAGGATTTAATCAAAAAAATCGAAAACAACCACAATATTGATCTGATTTTGATGGATATAGAAATGCCTGAAATCAATGGCATCGAAGCGACAAACACCATCAAGTCCAGGTATCCGCATATAAAAATTATTATGCTGACGGTTTTTGACAACGACGAAAATATTTTTAATGCTATAAAAGCCGGAGCCGATGGCTATTTATTGAAGGAAATCAATCCGAAAGATTTGTTCCAAGGTATTCAGGAAACTTTTAACGGAGGCGCGGCAATGAATCCGTCTATTGCATATAAAGCACTGAATTTACTTAGAAATCCAGTCGATTTTGGGAATCGCGAAAACCAAGAAGAAATCAAATTGTCTGTTCGTGAAATTGAGGTTTTGGAACATTTGAGCAAAGGTTTGAATTATATCAATATTGCCGATAACCTAATACTTTCGCCAAGCACAGTGCGCAAGCATATTGAAAATATCTATACGAAATTACAAGTACACAACAAATTGGAAGCCATTCAGAAAGCAAAAAATAACAATATTATTTAATTGTATTCTCGGGTATTAAATCTTAATAATTAATCATTAAAACCTAAAAAAAATGAAAAAAATCTTCCTTTACATGGCATTATTACTATTGCTTTTATTGGCCAGCAGAATGACTGCGCAAACGCTTAACAAAGCCGAAGATTTATCAGCAAGTTTCCTGAAAGAAACCTTTGAAAATGCATTGGTCACGGTGGTTGAAACCAAAGACGATTACATAAAAACCAAAGACACATTTGATTTTTATGTTGATATTGATTCGCAGAAAAGATTCGTTTCCTTTAGTGGCACATTTTTGTTGGTTGACGGTACTTCAAAGCAAAAAGCCTTGGAACTTGTTGACAAATTTAACCAAGAGATTATTATGGTGAAATCGTATTACAATCCGACAAGCAATTCGATTTCTGTGTATTATTATTTTTGGACAGAAGGTGGATTTACAAAACAATCGATGCTAAAATCATACAAAATGATGAGTTTAGCAGTTAATCTGATGCTAAACAAAGACGAGGAAAAAATCATGAAGTAAGTTGCTCTTAAAAAGGATCAGTTGGTCCCACAAAGTCACTTTCGAAATACAAATAAAAATACGGCATTGGTCGTATTTTTTTTGTTCTTTTTTAAAAATTTAATTGTAAGTAGCTCATTTTCATATATAAAAATACAATATACGGCATTCTGCGTATTTTTCGGTACGTACTTCAAAGCTAGATTTGTCTCATAACTTTTAAAAAATGTATAAGATGAAAACTAAAAAATTATTTTCAAGATTAGCTTTGACTTTTTGCTTGTTTGTGTTTGCGCTTGTTGCAAATGCTAACAATGTTCAGATTACAGGAACATCTGTAACAGGAAACGAAATTACTTTCAGCATTAGCTGGGACAACAGTTGGAATGCGAATGTTGCGCCCGCCAACTGGGATGCCGTTTGGGTGTTCGTAAAATACCAAGATTGCAATACAAGACTATGGACGCACGCAGGATTGAGCACACTATCTTCTGATCACAGTACTTCTTCACCATTACAAGTGGATGCCGTTACCGACGGACGCGGTGTTTTTGTACGCCGAAGCGCATTGGGCGGAGGAACAGTTCCCGTTACCTCAGTAACCTTAAAAATGACAATTCCTGCAGGTACTTATAACTATAAAGTTTACGGAATCGAAATGGTAAACGTACCACAATCCAATTTTGAATTGGGTGATGGCACAAGTGTTTCTACTTTCAATAGTATTACCGTAAATGCAGCTTCACAATCAGGAGGTATCAATGCGGCTACTATAGGTGGCGGTTCAACAAGTTTGCCGAATACTTATCCGGTAGGTTATAAAACTTTCTATTGCATGAAAACCGAGGTTTCTCAAGAACAATATATCGAATACCTGAATGCGTTGACTTATGACCAACAGAAAGCGCATACCAATACAGATCCAATTGCTGCTGCAGGTACTTTTGCGTTTAACGTAGGTTTTGGTGGCCGTAATGGTATTCGTATTCTTACTTCAGGAAACAATAATGCAATTCCGGCGGTGTATGCTTCAGATGCTACCGCCGGTGTTGAAAATAATATCGATGATGGACAAAATGTGGCCTGTAATTACCTTAACTGGAGTGATTTATCAGCCTATTTGGATTGGGCAGCTTTGCGTCCGATGACAGAATTAGAATACGAAAAAGTTTGTCGTGGTACTATGCCGCGTGTAGCAGGGGAATTTGCTTGGGGATCTACAACATTAAACGGCGTTTACTATTATGCTATTGCAAATGCTTTGAAAGCGAATGAAACCACTACAACACCATTAGATGGTTTGTGTAATGTATATATTAACAATACGTCTGTTCAGGTGCCGGTAAGAGTTGGTTTTTCTGCCAGCGGTTCATCAGGAAGAGCATCATCAGGTGCGGCCTATTACGGACCGATGGAAATGTCTGGAAATCTTTCGGAAATGGTAATCAACACAACAGCACAAGGCGTAACTTTCAACGGAACACTTGGCGACGGAACAATAGCAGCCAACGGTGATGCCAATCAAGCTACATGGCCAGCACCTTCAACAGGATTGGGAAGTGGTTACAGAGGTGGCGATTTCAACAACTATCAAGCAAGCGCAAGGGTTTCTGACAGAGCAGCAATAACAACTGTAACAACTACAAGGTCAGTATCTGTAGGAGGTCGTGGCGTAAGATAATTATCTTATTTGATTAAAGATAGGGCAAGGTTCGCTTTAGCCTATCAAAATTAAATTTTAGCAATTTTAAATCAAATGAGATGATGAAAACAATTAAATATTACTTAGTTGTATTCCTGACATTTATTTTGGCAAACAATGAAGTCCATGCTCAGTACAATGGAGGAATCGCCGATGCTTCGGCTTCCGACTTGCTGGGTCTTACTTCCTGTCCTATTCCGGCGCATTATTATGCGTATTTCGGAGGCTTTAGCGACAATGCCAATGTAGATACTGCCAGTAATACATTTTGCAGCACACCGCCATCGTTTTTTGCCTATATGGGCGGATTCAGCGATACTGCGAATGTGGATACGCTTGATGCGACAACCTGCGGAACGCCGCCATCTTTCTTTGCCTATATGGGCGGATTTAGCGATGGCGCCAACGTTGACACGACAAGCGATGTGTCATGTGGAATCCCGCCTCAATTCTACGCCTACTTTGGCGGAATGGGCGATGGTTTCAGTAAAGACGAAATCGGCAGCTGTCCAGTCACTCCGCCAGACGCTAGCTTCACAGCTTCGGCTACAACTGGCTGTGTCGGCACTGCGATAGATTTCACGGATACTTCAACCAATATACCGTTTGTATGGAGTTGGACATTCCCTGGCGGAACACCCGCAACTTCAACCGCACAAAATCCTTCGGTGGTTTATAACACACCAGGTGTTTATACGGTTACTTTCACCGCAACGAATTATAATGGCGGCGATACGGTAACGATGACTGATTATATCACGATTACGGCTACTCCAACAGTGGTAACCACTACCTCTGGATCAAGATGTGATTCGGGAAGTGTGCAATTGGGTGCTACTGCCAGTGCTGGTGTATTGCGATGGTATAATGTAGCGACAGGTGGATCGATTCTTGGATCGGGCCCATTCTTCCCAACAGGAATTATTACCACAACGACTACTTTCTACGTAGAAGCCGCCAGCGGAAGTTGTGTTTCTTCAAGAACTGCCGTAGTCGCAACGGTCAACGTAACACCAACTGTTGCTACGACAACTCCTGGTTCAAGATGTGGAACAGGAAGCGTCACTTTGAGCGCTACCGCAAGTGCTGGTGCTTTAAGTTGGTTTGCTAACGCTTCCGGTGGAAGTGCTTTGGGAACGGGCACAAGTTTTGCCACGCCAAGCATAGGTATCAATACGACTTATTATGTACAAGCCACAAACGGCACTTGTGTTTCTGCAAGGACAGCGGTTTTGGCTACAGTAAACGCTGTGCCAACGGTAACATCAAATACGCCGGGTAGCCGTTGTGATACCGGAAGTGTAACTTTAGGTGCAACCGGAAGTGCAGGAAGTACACTCAACTGGTACAATGTCGCTTCAGGTGGAACAGTACTGGCTACAGGCGAAAGCTTCGTAACACCCCCAATCAGCAGCAACACAACTTTTTATGTAGAAGCTTCTAACGGAACTTGTGCATCCACAAGAACTGCGGTTTTGGCAACAGCAAGTATAACACCTGCAATCACTGCCACAACACCAGCCAACCGATGCGATTCGGGAACTTTAACGTTGAGTGCAACTGCAAGCGCAGGAACGCTCAACTGGTACAATGTTCCGACAGGTGGAACTTCTTTGGGGAATGGTAATTTTTTCCTAACACCTTCCATCAGCGCAACGACTGTTTATTATGTCGATGCTTCCAATGGTAGTTGTATCTCGGCAAGGACACCAGTTATCGCAACAGTAACGACTACGCCAACCGTAACTGCTACAACGCCTGCCGGCAGATGTGGTTCGGGATCGGTAACACTGGGAGCGACTGCAAGTGCAGGTACTTTAAATTGGTATGGCACAGCAGTAGGCGGAACCATTCTGGGAACAGGAACAGGATTCGTTACCGGAAATATTACCGTAACGACTATTTATTATGTAGAAGCGATTAACGGAACTTGTACTTCACCAAGAACTCCGGTTACCGCTACCATTAGCATCATGCCAACCATCGTTACGACAACGCCTGCCAGCAGATGTGATATAGGCGTGCTAACGCTAGCAGCCACTGCAAGCGCAGGAACTTTGAACTGGTTTGATGTCGCTACCGGCGGCTCATCTATAGGTACAGGAAATGTTTTTGTAACACCGTCAATCAGTACGACTACGACTTATTATGTACAATCCACGAGCGGAAGCTGTGTCTCTCCAAGAACTGCAGTAACTGCAACGGTTAATGCAACTCCATCGATTACGGCAACAACACCAGCCAGCCGATGTGATGCAGGGGCAGTGACTTTAGGAGCAACCGCTTCTTCAGGAACGCTGAATTGGTATAACGTTTCAACTGGAGGGACATCACTTGGTACAGGCAACAGTTTTGTGACTGGCGCCATTACCACCACTACAACATTCTATGTGGAATCTGCTAATGGAAGTTGCGTTTCTCCAAGAGTCGCAGTTGTGGCAACAGTGAATACAACACCAACAATCACCGCAACCACTCCAGGCAGTCGTTGTGATGCAGGAAGTGTGACTTTGGGTGCTACGGCATCTTCTGGAACAATCAATTGGTATGGTGTTGCTGCTGGCGGAAGTGTTTTAGGAACAGGAACGTCATTCCTTACACCTTCAATAACCACCACGACAACATTCTATGCTGAGGTGACCAACGGCAATTGTACTTCTGCAAGAACCGCAGTAATAGCAACTGTAAATGCAACGCCAACCATTACCGGAACCACTCCGGGCAACCGCTGCGGCGCAGGAACGGTAACTTTAAGCGCATCAGCCAACATAGGAATTTTATCTTGGTTTAATGTTGCAACTGGCGGAACGGCTTTGGGTACGGGAACTACTTTTGTTACACCATCCATCAGCACGACTACAACATATTATGTGCAAGCTGCTAACGCAAGCTGTATTTCTGCTAGAACTGCAGTCATAGCGACGATAAATACGATTCCAATCATCACCGCGACAACGCCGGCAAGCCGTTGCGACGCCGGTAGTGTAGCATTAGGTGCCACTGCTTCTGCAGGAACATTGAACTGGTATGCGCTTCCTGTCGGAGGAGCAGTTTTGGGAACAGGAACGTCATTTAATACGGGAACCATCACGACAACGACTACTTTCTACGCAGAAGCTGTCAGCGGAAGCTGTACTTCGACAAGAACGGCTGTCATTGCAACAGTGAATACCACGCCAACTGTAGTTTCGACTACCCCAGCTTCAAGATGTGATGTTGGTGCGGTGACGCTTACGGCATCGGCAAGTGCTGGTACTTTAAGCTGGTATGATGTGGTTACTGGAGGAACTGCTTTGGCAACCGGAGTTTCTTTCCTTACGCCAAGTATCAGCAGCACAACAGTTTATTATGTCGAAGCTTCTAATGGAAGTTGTATGTCATCAAGAACTGCTGTAACAGCTACGGTAAATGCTACACCAACGGTAACTGCAACGACACCTGGTAACAGATGTGGAGCAGGAACGGTTACCTTAGGAGCTTCGGTAAGTGCGGGTACTTTAAACTGGTACAACATCGCAACAGGCGGAACGGTTTTGGGTACAGGAACAACATTTGTAACCCCATCCATCAGCGCAACAACGACTTATTATGTCGAAGCCGTAAACGGAAGCTGTATCTCGCCAAGATTGTCAGTTGTGGCAACAGTAAATGCGATTCCGACGATAACTTCGACTACCCCGGCAAGCAGATGCGATTCGGGCACACTTACCTTATCAGCAACAGCAAATGCAGGAACGCTCAACTGGTACAATGTGCCGATAGGCGGAACGGTTTTAGGTAACGGACTTACCTTTGTCACTCCTTCGCTAGGTGGAACAACAACGTTTTATGTTGAGGCTACCAACGGAAGTTGCACTTCAATAAGAACGGCCGTAATCGCAACTGTCAACCAGATGCCAGTAATTGTTGGCACTACATCGGGTAGCCGTTGCGGAATAGGAACGGTGCTATTAGGTGCGACTGCCAGTTTCGGAAGCTTGAGTTGGTACAATGTGCCCACCGGCGGAACCGTTTTAGGAACAGGTAACTCATTTACAACGCCAATTATCAGTGCAACAACGAACTATTATGTAGAGTCTTCTAATGGCACGTGTGTTTCAGTAAGGCAACAAGTGGTAGCGACTGTCAACACGGATGCGATTGTTATTACAACCGCACCGGGCAGCCGATGCGGTAACGGGACTGTTATTTTGGGTGCAACTAGCAATGTAGGCTTGAAATGGTATCTTGCAGCAACTGGCGGAATTGCCGTGGCAGTAGGACCAAGTTTCGAAACGCCGGTTATCAGCGCAACGACCACTTATTATGTCGAGGCATCGAACGGCGATTGTACTTCTATAACACGTACTGCTGTTACTGCAACTGTAAACCACGTAGCAACACCAACAGGAAGCAGTATGCAGGAATTCTGTGCCGGTCAAAATGTTGGAGAACTTATCGTTACAGAAGATAATATTACATGGTTTGATGCGCCAACCAATGGGAATGAAGTAGCACCAACCACACTATTAGTGGCTGGAACTACATATTACGCCTCATTGAGTAGTGGCGATTGCGGTAGCGATACAAGACTTGCGGTAACAGTATCACTCGGTGCTTGTTTGGGTATTGATGATATCGTTCGCAACGAACTGAAACTCTATCCAAATCCGGTGAATGATATATTGACGATTGAATATACTGCCAACATCTCGCGTGTTGAGGTAGTGAATATGTTAGGACAGATCGTTTTTAACAAACAGATCAATGCCGGAACCACAAAAGTGGATATGAGCAGCCTCGCTGGTGGCACTTACCTAGTAAGAGTAACCGCCGACGGTCTATTCAAGACGTATAAAGTGATCAAACGCTAAGTTTTCGTTTCATTTTTTGGGAAAACCGCCTTCGGGCGGTTTTTTTATTGCTGAAAGTTTCCCCGTGTACTGCGGCAAGGTTTTAGCATGATGCTGAAAAGTCAAAGCTTTATCGCAGGAAGGCTTCAGCTAATATTGAATTCCAAAGCTTCCGCAAAGTTGCAGGAACGTTTTGGGTTTGCCTGATAAGTTTGCAAGTATACGCCCGCAGTAACAAGTTTTATCTATCAAAAAAAATCCCGTCAGGTTTATATCTGACGGGATTTTAGTATTAATTATTCACTATTAATTCACACGCTCCTTCTCAAAAATTAACTCCAACCCATTCGTAATAAGTTGTGCTACCTGAGGACGTGTTTTTTTTAATTTCTCCAAATGAATCAAAACTTCCTGCATGATTTCGGTATCATTGCGCTCTTTCAATAGTTCTGCAATCTCTAGCGATAAAAGCCAGTCTTTAGGATGGTCGATTTTTACCGTATAAAAAATATTTTTTAGTGAAGCAGATGTGTCATTTCCCTCACGGATATTGCGAACAGTTTTATATAAGTGCTCTAATTCAGAACGCTCATCAGATTTCTTTGCCTTAATCGTTTTACTAGAAGGCACATGCGTAATCAAATCAAAACTCCTCACATCCGCAGGACCAGAAAATGCCGAAACAACTTTTTTCCCAACCGCCATATCATAAATGCCCCATTCTGGTTGGAACAAAACGGTTTCCCCATGCGTAACCGTACAATTCTTAAAACTGATGATGATGATTTCGCCTTGCAAATTGCGAGAACCGGTAATAATTTCGCCTTTTACGGTAACATCACCTTCAAATTCTAAAGTCACACTTTCGGCTTCGTAAATGTTGTAGGCTTTCAAATCGCGTGGGCTCATATCTTCTATCGCTATATTGATGCCTTTCAATTTCCCAATCGGACTGCCAAAACCTTCTGCGTGTGTAATTGTTCCGTGTCCTACGAGTTCTTTTTCGCGGTAAGACAATGCCGTTTTTCCGGTGGTTTGAATGTAAATCGGCTTGCCTTCATGTTCAATCACCTTTTTGAAAACGCCCGAAACCTGCAATCCTGTGCTAAGTTCAATGGTACCCAAAGCATTCGAATCAATTAGTTTTTGAATGCTGGATAAACCGCCGGTGCGCAAAGCCATCGTATTGGCGAATTCTTCTAAAACCTGACTCAAATAAGCAAAATCCGGCGTTACAAATAATTGCGGTTGCGGTTTAGTAATGTCAAAACTTTGTTCCGCAGCAGCAATAGAATATGGGATTTTTTTCACAGCATCGGTCATACACCAAGCACTTTCACCAATCGATGATAGCAATCCGGCACCGTAGATTTTTGGGTTTTCCAAATCGCCAATCAATCCGTATTCAACCGTCCACCAGTGCAAATTTCGGATACGCGCCATTTCAGACATTACACCCATGTTATTCTGTAAATCTTCAACCGCTTTCTCCGCAGCATCAATTTCAGGTTTTGGCGTGCCTTCCGCTTCCTTCAATATTGAAAGGAGCCGAATCGCCTCATACATTTCATAATCCTTGTGCGAAGAAATCGCCTTGCAGCCAATCTCCCCAAAACGCCTCAAATACTCGGCATATTCCGGGTTGGCGATAATAGGGGCGTGTCCGGCACCTTCGTGAATGATATCCGGCGCGGGTGTATATTCAATATGTTCCAATTGCCTGATATCAGATGCAATCACCAAAACATTATACGCCTGAAATTCCATAAAAGCATTCGGCGGAATAAATCCGTCAACGGCAACTGCCGCCCAACCAATTTCCTTTAATATGCGGTTCATGCCATACATATTCGGAATATTATCAACTTCAAGCCCGGTTTTTTTGAGTCCGTCGAGGTACGAATTATGCGCTACTTTCGACAAATAATCGACATTTTTACGCATCACATACCGCCATACGGCCTGATTAATTGGTGTATAATCGGCGTAATCCTGTGGTTTGATGAATTGCTTCAAATGCGTCGGTAATCTGTCAATCAGCGGGTTGCTTTCAAATTCGGCTTCCATATTTTGAGGTAAATTTTAATAATGTAAAGTTAAGTTTTTTGAAGCTGTTTCCGGCTTTTCATTTCAAGTTTTTTTGGCAACCGCTTTTTTTGTTGGCGCTAAAAAGAGCTCCTCCGTCGCTTTTTTACCACCACAAAAAATAGCGGTTGTCTGCAAAAAGCTTTCCATTGCAAATGCGCAGCATTCACTGAACACCTCTGAAAAATATAGGCAGGTGAGGTAATCCGGGCTAGGGTATTGTGTTTCCCTATAGCACAAAAAAAACCGGAACATCACTGCTCCGGTCAAACCATGTATAAAAGGTTATTAATTACTTTTTTAATTGTGGCGGATATTGCGCAAGAATTTTAGCCACAAAATCCTTGATTACTTTTTCTTTCTTATCTACATTTTTAGTTAGTTCGCCAGTACCTTCGCCTTGCCAAATGAGTTCTTTTTTCTTAGCATCGATCAGGTCGATGTAAAGCGTTCCTTCTGTCGACGAGGTGACCGTTGTGCGTCCGCCCCAACCATAAGGGTTCCAGCCATATCCCCAGCCATAACCCCAGCCGGCATTAAATTGATTGACTTCCACTTGTTCGCGCGATTTAGTGAAAATATTGACCAATACATCAGGTTTTTCGCTTTTGGTAAAACCTTTGGCGTTTAGTTCGTCTTCAATAGCATGCAGGATTCTTTTTTTGTCAAGGTCGGAAATTTCCACTTTATCCACACCGGCTTTATAAAAAGCATACGTTTTGTATTGCGAAAAATCGACATTTTTATCGTAATCGTGTGCCACTTGAACGGAAGCACAAGAACTTAAAATCACTAAAAGCAGTAACGGAATAAATCGAATTGTTTTCATATCATTAATTTTTATTTCTCTTCTCTTGAAAACTCCTGATCACGGCAAACACATTAACAACAATCGAAGTGAATAAAATACTGTATTTCAAATAGATATTCTGGTCGATATAGATACCAATCACGAGCAATCCAACACCTAGAACCATTAACGATATGCTACTTGCTTTTGTCATATTTTAAAAATCCAAAATCGAATCGTCAACTATATTAGGGATGGTAATTTTTAATAATGGTTGCGTTTCCATCGCTCTTTTGATAGCGAAAACTGCGCCCTCATTTCTAGCCCAACTGCGTCTTGAAATACCGTTGTTAACATCCCAAAAAAGCATTGATTCCAAGCGCCTTGATGCTTCTTTAGAACCATCAAGAACCATACCAAATCCGCCGTTAATAACCTCGCCCCAACCCACGCCGCCGCCGTTGTGAATGCTCACCCAAGTTGCACCGCGAAAACTGTCGCCAATAACATTTTGTATCGCCATATCGGCTGTAAATCTCGAACCATCGTATATGTTGGAAGTTTCCCGATAAGGCGAATCTGTTCCTGAAACGTCGTGGTGGTCGCGGCCTAAAATTACGTAACCAATATCGCCTTTGGCAATTGCTTGATTGAAAGCTTCAGCAATTTTGATTCGACCTTCTGCATCGGCATATAAAATTCGGGCCTGAGAGCCAACAACCAGTTTGTTTTCCTGAGCGCCTTTGATCCAAGTAATGTTGTCTTGCATTTGTTGTTGGATTTCTATCGGTGCGGTTTTCATCATTTTTTCTAAAACTTCACAAGCAATTGCGTCTGTTTTTTGTAAATCTTCGGGTTTTCCCGAGGCGCAAACCCATCGAAATGGCCCGAAACCATAATCAAAACACATCGGTCCCATAATGTCCTGTACATAACTTGGATATTTGAAATCGATGCCGTTTATTGCCATCACATCAGCTCCAGCGCGGGAACTTTCGAGTAAGAATGCATTGCCGTAATCGAAAAAATAAGTGCCTTTTTCGGTGTTTTTATTAATGGCTGCGGCATGTCGTCTTAAAGTTTCCTGAACTTTCTCGCGGAACAATTCCGGATTCTCAGCCATCATTGCATTCGATGCCTCAAAAGAAAGGCCAACAGGATAATAACCGCCCGCCCACGGATTGTGCAGCGAAGTTTGATCTGAACCCAAATCGATATGTATGTTTTCTTCGTAAAAACGTTCCCAAACATCTACGGCATTGCCGAGATAGGCGAGGGAAATTACCTCTTTCTCGGCTTGAGCTTTGCGAACGCGTTCGACCAACTCATTTATATTTTCATACACTTCATTAATCCAACCTTGCGAATGACGGATGTGTGTAATTTTCGGATTTACTTCGGCGCAAACTGTAATACAACCCGCAATATTGCCGGCTTTTGGCTGTGCACCACTCATTCCACCCAACCCTGAAGTTACAAATAAGGAGCCTGACGGACTTTTTTTGATTTTCCTGAACCCATTCAAAACCGTTATTGTTGTGCCATGTACAATGCCTTGCGGTCCGATATACATATAACTTCCTGCGGTCATTTGCCCATATTGCGAAACGCCAAGCGCATTGAATTTCTCCCAATCATCAGGTTTGGAATAATTAGGGATAACCATTCCGTTCGTGACGACAACGCGCGGGGCTTCTTTGTGCGACGGAAACAAACCCATCGGATGACCTGAATACATCGCCAGTGTTTGTTCTTCGGTCATTTCGGAAAGGTATTGCATCGTCAGTAAATACTGTGCCCAATTTTGAAAAACAGCACCATTTCCGCCATAGGTAATCAGTTCGTGCGGATGTTGCGCCACGGCATAATCGAGGTTGTTTTGAATCATAAGCATGATGGCTTTTGCTTGTTCACATTTCCCTGGATATTCGTCAATAGGACGCGCATATATTTTGTAATCCGGACGCAATCGGTACATATAAATGCGACCATAAGTGTTCAGTTCCTCGAGGAATTCCTTTGCGAGTTCTGCGTGGTCTTTCGCATCGAAATAACGCAAGGCGTTGCGGACCGCCAGTTTTTTCTCTTCTGCCGAAAGGATTTCTTTGCGTTTCGGTGCGTGGTTGATATCGGTTTCGTATGGTTTCGGTTGCGGTAAGACAGATGGAATGCCTTGTCTGATTTGTTCTTTGAAAGTCATATTTGGAAATGCGTTTATTCGTTTATCTGAAATTAGTTCTTAATTGCGCCGGTCTTTTTATCGAATCCGTATGGGCAATGTCGGCAGCCGCTTTTGCAGCAATGGCCTCGTTTGAGGTGGTATTTTTCGGTGAAACATTTATAACCTTCTGGTGTATAGTAGAAATCTTCACCTTCGATTGGTTTATTTTCGTTATTTTGCTCGTTCATAGCTGCAAAAATATAAACTTTATAACGAATGTGGATTGTCGTTGCGAAATATTTAGTTCCAAAAGGATACAGTGCGATTACTGTATTTCCGTTTGTGTTTTTGAGTAATAAAGATGATGTCGGAAATCAGGTTTTAATTGTACATGAAAGCATACACATACGGCAACAACTAGAAATGTTGGTGCTACCGTTCTTTTTGTGGTATTTTGCTGAATATTTAATACGATTAGCGAAATTGAGAAATCACAATAGCGCTTACCGCGGTATTTCTTTTGAAAGAGAAGCGTATTCAAATGAATACAATCCCATGTTTTTGAATCAACGGGTATTCTGGAACTTCATCAAATACATTTAAAATGACTGTAGAAAATCAATTTATATTTCTTGATGATGCCCGGAATATTTCGCTTATTATCAAACGTGAAGACCTGATCCATCCATTTGTTTCCGGCAATAAGTTTAGGAAACTAAAATACAACTTACTTCAAGCGAAAGCTGAAAATAAAACCACTTTACTCACTTTTGGCGGTGCTTTTTCCAATCATATTGCAGCTGTCGCTTTTGCAGCAAAAGACAATAATTTCCAATCCATTGGCATCATTCGCGGTGACGAAATTGGTGATAAGATTGTTGAAAATCCGACACTTTCGTTTGCACAACAAAACGGAATGCAGTTTAAATTTGTAACAAGAGGAGCATACCGGGAAAAAGAAGATACGCATTTCATCGAAAATCTAAAAAAGGAGTTCGGCGATTTTTATTTGATTCCCGAAGGCGGAACGAATGCGTTGGCGGTAAAAGGCTGTGAAGAAATCCTAACGGAAGCCGACGCGCATTTTGATTTTATATGCTGCGCGGTCGGAACCGGCGGCACGATTTCGGGCATCATCAACAGTGCATTGCCCAATCAGAAAGTTTTATGTTTTCCGGCGTTAAAAGGCGATTTTCTAAAAAATGAAATTCGTAGTTTTGCTCCAAATTCCAATTGGGAAATCATACAGGACTACCATTTTGGCGGGTACGGAAAAGTGAACGAAGTGTTGATTGCTTTCATTAACGGTTTTTTTGAAAAATATCAAATCCCGTTGGATCCGATATATACTGGAAAGATGGTTTTTGGCGTTATGGATTTAATTGGGAAAGATTATTTTCCGGAAAATTCAAAAATACTGATGGTGCACACCGGAGGACTTCAGGGAATTGAAGGCATGAACATCTATTTAAGAAATAAGAAATTACCAATAATCAATATCAATGTTTAAAAAAACACTACTACTGCTAACCATTTTGCTTTCGCTAGCGGCTTGTCACTCAACGCAGCCTGTTGTCCGTACGTATAAAAAAATACCGCCGAGGACAAGGGTCGTAAAAACAAAACCGACTTCCAATGCAAAAGACACCAAAACCGCTACCGCACAAACGGAAACGCGCACGCGAGAAGTTATCGAATCGACTTCAAAAACCGTCGTTTACAGCGATGTTGTTAATGGTTATGTTAGTCAATTCAAGGACATTGCAATGGGCAATATGAAAACGTATGGTATTCCTGCAAGTATTATTCTGGCGCAAGGCATTCTCGAATCTGGTGCCGGAAAAGGCGATTTGGCGTTGAGTGCGAACAATCATTTCGGAATCAAATGCCACGCCGATTGGACTGGTGATACTGTAATTCACGACGATGATACCGAAAACGAATGTTTCAGAAAATACAAAGATCCTGCTGAATCTTATCGCGATCACGCTTTATTCCTGACTTCAAGAAATAGATATGCTGGCCTTTTCAATTTGCCAAAAGGTGATTATGAAGCCTGGGCTAAAGGCTTGCGTGCCGCCGGATATGCAACAGATCCAAAATATCCAGACAAATTGATTTCGTATATCGAACGTTATAACCTGCACCAATATGATGCCCAGGTTTTAGGATTGGAATTTGTGCCGATTGATCAACCCGGAAAAACGACAAATGCTGCGGCTGTATCGCAAGAGAATACCTATGAAGTGCAGAAAGGCGATACGCTATATTCTATCTCCAAAAAATTCAATCTTACGGTTGAAGATTTGAAACAGAAGAACAATTTGCCTGACAACGCTATTTCCATCGGACAAAAACTCAGGGTCTAATAGCTCAATTCTAATATCTAATATCTAATATCTCAATTTCAATATGCTATACCAAAGAAGCAGTCAATTGTTTATCGAAGCCGAACAAGTTATTCCTGGCGGTGTCAATTCGCCAGTACGTGCTTTCAAAGCCGTAGGCGGAACGCCAATTTTTGCCAAAAGTGCCAAAGGTGCTTATGTGTATGATGAAGATGGTAACAGATTTGTCGATTATATTAATTCCTGGGGCCCGATGGTGCTTGGACATGCTTTCGCACCCGTTGTTGATGCGGTCATTGAAAAAGCCAAACTCGGTACTTCTTTTGGGATGCCAACGGAATTGGAAACACAAATCGCCGCCTTGGCAGTCAGTATGGTGCCGGGAATTGATAAAATTAGATTCGTGAATTCAGGAACAGAAGCTTGTATGAGCGCCATTCGTCTTGCCAGAGGTTTTACTAAAAAAGATAAAATCATAAAATTTGCGGGTTGCTATCATGGTCATTCCGATTCGTTTTTGATTCAAGCGGGGAGCGGTGCCGTGACTTTTGGTGCGCCGAACAGTCCTGGTGTTACTGTCGGAACGGCAAAAGATACTTTGCTAGCCAGTTATAATGATTTGGATAATGTGAAGGCCTTAATAGAGGTCAATAAGAATGAGATCGCCG
Source organism: Flavobacterium sp. (assembly GCA_029946065.1). Classification (GTDB taxonomy): domain Bacteria; phylum Bacteroidota; class Bacteroidia; order Flavobacteriales; family Flavobacteriaceae; genus Flavobacterium. The sequence continues at coordinate 414,315 of JAQSDU010000019.1, forward strand.
CTATAATCGTTGAGCCCGTAGCAGGAAACATGGGTTGCGTACCACCAATGAATGGTTTTCTCGAAGGGTTACGCAAACTTTGTACGGAAAACGAAATCTTATTGATCTTCGATGAAGTGATGACTGGTTTTCGTTTGGCAAAAGGCGGCGTTCAGGAATTATACAAAGTAACAGCAGATATCGTTTGCTTCGGAAAAGTAATCGGCGGTGGGCTACCGGTAGGTGCATTTGCCGCACGTGCCGAAATCATGAACCAACTCGCGCCACTTGGGCCGGTTTATCAAGCTGGAACACTTTCGGGAAATCCATTAGCGATGGCGGCAGGATTGGCGATGTTGAAAGCGCTGAACGAAGATGAAAATGTTTTCAAAAGACTCGAAGAAAAAACCGCTTATCTCGAAGCGGGGATTCATAAAGTTTTGCAAAATAACAATGTGGTTTATATCATAAATCGCGTTGGTTCGATGATTTCTGTACATTTTGATGCAACGCCAGTTGTAGATTTTAAGACAGCGGCAAAAGGAGATAACGCAACTTTCAGAAGATTCTTCCACGGATTGTTGGCAGAAGGTATTTATATTGCACCATCGGCTTATGAAACTTGGTTTATTACCGATGCGCTTACCTATGAAGATCTTGACTTTACAATCAATGCGATTGACAAAGTTTCAAAAACATTTTAAACATAAAATATAAGCATAAAAAAAGTCCCGTTTCAAACGGGACTTTTTTGTATCGAAAAGCGTTACTTATTTAATAAGGCTTTGGTATAACGTAGTGTTCGCTTTTACCTTTGCAAAGGTATCTGCCTCAAGCGTAGCTTCAAGCTTGCGCGAAATGATTTCAGACACAATTTGTTTCCTTTCTGCAGAATCACCTGCTTCAGTCATCATTCTTTGTTTTGTTTTGAAAAGTTCTGTCAGGCTTGCCTGTGTTTCTGTTTTTAGTGTTACAAAAGCAGTTAAATCCTGAATGTTTTTCTTTGCGGCTGCTTCATTACTCAATTTTGGAGCTGCTACAACAGCAGGAGCAGGAGTTTTAACAGGAGTTACGATTGCTTTTTTTGCCTGAGCATTTGCACCTAAAGCGAAAAATAATGACAATGCTATGATTAAATTTTTCATTTTATATAAGAATTAAAGGTTTTTAATTACGTCAAATCTAATTATTTTAGATAACAATCACAAATTATTTTAAATTTCTAACTATTCTTTTATTTTCTGTGATTGTGTTTGCCTTCCTGCATTTTCTTTTGCCTTTGTTGCTGCATTTTTTCAAACTTATCCATTTGCTCGTCGTTCAGTATTTTTTTCAGGCGTTCTTTCATCGCAATCTTTTCGTCGAGCATTTTATTTTTCTTGGCGAAGATTTCGTCCGAAGTTAGCTTTTTGTCTTTATTGGCTATTCTTTCGGCTTTCATGGCTTCGCGCTTGGCATCCATTTCGGCAACAATTTTGCCCATTTCCTTTTGCTGTGAAGCGTTTAGGTCGAGTTTCAATGTCAGCGTTTTTAAGTGCAATTCACTCCGTTGTTCCGGCGTTAGTTTTGCCATTGCTGCCCTATCTCCTTTTTTTGGACCTTCTGGTTTTTCCTGAGCAAATGCCGTCATTCCGACAATCAGTAATGCCGCTGCAATTAATTTTTTCATCATCTATAATTTAAAGTTATAGTGATAAGACAATAACAACTAGAAATGGTTTAACCCTACTTTGATTTTTAAAATAAGTTTAACATTAACGGCGCGGGTTTTATTTTGTAAATTTGCGCCGATGAAAAAAATCATAGTCATAACCTGCCTGATGCTGTTGCTGAAGCCAATTTTTCCTATGGTGGAATATGCTGTTAATTATGAATATGTTTCAAAAGTGCTTTGCGTCAATAAAGAAAAACCGCAACTGCATTGCAATGGGAAATGCCATTTGATGAGAGAGCTTGCTAAAGCTTCAGAAAAGGAAATACCGGTTTCATCTGATAAAAAAGTTCCACATACTGCGTCGGAAATACTTTTCTGTTTGCCTTTGCAGGAATTTGTTTTTGTTTCTTATAATAACACAAGTAGACAGAATAATGTCTGTTCCGTTGATTTATACCAATATTTATACGACAAAACTTCCTGTCGTCCGCCCGCGGGTATTGCTTGAAATTTATTTGAATTTACGTACGTTTTAAGAAAGTTTGCAACACAAGCTTTGCGACGCTGTGCCTTTGCGAGATGTAATTGCCTCGTAAAGTCGTTATGACGCAAAAAAATCTGTGAACTGTTCGTGCGTTCGCTTTTATCTATACCCATTTTTCAACAATACAAAATACATCAAAATGAAATTATTTTTTACAAAAACCATGGTCATATTGGCTATTGGTTTGCTTCTGGCTTCATGCAGCAGCGATGACGATAATACAAACATTACAGGAACTGGAACACTCGGTGTCGAATTTGACAATGCTTTCGGATCCAATGATCTTATTCTAAACGCCGCCAATACGGCAACTTCCAACGGCGAAGTACTTAAAGTGAGTAACGTTAAATATATCGTCAGCAATATTGTTTTAACCAAAGATGACGGTGCGACTTTTACCTATCCAAAAGGCGAAAGTTATTTTATTATAGATGAATCAGATGAAACATCGCTCGTGCTCGATCTTGAAGATGTTCCCGCAGCGAATTACGTTAAGATAAAATTCGGAATTGGCGTTGACGAAGCCAATTATAATCTCGGACAAACAGCACAGTCCGCTTTTGCATTACAAGCACAATCCGCCGGATTATTGCCTTCTTGGGAAGAAGGTTACAAATTTTTGGATGTGGAGGGCACTTTTACAGCATCTAATTATCCGGAAGCGACACCTTTTCTTATTATGATTGGAAAAACTCCAGCGAATTACAATTACAAGGAAATTACTTTGAACTTGCCAACAAAAGCTTTGGTAAGAACAAATATTGCTCCCGAAATTCACATTGTCGCTGATGTATCTAAACTTATTGACGGAATGAACAAAATCAGTCTTACCAATGCCGTTAACATCGGACTAGTAACACAAAACCTCGACGGCGTTTTCAGTGTAGCGCACGTTCACAACGATTGATATGAAAAAGCTAATATTATCATTGATACTACTTTTGGCGCAACAATTTTCCAATGCCGCTGAACGAGATAGTTTGATCAATCCATTCGCAAAATTTATCTACGATTGTGATGCTTGCGGCTGTTCGGCAAGCGGAGGCGGAATGGGTTTCAGTTCCATGATCAATCAGAATTTCGTTGGGCTTCGGTATTTTTACCAAAGTTATTCAAGTCGCGACGGGATTTTTGTGAATTCGCCATGGATTGACGAAAACTTCAATACGCTGCAAATCTGGGGGCGGATCCCTATTTCTAAAAAACTACAACTGACGGTTTTGGTGCCTTATCATTTTCACAACCGGGAACTTTCAGATGGCGAACAAAAAATTAATGGTCTTGGCGACATTACCGTTTTGGCAATGTACACCGCTTTTCGTACGAATCATAACGATAGTGTGGCATATCGGCATACATTGCAAATAGGTGGTGGCTTTAAATCGCCAACCGGAAAATACAGTATGTCTTCCAACGAAGGCAGTGTAAATCCGAGTTTTCAGGTCGGCACCGGAAGTTGGGATTATCTTTTGGCAACAGAATATGTTATCAATCATAAAAATTGGGGGCTGAACACCATGCTCAATTATGTATTCAAGACAGAAAACAAAAAGGAATACCAGTTTGGGAACCAGTTCAATTATGCCTCGACTTTGTTTTATGTGATTGAAAGAGAAAAATACACTTTTGTGCCGCAAATTGGCGCCGCTGGAGAAGTATATGAAAGCAATTACCAGCACGGACAAAAGCTGCCGGAAACTGCGGGCAATATCCTTTTTGGGAAAATTGGGTTGGAAGCTGGTTACGAAAAGTTCTCGGCGGGTATGAATGTCATGCTTCCTATTAATCAAAATTTGACTGGTGGCAATGTCGAGGCGAATTATCGATGGAGTGTGAATTTCAACTACAGTTTATAGTTAGCCGAAAACGTGTTCTATATCGCAGGAAAGTTTTGGATGAAAATAAAGAAGGGCCTCTATTGGAGGTCCTTCTTCTATATTTTAAGGGATTTAGTCTGCCAGCGTTACGGTTTTCAAATCCCCATCAACAGTTACTTTTATCATTCCGTGTTTTGATAAGCCTTTCATTGCGGCATCCCATTTTTTGCCGCTCAATTCTGATTTTACTTTTAAAACACCCAAATCCATGGTGTTGTCGTTGGTTTTTAAAAGCGCTACGACCAATTTTTCTTCTTCAGTCAATTCAATCTGAACTTGTTTTTTTTCTGGACGCATCTGTGGGAAGAACAAAACTTCCTGAATAGACGCGTTGTTGGTCAGGAACATAATCAGACGGTCCATTCCGATGCCAAGGCCTGATGTTGGTGGCATTCCGTATTCTAAAGCACGAAGAAAATCTTCGTCGATGAATTGCGTCGCTTCGTCATCGCCTTTTTCAGATAATAATAATTGGTGCTCGAAACGCTCGCGTTGGTCGATTGGATCGTTTAATTCTGAATAAGCATTGGCGACTTCTTTTCCGCAAACCATTAATTCGAAACGTTCCGTTAATTCTGGATTGTCGCGATGTTGTTTACAAAGCGGGCTCATTTCTTTTGGATAATCCGTAATAAAAGTTGGCTGAATGAAGTTGCCTTCGCATTTGGCACCGAAAATCTCATCAATCAATTTTCCTTTGCCCATTGTCGCATCAACATCAATGTTCATGTTTCTTGCGGCAGCGAATAATTCCTCTTCCGATTTACCTGAAATATCAAAACCGGTGAATTGTTTGATGGCATCGGTCATTGTTACTCTTGCATACGGTGCTTTGAAATTCACTTTGTGCTCGCCAAAAGTGGCTTCTGAAGTTCCGTTTACAGCAATGGCGCAATATTCGAGCATTCTTTCCGTGAAATCCATCATCCAGTTGTAGTCTTTATAGGCTACATATATTTCCATTGCGGTAAACTCGGGGTTGTGTGTGCGATCCATGCCTTCGTTACGGAAGTTTTTGGAGAATTCATACACGCCTTCGAAACCGCCAACGATTAGCCTTTTTAGATACAACTCATTTGCAATACGCATATATAAAGGTATGTCGAGCGAATTGTGGTGTGTAATAAACGGACGTGCCGCAGCGCCACCGGGAATGGGTTGTAAAACCGGCGTTTCGACTTCCATATAGCCATACGAATTGAAGAATTCACGCATGGCAGCGAATAATTTTGTTCTTTTTATGAAAACTTCTTTTACGTGTGGGTTGACTACTAAATCAACATAGCGCATTCTGTAACGCAATTCGGCATCGGTAAAGGCATCGTGCACATTTCCTTCTTCGTCGGTTTTTGGTAATGGAAGTGGGCGTAAAGTTTTGCTTAATATTTCAAATTCGTCCACACGAACGCATTGTGCACCAACCTTCGTCGTGAACAACTCTCCTGTGATGCTGATAAAATCACCTAAATCTGTAAGTTTTTTGAAAACTTGGTTGTATTTGGTTTTGTCTTCTTCTGGACAGATAACGTCACGGTTCAGGTAAAGTTGGATCCTTCCGTCGCTGTCCTGCAATTCGGCGAAACAGGCTTTTCCTTGGTCGCGGACACTCATCAGCCTTCCGGCGAGCTTGACTTGCTTGCCTTCTTCAAAATTTTCCTTTACCGCTTTTGAAGTATGGGTCACTGCTACCAAATTGGCGGGATAAGGGTTAATTCCAAGACTGCGCAGCGCGCCAAGTTTTTCTCTTCTGATGATTTCTTGTTCCGAAAGTTGCATAACTGTGTTTTTAAGGGTGCAAAGATAAGGATAAGTTGCAAAGGTTCAAAGTTACAAAGGTTCAAAGTTTAGCAGTAGGCGGTGGCCGGAACTTTTGTATCTTTGCACTGTAAATCATAAGTTCAATGTTTAAGATTTCCTTTTGTATGAAAGCCCTGAACCTTGAACCCTAAATCTTAAATCTTGAACAAATCCATACAACTACAGGATCTCGGACTGAAAGATTACAAAGACACCTGGGATTATCAGGAAGCGTTATTTAAGGATATTGTTGATCTGAAAATCCGAAACAGGAGGGAAGAATTAGCGTTAGAAACACCCAATTATCTTTTGTTTGTAGAGCATCCGCATGTTTATACTTTGGGAAAAGGCGGCGATTTTGACAATTTGCTTTTGTCTGAAAAGCAGCTTCAGGCCAAGGGCGCTACTTTTTATAAAATCAACCGCGGCGGCGATATTACCTATCACGGACCTGGACAAATTGTTGGTTATCCAATTTTAGATTTGGAGAATTTTTTTACCGACATTCACAAATATTTGCGATTTTTAGAAGAAGTCATTATTTTGGTATTAGCAGAATACGGATTAAAAGGTACCAGAAGCGATGGCGAAACCGGTGTTTGGTTGGATGTTGGAACACCTTTTGCCAGAAAAATATGTGCAATGGGCGTCAGGGCTTCGCGTTGGGTCACAATGCACGGATTTGCGTTGAATGTTAATGCTGATTTGGGTTATTTTGATAATATTATTCCGTGTGGCATTCGCGGAAAAGCGGTAACTTCCTTAAATGTAGAGCTGGGTGTTTCAGAAGTCAATCTGGAAGAAGTCAAACAAAAAATCCTCAAACATTTTACAGCTATATTTGAAGTGGAATTTCTGGAAAGCTAAAACCCTTCTTTCCTGAGTCCGATTGCTCTTATTTCTTTACATTTTAAAAAGAAGCTTGGTGCCTTTGCGAGCAGATTTCATCATGTTGAGCAAATCGATTCCTATAATTCCATAGACAACTGCACTTCGGGTAAAAGCCTGAATGACATGCGGTGGTATTTTGTGCTGCCATATTCGCGGATGGCATTTCGGTGTTCTTTGGTAGGATAGCCTTTATTTTGTTTCCAATTGTACATCGGGAATTCGTCATGAATTTGCTCCATATAATCATCGCGATAGGTTTTGGCGAGTATGGAGGCTGCGGCAATACTTAGGTATTTTTCATCACCTTTAATAATACAAGTGTGTGAAATGTTTTGCATCGGCTTGAACCGGTTGCCGTCGACAATTAGGAATTCTGGACGCGGATTTAGCTTCAATACACATTCCTGCATCGCTTTTATCGAGGCATTCAGTATATTGATTTCGTCGATGATTAATGGGTTGAGATGTGTTATGGCAAAAGTCAGTGCTTCCTTTTCTATAATTGTTCTTAGTGATTTTCGTGTTTTTTCGTTGAGTTGTTTGGAATCATTCAGTAATTCATGTCTAAAATCATGCGGAAGTATTACTGCTGCTGCTGTTACAGGGCCAGCAAGACAGCCACGTCCGGCTTCGTCAGTACCGGCTTCAAGGATCACGGATGAATAATTGGGGAGTAGCATATCTAAAATTTAAAAAAGCACGTATATAATTAAGGGTGAGATAATTTTAGGCATTTTCAAAGTTAAAAATTGATAAAAATTACATCCAATTAATTTAATTATTAACTTAGCGGACAAAATAAAAAAAAATCAATGAAAAATACTATTACAAAGCTATTATTTGTCTCTTTTATTTTTGGTGGTGCTTTTTCAACTCAGGCGCAAACTGCTGAACAAAGAAGAAAAATCACTAAGGATTACGATATGGTGGAATTGCAACGCATGAAAGAAGAATATGCCAAAGAGTATTTCGAAAATCATCAGAAAGCATTGGCAGCAGCAGCAGTAAATGGATGGCCACTGAGAATTGAAAAACCAGATGGAGGACTTACTGAATTACAAGGTATTACCGAGAACGGACAGCCCTTGTATTATACAACTGATAATGCGGGTGCAGCCATAACAGCAAGAGCGAATAGATTACAGCCTGGCGGAAGTTTAGGCCTTGATTTAGCTGGACAGGATATGTTTGCAGGAGTATGGGACGGCGGGCATGCAAGATTGACCCACCTTGATTTGGCTCCAAGATTATTTAATTATGATGGGAGTTCAGATACAGCTTATCATCCTACACACGTAACAGGAACGATTATTAGTTCTGGTGAACATAGTGCTACAGGACGTGGAATAGCTTATATGGCTACAGCTTGGGTAAGTGATTGGAGTAATGATGTAGCGGAAATGACAGGTGCGGCAACAGACGGACTATTGCTTTCTAATCATTCCTATGGTTTAAATGCTGGCGATGGCGAGAACTTCCCTGAATCTTATTACGGGGCTTACATATCTAGCTCAAAACAATTGGATGATTTGATGTACAATGCACCATATTATCAAGTAGTCGTTTCAGCAGGGAATGACAGAGACGACAGCAATCAGATTATAAATCCAACAAAGGGAGGTCATGATCTTATTACAAAATGGGCTACAGCAAAAAATGCGATAGTAGTTGCGGCGGTAAATAACGTTCCTAATTATGTTAATGCAAGCAGCGTTACGATGTCATCTTTTAGTAGTTGGGGGCCAACAGATGATAATAGAATAAAACCAGATATTGCTACAAAAGGTGTAAATGTTAACTCGACAACAGATGTTTCTAATACCAACTATGGCATCATAAGTGGGACTTCAATGGCATCGCCTGGCATTACAGGTACTTTGCTATTATTGCAACAGCACTATAGCAACCTTCATGAAGGTGAATTTATGCGTGCTGCTACTCTTAAAGGATTAATGACGCATACTGCTGACGAAGCAGGTGATTATCCTGGGCCAGACTCGAAATTCGGTTGGGGATTAATCAATGCAGAAAAGGCAGCAGTTACAATTACAAAAGCAGTTGCTGGGCAAGCCGTTATTTCTGAATTGATTTTAGCGCAAGGAGGTACTTATGTGCAAAATGTAACCGTATCTGGAACAGAACCGTTAATGGCTACAATAGCATGGACAGACAAGGGCGGGTCTCCAAACAACGCCGTGGTTGATTTTACAAATCCAGTATTGGTAAACGACCTTGATATTAGAGTTACAAAAGGAGATAATACTTATTATCCTTGGAAGTTAAGTGCAGATTTAGATGAGCCCTCTGAGCAAGCAGATAATTCTGTTGATAATATAGAAAAAGTACAAGTTAATAATCCTTCTGGGACATATACCATAACGGTTACACATAAAGGAACTACCCTCGTAACAGGAAGTCAAAAGTATTCACTTATAGTAACGGGTAGTGATATGACATTGAATACTACAAAATTCGATTTTAATGCATTTAATGTATGGCCAAATCCAGTAACTGATAATTTACAACTTACACTCGAGTCTGATTTATCAGAAGATGGTTTTGTAACGCTATATGACGTTCAAGGAAAAAGAGTATTCAACCAAGAATTAAGCTTTTCAAATGGAGCCGTAAATGCTACTATTAACACTTCAAGTTTGTCGCCGGGGATGTATTTGGTGAAAGTAACACAAGGAGCAAAACAATCTGTTAAGAAAATTATAAAGCAATAATTTTTCAAAAGGCCATATGAAAAGACCCTGAAAAGGGTCTTTTTTGTTTTTATTCAGTCATAAACGCAACCTTTTTTTAATAATCGTATCTTTTAAATGTATAAATACCAATTTATTGAAAATACTTCAATAGAAAGTGTTTTAAGGCGACAAAAGTTATTTTATTAACTGTTAAAAATTTGTTATATTAAAAATAATTAATAGTTTTGCGACTTAACTAAATCAAATTTATAAATATGAAATCAAAGTTTACTTGGATTCTTACGTTATGTTTAGCGTTTTTTATTCAGTTTTCTTATGCGCAAGAGAAAACCATTACAGGGACGGTAGTGTCAAAGACAGACCAATCGCCTTTACCTGGTGTTAGTATTTTAGTGCAAGGAACTACAAAAGGTGTACAAACCGATTTTGATGGGAAGTTTTCTATAAGTGCTGCGCCAGGACAAAAATTGGTGTTCACATTTTTAGGAACAAAAACCCAAACCGTAACAGTTGGGGCTTCGAACACTGTGTCGATTCAACTAGAAGATGATACAACAGCGTTAGATGTTGTCGTTGTTCAAGGTTACGATGTTAAAAGAACTAAAGCAAAGTCAAATATTGCGTCGGTCACTGTGAGTGCTGCTACAATTGAGGCAAGGCCAAATGCGTCTTTTATTCAGACTTTACAAGGTCAAATTGCTGGTTTGCAAATTAGTACTGGGTCAGGTCAGCCTGGAAGTGGTAGTTTTGTAGTAATTAGAGGTCTTGGGTCTATAAATGGTAAAGTAGAGCCGCTTTATGTAATCGATGGTGTGCCTTTAAATGCTGATAACTTCAGGAGTTTGAATCCAGATGATATTGAGTCAACTTCGGTATTGAAAGATGCTGGTGCAACAGCCATTTATGGTAATAAAGGTGCTAACGGTGTAATTATCGTTAAAACTAAAAAAGGAGGATTTGATTCTGCTTTAAAAGTTAAATATTCATCTGTTTCAGGTTTTAGCACTATGCAAAAAACAAAATATAATATGATGAATGCGCAACAATTGCTTACATTGGAACGCAATTACGGTTCAGGACGTGGCGTTGGTATGACGGATGCAGAAATTGCCGCTACGCCATCAACAAACTGGAATGATTATTTCTTCAGAACAGCAGTATCTCAAAATCACGTTTTAAGCATGTCTCAAGGTAGTAAAAATTTATCTACTTTCACTTCTGTTGGATTCTTAGATCAAGAAGGTATCTTAAAGAGTACTGGACTAAAAAGATTTAACTTTAGAAGTAATGTGACTGGTAAAAGCAATGATGGAAAATTTAATTATGCTACAAGTGTAACTTTAAATTTTTCAAGAAACAATCTTGCTACTTCTTTAGGAACAGGTGGTGTTAACCAAAATTATGTTTTAGGAGCCAACAATAGTGCGCCTTATATTTCTCCGTCAGAATACACAACATCTGCGCAGTTATTAGCAGATTATCAGGCTTCTGGTACTTTGGCGCTTACGCCGTTGTTTCTTATCGATAAATTAAATACCTTTTCTACTGCTACAGACGAATTAAAAGGTGTTTTGAGTTTTGAAGCGAGCTATAAGTTTGCAAAAAACTTTACTATAGGTGTGAACCAAGGTATTGATTATACACAAACTAACGGTTTGACTTTTCAACCTCCTGGAGCTTTCAATTCATTGATTTTTGAGGGATCAAATGGTTATGTAGGACAAACGTCTGAAAGTTTTTCAAGAGACGTTGCTTTCAATACCAATACAAGGTTAAACTATAACAAAACTTTTGGTGGCAAGCACACTGTAGATGTTACGTTGTTTACCGAGTATTACAAGGCTCATGCTAAGTCAAATGGCTTTACGCAATACGGTTTAGATCCTAAAGTAGCTTATCCAGGTGCTGGAACAGGTTTTATTAGTGATACACCTGCTAATGATTTTAATGTTCCTGATGTTACTTCAGGTATTGCTGAATTAGGATTGTTTTCTTATTTTGCAGTAGCCGATTATGACTTTGATAGTAAATATGGTGTAGGCGCAACAATCCGTAGAGATGCTTCTTCAAGATTTTCTGACACCAACAGATGGGGTACATTTTACTCTTTTACAGGTAGATGGAACTTAGACCAAGAAAATTTCATGAAAGGGTCTGCGATTACAATGTTGAAATTAAGAGGTTCTTATGGTACAAATGGTAACCAAGAAATTACAGGTACGACTTATGGAGCGCTTAGTTCTACAAAAGATATTTATGCTTCAGGAAGTTCTTATCAATTGTTGCCTGCTTATGCGATTGGAAGTCTTGGGAATAGCGATTTGAAATGGGAAACTACCACACAAAAAGATATCGGTGTTGATTTTGAAGTTTTTGATAGAAGACTAACAGGTTCGGTAGATTATTATCACAAGAAAACCACAGATTTGTACCTTTCGTTGCCATTATCTGCAATTACAGGTCAAGGAAGTCTTGCTGCTAACTTTGGTGAATTGACCAATTCTGGTTTTGAGACTACGCTTTCTTATGATTTAGTAAGAGCGAAAAGCACAGACGGTTTAGATATTTCGTTAAATTTTAATGCTTCCTTCAATAAAAACCGTATCGGCGATTTGCCTAACGAAGATGGTATAGTTGATGACGGTGGATTAACCGTAATTTCCGAAGGGCATAGGCTTAACGAATTTTATGCAATTAGATATGTAGGCGTAAATCCGGCAGATGGTAACCTTTTGTTCCTAGATGCTGATGGTAATCCTACAGAGAATCCTGATCAAATTAATGATAGGGTATATACTGGAAAAAGCAGCCAGCCTTCTATTCAAGGTGGATTTGGTACTGATGTATCTTACAAAGGATTTTTCATAAATGCTTCCTTCTCTTTTGTAGCGGATGTTTACAGATTGGATTATGATTTATCGGGCGTACAAGATCCTTCTGATATTGGAGTTTTTAACAAATCTACAGATATTCTAAGAGCTTGGACACCAGACAACAGAATTACAGATATCCCTTCATTGTCTGTTCAAAATGCTTCTTTGGATGCTAATTCAGACCGTTACATAAAAAATGCAGATTATTTAAGACTAAGATATATGAGCATTGGTTACAACGTTCCTAAGAAATTCCTTGACAAAACACTTTTCTCTGCTGTAAAAGCTTACGTTCAGGCAGAAAATTTGGTTACTTGGTCAAAATGGAGAGGTTGGGATGCAGAAAGTCCACGTGGTAGCGACCAATACCAATACCCAACTCCAAAAATTCTTTCAGTAGGTTTACAATTAGAATTCTAAAAATTATGTATATGAAAAATATTAAAATTGCTTTAATTGCATTAATTACTTCTGTAACTATTTTTTCTTGTACGGATGCGATTGATATCGTACAACCAGGAAATTTATCGGAAGATGCAGCATTCCAAACACCAGAGGATTTACAGAAAGGTTTATTAGCTGCTTATGGCTCTCTTTCTCCTGAAACTGAAATTGGGTTTAACTCTATTTTTACCGACGAGGTTAGTTTAGGTTTGGGTAATGGAGGTCAAGGCTTATTGGATGGAGAATATGGTTTCTTCTTAAATTCTGGTTCTTCGGCTCCAGGTTCGCTTTGGTATGATTATTATGGAACTATTAACTATACCAACAGGATCATCAGAGCGGCAGAACATATTACACCTGATCCTGAAAATATAGATGAGCAGTCTGCTTATTACAATACGCTTGCTCAGGCACACGTTTTGAGAGCTTGGGCGCATTTTACCCTATTGTCTTATTATTCAGCTGATATGAGTGATGATAGTTCATTGGGGATTATTTTGGTTGATTTTGTTCCAACTATTGAAGATAAATTGCCTCGTAATACTACTGGTGAAGTTCTAGCATTGATCAATGCAGATTTAGCCTATTACGATACCGCAATAACTGGCGACATGACCAGATACAATGATGACAATTCAGACAGAAAATACATTTCTCCTGATTTTGTTAAAGCTTTTAGAGTGCGTATGGCTGCTTACAGAAAAGATTATGCAACTGCAGGTACTTTGGCAGATGAACTTATTGCTTCCTATCCACTTACTGCTAGAGCGCAATTTACCAATATTTGGAAGGACCTACCTGTAACAGGAAACGATGAGGTTATCTTTAGATTGGATAGGGTAAATGGTAACGCTAAAGTAGGTAATATATGGGCATCTGTTGATGCTACAGCTAGTGGTTCTCCTTTTTATGAAGTAAGCACAGATTTATATGCTTTATTGACTACGCCTGGGGATGTTAGAAAAACGGCTTATACAAGTACTGCTATAACTACAGAAGATGGTGAATTTGTAACGCCTATTGGGAAGTATCCTGGTTCAGGAGGATTAGCATTATTGAATGATATTAAAGTTTTCAGGACGTCAGAAATGATATTGATCAAAGCTGAGTCTTTGGCTGCAGCAGGCGATTTTGCTGGTGTAGCTGCACAATTGCAAAAAATCAATAATGCACGTTTTACTGCTTCAACTGTACCGACTGTTGCAGTTCCTGCAAATGAAACTGCTGCTTGGGCTGCTATTTTACTAGCTAGACGTGTAGAATTGGCTTACGAAGGACACAGATACTTAGATTTCAAACGTCTTGGTGTTAAAGCGGGTGTTGATATTAATCGCGACCCTGCAGATTGTGCTCGTAATGGTGCTTGTTTCTTTTCTAATACAGATTACAGGTTAACTTTTCCGGTTCCATCCGCTGAAGTTGGTGCCAACAGAAACATTCAGCAAACTTCTGGATATTAATTAATTTTAAAATAAAAAAGAATATGAAAAATATTTATAGATTAGGCTTTATGTTACTGTTAGTAGCTGGCGTTGTCAGCTGTGAAGAAGATAAAGTGATTTATGATGTTAATGGTGGCGTTGAATCTTATCAATTCGCTGATGCAACATCCGACCTTCCACTTTTGCCAGGTGGCGTTGTATCGACAGCTACCGTTGAAGTACAAGTTACAACAAAATCCGATGCGGTAAGAACATTTCCAGTACTAATTGGAGCTGAGTCAACGGCAACTGCAGCACAATACTCAATTGATGCAGCTTCGCTTGTGATTCCAGCAGGATCTTTTATTGGTGAAATCAAAATTACTGGTAACTTTGATGCGGTTCCTGATGGTGCCACAGAAACTTTAGTTTTGATGCTTGACGAAACAGCAGGTCTTAAAGTTATGGATGGAAACAACACACATGTTGTCAATATCTTCCGTTCTTGCCCAACTGATTTGGCAGGTAATTATTCAGTGACAACTACTTATGGTTATCACGATTTCCTTCCTGATTATGACGTTAATACTATGAATGTAGCAGTTACTGCTGTATCAGGCCAATTAAATACTTATAAAGTTGCTGATTTCTCAGGAGGTTTGTATTCGGTAGGACCTTATGCGGATAATTATGGTACTGGCGCAGCCTCTGCAGCCGCTAAAAGAGATTTGACTTTCTTGGTTAGTTGTGGTGCCATTTCATGGGCTAACGAAGTAGACCCTTGGGGTGCTATCAATCCAACCGATGGTGAAGTTAATGCTTTAGATGACGCAACAGGAAGTTTTACTATTTCTTGGACTTGTGTTGGCTATGGTGAAAATGGTGTTTCTGTTTACACACCTATAGATTGATTCTTTAGGCTATAATTAGCTTATTCATATATAAACCTGTTCGAATTTCGAACAGGTTTTTTTTATTAGTTTTTACGGCATCGTTTCATAGACTGCGGTAAAGACCATAATTTATTTTAATTGATTTTTAAATTTTATATCCTATTTTTGTTTATATATAGCGATACCTTATGAAATCTTTATTATGCGCACTTTTATTTATACCTGGCATACTATTCTCCCAATCAGTATTTGAAAATGCCGAAAAATTGTTCAGGCAACAAAAGTATAACGATGCAAAAGCGCTATTTGAAACGCTCCTAAAAGATCAGCCAAACGATCTTAAAATACTTGAATATTTAGGAGATATAAACGGCATCTCAAAGAACTGGGACGCAGCATTGGTTTATTATAAAAAACTCAAAGTATTAAAACCAAGCAATGCCGATTATCACTACAAATATGGCGGTGTTTTAGGAATGATTGCCAATGAAAGCAATAAGTTTAAAGCACTGGGGATGATAGATGACATCAAACAGTCATTTCAAAAAGCAATCGAACTCAATCCAAAACACATTGATGCCAGATGGGCTTTAGTCGAGTTTTACCTAAAACTCCCAGGAATTATTGGCGGTAGCGAAACTAAAGCAACCCGGTATGCCAATGAGCTTTTAACAATATCACCAATCGACGGATACCTCGCGAAAGGCCGAATTGCAGAATATTTTGAACGCTACAAAGAAGCCGAGAAATTATACAAAATCGCTATTCAAATCGGAAGTTCTAAAATTTGTTATCAAAAGCTTTCCGATCTTTATAAAAATAAAATGAATCAACCCGAAAAAGCCAAACAAATTATGGCGGAATTCGATCAAAAAACTAAATCATAATGCGTACACATTTTATAGCGATTGGCGGAAGTGCCATGCACAATTTGGCTTTAGCATTGCATAACAAAGGATACAAAGTTACCGGAAGCGACGATGCCATATTCGAGCCTTCAAGAACAAGACTTGAGAAAAAAGGTTTGCTTCCAAGTGAATTAGGCTGGTTTCCTGAAAAAATCACTGTAGATATTGAAGCCATAATTTTAGGAATGCACGCCAAAGGCGATAATCCAGAGTTGCTAAAAGCAAAAGAGTTAGGGCTTAAAATTTATTCTTATCCCGAATTCCTTTATGAACAATCCAAAAATAAAACGCGCGTCGTTATTGGAGGATCACACGGAAAAACAACCATAACTTCCATGATTCTTCATGTTATGCACTACCATAACGTGAATGTAGATTATATGGTCGGCGCACAATTGGAAGGCTTTGATACGATGGTACATCTCACCGAAGAAAATGATTTCATTGTTTTGGAAGGCGACGAATATCTTTCCTCGCCAATCGATAGGAGACCAAAATTTCACTTATACCAACCCAATATCGCTTTGATTTCCGGAATCGCCTGGGATCATATCAATGTTTTTCCGACGTATGAAAATTACGTAGAACAATTTGAAATATTTATAAAGTTGATAACAAATGGTGGTATTTTAGTCTATAATGAAGATGATGCGGAAGTCAAAAAAATAGCCGAAGCCGCCACCAATCCAATCCGTAAATTGCAATATAAAACACCGGAATATTCTGTTAAAGATGGCGTTACGCTGCTTAAAACGCCGGAGGGCGATATGCCGATTGAAGTGTTTGGAGCTCACAACCTTAATAACCTTGCTGGTGCAAAATGGATTTGCCAGAATATGGGCATCGATGAAGCGGCATTTTATGAAGCCATCGCCAGTTTTAAAGGTGCTTCCAAACGTTTGGAGAAAATCGCAGAAAACAAATTTAATGTCGCCTATAAAGATTTTGCGCATTCACCAAGTAAAGTCGCGGCCACCACAAAAGCCGTGAAAGAGCAATATCCCGACCGCAAACTCATCGCTTGCCTCGAACTGCACACCTATAGTAGCCTAAATCCCGAATTTTTAAAAGAGTACCAAGGCGCGCTCGACGCCGCTGATGTAGCTGTTGTTTTTTATTCACCCGATGCCGTCAAAATAAAGCAATTAAAGGAAGTCAGCGCAGAACAAATTGGCAAAGCCTTCAACCGCGAAGATTTGATTATTTATACCAATCCGGCAGCTTTCAAAGAATACCTTTTTCACCTGAAATATGACACTGAAGGCATTGCTTTGCTTTTAATGAGTTCGGGTAATTATGGCGGATTAAATTTCGACGACATCAAACAACTCATCAATCCATAATCAATTTATTGTTGGTATCGGTAATGTCCGTTGATCTTGTAAGCAAACAAGCAATCTTCCAAAACTTGTCCGCCGCCTACATTATGAACCAGTAATCGTCGTTTGTTGTCCGTCGATTTTCGGTTGGTAACAATTCCGATATGCGGCAATTTGTCATTAATCATCCACGTTACAATATCGCCGGTTTTATAATCTGCTGCGTTTTGCGTAACCGGAAGCTTTTTTCCCAAACGCCCAAAAAATGCTTCCAGATTAGGCACTCTTCTATGGTCGATATTGGTGTCGGTGGTTTTTAAGCCCCAAATTTTCGGGTATTTTGAGAAATTTTTATTCATATCTTCATGCACTTCCTTTTGCAGATCGATGCCCAATTTTCGGTACGATCGAATGATGACATCCGTGCAAACCCCTTTGTTTTTCGGGACATCGCCGTTTGGATATTTGATCGAAAAATAAGTTGGGTCGTAAACTACTTTGTCATTTGTGATACTAATTGCGGCATCCGACAGTTTTTCTTCAAATGTTTTTTCGGTTTTCAAAGTATAAAATCCGAGAAAAAGAAACAAAATGCAAATGGTTTTCATTATTTTAGTGTTTGATATTGAAACGCATAGCATTAGTTTATAGTATTTTTCTATCAAAATTTTTATAAGCCACTCACATAAATATAATCCAAATGGAAGACAATTCACCATTTTCAATCCGCTATTGGTCGGAAGACGACCGTCCGCGCGAAAAATTAATACTCAAAGGCAAAAGCGCCCTCAGCGATGCCGAACTCACTGCAATTCTTATAGGGTCAGGAAGTCGCGAAGAAAGTGCCGTAGCTTTATGCCAACGGATTTTATCGAGCGTTGATTGCAACCTAAACGCACTCGGAAAACTTTCACTAAAGCAATTAACCGAATTCAAAGGCATCGGAACCGCAAAAGCCATCGCCATCATCGCAGCCTTAGAACTCGGAAGACGCCGCAGGCAACACGAAACTATTGAATTAAAGAAAATCAATTCCAGTCAATCCATTTTTGAAATCATGCAGCCTATTATAGGTGAATTGCCGCATGAAGAATTTTGGGTGATTTATCTAAACAATTCTAATAAAGTCGTTTCAAAAGCGCAACTCAGCAAAGGCGGCATTACCGGGACTTTAGTCGATGTTCGGCTGGTTTATAAAACGGCACTCGAAATTGGAGCAACAAGCATTATCTTATCACATAATCATCCGTCCGGAACTTTGGTCGCTAGCGATGCCGATAAGCAAATCACCCGAAAACTCAAAACTGCCGGTGAAAATCTCGATATAAAAGTACTCGATCACGTGATTGTTACTGAAACAGGCTATTTCAGTTTTGCGGATGAAGGTATCTTGTAAAAAAAGCATAAATTAGCTTTGCAGATGTCGTTTAAAACAAAAACTTTGCGACCTTTGTTTTCAAATTATTAGAATGTGAACGCAAAGATTTCAGATGTTTTTTTTGATTTGGATCACACGCTTTGGGATTTCGAGAAAAACTCGGCCTTAGCGTTTGAAACTATTTTTAAAAAACACAACATTGATCTAGATCTTCATGCCTTTCTCAACCATTACAATCCCATCAATTTTCAATACTGGCAATTGTACCAGCACGACAAAATAACAACCGCCGAATTGCGTTACGGAAGACTAAAAGACGTTTTTGATTTGATGGATTTAGAAGTGACGGATGCATTAATTGACTTGCTTTCCGACGAATATATCCATTATTTGCCGCAGCATAACCATCTTTTTGAAGGGACAATCGAGATTTTAGATTATTTGAAAGACAAATATAACCTGCATATCATTACCAACGGGTTTCACGAAGTGCAAGGCAATAAAATCAAGAATTCCAAAATCGGACATTATTTTTCAACCATTACGAATTCAGAAATGGCGGGCGTGAAAAAACCAAATCCGCAGATTTTTGAATATGCATTACAACTTGCCAAAACAAAAAAAGAAACCAGCATTATGATTGGCGATAGTTTTGAGGCAGATGTTGAAGGTGCTATGAATTCCGGTATTGATGCCATTTTCTTCAACACCAACAATGTTCAGGTGGACCAAAAAATCAAACAAATAAGCCATTTGAAGGCTTTAAAAAATTACTTATAATATGAAAAAGATTTTCTTCTTATTGCTTATTGTTTCCTTTTCAGGAATTGCACAATCCGTCAACGATTATAAATATGTAATCATTCCGACCAGATACGATTTCCAAAATCAGGAAAACCAATTTAAACTGAATACACTCACAAAAGCCAATCTTACAAAATTAGGATATACAGCCTTTTATGAAACGACTATTCCTGCTGAATTGGCAGGTGATAAATGTGATAAGCTTTTTATTGATGTAATAAAGGTGAGCTCGACTTTTAAGGTGAAGTTGAAAATCGTTTTTAAAGATTGCTGGAACAAAGTAATATATACCAGTGAAATAGGGAAGGGACAAGATAAAGAATATGCTACAGGCTATCCACAGGCTTTGGAAGATGCTTTTAAATCTGTAGCGACCTTAAATTACGCCTACAACGGCAATACAAAATTTGGAAGCCCAAGCCAGTCAACGGTCAAACCGGCTACAATAACAGAAGTTTCCCAGCCAATAGCTGTATCGACTACCGTTAATCCGAATCAGTTGTTTGCACAGCCAATAGCTAACGGTTTTCAATTGGTTGACAATACGCCAAAAATCGTTTTAAAATTGACAAGAACTTCGCAAGCCGATTATTTCATGGCGACAAGTGATAACAAACAAGGTGTTGTATATCTAAAAAACAACGAATGGCTTTTCGATTATTACAAAGACGACCAACTGATTTCAGAAAAATTGAGCATCAAGTTTTAATAACCGTATTTGTCTTTCCAACGATTTTTCAAGAATTCCCGCGTGCCATTTTCTCTTGAATTGTTCCCAGGAGTATAAATCGCTGTGCCAGAAATCGCATCAGGCAAAAACTCTTGTTCTGCAAAATTATTCTGAAAATCGTGGGCATATTTATATTCTTCACCATAACCTAACTCTTTCATAAGTTTTGTTGGTGCATTTCGCAAATGTATTGGAACGGGCAAATCGCCGGTCTGTTTTACAATTTGCTGTGCCTGTCCAATCGCCATATAACTTGAATTGCTTTTCGGGGAAGTCGCCAAGTAAACCGCACACTGACTCAGAATAATCCTGCTTTCCGGATATCCGATGGTTGAAACCGCTTGAAAAGTATTGTTCGCCATAATAAAAGCTGTCGGGTTTGCATTGCCGATATCTTCACTCGAAAGGATTAACATGCGCCGTGCAATAAATTTTACATCTTCGCCACCTTCGACCATTCTTGCCAGCCAATAAACTGCGCCGTTGGGGTCACTGCCGCGAATCGATTTTATAAATGCAGAAACGATATCATAATGCTGTTCGCCGGTTTTGTCATATAAAACGGTATTTTGCTGAACCAATTTCAGTACTTGGTCGTTTGTGATAACAATTTCACCGTCAGGCGAAGCGTTTACGACAAGTTCAAAAATATTAAGTAACTTTCTGCCATCGCCGCCGGAAAGCCTTAGTAAAGCTTCCGTTTCGCGTAGTTCGATTTTTTTTTCGCGCATCACGACATCTTCATTCATGGCACGCTTCAACAAAATCTCCAAATCGCCTTTTGAGAATGCATTCAGCACATACACCTGACAACGCGACAGTAAAGCGGGAATGACTTCAAAACTTGGATTTTCGGTTGTTGCGCCGATCAAAGTAATCCAACCTTTTTCTACCGCCGCCAAAAGCGAATCTTGTTGCGATTTGCTGAATCTGTGGATCTCATCGATAAATAATATCGGATTTTTAGCCGTAAAAAGCCCGCCGCTTTGTTTGGCTTTGTCAATGACATCGCGAATGTCTTTCACGCCAGAATTGATGGCGCTCAAAATATAAAAAGGCCGTTTAGATTCTTCTGCAATAATTTGCGCCAGCGTCGTTTTTCCGGTACCGGGCGGTCCCCAAAAAATCAATGACGGAATAATGCCTTTCGCAATTTGCTGCGTTAAAGAGCCTTCAATGCCTACTAAATGGGATTGACTGATATAATCTTCTAATTTTTTTGGACGTATTCTTTCTGCTAACGGTGCTTCCATTTTGTAAAATTACGATTTTTTGAACCACCTTTTTTTGTAATAATATTTTTTTAGAAGCATTTTCCGGCTGTAGGCTTTATCTTTTCCTGACTAAAGAAGCCAGCAAAAGGATAACGCTTCCCATCCGGGCTAGGCTACGGTTTTCGTCATAAAATCTGACAAAATAGCACGTTTAGATCTTTGGCGGTATTTTTGAAACAATCCTGAAAAAACCACTATGGACGAAAGCCGCCATTTTAAGTTTACGCCTTCTGTTTGGATTATTCCAACTTTTTTGTTGTTGGTGATTTGGACAGTTTTTTTTATTGAAAATAAATTTCACATCAACCTTTCAGAGCATGGAATTTATCCACGGACTTTTTCCGGACTTCAAGGTGTTTTGTTCAGTCCGTTCTTGCACGGGGATCTCAATCATATCGCCAGTAATTCGATGCCTCTTTTCATATTGACTACAGCACTCATCTATTTTTACCGGGATTTGTCGCTAAAGATATTGTTTTATGGCGTTTTACTATCGGGATTGATTACATGGATAATTGCCAGAGATTCGTATCATATCGGTGCCAGCAGCCTAATTTATGTGCTGGTTTCTTTCATATTTTTCAAGGGCATGATGGCGCAATATTACCGCTTAATGGCTTTATCGCTCACGGTCGTATTGATTTATGGCGGAATGATCTGGTATGTTTTTCCGGAAATAGATAAGACCATTTCGTGGGAAGGTCACTTGTCAGGGTTGATCACCGGATTTGCATTTGCTGTGTATTTCAAAACACCTGATTACCAAAAAGCACTTATATACGACTGGCAGCAACCGGGTTATGATTCGGAAAATGATAAATTCATGCAGCGTTTTGACGAAAACGGCAATTTTGTGAATTTGCCGCCACCGGAACCTGAAATGGGACCAATAGCAATTCAGCCTGAAATTCCCGAAATCAGGTATTTTTATCAATATATTCCGGGGAAGAAAGAAGAAAAGTCAGAATAATTAGCTTCTTTGGCGAACTGCTTCATATAAAAAAGCACCACAAGCCACAGAAACGTTCAGCGAGCCAATAGTACCAAACATAGGCAATTTGGCCTTTTCATCAACAATTTTCAAGACAGATGGATTGATGCCCCGATCTTCCGAACCCATAATAATGGCAACACCTTCGTTTAAGGCGATATCATAAATATTTTGTTCGGTTTTTTCAGTAGCGGCTACGGTTTTAATACCGGAACCTTGCAGATAAAAAATAGCATCCTTAATGTGTTCTACCTTGCAAATCGGTACGTTGAAGACTGCGCCCGCAGAAGTTTTTACGGTGTCTCCGTTAACAGGAGCAGAACCGGCTTTTTGAACAATTATACCGTCAACGCCAGTACATTCAGCTGTTCTGATAATGGCGCCAAAATTACGGGCATCGGAAATCTGGTCTAATATTAAGAATAATGGTTTTTTTCCTGTGGCGATGACACTTTCAACCATAGTTTCCATATCCATAAAACCAATTGGGGAAATTGTTGCAACGGCACCTTGGTGGTTATTTGGTGTAAGCCGGTTGAGTTTTTCTACCGGAACATAAGAGAAATTGATGTCGTTTCGCTTCATCACTTTCATTAAATCCTTCATCAATTCGCCGGAAATGTCTTTCTGGATGAATACTTTGTCAACTGCTTTTCCTGCTAAAATGGCTTCTACAATGGCCCTGATTCCGAATATCTGATGTTCTTTTTCCATGGGGCAAAGATACAAAAAAACCATCCCGTTAAGGATGGTTTTTAGCCGTATTTGAATTTATTATAATTCGTCTTCGAGGAAGCCGGTTCTTTTGTGTCCAGCAAATTTGTAGATAGTTCCTGGATCGTCTACATATTCCACTTCAAAGTAGATACTGTCGACTACATGTCCACCAAATGAGTGAGCTGCGTTTTTTAGTATTTTTCCGTTGGTGATGTTGACATTGTCTCCAAGATATAATTCTTCAGAATCGGTGGCTGAAAAAGTAAGGTTTGTCATGTCTGTTGCCTGAACCTTTGTTTTTAATTCGAAGAAACTATCGTGATCATCGATCCAAAAATTTTCATCGTTTGAGGAGGCATTGTAAGTAGAAAAAAGGTTATAGTCTCCGCCAAATGCAGGTGTAACACCGTCTTCTTCTAATACGATAATGTGCCAGTCGCCGGCAAAATTCTGAGTTGTTGTTCCTCCCGGATCTGGATCACCACCTTCGTCGCATGATGCCAACGAGGTCATCACAAAGCATCCAAAAAGTATATATGCTATATTATATTTTATTTTTTTCATTTTGTATCGTATTAAAGTTCAACTTTTTTTAGTGTTACATTAAAGGTAAAGCCTGCATCCCACGCTGTAGAGAAGGTAATGGTGCCAGGTATTGGATTTACGGTCAATCCGCTCATTTCAGCGTCACCGCCAAAAGCACCGACTCCAAAATTTGTAACGGTAAAGTCATTAGCAGGAATGCTATTAGCTGTTATGACAACAGGTCTAGCGGCATAGCCGGTTCCGTAACCTCGTCCGATGGCATAATATCCACCGATGCCGTCTGACATTTCGTAGGTTCCATTAGCATTTTCCCAAATGATCACGTACTCCATATCCGTATACTGCGCACTTACAACACCATTTCTTACAACTGTTGAAGTGTAAAGTCCGGAAATACTGTTAACAAGGTTTCCATTATCTACAACAATAACTGTTCTTCCGGCAGTACCTGAAAATCCGTCAACATTTGTAGCTGAATAGGTGATGTGATAGATATCGGCAACGTTGGTATCGATAGATGTTCCACCACGAAAGTCGCCAGAAATTGTAGTTGTATATTCAATTTCATTTTCGCCTTCCATAACGATAACGCCAGGGTCGGTGAAAGGATCTCCTTTGGTTAGGATAATTACATCGTCGCCCAAAACAGTAAAGATTGGGTAATTGGTCACTTTTGAAACGTCTCCTGTGGTTTCATCTGAACAGGATGCGAAGAAAAGTGCTAATATTGGTAATATAAATAGCTTTTTCATTTTCATTTTTTTTTAGTTAACATCCCACCAAACCGGAGTAGTTACCGGAATAAGCGCTGGGGCGTTTTGATTAGTTGATGTAACAGTGCTTGGGAAAACCAGACGTTTAGGAAATTGCCCACCCGTTGTTCCGTTTACGGAATAGGAGAATTCACCCGGAACGTAAGTTTCGCTTGATTGAGGGACATCGGAAATTTCTGGATACCCTGTTCTATTTTGTTCGAAGAAACCTTCGAATCCGTTACCTGGGAAGAATGTTGTCCATTTTTGAATAATGATGGCTTCCAGTTTTTGGTCGAATGTTCCTGCCGGATATTCATAAGCACCACCCGGAGCTATAAAAGCAGTAGCTGAATAACCATACTTGCTTAATGCCTCAGTAACTCCGGCATCATAAGCGGCTTTTGCACCTGCACCTGAAGCGTATCTTTCATAAGCTTCCGCTTGTAAAAATAAGCTTTCTTCGCGGCTCATCAGATATACAGGTGTTGTTGGATTGATTTTCACTACAGCAAAACCGGTTTGTGCACCTAGGTTGTTGAAATCACCTTGGTTTAATGGAGCTCCGGCGTTATAATAATCGCCCATCCTCGGGTCATTGTTTTCGTCAAGATAAGAGAATAATGTTTTACTTGCACGAATGTTTATTGTTGTATTCAATTGTCTTCTGTCTGTCTCGAAAAGCGGATTACTTCTGTCCGGAGCATCTTCGAATTGGGTCATTGCTGCATCAGCGTTCAGGAATTCTGCACCAGAAGTGAAAAGTTCGTTGATTCCTGCAGAAGCTACTGTTGGTCTCGCTTCTGTTTGACGCAGATAAAGTTTTAGAAGCAAAGTATTTCCATATGCAGTCCATTTTGCCATGTCACCACCAAATATTAAATCGTCAGCTGCTGGCGCAGCGCCAACCGATGCAGATAAATCTGCTGCTAATCCGGCTTTAAGGTCGGCTACCATTAGATCATATACTTCCTGCCCGCCGTTAAATACCGGTTGTAAAATTTCCGGAGCTTTGTTGGCTTCAGTATATGGAATCTGGTCGTAAAAATCTACTAGGATCTGGTTGCATTGTGCCTCTAACACGCTTGCGATTAGATAGTAGTTCCAATTTTCTTGTTCCTGCGCGAGTTTCTTTACGTTTCTAATGTCGCCAAGCGCATCATACATAGCTGCCCATCCGCCGGTGTAATCAGCAGTTGCAATTGAATAGTCATCAATCTCTTTATATTGATTAGAAGAGTTTCCCTGCGTAAAATATTGCGCCCAGAATCCACCGATTAACGCATAATATGAACCTTGTGCTCCAACAAGGCCAACTATGCCGGCGGGAAGTTCGGATTTAAGTGCAATTCCGTCTGGGGAAAGACTGTCAGGATCCCTGTTGATATCGAAATCACTATCACTACAAGCAGTAGTAAATAGTGTAAATGCTGTTAATGTTAAAAATATTTTTTTCATGAGTCAATTTTTTAGAATGATAATTTTAAGATAGCACCATAAGCTCTTTGAGATGGATTAGCTCCGAATTCACCGAATTCACTAGCAACATCGTTTCCATAAGTGCTGATTTCAGGGTCAACATATGGATTTTCATCTGGTGTCCATAAAAAGAGGTTTTTTCCATAAATGCCTAACGCAAGATTAGATAGGCCTAGTTTTTCTGTTATTTTTGAAGGGAACGTATAATAAAGACTTATATCTCTCAAACGAACGAATGTCTTGTCAATTACGTGGCCTTGCTCTATACCAGGATTATTGGTTGTGTTGCCCCAATAATTTACAATGTTTTCCATTGATATTGGTGTAGTGTTTTCAGAATAGGTACCGTCTCCATTGTCAACCACAGAGTTAGGGATAATAAATGTGTTACGATCGTTATACGTTGTCATAATTCCGTTTCCGACGAAGTCATTTAACCTTCTCGTGTAAGAGTACATTTCACCGCCTTGTTTCCAGTCAAAAGCGAAAGATAAACTCACATTTTTGAATTTTAAAGTATTTTGAAGTCCCATAACGAAATCTCTTTGGCTGTCGCCGATTCTTTGTTCGTCGTCGGTAACTACATAGTATCCGGTGTCAGGGTTGACAACATATTCACCCGCGTCATTTTTAAGAGGAACTTTGGCATAGAATGTACCTACAGGCTGACCTTCTTCAGCATAGAAATTTACATTATAAGCGTTGTTAAGTAAAACTTTTCCACCGCCGATAACATTTTGAACTTCATTAATATTTTTTGAAAAAGTATAATTGAGTGTCCAACTGAAATCTTTTGTTTTAATTGGAGTCAATCCTAGCGCGATTTCAATACCTTTATTTTCTAGGTCGCAAATATTACCGGTTTGAACACGAAATCCTGTGGATGGATCTAATGTCTGGTCAACCAATAAATCTTTTGTTTTACTGTAATAAATCGAGGCGTCAATTGAGATTCTGTTTTGAAATAGATTAGCCTCTACACCAAACTCAGTTTCAGTAGTTTTTTCAGGTTTTAAGTTTGCATTTCCAAGTCTGTCTCCCAACTCAAAATAATTGATACCCGCAAAAGGGGCTACTAGGTTTCCAAAATAGGCACTTGATGTACCTGAAGCTAATGAGTTTTCAGTCTGGTATGCTTCTGTATCGTTAGCCACCTGAGAAATAGCTACTCTTAATTTAGCATAATCGGCACCTTTTTCGAAAACAATTGCACTGAAGGAAGCTGCTGGATAAAAATAAGTATTATTGGCAACTGGTAATGTTGATGTTTTATCAACGCGACCGCTTAGTGTAAGGAAATATTTACTATCATAAGACAATTCTGCCTGGGCATATGCGGCACTAGTTTTTCTTAGTACGTCGCCTTGTAAAATGGTTGGCCTGTTTGGACTGTTGCCAATTTCATAATAATTTGGCACATCTAATCCAGTAACTGAAGCAGTTAGTGAATTTGTTTCACGCCTATTCATTGTAACTCCTAATGTTGCGTCTAACTTAAACTTATCAGAAAGATTTTTCAGATAGTTTAAGTTTAAGAAAGTATCAAACTCGCTTCTGTCGATGCGTTGTTCAGTTACACCACCAACAACTTTGTTGGCCGACGCAAGGTCTTGCGGTGAACCTTCAAGGTAATCTACAATAGCACCGTAACTTTTAAGTTTTTCAGTTCTGTAGTTACCACCAATCTGCCATGTTGCTGTAAGTTCGGAAGTGATCTTATAGTTAAAGTTAAGATTTCCGTAGATATTATTTCCTGTAAGTTGCGTAGAATTTTCATTGATAGAAAACCATGGATTAGTAGCATAAGGAGTAAAATAATAACTCGGTGAGTTAAACGGGTTGTTTTTATAATCCTGTAAATCAACTAAGCTGATATCTCTTGGAATTTGAATTAAATCCTGCTGTAAGGTAGAGCCTTCACCTGCATCATCACCTTGTCCGGTGTTTACGACACTTTGGTTTTTCTGGTTGTAATTAATGGAGGCCCTTACACCAAATTTTTTCCCGTTAAGACCACCATTAAATGAAAGCGTTCTTTTTTGCAAAAGATCAGCATTTGTTGGAATAATTCCGTCGCTATTCAAGTCTGAAAAAGAAAGTGAGAAGTCAGAAAATTCATTTCCGCCACTAATTGTAATTGAATTTGTTCTTGCAAGTCCATTGTCATAAAAGTCCCTAACATTATCTTCGAGTGCAACATAAGGCTTAATTTGCTGGGAATTGTTATATACAGTTCCCCAAGGCCTTACTTCACCATTAAAAGCGGGTCCCCAAGAGCCATTTTCGTTACTTGGTCCAGGGCCGCTTGACAAAGCAGAATAGCCTTGCCCGTTCCATCCCTGACCAAATTGATTTTGCATATGTCCGACTCTGGCTACTTCACTAGTTTCAACAGATGTACTGAAATCTACTTTTATACGAGACTCTTTTTTTCCTTTTTTAGTAGTGATGATGATAACACCATTAGAAGCACGCGACCCATAAAGAGCCGATGCCGCCGCACCTTTAAGGAAAGTCAATGACTCGATATTGTTTGGATCAAGGTCGTTAATACCGTTACCAGCGTCAAATGAACGAGTAGCCCCGCTTGATCCCGAGAAAGAGTTGTTAATTGGAGTTCCGTCAACAACAACTAACGGCTGATTACTTCCTGTTATAGAGCTGATACCACGAACGATTACCTTGGACGACGCTCCCGGTGAGGCCGGCGCACTAATGTCGACACCTGCAATTTTTCCTGAAAGTGACTCAAGTGGATTCGTGTTTACTACCTGTGTAAGTTGCGCATTAGATACGGTGGTAGTGGCGTAACCTAACGCTTTTTTCTCACGTTTGATCCCCAATGCCGTTACAACAACACCTTCTAGTTCTAGTGCATCATCTAGCATTTTTACGGTCAAGGTTGCAGTGGTAGCTTTTACTTCCTGAGTTTTCATCCCAACAAAGCTAAAGACCAATGTTTCTGTTGGAGTAGCAGTAATCGAGAACTTTCCATCAAAATCTGTTGCTGTTCCGTTTTGCGTTCCTTTAATACTTACCGTTACGCCTGGAAGTGGTAAGCCGCTGTTGTCTGAAACAGTACCAGTAACAGTTCTTCCTTGTGCAAACGAGAGCTGCACAAACAGCACAAAGAGCAGTGCCAGATAATTTGTTAATTTTTTTGGTTTCATATTAATTTGATTTAGTTATACCCAAAAGTCTTAAATATTCGTTAACATTCCAAATATTTATTGATAAATCTTTAACGATTTATGGGTTTTGCTAAAAATTTGTCTTAAAACTAATATGCACAATGGAGTTGGAAAGTTTGATTTGCTGATGGTTAGCACTTCCATTGGCATAAATAATATGCAGTAGTCCGTTTTTTGTTAAAATTCCGAATCCGACACCTAAACCAAGTAAATTCCTACTTAAATTATTCGTTTTGTCATTAAAGTGAGCATAATCCAAAATAGTATGCGCATAAAGTGACGGTGTGATTTTGTATCTGTATTCTGTCAAAAGCGAAGTGAACAAATTGGCCTGCAAACTATTTTCATTAAAACCGCGAATCGAATTAATGCCGCCAAAACGGAATAATTCATTTATAATATATTGGTCGCTTTTCAAATAATAATTCTGAGTTTGAAGGTTTAAACTGCTCTTTTCACTTAGGTAAATTGCGTGTTTAATGTCAAAATTCAAGAAATATTGGTTATTAGTATCTAGTTTTGAATCGCGTTTGCCAATTCCGGCTCTCAGAAGTATTCTTGTTTTCTCAGGAAAAAGAAAATCATCCGTATTAAAATCTAAAAATTCAAAGTGTGAAGTCAAATATGCATTTGTAAAATCGCTGATACTTGAAGAATTCTGGTTTTGAATGTCGCTCGATTCTGTTGCTTGATAACCTAAATATAGACGCGTATTGTAATTGAAATAGTAACCAATGTCAATGGCCGTTTTGGTATTCTGAAAAGTACTGTCTTGCTTAAAAATATTAAGAGCAGTTTTTAGTCCGAATCGCGATTTGAATACATATGGTAGCTCCAATCCGACATTAAATGTTTTTTGGTCGTTGCCGTCGCTTTTCCAATATAAAGTAAATTCTTCACCTGAATTGAGTGCGTTTACCAATAATAAATCCAGGTAGCCATTAAGTTTTACATTCGTATTTTCATTGTTTGAAAATCCAACAAAGCCTTCAAATTTATTGGGTTTTGCCTTTTCGAGATAAACATACACTTTTGTTGTGTCTTTTGTAAATAGGATTTCAGGATATTTCGTTTGCCGTACAAATCGAAATTGCTCAAAATTATCGTGAATTTTCTTCAAATTCTCCTGATTGAAAACTTTATTGCGGTACATCCGTTTGATATTCGCTTTATGGCCTTCGGGAAATTTATCATAGCCGTTGATGACGATATCGTTCACTTGTCGCTTCAATCCTAAATCGAGTTTTAGTTCCGCGTAAAGGGAATTTTTAACTTTCCTGAAATTATCGAGGCGCAGTTTTGCTAAAGAATAGCCTTTGCGTTCGAGTTCATTCAAAGTGCCATTTAAGAAAGTTTCTGTTTCGGCAAAAGCGATTGCCAAAGTGTCTTTTTTGAAATTTAAAATTCCGGCGGTTTTTTTTTGTAAATCCTTTCCTATATATATATGTATGGATTTTGTTTTGTTGCCGAGTAAAAATGTAGTTGTATAAAGCGTGTCGTTGGTCTTTTCGCTTGCGCGGATGTCATTTTCGATAAAACCAAGGCGTGTGAGTTTTTCGGATATATTCCCAACTTCTGTATTGATCGATTTTAAATCGGAATGCGTCGAATTGTACGAAATCGAATCGATGGTTTTTGTCTCTTTTTCAGAACTGCCTTTAATTTTTAGGTGTAATTGCTGTGCCGAAATATCGGAAAAACCAATCAGCAGCAAAATTAGCAAGCAAAATTTTTTCAAGGCAATTGTAAATTTTGATAAAAATAACGCAAAAAACGTTGGTTTAATATAATTTTTAGGATTTTAGACCACTTTGCTGGGAGTTAGCTTTGCCGTGAGAATATAAGTTTATGTGACAGGCTTTCAAATCATAAATATAGCAATCTACATCTTTAGCGTGTGGTCTTGAAAAT
Source organism: Flavobacterium sp. (assembly GCA_029946065.1). Classification (GTDB taxonomy): domain Bacteria; phylum Bacteroidota; class Bacteroidia; order Flavobacteriales; family Flavobacteriaceae; genus Flavobacterium. The sequence goes on from JAQSDU010000019.1 coordinate 445,399, forward strand.
TAATCAATTATGATTTGTTTCATTAAAAATAATTCTTACATTTGCAACCCCGTAAAAAGCGGGAATTTTATATTTAAGTAATTTTTAGTATTAATTATGCCAACAATTCAACAATTAGTAAGAACTGGAAGAACTCAGATAACTAAGAAGAGTAAATCGGTTGCTTTAGATTCTTGTCCTCAAAGAAGAGGTGTTTGTACGCGTGTTTACACTACAACTCCAAAAAAACCAAACTCAGCAATGCGTAAAGTAGCGCGTGTACGTTTGACTAACGGAAATGAAGTAAATGCCTACATCCCTGGTGAAGGACATAATCTGCAAGAGCACTCGATAGTATTAGTTAGGGGTGGAAGGGTTAAAGATTTACCGGGAGTTAGATACCACATCGTTCGTGGTGCGCTTGATACATCAGGTGTAGCAGGAAGAACGCAAAGAAGATCTAAATACGGAGCTAAACGCCCTAAAGAAGCAAAAAAGTAATTTTTTAATTAGTCAAAAGTCGAAAGACAAAAGTCGAAAGAAATGTAATTTTCAGACTTTGAACGTTAGACTTTAGACAAAAAGCAAAGACATGAGAAAAAGAGCGGCCAAAAAAAGACCCCTTTTACCAGATCCGAGGTTCAACGACCAACTGGTAACCCGTTTTGTGAACAACTTAATGTGGGACGGAAAGAAATCAACAGCTTTTAAAGTTTTTTATGATGCCATTGACATCATCGAAGCTAAAAAGCAAGATGCAGAAAAATCTTCATTGGAAATGTGGAAAGATGCCTTAACTAACGTTATGCCGCACGTAGAAGTACGTAGCCGTCGTGTTGGTGGTGCTACCTTCCAGATCCCAATGCAAATTAGACCAGATCGTAAGATCTCTATGGCGATGAAATGGATGATCCTATACGCACGTAGAAGAAATGAGAAATCTATGGCTCAGAAACTAGCTTCTGAAATCTTGGCTGCGGCTAAGGAAGAAGGTGCTGCAGTTAAAAAGAGAATGGATACTCACAAAATGGCTGAAGCAAATAAAGCATTCTCTCACTTTAGATTTTAATCATAAGAAATGGCAAGAGATTTAAAATATACAAGAAACATTGGAATTGCAGCTCACATTGATGCCGGTAAAACGACAACAACGGAGCGTATCCTTTTTTATACTGGTAAATCACACAAAATTGGTGAAGTACACGATGGTGCTGCAACAATGGACTGGATGGCGCAAGAGCAAGAAAGAGGTATTACTATTACTTCTGCTGCGACTACTTGTGAGTGGAATTTCCCGACTACACAAGGTAAAATTTTACCAGAAACATTACCGTATCACTTTAATATTATCGATACACCGGGACACGTTGACTTTACAGTTGAAGTAAACCGTTCTTTGCGTGTACTTGATGGTCTGGTTTTCCTTTTTAGTGCTGTTGATGGTGTTGAGCCGCAATCAGAAACTAACTGGAGACTTGCCGATCAGTATAGAGTGCCACGTATTGGTTTCGTTAATAAAATGGACAGACAAGGTTCTAACTTTTTGATGGTATGTCAGCAAGTAAGAGATATGTTGAAATCTAACGCTGTTGCAATCACTTTGCCAATTGGTGAAGAGAATGATTTCAAAGGTGTTGTCGATTTAGTTAAGAACCAGGCCATTGTTTGGGATGAAGAAGGTATGGGTGCCACTTACGACATCGTGCCTATTCCTGATGATATGCTTGAAGAAGTTAAAGAATACAGATCTATTCTTATTGAAGCAGTAGCTGATTATGATGAGAATTTGCTTGAAAAATTTATGGAAGATGAAAACTCTATTACAGAGGAAGAAATTAACATAGCTTTGAGAGCAGCTGTTATGGATATGGCTATCATTCCGATGATCGCCGGTTCTTCTTTCAAAAACAAAGGAGTTCAGTTCATGTTGGATGCAGTATGTAAATATTTGCCTTCTCCAATGGACAAAGACGGTATCGAAGGAATCCACCCTGATGATGCTGATTTGTTAGAAGAAGACCAAACTAAAATCTTACGTAAACCAGACGTTAAAGAGCCGTTCGCTGCTTTGGCATTTAAGATTGCAACTGACCCATTCGTAGGTCGTCTTGCGTTCTTCCGTGCTTATTCAGGTCGTCTTGATGCAGGTTCTTACGTATTGAACACACGTTCAGGTAACAAAGAGAGAATTTCGCGGATCTACCAAATGCACGCTAATAAGCAAAACCCAATCGAGTATATCGAGGCAGGTGATATTGGAGCTGCTGTTGGATTTAAGGATATCAAGACCGGAGATACATTGTGTGATGAAAAACACCCAATCATTTTGGAGTCAATGAAATTCCCTGCGCCAGTAATTGGTATCGCTATCGAGCCAAAAACTAAAGCAGACGTTGATAAGATGGGTATGGCTTTGGCTAAATTGGCTGAAGAAGATCCAACATTTACAGTTAGAACTGACGAGGCTTCAGGTCAGACGATTATTTCAGGTATGGGTGAGTTGCACTTAGACATCCTTGTGGATCGTATGAAACGTGAATTCAAAGTAGAGGTGAACCAAGGTGAACCACAAGTTGAATACAAGGAAGCTTTTACAAAATCTGCGCAACACAGAGAAACATACAAGAAACAATCAGGTGGTCGTGGTAAATTCGGTGATATCGTATTTAGACTTGAGCCAGCTGACGAAGTTGACGGTAAAACACCTGTAGGATTGCAGTTCGTAAACGCTGTAAAAGGTGGTAACGTTCCTAAAGAATACATTCCTTCTGTAGAGAAAGGTTTCCGCGAAGCTATGAAAGCAGGTCCATTGGCCGGTTATCAAGTAGACAGTTTAAAAGTGACTTTGTTGGATGGATCTTTCCACCCTGTAGATTCTGATGCGCTTTCTTTCGAGTTGGCTGCAAAAATGGGTTACAAAGAAGTAGCTAAAGCTGCCGGAGCAATCGTGTTGGAGCCTATCATGAAAATGGAAGTTATTACACCAGAAGAAAACATGGGAGATATCGTAGGTGATATCAACCGTCGTAGAGGTCAGGTGAATGATATGGGTGACAGAAACGGTGCTAAAACGATCAAGGCTGATGTGCCTTTGTCTGAAATGTTCGGTTATGTAACTACATTAAGAACATTGTCTTCAGGTCGTGCAACTTCAACAATGGAGTTTTCACACTACGCTGAAACGCCTTCGAATATTTCGGAAGCTGTAATCAAAAAAGCAAAAGGTAACGCCTAATTCTTAAGAAAATGAGTCAAAAAATCAGAATAAAATTGAAATCTTACGATCACATGTTGGTTGATAAATCTTCTGAGAAGATCGTAAAAACTGTAAAAAGTACAGGTGCAGTAGTAACAGGACCAATTCCGTTGCCTACGCACAAGAAGATTTTCACTGTATTGCGTTCTCCACACGTAAACAAAAAATCAAGAGAGCAATTTGAAGTAATGTCATACAAGAGATTGATAGACATTTATTCATCTTCTTCAAAAACCATCGACGCGCTAATGAAATTAGAGTTGCCAAGTGGTGTTGAAGTAGAGATCAAAGTATAATGCTATTATAGTATTAAGATACTAAAGCGGAACAATTTATTTTGTTCCGCTTTTTTATTGAAAGCACCTTATGTAAAGAAAAGATTACTAATTGAGCCAACGTTATTGCATAATTATTTTTAATGTGTAATTTACACTCGAAATAAATACCCATTATCTTATCATTTCAGATTGATGAAATTTACCATACTATTCGGAATATTAATGCTGCTTTGCTCCTGCGAAAAGGAAAGTAAAAACGGCAAATCCATATCCTACAAGTATTATAATGATTTGCTTCTGCAGACAGAAAAGACTATTTATTGCGATAAAAGTCTTACACAAGAGCTTCTAACGGCGCCTTTTGACATAAAATCAAAAGATGTAGTGGCCGCATTATTGGTAAAGTGCCAAATACTTTCTTTTAAAGGAGAAAATGTCAAATGTGATTCTTTAGCGAAAATCGCAATGGATATCGCAAAAGCGAATAATGACCAAGTTGGATTGTATTTTGCAAATTCTTTCTTTTCTGATAAAGATACCTTTCATAATAAAAACAAACTCGGCATCGGAGCCTATTATCGTTTTTATGAAACTACAAAAACAGGTGATCCACAATTTCACGAAGAAGTGGTTCATGACCTTATCAATATATTACTAGCTGCAGAGAATTATAAAGAGGTTAAAAAATACATCGTCGAGCAGCATAAGCTTGCTGAGCAACTCAATGATTCCATAGTTTGGTATGGCTATTACTCCAATAAATCTATCGAACTTTTTGAACATTATGGTCAGGATAGCGTTGCCGTCGCAGATGCTTATATTGACAAAGCCATACAAATTTGTCCAAAGTGGAAATACTCCGATTACTACATCGCTTTGTCTAACAAAGACTGGCTTAAAGGTCATGACGATGTTTCAGGTATTGAACGCAATATTGCAGCATCAGTAAAATACAATTATTTTGATATCGCTGATTATACCAATATCATCGGCTATTATTATACTGTTGGAGATGAAAGTAAATGTTTGTATTATTTTAATCTAGTAGAGCAGAAATGTATCTACAATCAGGATTATGATGATTTGACGAATATTTACAACCATTTGTCAAACTTATACATGATGCTCAAAAAGTTTGATAAGGCATTGTTTTATTACAAAAAGAAACAACTCTACGCAGAGAAATTAGGAGAACAACAAACAAGAAGTCGGATCGAAGAGCTAGAATCAGTATATCAATTAAAGGAGACCAATCAATTATTGACAAAGCAGCAGCAAATTAATACCGCTCTTGTTGCCTTGGCAGGCGTATTGTTAGTTGCGTTATTATTATTTTGGATGTTGAATTTAAGAAGAAAGAGTGCTGCGCATCAACGGTATCTTGAAATTATTAAAAAGCTTGAAACTCAAGAAACTTCAAAGCTTGTGTCGGTGTCGCTTTCTAACGAAAATGATCCTAGTTCCAATAATATTGCCCAAGCAATTATAGTAACTCAGAAAACGATGCCAAAGGTAGAAGAGGAGTTAATTGACAAGATTACCCGAGGTCTTGCCATTATGGAACGTGAAGAAATGTTCCTTAAATCAGACTTTAAAGCTTCAGTTGTGGCACAAAAACTGGGGACGAATACCAATTATCTTTCGCAATATTTTACACAAGAAAAGAAAAAAACGTTTCCGGAATATACCCAAGAGCTCAGGATTAACTATGTTTTAAACCGTCTAAAGAACGATAATATTTTCAGAAAATTTACACTTCAGGCAATAGCAGAAGAAATTGGATATAAGAATGCAGCTACCTTTGTAAGGATATTTAAGGCCCAAACGGATATCTCTCCAAGCTTTTACATTGAAGAAATTAATAATGATAAAAAAATGTAAACATTTGTTATTTAGCGATTTGTGTTTTATAAAAGAGCACTATTTATAAATAGTTATATCGTTTTCACATGTTTATTTTCAAACCTTTTTTTGCGCCGTCTGAAAGGTTATATTTGTTCGATTTTTAAATATATTCGGATTTATCTCAGCAAGATTGATCTGAACATGAATATCATATTACCAAGCGCTTCCGAAAAGCTTTATGAGTAGGAAATAAAACAAACATTTTTTATGAAGACAAAAATTACTTTTTTCAGCCTTTTGGCGTTTTTATTTTTTATTCCAAATGTTTTTGGGCAATGTACAACAGGAAGTCAATATCCTGATACTACCTACACACCAAACTATAGTGGAAGTCAGGAAACAATCAACACAGATTGCTGGGCGGGAGAGTATGCTTTGGTCAATATCACATCGACAAATTACGTACACACTTTTTCTAGTTCTACTACTACAGATTTTATTACCATTACGAGTGCTGATGGTACAACGGTATATGCCAGTGGTGCTTCTCCGGTGACCTGGACGCCAACTGTTACCGGAACTATAAGATATTATATACACCTTAACGCATCCTGCACGACTCAAAATACGGGAAGGATTAGATACATCAATACAGCATTGGTTTCCACTTGCGGATCACCATCAGGCTTTGCGGTGTCAAACATTACTTCGAATTCTTGTAAACTGTCGTGGACAGCGCCAGCTACGGCACCGAGTTCAGGATATGATATTTACGTCGGAACAATAAACACCACGCCAACTGCAGCAACTGCCGCTACCGGAACAACGGGAACAAATCTTATTCAGCCGTTGAGTGGTTTAAATAGCAGTACAACTTACTACTACTGGGTTCGTTCGAATTGTGGCACCTCAAAAAGTGCTTGGGTTTCAGGTGGAAGTTTTACTACAAATGCAGCTTTAACTTGTAATGGTGCGCCTTATGGATTGTATCCTGAAACGACCTTTACACCTTCCTGCACGGGTAGTGCTGAACAAATTGCGGCCGACAGCTGGGCTGGTGAATACTCAAATGTAAATATTATTGCAGGCAATCAATATACTTTTACAAGTTCAGTTGCGACAGACTATATTACAATAACAAATGCCGCCGGAACGGTCGTATATGCTAGTGGTTTGACACCATTTGGTTGGGCTTCAGGTGCCACGTCAGGTACAGTAAGAGTTCATTTAAATACCAATTCCAGTTGTGGGTTACAGCAAACGAGCAGGATAAAATCGGTAACGTGTTCAGCATCTTGTAATGCACCAACTGCTTTGTTGGCTTCATTGATTACTTCTACAAGCGTTAAATTGACATGGACTGTTCCTGCAGTTGCACCTTCAAGCGGATACCAATCTTTAGTTACGACAAATACGCTTGCGCCAGTTAATGTGGTGATATCCAATGTTACGACTAGTAATTTTAATAACTATACTAATCTATCAGCAAGTACAATCTATTATATATGGGTGCGCTCTGTTTGCGGGACAAGCACAAGCGCTTGGATATCCGGAGGGAGTTTTACTACCAGTAGTGCCGGAGGTTGTTTGGCGGGAGTATTATATCCGTCGACTACCTTTACACCGTCATGCACGGGATCAGCGGAGACGATTACGACGCAAGCCTATGGTGGAGAGTATTCTAACGTGAATGTTATTGCAAACAGAACTTATACATTTGCCAGCTCAGTTGCTACGGATTATATTACAATTGCCAATTCAGACGGTGGCGTTGTCTTTGCCTATGGTACCACTCCTCTTACCTGGTCTTCTGGCGCAACATCCGGGCTGATCAGATATTTTATCCATACTGATTCGGGATGCGGTACTCAAAACACCGACAGGGTAAGGACTATTAGCTGCTCTACACCGGTTGCTTGTAGTGCGCCATCCACTTTATCAGTACTTGATATTACGTCAGATTCTGTTAAATTTAATTGGACAGCACCGGCAGTCCTTCCTTCATCGGGTTATCAGGTTTATTACGCGACAACAAATACGGCTCCTTTATCGACAATGCCTATTGATGTCAATGCGGCAGTGCCAAACCAAGTGACTTTTAATGGCCTTTCCGCCAACACCAGTTATTATTTTTGGGTGCGTTCGGTTTGTGGTACGACTACCAGTAATTGGGTTGGAGGTTTTAATTTTATGACAATACCTGCTGCAACAGTAGGATGTAATGGAGCTGCTTATGGCGATTGGCCGAATGAGCCTTATACGCCAACATGCTCAGGTACAGCAGAAGTAATCTCTGGCACTTCCTTCGCTGGTACTTTTACGGACGTCAATATACTAAACAATAAGCATTATACATTCTCAAGCAGCGTCCCAACAGATTATATAACGATTACCAACAGTAACGGTACTGTTGTTTACGCATCCGGAACAACGCCTGTAATCTGGGATTCCGGTTCAGTTTCAGGGATGATTCGCTACCATTTGAATACAGATGCCGCGTGTGGGATTGCTCAAATTGAAAGAACAAAATCAATCACATGTACAGCAACCGTTCCATGTCTTGTGTTGCCATCCGGCTTAGGCAATGCTTATGTAACTTCTAATTCTGCGGGAGTTTTTTGGACTGCGGCGACCCCAGCTCCTGTTGCCGGATACCAAGTTTATGTTAGCATTTCAAATGCGCTTCCAACGGTTGAAACGCAAGGAAATGTGAATGTAGCTTCAGGACAAAATACTGCCGTTGTCGCCAACTTGAATGCAGATACCATTTATTACTATTATGTTCGTTCTAATTGTGGAAGTGGACTTAGTAGTTGGGTAGCTGGCGGAACTTTCAGGACAATTCCGGCCCTTGTTTGTAATGGTGCAGTTTATGGGTTATCACCAACAACTACCTATACACCTGCGTGTTCAGGTAGCGCAGAAACAGTTGATGCTACTGCTTGGGCTGGTGAATTTTCAAGGGTAAACGTCCTTTCTGGAAGACAATATACATTTTCAAGTTCAGTTAGCACTGATTATATTACCGTTACAAACTCCGATGGAACAACTGTCTATGCAAGTGCTACAACTCCATTACAATGGAATTCCGGAGCAACGATAGGTGAAGTTCGTTATTATTTAAATTCCGATCCTAGTTGTGGAACGCAAGCAACAAATAGAATAAAATCGATTAGTTGTTCTGTTGCCACTTCATGTACTGGTGTTTCTGGTGTAAATGTTAATAGTATAACCTCTTCGGGTGCAAGTATAAATTGGTCTTCATCTGTTGTCCCTGGAAATGGTTTTGATTATTATATCAGTACTTCAAATGTTGCGCCAACTGCTTCTACAAGTTTAATCAATACTACCTCAAATTCAGTAGTGTTCACTAATTTGCCGGCTGCAACGACTTTCTACTACTGGATTCGTTCTAATTGTTCTAATTTTCAAAGCGCATGGACAACAGGTAATTTTACGACATTATTTGACGGTTGTATCACCGGAACGTTATTTCCAGCGGCTACATTTACGCCTGCTTGTACCGGAACTATTGAAGTAATTGCGAATAATGCGCAGGCTGGACAATACACTAATATAAATGTACTTCCTAATAAGAAATATACCTTTCAAAGTTCTGTATCGACAGATTATATTACGATAACAAATGCCGCAGGCACAGTAGTTTTAGATACTGATACGCAAGTTGCAAACTGGTCTTCGGGTTCTTTCACAGGTGTAGTACGTTTTTATATACATACCAACAGTTCATGCGGAACTTCTACAGGTGTACGATCAAAATATATTTATTGTCAAGACGCATGCCCTTCTCCAACAGGAGTCAATTTTACAAATGTTACAGTTGATTCAGTACAATTAAATTGGGCGTCTGGAGGAAGTGCTTATTATTACATGAGCACCTATAATGTTACACCGACTTACTCGAGTGATTTTGTATATGGAGGGTCAAGTACTTCAGTATCAAAAATAGTAACAGGATTAAGTCCGAACACCACATATTACTACTGGATTCGCAAATTTTGTACAGGAGGTTCTGGTTTTAGTGCAATCGTTTATGGTGGAAGTTTTACAACACTGCCCGAAGCAGCTTGTAATCCACCTACAAATGTTTCTGTTTCAAGTATAACTTCTAATTCTGCTTATTTGAACTTTATAGGAGCATCACCTGTGCCAGCTGATGATTATCAGTATTATGTAGATACAGTAAATGTTGCGCCTACTGATACAACAATAGCGACTGGAACTTTTGTTGGCTCAACTCAATCTAATATTACTGGTTTAAATCCTAATCAGACTTATTTTTATTGGATTAGATCAGCGTGTAGTACAACATCAAAAAGTGCATGGGTTGCAGGTGGCAGTTTTACAACAATTTCTGCTTTAAGTTGTAATGGAACAGCAGGTGCCTTTGGATTATATCCATCAAACATATTTACGCCAAGTTGTTCAGGAACCGCAGAATTGATTACTGGTAGCTCATGGGCTGGAGAATTTACTAATGTAAATATAGCAACGGGTAAACAATACACGTTTACAAGTTCAATTGCGACAGATTATATCACAATAACAAATGACACAGGAAATATAGTTTATGCAAGCGGAACGACTCCACTAAACTGGAATTCCGGAACTAATTCTGGTATTATCAGATACTTTATTCATACAAATTCCTCTTGTGGAACTGAACAAGTAAACCGAGCAAGAAGTATAATTTGTGGAATGCCTATTATAAGTTTTGTTGGCGAAGCCGCTTCTGGATGGGATACCGATATTTATTTATCAAGTACAGACGGAATCGTCTATACATTAAATAACTATACACTATCGACTGGTGGTTTAAAATTCAGACAAAATAGCAATTGGATTATCAATTGGGGTAATGCTACTTTCCCATCAGGAACAGGAGTTCAAGATGGCGTAAATATCCCTGTAGTTGCATGTAATTATGATATTAATTTTAATATAGTTACGGGTGCTTACAATTTTATAAGTACATCTTCTCAACCAGTTAAACCAACTGGAGCTGCGACACAGTCCTTTTGTAATTCAGTAACTTTAGCTGATTTAGTGGTAACAGGTACAAACATCAAGTGGTATGATTTTGCTACTGGGGGAAATCTTTTAGCGTCAAATACAGTTGTTATAAACGGCTCTACTTACTATGCCTCTCAATCAAATGGTACATGTGAGTCAATAGCAAGGTTAGCAGTAACCGTTAATATCAATACTACAGCATTGCCAACAGCTGCCGCTACACAAGCTTTTTGTAATGGTGCTACAGTAGCGAATTTAGTTGCAACTGGTACATCGTTGAAATGGTATAATGTTCCAGCAAATGGATCGGTATTGTCAGCATCAACAATTTTGACTAACGGTGTTTACTATGTTACGCAAACATTAAATAGTTGTGAGAGCGCAAGAAAAGCAGTAACAGTTACTATCAATACTAATATAACGCCAACATTTACGGCTGTTGCGCCAATTTGTTCAGGAGCTACATTGGCTGCGCTTCCAACGACTTCTATTAATGGAATCACCGGAACATGGTCGCCAGCATTGAATAATACGGCTACGACAACT
>JAQSDU010000020.1 GCA_029946065.1 Flavobacterium sp.
ATCCAATCCTTCTTCAATCTGTGAAACAAAATCTGAACCCAAGTATTTATCAGGATTTTCATTCTTCCAATAATGAGAAGTTGAATTTGGGATTGATTGGATAAAAGTTTGTGGAAGAAGTTGCTCCTGAAGCCCCAATGCGAAACAGGTTTTAACTCCAGTATGGTAAGTGTTGTAATTGTTTTTCATTTTACTTTTTATAAGATTCATAAAATAATAAATCTTAAATTCTCTACATTTGCTTTGAATAGTTGTCGTTAAACTCGATTCGAAAATTCGAATCCAAAATATCGAAACCTGACCGGTTCGATGTCCAGCAGGGGTCGGTTTTTAAGCTAAAATACAAAAAATCAAACACTTGCGGTTCGAGATTCAGTCAGTAGGGGGAGCTAGGGAACAATTGGTTTGTTTTGAATAGTTGTCGTTAAACCCGATTCGAATTTTCGAATCCAAAATATCAAAAACTGTCCGGGTCGATGTCCAGTAGGGGTCGATTTTTAAGCTAAATCATAAAAAATCAAACACATACGGTTCGAGAATCACTCAACAGGGGGAGCAATCCAATCCTTCTTCAATCTGTGAAACAAAATCTGAACCCAAGTATTTATCAGGATTTTCATTCTTCCAATAATGAGAAGTTGAATTTGGAATTGATTGGATAAAAGTTTGTGGAAGAAGTTGCTCCTGAAGCCCCAAAGCGAAACAAGTTTTAACCCCAGTATGGTAAGTGTTGTAATTGCTTTTCATTTTACTTTTTATAAGATTCATAAAATAATAAATCTTAAATTATCTACATTTGCTTTGAATGGTCGTCGTTAAACTCGATTCGAAAATTCGAATCCAAAATATCGAAACCTGACCGGTTCGATGTCCAGCAGGGGTCGATTTTTAAGCTAAAATACAAAAAATCAAACACTTGCGGTTCGAGATTAAGTCAGTAGGGGGAGCTGTGATGCATAATCCGAACCCAGATATTTATCCGGATTTTCATTTTTCCAATAATGCAATGTTGAATTCGGGATTGACTGGATAAACGGTTGCGGGAGAAGCTGCTCCTGAAGCCCTAAAGCAAAACAGGTTTTAACTCCTGTATGGTAGGCGTTATAATTACTCTTCATTTTTCTTTCTTTAGGATTTATAAATCCTAATATCTCTATATTTGTTTTGAATAGCTGTCGTTAGACCGAATTCGAAAATTCGAATCCAAAATATCAAAACCTGACCGGTTCGATGTCCAGTAGGGGTTGATTCTTAGGCTAAAATACAAAAAATCAAATACTTGCGGTTCGAGATTCAGTCAGTAGGGGGAGCTTTGTATCTATGCAGATAACTTACAACAGCAATTGAGATTCTCTTCCAAACGCTGTTGGTTGGATTTGTCTAATACTATTTTGATATTGGCAAGCTCGGGATATAAAAGGACCTCATTGGGCGTGTAAATTTTATGCTTGTCACAAGGCCAATTGTTATTATAATCGTCAATAAAGAATTTAAGTTCCTCCTATATTGTGGTGGAGAGGATTTCTTTGCACCTGAAGTAATAAAACTTCTTGATTCTATATTTTAAAGTTATTGTTTAGGTTGGTTTATTGTCAATGAAATCGATGTTGGCTCACATATTGTACGGTGGCAACAGCGTGTACGATGGCAACGGTGCTGCGCGGTTATAAACCATCATGTCGGCAACTTGTTGCGCAATGGTGTCGCCGTCTAAATGCTGAAGCAGGTGCAAAGCTCCGTCGATTCCCGATGTTACGCCGCCAGTTGATACTACATTGCGGTCAGTGACAAACCTTTTGTTTTTTATGACATGGAGGTCGGGGTATTGTTTTTGAAAGGAGTTGACGGCAAGGTAGTGCGTGGTCACATTTCTTCCGCTGAGCAAACCGGTAGCGGCAACATTGTAAAGTCCGACACATACCGAGAGTATGATCTTTTCTTTCATGATGATGCTTTTTATAAAAGAGATGCAGGCATCGTTCGCTACAGTCGGGTTTAGTTCGCGGTCGAGCAGTCCGGGTACGATGAATACATCCGGATCAGGACAGTCGGTAAAATCGTAAGTAGGCATGATGGTAACCACGCTGCCTTCGCTTTTTACTGGCGCTTTTGTTTCGGCTACTGTGAAAATATTATATCGGTCTTTGATAATGCCGTTGGCATGCAGGAAAACAGCTATTGGTCCGTTCATGTCGACCAGTTCGACGCCTTCATAAATAATAATTGCAACGTTAATGGTAGGCTTCATTTTTTGTTTATAATAGATTAGGATGGAGCAAAAGTATATAATTAAAAAATGCTGCAACTACGTATAAATACCTGTTTTCAAAATGTAAAGGCGGAAAATACTGGAACAGTTCCGACGGCTGATGTTTTGTTTCCGGTGGCGGACCCAATTTTAAAATAGTAAAAAAAGCCCATACTTTTGTATAGGCTTGATGCTTATCGTATTAGCGAAATAGATGCTGGATATTTGTTAGCGTTGCTTTTACGGAACAATTTTGATGATTATTGCCGCATACCTCGTTTTGGTCGGTGCAGGATCGGATTGTGGTAGGCAGAAAGGTGCTTCCTTACATTTTCCAATATAGGGCCTACGGCGGAGATTGCCGTTTTTAACTGCTCTTCTGAAACTTTCAGCGATACTGCCACATTTCGGATATCCCTGAAATTGTTGATGTCTATGGTGCGCCCTGCGTAAATTTTTGCTGTTTTCAAAATCTTGATATTTATAAAGTTAGTAACCCAAAAAGTGTGCTTAACTTGTTGGTTTACAGTTAAATTTTTATTAAAATTAACTTCTCAAATATCTTTGTTTTTTGTTGCAGACAAAAAAAATCAGCGTTGTATATTCTGTAGTTGCAGTAAAATGATATGCGTTTGCAGCCGGGAATTAATTATCGAATAGGAAACCCAGCAGTTCCTGCTATTCAAACTTGAAGAAGAAGTAGGTAACAGCAAGCCATTCTTTCTTAATTTTGCTTGCATGGCCAATAGTGCTGTGGCTACTGTTCTCTACCGTGCCGTCGTTTTTGATATAGCCAATAGTGCTGTGACTGCTGTTTTCTACCACACCATCGTTTTTGATATAGCCGACTGTCGAATGGTTTGCATTTTCAATAGTACCGTCACTTCTGATATAACCGATTGTCGAGTGGCTGCTGTTTTCGATTGTGCCGTTGGCTGTGATATAACCTTTAGTAGTATGGCTGCTGTTCTCGATTGTGCCATTTGCCTGAATGTAGCCGGTAGTGTTGTGGCTCGCCGATTCAATGATTTGGGCTTTTGCCATAACATTTACAAGGATAAAACTGATCAGCAATAAATGTCTCATGATATTTTAATTAATTGTGCTTTACCAAAAGTAATGAATTTATTGCAGATGTATCACATGCACTTGTTACAGATTTGAGTTGCGCTGCCGGCAATTTTAAATTTTTCAGGCATTAACTATTAAATTTCATAATTGGCGTAATCCTAAGCGGCATGACTATAATTGTGGGTTAGCCAAGGATAAACCTGCCGCATGATTATTAATCAATTTAACCGTTTCAAATATCCGTCGGTTTAAGTCGGAAGGATAATTTTTCGTTTGAGCGATTTTGTAGCTGCAGCAATAAAAAAAGCGAAACCGGTAAAAGTTTCGCTTTTTTGGATTGATATGAATTAATTGTGTTTGCTAAAATATGCCGTTTTTTATTTGCTGTGGGCTATTTCTGCTGCTTTTTTCTTTTCTTCTTCAGTCATTTCTTTGTGCAGATTGTAGGAATTAAAGCATATTACATTTTTGATCACGGCGTTTGTTGAGCGGTCGCCTCCGTTTGTAAGATAAATGTTTATTTTTTTCGATTCGCCGTCCCAGTCAAATATAATTGGGCAGTTCTTGCCTTCGGAACGCCATATGCCTGTCGTGGTTTTCCATGAGCTGCCGAGCGCTTCGACAAAAAATCCGGGTAAATCACTCATGAACACGCCACTTTCAAATTTTTCCAGAGGACCTATGTAAACAGCATCGATATAAAAAACTACGTCGCCGTTGTTTTTGATTTCGCCATATACCTTGCCGTCCCAATCTTGTGAGTTCAGGCGATTCTCGAGCCGGAGTTGGTTGGTTGCGATGTCGGGGTGGATGTCTTCGAAATCAAGTGCACTCTGCGCCTTGTGATTGACCATTTTGATTGGCATAATCGCTCCGGGCGAATTGTCGAAATAAGTTTCGCCGGTACCGTTAATAACCATCTCTACGCCGTCTCGTGAATATATGATACCGGGTTGGTCAAGACTGAAATAGTATTCTTCGTCGTTGATCGAATAGGACAACTTGTGCATGCAAAAATTACCGCCGCTGCCCGGTTTCCAGGCCAGGCGGTTGCCTTGAGGATATCCCTGGAGCTGATAAGGAGCATCGATTGGTACAAAATTGAGGGCGTCTTTTTCGAAACGTTCGCCGTTGACGGTCAGTATCGCAGACAGGTCGTTTGACATGAAATCGTTTATCCTAAACTCTAACGTTACATGATAGACTCCGTCGGGGTTATTTATTGCGGGTGCTATGGAACTAAAACTTTTGATGATGTAATTCTGATAATCTGTCGCTCTTTCAAGGTAACCGCCGAAATAATACTTGCCTTTATCTTTTGTCACGTACAAATAGAACCTATTCTTGGTTATATCGCTTTCGAGGTCAACTGCGTCAAGCTGTACGATATTGTTGAAACCTTCGGCGAGTGTTTCGTCGAACCCAACCCTGGTTTCGATCTTGTAAACGTCGCCCCGTAAAAACTGCAGTTTGAGTACTTCGGTCCATTCTGCGTCATTTCCTTCGGTAAATTTTCGACCGCGCAGCATCGCATGGTTGTTTTGGGCGCCGTCGATAAACTCGTAAACCTTATCGTTGAATGTGTTTTGTGTCTGCGTTATCGTTTCATTATCTCCGCTGTACTTGATGTCGAAAGAGGAATATTGTTTATCAAGGGTGACCCTTTGCACGTCGGTAAACGCTGTAGCGGTATCGCTCATTTTATATTGTTCGCTTACCGCGTCATGTCCATTTCCGTACTGGTTTACGGGCAAGGCATAGATGGCACGGTTGTGGGTAATCGCCCTATTTTCTTTTCCGGGAAAAGAGGTATAATCTACTATAAGCAGTTTTCCGGCTGTTATGGTAATTGTAGTCGCGAAGGCAGACAGGGTCTGTTCAATCGTTTGTTTCGAGGCGTCTATCGGTTCGTTGATGGTGACGTGGGTCAGGCCGATTTCGCCTTTGTATGACTGTAAAAATCCGATATACCCGGCCAATGTTTGGAGCTGGCTCAGGTAGGCGTTGGTAAAGTTGTTCTGTGATAATCCCTGCCCGGTCACCTTCACTACATAATTGCCCAACGAATTGTTGATGTCGCGCACGCCTGCATAGGCTTCCTGGAGTTGCGTGACCTGCGTATTGGTGAAATTGTTTTGTGAAAGTCCCTGCCCGGTCACCTTCACTACATAATTACCCAACGAATTGTTGATGTCGCGCACGCCTGCAGCGGCTTCCTGGAGTTGCGTGACCTGCGTATTGGTGAAATTGTTTTGTGAAAGTCCTTGTCCGGGTACCTTTACCACGAAAGTGTCCAACAATTTTTTGATGTCGCTCACGCCTGTAGCCGCTTCTTGGAGTTGCGTGACCTGTGTATTGGTGAAATTGTTTTGTGAAAGTCCTTGCCCTGGTACTTTTATTACAAAATCGTTTAAGGCTTCGGTAAGCCCTTGTACGTCTTCGATGGTTACCGACCCGGGGCCTCCGCCGGTTGAAAAAACGAGTGGTGCAACGCCGCCCGTAAAATTAATGGTAACGGTTTGCGCGTCTGTATCTACGACGGCAGATGTTACAAGTTCACCATCTGAGAGGTGGTGGTACGAATCGATCCAATCGTGGAAATTGGCCTGCGGTGGTTTCTTGCCGTTAAGGAAAAAGGCCTTTAACGCTTCTCTTGTTTGTAATGACATTTGATATATAATTTATGTGGTTTGACAAAACTGTTATATGGAACAGTTAAAAAAGATCCTGTAGTTTCGGATGTTCAAAAGTCATTATTTTTATGCTAAATCTATAATTTTTGGGGCACTCGATTCTGTAGTTGCAGGAAGTTGGGTTTGGTGTTCAGTGTAGTTAGCGGGCAGCGGCGGCTGCTAAGACTGAGAATGAGCTGCTAAGGGTTTGGAAGCTGCTGCTAAGATTGAGAACGAGTTGCTAAGGGTGTGGAAGCAGTTGCTAAGATTGAGAATGAGCTGCTAAGGGTTTGGAAGCTGTTGCTATGACTGAGAACGAGCTGCTAAGGGTGTGGAAGCTGTTGCTAAGATTGAGAACAATCTGCTAAGGGTTTGGAATGAGCTGCTAAAAGCTTTGGAGAGGGGGAGCAACAAAAAAGCTTCCGGTTGGGAAGCTTTTTATTTATGCTGTGGGTACCTGCCACTTGTTTTGGTTGAGGCCCTTTGTGATTTTTCCGAAGCTGAACTGTGCCGCTTTTGCCGGGTTGCCGTTGTAGAATTTCTTTGAGATGTTGGCAATGCTGATCACTTCCTGATAGATGTCGTTGAAACGGGTGATCATTTCAGCAGTGATCTGCGGGCGCTCTCCTTTTTTGCCTTCTTGTATCACATCGGCTTCTTTGAGGGTGTTGGCATAATTCAGGATGTTGTCGAGGGTGGTTGCCGAGATATCCTTATCGAGTAACTCTGCCCTGAGGGAATCGGTGAGGCCTGACTTGTAGCGGTACAGCAGGCTGATGAGCGCTTCCTGATCGCCAAGGGCGGCATCGCGCTGAAAATCACGAAAGCCCAGTAGGGTGAGCAATTCGTCTCTGCGGGCCGGTTGTTTTTTGAAATCTTCGGTAATCTGCACTTTTAATTCTGCCAGGTTGGCCAGTGCCACATTTTGCAAGGCCATTACGGCTGCGGTGGCATTGCGCAGTGCCTGGGCATTGTCTGTGCCGAAATGGTTTTCAATGAGGCTGTCGATACGGGAGCGGATGTCCTTAAAGTAGTCGGCTGTCCATTTGGATCGCTTGGTGGCGAGGAATTCCTGGCTGGCCAGCGCGTTGTCGATGATTGTTGCAATTGCGATGAACATTTCTACATCTTTTACGGCGTAGGCTCTTTTTACTTGTTCTGCCATGGTTTTGGGGTTAAATTAAACAATTTGTATTTATTTTTCAAAAATATCAAAAAATAAAATCGCAATAAACTATTTTTTTAGTAACGAACATTTTTGACGTTTTTGAGGTAAATGGTTTTTTTGCTTGCGGAATCGTTAGAAAAACAAGTATTTCTACTCGGCCGATTTGTGGGATTCTTATTGTGTTTGAACGGCAGGTTTTGTATTTTATGGACGGTTGCGGGGTGGTTTGTCGGCGGGGTGGAAGGATGATTTTTCGGGCCGGCTATGGGAATTTTTGTGTTTTTGTGCGATTATCACCAACAAAAAAAGCAGCACTTTATGGAGCGCTGCTTCTTTGGCGTTAATGTATAAATATGGCTGGGACAAAAAGGCCGTTGCTGTGGATTTGTTGGTAATCCCAACGCGGCAGGGCTTTGACTGACTCGTTTAATCAGGCCCTGCCGCGGGATTATCAACCTTTACTAACCGTTACAAATATCGGGGTTGGTGTTGGGATGGAGAAATTTTTTGGGTGGATGATTCTGTAGTTGCAGTAAGTGATAAAAAAAAGCGAAACCTGAGAGGGTTTCGCTTTTTTGGAATTAGGGTGATATGATTTGTTTTGATTAAATATCCTTATTGTAGTGTTCCATAGAATCATCTTCATCTTCTGGCTCTCTATAACGCTCAACACTTACGGGGCTTTTTAATGTTTTAAAAGAAATGTCCCCAAAGCCACCAACGCTAGTTTCGAACTTCTTTTTTATTAGCATCGGATCTCCAAAAGTGTAAAATTTTATTATTTTTAATTCGTTGTCTATTCTTGATATAAATAGGCATCCACCATAAGTAAAAATTTCAGCAATTGGATTTCTTACAGAAAGATATGCTACATAAACATCCCCGTAAATATCATCCTTATATTGACTTATTTTATAGATGTGTCTCGGATTAGGATATTTTTTCGTACTCCATTGTTCGTAGAATTCTGGTTCTTCAAGTTGTGTTGATGGAATCATACCAAATTTATTGTGCAGATCATCAACACTATATTCATTCATTTTCTGAAGTGCTTTGTTAAATTCTTCAATATTAGGTTGCCTAAATAAATAAATTGTTTCTGCTTCTTGTTTGGTAAAGTTTTCTAAAAAGGTCTTTATATTTTCCATATTTAATCAATTAATGCTTGTTTTAGTGTTTCGTCGCGTCCGATTTTTATTAAATCAATATTATGCTCTATTTCTTGAGATCCATTTAGTTTTACTTTTGAAACCATATAAGTCATTGATTCTATCAGTTTTGGGTCTGTTTTTGTAGCCAAGGTCTTGTGCAAACTTTCCAGCATTCCTTTTTCCGTATTTGGATTCAGTTTTTCCAATATCCCTGACATTCCGTTATCAGTTAACTCTTTTAATTGAGCGGTAACTATTATGTCAAAGGTAATATAATTTTGGATATTTTTTCTCTTGTAAACTTTTTCAATATCATTTAAAGAATCAAGCAATGTTTCCTCAGCACCTCTCATGATTTCTTTATTGTATGGACCAGAAGCAGTTACAAGGTTTAAAGTGTCTTTATAACCAGAGCCCAAAAATTGGTCTGCAATCATGTGTGAAGCATTAAATTCTATATTTTGCTCAGGATCTTTTTTCAGGCCTTTTATAGCTTCGTTAGTAGCAACTTGATTTGCAGAAGCTGTTTTTCCTCTGGTTCCCGTCTCTTTGGTTACGAGATTATATCCTTTAGCCTTCTGTTCGATTAATTTTGAATTTATGTCAACAAGTCTAAGGCTATTTTCAAATGTCCTTTTTTCTTTCTTGCCATCCACCTCTACTTCATAGGAATATTTTACTTTTATTTGTTTATTATCAGCAAACAAATCTATTTTTTCAGGCTTATACTTCTTGTGATCACCTTTTTTAGAGGCCTCAAGATCGCCCATTTTATGAGTGTCTCCAAATTTATGGATGTCTGCACCCAATTGATCCAGTTCTTGTTGTGCTTTAGTAGTATCACTTGCTTTTGTAGGGCTGTCTTTGCGTTTGACAACATTTCTCAGGTCTTTCCTGACTTTGTCATTTCTGCCCTCAAGCGTCGCCAATTCATTTGATATGACATCATTTTTCACTTCAAAATGACCTTCGTTAGATTTGTCATTAACATATTTCCTGAATGTGCTTAGCTTGCGGGTTAAAGTTCCCTTATCACTGGACATATAAATTTCGTCTTTCTCGAAAGTCAGCGTATGTGTTTTGCCATTCATGGTAAATGTTTCAGGCGCAATCTCCGTATCCATGTTCTTGAGATGCTTGTCATCAACCTTTTGCTTGTCTTTTTTACCGCCTATGCCTACTTTCCCAAGCAGCGCTTTCCCTTTCTCCTTCACAAAATTCCAGAACTTGGTAATACCCTTGGTAATACGGTCGCGGATCTTTTTGATCACGCCAAGCACCTTGTCTGCAAGCCCGCTGATGCCCAGTATAGAGGCCAAAAGCCCGATAAGCACCGGTATCGATTTGGCCAGCGCGTTCTCTATAGATTTGGCTACTGCGCCAACTTTCCCGCCGGCAATGGCAGCCACGCTTTCCATAAAGGCATCTATGAGGTCCATGATCTGGGCGGCGCGCTGTATGAAGAATTTCACTACGTCGACAATCGCCATGAGCGCCTTCATGAAGGCTCCGACAGGGGAGAGTAGCCCTAATATCCATTTGATACCGGCCTGTATGACCTGGTTTTGTATGATGTCCATAATGGCATCCATAACGGTGGCCTTGAGATCCTGGAACTGGTCTTTGAGGTATTCCCACAGTCCGGCGATGCCGTCTTTGCGGATGATTTGTACGACCTCGAGGCCAGTCTCGAGCGCCTTGATGACCGGTTCGCCCAATACGGTGGCTCCGATGGCCCGGATGCCTTCCCAGCCGATGCCGAGTACCTGCATGGCGATCGAGAAGACGCCTTTTATAGAGAATGCGTCTTCAGGCATGGTAAAGGAAATGCCTTTCATGGCGCCGGTAAGCCAGCCAAAGAAACCGGTCTTGAGGTGTGTCCAGATATTGGCCGTAAAGTTCGAGAAGCCCTGGCCCACGCCGGCGATAAGGTTGCTGAAGAACCCGATCGGGTCGGTGATGATGGCCATGATCACATCGGCTACTTTAGAGAGCAGCGATAGGAGCTTGTTTTTCATATCGATGATAAAGGCAAAGACTCCAGCCAATGCGCCAAGCGCCTGGTTGATAAAGCCGCTGTTGGCTGCTTTTAGGTCTTCGATGCGTTTGTCTATGGCTGCCACGTTGTCGGCATATTTCTTGGCCAGCGTGTCGATGAGCGCGTCTTTCTTGGCGTTTACGGTTTCTTCAAGCTCGCTGAATTTTCCTTGTATCGCGTTAATGGCATCTTTGCCGAGTTTGCGCAGGGCAGGCGAGAGGCCGGTGATGTATTGTTGTACTTCTTTCCTGCCGGCAGCGATCCTTGCCTTTGCGGCGTTAAGCTCGTTGGCTACTAAATTTGAGATCTTTATGATGTAGCCATCCATGGTGTCGATATACTTTTGCTTGCCGCTGACGAAGAATTCGTTTACCTCGTCAGGAAGGCCTGTTGCCTTGTCCCAAAGCCAGAGTCCGGCAGTTGCCAGTGCGCCGTAGCTTTTATAGGCATCGCCGTAGCGTTTTTTCTTGTAGGCGCGCATATTGTCTTGGACATGCTTTTCGAAAGCGATTTTTGACGCCTTGCTGCCGTCATCGAACAGCTTGGCTACGGTGCCGTCGAGGTTTTTGAGGATGGCGTTGACATCGGTTTGCGTTTTGGCAAAGATGCCGTTCACGCGGTCTGCAACTTCTTTGCGTGCTTTATTGTCTTTATCGGCAGTTTCTTTCTGGTTACCATGGGCTTTGTTGAGTCCGGCCTTGCGTCCGGCAAACATGCCTCCGATTTGTGCTGTTGCCGCTTCCTGCGCGCCGCTACGGGTCTGGGCGAGCTGTCCGCCTTCGTTCTGCCTGAACTGTGTGGTGGCAGCTTTGCTTTGGGTTTTTGCGTTATTTTTTTGGTCAAGCGCATTCGTGAAAGAAGGCTCGTTTGATTTGGCGAGCATGTTGTCTGTCACGCCATTTTCCTTCATGCGGTCGTCGAGTTCGT
The DNA here is from genome assembly GCA_029946065.1 of Flavobacterium sp. Classification (GTDB taxonomy): domain Bacteria; phylum Bacteroidota; class Bacteroidia; order Flavobacteriales; family Flavobacteriaceae; genus Flavobacterium. The sequence goes on from JAQSDU010000020.1 coordinate 11,276, forward strand.
TTGTCTGTGCTTTTACGGGCTGCTCGATGACGGCTGCATCTCTTTTTACAGGCATTGCCTTTGCGGCATTGACAACTGCCGGGGCCTTCCCGTGTGCCGGTTGCGGCAGCGGGGTTGCAGTTCTTACAGGCTGTGCGTTTGTATTTGGTTTTTGTGAAGTTGCTGTAGCGATAGCGCCGGTAGCGGCATTTTTTTCGGATTTTACATCGTTTATGGCACCATCATTGACCTCCTTGATGTTATTGTGACTTTCAAAATTGTCTGCTTCTTTTTCGTCTGTAGGAAGCGTCATGCCTTCTATTTTCTTCTTCAGCTGTACCCTGAAATCTTCTGCGCTGAACGTGCCGGGTTTTTGTGCATCCATGTTATCGACCTGCCCTGCCTGTGCCTTGCTTTCGCGCTCGTTTGACGGCGAAGGTGCTGCTTCCTGGGCATCATGCGATGATTTGGTTGCTGCTTCGTGGTGTTTTTGGGCTTTTGCGGTAGCGCCTACCTGTGTGGTCAGGCCGGCGAAGGCTGGATTTGCAGCCGCTGTTTTTGGTGTGGTATCAACGGCCTCTTGTGGTGCCGCAGGATTTTCTGCAGATTTTTCTGCTTGTGGGGTAGTGGAGGCTGCTGTTTTGGTTTCAACAGTCGTTTTTGCTATGGCAGGAGCCGCTGTTGCCGGTGCGTTGGCCGCAGGCTGTTGTGAAGCGGCAGGTTTTGCGGCGCTATCCGGTTTATTATCCTGATAATCCCTGAGTTCTGCTATGCTCAGGGTTTTCTTATAGTTCATTTCCTTTTGTTGCGTATCGGCATGGCCCTTATCACCGGTTTGTGCGATACTTGCGCGGAGTTGCGCATACATCAGTTCAGATCCCCCGCTGTAGGCAGATTGTGCGCCATGAAAGGCAGGAACACCGTCGTGAGCGGTATCGGCATTGCCGCCGGCTTTATTCGCGTTTCCTTTTGCGGCGCCGGGTTTTTGTGTCTGGGCGTTGGCAATCTCAATTTCGCGTACGAAGGTTGGGGCGGTCGCTGACTGCCTTTGCTTGTTCTTTTTTTTCTCAGCTGCCTGCTGCGGGTTGTTCGTTACTGTTGGTGCGGCTTTCATTTCATATGTTTTTAATAGGTATTACAATTGTCTTTGCCATACATGACGCGGCTTGTAAAGACTGCGTCATGCATAGCATTCAGACCCGGGAAAAATCCTGCGGCCCGTTTGTATGTTGTAAGGGTAAAGGCGGCGTTATGAGAACACCCGGTCTTCTTTTACATATTCTTTCTTGATGCACTCCAGCAGTAATTGGCGATTGACGCGATACTCGGAGGCATTCATTGCGATTGTTTTTAAACTGACATCCTGTATAATATTCATGATGTTGGCGCCTGTAAGTTCATAGCGCCCGGCGATTTCTTCAAGGTTGATGTCATCGATGAGGAGTTGCTTCGGCAGGTTTTCCTGCCACATACGCAAACGTTCCGTTTGCTTCGGACTAGGGAAGCGGAGGCACATATGGAAGCGTCGCGTAAAGGCTTTATCCATGTTATTTTTGTAGTTGGATGCCAGTATGATGAGTCCCGAAAACGTTTCGATGCGTTGCAGGAGATAGGAAACTTCCTGGTTGGCATATTTGTCGTGTGCGTCACGCACGTTGGTTCGCTTTCCGAATATGGCATCGGCCTCGTCAAAAAACAGTATCCAGTCTTTGTTTTCTGCCATGTCGAATAATCTGGCCAGCTTTTTTTCGGTCTCGCCTATATATTTGGAAACCACCATAGAGACATCTACCCTGAAAACGGGGCGGTTGGTGTATTTTCCGAGAAGGCTTGCGGCGAGTGTCTTACCGGTTCCGGGTTCGCCAAAAAATAGCACCCTATAACCCGGCTTCAGTGTTTTTTGCATGTCCCAGTCTTTCATAAGGACCTGGCTGCTGGTGTACCAGGCTTCTATGCTCTGGAGTTCTGTTAGAATAGATTCAGGAAGAATTAAATCATTCCAGGATCTTCGGGTGAATATTTGCTCTGCCGGAAAACGGTCGCTCATTTTCGGCAGCATTTCTGAATCGAGGATAATCCTGTCGAAAGCCTCCTGGCTGATATTCAGATTGGTGCTTAAAGCAGTGGGCTCGTTATTTTTATCAGAAAATACCACAACGTTTTCACGCAATAAGACATTACTGTCATTAAAATATTGTAATGCTCTGAGGCGTTTCAGGATATTGTCGCCGCCCAGTATGTACTGGGCCGCTTCAATTGTAGGATAAAAGAGCCTGCCGTTTTCATTGGTCGCGCATAAATCAAACAGTTCAGTATTTGGTTTTTGCAAATGGATTCGTCTTAATAGCGACGCATCTAGTCTTGGTAATAATGCCATTAGAAAGATGACGACTTCCTGATCGGTAAGCTCTTTGTCTGAAATAAAGCGTCCGGGTGAAAACCCTTCAAGGTCACCGGCGCTCAATTTCGGTGCTGTATTAAAATCTTCTGAAGGATTATCGATACGCCATACGATTACTTCTTCAAGATGTGTGAATAATTGTTGCAGTTGTTCTGATCTCATTGTTTTTTAATGTTCGTTTCTCAGTGCTTTCAAGGGTCAAAATTGCCCTTTTTTTACATTAAATAATAATTTTCAAACGTGTCAATTCTGTAGTTGCAGCAGGTTGCAAAACGGACGATCAGGCAGCAGTTTTCGATGTTCTTTCTGATTGCTTCCTGAGCAGCTCTTCACGTATGCTGCCCATAAGTACATCAGATAAAAAGCTGCCTTCTTTGCGGCTGATGCAGGCCGTAATTAATTTATGGGGGCAGACCGGTGTAGCATAATCAAGCACAGGTAGGTTATAATAAGCGCTGGTAATGTCAAGGTCGAGTTTCCAGTTGCCTCCGAGCCTGCGCCTGAAGGTTTCGCCCGTGTAACGGGCAAGTTCATCATAAAAGCTTTTGTCTCTGTTAATTTCGTCAATAGTATCGAAAGAATCCAGGATTAATTTTTCTATGATATCAAGAGGTGCTATCGAATAATCGAGGATTGTAGTTCCTTTTTCAAATTTGGAGAGGAATTTAGAGATGCTGTCCTCCATGTTCATAAGCCAGTACTGAAAGCTTTCTTCGCGTTGGCCTGTTGTTTTCTGATGCATTGTTCCGGTCATAAAAATTGTATTAATAGGTGATATTGATGCCTGCTCTTTTTAGTTCTTTAAGCAACGGCAGGCTGGCTGTTCCTGCTATTTTCCATGTGATGTCCCATCCTTTTTTTACGAGTGCCTCGTGTCTTGCTATCTTTTTCATGGCGGCTTTCGATCGGGTAGTATATTTTGCCTGGCTTACTTCGATGCCTCGCATGGCGTCAATGTCGGCTATGGACAGGGTTTCCTTTTTGCCGTCGATGCGGATGCTTACTTCCTTGAGCCCCCACCCGATTTCATGATGGTATTGATTGACAGCGATATTGGCCTGCAGCGCGCGCTTCATATTATCGCTGTAAGTTTTGCTCCATCTTTCATAGTCCCATTGTCCTCCTTTTTCGAGATAGGCTTTCCAGCAGGCAGATTTTTGGTCGCTGGCTGAGGCGACAGCCGTGCTTTCAGGAGAGGGTGCCTGAGCGGGCGGATCTTGCGGAACCGGGTTTTCTGTTTCGCTCGCGACGAATTTTTTCAGCCGTGATTCGGCCAATGCAGATTTAAAAGCAGCTTTTAAGGGCATGTCGATGAGCTGCATGGCAAATTGCCTTAGTCGCCCAAGTAACTGTTGTAATAGGTTTGATTGCATATCGTTTAAATTATTTTAGAGATTCAAATTTGATAGTTTTTTATCTCAAACAATAATTTTTCGGGGCTTCGATTCTGTAGTTGCAGTAGTCTTTTTTTTAACCCTGAAAGGGTTCCAAACCCTTTCAGGGTTAAAAATATCGCCTTAATTCCTGAGGTGTGCGTTTTTAACATGGGAAAAGCAAAAAAGTCTAGCCTTGAGAGTAATAGCCTGGCTTGATCCTGACCTGGAACATCACTGTATCGTCTAAAAGGTTATCCGACAAGTTCCCGGAATCATACGTATTGATCCTGATGCAGTAGCCGCCAGATCCTGCTATCCTTACAGTGGTATCGCGGGCATAAGGCTGGCTGGCAGAGAAATAGGCATTCCCATCTGCCCAGTAGGTTACCTGGTTATCCGAACAGAGATAATAATCTCCTTCGCCGTTATAATAAAAGAGCCATAGGAGGTCGTATGTAAAGTCGTTATGCAGGACGGTAATTTCAGGAGGATTGGTGCCTGATTGATTCAGGGTGAACAAAAGCATACCGAATTCTTCTGTGGTAGATTTGGCGATCCTGTTTTTCGGGATGCCTTCTGACTTGTGCCAGAATGAATCCCAGGTATCGCTGAATTGCCTTTCTGTGGGTTTCTTGCCAGTCTTAAACCAGTCTTTGATGATTGATAGTGCTGTTATCATATTGTTTGCATTGAATGTTATATAGGGTATTTTGGCCGTCGCAAGTGAAGTTATTAGTATTGTCCTGGCCTGATCCTGACTTCAAACAGCACGCTTCCGTCTAAAAGGTTATCTGATAATATGCCATTAGACATGGTTCTGACCTGTAATTGATAAGGATCGGCTTGCTTTACCCTGATTTCGATGCCTTCCTTGGCTGGCTGGCTCGTAAATACAAAGCATTGCTCTGCCCAGCCGGTATATTCTTCATCGTTGTGGACGTAATAATTTCCGGGACCTTCATAATGAATCAGCCATGCCGAGTCATAAGTAAAATCGCTGTGCAGGACGGTCATTTCCGGAGCATTGGTGCCGGACTGCCTCAGGGTGAACAAAAGCAGACCGAAATCTTCCGAAGGAGAAATGACCACTTTGTTTTGCGGGATGTAGTCTGACTTGTGCCAGAATGAATCCCAGGTATCGCTGAATTCTCTTTCTGTCGGTTTATCGCCGTTCTTAAACCAATCTTTGATTGTTGATAGTGCTGTTATCATATTATGGGCATTAGATGTTGCTAAGTAATTTACAGGAGTTTTAAAGTCTTGCCGGTTCGAGTACCGGCAGGAGGGAGCAGGTCAGGCACCGGTTGTTCCGTGCATTGCTTTATTATCAGCCCCTGCAGCGCTTCGGGGGTGAAGCGGCCAATGGTAATTTCCGGCCTCGGTCCCGGGATTCAAAGGTGCTTTTTTTTTAGGTGTAATTAAAGGTTTCCTGGATATTTGATCTATAGTTGCAGTAGTATTTCATGCCTTGAAGATGCCTGTCCTGTGTTGTTTTGGGCGTTTCGCTGCGGTCGGGCTATACGCAGGATCTGTTGTTGCGGAAATTTTTGTCACAAAATGGAGACCCTTTGTGCAACGTCAGGATACTTGCTGCACACGAGCTTGCGACTGCCGAAGGAATCCCTAACGTATACGTGTCGGCAGGATGCTATTTCCATAAAAAAACCGCAAGTTTTTGGCTTGCGGTTTTAATTTCGGGATTTTTAATCGGTCTTAACTGGCTAATTAATTTTTCTTGATGCCCCAGTTCTCAGGCTTTTCTCGTATTGTTTTAGCTAAAGACGATATGAATTTTTCGCCATCCTCATTATAACGGTTGATTTCTTCCTGATTTAAGATTATATCAACTTCAAATAACGCAATGCTTCCGCATACGACAGACAATATAAATTTATTATTGCCATTTTTTGAAAAGGTGTAATCCCATTCTTTTTGAAATATAGTTTCCATTTACTTAAGTTTTACAATCAGGATTTTTGTTCTAATTTAAATCCTTATCAAACTGTATGAATTTTTCTCCTAAAGTGTAATCTAGTTGCAAACTGTCTATAATTGTATGTGTAAGAGTTCCTTTCATTTGCAGCTTGTTTTCGTATGAATACTGAGTTAGGATTTCTAAAAGTATTTTCAGATCATTTTTGTACTGCCAGTTAATCTCATCAAAATTTAGATAATGATTGATTAGGTTAACCAGTTCGCTCTTTCTTTCAGTAAAAACTTCTTTTGTCATTTAGCAGTTAAATCAATTTCTCCTTCGTCCAGGTTTTCGCCTTCTCGTAAGCTGTCTTAAAGCCCTGGTAGCCAAGTACCCATGTTTTCCTTTTGAACAGCGAGGCGATACGTTTCGGGATCGGTACAATCGTACCTTTTATACTGTTGCCCATTGTCGTGAACATGTGCTTGCCGAAGTCTTGGCTTCAACTATAACAGTGTTTATCTAAATAAAAAAACCACAAGGCTTGTGAACTTGCGGTTTTCTTTTGTTTGGCATAGAGGAAATAGGTGGTATTGATAATTATTCTTCCTCCATGTTAGGATAATAGGACCCCCCCCACGCAATGTCGCTTAATTTCTTTGGATAGTCTCCTGCTTCATCCTCATAAAAATTCCTAATAGCCATTATGCCCATCGGATATCTTTTAGAAGCTTCCGGATAAGTATAAACAGCATTTTCCTCTATAACTGTTTTTTTATGTCTTTTAGCTGATTGAAAAAAGATTCATTTAGGGCACTGTCTGGATTTAAATTATACTCTTCTGTGGCTTGGTTTAAGGCATCAGTTAAAATTTCCCTGAAGTATTTTTTGGTCATTTTGTTTTCTAATCGTGTATACATGGTGTAAAGAGGTTGTTATGACATAAATCGATTATTCCTCAGGCATTTGATAATAATCTATAGATCCTCCAAAAACATCAGATAATTTCTGAGCGTATTCATCTTCTTCAACCTCAAAGTTTTTAACGGCAATTGCCCCCAGGTTATATCGCCCAAAAATTTCATCCTCAGTGAAGACAACATTCTTCAATATGATATTTTCCTTAATGTCTACAAGTTGATCGTAAATCACTTTATACATAGTCATGCTGGGGGTTCTTTGTGTTAAAAATAAAGTTTCAGCTAATGCCATTTCTAAAGTTTCCCTATATTTTTTCTTGGTTCTGTTTAAGTATAATCTTGTGTACATAATAGTTATTGTTTAGGTATATATATTTGTTCGGCTCCGCCTGGTGTCGGTATTGATTTGTCTCTAAAGCTCCATGTATCATCAATAGGTCCAGCAGTACTTTTTAAGCCCACCATAGGATTTGATTTGTCAAAGATAACTTTTTCTTGCTTTCGTGATTTAACAATATCGGTTAGGTTTCTATTTGCATCTGGCACTTCGTATGTGTCTGCTACACCTAACTCTGATGGTTTGCTGACTGGATTGTCAGTATAATAGTTTCCTTTAAGGGCTTTTCCTTCGGTATTTTGTCTCGTAAATTGATACAGTTCGTTTCCTTCTGGACCAAGACCGTCAGGCGGGACCCGTATAACTTTAACAGGTTTATTAAAATTAATACCATTTAAGTGCGACTTTATATCATCATGAGGCATACCATGTTCTTTATAAAAATCATAACACATTTGTTTTCTTTCGGCAGCTTTTTTACTTAGGCCTGCTAATTCTGGTCCTGTTTTTTCTTTTTTTGCAATGTCTTCTTCGAATTCTTTAAGGGCTTTATTCTCTTTTTTCGAGTTTGGCACATTTTCATCTTGTAAGTGTTTGCCGTCATCAATAGTTTCGGTTATTTTCTTCTCAGTCAAAGGCTGTTCATTCATCCTATCAGGACCAATATGCTCCTCATAAGGTCCATGACGCATCGGGTCGTTCTTAACGGGCGCGGTTTGCTTCTTCGTAAATTTCTCCTTCGTCCAGTTTTTCACCTTCCCATAAGTGGCCTTGAATCCTTGGTAGCCGCGTACCCATGTTTCCCTTTTGAACAGCGAGGCGATGCGTTTAGGAATCGATACAATCGTGCCCTTTATACTGTTGCCCATTGCTGTGAACATTTGCTTCCCGAAGGTCTTAGGGCTGCTCTTGGCCAGGTCTTTAATGGCCGCGCCGCCTTTCTTGGAGCCTTTGCCGCCGACCATGGCCATGATGGCCATGCCCGAGTTGGCAATGTCGCTCTTGAGCTCGCCGGTGTTCTTGAGCATCACATCGGCGGTCTTGGCCGTATGGATGTCGTAGATGTTCTTGATGCCGTTTAGGATGTTGAGCCCGAGCGCTACTGCACCTACCCAGAAGGTTACGGTACCCATCGTAATCGTGGCGCTTCCGAGCCATATTGCGAGCGGCGCCATGCCACCGAGGGTAAAGACAGAGCCTATCGCTGTTAGTACGGTTAACACGCCCAATATGCCGGTAATCACGCCGGTTATGGCCAAAAGCTTGTTGGCGATTCCGGCGGCTTTTTGCAATATCATGCCGACCGGATCCTGTGAAAATCCTTTCCAGTCGGAGAGGTCTGTCCAGATGCCGCTGATCGATTCGCTTATGGCTTGTACCCAGCGCGAAGGGTAGAGTAGGGTCTTGATAATCTCTACAACGCTGATTGATTTAACAGAATCCCAAATGCCTGACAGCGCAAGGGAAACCGACATCCACAATCTTTTTATGCCAGTGATCCTGCCGAGGTTTTTGGTGGCTAGGGCCATCGGTTTTTTGAGCGCGGTTTTGCGCTTGTTGTCATGGATGCCGATTTGGTTGTCCCGGATAGCGGCTGCATTCTGTTGGATTTGCGCCTGCCTTTCGGATTCGCTGTTGTCGAAATTGGCGATAAAGGCATCATACGTAATTCTCAGCAACTCGAGATCGCTGTCATTAAGTTTGGATAAGTAATTGATTTGTGCCGCTTCAGAAGCTAGCGGGGCAAATTCTGTCAACAGTTTTTCTTCGCGGCTTACGGATGATGCGACGGGTTGTGTTTTTTCGGTTTCTTTTTGTTTGAGGCTCTTAATTCCTTCAACAGTCGCCATGTCTTTGTAATAGTTCTCCTGGGTTTTGTGGATGTCTTTTTCGATGATATAGGAGTCCAGCAACAAGGCGTTTGCTTCGGTGGTTAATTTTTTTGTTTCGGTTTCGTTTTTCTTCAGTTGCGGTGTAAGTACAGTTAATTGCGCTTTAGCTTTTTTATTTTTTTGATGGTCTGCCGTTATTTTTTCCTTGGCCTTTGCCAGGTTTTGTTTGGAAGCGGCAATGTCTTTTTGTGTTTTTTCATTTTGCAGTTTGGCCTGTTGTGCTTCTTGCGATAACTTTTGCGTGGTGTTGCCTGACCGCGATATGGCTTGTGATATCGTTGCGGCGCCGGAGCTGAGTTCTTTTAATTTTTGTGTAAGCTTTCCGGAATCTGCCTCGCCGGGGTCTTCGTTTTTCTGCGAGCCGCCGAGCAAGCCTGCCGCTTCTCGGTTAAGATCATCGGCTTTGCCTTTATTTTTATTGTATTCCTGTTGGTAGGTACCAACTTCCTGCTCGACCTTATGCTGTCTGCTTATAGAAGTTGCGAGTCCTTTGCCGGCGAGTGCGACAGTGTTTTCTTTTATTGTTACATTTTTTTCTACCGTTTTCAGGTCGGCATCCGATTGCTGGACATCTTTTTCAAGTCCCTTGACCGTGCCGTTTAAAACGGTTATTGCTCCTTTTTGTGTTGTCGCTTGTGTTTGTGCTGCCTTGCCTTGGTCTCTGAATTCCTGTGCCATGGCAACAAGTCCTTTGATGTTGAGTGTCGTATCAGGGTCTGGGGCTACTTCGCTGTTTTCACGATCAACGGCGGCATCGAGTCTTGGTGCGATTACCGGACCGATGTTTTTTGGAATGACAATTTTTACTTCCTTCTCATTATTTTCTTTTACGTTTTTAAGGTTTCCTGTCGGCGGTTGGTGCTGCTTAGCATCGTGATTTTGGGTTGCAGTGACCAGTGTTTCAGTAGGAGCATTAACAGGCTGATTTGATGTTTTTATGGGTTGATGCAGTGTTTTGGGTTGTGATTTTGCCACGGGCTGTTGAACATCAGGTTTTTTTGCCAAAACCGGGAGATCGGTTTTTGTAACCTGCTGCGGAACTTTATTTGGCATTTTTGCCGCAATATCTTTTACGGCAGTTTTTTCTTCAACTGCAGTTTTGGTAATGGCTGCCGGCGCGGTTACAGTATTTTGTGTTTTAGCCGGAATTTGTTTTGAAATGGGTTTTTTTACTGCATCTGCGGCGCTTTTACGCATCATTTCAGGAACCCGGTTAAGTATCCCCGACGCAATTTCTTTTGCTTTAAATGGTATTTCGGCATTTTGTTTGCCAACATTTGCCATATGCAAACGCTCTTTTGCAGTTTTAGGGATATAGGTACCTGACTTTAAATCATGGTAGTCCATGAGGTCATTTGCTCCAAGTGTCTTCTTATAATCTGTTTCTTTTTTGAGCGTATCCGGATGTTGAAGACTGCCGGTTTTTTGAAGGCTGTTACGGAGTTTTGCGTGCATAAGTTCCGATCCGTCGTAAAATGCGGGTTGTGACCCGTGAACGGCCGGTATCATATGGTGAGGTGAAACTTTTTTACCGGCAGCATTTCCTTTTTTCGTGGTATCCTGCTTGTGCTGCCCGCGCTGCTGTTTATTGCCGTTTTTGTCTGCAGTTCTCGTTTCTTTCATTTTCTTGCATGTATTAGTATGGATTGTATTTGCCATTCCGGTCGCGATCTCCCCTTGATCGCGACGGTGCAGCATTTCAGCCTGACAAACCTAAAAAGGAAGGGCTTACATTGGATTATAGATAAGTGCTTGTTATTTCGAAACAGGGAATATTGAATTTGCCCTGAAAATAAACCTGCAACGTGTTTTAGTAAAAAAACCTTACTCCTGAGGACGTCCCATGCGTTGACCGTCTCATGCAGCTTGCTTTTGCAGGCTGTCTGTTAAGTTGCCATTTAAAAGATTCCCAAAAGAGCCTGGGAGGTAAGTCGGGTAGCGCCATAATTTGGCGGGTACGCTCCCGGTCGTCTTATAAAGGTTTCCTGAAAGCAGGACTTCCACAAAGGAATAAGGTTTTTATTTATGTAGGTGTGGACAAAAAGAGTCCTTATTGTATCGATTACTATGCTGATTATTTATATTTAAAACCTTATCCCTGAGGGCGTCCCATTCGTTGGCCGTCTCATACAGTCTGCTATTGCAGGCTGTGTATTAAAGTTGCCATTTAAAGAAAATTCCCAAGGCAATCCGCAAGGTAAATAGGGTAGTGCCATTGCTGGCGCAAAATTACGCTTCCGGTTCATCCTAAAAGGGCTACATGAAATTGGGGCTTCCACAACGGGATAAGGTTTAGGCTATTTTATTAGCCAAATATAAAATTTATGGGATCCGCGTCATGCGAAGTCCCCAGGACAATCCTGAAATGTATCGGTTGCGAGCGGTAAGAAATACCATTGATTTTGATCTTCAGGCTTAATCTTGCGAGCTCAAAAGGTTTGCTTTGGCTTGTCATCACAAAAGAACCTTTCTTTTTAAGGCTGCCCGAAGGTGTAAAATTCTGATATTTATCTGCCGGGCTGAAATAATGAATAGGCTCCAGATCGATGACCATGTCGTGACCGGTTACCGGGTATTCTGACTTTCTTTGCGCTTTTGTTGCATCGCGCTCATTTTCCTGAAGGTATCCTTTTGGCCTTAAACCATTTTTGTTCTTTTTTGACTGCCTGTAGCGTTCAATTATAATGACAGGGGAATAAGTGGCAAGATCAATTGACTTGCTTATTTTTACCGCAATTTTTTTATAATAGATCCTGCGGCTCAATACATGCCTATAGCCTTCAGGCGCTTCCGTTTCAGCGGTTTTAGCCATATCCTTTTTCAATATATCATTTTGTGGCGCCTCACTAAAAGGTTCGAATTCCTCGATTATCCCTTCTTCTTCTTCTTCAGCCTTGACGGTGATATAGCCGATAGGATTTTTGAGGTCAATCGCTTTATAAAAACGATAATATTGGTTTTCGGTGTCAGCTGTTGATGTTGCGGTAATGCCAAAATTCAATTCGTTCAAATGCGTATAGCTGTCAAATAATTCTGCAAACTGTTCCTGGCTTGGACGTTCACCCGTTTTAAAATATTCTTTTAACCCGTCTCTTGTTGTTGGTTTTTTAATGGCCATAGTCATTTATTATCTATTATTGCTGTTGAACATGCCGAGTTGATTTTCGTTTAAGAACATGTAATCGTTCTCCCAGCCTTTACTCAATACAGACCTCGGGTTCTGGGATTGAGGTTGCAGGCCAATGATGTCCTTAACGGAATGGGTATGGCCAACATTGGATTTAATATTGAAGCGTTTGGTTTGATTGGCCGGGATGTTTTCAGATTTGTGCCAAAATGAATCCCACGTTGTCCAAAATTGAAGTTTTGTAGGCTTTAAGCTTGTTTTAAACCAGTTTTTAACTGTTGTTAGGTCTGCCATTGTTTTAATTTTAGGGTTTGTGTTATCGGCTTATTTTTTAGGGCATTATTTTTTTAATGACCTTATGATGTTTAATATTGATTCGATTATTGTTGTGATCGTTTTCTTTGAAATCATGTTGCTTCGATTTTAAAATTCAAAATTCATTCTTTTTTTACTCAGATTATAATTTTTAGGGCGTTCAATTCTGTAATTGCAGTAAGTCGGGATAATGATTAATTGGCATTTGCAATTATTTGAAATTCAGAAATCTATATGTATTATGTGCCGTAAATTTATATAGTATGGTTTTGTTCATCGTTCTTTTCGGGTTCATCATCGATAGAAATGCCGTACCTGCTTTCGAGATATCCTTTTACTGCTTTGTCAATCCAATTTGGAAAATTCTTGGTAATGATCAATAGGAACTTATCATAACAGTATCCGAGCAAAAATAATATACCGGTAGAATACCATTTGTTGTCAAGGTTGGCTTTGTGCATTACGTAACTCGATGTAAGTCCGACTATTATCACAATGATCAGCGTAACCGCATGTTCCCACGGCTGCTTTTTTTCTTTGTTCTGGATGGAAATCAATACGCGCAGCAACCCTCCGGAAAAGGCCACGGCTGTACCTATTAATAATATTTTTATATTTTCTAAATTCATTCGTTCTTTTGCTGTAGCTTTTATATTTTATAAAAAATAATGGCATAGTCCTTTGACATATGTTTATTTGTTATTACTGATCTAATAAGTATAAGTTGTCAAGGAAGCTCTTGCTTTTTCGAATGTTTTTCTTTTCATCCTGATAGGCGAGACCGTCAATCATATCGCCGATTTCTTTTTCGCCGGGCTTTTGTTTTTTCTGTGTCTTCTTGCTTTTTTTATCGTTTTTCATAGCTTCTGTTTTTTATTTATGTTTTGTTATTTTAGATTAAGCGTGCAATAAATCTCTGCTTCGTCAGGTATGTGCCCGAGAGATTTATGATTTTGTGAAACCTGAATGCTGCCTGCCGCTGCAATTTATGCTTACTGAAATCCCGGTGAAATTTCGTTTAACCTGTGCGTCATAACGCTACAAGGCTATTCGTAACAGGTTTTCATGTGTATTGCAAGGTTGAATTATTTCAGGAGGAATGTGATTTGGTTTGCATGCAGCCGATGTAGGAATCAGCGTTGCGATGAAGCATTCATTTTAACATTCTGCACCGGCCATCAGGATATTGTAGATTGTTCTTTCAGATAGGAACAGCATTTCTGTAAGTTCGGTGACGATTACTTTCATTTGTTTGCTCTGGTTGAGCGTAACATATTTTATAACAAATTCTTTGCGTTTTTCGATAAGTTCTTTACTTCTTCTCATTAGGGTGTGATTTAGGGTGTGTTTTCAAATTAGGGTGATTTCAGGCGGTCGGAGGCAATATAAATACTGTTCCGATTTTTGCGCAAATAGTTCGGGTTAATGTTTTCGGCCGTGCTTCTTTACACGCACTATTTACGGTATTTTTTTTAAGCTAAAAAAATTGCGTTTAATTCGTAATCTTTAATAAAAGCAGGCGTTTTAGCAATATTTTGTCGAAAGTTAAAATTTATTTAATACACATTATATAGTATATACTGCAGTATTTTTTATATATTTGCGTAATGATAATTGATTACATTGCAAATATGCGAACATTGTTCGTTATTTCAAAATAAAAAAAGAACAAATTTCGTTTTTTTTTAAAATAATTATAAATATTTAATAATGAACTACTTAGAGTTTAAAGAAATCAGGAAAAAGTTAAAAATGAACCAGGCGGACATTGCAAAATCGATTGGTGTGGGCACCAGAGCAGTTCAGTATTGGGAAAAAGGCGAACGAAAAATTCCTGAAACGACTGCTTTTTTCATGAGTAATCTTTTAAAAAACGAACATAGTTCGGGTAATCAAAACGGCAAGCCTGTTGTCTTTTCTGAAATGAAAATCATGCATGTCCCGCTTGTTAACCAATATGCTTACGCCGGTTATCTGGTTGGTTTTAATGACGATGAATATACCGAAAGCCTTCCGACGATACCGTTTGCAGATGATGTCGAACACCGTGGCAGTTATGTATGCTTCGAGGTCAAAGGCGATAGCATGGACAACGGATCTTACGAGAGTTATCTTGAAGGCGACATCTTATTGTGCAGGAATGTGCGGCATGATTTCTGGAAAAGCAAGCTCCACTACAACAAATGGGATTTTGTAATCGTCCATAAAGAAAAAGGCATACTCGTAAAGCGTATTGTCAACCATGATGTTGAAAACGGAAATATCACACTTCATTCTCTCAATGAATATTACAGTGATTTCGTGATAAACCTTGAGGATGTGTCGCAGTTGTTCAACATCGTGAGTACACGCCGTAAAAACAATAGACGTTGATAAGCCTGTAGTTGAATAGCCTGGCGAAAGTAAGTTTCGCCAGGATTTCCGTGAATCATAAAGTCGCGAAACTATTCAAGAGAGGTATTTGGCGATAACTGCTCAATCAATTTATTATGTACGAGGTATCCGTTGGCATAAAAATCGTGGGTGCCATCTACGGCAAAATTGTAAACTTGGCAGGTAACTGTTATAAAATCCTCATTGTCTAAAACAACCAGTTCTCCATTTTCCTTGACAAGAACATCGCCTTGTCTTAGCAGGTTTACCTCGATTGACGGAACAATTTCCCTGGTTTTTTCAGGGTTGAATGATTTCCATCCTTCTGTTGTCATGATTGGGTGTGTCTCGGTAACGAAATAATCACTGTTATTAAGCCTGTACTTCCTTGCTTCAGATTCATAGGTGATGACATTAGTAACGGTCACACTGCCTTTAGAACCTTTGAGGCTGTCTCCGGCCTGTATGGTCTCAATATCAGAAAGCGTTCCGTCGGCCATTCTTACCGGAGTACCGGCCATAAATGAACCGCCTCCACCGCCACCGGTATTGGTGCTTGGGAGATAAAAACTTAACGGCACAATATTGGTCGCAAAGTTATTGCCGTCTGCAGCGATAAGGCGCACTTTTACCGTATTGTTTGTGCTGAGCTGCGAACGGTAATAGGTCTTGCTATTTACAAAAGAAGGAACTTTTGAGCCATTCATATCAAATTCATATTTTAAATTTCCAACCCCACTCGGATTAAGCGTTGCGGCTGTAATGGTTACTTGTGAGGTCTGAGCAGAAAGACTTGTCGGTGTTATGGTAAGCCCTGTGATATGCGCTGGGGTTGTTTGTAACTGACTAACGGTTACCAAAACGTCGTCATAATCTGAAGCATAGTTAATGTCGGAAACAGTAAGCCTGAATGTAGCATTGGTGCTGAGGCCAGTGACCTCGGTTGTTACAGCGTTTGGGCTGACAATCGAAGCGCCTTGAATTACTTGTTGCCCGGGAGCGAAACTCCATAAATAGGTAAGCCCGTTGCCGTCTGGATCTGAACTCGCAGCACCATTTAAGATTACAGGATTATTGGCCGTCACGGTCAGATTTGGTCCGGCATTGGCTACAGGAGGCCTGTTGCCGCCACAATCGCCGATTAAAAAAGTTGTTGGCGCTGATTCAATAGTAAGCCCCTCTTGGTTGACCAGCCTTATTTTTAACTCATAAGTCCCGGCAATTGTTATCAATGGAAGCATCAGTACATCTTGCGGTGAAGCCGGAGGTGTTATACTGTAAGTATTTGTGGTCTGTAAAGTGGTATGTTTACAGATTGCTTGTGCAGTGCTTATTGGCGAGGTCGAGGTATAATCTACCCGAATTGAAATTGTACACATTATGATATTTTTTTAATAGTTTTTTATATTTTCTTCCGCAGTCGCTGGCGGGTGAGATTGTCTTTAGATGCTTAACATCCTGTCTATTATTCTTTTATTGTCGTGAACCACAATGAACTTGTGAAAATTAAGCAACAGTTCTTCGTCATTAAAAAACGCCTTGAACTTTGATAAACCTTTGCTGATGTACAGTCCTTGTTCAAGTGTCAGCAGTTCGTTGTACTTTACAGAAGCGGTGTCCTGGCTCAGGCTGTTTGCCACGGGCCAGACGATATCGCCCATGTCGTCAGAAACAACATCTGTCATTATCACATCGACCGTTTCCGGCGGCATATTTCTTAATAAGTAATTTGTAAAATAATAGAACTTAATGTCCTTTTTTAAGATGACTACTGTTTCCATAAGTTTCCTTTTAATAGTTTATTAACCTCTTCAGGGTACAGATAATACATTTCCAGAAAACCCCGCTGCGGTAAAAAGGATAATTCATGATTGTCTTTCATGTACATATAACCCATCAGATGCAGGTATTTTTCATGCCTCCAGTTGAAATACCATTTTCGGCCGATGGTCTGAAAGTCGATGTTCCTGATTTTTCCTCTGCTATAAGTTCCCCATGCCAGCGGATAATCAGCAAGCCTGTCAGGCGCAAATTCTACGACATTGATCTTATCTCTGTTACACAAATACCACAAAAGTCCTTCTTCCAGTACCAGACACACATCGTTCATGGCGGTCGAGTGGATAGATTTTCTGGTGCTGCTCTGCATGTTATTCAGGATTTCGATGTTCCGCGCCGAGTATTCAAGAGCGGTGCTGTAGTAAAGGTCTCTGACTTTAGAATCTTTTGTAAAACCGAATACGCCCGGGTTGTAATTTTGCCGTATGTCATCAATATATTCAGGAAATACCCATTCGTAATGCCTGATTTTGTTGAAATAATTGGCACGTAGAGAATTTCCTTCGCAGTTCTGAACAATTGTATCCTCAAAAGGCGGGATTTTCCTGAACAAAAGCACGTCGTTATCGAAGTGTACATAAGTTTTTCCAATAAATACTTCTATCGAATACAGCTTATAAATGCTCATCTTTACGGGCCTTATGTATGGATAATCATCCAGCGAGGTCAATATCTCATCATACGGAAAATTTTGGGTATATTCTTTACCTTTTGTATCCGTAATCAGGTAAAACTTATCGCCGCGCGACATTTGCTTTTTGATGCTTACCGCGCTCAAGTATTGAAGTGCCAGCATTTCATCAATCTTCTCAGGGCTTAGTTTTTCCAATAAATCTGTAGCAAAAGTTTGGCTATATATCATCTTGCAGTTGTTTTGTTCGTTGTAATACCAATGACTGAAATTCGTCCGAATATTTATACTGTCCGATTGCATGCACAAAACCATATTCTTCACAAACCTGATCAATATCGTCGTCCTGATTGATTATAAATTTGGCGTTCTTATTGAGCCTTTCCGTAAGTACCGGCAATGAATACTGCTCTGCGATAAGCATACGCTCGTAATGCCTATATTCATATCGGTAATAATCTTTTAGCTTAAAGGTATTCTTGTATAGGTCTACCAATGCTTTGGACAATTTAACGTATTCACTGAAGAGTTCTGCATCCTTAAAACCTATTACGCCGCAATTGTAGGAGTGGCGAACGGGTGATTGTATTAGCTTCGAGACGCTGTTGACAAGCTCGACCTGATGCCTGTAATTCCTGTTGTAATTTTCTAAAGCTTCAGGCATTTGGGTAAGTACATCATAATCTTGCTCGAATATTTCTTTTATACGGCTTGATTTTAAGAATACGTCGCCATCGATATGAATGCTGCCAAGGTCTTCAAGTTCGAGGGCGCGTATTTTACTCATCGCCCAAAAATCTTTATCGGCTTCTTTAAAATCGTTCAGACTCAGTTCAATCCTGTCGTAACCTACGTCCTTAAGCAATTCATATCCAGTGTCATCGGTATGAAGTACGACCTCATAACCAAGCCTCTTGGCATAAAGGAAGGACAGTTTGAATAAGTTATAACTTCTGGTAAATTGCTCGCTGATTCCCCATCTTTCTCTTAACAAGGGTAGCGACCATAACGAATGGATGATTTTCATATTTTTATATTAATAGGAATAAGTTAGCAACCGAGCCCGTACCAATGAGTTTTTGAGGCCCATTGGCTTTTGTTCGCGCTATCATGAAACAGTTTTGCTTATGATTAAATTTAAAGTGCCCCGATTATCGAACCGCCTTTATAGTAATAAGGTGTGGCAGGAGCACTGCAACAGCTTCCTTTAGGGAATGTAATGCTGTTTATTGTAAATGTAGATGGATACCAATTATTCAAAGGGATACTTTGAGAACAGCCATTTCCTGAGACCAGTACTTTTATTGCGGGTATGCTGGTCGGTGAAAGGTTGTAGAAGGTATAAGTTACATTTCCGTAAAAATCAGGGTTTGCCACTACATAATTTCCGTTGCCGAGGAAATCCCAGCTGTAATCATAATCCATGAAGTTCGGGCCTGAAACTGTAAAGTTTACAACTGTAGCATTCGACCCGCCTTCAGGGTAGTTGATGCTGCCCAGCGCGATATCTACATCTGCCTGTGTTACTACTTTGACCGCAAAATTAACTTCCTTATTGTTTACCAGGAACTTGATTTCCTGACCGTGCAGCGACTTGTCTACTTTTGCAGGATTGAAGAAGTACTGGCCGTTAACCGATTCTATACTTGCACTGGCTACCGTCGAGGTCACTACGCCATTCATAGGCCATACCGTAAATGGCAGGCGTGACGCGTTAGCACAAACAGTATTTGCCGGAAGGCTTAGCTTAACTTGTTCTTTCGGCGTACAGCAGATATAGGGTAATGAAAAATCTGCAATTACTTGCTGTTCCCTCTCTGATTTAAAAAGCATTACAAACGTGCCGTTTTTAGGAACACCTCCGGTGTGCTCCAGGCCTGGATGTTTTTCAAGGTATTCTTTTAAATAAGCCTTGGATAAATCCTTATTGTCGTTCAGGTTTTCTATTGAAACGGCCATCACATCAAATGACAGGTTTTTTTGGTTCTTTAATGCCTTAATCGACTGTAGCGCCGCCGGATAATTCATACCCTGATGTCCTTCGATATTGAAAAACGATTTTTTATCGAGATTGTATTCCAAAGGATGCTGAGTAAATTCTATAGCCGGTAACAAATCAGAACTGTCAAAAGCCATATTGGTGTTGGATGCCCTATTGCTCGTTTTTTGAAAATTCCAAAGATTGACAAGATCTTCGGTTTCATAATAAAATGGAATGGCCCTGTTGCTAAGCGCAGTCATTTCACGAGATGGCGTAATCTTAACCTCTCCGTAGGGTAGTGACTTTATAACGAAATTTTGTACTTGTTGGTTAAAGCGCTGTAGCAGGAATTTGATTTTAGAGATTATTTTTTCATCATCCAAAACAGGCGAGTTGTAAAACTGATGCCTTGTATAATCAGGATTTTTGGTAGCTGTTAATGTCCCAAGCATGATATGTTTGGGGAATGACAGAAAATCAGGAAGCGATTTTGCAAAAGACTTCGGCAGCAGGGCCATAATTTCCGCATACGTATCGGTTAAATCTTTCATTACATCATAACTGTACTGAAAGCCGTAACCACCGTCTAAAACCTGTCTCATCCTAGTGCGGAAAGGGGTATTGCTGACGGTAGGGATGCCAAAAAACGTAGCAATAAGTTTGACTTGTTTAAACAAATCGTTATAATAATCATTGTCATCTGCGGTAGTTTTATAGGCCGCTTTCATGCTGTCTACTATCGATGTGCTGCTGCTTAAGCTCGGCTTTAAAGTGACGCGTTTGATTTTCTGCTCAACGAGATTATTGTTGATCAAAGGATGTGCATAAAGATTGTCCGTTTCAAGGAGTTGGTCTATGCCGTCGGTGTCGGTAAGCAATACCTTAAGGTTGCGTACCTGCAAAATCCCAAAGTTATCGCAATCTACACCCCTGCATGGTTTTATCTCTTTTTCGTAACTTTCAAGATACAGCAAAAGGCTTTTATCTTCTAAGGAACCGAGGTTGCTTATAGGCTGAAAACCTGGTTTGGCTTCGTTGGCAGTTGCCAGTTCCCAAGTATTAATCTGGGTTGACCCGGAAAAAAATGCAGGGTATTTCGCCTTCGAGTCGTCATAAACTTTAAAATGTGTATAGAGTTTGCTGTCTATATCAATGGTTTTTAGATCGCTTGCATATAAATCAGCGCCAGGTTTGCTGGTGTTGTTCAGCGTAAGCAAATCGCCGTCTGTAGTGATGGCAATGCCCTGCGAAAGCGATATGCCACGGAGTTTGGTGTTTGTCGTATCGGTATAGAACAGTTGATGTTCAAAACCGCATACATTCCCTACGCCTTGCAGTAATACTCTGGAGAGGCGATCCTGATCCTCAAAGAAATCCAGAAAATCATTAAATTGGGGGTCTTTTATATATTGGCCTTTTTTGAATTTCTGGTACCGGGTTGTTATTCTACTCAATTGATTCATTGTAATTCATTTTTTTTAATGATTTATTTAGGAGATTTAATCGCTCCCCGTCAAGGCTATGCCGTCAGGGGAGAGATTTTATAATTAAGGAATGTTATATCCTAAACTTTGAAGTGCCAATACAATTTTGTCCAGGTAATAATTTGGTGTAGTTGTATTACCGTCGTCAAGATTATACCTGAAGATTACCTCATTTCTGTCGCTTAGTCCGTGAACACTGTTGTAATTACCGGTTCCGTTTTCAACGGCTTTCAGGAAGTTTGCATATACCTCGTCTCCCTGCACCTGGAATACCACACCTCTGTAGTAATTAGGATTGTTGGTGCCGAATTTGTTTGCCAGTCTTGCCCTGAACGCAGCGATATCTGCATTAAACGAGGCAGTTGGCGTGGTAAAGTTGCGATTGTGGTAAACACTGTCTGCCTCATCCTGGAACACCAACGCAATGACATTTCCTGTAGGCGTGTCGCCTAGGAGGTTCAGTACGTTAAATGTCCTTTCATCCGTGTAACTGATAACCTGTACATTAGCATTATAAGCCTGTTCATCATTTCCGTATAATGGAAGGAGCCTGCTTTTCAGGGTATTGCTTTTCATTACTTGTAACGGTGCGAGTGTCGTTGCCATAGAACCGGAAGCATCAAAATAAATACGGATTTTCGTGTTCTTGTTGATGATTAATTTTAATGTAATCGGCGGAACAGTATACTGCGTGCTGCAGCCATTAGCATTGGTTACGGTGAGTACCGGAGTATAAACATCTTCTTCGCCTGCGACCAGATTGTATATGTGGGTTACCACAGTATCGGTGCCTGTCGAGGTCTTACCATCGTCAAAATTCCAGTAGTACGTAAGGTCATTAAGATCTGCAGGGCTGTTGCCGGTAACGGTAAACTCGATGGTGGCCGTTGGGTGTGTCGTGTCTTCACCATAAACCACTTCGCCAACTGATATATTTACGTTTGGCTGTGTATGTACCGTTATTTTGCTGTCTACAGGATCGTCATTAACCGTAAAGTTAATGGCTTGGCCATGATAGTTTGCAGGAACCGCACCAGGGTTGAAGAGGTTTTGCCCTCCGCTTTGCCTGATGGCGCCGGTGATAGCTGTTCCATTTACGAATGCTTTTACTTCACCATCAAGAGGAATGATTGTCATTGGTATTTCCGCATCGTTTTCACATAAATGGCTTGCAGGCAATACCAGGAACACCGGATCTTTCTTAGAACAGCACAAGTATGGCAATGAGAAATCTGCGATAACTTTATTGTCTTGTTCTGATACGTAGAATAGCAAAAGTGACCCGCCTCTTCGAACGCCGCCCAAGTGCTCGATGCCTTTTATGCGGTCAATGAAATCGCTTAAAAGTTCGCTTACTACATCATCTTCTTTGGCGCTTTGTTTTAATACTGAAACACCCGTCTCAGATGCCGCATAGGATACTCCGTTGAGCAATCTTAACTGGTTGTCCAAATCAGAAATAACCTGCAAGGTTTCGCCCGAAGCGGACTGTTTGCTGATATCGCTTGAAATGCCGAGTAGTTGTTCCCTGAGTTTCTTTATGGAAACTACCGTTTCTGCCGGACTTGAGGTCGTTGGTGTTGTACCGCCGTTTACGCCGGATTTATCTAACACAATAGCAAATACGTCGAAATCCAGATTAAATTGCGCCCTAAGGTCGTTGTAGTTTTGCAACGCCGTTTTATAAGGCAATCCGATATGTCCTTCAGTCAGATAAAAATTAAAATCATTAAGGTTATATAGCAACGGGTTCTGAACGAAAGGCACATTGGCTAAATTGGCTTTATGGTAGCTCAGATTATAGCCGGATCTGCCTGATTTTGTTTTTATGTAATTCCATTTTTGCAGTAATGTGGCGTTCACATCATAATAAAAAGGAATTGCGCCCTGCCCGAGGTGCTCTCCCATAACGGATGGCGTAACCACTATTGGTCCTGTAAAGGTTCGAAACCCTTTAACTTTTTGGATAAATCTGTTAATAAGCGAAACAGCCATTTCATAATTATCATCGTCTGTGGTGTTTGCGGGCGAATTGTAAAAATCATGACGGAAACCGTTGTCATCTCCAACCCCGGATGTTGTTCCTACCTTGCCGAGCAAAATGTGTTTCGGAAAAGAATTGATTTTAGGACAGCATTCTGCCTTAAGGCTGAAGATCAATTCTTTTATCTCATTATAAGTATCGACAAGGTCTTTTAAGAAATCGTAGCGGTACTGGAAATCGGTGGCATTTGTAGGCATCGGATTCAGTATTGAATTTAATTTCGTACCTAGCGAACCATATCCCGGATACGTTGCCGTTATTCCGAATTTTGTAGTGATTTTTGTAAATCCGGTACTTAAATTGCTAACAGCGTTGTTATCAGTAACTGCATTCTGAAAACTTGTTTTTAATTTGCCCGCCGTGTTGATAGTAGCATCGGGTATTACCCTTTTAACTTCGATGTCAGGCAATTGCAAGGTTTCATAACCTTTATGAAATTGATAAATGCTGTCTTGTTCAGCCATGCGTTCTGCATCGGCGGTAGTTGCCATAAGTACCATCAGGTTAGCTACCTGTTCGGCGCCCTGGCTGAGGCAATCGGCGTCCTGGCAAGGCGATCCTTCGTTAGAATAGGTGTCCAGGTATAAAATCAGCGTTTTATCGCCTAATTCATCATAATCTATTTGTAGCATGCCTGAATCTTCGCCATCTTCAACGTCTTCCATCAACAAATCGTATTGATCTTGAGTAAGGAGCTCAACAATTGGATATTGGGCGTTCGTGAAAAATGAATATTCACGCGGATTATTAAATTTTCTGTAATACCTGTATTTTTCAGAAGGGAAATTTACTACTACTTCTAAATCCTCGCCAACCGGACGGCGTAAGGTTATCAAATCGCCATCTGTCGTAATGGCAACACCCTGGGTAATGCTGACAGAGTCGAAATTATCCTGTTGGGGCAGTTCAGCTATTATATCTTCGTCAACTGTAGCCTTTCCAAGCGCCGCAGCTTTCTTGATTGGAGCCAACACCGCCGCCGCCGATGACGTTTTAAAACCGCAAGCGAGTCCTGTTCCGACTATTAGTGTTCTGGATAACCGGTCCTGGTCTTCAAAATAATCTATAAACTCATTCAATTGCCCTTCGGTTAACGCCTGGTTTACGTTGAACTTCCTGTACTGGGTAGTTATATTGTCTAATTTTTTAGTGTTCATTGTATTAATATTTTTATATGTTTGATTGTCCAAGTATTATTTTTCCGTCCAGGCTGTCGTTATTGTCGGCCGCACAGTCTAAAAGTTTTCCCGGTGGGTAAATATTATTGAGAAACTCCATCGCGTCGAGAAGCTTTTGCGTACTGTTGTTTAAAGTGGTTTTGTCGCTGGCCTTATCATAAAGGAATTTTTTAAATGCCGTTTCAAACCCTGCCAGATCATTTTGGCCTGTTTTGCTGCGTCTGTTGCCAACCCAGCAGATTTTTGCCAATACATGCGCCGGGAGCTCCTGCCTGATAAGGGTTTCTGCAAAATTCCGGTAATCCTGATCTTCATTTCGGAGCGTATAACCCGGAAGCACGATGCTTACGCGGTAGGAATAAGGGTCATAAACATCTATCTCACATCCGTCCTCACAAGTTTCCATAAGTGCAATCGGACTTTGCCCGGGTTCAAGGTCATCTTTGACAAGAATATCGGATGCTATATTCTTTCCGAGAATCAATTCCTCAGGATGTACCAAAAAAGAAGCATCAATTGCCATACAGCCGATACCGCCGTCTTTAAGTTGGTAATCCTTGAAAGTCGGTTTAAGCAACATGTGCTCCACCAGAAAAATTCCTTCTTCAGTAAAACCATATTTAAAATACTTGACAGTCTCGGTGATGGCGTCTTTTAAATCTTTTATCAAATTATAAGGCGCAGTCCTTTTGTGTGTTGCGATAACGTTTTTGTCGACGGTATCATCTATGACATCAAAATAATAATGGCCTCCTGATGAGAAACGAGCGATCATATTGCCAATCTGTTTCCCGTCGTTATTCTGTAAATATTCGGTAGTCAGTGCATTAAGCTCGTTTTCGAGTTCTTCCTCGTCGATCTGTATGATTTGGAACACTGCCTGGTGCATGACCCTGGTAGCAAGATATTCCATCGGTTGCCCAGCTATAGATGATAAGACGATGCTTGTATTGTCTGCGCCTTTGATTTTCCAGGTATGGCTTGCACTGCTTCCGGTTCCGGTCTGTGTAATCACGACAGGTGAGTCTGATACGTTCCTATGGTTGTAGTTTTTCATTCCGAGCAGGCGCGCGATTCTTTTTTGTACACCCGAAACATTATTGGTGCTCCATGGATTTGACGTATCCGGAATTGTATAGTCGTATCCTAATCCCCTGTCAAGGCTTAAAGAAGCATATCCGTTCAAAAAGGCTTGTTTGTTTTCGAGCACAATCTCATCGGTGGCATTGCCATAAATCGACTTCATCAAAAATGTATAATCGCTGAAGGTTTCGGCGAAACGCGAGATGAGGTGGTCAAGAATTTCATTTCTTCGTTCTACGCTATTGTCTAATTCGCGGTATAAAGTATCGGTAAGAATATCATTATCCTGAGTATTATAGTTTTTAATCAGTTCATTAAAACCTTCGATACCTTTAAGCGCCTGGGTGAAATAGGTTCTTTTGAGGGTGCTATTAACACTTAGTTGTTCTTTAACCATATCGAGGTGCTTGAAATAACCGGCCAATACCTGATCAAAAAACAGTAGATAAGCTTTTAATTGCTTGGCAAGGTTTTGTCTTTCTGGAGTAATATTTCCGATGATGCCCGATGTACCTACGCCGTAAGTATCTGGAAATTCATTCAATATACTTTTGTAGTTACCGAGGTCATAAGCGGTACCTGTAGGCGTGCTTAAAACGTTATCTCTGCTTGCATCACTTCGGGCAATATCTTCTTCTGCCTTGATTTGCAATAGGTAGGTATCTACTTTATTTTTATCGATGTTCAACGGGAGCGAACCTTTGTTATAACTAAATGAGCTCAGGTCACATAGTTCCGGTTTTTTTCCTTCCGGAATACAGATTAGCCAATCGTCAGCCTTTTTGATGACCTGGCCGCAGTCTGACATAGATATTTCCTTGATTTCCTGAACACCGTCGATGTTCATGATTTCCCTGATGATATCGGAAAGACGTACTTCTCTCCTGAGCTGGCTATTTTTAAGCTCGGTAGTGTCAATGAAGCCATTTTCTAAAATTGGCCCGTCAAATACCTGGTCGGTCGTATAACCTTTATCCAGCATTTGCTTTAGCGAATAAAAATGAATTTCGGGTGCGAGGTAATTCTTGATGGCTTTCAATACTTTGGCATGCACCAGTTCCTCATCGGCCTTGTTGGTCACTGCGATGCGTGCACAGACAGCGATTGGCTGCGTACCAATTTTTTTGATATCTACCAGGTCTTCGCAAAGATTCCTGTTGCTGTGATAGCGTTTCAGGATGGCCGACTTTATGTTTGACTCATCGCAAGCTTCGGGATCATTTTCGCCAACATTTTCTGAATAGTCAACATAAAGATCATAAAGGCCTTTAAGGTCAAAGCTTTTCTTCTTAGCGGTACCGGGAACGGCAGCTTCGGTCAGATAAAGTTTTCCTGAGGTACAGTCAACAAAAACAGGCTCTTTTCGCGGAAGCAACCAGCAATTGTTAAGCGCCTTTTCTGAGCCGGAACTGATATCGATAAATAGTTTTCTATAATCAAGTTCGTTCAAAGGCCTTGATGGCAAAATTTCATGTGCTTTTATAAATTGCTTGTCGATGTTTTTTTCTTCATCATTTGAAGCCAGGATATCTTCCATATCAAGATTCATCCTCATGCCAAGATCGGTAATGGCATAGCTTAAAACCTCTAAAGTGGTGATGCCTGGATCGTGGGAGTTGTAATCGGTCCAGAGTTTTCCTCCAAGCTTTTCAATATACTCAATACCTGTTTTGCGCAGAAAACTAAAATCAGACTGATCTTTGGCCTCGACATTTTTAGGTATGCTAACGTGTTTATTTTCTGACATACTATGTGTTTTTATCTTGTTTGGTTTTTAAATACATATTTGCGCTGCAATAGCGATATCGTGCTGTTTTGCCGATACCAGTATTGACTTCGGTTCTACTTCGATTAAATATTTTTCCTGCAGTACATTGTTTACATATATCTTCAGATTGTCTATGTAATCAACATAATGGAGCCGCTCTAAGTAGTTAACAAGCTGATTAACATTTAGCTTAACATCAAAAATTATGTCTTTGGTATTTGCAAAAGCCCACGGCGAGATATACTTCTTAATGTCCTCGTCGAGCTGTTTGGAGTAAAATGTCTTGTCGAATTGACTAAAGAATTGCACCTCCGTTGCCACTTTTACTTCAACATAGTTCGGATTGATTACCTGTGCCTTAACATGCATCGTGTTTAGTTCGTTTATAAAAGCACTGATATTATTAAGAGTTGACCTGCTTACGCGCGGTTGGTAAATGTCGAATGCATTTCTGTTTGTCGTGTCAGGCACTACCATCAAAGTCACATTGCCCGGGGTCATATAAGATTTTTCAGAGGTGTGGTTTAAGCATTTTACCTTAAATACCTCAGGGAATTCCTGCAGGATAAGCTGCTCATAATCCCATTGTGATATGGCCCTGTACTTATGCCTTAAACGTTCGCTGATGCGTCTGTAAAATTCGGGATCTGTTTCCTGATACGTTCCGCCAAAAGCATTATAGGGCTGGCTCACCGATTTTATCTGGGCGACCCTTGTAACGAGCTTGTCTATGTTACCTGCAGGCAGGCCGTCTTTAAGATGCGATAATTCGTTACCCGAATCATCAAATGTTGCCAGTACGGCCTGGGTATAAAGCCCCTGGATTTTACAAACAGCGTCATATCTTTTTCCGGATACTGCCCGGACCCACACCAGTTCATTTGGTAATCTCGTGTAGGAGGTGTTCAGGTCTTTTGGGATCATAAATTGCAGGATGCCCGATTCAAGTAAATTTTTTGTGTCATTGGACACGATGTATTTGGATAGATCAGTCCATTGGTTGCCGGAAAGGATGCTCCATTGGATTTTTTCGGTATCCTTGAATGTTTCCGCCAAAGGATTTTCGCTTCCTTCGAGCACTTTGGCCAGTAAGGAAATAGTTTGTCCCTTCAATGCATTTAAACCGATATATAATTCGCCGCCTGCATGGTGTACGGGTACGATATTATAATCGTCGATTTCTTTTTTATACTGCCCGAAAACATCTTCAAGAAACAATTGCACTTCACTGTTCTCTGTAACCGTTCCCGGTTTTGAGCTGTTTTGGCTGGTGTAGGCGCTTCCTGTTGCGGTATAATTTAATACGAGATCCTCTGCAAAAGGGATATACGGTTCGTTCGGAATTGGTTTGTCTTCGCTACCGGTAGCGGTGTTGGTCAATGCCAGCGTATATATTTTAGGATATACATCCTGCAGGGCCGATTTCTTCAACGTCAGCCTGATAGCCTCGGCAGTACCCGAATTGCCTCCGCTGTTGGTTACAGAAAATTTGAGTCGGTATTTATCATTGGCGAGTTTTTGGAATAAGACAATATCATGTTCTTTGTCAATCCATTTTTCGTTATCAAGAAGCGCTGCGTCGACCTTGAAGTAATTGTCGTCAGTTACTACAGAAGTGTTCGCTGAGTTGAAGGTCTTTTTAGTAATATTATTGTCCGGCTCAAAAGTATAAGCACTGTAATAATCTTTTATAGAAGCAGGCGCATTCTTCCAGTTAAGGACAATTTCTGCGGTATCCCATTTTTTATCAAACATTTCAGGATATTTCACATAAAAATTGGAGCCTTTTACTGGCTGCGCGGTAAATGGGAAAAAAGGTTTTTCTGAATTTAATTTGCTGCCGTCGTTTTCTATTACAGCCGATTTTATGCCTTTTACATCAACCAATATGCTAATGTCGCTGACGTCATTTTCTGATAGCGCATCATATAGGTCGTATTGTTTAAGGATAAATCTCGCTAAAGGCTGGCTGGTTTCAAATTGTGCTCCCAGTAGGGCTTTATTGTAATTTACGACAGCCGGAAAATCTTCTCTTAAAATAAATTTGAGCGTAAGTTGGTTGGTTGATGTTTTCACGCATTCTGAAATATGGGCGGTCAGCCACTCTTTGGCTCCGCTTAACAGCAATTCAAAATTGTTTGCAATAACTATTTCCGACAGACGGTTTAATTTTGGCGAGAATTTGTTTTTAAAGGTGATGGTAACTGAAACCGTTCTTTCGCCTTCTTTTAAATTGAACAACGGCGAAGCGATTGAAAACCCAAATTTTGCGTCTTCAAGAGCTTTGTAATTCAATTTGCTGACTTCATCTGAATTATATCCGAAAGGCCACCAATAGTTGCCATTTTCAGGAAGTTTTTCTTTCAATCCATCGAGCGTGTCAGCCTTGCGAGCCATTTTCAGTTCGCTGGTTACGGGGTCATTTAAGAAACTTTTGACCTCCATAACTTTTGCCTGATTGGCTACAAACTCTTTGTCGGTTTTAAAGACAAGTTTTTTGCCATTTAGGTCTTTTTTGGCATCTAGTAAAGTGTCTTGCGGAATTTTTTCCTGAACGGCTTTTTTGGCCAATTCAAAAATCACATAAGCTTTATCTGCTTTTGCCTCTTGCTTTTCGATCTGAAGGATTTTTTTATAATAGAAGTCCAGGTGCTCTTTCGTCAGGTCGTTGAAATCCTTTTTGGAAAAATCCAATAGTTGTATGAAACAAACAAATAATGTCAGGTGTGGCGTTAAGCTTCCGTCTTGTTCAAATTGTGCGATAAGCGCTGTAACCTGCTTTTTTAATTCTTTATATTCAAGGCTTTCCCTGCGCGGAATGGTATAATCATCTGCGCCCAGAAAAAAACTTTCCCAGGTTTCCTGTTGTACCTGATCATTACTATCTTTCTGAAAATATTTCACATGCCTGGCAAAGTTGTTTGCAAATAATAACCAATCAAACAAGTCGAAATCGTGTAATTCAAGCTTGGTCGGATCTAGTTCTGCTAAAAAGCGCTGCATTTGTGATTTTCCCTCACGATAATGCGAAAATGTATCTATTTTTTTCATTTGTTGTTTATATTTTTCTGTGGGTCAGATGCAATACCAGTACGATTATTGGGTAGTATTAATTTTGGTTACAGACAGTAAATCGGTTACTTATTTGTGGCTTCTTCTCTATAATAAGGAAAAACGATATTGCTTCTTGTATTAGTGTTTCTTACTTCGTAGTCCAGGCGTATTAAGATCTCTCCGCCAAGTTCTTCTGTTGTATCTATATCAATACTCAGAATATCTATCCTTGGCTCGTGGTATAAAATGGCTTTTTCAATGATGCCTTTCATCTGAGTGACCAGCGTAAGGTCAATAGGTTTGAAAAGCATTTCCTGCAGGTCGCACCCGTAATTGGGAAACATCACGCGTTCTCCGGGGCGTGTAGACAGTAGGATGTTAAGACTGTTATTGATGTCTTCTACATCGGTGGTCATCGCCACGACGCCTTCGGTTTTATTAAACTCAGGCGGGAAACTCCAGCCTATTCCTAAAAAATCTTGATCTATTTTCATGCTGTTGGTATTAGTTTAGTTGTGACATATCGCATCGTTAACATGATGTATTTAAGTCGTATATCTTTTATCGATTTTCGGGTTGCTGTTATGTTATTTAGCACTGCGTTTGCTGCGACATTAAAGCTGCGTTTCGGGTATTATCCTCCTATCAGAACAGTGGCTTCGCCTGCGCTTATTACGCCACCATGTGCGGTGGTATCTCCTTGTCTTGCGGCTGGTTTTCCGCCTATCATTACGCTCGAGGATCCTGCTGCGATGGTGTCGGGCGGGCCGGTACATACTGCTTTATCGCCAACCCTTGCCGCCGGCATTCCGCCAATGAGAACGGTAGGTTCTCCTGCCGGTAATATGGGACCGCCTACATGGGGCGTATTTCCGGTCACCATAGGGCAGGTGTGCATATCTGTGATTCTTGCCGCTGGTTTCATATTCATTTAATTAGTAGGTTGTATATTTTAGTGAGAGCAAAAAGTGATGCTATTGGTGTATGATTAATTAATTTTAACCTGCGACCCTTTTACTGTCGTTACTGCTCCCGATGAAATCTCGGCTCCCGAACTTCCTTCGGTTTTCAGTTGCGCACTGGCTTTGACATTTACATTTGTACCTTCGATGTTGACGTCTCCCGAGGCTTTAATTTTAATATCCCCGGCGCTTTCCATCGTAATCCCGTCACTGTTGAGCGTGATTACATTCGAATGGTCATCTTCAATCTTAATGATATCGGCATCTTCATCCAGCGTTATTTTTTTACCCGCAGGGGTTTCAAGCGTATAGGAGATTTTATCATCGTTGAAAATCATCTTCATTTCGCTTCGCGTCACAAATCCCTTTTCATTATTATCATCTGAGGCTGTTATCGGAGCCGGTTTGGTGCTGCTGTTGAGCATGCCCAGGATGATGGCATCGTTCGGATCGTCATTGACAAAACCGATGATTACTTCATCGCCAATCTCAGGCCTGAAAAACGACCCGCGGTTTTCCCCCGCATCGAGTGTGGCGATACGCGCCCAGATGCCTTCTTCTTCTGCATTGATTATGGGCAGCTGCACTAATATCCTGTCTTCGCCATCTGGGTCTGATTCCAGTTGCGAAACGATTCCTACCTGCAGGCCGCTTATTGCCGGATTGATTCCTGAACCGGGCATATCGCTGATATCATAAGTTTCTGAAAACCATTTTGGCGAGAGCCCGAATTGTGCATCAACCAACCAGTTGCCATTGCCAATCTCATGGCGTACCCCGGTGATGTAAATCTTACCGTTAAAACGGTCCCCTACACCCTGGAGGGCCAATAAAACACCTGGTTTGACTGATGGAATGCCTTGAAACTGTACTCTTCCCTGCGTTTTTGCGAGTTGCTGAAAAGTTGCTTTTGCATTGCCCCAATCCTGCAATGCAGCCTGGGTGAGGTTACCACCATGCCTGAGTTCGAGATCTTCAATGCCGAAAACGCCAGCCAGATCGTCTGGCGAAAGATTACCGTTAAGGCTGATTGCCGGATCCTGCGCTTCAGATACTATTAGTTCCTGATCGGTATAACTCCACGATGTTGAGGTAATCTTACTGAACTGGTCCCTTGCATCTATTTCTCCGTCAAATTCATGAACAGATGACCCGAATGCAACTGTTTCTACCGGTTCTCCGCTGAATACAGGTTTTGCGACCTTTACGGTTCCGTCATCTACAAAACAAAGCTGGCCGTTGGCCTGTGCACGGGTTACCATGAAATCCCAGTCTGAAATTCTGTATTGTATGAGTTCCGGGTGCGTATTTGAGGTACTCTCCACATCCGCGGTAGCACCACTATTGCCAATCAGTTCCTGGATAATATCGCTGTCTGTACTTTCGTAGAAGTATTTGCTTTTCCTGCCCAGGGTCATCTTGACTGCCTTGTCCTTGCACTCGATTATGAGGTAAGATGCACCATTGCGGATTTTAATACTGTGCTTAACAACGACTCCTTTAAAGATAGTCTCTTCTTCCATGTGGTACCCGGCAGTGATTTCAATCTCTTTGCCCGGAATTAACAGTGCTTCATTGCTTAGTATAAAATCCTGTTCGGGCACACTGCCATCAAAGACAATGATTTGTGCACATGAAATCCTGTTTACTTCTTTTTCAACTATGATATGTTTTATACCATATTTGCTGGGCAATTCTGTTCCGCCGGATAGCACCTTGAAGGTTACCAGATCTGGGTTTTTTGCTGTTTTTACGTATCCGCTGTTGTTCATCTTATTGTGCTTTTTTGTCTAATGGGGGAAAGTAGATTAGGGATCCGGGTATTAATTGCCTGAAATTGATCAGCCCGTTGGCTTTGGCAACTTCGAGGTAATATTTCGAATCTCCATATATATTTTTTGTCATTTGCGTTAGTGTATCTCCATCTTTTACGAGTCTTTTATGCGTTAAATCAGGAGATCTCTTGTTGGCTTTTGCGGCAGCGAGATCTATATCGGTTGATCCTTGAAACTTGGCTTTAATAATACCCCTCAAAGGATAGCCTTCCGGAGAAAAAAGGGTAAAATCTACCGAAAACTCAAGCATTACACCTTCAAATTTCAGTACGCCCCATTCTATTTCCAATTCGTAAGGCTTGTGTATTTGTCCATCATATTTGCCCGTTGTCTTCAAGAACTGGTCAAACTGTTCGGCAACTGTTGTTCTTTTAGAGGCTTTGCCGATTATTTTATTTACTAACGCGTTGCCCCTTGCGCCTTCGGTAACACCGGTTCCGTCGAGCAGGAATTCTAAATCGAAAGCAGGAGAGGTTACCTTAACGAATTGCAGATTGCTCTCGGCGCTCCCGGGCGGTGATTTATCAATATATTCATTTTTATAGCTTAATGAATATTTGGTAGGATTGACAAGCGCCGTAAATTTTTCGCCATTTCCATCCTTTGCCTTGATGACTATTTTTTTTAATTCTGCCATTATCGTTCTTTTTTACGTTTTTCTATGTTCATCGCCTGCTCTATGCTTTCACCTACAGCCTTCATGATCGTGCTTTCGTCTGCTGATTTGGCAGTTGTCGTTTTTGATGCTTGTTCTTCAACATTGATCTTAATGTGAAGTTCTTTTATTTCTATTGGCATTTTCGTTTGCTTTTAAACACTATAAATCTGAAAATCAATATTTTAAATGTTTGTTATTGAAAAACTAAACACACAAAGCGCCCTGTCAGGCCTGGTTGGTGCAACCAGTCTGTCGTTCTTTTTTACTGAAAAGATTTAGTCAACTTTATATTAACTAACGCGCTTCATGTGTTTAGTATGGTTTAATTACAAGCCCGGAATGTGTGCCGAGGGTATTGTGAAGTATCTGTATTTCAACTCTACGGTTTCTATGGCCAGTTTGCTTTCTTCGGCATTAAACTCTGATACTTCCCATTTTACGGGGATGGCTCCAACTACATTCCACACCATTAAAGGTGCTGTAGATTCTAGCCCGCCCGCAAGGGTAATGATCAGGTCGCGAGGCTCAAACTCAAAATTTTCCATAGCATTCCTGCACCATGTTATCAGGCCCGAGCTTACCAGTAAACCACGTTTCAGGACTAAGTTCGGGTATTTTGTGCGGCCCGGAAGAAAATGGTTAAACCTATTTTCTCCTCCTTCTGAATATTCTTCGGTCGGGATTTCGGAAGATAATCCTGATACAGATTGAAATCTGGAGTCAATACCCTCTGTTACTGAAACCCCGTTAACAAGAAAAGAGAAACTGGTTGGAGGATATAAAACAGCCATGATTAATTATTTTCAATTGTTAAGCCTTCGTGCGCGATTTCTAACGTCTCGATAGCGACTTCATTGCCTTCTGCTTTCAGGTCTGTTGATTGCACCTTAACAGGGAAAGCGTTTTTCACTTTCCAGGTTACTGCAGGGGCACCAGTTTCGTCTAAAAGAGAAATGGTGATTGTACGACGCTCTACCTGGGTTTGATTTGTCGTATTGATCCAGGCATAGTATTCGTTATCGCTTTTGAATGTGCCTCTTTTCAGCGTGATGTTGCTGAATTTTCTCATTCCGGGCATTTTAATTTTGCTGAAATCCGGGCTTGCGCCATGTCTGTGTTCAATTACATCGGTACTGATTTCTAAACCCGTCACCTCCGTAAAGCTGATATTCGTTCCACCCCAATCAACTGCGAAATGGAACTTTGCTAATGGATATGCACTCATAATGTTTTATGTTTAATTATTAATTTATTGATTTATGATTCTTGTAATTTGTGAGAGAAACGCAATACGATGAACTCTGCCGGACGTACTGCCGCCATACCAATCTCTACGTTCATTCTTCCTTCAAGGATATCCTGTGCCGACATTGTTTTATTGAGGCCTACACTTACATAGTAAGCATCTTCCGGTTTGCTGCCCGCCAATGCGCCGTTCATCCATTGTTGGTTAAGGAAATTGCCGATCATCGCTTCCATGCGTACCCATGTTTGGGCGTTATTGGCCTCGAATACAAATCCTTGTGTAGCTTTTACTACAGACTCCTCAACCATGTTAAAGAAACGACGTACTGATACGTATCTCCACTCATTGCTATTGCCGTCAAGGGTTCTTGCGCCCCATACCAATGTTCCTTTACCTGTGAAAGTACGGATGGCATTGATAGATTTACCTGATGTAGGATCTACGTTAAGACTTTCCTGGTCCTGGCTTGAGATTTTTTCTGTCGGAGCAACTACATAGCTAAGGCCTGTATTGGCAGGAGCTTTCCATACACCGGCTGTACTGTCGGTTTTAGCATAAATTCCTGCGATTGTTGATGATGGTGTCAAAATTACACGGTTTGCTTCGATTGCATTTTTAGCCTGGTTATATAATGAAGAAGCAGCCGCTAGGGTGGTTGATGCCTTTAAAGACGCCAGGTCAGTTATTCCAGTCCCTGCGCCGGTAACGGTAACGTCTTCGTTATTGAATTTGTAGCTTAATACCGTTTCTAATTTCGGGTGATAAGCGGCTCCATATTTCAGGGCTTTTGTGACACCAGCTCTGAATGCGGTTACGCCTCCAATGGTATCCATAATAACGAAACGATCACCCAGTTTTTCTGCTTGCTCTAATGCGTCGTTGTACAGTGAATAAGCAGTCGTGGTTAAAGCTTCTGCGTCCGGGAAAACGATAAGTGTAGGTTCGTCTTCTTTTACAAGGGTTTCAAGACCTCTACGCAATCCATCAACAGTAGTGCTTCCGAGCACGATAGTCGTTGGTGAAGCCTGTGTTCCGTAATTTCCTACAGAAACAACATAACAAGGTCCGCCGCCATTAGCAAAATACATCTGCATGGCATAGTACATTTTGAAGCCACTTACTGTGCCCACAGTTACCGCAGCACTAGCAGGCTGTGTAGCAGTTTCAGGAGTAACGACTACTGAAAAGGCTTTTTCAGGTTTTGCGCCTCCAAAAATTGCTTCATACTCCAACATTGAAGTAAGCCTGGTTGGTTCATTTTTTGGCCCTGTCTGAGTATATCCAACAAAAGCTGGGATGGCCGTTTCTACTTGTGCTACCGATGGTGGGAATTTTGAGATTTCCTCTACATAAGCACCTGGAGTTTTGTAATTCATGTGTTCTTAATTTAAAGTTATTATTAATTATTTTCAATTGTTAATCCTTCGTGTGCGATTTCTAAGGTCTCGATAGCGACTTCGTTACCTTCTGCTTTCAGGTCGGTAGATTGCACCTTAACAGGGAAAGCATTTTTTACTTTCCAGGTTACTGCGGGAGCACCGGTTTCGTCTAAAAGAGAAATGGTAATGGTGCGACGCTCAACCTGGGTTTGATTTGTGGTATTGATCCACGCATAATATTCATTGTCGCTTTTGAATGTGCCTCTTTTGAGCGTGATGTTGCTGAATTTTCTCATTCCGGGCATTTTAATTTTGCTAAAATCCGGACTTGCTCCATGCCTGTGTTCGATTACGTCGGTACTTATTTCAAGTCCGCTCACTTCGGTGAAGCTAATATTGGTTCCGCCCCAATCAACTGTGAAATGGAACTTGGCCAGTGGGTATGCACTCATAATATTGATGTTTAATTATTAATTTTTATTGATTAGGATTGTTGTAAAAAATGTGAAAAATTAAGCACGATGAACTCTGCAGGACGTACTGCCGCCAGGCCAATCTCTACATTCATCCTGCCTGCAAGGATATCCGGAACTCCGGTTGTTGCCCCGCTTACCACGACGTAATATGCCTCTTTGGGGTTGCTGCCTGCCAGTGCGCCTTGTTTCCATAAATCGTAAAGATAGTTTTCAACCATCGCCTCCGCGCGCAACCATGTATGGGTATCGTTTGGTTCGTAAATGAATTTAGACGTTGCCAGTTCCAGGGATTTTTCTATCATTGTAAATAAACGGCGTACCGGGATAAATCTCCATTCTGCATCCTGGCTGTCAAGGGTTCTTGCGCCCCAGACCAATGGTCCTTTTCCTGAAAAGCTGCGGATGACATTGATGGATTTTCCGTTAGGGTCAACATTATACCCATCTTGTTCTGCATTGGAAACTTTTGCCGTCGTGGCTGTTACATAACTAAGTCCTATATTGGCCGGTGCTTTCCAAACGCCGGCAGTACTGTCGGTTTTGGCATATATTCCGGCAACTGCCGATGATGGCGGTAAGGTAACCTTCCATGCTGCAATTTCAGCTTGTATTCTATGGTACAATTCTGAATTTGTCGTTTTAAGTGCCGATAGTTTTTTGCCGCTGGCATCTCCGAGAAAATCTTCCGATGCTTCTACGCGCGCCAGTAAAGCTTCTATCATTGAATCGAACTCAGTGCTGAACGCCAGGGGAAAATCGTCTATCTCATGCGCTTCGATGGCCGCTAATGTTGCCCTTGCCTCGTTTAGTTTATCATCCATATCGCCTTTGTCATCAGCTACTTCATCGATGGCTTCTGCGATTGCAATGGCCCTGGATAGTAAACTTGCCAGCACGTCAGGATCAGTAGTACCTACTTTGTCGATTTCGAGGATAGCCTGATCCCTTAAAGCTGATATGGCATCGATCTCGTCTTCATAAAATATGGCACTTGTAACACCTACAGCTTGTAAGCCGGTGTGAATAATATTTTCGTCCTCATTGAAACTGTAATTAAGCACGGTTTTCAGGTGAGGGAAATATGCAGCTCCATATTTGGAATTGCCAATCATTTCCCTGAAGTATTCGATTGTGTTAAGATCTTCACCGTCAACATCTGTTACCTCTGTTGCATTTCCTTTGTATGTATCAAGGATTACAAACCTGTTATGTTCTGCGGCCTTGTTCAACGCTTGTTGGTAAATGGCATAGAAATCTTCTTCCGGCAATGAGGTAGCGTCAGGAAATAGGATAAGTGTAGGCTCGTCATCTTTGTCAAGCTGTAACAATCCGTTAAGCAACCCGTATGTGGTACCGTCGCCAATCGCTACTTCGTTGACTACATCGTCTGTAACATAATTTCCGACAGAAATGACGTAACATGGTCCGCCGCCGTTGGCAAAAAACATTTGCAGGGAATAGTACATTAAAAAATTCACTTGAGGTTTTACAAGCGTCAGCCCTCCATTTTCAGTATTTTGAAGTACAATACTTTCTTTGTAAGCTGCCCCGAAAGCATTTTCATAGTCTAAGAGTGACTTAATTGGTGTTAACTCATTTTTAGGTCCTTTATCGGTGTATCCGATAAAAACCGGTACAGCGGTTTCTACCTGCGCCACAGAAGGTGGAAACTTTGTAACTTCTTTTACATAAGCGCCCGGTGTTTTTAATTCTGACATATTTAAAGATTTAGGTTAATGTTTATAGATTTGGTTTTGGGGGTTTAAGGAGTTGGGACAACCGGAGGAGTTGCACCATTTTGAGTAGCCACATCAACATCGTGAATGTAACCTAAGTTAAGGTCAACTACAGATTTCTGGATTTTTACGATGCTCAGCTTATACAAAACTGAAGGTATTATTTTACCGCCAAGCAGTCCCCATGCATAACTTAATTGCTCAAAGGGAAGCGAATGCAAATGTATCGTAAACTCAAATTCAGGCCTTGCAGGGATAGCCGGTGACCCAGAGGTGGCCGGTGACCCAGAAGTGGCTGGCGATACCAACACATTTTTGGTTTGAAAATGTTCAATGATATCGGAAAGCGAATCGAGAGCACCTGGATATCCAAGGTTTCGGCTGGCTGTGATCATTACATACAGATTCAGATAAGCAGCAGGGCTCATTCTTTTATACGGCCCGTGTGTTGCATTGGGAATTATCGGTTCAAGCCTTGAGGTGTTTTTCATTGCCGCTTCCTCAACGACATTCACCAGCGTAATTACTATCTTGTCATTTGTTGGGTTATCGGTATCCGCTTTTGCAATATCATCTATTACCGCAACGTCGGTTCCGCCCAATTCGTTTTTTAAAACTTCCAGTGCATTTAAAATCATAATTTTTGTTCTTAATTATTACGTTGCAAACATACAATGGTCTCCCTTCAAATGACAAATATTTTGGGCTGTCAAAACTGTCTTTGCAGTAAGTAGAAAATTTTTGCGCTTTCGATCGCCAAAAAATGAATTTTATAAAATGCTTAAAATCTGAATTTTATAAATTGATTAAATAGTTAAGAGATTTTATAGGCAAATCATTAAAGCAAAAAGTTGCTCACGGATGAACTCAAACAGCTGCTTTTTACAACTTGTTTATCGTGCTTTTTCATTCTGCTGCAAAGACAGAATCGAATCGTGTTTTTGTTAGCCGAAAGAAAGGTCATCAACTAATTTTGGCCCGATAACTTTATACTTAACATTATGAATTTTAAAAATCTTTTTGAGAAGCGCAATGAAATTATTGACGGGCATTTAAATGAATTGCGTTCCAAAGTGGGCATGGCCGACGAAAATGCAGCGCTTATTTTTGCAATGAGGGAAAAAATATGTAATGCTTGTCCGTTAAAAAACGGTAACAATTGTGATACACAGCGATGGATCAATCCTGAGACAATGGAGACAAGCAATGCGCCCCGAGAAGGCTCGATAAGAGGCTGCGGATGCAGGCTTAGCGCGAAACAAAAATCTAAACAAAGCAGCTGTCCGGCGGGCTTTTGGGGAGGAGAATTTAATTGAGCAAGAGATAATTACAAGATTTAGTTAAAACGGATAATGGCAACTAAGCGTTTTATAAATACAAAGTACAGTGAAACAAAACCATATCATTCATAAAGTCTTAGTCGAATTAACAGTTGAAGATCAGCGGCAGGCACATCTGGTAAAAGATGATATTAGCAGTTTTTTGAGTATTGATGTTTTTCCAAAGCTTGAAAAATATATCAATACCCTTGAGGCAAAATTCCCAAAGCAGACATTGCAGATTGAACAATTAAAACTCGATATCAGCGGCAACCCGAATGTCTTGGATAGTGAATTAAAAAAAAGTGTCGTAAGTGCTTTCAAAAAGGCACTTACAGAAGCGGTAAAACCATTCACTGATTCCAATTTTGATTTAATGAATGACAATACCGATGATTACGAAGGGATAAGTTTGCTGGAAGAACCCGAAAAACTGCTACGGGCATTCATTTATTTTCTGGAAAAAGGGGAGGTGCCGTGGTGGAATTCCAATCAAAATGCATTTAATATATTGGATGAGGAAGTATTCGAAAAAATATTTTCGGTAAAAGGCTTTGAAAGCAGTATTGCGGCAGTTTTGTTGCGGCCGAATGTGCCAGAACGTATCGTCAACCAACTCACAGATTCACAAATCAAACGGCTGAGCCTTGCGGTTTTTAAAAATAATAGATCCGTAATTGATCTTGGAAGCCAGTTGATGAAACAACCATCAAAATCTGGCATCACCGTCAGGACTGCCCTGTGGTCGCTTGTGCTAAATATCGCAGGCAATTATTTAAACCGGCCATCGGGAAATCACGAGGAATATGCCAAAGAAAAAATCATACATACACTATCTGCTCTGAAAACTAGCGGTACCAATCCTCCTGAAGAAATTGCAGAAAGGATTCTCGACATGTTTCCTTTCATCAGTACGCAACAACGCAACGAAATTAAAGCGGTTTCACTAAATGATTTCACTTCGGAAACAGACGCCGATAAAAACCTGGATAACATTTTTGGCGAACATAACAAAAAAAATCTTTTTTTCGAAGATAATGCCGGTAATCAAATCGATAATGTTTCGATGGACGAGGAGGGAATCCATATTCAAAACGCAGGCCTTATATTGATTCATCCTTTTATAATGCACCTTTTTAGTCATTGTGGGCTGATTGATCCTAAAACAAAAGAACTTACGAATCCTGCGCTATGTGTACACCTGCTGCATTACATCGCGACAGGAAAGATCAACCAACCTGAAAGTAATATGCTTTTCGAGAAGTTTTTATGCAATGTACCTTTGCAGAGGAGTATCAGCAGGCACGTTAAGCTTTCTCAAAAACATAAAAACCATGCTAAAAAAGTAACAGATGCTGTAAGGGAAAACTGGAGCGCAATGAGTAATGCCTCTTTAGAGTTATTGCAAACTGAATTCTTCCAACGTCCGGGTAAGCTGGTGCTTAAAGATAACCCAACACTGACTGTTGAGCGCAAAACACAAGATATTCTGCTCGACAAACTATCCTGGGGACTGGGACTTGTAAAATTATCTTGGCACGAAACTTTTATTTACGTGAACTGGTAAGGGTAATCGCAAGATGTAGTCTGCTGGGAGTGTTCCAAAGTTAGTGATGATCTGATTTGTATTATTTAAAACATTAAAAATCAGCAGATAGAATAATTTTAATATAAAAGGACGGACTGTATAGTTCGTCCTTTTATATTTAGAAAACTTCTTAAACCTAAAAGAAATGGCTATTAATGGATCTAAGTGTTCCAAAGTTAGTGATACGGATTTTGTCTTAATTGTAAATCAAAAGCAATCACAAAAAAGGGCTTCACCAAGAATAGAAAACAACAATATCTCTGTAAAGATTGTAATAATAGATTCATAGATTATTATAGTTCTAATGCTTACTGTAAGCATATCAATGAAAATATTAAATCTCTTACTAAAGAAGGCGTTAGGATCAGAAGTACGGCAAGATTATTAAGAATTTCACCAACTACGTTATTGTTGCGAATCATTTTAATTGCTAAAAACATTAGGTAATCGGTTATTCCTGGAGGTAAAGTTTTTCAAGTGGATGAAATGAGAACTTATATCAGAGAAAAGTCTAAACGCACATGGATCTTATATGCATTAGAACAAGAAACTAAGAGTGTAGTGGGCTTCAATGTTAGAAGAAGAACTAATAAAAACACTAAAAAAAGTTATTACAATTCTGGAATTGTATGACGCAAAAAGTATTGTTACTGATGAATTGAAGCATACAGTATTTGATTCCGAAAGAGATCCACAGTACAACACACCCTGGCATCAATCACATTGAGCGAAACAATCTGAGCATCCGCACACATCTTAAAAAGGTTGGGTAGAAGGACGATTTGTTTTAGCAGGAGTTTGGTTATTTTGAATATTGTTTTGAGGATTTATTTTTTGGGGATAACCGATATCTTATTTCATATATGAGCAATTATATTCAGAAATTTAAGTAAGCCTAAACTTTTTGAAAAACAGGTATTTATACCTATAAATGATAAAAAATAATTGGGTAGGTTTGATTTGCTAATAACCAATAATCTCTCACAATATGAAAAGTATGATTGAAAACAAGAGCGACAATGCATCCTGTGGATGTGAAGACCCAATTGAGTGCTTGCGTCACATGTTTTGTGACCTTGTTCAAAAGAAAAGGGTAGCTCAGGGTCAATGCCCGGTACGCAGGCCTGTATTTTTGAGAACGCACGGCATTATGAAAGGAACCTTTACCATACTGGATGGGCTTCCTGAAGATTTGAAACAGGGAATGTTTAAAAAGGCAGGAGATTTCCCTACGTACGTGCGTTATTCTTCAGATCTGTCGGATGGCAGACCCGACTGGATGAGTACGATAGGTATTGGAATCAAAGTATTTGGCATCGAAGGAGAAAAAATGGTGAGCGACGATGGCGCTAATACAGCCGATTTGCTTATGCAGAATGTACCATTCTTTTTTGTAGACAAT
This sequence comes from Flavobacterium sp., assembly GCA_029946065.1. Classification (GTDB taxonomy): domain Bacteria; phylum Bacteroidota; class Bacteroidia; order Flavobacteriales; family Flavobacteriaceae; genus Flavobacterium. The sequence goes on from JAQSDU010000020.1 coordinate 53,574, forward strand.
GCAAGTGATATGTGCAACTTCACAAAAGCAAGCCTTGAAGGTTGGGGAGATGACTGGGTGCGGCAAAATGCACCACAAACCAATGAACTTTTAGACAAAATGGCTAAGCCAATTCGGTCAGTACTTGAAACTCAGTTATGGAGTGTAGTGCCGTTTATGCTAGGCCTTAATAATCATTGTAAATATATATTACGCCCGGGAACATCAACTTTTGCCGGAGATCCCGATATCAATGACCCTGATTTTATGGCAAAAGACCTGGCGGCACGTATGGCTTTAGGTCCGGTTACACTGGATATACTAATTCAAAAACGTCCAGATGCAGCAGAATATGGTGAAGCTTATATAGATGAGCATTTTCCATTGGATCGTGCTACAGTGATATGGGATGAAAAAATTGCTGTACCGGTGAAAGTTGCTACCATCCATTTACCACAACAGAATATTACTGTTGATGAGCAAGAAATATATGGCGATTGGTTGGCGTTCAATATTGGGCGTGTGCCTTTTGATAACCAACCGGTAGGAAGTGTGGCACAGGCAAGAGTGAGTGTTTATCAAACCAGCGCGAACTATCGCAGGGAAATGAATGGACAACCGGTAACAGAGCCTAATACACCGGGCGAGCCTATAATAAAAAACCCAGTGTGTCCATTTCCGCATCACAAACCTGCCAAGCCGGAACCTGCAGCACTTACAGAAGATCAAATTAAGCGAATAACCCATGTAAGGATTCACCCGGGTATTGGTGTGGCCCGCGTAGGAGATAGTCCTAATGAGTATTATATAGGCCCTGAAGTGTTTGATCCTGAACCAACAAAATTTGGTTCAACAAGAGATGCCGGAGGAGCAATAAAACGTCAGGCAGCGCGCTTCAGGATATATGCTTATGATAAATACGGTAATGTAGTCGGAGAGGTAGAACATACCAAAAATTCCAACATACAGTGGTCTGTACATCTTGCCAATAAGAAAGCGGCATGGTACCAGTTCAATGCAGCCATGGATATCCCTGCAACGGTAAGCCTTACAGTTCCTTTAAGAAATCCTGATGTAAAAGGTGGTGCCAGAGGAGCTTTGTGTATTGATCCTGGTAAAACAGTTATCATGGGAGTTAACATGAAGGACTCAAGCTATGTAATGACTGGTGATTTTGAGGGGACACCAGTAACACTTGGAGAACTTAGGACAGACGAGGCAGGACGATTATTGGTTCTGCCGGGATTTGGAGTCTCAGCCAGCCCCTCTAATCAGCCGGTATACAGGCCTGCAGATCCAAACAGTTTTAATAATGCCAATGGGTGGTATGACGATATTGCCGACGGACCCGTATATGCAAAAGTAACCATTGGAGGTATTGACTATGATGCAGACTCTGCATGGGTCGCATCGGCTCCGCCAAATTTTGCTCCAGATCTGGTAGGTTGGAGAACGATGGACGATCTTTTGCAAAACGTATATATGCAATCAGGTATGCTAAGCGTACCGCAACATATATCTTTTAATGATCATGTTTGCCCTATCCTTGAACGCTTAAGCGAATTGCAATGGGTAAATAAAGGATTTTTGTCTATGTTTGGCGCTGGGGCGCCTATGAATTTCAGTGATCCTGAATTGATGAAGAAATTATCATACGTACCAATGGACACCACAATGTATCCTGATCCGTATGCTGAACTTCGTCGCAGTATATTCAATAGTTTCAGGCCTACAAACACTACTACAGCTGAAGTTGCAGCATGGCCATCCCTCTATGGTGATGCATTTGGCTATACAAATCCAGACCCAAATCTTCCTCCGGCTGCATCGACTTACCTTCAGTTACCGCCATTCTATAATTATGTGCTTACTAACTGGGTACAAGGGCTTTTTATAAATGATTACGATCCTAACAAAAAGGAGCCACACAAAATAGAAGAAGTTGATCTTCAAAAACAACCCGAAATGCTTGATAGATCGGCTATGCATTTTTGCCTTGCTGATGCTTTCCATCCGGGAGCAGAACTTACATGGCCTATGCGTAATGCCTCAATATACAGGGCTCCTTACCGTATACGTAAATGTGAAGAAGGGATAAGTGATCCTGTATATGGTGCTACTCTTGACTGTAATGCTGTAAAGGCTGTAAACGGACCATTGTACGGACAATCAGCGGGAGATCTTACTCGTTGGATGGCACTGCCTTGGCAGGGAGATACCGCATTTTGCCGTTCAGGCTATGATTTTGAATATGATCCTTACTTGCCTACATTTTGGCCGGCGCGTGTGCCAAATCAGGTGCTGACTAATGTAGACTATGGTGTTCTGTGTGATGTGACGCAACCGATGGATATTCGTATTGCAGCCTTTCAAAACAGACCTAACTGGGTAAGACAGTTTCCTCAAGTTCCGGCGCCAGAGGTAATGATGTTTATGGTGTCACATTTTAGCCAGATGGGAATTATTGAGTCAAGACCGCGCCCTGAAGATTTGGACTGGCTTCCTGAGAATATCTATGTTGAGAATCTTACCAAAGAAGAAAGTGCCAATCTTAAGATTGATCATCGTCTGTTCAATAAAGAATTTAGTGAACTCGGATTATTCGATCGTAAACTTGCCGAGGCAGGCTGGATAAGTGAAGAACAAAGAAATGAGTTCTTAACAATTAAACGACGAGGCAACTAATAGTGAATGTCATTCAATTTGACGTAGTTATTGCTGGCGGCGGCCCTTCGGGATGCGCCGCCGCAATTGCTTTAAAGCAGTCAGGAATTAACGTGTGTCTTGTGGATAAGGAGCATGAAAACAAACGCAAAGTGGGTGAATCTATTCCCGGAGCATCTGTCAGGCTTTTAAAAAAGCTGGGGATAAATGGTATTGATTCGTTATTAAATTCAAGCGATTATAAACACTGTCTTGTAAATGCTTCGTCTTGGGGTAATGAAGAATGGGTATACAAATCAGGCATACAAAATCCCGAAGGAGGCGGATATCATGTTAATAGGGCGATTTTAGATAAAGCACTTCTTCAAAGGGCCATTTCTGTTGGTGTTGTTGTGTATGCCGATATGATAGATAATGTTAATCCTATATCGAACCAAACCAACTTAGGTTTTACCATCCGATTTAAATATGACGGACAGAAAAGTATAAATACAAAATGGCTAATTGACGCAACAGGCCGTAAGGCAACTATAGGCCGCAAATTTGGTTTGAAAAGAGAGCGAATTGACGACCAGATGGCAGCGGTGAATTGGGTAAGTACTCCCGAAAATGATACTGACCATGCAACCCGCATAAAATCTGTACCCGATGGATGGTGGTACACATCACTTTTGCCTGACCAAAGCAGGGTCATTGGTTTTCAAAGCCTACCTAATACTGTGAGTAAAATGTATAAACAACCTGATTTGTTTTTTGAAAAATTTAATAATGCTGGAATACTATCTTATGAAATTAAAAAAGAATCAAGACTTCAAAGCATTGCGGTTGAGGCTGGATTGGCTAAATCCAATCCGGTTGTAAAAAACCACATACTTTGCGTAGGTGATGCTGCGCTTTCTTTTGATCCGCTGTCTTCGCAAGGAATTTTCTTTGCGTTGTATAGTGGTATTAAAGGAGCTGAAGCTATTATAAATTGCCTTGGCAATAGTAATATTGAGGATAAAATCCTTTGCGATTATCAGTCAATTGTGCAACGGGTATTTAATGAAAATAGAAAATCACTGCAATACTTCTATTTGAACGAACTTCGTTACCAAAATAATCCTTATTGGAAAGGCCGTTGGCTGTTCTAATACAATTGAAAAAGCATGGTGGGGTATAACGGTAGTGTATCAAACATGTTGGTTTGACAAACCACGAATCCAATCATTTGATGGTGGTGTTCCAAAGTGGTAATGTTCCAGATTTAGTGATGGTCTAATATTCATCTCTTAAAACGCTAAAAATCAATAATAAATAATTTTTAAAGCAAAAAGGCGGACTATATAGTTCGCCTTTTTCCATAAATTAAGCTTTGCAACAGTCGTCCAGTTTTTCAACCGCCAAAGGATCGGCTTTTATTTCATCGGCATCATAACCTAATTTGCTGATGGCGGTCTTAATTGCCGGTAAATCGGTTTTTTTTGCGTTGAAAATCACTTCGATAGTTTTTTTGTCCTCGTTTAATGTAATCATCTGTATCCCTTTCTGCTTTAGTAAATATTTTTGAAGCAATCCGCCGCAACTTGGACATGCCTTGCAATGATCACAAGCGATTGATGTTTTAATAATTACTTTCTGCACGCCTTTCGACTGCTGTCCCGTCGCGTTGTTTGATAACAACATAGCGGCAAAAATGCAGATTGTGCTTAGGAAATTTTTCATTTTATATAATATTTTAATTAATAGCCTATTCTTCTTCCTCGCTGTTTTTCATCTTAGAAAGTAACTCGTAGGCACCGTTTGTAACAATTTTCCAATTCGTATAATCTGTTCCTTCGTCGAAAATCAGTGCTGTATAATTTAACTCGGTTACGCCAACTTTTACATTGATCAATTTATACTGTGTTGTTTTTTTATCGCCTTTGGCTTGGTCGCTTTCTACAAAGATATATTTGCTGCCCTGAAATTCGACAATCGCTTTCGATGGCACAGCCGAAACCTGCTCGGTACCACTTTCAACCAATGCTTTCAAGTACATTCCCGGCAAAAGATTAGTGTCTTCCTTATCTAAATGGCAATGGATCTGGACTGTCCGTTCACTACTGATTTCCTTGCCAACAAGGTAAACCGTCGCCATCCTTTCAGTAGTTTCATTCGCTAAAGTAAAACGAACTTTTTGTCCGATTTTTAGTTTGGGTACATCTTTTTCGAATACTGTAAGTTCCGCATGCAAATGACTGGTATCGGCAATCTTGAATAGTACATCTGTAGGGCTTGCAAAAGCGCCAATATTGGTGTTTACTTCTGTCACATACCCATTAATCGGTGAATACAACGGAATTGTACTTTGAATGTTTCCGTTTTCAAGGCTCCCGATATTAATGTTCATTAATTGCAGTTTTGTTTTTAATCCGGCTACACGGGCACGCATGCTTTCGTATTCAGATTTAGATTTCTGTAAGGTCTTTAGCGCATTGACATTTTCCTTTGACAATTCCTGCTGCCGCTCATAATCTTGTTTCAGGTAATTCAACTGGCTTTTAAGATCAATATAATCCTGCTGGGGCTGAACATAATCGGGATTTTGCATCATCGCCACGACCTGACCTTTTCGGACTTTCATTCCCTGTAACATTTCGGTGCTTTTAACAAAGCCTCCAAATGGTGTAGATATAGAAACTAAATTCTGAGGCGGAACATCTAGCATACCGTTGACTTTTGTTGTGCCGCTGAGTGCCTTTAATTCGATCATACCGAATTGGATATCGGCAGATTTAAACTGTTCTGGCGTAATTTCGACCATATTGGCTTGTACTTCTGGCTCGGCTTCTTTTGGTGTTTCTTTTGGCTTATCGTTACAGTTTACTAATAGTGTCGCCGTAAAAAGCAGTATTGTGATTTTATATAATGATTTCATCGTTACTTATTTGAAGTTAGTTTTTTCCCGTCAGGTATTCCAACAAGGTAATGCTAAGGTTGTATTGCAATATCGCAGTGAGGTAATTTTCGCGGATGCTGTTTGCCGTACGTAAATTGAAAAGGTTTTCGGCATAGCTGATATCGCCATTCTTATAAGCACTTTCACTTTTTGATAGCAGTAATGCTGCATTCGGAAGCCCAGATGCCTTGTAATAATCTATGCTTTTTCGATTTTTTTCGTATTCCTGTAATGCCTGTTCATATTGCCCTTTCAGATTGATTTGCTGGCTTTCGAGATTTTTCCCCGCAATGTCCTTACTTATCGCCGCCGATTTGACTTTGGAATTGTAGGAGCCAAAGAAAATCGGAACGGCTATTCCTAATTGAAATCCCTGAAAACGGTTTCCTGAAGCTGCAATTGTCAATCCGGAAGCATCGACAGTTGAACCGATAAGCGACTGGTTGAAATAACCAAAAGTCAGGTCTGGCAGTGCTTTTGATTGCGCTACACGTTTTTGCTTGTCTGCTACCTCAATTTGCTGCTGCAAAAACGCCAGTGAAGGGTTAGCAGTTGCAGCGCTGTCGTTATTTAAAGTATTGAAATCCTTTTGCGAAAAATCTTTATCGGCAATCGCAACCTTTTCATCGCTTCCCAACAACACCTGAAGCTGCGATAAATAAATATCGATATTCGAGTCATTCTGGCTTAAAATATTGAGGGTTTCATTTAGTTGCGTTTCGGCTGTGCTTTGCTCCAATAAGGTACTTTCACCTGTTTTGTAACGCAGTGCTGCAGATTTTAGAAATCCGCTATAAATGCTGTCTTGTTTTTTAAGTAGTATTTGTCTTGCGTACAAGTATTGAAGATTGGTATAAGCTTGTTTTATGCGGTACACCAATTCGTTCTTTGTAATCCCGGCACGAAGTTCACTGCTTTTAATCAAGGCATTGCCCAAAGCCGCATTAGCCGAAAATACCGTCGGGAATGGTATCGTTTGGGAAACGGAGAAATAATTGTCGTTTTTTACATAACTGTTAATCTGCCCAAATTGCCCGGAGAATTCCGTTTTTGGGATTTCCACAGCCGATTTCTTTAATTGCTGTTGGTACTTAATATCCAATTGGGAAGTTGTGATTTCCCGGTTGTTTTTCAATCCCTGTTCAATGGCTTCGGGAAGTGTCAGCGGTTTTGTCTGTGCCTTTGCAAAATTGGCGCAAAGCAATAAAAGCACGACGGTAATGGCCGGAGTAGTTTTCATTGTTTTTCTTTTAAAATTTTCAAACCATATATAGAGAATTGGCAAAACAAGTAGGGTCAATAACGTAGCTGTGAATAAGCCGCCTATTACAACTGTTGCTAAAGGTTTCTGAACCTCGCCGCCGCTGCCGTGAGATAATGCCATTGGCAGAAATCCTAAGGAAGCAACAAGTGCCGTCATGACTACGGGTCTTAATCTTACAGAAGTTCCCTTGATTACAATTTGTTTTAAATCGGTCATTCCGTCTTTTTTGAGGGAATTAAATTCAGCAATCAGTACGATACCATTTAACACCGCGACACCAAATAATGCAATAAATCCGACACCGGCAGAAATACTGAAAGGCATTCCACGCAACCAAAGTGCAAAGATTCCGCCGATTGCAGATAATGGGATAGCTGTAAAAATCAATAACGCTTGTTTTAGGGAACCGAATGCAAAGAACAGCAATAGGAATATCAATGCCAATGATACCGGCACGGCGATGCTCAATCTGTCTTTTGCCGCCTGAAGGTTCTCAAAAGTTCCGCCATAAGTAGGATAATAACCCGGGTCAAATTTGACTTGTGTATCTATTTTTTCTTGTATCTCAGAAACGATACTTTCCACATCGCGACCACGAACATTAAAACCCACGATGATACGGCGTTTGGCATCATCTCTTTGTATTTGGTTTGGACCCTCTTTGTATTCTATATCTGCAACCTGTTCTAACGGAATCTGATTGCCATTCGGTGCGGTTACAAAAAGGTTCTTCACATCGTCGAGCGTCTGGCGGTTTTGCTCTCCTAAACGAACTACAAGGTCGAAACGTTTTTCGCCTTCAAAAACAAGTCCTGCGGATTCTCCGGCAAAGCCCGCACGGATGGCGGTATTGACATCTTCAATGTTTAATCCGAATTGTGCAATTTTATCCCTGTGGAATTCAATTACGACCTGCGGCAATCCTGAAACTTCTTCGACATAAATATCTTCGGCACCGTCAATCTTTCTTGCTATACTGCCGATTTGCTTGGCATATTTGGTCAACTTGTTGAGGTCTTCTCCATAAATCTTTATCGCAACGTCCTGTTTTACTCCCGAAATCAATTCATTAAAACGCATCTGTATAGGCTGCTGGAAACCGAAAGTGGTGCCGGCAATGTGCTGCTCTAATTTTGCCTGCATCAGTTCTGCCAGTGCTTCGGTGTTATCGGCACTTGTCCATTCGCTTTTATCCTTCAGGATAATCATCAGGTCACAAGCTTCAACAGGCATTGGGTCGGTTGGGATTTCGGAAGAGCCAATCTTTCCGATAACTTCTTTGACTTCCGGAAAATTATCTTTTAGGACTTTGGCTGCCTTTTGCGTCGATTCTACTGTTTGTGACAAGCTGCTTCCGGTGAGTACACGCATTTCAACTGCGAAATCTCCTTCTTCAAGCGTCGGGATAAATTCGGCACCCAAATAGCTGAATACTACAAAACTAAATACTAATATTCCTGTTGCGACACCTACAATCATTGCTTTTGATCTTAAAGAAAATGCTAATAACGGTGTGTAAAATCGTTGTATCATATTGATAATCCTATCGGAAATATTCGGTTTATCAGAAACTTTTTTGTTTAAAAACAAAGCGCTCATTACAGGAACGTAGGTAAGGGAAAGGATAAACGCACCTAATATGGCGAACGAAACTGTTTGTGCCATTGGGCGAAACATCTTGCCTTCGACACCTACCAACGCTAATATTGGCAGGTAAACAATCAGGATTACGATTTGGCCGAATGCTGCCGAACTCATCATTTTACGGGCGTTACTGATGACGCCGGAATCCATTTGTTCCTGCGTAATCTGTTGTCCTTTGTGCTTTACATATAAATAGTGCATTGTGGCTTCGATAATGATAACTGCACCATCGACAATCAATCCAAAATCAATTGCGCCAAGGCTCATTAAGTTGCCATCGACGCCAAAAAGGTTCATCAGGCAGATTGCAAATAACATTGACAGCGGAATTACGGATGCTACGATGAGGCCCGCCCTGAAATTGCCTAATAGCAATACCAAAACAAAAATCACGATTAATGCGCCTTCAGCAAGGTTTTTTGTAACTGTACCGATGGCGTTGTCAACGAGTTTGGTGCGGTCTAGGAATGGCTCGATGGTAACGCCTTTGGGCAAAGTCTTTTCAATCTGTGCCATCCGGGTTTTGACATTGCCGATCACTTTGGAAGCATTCGCGCCTTTAAGCATCAATACGATTCCGCCGACTACTTCGCCCTCGTCATTTCGTGTCATGGCGCCGTATCTGGTTGCCGCTCCGATATTCACTTCAGCGACATTTCTTATCAAAACAGGAATGCTGTTGTCGTTTGTCTTTACAACAATATTTTCGATATCGTCAATGCTTTTTATCAAGCCCTCGCTGCGGATAAAGTAGGCATTGGGTTTTTTATCGATATAAGCACCGCCGGTGTTTTGGTTGTTTTTTTTCAAAGCGCTGAAGACATCGCTGATACTGATGTTCATGCTGCGTAGCTTGTCGGGATTCAATGCAATTTCGTATTGTTTCAGAAAACCTCCGAAACTGCTTACGTCGGCAATACCAGGAACACCGAGTAATTGCCTGCGTACAATCCAGTCCTGAATCGTGCGTAGTTCTGTTGCGTTGTATTGCTTTTCGTAGCCTTTTTTGGTGTGGATTACATATTGGTAAATTTCGCCCAACCCCGTCGAAACGGGCGCCATTTCAGGCCGGCCCATTCCGGGAGGGATTTGCTCGGTGGCTTCGGAAAGCCTTTCGCTGACTTGTTGTCGCGCCCAATATACATCAACGTCTTCCTTGAATACGACGGTAACAACTGATAAACCAAAACGGCTAAAAGAACGTACCTCTTCAATTTCGGTGATGGTTGCCATTGTTTGTTCGATAGGAAAAGTAACAAAGCGCTCGATATCTTCGGCACCATTGCTTGGCGAAGTGGTAATAATCTGTACCTGATTGTTGGTGATGTCAGGAACGGCATCGATAGGCAGTTGCCTGACGGAATAAACACCCCAAATAATGAGTGCTAAAACCATAAGTCCAACAACCAGTTTGTTCTTCACAGAGAACTGGATGATTTTGTTTAACATAGGATATTTTAGTTAAATGACAATAAGATAATTATGGCGGTAAGCCACAAGGATTTGTTCCGGAAACCCGAAACACAGCAAGTCATTTAGCTAATTTTGGGCGGTTGCCAGATCGTATTCTGAAAGTTCGAGAATAACGTTGAAGTGTATTGTGGTCGTTGTTTTTCGATAATTGCCGGAATTATATCCTCTGCAGAAACATAGTCTGTCATTTTTAAAAAGCCGGGGCTTTGACAGCAATTGCAGACACAGAACGGAGAGCATGAATCGTTAATGTGTTCGTTGTGTGCGTTCGTTTCAGTAGTTACAACAATCCGAGATTTGCCAACCAATGTCTGACCATCAGCGCAGGGAATTCCCGAAAGCGCCATGATATATATTGACAATATGAGGTTTATCAAACTTTTCACAGCCGTAAAAATAGTAAATGTTTTTCAGATGGTCCTAACGTTTGTAGGTATAATTGCGTGGGAGGTTCGCTTGCGGCTGCCGCTAATAGGCAAGCAAGTAAATCAAGAAGGGTTTAAGAATCCTCAAAGAATTGCCCGGCTTTGTTTTTTGCTTTAAACTTTTGTGTTGGCTTTCACAATACAACAATTTCCCATTTAGCATGTAAGAAAAAACGGGTATAAATACGTGGTTTTTTCTAACAATTTTGCTTTACTATTGTATATATAAAATTTCACAATGAAAGTTAAAGCACTTAAAGGCAGTGTGTTATTATGTGCAGTTAAATGTGCAACCCGCCAAAATCAAAACAAGCAGAAAGGCTGGCATATTATTTAGGATTACCGTAAAGCATACAATTGACTTCCCGTAATTGCTACAATATTCATAAGAGTAGGTTTCAGCCTCGAAAACAAAGATTGTTAATTTTAAAAATAATATTATGCTAAAACGTAAAAACCTTGACGACGGGATAAATTTATCCCAAAGACCTGCAAATTCTGGGGAACAGAAAAATAACGTATTATTTAAAGCCGCTCCGCAGGAGGACAAAAGTACACTCGAGCAAGTGATGTCGGGCTATTCAAAACTTTTGATTGAAGATCCTATCCGGCCCTTTCATGAAGCTGCCCTGCAGACGATAGTAGACAACGTTGACTATGGTGTGTTAAAAGTATTAGAAGGCACATGGGTGAGTTATAACAACACAAACGACGACCAAAGCAAGGTAAATTTTATAGGAAGTGGAATACATACCACCATAATGCCATCACCGGGCACCAATTCAGGAGGTATTCCCGGGAAATACAGTTTCGAATGTGAGCAATATATTGAAAAGCTGATTTTTAACCTGGTTCCGGGCGGCGTTCGCAATCGCGGCGGTGGCAATGAACAATTTTGTGGGGCCGTTAAATACGAGCAAAGTATTAAAAGCGTCAACGCTGTGTCAGGCCAGGAATCCTTAAAATATACCCCAATTCACGAAGAGACGGGCATGTATTTATGGCTTAGTGATGTATTCAACTACGCTGCCACTGAAAAAACAATCGCAGAAGACCGCGGTATACACGCCATATCACCAGATAATCCGAATAAAGATTTATACAAAAGTGGCTATCAGGACGAAACGCTTTTCCTGATTTTAAATGACCAGGGTCTAAAAGAATATGTAACGCTTGAAGATTTAAACGGGCGGCCCTACCTTGAGATTATAGCCGCCAAGGAACTCAAACCCGGCGCAGGGCAGACCGGTCCTTATTTTATCCCTGATTATTCTATCTCGCGAAGCGGAGTAATTCCGCATGGTAGTACCATCACCTTATTAGGAGACCTGGTTCAGAACAGTTCCGGTTTCCTGATGACAGGCGCGCCACAATTTCCGCATGGTGATGCTGCCTGGAAGTATGATCATCTTTCGCTTTCGAGAACCATGGGAGGTGCGGGAGCCAGCGAAACCAATCCGATAAACCTTGACCAGCCTGCGCCGGCCTGGGTATTCGAAAACCTTGATGACCAGAATGATCCAGGAGAAAATAAAATCTACACGCAGCGCATATTGGCCCATGATTTATATCCTTATTCGGTAAGGCCAGATTTGCGGCTTCGGGATTCCATCAAAGGAGAAAATATAAAAAACCACGTACTCATCCAGATGTCATCCAAAAATAAAACGGGCGCACAAGGAGGTATATTAAATGTTCCGTTTGTCAATCGTTTTGTGCCGTCTGTCGAAATGAACATGCGCATGTGGGTTGAAACAGTTGTTGAAGACGAAAAGGAAATTCTTCAGCTGCAATACGAACAGATTATATTTTTTGAATTTGCTTTCGGAGATGATGGTGGCACTACAAGCTGGCCACATATACAGGTAAATACACTGCGAAAAATAGAAGATGTTTCAGATGAGCAGAAGCGTTTAATTGAAGAGCAATTTCCAGCGGCCAATTCAATTTTGCCCACCACGCCGGCTCCGGGATGTCCTTACAAGAAAGAATAAATTAAAAAAATAATGCCACAGCATAGATGTGCTGTGGTATTTTGTTCTGCAGCGGAATGGTACTAAACCAGCAATTTAACTAAATAACAATATTATGAATTACAACCAGAAAAGGGATCATTTTATTTCACCAATATTAGAATGGGCCGAAGCCAATAGTAAGCCAAAAAAGAGTTCCGCGAAAAATATGCTCATGGCCGATAGTCATGCGGTAAGCAGTGCTGATAATTTAAAAAGCGCAAAACCTTTTAAGGTACCTTCCCAATTTAACGGAAAAGATTACATTACGATGCTGCTCCAGATCGATGCCGAAATCGAACAAGGGCTGATGTTACAATACCTCTACTCGGCCTATAGCATCGGCGGGAAACAGGTGCCCGAAAAATACCAGCAAACAGTGCATACCTGGCAAAACATCATTTTAGGCATCGCGAAAGAAGAAATGGGGCATTTCATTTCGGTGCAAAATGTATTGAAAGTAATCGGGGCACCTTTAAATTTCGGACGGGAAAGCTATCCGTGGGACAGCCCGTTTTATCCTTTCCCTTTTACTTTAGAAAAATTTTCCCTGGATTCGCTTGCCAAATATGTATATGCCGAAGCACCGTCTGACTGGCTCGAAAGCGATGACCCTTTGGCGGTTGAAATCAGGAATTCGGTAGATGCAACGGTATCTGATCCGCATACCGTCGGCGCTTTGTTTATAGTGCTGCTTCAGCTAATTAACGATCCCGAAGTAATATCCGATGAAACTTTTCAGGCAGCGACTTATAACTACCAGGCTAAGTTTGACGAATGGGGACGCGGCTACACAGGAGGCAACAGGGGAACCGACGGAAAAGGCATTTATACCAATAGCCCTGATGTCTTGGTGGCGCCATTATTATCCCGCGATGATGCTTACAATGCTTTGTCGGAAATAGCAGAACAGGGCGAAGGCTTAGAGAAAAAGGATGCCGTTCCTTCTCATTTTGAAAGGTTTTTGCATATCTACAAAGAATACAAAACGATACTCGAAGAGACCAACGGTACTTTTGATCCTTCCCGCAATGTAGCGACGAATCCTTATGTAGGCTCAAAAGCTGATATAGCAGAATCGGCCTCTGATGCCGATGCGACAGGCGAAGAGATCAATGAAATTACAAACCCGGAGACCATACTTTGGGCCAACTTGTGTGACATCCGTTACCGGTTACTACTCAATTTTCTGAACCATAGTTTTTTATTGGATAACGGGTTTAATAATTCGGGAAATTCTTCTCCGCGCGGCATGATCATCAATTCTGCATTCGGGGAAATGTATAATTTAAGAAGTTTGGCTACAATCCTGGTGCAGGCGCCGATCGGTAAGCACAGCGATAAAATGTGCGGGCCTCCTTTTACGCTCCCTTATACATTTGACCTGCCTTTCGGGGAACACAACCGATGGAGACTGCACAGCGATCTTCTTCAGGCATCAAATAACATCATAACAGCGTTAAAGCGTTTCAAGAACCAACCGCATATCCAATACCTGAATGGGTTACAGGAAGCCGATCAGAAGCTGTTACAGGCAATTGTAAACCTGACACAGGATAACCTGGTGTAATTTCGAACCAATCCAATCCAGTTAAAATTTAAACATTACGATATGAAAATTATAGAACTACGCATTCTTCCTCCTATTGCGATAGGCCGGTTAGGTGAATCAGAAGTGCCAATGGCGGCATACGATCTTGAATTGTCAAAAGAGAAGCCACTTGACTACAGAACAATCACACCAAAGACAACTTTATCGGTAGATCCCGTCACAGGAGAAATCAAAGCCCATAATCCTGCAAAGATAAAATTCAAGGATGTTACAAGTCTCGCGAACAGAAACGGAAAAATACATCCGGTGTCTCCGTTCCTGGAAGTTTTTGCGATAACAGATCAAAATCCGGATGAATTAGTACCGCTTACAGAAGAGCTTCTCATACAATCCGGGTTAAGTTTGAAAGATATCAGTTGGGATGTAAATGTGGCCAACATCAAAATATTCAGAAGGACCGGCGATGAAAATGATAAAATGTCGGCAGTAATCAAAAACATCAGTTCACATGAACTAAAACCATTATTGGCCGATTGCAAAAACTTTTTACCAAACAAAAAATTACCACTGGGATCCATTCAGTATGTAAAACCAACAAAAGAGTTCCCGGAATTGCGATTGCGCTACACGCCTGCGGGAGGAATCGTCTACGGTTCAAGGTTAATCAGAAAGACAGGGCCGAATGACAACGATACAGAAATCGACCCGACTTTTGTCAACAAGGAAGACCGCATACTCTATGATGCAAAAAAAGGCAAATGGTGTGATAAATACAAAGAAGGCAGTAACCCCAACATATTTTATACCGCTCCGGCGCAAATTTTTGCCGGTTATTCTTATACTGATGGGCTTGGAGAAACCTGGCAGGTAAGCTGGGGATATATCGATGATGAATGTGATGGTTTTGTGACCGTCAAGCTAAAAGTCTCTAATGCAAAAACATTAACCGCCAAAGCACATATCAGTGCCGGACCTCCTTCTTTTGCTCCTGATACTTTACCAATTCGTGTAGTGTCCGATGAACTCGAGCAAATTATCCTAAGTACAGAAATTGAAGGGGAAGTAAGTATAGAAGAGGCTGAAGAAATCATCCGCAGGGCTTTTGAAACCATCCGGCTAATGAATACAACGATTATGAACGGCAATAGTTATGAAGGCAAACAAAATGTAGCCAGTACCATGGTGCGCCAGAATACCAATGATTTCGGGCGCTTTTTTGAACCCATCATGGCAACTTCGCTTGTTGACAACCTTGCACTACAAATGCTACACGAGCGCGTATTTAACGGACTCAGTTCTGGTGCATCGCCTTGGTTTGGTGATTTATTGCGAAAACCGACAGAGATTGGAGATTTGTCCAGCAAAACGCTTCGAAAAATGCCTGCATTAATGCGCGGTGCCGACGGCAGATCGCTCACCTTTACCTACAGGCAAATCAATATGATAATAAAGGCCGCAACTACCGCGATGTTCAAAGACGCTAACCCTGATACGCTGCCCGTGTCTTATGGTTCACCGCTAAAAGCTGCCAATTTAACAGCACAATTACATTACCGCGGAATAGGAAACCCTATTGCGGTTTTGCCAAGAACAGCCATTTCCAATTGTTTTCCCGGACTTGAATTTGATTTCCGGAACCTTTGGAGAAGGGCATTCAACGGCATTGTCCTTATTGAAAATAATAATTACGTACTCGAAGCTTCCGATCCAAAATTCCAACATTTAGTGGGTCACCGCTTGGTGGCCATCGAAAGACAGCCTACAATGGTTCAGACATTCGGCCCCGTGTTTCCCGACGGCCCTAATGTGCCCTTAAAGACAGATGACAATCCAAACGGCGTTTCTTTTATGGAATGGTCCAATTCTATGGTGGATGTTTTGCAAAAACAGGGCCAGGAGGTAGTATGCCATTTTACTGCAGCGCCTTCAATTGAGGAGGTAGTGGTCGATAAAGTTGAATTGGATAATCCAAAAAAATATATTGCGGCAACATTGGTGGTGAATACAATTTTCGATGGCAATAGTGCAGCCTTTTCAGATACTATCTTACAACCGGGGGAATTGACACAGGGCCTTTGTGCACCCTGGCAAAACGACTACCGCGAATGTTCTTGTTATTATTGGGCAGCAAGCAGGCCTGATTTTGTAAATATTGTTCCCGATGAAAATGGCCTGAGTACCGGCGATTTATGGATGTCAAAAAAACGAACAGGATCTTATATTCCGGATGACTGGCAAAATTCAAGATTGCTTTCTTATCAGGATCTCTTTGAAAACTGGCAGGGCGAGCTCAATTTTATTATTGAAGGAAAAGATGCCATCGAAAGCGGTACAGTAAAACCTAAATCAACAAAAAATAAATGAGTGCTGCTGAAACGTTAGTTCAGGAAAAAAATAATATTCAGATTGCAACAAAACTTGCCCAGGCAATAGTTCCGCAATCGAAACCCCGTTCTCCCAAAGTACATTTGATAAAAGGAGGCCAGTCAACCCAGATTTTTATCCCAAATGGAAGCCGGCTTTATACTATTTCTCAGGAAGTAGAGCAAAGGTTAACTTCATTAATGAATGCAAAGGATGAAAGCGGACTGCAAAATGAACTGATTTCGTTAGGCCTTGACGCTCCTGAATATATTACAGATGAGCCATTGCAAAGTCCGCCACTGCACGCTTTGTCATTAGCAATAGCGCAAAAATGCAATATGGGCTGCACATATTGCTATGCAGATCAGGGCGATTTTGGGGGCCCTACAAAAAACATGTCGCTCGAAACGGCTTTTAAAGCCATCGATTTATTATTAAAAGATTGTCCCGAAGGTGGGAAAGCGCAACTTACTTTTTTAGGAGGTGAGCCCCTGATCAATAGACAGGCGATTAAGCAGGCAGTTGTGTATGCCGAAACAACTGCAAAACAGAAAAACATACAGCTCAGTTATTCCATAACTACAAACGGAACGCTGGTTACAGAAAGCGACGCCATGTTTTTTGAAGAGTATGGCTTCTCGGTAACCATCAGCCTCGATGGGATTGGTAAAGATCATGATCTGAACCGCCCTATGAAAGGTGGCAAAGGCAGTTATGACAGGATCATAAAAAATATCCAGCCACTATTGTCACTTCAGAAAAAAATGCAGGTATCCGCAAGAGTAACGGTAACGCCCGAAAACATTAACCTTCCCGAAGTTTTGGATGAATTTATCGAAATGGGGTTTCACGGAGTGGGTTTTTCGCCGTTGTTAAGGTCCAGTAATGGACAAAACGAGATGAATCAGGAGCAACTATCAGTCATGTTGGAAAATATGATTGCCTGCGGCCTGAATTTTGAGAAAAATGTGTTAGCAGGAAAACGGTATCCGTTCCTGAACATGGTCAATGCATTAAAGGAAATTTCAAAGGGAACCCACAGGCCTTATCCGTGTGGTGCCGGCGCAGGCTATATGGGCGTTTCGGCGGACGAAGAGTTATTTGCCTGCCATCGTTTTGTTAACGAAGAGGTCGGAAAAATGGGCGATTTAAACAACGGCATACAGCCCGAGTTGCAAAACAATTGGCTTGCATCCCGGCATGTCAACACACAAGAGCCATGTTCACAATGTTGGGCGCGGTACCTTTGCGGTGGCGGATGCCATCATGAAGTCATTGAAAAGGGAAGGCCGGCCTGTGATTATATCAGGTCATGGCTGTTCTATACGATACAGGCCAATGAAAGATTATCGCGATTAAAACCCAATTGGAATAACTGATTATAATGAAAGCATTGCCTCAAAAATTTGATGTATTTATTCTTGGGGCAGGCCCGGCGGGCTTGTGCGCCGCGATACGTTTACTTGATATGGGACATGCAGTCGGAATGCTTGAACAGGAGCAATTTCCGAGATCGCAAATAGGCGAATCACTTTCTCCAGGCATATATAATATTTTCGAATATTTAAACGCAGGCCATTTGTTGGAAGATGCAATGCACATCAAAAATATTCCAGCCAGGATCATTTGGGAAAATAACGCGCAGATCTACGACCGCCCCGGTCAGGAGAATGGCGGAATAGTTGTCGACAGAAGCAAACTCGATCAGGAATTGCTTCAGTTCGCTGTTTCAAAAGGATTGCACCTGGTACAGCCGGCAAAATTAAAACACGCCCTGAGTTTCGAAAACGGATGGCTATTGCAAATAATAAATGATTCGTCCGAAATCAGCATTAATTCAAAAATAGTATTGGATGCACGGGGCCGTAAAGGAACACGTTTAAATGAAAGACTCTCCATCGCACCGGCTGCAGTTGCAGCATGGACGCATGTGGCAAATTACACCGGTTTTAAAGAATCATTTATCGAAGCTGTTGATGAGGGTTGGTTATGGGGATCGCCCGTCTCCGGAAACCGTTACCGTATTATGGCCTTTACGGATCCGCTTACGTTAAAAAAAAATAGCGAATCACACCTTTTAAGTGTGATAAGTAAAACAAAACTATTTGCGCCGTTCGCAAGTATCGGGGACAACGCCATTGCGACCTGCTCGGTTACTTCATTTGTCAGTCAGAACCCATGGGACCGGCAGTTTATTAAGATTGGGGAAGCTGCTTTTACGTTAGATCCACTTTCTTCTACCGGGGTGGAAAAGGCGATGCGCTTTTCGCTGCAGGCTGCTATCGCCGTAAATACCTATTTGAAAGAACAGCATTCACCACACCCGAAGCAATTTTACGAAGAGAAAATGATTGAATCGGTTGTAAATCACGCCCATTGGACAGCCGATTATTATCGAACTGCATGGAGTTGCAATGAAAAATCAGAGTTCTGGATGAAAAGAGCGAACTTTCAACTTGATATTTCAAAAAACACAACTGGATTCACACTTCAGCTGGAAAAGAAATTTAATGATCATCCACCCGAAATTGAGAGAAGGCAGGCAGGCCCAATTCCGGTTGATTATATTTTGTACAAGCTTTGGCATGAGAAAATAGATGTGGCTCCCGATGTAAAATTTAAAGCTGTTTATGCCATTGATAAGGATTGTATAGTTATAAAACAAGCCGTAATCCATCCTGCTTTAGAGCGGCCGTTAGTTTACCTTGACCAACTGGAACTATTTTCTTTTTTTAAAAGCACTAACGGCAAAGCAATTTCGACGATTATAGATAATCTGAACAAATCTATGACGATAGAAAAGGCTAAAAAAATACTTGTTTTCCTTCTGTCAAACCAGCTGCTTGTGCCAACGAGCGTGTAGGTTTTTTTCGTTGTTTGGGTTTTGTTATCCTTCAAGGTGTGTTTGATTACAGAAAACACAAAACACAAAACTGCTCGATAAATTATTTAGATTTTCTTATCTTCGCGCCACAAAAATAAAACCATTCAATATTTTTGGTAAATAAAAAAGTTACCGGTCCCGTAGTTCAACGGATAGAATAGAAGTTTCCTAAACTTTAGATCCAAGTTCGATTCTTGGCGGGATCACTTATCAAGGCTGCCTCTCAAAGCGAAAGGCGGCTTTTTTATTTCAGTAAATACAAAAAAGGCAGGGACAACTATAAAGTCGCCCCTGCCCAACTAACCAGTAACCAAAACAAATCATGAAAATTCATTTAACACAAAATTTCTATTTGTAGTTATTTGATTATCTACTGTAAACTTACAAATGTTAGGGTTGTTTTTCGTTACAGAATTCTGCTTTAATTTAACAGAATAATCATATCTGATGCCAGTATTTTCGACTTCGTTATTTACTTCGTCGGATTTGATGCACCAACAAATAATCAAAAAAATAAAAATAATTTTGTTTTTTTAGACCGAAAGGTTTATTTTTATTGCATGTTATCAAAAGCCGACAACACCCGACAATTCATCATCGAAAAAGCTGCGCCAATTTTCAATACAAAAGGGTATGCGGCGACTTCAATGAATGATATCCTCAAAGCGACGGGACTGGCAAAAGGAGGGATTTACGGCAATTTCAAAAGCAAAGATGAAATCGCAGTTGAAGCTTTTGAATATGCATATAACCAACTCAAAGCTGCGCTAATCCAAAAGATAAAACCGTTGCCAACTGCTTCGGGGCAATTATTGGCCATATTGCAATTTTATAAAAATTATACTATAGTTCCGCATATAGCTGGGGGTTGTCCGTTGTTGAATACCGCTATCGATGCTGATGACAATATTCCGTTCTTAAAACAAAAGGCTGCTTTTGCTTTGCGAGAAATGTTAGGGTCGCTCGAATTTATCATCCAGAAAGGCATCAACAATGGTGAATTCAGGAACGATCTAAATGCTGGAAAAGAAGCTGCAATTTTCTTTTCCATCATCGAAGGCGGTATTATGATGAGCAAGGTTAGCGACAATCCAAAAATACTCAACGATTTACTCGAGAACCTCAAAGAACAAATTATGAAGAGATATATTTGTTAAAAAAATTTATGTAAAAAAAGACCAATCGGTTTAAAATAAAAAAATAAGAATTATGGAAAAAATACCTGCTTCATTTTACAAAATCCGTTTTAGTGACTGCGACCCTTTCGGACATCTCAACAACGCGAGATACCTCGATTATTTTCTCAATGCGCGTGAAGATCATTTGACAACTGCCTATAATTTCGACTTAACGGAATATTACCAACAAGGCATCAGTTGGCTCGTCGGTAGTCACGAAATCAATTACTTGAAACCGGCTAATTATAATGAGAATGTACGCATACAAACAGCATTAATCAACGTCTCAGAAAATTCATTGTTGGTAGAAATGATTATGACCGATGATAATCAAACGCACATTAAAGCCATCATCTGGACAAAATTTATTCCCGTTAATGTTACAACCGGCAGACGCGAAAACCATCCGACAGATTTTATGGCATTTGCAAAAACCATCGAACATGTAATTTCTGAAACTCAATTAGAAGAGCGGCTAAAATCCTTATTAACGGCAATCAAAAAATCATAAATCATTCGCCCGAAATCCGTCGGGTGCGTCCTGATCCGGAACAATATAAATACGATGCCATTCTGTTCCGTCAATCAATTCCCACGAGTGACCTTCGCCTTGTGTGTCTTCTGCAATGAGCAAAATACCGGGTTCAACGATAAAACTTTTTGCGTCGGAAGTTGTAAAACGCAGCTTTCCTTTCAAAGTCACTACATACTGATAACGAGGTGCTTGGTGCTGTAATCGTTGGTAATCTTCGATTGCCGTCATCAAGAAAAAACGTTTTGCATTTAAGTCAAAATGTTCTGGAAGCGTACCTTCTTCAAAATAAGACTTTCCAAATTCGTTGTGCCTGATTCGGTATGCGCGCATAGTTAGCGTTTTTTATATATGTAAAATGCCGTCGCAAAAGCAAACAAGCTCATTACGACCAATTGCGATGTGACCAAACTCCAACCGCCGGCTTCCCAACATTGAACACCAATAAAAGTCCCGAGCGCTCCACCGATAAAATAACAAGTCATATAAATGGTATTGATGCGCGAATTCGCTTTTTCGTCAAGTGTATAGATGATAGCGATATTGATCAACTGCGTCGCCTGAACGCCAAGATCCAAAAGCAACACCGCAACTGTAATGGCGGCAACAGAGAACGGAAATATTTTCAATATAATAACACTTGCCAATAAAATACTGGTCGTATAAAGCTGTGCTTTTGCCGGATTTCCGTTGTCGATGCGTTTTCCGATATAGGGTGCTGCTAATGCTCCGACGATTGCTAAAATCCCGAAAAGGCCAATTTCATCCGAACCGAAATGAAAAGGTGCGCCGCTCATATGAAAGGTAAGCGTTGTCCAGAACGAGCAGAATGCTCCAAAAACCAACGCGCCCAACAACGCCGCCTGCCGCAGTTTTGCGAAACGTACGATTTGGTAAACGGCTGACTTTAATAGTTCGGGGTAATTGCCCGTAAACGCTTGTTTTACATCCGGAAGGCTGTATTGAATTGTTAGCATTGAGATGAATACCATCACGGCAGATAATGCATAAACGTAGTGCCAACCAAGCCATTCGGCAATGAATCCGGCAAAAACTCGCGCGGCTAATATCCCGATTAAAATTCCGGAGAAAACAATGCTTATGGTTTTGCCTTTGTTTTTGGTTTCAAGGCTTGCTGCCATTGGAAGTAAAACCTGGGCGGCTACACTGCAACAACCAATGATGAGGCTCATACTGAAAATTCCGATGCGATTTTGTATGAAAACCATGCCGAGTAAAGCTAAAATTAGCAACGACTGCAAGCACAGAATTAGTTTTTTTCGGTTGAATTTATCCCCAAGTGGCGTAATGAAAAACAATCCGAAGCCATAACCTGCTTGTGCAAGAACAGCGACTAGTCCGACATTGCTCTCGGTTGTATGAAGCGATGCCGCGATGGCTTTCAGAACTGGCTGGTTATAATAGATATTCGCTGCACATACACCGGCGGCGATTGCCATAATGATGATTTGCGTTTTCGAAAGCCTTTGTTGCTGCATTTTGCAAAAGTACAAAAGCTTTAGATTATAGCGGAAGTATAGGGCTTAAACTACAATATTTTTTTACCAAAAAATCAAGTAAATTAAAATATATCGATAAGCCTCATCTTTTAGCCTTTTAGTGTCTATAATCCGACTTTCAGCTTTACAGTATCGATATTTTTTTGTAGAAATAATTCTACTTCAAATTGTAATCTATTTCGCATAATTTCGACTAATATTGCGGTATTAGGTTGTTTGATTTTCCAAAACGAAAATTTACTGACTTGATGCATTTTGGTTCAGGCAAGTAGGGAAAAAATGGACTAGCTTGTTAAATTAAGAGATTTAGACTTTTTTATATTTTAAGAGAAGAAACCTGTTGTGAAAACGACAGGTTTTTTTTGGAAATAATCCATTTGGAGTAATTTAGGATAGTATTGGCAAGCCCCGAAGCGTTTGTAATTGAATTTTAATAAAAAGTATGCGTCTTAAGATGTGCTTATTGAAGCAAAAGGTTAATTAAATAACCTGCGATAAAAAAACCGCAAATCACAAAACCAAAAAAAAATTCTTTCTCTTGGGGGTTTTTCTTATTGGTAAGCAGTTTCTTTTTCATGAGATGTTTTTATTTTTTCCATTTCCTTCTGACTTAAATAGAAAACACCCCAAATAAGGGGCATTTTCTATAAAAAAAAGAAACTTAGTGTTAGCTTCCTTTAGTAAAAGTATAGTTTAAGCTTCCAGACGTCATCGTATAGATGTTGGTAACATTATTAAAGCTAGGATATTCACCTTGCGCATCTGTTCTTGAAATAGTATTCGTTTCCATATCAAGTGTATAATTTGTAGTGATTGTTCCGCTTCCAGAAGTCATTCTAGTAATCACTTTATTTCCGTTACGGATGAAAGTTCCGTTGCTGGTTTCACTGTTACAAGTCAATTCCAAACCAAGTGAACTCAATAAATTACTGCTTGAAGATTCTTCTGTATAAGTACCATCGCTATTGAATACGATATGTGATGAAGCATAACAATTTGATTCATTTAACAAATTGGTAGAACTGTCGCTATCATCGTCTAAGTCTTGTGCAGTGGCCGTCAATAAGGTACTCAGTCCAAAATTGCCAATGACTTCTGCCCTGCCTTCGCTGCTCACATTGTCGTCATCTGAGTCAGAATTACCATTGTCATCATCATTGTTGGTGTATTTCTCATAAGTAATCTGAAGATTCCCTGTGAGGTTGGCCCAAACAGAGGTCGCAGTATTAAAACCTGAATATGTACCGTTGCTTTCATTTCTTGTAAGTGTATGGGCACTTGAATTAAACGTAAAAGTTGCGGTGGCGTTTCCTGAACCCGAAGTACGGGTGGTAGTAATTGTATTTCCGGTTTGTGTATAGGTTCCAGAAGAAGCCTGAGTATCACAATCTATACTCAGCCCGCCTTGCCCGGTTGTAGCTGTTGTGCGTTCTTCATCGTAGGTCCCGTTATTGTGAAAACTGATCCAGGATTCGTTATAGCAAGCCCCTTCAAGTACAAGGTTGTTATTGCTGTCTCCATCTCCGTCATAGTCTTGAGCGGTGGGAGCATTTACTGCAGTAAGATCATAAGTACCGGTAAGGTCGGCAGTTAAATTATTGTTGTTTCCGGAATCATCATCGGAGGAACAAGATGTTACTGCAAAGCATCCAGCCGCAGCAAACATAATAAGGGACAATCTTTTCATAGCAATTTTTTTAATAAATTTATAGGACAAAATTGCACTACTTAACCCGCTTGTATCTTACACGATTAAATGAAAATTTTACACGATTTCAAATGGAACACGGTTAATATGATTAAACAAAACGCAACAAAGGCATCGTTGCTTTGTTGCTATGCGTTCGTGCAACTAATTTGATTGATGTTAATGTTGTAAGGAATTGATTAATTGTACCAATCATATAAATAGTACAGCATTTTTAGATTGTGTTGCTGTTGCATTGCAAAGAAATCTAAAATCAAAAATCAAAAATCTAAATTCCAAACCGTATCTTTGCTAAATGTTTCAATTAGGAAAAACCATTGTCTCTGAAGACATTCTCGAAAAAGATTTCGTTTGTAACCTTTCTGCGTGTCACGGTGCTTGCTGTGTCGATGGTGATGCTGGTGCGCCATTGAGTGAAGCCGAAACGAAAATTCTCGAAACAATTTACCCGAAAGTAAAGCCTTTTCTCAGAAAAGAAGGCATTGCTGCGATTGAAGCGCAGGGCACTTGGACGATCGGTACCGATGGTGATTTAGAAACGCCTTTAATCGATAATAAGGATTGCGCCTACGTAATTTTCGATGGAAAGACCGCGCTTTGCGGTATAGAACAAGCCTATAATCAAGGTGTCATTGATTGGAAAAAACCTGTTTCCTGTCATTTATACCCAATACGCGTAAAAGATTATACAGAATTCGCCGCCGTTAATTATGACCGTTGGGATATTTGCGATCCGGCTTGTGCTTTGGGTGCCGAATTGGAAGTTCCGGTCTATAAATTTGTGAAAGAAGCACTGATCAGAAGATTTGGTGAAAATTGGTATATCGAACTTGAAAAAGTGGCAGAAGAGCTAAAAAAATAAATACATAAACTTCATTTTATTTTAAGATTTCCTTTACACTAAATCCCTATATTTTACGCCACCTCACACGGGTTTTGTATTTTTAATATACTGAAAATCAGTATTTTGTAAATTATAAGAAAACTCAGAACAAAACAAGTCATTGTTAAAAACTATCTCCGATTGTGGATAAGTTGACCTTTTTTTGGCTTTTATAAACCGTCAAAAAACACAATATTTGTATCAGTCAGAATTCAGGAAATGAATGCCTGAAAACAAGCTAAAAGTCACCAAATTATGTCAGCGATAGAACCAATACTGCAAGAAAACAAAAACCGATTCGTCATCTTCCCAATCAAGCACCACGATATCTGGGAATGGTATAAAAAAATGGAAGCCAGTTTCTGGACTGCCGAAGAAATTGATTTGTCGCAGGATTTGAGCGATTGGAACAATAAATTAAACGCCGACGAAAAATATTTCATCAAACACATTCTGGCATTTTTTGCAGCGTCTGATGGTATCGTAAATGAAAATTTGGCCGAAAATTTCGTCAATGAAGTGCAATACGCCGAAGCAAAATTCTTCTACGGCTTCCAGATCATGATGGAAAATATCCATAGTGAAACGTATTCGCTTTTGATTGATACTTATGTAAAAGATGAAGTCGAAAAAGACCAACTTTTCAACGCTTTAGAAGTTTTTCCGGCAATCAAAAAGAAAGCCGAATGGGCACTCAAATGGATCGAATCCGACTCGTTTGCCGAAAGATTAATAGCATTTGCAGCCGTTGAAGGCATTTTCTTTTCAGGTGCGTTCTGCTCCATTTACTGGTTGAAAAAACGCGGTTTAATGCCAGGATTGACTTTTTCGAACGAATTGATTTCAAGAGACGAAGGCGTTCATTGCGATTTTGCCGTGCATTTGCACAATCACCATTTGGTGAATAAAGTTTCAAAGTCCAGAATCCGTGAGATTATCGTTGAAGCTTTGAACATCGAAAGGGAATTCGTGACCGAATCGCTTCCTGTAAGTTTGATCGGAATGAATGCCAATTTAATGACGCAATATCTAGAGTTCGTAACCGACCGTTTATTGGTCGAATTGCACTGCGAACGCGAATACAATACATCGAATCCGTTTGATTTCATGGACATGATTTCGCTTCAGGGAAAAACCAATTTCTTTGAAAAGAAAGTCGCAGAATACCAGAAAGCCGGCGTTATGAACAGCGGCCAGGGTAACGACTCGGATTCACAAAAGATTAGTTTCGACGCCGATTTTTAGATTTCACGCCACATTTTTAAAATATCCTTGCTGCTGGAATCTGATTTTTTCCGAAGTGCAGGATGCCCTAGCCCCGATAGGAGCAAGTATCCTTTTTTTGTTTGTACCGCCGTTCTTTCGAAAGGCAAAACTTCCAACAAAAAAAGATACAGCGGATAGCGGGATTAGCTTCAAAAACAAAACAATTTAAATCACAAATAACCAGAAACCAGCGAAGGGATTTGCTGTTTCACAAAACCAATGTAAGCTTATGTATGTAGTAAAAAGAGATGGAAAAAAGGAACCGGTAATGTTCGACAAGATTACCGAAAGGATTAAAAAACTATGTTATGGGCTCAACCATCTGGTGGATCCGGTTAAAGTGGCAATGCGCGTTATTGAAGGGCTTTATGACGGCGTTACAACATCAGAATTAGACAATCTTGCGGCAGAAACTGCTGCTTCCATGACCATTGCACACCCTGATTATGCCCAACTGGCGGCGCGTATTGCAATTTCCAACTTACACTCCAACACCAAAAAATCCTTCTCGGAAACGATGAACGACATGTTCTATTACGTCAATCCGAGAACGAATAAAGAATCACCGCTTTTGTCGGAAGAAGTGCATGAAGTAATCATGAAAAACGCAGAGTTTTTAGATTCTCATGTCATTTATAACCGCGATTTCAATTATGATTATTTCGGTTTCAAGACTTTAGAAAGATCTTATCTTTTAAAAATAAATGGTAAAATCGTAGAACGTCCGCAGCACATGTTAATGCGTGTTTCCGTAGGTATTCACCTAGATGATTTGGCTTCTGTGATTGAAACGTATGACTTGATGTCGAAGAAATTCTTCACGCACGCCACGCCAACTTTATTCAACGCCGGAACGCCGAAACCGCAAATGTCTTCTTGTTTCCTTTTGGCAATGCAGGACGACAGTATCGATGGGATTTATGATACGTTGAAACAAACGGCAAAAATCTCCCAATCGGCGGGTGGAATCGGTTTGTCAATCCACAACGTTCGCGCTACAGGTTCTTATATCCGCGGTACCAACGGAACTTCTAACGGAATTGTTCCGATGTTAAGAGTTTTCAATGATACCGCAAGATACGTTGACCAAGGTGGCGGAAAAAGAAAAGGAAGTTTCGCAATTTATATCGAAACTTGGCATGCCGATATCTTTGAATTTCTCGATTTAAAGAAAAACACCGGAAAAGAAGAAATGCGTGCAAGAGATTTATTCTTCGCGATGTGGACCTCCGATTTGTTTATGAAACGCGTACAAGAAGACGGCATCTGGACCTTAATGTGTCCAAACGAATGTCCGGGATTGTATGATGTTTATGGAGAAGAATTCGAAGCATTATACTTGTCTTACGAAGCTGCCGGAAAAGGAAGAAAAACCATCCGCGCCCACGAATTATGGGAAAAAATCCTCGAATCGCAAATCGAAACCGGAACGCCATACATGCTCTACAAAGACGCGGCGAACAGAAAATCGAATCAGAAAAACCTGGGTACAATCCGTTCTTCGAATTTGTGTACCGAGATCATGGAATACACTTCTAAAGATGAAATTGCCGTTTGTAACCTTGCGTCGCTATCATTGCCGATGTTCGTTGAAAATGGAAAATTCAACCACGATTTGCTTTACACCGTAACCAAACGCGTAACGAAAAACCTTAATAAAGTTATCGACCGTAATTATTACCCGGTTCCGGAAGCAGAAAATTCCAACATGCGCCACCGTCCGGTTGGATTGGGTGTACAAGGTTTGGCCGATGCTTTTATCATGCTCAGAATGCCATTTACTTCTGATGAAGCCAAAAAACTCAACCAGGAAATTTTCGAAACTTTATACTTCGCCGCCGTAACCGCATCTATGGAAGCTGCAATTGAAGAAGGGCCATATTCAACTTTTGCAGGTTCGCCAATTTCTCAGGGAGAATTCCAATACAACCTTTGGGGATTGAAAGACGAAGATTTGTCAGGGCGCTGGGATTGGGCTTCGCTGCGTAAAGAAGTGATGAAAAATGGTGTTAGAAATTCATTATTGGTGGCGCCGATGCCAACCGCCTCGACTTCGCAAATCTTAGGAAACAACGAAGCTTTTGAACCCTATACATCCAATATTTACACAAGACGCGTATTGTCGGGCGAATTCATCGTCGTGAACAAACACCTTTTAGAAGATTTAGTAAGCCGCGGCTTGTGGAATGAAGACCTGAAACAAGAAATCATGCGCCACAACGGATCGGTACAACACATCGAAAGAATCCCGCAGGATTTGAAAGATTTATACAAAACCGTTTGGGAAATGTCTATGAAAGACATCATCGATATGTCGCGCCAGCGTGGTTATTTTATCGACCAATCGCAATCGCTAAACTTGTTCATGCAGGACGCGAATTACGCAAAACTAACCTCGATGCACTTTTACGCATGGCAATCCGGATTAAAAACGGGAATGTATTACCTGAGAACAAAATCTGCTGTTGACGCGATTAAGTTTACCTTAAACAACGATAAAAAAGCAGAACCAATCGCAGTTGAAATCGCCGCAGTTGCCGAAATTCCAACACCTGCTCCTGTAGCCGTTGAAGTAGAAGCCATCAATGCCGACGAATTTCGCGCCATGATCGAACGCTCAAAAAGCGCCGAACCAGACGATTGCGAAATGTGTGGTTCTTAATAATATAATACCAAAACAAACCAGAACTTAACAGCTATCATTGCGATGGCTGTTTTGTTTTTTTGAAGCTATTCCAGCTATACGCAGTATCTTTTCGTTAGAACGATTATCTTTGCCTTAAACTGTAAATAAACAAAAAAGGATACAAGCTCCAAATGCCTTTTCGGCATTCACCGAACACCAATTAAAAATAAAAGTGAAGTGAGGTAATCGGGGCGAGTCAGTGCCCAGAATCTAAAATCTCAATTCTAAAATCTCAAATCTGATCATGAGCAAACAAAAAAAAGGCGTCCACACCGGACTCATACAAAAAGACGAATTCGGCAATTATTTCTGCGATGAATATTTACTCGATTTCAAATACACCGAAGCCGGTGGATTTAAAGTCGGCGACGAAATCAATATCAAATCGGTAATCGCCAATCCAAGCGACGCAAGTGCAGGTTGGTATCCGAAGAAATCAAAGCACTTTTTCCTTTCGAATCTTAAAGAATAGTATGAGCCAAAAGCCCTTCACAATCGATAATGATATGTTGGCCACAACCGGACAACGCACAATAAACTACATTATTGATTGTATTATCATATTCATTCTCATCTATGCAGCCGCAGTAGGCATTATGCTTATTGAGATTTTGGCAGGATATACACTAAAGGAAGTTCAAGATAATTTATACCGTGTTAGTGAGGTAGGCTCCTGGAGTTTTATCATTGCGGTGGCATTAATCTATTACAATTTTTTTGAAATTCTTTTTGCAAGGACAATCGGTAAATTCATTACTAAAACGGTAGTCGTCGATGTGTTTGGTGAAAAACCAGACAGAGACACGATTTTATTGCGCTCCATTTGCCGCATTAATCTGTTTGAATTTTTGACCTTTTACAGCATGCCTTGCGTTGGATGGCACGACCGTATTTCTAAAACGTATGTCGTACAACAGCAATTACTTGACAGTAAAAAAAGAGCTTATAATGCTTTTAACGCAAATGCCACCACACAAAATCCAACACCCAACACCTAAAACCAAAGAGATGATGCACTGGGAACAACTTTTATCACTAAAAAAGCAAGGCGACAAAGGCAAAAGACTGCGCAAAGAAGAAGACGATACGCGCATAGGATTTGAAGTCGATTATGATCGTATTATTTTTTCTTCGGCATTCAGAAGTCTGCAGGATAAAACACAAGTCATTCCGCTGTCGAAAACAGATTTTGTGCATACACGATTAACACACAGCCTTGAAGTTTCAGTGGTTGGTCGCTCTTTAGGGAGATTGGTAGGTAAGAAAATTATCGAAAAATATCCACACCTGAAAGAAGTGCATGGTTTTAATATTAACGATTTTGGCGCAATTGTCGCAGCAGCTTCATTGGCACACGATATCGGAAATCCACCGTTTGGGCATTCGGGAGAAAAGGCGATTGGCGAATATTTTTCCATCGGCAACGGTCAAAAATTCAAAGCCGAATTGGCACCAAAAGAATGGCAGGATTTGATCGATTTTGAAGGCAATGCGAATGGATTTTCTGTTTTAACCACAAGTCGAACCGGAATTGAAGGCGGACTTCGAATCTCGTATGCAACGTTGGGTGCTTTCATGAAATATCCAAAAGAGAGCCTACCAAAGAAACCAACATCGAATATTTCAGATAAGAAATACGGATTTTTCCAAACTGACAAAGCGTTCTTTAAAAATGTCGCTGAAGATTTGGGCATGATTCTGAATAAATCCGGCGATGATTTGGGTTATCAGAGGCATCCACTAGCGTTTTTGGTCGAAGCAGCCGATGATATTTGTTATACGATCATCGATTTTGAAGACGGCATCAACCTTGGATTGGTTTCTGAAGATTTTGCGTTGGAATACCTTATAAAACTTGTAAAAGACAGTATCAATACCTCAAAATACAAGACTTTAATAACAAAAGAAGACCGTATTAGTTATTTGCGTGCACTCGCAATCGGAAGCTTGATTAATGACGCCGTTGATGTTTTTATGGAAAATGAAGAAGCGATTCTCGCCGGAAACTTTCATTCTGCATTGACTGACAAAAGCAAATACAAAGCGCAGATGGACGATATTATTAATATCAGCGTCAAAAATATCTACCAAAGCCGTGAAGTGATTGAAAAAGAGTTGGTTGGGTATCAAATTATCCAAACTTTACTCGATAAATTCATTAATGCATTCAACAATAAATTCCATGGAAAAGCATCGAATTACGACAAATTAATTCTCAAAATGCTACCTGAAAAATTCCTCGAAGAAAAGGAAGATTTGTATAAAAGGCTACTGCACATTTGCCATTATATTTCGCTTTTGACCGATGGAAATGCGCTGGAATTGTATGAAACAATTAATGGCACTAAGAGGAAATAAAGGGTTGTTGCACGAAGATTCGCAAAAATTTTAAAGGCTTCCAGTATTTTACTAAAAAATATTCGTAACTCTTTTTTTGGATCTCCTCTCCAAATCTTCGTGAAATAATTATCAGAAATTATAAACCATCCCAATACCAAGGGTTTGCTTCAATTGGATTTTTGGACCAACAGTGATCTGTTCGCCGGCACGTTCTTCTTTTGCTTTGATGTCGTCGTCATAAATCAGGTTAAAACCAATATTCGCTCTAACATATTCATTCACTACTAAGTCCAGTTGTGCTTGCCAGTCAATATCGATATTCCCAAATTGATTGATATAATCAGAATACAAATTTAGCCTATTTTCAAAGGTAATATTCTTAAAAATTTCTCTTTTGAAATGGCTTGTGATCAAAAAACCCAATTCTGTTTTCGATTTTTTACCTTCTCGAATTAAAACTCCATCCGCGTCATAAACTGCTTTTTCAACACCAAACGCACCCTGATTAGCCAATCTTTGGTCTAAGACTAAGGTGTTTTTCATGGTTAATGGCGAAATATAAACGTTGATTTTTTCGGCTTTGTTAGAATATTCTGCTCCAACACCAAGAAAAGTGTAAGCTGGTGCAAAAGGTTTCGAAATTGGCACATCGGTATTTGGATAGGCATATCCATTGGTAAATTGGGTGTTGAAATTAAATTTAGCCGAATGGTACCAATTGGACAAAGTGTCTTTTCGGTAACCAACGGTTGAGTTGAACTGCAGTTGGTCGTCGGTTTTCCTAAATTCGATGCCGTCTTGTTTATTAACGCCGTATTTTACAATCAGCTCATTGCCCCATTTTATATTTTCACGGTCGTAAATTCTTGAAAAATTACCTTTCAATAATCCCGAAACAGAGCTTACACCACCAGCACTCCAGTTGAGGAACGCAATTTCGCTAAGGTCAAAACCAATGGTGTTTTTTGCTTTCCAATTGGATATTTTAATTTTAATGGTATCCGGAGGTGTTATTACAATTGAATCTTTGGTTTGCGAAAATGTTTTTGCTGAAAATAAAAGCAATACAAATGCGATAATAAAATGGCGAAAAAAGGTCATTTTGAAAGGGCGTTTTGGTTTACAAAAATACACGACAAATACATGGTTTTTTGCCAATGATTAACAGATTTTAAAGAAAATTTCACAAGTTGATAGCCTTGAGCAAAATTAACGCAATAAGGTACTGTGAAATTTTAAATTTTACTTTATAAGAAAAAACCTGCGCATCTTTGGCGGGTTTAATGCCCATCGTTTGCGCTTACAAAAATCAACATTTTCAATAAGCGGAAAAAAGATTTTGTAAACTTTTTACATCTATTTTACTAAAACGTTGTAGTGATTCCATGTCGCCGTGTTCTATGAATTCGTCGGGAATTCCGAGTACAATTATTTTCGAATTGTATTGATGAAAAGCCGCAAATTCTGTAATACCGCTCCCGAAACCACCTTTTATAGTGCCGTCTTCGATGGTAATTACGGTTTCAAATTGTGCAAAAATTTCATGCAACAGTTTTTCGTCAAGAGGTTTTATAAAAGGAAAATCGTAATGTGCTATTTCATTTTCATATGCTGCCAGAGCTGTAATCACATTGTTTCCGATGGTTCCGGCGGATAAAATTGCGGTGTTTTTTCCTATTTTTATACAATTTGCTTTTCCGATTTCGATTTTTTCAAAAGGCAATTGCCAGTTGATGGTTACGCCACGCCCTCTTGGGTAGCGAATAGCGATCGGATGTTCCAATCCAAGTTGTGCGGTGTATAAAATATTCCGCAATTCTATTTCATTCAGCGGCGCATAGACAATGATATTCGGAATGCAGCGCAAATAAGCCAAATCAAAAACACCGTGATGCGTTGCACCATCTTCGCCTACCAAACCGGCGCGATCGAGGCAAAAGATCACTGGTAAATCCTGCAAAGCCACATCGTGGATCACTTGGTCATAAGCCCGTTGCAGGAAAGTCGAATAAATATTACAAAACACAATCATGCCTTGAGTTGCCATTCCGGCAGCTAAAGTTACGGCGTGCTGCTCGGCAATTCCAACATCAAAAGCGCGCTCGGGAAAAGCATCCATCATAAATTTCAAGGAACTTCCCGATGGCATTGCGGGCGTAATTCCGATGATTTTTTCATTTGCTTTGGCGAGATCCAAAACCGTCAAACCAAAAACATCCTGGTATTTTGGCGGCAGATTTTCTTCGGATTTTAGGTGTATTTCGCCTGTATTTTTATCGAATTTTCCTGGTGCATGGTATTTTACTTGGTCTTCTTCAGCTTTCTTCAGCCCTTTTCCTTTTGTGGTGATAATGTGGAGGAATTTCGGACCTTTTACATTTTTAAGGCGTTCCAATGCTGCGATTACGGCAACAATATCATGACCGTCAATTGGACCTGAATAATCAAAATTCAGCGATTTGATCATGTTGTTTTGTTTGGGATTCTTGCCTTGCTTTACCGCGGTCAGATAATTTTTCAGCGCGCCAACACTTGGATCAATTCCGATGGCATTGTCGTTAAGAATCACCAATAAATTCGCGTCGGTAACTCCGGCGTGGTTCAATCCTTCAAACGCCATTCCGCTAGCAATCGACGCATCGCCAACAACGGCAATGTGTTTTTTATTGAAATCGCCTTTTAATTTTGAGGCTATCGCCATTCCCAAAGCTGCAGAAATTGCAGTTGAAGAATGTCCTACGCCGAATGTATCATAAACACTTTCGCTTCTTTTTGGAAAGCCGGAAATACCACCGAACTGCCTATTGGTATGAAAATTTTTGCGTCTTCCCGTCAGTATTTTATGACCGTAAGCCTGATGTCCAACATCCCAAACCAGTATATCTTCGGGTGTATTAAAAACATAATGAAGCGCAATGGTCAATTCTACAACACCAAGGCTGGCACCGAGATGACCTTCTTTTACCGAAACGACATCGATGATAAAATCGCGAAGTTCCCGTGCGAGTTGCGGCAGTTGGTTTTCGGGTAACCGACGTAAATCACTCGGATTCTGAACTTGTGAAAGCAAATTTTCAGGCATAAAGCAAATGTACAAATTTGAATTCCTATTTTTGCCACATGGAAAACATTTTCACCGACGAATATTTCATGAAAAAAGCCTTACACGAAGCCGAAATGGCTTTTGATAAAGGTGAAATTCCAATCGGAGCCGTTATCGTTATCGACAATAAAGTCATCGCACGCACACACAATCTAACCGAAATGCTGCACGACGTTACCGCCCATGCCGAAATGCAGGCCATTACTTCTGCGGCTAATTTCCTCGGCGGCAAATACCTCAAAAACTGCACGCTTTATGTCACCGTCGAACCTTGTCAAATGTGTGCAGGTGCTTTATATTGGAGCCAGATCTCCAAAATCGTTTATGCCGCTCCCGATGCCGAACGCGGTTTTCTTAAAATGGGAACACAATTGCATCCGAAAACTACCGTCGTTAATGGCGTAATGGCAGAACAAGCTGCCGATTTAATGTTGCGGTTCTTCGCTGAAAAGCGAAAAAAATAACCCTTTTTTTAACACTGAAAAATATTTTTTTAAATCTGAAATTTCTACACGAATAATCAGAAAAATAAATATACATTTACTACAATATTAATGACATTTTAACAGTTATGGGTTTAATTGTGAAATGTTAATTTTTTTTTACAACCTCCGTTCTTAACCAATAACTCTTAATAAAAATGAAAACGAAAAGTTTTGTTTGCGTGTTTTTTGCATTTTTTTTGTTCCAGGCGTGCAGTAAAAAATCGGCTGCCGATTTTAATTCAGATTTTTCGTTATTCAAAGAGTACATTTCAAGTTTTTCGAGCGGCATTGTGCCCGCAAAAACAGACATCCGTGTGGTTTTGGCATTCAACAGTAAAGACCTTAAAGCCAACAAAGTTTTATCCGACGATTTGTTCGATATTTCTCCAAGTGTTGATGGTAAGGTCGTTGCGCTTTCCAACAATACCATAGCTTTCATTCCTGAAAAAAAACTAAAGCAAGACACCGAATATCAAATTACATTCCATCTATCCAAACTCAAAAAAGTACCGGAAGAAATGGAAGATTTCCACTTCACTATCAAAACCATCAAACAGGATTTTGTAGTGGAACCGAAAGACGTACAATCCTACAACAAAGAATACCAATACCTGAATTGCGTTTTGCGTACCGCTGATTTAATGCCTTTGGAAACTGCTGTAAAACTCGTCACCGCAAAATATGCCGGGCAAGGATTGAAGATAAAATTTGACAATGCCATCAAAGAAGGCAAGGAATTCAAATTCATCATCGACAGTATTCACAGGCAATCCACCGAAGGAAAACTCGAAATCAATTATGATGGCGATGCCGCCGATATTGATTCAAAAGGTACCATCGATTACAACATTGCTGCACTTGGAGATTTCAAAATCATGACTACGGAATTGGAAGACGATGGCGAGCACACTTTGCTTATCAACTTTTCCGATCCACTGCTAAAAGTGCAGGATTTTCGAGGATTGGTATATATTGAAAATGCCAAGAACCTCAAGTTTTCTACCCAAGGCAACTTGCTGAAAGTGTTCTTCAATAACGAAAAACCAACAACTCCAGAGCCGGTAATCGTAACAACCGTAACAGACACCACAGCCGCAGTTGCCGCTGCCATAATAGATTCAACGGCTGTTGATACGACAGCCGCAGTTACGGTAGCCAACTATAATGAAGAAAATGCCACCGATTTAGGTTCGACAGCCAACCAATTAATCGGCGAACTGAAAGTGTATGTTTTTCAGGGAATAGAAAGCGAATACGGACAAAAAATGACCGCAGATTATTCGACAAAAATTGTCTTTGGACAACTAAAACCAAAAGTAGAAGTTCTACAAAACGGAACAATTATGCCAAGTTCAGGGAAATTTCGCATTAATTTCCAAGCAGTAAACTTGAAAGCTGTTGATGTAAGAATCTTCAAAATTTATAAAAATAACATTCTTCAATTCCTTCAAGACAATCAACTTAATGGTGCACGAAACCTTAGGCAAGTTGGGCAGCCCGTGGCAAAAACCACATTGGATTTAAAACAGAATCCACTAGTGAACTTGAGCAAATGGAACACTTTTGCCCTCGATTTATCAAAAATAATAACGCCGGATCCCGGTGCAATTTACCGCGTTGAATTCGTTTACAAAAAAGAGTATTCCGTTTATAAATGCGATAGCGTCGAAACGGATGAAAATCAAAACGAAGATGCTGAAGAGGAAAACGAAAATGACGTCAACTACAGCAACGGCGGCGATTATGATTACGAATATTACTATGATGAAGACTACGACTGGCGCGAACAAGAAGATCCGTGCACGAATTCGTATTATTATAATAACAAAGTAGGTACCAATATTTTAGCGACAGACTTGGGTGTAATTGCCAAACGCGGCGAGAACAAATCGTATTTTTTTGCCGTCAATAATATCGTAACGACAGCGCCAGTATCGGGTGCGAAAGTAGAATTGTACAGTTATCAGCAGCAAAAACTAGCTACAGAAACGACCAATGGCGACGGTATCGTTAATTTTCAGCTTGACAAATTTGCTTATTTTGCCATCGTAACAAAAGGGGATAATACCACTTATATCAAACTCGACGACGGCTTGTCATTGTCTGTCAGTAATTTTGATGTAGCGGGCGAAGAACTACAAAAAGGTCTTAAAGGTTACATCTATGGCGAACGCGGCGTATGGCGTCCTGGCGATAATCTGTATTTGTCTTTTATATTGAATGACGAAGCAAATAAACTGCCGAAATCACATCCGATAAAATTCCGCCTTTCTGATCCGAACGGAAAAGTCACGTACCAAACCGTCCAGAAATCCAACGAAATGAACCATTATGCTTTTGTAGTGCCAACCAATGCCGATGCACCAACTGGAAGCTGGGAAGCCGTCGTGACTGTTGGCGGTGCGAGGTTTTATAAAAACATCAAAATCGAAACCATCAAGCCAAATCGACTTCGCGTCAAGAATAATTTCAACAAGGCGATACTTTCTGCTGTAAGTCCAAATATCGCAAATCTTGAAGTAACATGGCTGCATGGTGCAGTGGCGAAAAATCTCAAGGTCGAAATGCAGGCAAAATTCTCACAACAGGAAACCTCTTTTAAAAATTATCCAAAATATACTTTTGACGATTTAGTACGCGAGTTTGACACCGAAGAAATCAGCATTTTTTCCGGCAAGCTTGATGCAAATGGCCGCGCATCGGTTAATATCCAACCGAAATTACAAGCACAAGCACCGGGCATGCTGAAAGCGGCATTCATCACCAAAGTGTATGAAGAAGGCGGTGATTTTAGTACAGATGTGATTGTGTCAACCTATTCGCCTTATTCGACATATGTTGGAATAAAAGCACCGGAACCAAGCAAATATGGTGCTTTGGAAACCGGAAAAGTCAACAAATTTGACATCATTACTGTTGGCGAAAACGGAAGACCAAGATCGGTTAGCAACCTTGAAGTCAAAGTTTTTAAAGTTGAATGGCGTTGGTGGTGGGATGCGTCGAATGACAATCTGTCCAATTATAATTCAGGAAATTCTACAACTGCTTTCAAGACTTATAATATCAGCACTGACGGTAATGGAAAAGGCTCGATTGCATTTTCAGTGACCGACGATGAATGGGGTAGGTATTTGATCCGTGTCGTGGATCCAATAGGCGGACATGCAACGGCGCAAACGGCTTTGATCGACTGGCCGTATTGGTCAGGAAAAACACGTAATACCGATGCAACAACTGCGAATATGCTCGTGTTTTCAACCGATAAAAAGAACTACGCTGTTGGCGAAAAAGCGAAAATTTCTTTCCCATCCAGTGAAGGTGGCAGGGCTTTGATTTCCATCGAAAACGGCACAAAAGTCTTACAATCACTTTGGGCGGAAACTGAAAAAGGCGAAACAAAAGTCGAGATCCCAATCACGGCCGAAATGGCACCAAATGTCTACCTGCACATCACTTTATTACAACCGCACGCTACGACGAAAAACGATTCGCCGATCAGGATGTATGGTATCGTCCCGATTGAAGTAGTCGATAAAAATACTATTCTAGAACCAAAAATTGCGATGCCAGCCGTGTTAAAACCGGAGCAAACATTTGCTTTAAAAGTGAGCGAGAAAAATGGACGTGCGATGACTTATACCATAGCCATCGTTGATGAAGGATTGCTAGATTTAACGCGATTCAAAACGCCAAATGCTTGGGACAGTTTTTATGTGAGAGAAGCACTAGGTGTAAAAACTTGGGATGTTTATGATGACGTTATCGGTGCTTATGGAGGCAAAGTCAACCAGATTTTTAGCATTGGTGGTGACCAGGATTTAGGCGGCGGAAAAGCCAAAAAAGCCAATCGTTTCAAACCGGTTGTGGTTTATCTTGGACCATTCGTTTTGCCGGCAGGAGATTCCAAAATACACAACATAAAATTGCCAAAATATATCGGTTCTGTGCGCACAATGGTCGTCGCAGCGGATGCTAAAACTAGCGCCTATGGAAGTATCGAGAAAGCTACGCCGGTTAGAAGTCCATTGATGGTATTGGCCTCGTTGCCTCGAAAAATATCACCTTCGGAAAAAGTGACGATTCCTGTGACTGTTTTTGCAATGGAAAAAAATGTTAAGAATGTAACCATACAAATCAAAACCAACAACGGACTTAGGATCATCGGTAGTCCAACGCAAACGGTTAATTTTACACAGCCTGACGAAAAAATGGTTTACTATAATTTAGAAGTCGGTAGCGCCACCGGAATCGGAAAATTACAAGTCATCGCCACTTCCGGAAAGGAAAAATCGACTTATGACGTGGAAATCGATATGGTCAATCCGAATCCAATAACAAACACTTTCAAAGATGTAGTTTTAGAACCAAACAGCACCAAAACCCTTTCATGGGCAACTTTTGGTGTAGCGGGAAGCAATAAAGCGAGCATAGAATTTTCTTCAATGCCGACCATCGATCTAAACAGAAGATTGAATTATTTGATTTCTTATCCGCACGGATGTGTCGAACAAACAACCTCTTCGGTATTTCCGCAGTTGTTCCTTAGCGATGTTGCAGATTTGGATGTTTCGCGCATTAGCAACATTCAGAAAAATGTAACAGCAGGCATCAGTAGATTGAGCGGTTTTCAACTCGCAAATGGTGGATTTACCTATTGGCCGGGAATGGCTTATGCTGATGATTGGGGTACTTCCTATGCTGGACATTTCCTAACTGAAGCGGAGAAAAAAGGTTATTTATTACCTGTAAATTGCAAATCAAAATGGATTTCGTATCAGCAAAAAGAAGCCAAATTATGGCGCTTTCAACCGCAATATGGCAATGATCTGGCACAAGCCTATCGCCTTTATACATTGGCGCTTGCCGGTGCTCCTGATTTGCCATCGATGAACAGACTGCGCGAAACGAACAATATTTCCAACGAAAGCAAATTGCGTCTTGCTGCGGCTTATGTGCTGGCCGGACAAAAAGCAGCCGGAGCGTCATTGCTTGCAAAAACCAATATTGACGAAGAAGGCGGACTTTACAATTATTACTATTACGGTTCTTTCGACCGAAATCGTGCGATGGCACTCGAAACGTTAATCCTGCTTGGACAAAAACCACGTGCTTTTGCAATGGCACAAAAAGTGGCGAAAGACATGGCTGCCGACCAATGGATGAGCACGCAAACAACGGCTTATTGCTTATACGCCATGTCGAAATTTGCGCAAAGTAATGGCAGTAAAGGCCTTGATGTTCAGTTTACACAAAGTGGAAAAGGCTTCCGGATTGTCACAGCAAAATCATTCGCTGACCGAGCGTTGGTCGTCAAACCCGGAACGAATGGCGTGACAATTAAAAATAACAAAAACAATACAATATATGTGCGTGTTTTGAGTAGCGGCATTCTTCCAATTGGTCAAGAACAAGTTGTTCAGAACAGTTTGTCTGCCAATGTAGTTTTCAAAAACAGGAAAGGTGCAGTCGTGAATGTAACAAAAATTGCCCAAGGCACAGAATTTATTGCTGAGGTCACCATTCGCAACCAGCGCAATGAGCGCGTAGAAAATGTAGCGTTATCTCAGATTTTGCCTTCTGGATTTGAAATCGTCAATACTCGATTCACCGATTATGGAGATGCGACGAACAACAATGCCGATTATATCGACATTCGCGATGACAGAACGAATTTCTATTTTTCACTTAAAGCAAACGAAGC
The DNA here is from genome assembly GCA_029946065.1 of Flavobacterium sp. Classification (GTDB taxonomy): domain Bacteria; phylum Bacteroidota; class Bacteroidia; order Flavobacteriales; family Flavobacteriaceae; genus Flavobacterium. The sequence goes on from JAQSDU010000020.1 coordinate 94,157, forward strand.
CAAGACATTTAAAGTTTTGTTGAATGCGTCGTATTTAGGGAAATATTACCTGCCGGGATTGCAATGCGAGGCGATGTATGACCATACCTATTTGGCAAGGACGAAAGGGCAGTGGATAGATATTGTTAAGTAATCATCGGTGAAAACGAACATTTTTCTATTGGTATTTTTATTGATTTTGCTTTGTAGTTGTGGAAAAAGACAATTGCAAACCAATACAACAGCTACTGCGGAAACAATGCCTGATACAGGTTTTGTTTCCAAAGTAAATGTGGACAAAATCTTGAATAATTACGCCTCAAAAGCAGCGGAATTTGACAAAAGTGACAGCCTTTTTTATCCCGTCGGCCGGTATATGGACGAAGATACTTCGCGCATTATTGTTATCGGAAAGTTCATAGATCACCAGAAAGTATATGCTGTTGATATTTCCTCTCAGATGAATGCAACTGTAAGTTTCTATTGCTTAAATGGTAAGCAATGGCAGAAAATCGGCAGCCATGAGACACCTAATGATATTCTAAAAGTAGCATTCAAAGATTATGACGGCGACGGGAAAAACGAAATCATAACCGAGGGACATTATAATATGAACGGTAATTTCTGCAATGAATTCTATCATTTTTCAGTCGCAAACAACACGGTTAATTATGCCGGAAGTTTTTTTGCAGGTGTTTACGATTATGAAATTGGAGAAGGAGGAAAAACGCTGAAGGTAGAATATGGCGGGAGTTGGTATATGCCTCAGAGTAAAACTATATATGGATGGCGGAATGAAAAACTGATTCCTTTAAGACAAGTCACACTTCGGCTAAAGCGTGTCGATATGGAGCATGAAGCCCAATGGATTATTTATGAAGAAAATCCAACCTTTGATAAAGACACGTTAGTTCAGAAATTTAAAAAGACCTACTGCGAAAAGAATCAGAAACGCTATGATTTATGGGAAAACTTCTTCCTTAACAACTAAAAGCCGTGAAAACCAAAATCAAAACTTTCTTTCAACGGATAATAAATTGGATCAAGCGCAACAAAATCAAATCGGCGATCGCATTTGTCTTGCTAATTGCTTACTACTTTTGCTTGCCGCGCACGCTTTTCGAAGAGCCCTATTCCACGGTAATAGAAAGCAGCGACGGCGAGTTGCTTGGTGCCAAAATTGCCAAAGACGGCCAATGGCGTTTTCCTGCGCAAGACAGTATTCCCGATAAATTTAAGCAATGCATCGTCGCTTTTGAAGACCAGTATTTTTATACGCATCCTGGTTTTAATCCAGTTGCGATGGTCAATGCTGTAAGACAAAATCATGCTGCCGGAAAAGTCGTTCGAGGCGGCAGTACGCTTACACAACAAGTTATCCGTTTGTCGCGGAAAGGACAAGGGCGTACGTATTTCGAAAAACTAATCGAAGTCATTTTGGCAACACGCCTTGAATTCCGTTATTCTAAAAATAGTATCCTTGAACTTTACGCAGCACACGCACCTTTCGGCGGTAATGTTGTAGGTTTGGAAATGGCATCTTGGCGTTATTTCGGCGTACAATCACATCAATTGTCTTGGGCAGAAAGCGCAACGCTAGCGGTTTTGCCCAATGCGCCAAGCCTGATTTACCCGGGAAAAAATCAAGAAAGACTGCGCATAAAACGTGATAATTTATTGCTTAAATTACAACAGCAAGGAACAATTGACAAACAAACATATGAATTGTCGTTAGCCGAACCGCTACCACAAAAGCCCTTCGATTTACCACAAATTGCGCCGCATCTTTTGCAACGTGTCGCCAAAAAGCAGGAAGGAACACGAGTAAAAACAACTATAGATATCGCTTTACAAAACCGCGTCAATCAGATTGCTAAATATTATTACAATCAATACCGGCAGAATGAAGTCAATAATCTGGCCATCTTGGTCATTGATGTGCAAAACCGCAATGTGATGAGTTATGTTGGCAATGCGCCAACAGACCAAAATCACCAAAAAGACGTTGACATCATCAATGCACCAAGAAGTACCGGAAGTATTTTAAAACCGTTATTATACGCCGCAATGCTGGACGAAGGAGAATTACTTCCGAACACTTTAGTACCCGACGTTCCCACGCAGATTTCAGGTTATACACCCGAAAATTACAGCCTCACTTTTGATGGTGCAGTTCCGGCGCATCGTGCATTGTCACGCTCGCTCAACATTCCGGCGGTTTTGATGTTGCAGGATTTTGGCGTGCAGAAATTTTATGATGAATTGCAAAAATTTAAATTACATGACATTAACCGCACTTCTGGGAATTATGGATTGTCGTTGATTTTAGGTGGTGCCGAAAGCAATCTTTGGGATTTGTGTCGCACATATGCCGGTCTGTCATCAACCATAGATTACTTCAATAAAAACGAAGGAAAATACCGAACCAATGAATTCGCCGAACTCAATTACGATCATAATTTCAAAATCGATTTTGGAAAGCAGCGCTACCAGAAAACCATTCTTGGTGCGGGTTCAATTTGGCTCACTTACAATGCCATGGAGGAAGTTAACCGTCCGGAAGGCGATGAAGCTTGGAAATTCTATGACAGTTCTCTTAAAATCGCATGGAAGACTGGGACGAGTTTTGGCAACCGAGATGCTTGGGCAATTGGCACAAATTCCCGTTATGTGGTGGGTGTTTGGGTTGGAAATGCCACTGGCGAAGGTCGTCCAACGCTAACTGGCGTCTCCAGTGCGGCACCGATTTTATTCGATGTATTCAACTTGTTGCCAAGAAAAAAATGGTTCGACGCACCGTTAAATGACCTTGAAGAAGTCGAAGTTTGTTCGCTAAGCGGCTACCTTGCCCAGGAAGATTGTCCGAAAATCAAGCAATATGTTTCTCTGAAAGGCAAGACGACAGCAGTTTGTCCGTACCATAAAACCGTACATTTAGACAAAACCGAGAAATTCCGCGTCAACAGCAGTTGCGAAGATGTTGCGAATATCGTGACCAAAAAATGGTTCGTGCTGCCACCGGTGATGGAGTGGTATTATAAAAACCAACACATCGGTTATTTGCCTTTGCCGCCGTTTCGTTCGGATTGTGAAGGAAATCAAACGGTTACTATGGATTTTATTTACCCCAAGGCGAGCAGTAAAATCTACTTAACAAAAAATTTCAATAGCCAAGTGCAGCCTGTCATATTGAAAGTTGCACATTCTGATAGGGAAAGCACTTTATATTGGTATGTGGACAATGTGTTCAAAGGCACAACAAAAACTTTTCATGAGATGCCTATAACGCCATCAACAGGCATTCATTATATTACTGTCGTGGATGAGGTTGGGAATGAGATTCGGAGGAAGATTGATATTGTGAATCAGTAAGCCGAAAGTCGAAAAACAAGATTTATGTTGCGTTGCGCAATGGGCGTTAAGGCAAAATCCAATTATGGAAAGTATAGTCGTTATTTTTTTACTTTCGACTTCTCACTTTCGACATGCGACTTTACTAAAGTATCGCCACGCATAGTATAATGCCACGCCAAAGCCATTAGCTTGTCGTGTTCAGCTTTATATTTCGTGGTTTTTTCTTTCTCCTCTTTAAAAGTGTGCAAGTCGATGATTTCCGGCTGTTCGTCTTTTGCAAAATGCTCCAAGATATTCCGGTCGATGGCTTTGGTGAGTCCGATGCCATTTCTTTTGTTAGGATCGCGCAAATCGCTGCCGAAACTATAATATTTGAAGCCTTTTGGGGCAATCATCTCAATAAGTGTCGGGATGATATCGATGTGGGAACCCGGAGTTTTGCTTCGTGTAACAGGAATATTTTTTCCATATAAAATAAATGGGACCGAAGATCTTTCATACAAATCGGGCGATGGTGTGATAAATCGTCTACCGTAATGATCGCCGGTAAAACCGAAAATACCGGTGTCGAATTTCTTTTCGGCTTTCGTCATAAAATCGCCAATCGCTTTGTCGCCGTACCACAAATGGCCCAGTTCCTGCATGTTCATGCCGTTTTTATAGTATTTCTGCACTTCTTTTGGGAAATCTGCCAACGATTTATACGGAAATCCTTTTTTATAAATATCGATCGCATACGGCGGATGGTAGCTCGAAGTCAGGATTATATTGAGCGTATATTTATTTGGATCGACTTTCTGCAAGACTAAGTCGAAAAGCTTTTCATCCTCAACGCCCCATTCACCTGAATCAGATTTTCCGCCCATATCGGCACCAGAAAAAATATGATCGGCCCCTTGATAGGGTACAAATTCGCCTACATGCTCCCATGAAAGAAAGCCGCCGTAGAAGAAATTTGTTTCATATCCGAGTTTTTTAAACTGCTTAAAAATCGAGCTTTTATAAGCCTCATGAAGGCTGCCAAGGTAGCTGATGTTGACACCCGTATAAGGAACCCCGGTGATTATCGCGCCAAACGAAAACAAAGTTGCATGTCCGCTTGGAAGGAAATTATCGTATCGCATGCCTTTGTCGCCAATCGCCTTCAGGTTTTTTGAAAATCCAAAAGGAGCGTATTTGTCCATTAGCGGCCAAGAATCATAACTTTCCATAACGACCAGAAAAATCTGTTTTGGTTTTGGGATGGTGTCACCTTTAGCTTCTTTTTCGATGATGGCTGAAACGAGTTTTTGTCCCGGATATAGATTGGTAATGTCACCTTTGGATTTCTCAATAAAAGGATTTTTCCCGTCGATATAATTGAGCTCATCAAATTCGTGTTTTGCCGAAAGCAATGCGCGATAGGGGTTTAATATCGTTTTATTGAGGAAATTGTCTTTCGCCACCGCCGACCATTTTTTGATGGCTGGCACTTTCGTGAAAGAACCTCGAATGCTGCTTACAAAGCAAAAAACAGTTAAAACGACCAACAAAATTCGCAATGGTTTGGTTTGGAATCTTTGAAGGAACTTATAGATACGTTCTTTTTTTTCAAATTTCCGCAAGATAAAAATTGCAATAAAAATTGTTGAAAGGATTACAAAGGTGTTCAACACCGGATGGAAATATTCAATGATGGTATTGGCGACCGCTTTTTGGTCATCATACAATCCCAAGAAAAGGAAATTGTTGAATTGGTCATTGTATTCGCGGAAATAATTGTAAGTAACGACGCAGATTAAGGTGGAAAAAACGATAAAAATATATTGACAGACAATTCTTGTTTTTCGGATAATGTTGAATTTTCCGAAAGGTGACAACAGCAACAACGTCAAAAAAGGCAAAATCAGGAAGTAACAGATTGCCGTTGCATCGAACCGAAATCCCATAAAAAAAGCTTGCAGAAAATCGACCGTATCTGCATTTGGACCAAGTTGATTTTTATATAAAAGCACAAAAACCAGGCGATGGATGAAGAAAAATACGATTCCAAAAAACCAGAAAAAGCAAAGGTTTCCTAGTTCTTTGATAAAATTGGTCCATTTGGATGCCTGTTTCATTGCGATAATCCGTGTTTTTTGTGGTTAAGTTTGTATGATGAAATATCTTTCAAAGTACATTCTTTTTTCGATGAATTGCAAATGGGATTTTTCAGTAGATAGCAGGTTTCAGATTTCAGACCGTAGATTCCAGTTTTTTTACACCTGCCATCTGAAATATGCCTCCTGTCTGCTATAAGTAGGGTTTTGCGTTGTTAAATTGTTTAGCTTTAACAAAACCAAGATTATGAAATCAAAATTACTTTTCTGTTTATGGGCGCTTTTTATTACTTGCGTTGGATTTGCACAAACGGAGGCTTATCAACCTCCAAATTTGACACAATGTAGCGATAATGTTTTTTATTTGCTGCCTCAGATTCCGATTATATTAGGCAATCAAAATCCGGATCTTTTTACGGTAACCTTTTATAACACCGGATCAGATGCGGAAATGGAAACTTCACCGTTTCCTAATTATAACGTTGAAATTAATGAGCCTGTTAAAACGGTATACGTAAGGGTTGACAATAATAACGATGATACTTATGCCATCACGCAATTCCAATTGATATGGAATAACTTGGTGCTTCCGGATTACCCAGACGTGATTGCCTGTGGTTTTTATACCACGCCACCCTTGGAGATGCCAGGTGCAATGTATTATTCTGGACCAAACGGAACAGGCGTAGCCATATCTCCCGGCGTGGCAATTACGACAACGACTACCTTATATGTTTATGTGCAGTCCGGAGATTGCTCGGCTGAGGAGAGTTTTACAGTAATATTAAACCAACCACCGGTTTTGAACGATATATATACTTGTGGTGGCACATACACTTTGCCTGATTTGCCTCCAGGTTATAATTATTACAGTGGACCAAATATGAACCTGCCAATTGTCGCCCCAGGAACAGTTATAACTACAGTCGGATCTCACACTATTTATGTTGCTGGTTCAAACGGAACTTGTTCTGTCAATGGTGGTTTTAACGTTGTAATTGGTGGCGATATGCAATTGACTTTCAATACTTCGGCAATGACTTTATGTGGTGATGGCATGGTAGTGCTCACCGCAAATGTCTTAGATCCAAATGCTACTTACCAATGGACTTACGGTAGTGTGTTAATTCCAGGACAAACGGGTAATACTATATATGTAACACAGCCGGGAAATTATCAATGTAGTGTGACAGATTCCTGCGGCAATGTGGCTTCTGGAGTGATTATGGTGCAGAGTACTCTTCCCATCAACCAGCCTGAAGCGATTTACGATTGTAGTAATGATGGTACCAATGCGTTTGACTTAGATGGTTTGACGTCACAGATTATTCAAGGAGCCAGTCCAGCAAATTATGACATACTGTATTATCAGTCCATAGAAGATGCTTATAATTATACTGCTAATAACATTCCGACAACAGATGCTTTTGTAACCAATGTGCCTTATTTTACAATATATGTAAGGGTTACAGATGTAAGTACGCCTGGTGGTTGTTGGCTCGTTTTTCCAGTACAGTTAATTGCACAATCCTGCACGGGAAACACTGTTTCTGGTGTGATCAGATTAGATGCTGACAACAATGGCTGTACCGATAATGACCTTCCAGCTTCCAATATTGCGGTCACACGCTATTTCGGGAATTACAGCCATATTACCTATACAAATACCGCAGGTGAATATACTTTTTTCAATGTAGAGGAAGGTTTCAATCAGATTGTTATTTTAAATGACCTGCCACAAGGTTATACATTAGTTGCTCCTCCTGCTCCCGGCGCACTGGGTATTGATGTTACTGGCGAAAACACCAATTACAGCGGTCTAAATTTTTGTATTGCAGCACCAAGTCCGATGGCGGATGCTATTGCGTATTTTTATGCCAATACCAATGCACGCCCCGGATTTCCTGTCAGTTATACCGCCTATATTTACAACAATGGTACACTTCCTTTTAGTGGTAATTTGACTGTTAATTATGATATTTCAAAACTAGATTTTCTAAATGCCGTACCTACAATTACTGCTCAGGATAACAATACGCTTACTTTTAGCGTGCCGCCGGTGGCACCTTTTAGCTGGCAATATTTCACGCTTAATTTTATGGTGAAGCAGCCGCCCTTAGCGGAGCTTGGCGATGTGCTGCACTTTGATGCTTTTATGGAAGCCATCCAAGACGATAGCGATCCTGCTAATAATGTAGTACTATTCGACCAAACCGTTGTCAATTCCTATGATCCGAATGAAATTGCCGTTCAACAAGGGGCGAAGATATTGCAGAATCAGGTGGCAGATTACCTTAATTACACCATACATTTCCAAAATATAGGAAATGCCGATGCCGTTAATGTAAAAGTTATTACAGAATTAGATCCAAAACTCGATTGGGCATCTTTCAGGCCGGTGGGATCAACCCATAATTTTACGACAGAACGTCTTGGAAATGCACTCACTTTCAGTTTTAATAACATCAACCTTCCCGGAAGTGTGCAGGACGAACCAGCTAGTAATGGTTATGTTATATTCAAAGTCAAGCCGAAACCGACTATGGTTGTTGGCGACATCATTGCTGCAGATGCCAATATCTACTTTGATTTCAATGCAGCAATTGCCACCAATACTGTAACTACAGAATTGGTAAGCTTGCTGAATGTGAATGATGCTGATTTTGCAAGCCTTGAAATGGTGCCAAACCCGGCTTCTGATAAAGTAAAAATAAACTTCAACGAAGATTTGTTAAGTAAAGCGACTATTGCTTTATATGATATTCAGGGTAAATTGGTATTACAGCATATAGCTCAGAATAATGAGGCTTTGATTGATGTTTCGAAGCTGTCGCCCGGTATGTATTTTGTAAAAATATCTGCTGAGGACAAAACCGCTGTTAAGAAGTTGATAGTTAAATAATTTTAGCCACGAATTTCCACTAATTCGTGACAAAATAATTCATAAAAAAACCGCCAATCTCAAGAAAGGCGGTTTTTTGTTATAAAGTAGTTTTAGTTCCAGGGCTGTCTTTAGCGTCGCTCAGTTCCGCTTTGCCTCTGGTCGACTTTGGACTTTCAACTTTCGACTAATCCTTAATCTCATTTCCTTCTTTATCAAAGAAATGGTATTCTAAGAAAGTATAAGCATCGCGCGGAATGATTTTAATCCACTTTTTGTGTTCCATAAACCATTTTACACGCACTGAAAATATTCCTTTTGAAAGGTATGCTGCAACAAACGGATGTACGTTAAGCACAGCGCCGCTATTGACTTTTAGTATTCTTTCAAGATCGGAAGAAATCTTGTCGATGATCAAAATCGGAGCTTCGATTTCCCCATTTACATCGTTAGGGTCTTCTTCTCTTGTTTTGATGTTGACTTCCGGCCTTACTCTTTGTCGTGTGATCTGCACCAAGCCAAATTTACTCGGCGGCAGGATCTTGTGTTTTGCTTTATCGTCACTCATTTCTTCCCTAAGGAATTCGAACAACACTTTTCTGTTCTCGGGATTCGACATATCGATAAAATCGATTACGATGATACCGCCCATATCCCTTAGGCGCAGTTGTCTTGCGATTTCTGCTGCTGCGATCATGTTAACTTCAAGCGCAGTGTCTTCCTGGTTGGAGGCTTTGTTCGAACGGTTGCCGCTGTTCACATCGATAACGTGCAAAGCTTCCGTGTGTTCGATAATCAAATAAGCGCCTTTGCTCATGGAAACGGTTTTCCCGAATGAAGTCTTAATCTGTCTCTCTATGTTATATTTCTCGAAAATAGGTGTGTCTTTAGAGTGATAATGTTTTACTATTGATTGTTTTGAAGGGGCAATTTCTTGCACATAATCCTTCGTTTGGTTGTACAACTCTTCATCATCTATATAAATACCGCTGAAGGTATCGTTAAAAACGTCTCTGAGGATTGAAGAAGCTCTGTTGAGCTCTCCCAAAACCTTTGACGGATGATGAGCAGTTGGTAATTTTTTACACATTCCCGACCATCTGTCGAGCAATGTTGTCAAGTCCTTTTCTAATTCCGCGACTTTTTTGCCTTCGGCTACCGTACGCACGATGACGCCGAAACCTTTTGGTTTGATGGATTGCACGAGTCGTTTAAGACGATCTTTTTCTTCTTTGGATTCGATTTTTTGTGATATCGAAACTCTGTCAGAAAAAGGAACGAGAACAATAAACCTACCGGCGAGAGACAATTCTGAGCTGATTCTTGGCCCTTTGGTAGATATAGGTTCTTTGACAACTTGTACTAAAAGCGACTGGTTGGCACTCAAAACGTCGGTAACGACGCCGTCCTTATTGATTTCCTTTTCGAACTGGAAGTTCTTTAAAGTCATATCTTTTATTTTTCCTGTCGTAACCAGTTTGATGAATTTCAATTGAGAAGCGAGATTTGGGCCCAAATCGTGATAATGTAAAAAGGCATCTTTTTCGAAGCCTACGTTTACAAAAGCAGCATTCAGTCCGGCAACGGGTTTCCTGATTTTGGCGATAAAAATATCTCCGACCTGGAAGTTGCTTTTCTCTTCTTCTTTGTGTAATTCAACTAGTTTTCCATCCTTTAGCAAGGCAAAATCTACGGCTTCAGAACTTGATCGGATGATAAGTTCTTTATTCACAATGTAAATTTTTATTTTGGGTCCTGGGTGTTGGGTCCTGGGTGTTGGGTTTTTCCCTGAACCTTAAACCATTTAGCCTGAACCAAAAATTGATTGGACAAATTTTGTTACAATAGGATTAAGCTGCGATTTCTGCCATCTGTAATCCCGATTTCAATGAACGTTTAATTCTAAAAAGAAAAAAGTAGTTTAGAACTACTTTTTCTTCTTGTGGCGGTTAGCTCTCGCACGTTTTTTTCTTTTGTGGGTCGCTACCTTATGTCTTTTTCTTTTTTTACCACTTGGCATAGTTGGTGATTTTGTGATTAATAAATTGGTTTATTTTGCTTCGTTATTCGTTTTCACGCCCTCAACAAACACTTTTGCAGGTTTGAACGCTGGAATGTTGTGTGCAGGAATTTTAATTGTAGTATTTTTAGAAATGTTTCTGCCAGTTTTTTCAGCTCTCGTTTTGATGATGAAACTTCCGAAACCTCTCAAGTAAACGTTGTCTCCGGTTTCTAATGAAGTCTTTACTTCATCCATAAAAGATTCTACTGTTGCTTGAACGTCTCCTTTTTCAAGGCCTAATTTTTCTGAAATCTTTGCTACGATATCTGCTTTCGTCATTTTCTTTCTTATTTATTATTTTGTAATATTTTTTGAGGTTGCAAATATAGGAATTTAAAAAACAATTAATCAACCTAATTCATTAAAATTTAATCACATAAACTTTTACTTTTGTTGACCTTAATTTAAACATGGATTTTACTAACTTATTAATCAGATGGTATTTAGATAACAAACGCGATTTGCCGTGGCGCAATACGCAAGATCCGTACTTCATTTGGTTGTCAGAAATCATGCTGCAACAGACGCGTGTGGCACAAGGAATGCCGTATTTTTTCGCTTTTACAGCAACTTTTCCGACGGTTTTCGACCTCGCCAACGCTTCTGAAGAACAGGTTTTGAAATTATGGCAAGGTCTCGGATACTATTCCCGTGCAAGAAATCTGCATAAAACGGCACAATTTGTAGCATTTGACCTTAATGGCATTTTTCCAAATAACTATAAAAAGTTACTCGAATTAAAAGGTGTTGGTGATTATACCGCCGCCGCTATCGCTTCTTTCTGCTATAATGAAGCTGTTCCGGTAGTTGATGGAAATGTATATCGGGTTCTTTCGAGATATTTCCACGTTGAAACCGATATTTCATCGCCATCGGCAAAAAAGGAATTCCAAAATTTGGCTTTTGAATTAATGCCGAAAGACAACCCAGCCACTTTCAACCAAGCAATCATGGAATTCGGTGCCTTACAATGTGTGCCAAAAAATCCAAATTGCAGCGTTTGTCCTGTGAATCAAAGCTGCGCCGCTTTACAAAAGAACAAAGTAAATCAACTTCCCGTAAAATCCAAAAAAGTAAAAGTGACGAATCGGTACTTCAATTATATCGTTTTTGAAGATGAAAATCTGCTTACAATCATTCAAAAAAGAGAAGGGAAAGGCATTTGGGAAAATTTATATGAATTTCCCGTTATCGAAACCGAAGCCGAAATTGACCTCGAAACTTTCATCCAAAAGATAAAAGAAAACAACCTCATTGAAAACGAAATCATCTCCGTTTCCGAATTCAGTCCGAATAATCAAATACACAAATTAACCCACCAACACCTAAATATAAAGTTCAGAAAAGTTAATATAAAAGGCGTTTTGCGAGACGGAATCGACTATAAAACCCTAAAATCATTCCCGTTTCCTATCGTTATTTATAATTTTCTGGAAAAGGAATTTTTGCGCTAATCCAAAAAGTAGTATATTTGATTAACCAACCCCCGCAAATTATGAACAACGGAACATTAAATAAAGTCATGTTAATCGGCCACCTTGGCGATGATGTAAAGATGCATTATTTTGACGGTGGCAACTGCATCGGGCGTTTTCCGTTGGCGACAAATGAAGTGTATGTCAACAAAACGACCAACGAAAAAATCACTTCTACCGAATGGCACAACCTTGTTGTTCGGAACAAAGCTGCGGAAATTTGTGAGAAATATTTGACAAAAGGTGATAAAATTTATATCGAAGGGCGCATCAAATCCCGCCAATGGCAGGCAGAAGATGGCTCGACAAAATATACGACAGAAATACAAGTGACGGAATTCACGTTCCTTACCACCAAAAAAGAAACGGAATCTTTCAAACAATCCGACAACAAAACCGCTAACTTTGACGCACAGAACCACGCACTTCCAGAAAACGATTTGCCATTCTGATTGTTTAACCAATCCCATATAATTTGGACCCGGAACCTCCCAGTTTAGCCATCATTGAAAATTTAGACACCGGTTTGCTCTTCGGTTTTATCGGGATTTTTGTGCTGCTTTTTTGTACGGCGATTGTCTCCGGAGCCGAAGTAGCGTTTTTTTCGCTTTCACAACAAGATCTTGATGGCGCTGCAACTGCCGAACCTTCCAAAGTAAAAATCATTTCGAAATTACTCGAAAAACCCAAAAAATTACTCGCTACTTTATTGGTAGCCAATAATTTTATTAATATTGGGGTTGTCATTCTTTTCTCTTTTATCGGAAAAAACCTATTTGTTTCGATCACTTCTGAAGTTTTGAAGTTTGTGGTTGAGGTGGTTTTTGTGACATTTCTCATCTTATTTTTCGGAGAAGTTTTGCCGAAAGTCTACGCCAATCGCAACAATATGAAGTTCGCATTGCTAATTGCGTTTCCGATTTCCTTTTTAGATAAATTGCTGTCACCAATCAGTTTGCCAATGCGCTCTTTGACCATTTTTCTGCATGACAAACTCGGAAAGCAAAAAACCAGTTTTTCGGTTGACCAACTTTCCCAAGCGCTAGAATTGACTTCGTCTGCAGAGACAACATCTGAAGAACAGAAAATTCTTGAAGGCATTGTTTCTTTCGGAAATACCGATGCCAAGCAGGTGATGAGTCCGAGAATTGATATTTTTGCATTGGAAATTACAGAAACTTTTGCTTCCGTATTTCAAAAAATCATCGATAAAGGTTTTTCAAGAATTCCGGTGTACCGCGACAATATTGATTCGATTGAAGGCGTTTTGTTTGTAAAAGATGTTTTGCCGCACATTGATAAAAAGGAATTTGATTGGATAACTTTATTGCGCGAGCCATTTTTTGTTCCTGAAAACAAGAAATTAGACAATCTTTTGAAAGATTTTCAAAGTATGAAAAGCCATCTTGCTATTGTCGTTGATGAATATGGCGGCACGTCGGGATTGGTTTCCTTGGAAGATATTATTGAAGAAATTGTAGGCGATATCAGCGATGAATTTGATGACGAGAACATTAATTTCTCTCAAATTGACGAGAAGAATTTTCTTTTTGAAGGTAAAATTGCGCTGAAGGATTTTTATCGTATTGTTGATGTTAACGAAGATGCTTTTGAAAACTCAAAAGGAGAAGCCGAAACTTTAGCGGGATTGATTCTTGAAATTTTAGGAAATTTCCCAAAGAAAGGGCAGAAGCTTCATTTTGAAAACTGTCATTTTACGATTGAAGTCGTGGATAAAAAAAGAATAAAACAAGTAAAAATTACACTTGATTAACTTTGTGGCTTGGCGCCTTTGCGGGAATCTAAATTATTCGCTCAAGGAGTTAAGAAAAAAGAAGAAAAAATGATAAAAAAAGCAATAACATTTTCAGTATTAAGTTTGGCGTTTTTAACGGTTTTTAGTTGCAAAGAAGACGCGCTTCCAAAACCTGCGGCACAATTGCGTCTTGATTACCCAATTGCAGAATATGACCATTTTGAAAATGAATGTCCGTTTTCGTTCGACATTAATTCTGAGGCGGTGATTAAAGAAAAAACAGCGTGTAACTTCACGATTGATTATCCTAAGATGAAGGCAACAATTTACCTGAGTTATAAACCAATTCAGGGCAATATCGATGCGCTTTTACGGGATGCGCAGAAACTGACTTATGAGCACGTGATCAAAGCCGATCAGATTTTGGAGCAGCCTTTTGTCAATCGCGATGATAAAGTTTATGGGATGTTTTACACCGTAAATGGCAACGCGGCTACCAACGGACAATTTTATGTAACCGACAGCATCCACCACTTTTTGGATTGCTCGGTTTATTTTTACGCAAAACCCAATTTTGATTCGGTGATGCCTGCGGCAAGTTATGTGAAAAATGACATGCAGCATATTATGGAAAGTTTGCGTTGGAAATAATCTTTTCCCTTCCGGCGCACAGGAACCTTCGCTGGCCGTTCAATATACGTAGCATATACCCGGCGTGTTGTGAATAAATAATATTTATTATCAGTATTAAAATCAGGTGTTTATACGCATTTTCACTTTGTTAAAATATTTTACATTTGTTTCAGACTACCTGAAATTATAAAATATTAACCTAAACAAATGAATGATGAGTGCAAATCAATCTGACTTGTCGGCTTCAAAATACGGCTATGATTTTGTTGTCGCTACAACCCAAAGAAGCATTAATAACTCCATAAGGGATTATCTCTGGAACACCAGTTTTAACCTGATGAAGGTATACTGGAACCAGGATCCCGTCACCAACGCACCGGTAAGGGTTTCCTATGAAGACCTTATGGTACAGACCAACGGCACCGACCCCCTTGATGTGCCAAGTTATAGCGAAGGGCCGCCGAGCCAGGACATTATTAACATCGAGAACAGCATGTTTTACTTCGCCTTCGAGGCTATGGTAGGCATTCCGGACGGAATGGATGAAAGCGATGTTCCTGACCTGATCACTTTTAACAACGACCAGTCTGTGCTCTTTAAGCAGATATGCTCCACTTTGAAGATTGCCAGCTGTGAATTCAGCAGGAGCGGTATGACATTTTCCAATATTTCACAACCCGACGACGACCCGTGGCTTTTCGTATCAACCGTTCCTTTGTCTAACCAGAGCGCAAATAGTGACGAGGTACCAAAGAATGTAAACGATACACTTGCGCAGCTCAATAAACAATATGGGCCAAATGCGTTCAGCGTACAGCAGCTTGTTTACAACTTTGATAACGCGGCAATCGAATCAAGTCCCTCGATTGCGTCATTGATTCCGGGAAGTGATATTGATATCGTCGTATCGGAAGTGCTGGTAAGTACTTATTTTGAAGAAGTAAAGGCTGCCGGCCAACCGGTACTCAATTATAATATAGTACAGAATCCACAAGCCATTACGCCCGCTTCACTTAATATGACAGCACTCGAACTTGAAATCAGTGATTATGATCCCGGTAGCACACAAGTGAGCCAGCAGGACATACAAGACCTTAGTACGCTAAATTATCTTTGCGCGGTTGATGGTAAAAGAATTCCGCCGCCCGTAAAATTTGACTGGAACTGGGTAGAAGCAAATGAAGAGTTTGACGGAATCGTATCGGTCAACAGGAATTCTTTTGCCGGCAATATCGAAGCACAGCTTGACCCGTATGTTACCAAAAACTGCAATACGCCTGTTATCAGCGTTTATCCTGACGGACTTGAATGCAAATACAGCTGGGACATGGCTAGTGGCACGCCCACAAAAAGCAAGCCTTCAACCGGAGCAGAGGTGCTGGATTATTCATTTTATGCCTATAGTGAAGACGGGGCGGGATTAGGCGATTTTATGGGTACGATGGCCGTCAGCGATTCTTTCAGCTTGTCGGTTACGTTTTCAGGGAATACCATCCAGATTGCCCAGAGTATTGAAATCAGGATAGACATGCGGGTGGGACTTGACAGTGAATCATGGAGTCCCGTAAGAAAGACAATCACAGATACCTATACCCTTGGTGTAGATAACTATGGACAACTTACGGCAGCGTTGGTTTCGGTACCTAAGGATACCTCAGAGGCAACACCTCAACAGGGAGGGATAAGAGACTTTTTCACCAATTTCAATGATATTGTTTCAGATGCTACCACTTGGGCATCAAGTGTTGCCAACACCAGTTTTATGGATATTCCTGTTGATGTGGTGCAGCAATTTGTGTTTCCGGGCGGAAACACGTTCTCCTACCATAACGTGCTTTTTTCCGAAAATCAAGACCTTACCTCCAGTATTAATTATTTGGCAATTACCTAAAGGCAAGCATTTGTAGAATTGCCATATTAACTTTTAAACTTACAGAAATGAGTACCCAGAAAATAAATATCTCATCAGAACTGATGCAAAATTTCAAGCAGGCTGAAATAATGTCTCCCGAAAATAAATTCGAAGCGCTGCAGACCGACAAAGGCTTATCACTTTTGTTCTCAATAGGTACCGACGGAGTCCTATATCTCACAAGCGAGCTCGACAGGCATGAGACTGGCTGGGAAAAAAAAGATCTCAGCACCGCTTGTACGCTTCAGGATTTTCCCGCACAAACAGGAGTTTACTGCAAGACCTTCGAGGTTTCCCAGAGCGCATCCGACGCTACGATAAGTTTGGCGATGGTACTCAGCGACGGCAATGGCGACCACCTTTATTTGTCCCTTGGAAATTCGGCATCCGACATGACTTGGATTGACAATCCCCAATGGACCACTTATCCATATGATTACCAAGGTTCGACTTCTTCTGTAACTGTAACTAATGTGCTGATCAGCAATACTTCGGCTAACAAGCAATTCATTGCTGTTGACATTATTCGTGCAGGAAGCACGGCATTTATTTCGCGCTATTTCATAGATGTGCAAAAAACAAGCGGGAATGCCTGGCATGAACAAAATTTGTCTATAGATCTCGATGCGGCGCATTACCAAAGCTGCCTGGGAAGGCAATACCTTAGCGATAGCCCGCACCAGCCCACCATTGACGGACTTTATACATCGGGTAGTGTAGACGGTAGCCCGCAGTTTATTTTCCAACCGCTTTATGATACCGCCGATTCTAAAAAAGGCCCCGCCCCGGTCACCAGGCTCAAACTACCGGGCGGCCTCGTTGCCGACAGCATGGCATCCTGCCGCAAAACCGATCTTTCAACCGATTTGTATGTATGCAGCCAGGGCGGGCTTTATTTTTTTGCGGCTGCCAATCAGGGTCAGGAAGCCACAGCAGAACTTATTCTTAAAAATCCAATGTTCAACGGTGTAAAAAAAATGTATGCCGCACAGTCTGACGGCATCGTAACCGTTTGGGGTCTTGACGAAAGCAATCAGATTTTTTATCTTACATGCACCATCGGGCAGGAAGAATCACCAGACGCGTGGAGCTTTCCCATTCCTATTGTAAGCGGAGTCGATCTTTTTTCGCCTTATCTGAATCGCGTAGATAATGGAAATACTTTTTTTGCCGTGGCAGGAAATTACATGAAAAGGATGTACAAATCACCAAAGAATAAAATGTGGAAGTCTCAAAATATACTCTTTCCTACATTAGACAGCGATAACACCAATCAGTTTACTTCTTATACGACACAGATTCAGGTTACCGATGAGTACAACCAGCCGTTGGCAGATTCAAATATACATATTAGTGTTGATTCAAGGGTTGGCGTTTATGTCAACCATTTGTATTATAACCTGGATACGGCAGGTGCCGATTTTAAAACAGATGCGCTTGGAACAATAACCGTGCTGGAATGGATTGACGGAATTGTTGGAACCAAACTCAATATTACCGCAAGTGATGGTACCTCAGTTTTGGTAAATCCTATGGACAAACCCGTAGGAAAGGTGACGGTCCTTGATTCGCCCGAAGCATTACAGCAGGCTACAGTAACTTCAGAAGACGGAACAAGCAAGCCCCTGGTAAGTTCTTCTGTGTCAACAGATGACCTTAATTCCGTAGCGCAATCCAACGCGAATCTAGGCCAGGCCTATGCATCCTTTTCGCCCGGATCGACAACACAAACAATGAAAAAATCAACTTCGGCAAAACAAAGTGTCGTTCAGCTCGGCGTTGTTAACACCATAGTGGTAGATGCAGGCGATTTGTTCAGTTGGCTTGAAACGGGAGTTGAGGCCGTTATTGAAGTGATAGAAGATGAAGTGCAGGCAGTATGGAATTTCGTTGCCACTATCGCTGGCCAGGTTTATACTGCCGTTCTTGATTGTGTAGAGGCGGTAGTAGGTGCCATACAGTGGGTGTTTAACGTTATCCAAACCGCCCTTGCCGATCTGGTTCAGTTCCTGCAGTTTCTTTTTGGATGGCAGGACATCCTCACCACACATATGGTATTGAAAAACTTTTTTACGCAATCTGCACAAATGAGCATAAACAACTTGTCAGAAAGCAAAGCCGCCATTTCAAGACTTCTTGAAATGGCAGAAGGCGCCGTCGGGCAATGGGCAGATATTCCGCCTATTGATGACAGTCCAAATACTACTACCGCCGCAGCACAACCGCTTCCGGGGCAAAGCACTTCGCCTTCTAACCTCGGGGTTTACCATTATCAGGGAAATACAGCAGCAGCAGCAATAACATATACACCGATAGCGCTTGGTGCTGATATATTTAACGACCTTATGGATGCCCTGAACGGAGCAGAAGATATTCTTAAGGATACGTATGTCAAGATTCAGAAAGATATTATAGAGCCATTCCGGACTTTAAGCTTGTCGGAAATCATCAAAAGGTTTGTAGGAATACTGGCACAAGATGTACTTGAAGCAGCAGATGTTATTATAGGCGAAATCATAAATGTGCTCATCCAGCTTACAGCGAGTGTAATGACAATCATAACCGCAGAAATCGATATACCGGTGCTGTCCTGGTTATATAAAAAACTTACGGGAGAAGCGCTCTCATGCATTGATTTGGTTTGTCTTATTTCGGCGATTCCGGCAACGATTGTCTACAAGCTCACTACGGGTGCGGCGCCGTTTGTAAAAGGAACTGCATTTACCGATGCTTTGCTCAGCGCTAAAAGCTTCGCTGATATAAGAAATGCCTTTAAACTGCCATCGGCAAACAAATCAGCAAAAAAATCGGCAAAATTGAGTCGGACAACAGAGGCTACAGGAGAATTGTTTGACCAGGATACGCTCGACTTATGGGCGTTTATTACCGGAATACTTGCCGCTGCTGGTGCATGCGTACTTGCAATCTCTACGACAGCACAAAAGATTGCCGATGATGTCAAATTCAAAAAGATTGCGTTGACAATGGCGGCGATTAGTGCCGTTGCCAATTTGTGTTATGTCTCCCCCAATTATGCCGGATATTTTAATACTGATCCCGACTGGTATGTGGGCCTGAATGATATACTGACTGAAATCTCGGTTGCTAAGGCATTCGCCTTTATTCAGATTGCGGGGGCAGACAGTGATACCTTATCATGGATGGCAGCGGGCGCTGAGTGCGTGCTTAATATTGTGTGGTTTGTGCCGGTTGGTATGACGGTATATGACGGTTGCAAAAGCGAAGATACCGATTGGCTTTCGCTGATTCCTGCAACCATTGGAAATTCAGCATTTAATCTGGGTGGAATAATGGACCCGATAGTCATAGCAGCCAAAGGTGTTACCGCCAAAAGTGTGTCTATCGGCCTGCAATTAGGATTTGTCATATCATATGGAATATGTATGCCCGTTGCAGGATCGTTCCAGTATTTCGATTGATGATTATTTGCCATAAAAAAAAGGAACTCGTTTGGGTTCCTTTTTTTATTAATATGAAAAACCAGATTACATGGTTTTTTCTTCCGAGCAGTGTTTTTTGCCTGAACAGCATCCGCCTTTAGCCTCTTTTTTAGCTTCTGTACCACAAGATTTTTTGTCGGTTTTCTTGGCTTTCTTTTCTTTTTTGGTTTCCTTTTTCACAGGATCTCCGGTCATCAGCGTCGCGTGATCGCCAGTAGTTTTTACGTCAGAAACTTTATAAGTTTTGCCGTCTGCAACAGCTTCTACTTTGGCAACCAATTTTTCCGGAGATTGTTTCGCATTGTCGTATTCAACGGTAGCCGTTTTTTTGTCAAAATCAACTGTCGCTTTCTGAACACCATCCATCGCAGCCAGTTCTTTTTCGATTTTTGAAGCGCACATTACGGCACAACTCATGCCTTCAATATGAAAGCTTGCAGTTTCTACTTTTCCAACAACGGCAGCTTTTTGCTTCGCTTGTTCGCTAACGCTCGGGTCAGTTGAAGCGGTCGCAGCAGTCTCCGTTTTAGCTTCGGCAGCCGGAACTTCTTTTGCGGTTTCTTTACAAGCCGTAAAAAGCAATCCCGCAATAGCCAACGACAAAAGAGATTTTGTAAATTTCATGTTTTTATTTTTTAAGATTTATTGAATGACAATTCCGTTATTTGTAACGATTTACAAAATTAAGGAAAAAATGTTTTCGACAATGATTTTTATTATAAAGCCGAAACTATGAATGTAAAGCATACCAAATGGATCATCCTGATTGTTCTTTCCTTGATTTGGGGAAGTTCTTTTATATTGATTAAGAAAGGACTAGTCGGATTATCGCCATATCAATTGGGTGCTGTCCGAATTATTTTTGCGGCTATTTTTCTGATTGCGATTGGGTTTAAGACTTTGCCGAATATTCCTGTTGGCAAATGGAAATTCATTGCGTTAACATCATTATTTGGTACTTTTATTCCGGCTTTTCTTTTTGCTATTGCCGAAACAAAAATCAGTAGTACGATTGGTGCTGTGCTCAACTCGCTTACGCCTGTGAATTCACTTTTGCTTGGTATTTTTATTTTTAAGCTCGACTATATGCGCCGTCAGGTATTTGGTGTTATTATTGGGCTTTTGGGTTGTTTGTTGCTCATTTTTAGCGGTACTGCCGACCACATGGATCAGAATTATTATTATGCTTTTCTGGTTTTGATTGCGACCATATGTTATGCTACGAATGTCAATCTGATTAAAAAATATTTACCCGATTTGACACCGCTTACCATCACTACGGGTAATTTCGTCGTGCAATTAATTCCTGCGATCATCATTTTGGTATGGACCGGATTTTTTGAAATGTCTTTTACGCCCGATGTAAAATTATCACTGTCTTATATTTTAATACTTGGCGTTATTGGAACGGGTGTTGCCAATATTATTTTTTACCGATTGATCCACATTTCATCACCGGTTTTTGCAACTTCGGTTACTTATCTGATTCCGATTGTGGCATTTTTCTGGGGAATGCTTGACGGCGAAAGCTTGGCGCCGCTTCAGATTTTGGGCGCTTTTGTGATATTGGTGGGTGTTTATCTTTCATCGAGGAAGTGAAATTAGGCGAGAGTCGAAAGCTTCATCCAGACGCAAAGCTCTTGGCAACAAAATCTGAAATCTAAACTTTAAAAATCTAAAATAAAAAAGGCCGTCAGTTACGACAGCCTTTTAAAATTTATGCTTTTTTGATTATTGGAAATCAGCGTCGGTTACACCTTCATTGATTTTTACATCATCAATTTTAATGTCCAATTCGATGCCAATATTCATTACGATGTTGAAGGGTACTTTCACACCTTTCACATCGCGATAATCTTTAAGAAAAGTTGTAGCAGTGTTTTTCTTGCCATCTTCTTCTTCGGTTTTAAATTCAGCTACCTTCAAGCCTGTTTTTACGTCAAAATAGTGGGTTGTGTCACCATCTTTAACAGCATAAGCATCGTTGCCGTCAATTGGCTCGATTGAAGTTACGGTTACACCTGGTTTTGCAGCCAAAGTTAATTCTTCAAACGGAACAGCCGTAGTTCTCATGTCTGCGAGGTCTTTGCCTTCGATTGGCATTTTTTGTCCTTGTTGCATCATATAGCCTTCTTTGTCGTTTACCACTTGTTTGAAAAGTGACATACCGCCCATATTAAGCTCTGCCATCATTTTGCCTTTAGCATCTTTCTTTTGCGTAAATGTAATTGGAGCAGGAGCCTGAGGTATTTTTGTTGTACCAGTAGCAGCAACAGTTTTCACTGCTTTTACCGCTTTTTCACCACCAATGGCTTTGATATAATTGTCTAAAACAATTTTCGCAGTTATTCCAGCCGGAACCGGTTTGCTTAACGCTGGTTTTTCAGCAGGATTTCCGTATTTGTCGAAATAGAAGATTGGAATTTTAGTTTTTTCCAGTCCAGGCAATACATCAGTACCTTTTCCAACGATTACAACTCTTGTGTGGTCTGCTAGGAAATATTTGTTGGCTACACGCTGCACATCTTCTGCAGTAACGGCATTGATGTTTTTGATGTAGTTTTCATAGAAATCTTCTGGTAAATTTTGAGTTTTGATTCTCAATGCATAAGTCGCAATAGTCTGTGGTTTTTCGATTTGCATTACGAATCTTCCGATATAGCCGGCTTTTACGTTCGACAACATTTCGTCTGTAACTCTTTCTGTTCTGATTTTGTTGATTTCCTTAAAAATTTCAACAACAGTACTGTCGGTCACTGCGTTTCTTACTTCGGTAGAAGCTTCGAATTTCGCAACTCTTTTGTCTCCTGAAATGCTTGATCTTGCGCCATAAGTCCAACCGTGGGCTTCACGCAAGTTCATATTGATGTAGCTATTGAAATCACCACCAAGAATTTGATTCGCAACGATAGCAGCGAAATAATCAGGATCGGTCATTTTCAGGTTAGAAACATTCATCGTTGTAACGACAGATTGCACAGCGTTTGGCATATCCACAAAGTTGATTTGGGAATATTGTACATCTTTTGGGTCGGTGTAGGTAACTTCAGGAGCAATTCCTGCTTTCCATCCGCCGAAAAGTTTTTCAACCATTTTCTTAACCTCTTTCAGTTTTACGTCACCAATAACGATAAGGTAAGCGTTACCAGGTGTAAAATAGGTGTTATAATTGGCTTTTACATCGTCAAGTGTTACATTATTTAATGTCGCTTCAGTAACGTATTCTCCCGCAGGATGTGATTTTCCGTAAGTCAAAACTTCTTTAACCCTGTCGGAAATAGACGGAACGCTTTTCTCATCGTTTTTAAGACTTTCGATGTATTTAGCTTTGTCTTTATCGAATTCTTCCTGAGTAAAATTTGGGTGTAAAGCACCGTCGGCCATTAATTCCATAATACGACCAGCATATTTTGAAAGGGAACTGGCAGAAGCGCCGTTAGCGCTAAAATTGACGTTCGCGCCAAGAAAATCTACTTCTTCGTTAAAAGCATCTTTTGAGATTTTAGTAGAACCGTTGCCTAAAAGGCTGCTTGTCATGTCGGCAACACCTTTTTTATCGCCTTCTGCATAAGGTGCATTGTCAATGGTAAGGTTAAAAGATACTCTCGGTAGTTTGTGGTTTTCAACTACCATTACTTTCAGACCGTTTTTAAGTTCGAAAGTTTCCGGTTTTCCGATTTTTATTTTCGGAGAAGCGCCCGGTTTCGGTTGTGGAATTGTTTGTGCTTGCATAATTACAGTTAAGAACAAACTTGATAATATTAATATTTTTTTCATGTCTATAATATCTTAGTTTTGAGCTTTGTCTTTTGATGGAACGTAATCCAAAACCAATCGTTGGTTCGGGTTTAAATATTTTTTGGCGATGTCCCTGATTTCTTCACGGGTGATAGAACGGTACATTTCAATTTCGGTATTGATCAAATTTACGTCACCATATAAAAGGTAATAGGTTGCAAGGTTGTCTGCGATGCCTTCAACATTTGCTTTTTTGCTTACATCTTGGTTTTCGTAGATGTTTTGCAATTTCTGCATGTCTTTTTCAGAAATTAGGTTGGTTTGTAAATTAACGATTTCAGCATCAACTTCTTTCAAAAGATCGGCAGACGTGAATGGAGATTGCGGTAAACCGTAAAGGATGTATGTGCCGTAATCTTCCTGGCTGTAAGCGAAAGCGCCAACCTGAAGGGCCATTTTCTTGTCGTCAACGATTTTTTTGTACAATCTTGAACTTTTTCCGTCGCTTAGAATTGTAGAAATCATATCTAAAACTCTAGCGTCACGGGTTTTCATAGATGGTGTTCTGTAAGCCGCTACAACCATTGGAAGTTGAATGTTCGGATCTTCGAATTCTGCTTTGATGGTTTGTGTAATTGGCGCTTCGGTAAAAGTCTTGCGGTCAATTGCTGGTGCTTTTTTGATTACTCCAAAATATTTCTGGATCCATTCTTTTGCTTGCGCTGGATTGCTAATATCTCCGGCAACAATTAAGACGGCGTTGTTCGGGATGTAGAATTTTTTGTTGAACGCTTGGAACTCCTCTAGTTTCGCAGCATCCAAGTGGTCCATAGAACCTATGGTTGTCCAACGGTAAGGGTGATTGGTGAACATGTATTTTTTTACCTGTGGAATCAATTGCCCATAAGGACTGTTATCATAACGAAGTCTTTTTTCTTCTTTTACAACTTCATTCTGCGTGTCAACACCAATTTGGTTGATGACAGGGTGCAGCATTCTTTCCGATTCCATCCACAAACCCAATTCAAGGTTGTTGGAAGGGAAAACCTCGTAGTAGTAAGTACGGTCTTCTGTCGTGTTGGCGTTGTTGACACCACCGTTGGAAGTTACGATTTTGAACCACTCACCGCGTTTGATGTTTTCGGTACCTTCGAATAGTAAATGCTCAAAAAAGTGGGCAAAACCTGTTCTTTCAGGATTTTCGTCTTTTGCACCAACGTGGTACATTACCGATGTGATAATTACTGGAGCAGAAGGGTCGTTGTGCAGGATTACGTGCAGGCCGTTCTCTAAATTGTATTCTTCAAAAGCTACTTTCTGAGCTGAAGCAACACCTCCGAGCATAAGTGCAGCACTTAAAGCCATCAATGATTTTTTCATAAAGTTAATAATTTTGTTGTTTTGTGTGTTGGACTTCCAACATTCTGTTTTGTTACACCAAAAATACTTTATTTTAACGAATTAGGTTATTGATGGCAGAATAATTTCATTTGTTTGGTTATTACACGAAGCGCACAAAGGGGATACAGGAATTCGCAAAGTTTTTTTGAGTAGTAAATCGCTGCGAATCTTTGTGTTTTCTTCTTGAATCTCTGCGAAATAACCTCCGTAAAATCGTCAAAAAACATTTTTTTTACGAACTAATTGTCAGATTCATTTATAGTTGTATATTTGCATCCATTTTATAAACAAATAAACATCATTGTTATGTACGCAATCGTAGAGATAGCAGGGCAACAATTTAAAGTAAGCAAAGACTTAAAGGTTTATGTTCACCGTTTGACAAATGAAGAAGGTTCAAAAGTTTCTTTTGATAAAGTTCTTCTTTTAGATGACAACGGCACAATCACTTTAGGCGCCCCGGCTGTAGAAGGTGCTTCAGTAGAAGCCAAAGTGTTACAACACTTAAAAGGAGACAAAGTAATCGTTTTCAAAAAGAAAAGAAGAAAAGGTTACAAAAAGAGAAACGGTCACAGACAGTATCTTACTCAAATTGTAATTGAAGGTATTGCAGTTGGTGCAGCTCCTAAAAAAGCAGCAGCCCCTAAGAAAGAAGCAGCTCCGGTAGCGGAAGTTGCAACTGAAGAAGCAGAAGCGCCAAAAGTAAAAAAAGCGCCGAAAGCTAAAAAAGAAGAAGACACACAAGAATAATTAACATTAAAAACTAATACGTCATGGCTCACAAGAAAGGTGTCGGTAGTTCCAAGAATGGTAGAGAATCAGAATCGAAACGTTTAGGTGTTAAGATTTTTGGTGGTCAAGCTGCAATCGCTGGGAACATCATCGTAAGACAAAGAGGTTCTAAACACAATCCGGGTGAAAATGTTTACATCAGTAAAGATCACACACTACACGCAAGAGTAGATGGAATCGTGAAGTTCCAAAAGAAAAGAGATAACAAATCATACGTTTCAATCGAAGCATTCGAAGCTTAAGATTTTCTCTTATAAAATTATAAAAACCCCGTTTCATTGAAGCGGGGTTTTTTTGTTGTTATGCGAAAACACAACTGTACCAAATAATTATATAATTATTTTCTTATTTATATTTTTTTTCAATTATAAAGATGCTTAAATTTATCATAATCAATTTGTTATAGCTATGAAAATGAAATTATACTCTTTGCTGCTTTTATTTACTTTGCCGACCATTTCAAATGGACAAGTAAGCTTAATCGGATTTCAAACCCTCCAAGGGCAAACAACCTCCAACATTATACAATGGGAAGTTGATACACCAGAAACGCTATCGACAATCGCTACTGATGTAAATTCAATAATTATCGCCAATTCGACGTTTAATGCATCGACAGGAGATTTTATCGCAAAGGTTAACGTCGGCGGCGCTAGCGGCATCTTAGAATTTAATACTTTGAATAACAGCCTCGAATTCAATAACGCAACAATTGCTACCAATGGTTCATCAGAATGTGAC
This sequence comes from Flavobacterium sp., assembly GCA_029946065.1. GTDB lineage: Bacteria > Bacteroidota > Bacteroidia > Flavobacteriales > Flavobacteriaceae > Flavobacterium. The sequence continues at coordinate 120,420 of JAQSDU010000020.1, forward strand.
ATGCAAACCGGATATGTCTATTCGTATGACAACAATGCCAACAATCAAAAGGTTTTGAAGCAATACAATCCGGCGACTAACGAGAATCTTACCATAGGCACTTTTAATTTTCCGGCGAATGCGTCATTTTATCCAGATAGTTCTTGTTTTGATTCTAATCTCGGCATTTATTATTTCGTGATGTCTGATTCAGAAGGATTGAAGTTGGTGAGCGTACCGGTCAATAGTTCTGATTTCAGCTATGGGCAGGTTTTAATCACCGGATTACCCGTTTTAGGTAACATAGGCTTAGAGTTCAGTAACGATTCGAATACCATATTTGCTACTTTTGCTGCCGATTTCGATAATGGACAAAATTATGTGTTTAATGTTGGTAAAATCAGTACCCAAGGCATTCTAGAATCCTTAATGGCAATTCCCACAATCACATCATACCAATTTTATAACCGAACTTTCGACCAAGCTACCAATACAATGATTTTTGTAGGCAATGAACAAAGCGGCACTAAGCTTTTCGTTTATGATACCGACACAAATGTTTATGAAACAAAACTTTTACCGCAAGGTTATTTATACGAAATAGAAAGTAATAATTACGATTATTCTGTTTCAAAATACGGGCAACTAGGTGTTGCTGAAATAGATTTAAGTAATCAGATAATTGTAAACCCAAATCAAAAGGTCATTGTGTTTTCGGATGCTTTGATTGGACAGCACTATGATCTGTTCTCAGTAACGGGTGCAAAAGTCGCTTCGTCCACAGTCGCCGCCAATTTGTCTTTCGACTATTCACATCTTTCGTCAGGAATTTACATCATCAAAATGGACGGCGTACAGCAGAAAATCTCAAAGAAATTGTCGCTGTAAACATTTTGAACTCTCGTAAATAGGAATGAACTAACCTAAGGACATTAACAGAAATTCCATCTAACAAAAAACCCTCACTTTACAGCAAGGGTCATAATCTAAAATCTAAAATCAGATTAGTATCTATAGTATTCCGGTTTATACGGTCCGCTCACATCCACACCAATATAAGCCGCTTGGTCATCTCTCAATGTTTCCAGTTCAACGCCTAATTTTGCCAAGTGCAAAGCGGCTACTTTTTCATCTAAATGTTTAGGCAACATATAAACATCATTGTTATAAGCAGCGCTGTTTTTCCACAATTCGATTTGTGCCAAAGTCTGGTTTGTAAATGAATTACTCATTACAAAACTAGGGTGGCCAGTAGCACATCCTAAGTTCACCAAACGGCCTTCTGCCAAGATAATGATATCTTTTCCGGCAATTGTATATTTGTCCACTTGTGGCTTGATTTCGATTTTAGACGCGCCATGGTTTTTGTTCAACCATGCCATGTCGATTTCGTTGTCAAAGTGGCCAATGTTACAAACAACAGTTTTGTCTTTCATTTTCTCGAAATGGCTGCCCAAAACAATATCTTTATTTCCTGTTGTTGTAATGATGATATCAGCAGTTGCAATAACCGTGTCTAATCTTTTTACTTCAAATCCGTCCATCGCTGCTTGTAAAGCACAAATCGGGTCAATCTCAGTAACCGTTACTATAGAGCCAGCACCGCGGAAAGAAGCCGCAGTTCCTTTTCCAACATCGCCATAACCGCAAACAATTACGCGTTTTCCGGCCAACATCAAATCTGTCGCACGACGAATCGCATCAACAGCCGATTCTTTACAACCGTATTTGTTGTCGAATTTCGATTTGGTAACCGAATCATTCACGTTAATTGCCGGCATTGGCAATGTGCCATTTTTTACTCTTTCATAAAGTCTGTGAACGCCCGTAGTCGTTTCTTCAGACAATCCTTTTATGCCAGCGATCAATTCCGGATAACGGTCAAAAACCATATTCGTCAAATCGCCGCCATCATCCAAAATCATGTTCAACGGTTGTCTGTCTTCACCAAAGAACAATGTTTGCTCGATACACCAGTCAAAATCCTCTTCATTCAAACCTTTCCAGGCATAAACCTGAATACCCGCAGCAGCAATCGCAGCGGCAGCTTGGTCTTGTGTAGAAAAAATGTTGCAAGATGACCAAGTCACTTCTGCTCCTAAAGCAATAAGCGTCTCAATCAAAACCGCTGTTTGAATTGTCATGTGAAGACAACCTGCAATACGGGCACCTTTCAAAGGCTGCTCATTTTTATACTCGGCTCTCAGCGCCATCAAACCCGGCATTTCGGCTTCGGCCAATTCAATTTCTTTTCTTCCCCAGGCCGCTAGCGAAATATCTTTCACTTTGTACGCCACAAATGGTAAAGTTTGTGTACTCATCTATATTTTATTTGTATTAACTGATAAATTTTTGCAAATTTACGGAATTACTTTTTATTAAAAATGCATTCTGAATTATTTGTGAGTTGTTGAAAACCACAAGGTTTAGAAAAAGAGTTATATGAATTTTCAGGAGCCGTTTCCCGCTATCCGCAATATCTTTTTCGCCGAACCCCGGCAAAAAAGGATATCTGCTCCTATCGGGGCTAGGGCCAATCGCTAAACAAAGCCATGCCGTTATACAAAACCATACCTTTCTGCGACAACACCACAATCCTGGTCTGGAAAATCACGGAATCATTGTCTGAACTCATGAACAACGTGAAGCTACAAACCACGACATTAATTCGCGTGGACACTATGAAATCCGAAATGCACCGCCGTGCGTTCCTTAGTGTGCGCATGCTCTTGCAGGAAGTTGGCTATTCAGATTTCGACATCTATTACGACGAGTTCGGAAAGCCGCATTTATCAGACGGAACCGATATTTCTATCACGCATTCATTTGAATTCTCAGCGATCATTCTCAGCAACCGCAAGATCGGCATCGACATCGAAAAACGCCGTGAGAAAGTAGCCCGACTCGATTATAAATTCATCGAACGCGAATTCAGCTATCTCAACAAAGATGATTTTGAAGATTATATCTCAAGACTAACCGTAATTTGGGGTGTGAAGGAAGCCATCTTCAAAATCCGTAACGAAATAGGCATTAGTTTCAAAGACCATATCGAAGTGCAGGCTTTTGAAATGGAAGACAAAAAAGCAACAACAACGCTGCATTTCGGCAATTTATCAACCCATTTTAAAGTCAATTTCGAGGAATTCGAAAACTTCATTTTAGTTTACGTTTTAGAATATTAACAATGATAAATTTCAAAAGTCAAAAGTCAAAAGTCAAAAGCCAAAATCTGCGACCATCAGCAAAAATCCGAAAATAATCCGCGTTCAAAATTTTCCCAAATAATTAAACTCAAAAATCTGTGAAAATCCGTTCCATCTGCGTCATCTGTGTGCCATCTCATGAATAACATCTATCAAAACATACTGCAATCCAAAGAAAATCAGGAAAAACGTCTTGCTATTCTCCTCGATCCCGACAAAATCGACTGGAATTCACTCGAAAATCTCATTCAAAAAATCAATCAATCGCCAGCTACCCATATTTTCATCGGCGGCAGCCAGGTTTTCTCCAACAAAATAGACGAACTGATTACAACAATCAAACAAAACTGCAATTTGCCAATCGTCCTTTTTCCTGGAAATCCATCACAAATTTCCAATAAGGCCGACGGTATCTTATTTCTGTCATTAATCTCTGGCAGAAATCCCGATTTCCTAATTGAACATCATGTTAAAGCCGCAACAATACTAAAAAAGTCAAATCTCGAAATCATTCCAACTGGCTACATTTTAATCGACGGTAATAACGAAACCGCAGTTGCTAAAATCAGCCAGACCAAACCAATGCTCATAGAAAATCCCGAAGCTATTCTAGCTACAGCACAAGCAGGAGCAATGTTAGGAAAAAAACTGATTTACCTTGAAGCGGGAAGCGGCGCAAAAAATCCTGTTCCAACAAAAATCATCACATTAATTTCCCAAAACATTGAAATCCCATTGATTGTCGGTGGTGGCATCGTAACTTTGAAAGGCATCCAAAAAGCTTACGACGCCGGTGCTGATATCGTTGTTATCGGTACCGCTTTCGAAAATGATACTAACTTTTTTAACCATGATTGATTTTTTCTTTGAACCCTACAAGACCGCATCAACATTCCAGATTTTTATGGAATTTCTTGCTTTTGTATTCGGAATCGTAAGCGTCTGGTTTGCCAAAAAAGAAAATATTTGGGTCTATCCAACAGGCTTAATTGCCACCATTATCACCACATATCTTTTATGGATTGCGGGTTATTTGGGTGATATGCTTATCAATGGCTATTTTACGGTGATGAGTATTTATGGATGGATCAATTGGGCGAAAAAAACCGATACAAACGACAATCTGCCGATTACAAGAACTACACATAATGAAAAATTAACAGGTATTTTGCTGTTTTTAATCACAATTTTTGTAGTTTTCGCCATCTATAAAGGCGTTGGACAAGAAATAAAAAACGACAATTATATAGATATTATCTCCTCCGGCATATTTTTTACCGGAATGTGGTACATGGCCAGAAAAAAAATAGAAAATTGGACCCTCTGGATCATCGGCGACATTATTGTGACGCCACTTTATGCCTACCGCGGATTAGGCATGTTGTCTCTTCAGTATTTAATTTTTACAATTATGGCTGTTTCAGCTTATTTAGAATGGAAGAAAATCTTAAACAACAACCCACAACCACTATAAAAATAGCCTTGTTTGGTCCGGAATCAACCGGAAAAACTACGTTAGCACAACAACTCGCCAATCATTTTGAAACGGTTTGGGCCCCCGAATTTGCACGCGAATATTTACAAGAAAAGTGGAATCGTACTCAAAAAAATTGTGAACCCGAAGATTTGCTTCCCATCGCCATTGGGCAGACAAAATTGGAAAATGAAACGCTTTTAACCGCAAACAAATATATTTTCTGCGATACAAATTTGCTTGTAACAAAAGTATTTTCAGAAATGTATTATGACTTTTGTGATCCAGTCTTGGAAAAGGCCGCACGCAAACACAAATACGATTTGTTTTTTCTTACAGACGTTGACGTGCCATGGGAAAAAGATGATTTGCGCGACAATCCCGACAATCGCAAAATGGCTTTCGAGACGTTTGAAAGCGCTCTAATTGAGAACCAAAAACCATTTATCAAGCTTTCCGGAAATGCCAACGAAAGATTTCAAAAGGCAATAACGATACTCAAAGCATTGGAAAAAGCTAAAGAAATGGGATTTTCGTCGCACGATTTTGTACAGATATACGAACACGGTATTCCAATAGAAAACATCCAAAAACAACTTGATATTTTTAGGAAAGGCATCGCAAAAACCATTCTGTACAAACCAGCGATCAAAGACGACGGTATTTTGCGATTAAGCGAACAGGATTTTTATGATTATTCTGAATATTTCGACAAGCGAAAAAGCAACTTAAAAATCAAGAAATTCGTTCCAGCATCGGGCGCTGCGAGCAGGATGTTTAAATTTCTGAACGAATTTCTGAACGAATTCAACATCGACGAAGAAACCATAAACGCATACATCAATCGGAAAAATGCGACTTCTCTTTCGGTTTTTTTAGTCGGATTGGAGAAATTTCCGTTTTATGAAGCGGTTGATTTAGAACTCAAAAAAAAATATTCTAATTTCCGTTCTTGGAACAAAGATTTAAGGGATTTTTATTTTATAAAGATGTTGCTTTCGGCAAAACATTTTGATTTTGCTAATAAGCCGAAAGGCATTTTGCCATTCCATAAATACAGCACGCATATCGCCACACCATTGGAAGAACACCTAAATGAAGGCGGATTTTATGCCAGTTCCAATAATATTTCGAATATACATTTTACAATTTCAAAAGAGCACCAAAACAATTTTGAGACCATTATTCACGAAGTACGCAATAAGGTAGAAATCCAATCCGACACCAAAATCAACATCAATTTTTCGTACCAAGACAAAGTTACCGATACGATTGCCGTCGATATGGACAACAACCCTTTTCGCACCGACGAAGGACGATTGGTTTTCCGTCCTGGCGGTCACGGTGCCCTCATTCAGAACCTTAATGCCCTCACTTCAGATGTTATTTTTATAAAGAACATTGACAACATCATACAAAATCACATCCAGTCGATTGCATTGTATAAAAAAGCACTGGCTGGAATTTTAATCAGTTTGCAAGAACAAATTTTCAGGTATCTCAGCGGTATCGAAAAGAATACTATTGCCGAAGAAAACATTGCAGAGATTTTGCAATTTGCCACTGAAAAACTCAATATTGAAATTATAGAGGATTTCGAAAAATATACAATCGACAATAAAATTGCCTATTTGTATGATAAACTTAATCGTCCCATCCGCATTTGCGGCATGGTAAAAAATGAAGGCGAACCTGGTGGTGGGCCGTTTTGGGTCAGTAATTCAAAAGGTAATATTTCCTTACAGATTGTTGAAAGTTCTCAAGTCGATTTGACCAATGAAAGCCAAGTCGCAATACTAAAAAGCGCTACCCATTTCAACCCAGTCGATTTGGTTTGTGGCATAAAAAACCACAAAGGAGAAAAGTTCGATTTGCTACAATTCATAGACCACAACAGCGGATTTATTGTAGAAAAAACCAAAAGCGGTCGCAATCTAAAAGGCTATGAATTACCGGGACTTTGGAATGGTGCAATGGCAAAATGGATTACGGTTTTTGTACAAGTACCGTTAATTACTTTCAATCCAGTAAAAACGGTCAATGATTTACTAAAACCTGCACACCAAATACAATAATGGAAGCCGATAAACTGATCTCAGAATTGAATTTTAAAGCCGTTCGCAGTTCAGGCGCCGGCGGGCAAAATGTCAATAAAGTTTCCTCAAAAGTGGTTTTGTCTTTTGATGTCAATAATGCCCAAGCACTTTCAGATGAAGAAAAATTATTGATTACGAATAAACTTTCACCCAGACTTACCACCGAAAACATCCTGATTTTAAATTGTGATGAAGACCGCAGCCAACTCAAAAACAAAGCCATTGTAACGAAAAGATTTCTCGATATTATTACAAAAGCGTTGGTGGTGCCAAAAATCAGAAAAGCCACAAAAGTCTCGAGATCAGTTATCGAAAAACGACTCAAATCCAAACGCAATCTTTCAGAAATCAAGCAATCAAGGAGGAAACCGGATTTTTAATTGTTTTAAATTTTGAATTTTAAATGTTCGTGTATAATTTATAATTCAAAATTCAAAATTTATAATAAACTAATTATATCTTTGCCCCGTCTCAAAGGGGTGCTCCAAATAACGAGCTGAGATTATACCCAAAGAACCTGGGCGGGTAATGCTGCCAAGGGAAAAAGTGACAAAGTTGCGGAGTGCACGCCGTATTTTTGCCATAGGATCAATCAATTTTAATTTTAACAAAGAGTAATTACCCCTTTTATTCGTGATATTTTACGGATGAAAAAGTTATTTAAACAAAGTTACAAAGTTACAAAGTTACAAAGGTTCAAAGCGGGAACGTCTTGCTTCTTGCTTCTTGCTTCTTTTCTCTCTTCAGCGCAACAAAAAGAACAAGACACGACAAAAGTAAATCAGCTTGATGATGTTTTGGTTACAGCAGTTCGTGCCACGATAAAAACACCGGTTAGTTTTAGCAATCTTTCCAAAGAAGAAATCGCATCGCGGAATCTCGGTCAGGATATTCCAATTCTGATGAATTTTCTGCCGTCGGTCGTCACCACTTCTGATGCAGGAAATGGCGTTGGCTATACCGGAATTCGCGTCCGCGGAAGCGATGCCACACGTGTCAATGTCACCATCAATGGCATTCCCTATAACGATTCGGAAAGCCACGGTACGTATTGGGTCAATATGCCCGATTTTGCTTCTTCGACCGAAAGTTTACAATTGCAACGCGGTGTTGGAACTTCAACAAATGGAGCCGGTGCTTTCGGCGCGAGCCTTAACGTATTAACAGATTCGTATTCAAAAGATGCCAATGGCGAAATCTCGAATTCTTTCGGGAGTTTTAACACTCGGAAACACACGGTGAAATTTAGCACAGGCTTGCTCAACGACCATTTTGAAATCGCTGGGCGTTTGTCGAATATTGATTCTCACGGTTATATTGACCGAGGGTTTTCCGAATTGCATTCGTATTTTCTGCAAGGCACTTATGTAGGAAAAACAACCTTGATCAAAGCTTTGGTTTTTGGCGGAAAGGAACGAACGTACCAGTCTTGGAACGGCATCGATGCGGCGACATTGGAAAGCGATAGGACTTTTAATCCGTCGGGAATTTATACCGATGAATCCGGAAACACGCGCTATTATGACAACGAAACCGACAATTATCAACAAGACCATTATCAATTGCATTGGAATGAAAAATGCAACGAAAATTGGAGTTTGAACCTCGCGTTGCATTATACCAAAGGCAAAGGTTATTATGAAAATTACAAAGAAGATGCTGATTTCGCTGATTATGGATTGCTTCCGGTCGGGGCAGAAACGACAACGGATTTAATCCGTCAAAAATGGCTCGATAACGATTTTTACGGCTATACGTTTTCTGTAAATTATAAGAAAGAAAAACTCGATTTGCTTATCGGCGGCGGCTGGAATAAGTATGAAGGTGCGCATTTCGGAGAAGTGATCTGGGCAAGATTTGCCTCGCAAAGTGAATTGGGCGACCATTATTACGACGATTATGCCGACAAAACCGACGGCAATATTTTTGCAAAAGCAAATTACCAAATTACCAATAAAATTAGCCTTTTTGGAGATTTGCAATTCAGAAATGTAACGTATAAAGCCGATGGCGTTCAGACAGAACCGGTTGATGATAACTTTAGTTTCTTCAATCCAAAAGCCGGATTGAATTATGCCCTAAACGATAAAAACATATTTTATTTTTCTTACGCAATTGCAAACCGTGAACCCAATCGAACCGATTATGAAGGCGGCAGCGTAAAACCCGAAAAACTCAGTGATTTCGAATTGGGATGGCGATTGGCAGCTTCAAAGATCAAATTGAATATTAATGGTTATTATATGCTTTACAAAGACCAGTTGGTTTTAACGGGTGCTTTGGATGATGTTGGCAGCCCAATACGCACCAATGTTGGAAAAAGTTACAGAATGGGCGTAGAGGTTGATGCAGCAGTACGCCTTTTGAAAAAGTGGAGCTGGCGTCCGAATATAACTGTTAGCAGCAATAAAAACAAAGATTTTGTGATTGACAACGGTAGCGGATTGGAAGATTTAGGCAATACAAATATCGCCTATTCGCCCAATGTTATTGTTGGGAATATGCTGATTTTTCAACCATCTGATAATTGGAGTATGGCGTTGATGACCAAGTTTGTCAGTGAACAGTATATGTCGAATATTGACGACCAGAATTCGAAGTTAGAGGCTTACACACAAACAGATTTCAGTATTTCGTATGAATTAAAGCCTAAAAAAGTTTTCAAGTCAATTGTCTTTACGGGATTGCTGAATAACATTTTCGACGAAAAATATGTCTCAAATGGAGCAGATTATGGCGGCGGGTACATTTACTATTTCCCGCAAGCCGGAATTAATTTCTTGGTAGGGATGACGTTGAAGTTTTAAAAAAAAAGTCTAAAGTCAAAAGGCTGAAAGTCGAAAGAAGGGATGCGATTTTAATAACCGCAAACCTACCACTTTCGACTTTCAGCCTTCGGCTAATTATAAACCCTAATACTCGTTGAACTCAAAACCTCTACACGATAGGGTTTCATCGTATATTGCTCTTCACCATTGCCGACTCCGGTAAAAAGGCTGTAAGTATAATCTTCACAAGAACATTTTGCATTAACGCCATTAACGGCCATCGTGGAACACGAAGTTGGATATTGGTTCGGGCAACTGGCTTCCCAAGCGCGGTAATCGGTTTCGGAAACCCGCATTACGATTATACCGCTTACGCCGGAAGTGCCATCATTAACGTAAACTGGATTGATCGGCGATTTTAGGCCGCTGTAGAGTGGCAGATTTTCGTCAATAATAATCGAAAAATTGTAATTTGGTATGTACGGGTTTTTATAGCGCGTTCCACTGTTGTCACAGCTTAAAAAGACAAGGACAGTCGCCGTAAATAGGATTATTTTTTTCATGGTATAAAATTTCTTGTGATAATGGAAGAAACAAATTTAATTTAATTAACTTTGAAATATATATGATTAACATATTATTATAGACTGAACCTAAAAATACTATCTTTGCAAAAAGGAATCCCGTCGCGATGGGATTTTTTCTATTTATATAACGAATGATTATGAGCGTATCTTATTACACCGCAGAAGGATTAAAAAAATTAAAAGACGAGTTGGAACAACTCAAAAGTATAGAGCGCCCGAAAGCGTCACAAGCCATCGCTGAAGCAAGAGATAAAGGAGATTTGTCTGAAAATGCGGAATACGATGCGGCAAAAGAAGCACAAGGCTTGTTGGAAATGCGCATTTCCAAGATGGAAGATGTATATGCCAACGCACGCCTAATTGACGAATCACAACTTGATGTATCCAAAGTATTGGTGTTGTCTAACGTAAAAATAAAAAACCAAGCCAATGGTATGGAAATGAAATATACGCTTGTTGCAGAAAGTGAAGCAGATTTAAAAACCGGAAAAATATCGGTAACTTCTCCAATCGGAAAAGGCCTTTTAGGGAAATCTGTCGGTCAGGTTGCTGAAATCACAGTGCCGAATGGCGTATTGCGATTTGAAGTATTGGAAGTGTCACGCGATTAAATTAGTTTGAGGTTTAAAGTTCAAAACATAGCATCCAGCACCCAGAACCCAACACCTAAAATCCAAAAAATGGCAAGTATATTTACTAAAATAATTAGCGGCGAAATCCCTTCTTATAAAATTACGGAAGATGAGCATTTCATTGCTATTCTCGACGTAAATCCGAATACAAAAGGTCATACGCTTTGCATTCCAAAACAGGAAATCAATAAGATTTTCGATTTGGATGATACGACCTATTTGGGGCTGATGCAATTCTCAAAAAGAGTCGCGAAAGCACTTGAGAAAACAATAGCGTGCAAAAGAATCGGAGTGGCTGTTGTCGGACTAGAAGTGCCTCATGTGCATGTTCATTTGATTCCGCTTCAAGACATGGACGATATGCGTTTTCAGCGCAAAGCTAGCTTTAGCAAAGAAGAATTTGAATCGCTGATGTATGCGATTCAGGCGAATTTGTAAAAGAACTATAACAAGAATTTACTTCGTCAGTTCGCCCTTTTGGGGCTCGGGTCACGAATTAACACGAATTTAATTTGTGAAAATTTGTGTTTAACATTTCTATTCCGGTTTTCGGAAACTGACTTGCATTGTAGTTCCTTTACCAATTTCTGAATGCAAAACCCTAATTTTCCCTTTGTGATATTCTTCTACAATTCTTTTAGTAAGCGATAATCCCAATCCCCAACCGCGCTTTTTGGTCGTAAATCCAGGTTCAAAAACGCTCTTAAACTGATTTTTCGGAATACCTTTTCCAGTGTCAGAAATATAAACCATCACAAATTTATCTGCGTCAATAATGGCGACATCAAGATTGCCGCGGCCGCGCATGGCATCAATGGCGTTTTTGACTAAATTTTCGACCGTCCAACTGTGCAATGCGGCATTGATCATTACGTTGACAGGATAATGTGGTGCGGTAAACGTAAATTCGACCTGTTTTGAAAACCTTGATTTTAAATACTCGAAAGATTTTTCGGTTTCAGAAATTAAGTCGAGGCTTTCCAACACGGGCTCCGAGCCAATTTTCGAAAAACGGTCGGCAATCGTTTGTAAACGCACAATATCTTTTTCTATTTCTTCAACGGTAGTTGCGTCAACATTGTCGGCTTTCATGATTTCCAGCCAGCCTAAAAGTGATGATAAAGGCGTGCCAATTTGGTGTGCAGTTTCTTTTGCCATTCCGGCCCAGAGTTTGTTTTGTGTTGCCATTTTTGTACTTCTGTAGAAATTATAAACGACAGTTCCAAAAAGAACGATAATTAGCATTAGTGCAATCGGATAGTATTTTAATTTATTGAGAAGGTTCGAATTTCCGTAATACAAGTGTTGGAATTTCCCTGGTAAATATTCCCTTCGAATAGGATCATTCTCTTTCTTTAGTTGATTTATCAATATACGCAGTTCAGCGTCTGTAGCATATGTTTTTTCATCGATGTTAATCTTGCTGATAATCTTGCCTTTTTCGTCTGTAAGGATAATTGGAATCGTCTTGTTCCGGGTAATAATGGATAGCGGTAACTCAAAATCATTGGTGGTACTTAAGCTTTTTTGTGCGTCGGCCCAAACTTCCATTTTATCCCGCTCTTCGGTTTTGAATGTTTGGAACAATTCATACGTGTTCCAAAGTATCAGCAATACGATCACAAAAGAAGCGATGATAATAACCCAGCGTGTAGAAGTCCTGCGTTCAGAAAACTGCATAAGATAAATTTGAGGGATAAATATAAGGATTTTATTTTTTTGGCAGCTAATCCCGCTGTGCGCTCTATCTTTTCTCCGCTAAAGAAGCGGAAGAAAAGGATGCCGCTTCCATCAGGGCTAGGGCAGTCGTTTTCAATTGAAAAATCAGCAAGCAATTTCATATATTTGAATCTAAATACAACAAGATGATAGATAGATTTTTATGTTTAGCGATGGTTGTTTTTCTGTTTTCTTCTTGCAAAAAAAAGATGGAAGTCGCTCCAGATGAAAGCATCGATATATCGATTATAGCAAAGGATGGTATTGCGTCTTATAAAATTCAAGAAGACGGAAGCGCTCTTTTAGTAAAAGAACGTTTTGATGCATTAGACGAAATATACGATTTTGAATTTACCACTCCGGAAATGGACAGTATCAGAAAAGCGATAAGAAGACTAGAAGATTTATCAGTACCAAAATCAGAGGCCAACGTCGACGCCAATAATTATGCCATTATCATAAAAACCGCAGATGCAGATATAAAACTTTACACGAATAAAAAAGACAGTAATGCGATAAATAATTTCACCGACAATCTTGATAAATATTTTCTTTCTTCCAAATCGATCGAGGTTTTTAAAAGTCGTGAAGGATTGGTTTATCCTCCGCCACCGCCAATGTCGGATAGAATGATTGATGAAGTTAAATTTGTAAATCCTTCATCAGGAAACTAATCCATTTCCGTATTTTTACACAAACAAATTACCATGATCAGCATATCCCCAAAAGACCTTACACCTCAAAAACTACAAGGCTACTTGCAAAGTGCCGTAGGTCCGCGACCCATAGCGTTCGCCAGCACCATCGACACAAATGGAACGCCTAATTTATCGCCTTTTAGTTTTTTCAACGTATTCAGTTCTAATCCGCCGATATTGATTTTTTCTCCGGCAAGGCGCGTGCGGGATAATACTGTAAAACACACTTTAATTAACGCTGAAATCACACGACAGGTAGTTATTAATATCGTCGATTTTGAAATCGTACAACAAGCATCGCTTTCGAGTACGGAATATCCAACCGGTGTCAATGAATTCGTCAAAGCCGGACTCACGGCCATTCCGTCGGATGTCGTAAAACCGTACCGTGTTGCAGAAAGTCCGGTGCAATTTGAATGTAAAGTCAACGATATCATCCAATTGGGAACTGAAGGTGGTGCAGGAAATTTAGTTATCTGTGAAGTCGTAAAAATCCATATCAGCGAAAAAATCCTCGATGAAAACGGGAATATTGACCAGAAGAAAATTGATTTAGTCTCAAGGTTGGGCGGCAACTGGTATTCCCGTGCGAATGCCGGACTTTTTGAAGTAGAAAAACCGCTGACAACACTAGGGATTGGCGTAGATCAGATTCCAAGTTTTATCCGCGAAAGTGTCATTTTCAACGGGAACGATTTTGGTAAATTAGGCAATGTAGAATCGTTGCCTACTACCGAAGAAATTAATATATTTGTAAAAGAAAACATTTCGGTAAAAGGAGCGCTAAGTGCTGATGATGAGGAAAAAGTGCATTTGAAAGCCAAAGAATACCTCGACAAAGATGATGTTTTAGCCGCATGGAAAGTGCTTTTGGCCGAAAGAATTTAATAATCAACATAAAATACAGAAGATGGAAGTTACAGGAAAGATTAAGATGATTGACCAAACTAAAGAAGTAGGTTCGGCAGGTTTCAAGAAAAGAGATGTTGTAGTAACAACAGATGAGCAATATCCACAGCATATTTTAGTGCAGTTTGTACAAGACAAAACCGATTTGCTAAATAATTTTAACGTTGGCGATGCTGTAAAAATCGACATCAACCTAAGAGGTCGTGAATGGACAAATCCACAAGGAGAAACAGTTTATTTTAATACTATTCAAGGTTGGAGAATCGGAAAATTAGCGACTGAAGCACCCGTGCAAAATGTACCAGCGATGCCTGCTGCAGCAGCTTTTGAACCGGCTAACGATTTTAAAGAAGAAGACCACGACGATTTGCCATTCTAAATCATCGCACAATCAATTAATGGAACCCGACACATTTTGCTGTCGGGTTTTTTTTGAGTCAAAAGTCAAAAGTTTTTCACAACACGAGACTTTCCTGCTTTCCTGCTTCCGACTATATTTGTAATATGTATTACCTCCTCAAACAAGAATTGTTTTTCCCGCCCGTTTCAGAAGCAGACGAAGACGGTATTCTTGCCATTGGCGGAGATTTATCTATTGAACGTTTGCAATTGGCATATCGTTCCGGAATTTTTCCTTGGTTCGAAGATTTTGATCCAATTATTTGGTGGTCGCCAGATCCGCGGATGGTATTGGTTCCGAATGCGTTTAAAATTCCCAAAAGCATGCGCAATATCATAAACCGCAATGTTTTCAAGGTGACTTTTAACCAAAATTTCCGGGAAGTGATTACCAATTGCAAAAACATCCCGCGTGACGGCCAAAACGGCACATGGATTACTAACGAAATGGTCGAAGCCTATTGTAAGCTTAACGAAATTGGCTTTGCCAAATCAATCGAAGTTTGGCAAAATGACCAACTAGTCGGCGGCTTATACGGAATAGACTTAGGTACTGTTTTTTGTGGCGAAAGTATGTTTTCAAAAGCGGCAAACGCCTCAAAAATGGCTTTTATCGCATTGGTCGATTACCTGAAAGCGCAGCGTTATGAATTGCTCGATTGTCAGGTTTACAACGAACATCTTGAAAGTCTGGGCTGCAGAGAAATTCCGCGCTCAGAATTTATGAAATTCCTAAAAATAAAATAATCACACACTATACCCTTTAATAAATAGGGGTAAAACTGTATATTTGGTTAAATATTAAATTTTTTGCTATGAAAATAGGGGTTCCTAAAGAAATAAAAAATAATGAAAGCCGTGTCGGGTTAACGCCAGCCGGAGTTTTTGAACTTGTAAAGAACAATCATACCGTATATATTCAAAATACTGCGGGCGAGGGAAGCGGTTTTTTTGACGATGATTATATTGCGGCAGGTGCTCAAATGCTCGCTAAAGCCGAAGATGTATTTTTCAATAGCGACATGATTGTAAAAGTCAAAGAACCTGTTGCAGAAGAATACCCATTGATTAAAGAAAACCAAATCGTTTTTACCTATTTTCACTTTGCTTCGAGCAAGGAATTGACTGATGCGATGATCCAAAGCAAATCGGTTTGCATCGCTTATGAAACCGTTGAAGATGAAGACGGCACTTTACCACTTTTGACGCCAATGTCTGAAGTTGCAGGAAGAATGGCGATCCAGCAAGGTGCTAAATACCTCGAAAAACCAATTAAAGGTCGTGGCATTTTGTTGGGTGGCGTTCCGGGCGTTCCTCCGGGAAGGGTTTTGATTTTGGGCGCAGGCGTTGTGGGTATTCAAGCGGCGAAAATGGCGGCAGGTTTAGGTGCACATGTGACGATTCTCGATATTAATATGAAAAGATTGCGGTATGTAAATGATGTCATGCCAAGCCACGTGGTCACGGAGCTTTCGACAGAATACAACATCCGTCGTCACATCAAAACCCACGATTTGATTGTTGGCGGCGTTTTGATTCCGGGTGCAAAAGCACCTAAATTAATTACAAAAGACATGCTTAAAGACATGAATCCTGGAACTGTTTTAGTTGATGTCGCTGTTGACCAAGGCGGCTGTTTTGAAACGACACGACCGACAACGCATGAAGATCCGACTTATATCATTGACGATGTGGTGCATTATTGCGTTACAAATATGCCCGGGGCTGTGCCTTATACATCAACTTTAGCACTGACGAATGTAACTTTGCCGTATGTTTTAAAAATCGCAAATTTGGGTTGGGAAGAAGCTTGTGAGCGTAATAAAGACCTGAAAAAAGGGGTCAATATCGTTCTCGGGAATATTATTTATGAAGGTATTCGGAAATAAAGTATTACTTAACGGCTGCTAATATCGCTTTGATTTTATTGTAATTGGCCTTGTTTTTAAAGCTGATAAAACCTCTTCCTGTCGGTTGGGTATTAATCAAAATCAGATCTTTTGTAACCTTAATTATTGTAATTTTTTCTCCCCAGGAGAACGCCGATATGCGCGTCCCGATTTCAAGAACACCATCGGTTTGATTTACGAAGCTAAAGGTATTTTTTTCTAATATTTTTGCGATTTCGCTCGTTGACCAATCTTTCGTCAACGTTAATTTTTTAAATGTTCTTTCTGTTTCAACGCCATAAATTATTAGAAAAATAAGGAACAAGCTAATAAAAATCAAACCTGCTATTGGACGTCCTCTATCATATTCAGTTGGTACAATACTTAATAATACAGCAGGTACAAACAGACTAAAATAATTCCATAAATAGCCTGTAAAACCAATTGGCCATTTTAGGTTTTTTATTATATATTGTTTTTTCTTCTCAGTCATGGTTTCGTTATCCAGCAATCTGCAATATGATCGTTAACCATTCCCGTTGCCTGCATGTGTGCGTAAATAGTTGTTGAGCCAACAAATTTAAACCCGCGTTTTTTTAAATCTTTACTAATAGCATCAGATAGCGGTGTCGTTGCCGGAATTTCAGACATCGATTTTCTGTTGTTTTCGATCGGTTTTCCATCCGTGAATTTCCAGATGTAATTGGAAAAACTGCCGAATTCTTTTTGTATTTCCATAAAACATTGTGCATTGGAAATAGCAGAACGGATTTTCAATTGGTAACGTATAATACCGGCATCTTGCATTAATGCATCAACTTTTGCATCGTCGTATTTTGCAATTTTTTTGTAATCAAATTGGTCAAAAGCCTTTCTGAAATTTTCCCGCTTGCGCAGAATCGTAATCCAACTCAAACCCGCTTGAAAAGTCTCAAGGACCAGGAATTCAAACAAAGTGGCATCATCATAAACAGGTTTTCCCCATTCTTCGTCGTGGTATTTTTCGTAAAGTGCATCGCCGACACACCATCTGCATCTTTTTTTTTCTTCCATTTTATAAAGCCTCTTCGGCCAAGTATTTTTTAATGATATGATGCGCCCAATAAATGACAGGTGTTAGTAAAACCGCAACGCCTAATTTAAAAGTATAACCCGTTATTGCAGAGGTGAGGAATGTTTCTCCATCCATTTTTCCCGGAAGCCAAAACGCAATTCCCAAAACGATAAACGAATCGAATAGTTGGGAAATTACCGTTGAACCTGTCGTTCTCAGCCAGATTTTGCCTTCGCCGGTTTTGTTTTTTAAAAACCAAAACAGCGAAACATCTATTAATTGTGATACCATAAAAGCAATGATGCTTCCTACGATAATCCACATACTTTGACCGAAAACGGCTGTAAATTCTGTGTCGTTTACCGGACTTATTCCTTTTGCTGCCGGAATTATTATAGCGATGAATAATATGATAAACGCATACGCAATAAGACCCGCAGTGATTAATGACAGTTTTCGGACACCTTTTTCACCGAAATATTCATTGATTAAATCGGTGGTCAGGAAAACAATCGGCCACGGAATGATGCCGATACTCATTACAAACGGCTTGAAATTAAAGAACGGCCCGATCTGTATTAGTTTGCCGCCAATCAATTCTGCGACAACTGCATTGGTAATAAAAATTCCCGCAAGGATAATAAAAACTAGTTCTTTTCTGGTTTTAAACATAACCCAAATTACATATTAATAATCGTCATATCTGAAATTCTCATTGTCCGAAGGTTTGTCATAATTCGCCCTCGTATGCTGCCCGTTAAGGGTTTTATTGATGATGGTTTGGTATTCGTCTTCCAGATCTTCATCACCATTCAAGATCTTTTGCCCCGCCATTTTATAGGCAAGCGGATTGATCTTGTGGTTGTCATTGATAAAAGCCAAAGCATACAATGTGTCCTTAGGCATTGATTCTTCAGTATCTTCTTTTGGTGTTTTGGTGATTTTAAAGAAATAGAAAGTAATTTCCTTATTGCTGTTTTCAACGACTTTCTTTTGCAACAAACTTACGCTGTCTTTTTCGGTGATAGTTTGAAAATTATGAACAGCAGAAAGAGCAATTTCATCATCAGTAATATTCTTCAGCACATCAGTTTTGCCTTTGTTGAGTAGCAAGTTCATTATCGCAAATTTTATTTTAGGATTGTCCAAAGCTTCGCGGATTTGTGTGTCGTTGTACTTTCCATAAACAATTCCGAGTCGTGCCAACTCAATATCCAACTCTGGAATATCTAGATTATGTGCTTTTTCAAGCAATTCAGAAATTTCTTTGTCATCTGGAAAATGCTGTAATAAATTGATGTAATTGATCAAATCTTCTGCCGGAGCACTGCTGTTATCGCTATAGTTCACTTCGTCATCACTTTCCTGACTATTTTTTTCCTTCCAACTCACAAGTCGTTTACACTCTAATTTGGCGTTGGTATTGAGGATTTTCTTAAACGAATTGAGCTTTTTGTATGATACAAGGTGTTCTTCCAGCAATTTGTTACAGAGGTTTATAATTGGTGTATTATATTCCGGAATGCTATAAAATTGAAAGATTTTTGGAAACAATTCTTTGCTGTTCTGTAAATCATTTTGGAAATAATAAAACAAGGTGTTGATTTGGTACCTTTCATCAGGAAGCGGCAAATCGTATTCGAGTAGCGACAGTAGTTTTTTATAACCAGTTTTGGAACCCTGATTCGCGAGCGCTTGTAAAATGCTCATTTGGATGGCCGTTTTGGTGTTTTCTCGCTTGTAGAGTGCTTCTAGAAACGGAATTACTCTTTCGTCCTCTTTTATCTTACCAAGCATTTCGACTAGTGATTTTACGGCGTTGGTTTCGCTGTCTTTGAATTTAAAAGTATTGAGAAAATTACGAACTTTTTCAAAATCAGCCTTGTTAATTTTGAGTTCTTCAACAGATTCCATGGCAGAATAGCGGATAGTGTCTTTCTCGCTTTTCGCATCTTCAATAAAAATGTCGATTTTATCGCCGAAAACAGAAGCGGTATTTTTATCGGTTGGTTCAAATGAATTAAATGTTTTTTCGATAAACGAATCATCGTTTTTGTAATTGCGGTCAACTAAAGTATTCAAAGTATAACAGGCATTTCCGGTAAAAAATATTTTGGATTTTACTGCTTGAGTAGCGTTTGGTTTGGAAACCGTCGTGTCGAAAATATAAACATTTTTATCTTTGTCATAAGTAGTAACGTCGCTTACAATCTCATATTTGTCGTTGCTCGCCATCAATTCGCCCCATTTTGAAACAGAAAATCCGTTCTTGATAGCGAGACTATAATTCAGTATCGAAACAGCACTCGAAGCGTCATAATTATCCTCGTAATCGTCTTCAACCACATAATCATCATGTTTTAGCAATTCTTTTTTAAAGATTGCTTTTATGGAATCAAGGCTGATGGCGGTTTCATATTTGCTGTATTTGTAATAGCGCAACTCGACGGTTTTGCCGGATTCTGAACTAAAATTATAGAATTGGTATTTTGATTCGAAAGCGTTCTTCTCCGGTTTTCTTGCAAATGATCTGTTAAGGCCGAGCAGAATGTTTTCGTTTTGCTTTTCCGGGATTTCAACCTTGAATTTAGTAATAGTATCGTTATAAATTTTTATCGCAGATTTGTAGTTGAAAGGCGCCGTGGTGAAGGAATCGAAAAATCTTCTGATGTTTTTTTCGGAAACATTCACTGTGCCCAAAAGGTAATATTTGTTGCCCTTGATGAACGATTTTAGCTTTATTTTCTTATCGCCTTTTGAAGCCGACGCAAAGCTTAGGGTTACTTTGTCAAAATGGGTGTCGGTAGAATCCGTTTTCTGCAGTTTATAGAATTCGTAGTGAATTTGTTGTTGTTCATATTGAGAATCTTCGAGGCTGTTGATGTCGTTGAGCGTTTTTTCGGTCAAGAAATAATAGCCTTTCTCCATATCGTCATACGCCTGAATCGTAACGCTATTTTGTTTTTTTGCGACGTTATTTCCATAAACAGTATTGAATGATGGTACTTCAATTGAAAAGCCACCTTTTTCCGGGGTGAATTTTTCCCATGTATTTTTGAATGATTTGATCTGGATTTTGTCAAAAGCTTCGTTTTCATATTGGCGCACATAATTGCCCGTGCCGGTCATGGAAACCGCAATTAATTCTAGAGGCGTGATGTAAAATTTATTCCGTTGGGCATTTCCGGTCTTGGTTTTATTCTTAATATCATAACCGGTAAAATTGTCCTGCTCGAAGTATTTTTTCTCGATAATGTCACCGGCAATTTTCTCGAAAAACAAACTGTCAAGTGCTTTTGCATTGAAAAGTTGTTCTTTATTTAGAAATGAATTGAGCGGAATCCGTCGGATATTAATCACGGCTCCATTGGTCAAATCGGGCGAACTGATGTCTTCTTCTTGGCTGATGACGTTTTTGTTCAACGGCATTTTCACCATGCCATCGCGTGTTCCGGAAATTGCAAATGTAGGTGCCGGAAAATATTCTTCGATGGTCTTTTTTTGCTTTGCGCCATTCTCAGTAAAAACATCAATGATTGGTGTAACAGTATAGCCTTTATTGCGCAACAACTGAATAATACCGCCTTTTCCCGCAAGATGAGCAGCACCAACAGCAGCAAATAGACTTCCGGTATGTGCGAGCGAGTCGATGCTTTTTGTCATGATGATATTGCGGTCGATGATCAAAGCTTTGTGTGTATTTTTCGGGAACATCAGTTTGTATATAGAATCGAGCATCACGATGTCTTTTTCGCGGTAGAGATCGTTCATGGCTTCGGTATAATTTCTATTTTTAAGAATTTTCAATAATACTTGTTGGTTTTCTTCTTTTGGGGCTGTATAATCTGTTCTCGATTTGTATAAAGAGACCATCGACGCTTTGGCATTTTCAAGACCAACTATTTTCTTTTTGTATTTTCTTCCGGTTTGGTATATGAACATGTCGAGAACGGTATTTTCTGCGAAATCTGCCGCCTGATCATTCGTCACCGAAACCATATTATTGAGGTAATAATTGTTATAGAAGATCATAGCGATTTCTTTCTTTTTTGCCGGTGTCTGGAAGAAATCGGCATAAAAATGCGAAGTATTGTCGTTGTTATATTCTTCGGTCATGCTTGGAATATCTTCCCAAGTTTCTGGATCGCTTTCGTTGCTGACGATATCGGCGGCGAGTAAATTCGTAAAAAAAGCATCCGAAAGGTGGTAAGAAATCTTTTCATTCACGTGCATCGTTCCGTAAACATAAGATTTTTTGGCAAGGCCGTTTCCGGAGATTTCCCAGAACAGCGTATTGGCAGTTTGGGCATTTGTATATACAGTAAAAATAATTGCCGAAAGGAAGAGAAATCGTTTCAATTGAAGTGATTTAGATGTGAAACAAATATATAAGTTTTCGGAAATCTGCAATGCGGTTTTTAAAGAATTTGCATTGCAATTTCTGAATATTATTGGTAACGGAAACTTGTGCAAATAATTTTAAGAGTTGTTTAATTGCTATTCGTTATGGTACAAAAAAAAGAGGTGTCTGAATAAACAGACACCTCTTTTGAATAGAATGAATTAATATTATCCTAAAGCAACTCTTTTAAATCCTGTAACTGTAAGACCACCATCAACAGATTTGATATAAGCAGCAACGCTCATCGATCCATCTTTAATATAGTCTTGGTTTACAAGTGTATTGTCTTTAAAGAAACGGCCTAATTTACCTTTAGCGATGTTTTCGATCATGGCTTCCGGTTTGCCTTCTTGACGCAAAATATCTTTTGCAATTTCGATTTCTTTTGCAACAGTTTCTGAATCAACACCGGCTTCGTCTAAAGCGATTGGTGCCATTGCAGCAGCTTGCATTGCAACGTTTTTAGCAGCTTCTTCAGCACCGTCAACATTTGCAGAAAGTGCTACTAAAGTTGCGATTTTTCCTGAGTGGATATAAGAACCAACGAAAGCACCTTTCAATTTCTCGAAAGAGTTTACTTCGATTTTTTCTCCGATAACGCCAGTTTGCTCGATTAGTTTATCAGCAACAGTGATACCGTTAAAATCGGCAGCAAGGAAAGCTTCTCTGTTGTCAAATTGCATAGCAAGATTAGCCAATTCTGTAGCCAATTTTACGAAGCCTTCGTTTTTACCAACAAAGTCAGTTTCACAGTTCAAAGTGATTGCAACACCTTCAGTTTTGTCAGCATTTACAACGGCAACAGCAGCACCTTCAGTGTTTTCACGGTCTGAACGGTTAGCGGCTACTTTTTGTCCTTTTTTGCGTAGGTTTTCGATAGCAAGATCAAAATCACCGTCGGCTTCAACAAGTGCTTTCTTGCAGTCCATCATTCCTGCACCTGTGATTGTTCTTAATTTATTTACGTCTGCAGCAGTTATAGTTGCCATTTTGTTTATATTTTTAAGATTATAATTTAGTGTAAAAAAAGAAATTCCAAACTTCAAATTCCAAATTCCAGTTTTATCAAATCAATAAATTTTCGTTACTGACTTTTTTGGATTTTGGAATTTAAATTTTGGAATTTAATATGATAATTTATTCTTCAGTTGTAGCGTCGGCTTCAGGAGCAGCTTCTACTTCTGCCTCAACAGCAGGAGCTTCTTCTACAGCAGGAGCAGCAACTTCAGCTACAGGAGCCGGAGCAGCAATAACTTCGTCAGCTTCTTCCATTCCTTCAACATCACCTTCTTTATCAGAAGTTCTGTTAGAAAGACCGTCGATAACTGCGGCAGTTACTAAAGATAAAATTTTATCGATTGATTTCGAAGCATCATCATTTGCAGGGATTACATAGTCAACTTCACGTGGATCGGAGTTGGTATCAACCATTGCGAAAACCGGAATGTTTAATTTTTGAGCTTCTTTAACAGCGATGTGTTCAGCTTTGATATCTACAACGAAAAGCGCAGCAGGTAGTCTTGACATATCAGCGATAGAACCTAAGTTCTTCTCTAATTTTGCACGCAAACGGTCAACTTGCAAACGCTCTTTTTTGGAAAGTGTCATGAAAGTTCCGTCTTTCTTCATCCTGTCGATAGTGGCCATTTTTTTAACGGCTTTACGGATAGTAACGAAGTTGGTCAACATTCCGCCAGGCCATCTTTCAGTGATGTAAGGCATGTTGGCGGCTGCTGCTTTTTCAGCGACAATGTCTTTAGCTTGTTTTTTTGTAGCTACGAATAAAATCTTTCTGCCTGAAGCAGCGATTTTTTTAAGGGCGTCATTAGCCTCTTCGATTTTAGCTGCAGTTTTGTACAGGTTGATAATGTGAATGCCATTACGCTCCATGTAGATGTAAGGGGCCATGTTTGGATCCCATTTTCTGGTCATGTGTCCGAAGTGAACACCGGCTTCCAGTAAGTCTTTAACTTCTATTTTGTTTGCCATTTTGTAATAGTTTACGTTCTGTTAATTAGCAATGTTTCTGTCGGCTTCAGGCAATAAGCTTTAAGCTTTAGACTTCATTTAGATGCTAAACTAATTTCCTGCCTCGGCGGGAATAGTAACAATAACTCTGTTTTTAATAATTGAATGAACATTGTGTCCTGTACCAATTGTACAAGACAGGTAATATTAACGTTTCGAGAATTGGAATCTCTTACGGGCTTTTTTCTGACCGAATTTTTTACGTTCAACCATTCTTGGATCCCTTGTCAATAAACCTTCTGGTTTCAGGATGGCTCTGTTTCCTTCGCCAACTTCACACATTGCTCTTGCCAAAGCCATTCTCACAGCTTCTGCTTGTCCTGTTGAACCACCTCCGTAAACGTTTACTTTTACGTCAAAGTTGTTTACATTTTCTGTCATAGACATTGGTTGTAAAACTTTGTACTGTAAAGTTGCAGTTGGAAAGTAAGTTGCAAATTCTTTTTTGTTAACGGTGATTTTACCTGTTCCTTCAGAAACATACACACGTGCAACAGCGGTTTTTCTTCTACCGATTTTGTGGATGATTGCCATTACTTAAGATCGTTTAGGTTAACAGTTCTAGGTTTTTGAGCGCCTTGTTTGTGCTCTGCTCCTACAACAACATTTAAATTTCTGAAAAGTTCTGCTCCTAATTTGTTTTTAGGTAACATTCCTTTTACAGCTTTCTCTACTAGTGATGCAGGGTTTTTCGCCTGTAAAACTTTAGCGGTTAAAGTTCTTTGTCCTCCTGGGTAGCCTGTGTGACGCATGTAGATCTTGTCGTCCATTTTAGTACCTGTAAGGTTGATTTTCTCTGAGTTGATAACGATCACGTTATCTCCGCAGTCGACGTGTGGTGTATAACTCGGCTTGTACTTACCTCTCAAAATCATTGCGACTTTTGAAGCAAGACGTCCTAAGTTATGACCTTCGGCATCAACAATGATCCACTCTTTTTGTACGGTGGCTTTGCTTGCTGATTGTGTCTTGTAGCTTAATGCGTCCATAATATAATTTAAATTAAACATTCCGTCCCCAATAAAGGGGTTGCAAAAGTACAAATAAATATTTTAAATCCAAACCCGAATAAAAAATTCTTTTACATTGATTGTCAGATAGAAAAAGATCGCTTCGCACAAGACCATTTTGCTGAAAGTGTAATACTATATATTGTATTTTAAACATCAACCCCAGAACCCAATCTAATACCATAAAAAAAGCCACCTTAATTAAAAGATGGCTTTTTTATAGCAATTTTTATTTTTTATACAATAAATATATTTGCGATATCAACAGCTTTCTGAGTGGTGATTGGCTCATCATAGGCTTCGCTTCCCGCTATGGCCGGAATTGTCGGGCCCGCTGAACCATTGCTTACAGAAGCGGTGTTGAAGCCTGCCTGCGTAGTCACTTCCTCTCCGTCATAAACTGGTTGGGTTTCGGGTGGCATTCCTGCGCCTCTTATATTTCCGGAGATCCAACCTTTCAATCCACGCAATCTTCTTACCTCAGATGCGTGACGGGCCTCAACAGAGTGAATCTGTAAAGCGGCAGTCAATAAATCCGGACTTCCAATTAAATTACCAGCTTGTCCTTTATAAGCCCTTACTCCTGTATCTTCGAAAGCTTGCGCCAACGCAAGGAATTCCTGATAATTTCCGAAAGGATCGAATGCACCACCAACAGTAAAGTCGAAAGTTGGTTTTGGAACAAAATTAGCGCTTCCTAAACCAGCAATGAGAAAATCAACGTGATCGTTTTCATGCTGTGCGATTTGTTGGAATACTTTTAAATCACGGCCGCCATTTTCTGAAGCCGGAATTACGCCTGAATCCAGTGCCATATTATAAAATTCTTTTTCAAGATATTCTAATGTCAATGCCAATTGCAGTGCGCCGATTGCTGTTGATGGCGGTGGTGTAATATCATTGGCAAAAGCTTTATTGCTTAATGCAGACAATCCGAACGGAACAGTTGCCAAAGCCAAACCTTTACCGATGGTGCCGAACTGGCCCAAACTTTTTCTTCTGTCGCCTGTACTGTTAAGGAATTTCTCGTCAGTAAACGACTCTATAAATTTTAATAGATTCATGATTTCAGGGGATTTAAGTTAAATATATGGCTGTGAATTCGGTTGTGATGAAAGGATCTGCGATCTGGATGATTTGAGCCGGAGTTTTAGCCTGATCAAGTCCGTTAGACGCACTTACAACATCATCACCTGCGAAATCTTTCGAATTCGGGTTGATCAAGCTCCTGATTGCTGATGCGTGTCTTGCTTCTACAGAAACAATTTTCCCTGCAAGGACAAGATAATCCGGGCTGGTGATTAATTTCCCTGCCCCATTATAAGCAGCTACTCCTGTATCTTCCAGCGCTTTTGCCGTATTGAGCACAGAAAGGCGGTCGGAAAAATTTACTGTCGTATAGCTGAAAGCCAGATTCGGCAAAAGGTGCGCGCTTACATCCTGATTAGCGGCTGTCAATGCCCCACTGATTGCTGCTTTGAAAAATTCACGGTGGATGACCTCGTGGTTATACAAATCTGTTAAAACCGCTTTCTCTTCGGTGCTAAAAAGTGTACCAAAATTATTCAGGTTGACCACCTTTGTATAAAAATCGGCTTCAAGCTGTTCCAATGCATACGCATAGGTGAGCACGCCAAGATCGCCACCTCCTAAATCGAACTTTCCGTTCCTGATACCCGGAAGTGAATTAGCGGGATTGGTACTCGTGCTGTCATCGTCATTACAACCGGCTAATAACAATCCTGTGCCTGCCAATGTGAGCCCGCTGATTTTCAAGAAATTCCTTCGGCTGGCGTGTGAAGATTTTACCTCCTGAACTTTAACTGTGTTTTTCATAATCTAACATTTAAAAAGGTTAATAATCTGCTGCCGTTTCTAATGATATAATGTTATATTTGTGTTTGAGAATCATATCATCAAACCGGCAAAGAAATAGATAATCATACGAGTCTATTGGTTCTATTTATTTTGGTTTTGTAAAATTGGTTCTATTTCCCGCAGATTGTATTACAACATTTCCGCAATGTGTTGTACAATTTGTACAAAATGTAAAATTTCATAACTACTCATCCGATGAAAGAAAAAGCCACGTTAAAGCAAATAGCCAAGGAGTTAAATGTATCAGTATCAACTGTTTCTAAAGCCCTTAACGACAGTCCTGAAATCAGCGAACCAACAAAAATCAAAATTCAGGAATTTGCCAAACTCAAAAATTACAAGCCAAATATCATCGGGCTCAACCTAAAAAATCGCAAAACCAAAACCATCGGTGTTATTATACCTAATATATTGAATCCATTTTTCGCTAAAGTTTTCAGCGGTATCGAAAAGGTCGCCGAAGAAAAAGGATATAATGTTTTGACGTGCATTTCGAACGAATCGCTCGAAAAAGAAATTCACACTTTAGACATGCTAAGTAATGGAACGATTGACGGTTTCATTCTTTCTGTTTCCGAAGAAGCGCAAAAACTAGGTGAATTCCAGCATTTCACAGATATTATCAACGACGGAACGCCAATCGTGATGTTCGATCGTATTTCGGAACAGGTCGATTGCGATAAAGTAATTGTTGACGATTTCGATTCTGCGGTTTATGCAACAGAACATCTGATCAAAATTGGCTGTAAAAATATAGCACTGTTTTCTTCGATTGATAATTTGAGCGTGGGAAAACTCCGCGCCAAAGGTTACTTCAAAGCGTTAGAAAAAGCGGGTTATAAAGTAGATGAAAACCTAATCGTACTTGCCGAGTCCGAAGAAGATTTCGATAAAAAAGCCCAAGCAGTTTTTAATGACAATAAATTCGATGGCGTTTTTGCATTCGATGAACATACCTCGACGATGGCGATGAAATTTGCGATCAAAAAAGGTATTAAAATTCCAGAAGAACTTTCCGTGATTGGTTTTGCCGACGGCGTTTGGTCGCGCAGAATGACGCCAAGTCTCTCTACCATCAGCCAACACGGCCCTGAAATAGGCGAAGCTGCCGCAAAATTATTGATCGACAATTTAGAAAGTAAAGAAGAATACGCATTCAAAACTACTGTAATTAAAACAGAATTAAGACAACGCGATTCGACCAGAAAACTATAAACGTTTAATACTGAAGATAAAATTCCTTTCAGCGAAGACTTTTTTCTCCAGCAACAATTCAAAAGCCATCCCGTTTTTTAGCGCGATGGCTTTAATATTTTCGATAGCACAGTCTTCCGACAAAATCATTGCAACCACAGTATTTTCGTTTGTAAATTTAGGAAGCTGAGAAAATAAACCTTCAAAATAGTCGAAATTTTCTCCGCAAAACCAAGCGTTTTCCGCAATAGAAGCTGGATTTTTAGGATAATAAGGCGGATTGATGATAATGTAATCAAAAATTTTTCCGTTTAGATTTTGAAATAAATCGGATGAAATAATGTCTAAGACAACGCCATTTTTAACAGCATTTTTTTCTAAAGCGTCTAATGCAATTTGGTTGATATCAGTCGCCGTTACTACAGCGCCTTTTTTAGCAGCCAATATTGAAATAACGCCACAACCACAACCTAATTCTAGAAATCGCTTATTTTTTATGGGAAGATCCTCAATAAATTCCAACAATATTTTTGTGCTGAAAGTAAGAAATGGCGTAAAAACGGTTGGTACGACCCATACTGAAATCGTTTTATAAGAATACAACCTTGGTTTTTTAAGGTAGATTTTATTCCCAGTTTTCAAAAAGGGATCAATAATTTTTTTTATAAGTTGCCTCATTTATTCGGAATAAAAGCCTTCGATTTCTGGCTGCCGGTACTTCCAAATCTTATGCAAAGCCTTGATTTCATATGGATAATGGTATATGTTATTTTTATACCGAAGTCCAGAAACCATTTTCAAAAGCTGTCGCTTGTAACCACGGATCCTGAAATCGGAAACCGTTGGATAATAACCGTTGAGCACCGTTTCAAAATTGCGGATTGTATCAATCATATAAGGTTTAAGCCAAGGTGTAAGTGGATTTTTTCGCAAATCGAAATTTTCCCAACTCGGCGAAATCCATTCTTCTAAAATTGAAGGAAATGAAAATCCAGCATCGAGAATCTGTTTGTAAAGATCAGAACCTTCCGTTGGCACCGGACTAAAAAGATAAATGATAATTTCCGAATTGGGATTGATTTCCTTGATTTCCTTGATGAAATTGATGTCCCAAAGGATTTGGTCGTAAACTTCTTTTTCAGTCTTGGCGGGCATTCCGAGCACAAAAGACAATTCGGGAATGATATCGGCATTTTTCATCCGAAGCACAAAATCCTTGATCATTTGACCCGTTTGTGTACCACCTTTATTCATTTGTTTCAGAACGGCATCGTTACCGGTTTCGGCACCCAAAAAAATCATTTTACAACCCGCTTTTCGCATCAGTTTTAAGTCGGCATCAGAATACATGTTGATGGTATCAATACGCCCTTCTCCCCAATAACTGATGTTGTCGTTCATGATCAATTCTGAAAATTCGAGCACCCGTTTTTTGGAAGTAAAAAAATTATTATCGTGAAATTCAACCGCATCGATGCCATACTTTTCCTTGAAATATTTCACATCTTCATAGATTCTTTCTGCAGACATGCCTTTCCATTTCGCATTAAAAATGGGAACAACGGCACAAAAGGAACACGAAAACGGACAACCCATACTCGAATGGTACGAAAGGGTTTTGTTGCCCATAAATGTTTTTGCAAGATAATTTTCGACAGGATAAAATGAATTGAGATAATCGTATGGAAATCTCGGCAGTGCATCTTGGTCTAATAGGGCTTCAACAGCCGTTTTTATGATTTCGCCTTTATCGTTTTTGAAAATCAGGTTTTTGATTAAGATAAGGCCATCGGTTGATTTTTCTTCGATAGCTTTTACGAGTTGCGGAAAAGTATTGTCGCCAGGACCGTTTATCACATAATCAACAACATCCGAATTTAATGCAGTTTTGTATTGATTGGAAGCAAAATAGCCACCCCAAACCACAATCGTTTCAGGATATAACGCTTTTATTTTTTTAGTGTAAGGAATCGCCTGACGCAATTGCGGGCCCGGCATTACTGTCGAACCGAAGTATTTAAATGTACCGGTTTTCAGATAGTTTTCAATGGTTTGCCATGGATCTTTTTCGAGATTGCCATCTACAAAAACATAGTCGTATTTTCCATGGATTGATGCGCCGACTTGTAAAATCGAATTTGGGATTCGGTGTTTGCCGTTGGCACTTCGAGGATTGAATAATATGATTTTGTTTTTGCCCATGATTAAAACGCACTACAACAGCGACTGCAAGCGGGTAAAAATCCACCGGCGTTCCTAAGATCTTTTCTAAATTTACCAAAAGCGGAAGACGTCCAGACCTCTTTTAAAGATTCTGTATAAATATTACCGACTTTCAGATTATAACAACGGCCATGCGCAGGAATCGCCGAGCCATCAGACTTGATCATTATACTCGAAAAAACGGCTTCACATCTTTTGCCGATAATTACATCCGATTTGTGATAATAGGTTTCCATACTTTCGAGATTGGTCAGTTCTGGCGAAAAATATACTCGAAATGGATACTCCGACGCTTTAATGGCTTCGACTTGTTGCAACAATTTTGGTAAATCCATGTTGTTAAGGTTCACTTCATCCAGGTTTGATTCTGTTGCGGGATAAATATCGCCCCAAATCTTATTATGCGTGATGGCAATTGCCGGTTCTCCGAATTGGGTGTGCATAAAACCAATATCGGTTAAAGGTATATCTTTGAAATAATCAGCAAATTCTTTGAGACTGTCGGCATTCCATTCTGTAATAGCACTTACAATCGAAACTTTCGGATGAT
This sequence comes from Flavobacterium sp., assembly GCA_029946065.1. GTDB lineage: Bacteria > Bacteroidota > Bacteroidia > Flavobacteriales > Flavobacteriaceae > Flavobacterium. The sequence goes on from JAQSDU010000020.1 coordinate 151,115, forward strand.
TTTCAAAAGTGAATAACTTCCGGATGCCTTCAAGCGCTTTTTGGAAAGATTTTGCGTTGCCACGAATCATATTATGGGTTTCTGTCAAGCCATCTAATGATACGAAAATCTCGCTCAACCCTGCTTTTACAAGCGCTTCAGCTTTATTAGGTAATAAAAGTGCATTGGTTGTAATAGCGGTATATAAATTTCTGTCACTTGCATATTGCACCGCTTTTACAATATGCGGATAAGCCAAAGGTTCCGTGAATGCAAAACCCAATTTGGCTTTTGGATAATATTTTTGGGTTTGATCGGCGATTTTTTCGAACAGTTCCATCGGCATGTTCAAGGGTGTCGTGCCAACAAGGTTTTTGGCGAAATTGGTCTCGAAATTTAAAGTTCCTACATCGCACATCTTACAATGCAGATTGCAGGTATTATTGATGCCTAGAACAATCCACTCTGGTGAAAACAAGTAGTTTTCGGGAATAATTTTCTTGTTGGCATATTTTAGGACTCGTTCTACCATTACTGCTTTTTCAGATTAAAATGCTATGTGATAAACAAAAGTAGGCATTTTAAATATTTTTTCTAATTTTGAATGATGATTGCTACAAATAAACGCCGCCTTCTTGATATTTCCGTTTACAACAGAGGTATAAAATCCATCAAAGAAGAAAAGGAATTGACCATACATTCATTGGGTTATCTTGATTTTTTGGATGAAGAAACCAATGCTTCTGTCATTCGTTTTGGTAAAAATTCCGAACAAAAAGACAACTATTATCTTTATAGATACAATTTTAAGGATGTGTTGCGTGTATTGCAGCATATTAATGCTCAAAAACCTGCAATTGCTATCTTTCATGGTTTTTCTTTCCCGATAAGGTTCTGGCTGCTGCATACTTTTTTCGGAAAAAAAATAAAATGGATTGTGCAACACCACGCCGGAGATCCATCGCCAAATTCTTTAAAAAGAATGGTACAAAAATGGTGCTATTCAAAAGCAGATCGTTATATGTTTGTTACCAAAACACAAGCGCAGCCGTTTGTAAAAGCGGGTATTGTAAAATCGAATGCGCAAGTGGCAGAAATTATGGAATGTTCGACAGCTTTTACGATGCAGGATAAAAATGAATGCAGGAAACAGCTCGGCCTGCCGTTAGAAAAGCGCATTTTTTTGTGGGTTGGCAATCTTGATGCCAATAAAAATCCAATGTGTTTGTTGGAAGCCATACATAATCTCAATCAAAGCGGACAGGATTTTTTGCTTTACATGTTTTTTGCCAAGACTGATTTGTTGTATGAAGTGCAGCAATTTGTCGAACAAAATCAATTGCAGGAAAAAGTATTCTTGAAAGGAAAAATTCCAAACAACGCTCTTGAAACGTGGTACAACGCCGCCGATTTTTTTATTTCGTGTTCTTTTTCAGAAGGCAGTGGCGTTGCGCTTGCAGAAGCAATGGCTTGTGGATGCGTCCCAATCGCAACTGATATTCCGTCGTTCAGGCATATGACCGCGAATAGTGTGGCAGGCGCTATTTTTAAAACCGGAAGCAGCAGTGATTTATTTGAAAAACTGATCGCTATCCAGCAGGAAAATTTAGAAATCGAGCGCACAAAAGCCAATCGTGTTTTCAAGGAAATGCTTTCTTTTGAAGCCATAGGCAGGCAAACCTCGGCGTTGGCCAAGGAAATAATGCATCAGGAATAAAACAAGTCGTAAATTTCCTGACAAACAAAATCCATTGAATAATAACGGATGCGTTTTGCCGGAATCGGATTTTCAAGCAACCAGATTATTTTTTCGACAATTGCTTTTTTTGATTCGTGCAGATGAAAATTCTCCAAGGTTTTGTCCATCATCGGCAAAGTCCCGATCAACTGACAGCCAGAGAAAAGCGCTTCAAAATAAACGGTAGAGCCGCCTTCATAAATGCTGGGATGTAAAAATATTTTCGAGTTGTTCATCTTTTCGAGTGTTTCGCGATGAGAAATCAATCCGGTAAAGACAACGTTATCCTGAAGGTTATTTTCAGTTGCGAAAAGTTTTAGTGCCGTTTCTTGATCCCCAGTTCCAGCAATTTCTGCCTTTATTGCCGGAATCGTTTTCTTAACTTCAAGAATGACTTCCAGAAAAAGTTTGTAATTTTTTAAAGTGGAGAGCCAACCAGCGCCAAAAATCGCAATTGCCCTTTCGCCCTCATTAAGTTCAGGAAATATTGCTTCATCAATTGCCATGGGAATAATCTTATGCGCCCTGATGCCGGCTGTCTTGTATAAAATCTCGTTGTTAAAATGCGATAAAGCCCTTATTTTATCAGGTTTTGGAGTAAATATTTTCAGTGTAAGGTTGTTGTTTTTTACATCTTGTCCCATCAACCACGTAAAAGTGTTTTTGTTGATGAAAGGAGTAAAAACGCTAAACTCATGAAACCATAAATTGAAAATTCCATCATAGCGATTTAAACGTTGCAGCTTCCAGATTTTAAAAAATGATTTTGTCAAGAACCACAATTTCAATGGGTATTTCAGATCATTTCCGTTTAACGGAATTACGCCCATACCTTTAAAAAAATAAGGTTCACCAACGGGTTTGTGAATGGCTATAATGGTGAGTTCCACCTCTGAATGATTTTTCTGAAAAACACCTAAAACGTGCTGCAAAAAAGGAATTATATGGCTCTCGCTAGCATCTTTCGGAAAACTAGGTGTTATTACTAGCAGCTTTTTCATGGCGATGCTTTTAGGTTATTTTGCTCCAATGAAAATGTGTTGTCGCAAAAAATGCCAACACGCGAATTGTGAGAAACGGCCAGTACGGTCATGTTTTCCGTTACAACAATAGATTTGATGAATTCATAAATTTTGACTTCAAGCGCCTCATTCTGTTGGTTGGTAGCTTCGTCCAAAATAAGCAGTTGCGGCTTGTGATATAAAGCGCGGAGCAATGCCAGTCGTTGCTTTTGACCGCCTGATAATTTTGAAGAATTGTGCGTGACAATCGTTTGCAACCCATCAGGAAGTTGTTCAAAGAGCGACTTTAATTCTAGTTTTTCAATCAAGAAATCGATATGGGCGTAATCTATATCGCCTATTTGCTGTCGCATCGTAATGTTATCTAGCAAAGTACCGCCAAACAAAAAAGGTTGTTGTGGGACATAACTAACAAATGCAAAAAAGTGATTGTTTTCAATGATGTTTCCGTCAAGTAGAATATTGCCTTTTTTGGGAGGAAGTAAACCTGCAACCAAATGTAAAAAAGTTGTTTTGCCAGATCCCGTGATACCTTTTATTGTGGTCATTTTTCCTTTTTCTACGGTAAAATCGAGTCCTTTAAAAATCGGGATATCTTCCTGATACTGGAAACTGATATTTTCAAAAATGATTGCCTTTTCAAATGCTTTATATACGTTAGATTTGTTTTTTGTTTGATGAAAATTCTTTAAAATCCCGATGCTGTACAGATGCGAATTCACCATCGTTAAGGCATTTAGAATTTTTCCAATCGAAGGCACAATTCTTATACTCAAAGCGGCTAAAATCGAAACCAGCACTAGATTATCCGCATTTCCGGAAATAAAGTAATTATAGAAAATAAGTCCCGAAATACCCATAATCAGAAACAATTCGAGGTATTTCTGGTAATTTGCCGATGATGTCGTAAGCAACCCCGAAACATGGTGTAACGCCTGGTTGCTGGTTTTAAATTTATCGAGAAAAGCGTCATGATTTCCGGAATTTTTGATATCGAGATAACCGTCAAGGATGTTGATCAATTCGGCATTCGATTGCGCAGCAGCTTCTTTGTAAGTGGAGTTGATGAGCGTCATTTCTTTTCTTTTTACTTTATAAATCAGCAGTGCAAATACTGTAATTCCTATTACTGAAATGGCCGTAAGCGCAAAATAAAAGACCAATAAACCGGCTAAAACAACAATCAATATAAAACTTTCTACAAACAATAAAATTCCGGAAGGCAGTAGTATTGTAGCAAAATCGCGCGTCGCGGTTGTTACATCTTGTATGAGCTTGCCTTTGTTTTGTTGCTGAAATGCGAGATAATCACCTTTGAGGTAACTGTCAAGCATTTCCATGGACAATTCGTGCGATAAACTGTAGAAAAAATGGTACAATTTCCGGCTGAAGCGCGCCTGCAATAAGTTTTTTACAACATACAAAACAACCAAAAGGACAATTGCTGCAACTAAGGTTTTTGGCTGCAGCAAATCGACTTTTATATTGTATTCCTTAAAATAAGTTGCGATTTTATTCCTGTCCAATAACAGCAAAACGGCCGGGATAAGGTAACCAATAGAAATAAGGTCGAGTAGGCTAAAAAAGGTACTGGCGTACAACAGCTTCCGGAAGGTTTTGCGCTGTTGCTCCGGGATTATTGCATAGCTGTCCGTTATGGTTTTTTTCAAATTCATTTAGAAGCATTGGTCTTTCAAAGATATTGTTTTTGGGTATTTTACCCGTAATAAAGTTTTGTCCTTTCAGAAGAAAGTAACCAGAATTTGTGTATATGTGCAAAAAAAAGTGTGCTTTTCAAAATCGCTTCAGAAGCAATTATTTTTCCCACATATACATTCTGGTTGTCATATCTTATGATTTCTGTAATCGATACAAAATGATTTTCGACAACAATTTCAGGTACTGCGATGTTATATTTTTCGTTACGGGTGAATTGGATCAAATTTTGTTCTGGAATGTATTTACCGAGTTGATAAATGAGATCCCGTTTTGAAAAATCGGAAAGCCCAATCGCAATGACATCGCCTGGATTTATAGTGCTAATAATTGCATTGGATCGTCTTACGCCAAATATAAAATGGTTACCGATTTGCTTACAGGTATCTACAGGAAATGCATTTTTACCAAGGTTCGCCTGGGTACTGACAATGAAAACGGGTTTTGGATAATAAAAAAAAGCAATTAGTTTTTGATAAACTTTTGCGTCAAAAGTCTTGATGATAAAATTATTTTTGGCAATCGCACGGTTATAAAAACGATTAACATACCATTTTTTTAACATACCATTTTTTAATTTTGCTTCTTGCACTGAAAAAACTGCAATTTTGACTTCATCTGCGAGAATTGTCCTTTCAAAAATTACGTCGAAATGTATTTGCTGTATTTTTTTTTCATTTGAGATTGTCATTTTCGTAACATCTTCAAAACCATAATTATTCCATTTGTTTGGAATTACTACACCTATGAGCTGTGGCTCATAAAGCATATTGAAAAAGGTAAATTCATGTTGTTTTCCTTCAATTTTCAAGGAAATAATATGCTCCGGAATTTCGGTCAGCGCCAAAGGAACAAATTCAGGATATTTTTTTCGAAAAAAGGAAATTAGGTTGTTCATATCGTTTCAGAAAACATCGGCATCACCAAGCGAGAATTGCAATTTTTCGAGTGGAAAATTCGAATTAAAATTTTTATAACCGGCAATCCATGACTCGAATTGAAATGTTTTTTCGCTTTTCATCAAATCAGAAAGTATCGTTCCCGGTGAGGTTTGTATCATGATCTCGGAAATTCTAGCTTTTTGGCACAACTTTTTAAATTTTTGAAAGCTTTGGCGAAATTCAGCTTCATCGGTCGCCGAAGCACTACCGATCCAACAGCCGTTTTTAAGATTTATAAAAAAGCAACAACCTTCAATTTGTATGGCAAAGTTACCCGAAAAAGATTTATAGTCGTAATATTCTTTGGTATGGAAAACGGTAACGGCTTCAGTAGCTATAGGTCTTGAGGCATTTTCTGTTTTATAAGGCAAAAATAGTTTCTCAGCATTATCAATGTATTCAGTTTTCAACGATGGTATTTTGTTAAGCACTCTTCGGATATAATTTCGTTGAATTTTTATGACATAACCCTCTAGCCGATGCTGGTATTCCCAGTCTAATTTATTTAAGAATGTAGGCTCTGAATGCTGATTGGGAAATCCCCAGACAAACCTGATTCCAGCTTCAGCCATTTTTTCATAAGTCATTTTAGCCAGTTTTATAAACAATCCTTTTCCGCGATAATCCGGATGCGTCATTGTATTGACCGATTGTGCTGCTATTTCGGTTTTGTTCTTGTAACACATTTGAACCGGAATTGCACCATAAAAAGCGATTGGTTTCGAGCCGTCGTAAGCAAAAAAACCAAAAAATCCATCGATCAGGTATTTAGTGTCAAACTTTCGGGTCACATGTTCCAAAGCAATTTCTTTTCCATAAACTGCGCGGTAAAGTACCGGAAAATGAGCAATATTTTGTTCTGAAAAAGGGACGATTGTATATTTCATGGCTATCGGTAAGAACCTTTTAACAGGCTGGATAAAAAGAGTTCTTTTGATATATATGGATTTACGACAAAACGGTTGCGTAAGACAGTTTCTTTTTTATCGGAGGAATTGTTGTAATCGAGCAGCAATAATTTCGAAAACCCTTCTTTTTTTGCCGCCTGAACTAGTTCCGAAGTATAAGTCCCAAATGGAAATGCAAAATCCGTTATTGGTTTTTGTACGATCGCTTCAAGATTAATTTTGCTTTGACGCAATTCCAAAAGCGCATTTTCGATGGAAATTTCAACGAGATTGGCATGTGTTTTTCCATGTGCTCCGATAGTAAATAATGGATTTTTTGCGATTTTTCTGATTTGTCCGGCCGACATTAATTTCCAGTAAATGTCTAAATCGGCTGCTATAATGGCTTCCCATTCTGTGGCAAAAATTTCAAACAAAGGCGTGATTTGTTCGTATTCTAAATATTTACAGCGGTTTTTTAAAGTTGTTCCATTGTATGAAAATTCGTTTTTCGAATTTTTTCGGTAGTGATTTCCTTCAAAAACAATTTCTTTTTTAGCGGTATGTAAAGTAACTAAATCAAGAAAATCGGCCCATAAAAAGCCTTTTTTTTCGAGTGTCGTTGTAATAAAAAAAGTAGCAGGGATATTATGTTTTTCCAGAACCGGAATTGCGAGCTCATAATTGTTTAGCAATCCGTCGTCAAAAGTAATGGCGATATTAAGCTTTCCTGGAACGAAATCGCCCGCATAATAAGCATCAAGACTGATGACATTGTAATGTGCTTTAAAAAACTTTAGCAGTTCTTCAAAATAATCCTGCGCTATATAACGGCTGTTGAGTTTTGTTTCGCCTTTGACATCGATACTGTGAAAGACCAAAATACGCTCGCCATATCTATTTTTCAGCAAATGGGTGCCCAAGCCACAACGGAACAAAAAGGTTTTAGACAACAGTGCTAGGCGGTGTCGTATTTTTCTGAGAAGCATCATTTTACGTGAATCAATAGCAAATGTTTCCGATGATAAAAAATACGCTGATGCCTGAAAAGATCATTAATCATTTTGTATTTTTGAAAATTAAAGATAGTATTTTTTGAGAGACATCGTCCTATTATATAATCCCATAGCTGTTTTTTTTGATATGCCGCTGGCCTTGCTCGCAATTGGGTCTGTTTTGGATGTGGAAAAATATGAAGTGATTATTGTTGATGCCCGTGTTGAAGACCAACCGTTTGAAATCATCGAAAAATATCTCGATAAAGCCATCTGTTTTGGTGTTACGGCGCTTACAGGAAGTCCGGTTAAAGACGCACTCGATATGACCCAAAAAGTCAAGCATGCACGACCTGATATTCCGGTTATCTGGGGCGGATGGCATACTTCGCTGTTTCCGGAGCAAACATTAAAAGATGAACTTTGTATCGATATTACGGTTCAGGGACAAGGGGAGCAGACTTTTTTAGAACTTGTCGAAGCCATTAAAACCCATGTTTCCTTATCAGCGATACGTGGCATTTGTTATCGCGAGAATGGGAAAATTATAAAAAACCCACCGCGCATATTGGTTCCTATGGACCAGTTTGGGGATGTCAATTACGATTTGATTGATGTTGAAAAATATTTTAAGAAAAAAGGCAAACGACAACTCGATTATATCTCTTCGACAGGCTGTTATTTCCGCTGTACTTTCTGCGCAGATCCGTTTGTGTACGAAAGGAAATGGTCTGCCGTTTCTCCGGAAACGATGGTCGATAAACTCGAGAAATTATATCAAAAATACCGTTTTACCGACCTCAATCTGCAGGATGAAACCTATTTTACATATGCCGACAGGGTAATTGCAATCGCCGAACAAATCATCGAAAGAAAATTAAAATTCACTTGGGCAGCTACCATGCGCGCCGACCAGGGTTCAAGGATGAGCGACCATGATTTTGAAATTTGTGCGAATTCAGGTTTACGGAGATTGCTGATTGGTGTTGAATCCGGCTCTCAGGAAATGATGGACTGGCTTAAAAAAGACATCAAGCTCGAACAGGTTTTCCTATGTGCAGAACGTTGCAGGAAACTCGGCATTGCTGTGATTTTTCCTTTTATTGTCGGTTTTCCAGACGAAACAGAAAAAAGCGTGCAGGCAACGATTGATGTCGCCAAAAAACTCAACAGCATGCATCCCAATTTCTCAACACCGATATTTTATTTCAAGCCCTATCCGGGTTCCAAGATTACCGAAGACGTCATTAAAAAAGGTTACATACTTCCGCAAACCATACAGGAATGGTCCGATTTTGATTACATCGGGTCTTCAGGGCCATGGGTAAGTGATGAGAAGTATGAGTTTTTCGAAAAGTTTAAATTTTACCTCAAGCTTTCTTATTCCAAGCAACACCCATTATTCAAGCCGCTTCAGGCGATTGCAAGGGCCAGGATGAAACATAATAACTTCGCAATGCCGATAGAAAAGAAAATCGTTGACACTTTTTTCACCAGACAAAAACTTTCGTGATTTATTTCGAAATCGACATTAATGCACCCGCCAAAACAGACTTCGTTTTTAGTTTCAATATCTTCAATGGATTCTTGTTTTGCTTGTTCGATTCGCGGTGAAATTCCACTTCATTCACGACTTTCTTCACCGCATAATCATAATATTTCCTTGAATAATTCCGCTTGAAATCAATTTCACGGTCCGTCGAAGTTTCCCAATCGGGTTTTATGGTAATATCGTTTTCAATCTCGTCATACAGCGAAGTGCCTTTTATCGGATAAGCAATCGTAATGGTATAATGCGTCGGATTGGCATCTTTCAAATATTGGATCGTTTCCGAAATATCTTCCTGTGTTTCACCTGGATATCCAACCATAATGAACGTACCGGTTTCGATGCCCATCGCATTCGTATCTTGGATCATTTTCTTCACATGGTTCACATCCACGCGGCGGTCCATAGCATCGATGATTTTCTGCGAGCCGCTTTCTGCTCCTATCCAAATGCGAAAACAACCAGCTTCGTGGAGTAATTTCAGGATTTCTTCATTAAGGCGCTCTGCTCTTGTGATGCATTCAAATCGAATTTGTGCATTCTGTTTCACCACTTCTTCATGGAAAGCCGTCAGCCATTTGTGACTTATCGTAAACACATCATCAACAAACCAAATCGCATCGGGATTGTATTTGTCTTTGAGCATTTTCATTTCCTGAGCGACCAGATGCGCAGGTCTTCTGCGATAACTTTGCCCGTAAACCGCCGTGCTGCACCATTTACAGGTGTAGGGACAACCACGCTGAGTAGAAATTGTCATCGAGCTTTCGCCGTGGTTCTTCTTCCAGGTGTCGAGGTATTTTTCATTCGGAATGGCATCGCGGTTCGGCAATGGCAAATCGTCGAGTTCACGGAATTTTGTTCTTGCAGGCGTTTTTATGGCAATACCGTTTTCCAGGTAAGCAATACCATTTACGGATGAAAAATCCAATTCATTTATAATCGCCTGATAAAGCTCGAAAGTTGTTTCTTCGCCTTCGCCAATTACTAAAAAATCGGCGCCTGTTTTAAGATAATTGTCGAGATTGAAAGTGATATCAGGTCCGCCCAAAATAATTTTAGGAAAATTGAATTCGGCAGTTTTTAAGATTTTGATGAGTTTAACGACTTCAATCTTCGTCATCAGATTTGTATAAATGCAAACGACTTCCGGTTTTTTTTTGCGTATGAAAGCAAGTTGTTCTTGCTGCGAATAAAATGTGCTGTCAAAAACGTGGTTCGGAATATTTTTGCTCAAAAGATAAGCAGAAACGTACAACAAACCCAACGGAGGATAGGGTTTCATGATTTTCTGTTCCTTTGGATCGGAAGACAGATAATAGGCATGTGTGAAAAGAATACTCATCGTTTTTGAAAAACTATACAATAATGATCGGCGTATTTTGACAGGAATCCAAAATTTGTAACGGTATTTTCAAACCAATCCAGGAAATTCGAAAGCCATTTTCTGTTTTTCAAAAAAGGCTCGAGATAGGAGGGTGGAATAAAAAATCCAATCGGATATTTTGTCAAAATTTCAAAGTGTTGTGCCGCTAAAGTTACGGTTTCTTTTGGATTGTGGTAATAGGTTGGTACGTTTTCACCGTCAACATTGGCGATATTTAAAGTTTTTTTTCTTCGGAATATCTTTTTGAAATTGCCTTTCATCAAAAAATAAAACTGTTCCCACAGCGTATTTTTTGGCATGATGACTAAAACGAGTTTCCCTTTTTCGTTTAAAACGGTAGAAATATTTTTAAAAAACTGACCAAATTCAGGTTTCGAAAGGCAATTCAGTCCGCCGAAATTGGAGAAAACCAAATCGAATTTTTCATTCCCGAAATCAGTAATTTTATTAATATCAGTCACTTCAAAATGAATATTTTGCGCGAAATTTTTGTGCTTCGCAGCAGCAATCATCTTTTCAGAGATATCGGTCGCGGTTACGAAATGCCCATTTTTTGCCAACCAAATCGCATCTTCTCCGGTGCCGCAATTGATTTCGAGAATATTTAATTGCTTTCCGTCAAGAACCTTTAAAAAATGCCGATACACATATTTGCGTTGTAATTTCCCGATTATGGAATGGGTAAAAGTACTGTCATAAGCCGCCGCCGCAGTATCGAAACTAGCGCTCATCGCGGAGTTTTTTCAAATCCACAGCATCCATATAAGCGCCCGGAATGTAGTAACCCAGTTTCAAGATTGATTTGGCTTTTCGCATCGACATTTGTCCTGGATGTTGCAATACTTGCTTGAGGTTAAAAACGCCCTGACTTTTTCGGTATTCCTTGTGCACGAACCGCTGTAATTTTTTGTAAAAAGGCGACTGAAAACTACCATTGAACATCATTTCCAAATCGTCCGAATCTTTCCAGTTGACCTTTAGTTTCAGGTCATTTTTTACGTTTTCGTAGAATTTGGTTCCCGGTAACGGATAGGAAACAGAAACCCCAATATTGTCTGGCTGTAAATCTTTCACCATTGCAATTGTTTTGGCAATATCTTCCGGATTTTCGCCCGGATAACCAAATTGCAAGAACAGTGCCACGCGAATATTTTTTTCTTTCAGCAGTCGCGTTGCTTCATAAATCTGAGCGACTTTTGTGCCTTTGTCCATTGCATCGAGGATTTTCTGTGAAGCACTTTCGGCACCAACCCAAACTTCCTCAAGTCCGGATTTTGCGAGTGCATCGATGGTATCTTCCTTCAACAATAAATCTACACGACTTTGAATATAATAGCGAATTTTGAGGTCTCTTTCTTCGAGTGCGGAATTGAATTCCTTCACCCAATTGGGTTTTAATCCAAAAATGTCATCGCACATCCAAAAACGGTTCACACCATATTTTTGTGATAAAAAAGCAAGGTGTTTTGCGATATATTCTGGAGAATGTGAGTTGTATCGATTGCCGTAAATTGGTTTTGCACACCAGTTGCATTTGTAGGGACAGCCGCGCGTAGTAGCCATATTGAGTGTGAATTCCTGACCGCTTTGTTGCCAGATTTTGCGGTATCTTTTGATATCGGCTAAATCCCAAGCCGGCATCGGCAGTTCGTCGAGGTTTTGTAGTACAGCCCTTTTCGGATGGACTTTTGCGACAGCATTTTCATACGAAACAATTCCTGGAATATGTTCGGTGTCGCCATTGGCATCAAGCGCATTGATGAGTTCGAGTAAGGTCAGTTCGCCTTCGCCTTGTATGATATAATCGGCACCTTTTTTTAGGTATTTTTCGTAATGATCGGTTGCGTCAGAGCTGCATACAATTACCATACAGCCGTTTTTTTTGCCAAGACCAATCATCGAAAAACAGGCATCGCGCATGTTCGTCAGGCACATTTTGGTCAGATAATTGAATCCGTCATCATAAATAACGAGGTATTTCGGCTTTAGTGTAGAAAGTATGGGTGCAATGGCAAAGGGGCTGTCGAGCAAATTCGTGTCAAACAAATCCACATTATAACCATTTTTTCGCATTAGCGCAGCGGCATAAAGCGTTCCCAAAGGTGGAAAAGGTGTTTTATTTTTCCATTGCTTCGGGTCGAGCTTGTAGTAATACGAGTGCGAAAAGAGAATATCAGACATATTCTTTCGTTAATTCGATGTTATGTTTTAGCCTGACCTCTTCATATTTGTGGTTCAGTGAAGTGATGACTTTCTTTTGGAAATTCAGCGGGTGGTGTTTTGAGATGTTTTTGGTCGATTTCAATGCAATTTTAAATTCTTCATTGTTCATTTTTCGGAATTTGATTTTCCAAAAATAAACTGTCGTACTTTTAAACATGTTATCTAAGATATTCCCTACACCATTATTCAGGATAATTTCCGAAAATCTTGTGAAACGCGGCTTTTGAATGTTTTCTATTTTTTCAAACTGCGGATTGAATTCGCCTAAAACTTCTGCGACCCATTTGTTTTTAAGGTAAAATTCCTTGAAAACGTCTTTGCCCTGAAATGGAATAAGCGTTTTGATTTCGGTGGCGGTAAAGCGGTTTTTTTCTTCAATTTCGAGGCTTCCCGAAGAAAGAAAATAATTGATACAGAAAAATTTCCTCGAATTCAACAGAAAAATCTTTTTATAAAGCATCAATAGGCTGCGGCAAATCCAGATTTTTTCAGGTTTTGTAATAACAAAAAAATCGATGTCGCTTTCGTTGTCATAATAGCCTTTTGAGAGCGATCCTGAAACGCCAACAGCTTCTACGAAAGGAAATTTTGCAATGAATGCGGCTTTTTGTTTGGCTTTTATGAGTGCATCGATTGCCATTTTGTTACCATTTTTTCTTTTTTGGATGCTTCCAGGGTCATTTTCCGAAAGATAAAATTCGTCTATGCGGAAGATGATTTTCTGTTCGACCAAAGTTTCCAATTCTATGGCTATTTGTGGACAGTCTTTTGAAACCGAAAAATGGCATACTTCTTCCATTGTCAGCGGATACCTGAAAAGGGAAAAATAGAGTATGGTTTTTAATGATTCCAATAGATTAGGTTTTATGGGCAAAAAACAAAAAAATGCTTTTCTTTTTGATGCATTAGTTGTTAAAAGGTTGCGTTGTTATAGTTGTTTGTGCGTTTTTTTAGAAAAATAACACAAGATAAATATAGAAATAAAATCCCCACGAATTAAATTTAAATGACGAACTGGATTAATGCGCCTCCAACCAATCTTTCCCCACGCCCATGTCTACTTCCAAAGGCACCGCCATTATAAACGCATTTTCCATTTCATACTTGATCATAGGCTGTATTTTCTCGAGTTCATCATTGTGAACATCAAACACAAGCTCATCATGCACTTGCAATAACATCTTGCTTTTCCAGTTTTCTTCGGTTAGTTTTTTATGGATATTAATCATGGCAATTTTGATTATATCTGCTGCGCTTCCCTGAATTGGCGCGTTAACGGCATTTCTTTCTGCACCGCCTCGCACCATAACGTTTTGGGAGTTGATGTCTTTCAGGTAACGTCTTCTTCCAGAAATGGTCTGTACAAAACCATTCTCGCGCGCAATTTCAATTTGTTCCTGGATATAGGCTTTCAATCTTGGATAGGATTTGTAATATGCGTCGATCAATGCAGCACTTTCACTGCGTGTTAACGAGGTTTGGTTGCTCAATCCGAATGCTGAAACGCCATAAATAATTCCGAAATTCACGGTTTTGGCATGGCTTCTCTGTTCACGCGTCACCTCCTCCAAAGACACATTGAATACTTTTGCGGCGGTCGATTTATGGATGTCTTCGCCATTTTTGAAAGAATTGATCATGTTTTCTTCTCCGCTCAAGGCAGCAATGATGCGCAATTCTATTTGCGAATAATCTGCAGAAAGCAATGTATGGTTTTCATCACGGGCGATAAAAGCTTTCCTGATTTGTCTTCCGCGTTCGGTACGAATTGGAATATTCTGCAAATTTGGGTTATTAGAACTCAATCGGCCTGTCGCCGCAACTGCCTGCATATAATCGGTATGCACGCGTCCGGTTTTGGAATTGACTTGCAACGGAAGCGCCGTTACATAAGTATTCTGCAATTTTACTAATTGCCTCCAATCAAGAATTTCCTGAACAAACGGACTGGTTAACGCGAGATATGAAAGTACTTCTTCGCCCGTGGCATATTGCCCTGTTTTGGTCTTCTTTTGTTTGGTACCTCCGATTTTCAATTTGTCGAATAGGATTTCTCCGAGTTGTTTTGGCGAAGCAAGATTGAATTTTTCGCCTGCAGCTTCGTATATTTTTGTTTCTAAAACTTTAATATCGTTGTCTAATTCTCCGGCAAGCGAATGCAGAAAATCTACATCAAGGCGCACACCTTCCGTTTCCATAGCGGCCAAGACTGAAATTAGCGGCACTTCGATATCATCGAATAATTTTCTGGTTTCTGTTTTTTCGAGTATTGGGGCGAAATGTTGCTTGAGTTGAAAGGTTACGTCGGCATCTTCGGCGGCATATTCCTTCACGTCTTCCAAGGCAACTTCGCGCATGGTTTTTTGTCCTTTTCCTTTTTTTCCGATTAAATCTTCGATTGGTTTTGGGGAATATTTAAGATAGGTTTCAGACAAAACGTCCATATTATGTCGCATGTCGGGATTGATGAGGTAATGTGCAATCATCGTATCGAACAGCTTTCCTTTCACGGTTAGACCGTAATTCGCTATGATTTTTAAATCATATTTTAAATTTTGTCCGACTTTTTCGATGTTTTCTGCATCAAAAAACGGTCGGAATTTGTCAACAATTGCTTGTGCTGCTTCACGGTTTTCGGGAACTGGAACATAAAACCCTTTTCCGGTTTCCCACGAAAAGGAAATACCGACCAACTCGGCCCAAATTGGATCAATGCCAGTGGTTTCGGTGTCAAAACTTACAGATTCTTGTTTGAGTAAATTTTGCAACAAGAATTTTATTGCCATATCTCCTTCAACAATTTGGTAGAAATGTTCCGTGTCGGCTAAGGTTTTATAAAATCCGGTTTTGATTTCGTGATCGGCGGAATTTTCATCTGAAGGCAAAGCAAAAAGATCGAATTGTTGTTCATTTTTGCTGTTTGTTTTTGTTGCTGCAGTGGTTGGCGTTTCATTTCCAGAAGCATCTTGGGCTTTAAAGAAGAGGCTGTTGAATTGTTCCGACATCCGGCGAAATTCGAGTTCCTGGAACAAGGCTTCGGTTTTATCAGCGTCGGGTTTTGTGAGTTCGTAATCGTCTTCGTTGAAAGTCACATCGCAGTCGCAAATAATCGTCGCTAGCTTTTTTGACAAAAGGCCAAGTTCCTTATTGGCTTCGATATTTTCTTTCATTTTGCCTTTCAGCAAGTGCGTGTTTTCTAGCAAATTTTCCATCGACCCAAATTCTTTCAGCAGTTTTTTTGCTGTGACTTCGCCTACGCCCGGCAATCCCGGAATGTTATCTACTGCATCGCCCATCATCCCGAGGAAATCGATGACCTGCTCCGGTCTTTCTATTTCAAAACGCTCCAGAACTTCGGGAACACCCCATATTTCGATGCCGTTGCCCATTCTTGCAGGCTTGTACATGAAAATATTCTCAGAAACCAACTGCGCAAAATCCTTGTCCGGCGTCACCATAAAAACCTTATAATTTTGTTTTTCGGCTTGTTTGGCGATTGTTCCGATTAAATCATCGGCCTCGCAACCTTCAAATTCTATGATTGGAATGTGCATTGCGCGCAACAAATCATGAATGTATGGAACGGCAATTTTAATAGCTTCGGGAGTGGCGCTTCGGTTGGCTTTGTATTCTGTAAACATTTCGCTGCGCACGTGACTACCGCCTTTGTCAAATGCCACGGCAAGATGATCCGGTTTTTCGCGCTTGATTACATCCATCAATGAATTCATAAAACCCATAATGGCCGAAGTGTCCATGCCTTTTGAGTTGATGCGTGGGTTTTTGATGAAAGCATAATATCCGCGAAAAATCAGGGCATAAGCATCGAGTAGAAAAAGGCGTTTTTGTGACATATCGGATTAAAATTGGAACGGTAAAAATAAGCAATCGAAGTGGAAAGTTTTGTTTAGAGTTATAAATTTATTTTAATGCTAACACACAATGAACAAGGCAATACTATTATTGTAACGATTTCAGAAAATATAGTGTTTTTCCAAAATTCTAGCGTTGAAAACGCGCTTGCGCTCGATACCCTTATTAATTGATTTTTAAAATTAGATCCTTCTTCAAAAGGGAAC
The DNA here is from genome assembly GCA_029946065.1 of Flavobacterium sp. Lineage (GTDB taxonomy): Bacteria > Bacteroidota > Bacteroidia > Flavobacteriales > Flavobacteriaceae > Flavobacterium. The sequence goes on from JAQSDU010000020.1 coordinate 167,631, forward strand.
GGACTTGGCATGGCCATTATTAAGAAAATCGGGAATGGGGACCATTGGAAAATTACTTATTTTTTCGAAAATAATCTTCACAGCTTTGTGGTGAAATGCTAAATTAATTCAAAATTATGACGTAATTTGCACAACAAACTTCAATTATCCCGATTTCGTATGTTCAAAAGATGGCTTAATTCCGGCAGGTTTTCACTGCTTTCCTATTTTATATTATGGTATTTATTGATGTCGCAATTGTTACGACTGGTTTTTTTTGTATGGCAATTCGATGAAGTTTCTTGGAACATTATCGATTTTCTCCGAACGATTCTAACTGGTTTGTTTTTTGACATCGGGACGATTACTTTTATAAGTTTCGGTGCGGTTTTGTATTATGTTTTGTTGCCAAATCGCTTGATAGGGACTTTATTAGACCGAGTTTTGGTCTGGTTTTTCACAGTACTTACTATTTTTATTTTTGTATTTGCTTTTTTTGCAGAACTTACTTTTTGGGAGGAATTCCGTACCAGATTTAATTTTATTGCGGTCGATTATCTTATTTACACACACGAAGTTGTTGCCAATATTAATGAATCTTATCCGTTGCCGTTGCTTATTGGAGGTGTGTTGCTGGTTACGGCAATTGTTCTTTTTGTTTTTTATAAACGAGGCGCGTTTGCCGTTACTTTTGCTAGTAAAATAAATTTAAAAAGCAGGCTGAAAGTTCTTGGAAGCACCTTGGCAATAGTTCTTTTTTATTCCTTTTTGATTAGCAATTATCAGGCAGAATGGTCGCTGAACCGTTATAATTCAGAAATTTCAAAAGCCGGTGTTTACTCGTTTTTTGCTGCTTTTAGAAACAACCAGATGCAATATGAAGCATTCTATACTTCGGTGAAAAATGAAAAAGCATTCGCGTTGATCAAGGAAAAACTCGCTGCTTCCAATTCAAAATATAGCGATAATGGGAATTCTATTCATCGTACGATTACTGACAGCCTTCCGTCTGACGAAAAGAAAAATGTAGTTTTTATTTTGGTAGAAAGCCTGAGCGGCAGTTTTCTTGGAGAATTTGGGAATACAGAACACATTACACCTTTTATGGACAGCCTTGCGCAGAAAAGCGTGTTCTTTGAAAATCTTTATGCCACTGGAACCAGAACCGTACGCGGAATGGAAGCCGTAACATTGTGTATTCCGCCAACACCAGGGCAAAGCATTGTAAAGCGTCCGGAAAATCAAAATCTTTTCACCGTTAGCAACGTCTTCAAGGCCAAAAACTACGACTGCAATTTTTTCTACGGCGGCGACGGCTACTTTGACAATATGAATGCTTATTTCGGCGGCAATGGCTTTGCAATTTATGATCGTGGGCGTGGCAGCGTGCTTAGCGACAATATTAAGACCACACGCCACAATATTACCGACAATGAAGTAACTTTTGAAAACGCCTGGGGCATTTGCGATGAAGATATTTTTAACAAAATGCTCAATGTAGCCGACGAGCAATATAAAAACAATCAGCCATTTTTTAATTTTATAATGACAACTTCCAATCACAGACCTTATACTTATCCGTCAGGGAAAATCGATATTCCATCTGGGAAAAGTAGGGAAGGTGCTGTAAAATATACAGATTTTGCCTTGCGTGAATTATTTAGGAAAGCAAGTAAAAAACCGTGGTATAAAAACACTGTTTTTGTAATCATTGCCGACCATTGTGCCAGTAGCGCGGGGAAAGATGAAATCGATGTAAAAAATTATCACATTCCTGCATTTATTGTGAATTTACCCGAAGCCGAAAATAAAAAAATCGCAACGCAGTGTTCACAAATAGATTTGTTTCCAACATTGTTTTCTATATTTCATTGGAATTATGAATCGGATTTTTTTGGTAAAAACGTGCTTGATCCAAAATTTGAGGAGCGTTCTTTAATGGGCACCTACAGAAAATTGGTTTTGATGAAAAAAGAAAAAGTTATGATTTTATCCGACCAGAAAAAACAAGCTTTTTATACTTGGGATAAAACAAACAACAGCCTGAAGCCACTGCCGATGGAACGCACATTCCTCGACGAAACCATTTCGTGGTACCAAACTGCCGATTATCTTTTTACCAATAAATTATTGAAGTAGTACAATTTAGAGATTAAAATTTTTTAAACCATTTAGGCGTTAAACACCATTAAGAAAAGAAACTTAATGTGTTTTTTATACCTAAATGGTTTTAATTTTGTGGGTTCAACATGAAATTTCACGGTTAAAATTTCATTAATAAAACCGGCAATGTCATCATATTTCATTCCTTTGCGTTATATTTTATTTTGATGAATATTTTAATCGTTGAAGATTACCGTGAACTTGCCGAAGAACTCATCAGTTATCTCGGTAACAACGGCTATATCTGTCGGCATGTTACCAGTTGCGAGGCGGCGCTTGAAGAACTTGAAGTTAACACTTTTGACATCATGCTACTCGATTTAGGTTTGCCCGACGGAAATGGCTTTGAAGTGCTAAAAACCGTCAGGAAAGCACGTTCCAAAATGGCGATTATCGTTATTACGGCGCGTGGCGAACTCGATGACCGCATCAATGGCTTGCAGCTTGGCGCCGATGACTATCTTACCAAACCTTTTGCGTTAACGGAACTTGGTGCGCGGCTTTATGCCATCGTCAGGCGAATGCATGGTTATGCCGTCAATACAATTGAAGTGCATGGCTTCAAAATGCAGCTTGAGGATTTTAAGGTGACTTTTGAAGAAAATCCAATCAGTCTTACCAAAAAGGAATTCCAGATTTTTCAATATCTTGTACTCAACAAAAACCGTGTAATTACGAGGCTTCAGTTAACAGAACATATTTGGGGTGATGTTTTGGAAATCAATTCAGATTCTAATTTCATCGATGTGCATGTGCGCAATCTTCGCAAAAAACTCGACAAATTTACAAAACTCGATTGGTTTGAAACGGTTCGGAATGTGGGCTATCGCATTAATATGTGAAATTGTAAATGATAAGTTTTGAAGTATAAATGAAAACATAACACATTCGAAATTTACAATTCATCATTCAAAATAATTATGAAAATAAAGCACCAACTTGCCATCTTCAACGTCATCACCAGATTGTTACTCATTGTGGTGCTGGTGTTCTTGTTGCCGGTTGTGGTGGAGCAAGTTGTTTATAAACATATTAATAAAACCTTATTAGAGAAAAAGCAAAAATTCATTGAACATCTAAACGATGCCGAAATCAACGAATTCATCAACAAAGGCGGCAAAGACGATACGTATGCGAGCTTTTCGATTTTGCACGATGAGTTTATTTTGCTTTCCAAATTGGGCAACGGAAAATCGGCACAGCAATCGGTTTTTGTGAATGAGCCGCGCATCATCGAAGGTCAGGAAGACGATTACAGGATACTACAATATACTTTCGGCTACAAAGGTCAGATTTATCAGTTGGAAGTCGGCAGCAGCCTTGCTGAGATCAAAGACTTGACTTTTATGATTCGGATTTTTACTTTGGTGACTTTACTCATTATCGTATTGCTGACTTTTTTGATGGATTCTGTTTACATAGAATACCTTTTTGCGCCGTTTTATAAAATTATCGATACTAAAATCAGACGCGTTAACGATCTGAGCTCATTTAATTTTACGACAATCAACTCGCATTCGGCAGAATTTCGAGAGTTAGACGAAGTGTTAAACGGAATGATGTCGCGCATTGATACGTTATTCCGCAAGGAAAAAGAATTCATTGCTAATGTTTCGCATGAATTGCTGTCGCCGATTTCACTGTTGAAAAACAAGTTCGAAAACATGCTGCAACAAGAAAACATTGACAATGAAACCATCGATAAAATTGCGGGGTCGCTTAAAACCTTGGATTTACTTCGAAGAATCATCCACAATTTGCTGCTGATTTCTAAAATCGATAACAACCAGTTTTCTGAAACAGAAAATATAGCGATAAAGGAACTGCTTCTGGAAATCGCCGAAGAAGCCGAAGACAGGCTTGAAGTGAAGGCAATTTTGTTTACGATGGCATTGCAATATGATTTTGTTTTTTCGGGCAACCGTACGCTGATTCGGATTTTGCTTTTCAATCTTTTGTCGAATGCCATTAAATACAACCATCAAAAAGGAACCATTCATATTTCAGACGAAAAAAATGCGACACATTATTGCATTCTCATTGCAGATTCCGGAAAAGGAATGACTGCCGATGAAGTCGCGCAGATTTTCAATAGGTTTACGAGAATTGCATCGGATACCGACGGACAAGGACTCGGATTGGCGATTGTTGACAGCATTGCGCATTTTCATCATATTGCTATTGAAATCGTATCGGAGCGCGAAAAAGGCAGTGTTTTTCGGGTTTGTTTTCCTTTATAAAACGCCCAAACTATAAATAAATGTTAATGTTTCTGACGGCTTTGCAATCTTCATGCAATCTTCATTTTCGCATTGTAGTTTTGACCTATAAAATAATTAATAACAAATAATTTATAAAGGTCATGAAAAAAATTTTAATGTTAATCGCAGTAGTTTTAGGAACAACAGTAATGGTAAATGCTCAGGCAACACCAGCAAAAGTGCAAGCTAAAGAAGTGAAATCTGAAAAACACAAAGCAGAGAAAAAAGCAAAAGCCGCAAAAGCAGAAGCTAAAACTATGGTAAAAGCAACTCCTGTAAAAGCAGAAACTACTGCTAAAACTGTAAAAGCTGCAGTAAAAAAATAATCCCCGTTATTTCTGATTTCGTTTCATAGATTAGGTTTTAAAATAGTGATTGAAATAAGAGGTTTATTGTTGAAAAGCCGTCAGTTCTCTGGCGGCTTTTTGTTTTATTAAAGTCCAAATTCCAAACCCCAATTGTCGTTGTTTTTAAAAATTGGAATTTGGGATTTGAGATTTGGAATTTCCTACATTATTATTGTTAAATATTTGGTAACGAATAATTTTTGCGTCCTCATAATTTGTTACTTTGTTCAAAATTTTTCCTATGCTACGTTGGATAATTGCTATTGTTATTTTATTAGCGATAGAGTTTTATGCCTTTCAGGCGTTCAGATCCGTCACAAAAATCAAATGGATTTTAATCGGATACCTTGTTTTAAGTACACTCATTCTTGCCTTTATTATCTATTCTTTTACGCAATTTGACCGTTCGGTGGGGCAAAACAGCAAAACGTTGTTTACGCTCGGACTGCTGCTCGTGGTGTATATTCCGAAAATCGTGCTCACTTTTGTGATGTTCGGTGAAGATATTTTTAGGTTGATGGCCGGAATGGTGAATTATTTTGTCAACAATGATCCAAATGTCAGCAATATTCCGTCAAGGCGAAAGTTTGTCGGGCAGATTGCGTTGGGGCTGGCGGCAATACCGTTCTCATCAATTTTGTATGGAATTTTTGAGGGAAAATACAACTTCAAAGTACACAAACAAACCATATATTTTCCTGATTTGCCCGATGCTTTCGACGGATTTAAGATCACGCAGATTTCCGACGTACACAGTGGAAGCTTCGATAATAAGGAAAAAATAGAATATGCCATCGACTTGATTAATGCTCAAGAAGCCGATATGATTTTGTTTACCGGCGATATCGTCAATACGTTTGCAACAGAAATGCATCCGTGGATTGAAACTTTCAACCGTATTAAAAAGTATGAATATGGTAAGTATTCCGTACTCGGCAACCACGATTATGGTGAATATGTTACTTGGTCATCGGCAGCAGCCAAAGACGCCAACTTTGAAGCTATTAAAAAATTATATGGACAAATTGGCTTTGATTTAATTTTAAACAACCATACTTTCCTTCAAAAAGGAAATGATAAAATTGCACTTGTTGGGGTTGAGAATTGGGGCAAAGGCTTTAAACAAGCCGGCGATTTGACAAAAGCTTCCGAAGGATTGACGAAAGCTGATTTTAAGATACTAATGTCGCACGACCCATCACACTGGGAAATGGAAATCAAAAACCACCCAAAACATTTCCAATTAACGCTTGCTGGACATACGCACGGCTTACAGTTTGGCATTGAAATTCCCGGTTGGATCAAATGGAGTCCGGTGCAATATGTTTATAAGCAATGGGCCGGTTTATACGAAAACGTTGGAAGATACGTTTATGTAAACCGCGGATTGGGTTTTCATGCCTATCCTGGACGCGTTGGAATATGGCCTGAAATTACTGTGCTAGAACTAAAAAAAGGTAATAAAGTAGCATAATTCGTTAAAAACATTACATTTGTATATTAGTTTACTATTAAATTTTCTTTTATGTCAAAATTTGGAGAACTTATAAACGCCCAGGTTCCAGTATTAATTGATTTTTATACAGAATGGAACGAGCAATCAGTATCAATGCATCCGGTAATTCGCGATGTTGCTGCGGCTTTGGGAGATAAGGCCAAAGTAATCAAAATCGATGTTGATAAAAACCAAGAGCTTGCGGATGCTTTGCGTATCAAAGGCCTGCCAACACTTATGATTTATAAAAGCGGACAGATGATCTGGAGACAATCCGGAGAGTTGGACGCCAATACAATCATAGGCTTGGTACAAGAGCAGATCTAACGGATCACGTCAAAACTAAATCCCTTTTCTTTTAAGATTCTTATTGTTTCCGGCAGGGCAAATTCCACATTGGAAAAAGCTTTTATGCTGTCGTGAAAAATAATGATGCTTCCCGAAGTTGTTTTTTTGGTGGCATTTTCAAGGCATTTTTGCGGACTGACATTTTTGTCGTAATCTGCCGTAAGCACATCCCACATAATTATTTTGTAACCTGATTCCAATATTTGTAACGATTGGGATCTTTTGATTTTGCCATAAGGCGGACGAAAGAGTTTGCGGTTTTCAGGAAGCTGTTGGTAGATTTCAGTTTCACACAACCGAAAATTTTTAATATATTCTGAAGTTTCCGTTTTCCAGCCTTTAAGGTGATTGAAAGTATGGTTGCCAATCGTATGACCTTCGGCAATCACTTGTTTGAAAATTTCAGGATATTTCCGGATGTTATCGCCGATACAGAAGAATGTTGCTTTAATTTGATGCTTTCTCAAGACATCTAAAACCCACGGAGTAATGGTGGGTGTCGGACCGTCGTCAAAAGTAAGAAAGACGGTTTTATTCGCATTCGGAATGTCCCAAATTAGCTTTGGGAACAGTTTTTTGATGATGCGATTGGTCTTGACCCAGTAAAAGTTCATCGGGAACGTTATTTTAAATTTTGAATTATAAATTTTAAGTGCGGTTGTGCTACATTTAAAATTTATAATTCAAAATGGATAGTAATCAGCTACTCGTTGTCACGTTTATATTTGTCAAACAATTTATTAAAACTGTTAAAAGTACTTCTGTTTTTTTGATAGAATTCAAGATCTCCACTGTCTTTGGCGACCAATAATAGCGCTCTATAACGTTCAATATCGGTAATGATATCCAAATACATTTCATTCTGCCACGAAGTGGTCTGTCCGTGATAAAACGTTATATTTTCTTGGTATTTTTTAATCAATTTTGATAAAATGTTACGCGCTTTTTGTTTTTCATTGACGGAATAATAGCCGGTTGCAAAAGGCTCGAGCATCGTATAATATCCAAAATATTCTAGCGGCATTTTCTTCATTCCCAAGTCAAGAATGTTTTTGGCTTTGTCTAATTTGCCTTCTTTGATAAGTTGTTCTGTGAGTCTCGAAAGATTGGTGCGATAAGAAATACTGTTTTTTCTGGTTTCCGGATCGTGGTAAATTTTCGGGCTTTCGCTGTTGCCCCAATCCCATTTCATAACAATGTCATACATTTTGTCTGAATCGATTTGACCCATATCGAATGAGCTTTTGTCTTTTGGAATCGTGGTTTTGACAGGCACGAGTTTGTAAACCATTCCGTCTAGTTGCAGGTAATCCTTCATCCAAATATAATCGTCATCGCCAAAACTTCCACCGGTAAAATAAATTGGTCGTTTCCAGTTGTTATTGGCTAAAATATCGAGCATCATTAGTCGGTTTTTGTATAACGCCTGACCTTTTATGTCAACATCTATGTAAGGAACGATGGAATCATTATATTTCGCATTGACAACTTTATTAGCTATAATGGCGTTCTTGTCAACTGGAATTCTGATTTTATTGGTTGGATAGAAATGGATTTTTTGACCGTTTTTCATTTCAATAGTAGCTCTCGGATCGTCAATCAATTTGATGAAGTCACTAATGTTCCAACGGTTTTCTGTTTTTGCAGTATGAACCGAATAATCGAGTTTATCACCAACATATTGGTCGTGTGTGAACGATATTGGCATGCCTTCGGATTCGTGTGCTTTGGCCTTCATCTGGTCGATATACCAATCGGTCATTAGCAGGCTTGTATTGACGATTCTTACATCTGTACGATAATTTTCAATTTCTTGTGCATACCAAAGCGGGAATGTGTCGTTGTCGCCAATGGTAAATAATATCGCATTAGGTTCGCACGAACTCAGATAGGCTTTTGCCATCGCGATTGCCGTATATTTTCCGGAACGGTCATGGTCGTCCCAGTTTTGAGAAGCCATTAATACGGGTGCTGCTAAAAGTGTAAAAGCAATTACGATTGGCCCGGCAATTTTTGGTGTCAACCATTGTTTGACGGTATCATAAATCGCATATACACCAAATCCGATCCAAATCGCAAACACATAAAACGAGCCGACGAGTGCATAGTCGCGTTCTCGTGGTTCGAAGGGTCTTTCGTTGAGGTATATTTTTAGCGCCAATCCGGTAAACAAAAACAGCACTAAAAGGATATAAAAACTTTTAAGGTCTTTGTTAGCGTGGTAAATAAGTCCGATAATGCCCAAAATAAATGGAAGAAAGAAGTAAACATTATGTGCTTTGTTTTCTTTCATATCCGTCGGAAGATTGTCTTGCGAACCAACGTGGGCTTTGTCGGCAATACTGATGCCGCTGATCCAATTGCCGTCGAGGTCGTCATATTTTCCTTGATTGTCGTTTTGTCTTCCTACGAAATTCCACATCAAATACCTCCAATACATATATCCGAATTGGTATTCTACCATAAAACTGAGGTTGTCAGCCGTGGTTGGTTTTTCTACAATTAAATAATCACTATAATTTTTAAGGAATTTATCATAATCGCCAGTGTCATATTCGCCTCTTGCAAAACCAGATTTGAATTCGATGACCGTTTTTTCGATTTCACCCTGAAGCTTTGCAATATAACCGTTGGCCTCTTCTTCTGTCATGTTGTCCGGATCGAGACCATATTGTCTCAAATCATCGCTATAATCGTGATTTGGGTCTAGGCGGAATTCCAGCGGATGCGTAAAAGTCATATAATTCGCCGAATGTTCTGTGCTCCACATTCTTGGCAAAATCGCTTTCTGCTTGTCGTCGCTGTTCTGCTCGGCATTTTTGAAATTATTGGTAATGATATATTTCCCGGTTTTGTAATCCCTTTCGTAATTTGGGGCTTTGTCGGTATAAGGGTTGTCTTTATCTAATCCGGAATAAGAATCAGAATATTGCGGACCATAGAACAACGGATTTACGCCATATTGTTCTCTATTATAATACGCCAAAACCTCACGTGCGTCTGACGGTTTGTTTTCATTGATTACAGTGTTCGCATTCGCACGAATCGGTAGCATCATCCACGTTGAAAATCCGATAAGGATAAAAAGGATGCATAAAATCATGGTATTGATTTGAGCAAACCCTTTTTTTCTGGTGTATTTCAATCCGAAATAAAAGAAAGCAATGAATAGTAAGGTCACGAAAATCGTTCCGGAATCAAATGGCAATCCAATTGAGTTGACCATAAAAACTTCCGTCTGACCAAAAAGCGCCATTGTAAGCGGCAACAATAATTTGAAGATAAAAAGCAAAATGCCTACTACAATTATGTTCGCAACAATAAAATTTTTAAGTGTAATTTTTTCGTAATTTTTGAAGTAATATAAGAAACCAATTGAGGGAATCGTCAACAACGCCATAAAGTGAACTCCGAACGACAAACCAATCAGCAGCGAAATAATAAGTAGCCAGCGGTTGCCTCGCGGATTGTGCATGTCTTGTTCCCAACGCAAACCAAGCCAGAACAAAAGCGCAATAAATAATGACGCCATCGCATATACTTCTGCTTCAACGGCATTGAACCAAAAACTATCTGAAAACGTATAAGCCAGCGCGCCAACTGCCGAAGCGCCTATAATAGCGATTGAATTGCTACTGTCGATCTCTGAAAATCGTGCCACCAGTTTCTTCAAAATCATCGTTGATGACCAGAACATAAACAAAATCGTGAACGCACTCGAAAACACCGACATCATATTCACCATCACAGCGACATGTGCTTTATCGATGGCAAACATGGCGAAAAAGGCACCAATCATTTGGAATAAAGGTGCGCCCGGTGGGTGTCCTACTTCGAGTTTGGCTGCCGTTGCGATATATTCGCCGCAATCCCAGAAACTCATCGTTGGCTCAACGGTTAGTGTATATGTAGCCAAAGCTACTGCAAACACGATCCAGCCTGTAATTGTATTCCACTTTTTGAAGTTAAATGTCACCATAATACGTAATGATTGTTGTTTTAAATTTCAGCTACAAAGAAAATGTTTTTTTGCGGATTGGAACGGGCATTAACAAATTTTTCGGCAAATGCCTGTGTTATTATCCGATTCATTCTCAGTGGGCAAATTAACGGTAAATAAAACGGTCACATTTCATAAAAAAACAAATTTCATTTTTTTTGTATAAAAATTTGTGAGAGATAAAATTTGTACTAAATTTGCACTCGCTAATAAAGCAACGCTGGTCTATGGTGTAATGGTAACACAGCTGTTTTTGGTGCAGCCTTTCTAGGTTCGAGTCCTAGTAGACCAACGAAAAAAGCCTCCTTTTTAGGAGGCTTTTTAAATTTCAATACTTTAAATCCCAAATCCCAAGCGTTATAAGTTGGGATTTGGGATTTCATTTTTTTTAGTTTTAAAATTTATATTTTAAACGTAACCACCGGTCTTACCGTATGATTCACCAAATCCTCACTGATACTTCCGTTAAAAAAGTGTGACAATCCGGTTCTGCCGTGTGTGCACATTCCAATCAAATCTGCATCGACTTTGTTGGCATAATTCAGAATGCCTTTTTCAACATTGGTGTCGTTATAAATATGTAACGAATATTTATCAATTGAAAAATCCTTAATAAAATCGGTCATTATTTTTTCTGCAACGCTGTTAGATTTGAAACTATTTGGCGTATTGATCATAACCAGATTCAGATTAGCGCCGAAAACATTGGCAAAATTCACCAATTTTTCAAATGGTTTTCTAATTTCTTTGGAAAAATCCGAAGCGAATACAAAATTATCAGCTTTGAAGTTGGCGATTTCGTTTTTAATCACCAATACTGGAATTTCCGAGGTACGAACCGTTTTTTCAGTGGTTGTGCCCATATATAATTCCTGATAACCAGAAGAACCGTGTGATCCCATAACAATCAAGTCAACATTGTGTTCTTTGCTGTAAGTTGCGATGCCTTCAAAAGCCTTTTCAATCCTCGCTTCTGTAACAACATGGATACCGTTCAGTTCGCCGTTAGATCTTAAAGCTTCCAGTTTGTCTTGTGTTTTACTAAGGAACAACATTACTTCAGGAATATTTACGCCGCTACTAACAGCATCGTTCATGTGCGTAGGAAGATCAAGTAGGTTGAGTATGAATAATTCACAATTGTACTGCTTAGCGATCTGTGCGGCAGTATTTAAGGCATAATTGGCGTGGTCGGAAAAATCGGTTGGCACTAAGATTCTCTTCATAATGGGTAAGTGTAAGGAGTTGGTATTTGTATGCGTTAGTTTTTACATATTAAAGGTAAGGAATTTTTTTACAATTGACAATTAATTAACTTGAAGTTGGTTTTTTGTAAATAAAATGTGACAAACAAAAATTTGAAATTTAACTCAGTTGGGATTTCAAAAAATGCGCTTCAAAGCTTTTTGCCCGCAAAACAAAGGACAGCAGATTTTTAGATTGCAGAATGATTTTTGATTTATTAAAAAAAACACTATATTTGCACCGTTATTTATTAAAAAACTGAATAATGAGGGAAGCAATGCTTCCCTCTTTTTATAAAAATATGACATTTAAAGAGAAAGTAGTAAATTTACTCGAAGAAGGCCTTGCAGACAAGCCGTCGATTTTCTTAATTGATCTCACAATTACGGATGCTTTCAAGATAATCGTGACTTTAGATGGTGATAACGGAGTGCAATTGCAGGATTGCATTGATGTAAGCCGCGCTATCGAACACAATATCGACCGCGAGGAGCAGGATTTTTCGTTAGAAGTTGCCTCTGTCGGAGTGGGTTCACCATTGAAGCTAATCCGCCAGTATAAAAAAAATATCGGTAGAATGCTAATCGTAAAATTAGCCACCGATACCATAGAAGCTGAACTTGCCGATGCCAATGATGATTGCATTACGCTCGCTTGGGAAGCTAGAGAACCAAAAAAAGTGGGTAAAGGAAAAGAAACTGTTCAAAAAAGACAGGAAATTCCATATTCAGAAATAAAAGAAGCAATTGTTACAGTAACATTTTAATTTAAAGAGTTGGCATGGAAAATTTAGCATTAATCGATTCATTTTCAGAGTTTAAAGACGACAAACTTATTGATCGTGTAACGCTTATGGCGATTTTGGAAGATGTGTTCAGAAATGCATTGAAGAAGAAATTCGGTTCAGATGATAATTTTGATATCATTATCAATCCTGATAAAGGAGATATGGAAATCTGGAGAAGACGCGTTATCGTTGCTGATGATGATCTTGATTTAGAGAATGAAGAAATTACGCTGACAGAAGCAAGAAAAATCGAGCCAGATTTTGAAATCGGCGAAGAAGTTTCTGAAGAAGTAAAACTAATCGATTTGGGGAGAAGAGCCATTTTGGCACTTCGTCAGAACCTTATTTCAAAAATACACGAACACGATAATACCAATCTTTACAAACAATTTAAAGATTTAATTGGCGAAATTTATACTGCCGAAGTACACCACGTTCGTCCAAGAGTTGTAATTTTGGTTGATGACGAAGGCAACGAAATCGTGCTTCCTAAAGAAAAACAGATTCCGTCTGACTTTTTCCGTAAAGGAGATAACGTTCGCGGTATCATTGAAAGTGTTGAATTGAAAGGCAATAAGCCACAAATCATCATGTCTCGTACATCGGAGAAATTCCTTGAGAAATTGTTCGAACAGGAAATTCCTGAAGTTTTTGACGGTTTAATTATGGTGAAAAACGTAGTAAGAATTCCAGGCGAAAAAGCAAAAGTAGCTGTAGATTCTTATGACGATAGAATTGATCCTGTTGGTGCTTGTGTCGGCATGAAGGGTTCACGTATTCATGGCATCGTTCGTGAATTGGGCAACGAAAATATCGATGTAATCAATTATACCACTAACACGCAATTGTATATCACAAGAGCACTAAGTCCTGCAAAAGTTTCTTCTATCAAAATCAACGAAGAAACCAAAAGAGCGGAAGTGTTTTTGAAATTAGAAGAAGTATCAAAAGCTATCGGAAGAGGTGGGCATAATATTAAATTAGCGGGTCAATTAACCGGCTATGAGCTAGATGTTATTCGCGAAGGTAATGTTGCTGAAGAAGAAGATGATGTTGAATTGACAGAGTTTTCAGACGAAATCGATGCTTGGGTTATCGAAGAATTCGCAAAAATCGGTTTGGATACAGCAAGAAGCATTCTTAAACAAGATGTGAATGATTTGGTCAGAAGAACAGACCTTGAAGAGGAAACCATCCAGGAAGTGATGCGCATCCTTAATGAGGAATTCAACAGCTAAACCGTTCTACAACAACACAATAAAAAAGGTAATAATAAAAAGGTTTTATGTCTGAAGAGAGAATAATAAGAATAAACAAGGTTTTAAGGGAATTAAATATTTCTTTGGAAAGGGCTGTGGATTATCTGAAAGATAAGGGCATCGCTATTGATGCCAATCCGAATGCCAAGATTTCTGAGAAGGAATTTAGTATCCTGCAAAACCAATTTGCAGGCGACAGGGGCAATAAAGAAGCTTCGAAAGAAGTAGGCGAAGAGAAACGTAAAGAAAAAGAAGCTTTGCGTATCGAGAGGGAAAAAGAGATCGAAGACAAACGCAAACAAGACGAAGAGCGTTTAAGACAACAGCAGGAAGTGATCAAAGCGAAAGCCATTGTGAGCGCACCAAAAACTGTTGGAACGATTGACCTAAATCCAAAAAAGCCAACTGTGTCTGCTCCAGCACCAACTCCAGTAGTTGAAAAAGCACCGGAAGTTGTTGCGAAGCCAGTTGAAAATAGGCCAGAAAAACCTATTGAGGAAAGACCAGTCGCAGTTGCTATTGAACCCGTTCAGCCAAAAGCGGAAACAAAAAATGTGCCTTCAGGAGATAATGCCGATACTGAAAATGAGTCCGTTACCACTCAATATGTTCAGTTGTCAGGAACAACTTTTACTGGACAAACCATCGACTTGTCGCAATTCAACAAGCCTAAAAAGAAAAAAGAAGAACCGAAAATTACGCCTAATAAACCAGGTGCAACTCCGGGAGCAGGTGCAGGCGCTAACGCAAATGCCAATAAGAATAAAAGAAAAAGAATCATCCCGAAACCAGGCGCTCCGCGACCAGCAGGAACCGGAACTCCAGGTGCCAATAAAATTGTTCCGAATGCAGGTGGTGCTAATGCCAACAGAAGCGCGAGACCAGGATTCGTAAAAGGAAACCGTCCGGCAATTGTGGCAAAAGTGGAGCCTACGGAAGAGGAAGTTAAAAACCAAATCCGTGAAACCCTTGAGAAATTACAAGGAAAAGGAGGAAAATCAAAAGCAGCCAAATACAGAAGAGACAAAAGAGAAACGCACCGCCAGAAATCTGACGACGAGCAACGTGCTTTTGAAGAAGGCAGTAAAACCATCAAAGTAACCGAGTTTGTAACCGTTGGCGAAATCGCCATTATGATGGATGTGCCAATTACAAAAGTGATTGGAACTTGTATGTCGCTTGGGATCATGGTAACCATGAACCAACGTTTGGATGCAGAAACATTAACTATTGTTGCTGATGAATTTGGTTACGAAGTAGAATTCATCACCACTGAACTAGAAGATTCTATTCAGGCCGTTGAAGATAAAGAAGAAGATTTGTTAGATCGTGCGCCAATTGTTACCGTAATGGGACACGTCGATCACGGAAAAACATCGCTTTTGGATTATATCCGTAAGGAAAATGTTATCGCTGGAGAATCAGGGGGGATCACACAGCACATTGGTGCCTATGGGGTGACTTTGGATAACGGGCAAAAAATAGCATTCCTTGATACACCGGGTCACGAAGCGTTTACCGCGATGCGTGCGCGTGGTGCTCAGGTAACCGATATTGCAATCATTGTCGTGGCGGCGGATGATGATATCATGCCACAAACGAAAGAAGCTATTTCTCATGCTCAGGCGGCGAATGTGCCTATTATCTTCGCTATCAACAAAGTGGACAAGCCGAATGCAAATCCCGAAAAAATTAAAGAAAGACTCGCCGGAATGAACCTTTTGGTAGAAGACTGGGGTGGAAAAATACAATCCCACGATATTTCTGCAAAAGTAGGAACAGGCGTAAAAGAATTACTCGAAAAAGTATTGTTGGAAGCGGAAATTCTCGAATTGAGATCCAATCCAAACAAAGCGGCATCAGGAACTGTGGTAGAAGCTTTCCTTGACAAAGGAAAAGGTTATGTTTCAACAATCCTCGTGCAAAACGGAACTTTACGTGTGGGCGATTATATGCTTGCTGGTAAACACCACGGAAAAATCAAAGCAATGCATGATGAGCGTGGACATGTTGTTAAAGAAGCTGGGCCGTCAACACCAGTATCGGTTTTAGGCCTTGATGGTGCTGCAACAGCCGGTGATAAATTCAACGTTTTTGAAGACGAAAGAGAAGCAAAAGCTATTGCGGCAAAACGCACACAATTGATGCGCGAACAATCTGTTCGTACACAACGTCATATTACGCTTGCGGAAATCGGAAGAAGGATTGCACTTGGACAATTTAAAGAACTCAACATAATCCTTAAAGGTGACGTGGATGGTTCGGTTGAAGCGCTTTCTGATTCGTTCTCGAAATTATCGACAGACGAAATCCAAATCAATATTATTCATAAAGGTGTTGGTGCGATTACAGAAACTGATGTCATGTTGGCTTCTGCGTCTGACGCAATTATCATCGGATTTAACGTTCGTCCGGCAGGAAACGCAAGACAATTAGCGGACAAAGAAGAAATCGATATCAGAAATTATTCCATCATCTACGATGCAATTGACGATTTGAAAGATGCGATGGAAGGCATGCTTTCTCCGGAAATGAAAGAAGAAATTACCGGAACTGCCGAAATTCGCGAGATATTCAAAATCTCAAAAGTCGGATCTATTGCAGGTTGTATGGTTATGGACGGAAAAATCTTCAGAAATTCAAGAATACGAATCATCCGCGAAGGGGTTGTGGTTTTCACAGGCGAACTAACGGCATTGAAGCGTTTCAAAGACGACGTAAAAGAAGTTGCAAAAGGATATGATTGTGGTATTCAAATCAAGAACTACAACGACATTGAAGAGCGCGATATCATCGAAGCTTTCCAGGAAGTTGCGGTGAAGAAAAAGTTGAAATAAGATTTATTGTATATAAAAAAAACGCTCCGTATTCTGGAGCGTTTTTTTATGGATGAAAGTTTAGGATTTTTACTTATTCGGCTTAATCAAAAGTGCATTCGGATAATTCTTTTTGATATCGGTAAGATTTCTTTCAGCTTCAATCCGCGTTTTAAAATTCCCAACCCATACTTTATAAAAAGGTGTGTTGAAAATGATGGTGCCATCGAAGTTTTTATATTGTTTTTTGAAGTCGTTCAGTGTTTTTTTTGACGTTTCGCTATCGCCATTGAAGATCTGAATTTTATAACGATCATTTACCGTTATAGAAGAATTGATTCTTCGCTTTTCTTTTAAGAGATTTTCAAACTTTGGGTCTTCCGAAACCGTTATTTTGGCATCTTGTGCATGCAAATTAGCAGAAGATAAAAGCATTATTAAAAGCGCGACAAATAACAGTTTTTGGTTGATTTTTTTCATAATATGGTGTTTTTTAAACAAATGTAATATTTATGGAAATAATTGTGTCAATAAAATTATTTAGAATTGGTATAAATTGACAATTAAGATATATTTAAGGTTTTGAGAATAGTTCATAAGTCGTATTTTTGTGCAAGTTTAAAAATAATGTGCAGCTTTTTCAGTCACAATACACTGAAAAAACCGTACCAAAATTAGTCGATAATCATTTATAATATGAAAAAGGTGGGTAACCATAATTCGATTTCAAGGATTTTCATTTGTAGTCTAGCGTTCATGCTGACTTTCTCCTTAACTTCATTAGCTCAAAGTGCTCCCGCAGTTCCGACTGCTGCTCCAACGGCAGCTAATCCGGCTACAACGGCAGCAACGCAACCTGCGGTAACTCCTGCTCCTGCGAATGCTGGCGCCGGAGATCCTGTTGTTGGAAAATCATTGTTCAGTGCCAATTGTGGTGCTTGTCACAAACTTGATGCTAAAATGACCGGTCCGGCATTGCGCAACATCAGTGATAAGCACGATAAGGAATGGCTTTACAAGTGGATCCACAACAGTACTGAATTGATCAAGTCTGGTGATGCGGCGGCGGTTAAGCTTTGGGATGAAAATAAACCGAGCGTTATGACGGCATTTCCTCAGTTGTCAACTCAGGATATTGATAATATCATTGCTTATACTTCTTTTGTTGAACCAAAATCAGAAGCAAAATCACCACTTCTTGGTGGTCCAGCTCCTGAAAGTGGTGTTACAAATACAGTGATTCTTAGTGCGCTAGCTGTAGTTTTGTTGATTCTTGTAGTAATGTTGTTCTTGGTTAACAATGTGCTTAGTAAAGTAGCAAAAGCCAACGGTATTGAAGTGGCAGACAAAGAACCAACAATGCCAATCTGGAGAGCGTATGCTAAAAACCAGTTTCTTGTATTGATTACTGCTATATTCCTATTGCTTTCCAGTGGATATTATGTATATGGTTATTTGATGCAAATAGGTGTCGATCAAAATTACCAACCTATTCAGCCAATTCACTACTCTCATAAAATTCACGCTGGCGACAACGGAATCGATTGTAAATATTGTCACTCATCAGCACGTGTAAGTAAAAACGCAGGAATTCCATCGCTAAATGTTTGTATGAATTGTCATAAAAATATTGCAGAATTTCAAGGCGACAAAGATTCTACTTACGTTGAATACACTAAAGAATACTATACTGCAGAGATCCAGAAATTATATGCTGCAGTAGGTTGGGATAAAACTACACAGAAATATACAGGAAAAACAAAACCTGTAAAATGGGTGCGCATTCACAATCTTCCTGATTTTGCATATTTCAACCACTCGCAACACGTTACTGTTGCTGGAATCGAATGTCAGAAATGTCACGGACCCGTGCAGACTTATGAAATCCAGAAACAATTTGCTCCTTTAACAATGGGTTGGTGTATCAATTGTCACCGCGAAACAGATGTTAAGATGGAAGGAAATGCTTACTATACGAAAATTCACGAAGAGCTTTCCAAAAAGTATGGTGTTGACAAGTTGACTGCTGCTCAAATGGGTGGATTAGAATGCGGTAAATGCCACTATTAGATTTGCTAATTTCGTGATTTGGTTATTATACCGAATTGCCGAATTGCCGAATTGCTGAATCAACGAATAAACAATAAAATAATTAAGAAGCTAATATTTATATAAGATGTCATCAAACAAAAAATACTGGAAAAGTGTTGAAGAACTAAACGAAAATAGTTCTATTGTTGAGACGTTAAGAAATAACGAATTTGTGGAAGCAATTCCAACAGCCGAGTTTCTTGGTGACGACGCGACTTTGTCGGCGGCATCAACAAGTCGTCGTGATTTCTTAAAGTACGTTGGATTCACCACAGCCGCCGCTTCATTAGCTGCCTGTGAAGGTCCTGTAGTAAAATCTATTCCTTATGTAGTTCAGCCTGAATCAATCATTCCGGGTGTTGCCGATTATTATGCAACTTCCGTTTTTGATGGTTTTGACTTTGCTAATATCTTAGTAAAAACAAGAGAAGGTCGTCCAATTAAGATAGAAAACAACACTTTACCCGGAGCAAAATTTGCTGCTAATGCAAGGATTCACGCATCGATTTTGTCATTATATGACAGCATGCGTTTGAAATATCCAAAAATTGCTGGTAAAGAAGCGTCTTGGAGCGATGTTGACACAAAAGTAAAAGCAAGTTTGGCTGACGCGAAAGTAAAAGGAAAACAAGTAGTTTTACTTACAGGTACTACCGCAAGCCCTTCTACAGATAAATTGATAGGCGAATTCATTACAGCCAATCCAAACGCAAAACATGTTGTGTATGATGCTGTTTCTTCCTCTGCTGCTTTGGATGCTTTCGAAGCGGTTTATGGTGAAAGAGCTTTAGTGGATTATGATTTTGAAAAAGCTTCAGTAATTGTTTCTGTTGGTGCCGATTTCCTTGGAGACTGGCAAGGTGGAAGCTACGATTCAGGATATGCAAAAGGACGTGTTCCGAAAAACGGAAAAATGTCGAAACATTTCCAATTCGAGTCTAATATGACTTTGTCTGGCGCTGCAGCTGATAAGCGTGTGCCGATGACAAGTTTTGATCAAAAGCAAGCATTAGTAAAAATATACAATATTATTGTTGGCGGATCTACTTCAGTAAGTTTAGACAGTAAATTTGATGCAGAAGTTACCAAAGCAGCAAAGCAATTAAGCGACGCGGGTTCCAAAGGTGTTTTAGTATCCGGAATCGATGACAAAAATGCGCAGTTACTTGTTATAGCAATCAACAATAAATTGGCGAGTGCGGCTTTCTCAACTGCCGCTACAAGACAAATAAGAAAAGGATCTGACGCAAAAATGACGCAGTTATTAAGTGATATGAAAGCAGGAAGCGTTCATACCTTAATTATGAGTGGCGTTAATCCAGTTTATACGTTCCCGGGGAACCAGTTTGCTGATGCTTTGAAAAAAGTATCACTTTCAGTAGCTTTCTCTTTGAGAGAAGATGAAACTGCTTTGAGTGCAAATGTTGCTGTCGGAACGAAACATTATTTAGAATCTTGGGGTGATGTTAGCATCGTGAAAGGTAGTTATGCTTTAACGCAGCCAACGATTCGTCCATTATTTGCTCAAACAAAACAATTTCAAGAAGCTTTATTGGCTTGGACAGGCAATACGGGAGAATATTACGATTATGTAAAAACGAATGCAACGTCTTACATTTCAGGTGCTTCATGGAATAAAGTATTACACGATGGAATTTTTGTAAGTCCTTCGTCTGCTGTTTCAGGTGTAGGCGCCGATTATGCTGCTGCCGCAAGTGTCTTATCACAAGCTAAGAAATCGGCTTTAGAACTCGTTTTATATACCAAAACAGGTTTAGGGGACGGTCAGCAAGCTAATAATCCATGGTTACAAGAATTCCCTGATCCAATCACAAGAGTTTCATGGGATAACTATGTTACTGTTTCAAGAGTTGATGCCGAAAAATATAAAGTCACTAACAGCAATGTTGCTAATGGTGGATTAAACGGAAGCTACGCAAATTTAGTTGTTGACGGCGTTAAACTAGAAAATGTTCCGGTAATCATTCAACCAGGACAAGCAGTAGGTACTGTTGGTGTGGCATTAGGTTATGGAAAGAAAGCCGCTTTAAAAGAAGAAATGCAAGTAGGTGTTAACGCTTACACATTATATAAGAATTTCAACAACGTTCAATCAGTCGAATTTACTGCAGCTTCAGGAGAACACGAATTCGCTTGTGTACAGTTGCAAAAAACATTGATGGGTCGTGGTGATATTATTAAAGAAACCACTTTAACTGTTTTCAACGCTGAATTGCCAGCAGTTTGGAACGAACAACCAATGGTTTCGGTAGATCACAACCCAGTAAAAGCTGTGGAGGTTGATTTGTGGGATTCATTTGATCGTTCTGTCGGGCATCATTTCAACTTATCGATCGATTTGAATGCTTGTACCGGTTGTGGTGCTTGCGTTATTGCTTGTCATGCTGAAAATAACGTTCCAGTTGTAGGGAAAGCAGAAATTAGAAGAAGCCGTGATATGCACTGGTTGCGTATTGATAGGTATTATTCTTCTGAAGAAACTTTCGCGAAAGATGATATTAAAAAAGACGAATTTGATGGTTTAGATTTGGGTGGATTCATCACTGGAGATAAAAACACAAAAGGTTCACTAGGTGGTTTCAGACAAATGGAACACGCAGGTGATAACCCACAAGTAGCATTTCAGCCGGTAATGTGTCAGCACTGTAACCACGCACCGTGTGAAACGGTTTGTCCGGTTGCTGCAACTTCGCATAGCCGTCAAGGGCAAAACCATATGGCATATAACAGATGTGTAGGTACAAGATATTGCGCCAACAACTGTCCTTATAAAGTACGTCGTTTTAACTGGTTCTTATACAACAAAAACAGCGAATTCGATTATCACATGAATGATGATTTGGGTCGTATGGTATTGAATCCTGATGTAAACGTTCGTTCTCGTGGAGTAATGGAAAAATGTTCAATGTGTATTCAAATGACACAATTGACCATTTTAGCCGCCAAACGTGAAGGAAGAGAAGTTAAAAAAGATGAATTCCAAACCGCATGTTCAGCAGCCTGTTCTTCAGGAGCAATGGTTTTTGGTGATATCAATAACAAATCAGACAAAGTAGCTACTTTGGTTGAAGACGACAGAATGTACCATTTGTTGGAGCATGTCGGTACAAAACCAAACGTTATCTATCACGTAAAAGTCAGAAATACCTAGTCAGAAATTAATAATTAAGTAACAATATAAAGGATTATGTCGTCTCACTACGAAGCACCCATTAGAAAACCCTTAGTTATAGGTGATAAAACTTATCACGATGTAACAGTAGATGTAGCTGCGCCTGTTGAAGGAAGGGCTAACAAACAATGGTGGATTGTATTTTCAATCGCATTAGCCGCATTCCTTTGGGGAATAGGCTGTATCACTTATACCATTTCTACAGGTATCGGAACATGGGGATTAAATAAAACAGTTGGTTGGGCCTGGGATATCACGAACTTCGTTTGGTGGGTTGGTATTGGGCACGCGGGAACGCTGATTTCGGCAGTATTATTATTATTCCGCCAAAAATGGAGAATGGCAATTAACCGTTCTGCTGAAGCCATGACGATTTTCTCGGTTGTTCAGGCAGGTTTGTTCCCGATCATCCACATGGGTCGCCCATGGTTAGCGTATTGGGTATTGCCGATTCCGAATCAATTTGGTTCTTTATGGGTGAACTTTAACTCGCCATTACTTTGGGACGTATTTGCGATCTCGACTTATCTTTCGGTTTCATTGGTTTTCTGGTGGACGGGTTTGCTTCCTGATTTTGCGATGATTCGTGACCGTGCAGTAACGCCTTTTACAAAAAGAATTTATACTATTTTGAGCTTCGGATGGAGCGGACGTGCCAAAGACTGGCAGCGTTTCGAAGAAGTTTCATTGGTATTAGCAGGTTTGGCTACACCACTTGTACTTTCTGTACACACAATCGTATCCTTTGACTTTGCTACTTCGGTTGTTCCGGGATGGCACACAACCATCTTCCCGCCTTATTTCGTTGCTGGTGCGGTATTTTCTGGATTTGCGATGGTAAACACACTTTTGATCATTATGAGAAAGGTGTCCAAATTAGAAGCCTATATCACCATTCAGCACATCGAATTAATGAACATCGTAATCATGATTACAGGTTCTATCGTAGGGGTTGCTTATATCACAGAACTATTTGTTGCTTGGTATTCAGGGGTTGAATACGAACAGTATGCATTCCTTAACCGTGCAACCGGTCCTTACTGGTGGGCTTATTGGTCGATGATGACCTGCAACGTATTCTCGCCTCAATTCATGTGGTCTAAAAAATTAAGAACGAGTATAATGTTCTCTTTCGTAATCTCGATTGTAGTAAATATCGGTATGTGGTTTGAACGTTTCGTAATCATCGTGACTTCATTGCACCGCGATTACCTTCCTTCTTCATGGACAATGTTCTCACCAACTTTTGTTGACATCGGTATTTTCATTGGAACCATCGGATTTTTCTTCGTATTGTTCCTATTGTATGCCCGTTCATTCCCTGTAATTGCTCAGGCGGAGGTGAAAACAATCTTGAAATCGTCAGGAGAAAATTATAAAAGATTAAGAGAAGCAAATAAAGATTCACACCATGAGTAGTAATAAAGTTATATACGCTATTTACAATGACGATGATGTGCTTATGGACGCAGTGAAGAAAACGCGTGCTGCCCATCACCATATTGAAGAAGTTTTTACGCCATTTCCGGTTCACGGACTAGACAAGGCAATGGGAATTGCGCCTACAAGACTGGCAATATGTGCTTTTATTTATGGTCTTTGCGGGTTGTCTTTCGCAACTTGGATGATGAATAATATCATGATTTCAGATTGGCCGCAAGATATCGGCGGGAAACCGAGTTTCAGCTATATTGAGAATATGCCGGCTTTCGTTCCGGTAATGTTTGAGATGACTGTATTTTTTGCAGCGCACTTAATGGTAATCACTTTTTATATGAGAAGCAGATTATGGCCATTTAAACAAGCTGAAAATCCGGATTTGAGAACTACAGATGACCATTTTCTTATGGAAGTTGCCGTAAATGGAAATGAAGAGGATATGGTTTCTTTCTTTCAAAACACAGGAGCGGTAGAAGTTAAAGTAATTGAAAAGCATTAATATCAGATATGAAAAGCTTAAATAAAATAGCGATTACATTAGGAATAGCGACATTGGTGGCTTCATGTCACGATACAAAAGCGCCTAATTACCAGTACATGCCTAATATGTATGAAGCAGTAAGTTATGAGACTTATTCTGAATCCAAAGCATTTGCTAATGGTAAAGAAGGGCAGTTGCCTCCGGATCATACAATAAAAAGAGGATTTGTGCCTTATGAATTGCCGAATACAACAGCTGGTTATGAAGCTTCAAAAGCCAATGTTTCGCCTTTGACGCCAACGGAGGCAGATATGGAAAAGGCAAAGGAACTTTTTAATATTTACTGTGCTATTTGTCATGGTGAAAAAGGAAATGGACAAGGAAATCTGGCTAAAAGAGAGAAATTATTGGGTATTCCAGACTACAAAGCAAGACAAATTACTGTAGGTAGTGTCTTTCATGTAGAAACTTACGGATTGAACTCTATGGGTTCCTACGCCAATCAATTGGACACACACGAGCGTTGGTTAGTAGCTAATTACGTAATGAAGCTAAGAGCCGAATAATATTGTATAACACACTGATTTATTAGATATGTACACATTTTCAAGCAAATTAAAAACACTTTCTTTTATCCTGATGGTTCTCGGAGCACTGGGTATAGGATACGGTTTTTTAACTGCACCAAAAAATATTGAAGAGGTTGAGGCAATTCTCAAAGCACAAGAAGGTCATCACGGTGGAGGTCATGCAGAAGGGCACGAAGCCGAAGCACCTGCGCATGAAACACATATGGTGCCAGAAATAAAAGCAACCGAAGAAAATCATACTGATGTTAGCGAAGAGGCTGCTGCAAAACCTGCGGAAGTTAAATTGGCGGATACGATTTCTGTTGTGTCAATTGCTGCTGATTCACTCAAAGAAACTGTTGCTGTTGTTGCAGACGAACCAGCACCGCATCACAGAGTTGCTGTTGTTGATGAACACGCAGAACACCAAAAACACTTACAACACGTTTTGAACCAATTGCAAAACAAACCTTGGGCTGCTTTATATGTTGCCTGCATCTTCATCATGTTGATTTCATTAGGTGCTTTGGCTTTCTATGGTATCCAACAAGTAGCACAAGCAGGATGGTCGCCAGTATTGTTCAGAGTTATGCAGGGAATTACGGCTTATTTGCCAGTTGGGTCAGTTATTTTCTTTGTAATTTTAGTAGTAACTGGTTTCCACTTTTTTGAAGGTAATAATTTATTTGCCTGGATGGAACATGGTATTACAGATCCAAAAAGTCCACATTATGATAAAATGATTGCCGGAAAATCAGGTTACTTAAACGTTCCTTTCTGGCTGTTGCGTGCTGCAATATTTTTGATTGGATGGAATTTATACAGATATTTCTCAAGAAAGAACTGTCTTGCACAAGACGAGGCTTCTGATAATACTTTCTACAAGAAAAACTTTAAAATGTCTGCAGGATTCCTTGTTTTCTTTATCGTAACAGAATCTATTATGTCTTGGGACTGGATTATGTCGGTAGACCCACACTGGTTCAGTACACTTTTCGGTTGGTATGTTTTCGCAAGTTTCTTTGTAAGCGGTATCACTACAATTGCTTTAGTGACTTTATTCTTAAAGTCAAACGGATTCCTTCCAAACGTCAATACAAGTCATATCCACGATTTGGCGAAATTCATGTTCGGTATTAGTGTATTCTGGACGTATTTATGGTTCTCGCAATTCATGTTGATCTGGTATGCGAACATTCCGGAAGAAGCCACTTACTTCATTACAAGAATCGAACATTATAACCTACCGTTCTTCGGAGCTGTCGTTATGAACTTTGTTTTTCCTATTTTAATCTTAATCAATACAGATTTCAAACGCCTTACGTGGATTATCGTTATGGCTGGAACTGTAATATTGTTAGGTCACTATGTTGACTTCTTCAATATGATTATGCCGTCGACTGTAGGTACACAATGGTTTATTGGCGCGCCGGAACTCGGAGCATTGGCTTTCTTTATTGGATTATTTATCTTTGTTGTATTTACAGCGCTTACTAAAGTGCCATTGACTCCAAAACGCAATCCGTTTATAGAAGAAAGTAAACATTTTCATTATTAATATTTAAAGAAAAAACAGATGACAAGTTTGTTGGTAATTGTTGTTTTAGCGCTATTGGCCGTTGCAATATGGCAGTTGACTAAAATATTTGATTTAACGCAAGTTGGCGCCGATGTGAATAATACTCAGGTCGCCAATGATAATGATAATAATGTTCAGGGTTATTTGATGTTTGGCTTTTTGGCATTCATTTATATATTTACGATTTACGGATTGTTCACCTGGGGTCATTTTGTATTGAGCAACCCGGCTTCTGAGCATGGAAAAGATGTAGATCGTTTGATGAATATTACTTGGGTGTTGATTTTCATCGTTCAAGCAATCACGCAGGTTTTATTGCATTATTTTGCGTTCAAATACAGAGGTAAAAAAGAAAACAAAGCGTTATTTTTTGCTGATAATGACAGATTAGAATTCATCTGGAGCGTTATTCCTGCAGTTGTTTTAGCAGGTTTAATCCTTTACGGATTGTATGCTTGGACAAACATCATGTTCGTTGACGAAAAGAAAGAAAACGTAATGGTAGTAGAATTGTACGCAAAACAATTCCAGTGGGAAGCAAGATATTCCGGAGATGATAACGTGCTTGGAAAAGCCAACGTAAGATATATTGAAGGAATCAATACTTTAGGTGTTGACTTGGAAGATCCAAATGCTCAGGATGACAAAACGACTACAGAATTGCATATTCCTAAAGGTACTAAAGTGCTTTTCAAATTGCGTTCTCAAGATGTATTACACTCTGCTTATATGCCGCACTTCCGTGCCCAGATGAACTGTGTTCCTGGAATGGTAACTCAGTTCGCCTTTACGCCGACAATTACGACTGAGGAAATGAGGCAAGATCCTAAAATGATTGAGAAAGTAGCGAACATCAACCAAATCAGGAATAAGAAAAGCGCACAGTTGGTTGCCGATGGGAAAACAGCTCTAGATCCATATACATTTGATTACTTATTGCTTTGTAATAAGATCTGCGGTGCTTCACACTACAACATGCAAATGAAAATTGTCGTTGATACACCTGAAGATTTCAAAAAATGGTTGAAAGAAAAGCCAACGTTGGTGAGTGCTTACAAAGAAAGCATTAAAAAACCGGAAACAGATACAACCAAAACAGCAACACCTGCAGTAGCTGCACCAGCTAAACCGATGGTGATGGCACAGCTAATCAAAAAATAATTATCTTTTTTAATAAAAATTAAAGCTAAAATATGTCAGCAGATCACGATCACGGACACGATGAACACGCTCACGAGCATGAGCACCACCACAAGGATACATTTATTACTAAATATATCTTTAGTATAGACCACAAAATGATAGCCAAACAATACTTAATTACAGGTATTATTATGGGTGTTATTGGGGTTGGGATGTCAATGCTTTTCAGAATGCAGTTGGCTTGGCCGGAAGAATCCTTCAAGTTGTTCAACTTTTTCTTAGGCGATAAATTTGCTCCAAACGGAGTAATGCGTAACGATATTTACCTTGCTTTGGTGACGATTCACGGAACCATTATGGTTTTCTTTGTTTTGACAGCAGGTTTGAGTGGAACATTCAGTAATTTATTGATTCCGCTGCAAATTGGAGCACGAGACATGGCGTCTGGATTCATGAATATGATTTCGTATTGGTTGTTTTTCCTTTCTAGTGTCATAATGGTATCTTCCCTTTTCATAGAATCAGGGCCAGCGTCTGCTGGGTGGACAATATACCCCCCATTGAGTGCATTGCCACAAGCGATTTCAGGTTCAGGATTAGGAATGACTTTATGGTTGGTTTCCATGGCAATATTCATCGCTTCGTCTTTGATGGGATCGTTGAATTATGTTGTAACTGTAATCAATTTACGTACAAAAGGAATGTCGATGACCAGATTGCCACTTACTATTTGGGCATTCTTTATTACAGCTGTCATAGGTATTGTGTCTTTCCCAGTATTACTGTCTGCAGCTTTATTGTTGATTATGGACAGAAGTTTCGGAACGTCGTTCTTCCTTTCTGACATTTATATTGCTGGAGAAGTTTTACACTACCAAGGTGGTTCACCGGTATTGTTCGAACACCTTTTTTGGTTCTTAGGGCACCCTGAGGTTTACATCGTATTGTTGCCTGCTTTGGGTATTACATCTGAAGTTATTGCAACCAATTCCCGTAAGCCAATCTTTGGTTATCGTGCCATGATTGCTTCGATCTTGGCAATTGCATTCCTTTCGACTATCGTTTGGGGGCACCACATGTTTATTTCGGGAATGAACCCTTTCTTAGGTTCTGTATTTACATTTACAACTTTATTGATTGCAATCCCATCTGCGGTAAAAGCATTCAACTATATAACGACACTCTGGAAAGGAAATCTGCAGCTCAATCCTGCAATGCTTTTCTCAATCGGATTGGTTTCGACGTTTATTACAGGCGGTCTCACTGGAATTATCCTTGGAGACAGTACACTAGACATCAATGTTCATGATACGTATTTTGTTGTCGCACACTTCCACTTGGTAATGGGTATTTCTGCGCTTTACGGAATGTTCGCCGGAATATACCACTGGTATCCGAAAATGTTCAAGAGAATGCTGAACAAGAATCTTGGTTATATTCACTTTTGGGTAACTGCGATTTGTGCTTACGGCGTTTTCTTCCCAATGCACTTTATTGGGATGGCCGGGTTACCAAGACGTTATTACACCAACACGAACTTCCCGCTATTTGATGATTTGCAGAACGTAAACGTTTTGATTACGACCTTCGCATTGATTGGTGGTGCTTTTCAATTGGTATTCTTATTCAATTTCTTCTATAGTATTTTCTACGGAAAGAAAACAGTTCAGAATCCATGGAAATCCAATACTTTGGAATGGACTGCACCAATCGAACACATCCACGGAAACTGGCCTGGAGAAATTCCAGAAGTACACAGATGGCCTTATGATTATAGCAAACCGGGTCATGATGATGACTTCGTGCCACAGAATGTACCATACAAACCGGGAGAAGAACAACTCAACCATTAAATTAAAATATAAAGCCTTTCGACTAAGAAAGGCTTTTTTTTTGAAGAATTTTCACAATGGTGCACAAAGAGCTTATACTAACTTGTCAGTGATATAAAATAGACAATCTTGGTTTAACAGCTTTAGCCTTATTCAGCAATAATTTTAAAAAAATATTGCTTTATAAAACTTTTTTTGTTGTCATAAAGTGCACTTTATTTTTTATATTTATCAAAATTATAAGATGGAAACCAAAGAATATTCTAACGGTGAAGTGACCATTGTTTGGCAACCCAAACTTTGCATTCATTCAACAATTTGCTGGCACGGATTGCCGGAAATTTTCAAACCAAAAGAAAAACCGTGGATCGATCCCGATAATGCTACAACGGAAGCAATAATCGAGCAAGTGAGTAAATGTCCATCAGGCGCATTGTCCACATACATCAACAATAAAGCTACTTAATATGTCAGAACGAATATTCTCAATCAACAAAGAAAAAAATAGATTTGAACTCTCCGTCGAAGGTCATATTGCTTTTATTGAATATATTTTAGCCAAAGGCGATATTATGTTCCTAACACACACCGAAGTCCCGAAAGTCTTGGGTGGAAAGGGTGTAGGAAGTGAAATAGTAGAAAAAACACTCAATTATATCAAAGACCACAATTATACTTTAGCACCGCTTTGTCCGTTTGTAGCGAAATATTTGACCAAGCATACTGACTGGAAATCTATTCTTGCGCCGGGTTATCACGTATAAAAAATTATGAGTCTTCGTGTGATTTCGAGTCAATTTGCTTTATCTCGGAAAGACGAGAAGCCGCAAAGAAAAGTAGGGATTTCTGTTCTCCTACAAAGCACTTTATGCCTATATTTGTTCCTATGAATGAAAATCTTGATCCCACCAATAAAGGCTACAACAACGACGAACTCGACCTTGAAAAAAAGTTAAGGCCGCTGTCTTTTGATGATTTCGCAGGACAAGATCAAGTGCTTGAAAACCTAAAGGTTTTTGTAGAAGCGGCGAATCAACGCGATGAAGCCTTAGATCATACGCTTTTTCATGGACCTCCGGGATTGGGAAAAACAACTTTGGCTAATATCTTGGCAAATGAGTTGGGTGTTGGGATCAAAATTACTTCTGGACCAGTTTTAGATAAACCCGGCGATTTGGCTGGGTTACTCACGAATCTCGAAGAACGTGATGTGCTTTTCATTGATGAAATCCACCGACTTAGCCCAATTGTTGAAGAGTATTTGTATTCTGCAATGGAAGATTTTAAGATTGACATTATGATTGAATCTGGGCCGAACGCGCGTTCGGTGCAAATCAATTTGAATCCGTTTACGTTGGTTGGAGCAACGACTCGGTCTGGATTATTGACCGCTCCGATGCGGGCACGTTTTGGAATCCAAAGCCGATTGCAATATTATACAACCGAACTTTTAACAACAATCGTAGAAAGAAGTTCGTCTATTTTAAAGATGCCAATAACACTTGAAGCCGCCATAGAAATCGCCGGAAGAAGCCGCGGTACGCCCCGGATTGCCAACGCACTTTTGCGCCGCGTTCGTGACTTTGCTCAGATAAAAGGCAATGGGAAAATCGACATAGAAATCGCCCGTTATTCACTCAAAGCTTTGCATGTTGACGCCCACGGATTGGATGAAATGGACAATAAAATCCTCAATACCATCATAGATAAATTCAAAGGCGGTCCGGTTGGACTTTCTACCTTGGCGACAGCCGTTTCTGAAAGCAGCGAAACCATCGAGGAAGTGTACGAGCCATTCCTGATCCAGGAGGGATTTATCATGCGAACGCCGAGAGGAAGAGAAGTTACCGAAAAAGCATACAAACATTTGGGGAAAATCAAAACAAACATTCAAGGAGGATTGTTTTAATATATAGACAATATTCGAATCCGTTTTTTGTGTTGCTTTTTTATTCAATGTTTTGAAAAGTCAAATTCAAATTATGAAAAAGATATTTTTTGCAATTGGGATGTTTTTTTTAACGGCGCAATTAATGTCTGCCCAACAAGATTTACTTCACCTCGCTTATGGAGACGATCCACAACAAAAACTAGATCTTTATCTTCCCGAAGGTAATTTATTAAATACTCCGGTTTTGATTATGCTTCATGGCGGTGCTTGGTCCATTGGCGGTTTGGAATATACTAGTAAGCATTCACAAGACATCCGAAATAAAGGAATTATAGTAGCTAACGTTGATTATCGCTATGTTAGTGATAGGATTTCAGGCAAAGATTTGTTGTCAGACATTGATGATGCAATAAAATTGGTAAGCAGCTTGTCAGCGAAATATGGTTATGAGAGAAAAGGCTATCATATCGCTGGAATTAGTGCCGGCGCCCATCTTGCGTTACTTTACGGTTTTACAATGAAGAACATGAAGTCCATTACCGCGCTTTGCGCACCTTCAAGATTAGATACGCCTCAAGCGCTCGACTTTGTAAAAAGAAATGGACTTTTAGAAATTCTAGAGCAATTGGCTGGCGCAAAGTTCAATGAAACAGGCCCTAATCCTGCGTTTGTGAGCATTAGCCCTTTTAATAATATTTCTAACGTTCCAACGCTGCTGATTCACGGAGATGCTGATCCGTTGGTGACTGTCTCTCAATCGCAAGATTTATATGCTGAATTGAAGCGTAAAAAAGTTGCCTCTAAGTTGGAAATCCGTTCAGGGAAAGCGCATGATGTTGGCATGAATACTCCCGATACGGAACAGCAAAATATTTCAGATATCGCAGATTGGGTAAAACAGCACAATTAGCGCTTTGAAAGCTACAGAAGAACATACCGCTTTCATCAAATCCGAAGCCAAACGCCTTGGGTTTTTGTCATGCGGGATTTCCAAAGCAGGTTTTCTGGAGAATGAAGCACCACGGCTCGAAAATTGGCTCAAAAATAACAGTCACGGGCAAATGTCTTATATGGAAAACCATTTTGACAAACGACTCGATCCAACTTTATTGGTTGATGATTCAAAGAGTGTGGTTTCTTTGTTGCTTAATTATTTTCCATCAGAAATTCAAAATCCGGATAGCCCAAAAATTTCCAAATACGCCTACGGTCAAGATTATCATCTCGTCATCAAAGAGAAATTAAAGGAATTATTATTTTCTATTCAAAATGAGATTGGTGAAGTTTCCGGTCGCGCTTTTGTGGATTCGGCGCCGGTTTTAGACAAAGCTTGGGCGGCAAAAAGTGGTCTCGGATGGATTGGAAAGAACAGCAATCTCTTGACAAAATCTGTGGGTTCATTTTACTTTATTGCAGAATTAGTAATTGATTTAGAACTCGAATATGACCATGCCGTTACCGACCACTGCGGCAGTTGTACGGCTTGCATAGATGCGTGTCCGACGGAAGCCATTGTTGCGCCTTATGTGGTTGATGGCAGCAAATGTATTTCCTATTTTACGATTGAATTAAAAGAAAATATACCGATTGAAATGAAAGGCAAGTTCGATGACTGGGCTTTTGGCTGCGATGTTTGTCAGGATGTTTGTCCGTGGAATAAATTCTCAAAACCTCATAGTGAGCCGCTTTTTAACCCAAATCCGGAATTGCTGTCGATGACACGCAAGGATTGGGAGGAAATTACGGAAGAAACTTTCAGGACTGTTTTTAAAAACTCGGCGGTTAAGCGAACGAAATTTGAGGGTTTGAAAAGGAATTTGGATTTTTTGAAGTGATCGTTGCCGCTTTTTTATACTTTTAGCCAAAATCAAACCAGACAAAAACAAAAATGAAAAAAGCGCTCTTTACAATTTTCGCAATCTTACTTTTAACAGCAGCTAAAAGTCAGGTTAAAACAGAATTCATAGGATTAGTGAAATACACCCACAATGTAATTCCGAAAGTCAAAGATTATGATGTCAATTATGATTATTCAGGAATTGGTAAAAGCTCCGACTATTATTTCAAGGACGCCAATATCAAATGGCTGACTTATGAAAGCTATTTTAAGATGGACTTGTTCATTGCAAAAGAAAACCGCGATTATTTCCTTACCGCTAAATCCGATACCGTCTTTACTTTAAAAAATACCAATAGGGATTTTGATGTGGTCGATTATAAAATTACTGCTGCGGCGCCCATACTTGGACACAAGTGTAACGTTTTGGAATTGAAATTAAAACCTTTAGACGCCGATTCGCCCGTCACTTTCAGGCGGTACTATTTTTCGGACGATTTTTACATCGACCCCAAAAAATTCGCCAATTGCAAGTCAAGTGCTTATGATATCATTTACGGTCAGATGAAATCGATTCCGTTAAAAATTGAATTTGAGTTTGAAAACCGCATCGTCGTCTGGGAAGCATCCGAAGTCACGCCAATGAAATTAGATAGTCATTTTTTCGAAATTGAAAAAAATGCGGTCATTGGTTATTGGTAATTTAAAATTTAACAAAAGTATGGTTTTACCGTAAAATTACGTTTTGCAAAAATTGTATCTTGCCATTCAGGGAATGTGATAAATGCATCCCTAAGCAATAATGATATTTTTTTCAGTACGGAAAACCCGCATATTTTGTTAATAGTTAATGTCGCAAATGGACTAATAATTTTATATATTAACTTTGGACAAGTCTAAAATAAAAAGACACAGAGATGTCAAACCTTTGTGTCTTAGTATCTTCGTGTCAAAAAAAGTCTATTTATTTTCCGCAATCCAAGCGTCAATCTTTGCTTCTAAAACCTTCAACGGCAGGCAACCGGCTTCCAGAACTTCATTGTGGAATTCGCCGATTTTAAATTTTGCGCCCAATTCTTTTTCTGCTTTTGTGCGCAATTCGCGTATTTTCATCTGACCAATTTTATAAGAAACCGCTTGTCCCGGAATCGCCATATAACGCTCGATTTCGGCAGTAATACTCTCTGTCGATTCTGCTTCATGCGCTAGCGAATAGGCAATGGCTTGTTCCCTTGTCCAGCCTTTGGTGTGCATTCCGGTATCCACAACCAAGCGAATTGCACGGTGCATTTCGGCACTAAGCATTCCAAAATATTGGTAAGGATCGGTATATAAGCCGAGTTCTTTTCCGAGTGATTCGGTATAGAGTGCCCAGCCTTCGCCATAAGCGTTAAACCAAATCGTTTTTCTGAAAGACGGCAAAGCGGTATTTTCCTGTTGTAATGAAATTTGATAATGGTGCCCCGGAATGGCTTCGTGCAAAAACAAATCCTCATCGGCATACATATTGTATTTTTTTACATCCGGAATCGGCACATAAAACACACCCGGACGCGTGCCATCAACAGAACCTTGGTTATATTCGGCACTGGCAGAAGCTTCGCGAAAAGCCTCGGTGCGTTTTACCTCAAATGGTGTTTTCGGCTTTAAATCAAAAAGTTTTTCCAAATTGGGTTTCATTTTTTCATGGATCGCATTAAAATTGTCGATGACTTGTTGCGGTTCCGTAAAAGGCATCAGTTCTTTCTTTTCGCGCACAAAATCAAAAAACGAAATGATGTCGCCTTTATAGCCCACTTGGGTTTTTACTTTTTCCATTTCGCCCATAATACGGGCTACTTCTTTGAGTCCAATTTGGTGAATTTCGTCTGCAGTCAAATCGGTAGTCGTATATTTTTGATCAAGAAATTGTAATAAGCGGTACCATTTGTAATCGCTGAAATGCCGCTTGAAGCACGACTGGCTTTCAAATAATCGGTAGCTATATAATCGTGCAGGCTTTTTAAAGAAGGTAATAGTTGTTCGCCAATGAGTTTAGTATAAGAAGCCGTTAGCATTTCTTTGTCGGCTGCACTAAAATTAGCAGGAAACAGTTTTAACGGACTGTAAAAAATATTGTTTTTGATGTCTGGATTTGCCAAATTTGCGATTTGCGGCATCACTTTTTCTGTGAGTGTTTTTGGCAAAACATAGCCTTTTTTCACCCCTTCTTTCATTCTGGCTTGCGCCGAAATTACCCAATTGTTAAATGCAGAGAGTCTTTCGAGCCAGTTTTCATAATCTTTTACGCTTTTGAACGGTTGTGCACTCGTTCCGCCAGCCAATTGCCCAATCGTCAACGGGATCGATTGGAATTGATTGATAGGCAAAAGCTCTTCGTGGTAATTGTATCCTTCAAGGTTGATGTTGCATTCCCATGTCAACAGTGCTTTGCTCATTTTGTCATTATTGGACAAATCGGCATCATCGAATTTCGCAATTTCATTTTTGTATTTGGTAAAAAACGCCTTGATTTGACCAATTACGGCATCGTCAAGATAATTGGGAAGCAGGTTATTGTATTTGTTTTCTCCGGCAAAAGTAGCGTCGATTGGAAAATACTTCATTTTGTCTTGGTAATAATTTTCCAAAATGGCATTCAGCGCTTTGTTGTCTTCTTTTGTGACATCTTTTTCGGCTGTCTTACAGGATTGAAATCCTATTGTAACAATGATTACAGCAATCAGTATTTTTTTCATGAGTTATATTTATATGTTATAAAAGTAGGAATATTAGTCGACAGTCGAAAGTCAAAAGCCGAAAGTTTGGGTTTTCAAGCGCTGGCTTTCGACTTTTGACTTTTAACTTTTGACTATTGTTAAACTTAACACGTTAAAAGTTTCCTTTTTTGACTGAGACTCCTACCTTTGTAAGTCGGAATCAAAACACGCTACATGAACAAGTCCAATAAAAGAAGAGCAGCACTGTTATACCACGCCAAGCCTACGCCGGGTAAAATTCAGGTAGTGCCAACCAAAAAATACGCCACCCAACGTGATTTGTCACTGGCTTATTCTCCTGGCGTTGCAGAGCCATGTCTTGAGATTGCAAAAGACATCAACAACGTTTATAAATATACCGCCAAAGGCAATCTGGTTGCTGTAATCACCAACGGAACCGCAGTTTTAGGCCTCGGCGATATCGGTCCGGAAGCGTCAAAACCCGTCATGGAAGGAAAGGCATTGTTGTTCAAGATTTTCGCCGATATTGATGTTTTTGATATTGAAGTAGGAACAAAAGATATCGAAGCATTTATAGCGACGGTAAAAAATATCGCTCCGACTTTCGGCGGCATTAATCTTGAGGACATCAAAGCACCCGAATCCTTCGAGATAGAAAGGCGACTGGTAGAAGAACTCAATATCCCGGTCATGCACGACGATCAGCACGGCACAGCGATTATTTCGTCGGCAGCGTTATTGAACGCATTGGAATTGGCGGAGAAAAACATTAATGAAATTAAAATTGTGGTTTCCGGCGCAGGTTCTGCGGCTTTGGCATGTGCAAA
Source organism: Flavobacterium sp. (assembly GCA_029946065.1). Taxonomy (GTDB): domain Bacteria; phylum Bacteroidota; class Bacteroidia; order Flavobacteriales; family Flavobacteriaceae; genus Flavobacterium. The sequence continues at coordinate 203,934 of JAQSDU010000020.1, forward strand.
TTTGTATGTGCTTTTAGGCGTAAATCCAGATAATATCATCATGTTCGATAAAGACGGTGTTTTGTCCGACGACCGCGAGGATTTATCGGATTTGCAACGCAGGTACTCCAAAGGATTTAAAAATATCGATTTAAAATCGGCTTTGGTTGGTGCCGATGTGTTTCTCGGACTTTCCGCTGGAAATATATTGTCGCCCGATATGTTATTGGGAATGGCAAATGATCCAATCGTTTTTGCTATGGCAAATCCGATTCCAGAAATTGATTATGATTTGGCGATTGCGACCCGAAAAGATATTATCATGGCAACCGGTCGTTCTGACCATCCTAATCAGGTGAATAACGTTTTGGGTTTCCCATATATTTTCCGTGGCGCACTCGATGTTCGTGCCACAAAAATCAATGAAGCGATGAAAATGGCGGCGGTAAAAGCACTTGCTTCTCTTGCAAAAGAACACGTTCCGGAACAAGTGAACATCGCTTATGGCGAAACCAAACTTAATTTCGGACGTGAATATATCATCCCAAAACCATTCGATCCAAGATTGATCGCAGTGGTAGCACCAGCAGTTGCGAAAGCGGCGATGGAATCCGGAGTGGCGACACATCCAATACATGATTGGGAAAAATATACAGAAGATTTACTCGAAAGATTAGGGTCTGATAATAAAATGGTGCGTTTACTTACGAACCGTGCCAAAATGGATCCGAAAACCATCGTTTTTGCCGAAGCCGATCACCTCGATGTTTTAAAAGCGGCACAAATTGTTTACGAAGAAAAAATTGGTTTCCCGATTTTATTGGGCAACAAAGAGATCATACACGAACTCAAAGAAGAATTAGGATTTGATGCCGAAGTGCCGATTTTTGATCCAAAAACCAAAGAAGAAGACGAAAGAAGATTGCGCTATGCTGAAATTTTCTGGAAATCGAGACAGCGCCGCGGCGTTTCACTTTTAGATGCTCAAAAATGGATGCGTGAACGCAATTATTTTGCAGGAATGATGGTCAACGAAGGCGACGCAGATGCCTTGCTAACAGGCTATTCTCGAAGTTATCCGTCGGTTATCAAGCCAATGATGCAGATTATTGATAAGGCACCAGGTATTTCGCTTATTGCAACCGCAAATATGATGATGACGAATCGCGGGCCGATGTTTTTGTCTGACACAGCAATCAATCCGAATCCAACTGCGGATGATTTGGCGAAAATTGCATTGATGACTGCAAAAACCGTAAGAATGTTTGGCATGCAGCCGGTAATGGCGATGATTTCGTATTCTAATTTTGGTTCTTCAACCAATGAAAGTGCGGCAAAAGTGCGTGAAGCGGTTTCCTATCTTCATAAATATTATCCTGATATGATTGTTGACGGAGAAATTCAAGCAGATTTTGCGTTGAATCCGGAAATGCTGCAAAAGAAATTTCCATTCTCCAGATTGGCTGGAAAAAAAGTCAATACGCTTATTTTTCCAAACCTCGAAGCAGCAAACATTACCTATAAACTGCTCAAAGAATTGTATAATGTTGACTCGGTAGGACCAATTATTTTGGGAATGGATAAACCGGTGCATATTTTTCAGCTCGGCGCCAGTGTTGAAGAGATGGTTAATATGGCAGCAGTTGCAGTTGTTGATGCACAAGAGAAGGAAAAGAGGAGTCAATTGTCAAAAATATGACGTTAAGCTGTTATTTTTGATTGATGGTCAATAACATTCTATACAATAAAAGATTTTTGCTACATTTGGCAATTACTTAAGATCAATAATGATTGCACATATACAAGGAAAACTGACGGAAAAAACACCAACTGATGTCGTGATCGACTGCGGCGGTGTAGGTTATCATATCAATATTTCCCTGCATACCTATTCATTGCTTCCTCAAACAGACCATATCAAGCTTTTTACCTACCTTCAAGTGAAGGAAGATGCGCATACTTTGTTTGGTTTTGTAGAAAAATCCGAAAGAGAAATCTTCAAAATGTTGTTGTCTGTTTCAGGTATCGGTGCGAGTATTGCCAGAACGATGCTTTCGTCATTAGAACCAAAGCAAATCATTCAAGCTATCGCTTCAGGCGATGTGGGCACAATACAATCTATAAAAGGAATTGGAAGCAAAACAGCGCAAAGAGCAATTCTCGATTTGAAGGATAAGGTGTTAAAGTTGTATGATTTGGACGAAGTTTCAATGTCGCAAAGCAATACAAACAAAGATGAAGCGTTATCTGCTTTGGAGGTTTTAGGATTTAACAAAAAATTGGCTGAAAAGGCCGTTGAGAAAATTGCAAAAGATAATCCTGATGCTACAGTTGAGACCATTATAAAACTAGCGTTAAAAAATTTATAGTACTTGAAAACATTTTACCTGAAAAGTTCTAAAGACATTTTGAAAGCCGCACTTATACTGCTGGTTTTTTTGTCCGCATATACGACACAGGCTCAGGTTACCGAAGAGGAACAAGAGCAGCAAAAAGACACCATAGGCTACAACCAAGGCAAAGTCGAGCTTGACAATCCGCCGAGCATCGTTGAGGCTTATACCTACGATGCTGCAACCGACCGCTATGTTTATACGAACAGTGTTGGTGGTTTTAACATCAATTATCCGATTATCCTTACGCCGAAAGAGTACCAGGAATTGGTGATGAAGGAGTCGATGCACAAATACTTTAAGGAAAAGGCCGATGCCATTGACGGAAAGAAACCCGGAAGTGAAGCAGCAAAGAAGGATTTATTGCCACGTTACTACGTAAATTCAAGCTTTTTTGAAACGATTTTCGGAAGCAATACCATCGATGTAAAACCTACTGGTTCTGTTGAAATGGATTTGGGTGTGCGCTATACCAAACAAGACAATCCGGCATTTTCACCACGAAACAGGTCGAGTATTACTTTTGATTTTGATCAGAGAATTAGTTTGGCGTTGCAAGGAAAAGTTGGAACGAGGCTCAATGTAAATGCGAATTATGATACCGAATCTACTTTTGCTTTTCAAAATCTCATCAAACTTGAATATGCACCAACCGAAGACGACATCTTGCAGAAGATAGAAGTTGGAAACGTAAGCCTGCCGTTGAACAGTACATTAATAAAAGGAGCGCAGAGTTTATTTGGTGTAAAAGCACAGTTCCAATTTGGAAAAACAACCATCACGGGAATCTTCTCTGAACAAAAATCGCAAACCAAAGCGGTAACAGCACAAGGCGGCGGTACCATTCAGGAATTTGACATTTTCGCCCTCGATTATGATGCCGACAGGCACTTTTTCCTATCACAATATTTCAGGAATCGCTATGACGCTGCGTTGTCTACTTATCCGATTTTGGCCACAAGGGTTCAGATTACAAGGGTAGAGGTATGGGTAACCAACAAGCAAAATCGCGTGAGCACTACTGAAAATAACTTACGTAATATTGTTGCACTTCAGGATTTAGGGGAAGCGCAGTTGATGGGCTTTCAGGACAATGAAATCGTTAACCTTAATAATCCTACGGGCTTGTTCAATGTTGCTCCAGATTCGCCCACAGACAACGCCAATAATAAGTTCGACCCAGGAGCTATAGGAAACGGAGGTTATCTTAACAACGGCATTAGGGAAATTGCTACCACCAATAACGGTGCGTTTAGTCTTCCAGCAGGCGCTGTTGTAAATGAAGGGCAAGATTATTCAAAATTGGAAAATGCCAGAAAACTAACGCCAAACGAATATACGCTGAATGCAAAATTAGGGTATATTTCGCTTCAGCAAAAACTGGCCAATGACGAGGTTTTGGCAGTCGCTTATGAATATACCATCGGCGATAAATCGTATCAGGTTGGTGAGTTCGGTAACGACGGAGTAGAATCAACTGTAGTAACGGGAACCGATCCTGCGACCCAGACTATTTCAACACAAAGCTTGGTGTTAAAAATGCTGAAAAGCAATTTGACATCGGTTAACAATACTACAACAGGTTTCACTACGCCGGTTTTCAACTTGATGATGAAAAATATATATCAAGTTGCGCCGGGTGGACAATTAGAACAGGAAGATTTTAGATTCAATATACTTTATAGCGATCCTTCGCCACTCAATTACATCACCGCGGTCAATGCTTCCAATCCGCTACCGGAGGACAATCCGAGTACAGCGATTGATGAAGCCGTTAACCAAACGCCGCTTCTAAGGGTTTTTAATGTTGACAAATTAAATGCAACCAATGATATTGAGCCGAAAGGAGATGGTTTCTTCGATTTTATTCCAGGATTGACCGTTGATTCCCAAAACGGGCGCATCATTTTTACGACAGTGGAGCCGTTCGGTAAATTTCTTTTTAACAAATTAGCCAATGGAGGCGAAGATTACAATAACACCGCCACTTATAACCCTAATCAGGCCAAATATGTTTTCAGGCAAATGTACCGCAGTACCCAAGCGGGAGCTTTACAAAACAGCGACAAGAATAAGTTTGAGCTTCGTGGAAAATACAAATCGACCAGCGGCGACGGGATTGCCATTGGTGCCTATAATGTACCAAGAGGTTCAGTAGTAGTTACTGCAGGAGGAAGAGTTTTAACCGAAGGTGTTGATTACTCTGTGAATTATCAATTGGGAAGAGTACAGATTTTAGATCCTTCTTTGCAGGCATCCAATACACCGATACAAATCTCCCTTGAAAATAATTCTGTTTTCGGACAACAAACCAGAAGGTTTATGGGTGTCAATGTAGAGCACAAATTTTCGGATAAATTTGTAATGGGTGCTACTTTCCTCAAAATGACCGAGAGACCTTTTACGCAAAAATCAAGTTACGGACAAGAATCTGTTAATAATAGTATTTTCGGGTTCAATACCAATTATGCTACTGAAGTACCTTTCCTGACCCGTTTGGTTAATAAATTACCAAATGTTGATACCGATGTGGTTTCTAATATTTCTTTCCGTGGCGAAATTGCCTATCTGAAGCCTGACACCCCAAAAGCCGATCAGTTTGAGGGCGAGTCCACTATTTATGTTGATGATTTTGAAGGTTCGCAAACTACTATCGACATGAAATCTTCATTGGCATGGAGTCTATCCAGCGTGCCTAAGAACAGCCCGAATTATAATTTTGGTTTCCAAAGCGACGCCGATGTCAAAACCGAGAGTGGTTACAAACGAGCCAAACTTTCTTGGTACACCATCGATCCAATTTTTTACACCAGTCAAAGACCAGGTGGTATAACCGATCAGGACATGTCGCTCAACCGAACAAGACGTGTTTATATAAAAGAACTTTTCCCGCAGGAAGGTATCGCCGATGGCCAACAAACAGTCATCAATACCTTTGACATGACCTATTATCCAACGGAAAGAGGGCCTTATAATTATAGCACTGTTGCCGATGGCAATACTTTGCCGAATCCATCCGATAATTTCGGAGGTGTCATGCGTTCGGTAAGTTCTACCAATTTTGAGCAAAGTAATGTAGAATACATTCAATTTTGGATGATTGACCCATATTATCTGAATGATACGGATCACGAAAATTTAACCAATACCGGAAGATTGTTTTTCAATTTAGGTGAAATTTCTGAGGATGTTCTTAGCGATGGTAAAAAGCAGTATGAGAATGGTTTACCTGAAGCAGGTTCTAACCAAAATACACTGCCTACACCATGGGGAAGGATTCCGGCATCACAATCATTGATTTATGCATTTGACACCAACAATGCTAATAGGGCTGTTCAGGATGTGGGTCTTGATGGTGTGAATGACGATCAGGAGGCCAATTTGTTCCCAACTTTTGCAGGGCTTGCAGATCCGGCGGCAGATAACTACACTTTCTATCTCAATGCCGATGGCAATGTAATACAGCGTTACAAGGAATACAATGGAATGGAAAAAAATTCGCCTGTAGGTGTCTCAGACAATAACAGGGGTAATGCAACCATTCCGGATGTCGAGGATATTAACCGTGACAATACGATGAGCACCATAGATGCCTATTATCAATATAGTGTTCGTGTAGAACCTAATATGCAGGTCGGACAAAATTATATTACGGATGAAAGAACAACCGAAGCCTTGATTCCAGGTCCCGGCAATCAAACGATACCAGTGAGGTGGCTACAGTTTAAAATTCCGATTAATGATGAACAGACAGAAAAAGTAGGCCCAATTGAAGATTTCAGATCCATTCGTTTTATGAGGATGTTCCTCACCGGATTTTCTGAAGAAGTAACCTTGCGTTTCGGAACACTTGACCTTGTTAGGGGTGAATGGAGAAGATATACCAATACGCTTGATGTTACCGATCCCAACATCACAGATGACAATACAGGCTTTGATGTTTTGGCGGTAAACCTTCAAGAAAATGACCATCGTATACCCATCAATTACGTATCACCTCCTGGTGTTGTAAGGGAGCAATTGTACAACAACAATACGGTCATCAATCAAAATGAGCAGTCGTTGGCGTTGCGTATCTCTGATCAAGGCTTGGAAGCCGGCGATTCTAGGGCGGTTTTTAAAAATGTAAGTGTGGACATGCGCCAGTACAACAAACTAAAAATGTTCATGCACGCCGAATCACTTCCGATCGGAAATGCTTTGGGCGATAAGGAATTTGGAGGCTTCATCCGCTTCGGGAACGACTTTACACAGAACTATTATCAGGTAGAATTGCCATTGCTCGTTACCGCACCTGGTGCTTCTACAGCCGAAGAAATTTGGCCAGAAGAGAATAATGTAGATCTTAAATTAGCATTGCTGACCAAACTGAAAATAATGGCCATGCAACACCCTGAAGACGTTGATGCCGAAGGTGTGTATTCTAAATATGAAGATGAGCTCGACGAATCACTCGCAGGGAAGACCAATAAACTCAAATTGAGTATTAAAGGAAATCCGAATTTTGGACTGGTCAGGACGCTGATGGTGGGAATCAAGAATGAACGCAACCCAAATGGTGCACAACCTGCAGTTGACAACAGGACGGGCGAGGTATGGTTTAACGAACTTCGCTTATCCGGAATGGACAACAAAGGAGGAATGGCTGCTGTAGCAAGCTTTGATTCCAATTTAGCCGATTTTGCCACGATTTCTGCCACAGGAAAAATCAGTACAATTGGTTTTGGTGCGCTAGAAGACGGTCCGAATGAAAGAAGCCGCGAAGATTTAAAACAATACAACATCGTTACCAATATCAATTTGGGAAAATTACTTCCGAAGAAATGGGGAATCAACCTGCCGTTCAATTATGGGGTAGGTGAGGAAATCATTACGCCGGAATATGACCCGTTCAATCAGGATATTAAATTGCAGCAATTACTAGATATTACTGATAATGCAGCAGAAAGGGATAATATTGAAAACCGCGCCATCGAATATACTAAGACAAAAAGTATCAACTTTATAGGTGTTAAAAAAGAAAGAGGTGCCGACCAGAAACCGCATGTATATGACCCTGAAAACCTAACGCTCTCATACTCTTTCAACGAAACCAAGAAACACGATTACGAAATTGAGGATTATGTTGACCAGCAGTTGCGTACTTCTGTCGATTATACTTATACTTTCAGTCCGAAACCAATAGAGCCATTGAAAAACAATAAATTCCTAAAGAAAAGTTCTTACTGGAAATTATTGACAGATTTTAATTTCAACTATTTGCCATCTAATATTTCGTTCGGAACAACAATTTTGAGGCAGTATAACCGCCAGCAATTCCGTCAAGTGGACGATGTCGAAGGGCTTTTGGCTATTGATCCGCTGTACCGAAGGAATTTCCTTTTCAACTACCAATATGGTTTCAATTACAACTTAACAAAGGCATTGAAGATGAATTATGCTGCTTCTTCAAGTCATATCGTGAGGAATTATTTCAATGAATATGGAGAGGCAATCGACTCGTTTACCATTTGGGATGATTACTGGAATACAGGAGAGCCGAATCAATTCAATCAGCAACTGACCGTCAATTATGATTTGCCACTAAACAAATTGCCGTTTTTAAGTTTCTTTAAATCGACTTATACCTACACTGGCGATTATGCATGGCAGCGCTCTTCTGATGCGATGCATAAGTTTGTGCCGGATCCAATTACCGGAATTTCCTATGACCTTGGAAATACCATCCAGAATAACAGTTCGCATAAGTTGAATACCACATTGAATATGGACTTGTTCTACAAATATATAGGTCTAACCAAAGGTGCGAAATCCAAAAAGCCAACTCCAAAAACAGCAGTAGCTCCACCAAAACCTGGGCAAAAAGTTGCGGCACAAAAACCAGCCACCGAAGCAAAAACCAATATTTTGTTAGACGGATTAATAGGCGTTCTTACTAGCGTTAAGAACATACAACTCAATTATACAGAAACTGCCGGAACAGTCCTACCTGGATATTTGCCGGGCGTTGGATTTTTCGGATCATCGAAGCCTAGCCTCGGATTTGTATTCGGTGCCCAAGACGATGTGCGCCAAGAAGCTGCCGAAAGAGGATGGCTAACCAACTACGGCGAGTTCAATCAAAACTATACAGAGGTAACTTCAAAAACCCTTGACGCAACGGCAAATATCGATTTGTTTCCAGACTTTAAAATAGATTTGAAAGCGAACCGTTCTTATATGAACAATTTTTCCGAGCAGTTTGATGTTACCAATGGGACTTACAATTCATTATCACCCTATAATTTCGGAAATTTCTCTATTTCAACCATATTAATTTCAACCGCATTCGGACAAAGTGATGAAAATGGTTCGGCTGCTTTTGACGAATTTAGAAGCAACAGACTCATTATCGCAGATCGCCTTGCCGGTGCTAAATACGGCGCTAACATTCCACGATACGGCGATGCTGCCAATCCAATTCCGACCGACGTTAATGACCCATTGTATACAACTTATGTGTCCAATGCGGGTTATCCGATAGGTTATAAAAAGAACAGTCAGGAAGTATTATTACCTGCATTCCTTGCCGCTTACACAGGGTCTGGAGCTTCGGGAATATCGCTAAGTGCTTTCCGTAATGTTCCGCTTCCAAACTGGACAGTAAAATACAGCGGTTTAATGCGCTATAAGTTTTTCAAAGACAGGTTTAAGAGATTTTCATTACAGCATGGCTATACCGCTTCTTACACGGTAAATTCTTTCAGGTCTAATTTTGATTACGATAAAAATCAGGTGACTCCGGATCCGGGAGAGAACTTCAACAGCAAATCGCTTATTTCTAATGTCAACCTTGTTGAGCAGTTTAATCCGCTCATAAAAATGGACATGGAAATGAAAAACTCGATGAAATTTGTGGCAGAATTGAAGAAAGACCGTGCGCTATCTATGAGTTTTGACAATAACCTCCTCACAGAAGTAAAAGGATTGGAATACATATTGGGTGTTGGGTATAGGATTAAAGACGTAATTTTTAATTCAACCCTAGCCGACAATCCACAAGGAATTATCAAAAGTGATATTAATATTAAGGTTGATTTCTCTTTGAGGAATACCAAAACAATCGTTCGTTACCTAGATTATGATAACAACCAGCTTGCCGGCGGACAAAATTTATGGTCGGCGAAAGTGACTGCAGATTATTCCTTCAGTAAAAGCCTGACCGCAATCTTCTATTACGATCATTCCTTCTCTAAAGCAGTAATTTCAACCGCTTTCCCAATTACAAATATCCGCGCCGGTTTTACACTGCGGTATAATTTTGGGAATTAATCAAAATTGATGGTGAAAACATTTTAGAAATTTAATCCGAAACGGTACTTTTGCTAAATCAAACAAATTTATAACCAACAAACACAACAAAATGAATATTCCAACACATTTAAAATACACTAAAGACCACGAATGGGCAAGCATTGAAGGTGATATCGTAACCGTTGGCATTACTGATTTCGCTCAGAAAGAATTAGGTGATATCGTTTATGTAGAAGTCGAGACTTTAGACCAGACTTTAGAAAAAGACGAAGTTTTCGGAACTGTGGAAGCTGTAAAAACAGTATCAGATTTATTTCTCCCTTTAGCTGGTGAAATCATCGAATTCAATGAATCGCTCGTGACAGATCCTGAAAAAGTAAACAAAGATCCTTACGGCGAGGGCTGGATGATCAAAATAAAAGCTTCGGATATTAATGATTTTAATGAATTACTATCAAGTGAAGCTTACAGAGAACTTATCGGCGCATAAAAAAGCATTCCTTTGGCTGGCACTTGTCTGGACTACGATTGTAACCGTTTTTTGTCTCATCAATTTTAACGAGCTTCCAACAGTGAAAGTCGATAATTTTGATAAACTTGGTCACATGACTTTTCATTTCGGACTAACGATTTTATGGTTTTTGTACTACAAATTCCAAAAAGAAAACACCAGCAGAAGGTCACTTATAAAAGCATTTTTGTTTTCGTTTTTTTATGGAACCGCAATAGAGTTAATCCAAACTTTCTTCACCGATACTAGAAGCGGCGATGTTTTTGATGAAATTGCCAATATGATAGGCTCATTGATAGCTATACTGGTCATGATTTTGATAATGAAACGCAATAACGCCAAAACTTTATAACAAAACAGTCCCGCTTCGGTGGGATTTTTTTATTTTTACAGCACAAACAACCCCCAAAGTGAATATCAGGCAATATTTAGATTCGACTTATCTCAAGACAGCATCGCAGGCTGGACTTACTGAAACTGAAAATAAAACTATCGTCAGATGGTTTATAAAAGAAGCCATCGACGAACATTTCAAGCTGATTATGATCCGTCCTGATCAAGTTACGGTGGCAAAGGAAATGATAGTCGAAGCCAATTCCAAATTGCAAATAGGAACAGTAATCGACTTTCCCGAAGGAAAATCCTCTTTGGAATTCAAGTTGAAGGAAGCCGAAAAAGCCATAGCAGACGGTGCCGACGATTTGGATTTTGTATGTAATTATGAAGCTTTTAAAGCAGGGAACACCAATTTGGTCAAAAATGAAATATTGGAATGCACACAACTCGGACTCGCAAATCACAAAGTTGTAAAATGGATTATTGAAGTTGCAGCACTCAATAACAATGAAATTGTAAGGTTGTCTGCATTGATCAAAAACATTGTGATTTCTAATTTTAAAGAAGAAAACTTCGCCTCGGTTTTCGTGAAATCATCAACCGGATTTTACAAAACAGAAAATAATCTGCCAAATGGTGCTACAATTCCAACGATTATCATGATGATCGAAAATGCAGCGCCGCTCCCGGTTAAAGCTGCCGGCGGTGTGCGTACGTATGAAGAAGCCGTCGAAATGATCCGCCTCGGTGTAAAAAGAATCGGAACTTCCGCCGCGAAAACCATCGCCAACGGACAAGTCGCCGATACCCAATATTAATAAAATCAAATTTTTGTAATGAACAAAAAGCTATATATCTTATTTTTTACTTTTGCGAGTTTAATTGCTACAGCGCAGGTTTCCAACAAAAGTTCTGAACGGTTTCCCGTTTTTCCAAGCTGCGAGAAGCTCGACGGAGCAGCATTAGAAAAATGTTTCTACACCCAATTACAGGATTTTACGTTCAATAATTTCAAAGTTCCTGATAACCTTACACAAAACAATTACAAAGGAAGTGTCAAAGTGCTTTTTGAAGTCGATACCACCGGAACTTTTAAAGTGCTTTACACCGATGCGATTTATCCGGAATTGATTACCGAAACCAAAAGAATTTTCGGGATGTTACCAAAAATAAAGCCATCAACCTATAACGGAAAGCCGGTTTATTTGAAATATACATTTAAAATTGCCATTCCGCTGCAAAATGAAACAATAGCAATTGCCGATCAAACTGCAAAAGTGGAAGCGCAAAAGCTAAAAGAGAAACAACTGACCGAATTGGACAGTATGGTTTATAAAAAATTTGACAACCCAATTTATAAAAGTCAATTGAATATTCCATTTTCGCATAGTTTTTACGCGCAATTCGATAGCAAGATGAACCAAGTAGGAAGCAACAACCACACGGCTTCCAAACCATTGACGTATTCAGAAGTTGATAAATATTATGACCTTGCCGGAGCAAACCAAAAGCTGATGAAAAATAAAACCGGCTGGTGGAGCAAAAAAATATTGGACGAAAATTTAGTGCAATTCCAAGGCGAAGGGTATTGGTTAACTTTAAATCCGATTCTCGATGTCAGAATGGGAAAAAACACGTCGAGTGATTATGGTTCCACCTACCAAAACACTCGCGGATTGAATGTTCAGGGCGGTCTGGGGAAAGATTTGGTATTCACTTCCACGATTTTTGAAAGTCAGGGTCGTTTTGCGGATTATTACAACGCTTACGCAGAATCTATAGCGCCAGACGGCGGCGATCCTGCGATTATTCCCGGTATCGGAATTGCAAAAAGATTCAAGACTGATGGTTATGATTTTCCTTCTGCAGATGCGAATATCACTTATACGCCAAGTAAGTCGCTTAACCTACAGTTGGGTTACGGTCGGAATTTTATAGGAGACGGCTATCGTTCGCTTTTGCTAGGCGATGGGGCTAGTCCTTATCCGTACATAAAAATCAACACTACTTTCTGGAAAATAAAATACACGAATACTTATATGTGGCTCAAAGATGTGCGGCCGGGTGTGACAGAAGATCGTACTTATGCCACCAAATTTATGGCAAACCATTATTTGAGTTGGAATGTAAATAACCGTCTCAATGTTGGTTTTTTTGAATCGGTAATTTGGACAAATTCCAATGGTCGTGGTTTTGATATGAATTTTGTAAACCCAATTATTTTTTACAGAACGGTTGAATTCGCTTCTTCTGCAAGATCAGGAAATGCGGTTTTGGGATTGACTTCAAAATACAAGTGGAGCAATAAGATTAATTTTTACGGACAATTTCTTTTAGATGAATTTTCGTTAGGCGAAATCAAAAAGCAGAACCAAAGCTGGAAAAACAAATACGGATACCAAATCGGTGCCAAATATTTCAATGCTTTTAATATTGACAATTTGTTGCTGCAACTGGAATACAATCATGTGCGCCCGTATGTATATTCGCATAGCGATCCAATTACGAATTATGGGCACAACAACCAAAGCATGGGGCATCCGTGGGGTGGAAATTTTAAAGAATTGGTTGCGATTGCGCGTTATCATAAAGGCAGGTATTTTGCCGATGCAAAGCTGACAATAGGTATTCGCGGCCTTGATTTTGATACGGCTGAGGATAGTTTTAACTATGGCGGAAACATTTACAAAAATTATAATGAAGGTCGTCCGTATGATAGTGGTGTGGCCATTGGACAAGGCAATAAAACCAATATTTTTATCGCCGATCTGCAAGCGGGTTATCTCGTCAATCCGACAACCAACCTGAAATTATTCGGTAATTTGATTTATAGGAATTTTAGCCCGGAAACCAATACAGCGACTGTTTTCAAGCAAAGTACCACTTGGTTTTCTGTCGGAATAAGAACGGATATTTTTAATTTCTATTTTGATTACTAGTAGTTGTTTTTCTTCAAAAAAATCTAAAATCTAAAATCTAAAATCTGAAATGTTGTAGTATCTTTGCGCCAGTTTTGAAATAAATGAAAACAGCCTTGAACGCTACCCACAACACATCTTCCATTAAAGCTATCTTCACTGATTTTAAAGAAATCACAAAAGCAGGATTAGCCGTTAGTGTCGTTTTTTCGTCTATTGCAGGTTTTATGCTTGGGGTTACAGATTTCAAATCTTTAGACTGGACAACTTTAATTATGCTGGCCGTTGGCGGTTATTGCATGGTTGGTGCGTCGAATGCTTTTAATCAAATTATAGAAAAAGACCTCGATTCACTGATGGATAGGACAAAAAACCGTCCGGTGCCGTCGGGAAGAATGTCTATAGCACAAGCGTTTATTGTTGCAGCGGTGTTGACGGTTTTTGGGTTAGTCATCCTGTACAATATTAATCCGAAAACGGCGATGTTCGGTGCGATTTCAATTTTCCTATACACCAGTGTTTATACGCCGCTAAAAACGGTTACGCCTTTGTCTGTTTTTGTGGGCGCATTTCCGGGTGCGATTCCATTTATGTTGGGCTGGGTTGCCGCTACAGGCGAATTTGGCATCGAAGCGGGTACCTTATTCCTGATACAATTTTTCTGGCAATTTCCGCATTTTTGGTCCATCGGTTGGTTTTTGTATGACGATTATGAAAAAGCCGGTATTTTCATGTTGCCTTCCGGAAAGAAAAACACAACGACTGCCTTACAGACGATTTTATATACTGTTTGGATGATTGTTGCTTCGTTACTGCCGGCTTTGGGTTATACAGGACAATTGTTCATTTCGCCGATTGCTGCGGTTTTGGTGTTTTTGTTAGGCTTGTGGATGCTGTTCTTTGCCGTAAAATTATACAAACTAAGAACCGCAAAAGCCGCTAAAACACTGATGCTAGTGAGTGTTTCCTACATCACGCTTTTACAATTGATTTATATATTTGATAAATTTATACGATAATTATGACAATGACATTCCAAGAACATAAGGAAAGAAATGCACGCTCCAAAAAATTGCTTTTGTGGTTTGCGATGATCAGCATGATAATGGTTTTTGCCGGATTGACAAGTGCTTATGTCGTTAGTAAATCGAGGGCCGATTGGAAAAGTTTCGAGATGCCGGTTTCGTTTATCATCAGTACAGTGCTGATTTTAATTAGCAGCCTTACTTTTCACATGGCAAAGATTGCAATCCAAAAAGACGATAAAAAAGCGACTTCTACTTATCTTTTGAGTACTTTAGTGCTCGGAATTTTGTTTGTTTATTTTCAGTTCAATGGTTTTCATGAATTGTATTTGAACAACCTATATCCTTCGGGCGATGCAAGCAGAATTACGGTTGCTTTTTTGTATGTGGTCGTGTTAACGCATTTGCTGCACCTTGCGGGCGGATTAATTTCGCTTTTGGTCATAATTTATAATCATTTTAAACAAAAATACAATGCTTCACAAACCCTTGGAATAGAGCTAGGTGCGATGTTTTGGCACTTTCTTGATTTTTTATGGTTGTATTTGTTTTTGTTTTTATATTTCTTTAAATAAGAAAAAAACGTAAATTTGGGAACTTTTAACGAATAACTTTTATGGAACCGACAGTTACTACTGCAAACACCGGACAAAAAACATGGGGCGGCGGCAACGAGCCACTTGGGGCAAGCTATGGCAAATTAATGATGTGGTTTTTCATCGTATCTGATGCCTTAACTTTCTCAGGATTTCTTGCTTCTTATGGTTTTTCCAGATTTAAATTTATTGAAACCTGGCCTTCAGCCGAAGAGGTTTTTACCCACTTTCCATTCATGCATGGCGTTCCGGCTCCGATGTATTACGTGGCATTGATGACGTTTATCTTAATTTTCTCGTCCGTAACAATGGTTTTGGCGGTAGATGCGGGGCATAAACTTCAGCAATCAAAAGTGGCCATTTATATGTTCCTGACCATCATTGGTGGTTTAATATTCGTAGGCTCACAAGCCTGGGAGTGGAGCAACTTCATCAAAGGTGAATATGGTGCTATCGAAACAAAAGGTGGAAGTATCTTGCAATTTGTAGACAACACCGGTAAAAGGGTTAAAATGGAAGATTTCGTTAAACAACTTCCAGAAGAAAGAGAACAACTGACCAGAAACAAAGGAAAATGGTTCATGAAAGAAGCGGCTTTGCCAACTTTTTCTGTGAATGAAGTGCAAACTGCTTTCAAAGAACATCCGGAATTATTAGTAAGAACAGAAGTTATCTACGAAGATTCCAAAGAAAATAAAGCAGATAAAACGCTTCAGCCTGGATTAAACCACATCAAGCACAAAGAAATTCTAACAAGAGCCGAATCTGAACGAAGACTCGCTAGCGCACATTTAGTAGTTGAGGGGGCTAATTTGGAAAGAAACGAATACGGAAGTAAATTGTTCGCCGATTTCTTTTTCTTCATTACTGGTTTTCACGGTTTCCACGTATTTTCTGGGGTAATCATAAATATTATTATTTTCTTCAATGTAATCTTAGGAACTTACGAGAAAAGAAGGAGCTATGAAATGGTAGAAAAAGTAGGTTTGTACTGGCACTTTGTGGATTTGGTATGGGTATTCGTATTTACGGTTTTCTATCTGGTTTAATTTTTAAAAGTTATTATTATGTCACACGAACATGTTTCTAATACAAAAAGAATTTGGAAAGTATTTTTCTTACTTTCAGGAATAACAATTATTGAGGTAATTTTCGGTATTATTAAACCGGAGGTAATGCACCTTAATTTCTTTTTAGGAATGAATTTATTGAATTGGTTTTTCTATATCCTTACAATTGTTAAAGCTTATTTTATCGTATGGGCATTTATGCACATGGAAGGCGAAAAAGCAAGCCTTCGTTGGGCGGTTGTTGCGCCTGTAATCTTTCTAGTGATTTATTTACTTTTCATACTTTTAGTAGAAGGCAATTATATATTCGAGGTTTTTAAAAATGCCACCATAAAATGGAATTTTTAACAGCATATTAATTCACAAAAAAGACGGTTTTACGACCGTCTTTTTTTATTTTTGTACTGGAATTATTTCCGATTTTAAAATGAAAAAAAATATTGTTCTTTTCGTGCTTTTTGTGCTGCCAATTGTAGCCTATTTATTCTTTGCTTCGGGCATCAACAGTTTTACTAAATTGCCTACGGTTACACCAAAAATTCCTGATTTCGGAGCGTGGAAATCCTTAAACGGAGAAAAAGTTTCTCTCAACAATAAAATCACGATTCTTGGTTTTTCCGGAACAGATATTGTCAAAAACCGCGGTAATTATTTCAATCTGAACGAAAAAATCTACCAACAATATCATACATTCAAAGATTTGCAGTTTGTGGTCATTTGTCCATTGGGAACAGAAGCCGATACTAAAAAAGTAATTGACGCATTGGATGTCTTTACCGATATTTCCGGATGGCATTTTATCTTTGCAAAACCCGAAGAAATTCAGTCTTACTACGACGCTTTAAAGCTCAAAGGAAAACTCAACACTGATCTGGGAACACCAAACGTTTACATCGTTGACAAAGACAGGAACCTGCGCGGTCGCAAAGACAAAAAAGAATACAAGGAAGGTTATAACACTTTTCATCCATCGGAACTTAGCAATGAAATGCTTGATGATTTCAAAGTAATTTTATACGAATACCGCGCAGCACTTAAAAAGAACCACAACGCGTCAAAACGAGAAATTTAATTTTTTGGCTAATGAAAAATAAATCTTATATCGCTATTTCTTTCGTAATTCTGGTTTTTGGGATTTTAGTGGTTCCAAAAATTGTAGAAAGAATAAAAAACAATGACATCGTTCAGGGCGATCGTCTTAATGTAGTTACGAATAACAAATCTGCCGATGCGTTATATCTTATGGGTCCTGCGCCGAAATTTGAACTCACCGATCAAAATAACAAAATCGTCAACAACGAAACCTATAAAGGCAAAGTTTATGTTCTAGAGTTTTTCTTTGCTACATGCCCAACCATTTGTCCGCGAATGAATGCCAGCCTCAGAACGGTCGAAGATTTGTTCTACGGAAATAAAAATTTCGGCATCGCGTCCATTACCATTAATCCTGAAAATGACACTCCGGAAGTCTTGAAAAAGCACGCAAAAGATTTAGGTGTAAAATCTGAAAACTGGCATTTCCTTACCGGAAAAAAGGAATATATTTATGATCTTGCCAATAAAGGGTTCAATATTTATGCTGGAAAAAACGAAAAAATCGGTGGCGGATTTGAGCATTCCGGCTATTTTGCATTGATTGATAAAAAAGGCAATATCCGTTGTCGATTAAAAGAAGGCAATCCAATCATGTACTACGAAGGCACGGAGAAAAGCGGCGTGAATGACATAAAAGAAGATATTAAAATTTTACTCGAAGAATAATGGAACAAACAGCAGCAGAAAAAAAATACAACGTTTGGATTGTTATTTTGTCAATTGTAATTCCGTTGGCAGTTGTGGCACTTTTTAGCATCAGACTCAAAGATTACGGCATTAATGTAACGCCATTAAAGTTTTTACCGCCTATTTACGCTACAATCAACGGCATTACTGCCATTTTGTTGGTTACTGCCGTCAATGCCGTTAAAAACGGAAAACGCCAATTGCACGAACGGCTGATGAAAGTCGCCATTGGCTGTTCGCTTTTGTTTTTGCTAATGTACATCGCTTATCACATGACAACAGATGCAACGAAATTCGGCGGTGAAGGTGTCATCCGATATGTTTATTTTTTCATCTTGTTCACACATATTACTTTGTCGATTGCCGTAATTCCACTGGTTTTGATTTCGTATGTACGTGCTATAGGACAAAGTTTCGAGAGGCATAAAAAAATCGCAAGAATTACTTACCCAATTTGGTTGTATGTTGCCGTTACGGGGGTTATAGTTTATTTTATGATTGCGCCTTATTATGTATAAAGTAAAAAGACAGAAAGGCAGAAAGTTGGAATTTCAGAAAAGCGGAATAAGGCTGAAGACGGCTATCTGCTATCTGCTAGTTGTCGGCTGCTATCTGCTGCCAGTCATTTCTCACGCCCAATGCGCTATGTGTCGCGCTGTTCTTGAAACCGAAGAAGGTACCCAAAAAGCTGAAGCCGTCAATGATGGAATTGTTTATCTAATGGTTTTTCCATATCTTTTGGTTGGAATTTTGGCAATTGTGATCTATAGGGTTTACAACAAAAAGAAGAAAATTAATAATGCAAATTAATAGTTAATAATGAGTTCACGAAAAGCTACATTATTATTATTTAAGTCCGTCAACATTCACGCTCACTGCTCCAGTCACTGATAGAAAAGCGATAATCGCCTTATTGGTCAACTGCACTTTCTTAAATTCAATATCATTCATGCTGCCATTGATAAAAACGCCCGGTGTCGGCGAGTAATTTTTCATATATTTGAGCATGTTTTCTTTGCCTTCATCCAGATTCGGTTTAATAGAATAACGGCAACTTTCCTGAATTTTCTTCAAAATCAGACCGCTGGCAAGCCAATTGGCAGTCCTCAACAAAGTACTTTTGGTGTCCAAAGCATAGTCCAGTTGATCAAAGAAAATCTCTTTTGTTGCTTCGTTGTATTGTGGGAATCCTGACAAATAAATCGTTCCATTTACGCTTCCCAATAAATCCAAAGCGATCACCATTTTGCCATTTTTGTGCCATAGCGCTACATTTTGAACAGTTACTTTTTTGCTTCCCGAACCAAATTCCTTGCCTTGAAAATTCTTCACCATTACGGCAGAAGCATCTTTATAAGTCGAAACTGCAACGATATTTGCCGTAATTTTATCAGGAATGGAAGCAACAGGTTTCAAAACAAGTTTATTACGATCAAATTTATTTTCGGGTTGATGTCCGACCAATGTTTCAATCGTGCATTTTAAACCCATATTCATCGTAATGTTTTCTTTTAGTATTTGTGCGTCCGTAGTGTATAATTCTGTTGGAACGATGCGCAACCAACTGTCATAATCAGCACTCATTTGCGAAGGCGTACATATTTTTTCGAGAGCATCAATTACGTTTGGCTTAAAATCCATTGCTTTTTTGATATTTTCGTCGATGCTTTTTTCGATTTTCGATTTAAAAAGCTTTACTGCAGGATTGATCAAATAAGTAATTGCGATGCTTTTTCCAGCGATATTTATGGTTGGACTTTCCTTCCAATCAAGTGATTTTAGTTGTGTATTCGTGTTTAATTTCCAATTCGTAAGACTTACATCGCTAATCAAGGTAATCACGCCGTTGAAGTTAAATTCCCGTGTGTCCATCAATGAAATGCCAAGTTTATTAATGCCATAACGATAATTTACTGTGGCTTTTAAAGGCAATATGGTCTTTATTTTTCCGTTCTCATTAGATAGCGTAATCGGTGCGAGTTTCCAAACTTTTACAGTATAGTCGTCGTCTTCGATGTTGTTGTCCTCATAAATCAAGCCGGTCATTAGCTTGTTGGTTTGGTTTTCGATGTCCTTCAGTTTGATCTTTATCGGAAGACTGATAAATGAAGGCACATTGTCATAAAGCAACGGAGAAGCATCGTCTGGTTCTGGTTTTAAAGCTGCAATTTTTTGGGTTGAAGCGCAACTTCCCAAGAATATTATGGAAATGAATAGGAGCAAATATGATTTTGTAGCATTCATGATTGTGATTTTTCAGCCGTAAAATTAACCATTCGTAACACATAATTTTAAAAATGTTGTAACATATTCATTTTTTCAACGTCTTAACTTTAATTAGTGAAGCGTCTGATAAGTATTAACGTTTCTTTATCAATGAATTGTTTTTCTTCTGATTAATATTGCCCAAACCGAATCAAAATGATTGAAATTACCGATTTGCACAAATCATATAAAACAGGAAATTCTACGCTTCATGTATTGAAAGGTATCAATTTTAGTATAAAGGAAGGCGAATTGGTAGCCATTATGGGTTCTTCAGGTTCTGGAAAATCAACTTTACTCAATATCCTCGGAATTCTCGACGAAGCAGATTCCGGCACATATAATCTTGACGGTACGCTAATCAAAAACCTGAACGAGACCATTGCATCGAAATACCGCAATAAATTCCTTGGGTTCGTGTTTCAATCATTCAATCTAATCAATTACAAATCAGCACTCGACAATGTAGCTTTGCCTTTGTATTATCAAGGTGTCAAAAGCCGCGAACGCAATGAGATAGCGATGAATTATCTTAAAAAAGTCGGCCTAGAAACCCATTCGCATCATTTGCCGAGTGAATTGTCTGGCGGGCAAAAACAGCGTGTTGCCATCGCAAGGGCTTTGGCTTCGCATCCGAAAGTTTTATTAGCGGATGAACCTACCGGCGCCTTGGATACCAAAACTTCCTATGAAGTAATGGAACTCATTCAGGCGATTAATGATGAAGGAAAAACCATTCTCATCGTCACCCACGAACCCGATATTGCAGCAATGTGCAAACGAAATGTTGTCCTGAAAGACGGATTAATCATCGAAGATAAAATTGTCAAACAACAAAGAGCGTCATCCTATGTTTAGTATTGAACGCTGGCAGGAAATCTTTGAGGCGATTGGGAAAAACAAATTGCGCACATTCCTTACGGGAATTTCTGTCGCGTCTGGGATTTTCATTTTGGTAATTCTTCTTGGCGTAGGAAAAGGTTTGCAGAATGGGGTTGAAAAGCAATTCGAAAACGATGCTGTCGGAATCATCGAATTGTGGCCTGGTACTACAACTGTTGAATACAAAGGATTGAATCCAGGGCGCGATGTCCAATTGCATAACAACGATTTTGACATGTCGGTACAGAAATACGACGCACAACTCGACAAAAAAAGCGCTACCATCACAAGCTGGAATGGTCAGGCGGTTTACGGAAAAGAAACCGGAAATTACCAATTGCGCGGAGCTTATCCCGACCATCAATATATAGAAAATGTAAGTGTCATATCCGGTAGATATTTCAACTCAAACGACGTGGATCATTATGAAAAGGTAGCCGTAATCGGTCAGAAAGTAAGTTCCGATTTATTCAAAGGCAAGGATCCCGTTGGTGAAGAAATCATGCTTAATTCAATTCCATTTAAGGTAATTGGCGTTTTTACCGATCCTGCAGGAGAAAGAGAAGAAAGCCGTGTTTATCTTCCAATATCAACCACACAAAGGGTTTTTGGCTATGCCGATAAAATTAGCAATCTGTCTTTCGTGATGAAAAAAACTGCCGACTATGATGCGGCAATTGCACAATCAAAAGCTTTTAGCGAAGGTGTTGAACAACTTCTAAAAGGCAAAAATTCGATTGCGCCGAATGACAAAGGCGCTATCAACGTTCATAATTCAGTAGAAGATTCGAAGAAATTTTATGACATCAATTTATATATAAGGTTATTTTTCTGGTGGGTTGGCATCATGACTATTATCGCTGGCGTTGTTGGCGTGAGCAATATCATGTTGATCATAGTAAAAGAAAGAACAAAAGAAATCGGTATCAGGAAAGCACTCGGTGCACCGCCCATTGCTATTATCGGAATGATTTTGCACGAATCGATATTCATCACGACAATTTCTGGCTTTGTGGGTTTGCTGACGAGTTTACTTTTGTTAGAAATCGCTGGACCCATGATCACAAGTGATTTTTTCTTGAATCCACAAGTCGATTTTAATGTGGCATTTACGACTTTACTTTTATTGATATTTTCTGGCGCATTGGCTGGTTTTTTTCCGGCATACAGAGCAGCAAAGATTAAACCCATAATTGCCTTAAGAGATGAATAATTATGTTTGACAAAGACAAATGGAATGAAATTCTGCAGGCTTTAAGCGCCAATATGTTCAGGTCAATCTTAACCGGATTTGGTGTGGGATGGGGTATGTTCATTCTGGTTTTATTACTGGCTGCTGGAAAAGGACTTGAAAATGGTGTCAAAAGAGGTTTTGAAGGAACAGCAACAAATACCATGTTTATGTGGACGCAAAACACTTCAAAAGCATACAAAGGATTTCCGAAAAACCGTGATTATAATTTTAAGAATGATGATGTCAATGCTTTAAAAGAAAATTTTCCAGATTTGCAATATGTTTCGCCACGCAATCAACTTGGTGGTTATGAAGGCGCTAACAACATCGTTCGAGGCACAAAAACCGCTGCTTTCACCGTTTATGGTGATTATCCTGAAATCGTTTATCAGGAATCAATGACGATAACAAAAGGTCGATTCATCAATTATGGCGATATCAATCAAAAAAGAAAAGTTGTCGTAGTCGGGCAAGGGGTTATCAATGAATTGTATAAAAAAGGAGAAGAACCGATTGGTACTTACATCAAAATCAATGGGGTCAATTTTATGGTCGTAGGGATTTACAACGCAAAGTCAAACGATGGCAATGCTGAAGAAGCGCAAAAGAAAGTTTTTATTCCATTTACAGCGTTCCAACAAGCGTTTAATTATGGAGAAGTCGTGGGTTGGATGACGATTACTGCAAAAGACGGCACTTCTATTACAGACTTGAAAGAAAGTATTTTTGCTTTTATGAGAGAGCGGCACGATATAAGCCCAGATGATGATCGAGCCATTGGCAATTTTGACTTATTCAAGGAATTTAGCAAAGTCACAGGATTGTTCCTGATACTGAAGTTTATCGCTTATTTCGTCGGGATATTGGTGCTGCTGTCGGGCGTTATTGGAATATCAAATATAATGCTCATAGTGGTCAAGGAACGGACGAAAGAAATTGGAATACGACGTGCTTTAGGCGCAACGCCACGTGCTATCAGATCCCAAGTTTTAACAGAATCTATTTTCCTGACCATTATCGCCGGCATGCTCGGGATTGCGATAGCAACAGGGTTTATCGCATCTATAAACGCAGCATTAGATTCAATGCCAAGCGAAGACATGATGTTTGCTAATCCGAGTGTCGATTTAACCGTTGTGTTGATTGCCCTGATGATTTTAATATTTTCAGGATTACTCGCCGGTTTCATTCCGGCACAAATTGCCATAAAAGTAAAACCCGTTGACGCATTAAGAACAGAATAAAACCAATTATAATCAAATGAAAAGAGGCATTACCATTATCCTTTTAATATTTATCGCTGTAGTATTCTTCGGCGCTTTGTATTATTTGTACAACAAAAACCAACAATCGCCAATCGTTTTTGAAACCGATAAACCGGAAACAAAAACCATTATCAAAAACACCATTGCCACAGGAAGCATTGTTCCAGATGAAGAAGTTTTGATCAAACCTAACATCTCCGGAATCATCGAAGAGATCTATGTGGAAGCAGGTGGTTTTGTAAAAGCAGGCGATTTGATTGCTAAAATCAAAGTCGTACCGAACGTGAACAACCTTAATACAACACAGAACCAGGTCATCAGCGCGAAAAACGAATTAGACAATCAGGAGAAAGCATACAAAAGACAAAAAACTTTGTTTGACAAAGGTGTCATTTCTGCCAATGATTATGAAGCTTCGGAATTGGCATACAAACAAGCAAAGCAAAATTACAATGCCACAAAGCAAAGCTACGAAATAGTAAAAACCGGAACCACAAAAAGCCTCGGAAGTGCCGCAAATACTATGATTCGTTCAACGGTAACCGGAATGGTGCTCGAAGTTCCCGTAAAAGTTGGTAATCAGGTTATCGAAAGTAACAATTTCAACGAAGGCACCACAATTGCCAGCTTGGCTGATGTTGACAAAATGATTTTTGTGGGTAAGGTCGATGAATCGGAAGTGGGGAAAATCAAAGAAAACCTGCCAATCGAAATCACCGTCGGAGCCATAGAAAACAAAAAATTCGACGGTATATTAAATTACATCGCACCAAAAGGAAAAACGGAAAATGGCGCCATTCAATTTGAAATCAAAGCCAAATTAACGCACCGCGATACAACTTTTATTCGTGCCGGATTGAGCGCTAATGCCTCGATCATACTAGATAAAGCTACCAATGTATTGGCGATAAAGGAAGGCTTGATACAGTTTGACGAAAAAACCAAGAAGCCTTTTGTAGAAGTGCAAATTTCTGGACAAAAATTTCAAAAGAAAGATGTTATACTGGGCGTAAGCGACGGTATTTATGTAGAAGTCAAAAGCGGCATCAATGCGTCGGATAAAATCAAAGTGTGGAACCAAGGACTTAAAAAAGAAGAACAAAATAAATAATTTCGTTTAGCACAGAATTATTCAGAAACGAACCAGAATCAGTAAAAAATATTAAATTTGCAGGGTTGACAGCCGTGCTCTTATTTCAAATTTATGAGAAAAAATAGTTGTATCATTTTGTTCTTATTGCTTTTTACAGGGATGTCACTTCAGGCACAAGCGAAAAAATGGACTTTGCGGGAATGCGTTGAATATGCGCTAAAGAACAATATCACCATCAAGCAAACCGATCTCGACAACCAGATTGCCGCTATTGATAAAAGCGATGCCTTCGGAAGCATGCTGCCAACCGTTAACGGCTCGGCTTCTCATGGATGGAATATCGGACTTAACTTTAATCCCGTTACTAATAATGCCGAAACACAAACGTTTCAAAACACAAGAGTCGGACTCGATGTGGGCGTTGATATTTACAAAGGGCTTCAGAACCAAAATCGATTGCGAAAAACAAAACTGGGGATCATTGCGGCGCAATACCAATTGGATAAAATAAAAGACGATATTTCCCTGAATGTTGCCAATGCTTTCTTGCAGATTCTTTTCAATAAAGAAAATCTTAAAGTACAAATTGAGCAACAGACCAATAATGAAAAACAACAGCAGCGCACCCAAGAACTCGTCAACGCAGGTTCGGTGCCACGAGGTGATTTATTAGACATAAAAGCAACTGTTGCGTCTAACAAACAGGCGGTTGTAATCGCAGAAAACACTTTGTTTATTTCTAAACTAAGCTTGGCGCAGTTGCTTCAACTAGATGATTTTCAAAATTTTGACATTGTCGATAGCGATTATGAAGTTCCCGAAAGTGAAACCATGAAGCAAACACCCGAAGCCATTTATGCAAAAGCAAAAGAGCAAAGAGTTGAGTTAAAAATTGCAAGAACCAATTTGGAAATGGCCGAGAAAGATTTGAAAATTTCTTCTGGTGCCTATCAGCCAACGTTGCGTGGGTTTTATAGTTTTGGAAGTAATGCGACCACTGCTTATACCAATCCGTTTTTTATGCAGTTGAGCGACAACAAAAGTCATAGTTTTGGTGTGAGCCTAAATGTTCCTATCTTTAATGGATTTTCGGTTCGCAATAATGTACAGCGATCCAAAGTGGCATTAGAACGCTCTAAAATAGCATTCAGCCAACAAGAGTTAGACTTGGAGCGCAATGTTTATACCGCATTTAAAGATGCAAACGGCGCATTGAATTCTTATGAATCGGCGGTTTCAGCGCTGGAAGCAAGAACAGAAGCTTATAATTATGCCAAAGAAAAATTCAATGTCGGATTGATGAATGCCTTCGATTTGAACCAAGCACAAACCTTGTATGTAAATGCACAATCCGAAGTTTTAAGAACCAAATATGATTATATTTTCAGAATAAAAGTAGTAGAATTCTATTTCGGAATTCCGATAATTCAAAATTAATAATTATGCTAAAAAAGATACTTGTAATACTATTGGTTGTTATTGTAATTGTAACGGGCGCTTTTTATGCTTTAAAAGCAGCTTTTGGCGGAAATGAACACGGAAAATCAGTAGAAACCGCGGTAGTTGACGCAATAACAATTGTCGAAACCGTTTCGGCAACTGGAAAAATCCAACCGGAAATTGAAGTAAAAATATCCTCAGAAGTGTCTGGCGAAATAATAGCCTTGCCTATAAAAGAAGGTCAGGTTGTTAAAAAAGGCGATTTACTCGTAAAAATCAATCCAGATTTGTACACCTCAGGATTTAACAGAACTGTTGCAGGATTGTCGCAAACAAAAGCCGGCCTGAGCCAAGCGGATGCACAGTTTAAAGAAGCAAAAGCCAGTTACGACAGAAATAAATCCTTGTTTGAAAAAGGTATCATTTCAAAATCTGACTGGGACAAAAGTATTTCTGCATTTGAAGTTGCGAAAGCCAGCCAGCAATCGGCCTATTATAATGTAAAAAGCGCATCGGCTACCGTGAATGAAGCCAAAGACAACTTGGGAAGAACTACTATTTATTCGCCTGCAGATGGGACCATTTCGTCGCTTGGGGTAGAATTAGGTGAAAGGGTTTTAGGTACCCAACAAATGACCGGAACAGAAATTCTTCGCGTTGCCAATCTCAATAATATGGAAGTTGAAGTCGATGTTAATGAGAATGATATCGTAAAAATTAACGTTGGAGATTCGGCAAATGTTGAAGTGGATGCCTACCTTAAAAAACAATTTAAAGGAATTGTGACAAGCATTTCTAATTCTGCAACCACCACCACCACGACCGATCAGGTAACTAATTTTAAAGTAAAAGTACGAATTTTAAAAGCATCGTATCAGGATTTATTGCAAGGCAAACCACAGAGTTATTCGCCGTTCAGACCAGGAATGACTGCAACTGTTGACATTATCACAACAAGAAAAGAGAATGTTATTGGTGTGCCAATTAGTGCGGTAGTGATTAAATCGGATACTGCAGCCTCAAAGAAACCCGAAATGGCTGAAGAAGCGGATAAAGTGGCGCAGAAGAATGATAAAAAATTCGAATGTGTTTTTGTGAAATCCGGAAATAAAGCCAGAATAAGGGTTGTAAAAACGGGTATTCAAGATGACACCAATATTGAAGTGTTATCCGGAATCAAAAAAGGCGATGTCATTATTGTTGGGCCTTATTCCACGGTTACAAAAGATTTAAATTCGGGAGATATGGTCACAACAACCGATAAAAACGCCAATAAAAAATAATCAACGTTAATGGCTTACATCCTTAATATTGAAACAGCAACGAAGAGTTGTTCCGTAGCCATTGCAAAAGACGGCGTAACGTTATTGTGCAAAGAAATGGCAGAACAAGGCTATTCTCATGCCGAAAAACTCCACGTTTTTATTGAAGAAATCCTTGCGGAAACGCATTTAAAATTCAGCGACCTTAATGCGATTGCCGTGAGCCAAGGTCCGGGTTCTTATACGGGATTGCGTATTGGCGTTTCTGCAGCAAAAGGCTTGTGTTTTGCACTCAATATTCCGCTTATTGCGGTTGATACTTTGAATGTTTTGGCATTGAAAGCAAAAGTGAATTCAGGTTTAATTGTTCCGATGATTGATGCACGACGTATGGAAGTTTACAGTGCTGTTTTTGATGCAAATTATCAAAAAACAGAAAATGTAAAGGCAGAAGTAATCACCGAAACTTCTTATGCTGAAATAACAGAAATGGTTCATTTCATTAGCGATTGTCCTGAAAAACTCAAAACCGTACTAACCAGTAGCAATTTTATTGTGGCTGACGAAGTGACTTATCCATCAGCAAATGATATGGCTGGATTGAGTTTCGATAAATACAAAAAAAACGACACTGTTGATGTCGCTTATTTTGAGCCTTACTATTTGAAGGATTTTTTTCTGCAAAAAGACCAGCTGTAATCATTAACCGTGATACACACGAGAAGTAATTATTTTTCCTTCTTTTACATCCAAAACTTCAGCGATTAACATGTCTTCTTCTCCGCTAACCTGTCGTATATATTCCATAAAAACGCGATCGGAATTGGCGGTTAATGTTGTGACTTTGTAGTGTAAAGTAGGCAATCGGTCAAACGCATCTTGCCACCATTCGCGCAAAGCAGGTTTGCCTGAAACATAGCCGTTGGTTTCGGGTTTTCTGATTTTTAATTTCGGACTAAAATGTTCCGCGTCCTCTTCATATAACGATAAAAGCTGTTCAAGGTTATGTGCATTGAAAGCTTCAAACCATCTGAAAGCGATAGATTGTAATTGTTCCTGACTCATTTATTTTTGATATTCTAATTGGTTTTTACCACAGATGCTCATACTAAAAAACTCCTGTTTGTGGCAGGAGTTGTTTTTATGCTATTAAGCGTTTTTCAGGTTGATGATTTCCTGTTCAGTAAGGAACCGCCAATTACCACGTGGGAGGTTTTTCTTGGTCAAACCTGCAAAAGCAACACGGTCAATTCGCAATACATCGTATTTGAAATGTTCGAAGATGTTGCGCACTACTTTTACATTTGAAGTTTTGAGTTTCAAACCAACTTCACTTTTTGGCTGGTCTTCGATATAACTGATTTCTTCTATAAAAATACGATGGTTGTCGATAGTAACGCCACCGCTAATTTTTTCCAAATCTTCAAATTTCAGGTTTTTGTCTAAAGAAACCTGGTAAATTTTAGAAGATTTCTGACTTGGTAAACTGAATTTTCGGATCATATCGGTATCATTGGTAAACAACAATAAACCGGTTGTATTTTTGTCCATTCTGCCCACCGATGCGATTTTGGCATTGGTGGCACCGCGTACTAATTCGAGTACATTGCGTTGTTCCTGACCTTCGTCGAAAGCAGTGGTGAAGTTTTTTGGTTTGTTCAAAAGAATATATTCTTTCTTTTCCGGGGTTAAAGTCACGCCGTCAAAATTCACTACATCGGTTATTTTTACGAGGTAACCCATTTCTGTTACTGGAATGCCATTCACTTTTACATTGCCGGATTGGATGTAAATATCCGCATCACGACGCGAGCAAACTCCGGAATTGGAGATGTATTTATTAAGACGCATTTCGTCTGAAGCTTTCGCTCTTTTTGGTGCCTGATTTGGTTTTTTTGCAGGTTTGTCTGAAACCGGTTCAGCAGCTTTTTCTGTGGTTGGTTTCGCTTTTTTCGGTCCTTGCGCGCGTTTGGCCATGGCCGGTTTAGCTCCGCTCCGTTCGGCTCCGCCTCGGGTTGGCTTGTTCGAAGATGGTCTTGAACTGCCAGTTCTTCTGTTATTGCCTTCGTTCTTATTCATAAATTCTAAAAAAATTTATGCAAAGATAGGTTATTCTTGGCAATAGTGCGTGAATGTTTGCAGGATGCTCTAGCCCGGATAGGAGCGTTATCCTTTTTCCTGCTTCTTTAGCAGGGAAAAGATTTAGCCGACAGCCGGATTAGCTTCAAAAAAATCGAATTGCCATTAAAAGATTTCTGCCATGCCACAAAACCGAAGGGTCAATAAGAACGATGCAGAAAACGCCCGCTCCAATTAGGACTTTTAAGACATTGTGAAGCAATAGGAATTCTTCTTTGGTGTTGGATTTCCATAGTTTTATAAGGAAGAAAATTAGCGTGATTAGGCACAGATAGAAATAAATGTCCATGTAGCCGACATCGTAAATTTCGATCAGAACGTAAACCGGAATAATGGTGAGCGTCGCTAAAATCGTAATCGCTCTTTTGGAAGTAGTTTCGCCGTAAATAATTGGAACGGTTTTGTAATCGGAAGCAAAATCACCTCTCATGTTTTCTAAATCTTTAATCATTTCGCGGATTAACAGCAGTAGAAATAGGAAAGTAGCGTGTGAAAAAATGACTTCGTATAAATTCTTGTAATATAAAAGAATAGCAAAAAACGGCAAAATCGCTAAAAATGCCGCCATTAGATTTCCAATAATCGCATATTTTTTAATCTTATGGGAATAAAACCAAATCATGAAAATATATACCGAAAAATACAGAACCGCACGCCACGAAACAAAAATTGCAATAAAAGCGGCGATGAAATTCAACGAAAAATAAACATTCAGCTTTGTCTTTTGACTGACCAATCTGTCGAGCATTGATTTGTTTGGGCGATTGATCAAATCTTTTTTAGAATCGTAGAAGTTATTGATGATATAACCCGAAGCGATTACTGCGGATGATGCTAAGACAATAAAAAATAAATTGGGATCAAGAATGATTTTGAGCGCTCGCTTGTCTTTCGCTATTATAAAAATTGCCGATAAATACTGCGCCAGAACAATGATAGGAATATTATAGCCACGAACGACAGAAAACAAACTGACGATTTTCATGACGAGAAGCTTGTTCTTTCTGCTGAGCATTTTGGGTGCTGGGTTTTAGGTGTTGGGTTTTGAGGCCTAAAACTGGTAAACTACTTCTAACTTGTAATCTTTAAGGGATTTTTTGGCTTTTTCAAGGTCTTCTGTGAAGCCAAGAATATAACCGCCACCGCCAGAACCGCAAAGTTTCAGGTAATAATCGTTGGTGTCGATTCCTTTTTGCCAAATGCTATGGAATTGCTCCGGAATCATTGGCTTGAAATTGTTCAAAACGACTTTTGACAATTGCTTGGTATTGGTGAAAAGTGATTTCATGTCGCCGCCAAGGAAATTCTCGACGCACAAATCCGTATATTTTACGAATTGGTTTTTTAGCATTGTTCGAAAGCCTTTGTCTTTAAGGTTTTCCATGAAAATGTTGACCATTGGAGCTGTTTCGCCTACAATGCCAGAATCTAGCAAGAATACTGCGCCTTTTCCGTCGAAACTTTGTGTCGGAATGCCGGTTGCTTCAATGTTGTCTTTAGAATTGATTAAAATTGGTATGCTCAGATAACTGTTTAGCGGATCTAAACCAGAACTTTTCCCGTGAAAAAAAGATTCCATTTGTCCAAAAATTGTTTTTAGGATAAGTAACTTTTCACGTGTAAGATTCTCCAAAACGGTAATCTTGTTCTTGGCATATTTGTCGTAAATCGCCGCTACTAATGCACCGCTGCTCCCGACGCCATATCCTTGCGGAATGCTAGAATCGAAATACATGCCGCTGGCGACATCTTTGTGTAAAGTTTCGAGATCAAAAGTCACCAATTCGGGATGCTCTTTTTGTAAATTTTCAAGATAGAAAACAAAACGACTCAAACTTGCATTGGATTTTATGGCTTCGGCATCGGGGTTTTCAGCAACCTTAAGAGCGCCTTTGTAAAAATTGTAAGGAATGGATAAACCTTTGGAATCTTCGATGATGCCATATTCTCCGAAGAGTAATATTTTTGAGTAGAATAAAGGTCCTTTCATATAGAATTGATAATAGACAATTACTGAACGTGATTTACTGCAATTAATTGCTCAATTGTATTGCGCCCAAACCAACTTCATCACAAATGTAGTGACCATTTTGGCAATAGCCAACTAAATCCTGTTTAATAAACGATAAAACTTCGTTTACAACGTTTTCGGGATATAAAATATGTACGTTAGCGCCGGCATCTAGGGTGAAACAAACCGGAATTTTTGTTTCATTTCTGAATTTCCAAATGGCGTTGATGATTTCTAAAGTGTTTGGTTTCATTAAAATAAAATACGGAATAGAAGTTAACATCATCGCATGAAGCGTTAATGCTTCGCTTTCAACAATTTCGATAAAAGCATTTAAACTGCCTTTTTTGAAAATCGCAACGAGTTTGTCAAGATTTTCACCGGCTTGTATGAATCTCCTTTTGGCATAAGGATGGGCGTGCATCAAATCATGGCCAACAGTACTCGAAACTTGTTTTTCGCCTTTGTCAACTAATAAAATTGTGTCTTGAAAATTATTGAAATTGGGGTGTATTTCATACGGAAATTCGACTCCAAATAAATCAGAACTTTCAGCGATATTGTCGTGTTTTCCCCAAATAACGTGACTTCCCTTGACGCTACGGCAAGCACTTCCGGAGCCTAATCGGGCTAAAAAAGATGCTTTTTTATAAAAATAGTCATCGGTCATTTCCGGAAATAATGTTTTCTCCAGACTCATCAAATTCACCGATATAGCTGCCATTCCCGACGCAGAAGAAGCAATTCCGGAACTATGCGGGAAAGTGTTTTCGGTGTTGATGGTGAAATGGTATTCTTTTAAAAACGGCATATAGATTTCTATACGCTCGAAAAATTTTTGAATTTTCGGCTTAAAATCTTCCTTTGGTTTTCCTTCAAAAAGTAAATCAAATGAAAAGGTATCGTCTTGATTTTGTTTTGGTTCAAACTTTAATTCCGTTATCGTTTTGCAATTGTTCAAAGTAAAACTTACCGACGGATTTTCGGGAATCTGATTTTCTTTCTTGCCCCAATATTTTATTAGCGCAATATTACTCGGTGCACTCCATTTAAAACTGCCTTTTTCGGTAGTTTTGTATTTCTTGGACGGAATAAAATCGGCTGTTTCGTGCATGGATTTTTTTTGTAAAGATACAGATTTCGGAAAACAATTTAAATCCTAAGGAAATTTTGAGTAATTTTAAAAAATACAACTTTGTGTCTTTGTAGTTTCAATAGATCCAAATGGATGCAATGGTATGATCACGCAATGAAAAATATTATAACCGTTTATTTTAAAACCAAAATTCATGAATAAATACACCAAAATACTTATTCTCGTGGCAACTTGTCTTGGGATTGGGTACATGTCTGGAATAGTAACGCGTGGCGGACTCGAAAGCTGGTTTCCGTCGCTGATAAAACCTTCGTTCAATCCGCCGAATTGGGTTTTTGCGCCTGTCTGGACGACTTTGTATGTTTTGATGGGTATCGCTGGTGGTTTAGTTTGGGACAAGATTGATGGGAATCGGGAAGAAGTGAAAAAAGCGCTGACATTTTTCGCCATACAATTGGCATTAAATGCGTTGTGGTCGATTTTATTTTTTGGATTTGAAAATCCGATGCTGGCAATGGTGGAAATTGTTCTTTTGGCGCTGATGATCTATGAAACTTTATATAAATTCCTGAAAATCAACAAAACAGCGGGCTATTTGTTCGTGCCTTATTTGCTTTGGGTTAGTTTCGCAGCAGTGCTCAACGGAAGCATTTGGTGGCTCAACAAATAATAGATTTTTTTAAAAAGCGCCATGTCTATTTATAATCAATAAAAATTAGACGATACAACGTTATAGTTGCGTTGAAAATCTTTTTTATGGTTGTGTTTTAAATAGACGACACCTATATTTGTGGAAATTTTTTTTGATTTAATTAAGACCATTATGCATACTAATCAAGCGGATTATTTTCCAATTCTGATGCAGCTTTTGCTCGCAGTCGGATTTGTGGTGATGACAATCATTGGCTCCAGTTTTCTAGGTCCGAAAAGATCTTCGAAAAACAAAGACAAGAGTTTTGAGTGCGGTATTGAATCTGTAGGTAATGCTCGTGTTCCGTTTTCCGTGAAATATTTCTTGGTAGCGATTCTCTTCGTTTTATTTGATGTTGAGGTGATTTTCTTATATCCATGGGCGGTTAATTTCCGTGATATGGGTTTTGAAGGTTTGGCGAAAATGGGCATATTCATGCTGCTTTTGGTCGTTGGTTTCTTCTATGTAATGAAGAAAAAAGGGTTGGAGTGGGAATAATAATTTAAGATTTAAGAGTGGTGATTTTTGATTGAAATAAATCTGAAATCTAAAATCTTCAATTTGCAATCTATTTAAAATGAGTGATTCAAATATAAAAACAGTCGATGCTCCTGAAGGTATTCAAGGAGAGGGCTTCTTCGCAACAAAACTAAGTGACGTAGTTGGTTTGGCGCGTGCTAATTCACTTTGGCCGTTACCATTTGCAACTTCATGTTGTGGTATCGAATTTATGGCTACAATGGCATCCCATTATGATGTAGCGCGTTTCGGTTCAGAACGGATGAGTTTCTCGCCACGCCAAGCAGACATGCTTTTGGTTATGGGTACAATTGCAAAAAAAATGGCGCCGATTTTACGTCAGGTTTATGAACAAATGGCAGAACCAAGATGGGTAATTGCGGTGGGCGCATGCGCTTGTTCAGGCGGTATTTTCGATACTTATTCTGTTTTACAAGGCATTGACAAAGTAATTCCAGTTGATGTTTATGTGCCCGGATGTCCACCAAGACCGGAACAAATTCTCGACGGTATAATGCGATTGCAAGATCTGGTAAAATCAGAATCTGTGCGCCGCAGAAGTTCTCCAGAATACACAGATTTATTGGCTTCTTATAACATCAAGTAAAAAAATGGCATTAGAAACCCAGGTTATACAAAATACTTTAACGGGTCGCTTTGGTTCAAAAACTGGCGATTTTCACCAGATTCACGATATTCTGACTTTTGAAGTCGCGGCCGATTCCATTCCCGAAGTAATTGAATTTTTGCGTGATGATGCGACATTGCGATTCAATTTCCTGACAACGCTTTGTGGGATGCATTTTCCTGATGCTTCGGCTGAAAGACAATTTGCAGTCGTTTACCACATGCACAACTGGATGGATAATGTGCGCATTCGTATAAAATCATTTTTGCCAGCTGAAAACCCCGAAATCGCTACGGTTTCTAATCTTTTCTTAAGTGCCAATTGGCAGGAAAGAGAAACATATGATTTCTTCGGAATTGTATTCAAAGGCCATCCACAGCTCAAAAGAATTCTGAACATGGATGAAATGACTTCGTTTCCAATGCGAAAGGAATTCCCTTTAGAAGACGGCGGAAGAACCGACAAAGACGATAGATTTTTTGGAAGAACAACAGATAATTGCTAATAATACAGAAACGAATATAAATGTCAGACTTATTATTACCACCGGAATTAAGATACGCAGGCGTTATCGAAGCACGGAAAAATGAAGACGGGAGTGAACTTTCGATACTGAATTTAGGTCCGACACACCCCGCCACACACGGTATTTTCCAAAACATACTTTTAATGGACGGTGAGCGTATCGTTGATGGTGAAGCAACTGTCGGATACATCCACCGCGCGTTCGAGAAAATCGCAGAAAACAGACCTTTTTACCAAATTACACCATTAACAGATAGGATGAATTACTGTTCGTCGCCAATCAATAATATGGGTTGGTGGATGACTTTGGAAAAGGCATTAAATGTTGAAGTGCCAAAAAGAGCGCAATATTTACGTGTAATCGTAATGGAATTGGCGAGAATTGCGGATCACATTATATGCAATTCGGTTTTAGGTGTCGATACAGGCGCTTTGACTGGATTTTTATACGTTTTCCAATACAGAGAAAAAATATACGAGATTTACGAAGAGATTTGTGGCGCGCGATTAACGACCAATATGGGGAGAATAGGCGGTTTTGAAAGAGACTGGAGCCCATTGGCTTTTGAAAAGTTGAATACCTTATTAGAAGAATTTCCACCGATTTGGAAAGAATTTGAAAACCTACTCACCAGAAACAGGATTTTCATGGACCGTACGATAAATGTAGGGGCCATTTCTGCAGAAAGAGCGATCAGTTACGGATTTACAGGCCCGAATTTACGTGCCGCCGGAGTTGATTATGATATTAGAGTAATGCAGCCCTACAGTTCTTATGAAGATTTTGAATTTGAAGTACCAGTTGGAAAATCAGGCGATACTTATGACCGTTTCTGTGTAAGAAATGAAGAAGTTTGGCAAAGTTTAAGCATCATCAAACAAGCATTGGCGAAATTGCCTGAAGGGCCATATCACGCCGATGTTCCTGATTATTACTTGCCACCGAAAGAAGACGTTTACACCACAATGGAATCATTGATTTATCACTTTAAGATCGTAATGGGAGAAATTCCGGTTCCGGTTACAGAGGTTTATCATCCGGTAGAAGGAGGGAACGGCGAACTTGGTTTTTATTTGGTGACAGATGGAAGCCGCACGCCATTCAGGCTGCATTTCAGGAGACCATGTTTTATTTATTACCAAGCCTATAATGAAATGGTAAGAGGACAAATGCTTTCCGATGCGATTGCAACCTTGTCAAGTTTAAATGTTATCGCAGGAGAATTAGACGCTTAAGATTGTAGAATGCAGATTGAAGATTTTAGATTATTCTGAAATCTGAAATCTAACCCGAGGCGCAGCAGAACAGTATGGAGCGTAGCGGAGTAAAATCTGAAATAATATAAATGGAACGTACACATTACAAACAGGAAATCAATATCACGGAAACACTTATGAATCGTATCAACGAGCTCATTAGTCATTATCCGGAAGATAAACGGAAGTCTGCCTTATTGCCGGTTTTACACGAAGTTCAGGATGCACACGACAACTGGCTGAGTCTGGAATTGCAGGATAAAGTTGCAGAAATCCTCCACATCAAACCAATTGAGGTATATGAAGTGGTCACCTTTTATACAATGTACAACCAAAGACCTGTCGGACAATACATGTTCGAATTCTGTCAGACTTCACCATGTTGCCTTAATGGTGTTGAAAATTTAATGGATTATACCTGTAATAAACTCGGCGTAAAAGTAGGCGAACCCACTCCGGACGGCATGTTCGAAGTGCGCGGCGTAGAATGCCTTGGTGCCTGCGGATATGCGCCAATGATGCAATTGGGCGATTTCTTCCAAGAGCATTTAGATGAAGAAAAAATCGATCAGCTGATTGTTGATTGCCGTGATAATAAAATAACATTACACGATAAATAATATGTCGCAAAAAATATTATTAGACAAAATAAACGTTCCGGGAATTAAATCCTACGAAGGCTATCGCCGTGAAGGTGGTTACGCGTCTGTAGAAAAAGCCCTGAAAACCCTAACGCCTGACGAAGTTGTTGAAGAAGTAAAAACTTCAGGTCTTCGCGGTCGTGGCGGTGCAGGATTTCCGGCCGGAATGAAGTGGAGTTTTATCGACAAGAAGTCAGGAAAGCCAAGACATTTGGTTTGCAATGCCGATGAATCGGAACCGGGCACTTTCAAGGACCGTTTTCTGATGGAATATATTCCGCACCTTTTGATTGAAGGAATGATTACGTCAAGCTATGCTTTGGGCGCGAACTTGTCCTACATTTATATCCGAGGGGAATATATGTGGGTGTACAAAATTTTAGAAAAAGCCATCAACGAGGCAAAAGCTGCCGGATTTTTAGGTAAAAATATTTTAGGTTCTGGTTACGATTTAGAATTGTACGTGCATTGCGGCGCCGGCGCTTACATCTGTGGCGAAGAAACCGCTTTAATTGAATCTTTGGAAGGGAAAAGAGGTAATCCGCGGATAAAACCGCCGTTTCCTGCGATTTCCGGCCTTTGGGCCAATCCAACAGTTGTAAATAACGTAGAAACCATTGCTGCTGTGCCATGGATTGTCAACAATTCCGGTGCAGAATATGCCAAAATCGGAATCGGCCGTTCAACAGGAACCAAACTGATTTCTGCTTCCGGACACATCAAAAATCCGGGCGTTTATGAAATCGAATTGGGTTTAAGCGTTTATGAATTCATGAATTCCGACGAATATTTAGGCGGAATGAGTTCTTCAAGACCTTTGAAAGCTTTTGTTCCCGGCGGTTCATCAGTTCCTGTTTTACCTGCAAATTTGATTTACAAAACTGCCAACGGCGAAGACCGATTGATGAGTTATGAATCATTGAGTGACGGTGGTTTTGCTACTGGATCTATGCTGGGTTCAGGCGGATTTATTGTTTATAACGACACATCCTGCATCGTAAGAAATACATGGAATTTCTCAAGATTCTACCACCACGAAAGTTGCGGACAATGTTCACCTTGTCGCGAGGGAACGGGATGGTTAGAAAAAGTATTGCATCGAATTGAAAACGGTCATGGTCGTGAAGAAGATATCGATTTGTTGTGGAGCATCCAAAGCAAAATCGAAGGCAACACGATTTGTCCGTTAGGCGACGCAGCGGCATGGCCGGTAGCAGCAGCCATCAGGCATTTCAGGGACGAGTTTGAATACCACGTTCGTTTTCCGGAAAAAATAAAAAATAGAGACCACTTTGTGCAGGAACCTTTCGAAAAAGTAAAGCATTTGGTTGGTAAAGTAAACGTATAAAATAATAAATGAGATTTTTTTTATTTACTTTCTTTATTATTGGTTTTGGGGTTTCATTATATGGACAAGCATTTGATGGATATGTAGTAACGAATGAAAGTGACACCATACATTGTAAATTTTTTGTCCAGACTAATTTTATTAATAAAAATATATTTTACGCAACGTCTGTTTATAAAAGCGTTAAAATTTTAAGTGACAGTGGGGAAAAAATTAAATACTATCCAAAAGACATAAAATGTTTTTTTATTAAAGGAACTACCGATGGAGATTTTAATTTTGTAAGTTTTAAAGAAGATGGTTATAAACATTTTTATCACGAAGTTGTAAAAGATAGATTGTCGTATTATAGGTTATATACTACACAAGGTACTACTTTTGCTAATGCCATTTTTAAAGAGTTTGTATATAAAGACAATATTTTTTTAGAATTAGGTCTTTTTAATACACGAAAAAATTTGGCTAATTTAATAAATGATAATAAAGTGATATATGATAAATGGATGGATGAGCACGGTTATTACAAATTAAAAGACGCTTTTAATATCATCAATCAGTATAATGAATCTTACAAAAAATAGGGACTGTTTTTTATTGAGGATTATTGATGGTAAAATATAATATAAATTGAGTGTAAAGTTTACATTGTTAAGCACAAACTCGAAACATTTCAAACCAAAATAAAGAAATGAAAGTAACAATAGACGGTCAAAGTATAGACGTAGCACCGGGAACCACAATCCTACAAGCCGCAAGGATGATTGGAGGCGAAAGCGTTCCTCCGGCGATGTGCTATTATTCGAAATTAAAAGGAAGCGGTGGCAAATGCCGTTGTTGTCTTGTTGAGGTTTCCAAAGGAAGCGAAGCTGATCCAAGGCCAATGCCAAAATTGATGGCGTCGTGCGTAACAGGCTGTATGGACGGTATGGAAGTGACCAGCGCAGGTTCAGACCGCGTTGCCGAAGCCAGAAAATCGGTAACGGAATTCCTTTTGATCAATCACCCTTTGGATTGTCCAGTTTGTGATCAGGCTGGAGAATGCGATTTGCAAAACCTGAGCTTCAAGCACGGAAAATCACAAACGCGTTTCATTGAAGAAAAAAGAACATTCGAACCGGAAGATATCGGCCCGAATATCCAACTACACATGAACCGTTGCATTTTGTGTTACCGTTGCGTGATGGTTGCAGACCAATTGACCGACAACCGTGTTCACGGGGTTATGGATCGCGGCGATCATTCTAATATATCAACTTGCCTTTCAAAAGCGATTGACAATGAGTTTTCAGGAAATATGATTGA
The DNA here is from genome assembly GCA_029946065.1 of Flavobacterium sp. GTDB lineage: Bacteria > Bacteroidota > Bacteroidia > Flavobacteriales > Flavobacteriaceae > Flavobacterium. The sequence goes on from JAQSDU010000020.1 coordinate 243,435, forward strand.
TGTTTGTCCGGTTGGCGCATTGACTGATAAAACTTTCCGCTTCAAATCAAGGGTTTGGTTTAACAAGCCGTTCAACGCCCACAGAAATTGCGATAAATGCTGCGGAAAAACAACCGTTTGGATGTTCGGTGACGAAATTCAACGTGTTACAGGAAGAAAAGACGAATACCACGAAGTAGAAGAATTCATCTGCAACGGCTGTCGTTTTGATCACAAAGATGTAAATGACTGGGTAATAGAAGGGCCTCGTAAATTCGAGAAAGACTCCGTTATCAACCAAAACAATTATACAAGAAAACTCGATACTGTAAAGATCGAAACTGAGGAAGGTATCCTTAAAGGTCGTGAAGAAGACCGCAAAAAAATCAGTATGCCTGCGATTCCTTTAGACGCCCACGAAACAGAAGTTTTTAAAGAAGGAAATATATAGCCATGACGCAAGATATTATCATAGAAAAAGGGATTTTCATTGTCATCATCTTCGCAATTACGATGTTGGCGGCAATGTATTCGACCTTGATGGAAAGAAAAGTGGCGGCTTGGTTACAAGACCGTATCGGCCCGAACCGCGCGGGGAAAGGCGGTATGTTACAGCCATTGGCCGACGGACTAAAATTGTTTTCCAAAGAAGAATTTTTACCCGATACACCCAACAAATTTTTGTTTGTAGTTGGTCCTGCGATTTCGATGAGTGTGGCTTTGATGACTTCTGCGGTAATTCCGTGGGGCGATAAGCTGCATATTTTTGATAGGGATGTAGTTTTACAGGCGACCGATTTGAATATCGGGATCTTATATGTTTTCGGCGTTTTGTCGGTAGGTGTTTACGGTATCATGATTGGTGGCTGGGCATCGAATAATAAATTCTCTTTGATGAGTGCCATGCGTGCGGCTTCGCAGATGATTTCTTATGAAGTAGCGATGGGACTTTCTATTATTGCGTTGTTGATGATGACTGGAAGTTTGAGTTTACACGATATTGCACAACGCCAACACGGCATGCACTGGAATGTATTTTACCAACCGGTTGGGTTTATCATATTTTTAGTTTGTTCTTTTGCAGAAACAAATCGTACACCTTTTGATTTGGCTGAATGTGAAGCGGAATTAATTGGTGGTTACCACACAGAATATTCGTCGATGCGAATGGGATTTTATCTTTTTGCGGAATATGCGAGTATGTTTATTTCCTCGACTATTTTGGCTGTAATGTATTTTGGCGCATACAATTATCCAGGGATGGATTTCATGAAAAATCATATCGGAATGAACTGGGCGAATGTTATCGGAATTGTAGTTTTGTTTATCAAAATTATTTGCTTCATCTTTTTCTTTATGTGGATCAGGTGGACGATTCCGAGATTCCGTTATGACCAATTGATGCGTTTGGGATGGAAAATGCTGATTCCGATTGCGATTGCGAATATTATTATTACGGGCGTTGTGATTTTATTGCACGATCAGGGATATTTTTAGTCGAAAGAAACAATATAGCTTAGCCCCGATAGAAGAGGAAATCCTTTTTTTGGATTGCCCTGAAGCGTTAGCGAAAGGGAAATGCTAAAAAAGATTGGAACGGATAGCGGGATTAGCTTCAAAACAATAAAAGTTGATTTTAAGTATCATAAGAACTAAAATCTGATATTTAAAATCTAAAATCTAATAGATATGGCAACAGAAAGCTATTCATTATCCGGAAGGAAAAAAGAGGTTTCGAACAAAGAGATGACTTTTTTAGAGAGTCTTTACCTTTGGGCGATTCTCAAGGGTTTAATTATTACGATCCGACACTTGTTCACCAGAAAAGTGACGATCAAATATCCGGAGCAAGTGCGTGAACGAAGTGTTGTTTACCGCGGACAGCACATGCTAAAGCGCGACGAACAAGGTCGTGAAAATTGTACCGCCTGCGGATTGTGTGCTTTGTCATGCCCGGCAGAAGCGATTACGATGAAAGCCGAAGAGCGCAAACCCGACGAAAAACATTTGTACCGCGAGGAGAAATATGCGTCGATTTATGAAATCAATATGCTGCGTTGTATTTTCTGTGGATTGTGCGAAGAAGCGTGTCCGAAAGATGCTATTTACCTGACGACTTCAAAGGTTTTGGTGCCGTCAATGTATGACCGTGAAGATTTTATTTTTGGAAAAGACAAACTCGTAATGCCTTTGACACAGGCGATGGAGAATGCGCAATTAAATAACAGGAACTAATGTCAACAGTGCAAATTATATTTTTCGTTTTATCGGCGATTACGCTGGGTTCGGCATTCTTGACTATTTATAGTAAGAACCCAATTCACAGTGCGATTTACCTTGTGATTTGTTTCTTTTCGATTGCAGGTCATTATTTGTTATTAAACGCGCAGTTTTTGGCAATTGTTCATATTATTGTTTATTCGGGGGCCATTATGATTTTGTTCCTGTTTACAGTGATGTTGATGAATTTGAATAAAGAAGACGAAGTGCACAAACCGCGTGTCACAAGATTGGGCGCAATTGTTTTGTTTACGCTTATGTTGACGATATTGGTTTTAATTTTCGTTAGCGCTGAGCCGGTTTCATTGAATTATGTCGATACGGGCGAAGATTACCAATCCATCAACAAGCTCGGGCAGGTTTTGCTCGATGATAAAGAAGGTTTTATGGTGCCGTTCGAATATGCTTCGGTATTGCTTCTGGTTGCGATGATCGGAACCGTATTATTGTCTAAAAAAGAAAACACAACCAAATAAGATGCAGCACATTTTAGAACAAATCGGACTTCAAAATTATATTTTCCTCTCGACGATACTTTTCTGTATCGGGATTTTCGGGGTTTTATACAGACGAAATGCCATCATCGTTTTCATGTCTATTGAAATCATGCTCAATGCTGTGAACCTTTTGTTCGTGGCGTTTTCGACATACCATCAAGATGCAAACGGACAGGTTTTCGTGTTTTTCTCGATGGCTGTCGCGGCGGCTGAGGTAGCGGTTGGATTGGCAATTGTAGTTTCGGTATTTAGGAATATCGGTGCGATTGACATTTCCAAATTAAAAAATTTAAAAGGATAATCTGCAATGGATACAAGTTTAGCTTTAGTTTTATTACTGGCGCCTTTCTTAGGGTTTTTAATCAATGTTTTCTTTGGAAAAAGCCTCGGAAAAACTGTTTCAGGATGGATCGGTACGCTGGCCGTTCTGGTTTCTTTTGCAGTGACGCTTTATTTCTTTATGAATCTTACGCAAAGCGGACAAGCGGTAAAAATTTCACTTTTCGATTGGATTGACATCAGTACGTTCAAGGTTGATTTCGGATTTCAATTGGATCAATTGTCTTTATTATGGCTGCTATTCGTTACGGGAATCGGTTCGTTGATTCATTTATATTCCATCAGCTACATGCACGATGATGAGAACATGCACAAATTCTTCGCTTACCTGAATTTGTTTATTTTCTTTATGATTACGCTTGTTGTCGGAAGTAATTTACTCGTAATGTTCATTGGTTGGGAAGGCGTTGGGCTTTGCTCTTACTTGCTAATCGGTTTCTGGTATAAAAATCAGGATTATAACGATGCGGCTAAAAAAGCTTTCATCATGAACAGAATTGGGGATTTGGGTCTGCTGATCGGAATTTTCGTTCTTGGAATGATCACACATACATTAGATTTCGACGGCATCAACAATGCAGCGCAAATTAATAATGCAATGTCAGGAAACACCGGTTGGTATGCATTTGCTGCTTTGTGCTTGTTTATTGGTGCATGTGGAAAATCAGCTCAAATTCCATTATATACTTGGTTGCCTGATGCGATGGCGGGACCGACACCGGTTTCTGCATTGATCCACGCGGCAACGATGGTAACAGCTGGAATTTTCATGGTTACGAGATTACATTTCTTATTTGATATCGCTCCGGCAGTTCAAAATTTAATAGCAGTAATCGGTGCTATTACGGCATTAGTGGCGGCAACTATTGGCTTATTGCAAACGGATATCAAGAAAGTGCTGGCTTATTCAACCGTTTCCCAATTGGGTTTGATGTTTCTGGCTTTAGGATTGGGCGCTTATCAGGTCGCAGTTTTTCACGTTATCACACACGCTTTCTTTAAAGCTTGTCTGTTCTTGGGTTCTGGTTCTGTTATCCACGCTTTGCACGGTGAACAGGACATGCGAAAAATGGGCGGACTCAAAAAACACATGCCAATTACATTTTGGACGATGTTGATTTCGACTTTGGCGATTTCGGGAATATTTCCTTTTGCAGGATTCTGGTCGAAAGATGAAATCTTAATGACGGCTTATGAGCATAAAAACAGCATGCCACTTTATATTATTGGTTCAATCGCGTCAATCATGACTGCTTTTTATATGTTTCGATTGATGTATTTGACGTTCTTTAAGGATTTCCGTGGCACAGAAGAACAAAAACACCATTTGCACGAAAGCCCTGCATTGATTACTTTCCCATTGATTGTATTAGCGATTTTAGCAACAATCGGCGGTTTAATCAGTTTGCCTACGGGAAGTTGGCTGAATGAATATCTTGCACCGCTTTTCGCAAAGGTTTCTGGGGAAGAACACCACGGTTTAACAGACCAAACGTATATGTTAATGGGCATTGCTCTAGTTGGCGCTTTCATCGGAATCGCTATTGCTTATATGAAATACATCAAACAAAACCAAGTCCCAGAAGCAGATGAAAACATCACTGGCGTTTCGAAAATCTTGTACAACAAATATTATGTTGATGAGATTTATGATTATGCTTTCGTAAAACCGGTAAATTTCTTTTCGAAATTTTTTAGGGATTATATTGAAACCGGATTGTCATCAGCCGTTTTTGGTTTAGGAAAAGTAACTAACGAATTAGGATATTACGGTAGGAAAGTACAAAACGGCAGCATAGGATTGTATCTGTTTGCCTTCGTATTGGGCGTTTGTGCCATTATTTCCTATTTATTTTTAGCTCAAAATTACATATAATGGAGGTAACTTACTTATTAATATTACTTTTGGTTGGCGCATTAGCCACTTATTTTTCAGGTGATAAAATCGCTTCAAAAGTCGCACTGTTCTTTGGATTGGCTTCTTTCGGATTTTCGGTTTATCTGCTGAATTTATACAATGCCGGACAAGCTACCGATTTTGTGTGTGTGTGGATTTCACAACCGAATATACATTTTGCACTTAGGGTTGACGGTCTTTCACTTGCGATGATTTTATTGACGACTTCGTTAACGCCAATCATTATCTTTTCTGCTTTCGGAAGTGAAATTAAAAATGCAAAAGCTTTCTATGCTTTGATTCTATTTATGTCGTTTGCCATGACCGGCACTTTCCTCGCTTCAGACGGATTGTTGTACTATATTTTCTGGGAACTGGCTTTGATTCCGATTTACTTTATTGCATTAATTTGGGGTAATGGCGATGTTGAAGAACGCAAAAAAGCAGTAGTGAAATTTTTCATCTACACTTTCGCAGGTTCGCTGTTCATGTTAACAGCCTTCATTTATTTATACCAAAAAACCGGAAGTTTATTAATTGACGATTTATACAAAGCCGACTTAAATTCATCAGAGCAACTATGGGTTTTCTTGGCATTTTTCTTGGCGTATGCGATTAAGATTCCAATCATACCTTTCCACACTTGGCAAGCCACCGTTTATCAAAAGGCACCAACCGTCGGTACAATGTTATTGTCTGGAATTATGCTCAAAATGGGATTGTACAGCGTTATTCGTTGGCAATTGCCGATTGCGCCCGTTGCCGCTAAAGAATATTTACACATCTTCATCGCATTGGGAATTGCAGGTGTGATCTATGGTTCAATCGTCGCTTTGCGCCAGAAAGATTTGAAGAAATTATTGGCATACTCGTCATTAGCACACGTTGGATTAATTGCTGCCGGAACTTATACTTTGACATTAGACGGATTGCGTGGTGCTGTTTTGCAAATGATTGCACACGGTTTTGTCGTAGTCGGATTGTTCTTCGTAGCAGAAATCATCTACAGAAGATACGCAACCAGAAAAATTGGCGAAATGGGCGGTATCCGTTCCCAATCACCAAAATTCACTTCGATGTTTTTAATCTTGGTATTGGCATCAGTTGCTTTGCCATCGACATTTAATTTTGTTGGAGAATTCACAGTGTTGTACAGCCTTTCGCAAATACAAATTTGGTTTGCGATATTGGGCGGAACGACGATCATTTTAGGAGCCTATTATATGCTTAAAATGTTCCAACACGTAATGTTAGGCGAAACGAATGCAAAAGTTTTCAAAGATGTCACTTTCAATGAAGGTTTGGTTTTGGTGGTAATCATAGCGGTTTTATTTTTCTTCGGAATGTATCCAAAACCAATTACAGATTTGATTACACCAAGCCTTGAAAATATAATAACACAAATCAATCGATTTAATTGAATTCAGTATTGAGATTTTAGTATTGAGTATTGAGGTACAACAGTAAATAATTAACTATAAAGCAAGGATGATTTATGATTTGGATTAGCTATTTGTCAAGGTTTATTGAGAAATTTAAAATCTAAAATCTAAAATCTAAAATCTAAAATCTAAAAGATGAACACATTAATAGCTATAACAGGATTAGGGGTTTTGTGCCTTTTATTTGAAATCCTCAATCTAACGAAAGTAATTGTGCCAATTGTAATTTTGGGACTATTGGGCATTTTAGGTTTGAATATCTGCGATTACGATCACGGTGCAAGTTTTTATAACAATATGGTTGTGGTGGATAATTTTTCGGTAACTTTTTCCTCGTTATTTATTGTATTGACGATTTTCTTGATTGCGATGAGCCATAACTTTTATGAGCACCACGCGACAAAGATTTCTGATTATATCGCCATTAAGCTTTTCCTTTTATCCGGTGCTGTTTCTATGGTTTGCTTTGGCAATCTGGCGATGTTTTTCCTCGGAATTGAAGTTTTATCAATTTCTTTATATATTCTTGCAGCGAGTAACAGGCTGAACCTTAAAAGCAACGAGGCTGGAATGAAGTACTTTCTGATGGGATCTTTTGCATCCGGAATTATTTTATTCGGAATATGTCTTATCTATGGAGCCATTGGTTCTTTCGACATGGCAGAAATACAAGTTGCTGCTACCGCTGCCGACGTGGAAGAATGGTTTTACATCGGAATTATATTATTGAGTATTGGAATGTTGTTCAAAATTGCAGCAGTTCCATTTCATTTTTGGGCACCTGATGTTTATGAAGGTTCACCAGCTTTAACAACGGCAACGATGAGCACTTTAGCAAAAGTTACAGCAATGGCTTGTTTCTTCAAATTGGCGGTTGTAATGAACACAAACCTCCCAGAAACTTCTTTGACCGTAATTGTTGTTATTTCGATGCTGTCCATGACCATTGGAAATATCATGGCATTGCGCCAATCGAATGTAAAGCGAATGCTGGCTTTCTCCGGAATTTCGCATGCAGGTTTTATGCTGATGACCTTATTAAATACAGAAACGGCAGCAGGAAATTTATTGTATTATACATCGGCTTATTCGTTGGCGGGAATCGCTGCTTTTGCTGTTATTCTTTATGTATGCCGTGATAAAGAACATGAAGACATTGTTAATTTTCATGGTTTGGGTAAAACCAATCCGTTGTTGGCTGTAATATTAACATGTGCTTTACTTTCGATGGCAGGAATCCCTATTTTTTCAGGTTTCTTCGCGAAGTTAGTACTGTTCAGTCAGACAATAAAATCAGGTTATTTGGTGTTGGTGATCGTTGCCGTTGTGAATTCTATTATCAGTGTGGGATATTATTTTAAACTGATTTTAGCGATGTACACAAAAGAGCCGAATGAGAAGCGAACAGGGACTTCTTATATTTATTACGGTGTTGCAATTGTTGCAATTCTTTTGAATGTTGTGTTGGGACTTTTTCCTTCTTTAGTTTTGAATTTGCTGTAAAAGATTTTCACTTATATTAAAAAGCTGCCGTAATTGGTGGGTTTTTTTATGCTCTGCGGCTTCGCGTCTTTGTAAGAAATTCGCAAAGGCAATAAGTCGCAAAAGAATTTAATAGACTTGTCGCTTTAACCCTTTCAAGGATTTGAAACCCTTTCAAGGATTAGTTTTTATTAAATCGCTGTGTATCTTTGCTCACGAAGCAACAGAATTATCGACGTATTTTCTTGTGAAAAAGACGTTTTTAGCGGATAGATATACTTTCATACTAATAAAAAACCTGCCCAAATATTGAGCAGGTTTTGAATTTTAAATTTGAAAGAAATTAGTCAATCACCAATTTCTTCACTTCTCTGAATTTATTATCAGTAATGATTTCCATCATATAAACGCCTTTTGATAATCCGGAAACATCAACAGATGTTTGTTTAGTTCCGATTGATTTTACCGTTTTGATGTTTTTGCCTAATATATCAAACAAAGTAATGCTGTCGATATTTTCACTTGTATTCTGCAAACTTACCTGAACAATTGTCGAGGCTGGATTCGGGAAAATCAGGAAATTGCCGGCGTTAAAATCAGAATTCCCCAATGTACTAAAAAACTCCGTATTGAAAGTATTGGTGGTAATGGCAGGATTCGCATCAAAATAAATCTCAGCATTGTTCGGAACAATATCTCCCGTAGTAAATCCTGGTTTTAGTTTGATCATAAAATTCACATAGCCATGGCTTAACGCTTCGTTTTGAATGGCGCCCGGAAGTTGGATGTAATCGAATCGCCAGGTTATATGATTGCCAACTCTTTCCATCACATAATTATGACTTGCACTAATCATCCTAATGCTGGTTTCATCTAACTGTGCATCTAATAGGTCTTCAAGTCTTATGTTAATCGCATTGGCGGTTCCGGTATTTTGGAAACGAATTGTATAAGTTAAATAATCATTTTGGTTGAACTGGTTCATGGCAATTTTTTCACCATGTGCTTCCATCTTATCATTTGGATCATAAGAGGCGACGGCAATCTGTGCATTTGTGTATGTGTTATTGCTGATGTTAATGTCATTCGCCGGAGCAGCAATACTAGCGCTGTCCGTAAGCAAGTCGCCAATATTTACGGTAGGAATCGCAGGAACTGCTATGCTCACATAAATCGAACGCGTCTCATACGGCGCAAGATTAGTAAAGTCGTATGTCAAAGCCGATGATGTCAACGTAGTGAATTGCGATGCATTGAGAATAGTGGTCAGCGGATCGGCATTAAAAGTCAATGTTCCCGAGGCTGGTTGAATACCAAGGTTTCTGAAAACGATTTTATTGGTATAACCAATTCCCGGAACCGGTGAACTAGTAGGAACAATCGAAACGGTCACATCGTTAAATCCTTGCGTCAATACAATCGGGAAATATAAAGTTTGCGTGCCGCTTCCAACGGGGATATTAAGGTCGTTAAATGCTGTTGGTGCTACTGTAAAGTAGGAAGCAAACTCTGCATTAATAGCATAACTGAAATCGTAAGTATTCGCAGGATTGGCATCATAAAGTGTATAATAACCAAGCGGAGAAGAAATGTTATTAATATCTCCTGTATTGTTTTGCTGATAAATAAAAGAACCATAAGTAAAATCAGGCTCGCCAGTATCTCGCGTGCCATTTACATTGACATCCACAAAAGCAACCAATTTAATTTTATCTGTACATTCCGGCGGTCCAGCGGCAAAACTACCTGCTTGGATGAATACCGCAGAATCAAATGCGTTATCGCCTCTGTCTGCTACTACCAGTTTTATATGATAGGTATGCGTAGGATCTATCTGTGCCGCCGCAGTCATCACGGCAGTTTGGCCGTTAAAATTTGTCGCAGAAGCAAATGGTGTATTGTAAAAATATTCATCAAAGAACAATTCATTCTCCGAAGAGCATTGTGGATTATTTACCTCGTCGCGAATCGTTACTACTGAAATAGGGGTAGTGGTATTAGGAACTATCGCAAGGTTCGTTGTTACATTGGTAGTCAAATCTGTAAGCAAAAATGCGAATGCGTCAGAATAATCGCATTGGTACGTACCGTATTCATCAGATGCAAATAGGAAATTGAAACTCATAAATGCATTTTGCGTAGTAAAGTCAAATTCCAGTTTTGAAGCATTATGCGAATTCATTACATTGCCTGTAGCAGTTGTAATGATGTTTTCGAGTTCGCTGTCGCCAGTCCAAGCGGGAATACCATCACTCAAGGTAGTACTGTTTGGTCCGGGCGCATTCAAAGCGCTTCCTGTAGATAATACGATACCTGAAGTCAATGGAAATAATGGATTGATATTGGTAAATGAACCAATTCCATTCACCGATCCGAAATTAGTCCCCGTACTTGAAGTAATATTAGATATCGCCACACAAGGATTGTCAACCAAAACATTAGTCACTAATTGAGCAGTTGTATATTGCGTTGTACTAGTCTGCAACGGCGGCAAAGCCACTGTCGGAATAAATGCAGTCGAAGCTGACCAATTGCCTGGTAATGCGCCGCAAACTGCCCGGACATAAAATTTATAAGAAACATTTGTTGTCAAACCGCTTACTGTAAAATTTATAGATGATGTAAGCGTGCCGGTAGATGTAGCAGACGGTGCGTTTAGATTCGATGGTTGTACAATCACCTCCCATTGTGTTGCTGTGCCCATTTCCGCCCATGATAAATTGGCACCAAAGGCGCTGATTCCCGCAACATAAAGCATTGCTGGGGGCGTACAACTCGGATACAAGTAAACGCTGTCAGACCAAGTTGGCTGTCCTGAAGGACAAATGGCGCGTACATAACATTTATATACAGTTCCAGTGGTAAGCCCAGTTGCTACATAAGGATTTGAAGTAGTCAAAACTCCCGATGATGCTGTAGTAGGTTCTGGAGAACCAACTGGTAATATTAATACTTCCCATTGGCTTGCACCGCCATTTTCAGCCCAGCCCACGGTAGCTCCGGTTGGTGTAGTTGCCGAAGTATATAGTTGTGAAGGTGTTGGACAATATGTTGTAAAGAATTGCGCATTTGTCCAATCACTTTTTTGATTATCGGCACAGATGGTTCTCAAGTAAACCGCATATTCAGTTCCGTTAACCAATCCTGTTGCCGTATAACTAATAGTGGTAACTGCAACGCCGTTGGCAGAAGCATCGGGTGTTGGTGATCCTGCAGGAAGAACCAGCACCTCCCATTGATCCTGCGCCGAATAATAATCCCATTGGATCTGAGCGCTGTTACCTGAAAGTACTTGTATACTAGAAAGCGTTGGTGGCGTACATAAAGGAGATGTGCAATTTACATCGCCGGCAAAAATAATGGTATTTTGGAGCGAGATGCTATTGAACGGCATTATAAAAATAGTTTGTTGAAAACCATTCAGGATGCTAAGACCAACTTCATCCGGATAATTATTACCATTTCCGATATTCCATCGCACTTGAAATTGCGATCCAGTACACAATGGAACGGTTACCGAACTGTCGTAACCGCTAGTAAAAGCAGTGCCTAGTGTAGCAACCTCGGCCCCATTCTGTAAAATTGTCATGGTATTTCCATTCCATCCGTCCCCATAAGAATCAGACATTACAAAAGTGTAGTTGCATTGGAATTGGGTGTCGCATTGTGCTTGTGCTGAAAGGCCGAAAAGCGACAGCATTGTCAAGAGTAAAAGTTTTTTCATAATGGTTGGTTTATGGTAAAGCAAATATAGTTGATTTTGAAATGGTTGCGCATTTCAAGGGTGTTACTTTCTATAACAAATCAAATAAAAAAAACCCGACTTATAAATCGGGTTTTTTTTGAAAATGTTGAGAAATCTTATTGGACGACAAGCTTCCTGACTTCCCTGAATTTATTATTGGTGATGATTTCAATCATATAAATGCCTTTTGATAATCTGGAAATATCCAGTGCCGTTTGTTTTGCATCAATGGATTTAACTGTTTTGATCGTCTTCCCTAGTAGGTCATATAAAGTTATATTTTCTATACTATTTGTTGTGTTGACCAAACTGATTTGTACCATCTCTGATGCCGGATTCGGATATACGATTAAGTTTTCTGAAGTAAAATCAGTATTTTTGAGCGTTGTCACCAATTCTGTTTCAAATATATTGGTGGTAATAGCCGGATTGGTATCAAAATAAATATTTGCCGAATTCGGGATGATATCGCCAGCGGCAAATCCTGGTTTGAGTTTGATCATAAATGTTACATAACCTTTGCTCAGCGTTTCGTTTTCGGCAATTCCAGGAAGCTGGATGTAGTCGAACTTCCAAATTACATTATTGTTAACTCTTTCCATAATATAGTTGTGACTGGCACTTACCATGCGGATACTTGTTTCGTCTAATTGCGCATCTAACAAATCCTCAAGCCTTACATTACTTGCATGCGCCGTTCCGGTGTTTTGGAAATTGATTGTATAAAATAAATAGTCGTTTTGGCTGAATTGATTGATGCCGATCTTCGACCCATGAGATTCCAATTTATTATTCGGATCATAAGCCGCAACTGCAACCTGCGTATTAGTAAACGCATTATTTGCAATATTGATGTCGTTCGAAGGCGCAGAAATAGTAGCGGAGTTGGTTATTAAATCTCCAATATTCGCCGCAGGTATCGCCGGAAGCGTCATTGTTACTAGATCATAACGTGTTTCGTAAGGTCCCAGATTGCTAAAGTTGTATGTAAATCCAGTCGACGAAAGCGTAGTAGATTGTGTCACGCTCGTAATTGTTGCCAATGGTGCGGCGGTAAAAGATAATGTTCCAGATGTAGTCGCAATACCTAAGTTTTTATAAATAATTTTATTGGTATATGTTGATCCCGGAACCGGAGTCGTTACAGGGATAATACTTACGGAGACATCATTATAGCTTTGTGTCAGCATAATCGGAAAATAAAGTGTCTGTGTGCCGCTGCCAGTAGTAATGGTGATGTTGTTGTAACCAGCCGCTGATGAAGCAAAATAAGCACTGTATTCTGGATTGATTGTAAAACTGAAATCATAAGAATCTGAAGGATTGTCATCATAAATGGTATATAAACCCAAAGGAGAGGAAATGTTATTGAAAGCTCCCGTATCATTGATTTGGTAAACGAAATTGCCATAGGTAAAATCTGACTCTCCATCATCTCTTGTGCCATTGGCGTTTGAATCAAGGAAAGCGACAAGTTGCAACTTATCAGTACATTGCGGCGGCCCTGAGGCAAAACTTCCAGCTTGGATAAATACGGCAGAATCGAAAGCACTGTCCTGACGGTCAGCGACGACCAATTTGATATGGTATGGATGGTTTGGTATGATGTCGGATGCGGCGGTCATCAGTTTTGTCTGCCCGTTAAAATTCATACCGGTTGCATAAACGTCATCATAAAAGTAATTATCGAAATACGTACTATTTTGCGATTCACAGGAAGTATTATACTGTTGGTCGCGTATGGTAATAACAGAAACTGGTGTCGTTGTGCCTGGTATGACGGCTAAATTCTTTGTAATATTAGTCTCAAGATCAGTCAGAAGAAACGCAAACGCATCTGAAAAAGAACATTGGAAACTACCATATTCCTCTGAAGCAAAAATATAATTGAAACTCATATAGGCGGTGGGTGTACTAAAATCAAATTCAAGGACAGAAGCGTTTTGAGAGTTCATTGATATGCTTGTAGCGGCACCAATAATCGTATTCAAATCTTGATCTCCTGGCCAATCTGCCGTGCCGGCGCTCATAGTTGTCAGGTTAGGGCCGGGAATATTTAAAACATTTCCGCTAGATAACACTATTCCGGATGATAAAGGGAACGGCGAATTACCAAATGAACCAATTCCGTTTACGCTTGCAAAATTAGTACCTGTGCTTGAGGTTATATTTGAAACGGTTGTGCAAGGATTATTGAGTAAAACATTCGTCACCAGTTGTTGTGGCGTCATTTCCGTACTAGTCGTTAAAGGTGTAGCGATTTTTCGAATACAAATGTCAAATGTTACATCCTCAGCGATATTCGAAACAGACCAAACCCTTATTTTGTAAGTTTGCCCAGGCGTAAGATTCATCACAACATTGACATCCTCTTGGTTACAGTTTACGAGTGCGAGGTTACAGCCATCAGCCAGATACAAAGATTGGGTTAAGTCTAAGGTGGTGCCTGCAATATTACTGATTGTAATGATTTGGCCAGTACCATTGGCAACGAATGTAAACCAAACGTCATCGTCTTCAGTTCCAGCACAACTTGTTTCATTTGCGGAGGCGGTCGCTCCGGTTAAGCTTGACGAAACAGGTGAACCACAATTAGGATTGTCACTTGGTATGATTACAGTCGCCGTGGCGCAATCATCATTAGAGACTGGTGGTGGTGTGGTAATAGCAAGATCAAAGTTTGCCGATTGTGAAACATTTCCTCCATTAGTATAAACCCGGATTTTATAGGTCATTCCAGGTATTAAATTAGTCGCAACGCTAACATTAGGATTGCTGCAATACAACTGTACAAGATTGGCACAATCAGTTCCTGCATAGAGCGTATGGTTGACGTCAGTTGTCGAACCGGTAACATTGCTGAGTGTAATAATATGTATGGTTGAGGTGGCTGTAAAACTAAACCAGATATCATCATCTGTATTACCTTGGCATACTGGGTTTGTATTAGGTAATGACCGAGTTGCCCCAAGTGTACTTGAGTGTATAAGCTCAGTAGACGTTCTTGTTGGATTAACGGGAACCGAAAACGCATTTGCACATTCATCATTAATGGGTTTTGTAGTAAACGTTTTTGGATTCAAGATGTTCCAAGTACTGATATCAGAAGCGCTGCAAATAGCCCTTACATAATAAATATATTGCGTTGCCGGCGAGAGCCCCGTTATCGTATAAGGATTGGATAAAGCCAAATAATAGGGAGCGGCATTATTTAATGGTGTTCCATTCACTGGAGCGGGACCACCCACAGGAACAGCATAAACTTCCCAGGATGTGGCATTTCCCGTTTCTGTCCATGACAGTTGGGATGAAGTCTGCGTTGTTGAATCGGTAATTATGGTAGCAGATGTGGGTTTCGGGCATGAAGGCGGTGTACAATTTCCAGTATTTTCGTGTAAAACAGACAAAGGTGTTCCTTGTCCCGGCAGTTTTGTATATATGATATCTGTAAATGGGTTTTGGATCGAAAAGCCAATTTCATCAGGTGCAGTTCCTGCAATACTCCAATACAAATCAAAAGGTACATTTGAACATAAAGCGACTGTCACCGTTGTAGGTCCAGGTCCGGAAATGGTGGCACCTATAGTTGCGACGATGATACCGTTCTGCCTTACCTGCATCCTTCCGCCATTCCAGCCATTTGCGCCAGCATCTGTTAAAATAAACTTGTAGTTGCATTTATCCTCAGGGGCACAAGTCTGCGTGAAAAAAAGAAACGGCCCAGCCCAACTGCTTAATTCATCAGCAGCACAATGCGTCCTAACGTATGTATAATAGATGGTCGCATTAGACAAATTAGGAATAACATTTGTCGTTGTAGTAGTGTTTATGAGTATTGTGCCGTTTCCGACGACAGGATCTACCGATGGAGTTTCGGGAGTTATCGGTCCTGGAATAAGGATGATATCCCATGAAATATAATTTGCATTAGCAGGGGCAAATGAAATAGTAGCACTTGTGGTACTTACCGCTGATGCTGATAGTTGCGTTGGCGGATCGCATTGTGCTATCGAAAATTGGATCGCACTGAAAAGCGACAAAATGCTGAAGAGTATTTGTTTTTTCATTGATGAACTGATTTTGTTTCAAATATAACTGATTCTGAAATGTTTAAGCTATTACGTGTATATTTATTGCGTACTATTTGATGTAGAATAAAAACTACTATACGCTGCGTCATTTCGATTATCTTATGATGGAATCTGCCACAATAAACCCGCTTGTCCACGCATTCTGAAAATTAAAACCACCGGTAATGGCATCAATATTTACAATTTCACCAGCAAAATAAAGGTTTTGGCGCAACTTGCTTTCCATGGTTTTAAAGTTGATTTCCTTTAAATCAATCCCGCCCGCAGTGACAAATTCTTCTTTAAAAGTGCTTTTTCCATTCACCTGAAAAGCCCCATTCGTTAATTGATTGGCAAGATTTTGAACTTGTATTTTTGACAAATCCGCCCACTTGGTTTCGCCGTTAATTCCTGAAGCCAAAACCAGACTTTCCCACAAACGATTCGGGAACTCAAATGGAGATTTTTTAGCGACTGCTTTTTTGGAATGTTCCAATTTTAAATCTTTGAGGGTTTTTTCGCAATCTTCCAAATCTATATCTTTAAGCCAATTGACAAAAATGGTGAACTGGTAATTTTTTTCAAATAAAACGCGAGCGCCCCAAGCCGATAATTTCAAAATTGCCGGACCGCTCATACCCCAATGCGTCACCAATAGTGGACCGGTGGAAGTGAGTTTAGTGTCTTTTACCTTTACAGCAACCAATGCCGAAACACCAGGTAATTCCTTAATTCTCGGGTCTTTTATGTTGAAAGTAAATAACGACGGTACCGGACTCACAATCGCATGGCCAAAAGTTTGTAACATTTCCCAAATTTTCGGATTGCTGCCTGTAGCAAGAATGAGTTTTTCGGAGATGAAAGTTTCGCTTTGGGTTTCGATTTTCCAGAAGTCGTTTTTTTTGAATATGGATTGCACACTTTGTCCCGTTAAAACTGAAATCCCGAGTTTTTGCGTCGCCTTTATAAAACAATCAATAATAGTTTGTGATGAATTTGATACTGGAAATATTCTGCCGTCATCCTCAATTTTTAATTCGACGCCATGTTTTTCAAACCATTCAATCGTATCACCCGAACAAAATTGATGAAAGGGTCCACGCAGTTCTTTTTCGCCACGCGGATAAAATTTCACAAGTTCATTCGGCTCAAAACAAGCGTGTGTGACATTGCACCTGCCACCACCGGAAATTCTGACTTTCGTCAACACTTCCTTGCCGCGTTCAAGAATGGCGACTTTGAGTTTAGGGTTTTTCTCAACAATATTAATCGCTGTAAAAAATCCCGCTGCGCCGCCGCCAACGATAATGATGTCGAAATTCTGGTTCATATACTGTCAGGGAAATCGGTGATGATTCCGTTTACGTTAAAAGATTTTATCCTGTCGATGTCTTCCGGTTCGTTAATTGTCCAAGGAAATACACCGAAGCCTTTTGCCTGCATTTGTGCTACATTTTCTGCCGTAATCAAATGAAAATATGGATGTATGGTTGCTGCTTTGATGTATTCCGAAAAACCGATTGCGAGTTCTAAATTTGTTTCTGTTAAAACGCCTAAAGGAATTTTCGGATTCCAATTACTGATTTCCTGCAACGCATTCCAATCGAAAGAAGAAACTATGAAATGTTCATATTTCCAATCTTTTTTCGCAACGTATTTTTCAATAATGGCAGTTACAGGTTTTGCGGCTGTTGCTACTTTTAACTCAATATTGATAAGACATTTTTTATCGATTAAATCAAAAACTTCATTTAACGTCGGAATGCTTTCCGAGACATCAATGCGAAAATTTTTAAGTGCTGCCAAAGATAAATCTTTTACAGCTCCTTTTCCGTTGGTCGTTCTGTCAATAGAATGGTCGTGCATCACGATAATTTCGTTATCGGCACTTAAATGCACGTCGAGTTCGATGCCGTCGGCGTTCATTTCAAGGCTTTTCCGGAAACTTAATAAAGTGTTTTCTGGGAAATGGCCTTTGGCACCGCGATGTCCGATTGTCATGATTTTGTGCATCATAAAGATTTATCGCAAAGGTAGCAAAGAAAAACCGCAAAATTCCTGAAGAATAAACTTCAAAAAACTTTGCGGTAAACTTTATCTGCTTTTCGGTAAATTATTTTTTTTCAAGCAAAACAATAGTGAACTCAGAATCAATAGTCACTTTTCCGTCAACAACAGTCACTTTTTTTCCAGAATAAAAATCTTTCAGTTTTGTGCCATCGGCAAACATTCCGCCAACCGTAATTTCCTTTTTTCCTGTTGGCAAATCCAGCCCAATAACAACATTATCTTTAAAGTCGTCTTTTGAGAAAGAGCGTGTAAAAACATAAGGTGTATCGGAAATCTTTTGATGAACACCAGCGCCAACGGCAGGATGATTTCTTCTGAATTGTCCGAGTTTTTGCCAATGCAAAAGTGTTTCTTTTGTTTTAGAATCTGATTTGATGTCTTCCCAATTCATAAAAGAACGCAATGTTGCGTCGCCAACTGCTCCAGGAACTACGAGAGAACGTGCGCTTTCATCGCCATAATAAACTTGTGAAATTCCCGGTGTCAGCAATAATTTCGTCCCGCTTTCGAAGCTTTTTTCACGTTTGGCATCGAACGGTCCGCCGTCGTCATGGGAAGATAAATAATTCAACACACTAAAACCTTTGAGTTCATTGTTAAGTTTTCCGGAGTATTTTGCGAACATAAATTCATAGTCTTTTTTCGCATCCCATTTGAACTCAAAATTGATCATATTGTCAAAGCCGTTTTTGAAGTAATTGACTTTCTTGTCGCCAAAATCAAAATCTTGTCCGCCACTAATGCCGTAATTATACACTTCGGCAATTGTATAAAACTTGTTATCATCGAGCACTTTTTTCGGGTTATTTTTCTTCCAATTGTCGAAAGCATATTGGCATTGCGTTTTGAAATCTGCCCAAACATCTTCGTTGGTGTGTTTTACTGTATCTGCACGATAGCCATCAATACCAAAGTCATTCACATAATCGCTTAGCCATTTGATGATGTAATATTTCGGCGCTCTTGGATAACCTGTTCGTTTAAAGAAATCATCGAGTTCCTTCATTTCTTGTTCGTAACGGCCTTCGATTTTCCATTTTTCTGCTAAGAATTGCGGAATTTCAACATTGGCATTGCTTTCTGTTTTTACGTCGGGTAAGTTGGCAACTAAAGTACACGCAGTTGTACCATTAAATGTTTTGTAGTCGCATTGCGGTCCGGTGCGTACCCATTCTTCGGGCCAAACAGTGTCTATAGTCGTAACCGGGCCAGTGTGGTTGATAACGCCGTCTAAAACAATTCGAATGCCTTTCTTGTGTGCTTTTTTTACCAATTCAGCCAAGTCTTTTTCGGTTCCGAAATTCGGATCGAGTTTTGTCCAATCGCGTGCCCAATAACCGTGAAATCCATAGCTCATACCCGTACCTTCGTCCACACCATCGTGAATTTGCTCTACAATTGGCGTGAACCAAATTGCATTGATACCGAGTTTCTCAAAATAACCATCATCCAGTTTTTTGATGATGCCTTTGATATCGCCGCCTTCAAAACCGCGCAGTTTTCCGGTGGGTTTATTTCTTTCAAAATTCACGTCGTTTGATGTGTCGCCGTTATAAAATCGGTCTGTCAAAAGGAAATATAAATTAGCTCCTTCCCAAACGAAAGGCGTGTTTTTGGTGGGTTTGTGATTTTTCATTTGTGCTGTTGAAAATGCAGGAATCATTAACATAAATGTAAGGGGTAAAAAAAGAAGTTTTCTCATTATTTTGTTAATTGAACGGTTATGGTTTTTGATTTTTTTCTCTCGTATTTGAAATTGACGACTAACATATTGCATTTTTTGTCCCATTTTGATTTGACTTTTTTGCCGTCTATGGTCGTTTTTTGAGGTTTTGCTGTAATATTGTGAATGATTAAGGTAAATTTCCGATCGAGTTCAATCATCTTTTCGCCTTTTTCGTTGCTGATATTGATTGTAATTTTTTCACCAGTTGCTTTTGCATTGAAATGCATCAATTCGTATCGGCCTTTTTCATAAGCGTCAGGTGTTTCGCCATCGTCGTTATATAAATGTCCTTCAGATTTTGGTGTGTTTTCATCAAAATAATAATGCAATTCTATGTTTTGCGTGGTGTAATCACGTGTATTTTGCACCAAGTTGACCATTGGCAGAAATGCGCCTGCGCGAACAAAAACCGGAATGTGGTCTTCTGAAAGCTTGATTTTTTCCGTAACTCCGTTGTCGTGTTTTGTATCGGAATAGAAATCGTACCAATTCGCAGTATCCGGGAAGTAGATTTCTTTGGCTTTTTGTCCTGCTTCAGTAACTGGTGCGACCAATAACGCATCACCCCAGAAATATTCGTCGGAACGTCCCAAAACATTTTTATTCAAAGGTTCTTCAAAAAGCAATGGTCGCATCAATGGTGTTCCCTTTTGGTTATTATCGAAGGCGATTGTATAATTATAGGCTAACATCTGATAACGCAATTCGATAGCTTGTTTCGCCAGTTGTTTTGTTTTTTCCTCACGGTAAACTGGCTCAGCCGGAA
The DNA here is from genome assembly GCA_029946065.1 of Flavobacterium sp. GTDB lineage: Bacteria > Bacteroidota > Bacteroidia > Flavobacteriales > Flavobacteriaceae > Flavobacterium. The sequence goes on from JAQSDU010000020.1 coordinate 263,728, forward strand.
CTGATTCAGCGGCATGGGGACGGAATATCGGTTGAAAAACGCCATATTGTAACCAACGGACATACAATTCATTATCAACATTGTCGCCTGCAAATCCTCCTAAATCGGAGTGCATATAACCCATTCCCTGCATGCCCATTTGTAGGGCAATTTCGAGTTGCGATTTTAGTCCGCCCCAACTTCTACCCACATCGCCAGACCACGGGATCATGCCAAATCGTTGGGAGCCCGAAAAACCGGCGCGCATTAAAATAAAGGGGCGCTGGTTCGGAAAATCAGTTTTATAACCTTCCGAAACCAGTTTTGCCCAATTGTGTCCGTAAATATTGTGTACTTCATCTGCCGTTTTTTCACCGTGAAATAATTTTGACGGATGCAGTTCAGGTTCACCAAGATCGCCCCACCATCCGGCGACGCCCATTTCTGTGAAATGTTTATAGATATTCCAGAACCAAGTTTTGCCTTGCGGTTGAAAGATGTCGATTAATCCGGTGTTGCCAAAATAAAAATCATACGTAAAAGGTTTTCCCGTAATATCGGTGGCAAGTATTTTTTTATCGACCGCTTCTTGCCATTTTTTGGAAGTGGTGAGCACGAATGGCTCGGTAATCAAAATTGTTTTGATACCTTTCTTCTTCAAATCTGAAATCATTTTTTCAGGATTTGGGAAGTTGTCCTTGTCGAATTCAAAATTACCTAAAGTCCCTTTGATAGCTGCCCCGAACCAATATAAGTCTAGGATTATTGCGTCCACCGGAATTTTTTCCTTTTCAAATTTGTCAATGGTTTCGGTTACTTCTTTCTGTGTATGGTAACCAAAACGGCTCGAGAAATTCCCAAAAGCCCATCGCGGTGGCAACGGTTGTTTTCCGGTTAGTGTGGTATAATTTTCTTCTAAATCTTGCCACGAATCAGCGGCAATTACCTGATAAGTTTTTCTGCCGGAAATGGTTTCGTATGTTAAAGTGTTGTCTTTTTTACTGTCAAGATCCAAAAATCCGATTGGCGCGTTGTCAAAATGCACCATATACATTTTTGATGAAAGTATGATTGGCATACAAAAATTGAGCAAATCAGCACGGTCGCCGTAGCCATATTGCGCCCGGTTGTATAGTTTTAGTCGATTGCCGCGGCGGTTCATTCCAAGTGCACGTGATCCTCCGCCATAAAGCGCTTCTGTGTTATCAAGATTAAAGTCGATGAGTTCCGTACTGTCTTTTTTGGTATAGCCGTTTTTTTCGGATAAAATTTCGCTGCTGCGATTAAAGTAAATAATTTTGAAAGGCGATTTTTCAATGATGATTTTAATTCCCGGCGTAAAAATATCTAGTGCTTTCTGGCTTTCGGTAAATTTTGCTTCCACATTGGATGTCACTGGAATTATGGCATATGAATCTGGATTGAAACTTTCTCCTTTTGGAATAAAGGAAGTTTCGGCAATTTTATCATTGATGATCTTGATTTCATATGCACCATCTGAAACTTTTAACTTCAGCGTGTTGTCTTCCCATTGACAGGATTGGTAGATTCTGTTGGGATTTTGGGCTACACTAGCGTATGTAAAAAGTATAAAAAATAAGAGTTTTTTCATTTTTTGGTATTTTTTGAACTGCAAAGTGTGCTAAGTTTCTCGCGAAGGCTTTGAAGCTTTGCGGTAAAATTTATAAGTTCAATAATTCGACTTATTCCAATTCCAACACATAAACCGACTTTGCATCAATGCTGATGTCACTTTTCAAATCAATGACTTTTCCAGACAAAACATCTTTACCCGAAGTATAACGCTCTATGCTTTCCTGAAAACGATTGGTTTTAAAAGTTCTGGTTTCTGCACTATTATTGATCACAACCATCACGCTTTTGCTGTCGTTGTAACGAAAATATACATATACATTGTTCTCCGGAATATAATGCTTCATTTTTCCGGTATGGATGACCGCTGCGGTTTTGCGCCAATTGAGTAATTTTGACGAAAAATCAAAATATTGTTGCTGTTCTGCTGTTCTGCCAGATTTTGTGAATGCATTGTTTGTATCACCGATCCAGCCACCTGGAAAATCATATCGAATATCAGCATCGCCTTTACTTTTGTCGCCTTTCATGCCAATTTCTGAACCGTAATAGATTTGCGGAATACCGCGAATTGTGGCAATCAATACCATTCCCATTTGGTATTTCCGGAAGTCTTGATAGATTTGATTGAAACGGTTCGTGTCGTGGTTTTCGAGCATCACTAAAATGCTGTTCGGATTTGGATATAGAAAATCATTGGCAAAATTGTCATAAATCTTAATCATTCCTTTATCCCATTCGGCTTTGTCTTCATTAAAAGCAATGCTTACGGCGTCGTGCAAAGTAAAATCCATTACAGATGGAAGATAAGAATTGTAGCCTTCTATAGCGCCTACTTTACTATCTTTTTGCCAATAGGCCATTTGCGCTTGGCTGTGCATCCAAACTTCGCCAACGATATTAAAATTCGGATATTCATCGGTAATTGCTTTCGTCCATTTGGCAATTCCCGCTTTGTCGCAGTAGGAATAGGTGTCTACTCGGAATCCGTCTAAATCTGCATATTCAATCCACCAAATGGCGTTTTGTATCAGATAATTCAGCATCAACGGATTCGATTGGTTCAAATCCGGCATCGATCTTACAAACCAGCCATCCATACAGCCTTTCGCATCGACTTCGGCAGCATTTGGGTCAAATTGCGTGGTCATGTGGTAATTCGTCTGAGCATAACCCGGAAATTGGTGTAGCCAGTCATAAGTAGGCATATCCTTGAATGTCCAGTGGTCACCCCAATGGTTGGTGACATAATCCATAATATTTTTCATGCCGCGTTTGTGCAGTTCGTCGGATAATTTCAGGTAATCGGCATTGGTACCGTAACGCGAATCAATTTTATAAACGTCGGATTGTCCGTAACCGTGGTAGGAGCCTCTTTTGTCATTGTCTTCGCAAAGCGGCGTGCTCCAAACGGATGTGGCACCGAGTTCATTAATGTAATCAAGGTTTTTGATAATGCCTTCTATGTCACCGCCGTGGCGTCCGTTGGGTTTGCTGCGATCGGCTTTTTCGGCTGTGTCATCAGTGCTGTCGTTGTCGGGATTTCCATTGGCGAAACGATCGGGCATCAGTAGGTAAATTACGTCCGAAGCATCGTAACTTTCGCGCAAAGCGGAATTATTCCGGCGTTGTTTTAACTCATATTTCTGGGTGAAAGCGATTTTGCTTTTCAATTTGAATGAAAATACGATTTCTTGTGCCGGACTGTTTTTGGTGTCGATCGTAACGAAAAGATAATTTGGGTTTTCGGTCTTTACCACATTTTTGATGATGATATTATTAGAAACGGAAGTTTCGTATTGGGCGATATTTTTGCCGTAGAACATGATTTGTAGCTCCGGATTTTTCATGCCGGCATACCAGAAAGGTGGTTCCGTTTTCTGTATTTGCGCGAAGGAAACGGTTGAGAATAGCAGTAAAAAAATAAGATTTTTCATTTTTTGAACCATTAAGGGATTAGTTTCATTAAGGTTTATATGTCAATCTTATTTTAAGATTGGAAAAAGTGTGAGGTTTTTGAGGTAGAAATTTCTGCAATTGAAAAACCCTTTCAGCATGCTAAGCACTGAAAGGGTTGTATAAATATTGTATTTATACAGTTACCAAACTATTCGGTTCCACAAAAATTGCTTTCCCGTTAACAAAAACGGTAATTTGCTGTGCCAGTTCGCGGTTGCTCGGGTCTTTTCCGCCTTCCAACGAGAAATTCGTTTCATTCGGATGTACCGAGACTTTTAAAATCTGGTTTCTGAAATTGATCTTAAATGAATAGCCCTTCCATTCTTTCGGGATTCTTGGCGTAAAATGTAAAGTATCATTTTTTACGCGCATGCCGCCAAAACCTTCCACGATACTCATCCATGTTCCTGCCATGGAAGTGATGTGGCAACCTTCTTCAACTTCTTTGTTGTAATCATCCAGGTCTAAACGGGAAGTTCTCAAATAGAAAGTATATGCCATGTCCATTTTGTCAAGTACCGCTGCTTGAATGGAGTGCACGCAAGGCGAAAGGGAACTTTCATGAACGGTAAACGGCTCGTAAAAATCAAAATGTTTTTGCAATTGTGCTGTCGAAAAATGGTCTTCGAAGAAATAAAATCCTTGTAAAACATCGGCTTGTTTGATGTATGGCGAACGCAAAATCCTGTCCCAAGACCATTTTTGGTTGATCGGACGCTGGCTTTTGTCGAGGTCGGCTACTTTCACCAAATCTTTATCTAAGAAACCGTCTTGTTGCAGATAAACATCGTGCTCTTCTGAGAATGGGAAGTACATATTGTCTGCAACTTTTTTCCAAAGCTGCAATTCGGCGCTAGTGATGTCGACTTTTTGGGTAATTCTTTTGTGGTCCGACGGAAATTCTATTGCCACTTTTTCGATTTGCTCTAGTGTGTAGTCGAGACACCATTTTGCAATATAATTCGTGTAGAAATTGTTGTTAACGTTATTTTCGTATTCGTTTGGACCTGTCACACCAAGGATTACATACTGATTTCGGTAGGTCGAAAAGTTCGCTCTTTGGTGCCAAAACCTTGCAATTCCGATTAGTACTTCCAAGCCTTTTTCTGGAATATAGCTGTAATCGCCTGTGAATCGGTGGTAATTGAAAATAGCAAATGCGATTGCACCGTTTCTGTGTATTTCCTCGAAAGTAATTTCCCATTCGTTGTGGCATTCCTCGCCGTTCATGGTTACCATAGGATATAAAGCAGCACCATTTGTAAAACCCAATTTCTTGGCATTTTCAATGGCTTTGTCCAATTGATTGTAACGATAAGTCAATAGGTTTCTTGCCACTTGCTGGTCTTTTGTTGCCATATAAAATGGAATGCAATATGCTTCGGTATCCCAGTAAGTAGAGCCGCCGTATTTTTCGCCAGTAAATCCTTTCGGGCCTATATTCAGCCTTGAATCTTTTCCTAAGTAAGTTTGATTGAGTTGAAAAATATTAAAACGGATGCCTTGTTGTGCCTTCACGTCGCCGTCGATTGTGATGTCAGACATTTCCCAGATCTTCGCCCAGGCATCGATTTGTTTTTGTTCCAAAGCATCATATCCAATTGCTAATGCTGCTTTGATGGCATTTTCTGCCGCAGCAAGTGTGTTGTCATGATTTAATGAAACGGTATAACCTCCTATTTTTTGAATGGATGATTTATCGCCTTTGGCAACATTTACCTCATAGCTAAATTGTACTTTTTCGCTGTCTGCATCTACGTTTTCGGGAGCAAGGTTGAGGTTTTTGCCATTTACCAGAATGCTATTCTGCATGTAAGTCGTTACATTGAAGTGCGTTTTGAATGTACGAGCTGTCACAAAAGCTTCGTTGTGATTGTGTTTTACCTCAAGCGGTTCCCAGAATTTCTCTTCCCAGTTTGCATCTTCATTGGTAACTCCAGCATCGATATAAGGTTTGTAAACTATTTTCGTGTCCTTGTTTAAAGGCGTGATTTCATAATTGATGACGCCGGTTTCGTCTAAATCTAGAGAAAGAAAACGACGCACATTGACGGCGATTTGTGTTCCGTTTTGCAAAGTAGCTTCAAAAGAACGGTTGTAAATACCTTCTTTCATATTCAGTTCGCGACGGAAACTTTTGACTTCAGCACAAGCGTTCAAATCCAAATTTTCACCATTGATGCTGATGTCGATGCCGATCCAGTTTGGGGCATTGAGTACTTTGGCGAAATATTCCGGGTAACCGTTTTTCCACCAGCCGACTTTGGTTTTGTCGGGATAATAAATGCCTGCGATATAGCTGCCTTGGAACGTGTGTCCGGTGTAAGTTTCTTCAAAATTGGCACGTTGGCCCATAGCACCATTTCCAATACTGAAAAGGCTTTCGGATGATTTTACGCTGCTGGCATCAAATCCATCTTCTATGATGGACCAATTGTCGGGTTTTATATAATCCTGGTTCATTTTTTTAATTTAGGTTTTCTACTTGATTCATTTTAAGGCCGAAATTCCAAACCTTATCCTTCGTGTAATTAATTTTATTGATTATTGAAATTTTACCAAACAGATATTTTAATCCATTAAGAATGTTAAGATCCATCAAGATTGAATTTAATGAACTTAATGTGCTAAATGGTTGACTTCAAACGTTACGCTTGAGTACAATATTTATTGGTCTAAATTCCATGTCATTTTTAGTTTTTTATCAAAGCATCTATGAAACTTTGATCGATATGTGTAAAGTCTTTGAAAATATATTTCGCTTCGTGCAGGATTTCGTTTTCGCCTATACCAATGCTTGTCATGTGAGCAATGTTTGCGGCTTGTACACCTGCAACAGAATCTTCAAATACGATGGCATTTTCGTTTTCTGCATTTAATAATTTGGCGGCACGAACAAAAACTTCGGGATCTGGTTTTGCATTGGTCACGTCGTTTCCGTCAACGATGGCGTCAAAATAGCTGATAATGTTGGCTTTTTCTAAAATGGGTCTTGCATTTTTACTGGCTGACCCCAAAGCAATCAACTGCTTTTTTTCTTTTAAATACTTTAAAACAGGCAATACTCCTGGCAGGATTTCACTTTCATCCATATTGACGAGATAGGAGAGGTAGTCTTCGTTTTTTTGAACGAGCCATCTGTTCTTGTCTTCCTGACTGGCGTCAATTTTGCCTAATTTTAAAATAATGTCTAAGGAGCGTACGCGGCTTACTCCTTTTAATTCTTCGTTGTGTTCGGGCGTAAATTCGATGCCGAGTTCGGCGGCAATTTTCTGCCACGCCAGGTAATGGTATCTTGCCGTATCGACGATTACGCCGTCGAGGTCAAATATAAATGCTTTTTTCATGCTATTCTTTTTCTTCGTCTTTAACATATAGGGTTAATAATCCTGCAAGAATCATTGAACATCCACCCAATACAATTGTATTCAAGGTGTTTGCATTGAAAAGATGGATGGTAAAGTAGCCTAAAATACTTGCAGCTACAATTTGCGGTATAACTATAAAGAAGTTGAAAACGCCCATATAGTAACCCATCTTGTTTGCTGGTAGCGCATTTGATAGCATCGCATAAGGCATAGACAAAATACTCGCCCAAGCAACACCAACCATACCCATAGAGATAATAATAAATGTAGGATTGGTTATAAAATAGATGGAAATCAAGCCTATTCCGCCGATAATAAGGCATATCATGTGCGTGATTTTCCTATTTGTCCGATATGCAATCAATGGGATTATAAATGCAAATATTGCTGCAACACCATTTCTTACAGAGGAGCATACATTGAGCCAGTCTGCGCCATCATTGTATTCTTTCTGGACTCTTTTAAATTCAAGTTCATCTTTAAGATTGTTGTATGTTTCCACTTTCGTTACGAATTTTGAGCTGTTTGCTACAAAATAGGCAAATCCGGAATAGGAAAATTGTGTCCTTTCACGAGAATTTTCACGGATTTCTTTGTTGATTGTTGCTGCGTCTTTTTGTAGTGCTTTAAAATTACTATCGGTAATAGTAGTATTTACGGCGATAAAATCGTTAATCAGTTTTAATCTTTCTGTCGCATCCACAAACTTGCCGTCAGCAAAATAGTTGGCAATATTTACTGAAATGGTGGTGTTCTCATTATTCCTGAACTTGCGGATTTCTTCAATATCACCTTTAAGAGAACGAAGTGTTTTCTTATTTTCTGTTCCTGAATGATCGGCCAGTCCATTATTGATATAACTGTCGGCTTTGTTTACCAAAGTACTTGTGATCGCCATATTATATTTTGTAGAGGTTACGGCATTAGTCGCATAAATCCACATCGCAAATAAGGCAAACCATGTGAAAAACTGAACCAAGGCCAGTTGTTTCATCGTTTTAGGCATTTTAAGGATGCCACCGAATGTTTCTTTTAAGGCGTCCGAAAAAGTAGTTTCTTTTTTTTGTTTTCTTAATTCTTCTATACTTTCAGGCGGAAATTCTTTAGTCGTAAAAACGGTATACAAGACTGCACCTAAAAAAGCAAATCCACCTAAATAAAACGAATACTTTACAGATTCCGGAATCTGACCAGCTTCGGCTGTATTCCTGAAATGAAACCAATTGGTGAAAATCCACGGAAGTAATGCCGCAATAACAGAACCAATCCCGATGAAAAAGCTCTGCATTGCAAAGCCGCTTGTCCTTTGTTTTGGAGGAAGCTTGTCACCAACAAATGCCCTAAATGGCTCCATGGAAATGTTTATGGAAGCATCAAGAATCCATAGCATTCCACCGGCGACCCACAAAGTAGGGGAGTTGGGAACAATAAATAAGGCTGTACTGGCAAGAATGGCGCCAATAAAGAAATAAGGTCTACGCCTTCCCCAATAAGGATGCCAAGTACGATCACTTAGATATCCAATTATGGGTTGAATAAGTAAACCCGTTAAAGGTGCTGCAATCCAAAGAATCGGAATTTCATCTTTGTTTGCGCCAAGTGTTTCAAAAATTCTGCTGATGTTTGAGTTCTGTAATTCAAAACCGAACTGGATTCCCAAGAAACCGAAACTCATGTTCCAAATCTCCCAAAAACCTAATTTACGCTTTTCCATTATCGTAATTTAAAGATGATACGATAAGCGCGATGCTTATCAAAACTTAACTTTTGTTTTCGAAGTAAAAATCACAAGCTTTGATAATTGGCTATAAAGATAGAAAAGATTTTAGATTTTAGATTTTAGATTTTAGATTTTTTTGAAATATGACGCTGTTTTTACAGACTATAACGTGGTAGTGTTGAAAGGTTTCCGCTTATTTGGTCGATTCGCGTTCGATGAGATTGGTTTCAATTACCTCCGTACGATAGGCTTCTTCTTCCTCAAATTCGCTTTCTTCGGCTTCTAATCTGTCAATTAGCATTTTGGCGGCTTTTTGCCCCATTTTAATGCCGTTTTGGCTTACGGTTGTAATGGTTGGGGTGGAATATTGGGAAATAATCCCGTCGGTAAAGGCAATGACAGATAAATCTTCGGGTACTTTTAATCCTAATTTACTGGCCATTTTGATGATGGTTACGGCAAAAAGTTCGTTGACCGCTAAAACAGCGTCAATAGCGCGATCTTCAATCAAATGTGCGATTTCGGCTTCGAAGTTGTCGATATCTTCAATTTTGATAATAAGCTGTTCGTTGAAAGCAAGGTCGTTGTCGAGAATGGCTTTTGTATAGCCATCGGTGCGCAATTTTCCTACGCTTACATAGTCGACAGTAGTTACGAGCGCAATTTTTTTCTTCCCCATATTGATTAGGGTTTGAACAGCGTTGTAGGCCGCCATCTTGTCATCGATAATCACTTTGTCACAAAGGACTTCGTTGGTCACGCGGTCAAACATTACTACCGGCATGCCTTGGTTGATGACTTCGGTAATGTGGTGAAAATCGCCTTTGTATTGGGTTTCCTTAGAAAGTGACATGATAAAGCCGTCCATGCTTCCGTTGGCAAGCATTTCCAAATTGATAACTTCTTTGTCAAAAGACTCATTGGAAAGGCAAACCACTACGCTATACCCGTGTTCATTGGCAACTTGCTCAATACCGCTGATGACGGTGGCGAAAAAGTGGTGTACGATTTCAGGGATGATGATACCAATGGTTTTGGTTTTTCGATTTTTTAGACTGAGCGCAATATTATTGGGTTTGTAGTTGTATAATTTGGCAAAAGCTTGGACTTTTTGTCTTGTGTCTTCGCTAATTTCTGCGCTGTTGCGAAGTGATTTTGAAACGGTTGAAATGGAGACGTCTAATTCTTTGGCAATTTGCTTTAAAGTAACTTTTCTTTTCATGCTGAAAATATGATAAATATTGTTTTCGGAATAAAGGTAATTTTTATTTTTATTAATATCAATTTTAGCCTTAAAAATCAATACTTTTATGAAAGTTTTCAACACGAAAACGTTTTCGGTAGGTGTTTGCGTAAGCCGTATTTTTTTTATCCAAATTTTTACATAAATTTAACATTCGAAGCAAAAATTACAAGCAAAAAACTCAATTTTAACCTAAACAAAATGTATGAAAACAATTTACAAAAAGTTGTTAATTTTATTACTGCTGCTTCCGTTTAGTGTTCTGGCTCAGAGCACTTTAACTGGAACTGTTCTTGAAAAATCGACAGGACAGCCATTACCGGGAGTAAATGTAACAATTCAGGGTACCACAAACGGTACTTCTACAGATTTTGATGGAAAATTTACCCTGTCAAATGTTAAGAATGGAAGCGTCATCGTTTTCTCTTATATCGGGTACAAAGACCTTATTCAAAACTACACAGGACAAAAATCCGTAAATGTCTCTATGGAAGAGAATGCAAGTGAATTGCAAGAAGTTGTGGTTCAGGTTGGTTACGGAACAGTTCGCAAAAAAGACGCGACTGGTTCTGTTTCTACTATTGGAACAAAAGACTTTAACAAGGGTGCAGTGGTTACGACGGAAAATCTCCTTAACGGTAGAATTGCAGGCGTAACAGTAAACACTAGCGGTGCTCCAGGTTCTGGTTCTCAAATCAGGATTCGTGGCGGTGGCTCTCTTAATGCTAGCAATGACCCGCTTATCGTGATCGATGGGTTGCCATTGGAGAACAGCACCAATACGGGTTCTACTTCATTTTTAGCTTCATTAAATCCAACAACTGTTGAGTCTATTACAGTTTTAAAAGACGCTTCGGCTACTGCGATTTACGGTTCACGCGCCTCGAATGGTGTAATCATTATTACTACTAAAAAAGGAGGTAAAGACCTTGCAATGGATTATAACATCCAGTATGGTGCAGGTAAGCTAGTTAAGACTTTAGATGTTTTTAGTGCTGATGACTTCAGGGCTTTGGTTACAGAAAGGCTTCCGGGTCAGGTGGCTAAATTAGGTAATGCTAATACAGATTGGCAAAAAGCCATATACAGAAATACAGACTTAATTGACCAAAGTCTTACATTGCGCGGGAGTTTATTCAAAAAAATACCAACGCGTTTGACTTTTGGAAGAACTTACCAAGAAGGCTTGCGTCTGACCAACTCTTTTACAAGAAATACGGTTGGATTGGCGTTGAATCCTAATTTTTTCAACGATTATTTAAAAGTAAGAGTGAATGCAAATTACGCTAACGAAAACAGTAGATTTGCTGATGGAGTTGAAGGGACGGCAATTACTTTTGATCCGACACAGCCAGTTTATGATGCGAATTCGCCTTATGGGGGTTATTTTCAATATTATTCAGGTAATGCATTGCAAAGTAATGTAGGCAGAAACCCGGTAGCACAATTAGAGCAGACATTCGATACTGGTTACAACAACAGATTGTTCGGAAATGTCGAATTGGATTATAAGTTCCATTTCTTCCCAGCTTTAAGGGCGGTAATCAATCTTGGTTTTGACGAATCTCACGGACAAAGAACAAGACTTGTTGGTCCGGATGCAGGTTCTGCTCCAAGCAATAACAATATTCCTTTTGGAGGAAACGAGTTCAGTACAGGTTTGCAAAGAACCAAATTGCTTGATGGCTATTTGATGTATTCCAAAACTTGGAATGATCTTGCTTTTGATTTCCAAGCGGGTTATTCTTATCAGAAAAGTGAAGCAAGATACTACAGTACAGGTAACGTTTTAGATCCAAATCTTCCGGATACTTTTCCTGAAACATTTACAGCTACAGATGTAGTGCTTATTGGTTATTTTGCTAGAACTAATATTACCTATAAAAACTTCTTACTTACGTTATCTGCAAGAAGAGATGGTACCTCACGATTCAGCAAAGAAAACAGATGGGGTAATTTCCCTGCTGCTGCTTTAGCATGGAAACTAAAAGATGCTCTTTTCAAAGACAGCAAATTGGTTTCTGATATGAAATTAAGATTGGGTTATGGTGTAACGGGTCAACAAAATTTTCCGTCTAATAACTTATACCTTCAGAAAGTGAATACCGGTAGTGGAAGTTCACAATACTATTTTGGAAATACAGCTACTCCAATTGCGATTACTGAGGCTTACAACACGCAAATTAAATGGGAAGAGGCTACAACTTATAATGTAGGCTTGGATTACGGGTTTGCAAATAATAGGATTACCGGTTCGATTGATGCGTTTTACAGGGATACAAAAGATTTGATCCAATTGGCACCAGTGCCAGATGGAAGCAACTTTTCTAACTTCTTATTGCAGAATATCGGAAAAATGAAAACAAGAGGTATCGAATTTTCATTGAGTGCAGATATTTTCAAATCGGAGAAAGGTTTTAACTGGAATGCTACTTTTAATGCTGCTAAAGCCGAAAGAAGGATTACAAAACTTTCAGGAGGTACAGATCTTTTCGTTGGCGACAACATTGCTGGTACTGGGACTCCAGGAGAAATTCATAGGGTTGGATTTACGCCATACTCATTCTACGTTTACAAACAACTATACGATACAGATGGTCATCCAATCGAAGGTGCTTATGCAGATTTGAATGGCGACGGAATCAAAAATGACTTGGACAGGTATGTTTATAAAAACCCTGATCCGGATGTTACTTTAGGTTTTGCGTCAAATATGAATTACAGAAACATTGATTTCTCTTTCAATCTTCGTGCAAGCCTTGGAAATCGTGTTTTCAACGGTGTAAATGCAGGGAACGCACAGTATGCATTGTTGCAAAACGGAACGGCTTTAAACAACCTTCCGACTGCCGTTACTGAAACTGGATTTACTACTACATCTAATGTATTATTATCTGATATTTATGTTGAAAATGCTTCTTTCCTAAGAATGGACAATATCACTCTTGGATATACTTTCCCTAAATGGTTAGAAGGAAAAGCATCATTGAGATTGTCTGCTGGCGTTCAAAACGCATTCATACTTACCAAGTATAGCGGATTGGATCCTGAGATTACCAACAACGGGCTTGACAAAACGATTTATCCAAGACAGCGTACGATACTGGTTGGGGCTAATATAAAATTTTAAATAAAAGACTATGAAAAAAATGAATTTTAACTTTCTTTACATCCTCTTGATGTTCACGGTGCTTCAGTCCTGTGAGAGTGATATGGATGTAATATCAAAAGATGATGATGTTCTATCTCCGGAACAACTGTTCAGTACGCCGGAAGGTTACAAGCAGTCTTTGGGAGGTGTTTACGGAAACCTTTCCCTTACAGGAACTGGTGACGCGGGTTCGTCTTTCCTTTCAGGAATTGATGCTGGAACGAGTAACTTTAACAGATGCTTATGGTATCTTCAAGACCTTACTACAGATGAGGTAATTTGGAGTTATGAAAATGACGCGGGAACTGCAGATTTACAAAGAACAATCTGGACAGCAGACAACCCTTTACTTTTGGGTATGTTTAGTAGAACAATGGCAGAAATAGCCTTGGCAAATGAATTCTTGAGACAAACTTCAGAATCTAAAGTAGCCTCAAGAGGTAACACAGATGCTGTTTTCCTTGCCAATGTCGCAGATTACCGAAATGAAGTTAGGGTTTTAAGGGCTTATGCTTATTATAACATGATGGATTTATTTGGTAAAGCACCTTTTTTAACAGAGTCAGATCCTGTTAACTTTGCCGGTCCTGAATACAGCAGACAACAACTTTTTGATTTTGTCGAAAGTGAACTGACTGAAGTAATTCCAAGCCTTAAAGCGGCAAAGACGAACGAATTCGGAAGAATTGACAAAGCATTCGCGCAAATGGTATTGGCAAAAATATACCTTAATGCCGAAGTATATACTGGTACGCCAATGTATGATAAATGTGCTGAGCAGTGTAGTGCTATCATCGCAAGCGGATACAGTTTAGAAACCAATTATTTAGACAATTTTAAATCAGACAACCAGACTTCGTCTGAAATGATTTTTACATTACAGTCTGATGGTCAGGTGACACAAAATTATGGTGCTACAACTGTTATGGTTAATGGTTCAGTAGGTTCAATTGAGCAAAATGGTACTTCTTTAGGCGTTGCGTCAGGTGGATGGGGCGGAGCGCTTCGTTTGAGAAAACAATTCGTTCAGAAATTTGACGGAAGTGACTTCAACGGAGACGCTAGAAAAACTATTATTTCCGGAACAAGAAGTATTGATATTGCAGATATCGCTAACAGGGATCAAGGTTATGTACTTGCGAAATATTCAAATGTATCTTCAACGGGTACAGCAGGTCCAAGCTCAACTTTTGTGGATACTGACTTTCCTTTATTCCGTTTGGCCGACGTTTATCTAATGTATGCTGAATGTGCTGCAAGAGGGGCGGGAATAGTTGCGCAAGGAACGGATTATGTAAACATGCTTAGAGAAAGAGCGCACAATGGTTCTACCGTAGCTGACATTAATGATAATGAATTGACACTTGACTTCATCCTTGACGAAAGAGCTAGAGAACTGCACTGGGAAGCACACAGAAGACAAGATCTTATCCGTTTCGGTAAATTTACCGGAGGCAGCTACAACTGGGCATGGAAAGGAAATGGTGCTAATGGTATCGCTATTTCGAATAACAGAAAATTGTTTCCAATCCCAACAGGCTCATTGAATGCCAACCAAAACCTAACACAAAATCCTGGTTACTAAAAAATTGTAAAATAGATAAAAATTAAAAAAATGAAAAAAATAGTAAAATGTATATTAGCAATTACCCTTTTTGCAGGTTTTGCTTCTTGTGAAGACGAACAGGATCTTGTTTATTCAAGTCCGGAAGGTTCTTTTGATATTCTTTCTCCGGTTTCAGGCGAAGGCATTGTGCTAAGTCCAGATACTCCAACAAATCCAGGATTGTCTCTTACATGGTCTGCTATGAATTATGGTGCAGATACTCAGGTAACCTATGATGTTCAGGTTGACAAAAGCGGAGACGATTTTGACACTCCGATTACCTTAACTTCAACAACAAATACTTATGCAAGTGTGACCTCTGATGCACTTAATGGAGCAACTGCTGCGGCAGGACTTGCACCATTTTCACAAGGTGGTCTTGAAGTAAGAGTACGTGCTACAGTTGGTACTACAGGCAGTCAAGAATCTTTTTCAACTGTAATTACTTACTTGGTAACACCATATTCAACTGATTTGCCAAAATTGGCGGTTCCTGGTAATCATCAAGGATGGAATCCTCCAACAGCACCAACTATCGCTTCTTCTGCTTTCGGTGAAACAGATTATGAAGGGTTTTTATGGCTTGATGGTGGATTTAAATTTCTTTCTCCTGATGCCGCGGGTAACTTCAACTGGGGTACTACGGACTGGGGTGATGACGGTACATTCTCTGGCGTTATGGCAGATGGTGGTGGCGAAACAGATGCTCAAGCTGCTGCAGGTTACTACAGAGTAAGGGCTAATACGACTACATTGCTTTACACTGTTGAGCCAATGTCTTGGGGTATTGTTGGAGCTGCTACGCCTGGTGGTTGGGGTGGAAGTACACCTTTAACCTATAACGCTACCAACAAAACTTGGGAAGGCGATATGACGTTAACCGCAGGTGAATTTAAGTTCCGTGCAAATGATGCTTGGACTGTAAACTTCGGTGGCGATCCAGATGGAGATGGTTCTATGAACTATGACGGTCCAAACTTGGTTGCTGAAGGCGGAAACTTCCATGTTGTTCTCGATTTGAGCAATCCAAGAAAATATACTTACAGTTTAAACGCAAACTAATTTTCTTACAAATTAATATAAAAAGGGCTCTCTTAATGGAAAGCCCTTTTTTCAATTTTTAAAAGCTATGAAAAAAATTTACATATTAGCTTGGCTTTTGGGACTTGTCTCCCTCAATTCATTTGCTCAGGTTACTATAACCCCGAGCGTTTTTAACGTTACAGATCAAATTACAATTACTGTATCATTCGCTTCTACAACTTGTAATACGATGGGTGCTTCACCCGCCAAAGTATACATGCATGCAGGTATTGGTGATGATAATAATGCCTTTGGATTCGGACAAGTTATTGGTAACTGGGGTATGGATGACGGAGTAGGCCAAATGACAAATAATGGTAATGGTACTTATAGTAAAACAATTACGCCAAGTACTTACTTTAACCTAAATGCTACTGAACAGGTTAATGCTACAAAAATGGGAATGGTTTTCCGTAATGCTAATGGCTCTCAAACCAGAAAAGACCCAGCTACTTCTTGCGGTGATTTTATCGTGAATGTAGGGGTGTTTCAGGCTACTTTAAACACACCTGCAGTAAATAGCACAACAATAATTAATTCTGGAGGCAGCATGAATATTACCGCCAATAATACCAATGGAAACGCTAGTTATGTTTTAAAATCTAACGGCGTAATTATTGACACGAACCCTGCCACTGCTTCGTATGCATTTAATCACACGAACATATTGGCTAATCAGAGTTATTCACTTGAGATTACGCAAGGCGCTACTACAAATGTAAAAGCATTTGCAGTATTGGTAAATCCTACAACCGTTACAGCCGCGGTTCCGGCAGGTATGGAAGATGGTATTAATTATAATACAACAGATACTTCAAAAGCGACACTTGTATTGACCGCACCCGGCAAAGATTTCGTATATATCGCCGGAAGTTTTAACAATTGGCAACCGAATTCCGATTATGCGATGAAGAAAGATCCTAATTTTGCCACCAATGGTAAATTCTGGCTTGAACTCACCGGATTGACACCACAACAAAATTATACCTACCAATATTGGGTAGTCGATATGACACCGTTCACCAATTCACCGGCATTGGTAAAAACAGCAGATCCATTTTCAACTTTGGTCGTGAATTCTTATGATGATCCTTATATTCCAGCTTCAACATATCCAAATATTCCAGCTTATCCCGCAGGACAAAGTAGGGATGTAACGGTACTTCAAACCGCACAAACGCCTTATAACTGGCAGGTGACCAATTTCGTAAAACCAAAAAAAGAAGACCTGATTGTTTATGAAGTTTTAGTACGAGATTTTGATGCTAACAGAAGCTATCAAAACCTAATTGACAAAATCGATTATTTTAAAAACTTGCATATCAATGCGATCGAATTAATGCCTGTTATGGAGTTTGAAGGCAACGAAACTTGGGGTTACAATACGTCATTTCATATGGCTTTGGATAAATTTTATGGGCCTTCTTATAAATTAAAAGAGTTTATTGATTTGTGTCATCAAAATGGAATTGCAGTAATTCTCGACGTTGCATTGAACCATGCTTTCGGAAGGAATCCAATGGTAAGAATGTGGATGAAAGATCCGGATGGAGACGGTTGGGGTGATCCAAGTGCTGAAAATCCATATTTTAATGAATTTGCAAAACATAGTTATGGTGTGGGTAGTGATTTTAACCATTCGTCGGCATTTACAAAAACTTATGTGAAGAGAGTTGAAAAACAATGGATACAAGAATATAAGATTGACGGTTTCCGTTGGGATTTGACCAAAGGATTTACGCAAGCTTGTTCCGCAGGAGACGATACTTGTACCAATAGCTCACAGCCAGACAGGGTACTCATCCTGAAAGACTATGCGGATTATTCATGGAGTCTCGACCCAACACACTACGCCATTTTTGAGCATCTTGGTTCTGCCGCAGAGGAACAGCAATGGGCCAATTACCGAATCAATGAAACGCCGAGCAAAGGGGTGATGATGTGGGGAGAAATGACATACCCTTATACTCAACTTATGGAAGGGTTTGCTACTGGTGCCGATTTGAGCAACTTAAATCTTTCCAATCACGGATTTACTGCAAAAAGACTTTTGTCTTATCCGGAAAGCCATGATAAAGAAAGGCTGGTTTATAGTGCTATGACTTATGGAAATGCAGCAGGAACTTCACCTCCAAACAACAACCTTAATAATTCATTGGCAAGAATGTCGAGTATTGGCGCCATCAATATTCTTGTTCCAGGGCCTAAAATGATTTGGCATTTCGCAGATTTAGGATATGACGATTCCATTTTCCTTTGTAATAATGGTACTGTTAATACTGATTTTGATATTACAACAGGAGATTGCAAACTAGATACGAAAGTGCAAGAGCAATGGACTAATAGTTGGCTCACGGTTCCTGCGAGATTACAGATATACAATGACTGGGCAAGGATGATACAGTTGAAAATTAACGAGCCGGTTTTTGAAGGTAATTTCACTATTAGCCCTGATGCCAATAATATCAAGCAACGAATTTATGTTTATGACGATGCATTGCCAGCAACAAGCCTAAAAAATGTTGTAATTATTACCAATTTTTCAGTTGCTTCACAAAATGTTAATCCTAGTTTTCCTTACACAGGAACATGGTACAACCTGATGGACAATACGTCTATAAACGTAACCAATGTTACGGCTACAATTGCTGTTCCAGCAGGTGGCTTCAGGGTTTACGGCAACAAACAAGCTTTGTTAGGAACGGAAGATTTTGAAATGAATCCGAAAATAAGCCTATCGCCAAACCCGTCGTCCAATTATTTTACGATTAACGCAGCTACAACCAATGTTCAGATTTTCTCAATCACAGGACAATTGATAAAAAGCTTCAAAAATACTTTTACAACCACAACACAGTTTGATGTAAGCGACCTGAACAAAGGTGTTTATATCGTCAAAGCGACAGACGACAACAATCGCGAGTCATCAATGAAACTGATGAAACAATAAATTTGGGTTAGTTAATTGATTTTTAAAATGGGCCTTTCCTTTATTGGAAAGGCTCATTTGTTTTTTTGTGAGCGTTTAAGATTTCAAGATATAAATTTTCTGTCTTAAAGCAAGCGGTCTAAAATCTTATAATCTTACAGTTTAAAAATCTCAAATAAACTTGCTAAATTTGTAGGATGAAAATTACTAAAAAAGCAATATTCAAAAGTATCAAAATTTCCGGATTTACAATTGGAGGCATACTGTTATTAATGGTCCTCTTGCCAATACTGTTTCCGGACGTGATTACCGAAAAGGTAAAGAATTTTGCCAACGAAAAAATCAATGGGAAACTGAGTTTTTCTAAAGCTAATTTGTCTTTTTTTCATCATTTTCCTTCCCTCACGTTGACACTTGATGATTTTGTACTACAAGGATCAACGCCATTTCAAAAGGATACACTGGTCGCTTCAAAAGAAATTGCACTTGGAATAAATCTCAAAACCCTAATTTTTGGAGGCGATGTCAATATTGATAAAATATACATTTCCAATGCATTGATGCACGTGCAAGTCAATGAAAAAGGCGAGGCGAATTATAATGTTTACAAGTCTGATTCCAAAAAAGAACAGCAGCCTGAAAGCGAAACAGCGCTGCGTCTCGAAAAAATAGATATCGAAAATTCGCATTTGATCTACGACGACAAATCTACCAAGATCCTCATTGATGCCGAAGGTTTAGATTATGAAGGCAATGGCGCACTCGACAAATCGGTTTTCGATCTTTATACAACTGCCAAAATCGCCTCTTTCGATTTTACTTTTGACGGCGAACCGTATTTTCAAGATAAAAAGGTCGATGCCAACCTTATTACCAGAATCAATACGACTTCGCTAGCGTTCTTTTTTAAACAGAATGACTTAAAAATTAACAAATTGCCGGTCGATTTCAGAGGCACATTCGATTTTCTTGACAATGGTTACAATATGGATTTCAACATCAAATCCGAAAATAGTCAACTAAATGATTTCTTTACAGCCTTACCACCGCAATATGTGAAATGGCTTGAAAAGACGAAAATTGAAGGTACGACAGATTTTCTTTTTACACTTAAAGGCAAATACATCGCGTCGGAAAATGCAAAACCTGATATTGCTTTCAACATGAAAATCCGCAAAGGTTTTGTCGCCCATGACAACGCGCCAGTGGCTGTATCCAATCTTTTCCTAAATTTCGATGTAAAGTTACCGCAACTTGAAACCAAAAAACTCAATGTAAAAATCGATTCTGTATTTTTTAATGTTGGAAAAGATTATGTAAGCGGAATATTGAACGTAAACGGACTTACCAATCCGAAAATAGCAACTAAAATTCAATCAAAAATAGATTTACAGAAGATGAACCGCGCTTTTGGAATACCAGATTTCGACATTCGCGGGAAGCTAGTTTCTAACATGGTTTCTAAAGGAGAATACAACAAGGAAAAGAAGATTTTTCCGGTAACCAAAGGCAGTTTGCAATGGCAGAATGGTTATTTGCAAACGCAATATTATCCGCATCCGATTAGCAGCATTAATGTTAATGTGGGCATAGAAAACCAACAAGGCAACCTAAAAGATTTGTTTGTTAAAGTTGCGCCAGCCTCTTTTTCTTTTGAAGGAAATCCTTTTTCATTAAATGGCACATTCCGCAATTTCGATGATATCAGCTATGATGTCAAGCTCAAAGGAGCACTCAATCTGGCAAAAATCTATAAAGTATTTTCTAAAAAAGGACTAGATCTTGACGGTTTCATCAAAGCAGATTTAGCATTTCGAGGCAAGCAAAGCGATGCGACAAATGGTCGTTATAGCAAACTAAACAACAAAGGCACTTTGACGCTGCGCAACATTAGGATGCGTTCTGAAGTGTTGCCGCAACCTTTCGTGATCAATAATGGAACGTTTGCCTTCCATCAGGACAAAATGAGTTTTACCAATTTTACTGCAACATATGGACAGTCTGATTTTAGGATGAGTGGTTTTATGGAAAATGTGATCAATTTTGCTTTGTCGAAAGATGCTGTTTTAAAGGGAAATTTTACTATCAAAAGTGATTATCTAAAAGTAGATGAATTCATGGCCGCAACTGAGGTTAAGCCCGCAACTATCAATGCTCAGCAAGAGAAGGCTATAGTTGAAACCGGTGTTGTTTTGATTCCGAAAAACTTAAACTTAAACCTAAACGCTGCTTTCGAGAA
This sequence comes from Flavobacterium sp., assembly GCA_029946065.1. Taxonomy (GTDB): domain Bacteria; phylum Bacteroidota; class Bacteroidia; order Flavobacteriales; family Flavobacteriaceae; genus Flavobacterium. The sequence continues at coordinate 284,598 of JAQSDU010000020.1, forward strand.
AATCAATTTCGAAGGACTGAATATAAATAACCTTCAAGGAAAGATCATCGTCAACAAAGGGCAACTAACATTGGATAAGACACAATTCAACCTTATTGGTTGTCAGGTTGGAATGGATGCCGTTTATAGAGATGAAACGCCGGAAAGAGCTTTTTTTGATTATAAAATCAAGGCTACGGATTTTGATGTAAAACGAGCCTATAACGAAATTGAGATGTTCCGAACCACCGTCACGTCGGCAAAAAGTGCACAAGGCATCATTTCGTTAGATTACCAGATTTCGGGAAAACTCAATAAGGAAATGCAGCCGATTTATCCATCACTAAAAGGTGGCGGAACGCTTTCGGTAAAACAAGTAAAGCTTAAAGGGTTTAAAATGATGAGTGCCGTGAGTAAAAAAACGGGAAGGACGTCTATCAAAAATCCAGATGTGACGAAAGTCGAAATCAAATCAACAATAAAAAATAACATCATTACTTTTGAAAGATTCAAATTTAAATTCGCAGGTTTTCGCCCGAGGTTTGAAGGCACAACTAGTTTTGATGGCAGGCTGAATATCAAGATGCGATTGGGTTTGCCGCCTTTGGGTATTATTGGTATTCCGCTCACAATTACCGGTACGCAGGAAAAGCCAAAAGTAAAGTTAGGTCGAAAAACAGAAGATTTGCAGGAAACCGAATATGAAGAAACGCCTGATGTAATGCCGTTGAAACAGTGATATTTTTTTGAATCATCGAGCCCCAATAGCTATTGGGAAACGTCTAATAGGGTTTTTGCGTACAGCTTTTGTCAACTATTTTTGATGATAAAACCAATATTTAAATTGTAGTTTTCTTTCTAATTCGTTGGTTAAAACGGTATCATTGATTTCTTTAGAGAAATCCACGAGAATATTATTCGGGTTAATCGTAGAATAAGTCAGTTCATAAAAATTGTCGATTGTGCCCTTACTGTCATCCCTATTTGCAGATGCCCTATTGATGTAAAGCTTATCGCCAACATAGTACTTAACAATAGCAACGCTGGTTTTGGCATAATGATCGCGAGTGACATATTTGCAAATTGTTTTTCCGGGATGTTCTCTGAGCTCCTTTCTAAAAGAACTTTCGGTTGTCATCATATAAATGACAATAAGCGACATGATGAACAAGAATACTAATACACGGATTTTTTTGCGTTCTTCCGTCATATTATCGAAAGATTTTATGATTAAGCAGCAACAATTTTACTTGGAAGTCGCAATCGAAAAATTTAACTTCAACTCAGAGCCAATTTGTAAAACATCAACTAAATCTTGTACTTGAAGGTCTTTCGGAATCCTGACAACAACGGTTTTGTCATTCCTATCGGTTGTAATTCGCTGCAATTCTGCTTTTAATTGGTCAAACGAAACTTCTTGTTTGTCAAGGAAATATTGCTTGCTTTCTGTTACCGAAAGGCTAATGTGGTTTTTGTGTGTTGTTTCATTCGTTTGTGCTTTTGGCAGCATCAGTTTGATAACATTTGGGTTCGCCAACGTGGAAATAATAAGAAAAAACAACAACAAAAAGAACATGATGTCGCTCAGCGACGACGTCGGTATTTCTGCGTGGAAACGCTTTTTTCTTCGGATTGCCATTATGCTTGTTGGATTGCGTTGATGATTTCCATTTGCTGTTTTTCCGATTTCAATACGAAATTGTCAATCATCATATTGAAAATGTGGTAAGCCGAATAAGCGACAACACCTACTACAAGTCCGGCACCGGAACTGATCATTTTTTCATATAAACCACCGGAAATACTACCGATACTGATGTTTTCTGTTTGTGAGATTGTGTAAAAAATCTTGATTACCCCAGAAATAGTACCAATAAATCCAAGAATAGGGGCAATACCGGAAATCAATCCCAAATAACCAAGCCCTTTTTCCATTTGCCCGATTTCGATATTGGTGGTTTTTTCCATCGCCGATTCGATTTCGCTTATCGGTCTTCCAATATTAGAGATGCCGCTTTGCAGGATATTCCCCGATGCCGATGGCTGTCTGTTGCAGAGCATCAAAGCAGTTTCGATCTTCCCGGTTTTCAATTGAATTTTTAAATCGTTTACCAACATTATATCTTGTCGGGTGGCTTTTTTTATCGAAAGAAAGCGCTCGATGATTACATATACACAGAAAAAAAGTAGCAGAATTATCGGGATAATTAAATACCCACCTTTTAATAGGAATGAAATAGCATTTAGCGGTTCTGCCGCGGGAGGATTGGTTGCAATGGTCTGGGTGGTGTTGCTAATAGTATCTGTAACAGCGTTGGATTGTAAAAAGAAATTTAAAAATGTCATAAAATTCTTGTTTAGGAATTGATTATTGTTGTAGAAAAGAACCGTATTGGACAAAAATAGCTTTTTTTGATTTTATATGCTATTCGATAATAAGAATAACGAATTTTTTTTTGATTAAGTATTTTGAAAGATTAATGTTCTGAAAAACCATGCGGAAGATGAAGGGAATAAAAAAACCCGAATACTAAATATCCGGGTTTAACTGGTAACCTTAATTGGGGTTATTCTTTTATGATTTTTTTCGTTTTTTCGCCTTTTTCAGATTTTATTTTCAGGAAGTAAACACCATTTGTGTAGTCAGAAATATTGATAGAAGCTTTTGTAGCGTCAACCGTTTTGGTAATCAAAACCCTGCCTTGAATGTCATATAATGCAATAGTATTGATGGCAGCGTTGGCATTTACATTGATAATGTCTTTGGTTGGATTTGGCGAATAATCAAAATCCAGTTGCGTAAAATGTTCTATGCCCAAAACCGTATTTTCACCTTGCAAATACAACGAAACCGGAATATAACCCTGTCCACCAACAAATACAGCATCAGGTACAGATATTTGAAAACTATGAGATCCTGCACTTAAATCGCCTAATTCTATTTCGCGAATTGGGATAACAGAACCTGGACACCAATTACTAAACGACTGCCACTGTGCCGGTGTTCTTGGGGATGCGCCATAAATGCCATTACCTTGTGTATTGTAGGCTCTGTAAGGTTCGCAGGTTGATTCTCCGGGTTTGTATTGTAAAATTTGAGTGCCATCTAATGAAATATAATGCCATCTGCGGTTGTATTCCTCTCCTCCTGAATTAGAGCCGTGGTTGGATGTTATCAGATAGAATTTGGCGTTATTAATTTGCGATGGAAGCGTAAAGTCGATTGTTCTAACCGTGGTTCCAATTTCGTCAGACGCGCCGGCAGCATAATTGTTTAGGTCTTTTTTAAAGTTTAAGGGAAGTAAAAAAGTATTGTCAGGCGGTATCATAGCCTCTTGTTCGGTAATAAAATTAAGAGTACCGAAAAACACATCATTTCTTCCAGAACAGCCAGCAATTTGGGTCTGTGCGGCATATGGAACACCGAATAATTCAAATTCGATCCAGAAATCATAAAGCGTATTGAGGTAGGTGTCTTTTAGTATCTTGACTACATTATCGTTAGTATAAGAATAAGGCACCAAGTTGGGGGCGACGTTTTTATTCATAAAAGGAGTGATGAACCTTCCCAATTCAATTCGGCTTGTGGTAGCAGGGTCATAACTCAAATCACCTTTTGGAACCAGTGCCAAATTTACATTGCCAATTCTGTCATAATTATCACAAGCTGCCGAAATAGAAATGTCTAAATACAGATAACTACCTATTTGAGATAAAATCTCGGGTGTCAGTTTTTTTGTAAACAAGTCATTTCTCAGGCGCACCACATCTGGTGCAGTTGGTTCATCGACCAAACCGGCATAGCCATCATAAAACAATACGTTGTCGTATATGTTAATTTGTGCATCGACTTTGGTAAATATGCCGAGCGCTAAAAGTAGGAATAGGTAAAAGTGCTTCATTTTGTTGTAGTTTACTTCGTCATTTTGACCTTATGGCCTCGTGTGTTGTTCGCGTAAAAATAATATAAAGTTATCAAAAACAACAGCTATTAAGATGCTTTTCATGCATTTTTATCAGTATATTCAATAATCAATCGATTGCGAAGCCCCAAATAGTTATCAGGGATAAAACAAAAAACCCCGATATTGCTATCAGGGTTTCGGTGGTACCTCCAGGGATCGAACCAGGGACACATGGATTTTCAGTCCATTGCTCTACCATCTGAGCTAAGGTACCGTTGCAATACGTTCAGTGAACTTGTTTGCGGGTGCAAATATAGACCCTTTTTTAATTTATCCAAAACAAATATTAAAAAAAATGAATTCGTAACTTTGCCGAAGCAATACAATCAACATGATTCTTACCATCGATGTCGGGAATACCAGAATTAAAGGTGCTGTTTTTGAGAACAATACCCTTATTGCGCATTTTGTTTTTCTAACGGAGAAGCTTTCCCAGGCCATCAAAAAAATTTTAAAAGTACATCCCGAAATTACACATCTTGTCGTCGCTTCGGTCGGAAATATAGAAAAGCAAGAGTTCCTAGGTTTTGATAAAGAGGTAAAAGTGATGATTATTTCGCATTCTGATATTTTCCCGTTTCAGAATGATTATCAAACGCCGCTTACCCTTGGCATTGACCGAATGGTGCTCGCCGCTGGTGCTACTTTGCAATTTCCGAAACAAAACCGCCTCGTGATTGATGCCGGAACTTGTGTCACTTATGATTTTGTTGATGAAAACGACCATTATCTTGGTGGTGCAATTTCACCCGGACTGCGATTGCGCTATGAATCGCTACACAATTTTACCGCAAAATTGCCTTCGCTTACCATTGAAAATCCAGAGCATTTTATTGGAAAATCAACCAATTATGCCATACATTCCGGCGTTGTAAATGGGCTTGTACATGAAATCGATGGCTTTATTGGTCAATATCAGCAGCAGTATTCAAATTTTACAATAATTTTAACGGGCGGCGACGCAGAATTTTTGGCTAAACGATTAAAAAATACCATATTTGCCAATTCAAATTTCTTATTGGAAAGTTTGAACCACTTATTTTCATACAAAATCAACAATGATTAAAAATTTTCTGGTAAGCCTGTCCTTACTTTTTTCAATCGCAATATTTGCACAATCCGGTACGCCATCACCTTATTCCTATTTCGGTATCGGAGATGTTACCTTTAAAGGAACTGTAGAAAACCGTTTAATGGGCGGTGTGAGCATATTTCCAGACAGCACGCATGTCAATTTGACCAATCCGGCTTCTTTCGCTACCTTAAAATATACTTCATTCGCATTGGGTGGTAATGCCAACGGCACCAAATTTAAGACCAATTTTGGGGAAGATAAAGCCAAAAGAAACACCATAGATTATCTTGCGTTGGGCTTTCCGATTGGAAAAAAATTCGGTGGAGGATTTGGGTTAATGCCTTATTCTTCTGTGGGATATAACTTAGAGACCTTAGATGGTAATGGCTATGTTACCAACAGATTTTCAGGAACCGGTGGTCTCAATAAGGCTTTTGCTGCGTTAGGTTATAATGTAAATTCAAAGCTGAGTATTGGTTTCGACTTACAGTATAATTTCGGTCAAATCAGTACCAATAGCAGCCAGTATATTCCGGGAGAACAGATTTTATTTGGTTCGCGTGAGCTTAACAGATCTGATATGTCGGGATTGACAATCAATACCGGCTTGATGTACAAAACAAAATTCGGGAAGAAGTATGATGCTTATGCCAGTCTTGTTTATACGCCAAAGACGACATTGAATTTGTCTAACGAAAGGAATATCGCCACCATAGTTTATTCGCAGAGTGCCGGTGAAATAGTTGTTGACCCGCAAGACATCGATGTGGACGACACCAAGCTCTCACTGCCTTCAAAAGTAAGTATTGGCGGAGGTTTTGGACAAGTAAGAAAATGGCTGGTAGGTACCGAAATCACTTTTTCTCAAGCGGGTTATGGCAATAGGTTTAATGTGCTTCCTGGAGAGACTCCGCCCGCAGTTACCCACTATTATACAACTGCACAAAAATATAGTATTGGCGGCTATTTTATCCCGAACTATAATTCCTATACCAGTTATTTCAAAAAAATTACCTACCGTGCGGGCTTGCGCTATGAGAAAACTGGTCTTGTGATTGCAGACAAATCAATTGATGATATGGCGGTTTCGGCTGGATTCGGATTGCCTCTAAAAGGTACTTTCTCCAATATCAACATCGGTATTGAAATAGGCAAAAGAGGCACAAAAGCCAATGGTCTAATACAGGAAAATTATTCCAATATTTCTATCGGATTATCGTTAAACGATCTATGGTTTGTAAAAGCCAAATACGATTAATATCAAAATTATGGCATCTAAAAGTAAACAGCGTGCATCAATATTGCTAGTCGTTTTGACTGTTTTTTTGGTGTGGGGCTGTGAAGGAAATATAAAGGATGTCCAGAAAATCAATTTTGCCGAATTCACACCTAGCGGTGAAGCGGATACCATCAACCTTAAATATACCGATTCCGGAAAAATAAAATCGATATTGGTCAGCCCAAAGATGCTCGATTATGCGACGGTTGAATTTCCTTTTACGGAATTTCCAAAAGGAATCGATGTCACACTCTATGACAGTAAGCCTCAGCCCAAGCGCACTTTCATCAAGTCTGATTACGCCATTTCCTTTAAAGGCACACAAATCATCGATTTGCGAGGTAATGTGACTATTACATCAGAAGACGGACAGCGACTAGAAACCGAACAATTGTATTTCGACCAGAAAAACGAATGGTTTTTTACCGAAAAAAGCTTTAAATTTACAGATCCGAAAAGCGGTTCGACAACCGGAGAAGGCATCGATTTTAACAAAGATTTCAAGAAAATCAATTTTCAAAAAGTACGCGGGCTCGTCAATGAAGCCAAATAACAACCAAACCATGAGCTATTTAAAATATACCCAATACGTTTATCTTATCGCAGCCGTTTTCTTTATTTATAAAGCGATTGAATCATGGAATTATGATTCAGATTTACGTTGGCTATACGCCATCATTGCCGGCATGACGCTGCTTATGTTTTTTGTAAGAAGAAAATTCGCCAACAACTTCAACAGCGGACCAAAAAAGTAAGTCATGGAAATAAGTATTATCATCGCATGCTTAATACTTTCCGCTTTTTTTTCGGGTATGGAAATCGCCTTTGTTTCCTCCAATAAAGTTTACCTCGGAATTGAAAAAATGCAGGATACTTTCGCGTCGAAAATACTGACGCGGCTTACCGAAAAACCATCTAAATTTATCGCCTCCATGCTCATCGGCAATAATGTTGCGCTGGTGACTTATGGTTTTTTCATGGGCGATTTGCTTATGCGCTGGATCAAAGGTTCGGGTTATCATTTTTCCGATTACAGTAGCTTGTTTATTCAAACGGTACTTTCTACCTTATTAATATTGATTACGTCTGAATTCCTGCCGAAGGTTTTTTTTCAGATTTATGCCAATAGCCTGATTAAATTCTTTGCCATTCCGGCGTTTGTCTTTTACCAGTTGTTTTATGTGATTTCTACCTTTATTATATGGATATCGGATATGGTGCTGAAACGCTTCTTTAAAACAACAGGCGATGAAGAGCAACTTTTCTTCAGCAAGATAGAACTCGGCAATTATATTTCGGAACAAATGAGCTCAATGGATGATCAGGAAACCGTCGATTCTGAAATTCAAATTTTTCAAAATGCACTCGAATTTTCAGGTGTAAAAGCTAGAGATATTATGAATCCGCGTACAGATATTTCGGCGGTCGAAATTCACGATTCTGTGGCAGAATTGAAAGCCATGTTTATAGAAACCGGCTATTCTAAAATTCTCGTTTATCAAAATTCTCTCGATGATATTGTTGGATATGTGCATTCTTTCGAATTGTTCAGAAAACCAAAAACCATCAAATCGGTGATGATTCCGGTAGAATTTGTTCCCGAAACAATTTTTATCAAAGACGTACTCAATTTGCTTACCAAAAAAAGAAAAAGTATTGCCGTTGTGCTCGACGAATATGGTGGTACCAGCGGGATGGTAACGGTTGAAGACATTGTAGAAGAACTTTTTGGAGAAATAGAAGACGAACACGATGCTGATGAAAATCTAATAGAGCAACAATTCGAAGACGGCAGTTACCTTTTTTCAACACGATTCGATGTGGAATATATCAACCAAGAATACAAACTCAATATTCCCGAGAGCGATTCCTACAGCACACTCGGTGGATTTATAGTCGATTATGCGAAGGAAATTCCACAAAAAGGCGAAAACATCCAAATCGACAACTTCTTTTTTGTCATCGAAGCGGCTACAAATAACAAAATCGAATTGGTGAAACTGATTGTCAAGGACTAATTTTGGAAAAAAACCAATTTTTATCGGAAAATATAACTTTACACTTGTAAATATTAAATAGATAATTGTATTTTCGCAAACTGAATTTAAAATTAACAGATATACATAATGGCAGTTTTATCAAAAATTAGACAACGTTCAATGCTTTTAATAGGAGTAATCGGCTTTTGCCTTTTTGCATTTATAATTGGTGACTTATTTCATAGCAACTTGTTTTCCGGACAAACAAGGACTGTCGGAAGCGTAAATGGTGAAAAAATCACTATCGAAGATTTCAGACAGAAAGTGGATAATGTTGAAAAAAGTGGACAGCAAATATCAGCAACACAAGCGGTAAACAACGTTTGGAACCAAGAAGTTAGCATTGCGCTAGTAAAAGCGGAATTCGAAAAATTGGGTATCATGGCCAGTGAAGATATGGTGATGGATAACTTGAAGCAAGTACTTGGATTGGATCAGGATCCGAAATTCCAAACTGCCGGAAAATTCGACAAAGTAAAATTTGAAGAATTCCTAAAAGGCAATCCGGAAGCCAAACAAGCTGTTGAACTAAGAAAAAAAGACGCACAATTAAGCGCGCAATTTCAAGTATATAGCAGCCTGATCAAAGCAGGTTCATATACTACGACCGGCGAAGCGAAACTAAAATACGAAATGGAGACGGATAAAGTCACTTTTGACTATGTAGCCGTGGCTTATTCTACGATTAAGGACAGCGACGTGAAAGTTTCTGATGATGAAATTTTGGCTTATATGAAGAAAGACGAAAAGAAATATAAGGCAGAGGAAATGCGTGAAGTAGATTACGTTGTAGTCGAAGAAAAAGCTTCAAAAGCCGATGAAGATGCCGTGAAAAATGAAGTGAATGCTTTATTAACGTCACATGCTGAATCAAACAATGGTGTTGTTGATACCGTTCCAAGCTTCAAAAGCGCATCAAATGTTGCCGATTTTGTGAACAAAAATTCTGATTCTGATCGTCCTTTTGATTCTACTTATGTGGCTAAAAACCAATTGCCAGTTCAGTTTGCAGAACAACTTTTCAACTTGCCTACAGGCGAAGTTTTCGGACCATACATGGATGGACAATACTACTGCCTGACTAAATCTTTAGGTAGAAAAGCTGGTGTAAATGCAAGAGCAAGCCATATTTTATTGGCATACAAAGGTGCAATGAGAGCGAATCCAGCCGTTACCAGAACTAAAGAAGAAGCTGCTGCAAAAGCAAATGAACTTTTGGCGCAAATCAACACAAATCCTGATAGCTTCATGATGTTGGCATTAACCAATTCTGATGACGGTTCTAAACAGCAAGGTGGTGATTTAGGATTTTTTACAAAAGGTAAAATGACACCTAAATTTGAAGATTTTGTTTTCAATAACCCTGTTGGAAAAGTAGGTTTGGTTGAAACAGAATTCGGTTACCATATCATAAAAGTAACAGAAAAGCAAGATGCTATCAAATTGGCTACTATCGCTAGAAAAATTCAGCCGTCTGATGCTACTACCAATGACATTTATACAAAAGCATCTAAATTCGAACAAGATGCTGAGAAAAAATCTTTTGAGGCTGTTGCCAAAGAAAATAAATTGACCATTAGCCCTGCTGCTAAAGTAAAAGCAATGGATGAAAGTTTTGGAACTGTAGGTGCACAAAGACAAATTGTAAAATGGGCTTTCGATAAAGAAACCAATGTAGGTGATATCAAAAAATTTGATGTTGTGAATGTTGGGCACGTTATTGCAAAATTGAAAAAAATCAATCCAGAAGGTCTCACGCCAATTGCTGATGCGAGATTAGCTATCGAGCCAATCTTGAAAAACAAGAAAAAAGCCGAGATGATCAAAGCGAAAATGAAAGGCGCAACATTAGAGGCGATAGCTACTTCAAACGCCACGACCGTTGCTACTGCCACCGATCTTACCTTAGAGAGCGCTGTATTGCCTACTGGCGGACAAGAGCAAAGAGTAGTAGGAACTGCATTTGCAATCGGTGTTAACAAAGTTTCTGCTCCAATTGATGGTGCGACTGGTGTATTTGTTGTAAGAACCAAATCAGTTACAAAAGCACCTGCAATTACAGATTATAAAGATTACGTTAGCAAGATGAATGCACAGAATGCTTCTGCTGCAGGAAGAGTTCTAGAAGCGTTGAAATCAAATGCTGAAATTGAAGACAATAGAAAAATGTTCTACTAATATTTTTTCTTTTAAATATAGAAAATCCCGTTTCATTGAGACGGGATTTTTTTTATGGTAATGTGGTCAAAAATAGTTGGCGATATAACCTTGAAAGTGTTGCGATGCGAGTAATAAAAAACTGTTGCGTTTTTTAGAACTTCCAGCCTTTAAAAGGCTTCTCCCAATATCATTTCTTCATAAGGTATTACGGTTTCATAACCTTTCCTTTTGAAATATCCCGTTGGATCATTGGCTGCAACTGCCATAATAAAATCGCCACCCCAAGCGCCAAGACTTTTCAGTGTTCCTTCAAAATCGTGAAATAGTCTTTCTTTTATGGGTTGCATTTCCAGCAGATTGCCCATAAGTACTTCGTGTTTTTCTAAAGCCGTTGTGAACGTTTCCTTGTTTTCAGAATGCAATATCATTGCAGTAAGCGCATCGAACTGCGGAATTATTTTTCCACTGTTGCCTTTGCTTTTATAAGCCGCTATCGCCGATTTGCTGCTTTGCTTTTCATTCAGATAAACAAACCAAATCTTGTTCTTAAAATCGGGATTGAACAGAATAGTTTCAATTTTCGGGAGATTATTTTCTAAATGATAGCGAATCGGTGTTGGGTTTTGGGCACAGGCAATATCATAGCCGCTTCCGCCGAAACTGTTTTTTAAAAGCACATAAGCGTCAATTTTCAGCCATTGCGCAATATTGTTGATTAATGTTGAAGATGTTCCCAATCCCCAAAGGCGCGGAAATGTTAGGTGTGTTTCGATTTTATAACCGTCGCTGTCAATACACATAGGATTCAGTTGAAAGGCCTCATAAAGTATTCTTACTAATGTGTTTTTTACCGATGGTGCGATTTCGAGATTTGGCGTTGTAGTAATTTCTGAAAATAAAATGATGTCTTCAAACCATACGCTACCATCTGAATCATAGCTTTTCCATGTAATTTGTTTATCGTTCCCATCTTCGACAACCAGATTCTGTCCTTTTTTTGTAGGAAGCGCCAACGCTTTTGCACCGTCAAGCACAACATATTCGCTGGTAATCAAAAGCTTTCCATTGCTGTAAAATGTTTTTTTCATGAAGTCGGTTCTTCGTCTACATTCATTTCTAAATCTGCCGCTTTGATAACTTTGATCACGTCATTGATTATAGAAAGGAAAAAGACGGCTGTTAAGAAAAGAAACCAATGTAAAACTTCCGTATTGCGTACGATGGCACTGTTGTACCGTTGTAAAAATTTTAATGTTTTTTCTGGAGTTGCAATGTTTTCAATGCCGTCAGGATAACCAAAAGTACCAAGAGAAGGCGTAGAAGGCAATGCAAAAATCATTAAGGCGAGAAATAAAGAAAATAAGCCAAGTCGAATTTGAAGCATCGTCAGGATTGGAAATCTTGATTTGGCAATGAATACAACCACTACATAAAAAAGCAGATAAGGCATTATAACCCATATCATGTCTATATCATCAAACATATTTCAGATTTTATTTCAAATATAATAAGATATTAGTTTATGCTAGTTTTAAAAAATCCTAAATGGTAATTTCCAAAGAACAAATCAATATCAATATTGAAATTTCAAACGTTGCATTTTAGAAATTGGCACTTAACCGTTGGTATGGATGTTATTTGAAATTTAAAATTTGCTATTTGGTGCTTGCGGTAAGCAAATGGTTTAAAATCTTATTTTTTCAATAAAACTAACAACGGCAGCGTGCGAAACTGCATTTTTCTTGAAATGCGCTTTTATCAAAAGGCGCTCCTCTTCTGTCGCATCAAATTGGTTTAGAATATTGTTGAGGTGCATTTTCATGTGGCCTTCTTGGATGCCGGTTGTCGTAAGTGAGCGCAATGCCGCGAAATTCTGCGCCAGTCCGGCAACGGCTACAATCTGCATCAGTTCTTCTGCAGATGGCTTTTCGAGCATTTCTAGCGCCAGTTTTACTAATGGATGCAATGAAGTCAATCCGCCAACGGTGCCCAAAGCAAGCGGTACTTCTAATCGAAAATTAAAAATCCCGTCTTCAATTTTGGCATGTGATAAACTCGAATATTGCCCAGACCTAGAAGCATAGGCATGTATTCCGGCTTCAACGGCTCGAAAATCATTGCCTGTAGCCACTACAACAGCGTCTATGCCGTTCATAATACCTTTGTTGTGCGTAACGGCGCGAAAAGGTTCTACCTCGGCAATCGTAACCGCCAGTAAGAATTTTTCGGCGAATTCGGCTGGATTTTCAATATTCTTGTCGGCGAGGGCTTCGATCGGACAGGAAACTTCAGCGCGCACCACGCAATTCGGTACATAATTAGACAAAATGCTCATTACAACTTGAATGTTTTTTTCTTCTTCAGAAAACAATTCATATTCTGCAGCATTGGTAACTAAAGTTTTTGAAAATTGTTCCAAGCACGAATTGATGAAATTGGCTCCCATTGAATCTTTCGTTTCAAAAGTCGCATGCAATTGATAATAATTATTGATGGTATTTGTCTTGTCGCGCAATTCAATATCAAGTATACCACCGCCGCGCTTTTGCATATTGGCAGTAAGACTTGCTGTCGCTTCGAAGAATTGTTGCTTTTTTTCGATGAAGAATTTTGTCAACTTTGAAGCGTCGCCTTTGAAGATGAAATGCACTTGGCCTATTTTTTCAGTATTGAGTACTGTCGCTTTGAATCCGCCTCGGGTTGACCAGTATTTGGCAGATTTTGCCGCGGCAGCAACGACAGAGCTTTCTTCAATGACCATAGGTACTGTATGGTATTTGCCGTTGATTAAAAAATTGGGTGCAATGCCAAGTGGCAAATAAAAATTAGTAATTGTATTTTCGATAAAATCGTCGTGCAGTTGCTGCAATTTCGCATCGCTGTTCCAATAGTTTTTGATGAGTGCCGTCGCGGCTTTCGGATCAGGAAAATATTCGTTTGCAATCCAGTTGATTTTTTCTTCTTTGGAAAGTTTCGAAAATCCGGAGATGGCGTTGTTCATGAGAATATAAGTTTTTGCAAAGATAAGTTTTCGGTTGAATACAGGGCAAATGGGCCGTTTTTTTTACCACTGATGTACAGATTTACCGAAGATATCACTATAGATTAATTGCTTTTATCCCAATTAACGCAGATTGAAATCTGTGAAAGTGCAAAATTAGTTTTTAAGGAATAAAGCTGTGCAGCTATGACCTATTTGAAAACTATGTGCGAAGTCTTGCGATTCCATATATCTAGTGGCAAATAAAAGAAGACGACTTTGTGGTTAAATTGCTTTTAACAGAAAAAAACACCGTTTATTCCTTTTTTTTCACTAAAATTGGATGTTTTTTCCACATATACCAAAATAATGACTTGCAGAAAAATTACCTTATTGTTTTTGTTGATTTCGGCAGCCACTTTCGCCCAACGAAAAATCACTATTGAAGAAATTTACAACGGCACTTTTCGTACCGAAGGCATGGATGAATTGCTGTCCATGAAAAACACCAACCAATATACCGTTTTAAATTCCGATCGAAGTACCGGAAATATGACCGTTGATTTATACGATTATGGTACACTCAAAAAAGTGTCAACTTTAATTGCTTCTAAAGATTCAGAGTTGCTCGCCGATGGCATCGATAGTTATACTTTTAGTGCCGACGAAAAGAAAATGTTAATTGCAACACGCTCTAAGCAAATATTCAGGCATTCTTTTACCGCAGATTATTTGTTGTATGATATTGCGGCAAAAACGCTCACCAAATTATTATCGGAAGTGCAGGAACCAGTTTTTTCTCCGGATGGAAAGAAAGTTGCGTACGCCAAAGACAACAATCTTTATGTATCTGATCTTGCGTCTGGCGATGTCGCTCAAGTGACCAATGACGGCAAAAAGAACGCCGTCATCAACGGAATTACCGATTGGGTTTACGAAGAAGAATTTGCGTTTGTACGCGCTTTCGATTGGAGCGCCGATGGTTCAAAAATCGCCTTTATCAGATTTGATGAAAGCCAAGTACCAGAATTTTCTATGAATGTTTATGGGCAGGAATTATATCCGGTGACCGATGTTTTTAAATATCCGAAAGCGGGTGAGAAAAATTCTGAGGTTTCCTTGCATTTGTATGATGTGAAAATGAACAAGACCAAAGAAGTGAAACTCGGCAATTACAACGATTTTTACATCGCAAGGTTAAAATGGACGAACGATGCCAATGTTTTGAGCGTACAAGTCATCAACCGGCATCAGGATAATCTTGATCTTATTTTTGTGGACGGAAATTCAGGAACACCAAAAGTTGTCTTGAACGAAAAAGACAAAGCTTATATCGATATCACTGATAACTTAACCTTTTTAAAAGACAACAGTTTTATCTGGACGAGCGAAAAAGACGGTTTCAACCACATTTATTTATACGACAAAACCGGAAAACTCAAAAATCAGGTGACTTCCGGAAAATGGGAAGTGACGGCGTATTATGGTTTAGACGAAAAAAACAAAACCGTATTTTTCCAATCGACTGAAAATGGTTCTATCAATCGCGATGTATACAAGATTGGCCTTGACGGTAAAAATAAAACACGTTTATCAAATGCTGTAGGGACGAATTCAGCGACATTTAGTCCAAATTTTGCGTTTTATGTCAATACTTTTTCGAGTGCAACAGTCCCGCCAACCTATACGCTGAACGATTCAAAATCCGGAAAAATGCTGCAACCGATTGTCAATAACGATAAATTATTGGCAAAAAGAAAAGCTTATGATTTGCCGTCAAAAGAATTTTTCGTGCTCAAAACAGAGAAAGGAAATGAATTGAATGCGTGGTTGATCAAACCAACAGATTTCGATGCGTCGAAAAAATATCCAGTTTTTATGTACCAATATTCCGGTCCGGGATCGCAGCAAGTGGATAATACTTGGGACGGGTATGACGATTATTGGTTCAAAATGCTAACGCAAAAAGGCTATATCATTGCTTGTGTCGACGGCCGTGGAACGGGTTTTAAAGGTGCCGAATTTAAAAAAATTACGCAAAAAGAATTAGGAAAATACGAAGTAATCGACCAGATTGACGCAGCGAAAGTATTGGGCAATTATCCCTATGTGGATAAAGAAAGAATTGGTATTTTTGGCTGGTCTTATGGCGGATTTATGTCGTCTAACTGTATCATGAAAGGAGCCGATGTTTTCAAAATGGCAATTGCTGTGGCGCCGGTAACGAGCTGGAGGTATTATGACAGCATTTACACAGAAAGATACATGCAAACACCACAAGAAAACCCGAGTGGTTATGACGAAAATTCGCCAATCAACCATGTGCAAAAACTCAAAGGAAAATTCCTTTTGATCCACGGCTCGGCAGATGACAATGTGCATGTGCAGAATTCGATGAAGATGATCGAAGCATTGGTGCAAGCGAATAAGCAATTTGATTGGGCGATTTATCCGGACAAAAACCACGGGATATATGGAGGCATGACGCGCGTGCAGCTTTATACAAAAATGACGAATTTTATTAAAGAGAATTTATAACCAACCTAACCAACCATGAGTACAATAACATTAGAAGAAATTCAGAATTTTAAAGGGAAGTACCCAAAACAACTTTGGTATTTGTTTTTGGTGGAAATGTGGGAGCGTTTCTGTTTTTATGGAATGCGTGGTGTTTTGACTATCTTTATGGCTGACCAACTTTTGGGATTAGCATTGTCTGATAAGGAAGCCAACCTGAAGTATGGCGCAATTCAAGCATTTGTATATGCGTTTACTTTTATTGGAGGTATTTTTGCGGATAAAATTCTGGGTTTCAAAAAATCACTTGTTTTTGGTGCTGCGGTAATGATTGTTGGAAATCTTATCATAGCTTTTTCTCCACAAGAATTTTTCTATTTAGGTATTACACTTTCTATTATTGGAACAGGTTTTTTTAAACCGAATATTTCTTCGATGGTTGGAGATTTATATAAAGAGGGTGACCCAAGAAGGGATGCTGGTTTCGGGTTGTTTTATTCAGGAATTAATATTGGTGCGTTATTAGGAGGTTTTTTATGCGTTTATCTCGGCGAAAGCCCTGATTACGGATGGAGTTATGCATTTCTTGCTGCCGCTGTTGTAATGGTAATTGGATTGGTTACTTTTCTTATTATAAAAAAATCATTAGGCCCTATTGGTGATTCTCCGTTGGCAAAACTTACACCTGCAAAACGAACTTTCAATGAAATTGCGGTTTATGTAGGTTCGTTGATAAGTATCCCGTTGATTTTTGTGATGATAAAAAACACAGATTACACGGATTATTTTATGTATGCAATCGGCCCATTGGCGATTTTGTATTTTCTATATGAAACCTATAAAGAAAAAGAAGTAAAAGCCCAAAAGAAGCTGTTGGCAGCATTTGTATTTATTGTATTTTCGATTATCTTTTGGGCATTTTTTGAACAAAGTGGCGGTTCATTAGCACTTTTTGCAAAGAATAATCTACACCACGCACTTTTATTTTTCGATATCAATCCGAATATTGTAAATAACACCTCTAATTCTTTATTTGTAATTATTTTTAGCCCGATTCTTGGATTAATTTGGCTTGCAATGGCCAAGAAGAAGATAGAACCTAATACTGTTATTAAATTTGGAATTGGCTTCCTATTCCTTGCAGCAGCATTTTATGTGTTTTATTACACAAGGTTTTTTGCTAATGCGGAAGGCATAACTTCATTAAACTTATTCACATTTGCTTATCTTATTATTACTTTTGGTGAACTTTGTCTTTCCCCTATCGGATTATCAATCATGACAAAATTATCGCCGAAAAGACTTTCAGGAATGATGATGGGAATGTGGTTTCTTGCTAGTGCTTATGGGCAGTATGCTGCAGGTTTATTAGGAGCAGGGATGTCTTCGCCAGATGAAAAAGCTTCGCTGGTTACAAAACTACAAGGCTATACTGAAGGCTATTATCAGTTGGCAATATACGCCTTGATAGCAGGAGCTGTTTTGATTGTGGTATCGCCACTCATCAGGAAATTAATGCAGGAAGTAAAATAAGTTTAATCAAGTACAACTAAATTACATATACATGTCTCAAAATTCAACAGATCAATTTTTTAAGAGTAATGTTTTAGGACATCCGTCGGGACTGTTCGTTTTGTTTTTCACAGAAATGTGGGAACGTTTTTCTTATTATGGAATGCGGGCTTTGCTAGTATTATTCCTGACTTCTTCCATAATGGGCGACAATCCTGGATGGGGCTGGCCAAGAGAACATGCGCTTGCGATATACGGATCTTATACCTCATTGGCCTACCTCACGCCAATTTTAGGGGGTTATATTGCCGATAAAATTATTGGTTATCGTTGGGCAGTCGTTATCGGAGCAGTGCTCATGACGCTTGGACATTTGTCGATGGCATTAGAATTCGACCACATGTTTATGTACCTTGGATTAGGGCTTTTGGTGATTGGAAATGGTTTTTTCAAACCTAATATGACTTCAATCGTGGCGCACATGTATAAAAATCATCCTGAGAAAAAAGATGGCGCTTACACCATTTTCTATATGGGTGTTAATGCCGGTGCTTTCTTGGGAATGTTATTGTGCGGTTATATCGGCGAAAGTCCTGAATGGGGCTGGAGTTATGGTTTTGGTCTTGCCGGTATTTTCATGTTTGTAGGGATGTTACAATTCTATTTTACACAGAATATTTTTGGAGAAATCGGATTAAAACCTACTAAAGAAAATCAGGAAGTTTTGAATGAAACACCTGAAGAAGCCAAAAGAAATCCGTTTTCAGGATTTGATCTTGCTATGATTGCTATCGTCTCAATTGTAGGACTAGCTTGGATTATCAATGATCCGATTTCAAAAATTACTTCCTTTAATTTGTTTGATTTTAATGTTGGAAACCTGACAGGAAGTAACTTTGCTATTATTGCAGCTTTGGCTCTTTTTGTCTTTATTTTAGTTAAAAGGATTTCCCAATACACACCCGTTTTGCGCGATCGTATGATTGCTATCATCATTTTGGCTTTTATCACAGTTTTCTTTTGGGCATCTTTTGAACAAGCAGGAGGCTCGATGACCATTTTCGCAAGTGATTACACCGACAGGCTGCTTGAAGGCAATGCCAAAGTAATCTTCAATATTGTAAATACACTTATTACGGTAATTCCGCTGATGATTATTACCTATGTATTGATCAAACTGTTTAGACAAACATTTGGCAAGTATTCACTTGGAAATATTTTCCTTGCTATTGGGTTTGTTATCATTTGGGCAATTGTAATTTATATGTTAAAAGAACAATACAGCGAAGTAAAAGCTGAGATTCCTGCAACTTGGTTTGGTATCCTAAACTCATTATTCATCATTACTTTGGCACCAATAGTTTCTAAATTATGGGAAAGTAAATACAATCCGTCCGCGACATTCAAAAATGGTTTTGGGATGATTCTATTAGGAATCGGTTTTGCGGTTTTGGCATACGGGTCAAGTTCCATTCCTGCTGGAGCAAAAGTAGCTTCGGTAAGTATTATTTGGCTTGTATTGGCTTATTTCTTTCATACGATGGGAGAATTATTCATATCTCCGGTTGGACTTTCCTATGTGAGTAAGTTGGTTCCGGGAAGAATGATTGCGATAATGTTTGGTATTTGGTATTTAGCAATCGCTATCGGAAACAAAACGGCTGGAACAATGGGCGGTATGATTGACGAAATTACTGCGCAATATTCAATGACGACATTCTTCCTAATTTTTACTTTTATCCCTATCGGAATTGGATTATTTATAATGTTATTGTCACCGATTGTTAAAAAACTAATGCACGGTGTTCATTAATATTGGTATCGTTTTTGAATACACTTTTTAAAAACCTATGAAAAAAATATTCTTAACATTTGTTATCCTTGCAGCCGCTTTTGCAGTGAATGCACAAGAAATAAAGTGGATGACACTCGACGAAGCTTTCGCATTGCAAAAGTCCGATCCAAAACCCATTTTTATGGATGTTTTTACCGACTGGTGCGGTCCTTGCAAGGAACTTGACAAAAGAACTTTTCATGATAAAGTTTTCGAGGCTTTTATCTCAGCCAATTATTATGCGGTGAAATTTAACGCCGAAGGCAATTCTGAAGTTACTTTTGAAGGAAAGAAATACATCAATTCAGGGTTTGATGACAGCCGGAAAGGAAGAAACAGCATGCATGATTTTATCAAATATCTAGATTTGCCTGGTTACCCAACAATGATTACTTTTGACAAAAAAGGAAAAATTACCGGCCGTGTTGTAGGTTATTTCAATGCTGAAAAACTGATGGCCGAATTAAAAAAACTATAAATTAAAAACAATGAAAAAAATAGGAATAGTATTGTTCTTGACAATGTTTTCAATGGCAGTACAAGCACAAGATCTAAAATGGTATGACAATGTTGACGAAGCTTCAACACTCGCTGCAAAAGCTCAAAAGCCGTTGTTGTTATTCTTCACCGGAAGCGATTGGTGCGGCTGGTGCATTAAACTACAAAAAGAAGTAATGTTTACACCTGAATTCAAAAAATGGGCAAGTGACAATGTGATTTTGGTAGAATTGGATTACCCAAGAAGCAAACAATTGGCGCCTGAAATCAAACAGCAAAATGCCGAAATGCAGCAAATGTTCGCTGTTAGCGGTTATCCGACGGTTTGGTTAGTTAAGGCCACTGAAACCAAATCTAATGTAAATTTTGAGCAGTTAGGAAAAACCGGTTATGTTGCTGGCGGCCCAAATGCTTGGATTCAGGGCGCAAATCAAATCCTCAAAAATTTCACGAAATAAGCTGATTTATTTCAACAGTGTGGTCAAAAATAGTTTAAAACGATGCGCTTTTAATGCATTTCCATTTCAGGTTCTAAAAACTTTGCCACGAATTGTACGAATTTGCACGAATTTAATTTGTGGAAATTCGTGAAATTCGCGGCGAAAATAAATTTTACAATCTTGTGGGCGTTCAGTTTCCTAACTAAATTTATGAACTTTCAGTCCATAGTGGTTTATTTCAATCTATAAAATCCCTTTTCGGCTGTGGCATGAAAAGGGATTTTTTCTTTCCGACACGTTGCTTTCCATAATTTCAAATATGATTTGAAGTTAGAGCCGTCGGCAATAATAATTTCGGGATGGTAATTTTGTAATAACCGGGTCAAGTTTATTTTTGGTGATTGTCTCAGTAGCAATACATTCGGATTATAATTTTTTGGTGCGATTGCAGTACTGTCGATTATCAGGATTTTCTTATGAGCAAAATATATCGTATTGCGGATTTCTTCTTTCTTTAAAATATGGTAGAAATTGGCAATTAAGTAAGGTTTCAAAATTTTGTTTTCTGAGATGGCGGCAAGCAGTTCTCCATTGCAAAAAGCATCAATTTTTTCGCCATTTCTCTTGGTGATAATTGAATTTTTGGCGCTGTGAAAAACAATCATTTCGCTTTGTTGTTGATTTTGAAATTGTGTCGCAATCAATACAATCTGAAAAATCAATGTTGTCGTCAGCGCAAATATCGTTCGGTTGTATGTTTTCTTCTTAAACCAAAGTGAAAAAGCAATAATCAGCGCATATAGGCTAATTAGCATATACATGTTTAACGGAATATCTTTTATCACCAATTGTCCAAAGGAAGCAATCTTATTGATGGTTCCATTGAGAATTCGGATGCTCCATTCTAAAGTTATAGCGGGAAGTTTCGGAACATAGTTAAAAACTGCCATTACAATAACAAAAACACCAACTGCCATTATAAAACCCAAAGCGGGCAAAATCACAAGATTGGTTAGGAAAAATAAACCCGGAAATTGATGAAAGTAATAAATACTCAACGGGAAAGCGCCAATTTGCGCCGCCAATGAAACTGTCAGAATATCCCAAAAATACTTGAATATCCTATTTTTAGGAGTCCATGATTTAGAGAATATCGGCTGCAGCCAAAGGATAAAAAACAACGAAACATAGCTTAATTGGAACCCAACGTCAAACAAAAATGACGGCATAAATAATAAAATCAGGAGTATGGAAACCAGCAAAGTATGAAAAATGTTGGTGTCCCGTTTTAGGCACATACCCGCCGCAACAAAGGTAAACATCGTGACCGATCGCACTACCGATGGCGACAAACCCGCAATGATTGCAAATCCCCATAAGGAAATAAAAACCACGGCAAACCGAAAGAGATTTCCGCGTTTATTTTTCGGCAAGCCAGTTAGCAAAAAATTAATAAAAAGCAAAATAAAACCAATATGCAAACCCGAAACCGACAACACGTGCACAGCGCCTGCGAATTGATAGTCATGCAGTATTTCAGGTGAAATTTCTTGTTGTTGCCCTAAAATGAGTGCCATGACAATATTGAGTTCTGCATCGTGAAAATTATTTTTACGCAAATTCCGGAGAATCCTTTCGCGGATTTTGGCAGCATAATACAGCATGTTTTTATCTTCAAGGAAACCAATTCTTATATTGTTTGCATTGGCATACAATTGCGCCGGAATCGATTTGCTGTCAAGGTATTTTCCATAATCAAATTGCGCTGGATTATTGGGTTTTTTGTTTTTTACAATAAAAGATTTCACCAACATTTGGCTTCCGATTTTTAAATCGTTTGTATTGACTTTCCGATCGATATTGAGCAATATTTTGCCAAAAGCGGCTTTATTGTCAATTGATTTTACGTTGGCGACATATCGGTTTTTATAAGCAGAACTTTTTAGTTTTTCAATGAGCGAAATTTCAATAGTATGCTGTTTTGTTTCATCAGGACATTGATTGATGTAATGTTTGGTTTTTAAAGTATCATCATGAACAATCCATGTGCAACTTCCAATCATAAACGAAAGTAAGAGGGTGAGTAAGCCAAAAATAAGCGACTTTCCTTTTACTATAAAAAAATATGTGATTGCAAAAACAACGCTTACAATTGCTAATAATGTAAAAGCTATTTGAGGACTTGGTGTTATATAATAAGCAAGCAAAATGCCCAGCACAAACCAAAAGGTAATTCTCGCTATGGGAAACTGAATGACTTTCATTTGAAATGTATTTAGAGGCTATTTAAATTTCACGAAGATGTTCTGGGGTCGAAGCGATACATGAAGCACATACATGTTCTCTTTAAAAAGCGCAAGTAAAACCAAGTGCTTTTTTAAAATTGTACTGAAAGACTAAAAATCAATCTCATAAAATCAATAAACTTATACTGGTTTTTTTAAATATTTGTGGAACTTTTTGTCTTCTTCGGGCACCTTTGCGCAGCAAAAAATAATCTTTAAAACAAAAAAGGAGCAAATAAATGCCCCTTTCAAAATTGCTTACTTAATCAATTAAAACTATATGGCGTGTAGGTGATGTAAAGCGTAAAGCTAATCAGCTATTTGTTGCTATAGATACGGAGAAACCGTAAAAAATGTTAATTTATCGGCATAAAAAATGCCCCGAAAATCAGGGCATCTTGCGAAACAATAACTAATTGTATCTTATAAAACCCGGTTAACCTGGGCAAATGTTTTTTTGTAATAAGGCTCCTTTGTAGAGGAAACAATAACACCGCTTTGTGTTGATGAATGGATGAATTTGATTTCATCTTCGGCGACTTCTATAACCATACCAACATGATTAATAATGCGTTTTCCATTGGTATGAAAGAAAATCAGATCACCTTTTTTGATGTCTTTATCCTCTACTTTTTCGCCGACTTTCGCCATTTCATTGGAACTTCTTGGTAGTTTTATCTCAAAAATATTGAAAACCGCAGTTACCATTCCTGAGCAATCCATTCCTTCGGTTGTTGTACCGCCGCCGTGGTATCTTACGCCAAGAAACCCCATTGCGTTGTTGATCATTTGTGTTGCGATATAATTGTCTTCTGGTTCAATAATCAAATCACTTTCTTCCTTCTCATTAAGAATTGACTTTTTTGATTTTTTGGAAGCTTTCGCAATTGGTTGGGCCGTTTCTTGCGCTTTATTTGGTTTTGCAACCGCTGGTTTTACTTCGTTGATTGCAACTTCTTTTGAGATTTTTTCAACAGGTGTTTTATAAATGGCACTCCTTTTCTCTGATGGTTTTTGGTAAATGCCTCTTTTTATGGCCTCTTTTTTCGAAGTGATTATCTGCTGTGCAACTCCCGAAAATGGGGTAAGCACTATAAAAGTTAAAACGAAAAAGAACAGTTTTTTTAGCTGCATATTTTATTTTTTATTTTTCGGACGATAATAAAATTCGCCAATATTTATTAATAAAATCCTGAAAGTATTCCGGGAATCATTTGGGGAAAAATAATAACGCAAAAACAAGTGCTTTATTATTTCTTAGTTTACAAACTTACATAATTATCTTTAAAATTTGCTTTTAAACCATGTAAAAGTTGTTAGCAATTTTAAAAAATCGGTTCAAAACTAGCAGTAAGGATTTGGTAATAAGTATCTTGAAGTTATATTTTAAGAATTGTTAATTCTGATATTATTAACAATTAAACGTGCCGTTTTTGCACTCGCACCGAGACCTCCTAGCTTATTTTCAAGCGCGTCATATTGCGCAATCAGCTTTTTTCGATGGGTAGCATCAAGCAATTGCTGCAATTCCGCTTTTATGGTTTTTCGGTTGCAATTGTCTTGAAGCAATTCGGTTACGACCTCTTCATCCATAATAAGATTCACCAGCGAAATATACTTTAAAGTAATTACGCGCTTGGCAATCTGATATGAAATCCAATTGCCTTTATAGCAAACTACTTCGGGCACTTTAAATAACGCTGTTTCAAGCGTCGCGGTTCCAGAAGTGACCAATGCCGCATGCGAATGACTCAGCAAATCATACGTTTTATTGGCAATGAATTTGATGTTCTTATTGGTTAAAAATGGCTCATAAAACGAAAATTCCTGACTGGGGGCACCGGCAATTACGAATTGATACTCAGGAAAGTCTTCGGTCACACTTAACATAACGGATAACATTTTGGTGATTTCCTGTTTTCGGCTTCCCGGAAGCAAGGCGATAATCGGTTTGTCATCGAGATCATTTTCTGTGATAAAAGTTTTTTGGTCGGTTTCTACCCGATTGTGAATGGCATCAATCAGGGGATGACCAACAAATTCCACCGGAAAATGGTGTTTCTTTTCGTAAAAATCTTTTTCAAACGGAAGGATCACATACAATTTGTCAAAATCGCGCTTAATGGCTTTGATCCGATTTTCTTTCCAAGCCCAGATTTGCGGCGAAATATAATAATGCGTTTTGATGCCGAGCGCTTTCGCCCATTTGGCAATGCGCATATTGAAACCTGGATAGTCAATGAAAATAATCACATCGGGATTGAATTTCAGAATATCCGCTTTGCAGAATTTGATGTTATTGAGAATGGTTTTTAGGTTAAAAACAACCTCGGCAAAACCCATAAATGCTAGTTTCCTATAATGTTTTACCAATGTTCCGCCGGTTTTTTCCATCAAATCACCACCCCAAAAACGGATGTCAGCTTGAGGGTCTTCCACATAAATCGCTTTCATCAGGTTGGAACCGTGCAAATCTCCCGAAGCTTCTCCGGCAATAATATAGTATTTCATATATGTGAAATTTTAAACAAAGAAAGTCATAATCGCCAGAAAAACAACGGCGACAATCACGCCTTTTGCCATAGTGTCTTTTTTGAAATGCAGCAACAAGAAAAAAACGCCAATATTTAGTAATGCGCCAAGCTTTATCAGTCTTCCCAGCATGCCACCCATTTGTAAAATTGCTATGCCTTCTCTGAAATCATATTTAGTAGCAAACGTTATATATAGGTAGGTGCCGATTATTGTAGCGGCAATTCCCAATAAAAAACCGTAAATCCAATGCAATTTATCCATTTAATTTCCAAGTATTTAATTCTTGTAAGGCATGATACGCGGTTAAATCATAATGCACGGGAACTACCGAAATATAGCCATGTTTTAAAGCCCATTCATCTGTATCTTCGCCGTTATCAAGATTAACGAATTCTCCCGCCAACCAGTAATAATCCCGTCCGAAGGGCGTTTTGCGTTTATCAAATTTCTCCGCCCAAATCGCTTTTGCTTGTCGGCAAATTTTGATGCCTTTGATTTCGTTTTCCTTTAATTTCGGAAGATTTACGTTTAAGACAACGCCTTCCGGAAGTCCGTTTTCTAATACTTCCAATGCGATTTTTTTGATGAAACTTTTAGCAGCTTCAAAATCGGCATTCCATTCATAATCCAATAATGAAAACCCAATCGCGGGAATGCCTTCGATTCCAGCTTCAACGGCAGCACTCATCGTTCCGGAATAAATCACATTAATCGAAGAATTAGAACCGTGGTTGATGCCCGAAACACACAAATCTGGTTTTTGTTTCAAGATTTCATTGACGGCCAATTTCACACAGTCTACCGGTGTTCCGGAGCAGCTGTATTCTACAATAGGGTGATTTTCGCCAGAAATTTTATTGATATATAAGGTGTTGTTGATGGTGATGGCATGTCCGGTGGCACTTTGTGGTTTGTCTGGCGCAACAACGGTGACATGTCCGATTTCTTTCATCACATCAATAAGTGCGCGGATTCCCGGTGCGGTGATACCATCGTCATTGGTAACTAAGATCAGTGGTTTTTTCTTCATTTTTATTTTTTTGGAGCTATTCCCGCTTTTCGCTGTATCTTTTTTGGTTTTTCGATAATATGCCGATGAATCAAATCTTTCCAACCAAAAAAGGATGCCGCTGCAATCGGGGCTGTGGTATTTGATTGAACCAGAAATCATCGTTTAAAACGACAATTAAATCTGTAAAATTATACCGCTAAAATAATCATTTTTGAGCGGAAGTTATTACTTTAGCATCTTTAACAAAAATTTAAGCGGGCATGCTGATTATCGGCATGGTTTTTACTTAATTTAGACTAAAAATTGATGAATGCTATTCTAAGCTTTATGAAAAGAAATTATAAAATATTACTGGTTGTTGTTGCCTTATCGGTAGCATTGTGGAGTTTTATTCCAAGAGAAAAAAATGATCCCGAAAAAGACAAATTATTGTTGGAATTGCTAACATTCGTAATCCAAAAAGGGCATTATGACCCGAAAGATATCGATGATAATTTCTCCAAAGGCATTTACAAAGATTATATTGAGGCACTCGATCCGGCAAAACGCTTTTTCTTGCAGTCTGATATCGATGAATTTTCAAAATATCAAACAGAATTGGACGATGCCATCAAAAATAAAGATTTGACCTTTTTTGATCTTACTTACACCCGTTTGTTAGATCGTATCGACGAAAGCAAAAAATATTATAAAGATATTTTGGCAAAACCGTTTGATTTTAAAGCGGACGAACAATTCAATACGGACTACGAAAAAGCACCTTATGCCAAAAACGCATCAGAACTAAAAGACAAATGGAGAAAACAATTAAAGCTTTCCGTACTTTCTTCATTGGTTGATAAAGAGGAAATAGAGCAAGACAAATTGAAGCCTTTTGATCCGAAAGATGAAAAAAAGACGGATAAGCCAAAAGATAAAGATGCAAAACCAAAATCTTTCGAGCAATTGGAAAAAGAAACGCGCGAAAGCTCTATGAAATCACTTGATGAATATTTCAGTTTTATAAAAGACCAAGACCGCGACGATTATTTTGCTGTTTTTGTGAATACGATTGCAGAGCGATTTGATCCGCATACGTCTTATTTTGCACCCGAAGAAAAAGAAAAATTCGACGTGAGCATGTCGGGTAAACTCGAAGGAATCGGTGCAAGACTGCAAAAGAAAAACGATTTTACCGAAATTACAGAATTGATTTCCGGCGGTCCGGCATGGAAAGGCAAAGAATTGGAACCTGGCGATGTAGTGCTAAAAGTAGCCCAAGGCGCAGACCAACCCGTTGATGTTGTCGGTATGAAAATAGATGATGTCGTAAAAAAAATAAAGGGACCAAAAGGAACAGAAGTACGCCTTACTGTTAAGAAAGTCGATGGCAGTATTAAGGTAATTAGCATCATTAGGGATATTGTAGAAATTGAAGAAACGTATGCAAAATCAAGCATCGTTAAGAAAAATGGTGTGTTGTATGGTGTTATTTATCTTCCAAAATTCTATATCGATTTTGAAAATAAAGACAGCCGCGACGCTGCAAAAGATATCGCCCTAGAAGTAGACAGATTAAAAAAGCAAGGTGTTCAAGGTATAGCGCTCGATTTGCGTGACAACGGTGGCGGTTCGTTAAGAACAGTTGTTGATATTGCTGGTTTGTTTATGGGTGAAGAGCCTGTCGTACAAGTAAAATCTGCCGGGAAAACCAAAGAAGTTTTGTCGGATTCTGACAATCGTATCCAATGGGATGGTCCGTTGGTAGTGATGATTAATAATTTTTCAGCGTCAGCTTCGGAAATTTTAGCCGCCGCAATTCAGGACTATAAAAGAGGAGTGATTATCGGTAGCAAGCAATCTTACGGAAAAGGAACAGTACAAAACGTAATCGACCTTAACCAGTTTGTACGAAATAGTGCCGTTGGGGATTTGGGATCATTAAAAACAACTACTCAAAAGTTTTATAGAATTAATGGCGGTTCAACCCAATTGAAAGGCGTGAGCAGCGATGTTGTAATGCCAGACCGTTATTCCTATATCGAAATTGGTGAACGCGATACCGACAATGCTATGGCGTGGGACAAAATCGATCCAGCGACCTATAGTATTTGGGACAAGCAACCTAATTTTGATGCTGCAATTGCCAATAGCAAAAAAAGAGTTGCTGAAAATCCGCAGTTCAAAATGATTGATGAAGACGCCAAATGGCTTAGCAAAAGAAAAGATGAGAACACCTATGATTTGAACATAGATAAATTCAAAAAGCAACAAGAACAA
The DNA here is from genome assembly GCA_029946065.1 of Flavobacterium sp. GTDB lineage: Bacteria > Bacteroidota > Bacteroidia > Flavobacteriales > Flavobacteriaceae > Flavobacterium. The sequence goes on from JAQSDU010000020.1 coordinate 312,967, forward strand.
TTGGATTTTGAAGCTAAAAAGTTTAAGGGTATTTCAGATTACAAAAATCAATTGGCTTTTACATCTTTACCTTATGAAGAAGAATTGATTGCGAAAGATGCTGTACTCAAAGAGAAAAGAGACAGATGGCATGAGAGCCTTTCAAAAGATGTTTATGTAGAAGAAGCCTTGAATATATTGTCAGATTTACAGAACAAAGGCAATGTAAAACCAACTGTAAATATTAAGAAAAAAGACAAACTTGTGAAATCATAAGTTTTGAAAAATAGAAAAAACCCGAATTCAAAAGATTCGGGTTTTTTTGTTTTTAAATTATTCATAGAGAGGGTAGGGTAAATCAATGCGAAGCGTTTCTATTTTGTTTCAATAATTTAATTTACAGATTTAACAATAACATTTTACATTTTGTGCAGTCCTTTCAGTACAATATGTTAAATTGCTTCAAATTTAAAAGAACTATATGTCTTTAAAAATGTTTCTGTGCCATAAAAGCAGGTTGCTTCTTTTTATTGTCGTCTTATTGTTTTCTAATTTAAATAATCTGTACGCCCAATGTGCAGGTGCAGATGCTACAATTACAGTCTGTAATGTGTCAGATTCCGCTAATCAAAACCTAGATCTTTTTGCGCTTTTAGGGCCAACAGCAACACCGGGCGGAACTTGGACAGATCCGATATTTTCGGGTGCATTGAACACTACAACTGGCGTACTGAATGTATGGGAAGTCAACTTTAGCGGAACTTTTGCCTATACTTATACCGTTCCCGGAGTTCCCGGAGTTCCCGGATGCGCAGACAATACCGCAACCGTTGCCGTAACCATTGGCGGCTATTCAGGAGTTGCGAGCCCTAACGGAGTGGCTTGTAATGATGATGAGAGTGTTAATCTGTTTAGTTTTTTTGATGGCGAAAACACACCGGATCCTCAATTCAATGGAACATGGACTGCCAATGGCGCTGCCACGGGGTTGTCAGGAAGCATTTTAAACGCTAAAGTTTGTGGTTTAGGAACATTTTCATTTACCTATACCATGCCTGCAGTGGGGAGTTGTCCGGCGATGTCGTCAACAGCTATTGTGACCATTTATCGCGCGCCTATTCCAGGAAGCGGTACCGATATAGTGTTGTGTGAAAATGCCGATTTTAGCCAATATACAAATGTCAATCTTTTAGACCAGTTATCAGGTGAAGATGCCAACGGTATATGGACTGAGAGCGGAACTGGGCAATTGTCGGGCGTTTTCGATTCGTATATCAATGTACAAGATTTGTTTAATAATTATGGCGTTGGAATTTACACTTTTACCTATACCGTGTTTCCCAGTAATCCGATTTGTACACCAAAAACAGCAGACATAAAAGTCAGGATTGATCCAATTATTGATTTAACAGGAGGAAGCTTTGTTGTTAATTCAGATATTTGCGAAAATGAAATCGCTTCTGCTACTTATACTGGAACAATTATCCAAGGTATTAAGCCGGTACCAGACGGGAACTACGTCATCAAATACCACCTTGTTGGTCCTGGTGGGCTAAATAGCTACACACAAAGTAACATCGGCTTTTTGGGTGGTGTCGCGGTGTTTGATATTGATGCTGCACCTTTTGACGCCATTGGTAATTATACCATTCATATAGATTATATAAAATCTACCAATGGTGGAATCTGTGATAATATTATCGATCTCACCGATGATGTCAATATTTATCCGCTTCCATATCTTACCAATGCAATCCTTACGATTTCGTCGATATGTAAAAGCTCAGACGGAACGGTTACGATTACCGGCGTCGGCAATCTCGCGGATGGCAATTATCAGATTGATTATAAATTATTAGGCAGTAATAAAGCTTTTGATCAGCATGTAATCGTTACTGTTGTGGGCGGGGTGACTGGCTTTCAAATTCCTGCGACGCTGATACCGAATATAGGCTCGACAACATTAATTTTTACCTATTGCACCAATCTCCAGACAGGTTGTGGTGTCGCAGCCAATAATTTCAAAACTTTTACGGTAGCTGACTTACCTTTTATCGACAATATCACGGTAAATGTTCCGTCGGCTTGTCAGACTTTAAATGTTCCGGTATTGGTTACAGATTTAGGCGTCATGACAAGCGTTGAAGTGACCTATGATCTTACGGGAGCCAATATGGTGTCTGGACAAACAGCCACGTTTACCGCCAATCTTGGAAACGGGACTTTTGTAATCCCACCAGTGTTATTGCCTAATTTGGGTTCGACCACCATCACGATTACCAATGTGCATGATTTGATTACGGGCTGCGCCATTGATGCCAACATTCCTGAAAAATTTGTAGTCACCGCTTTACCTGATTTAACTACGCTTTCAGCAACTATTGCTGATGTTTGCCGCAACCAACAAGTTACTGTTGCATTTTCTGGATTTGGAAATATATCCGATTTTCAGATTACGTACACTCTTTCCGGTGCCAATACTGCTACTGAGCATACCGCCATTCTCAACGCAACGTTAGGTGATGCGGTGTTCACAATTCCATCTGCATTGATTACCAATAGTGGAGCGACCACTTTTACGATAGTCAGCATCAGGGATTTGACAACCAATTGTCCTTCGCCATCTGGTTTGCAAGTACCGTTTATGATTAATCCACTTCCGGATGTAGCCAATTTTAATGTCACGATTCCGAATACGTGTAAAAGCCAACCTGTCATCGTACAGTTTTCTAATTTGGGCGATGTAACCAATCTCACCATCACCTATAATCTCACGGGTGTCAATACAGCATCGGCTCAGATTCAAACCATTGCTGTTAGTGGAGGAACCGCTGCTTTTGTAATTCCGGCGACATTATTACCTAACACAGGCAATACGATATTCACAATAACAAATACTGTTAATACCGCTACAGGTTGTACCTCGTCAGTAAATTTGTTGCGAAGCATTACGATAAATCCTTTTCCAGATTTAGTAAATCTTACTGCTGCCGTTGCTGATTTCTGTGTTGAACAGCCAGTTACTGTACAGCTTTCAGGTTTGGGTAATCTAACCAGCGCCAATATTGCATATAATATTACCGGAGCTAATTCCGCTACAGCGCAGACCGCTACAGTTACGGTGGCTTCAGGAAATGCGTCATTTACAATTCCGGCAGCATTATTTACCAATACAGGCAATAATGTCTTTAGCATTACAACTGTAAGCAATAATTTGACAACGTGTGAGACGGCCTCGACCGTATCTGATGCCTTTGCAATTAATGTACAACCTGCAGTTCCTATAACTTCAAACGCTGTTTTTTGTGCCAATCAAAACCCGACTGTAGCCGATTTGCAACCGTCAGGGAGCCAATACAAATGGTATGATTCAGATACTTCGACGACAGCTTTAAGTAACGACACCGCTTTGGTCAATGGCAATTATTATGTTACAGCAACCAACAGCAGCAATTGTAGCTCTGAAAAAGTCATGATTACAGTTTCGATCACGGAATTACAGCCTCCGGTTTTGAATGCCGATGGGCAAAATTTCTGCGGTGCCGATAACCCAACTATACAAGATCTTTCGGCCAATACGACATCTGATAACGAAATCATCTGGTTTGATGCCGCTTCTGGAGGAAATCAATTAGACGACGCAACATTATTGCAACAAGGATTCACCTATTATGGTTTCGATTTTTCGCAAACAATGAATTGCGCTTCAGAAGCGGCACTCGAGGTAACAGTTTCACTTACGGTTTGTGATGGCAATCCTGAAGATTACGATTTCTTTATACCCGACGGTTTTTCTCCGAATAATGACAATGTAAATGACACTTGGAGAATTCCCGATATCCAGTTCCTATTTCCTGATTATACTTTTGAGATTTATAACCGATACGGAAATGTATTGTTCAAAGGCAATAGCAACAAACCGGAATGGGACGGAAAGAATGCGGAATCATCTAATGTAATAGACGGGATTGTGCCGAACGGCGTTTATTTTTATGTGGTGAATTTCAATAAAAATAACAAACCACCAAAACAAGGAAGGCTTTATCTGAACAGGTAAGGCATCAAAATAAATTGAATTTTAAATGAAAAAAACAATACTGTTTGTCATTTTTTTCTTCTTTGCAAAAAGCGTATCTGCACAGCAGGATCCGGAATATACGCATTATATGTACAATATGAATGCGGTAAATCCGGCCTATGCCACTGGAACAACCGATGTGCTGAATTTAGGAACTTTGTACCGCACACAATGGGTTGGGGCAGTAGGAGCGCCAAAAACGCTTACTTTTTTCGGTCATATTCCGGTCAATAAAAAGATAGAAATGGGTGTTTCGTTGATTTCAGATGATATTGGCGACGGTGCCAAAAAGGAAAATAATTTTTATGCCGACTTTGCGTATGTTTTGCAGCTTAAAAATAGGCACAGCCTTTCATTCGGACTCAAAGCCGGATTCACATCGCTGCAAACCAATTTCAACGGTTTTCGATTTGAAAGTGGTGATCCTGCCAGTGACCTCGCTTTCGCGGAAAATATCAATATGTTCAAGCCGAATATAGGTGCCGGAGTTTATTATTTTACCAATCATTATTACATCGGATTGTCTGCTCCCAATTTATTGTCAAGCAAACACATCGAAGAACGCAATGGTATCAATGCTTATGGATCAGAAAGCATTCATACGTTTTTGACTGCAGGTTATGTGTTCAATATTAACGCTGATTTTAAACTAAAACCAGCATTCATGAGCAAATTTGTAACTGGTGCGCCTATGGCAATAGATCTTACGGCGAATGTTTTGTACCGCAATAAATTTGAACTTGGCGTGGCATACAGACTCAATGACGCTGTGAGCGGACTGATGAATATCAATGTGACGGATAATTTAAGGATTGGTTATGCCTACGATTATACGCTTTCCAACTTAGGGCAATTCAACTCAGGAACACATGAGATCATGATTTTATTCGACCTCGATTTAATGGGCAAAGGCTATGACAAATCTCCAAGATTCTTTTAATATGGGAAGCTGCAAAAGGTTACTCGTCGTTTTGTGTGTGCTTGTTTTTCAATTTGCAGGTGCGCAGGATTTGGATTTAAAGAAAGCCAATCGTTATTTTGACCGCACTTATTACAGCGAAGCATTGCCAATGTATGAAGCATTAGTGAACGACAATCGCTCGATGGAAGTTGTCAGGAATCTTGCAGATTGCTACTATTATACCAACGATTTAGAAAATGCCCAGAAGTGGTATCGTACTTTAATTAAAGGATTTAATGTTGACGAAGAATATTATTTTCGATACATACAAACCCTGAAAGCGGCCGGAAATTACACCGAAGCCAATAAAACAGCACATGATTTTTTGCAAAAAAGCAACAATACTCAAGCTATTGAAAAGCTCGATTTTGAAATTGAAAACCTCGAAAATGTGTCGGCAATCGGCAATCGTTTTGACATCAAAAGCCTTTCGATAAACACCAAAAATTCTGAATTCGGAGCCATTAAATATGGACAAAGTTTGATTTATTCCGGAATACAATCGGCAGGATTATTTGAAAAAATCTATAAATGGAACAATGAGAATTATTTGGATCTGATAGCCATTCCTTTAGAAAAGATCATCACAGGAGATGCTATAGCAACTTCATTTTCGATTGACATTAACACCAACATGCATGAAGCCAATGCTGTTTTTTCAAAAGATGGCAAGACGATGTATTTTACACGCAACAATTTCAAGAAAGGAAAACGTGCCAAAGACAAAAATAAGGTTTCGAATCTACAGATTTTCAAAGCAGAATTCGATGGCACAAAATGGATTAATATTGTTTCACTACCATTCAATAGCGACGACTATTCTACAGAGCATCCTGCGTTGAGTTACGATGAAAAAACATTGTATTTTGCTTCGGATATGCCAGGTTCTTTGGGTTCATTTGATATTTATTCGGTCGCAATTAATGGTGGTTCCTTTGACAAGCCGGTTAATTTGGGCAATACAATCAACACACCAAGAAAGGAACAATTTCCTTTTGTTTCTAAAGACAACAAGCTTTATTTTTCTTCAAACGGACATTTCGGTTACGGTTCATTGGATGTTTTTGTGTCGGATATTAAAAATGACACCTACGCAACACCTTTAAATGTTGGACTTCCGGTAAATTCCGGTTATGATGATTTCACTTTTAACATTGATTCTGATACTAAAGATGGCTATTTTGCTTCCAACCGACCTGAAGGAAAAGGAGGCGACGATATTTATCAACTTCACGAAACCAAACCGCTTATTATTGAAGGTTGTAAGCAGTTCATCACAGGTGTAATTACAGACATCGATACCAAGCAGCCGTTAGAAAATGCGCAGGTTATCTTACAAGCGGAAGATAAAACTACTATTGCAACGGCAACCACTATGGCTGACGGGAAGTTTAGTTTTACGGTTGCCTGTCTTAAAAGTTATACTGTTCTAGCGTCAAAAGAGGCATATTCAAAAGACTCACGAGCTTTGAAATTGAAGAAAGAGCGCAACAAAATCAACGATGCTTCAATGGCGCTCAAATCGGATGCAGCTGTTAAAGCAGCAGCCGAAATCGCAGCACAAAAGCAAAAAGCAGCAGCTGAAGCAGCAGCAAAAAAAGAAAAAGAATTAGCAGTTGCAATTAAAAAAGAAAAGGTTGAAAAAATCATTGCTGCCGAAAAAGATATCGTAAAAGACAAAGACCGACTGCTCATCAAAACGGAACCGATTTATTTCGATTATGATTTGTGGTACATCAGGAAAGAGTCAAAACCTATCCTCAACAAAGTTATCGCCCTGATGAAAAAGTATCCGGATATGGTGGTCGAAATCGGCTCACACACCGACGTTCGTGGCAACAACCAATACAATCTGGATTTGTCTGCAAAACGTGCGGCATCTACGCTTGATTATTTTTTAGAACAAGGTATCCCTAACAGTAGAATTTCCGCAAAAGGATATGGAGAAACTGTTCCAATTATCAGATGCGTTCCCGATCATTCTTGTTCGGAAGAGCAGCATGAGTTGAATAGAAGGAGTGAGTTTGTGATTAAAAGTCTATAAACTAATCACGTAGTTTATGCAAACTGGCTTCCTTTTTACTGATTTTTGCTTCAAGCTCTTTGATTTTTAATGCTTGTTTGCTGAGTTTGACTTGCATTTTTTGAAGTTCAATATCGGAAGCTTTGCCTTTTGATTTTGCCTTTTCAAACTTTTCTGTATTTTTTTTGAAAGATTTTTCTTCTTTGGATAATTTTTCTTTTGCATCAACTACGTCTTCTTCGGCATCAGCAATTTTATTCTGTTGTTTTTCGAATTTGCGTTGTTGTTTTTCGAGTTTTTTCTGCTCATCATTAACCTGATCCATTTGTTTTTCTGCCAAACGTGATTTTTTTTCAGCCTCTTGTTTCATTTTTTCGGCTTCGATTTGCTGTTTTATAGCTTCATCGGTATTTACCTTTTGTATGGAGTCGCTTGTTTTAGCGCCAAAAGCAACTTGTGTTGAGTCGGAAATAGTTGTGGTTGCAGGCGTATTAGTGTCCTGAGCCTTCACAAAAGTTGTTGCAGACAATAGCATTGCTAATAAAAAATATTTTTTCATGATGTTACGTTTTCATAAAAATACTACTTTTCATTGGTAACTATCGCGTAAAATCTAAAATTTGACAGAATTTTGACACTTGTTCAAGTGGGAATATTACCACTCATTGACCTTATTGGCGTCCATCTTCACAAAGATAAACAGCAAAACGGTAAAGCCCCAAAGTCCGGAGCCACCATAAGAAAAGAACGGCAACGGAACGCCAATCGTAGGGAAAACACCCAAAACCATCGCTGTATTCACAAAAAAGTGGATAAACAATATAGATGCGACGCAATAACCATAAACGCGGCTGAACTTGGTTTTTTGCCTTTCGGCGAGGTATATAATACGGAAAATTAATGCTACGAATAATAAAATTACGATTAGAGAACCTACAAATCCCCATTCTTCGCCAACGGTAGTAAAGATATAATCGGTATGTTGTTCGGGAACAAATCCGCCTTTGGTTTGCGTGCCTTCGAGGAAACCTTTTCCGAACCAGCCACCGGAACCAACTGCAATTTCCGACTGGTTGGTGTTGTACCCAATGCCTTTTAAATCGACTTCACGCCCTAAAAGGATATTAAAACGGTCGCGGTGGTGCTGCTCAAATACGTTATCAAAAACATAGTTTACCGAAAAACTTAATCCGGAAACCAACACGAGAATAATACCACTCAGGATGAGGTTGCGGTTGACAATTTTACTCCTATAATAATTAATGACCAGAAGACCTAATGTGATCAAGATGACGTATAGTGGATTTTGGATGACTAGTGTCAATACGAACACGATAATACCCGCAAATCCAACCCATAAATACCAAGCCGGCAGGCCCTCGCGGTACAGTACAAAAATCATCATAATAAAAATCAATGCACTTCCCGGATCGTGTGGTACAATTAAAATTATCGGAAGGAATAGAATTCCTAACGCCTGAATTTGTCGGTTGACATCTTTTAGATTTACCTGTACGTCACTTAAATATTTTGCCAAGGCCAATGCAGTTGCGGCTTTTGCAAACTCTGCAGGTTGAATGCCAAATGAGCCAAATGAATACCAGTTGGCCTGACCTTTGACAGTTTTTCCAAATACAAATAAACCCGCAAGCGAAAGCAATGCAACGCCGAATATAATACTAGAAAATTTCTCATAAAACTTTCCGTCAACCGAAAGCACGACAACAATCAAAGGAATTGCAAGGCCAATATACAAAAGCTGTTTGCCATAAAACTGATCCATGTCGTACCAAGTTGTTTCAATTTCCGGCAGCGAAGAAGAATAAATATTAAGCCAGCCCAAAACCACCAGAACGATATAAATCGTTACGATGACCCAGTCGATATTGCTTCTAATACTTTGGTTTTTCATGCTTTAATTTTCCAGTTTTGTGGTGTCTTTGACGGTTTGTTTTAGGGTTGTAATCGTGTCTGAAACAGGTCTGCTTAGGAATTTATCGTATTGGTATTTAAGGTCTTTAGAAAGCACTCTTTTTTCAAGATCAGGTCTTGAAATGGTGCCACGTAGGTATTTTTCAATCATTAAACTGGCAATTGGCCCGGCAATCGTTGCGCCGAAACCACCGTTTTCAACAAGAATTGCGATGGCGATTTTCGGATTGTCTTTTGGTGCGAAAGCCACAAAAATAGAGTGGTCTTCCATCTGGATGCGCTTGCCGCCGATTTTAGCAAAATTTTCTGCTGTTCCGGTTTTTCCGCAAATATCAATACCCTCCACGCGCAATCCGCTTGCTGTTCCGAAATTATATACATCGAATAAACCTGAAATCATGGGTGGAAAATATTTTTTATCGATGGTCGAATAATGTCTTTTTAGGAATTTCGGGTCGATTTTTTCTCCTTTAATTTTCTTGATGATGTGAGGCGTATAATAATATCCTTCATTCGCCACAGCGGCAATCATATTGGCGAGTTGTATCGGTGTTGCAAGCACTTCACCTTGTCCAATCGCGTTGGAAACAATTGCTGTACTCCGCCAGCCGCCATTTGGATACATTCTTTTATAGGTTTTGGAAGTTGGTATTTTACCGCGTTTTCCTGTTGGCAAATCATAACCCATAAATTCTCCCAAACCGAAACTTTTCACGTGCTTGCTCCAAACATCAACCGCTGCGGGCGGACTTACATATTTGTTGATGGTCTTCATATATGCATTAGCGAAATAAGTATTACACGAATTGTAAATCCCGTTGTGCAATTGGTGTGGTCCCGAGCCGTGGCATTTCATGAACCTACCACGGGCATAACTGAAACCGTGGTGGCACATAAAAGTCGTGTTTTCATCGATGACACCTTCCTGCAAAGCGACCAATCCGGTCATGATTTTGAACGGTGATCCAGGAGGATATTCTGCCAATAAACCTCGATCATATAAAGGTTTTGCTATGGAATCGTTGTATAATTTTGTGTAATTTTTAGAACGTTGTCTCCCTACTAAAATCGCTGGGTCATACGATGGTGCTGTCACCAAAGCGAGTATCTCGCCGGTTCTAGGTTCAATCGCAACGATGCCGCCGCGTTTGTTTGCCATTAATTCTTCGCCATATTTTTGGAGTATGATGTCGATGGTGAGTGTAATGTCTTCGCCGCGGACAGCAGTGGTATCTAATTCACCTTGTTTATAAGCACCGATGTCTTTGTTGAATTTGTCTTTTTGACGGTATTTTACACCTTTAATGCCTCTTAGAATCCGTTCGTAGCTTTCTTCAACGCCTTGTTTTCCAATCAAATCTCCAGAATGGTAGTAGGGGTTTTTTTCAATTTCTTTTGGATTAACTTGTGCTATGGATCCGAAAATATTGGCGCCGACAGTCACTTGATAATCTCGTAAGGAACGTTTTACAACTTCAAAGCCAGGTTCGAATTTGCGCATCTTTTCCTGTAAAGCGGCATATTCACGTTTGTTGAGTTGTGGTAAAAATACCGAAGGAAGCCTCGGACTGTAAACACGTGCTTTGGTAATAATACGAATAAAATCTTCTTTGGTGATATTAATCAGTTTGCAAAATTCTAAAGTATCTATGTTCTTTACATATTTTGGTGTCACCATAATGTCGTAAGACGGTTGGTTCGCAACAAGCAATTTGCCATTTCGATCATAAATATAACCGCGTTCCGGATAATCATAGATGACTTTTATTGCATTGTTTTCAGACTTGGTCATTAGTGTGTCGTCTATAACCTGCAAATAGAAAAGTCGCATCAAAATCAGTATGACTGATATGATTACTACAGTTGGGAACAAAACTTTTCTCATCGTCTGTTAGGCTTGAAAAGATAGATTAGTATGATACAGATGGCAATCGTAAAGATAGTACTGAATAGCGTTCGCAATACCATATTCCAAAACAAACTTACACTGAATATTTCGAGTAAGAATAATACAAAATGATGCGTAACGACTGATATTAAGATAAATGAAAACCGTTCCGGGGTTAGTCTGTCGTTGATTTTTACGGTTTGGTATTCGTAACTTACACCAAATGAAAATTTAAAAAAGGAAGGCCGCAAATAAGCCAATGTTATCGAAGCTGCCGCATGAACGCCACCGGAATCCATAAATAGATCGACGATAAGTCCCAAAAAGAAACTCGCCAGCAAAAGCCCAGATTTGTTGCCGTTGACCGGATACAAAATAATAAAAAGAATGTATGGATACGGATTCAGATAATTCGAAAATTCCATGTGATTGAAAATGACAATCTGTGCCGCTAACAGCAGTATAAATCGGGCGATATTGAACAAGACCGCACTATTCATTTCTTTGGAGTTTCAGTTTCGGTTTCAAGCTGTAATACTTCTTCCCGTTCTTTGCTTTTGATGATGTAAACATGGCCTAAATTCGTCATGTCGTTAAAAAGCCTGATGCTTAAAGTGTAATATTGTGTTTGGTTGTCTATATAAATCTTATCGATAGTACCAACGCCGATATTTGCCGGAAAAATTTCAGATTCGCCACTGGTTACAATCGTATCACCCTTGTGGATGGCAGCCAATCTTGGCACATCAATCAACTGTACATAACCGGCATTCTTGGCATCCCATTGTAAGGTGCCAAAATGGTTGGATTTTTTAATTTTCGCGCTTATTTTCGATTTTTTGTTTAAGATACTTTGGATTGTCGCATAGTTGGCAGAAGTCTTTTCGACAATACCAATAATCCCTAAGTTGTTCACTACACCCATATCGGTTGCCACACCTTGCTTTTCACCGGAATTAATCGTCAGATAATTTTGCGGCATATTGAAGGAGTTCTTAATCACTTTAGAAACGATGATGTTGATCTTTTTTACACCTTTAATCGTGTCGATTTGAGGAGGTTTTATGGTGTCTTGTGTATTGAAAAGTAAACTCTTTAAACGGGCATTTTCCAGCGCCAATTCGTCGTTTTGCGCACGAAGACTGAAATATTCGTTGATGGCATTGAGTCTTTCATAAACGCCGCCGGTAAAGAAATTGGCCGAGCTGATGATTTTGCTTTTATGATAGGAATGCGCCTGGATTGTGAACGATAACGAAATACCCAAAAGCAGCAAAAACAGCAACTTATGGCTGTTTTTAAATATAAAATTAAATATCTGCTGCATTGTTTATCCAGTGTTCAGTTAGCGGTTTCCAGTAATCAGATTCGACGTAATTTACAATAAAATAATTTACAGATTATTGTAAAGCCCAATATTATTTTATAAGAATACTTCTGAATTTAGTGATATTTTTCAGCGCCATTCCGGTACCGCGAACAACGGCTCTCAAAGGATCTTCGGCGATATAAACCGGCAAATCCGTTTTTTGAGAAATCCTTTTGTCCAAACCTCTTAACATCGAGCCTCCTCCGGCGAGGTAAATCCCAGTGTTGTAGATGTCGGCTGCTAATTCCGGTGGTGTTTGCGATAAAGTTTCCATTACGGCATCTTCAATCCTTTGGATAGATTTGTCTAATGCTTTTGCGATTTCGCGGTAAGAAACTTCAACTTGTTTAGGTTTACCAGTAAGCAAGTCACGTCCTTGAACCGACATATCGTCTGGTGGCGTTTCGAGGTCTTCGATGGCTGCGCCGATTTCAATTTTTATTTTTTCAGCGGTACTTTCTCCAACGAAAAGATTGTGCTGTGTTCTCATGTAATAGACGATGTCGTTTGTAAAAACGTCGCCTGCAATTTTCACCGATTTGTCGCATACAATTCCGCCCAAAGCGATCACCGCAATTTCAGTCGTACCGCCGCCAATATCAACGATCATATTTCCTTTCGGCTGCATGATATCAACGCCAATACCGATAGCCGCAGCCATTGGTTCGTGGATCAGATACACTTCTTTTCCGTTTACGCGTTCACAAGATTCTTTTACGGCACGCATTTCCACTTCGGTAATCCCGGATGGGATACAAACCACCATACGAAGTGCTGGCGTAAACATTCTCTTTTTTAATGCTGGAATGCTTTTGATGAACATCGAAATCATTTTTTCCGACGCATCGAAATCGGCAATAACCCCATCTTTCAAAGGTCTTATAGTCTTGATGTTTTCATGCGTCTTTCCCTGCATCAGGTTGGCTTCTTTACCAACAGCGATGATTTTACCGGAAATCCTATCACGGGCAACAATGGATGGACTGTCAATTACAACCTTGTCGTTGTGGATGATCAGCGTGTTTGCGGTACCAAGGTCTATCGCAATATCCTCGGTCATGAAATCAAAGAATCCCATAAGTTTTTTAGGGGTTTAAATGTTATAAATTTTACGCGACAAAGTTAAACAAATTAATGTTTAAAATGACGGGTTCCTGTAAATACCATTGCAAGTTTATTTTCGTTGCAGTAATTGATACTCAGTTCGTCTTTTATGGATCCGCCTGGCTGGATTACTGCTTTAATTCCTGCATCATTTGCAATTTCTACACAGTCCGGAAATGGGAAAAATGCGTCGCTTGCCATTACTGCTCCGTGCAAATCAAAACCAAAGGCATTCGCTTTTTCAATTGCTTGTTTCAAGGCGTCAACTCTTGATGTTTGTCCGGTTCCGGAAGCTACTAAAGTTTTGTTTTTTGCAAAAACAATAGTATTCGATTTGGTATTTTTACAGATTTTAGAAGCAAAGATCAAATCTTCCACTTCTTGTTCCGTAGGCGCTGTATTAGTAACGGTTTTTAGGTCATTTTTATTGTCGGTGATATTGTTGCGGTCTTGCACTAAAAGTCCATTTAAAGCGGTACGCACTTGTCGTTGTGGCAAAGCGACCTCATTTTGGATCAATATAATTCTGTTTTTCTTTTCTTCAAGGATGGTAATTGCATCTGTTTCATACGCAGGTGCAATCACAACTTCACAAAAAAGCTTGTTGATTTCTTTTGCGGTCGCTACGTCGATTCTGCCATTGGCGATCAAAACGCCTCCAAAAGCCGAAGTTGGATCGCAAGCTAGCGCAACAATGTAAGCTTCTTCCATCGTTGGTCTTGATGCCAATCCGCACGCGTTATTGTGTTTCAAAATGGCAAAGGTTGGTTCTTCATTTTTAAATTCAGCGATTAAATTAACGGCTGCATCAACATCAAGAAGGTTGTTGTAAGACAATTCTTTTCCGTGGATTTTTTTGAACATCGCATCAAAATCGCCAAAGAAAAAACCTTTTTGGTGTGGGTTTTCGCCATATCTCAAAATCTGCCCGTTGGCAATACTGGTTTTGAAAACGGTTTCATCGGTATTAAAATAATTAAAAATCGCTGTGTCATAATGTGAAGAAACGTGGAAAGCCCTTGTTGCATATAGTTTTCGGTCTTCAATAGAAGTAGCTCCATTTTGCCTTGTAATTAAATCTAAAAACGGCGCATATTGTTCAACAGAAGCTACGATTACGGTGTCTTTGAAATTTTTCGCTGCAGCGCGGATTAGTGAAATGCCGCCAATATCTATTTTTTCGATGATATCAGCTTCACTTGCACCAGAAGCTACAGTTTTTTCAAAAGGATATAAGTCAACAATCACCAAATCAATCTGCGGAATGTTATATTCTTCCATTTGCTGCACGTCGCCTTGATGATCTTGACGGTTCAAAATGCCACCAAAAATTTTCGGGTGCAACGTCTTTACACGCCCGCCTAATATAGACGGATAAGAAGTGACATCTTCAACAGGAACAACCGGAATGCCTAAGTTTTTCAGGAAATCTTCCGTTCCGCCGGTGGAATAAAAAGTAACATTTTGTTCGTGCAATTGGCGAACAATTGGCTCCAGTCCTTCTTTTGAAAAGACAGAAATTAATGCAGATTTAATGGTTTTTGTAGCGCTCATTTTGTAGTTGTGTTTAAACGTGCAAAAGTAGTTTTTTTGAAGAATAAAAGCACCGAAAAACTGTAACAAATTTCGGTAAAGTGATGACTAATGCTTAAATGCTAATTTTTTAGGTTATTATTTAAAATTTACGGAATTTTACCCTAATCAAACTTCTAAATTTATGCTTGTTTACCTACGGTTGCTAAAAGAAAGTTTCAGCTTTGCGATGAATGCATTGCGCACCAATAAGCTGCGTACTTTTCTTTCATTACTGGGTGTAACCATTGGTATTTTTTCGATTATAGCTGTGCTAGCCGCCGTTGATTCGCTCGACAGGAAAATAAAAAAAGACCTGAGCAATCTTGATAAAAACATGATTTCATTGATGAAAATGACTTTTGCACCATCGGATATCCCACAATGGAAAAGAGATCAGTTTCCACAAGTAAAATATGAGGAATATGAATACCTAAAAGGAGCCTTAAACAATACCCAAGAAATCGCTTTTCAGATGATTGTTGGGCGTGAAAGCATCAAATATGATACACGAACGGTTACTGATGTGAATGTGGTGCCGATTTCATACGAATATATTGACATTCAGGGTTTTGAATTTGAAAGTGGGCGTTTTTACAACGAATCAGAATCCAATTCAGGCGCGCCGGTTGTAGTTTTGGGATATGAAAATGCAAAATCATTATTTGATGATGCCGATCCGCTTGGTAAAAAAGTGCGCATGTATGGACAACGACTTACCGTTATTGGTGTTTTAAAAAAACAGGGCGCTTCCGCATTTTCGATGGGAGGAGGCAACGATGTTTCGGCTTATATTCCGGTAAATTTTATCAGAAGAATATATGGCGATAACAATAAAACACTAATGAATGTGATTGTTATCAAACCTGTAAAAGGAGTTGATATGGAAGCATATAAAGCCGAACTAACACAAAAACTGCGTAATTTTAGAGGCTTAAAAACAGAAGAAGGTAATAATTTTTTCATCAATGTGTTGTCTGGGTTTACCGATTTTATAGATGGTATCATTATTATGTTGAATTTTGGCGGTTGGATTATTGCTGGATTTTCATTGCTTGTTGGAGGATTTGGTGTGGCCAATATCATGTTTGTTTCGGTAAAAGAACGCACGAATCTTATCGGTATTCAAAAATCGCTTGGTGCGAAAAACAAATTCATATTGTTTCAGTTTTTGTTCGAAGCGATTATACTGTGCGTTATTGGCGGATTGGTCGGAATCCTTTTGGTTTGGATCCTCACTTTGCTGCTCACAAAAATACTTGATTTTGAGTTTGTTTTGAGTTTCTTTAATATTATGGTTGGTACTGGTTTAGCCGCTTTTATAGGTCTGATTTCTGGAATTTTACCTGCTTTTTTAGCGGCACGTCTTGATCCTGTTGAAGCCATCCGTTCTGGAATGTAAGTTTGCAGATTAAAAATTGTCGATTTTAAAAATTGACTATTTTTACACTTAAACTAGTGCGTTCCATGATAAAAGATATTTTTAATTTCTCTGTGATTTCAGGTGCTTTGCTTGGAATTATTTTTATTGTTGCAACGCAATTTTCTAAAAATAGAAAAGACAAATCGGTAGTATATCTTAATCTGGTTGTGCTTTTTCTTACGCTCAATAATCTTCAGGTTTTTTTTATCGACAATGTTTTTACCGAAGCTAATTTTTTTATCCGCAATTCGCTGATTCCGTTTTATGTGTTGATTTTGCCTTCATTTTATGCTTTTTTACGGTATTATCTTAAAGTCGATAGGGAAATAAAATCTTTCCTTTTAATATCTGCCGGACTTTTTACCGTCGAAGTTCTAATGAAACTTGTTTTAGCAGCTTATTTTTATCATGAAAAGGAAAGTTATTTCGTTGCGCAATACGGTCAGATTGAAGAAATTGTAAACGCTGCTTATACTTTATTTCTCTTTGTCAAAGCATTTGTTTTGCTTTTTAAATATTCAAGATTGTTCCAATATGTATTGACTTTTGATAACATAAAATGGCTAAAGAATTTCATGTTTTTGGGAAGTTTTGTTTTATTAATGTGGCTTTCAGCTATTGTTTTAAATTTGGATAAAGTCTTAAACCCGCAGATTTTTATCTATTATCCGCTGCGATTGAGTTGTTCCATCTTATTGTATTGGATCGGTTATCAAGGTTTTTATAATTATGCGTTGATGACCGAACGGATAGAACTTCGTAAAGCAATTGCATCCGATAGCAAAAAAAAAACTAAGCATCTTGAAGCGAAAGCCGTCAAAGAAGATAAATTTCAGGCAGTAAAAGAATATGTGGAGCACAATGAAAAATACCTCGAACCAACTTTTAGTCTTGATAATCTTTCAGAAGCATTGAAGATCAGCACGAGCACACTTTCGCAACTTATCAACCAGAAAAGTGGTAATAATTTCTCAGATTATATCAACCAATTGCGCGTCGATAAAGCAAAAAAATTCCTAATAGACCCGGAATATGCCGCATATACGATTGTTGCCATCGGACTGGAATGCGGATTTAATTCCAAATCGACCTTCTACACCGCTTTTAAGAAAGCTACTAAAATCACGCCTTCAGAATACCGCAGCAACAATTCCTAGCATGTCCAATTTTCTTTTGTTTGTCCGAATTTTTTTCATTTGGATGAATTCGGACATTCAACGGTTATTAGACGACTAATTTTGTTTTCGAATTTAAATCCTATCATTATGAAAAATGCAATTTGTCTTTTGCTGTTTTGCTTGCTCTTACAAGGATGCTTCGGCTACAAAAATTTCGATACTAAAAATAAATCTTATGTCAGTGGTCAATACTATAAAATAAAGCAGGACAAAAAATTCGAGAAAGTAAAATTCCTGAAATCCGATAGCGCTAATTTAATGGTTTTGCGTCACGGCAAAGAAAAAATAATTCCAATAGCAGATGTCAAAGCGGTTAAAGTGCGAAAATTCTCTGTTGTAAAAACGGCACTTATATATCCTGCTCTTATTGCTGCCGGAACGGTCTTTATATTTACAGGATTAAGTTTGTAAAATGAAATCGATATTCATAAAGAACAAGCAGTATTTGATAATACTGTTTGCAGGTTTTCTGTTGCAAAGCTGTAACACCTACAAAACAATCGATTTAGAGCAAACGCAATTGATTAAAAATGAATTTTATAAAATCAAACAACGCCATAAATTCGTAAAAGTGCAAATGCTTGAATTGAAATCGACTACAATGGTTGTATTAGATAATGCGCAACGACGAAGAATTGTAAAGGCTGACATCAAAAAAATTAAAGTCAGAAAGCCTTCAATCTTTCAAAAAATATATTGTTATCCGAGAAAAGTCAGGGATAATTTTATGTATGCTTTGCAATCTATTTCCTGATAAAATCTGTCATTATTAACTAAATCAAGAATCATGAAAACAACATTTTCAATCGTACTATTTTGCTTTTTTATGCATACAAATGCACAATTCGATGCTATCGTAAATCCAAAAGAGAAATGGTTTTTTGGTATAGAAATCGGACACAATACAATTACGTCATTCGAAAGTGGCGGTTCTAAAAACGGAATTCAGGGTGGCATTTTAGCCGAATATTATTTTGCCAGGCATTGGAGCGTGACGGGTAGATTCAAATATTTTGAAACCGGAGTTTCTTTTGATTATGGTAACAATGTTTTTAACGGTGCCGTTATTGCTATTCCGGTCAATATCAAATGGGAATATCGTATTGTAAATAACTTCAGAGGAAATTTCAAATTGGGCTATGCGCTTAATTACGAAATCAAAAGTGAGTATGATTATCCTGAGGATGCTTCGACTAATTTTTCAAAAAATTATGGCACGCTCAACACCGGATTGGGCTTCAATTATTTTATCAATCAGAAAACGGCATTTTATATTGAATATGAAGTTTTTGTATTGGGAAATGACCGCGGCAATAGTGACTTTCTTCAATTTGTGCCGAATTCACCGAACAATAATTTGCTGAATCTTGGCGTAAAATACCATTTTTAAATTATACAAATGATGGGAACTACGATAAAATTTCAGAAAAGTGCGACCAGTTTTTATGTTGATTTGAGCAATGAAGTGCACACGTTGCTGACTTCCAAAGTGGTACGAAAAGCCAATGTGCTGATTAAAGTTAAGTGCCTTTTTTATGCCGTCGCATTTGTTGGCTTATATGTCAATTTGTACAATTCGTTTTTAGCGGAACATTTTTTTTGGTTGACAATCAATTATGTATTTTTAGGATTGACAGGGATTTTAATGGCGTTCAATTGTTCGCACGACGCCGTTCACAACACTTTCAGCCAATGGAAGAAAGCGAATGCGGTTTTGTATTATATCACATTTAACCTTCAAGGCGTAAATGCTACACTTTGGAAAAAAAGGCATTTGGCCTCGCACCATGTTTTTCCCAATGTTGACGGTTGTGATGCAGATATAGATGATAATCCGTTTTTGAGGTTTTCACCAAACCAACCCTACAGAAATCACCATCAATTTCAACATATCTATGCGGGTTTTATTTACTGTTTTTACACCATACATTGGATTTTGATCAAGGATTTCATGTATTTAAGCAAGTGCGAAATGGCGAATTTAAAAAATATGAAGTATTCTTTTTGGGAAGTTGCTGAGGTAATTTTACTGAAAATCGGTTACTTGTCGTATATGATCATTTTGCCGTTTTTGTGCACCAATTTGTCGCTAATGCAAATAGTTTTTGCTTTTGGCATCATGCATATTTGCGTTTCGTTGTTTTTTGTACTTTCGCTAATTATTTCGCACCTGACTTTGGAAACAGAATTCCCCGAGGTAGATAATAATGGTTATCTTCCGTATGATTTTTATGAACACCAACTCGCCGTTTCAATGGATTATCATCCGACGAGCAAATTGGCGAACTGGGTTTTCGGTGGATTTAATTCGCACTCGGCGCACCATTTGTTTCCAAAATTGCCGCATACGCTTTACACTGTCATTTCGCCTGCAATAAAGAAGAAAGCTTTAAAGTATGATTTGCCGTATAATGAAAAAACCATTCCGCAAGCGGTTGTTTCGCATTTCAGATACCTCAAAAAACTTGGACATAAAAATTATAAAATGAGAATAATATGAAAAAGATAATATTTCAAGTAACCATTTTCCTAATGGTTTTAAACTGTTTCGCTCAGGATAACACAATTGGAAACAGGCTTTCTGCTTTGCGAAACAGCGGTATTTATTATTTTAATATCGATGGATATTCAATCACAGCGCAGACTTTCAGTGGAGATTTTAAGGAAAAAAATCTGAAAAAGACATTGAGAAAATATGGCATAAAAGACAAAGATGTTAAAGCAAAAGACGATAGCCTCAGTTTGAATAATTTATATGTGCGGAAAAGTGAAAAAGTAACCGAGCAGCTTAGCCAAGAAAATTCTTATTATTTTGTTGAAGACAAATACGGTATTACTGTGATTGTTTTTTCAGCAATAAACAAGTACGACAAGAAATTTGAAAGGGATTTTGTAGAAATTGTCCTCAAAGAACAAGTGCCGAAAACATGTTTTACAGAAATGGCTTTTGACAGCATCAATTTTGCGGGGCGAAAAATTAAATTGGGAAGCGATTGTTATTGGACAAATGTCAACACGGTGCAATGTCCGTATAACGGCGAAATGAACTGGTCGGTGCACAAAGATTATGACGATGCAAAAAGAACCGTTGCTTACCAACTGCAGCTGACCAAAGAAAAGAAAGGTGGCAAAGTGATCAGTGAAACAACTGTTGCTGTGATTTTTGAAGGGACCGAAGTGCAGGCAACCAAAATTATTTATGACATTAAAGGCATTAATTCCTTGTTGGCAGGCATGTCAGGCGGAAAAACACTCACCGTTTTTTATGTTGCAGCGCCGGTGCGGGGCAATTTTGTGAGTTGTGTTTTGAGTTTCTGGAACAATGACAATATCACTGAAAATGGATTGTCGCCGTTGTTGGAGGAAGTGATGGTGTTGAAGAAGTGATGTGGTTTAAATCTTAATTTGCGGATTCTGTCACAATTTTGGAAAGCATATATTATTTGTTCTTTGCTTTTTTTGGTTAGTTTTTGCTATCCTAAATTCAGTAGCTTTTTTGCTTTGCTTATGTCAACTTGGTCGTTATTCGATATTTCTAAAAAATAATTTGTTTGCCAATTTTGAGTTTTTTGAGCTTGTTTATTTGTCGTTAAACTCCAAGTGGGATAAACTCTTATGCCACGTTTTCCTTCTCTATTTTTGTTTGTTAAAATTTTGTTTTCACTTAAGACAGTTTTATTAAAAATGAAAATTCCAAATTTGGTTCCTTCTCTTGTTGCGATTATGTAAAACTCAAACTTGTCCGATATGTTATGTGGCTCCGTTATTCCGCTTTCATTCCTTTTCCATATTGTTACAAATTGCCCCGTTTTGGTGGGCGTTATTTTTGCCATTCTGAATTTGCATTTTTGATTGTTTAGTTCAATATTATGAGCAAAATATTCTTGGCTTTCTAGTTCAGTTTCTACATTTTTAAGTTCAATTCCACAAACTTGAAAAACATGTTTGTTTATTAGTTCTAATTCGGAGCATATTTTAATTGTATTGGTCAAACTTTGATTGAATTTAAGGTTTTGATTTTCTCTATGTTTTTCTAAAAAAAAACGCCTCAATGTTGAGGCGGTGATTTTTATTTTATCTAATTTCCTGATTTTGAATCAAATCAATAAACAAATTGATCTTGTCCTTGAGTTCTTTTCGCGGCGTAATAAAATCCAGAAATCCATGTTCCAAAACGAATTCTGCAGTTTGGAAACCTTCCGGCAAATCTTTTCCGGTGGTGTCTTTTACAACACGAGGCCCGGCAAATCCAATTAATGCGCCCGGCTCTGAAATGTTTACGTCGCCCAACATCGCATAAGAAGCAGTGGTACCGCCAGTTGTTGGATCCGTACACAAAGAAATATACGGGATTTTGGCATCTGCCAATTGAGCCAGTTTTGCTGAGGTTTTTGCCAATTGCATCAAAGAATATGCGGCTTCCATCATCCTTGCGCCACCCGATTTCGAAATCATCAAGAATGGAACGCGGTTTTTAATCGAATAATCTATTCCACGGGCGATTTTCTCGCCTACAACAGCGCCCATAGAACCGCCGATAAAAGCGAAATCCATACAGCAGATTACCAATTCTTTTCCTTTAGAAAGTCCTACTCCTGTGCGCACCGCATCTTTGAGTTTGGTTTTCTCCATCGCATCTTTCAAACGATCGGAGTATTTTTTGGTATCCACAAAATGCAATGGGTCTTTCGATGTCATTTTCGCATCGAGTTCCTTGAATTCATTGTTGTCAAAAAGAATTTCGAAATATTCCTTGCTGCCAATTCTTACATGAAATCCGTCTTCTGGGCTTACATATAAATTCCTGGCAAGCTCATCTGCATCAATAATTTTCCCGGTAGGCGACTTGTACCACAAACCTTTTGGCACGTCTTTTTTGTCTTCCGTTGCGGTCTGAATTCCTTTTTCTGTTCTTTTAAACCAAGCCATATTTAGTTATGAGTTATGAATTATGAATTATGAGTTTTAAGTTATGAATAAAGGTTGTAACTCATAATTCATAACTTATAACTCATAATTTACAAAGTGTTTACGTTGTTCAAATCGGCGAAAGCCTGCTCTAATCTTGTATTGAAAGTTACTTCGCCTTCACGAAGCCATTTTCTTGGATCGTAATGTTTTTTGTTTGGTGAATCAGCACCGTCAGGGCTACCGATTTGTGTTTTCAGATAGTCATATTTTCCAACCATATAATCGCGAATGCCTTCTGTGAAAGCAAATTGCAGGTCGGTATCGATATTCATTTTGATGACACCGTAGCTAATGGCTTCTTTAATTTCTTCCGGAGTAGAACCCGATCCACCGTGGAAAACAAAATCAACCGGATTTTTACCGGTATTGTGCTTTTTCTGGATATATTCCTGTGAATCTCTAAGGATTGTTGGTGTTAATTTTACGTTTCCTGGTTTGTAAACACCGTGAACGTTACCGAAAGCGGCTGCGATGGTGAAACGTGGGCTCACTTTCAACAATTCTGAATACGCATAGTCAACGTCTTCTGGCGTAGAATATAATTCCGAATGGTCAACGCCTGAATTGTCAACGCCGTCTTCTTCGCCACCTGTGATTCCCAATTCGATTTCTAGCGTCATGCCCATTTTACTCATGCGCTCTAAATATTTTTTACAGATTTCGATGTTTTCATGCATCGGCTCTTCTGATAAATCAAGCATGTGCGAGCTGAACAATGGTTTTCCGGTTTCGGCGAAGTGTTTTTCAGAAGCATCCAATAAACCGTCAACCCAAGGTAATAGTTTTTTCGCGCAATGGTCTGTGTGAAGAATTACGGTCGCGCCATAAGCTTCTGCTAATGCGTGAATGTGTTTTGCGCCTGCAATTCCGCCAGCGATGGCCGATTGCTCATTGGTATTAGAAAGCCCTTTTCCGGCATTGAACTGCGCACCTCCGTTTGAAAACTGGATGATTACCGGTGCTTTTAATTTCGCTGCCGTTTCGAGAACACCGTTGATGGTGTTTGAACCGGTTACATTTACGGCTGGTAAAGCAAATCCTTTTTCTTTTGCATAAGCGAAAATTGCCTGAACTTCATCACCAGTTGCAACTCCGGGTTTAATATTATGGGCCATTGTGTTTTTTGTTTTAAGTTAAGCCTACAAAAATAATAATTATAGTTTAGAATGGATAATTAATACCAATATTTAAAACAGCGTTGGCAAAATTATAATCGCGAAACCATTTTTTTCCGGTATCATCTGCTGGATTGTATGTTTTAAAGCCTAGGTCAAGCCTTACGGCGAATATACTCAGGTCATAGCGCAATCCAAAACCTGAACCGACAGCAATATCTGCCAACGACTTCAATCCGTCAAAATTACCACCCGGAATCGTAGCGTCGTCAAAGATATTCCAGATATTTCCGGCATCGACGAACAAAGCGCCTTTAAAACTGTTTAAAATTTTAAAACGAATTTCTGCATTCATCGTAATTTTAAAATTTGCCTCATTAAAATCATAGGTGGAGCCGCTGCTTCCCGGTCCGAGTGAATAGGGTTGCCACGCACGAATATCGTTAGAACCACCGGCAAAATAACTTCGTGAAAACGGCACGCTTGAGGAATTTCCATAAGGCACTGCAAGTCCCACAAATCCTCTTACGGCAACAACACGTTCGCTTTTTAAATCCCAGTGCTTGATGTATTCTAACTCGGTTTTGAAGTATTGCGAATATTGAATGCCGAAAACTTTTTTGCCGCTGATTTCATTGTCGATGCCCTTGGTCGCCGTAGCGAAAAGTGAAAGCAGATTTCCTGCAGATTCCAATTTGGTTCGAAAAGTATAATAATCATTGTCTGTTATATTGTTGGGGTTTTTTGTTGTCTTTGAAAAAGTATAACTCGAGGCTAATATCAGGTTGTTTTCGGTCAGCCTGTTTTTGCGTTCGCGGATGCTACTGATGGTCTTATAATCGGCAGTATTCTGTGCAGGGCCTAGTCCATTTTCGAGTACATCTTCCAGAAAACCATTCGTCCCATTGTCGATAATTAGGTTGCCATCTTCGTTTACGTAAGCAGGATTTGTATTGTAGGTCTGCGCCAGTTGGTTGAGCTGGTCATAAGACGATTCATATACATTGAAGTAATTGCCAATATTGATGTTGTTTACATATTGAATGTTAAAAAGTTCAAATTTGGCATTGGAACCTCTTTTTGGTGTCCAATTATAAGCGAAAGAACCTGTAAAATTCTCTTTGTCTAATCCGATATTCTTTTGTTTTGCAAAACCAAGACTCATAACCGTTGACGGAATCATTCTTTTTGGTATGATTTTTTCGGTGTCAAACGGCAGTAAAATACGCGGAAAATTGAGTTTAGTATCAATTCCGTATTCGGAAATATTAAAAAAAGTATTGCTTGGGGTTTTGAGGGATCTTGATGCGCCGATATTGCCACGAGCGGCTACTTCTAATGTTTCAGCACCATTAAAGACATTACGAATTCCAATAGAAGTCGTTGCTTCTATTCCAAAATCCTGAATATTAGAGTGCGTAAAATCTAGTGATGCCCCAAAACTGTATTTGTCGCGTGGCGTTAGGATAATGTTGGCAATGAGCGAATTACCGAGGCTGTCTTTTGGATCTGGTTTGTATTGAATTGAGGGATAATTGAACACATGAAGATTGCTCAGATACCTTGAAGTAAGGCTCGTACGAGTGTCAGAATACAAAGAACCTGGCGCAATAAAAACGGCATCGGTGAGTGCTTTGGGTTTGTATTTTAATTTTTTATGACTAAAGATATTGAAGTTTTTATAGGTCACACTGTCAGTCAACGGCTTATTGGTATTGTCGGTCGAATTATCGGATATAATATTGACTTCGCTGATTTTATAAATTTTAAAAGGCCGCGTCACGGTAGAATCGGCGACCCTAATGGTTTGGTCGTTGATCACCATTTCGATATTGGCTTTATTGTTGGTGCCAACCGTATCAATTACATAAAGGATGTTGCTTTGTTGGAAATAATAAACGCCATTGTTACGAAACTTAGTTGTTAGTCGCGTTCTTTCTGCCTCAAAATTCTCGGTTTTAAACTGCTCACCAGTTTTTAAAAGCGATAATTCCTTTTTGTCATTGTATAAGGAGTCCAGTTGGGGCGAGGATATATCAGTTGAAATCGTATCAATGGTCGAAACAGGTCCTTTAATAATGTTATAAGTGATCTTGGCTCTTTTTCTTTTGAGCGTGTCTATTTTGTAAGTCGCCGCCGCATCAAAGTATCCATTATTAAAAAGGTAGGATTTTAATCGTATAATAGATTTGTCTGTCCTTTTTGTGTCAACAACCACGGGCGCTTCTCCGGTTTTTTTAAGAAAATTGTGAATGCCGGAATACAAAAAAGATTCTCCTTTTCGCTTGACTTGCTTGGCAGAAAGCAACCTGATTTGGCGCGCCAGTTTTTTAGGGTTATGGATAAATTTCGCTTTATACGCCGAATCCGGATTAGGTTTTGCAAGGTTGTATAAATTCAATCGCAGCTTAAACCCCAAGAGCGCAGTATTGGGTTTTTGGTAGAGCAATTCCTCGAGCGTACCATCGTTATCTTTCTTGCCGTCAACAGTAATTTCATTTTTCTTGAGAAGGTATTTGCCATCTGGAACCCTTTTTACAGCGTTGCAAGCAGAAATAATAATTCCTAATAGAATAAATAGCGTTATTTTTGTCGAGAGTTTTCCCAAGTGTCCTTTAATATTTTAATTCAAAAGTACATTATTTCCATGGTTAGTAAAAACCAAATAAAGTTAATAACGTCGCTGCATCAAAAAAAATTCCGTATTGCGCACGGGCTTTTCATTGCCGAAGGTGCCAAAGTCATCCGTGAATTGCTCAATGCCGATTTTGAGTTACAAAATCTCTATGTCACCGAAGCACTTTTTAAAGACATCGAAGCGCCAAAAAGGCTAGAAATTTCTGAAAGCGATCTTAAAAAAATCAGCGCACTCACCGTTCCCAATAATTGTTTGGCAGTCTTTAAGATAAAATCACCAAGTGAAATCAAAATAAGCGGATTGATTTTAGCACTTGACGATATCCGTGACCCGGGAAATTTGGGAACAATTTTGAGGCTTTGTGATTGGTTCGGTATCGAAGAATTGGTTTGCTCTGAACAAACTGTCGATATTTATAATCCAAAAGTGGTGCAGGCAACAATGGGTTCGATTGCGCGCGTGAATGTCAATTATTTGGATTTGGAAGACTTCCTGAAAAACACAAAACTTCCTGTTTTTGGAACTTTTATGGATGGTGATAACATTTATAAAACTGATTTGCCCAAAGAAGGAATTATTATTATGGGCAATGAAGCCAACGGCATTTCGATTGAAATTGAAAAAATTGCAAAAAACCGGTTGTCAATTCCGAGATATGGAAAATTGCAGCAAACCGAAAGCCTGAATGTCGCAACCGCAACCGCAATTATACTGAGCGAATTTAGAAGGCAAATCTAGTAAACGCTCTAGAAAAGTAATGTCTTTGCGGAAAAAATTAATGAAAAGTAAAATTCACAAAAATCGCACGTGACTTCATGCCATCAATATTTGAGGTCCATGGACTGTTCGGGTCGTTATCGGGAACAAGTTCGTTTTGCAAACTAAAAACACCACGAATAGAAGGCGAGAATTTAAAATATTCAAAATACAGATCAATTCCAACGCCCAATTCATAAAAATTTGTCCATTTGATCATCCTGAAACGTGCTTGTGCATTGTCGTCACGGGCGGTAGCATTACTTGATAAATTCAGTGCCGTTCCAACGCCAGCAACAAGATACGGACGAATATTTCCGGTTCTTGCGGCAGAGAATTTTAGCAAAAGCGGGAAATGAAGATAGGTCGATTTTACTTCGCGCAAAGCATCAAATTCATTGGCGAATCCTGGGAAAGTCAAATTTCGTTGGTTGAAGTACAAACCCGGTTCAAAACGCAGGTTAAAAGACTCGTTGAGTCGCAAATTACCAACCAATCCAACATTAAAACCGATACTTTTGTCAACCCTTACGTCTTGATTAACGGGTGTTTTATAGTCAAATTTAAACTGATAGGAATTGAATCCAAGAAAATAACCCCAATGTACTTTCTGCTTATCGAAATTTTCAAGATTGATAATCGGATTTTTCTGGAACATACTGCCAAATTGCGCAGTTGCAGAAAAAGAAATTACCAGTAAAAAAAACAAAATATACTGTCTCATACTATTTTTTAGATGCTGAATAAATGGTCGCCACGCCGAATGTCTGCGGCATAGACTTAACGTTTATAAACCCAATTTTCCTTAAAATATTGTTTAGTGTTTCACCATAAGGGAAAACAGAAGCAGAATCGGACAAATAGCGATAAGCAGAACGGTCTTTCGAAAACAGTTTTCCAATCATCGGTAAAATGAATTTCGAATAAAAACGGTAACCTTGCTTGAATGGCGTTTTCACAGGAACTGATGTTTCCAGAATTACAAAGATTCCGCCGGGTTTTAATACACGCAATATTTCTGAAAGTCCTTTATCAAGCGTTTCAAAATTTCTGATACCGAAACTTACCGTAATAGCATCAAAAGTATTGTCTTGATAAGGCATGTTTTCAGAATCGGCTAAGATCATTTCTATTTGCTGCGATAGGTTTTTTGCTGCAATTTTTTGCCTTCCTACATCGAGCATTCCAGCAGAAATATCTAGTCCGATAATTTTTTCAGCCTTCGTTTCGGCCATTAAAATCGCAAGATCGCCCGTTCCTGTCGCAATGTCTAAAATGTTTTTCGGATTGGTATCAGCAACGATTTTAAGTACTTTTTTGCGCCATTTGATATCAATGCCAAACGAAATGACGCGGTTGAGTCCGTCGTAATTTGTTGAAATGTTGTCAAACATCTGTGCGACCTGTTCTTTTTTTCCAAGTTCAGAATCTTTGTATGGCTTAATATTTTCGGGCATTTTCAATTTTAATTTTGGCAAAGGTAGTTTTAATTAGATAATTAACGAATTAGATAATTGGATAATTAGCGAATGGAGCCTAAAATGTTCCGCATTTGGCGAAGTTGCCAGATTTCGATTGGAGTATTTTTGAAGATAAGAAGCAAATATACAATAAACACCTAAACTTTAAATATTTGGCACTCATTTTCAATAGAATCCAAGTGTTATTTTATTGTCACATTTCCTAATTAAAATCTGACGAAAGTTTCATAAGTAAATTCAAAATTGTGCTTTTCGTCTTTTGGGTGGAATTCCGATTCGACTATTTTCCACTCATTGCCATTGATTTCAGGAAAAAAGGCATCGCCTTCAAAATGCGCATGGACTTTTGTAATATCTAGTTTATCGGCATATGGCATTCCGAGGTTGTAAATTTCCCCACCACCAATTATATAGGAGTCTTGATTTTTTGGCACAGCCGCAATCGCTTGTTCGATATTAAAAACTACCATGCAATCATCATAAGCTACGCTGTAATTTTTGTCACGTGTGATGATGATGTGCTTTCTGTTAGGCAATGGTTTCGGGAAGCTCTCGAAAGTTTTCCTTCCCATAATGATATGATGTCCGGAAGTCAGTTGTTTGAATCGTTTGAAATCATCTGGCAGATGCCACAGCAATTGGTTGTCTTTCCCCAGTGCATTGTTTTCGGCAATGGCCGCAATCATTATTATCATTATAGGTTGTTTTTTTCAGAATCGGCTTCTGTTTTGGTTTCCAGTTGGCGCAGTCGATTTTTTTGTTTTTCGATCAAGCGGTCAATCTGTTCGCGTTCCCATTCTTTGTTCATAAAGCGATCTGTAATATACACTTTTATGAAATGGAAAATAAAAAGGAAAAGCCAAATCGTGATACCCCATTTGTACCATTGCGTAGGAAGGCCATATTCAAGCAGGTCGTTGGCGACGAACATAAATAGGCTGCCGATGATAAAGAACACAAAATGAAAGTATAAGACCTTCTTTTGACGGATCCTTCGGCGTGCATATTCGTATAGTTCATGTACTTGTTTTTCCATTTTTAGCTCTTTTGCGCATTTAAAGATAAAATTTATTTCGAAAATTAACAATTTTGATTTAGGGATAATTTAAACTGCAAACGTTTTCATGCTTTACATTAATTTTTTAAAGTATTAATTATTAAGAATTTAAATAGAATTTGTGCTAAATATTATCATAATCTTAAATCTGCTAAACTGGTGTTGAAGTTTCATGATAATTTATTTTCTTTGCGCTATAAATCTAAAAATTAATTAGTTATGGCAATCAAGAAACAATTTATAAAAACGAAACCGGTTTGTAAAGTAACATTCTCTATTGACGGAGCAGATGCACAAACAGCCGCTGTAGTAGGCGATTTTAACAATTGGGATCCAAAAGCGGGTGAACTTGGAAAATTGAAAAACGGTACTTTTAAAGCTACTTTCGATTTAACAAAAGATGCTTCTTACGAATTCAAATATCTTATTGATGGCGTTTTCGTAAACGAAACAGAAGCTGATGCTTACCAATGGAATGACTTCGCAGGTGCTGAAAACAGTGTATTGGCTTTGTAATCAAAACCAAATGAAATTAAAATCCGCTCAAAAAGAGCGGATTTTTTTGTTTCTATTAGTAAACAATTTTCTTCGAAACTGTTTTTCCGCCAGCCGTAACCTGAACAATTAAAACTTGTTGCTGAATGTTGAGGTTGTTGATTGCCAAAACGGGTAAATTGATGTTTTTATTTTCATAAATGAGTCTCCCGCGCACATCAAAAAGCCTAACATCGCTTATGTTTTCTTGCGCATTGATATGGATGGTGTTGTCTTTTTTGAAAACAACTACGCTATTCACCAGTTCAGGATTTTCTATTCCCAAGGTTGTATTTTGATAAACAATTGAAAAACGATTATCGTATGCTCCTTCCGTAGCGGGGAATGCATAAACTGAATTTTTTAGGTCATGTACGATTCCGGTCGCAGCATCATAAAGAAAAATATCTTGCTCTTCGAGGAATATTCCGTCAACATGATCAATAGAAATTACGAATTCATCAGAGGCTATCGCATTAAAACTTAACGGTATTGCATCTGTTACATCAAATGGCAAAGCGCGTGCCTGTATATTGAATTTTTGATCACCAATCAAAGAAGCAATGTGGTTAATATTGCTTTCAATCTGTTTTGCATCAACTGATACATCAATGCCTGAGGTAGCGCCATCCATATATCCTATTAAGATTTGGTTCTGTAACCCAACCGAATTAGACAAATTGAGCCATATCCTATCTTTTTCAATATTGGCATTCCTAAAGAAAATAGCCGAGTTGCTGCCCGTACGCATTGCATTGGTAAACGTCGCTACTCCCGATACAGGTGTTTTTAACAAGAATCCTTGTCCGATAGCAATTGTTCCGTCTGGAGTGGCGCCGCCAGCCGGTGATGTTGTGCCAAAAGTAGTATATGTTGCATAATTGGCTCCCGAAGGGGCGTCTTGGTTCGTATGTGTCCAAAAATAAAGTTCTCCTGGATTCTGAGCCAAAAATAAATCTGCGCTTATAGTTGACGGATAGGGGTTGCCTAACATATTGTATCCTTTGCCAGTA
Source organism: Flavobacterium sp. (assembly GCA_029946065.1). Taxonomy (GTDB): domain Bacteria; phylum Bacteroidota; class Bacteroidia; order Flavobacteriales; family Flavobacteriaceae; genus Flavobacterium. Next base: position 344,039 of record JAQSDU010000020.1, read on the forward strand.
ACTGCCGTATTGGTAATAGCAATAGTTGCATTTCCATTATTTGGGATTCCATTAAATACCCCGTAGAAAGTTGCTAATGTGGCATTGGTCGGAAAATCATTAGGTGCGCGAAGCATGTATCCTTTGGCTTTTAAAAAAGATACACCGCTGGGTTCCGGAATAACGGCGAAAGAGTTGTTGGTTTCATTGAGCGTATAGAAGCGAGAAGCTCCTATTGGTGGCGATACAGTTTGCGGAGAAAAAAGCTTCAAATCCTGACCGGCTACTGGGGAACCCCAATATACATAATCTAGTCTTCGCATTATTGCATTTCTCTTAACGGTAATTTTTCCCGAGTTTGGAACGTCTTTGATTTGTATCAAATTGGCATTGTTTTCTATGGTCAAGTTGGCGGTTGCGGCAACAGTTACGGCACCATCAATAATAAGGTCGTGTGATGGTAAAAAGGTAGTTGCGGATGTTCCAGTTACATTTAGCGAACAGGCCTCGAGATTTCCAGTTGATGTATAAGCCCCGTTGATTACTGCCGCTATATTGTTTACTGGGCGGCCATTATCCCATACACTACCATTCCATGTGGATGTTATCGTTCCGCATGATATTGGAGTTGAGGAAAGACTACAAATATTGAGACTCCAGCCGGTTAGACTTCCGCCGTCTCCAGTCGCTCCATCAGCGATACGAAGCGTCCAGACGCCTTGTGCCGATTGCCCATTGAGCGTTGATAGAAGTTGCGCTGGTTTGATTGTTCCAGTAATAGCAGGATTGGTGCCGCAGACTAACGTTATTCCGGAGTCGTCAAAAGTGGAACTCATATTGTCATTTGAGCTGCATTTTCCAGACACTAATTGTATTTGTGTTCCGGCCGGGCTTATTAGTGTAAGCGTCAGATCGGCGACCCAAGTATGCGTGATTTGTACTGATATATTTACATCGGAGATGGTATCGGCTGACGGTATTGTAATTGTTGAATTAATTGTCGGCGTTCCAGATGCGCTAATTGCAAGAGGAATATTTGTAGATGCTGTTGTATTACAATTTACTTGTCCGGTCGTAAAACGGTAAGCGCCGCTTTGTGTACCCTGACAAGCATAATTTTTTGGCAATACCCTCCAGAAATAATTGGTATTTTGAGACAATCCGCTAGCGTTATAACTATTGGTAGTTGTATTTGCACTTTGTATGATATTTGAAAAATCGATATCAGTTGCGATTTCGACATTATAGGAAGAAGCTACCGCATCTGCCGACCAGTTCAACGTGGTGTTTGTTGGTTGGGCATATGCTTCGTTGGTTGGTGAAATTAGGACAACCGGACTAAAGCCCGAGTTTAGTATTTCGAGGTATAACTTTACAGTCCTGCTTGTAGCGCCCGACGTTCCAGTTACGGTCATTGTATAAAATCCTGGCGTACAATTCTGTGTATTTCCTATTAGAAGTGCTATTGTTCCGCTTGAATTAGTCGAAATCGGAGAGAAAGACACCGTAGAACCAGCTGGATTTCCGGTTACACTAAATGTGGTCGTGCCTGAAAAACCTCCTATTGCGTTATAATTCATGCTAAAATTTGCATCTGAACCTTGACAGAAAGATTTGTTCTGTCCGTCTGCTACTCCTGAAAAAGCAAGGGAAAAAGTTGATCCTGCGGCAATAGTCGTGAAGTTACTATTGGAAACATCGTAAAAAATATTCCCATTACCGCGTACCATAATTCTGTTGGTATTGCCTATAGAGGTTGGAATAGTCACAGTTTCTGTGCCGTCATTGGGTACTTTGGAAGCCAACAAAACAGGGAAACTCGTACCGCCGTTCGAAGACATATAAATATCAACGAAGGCACAGTTAACACCGTTTGCCGTAGTGCCGGCCACATCCCAGGTTACGGTTTGATTCGAAGCGGCTGTCCATGAAACATTGGTGTTTGGTGTGCTTACCAAAAATGGTCCGGCTGTTCCGTTTACATTGACTACCATTAAATCGGAAGCCGTTTGTCCGCCGCCAGCAACATTGTCTCTTGCTGTCACTGAAAAATTAAAGGTTCGCGCCACAGATGGCAATACTTCCCAAGTGGTAGCAGTAGCGCCGGTAAGTACTGTTGAAATTGCCGGAAAATACCTTGTCGGACTCGTAGTACTAGTCAATGTGCGGAACATCGGACCTGCCGTTCTTGTTGCCGAAGGTGCCGCATTGTTTTCAGAAGTGGGTAAAATTGCTTCCGGATCGCGTTGTTCCCAGCAATATGTAATTGCATTTCCGTCGGGATCACTGCCGGTTGCAGTTAGTAAAAATGGCGTGGATTTTGGAATTGTATAATCTGCACCCGCATTTACTGTTGGAGGATTGTTTGGAAAATTAGTTATCTGTGCACATGACGATGAGGTGCCTGATTGTACATTGAGCGAGATATCACGGATATTGACATAAGCAAAATAGGCATCGCTGTTAGATTGTACGTTTGCTGCGCATATTCCAGCATACCCCATGATACTTGAGCCGCTTCCTGTTTCGACTTCACTAGTGCCATTACCTGAACGGCATGTGTCGTTACTTTGGGTATGATAACCGCCAAACTGATGTCCCATTTCGTGTGCTACATAATCAATATCGAAAGCATCGCCGGTAGGATTGGGGCTTCCGGTGTAGCCTCGACCCTTATGGAAATTATTTTGGGAAGTAGCGGCGCATACACAGGCAAGGCAGCCCGCATTTCCTCCTCCTGAGGTATTAAAATTATGTCCGATATCATAATTGTTGACACCGATAACGGTATCGATTGTCTGTGCAGTTTTAGTGTTAAATTCTCCTGACCACGGATCCGTTGTTGCATCAAGATAAATAATAAGGTCATTATTTCCGACAAAAATCATAGTAACGGCAAGTTCTTTTTCATAAATGCCATTCACGCGTGTCATGGTTATGACCATTTGCGCCATTACGTTTGCTTTTTGTTGTGCTACGGTTCCGGTTCCTTTAAAAATGGTTCCGTATTCACCGTTGCAAGATAGCGCAAGCCTATAGGTACGCAGTTTTTTATCGTTGGTGTCCAATAAACTGAAAACGCCCGGCCTGTTTGTGTTTTCTTCTAGATTTTTGTTGGCATCAGTTAGGCAACTGAATTCATTGTCCGACGCACCTAATGATTCCTTGTCATAGACGATATAATTTTTACCATCAATCGTATACGGGTCAATAAAACTGCTGCTTTTTGTGCCATACATTGTCATGTTGTGGAGTCCGAATTGTGTTATTGAAAATCTGGCAATAGCTGTCGGGTCATCAATACCTTGGGCCGCATAAGATTTCATAGAAGGAAATTTTGCCTGAAGCTCAGGTTCCATAATTGGCGTTTCAATAACATCGTATCGGCTGATTGCTCCATCGGCATCCGGTAGGTAAATGATGTGCGCCGATTTGGTTTGGTAATTTCCCCTTATAGGAATGTCAATCAATTGCGCTTTGAATGCCTCAAGGTCAAGATTGAAAAGCTTGTATGATTTTGGAATATCGGTTCGTTTGGTTTTTGATATACCATCGAGGTCAGACTCGTTGATTTTTGACCACAAGTCGTTTCTTTGTGCCGATGTGGTTGCAAAAATAAAAAATGTGAATAGGAGTAAGGTTTTTTTCATATTTAATTAAGGAAAAAGAAGGCCTTAAAAATATAAAAAAATAGGATATATGCCTAATTATTAAAGCAATAAAATATCTTTCGATGTCTTGTTGACTTTGTTTCGAGGCAGTTTATTTGCTGTAATTTTTAGAATTAAACCGCCACAACACCTTTGATATGTGGATGTGGTTCGTAACCTTCAAGCGTAAAATCCTCAAAAGTAAAATCGAAAATATTTTTCACATCTGGATTCAGGATCATTTTTGGAAGTGGTTTTGGATCTCGTGTCAACTGTAATTCCAATTGCTCAAAGTGGTTGTTATAAATGTGTGCATCTCCGAACGTGTGAATGAAATCGCCTGGTAGCAAATCGCAAACTTGTGCAATCATCATCGTTAGCAACGCATAAGACGCAATATTGAACGGCACGCCAAGGAAAATATCGGCGCTTCTTTGGTATAGTTGGCAAGACAATTTCCTATCTGCTACATAAAATTGAAAAAACGCGTGGCAAGGCGGTAATGCAACTTTTCCATTGGCAACATTTTCTGCAAAAGATTTCGAAGTATCCGGTAAAACTGACGGATTCCATGCCGAAACCAACATTCTTCTACTGTTTGGATTGGTCTTTAAGGTCTCGATGATTTCAGCAATCTGATCGATTTCTTCGCTATTCCAATTGCGCCATTGGTGGCCGTAAATAGGGCCGAGTTCGCCGTCTTCATTTGCCCAATCGTCCCAGATTTTCACGCCGTTTTCTTTTAAGTAGGCAATATTGGTTTCGCCTTTCAAAAACCACAAAAGTTCATAAATAATAGATTTCAAGTGCAATTTTTTGGTAGTTACCATTGGAAAACCTTCACTTAAATCAAAACGCATTTGGTAGCCAAAAACACTTTTTGTTCCGGTACCGGTACGGTCGCCTTTTTGAGTACCTTCGTTGAGTACGTGTTTTACGAGGTCTAGGTATTGTTTCATATTCTGGGTTTTTGGTTTTGGGTTTTGGGTTTTGGAGCTTTACTAACACCCAACACCTAACACCCAACACCTTTTTTATAATTCTCTTTTCGAAATCTCATCACGGATCTTCGCCGCTTTTTCATAATCTTCATTTTCCACTGCGCTTTCCAAAAGTTCGTGCAATTCAGAAATGCTATGTTTGGTATAGGTTTCTCCAGATTGATTGCTCTCTTCTTCCATGCCGAAAGTTTCCGGAGTAGAAAGGATGTCGTTCGCATCATCTTCTTTTTCCGTTTCGAGTGGATTTGCTTTTAGGTATATTCCGGCCTTATCAAGGATGTTTTTATAGGTGAAGATTGGAGCTGCAAAACGGAGTGCCAGTGCAATCGCGTCGGAAGTCCTTGCATCAACGATTTCCTCAATTTTATCCCTTTCACAAATGATACTCGAATAAAAAACGCCGTCAACGAGCTTGTGAATGATGACTTGCTTTACAACTATATCAAAACGATCGGCAAAATTCTTAAAAAGATCATGCGTCAACGGACGCGGCGGCTTGATTTCTTTTTCCAAAGCAATCGCAATGGATTGTGCTTCAAAAGCACCGATTACAATTGGGAGTTTCCTGTCGCCATCAACCTCATTTAAAATCAATGCATACGCACCATTTTGTGTCTGACTGTAAGAAATTCCTTTTATCGTTAATTTTACTAGGCTCATATTGGTGATGTGCAAAGTGTTCCGGCACAAGATTTTGATTAATAAAAAAAGGCTGTCTGAACCAAGCTTTTCTGCTAAATCCAGACAGCCCTTAATGGGGCACAATTTAAAAAATTATTTATGAATTATTTGCCTTGAATTCTTTTAATTTTTGTGTGAGTCTCGGAACGATATCAAAAGCGTCGCCAACGACACCATAATCGGCTACTTTAAAGAAAGGTGCTTCCGCATCGGTATTGATAACCAGTTTTACTTTTGAAGAATTGATTCCTGCAATATGCTGGATCGCGCCTGAAATGCCTACAGCGATATATAAATTGGTAGCAACAGGTTTTCCAGTTTGTCCAACGTGCTCGCTGTGAGGTCTCCAACCTAAATCCGAAACTGGTTTTGAACACGCCGTCGCAGCGCCTAAAACAGCAGCTAAGTCTTCTAACATTCCCCAATTTTCCGGGCCTTTCATGCCGCGTCCGCCAGAAACAACTACATCTGCGTCTGCGATGGTTACTTTTCCGGAACCTTTTTCTACCGATTCCACTTTTACGCTAAAATCAGCATCGCTTATTGATGGCGAAAAATCCTCAGCTGTTGCAGCTGAAGCGCTTTCAAAAATCCCGTATGAATTTTTAGCAAGGCTTAAGACTTTTACATCTGTATTGATTTCGGTGATGTTGAATGCTTTGTTTGAGAAGGCATTTCTTTTTACCTGAAAAGGGGATGTGCTTACAGGTAATCCGACCACATTCGAAGCAAAACCTGCGTCCAAAGCCACGGCTACCATTGGTGCCAAATACAAACTATCAGTTGTTGATGATAACAAAATGAGTTTTACATTTTCTTTCTGAGCTGCTTGTTTGATGACATCAGCATAAGCTTTTGCTGTAAATCCGGATAATTTATCGCTGTTGACTTTCAGTACTTTATCAACGCCGTATTTTGCTAATTCTGAAACGTCACCGGCGTTTACGGTTACCGCTGTTACGGTTGTTCCCAAAGCTTCGGCTACTTTTTTACCGTAGGAAGCCAATTCGAAAGCGACTTTCTTAAATTTTCCTTCTGCGGTTTCTGCGTATATTAATATAGACATGTCTTTATTATTTTAAATGATGGATTTTAAATTTTAAATTAGTCGAATGTGGAAAGTTTAAAGTCAAAAGAACGCATTCTTTCCAACTTTCGACTATATCACTTTTGCTTCATTGTGTAATGCGTTAATCAATCCGTCCAAATCATCGGCAGAAAATAATTTCACTGCTGATTTTGGTGCCGGTTTTTCAAATTTCACGGCTTTGGTTTCAGAAGTTGCTGCAACTGGCTCCAATATAGTAAGGACTTTTGTTCTTGCCGTCATGATGCCGCGCATGTTCGGGATTCTTAGATCTTTTTCTTCAACCAGACCTTTTTGTCCGCCGATGATTAATGGGAGTGAAGTGGCAACATTTTCTTTTCCGCCGTCGATTTCACGGACTGCTTTTACAGCCGAGCCATCAACTGTTACGGAGGTGCAGGAGTTTAAGAAATTCATCCCAAGAATTCCAGCGATCATTCCTGGAACCATTCCGCCGTTGTAATCCAATGATTCTTTTCCGGCAATTACTAAATCATAACCGCCATTTTTGATGACTTCTGCCAATTGTTTTGCAACAAAAAAACCGTCGGTTGGATTGGCATTGATGCGGATTGCTTCGTTGGCGCCAATGGCCAAAGCTTTTCTCAATGTTGGTTCGGTATCTGGGCCTCCTACATTTACAACGGTAACATTTGCCCCTTGTTGTTCTTGGAACCAAATGGCACGCGTTAAGCCGAATTCGTCGTTTGGATTGATCACAAACTGGACACCGTTAGTGTCGAATTCAGAATCGCCGTTGGTAAAATTAATTTTTGAAGTGGTGTCAGGCACGTGGCTGATGCAGACTAATATTTTCATTTTATATCGATTAAAAAATTATCTTATTCGGGCACGAATTTACAACTATATTTTAAAAAAAGAACTATGCATGCATAATAAATTTCAATATTATATCGATTTCGCTGTGCGTTTTTTAGCCCGGATAGGAAGGGTATCCTTTTGCCTGCTTCTTTAGCGGGAAAAAGATACAACTGAATAGCCGGATTGGCTTCTGACAATTAAAATAAAAATTGTGCTTTAAGTGACCGAAATTATTTATTTTTGCTTCTCAAAATTTGACTTAGATAAAAAATATGAAAACGATACAATTCAGGGAAGCGATTGCAGAAGCCATGAGCGAGGAAATGCGCCGTGACGAATCCGTATATTTAATGGGCGAAGAAGTGGCCGAATACAATGGCGCTTACAAAGCTTCAAAAGGAATGTTAGACGAATTCGGACCAAAACGCGTGATTGATACGCCGATCGCAGAACTTGGTTTTGCAGGAATTGCAGTAGGTTCGGCCATGAACGGCTGTCGTCCGATTGTGGAATATATGACTTTTAACTTTTCGCTTGTCGGAATCGACCAAATTATCAATAATGCTGCAAAAATGCGCCAGATGTCTGCGGGACAATTCCCAATGCCGATGGTTTTTCGTGGGCCGACTGCTTCGGCAGGACAATTGGGAGCAACACACTCACAAGCTTTTGAAAACTGGTTTGCGAACACGCCCGGATTGAAAGTGGTAGTGCCGTCAACGGTTTATGATGCAAAAGGCTTATTGAAAGCGGCTATCCGTGACAACGATCCTGTAATTTTTATGGAATCAGAGCAGATGTACGGTGACAAAGGTGAAGTGCCGGAAGGGGAATATATCATTCCGCTTGGCGTTGCCGATATTAAGAGAGAAGGTACAGATGTGACGATTGTTTCTTTTGGAAAAATTATCAAAGAAGCACACATTGCTGCAGACGAATTGCAGAAAGAAGGCATTTCATGCGAAATCATCGATTTGCGTACTGTGCGTCCGATGGATTATGAGGCAATTTTGACTTCTGTGAAAAAAACCAACCGTTTGGTAGTTTTAGAAGAAGCGTGGCCCTTTGCAAGTGTTGCTTCAGAAATTACCTATATCGTTCAGGAACGTGCTTTTGATTTTCTTGATGCGCCAATTCAGAGAATTACAACTGCAGATACACCAGCGCCCTACTCGCCAACTTTATTGAAAGAATGGTTACCCAATGCTGCTGATGTTGTGAAAGCGGTTAAAAAAGTAATGTATAAGAAATAATTATGAGTTAGAAGTTATGAGTTAGAAGTTTTCTGAATTCTGCATAAAACTCATCACTCATAATTCATAACTTGTAACTAATTAGTATATTTGAAACTTCATCGGGACAAAATCCGGTGAAGTTTTTTTTATAATATGAATAAGAATTTATTTGCAGCCTTTTTACTTTTTTTTACCCATTTATTGCTGGCACAAACCAAAGTTAGTGGTATCGTTTTAGACGAAAACAATAAGCCAGTGGGTTATGCGAATGTAGCTTTTAAAGGAACATCCGAAGGAATAATTACTAATGAAGACGGACGTTTTTATCTCGAGTCAGATAAAAACAGAAAAATTCTTTCTGTTTCTTTTGTAGGCTATACCAGTCAGGAAATTACACTTGACAAAGCCGTTACCTATAATATGAAAGTCGTCCTTCTTACGGGGGAAGAGTTAAACGAAGTGAAAATATTTAGCGGAAAAACCTCCAAGAAAAATAATCCGGCGATTGATATTCTTCGGAAAATATGGGCACGTAAACGCAAAAATGGTTTGCGTCAATTTGACCAATACCAGATGGAAAAATATGAAAAGGTCGAATTTGATATGAATACCATTGACAGCGCCTTTATGAAGAACAGGATTTTTAAAGGTATGGAATTCATCTTCAAATCGGTGGATACTTCAAAGATTACGGGAAAAACCTACCTTCCGATATTTATTAACGAGGCTTTATCTAACGTTTACGGTGATAATGTGCGAAAAAAAGTCAAAGAAGTGCTAGTTGCCAATAAGAATTCAGGGTTTAATACGAACCAGCAACTTATCGGTTTTGTAAAAGACTTGTATTCTGAATATGACATTTATGACAATTACCTGAAATTTTTCGATAAGGCATTCACGAGTCCGCTCTCTCGAACCGGAATCGATGTCTATAATTATGTGTTGGCAGACAGCGCCTTTATCGACAAAAAGTGGTGCTATAACATTGTTTATTATCCAAGGCGAAAAAACGAATTGACTTTTAAAGGCGATTTTTGGGTCAACGATACCACTTGGGCAATCAAAGATATTAATATGGAAGTGTCTAAGAGCGCCAACATCAACTGGGTAAAAGAAATTTATATCGAACAGCAATTTGATGTACTCAATGATTCGGTTTTCTTGCTGACACGCGATTATCTTATGACAGATTTCGCACTGAATAAAAAGGAAAAATCGCGAGGTGTTTATGGAAAACGAACAACACTTTTCCGCAACCATAAATTTGATCTTGAAAAACCTTCCGATTTTTATAAAGAGGAAGTGAATTATGTTGACGATGCCGTTTATACCAAACCTGATGCGTTTTGGGAGGAAAATCGCTTTGAAAACCTTAATAAAGATGAAGTTGGCGTATACAAAATGCTCGATACTTTGCAAACCAACAAGAAATTCCGCCGATTGTATAGCTTGGTAGAAATATTGGGCAGCGGCTATATCCAAAAAGGACATTTTGATTATGGGCCTATTTTCTCGACATTCGGTTATAATGAAGTAGAAGGATTGCGATTGAGAACCGGTGGGCGTACTTACTTTACCCAAAACGATCCGTGGCGCATTCAGGGTTATGTTGCTTATGGTTTTAAGGACGATAAATTTAAGTATGGTCTTTCTGGAAGATGGCTTTTGAACCGTAAAAACAGGTTTATTTTATCCGGTGGTAATCGCCGTGATATCGAGCAAATCGGCGCCAGTCTTACAACGACTAATGATATTTTAGGAAGAAGTTTTGCTTCCTCGGCATTATTTACAAGCGGCAGCAATGGAAAACTTACCAATATTAACCTGAGTTCTGTAGCCTTGGAAATCGAACCTGTGAAAAATCTGACCCTTCAACTCGGTTTTTCCTATCGCACACTCGAATCGGCATCGCCAACGTTCAGTCTTGCTTATTATACCGATTTGACGCAGCAACATATCAAATCGGATATCACACAATCTGAAATGAATTTTCAAATCGATTATACGCCAGGCAGGAAAACAACAGGTTATGGTGTCGAAAGACATATTGTTGACAGCCCGTTTCCAAGGGTTTTTGTGAATTATAGTCAAGGATTGAAAGGCGTTTTGAACAGCGATTTTGATTATGAAAAAATCCAATTGTACTATAAGCAGCCTTTAAATATGGGTGGTATCGGACGACTGGATGCGATTATAGAATTAGGAAAAACCTACAGTTACATTCCGCTTGGGCTGATGAGTATCGTTCCTGGAAACCAGACTTATTTTTCAATTGAAAACACGTTTAACCTTTTGGATTTTTATGAATTTGAAGCCGATTCGTATGCGACATTACAATTGCAGCACAATTTTGGCGGAAGGATTTTTTCAAGGATTCCGTTTTTAAGGAAGCTCAACTGGCGCGAAACGGTTGGATTCAAAGGTGTTTATGGAACGATAAGCGACAAAAATAGAATTATCAACCAGCCATCTGGATTGGTTTATAATGCTCCGGAAGATTTTTATTGGGAATACAACGCCGGAATTGGAAATATCTTTAAGGTATTTAAGATAGAGTTCAGTTGGAGAGGTAGTTATATTACACCACAGTCCAATAATTTTGGAGTGAAAGGATCATTTGGGTTTTATTTTTAATAATCAGTTTATAGTGGAAAGCTTCCAGCCTTTTAAAGGCTGGAAGCTTTCTAATTAAAAACCATGGAAGAACCAATTTCTCACCTTTCCAAAGACAAAATTCTAAAATCCATTTTAGAAACCCATGGTCATCCCATTATCCAAAAGCGCGATGAAGGTTTTGCTGCAATGTGTCATATTATATTGGAGCAACAAGTCTCGATCGCTTCTGCAAAAGCTTGTTATGATAAGCTTAAAAATCATTTGGGTGAAATAGCTCCCGAATATCTACTAAATGCCGATGATTCTGAATTGCGGAATTGCGGTATTTCACGCCAGAAAACTTTATACCTGAAAGATTTAGCTGGAAAAGTCATCTCAAAGGAATTGGATTTTGCTTCCTTTTCCAATAAATTGGAAATGCAAATCCGCGAAGAATTGCTGAAGATAAAAGGCGTTGGCAACTGGTCGATAGAAGTGTATCTGATGTTTTGCCTGCAATCACCGGATATTATTCCGCTCGGCGATATTGCTATTAAGAATACGATAAAGGAATTATACGACATTCATACCACAGAAGAAATGGCAATTCTTGCCGAAAACTGGAGACCACACCGCACTTTGGCTTCCTATATCTTATGGCACCATTATTTGAAGAAAAGGAATAAGATTTAATTAGAAAATGAGATAATTATCGAATGATTGGTTTGATAAAAAAATCACAATCTTATGAAACACGTGCTTCATAAATTCTGCTACAATAATTGTCCAATTCTCTCATTTTCTAATTCCCTCGTTTTCTAATTTGATAAAAACCGCCAACAAGTACATTTGTTCTTAAAATTTTGTTATTTTTGCAGCCGATAAATTAAGAACAAAAATTACATTATGGATTCAATGATGATTTATGTGCCGATTGTTATGGCATTGATAGGGCTTGCTTTCATGGCGGCCAAAAGAGCTTGGGTTTTAAAGCAGGATGCCGGCGACGGGAAGATGAAAGAAATTTCAGATTACATCTATGAAGGTGCATTGGCTTTCCTTAAAGCAGAGTACAGATTATTAGCAATATTTGTTGTTTTAGCAAGTGTTGTTTTAGCAGGTCTTACTTTCTTACCTGGCGTAAAAACACATTTATTAATAGTTGTTGCTTTTGTTTTTGGTGCTTTCTTTTCTGCTTTAGCAGGAAATATGGGTATGAAAATCGCAACAAAAACTAACGTAAGAACAACACAAGCTGCTCGTACAAGTTTACCGCAAGCATTAAAAGTTTCTTTTGGTGGTGGAACCGTAATGGGATTAGGCGTTGCCGGTTTGGCCGTTTTAGGGCTTACAGGCTTTTTTATTATATTATATAACCTTTTTATGGGCGGTGTTTGGACCAATACCGAAGACATGACCAAATTGCTTGAAACACTTGCCGGTTTCTCTCTTGGAGCAGAATCAATCGCATTGTTCGCACGTGTTGGTGGTGGAATTTATACAAAAGCAGCCGACGTAGGTGCTGACCTTGTTGGAAAAGTAGAAGCCGGAATCCCGGAAGATGATCCACGTAACCCTGCAACAATTGCAGATAACGTTGGAGATAATGTTGGAGACGTAGCCGGAATGGGCGCCGATTTGTTCGGTTCTTATGTAGCAACAGTTTTGGCTGCGATGGTTTTAGGTAATTATGTAATTAAAGATATGGGTGGCAGCATCCAAGACGCTTTCGGCGGAATCGGACCAATTTTATTGCCAATGGCGATTGCAGGTTTCGGAATCCTTTTTTCAATCATCGGAACAATGTTGGTAAAAATAAACAGCAACGATGCTAAAGAAAAGCAAGTGCAAGGTGCGTTGAACGTTGGAAACTGGGTTTCTATCGTCTTAACAGCAGTATCTTGTTATGTATTGGTAAAATACATGTTGCCGGAAACAATGAAAATGACTTTCTTCGGCGAAGGCCTTAAAGATATTTCTTCAATGAGAGTGTTTTATGCTACGATCGTTGGATTGGTAGTAGGCGGAACGATTTCATCAGTAACAGAATATTATACAGGATTAGGTACAAAACCAGTTTTGGCAATCGTACAAAAATCATCAACAGGTGCTGGAACTAACGTAATTGCTGGTTTGGCTACAGGAATGATTTCTACTTTCCCAACCGTATTGTTGTTCGCAGGTGCTATCTGGGCGTCTTATGCTTTGGCTGGTTTCTACGGAGTGGCGCTGGCTGCATCTGCAATGATGGCAACAACAGCTATGCAATTGGCTATCGATGCTTTCGGACCAATTTCTGATAACGCTGGTGGTATCGCCGAAATGAGCGAATTGCCAAAAGAAGTACGTACAAGAACAGATATATTAGATTCAGTAGGTAACACGACTGCCGCAACAGGAAAAGGTTTTGCAATCGCTTCTGCTGCTTTGACATCTTTGGCTTTATTTGCCGCTTATGTAACTTTTACGGGTATCGATGGTATCAATATTTTCAAGGCTCCGGTTTTGGCTATGTTGTTCGTGGGAGGAATGATTCCAGTGGTATTTTCTGCTTTAGCAATGAATTCCGTTGGAAAAGCTGCAATGGACATGGTGTATGAAGTACGCCGTCAGTTCAGGGAAATTCCGGGTATCATGGAAGGTACAGGAAAACCTGAATATGCAAAATGTGTTGATATTTCTACAAAAGCCGCTTTGCGTGAAATGATGTTGCCGGGAATATTGACTATCGGTTTTCCAATCGCAATCGTATTATTAGGAAAGCTAGTCTATGCCGATAACAATCAGTTAATTGCTGAAATGTTGGGTGGTTATATGGCTGGTGTTACGGTATCAGGTGTGCTTTGGGCGGTGTTCCAAAACAACGCTGGTGGTGCATGGGACAACGCTAAAAAATCTTTTGAGGCAGGTGTAATGATCAACGGCGAAATGACCTACAAAGGTTCAGATGCGCACAAAGCGGCTGTAACCGGAGATACTGTAGGTGATCCATTTAAAGATACTTCAGGCCCGTCAATGAACATTCTTATAAAGTTGACTTGTTTGATCGGATTGGTAATTGCTCCAATTTTGGGTAATGAAAGCCATACTACGGTTGAAAAAGCTGCAACTTGTTGTTCAGCAGAAGGCAAATGTACTTCGATGTCTAAAGACGAATGTATTGCTAAAGGCTGTACTAGTGCTACTTGTGAGCACATGCACCCAGTAGTAAAAGAAGAAGTTTCTAGCCGTATTATGATTGAAAAATCAAATGTAAACGGAAAGGTACAAGCTACTGTTACAACAACTGTAAACGGTAAAGCCGATGTTCAAAAATTTGAAGGTACGGAAGCCGAAGTGCAAACAAAAATCGATTCTTTGAAATAAAAATATTTCATTAGTTTATATAAAAGCCCTGCAGAGATGTGGGGCTTTTTCGTTTAATCTTGTTTCAGCCAATGTCGTTGCTAGGAAGAATGACAAAGAAAACGCGCAACGGTATGCATTATTTGTTTAAGAATAGCAACCAGATTGCACGAATTAAATAGATAAAAATAGATTTTACCCAATTAAAATAATGAACAACTTATCTGTGAAAGTCCGCTAAATCTGTGTCGTCTGTGTGCCATTTATCTACAACCACTCGGTTGGCTCATCTTTGGTTTTTTTACGCTCCGACTTTTTGCTACCTTTATCCAAAACAATTCCAATGCTCAGAAAAGTAATCTTCCTTTTATTCCTAACCGCTTCCGGATTTTCACAAAATCTCTTGCCGTTGATTCCGCAGCCGCAATTTGTTGTCATAAAAAAGGGCAATTTCATTCTTAACAACGCTACACTCATTCGCGCTGAGGCGAGTCCGTTTGAAGCAAAATTTTTGAAAGAGTACCTCGAAAAACAATACGGACTCCAACTCAAATCCGGCACAAAACCATCGGTACGAGAAATTGTACTACAGATTGTTGCAGCCGATGCTACGGTCTCTAAAGAAAAATACCAGCTAGCCATTACAGATCGCACGGTCTATATTACGGCTGCTGATAACCAAGGCATTTTTTATGGTATTCAGACTTTTTTACAGCTTTTACCAACCGAAAAAGGAAGCGTACTTAAAATCTCTTGCCTCGAGATCAATGATGAACCAAAGTTCAAATGGCGCGGCATGCACCTTGATGTGGCGCGGCATTTCTTTTCGCCTGCTTTTGTCAAAAAATATATCGATTATATCGCAATGTATAAGATGAATACTTTCCACTGGCACTTGACCGATGATCAAGGATGGCGTATAGAAATTAAAAAATATCCCAAACTTACAAGTATAAGTGCTTTTCGAAAAGGCTCGATGGTAGGGCATTATAACGACCAAAAATATGATGATATCCGTTATGGCGGTTTTTATACGCAAGAAGAAATCAAAGAGATTGTGAAATATGCAAGCGACCGCCACATTACGATCATCCCTGAAATCGAAATGCCCGGGCACGCTCAGGCTGCTTTGGCCGCTTATCCGGAATTGTCATGCACAGGTGGCCCTTTTGAAGTAGCAAAGCAATGGGGCGTCCTAGACGATGTGTTTTGTCCGAAAGACGAGACTTTTGTTTTTCTTGAAAATGTACTAACGGAAGTGATTGATTTGTTCCCATCGGCATATATCCACATTGGTGGTGATGAATGTCCGAAGACCAGATGGAAAAATTGCCCGCATTGCCAAGAACTAATGCAGCGTCAGGGTTTGAAAGACGAGCATGAGTTACAGAGTTATTTTATAAGAGTTATCGAGCGTTTCGTAAATAGCAAAGGCAGAAAAATCATTGGCTGGGACGAAATCCTTGAAGGTGGTCTCGCGCCCAACGCTGCTGTAATGAGCTGGCGTGGCACTGAAGGGGGAATTGCCGCTGCAAAAGACCAACATTTTGTGGTGATGTCGCCGGGTTCGCATTGTTATTTCGATCAATATCAAGCCGATCCAGCAACGGAACCCCTTGCGATAGGAGGTAATATTACCGTGGAAAAAGTATATGCTTATCAACCCATTCCCGAAGGATTATCAACAGAAGAATCAAAATATATCATGGGTGCACAGGCAAACGTCTGGACGGAATATATCACTACGCCCAAACATGTCGAGTATATGATTTTTCCACGTATGGCAGCTTTAGCAGAAGTAGTTTGGGGAACGTCTGACACTTCGAAGTATGCCGACTTTAAGAAAAGACTATTAGAACATTTTGCGCTTTTAGATAAGTTGGGCGTTAATTATAGCAAAGCGATTTTAAAACCGTAAGTAAAACACAAAAGCCGCCTCAAATTTAATTGAGACGGCTTCTTTATTTGAGTAATTTTTTTATGGTTTTGCAATCAATTTTCCTGATTGGATAATACGATTTCCTGAAACGATTTTATAAAAATACATTCCAGATTGCAGGTTTCCGGTTGATACCGTAACCAATTGTCCTATTATTTTAGTAGCTATAACTTCACGTCCTGTTACATCGTATAATTGGAACATCGCATCGTTAGCAAGTGTATTTTCGTTTACAGCAATGTTTAATGATGAATTAAAGGGATTTGGATACAATGTCACTATTTTAGTTTGTAATACTGTAGGGATACTCAAATTGGCACAACCCGCTGTCATAGTTGCGGTAACCGCATTCGTTAGAACGCTTCCTGTGGTAGAAAAAGCCCTACCGTCAATTGTTACACCGGTGGATAGGCTCACTGCGCCATTGTTTCCGATTAGCGTTCCTTTAAAAACAGAATAATCGCTGATGCTTGTAGCACCGTCAATCTTCCAAAATACATTTTTCGCCTGTGTTCCATTCGTCAATATTACATTGGCATAGGTACTGGTGGAAAATGCGCCATTTACCTGAAGTACGAACACAGCATCGCTATTACCTTGTGCGTTTAGATATAATGTATTCGTTAGTACGGTCGCCGCATTGAGCAAATAAGTATGTGGTGTAAGTACAAGATCGTTCCCAAACTGTGCAGGATATAACAGTTCTATGTCATACGGAATCGTGTTGAGGTAAGTATAAACAGTAGCCAAATCTGCTGCTGCCTGAGCTGTTGAAGTGTCAGGTTGTGGGTGTATTGTACCTATTACATTAACAGCATCAAACCCTGTAGTCGGCCCAACATTACTTCCTACATCGCCGGTAACATACGTAATGCCTGCATTCGTAACCGAACCGTTGCCTGAGAACAACGTATAACATGCCGTGCTAGCGAGTACTGGTGCAGTAGGGCCGTTGAGTTCAGGACTGCCACAGCCTAAAGGCATATAAGAAAGAACACCGTCGGCGGTAACAGCACCAGTGGTAGAAAAGGCCCTACCTTCAAGGGTGTTGTTCGTATTCATATTAATTGCGGCATTATTGGCGATGATGGTGCCTCGCATTGTAGTGCCGGATGCCATACTTACCAAACCTTCTACCTTCCAGAAAATATTGCATGCCAGTGCGCCGTTGGCCAATAAGATTTCTGAATTGGCATTGGTTGAAAAAGCGCCTTCAATTTGAATTATAAATACAGCATTTGGATTGTTTTGGGCATCAAAAGTCAATGCGCCGCCTAAAATAGCTGCGCCCGATATTGAATATACACCAGCAGTAAACACAACGCCATTTCCTAATAAAGACGAAGGAAAGTATTGGGGAATCGTCGCATTGAGTTGGTTATAAGCAATTAATAGATCGGTTGAAGCCTGAGCGCTCACAAGGTCGTTATCGTGCATTACGCCATCGACATTTCCAAATCCAGTACTAGAGCCGTTATTGGTGCCAACATTTCCGGTGTAGTGCGAAATTCCGGAGTTGGTTACCGCTCCGTTTGAAGAAAAGAGAACGAAGTTTGCCGCAGTCCCTAAGACGGGTGCTTGTGCATAATTGGCAAAAGGTATTAGCACAGCTGTAACAGCCGTGAAAAAAAGTAATTTGATTTGCATATTGGATTATTTACATTGCCAAAGGATTTTAGCAGCAATGCAAGGTCAGACAGTTATGGCTGCAAACGATTATACAATTGCATGTATTCGTTACAGTATTAGTGTTAAGTTTTAAGTGAGCAATACGCTAAAAAGGAACACTGATTATTAAACAATCTAAAAAAGTCCGTTCAATTCCGCATTGATTTTATTCAAAATAATTCCCAAGTCCTCAGGATTATTGACAAAATCGATATTGTCAACGTCAATAATCAACAATTTCCCTTTGTTATATGTCTGGATCCAAGCCTCATAACGTTCATTCAAACGGCTTAAATAATCAATTGAAATAGAATTTTCATATTCACGCCCACGTTTGTGAATCTGTCCGACAAGATTTGGGATAGAACTCCGCAAATAAATCAGCAAATCTGGTGCTTTTACCAAGCTTTCCATCAATTCGAACAAAGAAGAATAATTCTGAAAATCACGGTTCGTCATCAATCCCATTGCATGTAAATTCGGTGCAAAAATGTGTGCATCTTCATAAATCGTACGGTCCTGAATGATTTTCTTACCGCTTTCGCGAATTTGAAGCACTTGTCGGTAACGGCTGTTCAGGAAATAAATCTGCAGGTTAAAAGACCAACGCTCCATCTGGTGGTAAAAATCATCCAAGTACGGATTGTCAACTACATCTTCATAATGCGGTTCCCATTTGAACTGTTTCGCCAAAAGGCGTGTCAGTGTTGTTTTTCCTGCTCCGATATTTCCTGCTACTGCTATGTGCATTATGGTATTGTGATTTTATAATTCGTAATTCCGTGGTCTGTAAAAATAACTAAAATTTGTCCTTTGAGAAAAAAACTTTTAGCTGATTTATCAATATTATCAACAGTATAGGTTTTGGTGTTTTTTGGGTCGTTTAGAAACAATTTTCCGTCTTTGGAAAAAAGTAATAGTTGCTCGCCGGTGATTTGTATGGCATCAAAATCGGATACTTTTCCTAAATTAGAAATCTTACCAAAAACATCACAACGGAACCAACTATTGCTTTCGTCAATCCATTGGAAATAATTGAAATCGGAGGTGTAATATCTGAAATTGCCTTGAAATGAAGGTGTCAGAAAGGTATAAGTATTTTTTAGGTAATCGTATAATCCCAATTTTTGCGAAAGCGAATCATACATCCAAAAACGGTTTTGCGATGCCATTCCGGTTGCCGAAACTACAATTGAAGGTGCAGCTTCTGAAAGATTGATGCGCTGGGTTTCATTTAACTGGTTGTCAAGTGTGATAATCGTATTGAAGTTTTCATAAAAAAGCAGGATTTTTAACGGATTAATCAAATCGATTTTTGTCAATTTACCGAGTAGCAAGTTTTTGTAAGCAACAGATTTTCCAGATTTCACCTTAAAAAATTCATTGTCTTTTACGAAATAACTGAAACCGAATTCATCATTTCCGGCAAACCCATCGGCTGTCATTTTAGTTTCATCTAAAGGCGAAAGAAGCACTTGGCGGCTTTGTCCAAAGGCGGAATAGCCAATACAGAAAATAAGGATAACAATAAGGTTTTTCATAAGGCTAGCAAATTACAAAAAAAACAAACAGATTAGTCGAAAGTGAAGAGGCGAAAGCTAAAAAAAAATTATGATTTTTTAACATTGAACTTGCTAACCTTAGGCTTTACAATAAATACATTTAACAAAACATTTGTAACAAAGCCCGTTACAATTCGTCATATTTGTTCTTGTAATTTATAAGTTTTATTATGAAAAAGATAGCATTCGCACTAATAGCAGTTATCGCAACAATGCAGTTGCACGCTCAAAAAGATTTCCAAGGGATGGCAGTTTACGAGTCAAAGACTACAGCTCCAGATGTCAAGCAATTTATGGGCGGTAGGGAAATTACGCCCGATATGCAGAAAATGATTGACGAAAGAATGAAAAAAATGCTCGAAAAAACTTTCATTCTCAATTTTGATAAAGCTGCTTCGATTTACAAAGAAGAAGAGAAACTCGATGCGCCCGGACAAGGCGGAATGGGTGGCGGCAATCGTATGATGATGTCGTTTATGGGTGGCGGCGGCACTTTTTATAAGAATGTAAAGGAAAAAAGCTATACCGTTGACCGTGAATTTATGGGAAAAGAATTCCTCGTCAAAGATTCGTTGCAACATCTCGATTGGAAGATGGATGCCGAAACCAAGCAAATAGGCGGTTATACTTGTTATAAGGCCACTGCTGTAGTTCCGGTAAATCCAACAGATTATAGGAATATGCGTCCAAAGAAAACAGAAGAAAAGAAAGACGGTGATAAAAAAGAAGCCCCAAAAAGCGACGATAGAAAAACCAATTTCATGGACAATTTCGAAATGCCCAAAGAAGTTACCGTAACTGCATGGTACGCACCGGAAATTCCCGTGAACCAAGGACCGGAAACCTATTGGGGATTACCGGGCTTGATTCTCGAAGTGAATGACGGAAAAACAACCATTCTTTGTTCTAAAATTGTACTCAACGCCAAAGAAAAAGCAGAAATCAAAGCGCCTAAAAACGGACAGGTAGTTTCGCAAAAAGAATACGAGAAAATCGTACTCGACAAAACCGCCGAAATCAAAGAAATGAACCAAGGTCGCGGAAATGGCGGCAGAAGACCAATAGGTGGTTTCTAAAATTAATCAGAACAACTGATAGCTTATAAAAAAAGCGTTGCTGAATAATATAAAACATTAAAGAATTAAGGTGCATTAAGAAACCTACCTATGAGGAACTTGAATTTTTAATAGTTCTAAATTCTCTTCTTTTTGTTGCATTCCTAAGTTTCAAACAACATTCGATCCATGAATAAAATATTGCTGCTGTTGGCGCTTTTAATCGGCGCAATTGGTTTCTCACAAAACATAAAATTCGAAGGTATTATCGAGGATATCGCTAAAAAGCCACTCGAAATGGCCAACGTCATGGCAGTCAATCTCGATACCAAAGCGATGGATGCTTACGCCATCACGAATGACAAAGGAAAATTCATTCTGAACCTCAATGCAAACGCCAATTACAGCATCCGATTGAGTTTTCTTGGTATGAAAAGCCAAGACATCACCATCGTTACGCAAGGCGAAAATATCAAGCGCACGATTACGATGGAAGAAGGCGGAATTGACCTTGAAGGTGTCGAAATTGTTCAGGAAATGCCCGTTTCCATAAAAGGGGATACCATTATTTATAACGCAGATTCTTTTAAAACCGGAACAGAAAGAAAGTTAGAAGACGTCTTAAAAAAACTGCCCGGCGTAGAAGTGAATGCCGATGGAGAAATTGAAGTTGAAGGCAAAAAAGTGCAAAAATTGATGGTTGAAGGCAAAGATTTCTTTGACGGCGATACCAAACTAGGGGTCAAAAATATTCCTGCGGATGCCATTGACAAAGTACAAGTTTTACGCAATTATAGTGAAATAGGGGCGTTAAAAGGACTCGAAAATAACGAAGACAATATTGCGATGAACATCAAACTTAAGAAAGGCAAGAAGAATTTCTGGTTCGGAGACATGACTGCCGGAATAGGCGTAGGGCATGACGACGGCCGATACGTTGTCAATCCGAAATTGTTTTATTATAGTCCGAAATACAGCGTCAACTTGATTGGAAATTTCAACAATATTGGTGAATTGCCATTTACAGCACAAGATTATTTCAAATTCACCGGCGGGTTCAGGAATATGATGCAGAAAGGCGGTACAAATTTCAATATTTCAAGCAATGATCTCGGACTTTCGCTGTTGCGAAATAACCGTGCAAAGGAAATCGAAACTGATTTCGGGGCTACAAATTTCTCTTATAATCCTACAAAAACTTGGACGATCAGTGGATTTGTAATTGGCTCATCAACATTGACCGATTTGCAAACGAAAACCCAAACCAGCGTATTGCAGCCGGATTCCGACGAAGTGGCTTCCACAGAAAATCGCAATCAAACGACTCATCAAAGAAGCAATTTGGGGCTTTTTAAACTAAGCTCAAGTTATAGACCCAACACTAAACTTCAGTTCGATTACGACGGGTTGTTAAAGTTGTCTTCGCAGGATGAAAATAGTAGTTTGGTCTCTGAGGTTTTTCCAAACACCGCTCAAAACCAAACCGTTGCTACCGAAAGATCGCAAAGTCCGGTTTCGTTTAATCAGAATTTAGGGTTGTATTATACAATGGACGACAAAAATGTTTTTGCTTTTGAAGCACAGCATTTATATACCAATGAAGACCCGTTTTATAATCCCAATTTAGGAACGAATCCGTTTCCTGATGCCGCCGCCGCTGAACTCGGGATTGTTTCGCAGGACAGATTCAATATCAATCAGCAGCGTTTTGTGAAAACCAATAAAATCGATTCGAAACTGGATTACTATTATATGCTTACGCCAAAAAGTAATATCAACGTGACATTGGGCAATACAAATTCCCGTCAGAATTTCAATTCTTATATTTTTCAGATCCTGGACAACGGAACGCAAAATGATCTGAATGCTGATTTGACTACGAATAATGTGACGTATAGTTTTAACGATTTGTTTTTGGGAATGCATTACAAATTCATTACTGGAAAATTTACTTTCAATCCGGGTTTTAGCGTGCATAAATTCAATACGTATAACGATCAAAAAAATACGCGCGTACGAGATGATTTTTACAGGTTTCAACCCGATGTCTATGCCTTATACCAAATCAAAAAATCGGAAACTTTGAGCTATAGTTTTGCTATCACCAGCGATTTTACAGACATCAATCGTTTTGCCGAAAACGTAACGCTTTCCAACTACAACTCATTGTTTAGTGGCAATAGGAATCTTGAAAATGCTACATTGCAGGTGCATTCGTTAAGGTATTTCAGGTACAATATGTTTAATTTTACGAATATTTTCGCCAACATCAGTTATACAAGAAGAGTCGATGCGATCAAATTGAATTATTTGTTTATAGGCAACAATCAGGTGTCGACTGCTGAGAATATCTCGTCTAACTTTCCAGACGAAAGCCTTTCGGGAAGCGCCAATTACGGACGTTCATTCTTTAAATATTACAAAGCATCAATTGGTTTTAACCTGGCATGGTCAAAGTCAAATAACATACGAAGCAATCTGGCTAATGATTCCTCGGTTATAGAAACGAAAGAGTCTTTTACACACAACTATACCATTAAAGCGTCGACAAATTTTAAGACGTTGCCGAATCTGGAGATTGGTTATAATATTGGAATCAATACCTATTCTGGAACGACTTTTTATACCGAAAGACCATTTGCAAGATTGGATTATTATTTTTTCAACAGCCTTGCTTTTGTAGCCGATTACAGTTTTTACCATTATACCAACAACGACGATGCCTTTCCAGTTGATAATGAATATGATTTTTTAGACACCAGTTTGGTTTATCAGAAAAAAGACAGCAAGTGGGAATATAAAATAGGCATCACCAACTTGTTGAACACAACTTCTTTAAACGATGACAGCTTTTCGCCGCCGGTCATCAGTTCTTCTCAATATGTGGTGCAGCCGCGTTATATTATTTTTTCGATGAAATATAATCTCTAGGTTTTTGTTATATTTGATAAAAATCAATAAAAATGGAGGTTACTAAAGAAGATAAAATATTTAAGTCGGTTGCGCTTTTATCAATATTTGCTGGAATATTTGTACGCAATTCCAAACTCGACGACGATTATAAATTAGGCTTTGCCTTTCTAACGATGGTTGTGCTTGGTGTGCTTGGTGTAAGGAAATTCCTAAGAGCTAAAAAAGAAGGAAAACCACTAACGCCTTTTTATTTGGCGCTTGGATTTGTAATATTGACCGTACTGTTCACACTTTATATGCTTTATCGGATTAAAGAATAGTTACCAATAGCATTCATTAGCGCCCTCAGGTTGTATTTTACGAAAGGAAATATACTTATACCACCACTTCGTTTTTGAAAATTCTGACTTGCTGAGGTCGTTAATTACAATTGTGTCATTTTTATACACGAGCGTACATGCAAGGTTTTCCCGATTAGGTTTTTTTATCCATTGGCTTGCCAGAAATTTAAACTGTGTAATCGGCAGTCTAAAACCCTCAAGTTTTGCGGTTTTTAAACGTTCATCAAGTTTAAAAATCAATAAGTTATCTTCTTCTAGATCAAAAATTTTTGTTTTTTTTGTATCGATAAGCAAATGATTGCTACGACTTTTTTCGGTAATTAAATTGCTGAACATAGTGAGGTTAGAAGAATTTCCAAGACCTACATACGATTTCATTGTCCAGAAACTAATCGTCAATATGCAAACCGAAACCGTTTTGATATATTTTTTTTTGAATATAGTTGTTCCGGCAGTATAATTTTTGATGAAAATAAAAAAGAAAATAAGGTAACCCACGCCAAAAACGGTGCCTGAAATAAAGCCTGATACTACGGAAGACAATTGCAGTTTCATGAACGCTACAAGCAATAGCATATACAAGAGGGCAAAAAACACATAACATTTTAAAGCCTTGTAGACGATATTTTTCGGAGTGTTGTTGAAGTTAATGATACATCCTAAAATCAAGAATGCTGCAAAAGAACTGAAATCAGCGAAAACCGTGAGTGAAAGATAAAAGTGGAAACCGATCATTGCAAGTGCCGAATAACGTCGCGTTTTTTTCCAGAATAGTCCAAAAGGCAACGCCATTTCGATAAAAATGGTCGCATATTGAAAAAAGCTAGAGAGCACAGGTGTTATTTTAAAAGGCCTTCCTGTTAGATTTGCTATAGTCCCACTGTTAATTTTATTGACGCAACTGACACAAGGATTAAAAAAATCGGTATTGAGTTTGTGAAAACCGGTATAAAAATATACCGATACTACGCAAATTCTGAAAACCCATGACACAAGATTGGCATCAATGCGCAGATTGGGGCGCGATAATTTATATAAAAACATTCCTAAAAGAATGCTGTCGGCAAAGAACTCGAGATTAGAATGGTTGGGTAGAACAGGAAAGTTTTCGGCATAATAACAAAAACTGATAATAATATTCACCATTGTAGCCCACCAAAACCTATAGTTTAGAAATGAAAAAAAGCACATTAAAAACATTATGCACAACAGCGTCGGCGATTGCCAGACAAGCTCTTCAAAATTCATCAGAAGGCTACAGTTAAAAACGACCAGTAGCAAAAGGTAATTGGGGTTGCTGATGAAATCACTTTCCAGTTTTGATAAGATGCCGGATAATCTTCTGAACATGAATTTCGGATTTGTGAGGTGAAATTAATAAAAAAAAGCCTGACGGATAAATTCAGTCAGGCTTTTTTATTAAGTTTTTGCGGTTACAATCCGAATGCCGCTTTAACAGTGTCAACAAAATCAAGTTTTTCCCATGTAAACAGTTCTACTGTTACCGTTTTTTCTTCGCCGTTTGGCGCTTTGAAAATTTTTGTTACGGTTTCCGTTTTCCTGCCCATGTGACCGTAAGCTGCGGTTTCGCTGTATATTGGATTTCTCAGTTTCAATCTTTGTTCGATGAAATAAGGACGCATGTCAAAAATTTCTTCAACTTTTTTGGCGATTTCACCGTTGGTAAGATTCACTTTTGAAGTACCATAGGTTTCTACGAAAATCCCCATCGGTTTTGCTACGCCTATAGCATAGGAAACCTGAACCAGAATTTCATCGGCAACACCTGCAGCTACTAAGTTTTTAGCGATATGACGCGTTGCATAGGCAGCACTTCTGTCCACTTTACTTGGATCTTTTCCAGAAAAAGCACCACCGCCGTGTGCGCCTTTTCCACCGTATGTATCAACGATGATTTTTCTTCCAGTCAATCCTGTATCGCCATGCGGTCCGCCAATTACAAATTTTCCGGTAGGATTGATGTGGTATTGGATTTTGTCGTTAAACAAATGCGCATATTTAGGGTTTTTGGCGATGATCCTTGGAATCAGAATTTCGATTATATCTTTCTTGATTTTAGCTAGCATGGTTGCTTCTTCATCAAAATCGTCATGCTGTGTAGAAATTACAATAGCATCGATTCTTGAAGGCTTGTTGTTGTCATCATACTCAAGTGTTACTTGGGATTTTGCATCTGGGCGCAAGTAGGTGATTTCGCTATTTTCTCTTCGTAAATCAGCTAGTTCCTGTAATAATTTATGAGAAAGATTAAGTGCTAATGGCATCAAATCCTCTGTTTCATTGGTGGCATAACCAAACATCATACCTTGGTCACCGGCACCTTGCTCTTCTTTGCTGGCGCGGTCAACACCTTGGTTGATGTCTTGCGATTGTTCGTGTATGGCTGAAAGTACGCCGCAAGAATTGGCCTCAAACATGTATTCGCTTTTGGTGTAACCGATTTTTCGGATAACATCTCTTGCGATTTGTTGAACGTCGAGGTAAATTTTTGATTTTACTTCACCGGCAAGTATAACCTGTCCTGTTGTTACTAATGTTTCACAGGCCACTTTTGATTCCGGGTCAAATGCCAAGAAATTATCAATTAATGCATCCGAAATTTGATCGGCAACCTTATCAGGATGTCCTTCGCTGACTGACTCTGACGTAAATAAATAAGCCATAATTTAAAAAATAATTTTAATTAATTTTTTAGAGAAAAATAACAGTTGCAGGCAAGACACTAAAGAAGAATTTCTGCTTTAGCATTTTTTAATGAGGTTGCAATCAGTCAAATTTTTCCTCTTGAATTTAGATTGCAAATGTATGAAACCGTTTTTGATTAAAAACATTTATAAATAAGTTTTTTAGTATTGGGTTTTTTTTATATTTTTACCCATCAATAATCAATTAATATAAAAATTATGAAAAAACTATTACTTTTAGTTGTTGCTGTAATGAGTGGAGTTGGTGCTTTTGCACAGGGCGCTACTTGTGCCGCTGCTACAACAGTTACTTCCGGATCTACTTACGTGGTTGCTCCAATCACTACAGGAACTTATGTTAACGGATGTTCTAGTACTACAGCTACTAAAGCTGTTTGGTATAAATTTACGGCAGCTGCTTCTGGAATCGTTACTATCGATGCTACTCTTGATGTGAATCCGGTTGGTGTTGCTGCCACTGATGTGGACACTAGAGTTCATTTGTTTTCAGGAAGTTGTGGAGGTTTGACTTGTGTTTCTTTCAATGATGATGCGGATTTTGCAGGTGATGACTATAGGTCAAAAATTCAGGATGTAGTTGTTACTGCTGGAACTACTTATTATATTGAGTGGGATAACAAATGGACTTCAGGAACAGTTGGTTTCTCATGGACATTTACTTTTTCTGCACAAACATGTTTCAAACCAACTGCTTTTACATTTATCGAAGCACCAACTGAAACTACTGCTACTATCGGATGGACTGCACCTGTAAATGGAGCTCCTTCTGGATACCAAGTTGAATATGGTCCTCAAGGTTTCACACAAGGAACTGGTACTATTTCAAATATAACGGACACTCAAATCGCTTTAGATGGTTTGTCACCAAGTTCAGTTTATAGCTTCTATATTAGAACTTTCTGCGGTGGTACTGACTATAGTGTATGGGTAGGACCAATTAGCTTTGCTACAGTATTCCAACCTGCGGAACCAACTTATACAACAAGTTTTGAAACAACAAATTTAGATTTCATCGGATGGTTTGCTGTAACTTCTGCTGTAGGAGCTGATTGGTTCGTGAATTCTGGAGGTGTTGGTAGTGCTTTGGTACAAGATGGTGCCTCTTCTATCGTTTCTATTTCAAGTACTACTGATGATTCAGACGGACAAATAATTTCAAGAGGTGTTAACTTGACGGCTGGATTGCCTTATGTAGTTTCTTTTTATGTTAGAAATTATTTGGGCGCTCCTGATACTGACACTGCAACCGGTAGTATTCAATTAGATGCATTATTTGATAACGGTACAGATGTTATTACAACCAACTTGATTACAGAATCTGGAATAGCAGATTTAGAGTTTGTATTGAAAACTGCAACTTTCACACCAGCTACTACAGGGACTTATTTCTTTTCATTCCTTAATAATTCACCAATAAATGAAGGTACTGCAGCGCACGGTTTAATCGTAGATACTTTCTCTGTTGCGGCTCCACTTGGCGTTTCAGATGTATTGGCTGGAAAATTCTCAATTTTACCTAACCCTGCAACTAGCTTAATCGCTATTTCGAATACTGAAAACATTCAGATTCAATCTGTTTCAGTTGTAGATTTGAATGGAAGAACGGTTAAACAAATGAATGTTATCGGTGCTGAAGCAAGAATTAATGTTGCTGACTTGGCTACTGGAATGTACATGGTTAATGTGACTACTGATCAAGGAAATGTGGTTAAAAAAATAATGAAAAACTAATATTAATTAGTTGCTTCTAAAAGCCTTTCAGTAATGAAAGGCTTTTTTATTTATGTTAAAATTTCAAAACTGTTTGGATAGTCCGAAAATAGTTCAGAAGTTTGCTAAACGAAAAATCAACAAAAAATGAAATTTATAATTTGCAATATTTGCTGTATGATGTGGACAAATTCCGCAGAGAAAGCTATTGCATAATTTTAAATACTTAAAATATACAATTCAACCTCTGCCGACCGCAGGGGTTTTTTATTTCAAATCAATTCGTAAAATTAAAATTAAAATAATGATCGCAATAGTAAAAATGATGATGTGTTGTATGGCGTGCGTATGCGCCCGAAACCGATGTTGCCATTTGCGAACGATTTAATCCGATTATATATCAGTGTTAAAAGTCCTTTTGGTAGCCATCCAAAAGGGCTTTTTTATTTTGTTAAAAATCTCAATTCTCAATTCTCAATTCTAAAATCTAAAATCTCAATTCTAAAATCTCAATTCTAATATCTAAAAATTATGAGCACACTAAAATTCTCCACAAACGCTTTACACGCAGGACACGATGTAACAAAAAATGCAGGAACCAGAGCCGTTCCAATCTACCAAACGACTTCTTATGTCTTTAATAACGCTGAACACGCCGCAAATCTTTTTGGACTCGCAGAAGCAGGATTTATCTACACAAGACTCAACAATCCGACCAATGACATTTTGGAACAAAGACTTGCCACGCTCGAAGGCGGCATCGGAGCAGTTGTGACCGCATCCGGAACGTCCGCCATCACTACAGCATTATTAGTTTTATTGAAATCAGGCGACCATATCGTAGCTTCCAATAGTCTATATGGCGGCACTTACAATTTGCTAAATGTTACTTTGCCAAGATTAGGCATCACAACAACTTTCGTGGATCCATCCAACCCTGAAAATTTCAAAAATGCTGCGCAAGAAAATACAAGGGCTTTTTTTGTAGAGAGTCTCGGCAATCCCAAACTTGATGTGTTGGATTTAAAAGCAATTTCAAAAGAAGCGAAAGCTTTCAAAGTGCCTTTTATTGTTGACAATACCGTTGCAACGCCCTTTTTGCTCAATCCAATCGAACATGGTGCCGACATCGTAATCCATTCCTTAACAAAGTACATAACAGGAAATGGCACTTCGCTCGGCGGCGCAATTATTGATGCTGGGAATTTCGATTGGTCCAACGGCAAATTCCCTGAATTTACTGAACCATCCGCCGGGTATCACGGATTGAAATATTACGAAGCTTTAGGTGGTGCAGCTTTCATCGCCAAGGCGAGGATTGAAGGGTTGCGTGATTTCGGTGCGGCTTTAAGTCCGTTCAACGCATTTCAAACCATTCAAGGATTGGAAACACTCGAAATCCGAATCAAAAAACACAGCGAAAACGCACTCAAATTGGCCAAATGGTTACAATCCCAGGAAGAAGTGGCATGGGTAAATTATCCAGGACTCGAAACTTCTAAATATTTTAACCTCGCAAAACAATATCTGCCACAAGGACAAAGCGGTATTGTCACTTTTGGATTAAAAGGTGGTTTTGAGGCAGCAAAAAAAGTAGCTGATGAAACGAAATTATTTTCTTTATTGGCGAATATCGGCGACACCAAATCACTAATAATTCATCCTGCGAGCACCACACACCAACAGTTATCTGAAGAACAACAACAAAGCACAGGAGTGACTCAAGATCTAATTCGTCTCTCTGTTGGAATTGAAGATATTGAAGACTTGAAAGCCGATCTCAAAGCAGTTTTTGAAACCATTAAAACGCCTCAACTAATCTAACTCAATATTTGTTTTTTGTTTGTTTGTCAAAACTGTCTCTGGATTTTCCGGAGGCAGTTTTTAAAAAAAATAGCATGAAGACCCCACTAAAAAAAATCGACATTTTCAAATTTGAACTCCTTTCAGGAAAGCATATCAATATTGAGTTGTGCTATCAAGTTTTCGGACAGGAAATCGGCACCGCCCCCGTAATTCTCGTCAACCATGCCTTAACCGGAAATTCAGATGTAGCCGGCGAAAATGGATGGTGGTCAGCGCTTATCGGTAAAAATAAAACCATTGACACGGACCATTATACTGTGATTGCGTTCAATATTCCCGGAAACGGATTCGACAATAAACCTGAAAATCTAATCTCCAATTACAAAGATTTCACCATCCGTGATGTCGCCCTAATTTTTTGGGAAGGCTTATATTTACTAAAAATAGAAAGCCTTTTTGCCGTTATAGGAGGAAGTCTCGGCGGGGCCGTGGCATGGGAAATCGCTGCTTTGCAACCCAATAAAGTTAAACATTTAATTCCGGTAGCATCCGACTGGAAGGCTACTGACTGGTTAGTCGCCAACGTAAAAGTACAAGACAGTATCCTTAATAATTCGGATAATCCCGTAGGCGACGCACGCCAACACGCCATGTTACTATACAGAACACCACAATCCTTTAACCAAAAATTTCAAAGACAAAGACAAGGCTCTAATTTCAATATCGAAAACTGGCTGTCTAATCACGGCGAAAAACTCAAAAATCGTTTCCGCCTTTCGTCCTATAAATTAATGAACCATCTTTTAAAAACAATCGATATCACTGAAAGCCGGACAGACTTTCAAACTTTAGCCCAAACAATAGATGCCAACATCCATCTTGTCGCTGTGGCTACCGATGCGCTTTTTATTGCCGATGAAACCCGTGAAACCTACGAAATCCTAAAAGCTGTAAAACAAAATATATTTTACCACGAAATAAAATCCATACACGGACACGACGCTTTTTTAATCGAATACGAACAATTATCGGCGTTTTTAAAACCCATTTTTCACCTCCCGAGACAGTCAAACCAAACACTCCCTTTGACGGATCACGTAACGAAAACGTTATCGCTATAATTCCGCTGCGCCCTTGCAAAAACCAATTCTATTCCCTTACTTTGCAAAGTTCATAAATATATTGACTGTTATCACGAAAGGCAGAGGGAATAGACCCGTTGAAGCCTTAGCAACCCTACAACCGTAGAAGGTGCTACATTCTACTCAGCCACGCTGGGACAGATAACCACGAGAAATTTTCTCCCTCTCACGATAACATATCTTTTTTTTTGAAGCAAATGGCTTGGGCTTTTTAGTTGTCCATGTTCCCGCTGTACGTTGCAATATTTTTTTGAAACCTTAAAAGATTTCAAAAAAATATTTCCACTGCCATCGGGGCTATTGCAAAAACCATTTTTACAAATTGACTTTGTGTCGTAGCGCCTTCGTGGCAAAAATAATTATGTCAGCAATAACAGCAGCAATTCAAAAACGAATACTAGTCCTCGATGGCGCTATGGGCACAATGCTACAACGCTACAATTTTTCCGAAGAAGATTTCCGCGGCGACAGATTCAAAGATTTCCCGCATCCATTAAAAGGCAACAATGATCTTTTGTCGCTCACGCAACCACAAGCTATCCGCGAAGTGCATGACAAATACTTCGAAGTTGGTGCCGATATTGTTGAAACCAATACTTTCTCGGGAACCACAATCGGTATGGCCGATTACCACCTCGAAGATTTGGTGTACGAACTTAACTATGAATCCGCAAAAATCGCCCGTGCATCTGCCGATTATTACAGCGCCAAAGATCCCAAGAAACCACGTTTTGTCGCCGGTTCTATCGGACCAACCAACAGAACGGCAAGCATGTCGCCCAACGTAAACGATCCGGGTTTTCGCGCCGTAACTTTCGACGATTTGCGCATCGCCTACAAACAACAAACAGAAGCTTTAATCGACGGCGGTTGCGATGTGCTGCTTGTTGAAACAATCTTTGATACATTAAACGCCAAAGCCGCACTTTTTGCCATCGAAGAGGTCAAAGAAGAGCGCAATATCGATATTCCCATAATGGTTTCAGGAACTATTACCGATGCATCAGGCAGAACGCTTTCAGGTCAAACTGTTGAAGCTTTCCTGATATCTATTTCGCATATTCCGCTTTTAAGCGTTGGATTCAATTGCGCACTTGGTGCCGACCAGTTAAAGCCTTACCTCAAAAGATTATCGCGTAACACCTCACTCAATATTTCAGCGCATCCTAATGCCGGATTGCCCAACGCTTTCGGGCAATACGACCAAACACCTGAAGAAATGCAGGTTTTAATTCGTGAATATTTACAAGACAATCTGATTAATATCATCGGCGGCTGTTGCGGTACAACGCCGGAACACATAAAATTAATTGCAGAAGTAGCAGGGGATTTTAAGCCACGAAAAATTTTAGAAGAATAAATTTAAATGTTAGCCACGAATTACACGAATTAGCACGAATGGGAATTCCAAAAAAAAGTTGTGGAAATTCGTGTAATTCGTGGCAAATAAAAAACACAAAATGCCAGACGCAGACTGTAAAAAGTATTTAAAACTATCAGGCCTCGAGCCGCTTATCATCACACCGGAAACCAATTTCGTTAACGTTGGCGAGCGCACCAATGTTACCGGTTCCCGAAAATTCTTGCGTCTGATTAAGGAAGAACGCTACGAAGAAGCACTTGATGTTGCCAGACAGCAAGTAGAAGGCGGTGCCCAGATTATAGACATTAATATGGATGAAGGCATGCTCGACGGTGTTTTTGCAATGACGACATTCCTTAACTTAATCGCTTCTGAACCTGATATTTCGCGTGTTCCTGTGATGATTGATAGCTCTAAATGGGAAATTATCGAAGCCGGACTCAAAGTAGCTCAAGGGAAAAGCGTAGTCAACTCCATTTCACTAAAAGAAGGGAAAGGCGCATTTATCTACCACGCAAAACTTATTAAAAGGTACGGTGCTGCAGTGATTGTAATGGCTTTCGACGAAAATGGCCAAGCCGATACTTACGAAAGGCGCATCGAAATCTGCAAAAGATCGTATGATATTTTAGTTGATGAAGTCGGTTTTCCGGCAGAAGACATCATCTTTGATCCGAATATTTTTCCTGTTGCCACAGGAATGGACGAACACAAACGCAACGCAATAGATTTTTTCAGTGCCACCAAATGGATCCGTGAACATTTGCCTTATGCCAATGTGAGTGGCGGCGTAAGCAATGTTTCGTTTTCTTTCCGAGGAAACGACCGTGTTCGCGAAGCAATGCATTCCGCATTTTTATACCACGCAATTAAAAACGGGATGACTATGGGTATTGTCAACCCGGAAATGCTCGAAGTGTATGATGAAATCGACGCAGCATTACTCGAACGTGTTGAAGATGTATTGCTAAATAGGAGAGAGGATGCTACTGAACGACTTCTGGATTTTGCAGAAAATGTAAAAGGCGATGTAAAATCTATCGAAAAAGCAATACAAGAATGGCGTTCTGGGAGTGTGCAGGAAAGGCTGACACACGCGCTTGTAAAAGGCATCGACGAATTCATAGAAACCGATGTTGAAGAAGCGCGCCAATTGGCAACAAAACCAATAGAAGTCATAGAAATCAACTTAATGGCGGGCATGAACGTCGTCGGAGATTTATTCGGAAGCGGAAAAATGTTCCTACCGCAAGTGGTGAAATCGGCACGTGTGATGAAAAAAGCAGTAGCCTATTTGCTGCCTTTTATTGAAGCCCAAAAAGATGGAAAGTCGTCATCTGCAGGAAAAGTGCTGATGGCAACCGTAAAAGGCGACGTTCACGACATCGGAAAAAACATTGTAGCAGTTGTCTTAGGCTGTAACAATTTTGAAATTATCGATTTGGGCGTAATGGTTTCCCCTGAAAAAATTATAGAAATCGCAATCAAAGAAAACGTTGACATCATCGGATTAAGCGGATTGATAACACCGTCGCTCGACGAAATGGTTTATCTCGCAAAAGAATTGGACAAACGCAACATAAAAATTCCAATCATGATTGGTGGTGCAACTACTTCTCGCGCACATACTGCCGTGAAGATTGCTCCTGAATATAAAGAAACAGTCGTTCACGTGAATGATGCTTCAAGAGCGGTAACGGTTGCAACAAATTTGCTTCAGCCCGAAACAAAAGTCACCTATGCGGCCAATCTTCGTGAAGAATACGACAAATTGCGTGAAGGTTATCTGAACAGAAGCCGCGACAAGAATTTCCATTCCATTGAAGCTGCTCGCAAGAACAAATTGCAATTGGATTGGGAGCACTTCAACCCGCCAAAGCCAAATTTCATCGGAACAAAAGTAATCGAAGTAAAGCTTTCCGAACTCGTTGATTACATCGATTGGACACCTTTTTTTAGTTCATGGGAGTTATACGGCAAATATCCGGCAATATTGACCGATAAAGTTGTAGGTGAACAAGCAACCGATTTATTCGCTGATGCAAAAGCAATGCTGCAGCAAATCATCAATGAAAACTGGCTCGAAGCAAAAGGTATTCTTGGTATTTTTCCTGCGAATCAAATCAACGACGACGATATTCAGGTTTCGGATGAGAACGGGAATACACTCGCAAAATTCCTGACCTTACGCCAACAATCCCAAAAAACCGCTGGCGCAACGAATATTGCTTTAGCAGATTTTATCGCGCCAAAAGATTCCCAAAAACAAGATTATATTGGTTGTTTCTGTGTTACCACAGGTTTCGGCGTTGACGAAAAAGCTAAGGAATTCGAACAACAGCTCGACGATTACAACGCCATTTTAATAAAAGCATTAGGTGATCGTTTTGCCGAAGCTTTTGCCGAATATTTGCACGAGAAAGTCCGTAAGGAAATCTGGGGTTACGCTTCCGAAGAAATTTTATCAAAACAAGATCTAATCGAAGAAGAATACAAAGGTATTCGTCCCGCACCAGGTTATCCGGCTTGTCCCGATCACCTCGAAAAACCAACCATCTGGAAATTACTCGATGTCGAAAACAAAATCGGCGTAACATTAACAGAAAGTATGGCAATGTGGCCGGCATCTTCCGTTTCAGGATATTATTTTGCCAATCCGCAGAGCAAATATTTCGGACTCGGAAAAATCAAAAATGACCAAGTGGAAGATTACGCCAAACGCAGAAGTATAAGCACAGAAACGGCAGAAAAATGGCTTTCGCCAAACATCGCAGATTAAGGTTAAGGATAATACCAACACCTAAAACCCAAAACCCAACACCTAAAATGAAAGTAACCGAACATATACAAAACGCGCAAGGAAAATCACTCTTTTCCTTCGAAATCTTACCACCGTTAAAAGGCCAGAACATCCAGTCGATCTTCGATAGCATCGATCCGTTAATGGAATTCGATCCGCCATTCATTGACGTGACGTACCACCGCGAGGAATACGAATTCAAGGAATTGCCTAACGGATTGTTACAGAAAAAAGTCGTAAAGAAACGTCCAGGAACAGTCGGAATTTGTGCCGCGATCCAGAACAAATACCAGGTTGATGCGATTCCACACATCTTGTGTGGCGGCTTTACAAAAGAAGACACAGAGAATTTCCTTATTGATATTGACTTTTTAGGCATACAAAACGTAGTGGCTTTGCGCGGCGATGCCATCAAAAGTGAGATTTATTTCCGTCCAGAAAAAGAAGGACATCATTATGCATCGGAACTCGTTTCGCAAATTGCAGATCTAAACCAAGGCATTTACCTCGATAGCGAACTCCTCAATTCCCATAATACCGATTTTTGTATTGGTGTTGCTGGTTATCCCGAAAAACACATGGAAGCGCCGAGCATTGACAGCGATTTGCATTTCCTGAAGCAGAAAATTAAAAATGGAGCCGAATACATCATCACGCAAATGTTTTTCGACAATAAAAAATTCTTCGATTTTGTTGCCAAATGCCGTGCTGCAGGTATTACAGTGCCGATTATTCCGGGATTAAAACCGATTGCCACCAAAAAACAACTGAATTTAGTGCCGCACCGTTTCAGCGTTGATTTGCCCGACGATTTGATTATGGAAGTCGTAAAAGCCAAAGATAACGATACCGTCAAGCAAATCGGAATTGAGTGGTGCATTGCCCAAAGTAAGGAACTTGTTTCGGCTGGTTTGCCGGTTTTGCATTATTATTCTATGGGAAAAGCAGAGAATATTAAGGCGATTGCGAGGGAAGTTTTTTAATCTTTAGAAGCTAATCCGGCACCCGAGGCTTTTTAAAGCCGAACTGACGAAGTAATCCATTCCAATCTTTTGCTTTTTGAGAAAAAAGCAAAAGGATTTTCATTGCTATCCGGGCTAGGGCAGTTCGTTTTGATTTACTTCTTCGTCACATCCCGAAACACCGCTTCCAGATTTTTATTTTTCTGATTCAGTTGTAAGGTACGCAGTCCATTGGCCTGAGCGAAATCAAAAACCGCCGGGCGCATGTCTTTGTCTGTCGTAAAAGTAAGTTCCCACGTCATATCGTGGATGTTTTTATAAGAAGTCAATTGCGGAATTGTTGAAATTAATTGTTCTTCGACCTTAAAATCAAATTCTACTTCAACGACTTGAGTTTTTTCTTCTTTCAGGTTGTCGAGTTTTTTGTCAGTAACAATTTTTCCATTGTTGATGATGATTACGCGATCGCAAATTGCTTCCACTTCCTGCATAATATGCGTAGAAAGAAAAACAGTTTTATCTTTTCCGACGTTTTTGATCACATTTCTGATTTCAACCAACTGGTTCGGGTCTAATCCGGTGGTCGGTTCATCTAAAATCAAAACATCGGGATTGTGCAAAAGGGCATTGGCGAGTCCGACACGCTGGCGGTAACCTTTCGATAATTGCCCGATTTTTTTGTGGCTTTCGGCCGTCAATCCGGTGAGTATGATGACTTCTTCAATGCGCGATTTGGCTACATTATATACATCTGCATTAAAAGACAAATATTCACGTACATATAAATCAAGGTAAAGCGGATTGTGTTCCGGCAAATAACCAACCGATTTTTGTACGGCTTTTTGTTGTGTATTCACGTCGTTTCCGTTAACCGCAGCCGTTCCTTCATCTGCATTGATGTAGGTCGTCAGAATTTTCATCAATGTCGATTTTCCGGCACCATTCGGACCTAAAAAACCCACAATCTCACCTTTTTTTACAGAAAATGAAATGTTATCAAGCGCTTTTTGAGCACCATAACTTTTGGAAATATTACTGACTTCGATTGACATACAAATAGATTTGGAACAAAAATAGCAAATTTATGTTGGGAAACCATTCCACAACCTTCAAACTCCAATCAGAAAAGATTATTGCGATAAATTTTACTGATAACCAGTCTATTGACTTTTAATTAACGTTATTGCTGTGTTAAAATTGAGAATTGTAGGAATTATCGGCATCGTTGTTGCGTGGTTGCAACCAAACTTTAAACATATATAACCATGAAATCGAAGATTCTCGAAAACAAGAAAAACAATTTTTCAAGATTGAGCAAAAAAATTATCTTAATCATCATGTTATCGATTGCAGGTTATGCCAATGCGCAAAAAGGCACTTATCTGGTAATGGGTACTGTGGGTTTCAATACCAACAAAATAGAAAATGGGACGGTCGAAAGTAAATCAACGACTTTTAGTCTTGAGCCCAAAGTAGGTTACCAATTTACAGACCATTGGACATTAGGTCTGGCAGCGTCATACAGCCACAACACCAATGATAACAGCAGCGGAACAAACAATGAAGCCAAAACAAGGGTTTATTCAGCCGGCGTTTTTGCGCGTTATACGCAACCATTGACTGAAATGTTTTCTGTTTACGGCGATTTGACGACGTCTTTTAACAACACTAAAACGAAATACGCCGCTACCGGAAATGATTATACCTTAAACGGATTTGGGTTAAATTTTACACCGGCGATTTACATGAATCTAAAAAACAACTTCGGGCTTAATTTTGGGTTTGGCGGCTTGAATTACGGGCACAGTTCAGGAGATGGAGATACAACAAGCGGTTTTAATGTTGACTTCGGTAGCAGTTTTACTATGGGAGTTTCAAAAAATTTCTAATATTCTTGCGATAATCATAAAAATTCGAAAAAAATAAAATCTTTTGTAAAACCGAAAACAAAATTTTCTATTTTAGCCAATAACAAAAGACAAAATGAACAACAACAGTTTTTATTATAGCAACTCTTTTTATTTCTTCTGGAACGAAGAACGGGATTGCTGTATTGTTATTTGATAGGTTATTAATTCAAAATATACACAAATCCCGATGCAAATCGGGATTTTTTTTTGCGCATATGGAGACAAAAATTGCAATTCAGGGCATCAAAGGCTCTTTTCATCATCAGGTTTCGAAGGAATTTTTTAACGAAGATTTTCCGCTCGACGAATGCATGTCGTTTGAACTTTTGGTAAAAAGCCTCAAAGAAAACAAGACACAGAAAGGCGTAATGGCGTTGGAAAATTCCATCGCTGGTTCAATAATTCCGAATTACGCACTAATCGACAACAATAATTTGCACATTATTGGCGAGCATTATTTAGATATTCACATGAATTTAATGGCGCTCAAAGGCCAGAAAATCGAAGACATCATGGAAGTGCACTCGCATCCGATTGCGTTGTTGCAATGCGCGGTTTTCTTTAATCAATATCCGCACATCAAAATTGTAGAAAGTGGAGATACGGCTGAAACAGCAAAGCGAATTCAGGAGCAACAACTAATGAGAATTGCAGCCGTTGCAAGTCCGATTGCCGCAACTTTATATAATTTGGAAATTCTTGCTGCTGGCATTCACACCGTAAAAAGCAACAAGACGCGTTTTGTTATCGTGAAAACCCAGAATAAGGAAATCCCAAAGGAGGAAATCAACAAAGCTTCTGTGAAATTCGAACTCGATGATACCGCCGGAAGTCTTGCTACAGTTTTAAATGTAATGAACAATTGCAAACTCAATCTGACCAAAATACAGTCGATGCCGATTATAGAAACGCCATTCCAATACTCGTTTTTTGTCGATGTTGTTTTTGAAAAATACAAACACTACGAAAAAGCCAAAAAAATCCTCGAATTGATGACAACGCATTTCAAGGTTTTGGGCGAATATAAAAAAGGACAGCAATGATTGCAATAGCCAACAGGTTAAATACCGTCGAAGAATATTATTTTTCTTCAAAATTAAGGGAAGTTCGCGAATTGATTGCTGCCGGAAAACCTATTATCAATATGGGCATCGGCAGTCCAGATTTAAAGCCGTCGCAAGCTGTCATTAAAGCGATTCAAAACGCGATGCACGATGAAAATGCGCACCAATATCAAAGTTACCAAGGTTTGCCGGAACTGCGCAAAGCAATGGCCGATTTTTACATAAATCAATTTAGCGTCAGCCTGAATCCGAATTTCGAAATCCTACCTTTAATGGGCTCGAAAGAAGGTATCATGCACATTTCGCTGGCTTTTTTAAATGAAGGCGATGCTGTTTTGGTTCCAAATCCAGGATATCCGACTTATACTTCCGTAACGAATCTTGTTGGCGCACAACCGATTTTTTACGATTTAACGGAAAACAATAATTGGGAACCAGATTTTGAAGCACTTGAAAGCCTTGATTTATCAAAAGTAAAGCTGATGTGGGTCAATTATCCACACATGCCGACCGGTGCGACCGGAAGCTTGCAATTGTTTGAAAAGTTAGTGACTTTCGCCGAAAAGCACCGAATTTTATTGGTCAACGACAATCCGTATAGTTTTGTACTTAACGACAATCCGATTTCGATTCTGCAGATTCCAAATGCTAAAAATGTGGTTCTGGAACTAAATTCTTTGAGCAAGACTTTCAATATGTCGGGCTGGCGCGTTGGCATGGTTTCTGGGAATTCAGACTTGATCAATGCCGTTTTAAAAGTAAAAAGCAACATGGATAGCGGGATGTTTTATGGTATTCAAAAAGGTGCTATAGAAGCTTTTAAATCTGACAAATCTTGGTTTATAGCGCAGAATGAAATTTATAAAAAAAGACGCGATTTGGTATTTCAGCTTGCGGATAAACTCGAATGCACTTATGATAAAAATACAGCAGGAATGTTCGTTTGGGCGAAACTACCCGAATCGATAACTGATGCCGAAGCTTTCGTTGATAAATTACTTTATGAAAAGGATTTGTTCATTACGCCGGGAACGATTTTTGGTAGCAACGGAGCTGGATATATTCGGTTTTCACTTTGCATTTCTGAAGAGAATATTCTTAAGGCACTTGAAAGATTTTGAAAAATTTGAATACGGATGATTGGGGTTTTCACTAATGGTCGTTGATCTTTCAAAGTATAAATGACTATGTAAAAGGATTCAATACAAAATATATTAATTCGCGACTATCGGCGAAAATCCGCTTTTAAATCTGCGTTCCAAAAAAACAATAACTAATTTTACACAACATAAAGACACATGGAAAATAATAAAGATTTAGGACAATGGCTCGAAGATTTTAAACTCGATCATCCATTAGTAATTGCTGGCCCATGCAGTGCCGAAACAGAAGACCAAGTTTTAAAAATAGCACACGAATTAAAAAATTCTGATGTCAGTATCTTTCGTGCCGGTATTTGGAAACCAAGAACGCGCCCGGGTGGATTTGAAGGCGTTGGTGCCATCGGATTAAAATGGCTTCAAAAAGCAAAAGCCGAAACGGGATTGTTAATGGCTATTGAAGTCGCCAATGCCACACACGTAAAACTGGCACTCGAACACGACATCGACGTTTTGTGGATTGGTGCCAGAACAACTGTAAATCCATTTGCGGTTCAGGAAATCGCCGATGCACTTCAAAATACCGATAAAATTGTTTTGGTAAAAAATCCAGTAAATCCCGATTTAGCATTGTGGATTGGCGCTGTTGAAAGGCTTTATAATGCCGGCATCAAAAAATTAGGTGTTATTCATCGGGGCTTTTCTACATACGAAAAAACAAAATACCGCAACATTCCGGAATGGCAGATTGCGATTGAATTGCAAAGTCGTTTTCCGGATTTACCGCTGATTATCGACCCATCACACATCACCGGAAAGCGTGACATGATTCAGGAAGTGGCACAACAAGCACTTGATTTGAATTATGACGGCATGATTATAGAAACGCACAATGACCCGGATAACGCCTGGAGTGATGCCGCGCAACAAGTGACGCCAACAGTTTTAAAACAAATTTTCCGAGACCTTCGTATCCGTCAAATCACTACCGAAGAGAACGATTACAATACTGAAATGATAAAATTGCGCGCCAACATTGATATTGCCGATGCTAAATTGTTGGAGATTTTAGGCAGTCGGATGAAAGTTGCCGAGCAAATCGGTGCTTTAAAGAAAGCCAATAATGTCGCAGTTTTGCAAAACAAACGTTGGAATGAAATCTTAGGAAAGATGATTCTCGACGGTGAGCAAAAAGGATTGAGCGAAGAATTTGTATTGCGTTTGTTCAAAGCCATTCATGAAGAAAGTATTTCACATCAGCAGAAAATCATTAATAGTTAAATTTTTATTTTTTTGTCAGATTTATATGATTTTATAGTTGCTTTTAATGATGTTTTTTGTAACATCGCAACAATTATATAAACTATCAAAACCAAGCAAAAAAATGAAAAGAATTTGTTTAATGTTCTTTCTTTTTCTGGGTCTTTTCGCGGGGGCACAGACTAAGATAGACAAACTTTCTATGACTTATGGTCAAGAAATTACTGATGATAAAGGCAAGATCATCAAAATTATCGGCGAAGCAAATGGCAAAATTTACACGCTGGTTTTAAAAGGAAAATCGGATTATTTTTTGAAGATTTTCGATTCAAAAGAAATGAAACTTTTAACAAGTGCTCCAATCATTCTTCCGGAAATAAAAGACAAAGATGTTGATTTTGAGGAAGTTTTCTTGCTAAATGACAAGTTGTACGTTATCGGCAGCGTTTACCACAGAAAAGATAAGATTTATACTTTAATTGCTGTTCAAGTATCAGAGAAGGGTATTTTGAGTAAGAATTTTATAACCATGTTCGAATCGCAAGTGGCTAAAAGTTCAGATCGTGGTGCGTTTTATTTCAAACTTTCTCCAGATGAGCGCATGTTGCTTGCTATGCACACCGCTTTGTTTGATAAGGAAGATGCGATGAAATATGAAATCAAAATGTTCGATGAAAACATGGTCGAAGCATTCAGTACAGAAGACAAGGTTTCGTATGATGATAATAAAAAAGATTACCAGTTCACGATTTCTGATTTTGAGATCAATTACAAAGACGACGTGTTTTTAGTCGTTAACGAAGGCTATCGCGACAACAAAAAGAAAGAAAAAGTAGAAAAATTCCAGTTGCACATCTTCAAAAAAGCCAACGCCTATAAAAAGGAAGTGGTTAATATTGATGTAAAAGACAAGGAAATTATCAATTGTAAAATGCTTTCAACAAGCAAAAACACGGTACAATTGGTGGGTTTTTATTCGAGTGTAAGAGAAAGTGGTCGCGCCAACAAAGAACTGAAAGGTATTTATAACGCAGCTATTAATCTTGCGGACAACACGACAAACAATCTCAAATTCAATGAGTTTGATTATGCAACTAAAGTAAAATTATTGGGTGAGCGACGTGCCAAAAAAGGGAAAGATGTAAAACCTTTGTACAGCATACAATCGATTATTGAGAAAGAAGACGGCGGTCTAATCGTTCTTTCAGAATACCGAATGATTTATGTTGGACAAACACAAGGTTTTGGACCATTAGGATTTACACCGATAACATATACTGCCAATGAAGTAATTGTTACTTCGTTGAAACCCGACGGTACACACGAATGGAGTAATGTTGTGGCGAAAGAGCAATCGGCAACAGTAACCGCAGCATCATTTAATTTGTTTGCTACGGGAAGCAGCGGTAATTTTAACGTTGCCGTTGGCTTATCAATTCCATTAGGCGTGATGGGAAAAGGTCCTGAATACTTAAGTGTTATTCCAATATATCGAAACGGACAATTGCAGGTGGTTTTTAATGATAATGCTAAAAACAAAGGCGTTACCGATATTGAAAAAATAAAATCTTTAGGCAACTACAATAACGCAATTCCAACGCTATTTACGTTTGACGATAAAGGCAATATAACCAGAAAAGATCCGGAAGAAGTAATCAAAAACCAGTTGGTCATTCGCCCTGGTGTTTATTGCAGGAAAAACGACAGCGAATATATTATTTATGCGTCGAGAAAATCGCAGGATAAAATTGGAAGAATGATTTTGGAAGATTAATTTCACCTTCAATTTCAAAGGCTGTCCGTGAATTATGGGCAGCCTTTTTTGTTTTAAAGAAATCTCGATTCTCAATTCTCGATTCTCAATGCTAAAAATCGTAAATTTGCCCAATGACAGGACTCGTATACAAATCTACAGGAAGCTGGTACACCGTAAAATCTGAAGCAGGCGATTTTATGGAATGTCGTATGAAAGGAAAATTTCGTATGAAAGGAATCAAAAGTACCAACCCAATTGCGGTAGGCGATATTGTGGATTATGAATTGGATACTACTTCCGATACGGTTACCGGAACCATCCATAAAATTCACGAACGCAAGAATTATATCGTTCGTAAATCTGTCAATCTCTCCAAGCAATTGCATATCATTGCGTCCAATATCGATCAGGTTTTTTTGCTGGTAACGATCAACAATCCGCCAACGACTACCAGTTTTATCGATCGTTTTTTGGTTACCGCTGAAGCGTATGGAATCGAAGCGGTAATCGTTTTCAATAAAATTGACACTTTTGACGATGCGACGCTCGACGAACAACTTTATTTGCAACATATTTACCAAGAAATCGGATACAAATGCCTTAGAATTTCTTCCATAGCACACAAAGGAATCGATAAATTAAAGGAATTGATGATCGGAAAAGTTAGCATGTTTTCTGGCCATTCCGGTGTTGGGAAATCGACTTTAGTAAATGCTTTAGAGCCGACACTGAATCTTAAAACCAAGAATATTTCTGAACAAAGTAAGCAAGGACAGCATACCACAACTTTTGCCGAAATGTATGATTTGTCTTTTGATGCCAAAATTATCGATACACCCGGCATCAAAGGTTTTGGAATTGTTGATATGCAAAAAGAAGAAGTGAGCGGTTATTTTCCCGAATTCTTCAAAAGGCAAGACCAATGCAAGTTCAACAATTGTTTGCACAAAGACGAGCCACATTGTGCGATAAAAACGGCATTGGAAAACGATGAAATCGCTTGGTCCCGTTACAGAAGCTATCTTCAAATTTTAGAAGGCGATGACGAGCATTACCGCACAGATATTCATAATGATGATAGGATTGCGAGTGATGAAACC
Organism: Flavobacterium sp.; assembly: GCA_029946065.1. GTDB lineage: Bacteria > Bacteroidota > Bacteroidia > Flavobacteriales > Flavobacteriaceae > Flavobacterium. Next base: position 388,611 of record JAQSDU010000020.1, read on the forward strand.
CGGAAAAATTAATTATGAAGGTCGTGTTGCAAAGAGTTACGAATGCATCAGTAACAATTGACCAAAAAGTTGTAGCCCAAATTGGTAACGGATTGCTCATTCTTATTGGCATTGAAGCCGAAGACAATCAGGAAGATATTGACTGGCTCGCCTCCAAAATTGTAAATCTTAGGATTTTCGGTGATGAAAATGAGGTTATGAATTTATCTGTAAAGGAAATTAACGGAGAAATCATTGCAGTTAGCCAATTTACATTACATGCCCTTACCAAAAAAGGCAATCGTCCATCCTACATAAAAGCAGCAAAACCAGACATTGCGATTCCGATTTATGAACAATTTATCCTTAAACTTGAAGCTGAATTGGGCAAAAAAATCGGGACAGGACAATTTGGCGCAGACATGAAAGTCAGCCTTTTAAATGACGGACCGGTCACGATTATCATTGATACAAAAAATAAAATATAAACGTTAATATTTTCTAAATATTTTCTATATTTTTGGTAAAACTTCCTTCTATGAAATCGCTTTTCTATTGTTGCTTGTTTATAAGTGTAGCACAATCTATTGTCGCTCAAAAGGCAGATTACTCAGTATTGGGCATTGCGCCGGAACTAAAGGAAAATGCCAATGCAGTAATACGGATGAACCAACGCAATGTCGAGATTACTTCACAACGAAGTATGACGATTACATCTAGAAGGATTGTTACGATATTAAATGAAATAGGGCTTAGTCAGCTTGATTTATCGATAAATTATAATAAAAGCACCAAAATTTCAAAGATAGAGACGTGGATTTATGATGCTTCTGGTAAAGAAATAAAGTCAGTTAAAAGACGGGATTTCAAGGACTCCAGTGTTACCGATGGAGGCACTATTTTTGACGATTCCCGTGTTTTGTATTTTGATTATGTACCAATCAATTATCCGTTTACTGCAGTTTTTGAAAGTGAGGTGACTACATCTAATACTGCTTTTATAAGTTCTTGGTTTCCTCTTGAAGGATATTATATTAGTACAGAAAACGCTCTTTTAAACGTCACATTTCCTTCGGATCTTGGATTTAAATATAAAGAAGTAAATTTTTCACCCGGATCCAGCATTAGTAAAACTGAGACAGGAAATACCCTTTCATTTAGTGCAAAAAATCTTCATGCAAAAAAATATGAAGATTATAGTCCGTCTTTTTCAGATATAGCGCCAAAGGTTATGATGGGGCTTAATTTTTTTAATCTTGAAGGTGTAGATGGAAACGCTTCGTCATGGAAAGACATGGGGCAATGGTTTTCAGAAAAGATACTTGCTGGGACTGATGAACTTCCGGAAACCACCAAAACAAAAATAAAAGCACTTGTAGGGGCAGAAACTGATCCCTTAAAGAAAGCCAAAATCATATACAACTATGTTCAGCAAGGCACACGATATGTGAGTATTCAGGAAGGCATTGGTGGTTGGAAACCAATGCTTGCCAAAGATGTAGATCGCTTAGGCTATGGCGATTGTAAAGCCCTGAGTAATTACACGAAAGCGTTGCTTAGTGTTGTTGGTGTACCGGCATATTATACGAGATTATATGGAGATTCATCAAGAATGAGTATTGTACCGGATTTTGTTTCGATGCAAAGTAATCATGTTATGCTGGCGATTCCCAATGGCGATGATTATGTATGGTTGGAATGCACAAGTCAAACAGATCCGTTTGGTTATCAGGGTACATTTACGGATGATAGGAATGTATTGATAATGAAACCTGATGGAGGTCAGATCGTACGAACAAGAATATACCGTGAAAAAGATAATAGCCAGATTTCTAACGGGAAATATTCCATTACTGCCGAAGGCGAACTGATTGGCAATATAGCTATTCAGTCGAAAGGTGCTGATTATGAAAAAGTATATAGGAATGAAAAACTATCAGAATTAGATAAGGATTCTTATTACAAGGAATATTTCAGTAATATTGGTAATTTGAAACTTCAAAAAATTAATTTTAAAAATGACCGTGATAACGTAGCTTTCAATCAAGAAATCCAACTTGCAGCATCAGGATATGCCAGCAATACTGGTGGAAAATTAATGTTCGTACTCAATGCTTTCAACGTAAATAACAACTCACCCAAACGATATAGAAACCGGGAAAATCCTTTTGAAATTAAAAGAGGTTTTTATGACTATGACGAAATCATTATCGATCTTCCGTCTGAATATGATATCGAAGCAATGCCGGGTAATTTTGAAGTCAAAAGCAAATTCGGTGAATATAATACCCAGATTTTGAAGAATATAGATAATACCCTGACCTATAAGAGAACTTTACTGATTAAAAATGGCAATTACGACAGTAAAGAATATGATGATTATAGATTGTTTAGAGAACAAATCGCTAAAAACGACAACGCCAAAATAGTACTAACCAAGAAAAGCTAAAACATGAAGACAAGAATAGCGACCGTTATCACCTTATTGATGGTAACAATATTGACCGTAAATGCCCAAAAATTCGAACTCGGAAAAGTTACTATAGAAGAACTGCAGGAAAAAAACCATCCTAGAGAAGTATCGGCTCCTGCTGCTGTGTTGTTCGAAAGGGGAAGTACTTATTTTACCTTCAGTGAAAGCAGCGGTTCATTTCAAATAACTACAGAAATCGAGGTTAGGATAAAGATTTACACCAAAGAAGGCTATGAATGGTCTAATAAAACAATTCAGTATTATACAGGAGACAATCCCGGTGAGCGAGTTGATATTTCAAAGGCCTACACCTATAATCTTGTCAATGGAAAGATTGAAAAAACCAAACTGAAAAGCGATGGTGAGTTTACCGAAAAAATCAACAAATTCTGGTCAACTAAAAAAATCACGATGCCGAACGTAAAAGAGGGTTCGGTTATAGAGTACAAATATACCATTGATTCCCCTTACACAAGCACTTTGCCGCAGTGGACATTTCAAAGTAGTATTCCCGTAAATTATTCCGAATATAAAACCGCTATCCCTGAATATTATTCTTATAACGCTGCCTTCAAAGGTTTTATAGCACCGGTAATGACAAAGGAATCCAAAAGCCGTTCACTAAATATTACCAGTAAGGAACGCAATGGCGATTATGTTACAAAAACCACTTATACCACCGATAGGATTGATTATTCGGAAAGCAGCGTTACGTATGTTGAGAAAGATCTTCCAGCAATGAAAGATGAAGATTTCGTCAACAACATCAATAACTATACTTCAAGTGTTTCACATGAACTTTCGATGGTGAAATGGCCCAACAGCCCAATAAAGACATTTTCTACCGATTGGGAAAGTGTGGCAAAGACCATTTATGACCGAGACGATTTTGGAGTTGAGCTCAATAAAACCGGATATTTTGAAGATGATATTAAAGCACTTACTGCGGGACTGACAAACGATGCCGAAAAAACTGCTGCGATTTTTAACTATGTGAAATCAAATATAAAATGGGATGAATATTATGGATATTCCTGCAATGAAGGCGTAAGAAGGGCCTATAAGGACAGAATAGGCAACGTTGCCGAAATCAATCTCATGCTCACCGCGATGTTGCGTTATGTTGACATCACCGCCAATCCTGTATTGGTCAGCACAAGGTCGAATGGAATTCCACTATTTCCTTCACGCAGCGCCTTCAATTATGTTATAGCTGCGGTAGAACTACCCGGACATGTATTGTTGCTTGATGCTACCGAAAAATATGCGATGCCAGGAATACTGCCGGTCAGAGACTTGAATTGGTTTGGAAGGCTAATTAGAAAAGATGGTACTTCGGCCCAGATTGACCTGATTCCCAACAACGTTTCCAAAGAAGTGGTCAACCTAATGTTCTCTGTAAATTCTAACGGCGAAATCAACGGCAAAATGAGGACCCAGTTTTCCGACCAAAAGGCATTGGCCTACCGTCAAAGGAATGTCGGACTCAATAAGGATGCCTATCTTGAAAAACTCGAAAACGAAAATAATAAGATTGAAATTTCTGAGTATGCCCGCGAAAATGAACTCGATTTAGGCAAACCTGTAGTTGAGTCTTTTTCTTTTAAGGAAACAAAAGGCACAGATGTGATTGGAGACAAGATTTACTTCTCGCCATTATTGTTCCTAGCGGAAATTGAAAACCCATTCAAGCAAGAAAAAAGAGAATATCCGGTCGATTTTGCCTATCCGACTGAATATAAATACAATATCAATATTGAAATCCCTGATGGTTATGTATTAGAATCCATGCCGCAGCCATCGTCAATTTCAACAGAAAATAAAATGGGAGTTTTCAAGTTTTCCATCGCCAATACCGGTAACAAGATCCAAGTGATTGTGGTAAGCGATATGAATGAAGCCATTGTGCCAGCTGAAAATTATCAGATGCTCAAAGATTTCTACCAAAAAATGATCGAAAAACAAACCGAAAAAATCGTACTCAAAAAGGTATAGATGAAAAAAAGCATGGTCTTAATTGCATTGCTTTGCATGGGCTTTGCCTATTCTCAAAAATTTGAATTGGGCAAAGTTGCGGTCAAAGAACTTGAGGAAAAGAGGCATCCTATAGACACTTCAGCCATAGCTGCCGTGCTGTACAATAAATTCAGGACTTATTTTGTTTATAAGAAAAAATCAGGGTTCTCGGCTGTTCATGAATTTGAGATAAGGATAAAGATTTACAAAAAGGAGGGGCTTGAGTATGCGAATTACGAAGTACCCTATCGGATTGGTTATGAAGAGCTCAATGACGATATGCTGTCCTTTTCTGATGCTGCTACTTATAACCTTGTTGACGGAAAAATCGAGAAAACAAAACTCAACAACGAAGGTTCCTTCGTCGAGAAAGTCAATAAGAAATGGAGAATAAAAGCCATTACGCTGCCCAATGTCAAGGAAGGTGCTGTGATTGAATTCAAATACACCCTGAAATCAGAAAATATACTTACTTTTCCTACTTTTATTTTTCAAAAGAATATTCCTGTAAATTTCGCCGAATACAAAACTGATACGCCGGTATATTACATTTATAAGCCGGTTTTAAAAGGCCTTATATCCATACAAACTACAAATGCTATTACTACGGGTTATCAAAATGTCGATAATTCAGTGACTATGCAAACGGACGCATTTAGTTATAGTCAGGTTTCCAGCATACACGCTGCAAAAGATATTCCAGCCTTGAAAGAGGAAAACTATACCGATAATATTGAAAATTACCGCTCCGCAATCGATTATGAACTGGAACGGATTAGAATGCCAGATGTTCCCGACAAAGACCTTTCTGTAACTTGGGAAGGTGTTGCCAAAACTATTTACAGCGATGAAGATTTCGGGCCGCCAATCAAAACCCGTAATTATTTTGAAGAAGATTTGCGTCGAATTTTGCAGGGATTAGAATCACAGGAAGACAAGATGAAAGCCATATTTAATTTTGTAAAAAACAAAATGAATTGGAATGATGGCTACGGAATCTATGCTGATAAAGGTGTAAAAAAAGCCTACATAGACAGGACGGGTAATGTTGCCGAAATCAATTTTATTCTCATTGCCATGCTCAATTCTGCTGCCATAACAGCTAATCCGGTGCTGGTGAGTACAATTGAGAACGGCATTGCTGCTTTTCCGAATATTACTGCTTTTAACTATGTAATCGCTGCCGCAGAAATAAACGGAAAACGCTACTTGTTGGATGCTTCCAATAAATTTACAGAACCGAATATCTTGCCGATAAATACCTTGAACTGGAATGGCCGCTTGATTAAAAACGACGGCAATTCAGAATCAATTAGTATGGTGCCGGCATCACCATCAAAAATCAATATTATTGTTATTGCCACTATTGGCAAAGACGGGAAAATCACCGGAAAAGCAAGAATTCAGAAGAATGATTATGATGCGTTTGTTTTCAGGAAACATTATGCCGGGATGAATCGCGATAGCTATCTTGAGAAGCTCGAAAATGAGTACGACGGCATACAAATTAAAAATTATGTTTCCGAAAATGAAGACCAATTGGACAAACCGATGTTGGAAACATTTGAATTTAATTCGGATAGCCACACGGAAACGATTGGTGATAATTTGTATATCAGCCCAATGCTGTTTTTTTCGATGGGGCATAATCCATTTACGCAGGAAGAAAGGAAATTGCCGATTTATTTTGGGTATCCGGCTCAAAAAAAAATGCAACTTAGTTTTGACATTCCTGACGGTTATGTAATAGCATCAATGCCAAAGCCACTTTCACTCTCGACGGGAGAAAATGTAGGTAATTTTAAATACAATATTCAGGCATTGCAAAATAAAATTCAAATTACTGTTACCTTTGATATCAGCGAAATGTTGGTTTCGTCAGCGTTTTATCCGATTTTGAAAGAATTTTACAAAAAAATGATTGACAAACAAGCTGAAAAAATTATTCTCAAAAAAATATAAAAATGAACCTAAAAAACGCACAACTCGACGTTGATAATTGGATAAAAGAACACGGCGTTCGCTATTTTAACGAGCTCACCAATATGGCGCAACTCACCGAAGAAGTAGGCGAAGTAGCCCGAATTATTGCCCGTCGTTATGGAGAACAATCGGAAAAAGAAAGTGATAAAAATAAAGATTTAGGCGAAGAACTTGCCGATGTCGTTTTTGTGGTTTTATGCCTCGCCAACCAAACTGGTACCGATTTGCAAGCCGCTTTTGATAAGAAAATGGAACTAAAAACCCAACGTGATCACGACCGCCATCACAATAATGATAAACTAAAATAATGAATCCTAACACAAAAAAAATCATCATCATTCTTGTTGTAAACATGCTAACCACGGTTCCACTTTTTTATTTTTTTGAAGAAGACAAAAATTGCATCACAGATTTCGGAAGTCGTTGCTCTAATCATTTCCTAATCCGCTGTACCATCCAATTTGTTGTATTGAGCGCTGTCATGTTTTTTACGATGAAACCTAAAAAGGCAGAAAAACAATAGTATGCAGGTTCATTTACAATTATCCCAAATCAATCCTAAATCGGTAATTGACATTTCAGGATCCAAATCGGAAACCAATCGCTTGTTGCTTTTACAAGCATTATTTCCGGAAATTACTTTGGATAATACTTCCAATTCCGACGATTCTGAGGTGATGATCAAAGCCTTAAAAAGTAAAGAGGCCGTAATTGACATCCATCATGCTGGCACCGCAATGCGTTTTTTGACCGCTTATTTCGCTTGCGCAAAAGGGACTCAAGTTACCTTAACCGGCTCTGCAAGAATGAAAGAAAGACCCATAAAAATCCTTGTCGACGCTTTACGACAATTGGGTGCTCAAATCGAATATATCGAAAATGAAGGTTTCCCACCGATGAAAATCACAGGAAAAAAACTCACGCAAAGCAAAGTCAGCCTTAAAGCAAATGTCAGCAGCCAATATATTTCGGCACTTTTGCTCATCGCACCAAAACTCGAAAAGGGTATCGAAATCTCGCTTGAAGGCGAAATCACATCCATTCCTTACATCAAAATGACTTTAGGATTATTGGAGGAAATCGGTGTCAAAGCAATTTTATCCGGGAATCAAATTACTGTCACACCAACACCCAACACCCAACACCCAATACCCCAAAAAATAACGGTCGAATCCGATTGGTCTTCCGCTTCCTATTTCTATTCCATCGCTGCACTTTCTCCAATCGGAACGGAAATTAGCCTTTCGTCCTATAAAAATAACAGCCTTCAAGGCGACAGCGCTTTAGTAGCAATATACCGAGAATTCGGCGTCACAACAAATTTCAATAAAAACACAATCGTCCTCACAAAGCAAACCCAAAACCTAACACCCAAAACCCAAAACCTAAATAACACACCCGACATTGCACAAACCATAGCAGTCACTTGTTTCGGATTGGGAATAGCATGTCATCTCACAGGTTTACACACTTTAAAAATCAAAGAAACAGATCGCCTGGAAGCGCTAAAAACAGAACTTAGAAAACTCGGTGCCAACATTTCCGTAACCAACGACAGTTTGACATTAAAGCCTTCAGAAAATATAAATTCGAATGTAGCAATTGCCACTTACAACGATCATCGTATGGCAATGGCATTTGCACCTTTAGCCTTAAAAGTACCTATTGTAATCGAAAACGCCGAAGTTGTTTCAAAATCTTATCCCGATTTCTGGAATGACCTTGAAAATATCGGGTTTATCGTCAATTAACGGCTTATTTTTATAACACTTTGTGCCTTTGCGTCTTTGTGGTGTTGACTTCTCAAAAATAAAACCCAAAACACTTGACAACGCCTATCTCACAATCGTATATTTGCACACGATTTATAGTTAAGATGAAAACTCATAACTTATAATTCATAACTCATAACTTTTATAGATGAAATTATCCAATTTTCAGTTTAATTTACCAAAAGAACTTCTCGCAGAATACCCAGCCGAAAACAGAGACGAATCACGTCTGATGGTCGTCAACAGAAAAACAAAAACTATAGAGCACAAAATGTTCAAAGACGTAATCGATTATTTCGATGAAGGCGACGTTTTAATCCTCAATAATACCAAAGTTTTCCCAGCGCGTTTATATGGAAATAAAGAAAAAACCGGCGCACGTATCGAAGTTTTCTTACTAAGAGAACTCAACGCCGAGCAAAGACTTTGGGATGTTCTTGTAGATCCGGCACGTAAAATCCGTATCGGAAATAAATTGTATTTCGGCGACGATGACTCGCTCGTAGCTGAGGTAATCGATAACACGACTTCCCGCGGTAGAACTTTGCGTTTTCTTTACGATGGTTCTTACGACGAATTCCGTAACAAATTGACAGAGCTTGGTGAAACGCCAATTCCAAAATACATCAACCGCGAAGTAACGCCAGAAGATGCAGAACGTTACCAAACAATTTACGCCAAAGAAGAAGGTGCTGTTGCAGCGCCAACTGCTGGTTTGCACTTCTCAAAACACCTTCTCAAAAGACTTGAAATCAAAGGCGTAAATTTTGCTGAAGTTACACTTCACGTAGGTTTAGGGACTTTTAATCCGGTTGAAGTAGAAGATTTATCGAAACACAAAATGGATTCTGAGGAATTGAAAATCACTCAGGAAGCCTGTGATATCGTCAACAGTGCAAAAGTGAAAAAGAAAAAAGTTTGTGCAGTAGGGACAACTTCAATGCGCGCCATCGAAAGTTCGGTTTCTTCAGCACATACGCTGAATCCGTATGACGGTTGGACGAACAAATTCATCTTTCCACCGCACGATTTTAGTATCGCAGATTGCATGATCACGAATTTCCACACGCCAAAATCAACATTATTGATGATGATTTCTGCTTTCTGTGGTCACGATTTAATGCGAAAAGCCTACGACGAAGCCATTAAGGAAGAATACAAATTTTATTCCTACGGCGACGCAATGTTGATCCTTTAATAGTCGACAGATCAAAGTCGACAAATAAAAATAAATCCTGCTTAACGGCGGGATTTTTTATTGGGCGTGACCACAAGGGTCAGGCTTTCGGCTCAATCTTTTTGTCTGGAGCGTCTGTGTTTGCGAGCGCGAATTGTTTAGACAAAAAGGATACCGCCTTAATCCTTCACGCACCTGTAAAACTTTGCACCTCTGTGCCTTTGCGAGAACCCAAATAATCCCTAAATTCGCAACACAAACGACAAACTACAATGACTTTCCAAAATTCCCGCGAATTCGCACAACAATTAGACGCTCAAGACGAATTGCGTGCCTACAGAAATGAATTCATCTTTCCTAAACACAATGGCAAAAACGTAATCTACTTTACCGGAAATTCCCTTGGATTACAACCAAAACGCACCCAAAAGTACGTCGACGATGTCATGAACGATTGGGCAAATCTCGCCGTAGAAGGCCATTTTTATGCCGAAAAACCTTGGTGGGATTATCATGAAAGATTCGCCAATCCGTTGAGTAAGATCCTTGGTGCAAAACCTTCCGAAGTTTCGGTTATGAATACGCTGACAGTAAATCTGCATCTTTTAATGGTGTCGTTTTACAAACCAACCACCCGCTACAAAATCATCTGCGAGGAAAAAGCATTTCCTTCAGACCAATACATGTTCCAGAGTCAGGTGCAATTCCATGGCTTAGATAAAGAAGATACAATTGTCGAAATCAAACGCCGTGAAGGCGAACACAATATTCGTTTGGAAGATATTATTTCGAAAATTGAAGAAGTGGGCGATGAGCTGGCGTTAGTCTTAATTGGCGGTGTTAATTATTATACCGGACAAGTTTTCGATATGAAAGCTATTACCGAAGCCGGACATAAAGCCGGAGCAAAAGTTGGTTTTGATTTAGCACATGCAGCCGGAAATATCAAACTCGAACTTCACGATTGGAATGTGGATTTCGCCGCTTGGTGCAGTTATAAATACATGAATTCCGGACCCGGGAATGCTTCAGGGATTTTCGTTCACGAGAAATTTCATAATGATAAAGATTTAGTGCGCTTTGCCGGTTGGTGGGGGCATAACAAAGAACGTCGATTTAAAATGGAGCCCGATTTTGATCCGGTTCACGGTGCCGATGGCTGGCAAATTAGCAACCTGCCAATTCTGAGTTTAGCACCTTATTTAGCATCCGTCGAAATGTTTGCAGAAGTAGGCATGGAAAATTTGATTGCAAAAAGAGACAAAATTACATCATATCTAGAATTCATTTTACATGAAATCGACAAGGAAGTCGATAGCACTTTTGAGATCATTACGCCAACAAATCCAACAGAACGCGCTTCGCAATTGTCTGTTTTTCTTCATGGAGAAGGCAGAAGTCTTTTTGACTATCTGATGAAAAATGGTGTCATTACCGATTGGAGAGAACCAAACGTAATCCGTTTAGCACCGGTTCCTTTGTATTGTTCTTATGAAGATATGTATGAATTTGGTCAAATATTAAAAAAGGGGATTGTGGGATAATTCACAATTTGAATTACAGCAATAAAAAAGCCTGACGAAAATTTCATCAGGCTTTTTGCATTTTATAAAGACCTTTAGTCTTTAATGATATTGATTGTTTTTACACCATTGTCTGTAGCAGCTTTAAGAAGATAAGTGCCTTTTGCAAAAGAACTTATGTTGAGTTGTACTAGGTTGTTGCCACCATTGCTGTTAAGAATTTCTTGTCCAAGCATGTTGTATATTTTTATGCTACTAATATTTTCCTCAGCCGAAACATTTAAAATATCGTGCGTTGGATTCGGATAGGCTACAAACGAATTTTTTTGGTTGTCGGCTATGCCAAGCGTCTGATAAGTGATAGTTACAGTCCATGTGTCGCCTAAAACCCTGTTGTAATCCATATTACAATCGCTTGAACCATAAGTTCTCCAGGCACGAAGTTCAAATTGCACATCGCCTGTCAAACCGTTGGCAATGTCAAGACCTTCACGAGAATAACTGTAGGTTCCTGTGCTGCCTCCAACACCGGCAGTAATTTCAGATTCGGCTACTCCCGAAGTGTTGCATATCAAGAGCGAACGTTGCTCCGACATCCATCCATTGCTTGCAGTCTGCATTTGATAGGATGTCGCGGTTGACACAATCTGATAACCTACCGGAACACTAACTGTTAGAAAGCCTGGACATGAATTTTCAGAATCGACTGTGACCGTACTTGAAGAATATAAGGTTGAAATATCACCCTCGTTATATGGAAAAGGCAACTGCCCTGTGGTAAAAGTAACCAATGTCCATTCGCCTTTGCTGCTTGCACTGCAGTTGGATCTGATCCAGAAATAATATTGTTGCCCGGTCGCTAAACTAGATAATGTTACAGTTGTTGCAGAAGCCGGTAATGTGCCTGTTGGTGTTTGTGATTCAGATGGTGTTGTCGAATCGGTTGAATAATAATAATCGTAACCAACACCAGGCGTAATAACTGCCGATGTCCAGCTTATGGTGCCGCCATTAGCTGTTGATGCTGCTTCTAACCCAGACGGAGAAGGGCAAGAAGGCAATATTTTTGCACTTACACCCATAATATTTATAACGCCTTCAGCAATTGAAGTTTTGTAAACATAAACACTACTGACTGTTTTTGCTTGATTTTCAGGCAAAATGGCAATGGTCAATTGATAAAGACGCGGGTTGCCGAATGGATTTTCAACAATGTCATTTTCGCGGTTCACCCGGCCAAATCCTGAAGTAATGACGGGAAGTAAATTACTGTAAAACCAATCTGGAACAACACTATCGACGATTTCCTGGGTAGAATTGTCGGAAAAATAAATAAGCCCCGAAAAAGTTGCCTGTCCGCTTCCGCTGGAAACCATAAAGTATAAATCGGTCGCGGTTACCGCATTGGCAAAAGTCAAAGTGCCTTCATCGCCCTGTTCGTGCAATTGAAGGGAATTGTTTTCATAAAAAGGAGCCATTTGATAGGTGAGTCCGCTTGTAGCGCCACTTTCGAAATATCCTGAAGTAGGCAGCCCAAAATCATTAGTTGGAGACGATTCAGTTGCCTGATAATCATTAGACAGGAAGTTAAAATTGGCATTGTCAACTGCCGAAGATGTTGACGCAGCAGCAGGATTCAATCCGTCGGCTATAACATCTGCATTGTAGCCAGAACTAACCTGAAGCGGCGTGTATTCTTGTGCTTGAACTGCAAATGTGAAAAATAATACAGAAAAAGAAAGTAATGTTTTTTTCATTGAATTGGTTTTAATATTAGTTATGAGTTTTATTTGGTTAAATATTGTTATAAAATTAATTTTTTTTTCACTAGAATTGACGAATTGCTGTATTTTTCACGAATTAATACAATTATGTGTTTGTTTTTACGATATGTCTATTTTTATGAAAAATAAAAACAATTTCTGCATAATGTTCTATTGTCAAAATTTTATGTCATTAAAAAGGTCAAGCCATATTTATTCTTTAATTTTGCAGTAAAATAGTTTATTCTATCTTAATGCAGAAATCACAAAAAATTGCTATTGTAGGCTCCGGTTTAGTCGGCTCACTTCTGGCAATTTACCTCAAAAAAGCAGGTCATACAGTTCATGTTTTTGACAGAAGCCCCGATATCCGTCTGATTAATTTTTCCGGACGGTCTATTAATTTGGCCATGTCGCACCGCGGTTGGAAAGCGCTTGACGGCGTTGGAATAGGAGATGAGGTGCGCAAAATCGCCATTCCAATGGACAAGCGCGCCATTCATATAAAAGACAAAATCAACTTTCAGCATTACGGCAAAGAAGGCGAAAGCATTTATTCGATTTCACGCGGCACTTTAAACCGCAAGATGATTGATTTGGCTGAAGCTACTGGAGTCGAATTTTTCTTCGAACAAAGGATCTGGGATGTCACGCTTGTTACTGCCACTTTGCATATTGGTGAAACGGAACGTGGCGAATGGCAGGATTTGAAATACGATATGGTTTTTGGTGCTGATGGTGCATTTTCAAGAATTCGCCACAGGATGCAACGGCAAAGCATGTTCAATTATTCACAAGAATTTTTGAATACAGGTTATAAAGAACTCAATATTCCCGCCAATGCTGATGGTAGTCACAAACTAGACAAAAATTCTTTTCACATTTGGCCACGCGGTTCTTATATGCTAATTGCGCTGCCGAATTTGGATGGCAGTTTTACGTGTACTTTATTCATGCCATTTGAAGGTGAAAATTCATTTGCTTCGCTCAAAGAAAGAAAAGACGTAGAAGCTTTCTTCGAAAAAAATCTTCCTGATACAATTGATGTGATTCCGAAACTTGCAGAAGATTTTTTCAATAACCCAACAAGCACGCTGGTTACTATGAAATGTTTTCCGTGGACTTATGAAGATAAAATTGCCCTGATTGGCGACGCTTGTCATGCCATAGTGCCTTTTTACGGTCAAGGAATGAATGCCGGTTTTGAAGATATCTCTGTTTTGTATGAGATGATCGAAAAATATGACAACGATTGGATAACGATTTTTTCCGAATATGAAAAATCTCGAAAACCCAATGCCGATGCGATTGCGGAATTGTCTTATCGCAATTTTATGGAAATGAGCACGAAAACAGCCGACGAAAAATTCCTGTTGCAAAAGAAAATAGAAAAACGTTTTTCAGACAAATATCCAGATAAATGGCTGCCGATGTATAGCCGTGTTACCTTCAGTCACAACCCTTACACGGAAGCACTTGCGATTGGTGACCAGCAAAATGCCCTTATGGATGAAATTATGAAAATGGAAAACATCGAGCAGATTTGGGATAGTGAACTTGTAGAAAATAAAATACTTGAGTTGTTGTCGAAGTAAAAAAATCACTACAAAAGTTACAAAAGGCACAAAAGATTCAACTTATGTGCCTTTTGTATTCAGTTAAGACTTTGTGTCTTTTGCGGTAAAAAAAATTCTCGTAGTGAAAACCTCTGAAATAAGCTTATTTTATTTTCCGTAATGCCGGTTTCAAAATCACCCTCAACGTACTGTCATTGCTAAAATAACTGAACATCCAATCGATAAAAATGCTGACTTTGTTTTTGATACTTAAAATGAGCAACAAATGAACAAGCATCCAAGTCAGCCACGCCAATCTTCCCTGAAAACTGAAATTAGGCAAATCAACAACTGCTTTTCGTTTTCCGACAGTTGCCATTGAACCTTTGTCGTGGTATTCAAATTCCGTTTCTGGTTTGTTTTTTAATCTCAAATTAAAATTTTTGGCAAGTACTTTCGCTTGTTCATTGGCAACGGCGGCAAGCTGCGGATGACCATTTAGATATTTTGGTGTAACCATCGAACAGATGTCGCCAATGGCATAAACATCATCGATATTTATTATTTTGTTAAATCGGTTGACCATAATCCTGTTGCCGCGTGTTATGTTTTCGGTCGGAATGCCTTCTAAAATATTGCCCGTTATTCCGGCTGCCCAAATAACATTCCGGGCTTCTAGAGTTTCGCCCGTTTCAAGTGTCACCGTTTTTCCGTCATATGCGCTTACGGCAGTGTCGGTGCGTACATCTACGCCCATTTTTTCCAAATATTGCCGCGAAACTCGCCTCGAATCTTCACTCATGGGTTTAAGCAAATAGGGAGAGCCTTCGATGAGGTGTATTTTAAGCGCCGTAAAATCCTTTTCTGGAAAATCTTTCGGAAGTACGTTGGTTTTCATTTCAGACAACGCACCCGCAAGTTCAACGCCAGTCGGTCCACCGCCAACGATAACAAAATTCATCAGTGCGGGCATTTCCTCAGGTGTTGCAATCAGTGTGTCTTCAAAGGTCTGCAGAATACGGTTGCGCAATTGTATGGCTTCGGGAACAGATTTCATCGGAAAAGCGTGTTGTTCAATTTCAGTATTCCCAAAATAATTGGTTGTACAGCCAAAAGCGATCACGAGATAATCGTATTCAAAATCAGCGATTGATGTTTTAAGGATTTTATTTTGGGTATCGACGTTTTTTACATCGGCAATCCTAATCCTGATATTTTTAGAGTGCTGAAAAACTTTGCGCAAAGGAAACGCAATACTGGCAGGTTCAAGTCTAGCGGTTGCTACTTGGTACATCAAAGGCTGGAACTGATGGTAATTGTTTCGGTCGATTAACAATACGTCATAATCGGTATTTTCAAGATGTCTTGCGAGTGTCAATCCGGCAAAACCGGCGCCAACAATGACGATGCGTTTCTGAGTTTCCATACAAATAAATTAGTATATAAATTTACGTATTTTAACAATGGCTATTGCTGTTACTTAACGTTTTGTAAAGAAAAAACGGGCAACTTAAAATTTATTTCTTAAAAATAAAATAAACCGCCAAGACCAGAAATACCATCCCGATGGCGTGGTTCCATTTTAAAGTTTCATTCTTAAAGAATAGCATCGAAAAAATAACGAAAATGACAAGTGTGATCACTTCTTGTATCACTTTTAATTGCAGTAACGAAAAAGGGCCGCCGTTGCCATCATAGCCGATTTTATTGGCGGGCACCTGAAAGCAATATTCAAAAAGTGCCAATCCCCAACTGATTAAAACGATGGTGATGAGCCCGGCATTTTCAAACCACTTCAATTCCTTGAATTTTAAATGTCCGTACCAAGCTAAAGTCATAAAAATGTTTGATAAAATCAGCAGCCCTATAGTAATGTATCCTTTCATAGGTTTTGATATGAGAAATTTGTAACTTCACAAATATAACACTGTTTAGACAAAAAGGTAAAAAGGAAATGGAAGTTCAATAGGGTTCAATGTAAATTTAAGGTTACGGTATAATAAATTTAACAAGAATGAAGTTATTAAAATATAACGATATCGTGGTTATTGGATTAACAACGAAATTAGCAATTCTCTTTTTCAAATTGTAGATAATTTAAAAAATTAAACCTATTATATATTATTATTGAACAGATGCCTCAGATATTGATAATACTGACTTTTTAACGCTTTCAAAATTTCTTGTTAATAATGAATAAAAAGTTAAAATATATTTTTTTATATGCGCTAAAAATTTAAATTTGTCGTTCTGATAAAAAAATATTTTAAATATTCTGACTATTAAAACTTTTAAAATTTAAAAAAAACTAAAATTTAAAAAAATGGCAAATGCATCAAACGCTAGTGTAGCGAAGAAAGAAAGTGGTTCAAATGGTGGTAACTTATTCACTGGACTTGTAATTGTATCCTGTATTGTTATTGGTATTATTATCTGGAAATTCCTGATGGGAGCACCGTCAAATTTCGAAAATGAAAAAGCAATGATTGATTCTGGTGCTGAAGCGGGTCATCCAAACCCAGGAAACTACCTTGCAATGGTTTACAAAGGTGGAAAAATCGTACCAGTTTTGATGGGATTACTTTTAATGGTGGTTGTTTTCTCTATCGAGCGTTTCTTCGTAATTTCTAAAGCGGCAGGAACAGGAAGTCTTGACAGATTCATGAAAAATGTTCAAGCTAGCATTCACAGTGGTAACATCGATGGTGCAATTGCTGATTGCGACAAACAAAAAGGCTCTGTTGCTAATGCAATCAAAGCAGCTTTGATTAAATACAATGAAGTGAAAAAAGAAGGTTTTGACAGCGAAGCTGCTGCTGAAACAATCCAAAAAGAAATTGAAGAAGCTACTTCATTGGAAATGCCAATGTTAGAGAAAAACCTTACAGTACTTTCTACATTAGTATCTTTAGGTACACTTGCAGGTTTGTTAGGAACGGTAATGGGGATGATTACTGCGTTTGGTGCGTTAGCGACTTCAGGAACTCCTGATCAAGCTGCATTGGCAAATGGTATCTCGGAAGCACTTATCAATACGGCTACAGGTATCTCTACTTCTGCTTTAGCGATCATTATGTACAACTTCTTTACTTCTAAAATCGATACGCTTACCTATTCAATCGATGAGGCGGGTTCTACAATTGTAGGCACATACAGAAGATCTAGAGGAAGTTTAAAAGGTTAATAACAAAATAATTTCTAGAAGTTTTACTTCTTGTAAATATTAAAAAATAACAAATGGCTAAAGTAAAAATGTCCAAAAAAATGACCGCGATCGATATGACCGCGATGTGTGATGTTGCTTTCCTTTTGCTGACTTTCTTTATCTTAACGGCGACCGCTAAACAACCGGAACCATTGCCTGTAGATACGCCAAGTTCAACAGTACAGACAAAATTACCTGATACTGATTTGGCAATGATTACGATAGGAGATAGTGGCAAAGTATTTTTCGGGGTGAAATCTCCAGATGTAAGAAGAAAGACGCTCGATATAATTTCTGCTAAATACAATATCACTTTTTCTGCAAAAGAGAGAAACGATTTTGGTTTTGTAGATGAGTTCGGCGTTCCTGTAAATCAGATAAGAACTTTGCTCACTTTGAAGAATGCTGATAGAAACCGTAAAGGTGTTCAAAAAGGTATTCCACATGATTCAATTGATAATCAATTGGCTGAATGGGTTCGTGCTGCAAGAAATGCGAATGCTGAGGTTAATGAAAAGCAACTCAACTTTGCAATCAAAGGCGATATGAAAGAACAGTATCCGCAAATCAAAAAAGTGATGGATATTTTGATGAAACAAGAAGTAAACAAATTCAATTTGGTTACGGGATTAAGAGGTGATAATTTTTAATTAAAAAATATATAAAATGGCTGAATTAAATACCGGCGACAGTGGTGGTAAAGGCGGCAAAGTAAGAAGTAAAAAGCAAAACTCTAAAGTTGACTTAACAGCGATGGTTGATCTTGCGTTTTTATTGATTACGTTTTTCATGTTGACCACATCATTGTCTAAACCACAATCGATGGATTTGGGTATGCCAAAAGATGTTCCGGATAAGGAGCAAACTCCTATTGCTCAGGAAAGAACGATGTCAGTTTTGTTAGGACCCGATAATCAGTTAAAAATTTATATGGGTAAATTTGACGAGCCAATTGAAAAGCCTAAAGATGTTGTCTATGGTAAAAATGGTATCCGTAAAGATATTATTGCTAAATTGAAATCGGTTCCTGAATACATGGGTGATCCTAAAAAAGGTTTAATTGTATTAATTAAACCAGGTAAAAAATCTAATTATAAGAATTTGGTTGATATTCTTGATGAAATGGCAATTAACAAGGTTCAAGTATATGCCATAGTTGATATTACCAAAGAGGAAGAAAAATTGTTTGATAAGTAATTCACTTAACAACATAAAACAGATATTATGAAATTAGATATATACAAACAAAAATGGATTGATATGGTTTTTGAAGGCCGTAACAAAAGTTATGGTGCTTATGAACTTCGTAAACAAAATCCTAAGACTACGATGATTGCATTAGCTATTGGTGCTCTAGCATTTTTATCATTAATGGCTTTACCGCTGATCAACTGGTCAGGTTTAAATAAAGAAGAAGAAAAAGTAACGATGGTGGACATGTCAAAATTGGCGCCACCACCGCCACCAGATAAGCCACTAATTCCACCACCACCACCACCACCACCAGCACCGAAAATTGATGAAGTAAAATTCGTTAAGCCTAAACTAGTTAAAAAAGAAGAGGTTGTTGAGGAAATCAAAACAATTGAAGAACTAAAAGACAAAAATGTTGGGGTAAAAGATGTTGAAGGACGTGATGATGGAAGAATCGTAATCGAAGAACCATCAGGCGAAGGACCTGCAGATGCTAAAATCGTAGATGATAATACCATTTATAATGCAGTAGAAGTAAGGCCCGATTTCCCTGGGGGAATTGCTAAGTTTTATGCCTATGTGCAAAAAAACTTCAGAACACCAGATGAAGAAGTTAAAGGTAAAGTTATCGTTCAGTTCGTTGTAGAAAAAGACGGATCGCTTACAGATATCAAAGTCGTTAGAGATTTGGGTTACGGTACAGGAGCAGAAGCCATTAGGGTTTTAAAAAGTGCACCTAAATGGAAACCTGGAATTCAAAATGGCCGCCCGGTTAGGGTTTTGTTTTCATTACCAATCTCGATTCAATCAGGCGGATAATGTACAATAGCAACAATACGCATGAAAGAGTACAGAAATCGCTTAAAGGGCGATTTCTTCTCGTTATAGGTATTCTGTTTTTCTTGGTTTATTTTGTTTTAGGGATGATAATCATTTTTAAAAAAGATTTACCAATCGGTTTGCCACACGAATATCGTATCGCTTTCGGGGTATTGCTAATTGTTTATTCGTTTTTTAGATTCATTCGCCTTTTACAAAAAAAATAAATAATGCCGACAAAAATTAAACATCCTCTATTAAAAATAGCCATACTGCTACTTTTGGTTTTTGGTATTGTTATGGCTTGTAAAAAAGCCGGAAAAGGTACAGATGTTCCAGAATCAATACTTGAAGGAAAAGCAACCGTTTATGTTGACGAGTCGATACTGCCAATTGTCGAAGATGAGGCTGCGGTTTTCGAAAGCCAATACAATGCAAAATTGGAACTGATCGGCAAATCTGAGTCTGAAATTGTCAATATGATTCTCGGAAAAAAGGCAAAAATTGCCATTCTGTCCCGCAGATTAACCCCTCAGGAATCAAAAGTTTTTGAAGGTAAGCTAAATCCAAAAATAACTGAATTTGCTACTGATGCGGTGGCCTTTATATCCAACAAAGCAGCCAATGATACTTTGGTTGATTTACAGGAAGTGATGAACTTGCTTCAGGGAAAGTCCAGTAAGATAAAAGGACTCGTTTTTGACAATCCTAATTCTGGAACTGTTCGTTATATGGATAGTGTTGCAGGCTCAAAAATCATTGGTATGAAAAATATTTATACCATGAAAACGAATGCAGCTCTTTTGAAATACGTTGCTGATAATCCAGGGCTTGTAGGTGTAATCGGTATCAATTCTATCTTACAACCCAATCCGGAATGGCAACCGTCGATTGATAAAATCAATGTAATGTCTGTCAGAAATGTTAAAAACAAGGCTAATGACAATAAGTACTATAAACCCAGCCAATCCAATATAGCTGAGGGTTCTTACCCATTAACCCGCAAACTATATTTGTTAAATTATCAGGGAGCGGATGGTTTGGGTATAGGTTTTGCTTCTTTCATGGCAGGCGAAATCGGACAAAGGATTATTCTTAAATCTGGTTTGTTGCCGATAAGAATTCCAAGTCGGAATATTACTATCCGAAAGGAAATATTAAATAATAAATAAATTAAATCAAGATGAACAAATTGAAAATTTTCAGCGTTGCTTTAGTGTTATTCGGGGCTGGAACTTATGCCCAGGATTTAAATCAGGCAAATAAAGCAATCGATGCTGAACAATACGAAAAAGCTAAAACCATTTTAAAAAGTGTTGTTGCTTCAAAACCTGACGAAGGTAAAAATTTCTTCATTTTAGGAAATTTATATTTGACACAAAAGCTACAGGATTCTGCGAAGATATTTTTTGACAAAGGTCTTGTTGCAAAGAGCGGAATGCAGTTTAATTACATCGGTTTGGGTCAAATTGATCTCGAAAATGGCAATAAAGCCGGTGCTTTGGCCAATTTTGACAAAGCCGTAATAAACGTTAAGAAAAAGGATTTCGAAGAATTTCTTTTTATTGGTCGCGCTTATATGAATCCAGTTAATCCTGATTATAAAAAGGCACTGGAGAATCTGAACAAAGCAAAACTATCTGCACCATTAAATGCGCAGGTTTTACTGTCGCTCGGGGACGCGTATGTAGGCGATAAAAATGTAAACGAAGCTTATTCTGCCTACAGAAATGCTTATGATGCTGATAAGTCTGTTTTAAGAGCAAAATTGCAGTTGGGCGTTATTACAAAAGGCTCAAAAGCATTCAAAGAAGCGGAGGATGAATTCAATAAAATTCTTGTCGAGAATCCTAATTATGGTCCAGCTTATAGGGAATTGGCAGAAACATATTATTTAAAAGCGCTGAACGAAAAAGACCAGACTAAATATCCTGAGCTCAACAAAAAAGCAATTGAATTCTATGAAAAATACATGACCATGACCGATTATTCTTTGGATTCTCGTATGCGTCACGCCGATTTCTTGATCTTGACCAAAGATTACAAAGCGCTGGAAGCAGAAGCCACTGCCATGCAAAAGCTGGATAAAGTAAATCCTAGAATCCTACGTTATTTGGGGTATTCAGCTTACCAAAACGGTAACAGCGATGCGGCTATTAAAGCGTTAGATGATTTTCTAGCCAAAGATAAATCTAAAATTATTGGTCGTGATTATTTATACTTAGGACTTGCAAAAACACAAAAGGCACTTACTGTAACTACAAATGCAGAGAACAAGCAAGTAGGGACAGTTGACAAAGCGCTATTTGATCTAGGAATTGCTGATATCAGAAAAGGTGTTGAATTGGATCCGTCAATGGCAAATGAGTTAAACGACTTCGGAAAGAAATTCTTTGATTTAAAACTATACAAAGAAGCTGCTGGAATTTATGAGATTGCGACGACTAATCCGAATTCAAGAAACTTTTTATATGACAATTTTTATTTGGGATATGCACTGTATTATGACAATGCATACAAACCCGAAACAGAGCCGGTTGACGTTGCGAGCTTAAAAAAAGCACTTGTTGCTTTTGACAATGTAATCAAAGAAAGACCTAAACAACAAGACGCTTATTTGTATAAAGCCCGTTTGAACAGCTTGATTACGAACGATACAGTTGCTCAGGACGATATGGTTAAAAGCTACGAAGATTATGTTAGAGTAGTAACTGAGAAAGGACCGGAAGAAGCTGCCAAAGCTGAAAACAAAAAGAAGTTCATTGAAGCCTACAACAACATTGCTATCCATTTCTTGAAAACAGACAAAGTGAAAGCCAAAGAAAATTTGGATAAAGTATTGGCTTTAGATCCTGCAAACGAAGATGCACTAGCGAATATGAAATTCGTTAAGCAATAAAATTATAATATCCATTCAAAACCGATAGCCAACAACTATCGGTTTTTTTGTTTCTAATGGTTTCAGATTCCAAATCGCACATCCGAAAATAAAATGTTTATCTTTGCACCCAATTTAAAGAAGATGCTAGCGAAAGAAATACAATTAGCGGTTGAAAAAGGCACCATGCTACCGCTGATGGAAGAGTTTTATACGATTCAAGGCGAAGGTTATCACACCGGGACGGCGGCCTATTTTATAAGAATTGGCGGTTGTGATGTTGGATGCCATTGGTGCGATGTAAAAGAAAGTTGGAATGCCGCACTTCATCCGCCAACAGCAGTAGACACCATTGTAGAAAATGCTTCCAAATATTCAGAAACAGTAGTTGTCACTGGTGGTGAACCATTAACTTGGGACATGACTTTGCTCACTGGAAAACTCAAAGAAAGGAATCGAAAAGTGCATATTGAAACTTCCGGCGCTTATCCGTTAACGGGTATTTGGGATTGGATTTGTCTTTCGCCTAAGAAAAACAAACTGCCAACCCAAACGGTTTACGACAATGCCAATGAGTTAAAAGTTATTATTTACAACAAACACGATTTTATCTTTGCCGAAGAGCAGGCAGAAAAAGTGAATGATAACGCCATTTTATTCTTACAGCCGGAATGGAGCAAAAAAGAAGAAATGACGCCGCTTATCGTTGATTATGTCATGAACAATCCAAAATGGCGCGTTTCATTGCAAACCCATAAATATCTTAATATCCCTTAACTGAAAACCGATTGCGCTATAAATAATACACCCTCAAATGAGAAAAATATTTTTTGTAATAATTTCCTGTTTTATCTTTCATGTTGCTGCTGCACAAGAAACTTATTTCACCACTGAAAATGGCATAAATACTTATACAAAAGTGGAATACAGGCCTGAATTCCCAGGAGGAATGCAGAAATTCTATCAATATGTAGGTAGTAATTACAAATATCCTAAAGTAAAAGTATCGGGTAAAGTCATTGTACAATTTGTAATTGATGAAGAAGGGCGCTTGACCGATATCAAGGTTTTAAGGGATTTGGGCTACGGAACAGGAGAGGAAGCAGTAAGGGTTTTATCAAAATGTCCGAAATGGATTCCTGGCACTCAGGACGGAAAGCCTGTAAGAGTACTTTATGCATTGCCTATATCAGTGAACAATTGAAAAACTTTCCCAAATCTAACTTTGCGATTTTTTATTTAATTTCGATAAAAACTTATGAAGTCACAATTCCTAATTGATCCTGAGATTACTTACCTCAATCACGGTTCTTTCGGTGCCTGTCCGAAACCAATTTTCGAAGATTACCAAAAGTGGCAACGCGAATTGGAATCTGAACCTGTTCAGTTCATTACAAAGAAAAGTGCCCAGTATTTAAAAGAATCCAAAATGGCATTGGCAAATTTTGTAGGCTGTGACGTATCTGATTTCTTTTTTGTGCCGAATCCAACAGTCGCCATCAACACTATCATGCGCAGTTTGAAGCTCAATCCGGGCGACGAAATACTGACAACCAATCACGAATATGGTGCCATGGATCGTACGTGGCATTTCTATTGTAAACAATCGGGTGCGAAATACATCCGTCAGAATATTGCACTTCCAGTAACAACGAAAGAGCAAATCATCGCAGCATTCTGGGAAGGCTACAATGTCAATACAAAAGTTGTTTTCTTAAACCAGATTTCTAGCGCAACAGCGCTCATCTTTCCCGTAAAGGAAATTTGTGAAAAAGCCAAACAACTCGGATTAATCACAATTATTGATGGCGCACATGTTCCAGGCCATATCGATTTAAACATTAGCGACCTCAAAGCCGATTTTTATACAGGTACTTCCCATAAATGGATGCTTACCCCAAAAGGAAGTTCATTTTTATATGTCAGCAAAGATTTTCAGGAAACGATCGATCCGCTCGTGGTAAGTTGGGGATATGAAAGCGATACGCCTGGAGAAAGCCGTTTTCTAGATTACCACGAGCATCAAGGAACAAGAGATATTTCAGCATTTCTAACCATTCCGGCGGCAGTAAAATTCCTTAATGAGAATGATTGGAAAGAAAAATCCAGAGTGTGCAAGCAAATGATTCTCGACAATTACGAAAAATTCTGTAATCTATTGCATTCAAAGACACTTTGTCCTGTAACGTCAGAATTTCTCGGGCAAATGTGCAGTATTCCGATCACAACCAATAATCCTTCAGCACTTAAAGAACTGTTGTTTCATAGATATAAAATAGAAATTCCGGTCATGCAACTCAACGGCCAATTTTATATTCGGATTTCACTACATTTTTATAATACACAAGAAGACTTGGATATTTTATACGAGGCACTCATAGATATAATCGCCACTACCGAATATATTACAGTGTGATTTTTATGCTACAAATTTACTTCGTCTGTTCGCCTTACGAATTAGCATGAATTAAATTTGTAAAAATTTGTGAAATTTGAGGTAAATATTTTAAAAGTGTCACATCACTTCCCACCATTGGCTAATAAATCCGCCAAACAATTCGCATCAAGAGGGGCAACATGACCAGGTGTTGTATTGTTATTCATCACATTATTTTCGGTTTGCCAAAACATAAGGCAATTCTCGTTGTTGCAATGTTTTCCATGTGCTGCGTCGCGGTGTTCGGTTTGCATCTCCGATCCTAAATCGACTAAACCCAATAAATGACAAAGTTCATGCAGCAAAACAGTAGTTTCCAAATCGGTTCTGTTGGGCAAGCCCACGCCATTGCTAAGATGTCTCACAGAACTTTCATAAATCACACAAGAAGTATTCCGGTAGGCTGTTCCTAAAGTATAAGACGTAGCAGTATCGGTGTTGTATTTGCCATCAACAAATAAAACGCACAATGTCAATACGTTTACATCGTTATAAAATGTCCTATTGTCGGACTCAAGATTTGAAATTTCGCCAATACTATATGGTGAAGTGCCCGGACTTGCAATTTGCCGTTCCGTTATCGTAATACCGCCCGGTTTGTTGAGCCTTGCGCTCATGAATTGTTGCAAGTTCGCAATTACTGCCGCATCAGGATGAAAACCCTCGACATATAAAATCTCGATGTGAAGCGCATCATAATCATCAGCAGAAAGAAAATCGTGGGCGCTGCTTCCAGTGGCTTTAAGGTTTGGTGCTTTGTTAACGCCATCTTCAACATTAGAACCGCTGTCGTCAGTTGAACAACTCAGCGCAAATGTGACAAAAAATAAAAGTATAAGTCTTTTCAATTTCATAGAGTTTTTGTTTAAAGTTACTAACTGGGCGGCAGAAACTATATTAAAATTATATTAATTTTTCATTGTAAGCCTAGCAAGATAATCAAAATGTTCGCCTTCCATAACCAATTCTGACGATATCCCGTTGGCTATTGCCGCATTTTGAAGCGTGTTATAATCGATATACATCCAATCAAACGGAAGTTCTTTTTCGCCTTTATAGGCGATATTAAAAACTACTTCGCCATAATAGGCATTGTCAGACGGAATCCATTTTCCGCCGTCTTCATCTTCATCGAACATATAAATAATATCGGAGCTATCGAGCAAAATCTGCCCGTTTTCGTTTAAAAGTGATTTTAATTTCAATAGAAAATTTGGAACGTTTTTCAGTTTGCCGCACATTCCGGCACCATTCATCAATAACAAAATAGTATCGAATTTTTCGTTTTCTAATGTCATTATATCCTGAACTCTTGCGTCCTTCAATCCGCGAAGTTGGCAAGCTTGTATCGCATTCGCTGAAATATCTATTGAAGTAACTTCTAGGTTTTTTTCATTTTGAAGAAAAAGACTATGACTTCCGGCACCGCAACCGACATCGAGGGTTTTGCCTTTCGCCATTTGAAGCGCTTTCTGTTCCATCGCCGGCATCGCATCAAAAGTGCGGAACAGATAGGCAACCGACATTTCATCTTCTTCGGAAATACTTGTTTCCGTAATCAAATCCTTTGGATTGTTATTGGTTTGGTAGTCTAATATGGCTTTTCCGAAAAGGTCTTTCATTGAAGTTGATTTTGTAGTATGGTAATTTGGTGATTTGTTTTGTGTAATTTTGTCCATTCATCGAATAACCGAATTGACAAATCCACGAATCGACATGTTAAACAAGCTCGCCAAAGATAAGCATAACGAAAACAAAAAGTATTTCGATAAGCTTAAAAAGAAAGCACCCAAAAATCTCGATTATGTGATGCAGGAATTGCATGATGCCGAATTCAAACGGACAGATTGTTTAACGTGCGCGAACTGCTGCAAAACGACAGGTCCGCTTTTTACAACTGCTGATATAGAGCGGATTTCGAAGCATTTACGTCAAAAGCCACAACAATTTATTGACCAGTATTTGCGCATTGATGAAGAAAATGATTATGTGTTAAAAAGTGTTCCGTGTACGTTTCTCGACAGCGAAAACTATTGTATGATTTATGACGTTCGCCCAAAAGCTTGTCGCGAATTTCCGCATACCGACCGGAAGAAATTTCAGCAAATTTCCAATCTTACTTTACAAAATGTAGCTATTTGTCCGGCTGCTTATAACATTGTGGAGGAAATGAAAAAGAGGATGCCTTTGTAAATTAGAAAATTAGAATATGAAAGAGATTCAATAGGAATGGGAACTTCCTAGTGTCAATTTTTTCATTTTCTTATTTTCCTAATCCGAAATAATCTCAAAATTGGCCTTAGGGATAAATCAAGTATTTCTGTCGCATTTCTTTAAACATAATAAGTCCCGTTTCCCAACTGGCGCGTATTTCTGGTGCGGTCATTCCTGATTCAATCTGCTGTTGCAGTTTCTTTGTGCCGGCGAGCTTCGTAAAATAAGCATTGAAGAATTTCTGTTTCTCAGTAGTTTCTGCGTAAGCTTTCACCAACCATTGCAGATCAAGTCGCTCTACTTTTGGGATATTCGTTAAGTCTTCGCCAAAACAATCTTTGCCATTTTGCGGTGGTTCTTTAGAGCCTTCATTAGGCATCGGGACAAAGCAGAAATCAATATTCGGTAGATATGGCGATCCATAAATTTGAAATTGTTTGTTCGTTCCACGACCAACACTCACGTTGGTTCCTTCGAAAAAGCAAAGGCTTGCATAAAGATTGACGGCTTGGTCGTTCGGTAAGTTTGGCGATGGTTTTATCAAAAGACTATAAGGCATTTCGCGGGTATAAGCAGAACACGCAACAACTGTCAAATCGCATTGTACGCCATTTTTAAGCCATTTTTCACCATTAATCATCCGGCCATATTCGCCAATCGTCATGCCGTGCAATACCGGAATTGGATGCATTCCCACAAAACTAGCATATTCAGGTTCTAATATTGGCCCATCAACAATGCCGCCATTGGGGTTTGGACGATCAAAAATAATTAGTGGCACATTATTTTCGGCGCAAGCCTCCATCGCATAATGTAGCGTAGAAATATAAGTATAAAAACGAGCGCCCACATCTTGTAAATCGAAAATCAGCACATCAATTCCGGCCAATTGCGCTGGAGTTGGTTTTTTGTTATCTCCATAAAGCGAAATAATCGGAAGCCCGGTTTTTACGTCTTTTCCGTCGGCAATCAATTCTCCGTCTGACGCTGTTCCGCGAAAGCCATGTTCCGGCGCATATATTTTGGTGACATTTATATTTTTCGAAATCAAAAAATCAACGATACTCGTCTGGTCATAAATGATGCCGGTTTGGTTAGTTAAAACACCAACTTTTTTGTCTTTCAATAATGGCACATAGCCGTTATAATTGTCGGCACCGCGGCTAAAAGTAAGATTTTCCGAATTGGCAACCACTTCAGGTTTGTGCTGTTTTGGATGTTCCGGTTTTATTTTTCCTTTTAGAGCGACAGGTTGGTTAACGGTATTCTGAACCGGTTTACACGAAAATATCAAAATGGAAAATAAAAAGGCAGTTATATATTTCGTACTGTTTACAGAAGAAAACAAAATCGGAGTCGTGCGCATTCGAGAAAACTGGATCATAAGGTTGTGGTCTGAAAATAATTAAATATCCGAATCCGTGAAATTAGTATCTAAAACCGTATTTTTGGGGCATAATCCAAGATACTTATTCCGTTGAATTTAGAATATTTCATCGCCAAAAGGCTAATCGCTTCTAAAAGCCGTAAAAGTAGTATATCTGCACCAATTATAAAAATTGCGGTTTCGGCTATTGCAATCGGTATGATCATGATGATTATTTCGGTGGCAACCGGATTGGGTTTGCAACAAAAAATACGACAGAAAGTGTCTGCTTTCAACGGGCATATCATCATTTCCAATTTTGATGACAATCAATCTGATGTAAGCCTGGAGCCGATTTCCCTTCGTCAAGATTTTTATCCCAAGTTCACTTCCGTCGAAGGCATAAGCCATATTCAAGCCGTCGCTGCTAAAGCCGGAATCATCAGGACAGCCGAAACTTTCGAAGGCATTATTTTTAAAGGTGTAGGCAAAGATTATCAATGGGATGATATCAAAGAATATGTAAAAGCCGGAAAAATTCCAGATTTTAATGGCAATTTGAATGCGCAAGTGCTCATTTCCGAATACCTCGCCAACCGATTGCATCTAAAAGTAGGTGATAAGTTCAATACTTATTTTATGAAAGAAGATACAAATCAAATGCCTAATCTCAGGGTTTTTGAGGTTTCAGGCATCTTCAATTCCGGTTTGCAGGAATTTGACAGTACTTATATAATAGGCGATATCCGCCACGTGCAGCGCATCAATAAATGGAATGCAGATCAAGTGGGCGCTTTCGAAGTCTTTGTTTCCGATTTCAATCAGATCCAAGCCAAAGGCAACGAAGTATACGCCCAAACCAGTTCTACGCTAAATTCTCAAACCATCGTCGAGAAATTTGCTTATATTTTCGAATGGATCAAGCTTTTCGATTTCAATATTCTCGTCATTATTACAATCATGATTGTTGTCGCTACTATTAATATGGTCGTAGCATTACTGGTGCTCATTCTCGAACGCACGCAAATGATTGGAGTGCTAAAATCCATGGGCGCTGGCAACTGGATGGTGCGCAAAATATTCCTGTATAATGCTTTTTATCTCATTATTCGCGGGTTATTTTGGGGTAATTCCATCGCGATCGGGCTGCTGCTGCTGCAAAAATACTTTGGTATTATCAAACTGCCGCCGGAAAATTACTATGTTAATGAAGCGCCGGTGTATTTCGATTGGCTTTATATTATACTACTTAATATTGGTACAGTGGCGATTTGTCTGTTGGTTTTGCTGATTCCATCCTACATCATTACCAAAATTTCTCCCGTCAAAGCCATCCGTTTCGATTAATTCGGGCGTGTCGCCGTTGCGGAACTTATATATAGTCTAGAACACTGGTTTTGCA